>NZ_WNXZ01000003.1 GCF_009733845.1 Pseudactinotalea terrae
GGCTCTTCGCAGTTGAGGGTGTAGCGGCGGGTTGAGCCAGGCGTGGGTCGAGGTCCTCCGATGATGGGAGTTCTCACGCTGCCCATCTGGAAGACCTCGACGTGCTTGACGCTACCTTCGCTGACCCTGATCTGACGACCTTCTGCCGCCTCGATGAGCTCGGGCTCGTCGCTGTGGGGCAGCGACTGGAGCCGGAGCGGGCGGTGATCGAGTGCCGGATCACCGAGCCCGACCCGTGGTGTCGCCAGTGTGGCGCTGAGGGTGTGTCACGCGGCACGGTCACGCGTCGGCTCGCGCACGAACCCTTCGGGCACCGGCCCACGACCCTGCTGGTGCGGGTGCGCCGCTACCGCTGCCAGGGCTGTGCCCGGGTGTGGCGCGAGGACACCAGCACCGCCGCACCACCACGCGCCAAGCTGTCCCGTGGTGGGCTGGCGTGGGCATTGGCAGCGATCGTGGTCGACCACCTCACGGTGACCCGGGTCGCGGCCGGGCTGGGGGTGGCCTGGCACACCGCGAACACCGCGGTGCTGGCCGAGGGCAAGCGCCGTTTGATCGATGACCCGCACCGCTTCGACGGCGTCGCGGTGATCGGGGTGGACGAGCACGCCTGGCGCCACACCCGCCGCGGTGAGAAGTACGTGACCGTGATCATCGACCTCACCCCGGTCCGCGACGGCACCGGGCCGGCCCGGCTGCTGGACATGGTCGAGGGCCGCTCCAAGGCGGTCTTCAAGGACTGGCTCTCCCAGTGCCCGCAGGCGTGGCGCGAGGGCATCGAGGTGGTCGCGATGGACGGCTTCACCGGCTTCAAGACCGCCGCCGCCGAAGAGATCCCCGACGCTGCGCCGATCATGGATCCCTTCCATGTGGTGCGGCTGGCCGGTGAAGCCCTGGACACCTGCCGGCGTCGCATCCAGCAGGACATCTTCGGCCGCCGCGGCATGAAGGGCGACCCGCTCTATACCGCCAGGCGCACCCTGCTCACCGGAGCCAGCCTGCTCCAGCCACGCCAGATCGAGCGGATCGAGGCACTGTTCGCTGACCAGCGCCACGCCGCGGTCGAGGCGACCTGGGGCATCTACCAGGACATCATCACCGCCTACCGCGAACCCGACCGCGGCCTGGCCAAGCACTTCCTGACCCACACCATCGCGCGGATCACCGCCGCGGTCCCGCACGAGCTCGTCGAGGTGCGCAAGCTCGGGCGCACCCTCACGCAGCGCGCAGCCGACGTCCTGGGCTACTTCGACCGCCCCGGCACCAGCAACGGACCCACCGAGGCGATCAACGGCCGCCTCGAACACCTCCGCGGCTCGGCTCTGGGATTCCGGAACCTGACGAACTACATCGCCCGATCACTACTGGAGACCGGCGGCTTCAGACCCCGGCTACACCCTCGTCTGCGATGAGCCGTCAAAGTTCTACGCTGGCTACAAGCGCGTCGGCGAACAAGTGACCGTGACCTGGACCCCGACGACCGTCACCCTCAGCGACGAGGCCGGCCACACCATCGCGACCTACGACAAGCCCACCACAACCCGGAGCTGGCACGGACCCACCGAACAGCGACTGTCCGCGAAGTCCTGAGACAACGAACTGTGCTCGATGTCCTGAGACAGCGAACTGTGCTCGATGTCCTGAGACACCTTCGTCCACGATGTGCTGAGACGTAACATTCAGACCCCGGCTACACCGTGGAATGCGATGAGCCTCGAAAGCGGAAGGACGCATTCCTGGCCTACTTCACCAACGCCCGGGCATCCAAGGGGGCACCGAGGCCGCCAACGGCATCATCGAGCTCCACCGCCGCCTGGCCCGCGGCTACCGCAACTCCGAGAACTACCGACTCCGGATCCTCCTGGCCGCCGGCGGACTCACCCCGTGATCCCCACCGAATGTCCGAAGAGCCGGTCAACGGGACGTACCATCTGATTGCGTGGGTAGGTCAACTTTGGGATCGGAGTTAACGAGTCCGGCTCTCGCCAGAGTGTGGATTCTCGAGACGAGTGCCAAGCTAGCCCAGAATACTGGCGAATTGTGCCAGTAGCCACTTACTAATATTGGGGCCACTGATGCAATGAACGCACCGGTAGAGAGCAGAACTAAATGGGTGGATCGTTGCGCTCGAATCGCCGAAACCATGGTGGTCGTGAACAGCACGATACCTATTATGCCCGTGCCCGTGCCTACGTCGAGGAATGCTTGGTGCGCACCAAACCCGAGATAGTTCTCTGGGACAGTGCGAAACGCACCGGCACCGCGACCTAGTATAGGGCTGTCCCAGAACACCTCGCGCGCTATCGGCCACACATCTAGGCGCCCGCTGAGGTTGCCCACCTCCCTGCCCGCATTTGGAACCACAGTCCTTATCCAATTGTCGAAAACACCCAAGAACGTTGCCAGTGACGCTGCGCCCATAACGGCTGCCATCACGGATACCGCCCGTCCCGGCCGCCGCGCGGCAATAACCGCCCAACCGATGAGTAGAACCAGACTCGCGAGTGCACCCCTTGTGCCGGTGAGGAGTATCCCTCCGTACAGGGCTCCGATGACTCCCACCCCCGCGACTCGCCACCTAACTGATCGCGTCGTTAGCAACATAACGATCACGACAAAGACTGCCGTAGTGAATGTATAGGCAGAATAGTTGGAGTTGATCGAATCCAGACTATAGCGCGCATCTGTCGTGTTGTAGGACCAGCGCAGGCCAGCGCCAGACGTCAGTACGAGCTGCGCAGCGGCGGCGACCGAGCCGGCGACAAACCCTATCGCTGCAAGCAGGAAATGTAGGCGAGTCCGGATTGTCAGCCGAACTGCAACGAACAGCGCGACGCATCCAGCCACATATCGGAGCTCGTAAGCGACTGTTACGTGGTGGGCGGTCCAGGTGAACGAGAGAGCTGATAGTCCCAAATAGAGCAGTGCGGCCGTATCCGGCCTGCCAAGCCGTGCACCGTTCAGCAAGGAAACTGCCGCACAGAAAATGAGGACGTAGAGGCCATACTGGAAAAAGAATGCGGGAGGGAAGGCAAGGGTCGCCAGGACGCAACCCTGAGCGAACGCGGTCATGTCCGCCAAAGCTCCGGTACCACTCGGGGATCGGCGTTGAGTCCCACGCGCCGAGGTACTCGTTCCCATCAACTCTCCCTATTCGCGCGGGCGTTGTAGGCATCACCTGTTCGCCGAACGCCTTGATGCAGCACCTTACCCATGGTACCGCGGTAGCCCAGCCATGCTGTGGGAATGAGTATGAGCAGATAAGTGATACATGCGCCTAAGGCCGCGCCCCCGATCCCCAGCGTCTGGATCAGGATTGCTTTGAGCGCGATCGAGCAAGCTAAGTAGGCGGACCATCCGATGTACTGGGGCCTAAGGTGATTGTGTGCATTCTGGATGGAGAAGTAGGGGCTCGCCACTGCGCGGAGGATCGACCACGTCACAAGCGATAGTCCTAAGACGGCACCGATCTGATGCGTCCGACCCAACCACAATTCCGTCAGTGGATTCCGGATCAAATACAGGAGCGTGGCAGCCAGTGTGACTGCAATTCCAAGGAAGGCCGCCATCTGACGAGCGTTACGCCGGATCCAGGCAAGGTCCCGACTCGCTAGGGCGTCTGCGTTCGAGGGCCACATCGCAAGCGCAGCCATAGTCACGATAAGGCCTAACACAGAGAAGAGGCGGTTGGCGATAGCGAACTCGCCCGCTGATTCAAGACCGGCTATGCCAGCGATTAGAAACTGATCAATGTTCATCGAGATTGACGTGAGAATTGATAAGAAGAAGAACGACAAACTGAGTCGAAGTATCGCTGAGAACTCAGCTTTCCGCAACCTTCCAATCGGCGCGACGTCTCGGCGTTGAAATAGATAGAACATGAGGGTATTTGCGATAAGCGCTGCCGGAGGTGCTGCGATAGCCACTCCGATTACGGCCAGGTCAGCAGAGTCCGTTCGCGAGATCCACCAGACCAGCCCGAGTTGTGCAAGGGCACCTACCGCCTGCCAGGCGTTCGCCTGCCACGCCCGCTTTAGTGAGTACTGGACCCGCTGTATCAGGGTCAGCGGGATCGTGCATAAGAATGCTCCTATGAACATGAACATAACCGCCCGGACGATCCAGTCGTCCACACCTGGATTGGGTCCGATGTAGACCTTCGGGTCCACGACCAAGACAAATAGAACCAGTCCGACCGCCAGAACGGAGCTGAATCCGAAGGCAAGTGCATACGCGTGAATCGAAATGGATCGGAAGCGCGTCCAGTCGTTCGTGGCCGCCGCGACCGACAGTCCGGACATGACGGCGTTGGCCGTTCCGAGATCCGCGAACGTGGCCAGCGCAAGAACTGACGTAGCAGTGGCCCAGAGTCCAAACAGGTCTGGACCCAGCCGGTCCAGCATAATAGGAAGGACAAGTAGAGGGGATAGGAGGGCTATGACCCGAGCAAGCACTCCGCTCCCGAGTGCTGACCGCATGCTCCGTGTTCTAAGCTGGCGTGTTACGTCGGTGGTCGCGTTCTCCGAATCACCTTCCACCATCCGTTACTCCTCAGGATTCCTTAGCGTGGTCGGCAGCGAAGCGATCTTCTAGGAAGCGCCGCTTCTCGGTTGGGCTGTATCCCTTGGTCGGGACGCCAGAACTGAGAGCCTTCTGAGCGTAGGTCTCAATGCTTTGCACGGCGCGAGCGGGCACCCCCGCAGCAACGGTGTTCGACGGTATGTGCTTGGTGACGACCGCACCCGCTGCGAGAATAACGTTGTCTCCGACGGTAACCCCGGGCAAGAGAATGGTGTTGATCCCGATGAAGACATTGTTCCCCACCTTGATGGGTTGGATCACGTCTAGCGTCGGATGAGCGTCCCGGAGCACCCAGACGCCGCCGTCATGGGTGATGAACTGAACCCCGCTGGTCACAGTGACGTGCTCTCCGATTGTGATCAGGTAGGGTTCTGATCCGAAGGTCTTATTCGTGATGTTTAGAAGTCTGCAGCGATCACCTACCGTGACGCCGATCGAACGGGCGTACTCCACAGGACGGAGCCGCTGCTCAATCGAGTGGTGAATGTGCTGGAAGATCGATCTCATCCTCAGGAGCTCCCATTCGCACGACTGTGACCGTTCCTGGCGCGAGTGGTCGCCATCTCCAGGAACCTCTGGAGTGCATCAGTGTAGTTGGATGAACTGAACCGATGGCCGGTTTCCTTCGCCGCCCGTCCCATACTCGCCAGTTGGTCGGCGTTTAGGCGTGCAGCACGCTGCAATGTGGCGGTCACCGCCTCGACGGAGTGACCGCTTGAGACCAGTCCGTTGATCCCGTCGTCCAGGTAGTTTGCGAGGTCACTGGTGTGATTGGCGATTACTGGAGTGCCGACTGACATGCTCTCGACAAACTTAGTCGGGAATCCTGCTTGATTCGAGCGCTTAGGCTTTCGTATCAGGATCGTGAACGACACCCGCTTAACAAGCTCGCGCACCTGATCCTGCGGGACGTTGCCAAGGATGAGTAACTTGGATTCCTGTGCGACCGGAACCATTCTCTGAACCTCGTCAAATGATGGGCCGGCGACTACGAGGCGAACCCCCTTGACGTTCGCTGCAGCCCGGACGATCGTCTCGAGCTCGTCCTTGGCTCCGGGAGTGCCGAAGTATAAAATCTCGGTATGGTCACCTGTGGGCAATGTGTCCACCTCGGGACCTTGGCTCATGAGGGCGAAATCGATGGTTGGTGGAACCATGACCGAAGGTATTTCGAATGTATCATGGTGCCGACGCAAGTAACTGCTGATGGATATTACGCCGTCTAGGTGTCGGTGTAGCACGTGATGAGCGATGGCTGCTTCAATGCTGAGAGGACCGAAACGGCCACCCTTTAGATATCGCGGGTCGTACCACTCCACGATGTCGGCGATAAGCGCCACTCCATGCCGGCGCGCCCAGCCGTGTAGATTCCACAGCCACGGGGCGAAGCCACCATATACGATGATTGCTGCAGGCGGATGATGCCGATGCCGGTCGAGCCATCGTCGGACCCGCCTTCCGCCTGTTAACACAAGCCGCGTCGCGAGAGTGAGGCGTGGCAGATCGGTGGGCAGTTCGCCCGTTCCGAAGTGGTGGATACGGGGTTCGCTGCTCAGCGGTGCCGGTTCTGGCGACGAATAGTCGGAGGCGCCTACGACCACGTTGTATCCCGCCCCGACAATGCTCTTGGCAATGCCATGGACACGCCTCGACCCGGCTTGACCCCACGGATATGAGAATGGGCCGACGTACAATACCCAGGGCTGCATGAACGGCGCGGTCATGGTCGACGCAATCCCGCCCATTCGTGAAGCCTACCAGCCGTCGAGCGCACAAAGCGGGTAACACGCATTGACGTATCAGTGACCTCATAACCAGTGGGGAGCTGACGATCGTGGTCCTGCGCATGGATCTGCAGCTGGATAGCTGTGACGACATCGTCGGGGTTGAGATCTGTCATGACGATGGCACCCACGTCGAGCGCTTCGGGACGTTCTATTGAACTTCGAAGAGTAATTGCAGGAAATCCGAGGATGGAAGACTCCTCTGAGATTGTTCCCGAGTCAGACAGGACGCACCGCGCATTCAGCTGCAGGGAATTGTAATCATGGAATCCGAACGGTTTATGGAAGCGGATGTCGGAATGAATCTCGCGGTCGAGCAACTCCATCCGCCTTCGGGTGCGCGGATGTGTTGACACGAGGACCGGGAGCCCCCAAGTGTCTGCGACTCGTTCGAGGCAGTCCAGAAGATGGTTCAGTCTGCTTGGTGAGTCAACGTTCTCTTCACGGTGAGCGCTAGCGAGAAAGTATCCGCCCCTCGACAGACCGAGGCGGCCGAGAATGTCAGAAGCGTCGATCTGCGGACGATATTGATCTAGCACCTCGCGCATCGGCGAGCCCGTGAGAAGGATTCGTCGCGGATGGAGGCCCTCAGCAAGCAGGTTCCGACGGGCATGCTCCGTGTACACCAGATTGAAGTCCGCTACGTGGTCGACCAAGCGTCGGTTCGTCTCCTCCGGGACGTTCTCATCGAAGCATCGGTTGCCGGCTTCCATATGGTATGTCGGGATCCGCAAACGCTTCGCCATGATCACAGCGATGCACGAGTTGGTGTCTCCGAGGACGACAACCGCCTCCGGCCGCTCGGACAGGAGCACTTTCTCAGTCTCGACCAGGACTCCGCCGAGGATGGAACCGAGACTGGAGGTGTCGACGCCCAGATAGTGATCTGGGGCCCGCAGGGCGAGATCTTCGAAGAACACTTGATTGAGCTCGTGATCGTAGTTTTGCCCCGTGTGGACAAGTATATGTTCGAAGGCTTCATCGAAACGTTTGAGGGTTGCTGACAGACGGATGACCTCCGGCCGCGTCCCAACGATTGTCATCACTTTCATGCCGATCGTTCCTCCGGTTGAACCTCGGCGAAGTATTGGTCCGGTGCCGCCTGGTCGAGTAGTTGGCTGGAGAAGAAGTGTGTGACCAGTTCATCGGATCCGACATTTCGGAGATTATGGATCCACATGGTCGGCATATCGATTATGGCTGGTTTGTTTCCGGACACCCGGAAAGTTATCACGCGGTCGTCGAGTAGACGCCGTAGATTGATCTCCGCAGTCCCTCTTACTACAACAAATCGCTCAAACTTATGAACGTGATAGTGCTCTCCGCGTATCTGTCCAGGTCGAGTGGTTGAGACGTATGTCTGGGCTTCGCCACCGTGGTAGCGAAGTGATTCGAACAGTATCCCGCGCGAGTCGGTGTGGACGCGTGGATACAGCGGGAAACGTTCGGGAAATGTGTACGACCGATAGGTGTTGAACAGGTCGATCGTGAATTGATCCGTCAATTCCGGGACCTCGCCGTGTTTGTAGAGCCGTTCGAAATCGACGAGCTGGGCCAATACTTCCGATACGAGCCGTGGAGACCCGCCCGGCTGATGCCTAATGTCCACAGGTTCGTTAGCAGCCTCAATCAGCGCCTGGGCGGCGCTCTGGGCATGTAGAAGCGGTATTTCCCTGTCTGCGATGACGACGGGCTCAGTGCCGTTGACTATGCTATGCGCGAAGGTTGCGACAAACGAATTATATTCGGGACGCCCATGTTCACCGAAGAGGTTGGGCAAGAGCACGTCGGCCATGACACCGCCGACAGCCGTCGTCGCGTGTCGGAGAATTTCAGCGGCACCGGCCTTGCCGCGGCCATACGGGTTGCCGTCAAGTGCCTGGATCGAGTTTGCGTAGACGAGTCGAACTGGTTTGTTCCGGGCCAAGATTGCCTGGCCGAGAACACGGGCGAGCCGGAGGTTTCCCTCCTCGACCTCTCGGGGGTTTGAAGCCCGGTTGACCCCTGCAAGATGGTAGATGACGTCGGCTTGCTCCACGATTGCGCGGAGACGAACTTTGTCCATCAGTTCCGTCCGACCGACGCGTATCGGTACCTTGCTCGTCTGGGCCAGGAGACGGGCCGAGAGATGCCAGCCAAGGAAGCCGTAACCACCGGTGATCACGACGGTCATGAGTGTGCCTCCAGCGAAGCACGGATCTCGGGGAGCGTGAGCAGAAGCTCCTTGACTGCGGCGACATCAAGGCGCTCCGCGTTGTGTGAGTTGTAGTCGATGTACTCCTTGCCCTCCTGCGTCCCTTCGTCAAAGAACAACTCGTACTCTAGGCGGCGAGCATCTAGCGGGACGCGGTAGTAATCTCCCATGTCGACTGCTTGTTCGCGTTCCTCCCGCCCTAGGAGCGATTCATATTGCTTCTCGCCATGCCTCGTGCCCAGGATCGTGATCTCAGGGTCGTCGTTCCCGTAGAGGCTGGCTACCGCGCGTGCCAACACTTCGATCGTGCATGCAGGTGCCTTCCGTACGAACAGGTCTCCCGGTCGGGCGTTGTCGAAGGCGTAGTGCACCAGTTCGACCGACTCCAGCAAGGACATGAGGAACCTAGTCATGCTGGGATCGGTTATCGTTAGGGGCTTCCCAGCCATGGCCTGCGCGGCAAATACGGGTATGACAGACCCCCGCGAGTACATGACATTTCCGTACCGAGTGATAGAGACGACCGTATTCGAGTCCGATTTATTGCGAGCGAATGCCTGTACCGTCTTCTCCATGATCGCCTTCGACATACCCATCGCATTGATCGGATAGACCGCCTTGTCGGTGCTGAGGCAGACCACGGACGCTACCCCAGCGTCCGATGCGGCATTAATCACGTTACTGCTTCCGAGGACGTTAGTTTGAACGGCCTGTAGGGGGAAGAACTCGCAACTCGGAACTTGCTTAAGTGCGGCCGCATGGAAGATGTGGTCCACCCCTGCAACCGCCTCGCGAACGCTCGCAGGGTCCCGCACATCACCGATGTAGAATCGCAGGCGGCCGTCCCTGAACTGTCGACGCATATCGTCTTGTTTAGCCTCATCGCGGCTCAGAATACGGACCTCATGCGCATCCGTGGAGAGGAGGTCGCGAACCATGGTTGTGCCAAAGGAGCCAGTGCCCCCGGTCACGAGGTAGGTTGTCATGCCGTCTTCCCGGTGGTGTTGATTGATGGGACGCCACAAATTGAGAGGAGGTCGCGGCAGTAGTCGTCGACCGTTCGCTGGTGCACGTGGACGTAGGGACGCGAGCGGGAGTCCGCCAGCGCGGACTCCAATGCGATTGCGATCCCGTCAACGTCGCCGACTGCAACCGGATAGTCATTAGCTGACAAGATGGATTCAGTGTCTCCGGTGCGGGTCGCGACAACGCGGACCCCCTGAGACTGTGCCTCCAGGATGGCTCGAGGCAAACTTTCGGACAAGGATGGGTGGAGCAGGACCGTTGCCTGCGCATACTCGCCAGGCCCGACAACCTCGCCTTCGACGACTGTCAGCGACTTTCCAGGGCCAGGTGCGACCTCATCCCAGAGTGCACGTACGTCTGTGCCATCGTTGGTATATAGAACCAAATGAACGTCTGCGGAAACCCTGGCGATGGCCCGAACAGCGGTGTCGTGTCCCTTCTCGGGGCGGGCGTTTCCCACCATGAGAACTCGATCAGGGTTCCGTTCTGCCGCGGTTCGGCCGAGCCACTCGTCACCAAGTGCGCTGACGTTGGTCTTGATGCGAGTTCGGGATATCCCGTTGTCGGCGAGTTTGTTGGCGGCTACTTCCGAGTTTGTCATGTAGACCTGTACAAGTGCCTGTGTCAAACGATCGACCTGCCACATCGTACGGCCGCGCTGGAACTCAAGACCATTGCGTGCGTCAATGAGTCGGAGCCTGAACCCCAGAATAGGCTTGACAAGGCGCACTGCCATTGACGCGCGCAAGCCGAAGGCGACCACCACACGTGGGCGTTTGTGCCGGAGGTAGCGCGCAAGCTGAACGGGGGAGCGAACGCTCTGCAGGACTTCGCCGACTTCGTTGAGATACGCGCCGAACGGTGTGTCGGCGGGTCCGAGGGTGACCGACTCGGACGCGATGCCTAAACTCGTGAGTCGGGGAATGAACTCGCTCGCCCTACGCTCCGTACCGCCCATCCCCTCGAGACGTCCCCATACGAAGGCGATGCTCGGCTCCGCGAGCGCGCGAGTGTTACGCGGACACTTCATCGCACAGGCTCCAAGACTTGAGCAATGATGGAATCCATTTTGTCTGCATAGCCCTGTGCCGAGTACACGTCCACCGCGACCGCGCGACTGTCTCGAGCGAGATCCCGGCGAAACCGTAGGTCACTCAGGGCGCGCTCTACAAGCGCCTGCAACCCATCGAGCTCGAAGGCGGGGGCCAGCGCCTGTGGCGGTAGAGTGGCCCGGCACCCGGCGATGTCGTAGGCAATTGTGGCGACATCTGAGAGGCTCGCCTCCAGAACCACACGGGGGATTCCTTCGCCCCTGGACGGCAGAACAAGGACGGCTGCGCGCGCTAGAAGTTTGCGGACTTCCCAGTCGTGGAGTGTTCCGAGGTAGTCGATCTTGCCGGCGTCAGCTGCTTCGTTCACAGCTGCGAGCAGGCCGTCGGCGCCCGCACTAGGCGGTCCTACCAAAGTAAAATCAGCTAGTCCTGCTAATGCATCGGCCACTGCAAGGAAGTCTGAGATCCCCTTGCTCGGGTGCACCCGGGCGACCATGATGCAAATCGGTCTCCCTTCAGGCTTAACCACCTCCAGTTCGAAAAGTGTTCCGTCGATGGCGCTCCCGACCAGCTCGAAGTGTCTGGCGACATGGGCAGGGACACGAGTGGCGAGCTCGCGCATGTCGGCCTCGGTCTGAAAAAGGACCCTCTCGGAGCAGGCGGCGGCTAGGCGAAAGCACGCCATGTAAATGGCTCTCAGAAGTGCGCCCAGCCAGCCTGGCCGACTGAAGGTTCGGCCCAACCCTGTGATCGTCATGATCGCGCGGGTCCCAGCTAGGCGAGCGAGGGGAGGGCCAGCTAGGGCAAGCTGGGTGGCGAAAAAGTGGGCAATGTCGGCGCGGGAGCGACGCAGGATGGACGGTACCCGCAGAAGCGCGACGAGCGTGGTTGGGCGAAGGCCCTCACCGATCGGCAGGGGGACGTACTTCTCGGCTGGAAGGGCGTGCGGTCGTTCGGGCAACGCGAGGAGGACGTCGGAGACCAGGCTGTCGCGGGCGAAGCTCACCCTATAGTCGCTATCGGGGAGCTTGGCGTTCGCGAACCCCACGTACCGGGCGCGTTGAGCCTGACCAGTCATCGTTCCTCCAGCTCGAGGGTCATGACCAGCATGCGACGACCTTCGCGCGTCTCGAAGGCGTCGGAGACCGTCCAGCCCATGCCTTCGTAGAATCCGATGGTCCTTTCGTTGGCGTCGCGGTCCGTTGTCAGATGGATCCGAGTCGCTCCCCGGTCGTGCATGCGTTCCGTCCACTCCGCGAGTAGGCGTCTGCCTACGCCTCGACCCTGTGTACGCCGACTCACGCAGATTGAACTCAGGAGGGCAGGATAGTCGGACGGGTCCGGGCCAACGCTCCGCAGGCGTCGGGCAACCCTTGGTATCAGGCTCGGCTTAGCCGCAACCCGCGGCAGTGCGGCGAGGGCGAACCTGATGAAATGGCGCTTCGCCAGCGATGCCAGATAGTTTCGGGACTGTGCTGGTCCACTGGCCACGCCAATGATAGTTCGTCCGCGCTGTGCCACTACGGAGATGCAGCCTGGATCATCGGCTAAGACCGTATACAGTTCCGCTAGAAAGCGGGCACCAAGGTCACTCAAAAAGAATGATGGAAATGCGTCTGCATGGATAGCGGCCGCGGCGCGGGCGTCCCTCGGCTCCAACGGTCGGAATGTGAGCGTCGTCGCTTCGTCCTCGGCCGGTTGAAGTTCATTCGCGGCTTCCTCGGTTATGTGTTCGCGCGTGTGCACTGCTACCGCTGCCAGAGTCGCAACGATCAACTTGATGTCACCGAGCAGCGAGTGTGAGGAAACATAACTGAGGTAGGCGTCGACCTTCTGTGGAATGAGGACTTCCTCGTAGTACGCCGCTGGGTCGTCCTGATCGGCAAGTATCGCTGACTCTGCTCTCAGTTCGATGCTGGCAGGATCGGTGATGCCGGGCCTGACCGATAAGATGATCCCGCGCGCGGCTTCTGGCCACAATGCGACGTATTGCGGGACCTCCGGGCGGGGCCCGACCAGGCTCATCTCGCCTCGCACGACATTGATGAGTTGCGGCAACTCGTCGAGCTTGGTGGACCGCAGAAACGCGCCGACTCGTGTGATCCGCGGATCTCGACCAATTGTCAACTGGGACTCGCCGAACCTCTGGTGTTGCATTGTGCGGAATTTCAGGATGTCGAAGTGTACTCCGTGACGACCCACTCGCTGCTGCCGAAAGATCGATCCGCCCGGTGATGTTGCCGCGACGACGACTGATATTGCCACGAGGATCGGGGACAGCGCCACCAGTGCCAGGACCGACACCAGCACGTCGAACGCACGCTTCATGACAGCAGGTCCCTGGTGGTCTCGATGACGCGCTGTGTGTCAGCGTCTGTCATTCTGCTAAAAATTGGCAGGCTGACGGCTGCTCTAAAGGCGGCCTCAGCGACGGGGTAACGCTTATGATCGAGGCCCAAAAATTCACGCCAGTAGCTGTGTCTATGTAATGGAATGAAGTGGACGCTGGTGCCAATTCCAGCCGTGCTCATCTCCTGGATGAAACGAGCGCGATTAATCGGTGCTTCAGAGGTCAGTCGCACCACGAACAGGTGCCATGAATGCAGGTCGTGCGGTGCTCCCGGATGCGGGGGCGTCAAAGGTAGGCCAGCCAGTCCCGTTAGGTATCTACCGGCAGTGGATGCCCGCTTATCGCGCATATCACGGGCGCGGGCCAGTTGCACGCGGCCGAGGGCCGCAGCTGGATCGGGCAGGTTGTACTTGAATCCGGGCGCAACGACATCGTACGCCCAAGAAGGAGTCGTTGCGGAATACCGATCGAACACACTCCGATCGATGCCGTGGAGGCGCATGACTCTAGCGCGCTCGGCGACCTTGGGGTCCCGCGTGGTGATCATCCCACCCTCGCCGGTCGTCATCGTCTTGTTCGCATAGAAGCTGAATACAGCAACGTCCGAGTACTTAAGCGATCCGACCATCGTGCCACCTGTCGAAGACGGCAGCGCGTGCGCCGCATCCTCGATGATCTTAATTTCAGTCCCTGCGAGTAATGAACGCACACGTGACATGTCCAGGCTCAGGCCGGCCAGGTGAACGACGATCACAGCTCGCGTCCGTGGCCCGACAGCTGCAGCCATATCATCGAGGTCGATGTTGAGCGTGACGGGGTCGACGTCCACAATGACCGGCGTCGCACCCAAGTACCTTATGACTTCGGCGGTAGCCGTGAAGGTCCATGTCGGAACGATGACCTCATCCTCGGGACCGATGCCGAGGGCTTCAAGTGCCAGGTGGAGACCTGCAGTCGCCGAGTTGACAGCGATGGCGTGGATACCTCCTTCATCCGAGCCGACATACTCTGCGAACTCGCGTTCAAAGGCTGCCGCTGCGGGTCCGGTTGTGAGCCAACCGCTGCGCATCGTGGCGGTCACGGCCTCAATCTCGGCTTCACCGATGTCGGGCCGTGAGTACGGAAGAAACGCAGACATGAAGAGACCCTGCTACTCGTTGGTGGCCTGTCGGAGGCCGTGGGTCGCTGGCTTCCGGGTCCTTCTTGGCCGTGCGTGTGACATCCTTTGCCTACTCCGTGGGGTGTGGTCAGGGCGATCCGCCGTTCGAGGCTCGTAGCCGTACATGTAGGCATCCGGTCCCTTCACCGGAGCCTTGGTGAACACGATGCCGGCGATTGCGGCGTCCACCGTATTGAGGTGCTCAAGTGCCGCCTTCAACTGATGCTCTGTGGTCTTGTTGGCGGCTACAGTCAAGAGGACGCCTGCCGAGCGGCCTGCGAGGAGTGCGGCGTCCGTGACGGGCAGGAGCGGTGGTGCGTCGATGATGACCCAGTCAAACTCGGGCCTCAGTTGCTCGAGTAGCGCCGTCATCGCCTTGGAATCCAGCAGTTCACTGGGATTGGGGGGTGTGCGACCAGCCGGAAGTACGTAGAGGCGGTCTCGGCCCCACTGCTGGACAGTGTCCGTGATGCGTGCGCGTCCGATGAGCACATCCGTAAGACCGACCGAGCCTTCGATGCCGAGATACTCGTCCAGTCGGGGTCGGCGCAAGTCGGCATCGACGAGGAGCACCGTCTGGTTGGCGCTAGCCAGTGCGAGGGCGAGATTCGCGCTTGTGGTGCTCTTGCCCTCCTCCGGCATCGACGATGTCACGACGAACGTGCGGTGCCTGTCGTCGACCTGCACGAACTGGAGGTTTGTTCGGAGGGTCCGGTACGCCTCAGCACGGGGACTCGTCGGCTCCGTGTGTACGACCAAGTGCCGCTGCTTCGCCTTCGGATCGAAGGCGATCGTCGCGAGGATGGGGTGCGGCGTCGCCGCTTCTAGGTCGCGGGCTGACCGAATTCGCGTGTCGAGAACCTCGCGGAGCACAGCAAGTCCCAGCGCTATCACCAGTCCAACGGCTGCCCCCAACGCGATATTCAGAGTGGTCCGCGGGCTGATAGGAGTCTCTGGGACTCGCGCGTTCTGGATCGTCGTCAGTCGCACCGGACTCGGCTGGCCGCCGACGCTTTCCACCTCATCGACGGCCGCAGCCAGGCTGGCTGCGGCCTGATCGGCAATCTCCGCAGATTGTCCGGGGTCGGCGTCTAGGGCGGTGATCTCAATGATCGTCGTCTCGATGATCGTGGTCGCGCTCACATGTTGCGCCAGGTCAAAAGGACTGACATCGAGCTCGAGCGTCTCTACGACGCCACTGAGCACCCGTTCGCTCGTTGCCATCTGTGCGTACGTCTTGACGCGGGAGAGGGTGTAGTTGTTGCCCTGGGCGAGTTCTGCGCCGGTATCCCCGGACTGCGTGGAGACGAACACCCTTGTGGTAGCCGAGTACTGCGGGGTCTGTAGTAGCGAGTACGTCAGGGCGGCGCCGATGCCAAGGAGCGTGATCACGATGATCGCGATCCAGTTCTTCCGAACGATCCGCAAGTAGTCAGTGAGTTCCACGCTGCTTCTCAGGTTGGGGCACCGACCGCCGGTGCTCGACGCGCCATGCTCTCACGAGCGGGTAGCCAGCAGTGCCAGGAGTCGATCGGTCGCGGAAACACGAGAGGTGGTCAGGGCCCTGCGAGCGTTCCCAGCCGCTCCACGATCACGTCGACGGTGGCAGTAATCGTGTCTGCTGAGCGGCGGTAGATCGCTCGTTCACGCCGGTAGGGGTCCTCGATGTCGTAGCGGATCGTGCGAGTGGCGGCGACCGAGCCTCGTCTCGCGGCAGCGACCCCGACGACCTCGGCCAGGAAGGCCTGCAGGGATGCGCCGTGCTCCGGGATGGCCACGTCCTCACCCGGCTCCAATGTCTCCAGCAGCGCGGCGAACTCGGTGAGCGTGAAGGCGCGTCGGTTGGCGGAGGGATCGAGCTGAACCGCGGCGCCGCGGTGACTGCGTTCGAGACCCAGTACGAGGTCGGCCTGTTCGACCATCGGAGCCCTGAGACGCCGGGCTCGGTGGGCTGCGGTGTCGGTAACCCCGAGGCAGATCGCCTCCGCAGCGGCGTGCTCGTCCATCGGCCACCCTTCGAGGCCGGCGGTGCCGGCGCTCTCCATCACCAGCAGCTCCACCACCTCGGGTCCGAGCGCCGTGGGGAGCCGAGCACGAAGCAGCGCAGCGGCCTGCGGCGATCGGCAGATGTTGCCGGTACAGACCGTCAGGATCCGGAACGGACCGTCGGCACGCCGCGGCATCTCAACATCACTCGGTAGCGGCACCCGGTCAGGCTAAGCCAGGCCGAGGGCAGGTCGATGCCTAAGATGACCCGACGAGAAGGGGGTGGCTCATGGCCGACCACGACAACGCCGGCGATCGGAGCCCCGGCATGCCCGCCGAGCCTGAGCGCCGCGCCGGTAATGAGGATCGCCCTGGGCGCCGCCACGGCAAGCGTCGGAGGAGCCGCAAGAGCGCAGTCGCATTGATCGTGGGTCTGCTCGTGGTTGTGATCGCGGGGGGCCTTGCCATCGCCGGCCTCGTGATCCAGTCCCAGATCAAGGGTGAGATCGACTACTTCGAGGACCCGTTCGAGGAACTCACTGAACGGCCCAACAGCGCGGAGGGCGAGGAGGGCGAGGCCGACCCGCTCAACTTCCTCGTGCTCGGCTCCGACAGCCGGATCTCGGCCGGCGACCCGACCCAGTGGGAGTTCGGCGCCCAGCGCACCGATGCGATCCTGCTGGTCCACCTCCCGGGGGATCGGCAGTCCGCCCAGGTCATGTCGATCCCGCGTGACTCCTGGGTCGAGATCCCTGGGTACGGCACGAACAAGATCAACGCGGCATTCAGCTTCGGTGGCCCGCCGTTGATGATCCAGACTGTCGAGCAGCTCACCGGCGTGCACATCGACCACTTCGCCGTCACCGACTTCGAGGCCTTCGCCGCGCTCACCGACGAGCTGGGCGGCGTCGAGATCACGCTCCCCGATGGGCTCAACCAAGGCGGTGTGCAGCTCGAGCCCGGCACGCACCTCCTCAACGGCGAGCAAGCACTCGCCTACGTCCGCCAGCGCTACGGGCTCTCCGGCGGTGACTTCGACCGGGTCCAGCGCCAGCAGAACTGGATGCGCGCGATCCTCAAGGCCGCCTTCGACAACGACGTGCTCACCAACCCCGGCAAGCTCGTCTCGTTCCTGCGCACGGTGGCCTCCTCCGTAGCCGTCGACGAGGGCTTCGAGATCGAGCAGATGCGTACCCTCGCGCTCAGCCTGCGAGACATCCGACCCGGCGACCTGACGTTCATGACCGTGCCGGTGGCCGGAACCGACACGAGCAGCGACGGCCAGTCGATCGTGGTCCTCGACCAGGAGCCCTTCGATGCGCTGATGGCCGCTGTGGCCGCCGACGACGAGGTCGCGCAGTACATCAAGGACCACCCCGAGCTCACGACTCTCGGGAGCGACGTCTCCTAGCCGGCTGCCCGTCAGCCCGGCACCAGCGCGTCCTGACGCGGCTCGGGCTCGGTCCAGCGTTCCACGGTCTGGGTGATCCAGAACCCGAGGAACTGGGCGATCAGCGCGGCCTCGAGCACGAACACCCATTGCTCCACGAACGGGCGCACCGCCACCACGATCAGGATCGCGGACACCAGCATCCCCAGGAACCCGTAGGTGTAGCGGTTGAACCAGCGGGTTCGCTTCGTGTGCCCCGCCTCCTGCCGTGCCCGCGCCATCGCGATGCCGTTGACGCCGACCACCCCCATGATCCCGATGAACAGCACGATCGCGGCGAGCCCGTGGCCCCAGTCGAGGAACGACTGCCTCGCCAGCAGGAAGAACAGGAGCAGCCCCACGTACGCGAGAGCGCTGGCCACGAGAGCGGCCTTGCCCCCGCGGGTGCCGGTCGAGCGTTCCCGCTGCGGCAGCACGACCATCTCGACGACGAACGCGAGCGCCCCCACGATGAGGATCGCCCACGTGTTGTTGATGACGGCGGCCACGAAGTCCTCGGGGATCACCGCCGTTCCCTGGCCCTCCACGGCTTCCTTGCGCGCCGTCGGCACGAACGCGACGAAGAACGCCAGGTAGCCGGAGAAGTTCAGCAGCACGTCCTCGAGGTCGCTGCGACCACGGTGGATCACCATGCACGCCCCCACCGCGCACAGGCTCGCGACGAACACCGCACGGGCGGGCGTGTAGTAGTAGGCGCTCACCGAGGGCAGCACGCTGCCGCCGTCCGCGAGGATCTGCAGACCCACCGCGATCCCGAGCAGGCCGGTCAGCAGGATGATCGACAGCCGCAGGTACCGGTAGGTGGCCTGCAGCTCGTGACGATAGCTCGCCCGGTCCGGGTCGCTCGCCCTCATCGCTGCTCCTGTGCTCGCCGTCGTGCTCCCACCCCTGAGGAGTACCAGACCACGCCCCTGAGACATGGGTCTTCGAGCGGGCTGTCTTAGAGTTGCCAGCACGTGATGAACTCCGACCAGCAGCCGATCGCCTGGGCCGAGCAGATGCAGGCCGTGCACGATCGCCTCCGTGAGGCGCTGACGCTCGCCGAGGCGGGGGTCGACGACGGCGCGACCGAGGGCGCGGATGTCCTCCTGTACTGCTGGGGCTTCTGCGCCGCGCTCACCGGTCACCACGGTGCGGAGGACACCACGCTGTTCCCTGCCGTGCTCGCCGACCGGCCAGAGCTGGCGGGGGTCGTGGCGAAGCTCGTGCAGGACCACAGCATGATCGAGCACCTGCTCGCCGCGCTGCGCCACGCAATCGAGTCCGGCGCGAGCGCCGAGACGCTACGAGGACATCTCGACGGCGTCGGCGCCATCATGGAGTCCCACTTCCGGTACGAGGAGCGGGAGCTGCTCGGCCCGTTGACGGGCCTGCGGCTGGAGGCACCGCCCCAGCAGGCACTCGGTCCGCTCGCCTGACGGCGGTCCACCGGATTCCCAGGAAACATCCAGGCTGCCTGGGGTCCTGGCGAAGGTTCAGGGGGTGACATGGGTCCATCAGCACAGGCCAGCCAGGAGGCACCGATGGGCACGCAGCAGTTCGAGAACAACAACCCGTACCGCGGGTACGAGGGTGGATCCCTCGCCGCGGGAGCGACAGATCCGGCGTCGGGAACCCCGACCCCCGCCGCGCCGGTCAACCCGGCACCCTTCAACTTCAGCTCGCAGCCTCCCGCGCCACCGCACCCGCCCGCACAGCAGCACGGCCCCAAGCCGCCGCAGCCTCGCAAGCCCCGGCCCGTGCTGACCGCCGTCACGGCGGCCGCGCTGGCCGCCGTGCTCGCATCCGGCAGCACCGCCTACCTCATGCGTGACGACGCCGCTGTCACGGGCGCGGACCAGGGCGCCGGTCTCACTCAGGTGCAGGGCATCTCGGCCAACGCCGACGGCAGCCCCGACTGGGAGGCGGTCGCCGCGGCCGTCCGTCCGAGCGTGGTCGCGATCAGCGTGCGGACGACGCAGGGCGAGGGTGCCGGTTCCGGTGTCATCCTCGATGCGGAGGGCCACATCCTGACCAACAACCACGTGGTCGCCGGCGCGGAGACCGTGCAGGTGATGCTCTCCGACGGCCGTCTCTACGAGGCCACCGTGGTGGGTACGGACCCGACCACCGACCTCGCCGTCCTCGAGCTCGCCGACCCGCCGGACGACCTCACGCCGGCCACGCTCGGCACATCTGAGGACCTGGGCGTCGGCGAGAGCGTGATGGCTGTCGGCAACCCGCTCGGCCTCGACAGCACCGTGACGACCGGGATCGTCTCGGCGCTGGACCGCCCGGTCACGGCGTCCGCCGAGGGCTCCAGCAGCGCCACCGTGACCAACGCGATCCAGATCGACGCCGCCATCAACCCCGGCAACTCCGGCGGCCCGCTGTTCGACTCGCAGGGGCTGGTCATCGGGATCACGTCCTCGATCGCCACCCTCACCGGTGGGCAGTCCGGCAGCATCGGCCTCGGGTTCGCGATCCCGGTCGACCTCGCCACCACGATCGCCGACCAGCTGATCGCCGACGGCCGCGCCGAGCACGCCTTCCTCGGCGTCACGCTGAACGAGGGGGAGGGGACCGCCGACGGCGTCACCCGTCAGGGCGCGCAGGTCGTCGAGGTCGTGCCGGACACCCCCGCCGCCGGCGCCGGGCTGCAGCCAGGTGACGTGATCGTCGCGATCGACGACAGCTCCGTCGGCAGCGCCGAGTCGCTCACCGGGTTCGTGCGCCAGTACGCCTCGGGCGACGAGGTCACCCTCACGGTCATTCGCGACGGCGAGAGCATCGACCTCACGGTCACCCTCGCCACCCGCGAGGAAGGCTGACCCTCCGGCCCGCCCGCTCAGCTCAGGGCGTCACGCATCGGTGACAGCTTGGCCTCCGACTCCGCCAGCTCGGCGGCGGGGTCGGAGGCGGCCACGATGCCGCAGCCCGCGAACAGCCGCAGCGTCCTCGGCCCGGTGACGGCCGCTGAGCGCAGCGCGATGCCCCACTCGCCGTCGCCGTCGGCCCCCATCCACCCCACGGGCGCGGCGTAGCGGGAGCGATCCATGCGCTCGTGCTCAGCGATGACATCGGCGGCGCGCATCGTGGGCGTGCCGCAGACGGCGGCGGTGGGGTGCAGCGCGGCCGCGACCGCCAGCGAGCTCATGCTCGCGTGCTCAGGCTGCAGGACGGCGGTGACATCGGTCGCCAGGTGCATCACGTTGGGCAGGTGCAGCACCGAGGGTGTCTCGGGCGCCGAGGTCGAGGACACGAACGGCCCGAGCGAGGCCGTGAGGGAGTCGACGGCGAACTCGTGCTCCTCGAGGTCCTTCGAGGACCGTGCGAGCGAGCCCGCGCGCGCGAGATCGCTCTCGTCGTCACCGGTGCGCTGGATCGTCCCGGCGAGCACGCGCGAGGAGAGCAGCCCGCGCTCACGGCGCACCAGCAGCTCGGGCGTGGCACCGATCATGCCGTCGACGGCGAACGTCCAGCAGCTCTGGTAGTCCTGCGACAGTCGGCCGAGCACCCGGCGGGCGTCGGGCTCGCCGTCCAGCTCGGCGATCACGTCACGCGCCATCACGACCTTGCCGACGGCGCCCGAGCGGATCACGTCGATGACCTCCCGGACGCTGTCCTGCCAGTCCGCGCGCGCCAGCGCACCGTCGGCGAAGGAGGCCCCGACCGCGGGGCGCATCGGCGCCACCCGCGGCAGCAGATCGGCGGCGTCACCGGCGGGAGCCAGGGCGCCGGCGGTCATCGTCGTCACCCAGCTGACGCCGTCACGGCGGCCCACGACGATCTCCGGGACCACCAGCACCCCGCCGGCCCGGGAGTGGCGCGAGAACGCGAACGAGCCGAAGCAGACAGGTCCGGTCCCGGGCAGCCTGACCGCGTCACGCACCACAGCGCCCGCCACGAGGTCGGACCACGCCGCGTCGGCGTCGGAGAACCGGACGTCGCCGGCGGTCCGGAACCGCGTCAGCTCGCCGATGCCGATCAGGCCGTCGCCGCGGCGTACCCACGACAGCGCGTCACCGAGGTCGGGGGAGGGCAGCAGATCGAGCAGGTTGCCGACGTCTGGCACCTCGACGGTGCGGGCGACGAGCGTGTGGGCCAGCGGCAGAGACATCAGGGGCCAGCGTAGGCGGCCGCTCCCGCCGCGCCGAATCGGGTGGGCACCTCTGCCCGGACCCCCCCGAAGATCGACGCAAACCTCCGGGTGCCCGCCACACTGTTCTCACCATGACGACGCCGGCACGGATCTTTCGCGACCCCGCCTACTGGGTGGGCATGCTGGCGATCGCTTGCCTGATGGTCGGGGCGGTCTGGCCCTGGTTCGCCGGAGCGAACGGCGTCGTCGGTGTCCCGCCCTCACGCGTGCTGCTGTGGCTGACGGTGATCGCGGGGATCGGGACCCTCGTTGTCGCGCTTCTTCGCCCACGGCTCGTGCTGATTCCCCTTGCTCTGCTGCTCGTGAGTGCGTTCGCGACCGCGACCAGCGCCGACCCGGGCTGGATGTGCTGGGACGGCGTCGACGCCGACGGCAACATGGTCGGAGGCTGCGTGGAGGACGAGTGGACCCCGATCGGCTACGTCTTCGCCGCGGGCGTGCTGCTCTCGGTGGTGGTGGCGGCTACCGCCTGGCTGCGATCACGTCGGCGGCGCTGAGCGCTCCGACAGCCGCGACGCCAGCAAGGGACAGCGCCTCCACCAGGTCGGCGGTCACGCCGTCGAGCACGGTCGTGACGCCCTCGGAGCCCCCGGCGGCCAGACCCCACACGACCGGGCGGCCGAGCAGCACCGCGTCGGCACCGAGTGCCAGCGCCACCAGGGCATCGACGCCGGACCGGATCCCGCCGTCGACCAGCACCGGTGCCCGCCCACCGACCGCCGCGACCACCTCGGGCAGCGCGTACGCCGTGGCGACGGCGCGGTCGAGCTGCCGGCCGCCGTGGTTGCTCACCACGATCCCGGCGGCGCCGGCCGCGAGGCACGCGTCGGCGTCGTCGGCACGCAGCACGCCCTTGACCAGCACGGGCAGCCCCGAGAGCTCGGCGAGACGCTCGATGTCCTCGAGGGAGGCCGCAGGGTCCTGCTCGATCGCCCGCATGGCGTCGACCTCCGGGCGAAGGTGCCTGCCCAGGTTGACCTGGTGCCAGTCGAGCGGCATCTGCGCCACCGAGTCGCGGCCACGGGCACGGGTGCTGAGGACCGGGGTGTCCCCGGTGAGCACCAGTGCCGAGGCTCCCAGCTCAGCCGCCTCCGCCACCAGACCCTCGATCGCCGCTCGCTCCCGCGTCAGGTAGACCTGCAGCCACCACGGCCCGGCCGCGGCGGCGATCGACGCGAGCGGCGTCGTGGCGCGCGTGGAGGCGATCATCAGCGCCCCCGCGGCACGTGCCCCGGCCGCTGTCGCCACCTCGCCCTGCTCATGGAACATCCGGTGGTACGCGGTGGGGCCCACCGCCACCGGCGTCTCGAGCCGGGTGCCGAGGATCTCGACGGCGGTGCTCGCCGCTCCCGCCGCGCGCAGCACCCGTGGTCGCAGCCGGTAGGTGTGCCACGCCTGCTCGGCCTCGTGCAGGGAGATCTCGGCACCGGCGCCCGTCTCGAGGTAGGCGTGCCAGCGGGGGTCGAGCTCGCGGGCCGCCTGCTCGGCGAGGTCCTGCAGGAACGGGAGCACAGAGTTCAGTGTGCCGGGTCCGCCCGACGGGCGCTCAGCGGTCGAGCGAGACCTGCACGACGGCCTGAGGATGGCTCGGTCTTGCCGGCCATCCTGCCGCCGGAGTTCGAGGCGGCGGGCTATCAGCGCCTCGGGCGCCGCCTCGGCGCGAACGGTGCAGTGCCTGACTGGCCCGCCAGCGGTGTCGGCGCCAGTGTCAGCCCGAGTGCCAGCCGCACACGCGCCAGGCCATCGGCGGCACCTTCGACCCCGGCGACCAGCTCGGGGTGGTGCACCAAGGCGCCGAGCGCATTGCCCAGGTATCGGCGATCTCGCTTGGTGGCTTGCCCGAGCTGGTCGTCAGGGCGCACGAGCGTGGCAAGCACCAGGAGGTCGGTGAGGTGGCGGGTACGGGCGCGGTCCAACGGGACGCCGTAGGCGGCGGCCTTGGCGACCAGGCTCCCCAGCAGGCTGGGGCGCCGCACCCACCCCCTGCCGGCCGCCGACGCTCACCGCGACGGCCATGGTGCGGTCGAGGGCCTGCTGGGCCGCCGGTGTGGCGATGGTGGTCCCGCCGCCGGCGCCGGTGCGGGACGAGGCTCGCTCGCCCAGGTTCTCCGGGATGAGGACGTCGATGACGGCAGCGCCCTTGCGCCATCGATGCTGATGTCCCTGAGGCGAGGTGCCTTCGGGCTCGAAGCCCAGGCTGACGAGCTGCGAGGTGACGTCGCGCAGGATTCCCGGGTCGGCACGGACGTCGAGCACCGTGTCGGCGTCGTCTGTCGGTCGCACGGGCGTGCCGCCGCGCTCCGCGCAATGCAGGTAGACCATCTGGCCGCCGACCAGCGTCCAACCTGTCGGCTTGCGCTCGTACAGGTCGAGAAGGGCGTGCCACGCGATCGTCTGGGCCGCGGTCATCGGCGGCATGGTCACGCTCACCGCTGGCGGCCCTCCTGCGGGGGCTGCGGGCGGTCATGCTGCCACTGCCACAACATGTCGCGTGCCTTCTCGTGCTCGCGCGCGCCATCGTGGTCCGCGAGGTCTGCGATCACCACAAGGTCGGGCACGGGGTTCGGCAAGGCCAGCGGACTCAGCCTGAGCACGACGTTCGCGCGCGCCCGCGGGGCGGGCACCAGCAAGTGGTCGGCGATCAGACCTGGCGCCTCGTCCTGGTGCACGTAGCCCTCAGCCATGGTGGCGGCCGAGATGCCGGAGCGGGGGTCGCTGACGCCGGAAGCAACGAAGCGATGGTCGTGACCGACCGCTTCGGCGTCCTGGGCAGCCAGGTACATCACCGGCGCCCGCGAGGCCAGCCAGGAACGGAGCCGGTCGAGCGGAGCTCCGCTGGCGCGCCACTGGGCCACCCTGCGACGCAGCCGATATGCCTCATCTGATCCGAGCCACGGGTCGCCGTGCTCTGCATCGGCGAGCAGCAGCGCCCAGGCGATGCGCTGACTCATGGGCCGTCCAGCGGGAACCCGCGACCTCGGTAGCGAGGCGGGGTCGATCGCCCATTGCCGGCCGACGCGCTGCACGTCCAGGTCGCCCGCATCGATCATGTGGTGGACGCGGGCGCGGGAGACCCCGAGCCGTTCGGCGGCCTCTGCAACGGACAAGGCGGACATAGACACAATAGTAGGCGAACGCCGATGATTGTGTCTATTGGAGGCTCGTCCGGCGCGGGAACGTCGGGCAGCGGATGCGGCGCGGCGACGTCAGCGGTCGAGCGAGACCTGCACCACGCCGTCCGCGACAGGGGAGGCGGAGAGGATCTCGGAGCCCGGGTGGAGACCGTCGTCGGAGCGGTAGCGCTCGAGCAGCGAGGCCTCGGCCTCGAGGTCGCCGGCGTCGGCGGCCAGCAGCAGCGCCGCGGTCTCGTCCATCCACGCGGCGTCGGCAGCGCTGACCGGCGTCCCGGGGGCGGCGATCCGGCCCCACGCGTCCCACAGCAGCAGCTCGTCCCCGAACCGGTGCGCGACCTCGTAGATGACCTCGTCGAAGACGAACCGCTCGCCGCGCAGGTCCGGGAGGCTCTTGTCCACCCCGTAGGTATCGGCGTCGAGAGCCCCCGCCCTGAACCCTGCCCAGACCTGGGCGGCGGTGACGAACCCGGTCGAGCCGAGCTCCGCCGTCGGCATGTCCATCGGCTCGGGCAGCGCCTCGAAGCCGCCCTCGATCTCAGGGTCGAAACGGCGCCAGCGCCCCTCGATCCAGGCCTCCACGACCACGTGGTCGGCGTGCCAGTCGCTGTGGAAGTAGCCGGCGTAACCCACGCGGGTGCGGGCGGGGACGCCGTTCGTCCGCAGCGCCGAGACGCACAGCAGGCTGTGGTCGCGGCAGCACCCCTGCAGCCGGGCGGTGGCCTCGCGCGGCTCGGCGAGCGCGGTGCCGTGGCGTTCCTGGTCGGTGTGGAGCATCGCCTCGACCCACCGCAGGTTGATGTCGTCGCGGGTGCGGGCGGGCAGGTCGAGGCCGTCCGATCGGTAGTGCACGATCACGTTCCTCGCGACCGCAGCCATGGCAGGCGGGTCGGTGGGGAGCGCCGCCAGCAGCGCGGCGTGCTCGCCCGGATCGCTGAACCGGGTGTGCGCGGAGTGGTCGACCACGGCGCTCGGGGATGTTGCCATCCGCCGATCCTGGCAGGAGCGCTCGCCCGAGCGCCCGGCAATATTCGCCGCCTGCCCGGTATGCGCGAGACTGGGGGCATGCCCCGCGCCGATCTCGACAAGGACCCCGCTGCCGTCTCCGGCATGTTCGACGGAGTCGCCAAGAACTACGACCTCACCAACGACGTGCTCACCTTCGGGCTCGACCGGCTCTGGCGCCGCGAGACGGTCAAGGCGATCGACGCGCTGCCGGGGGAGCGGGTGCTCGACCTCGCCGCCGGGACCGGCACCTCGAGCGAGCCGCTCGCCGACGCCGGCGTCGACGTCGTGCCCTGCGACTTCTCGCCCGGCATGGTCGAGGTGGGGCGACGCCGCCGCCCGGACCTGCCCTTCGTCGTCGGCGACGCGACCGACCTGCCGTTCTCCGACGGCGAGTTCGACGCGGTCACGATCTCGTTCGGGCTGCGGAACGTCGTCGAGGTCGACAAGGCGCTGTCGGAGATGTTCCGGGTCACCAAGCCCGGTGGCCGGCTCGTGATCTGCGAGTTCTCCACGCCCCCGAACGCCCTCTGGCGCGCCGGCTACCGGTTCTACAACGCCAACGTGCTGCCGCTCGTGGCGCGCGCGGTGTCCTCCAACAGCGATGCGTACGAGTACCTGAACGAGTCGATCGCCGCCTGGCCCGACCAGCGCGCGCTCGCCCGCAAGATCGCCGGCGCAGGCTGGATCAAGGTCGCCTACCGCAACCTCTTCGGCGGCGTCGTCGCCCTGCACCGCGCGAGCAAGCCGGCTTCCTGAGCTTCTGACCGCGGCCCGCGGGCTGCCGGTCGTGTCGGCCTGCCGGTCGTGCGGCCTGCCGGTCGTGCCGGCACCGGTGGTGTCGCCTGCCGGTCGTGCGGGCACCGGTGGTGTCGCCTGCCGGTCGTGCGGGCACCGGTGGTGTCGCCTGTCGGTCGTGCGGGCACCGGTGGTGTCGCCTGCCGGTCGTGCGGGCACCGGTGGTGTCGCCTGCCGGTCGTGCGGGCACCGGTGGTGTCGCCTGTCGGTCGTGTCGTCTGTCGGTCCCCGCGCCTGCCGGTCGCGTCGCCTGCCGACGCCCCCGCCTCCCGCACCTCCGCCGCCCGCCCCGTCAACGTGCGCTGCGCACGCAGCCGCTGGCCCCGCGCCGCAGCGTCAGCGCTGGGCGGCCCCGCCCTCCACCGTGCTGGCGTGCGCTGCGTACGTGTGGGGTGCGTACGGAGCGCACGCGAGGTCCGCTGGACCACCATGCTCACCCGACGGTGACGACCTGCTCCTTGGGCCGTCGCGCCAACAGCGCTGGGCGGCCCCGCCCTCCGGCCCCGCCCTCCACCGCGTTGGCGTGCGCTGCGTACGCATCGGGCGCTTACGGAGCGCACGACTGCGCGCGCTGGCGGGCGAGACGTCGTTGAGACCGGGAGGTTGTCCACAGGGGTCGCGCGATGCGCCACTGTCCACAGCACCCCTCTGGCGTGCCGGGCGGCGAAGCGTGCGCGGTGCCAGCGTGGCCGGATGGCACGCGTCGACCTCGGAGATCCAGCGCTGCGGGAGGCGCTGCACGCGCAGGATGGCGTCATCGCGTGGCGCCAGCTCAGCGAGCTGGGCGCGCAGCAGCACGACGTCGATCGGATGGTGCGCAGGCGCGAGCTGCGGCGTGTGCACCGGGGCGTCTACATCGACCACACCGGCCCCTTGACCCGGAGGCAACGCGAGTGGGTGGCGGTGGTGGCGCTCTGGCCGGCGGCGCTCGCGGACGAGTCGGCGCTGCCGGGCCCGCCGCCGGGCAGGATCGACATCGCCATCGGGCCCGGGCGAACCGTACAGGCGCCCGCGGGAGTGCGGGTGCGTCGGATCGAACAGCTGGATCGGCGGGTGCGATGGCAGCGCTCGCCACCGCGGGTCGGGATCGAGCACGCCACGCTCGACGTGATGTCGAAGCGAGTCCGCGGTGACGACGTCGCCGGCGCCTTTGCCACGCTCGTCCAGTCGGTGAGCTCGCGCGAGACCACGGTGGACCGGATCCTCGCAGCACTCGAGGAGCGCCGGCGCATCGGTGGGCGTAGGTTGCTCACGGACATGCTCACCGATGTCCGCGACGGGATCTGCTCCGTGCTCGAGCGCGGCTACCGCGACCGTGTGGAGCGGCCGCACGGGCTGCCGCGGCCAGATCGGCAGCACGTCAGCGAAGCGACCGGATTCCTCACCCACCAGGACGTGCGTTACCTCCGGTACGACCTGATCGTCGAGCTCGACGGCCTCGCGTTCCACAGCTCCGCGGCGGCTCGTGACCAGGACGCTGCCCGCGACCTCGCCGAGATGGCCGACTCTGGAGCGCCGACCGCCCGCGTCACGTACGGACTCGTGTTCTCCACGCCGTGCCGTACCGCCCACTGGATCGCCAAGATTCTCCGCCGCCGCGGCTGGCGAGGCCAACCCCGCCGGTGTCCCGACTGTCCCAGCCCTGACCGACCGTCCGCGCGCTGACCCGGCGGCCGGCGCTGATCCCCAGCCCACCCGCTGTATGCGTGCTTAGCGTGCTCTGTGCACGCGCGGGTTGCGTACGGAGCGAACGGCAAACGCCGCCGGGGGGCGAATGTCGTTGGAAGGTCAGAGGTGGGCGAGGATGGCGCGCGCTGACTCCTCGGGTGTCAACGTGGTGGTGTCGAGGGTGAGGTCGGCGGGGATCGCCGGGAGGAGTGCGCGGAAGCGGGCGTGCCTGCGCTCGTGGAAGCCCCGCTCGCGTGAGATCCCTCGCGCAGGGTCGCCGTTGGCCCGCTCCCAGGTCACCGCCAGCGGAGCGTCGAGCACCACCCTCACCACGCGGGCGGCAGCCGGTACAGCCACCTCGAGCGCCCGTTGCTCCTCCTCGTCATAGATGTTGCCTACCGCGATCACCACGTCGACGGCGGTCGCGAGCCACCCGGCCACGAGCGCGCCGTGCACCGCATGCGCGGCCGGCCACAGCCAGGCGGTGCCAGCGCCTCGGCCGCGCACCATGTCGGCGACATCGTCGACATCGACGAGCACCGCCGTCGACCCCCGCTCCTCGAGGAGCGCGGCCAGACGCGCCGAGACCACGCCCTTGCCGCCCGCGATCGGGCCGACGATCGTCACGAGATCTGCCACACGCCCCACTGTGCCCGCGATCGGCGGGATGTCGACCGAGATTCCGCAGCAGACCCCCGAGGCCGGGAGCCGAGACGTCGTCGAGGGCGGGAGGCGAAGGGAGGACGACGGCGGATCTGCGGACGTGATGTGCATCACCGCGGGGCCGCGCGCCAAGGCCGTGATCACGCACGTTTCAGCCCGGCGATCGGGGACGTCGGTGCAGGGCCCGAGTCCGATCGGCGCTAAGGTCGGAAGGCGTGCGCGTTCGGTGCAGGAACCGTGAGCGACTAGCGCAATAGCAGGGATTTTAACAACTCCGACGTGCTGGAAATGGCAGGTGCTGACGTGGTCCGGAAGGTGGACGACGACGCCGACGTGATCGTCGTCGGCGCTGGTCCAGCCGGTTCCTCGGCAGCCCATTACCTGGCGGCGGCCGGCCGGTCCGTTCTGCTGCTGGAGAAGGCCACCTTCCCGCGCGACAAGGTCTGCGGCGACGGACTGACCCCGCGCGCGGTCTCCGAGCTGGTCCGGATGGGCGTCCCGATGCGCCCCGAGGATGGCTGGATGCGCAACAAGGGGCTGCGCGTCATCGGGGGCGGCCACACCCTGCACCTGCCGTGGCCCGAGATCGAGCGCTACCCCTCCTACGGGCTCGCCAAGGCCCGCATGGGCCTGGACCAGACTCTCGCCCACCACGCACGCGCCACCGGCGCGAAGCTGATGGAGGGCATCAACGTCACCGGCCCGGTCGTCGACGACCGCACCGGCCGCATCGTGGGCGTCACGGCCCGCAAGGTCGATGCGCGTGGCCGCAAGATCGTTGGTGAGGACGTCGAGCAGGTCTTCCGAGCCCCCGTGGTCATCGCCGCCGATGGCGTCTCCGCGCGGCTCGCCACCTCGATGGGCATCGCCAAGAGCGACAACCGCCCGATGGGTGTCGCCGTCCGCACCTACTTCCGCACCCCTCGCCACGACGACGAGTGGATGGAGTCGCACCTCGAGCTCTGGGAGGGCGAGCCCCGCAAGTCGGCGCTGCTGCCCGGCTACGGCTGGATCTTCCCGCTCGGTGACGGCACCGCGAACGTCGGCCTCGGCTCGGTCTCCTCGACCGCGAAGGCCACCCAGCTCGACTACCGGTCGCTGCTCGAGGCCTGGATGCGCAACGCGCCTGCCGAGTGGGAGTTCACCCCCGAGAACCAGATCGGCCCGGTCCGCGGCGCGGCCCTGCCCATGGCCTTCAACCGCAAGCCGCTGTACCGGCGCGGGCTGATCCTCGTCGGCGACGCAGGCGGCATGGTGTCACCGTTCAACGGCGAGGGCATCGCCTACGGGCTGCAGGCCGGCCGGATCGCCGCCGACGTCATCGGCCAGGCCCTCGCACGCGAGACCGCGGCCGAGCGCGAGCGCACGCTCGCGACCTACGCCACCCGGATGGCCGACGACGTGGGCGGCTACTTCCAGCTCGGGCGCCAGTTCGTCAAGGTGATCGAGCGCCCCGAGGTGATGCGCCTCTGCACCACCTACGGGCTCCCGCGCAAGCACCTCATGAACTTCGTCCTCAAGCTGCTCTCGGACAGCTACGACACCCGCGGCGGGGATGTCTCCGACCGCATCATCACCGCGCTGGCCAAGATCGTGCCGGCAGCATGACGGCCACAGCGAGGAAGAGCCGAGGAACCCGATGACCAACCCCTTCGTCCCGATCCTGGTGATGGCAGCGCTCGCGCTGCTCATGGCCGTCGGCGGACTCGTCGCGTCCGCCGTCATCGGTCCCAAGCGTTACAACAAGGTGAAGGTCGACGCCTACGAGTGCGGCATCCAGCCGAGCCCGCACGCGACCGGCATGGGCAAGTTCCCGATCAAGTACTACCTCGTCGCGATGACCTTCATCATCTTCGACATCGAGGTGGTCTTCCTGTACCCGTGGGCGGTCACGTTCACGGAGCTGGCCATGTTCGGGTTGATCGCGATGCTCGGCTTCATTTTCCTGATCACGGTGCCCTTCGTGTACGAGTGGCGCCGTGGCGGACTGGACTGGGACTGAGGTGATGTCATGAGCTTCGACGAGAAGACGGCTTCCGGATTCGCGCTCGCCAAGGTCGAGGACTTCGTCGGCTGGGCGCACAGCGCCTCGCTGTGGCCGGTGACGATGGGACTGGCGTGCTGCGCCATCGAGATGATGGCGTTCGGGACACCGCGTTTCGACGGTTCCCGCTTCGGCATGGAGGTCTTCCGGGCCTCCCCGCGCCAGGCTGACCTGATGCTGGTCTCGGGCCGCGTGAGCCACAAGATGGCGCCGGTCGTGCGGACCGTCTACGACCAGATGGCCGACCCGAAGTGGGTCATCTCGATGGGTGTGTGCGCGAGCTCCGGCGGCATGTTCAACAACTACGCCATCGTGCAGGGCGTCGACCACGTGCTTCCGGTCGACATCTACCTGCCTGGCTGCCCGCCCCGCCCGGAGATGCTGATCAACGCGATCCTCGAGCTCCAGAAGCACGTGATCAAGGGGCAGGCCTTCGGCCCGCACCGCAAGGAGATCGCGCGCAAGGTCGAGGAGGCGGCGCTCAACGCCACGCCCACTCACGAGATGAAGGGGCTGCTGGCATGACCGAAGAAGACGTCCAGGCTCCCCAGATCGCAGGCGACGACAACGAGCAGACCGTCGTCCGCAGCAAGAGCGTGCCGCTCGACCTCGTCGACGTGCGTTCGGGCATGTTCGGCGTGCACGGCACCGGCGACACCTCCGGCTTCGGCGGTCTCGTCCGCACGGTGGCGATGCCCGGCCCGACCGAGCGGCCCTACGGCAGCTACTTCGACGAGGTCGTCGACATCCTCGCCGAGGTCCTCGGCGAGCAGGGGATCGAGCTCGAGGACGCCGTCGAGAAGGTCGTGGTCTTCCGCGACGAGCTCTCGCTGTTCGTCGCCCGCGAGCACCTGGTCGCCGTCGCACGCGCGCTGCGCGACGACCAGGACCTGCGGTTCGAGCTCTGCCTCGGCGTCTCGAGTGCGCACTACCCGAACGACACCGGTCGCGAGCTCCACTGCATCTACCCGTTGAACTCCATCACCCACAACCGATCCGTGCGGCTCGAGGTGACAGCACCCGACGCAGACCCGCACATCCCCACGCTCGTCGAGGTCTACCCGGCCAACAACTGGCACGAGCGTGAGGCCTACGACTTCTTCGGCGTCGTGTTCGACGGCCACCCGGCGCTGACCCGCATCGAGATGCCGGACGACTGGGTAGGCCACCCGCAGCGCAAGGACTACCCCCTCGGCGGCATCGAGGTGGAGTTCAAGGGCGCGACCATCCCGGCCCCCGACACCCGCAGGAGCTACTCGTGAACTCCGCTCCGAGCACGTCCACCCCGCGCGCGACCGGCGGCGCCGGCGCAGCCGGCACCGAGGGCGTGCATGAGTACACCGCCCTCGGCGGTGACTGGGACGAGATCGCCGCTGACGCCGCCCGCCTGGGTGACGAGCGCGTCGTCGTCAACATGGGTCCCCAGCACCCCTCCACGCACGGCGTGCTCCGCATCGTGCTCGAGATCGAGGGCGAGACCGTCACCGAGGCGCGGGCAGGGATCGGCTTCCTGCACACCGGCATCGAGAAGAACATGGAGTACCGCACGTACACGCAGGGCGTGACGTTCTGTACCCGCATGGACTACGTGGCCCCGCTGTTCCAGGAGGCCGCCTACTGCCTCGCCGTCGAGAAGCTCCTCGGCATCACCGATGACATCCCCGAGCGCGCCACCCTCATCCGCGTGCTGATGATGGAGCTCAACCGGGTCGCCTCGCACCTGATCGCGATCGGCACCGGCGGCAACGAGCTCGGCGCCACCACGATGATGACCGTGGCGTTCCGTGAGCGCGAGGAGATCCTGCGGATCTTCGAGGCGATCACGGGGCTGCGCATGAACCACGCCTACATCCGCCCCGGCGGGGTGGTGCAGGACCTGCCCCCGGGCACCCCTGCGCGCATCCGCGAGGCGCTCCCGCGGATCCGCAACGGGATCGGCGAGCTCGAGAAGCTCACGCTCGCGAACCCGATCTTCCTCGGTCGTACCAAGGGTGTCGGATACCTGCCGCTGGCCGGCGCGATGGCGCTCGGAACCGCGGGCCCGATCCTGCGCTCGGCGGGGATGCCGTACGACCTGCGCAAGGCGCAGCCCTACTGCGGCTACGAGACCTATGACTTCGAGGTCCCCACCCACACCGATGCCGATGCCTACGGCCGCACCGTCGTCCGGTTCGCGGAGGCTCGCGAGTCGCTCAAGATCGTCGAGCAGGTCCTCGAGCGCCTCGAGGCGCAGGACCGCGCGGGCAAGCACCCGGTGATGGTCGCCGACAAGAAGATCGCGTGGCCGGCCCAGCTCGCCGTCGGCTCCGACGGCCAGGGCAACAGCCTCGACCACATCCGCGAGATCATGGGCAGCTCGATGGAGGCCCTGATCCACCACTTCAAGCTGGTGACCGAGGGCTTCCGGGTCCCGGCCGGCCAGGTCTTCCAGCAGATCGAGCACCCCAAGGGTGTCATGGGCGTCCACCTCGTCTCCGACGGCGGTACCCGCCCCTACCGGGTGCACTTCCGCGACCCGTCCTTCAACAACCTGCAGGCGCTCGGCATCATGTGCGAGGGAGCGACGATCGCTGACGTCGTCGTCGCCGTCGCCTCGATCGACCCCGTGCTGGGAGGCGTGGACCGATGACCAGCCCGACCTTCACCGGGTACCCCTCCGAGGTGCGTGACCGGCTCGACGGCGATGCTCGCCAGATCCTGTCCCGGTACCCCGAGACCCGTTCGGCCCTGATGCCGCTGCTGCACCTGGTGCAGTCGGAGGATGGCTACGTCTCGCCCGCGGGGATCGCGTTCTGCGCCGACACCCTGGGCCTGTCCCGAGCCAACGTGTCGGCCGTCGCGACCTTCTACAGCCAGTACAAGCGGCGCCCGAACGGCAAGTACACGGTCGGCATCTGCACCAACACGCTCTGCGCCGTCATGGGTGGCGACGCCATCTTCGAGCGGCTCAGCGAGCGTCTCGGGATCCATCATGACGAGACCACCGAGGGTGGCGAGATCACCCTTGAGCAGATCGAGTGCAACGCCGCGTGCGACTACGCGCCGGTGATGATGATCAACTGGGAGTTCTTCGACAACCAGACGCCGGAGTCGGCGCTCGCGGTCGTCGACGCCATCCTCGAGGGGCAGGACATCACGCCCACGCGTGGACCCGACAAGGTCCCGAGCTTCCAGGAGATGGAGCGCGTGCTCGCGGGATTCGAGGACGGCCTGGCCGACCAGGGCAACGCCGGCGGCGCGCCCACCATGGCGGGCCTCACGCTGTCGAGGGAGAACGGCTGGACCGCTCCCGCCGTCGACCCGAACACCATCTCGACCGAGGATGCCGCCGGGCAGCCCGAGCCGGAGGCCGCCGAGCAGGCCGGGATCGACCCGGTCGGCGAGGAAGGCTCCAGCGCCGAGCGCCAGGAGACCACCGAGGCCGACTCCGACCCCGAGACCGTGGCGGCTCCCGCCGAGGCCGAGGACACCGACGCCGAGAAGCCGACCACCGAGGCCGGCGCAGCCGCCGCCGCTGACGAGGAGGACGAGTCGTGACTCAGACCGCCGCACCGCTCGCACCGGTGCTCTCCGACATCTGGGATGCCGACAAGCCCTGGACGCTGCGCACCTACAGCGACCACCACGGGTACGAGGCCTGGAAGCATGCCATCCGCCAGGAGCCGGCCAGCATCGTCGAGGTCGTCAAGAACTCCGGCCTGCGTGGCCGTGGTGGCGCCGGCTTCCCGACCGGACTGAAGTGGTCGTTCCTGCCCCCGCCGGACGGCGGCCCTCGCTACCTCGTGGTCAACGCCGACGAGTCCGAGCCGGGTACCTGCAAGGACATCCCGCTGCTGATGGCCAACCCGCACTCGCTGATCGAGGGCATGGCGATCACCAGCTTCGCGATCGGCTCGAACCACGCGTTCATCTACCTGCGAGGCGAGGTCGTGCACGTCTACCGGCGGCTGCTCGCAGCCGTGCGCGAGGCGCGTGAGGCGGGCCTGCTCGGCACGAACATCCTGGGCACCGGCTACGACCTGGAGATCACGGTCCACGCCGGCGCCGGCGCCTACATCTGCGGTGAGGAGACCGCGCTCCTCGACTCGCTCGAGGGCCGCCGCGGCCAGCCCCGCCTCAAGCCGCCGTTCCCCGCCGTCGCCGGGCTGTACGCCCGACCCACGGTCGTCAACAACGTGGAGTCGATCGCGTCGGTCCCGGGGATCATCCGCGGCGGTATCGACTGGTTCTCCTCGATGGGCACCGAGAAGAGCAAGGGCCACGGCTTCTTCTCGCTCTCGGGGCACGTGACCCGCCCGGGTCAGTACGAGGCGCCGCTCGGCATCACGCTGCGCGAGCTCCTCGAGCTCGCGGGCGGCATCCGCGACGGGCACCAGCTGAAGTTCTGGACCCCGGGCGGCAGCTCGACCCCGATCTTCACCGCGGAGCACCTCGACACCCCGCTCGACTTCGACTCGGTGGCCGCTGCCGGCTCCATGCTCGGCACCCGCGCGCTGCAGATCTTCGACGAGACGGTCTCCGTGGTGCGCTGCGTGACCCGCTGGCTCGACTTCTACAGCCACGAGTCCTGCGGCAAGTGCACCCCGTGCCGCGAGGGCACCTACTGGCTGCGCGCCGTCCTGCACCGCCTCGAGGCCGGCAAGGGCGAAGAAGGTGACGTCGACCTGCTGGTCGACGTCGCGAACAACATCGAGGGCCGCTCGTTCTGCGCGCTCGGCGACGCCGCGGCGACGCCGGTCAAGAGCGGCATCAAGTACTTCCGCGAGGAGTTCGAGCAAGGCATGCACACCCCTGCCTGGGAGCTCTTCCCGTACGGGGCGAACGCCCTGTTCACCGAGCTGGCCGGAGCCGCCCGATGACCGCAACCGCCACCCCGAAGTCCGGCACCCCTGCCGCGGCCGAGGGCGTCAACGTCACGATCGACGGCGTCGAGGTCAGCGTGCCCAAGGGCACCCTGATCATCCGCGCCGCCGAGCAGATCGGGATCCAGATCCCGCGGTTCTGCGACCACCCGTTGCTGAAGCCTGCCGGCGCCTGCCGCCAGTGCCTCGTGATGGTCGCCACGCCGGACCGCGAGGGCAACGTCCGCGAGATGCCCAAGCCGCAGGCCTCCTGCACCATGGAGGTCTCGCCCGGCATGGTGGTGAGCACCCAGCGCACCTCCGCCGTCGCCGACAAGGCGCAGCACGGTGTGATCGAGTTCCTGCTCATCAACCACCCGCTCGACTGCCCTGTCTGCGACAAGGGCGGCGAGTGCCCGCTGCAGAACCAGGCGATGAGCAACGGCAACGCCGGCTCCCGCTTCACCGACGTCAAGCGCACCTACGCGAAGCCGATCAAGATCTCGACCGAGATCCTCCTCGACCGCGACCGCTGCATCCTGTGCCAGCGCTGCACCCGGTTCCAGGAAGAGATCGCCGGCGACCCGTTCATCGACCTGCAGGGACGTGGCGGTGGCGCCCCGGGCGGCGCCGAGCACGGCATGCTGCCGCAGCAGATCGGCCGCTTCGACGAGGGCGTGCTGGGCTTCTCCGGTCTGGGGGAGGGCGTCCGCGACGTCGCGGAGACCGACAACATGGTCGGCCCCGACGGCGACGCCGGGCTGCTCTCGGGCATCTCCTACACCGTGGGCTCGGCCGAGATGGACGCCACCGGGCGACCTTTCTCCTCGTACTTCTCGGGCAACACGATCCAGATCTGCCCGGTGGGTGCGCTGACCTCGGCGACCTACCGGTTCCGGGCGCGCCCGTTCGACCTGGTCTCGGTCGAGTCGATCGCCGAGCACGACGCGTGCGGCGCGGCGATCCGCATCGACCACCGCCGCGACGTGGTGCTGCGCCGGCTCGCGGGCGAGGACCCGGCGGTCAACGAGGAGTGGATCACCGACAAGGACCGCTTCGCGTTCCCGTGGCAGTCGCTCCCGGACACCGTCAAGACCCCGCTCGTGCGGGACGAGGAGACCGGCGAGCTGGTACCCACCAGCTGGTCCGAGGCCCTCGCCCTCGCCGCGCAGGGCCTGGCTCAGGCTGCCGCCGACGGCGGTGTCGGGGTTCTCCCCGGCGGTCGCCTCACGCTGGAGGACGCCTACGCCTGGTCGAAGTTCGCCCGCGTGGTGCTCGGCACCAACGACGTGGACTTCCGCGCCCGCGCGGCCAGCGACGAGGAGGCCGAGTTCCTCGGCCACAAGGTCGCCGGCTCCTCGATGGACGTGACGTACGCGGACCTCGAGTCCGCGCCGCATGTGCTGCTCGTGGGCCTGGAGCCCGAGGACGAGGCCGGCACGATCTTCCTGCGCCTGCGCAAGTCGGTGCTCGCGAAGAAGACCTCGGTCACGACCCTCGCGCCGTTCGCGACGCGTGGTTCGACCAAGGTGCGCGCCGCCGTCGTGACCACCGCGCCCGGCACCGAGGCGAGCACGCTCGCCGCGATCGCTGCCGGCGGTGGCGAGCTCGCCGAGCTGGCCGAGGCGCTCAGGGCCGATGGCGCCGTGATCCTCGTGGGCGAGCGGCTCGCACAGGTGCCCGGCGGTCTGACTGCTGCGCTCGAGCTGGCCGGCGCGACCGGCGCCCGGCTCGCCTGGGTTCCCCGGCGTGCTGGCGACCGTGGCGCCGTCGAGGTGGGTCTGCTCCCGGGGCTGCTGCCCGGTGGCCGCCCCGTCAGCGACGCGGAGGCCCGCGTGGACGTCGCGACCGCCTGGGGCCTGGACGGCGACCGCTCGTTGCCGGCCGAGGTCGGCCGCGATCTTGCCACGATCCTGCGGGATGCCGGTTCCGGTGACCTCGCCGGGCTGCTGCTCGGCGGTATCGACGTCGAGGACCTCCCCGGCGCGGGCGAGGCCGAGCGTGCGGTGCGTGAGGCGGGCTTCGTGGTCCAGCTCGAGGTGCGTACCTCGGCGCTGACCCGGTACGCCGACGTCGTGCTGCCGGTCGCCCCGCCCAGCCACAAGGCCGGGACGTTCCTCACCTGGGAGAGCCGCCCGCGTCCGTTCGGGCAGGTCTTCGCGACCAGCTCGCGCTCGGACGCGCAGGTGCTCGACATGCTCGCCGCCGCGATGGGTGGTGCCCTCGGCACCCACTCCCTGGAGTCGGTGCACCGCGAGCTGAGCGAGCTGGCTGCCTGGGACGGCGCTCGCCAGCCCGCGCCGTCGGTTCCCGCCGAGGCGCGTGCGGCAGCGGAGGGCGAGTACACGCTCGCCACCTGGCGTCTGATGCTCGACGCCGCCCGTGGTCAGGACGGTGAGCCGTACCTCGCGGGTACCGCGCACCGACCGGTGGTGCGGGTCTCCGCTGCCACCGCCGCCGGCCTGGACGCCGCCGACGGCGACCGGCTCACCGTGGTCGGGCCGCTCGGCTCGGTCACGCTCCCGGTGCTCGTGACGCCGATGCCCGACGACGTGGTGTGGCTGCCGCTGCACTCGCCGGGCTCGTCGCTGTACCGGATGCTCGGCGTCGGCTCGGGTGGCTCTGTCCGCCTCGAGCCGGCTGCACGTGCGACGACCGGGGAGGTCCTCCGATGAACCCTGCGCCGATCGCGGACTTCAGCAACGACACCATCTGGATCACGATCATCAAGGCTGTCGTGATCCTGGTGTTCCTGCTGCTGTCCGTGCTGTTCGCGATCTGGTTCGAGCGACGCCTCGTCGCCCGGTTCCAGCAGCGCTCCGGCCCCAACTGGAACGGTCCGTTCGGTCTGCTGCAGTCGCTCGCCGATGCGATGAAGCTCCTGCTCAAGGAGGACATCACCGTCAAGGCGGCCGACAAGGTGATCTACCTGATCGCCCCGGTCATCTCGGTGTTCTGCGCGTTCATGGTGTTCGCGGTGATCCCGTTCGGACCCGAGGTCAGCATCTTCGGCGTCGTGACACCGCTGCAGATGACCGACTTCCCGGTCGCCGTGCTCTACATCCTCGGCATCACCGCGCTCGGCGTGTACGGCATCGTGCTCGGCGGCTGGTCCTCCGGTTCGATCTACCCGCTGCTCGGCGCGGTCCGCTCGACCGCGCAGATCATCTCCTACGAGCTCGCGATGAGCCTCGCGCTCGTGAGCGTGTTCCTGTGGTCCGGCTCGATGTCGACCTCGCAGATCGTCAACTCCCAGGAGAACACCTGGTGGGCGTTCACCCTGCTGCCCGCCTTCGTGCTCTACGTCATCTCGATGGTCGGTGAGACCAACCGGCTGCCGTTCGACCTCCCCGAGGCCGAGGGCGAGCTGGTCGGTGGCTTCCACACCGAGTACTCCTCGATGAAGTTCGCCTGGTTCTTCCTGGCCGAGTACATCAACATGCTCAACGTGTCCGCCGTCGCCACCACGCTGTTCCTCGGCGGCTACCGCGCCCCGTTCGGCATCGGCCTGATCGCCGACGGCGCGCTCGACACCGGCTGGTGGGGCGTGGTGTGGTTCCTGGTCAAGCTCTGGCTTCTGATGGCGTTCTTCGTCTGGGTGCGCGGCACGCTGCTGCGGTTCCGCTACGACCAGTTCATGAACTTCGGCTGGAAGGTGCTGATCCCGGCCGGCCTGGTCACCGTGGTCTTCTACGCGGTGCTCAAGGGTCTGTCCACCGGCTCCGACCCGCTGCTGAGCTTCGGCGGCGAGATCCTCACCCTCGAGTGGCGACAGCTGTTGCTGGGGGTGGTCGGAGGCCTGGTGGTCATCGCTGTCCTGATGCTGCTGTTCCCAGGCGAGGAGGAGGAGAAGCCCGCGAAGGCGGTCGCCGGCAAGACCGGCTCCTCCGCCAAGCCGGGCCGGAAGCGCACCAAGGAAGAGCCGTTCGACGCGTTCGCCGGCGGCTTCCCGGTGCCGCCGCTGCCGGGTCAGCAGCTCCCGCCGTCACCGCGCCGCGCGCGCGTCACCACACCAGCCGCCGCACCGGCAGCCCCGGCTGCCGCTGCAGGGGAGGACGAGAAGTGAGCGACGAGACCAAGAAGAGCCCACCCGAGGAGGAGTCCGGCCAGCCCCGGACCAGCTCCGAGCTCGAGCAGCCCGCCCGAGGCGGGCAGAGCATCGACGAGGTCAAGGGCGTCCACGCCCCGGATCTGCTCCCCGAACCCAAGAACGCCGTCGAGAAATTCGTCGCGCCCGTGGCCGGCTTCGGCGTCACGATGGCCACCCTCTTCAAGCCGGTGGTCACCGAGCAGTATCCGCGTGAGAAGGCACCCGTGGAGCCCCGCTTCCACGGGCGGCACCAGCTCAACCGGCACCCGGACGGTCTCGAGAAGTGCATCGGCTGCGAGCTGTGCGCCTGGGCCTGCCCCGCCGATGCGATCTTCGTCGAAGGTGCGAACAACACCCCCGAGGCGCAGTACTCGCCCGGTGAGCGGTACGGCGCCGTCTACCAGATCAACTACCTGCGCTGCATCTTCTGCGGGCTGTGCATCGAGGCGTGCCCCACCCGCGCGCTGACGATGACGAACGAGTTCGAGCTCGCCGACCAGACCCGCGAGAAGCTGATCTTCACCAAGGACGACCTGCTCGCGCCGCTGCGCGAGGGCATGCTCGCCGCGCCGCACCCGATGGCCGAGGGCACCACCGACGGCAGCTACTACCGCGGCGAGGTCACCGGACCGGCGCGGAACTCGGTCGAGTGGGTTCGCGAGAACCGCCCGGACGAGCCGTCGCTGGACTCCGCCGCCGCGGCGGCCGAGCGCTCGGGGGCGACCAAGTGAGCGAGCTGACGATCTCCTCCGGTGAGGCCGTGATCTTCTGGATCCTGGCCCCCCTGATGGTGCTGGGTGCCCTGGGCCTGCTGTTCGCGCGCAAGACCGTGCACATCGCGGTCGCCGTCGCAGGCGTCATGGTGGGGCTCGCGATCATGTACATCGCGAACGAGGCGCCGTTCCTCGGGGTCGCGCAGGTGGTCGTCTACACCGGCGCCGTGATGATGCTCTTCGTCTTCGTGATCATGCTGATCGGCGTCGACGCCAAGGAGTCGCTCAAGGAGACCCTCGCCGGGCAGCGCTTCCTCGCGCTGCTGGCCGGCGGCGGGCTGCTCGTGCTGGTGCTCGCCGTCACCACGCGCGCCGCGCTCCCGGACCCGGTGGGCCTCGCCGCCGCCAACGCGGACACCAACGCGGTAGGCGTGGCACGGATCCTGTTCAGCGACTTCGTGTTCCCCTTCGAGCTGACCGGCGCGCTGCTGATCACCGCCGCGGTCGGCGCGCTGAGCCTCACGCACCGGGTGCGCCTCGGCGCCAAGATCGGGCAGCGGGAGCTGGCCACCGCCAAGCTCAAGGCCTACGGCGCGGGCGCCGGGTCCTCGCTCATCACCAACCGCCCCGGCCCCGGCATCTACGCCCGGCACAACTCGGCCGACATGCCGGCGGTGGACGCCGCCGGTGAGCCCGTCGAGGACTCGATCACCACCGTGCTGCGGATCCGTGGGCAGGAGGCGCGCCTGCCCAGCGAGGAGGAGCTCGCCGAGGCCGGCGCCCCCTACGGGCAGGACGAGCCGGCGGCCGTCGTCGCTGGAGCCGGCGACGAGCGGAAGGAGCTCGAGCAGTGAGCATCCTCAACTACCTGGTCCTGTCCGGCATCCTGTTCTCGATCGGTGCGGTCGCGGTCATCGTGCGCCGCAACGCGATCGTGGCCTTCATGGGTGTCGAGCTCATGCTCAACGCCGCGAACCTCACGCTGGTGACGTTCGCCCGCATGCACGGCGACCTCACCGGACAGGTGATCGCCTTCTTCGTCATGGTCGTCGCTGCCGCCGAGGTGGTCATCGGGCTCGCGATCATCGTGTCCATCTTCCGAACTCGCGGGTCCGCGTCGCTCGACGACGCCAGCCTGCTCAAGAGCTGAGGCACCGATGTCCCTCGATCTCGCTGCGATCGGAATCGTTGCGATCCCGCTGCTGAGTGCCGGTCTGCTGCTGGTGCTCGGTCGCCGCACCGACGCCTGGGGCCACTGGCTCGGCGTGGTCGCCTCGACCATCTCCGCGGTGCTGGCGTTCGTGATCCTGTTCGGGCTGCTCGGCCGTGGTGCGGAGGACCGCGCCGTGGACGTGCACCTGTTCTCGTGGATCCCCGCCGGTGACCTCAGCGTGGACGCCGGGTTCCTGCTGGACCCGCTCTCGGCCACGTTCCTCATGCTGATCACCTTCGTCGGCACGCTGATCCACGTCTACGCAGTCGCGTACATGGAGCACGACGACGACCGGCGCCGGTTCTTCGCCTACCTCAACCTGTTCATCGCGGCGATGCTGATCCTGGTGCTCGCCGACTCCTTCGCGCTGCTGTTCGTCGGCTGGGAGGGCGTGGGTCTTGCGTCCTACCTGCTGATCGGGTTCTGGAACCAGCGCACCGAGTACGCGGTCGCCGCCAAGAAGGCGTTCGTGATGAACCGTGTCGGTGACATGGGCCTGATCATCGCGATGGGTGCGATGTTCGCGAGCATCGGCTCGGTGGAGTTCGCCGACGTGTTCGCCGCCGCCCCCGAGCTGAGCGAGGGCTGGGCCACCGCGATCGGCATCGCGCTGCTGATCGGCGCGTGCGGCAAGTCCGCGCAGTTCCCGCTGCAGGCGTGGCTGGGTGACGCGATGGCCGGCCCGACGCCGGTCTCCGCGCTGATCCACGCGGCGACGATGGTCACCGCAGGCGTCTACCTGGTGGTCCGCTCCGGCGTGATCTTCGAGGCGAGCCCGACGGCGCAGCTGCTCGTGGTCATCGTCGGTGCCATCACGCTGCTGTTCGGGGCGATCGTCGGTTGCGCGAAGGACGACATCAAGAAGGCCCTGGCGGCCTCCACGATGTCCCAGATCGGCTACATGATGCTCGCCGCTGGCCTCGGCCCGGTCGGCTACGCGTTCGCGATCTTCCACCTGCTCACCCACGGCTTCTTCAAGGCCGGGATGTTCCTCGGGGCCGGTTCGGTCATGCACGGCATGAACGACGAGGTCAACATGCGCGGCTTCGGCGGCTTGAGCAAGTACATGAAGATCACCTGGATCACGTTCGGCCTCGGCTGGCTCGCGATCATTGGCTTCCCGGGTCTGTCCGGCTTCTGGAGCAAGGACAAGATCATCGAGGCCGCGTTCGTGGGCGAGGGCTGGCAGCCGTGGGTGTTCGGCACCGTGACGCTGCTGGCCGCCGGGATCACCGCGTTCTACATGTCGCGTCTGTTCTTCATGACGTTCCACGGCAAGGCCCGCTGGAACGACGGTGACAACGGACTGCCGGGTCCCGTGCAGCACCCGCACGAGTCACCGCTGCTGATGACCGTCCCGATGATCGTGCTGTCGGTCGGGTCTCTCGGTCTCGGTGGCTTCCTCATGCTCGGCGACCGGTTCTTCTCCTGGCTGGAGCCGGTGACCGGGCACGTCGAGCACCACGAGCCGGTCATCCCGATCCCGGTCATCATGGGCGCCACGATCGTGCTGATGGTGGTCGGCGTGCTGCTGGCCTGGCGTCAGTACTGGGCCTCGGCCGTGCCGATCACCCCGCCCACCGGCTCGGTGCTCACGCGCGCCGCACGCCGCGACCTGTACCAGGACTCGGTCAACGAGGCGACGTTCGCCCGGCCGGGTACCCACCTCGTGCGCACCCTCACCTACGCGGACACCGCCGTCGTCGACGGCGCGGTGAATGGCCTCGGCTCGGGTGCTGTCGGCCTGGGGGAGCGGCTCCGAAAGATGCAGAACGGCCACGTCCGCAGCTACGCCGCCCTGATGTCCGTGGGTGTGGTCCTCGTCCTCGCCATCGTGCTCGCGGCGCGGATCTGAGCGGGAAGACCCGGGAGAAAAAGAGAACCCATGCCTGAGACTCTTCTCGGACAGTCCCCGCTGACCGTCCTCATCCTCGTGCCGGCCGTGGTGGCCGCGCTCGTGTGGCTCGTGCCGCCGTTGCGCCGCCTCGCGCGCCCGATCGGCCTGGTGACCAGCGTCGTCGTTCTCGCCGGCGCTGTCGCGCTGGCCGCAGGCTTCGACGTCGCCGCCGCCGATCAGGCGCAGTTCACGCAGGTCGCGAGCTGGATCTCCTCGTTCGGTGCGAGCTACGCCGTGGGCGTCGACGGCCTCGGGCTCGTCATGGTGCTGCTGGCCGCGCTGCTCGTCCCGATCGTCCTCGTGGCCGGGTGGAACGAGGTCGGGCTCCCGGTCGGCGTCGGCGACGGCGATGCCGCTGCCGAGCGGAAGGCGCTGGAGTACCGCCGAGCCGGCTGGGTCGCGCTCATCCTTGTCCTCGAGGCGCTGATGATCGCGGTCTTCGCGGCTCGCGACGTGTTCTTCTTCTACGTCGTCTTCGAGGCGATGCTGATCCCGGTGTACTTCCTCATCGGGGTGTACGGCGGGGCGAACCGACGCTACGCGGCGATCAAGTTCCTGCTCTACTCGCTGGCGGGCGGTCTGCTCATGCTCGCCGCGGTGATCGGGTACTTCTTCGTCGGCACCGGCCAGGGGCCGGAGGCGCTGCTGCTCGACCAGGTGGGTCTGGTGGAGATGCCGTTCGCCACCGAGATGCTGCTGTTCCTCGGCTTCTTCATCGCGTTCGCGATCAAGGCGCCGATGTGGCCGGTGCACACCTGGCTCCCGGACGCCGCACAGCAGGCGACCCCGGGCACCTCGACGCTGCTCGTCGGTGTCCTGGACAAGGTCGGCACCTTCGGGATGATCGTGCTCTGCCTGCCGCTGTTCCCGAACGCCGCGGCCGCGGCGGCACCGGTGATCATCGTGCTGGCGCTCGTCTCGATCATCTACGGCGGCCTGCTCGCGATCGGTCAGAACGACCTGATGCGTCTGATCGCCTTCACCTCCGTGTCGCACTTCGGCTTCATCGTGCTCGGCATCTTCGTGGGCAGCTCGACGGCGGTCACCGGGTCGATGATCTACATGGTCGCCCACGGTCTGTCCACCGCAGCGATGTTCCTCGTCGCGGGCTTCCTGACGCAGCGCGGCGGCACCCAAGACATGGGCTCGTACTCCGGTATGCAGCGGATCACCCGCGTGCTGGCCGGCACGTTCCTGGTCTCGGGTCTCGCGTCGCTCGCGCTGCCGGGCCTGTCCGGGTTCGTGCCCGAGTACCTCGTACTGCTCGGAACCTTCGAGCAGCTGCCCTGGGCGGCGATCGTCGCCGTCGTCGGCGTGGTGCTCGCCGCTCTCTACATCCTCATCGCCTACCAGCGGATCTTCACCGGACCACCGTCCGAGACACACGCGGGCATGACCGACCTGGGCGGTCGGGAGAAGGCCGTCATGGGTGTGCTGATCGCTGCGATGCTCTTCCTCGGTTTCTACCCGGCGCCAGTGCTCGAGGTGCTGACACCGCTCGGTGAGACCGTTGCTGCTCTCGTGACCGGAGGGGTTGCCTGATGTTCGTTGCGCCGCACATCGAGTGGGCCGCCCTCGTCCCGGTCATGATCGTGCTGGGGGCTGCCGTGCTCGGCGTCCTCGTCGAGGCCTTCGTGCCCCGCACCTCGCGCCGTCTGGTGCAGGTGGTCCTTGCTGCGCTGGCGCTCGCCGGCGCGCTGGTCGCCGTCGTCTGGCGCTGGACCGTGGTGCAGACCAGCGGGCCGAGCGCGCTCGTGGCAGGGGCGCTCCGCGAGGATGCCCCCGCGCTGCTCATGCAGGCGTTGCTGCTGGTCCTGGCGCTGCTCGCGCTCCTTGTGATCGCCGACCGGGCGCGGAGCGAGGACGCCTTCACGCCCACCGCGGCCGCCATCCCGGGCTCGGAGTACGAGGACCAGGCTCGTCGGGCCGGGCTCGCCCAGACCGAGGTGTTCCCGCTGACCCTGTTCGCGGTCACCGGCATGCTGGTGTTCCCCGCCGCCGCGGACCTGCTGACGATGTTCATCGCGCTCGAGGTGCTCTCGCTGCCGCTGTACCTGCTCGCCGGGCTGGCGCGACGCCGTCGCCTGGTCTCGCAGGAGGCGTCGCTGAAGTACTTCCTGCTGGGTGCGTTCTCCTCGGCGTTCTTCCTCATGGGTCTCGCGCTGCTCTACGGGTACGCGGGCTCGGTTCACCTCGATGACATCGCCACGGCGGTCCCGCTGGTGGCCGGCATGGACGGGCTGCTGCTGGCCGGCTCGGCGCTGCTGATCATCGGCCTGCTCTTCAAGGTCGGCGCGGTGCCGTTCCACGCGTGGACCCCCGACGTGTACCAGGGTGCGCCCACGCCGATCACGGGGTTCATGGCCGCCTGCACCAAGGTCGCGGCGTTCGCGGCGCTGCTGCGGTTCGTCTACGTGGTCACCCCGGGGCTGAGCTGGGACCTGGGCCCGATGCTGTGGGTCGTGGCCATCCTCACGATGGTGGTCGGCACCGTGCTCGCGATCGTGCAGACCGACATGAAGCGCACGCTCGCCTACTCCTCGGTGGCGCACGCCGGGTTCCTGCTGCTCGCCGTGATCGCGCTGGACAGCCGCGGCATCTCGAGCATGGTCGTGTACCTGCTCGCCTACGGCCTCGCGACGATCGGGGCCTTCGGGCTCGTCTCGCTCGTGCGGACCAAGGACGCCGCGGGCAACCTGCTGGGCGAGGCCGGGCACCTCTCGGAGTGGGCAGGGCTCGGCCGCCGCAGCCCCGTGCTGGCGGTGTGCTTCGCGCTGTTCCTGCTCTCGTTCGCCGGCATCCCGCTGACGGCGGGCTTCACCGGGAAGTTCGCGGTGTTCTCCGCTGCGGTCGCCGGTGGCGCCTGGCCGCTCGTGGTGGTCGCGGTGCTGGCCTCGGCCGCTGCCGCGTTCTTCTATGTGCGGATCATCGTGCTGATGTTCTTCACGGAGCCTGCGACTGCCGAGGACGGTTCGGAGACGACCGTCGTGCGCAGCGAAGGCCTGACCGCGGTCGCCGTGGTCGTGTGTGCCGTGGGGACGATCCTGGTGGGTGTCGTGCCGAATGCTGTTATCGCGCTGAGCGACCAGGCGTCTAAGTTCTTGCTGTGACCTCGACCCCTCTGCCCCTGGGCGACGACCGACTCGAGGAGGAGCTCCTCACCGAGCTCGAGGACGTCGAGCGCCGCCTCAACGAGGCGGCGGCCCACGCGAACCCGTTGGTGCAGTCGCCCGCCCGGCACCTCATGGACGCGGGCGGCAAGCGCCTGCGGCCCGTGCTGGTGATGCTGACCTCCCACTTCGGGTCGGGCATCAACGCCCAGGTCCGCACCGCCGCCGTCGCGACCGAGCTCACGCACCTCGCCACGCTCTACCACGACGACGTCATGGACGATGCGCCGCTGCGCCGTGGTGCGCCGAGCGCGCAGCACGTGTGGGGCAACTCCGTCGCCATCCTCACCGGCGACCTCCTGTTCGCGCGAGCCTCCCAGATGGTTGCCGAGCTCGGTCCGGTGGCGGTGCGGATCCAGGCTGAGGCGTTCGAGCGCCTCGTGCTCGGCCAGCTCCACGAGACGCTCGGTCCGGGTGAGGGCGAGGACGCCGTCGAGCACTACATCAGGGTGCTCTCCGACAAGACCGGCTCCCTCATCGCGGCCGCCGCCAACTACGGGACGCTGTTCTCCGGCGCGGACGAGAGCTCGATGCGCGCCTCGGTCGCGTACGGGGAGAAGGTCGGTGTGGCCTTCCAGCTTGCCGACGACGTCATCGACCTGATGTCCGACGCCGAGACGCTCGGCAAGGAGCCCGGCACCGACCTGCGCGCCGGCGTCGCCACGATGCCGGTGCTGCTGCTGGGCGCCCGCGAGGCCGCCGGAGAGGTGGACGAGGTCGGCGCCAGCATCCTCGCCGATCTCGGCTCCGAGGACGAGGAGGTCCGCGCGTCCACGCTCGGCCGGCTCCGCGTGCATCCCGTGCTCGAGGAGGCGCGCACGCTGGCGCGTCAGTGGGCCGCTGACGCGGTTGCCGAGCTCGACGTGCTTCCCGACTCCGCTGCCAAGCGAGCACTCGTCGCGTTCGCCGACATCGTCGTGGACCGTCTCGCCTGAGTCGTCTCTCCTCGCCCAGTTCGTCGCAGATCGCCGAGTTCGTAGCGCGCACCCGACGAACTGGACGATCTGCGACGAACTCGCAACGCGACCATGTCGGGCGTCGGTGGCAAGGTGGGGTGATGACGAGCCTGCAGCGGGTGGTCGAGGTCGCCGACGAGGTGGCCGCGACATCGAGCAAGCGTGCCAAGGTCGCCGCGCTGGCGGGGCTGCTGCGGGAGCTCGAGCCCGCAGAGGTGGTCCCCGCCGTCGGGATGGTGGTCGGCAAGCCCCGGCAGGGGCGCACCGGGGTCGGCTGGCGCACGCTCCGGAGCGTGCGGCCCGATCCGAGCCCGACGGCGTCCCTGTCCGTTCTCGATGTCGATGCGGCGCTCGATGCGCTGGCCCAGGCGGGCGGGAGCGGGTCCGCCGGGGTCCGGACCGAGGCGTTGCACGGCCTGCTCGGCAGGGCCACGGCGGCTGAGCAGGACTTCCTCTCACGGGTGCTCCTCGGTGACGTCCGCACCGGTGCGCTCGATGCGGCGGTGCTCGACGCCGTCGCGGCAGCCTCCGGGATCCCGGCCCCCACGGTGCGGCGATCGGCGATGCTCACGGGTGCGGTAGCCGAGACAGCGCGGCTCGCGCTCACCGGCTCCGACCTGAGCGAGGTCGGCCTCACCGTCGGTGTGCCCGTGCTCCCGATGCTCGCGGGCACTGCAGCGTCGGCGAGCGAGGCGGTGAGCACCACCGGCGAGGCGTCGATCGAGGCCAAGCTCGATGGTGCACGGCTGCAGATCCACCGGATCGGCGGTGAGGTTCGCGCCTACACCCGCAGCCTGGCGGACATCACCGACCGGGTGCCCGAGGTCGTGGCGCTCGTGGCATCGCTGCCGGGAGGGGACCTCATCCTCGACGGCGAGACCCTGCGTCTCGGCGAGGATGGCCGGGCCAAGCCGTTCGCCGAGACCATGAGCCGGTTCGGCACCTACGGCGAGGGCCAGGTGGGCCTGTCCACTTTCTTCTTCGACCTCCTGCACGCCGATGGCGAGGATCTGCTCGACGAGCCGCTCCGCCGGCGGCGGCAGCTCCTGGCCGAGCGCGTGGGGCCGCACCTCGTGCCCGGTGAGGTGAGCGCGGATCCGGAGGTCGCGGAGCGGGTGCTCGCGGAGTCGCTCGCGGCAGGGCACGAGGGCATCGTCGTCAAGGGCGTCGACTCCACCTACGAGGCCGGTCGGCGTGGCAAGCGGTGGCTCAAGGTCAAGCCCGTGCTCACGTTCGACCTCGTGGTGCTCGGGGCCGAGTGGGGGTACGGGCGCCGTCAGGGCTGGCTCTCCAACCTGCACCTGGGTGCACGCGACCCCGAGGGCGAGTTCGGTCCGGCCGGCGGGTTCGTGATGGTCGGCAAGACGTTCAAGGGCCTCACGGACGCGCTGCTGCGCTGGCAGACCGAGTACTTCCCCACCATCGCTGTGCGCGAGGAGCCGGGCGTGGTCATGGTGGAGCCGAGCACCGTGGTGGAGATCGCGATCGACGGCGTCCAGCGGTCCACGCGCTACCCGGGTGGGGTGGCGCTGCGGTTCGCGCGGGTCAAGCGGTACCGCACGGGTGACGACGCCAAACCGGTCGAGGAGAGCGACACGATCTCCTCGCTGCGCGCCCTGTTGCGCTGAGGCAGCCCCGGGCTCGACGGCGCCCCTCAGCTGGGAGATCCGCCCTCAGGGGTGAACTGGATCATGTACTCCGGGATCCCGGTGAGCGCGATCACCCGCGGGGTAGGTATGCCTTCGCCGCTGGCCACCACGGTCCCCCAGTCCGACGGCCGCAGGGTGCCTCCGCTGCCCAGCGTCGCCTTGAGATCGGCGACCCGGTCCGGGTGGATCCGCACGAACGTGTAGATCTGAGTGCCGTGCACGTTCGTGCCCTGCATGAGGAGGGTCTCGTCCTCCAGCGTCCACGGCGACAGAGCCACCGGCGGCACAGGCGGCTCCTGGTTCTGCACCTTCGCCGCGATCTCGCGGAACCAGCGGGCGCGGGGATGCTGCTCGCCGAGCACGTCGTCGGCCGTGACGACGAGACTCGCGCACACCTCCTCCGCGAGGTCAACCGCGCCTGCCAGCCACGCGATCTCGGCGAGGCTGGCGAGAGCTGACAACGTCAGTGGGTGGCGTGGCCCGTGGCGGGTCGCGGCCATGTGAGCGGATGTCTGGCTGAAGAAGATCGCGTGCTCGAGGTCGTTGCCGCGGGCGTAGCAGAGCGCGAGATTGACGCGGGCGGTGTCGTAGGCCGCGCGGGAGGGGTCGACGCTGCCGATGTCGCTGACCAACGACTCGAGCGCCTCGATCGCCTCGTCGTTGCGTCCGAGGTCGCTGAGTGTCATCGCGATGTTGTTGCGGGTGACCCACAGCTCGGGACTGGCGTCGCCGTGCTGCGCCGCCACGATCTCGCGCACCCGGCCGAACAGCTCCAAGGACCGGTCGGCGTGATCCCCGGCGGACAGCGCCACCGCCAGGGCGTTGAGGTCGTAGGCGTACGCCTCGTCGTGCTCGCCCCGTTCGTCGACGAGCGCCACGAGGACGTCGATCGCGTCGTGGACCCGGCCGAGGCTGCTCCACGTCTCGCCGAGCAGGCGGCGGGAGTTCAGCTGAGCGGTCCGATCAGCGCGCTCAGGAGCGCTGCTGAGCAGCGCCGCGAGTGTGCGGAGGCTGTCGACATCGGGTTGTTCACGCGCTTCCTCCACCAGGAGGTCGAACGAGTGCCACACCGGCGAGGTCCAGTCGGTGAAGCCCTCGGAGGCCAGTGACACCAACATCTGAGCCTGCCAGCGGCGTCGACTGGGCGACAGGGCCGGTTCCCGCGGGTCGAGATGGGCCGCGAGCGCCTCGTGGAGGGTCTGACGCCGTCGTCGTCCGAGTCCTTCGTGCGCGGCTTCCGCAGCGACGTCGAGCTGCGCGGGTTCGTGGAACCGCCGGAGCCACTCGTCGACACGCCGGACCCACGCGTACACGCTCGCGTCCTGACCAGCCTGCGCCAGCACCTCCCGCACGGCGTCGTCGAGCCAGGGGAGAGCTGCGATGGCGGACGCCACGACGTCCGGGTCCCAGCTGCCGTCCTGGAACAGGCTGCCCGTCGTCCGCGGGGTGGTCAGCGCCGACAGCATGAGGGCGTCCCGAGTGGCTGGGGGAAGTTGGTTCCAGACGATGCGGTACAGGCCCTCGACGTCTCGCGGCAGCTCGTCGACATCCTCGGCGCGCAGGTCACCATCGGCGACCGCGTCCCTGATGCTCCGTACCGAGCATGCGATCTCCACCGTGAGCGGGGTGGTGAAGCGCGACGCGAGCAACCGCCTGTCGGCAGGCGTGGTGGCCGGCAGCGCGTGCGCGACCAGGTGGAGCAGCGCATCCTGCTCGAGATCGGGCAGCTCGGTCGGCTGTCGCAGCCGGTGCACCCGCGCCGAGTGAACCTTCTGCAGCACCTCGGATGCCAGCGTCTCGCTCCGATCGAGCAGCCCCGGCCAGGCGGTCGCGATCACGATCACCGGACCACGGGGCGCCGAGAGCACCTGGGTGAGGAACTCGACCAGGGAGGCGTCGCCGTCGTGCAGGTCCTCGACGACGATGATGACGGGCAGGCCGACCTGAGCGAAGGAGCCCAGGCTGGTGGCGAGCTCGGTGACGAGGTCGGTGCGCTCGCCCGGGCGCGCGTCGATCTCGGTGGGGGCCTGCCGGTCGGCCGACCATCGCTGCTGCTGGCGCCACACGACCCCGCCGGCCCACATCAGGAAGCCGAGGCCCGGTACCGCGGACCCCAGCACAGCCTCGGCAGCACGGCCGATCCCCTCGTCGCGCAGCAGGGTCCCCAGCTCGGCAGCGTCCTCGCCGCGGAGCAGCCGGCCCAACCTCTCTCTGGTGCCGGCAAGCTCACGCCATCGGCGCTCGAGCGCGGGCGTGTGGGCCTCGACCTGGACGAGATCCTGGGCGAGCGCCTGCACGGCGGCGCCACTGCGGTGTGCGGAAGCCGTGATGCCCCACCAGAACCAGTGCGGCACAGCGCCAGGTGGTGGCGTGAACGTCGCTGGGTAGAGCCGCTTGCGGCGGCTCTCGAGCGTGAGTACCTCCTCGCCCACGGCGTCCAGCAGCGTCGGGGGCCAGTACCGGGGCTCCGGCTGCTGCGCGGAGAGCTTCGTGTACAGCTCCTGCAGCAGCCGCGTCTTGCCCCAGCCGGTACCGGCCTCGAGCGTGACGAGCCGGGGGCGGTTCGCAGCGGCCGTCTCCTCGACCTGCGCGAGCAGGTGCGAGACCAGCCGCACCCGTGCCTGGCCGACGAACGGGAGCGGGGTCCCGGTCATGGCCAGACTCTAGTGACTCCCACCCACTGGCGGGAGCTCGGGCGGGTGCGCGAGTCGGGCGGCTCGGGAGCTCCGGACGATGTCGACGGTGAGGATCGCGAGCGCCAGCCACACGAACCCGAAGCCCCACCAGCGTGCTGGCGACATCTGCTCACCGAGCACCAGCACGCCGGCGATGAGCTGCATGACCGGGGTGATGAACTGCGTCATCGCCACGGTGGCCAGCGGCAACCGCCGCGACGCCGCTGCGAACAGCACCAGCGGGATGGCGGAGGCGACGCCGCTGGAGACCAGCAGCGCGGCGTGCCCGAACGAGCCACCGAGGCCGACGTCGAGCCCGAACGTCGAGTCGCCGCTGCCCACGAGGAACACCAGGTAGAGGATCGCCGGCACGAGCAGCACCGTGGTCTCGATCGCGAGCCCGGGGATCGCCGTCACCCGGGCGCCGACCTGCTTCTTGGTGAGCCCGTAGAGCCCGAACGTGCCCGCCAGTGCGACGGCGATCCACGGCACGGCGCCGAGCCCGATCGCCATCACCACGATCCCGATCGCAGCCACCCCCAGTGCGGTCCACTGCGCCGGCCGGAGCTTCTCCCGCAGCACCACGACCGCGAGGCCGGCGCTGACGAGCGGGTTGAGGAAGTAGCCGAGCGACGCGTCGACCACCCGGCCCAGCCCCACCGCGATCACGAAGATCAGCCAGTTGGAGGCGAGGAACAGGGCGCCGAGCGCGAGCCGCCCCAGCAGCCGGCGATCGGCCGCGAGCTTCCTCGTGCCGGCAAGCGCACCCGTGGCAGCGAGCACGATCAGGCAGACGAGGAACGTCCACACCACCCGGTGGGCGCTGATCTCGATCGCGCCCGCGGGTGCGAGCAGGTGGATGAAGAGCGGGAAGACGCCCCAGAAGCCGAACGCGCCGAGCGCCGCGGCCAAGCCGCGGCGCTCCTGCGAGTCTGAGACGTCCATCTCGCAGAACGGTACGCCTGTGAGCGCCCTTCCGACCCCACCATTGGCGCCGCCTACACTGGGCGACGGTCCATTTCACAGGCAGAGAGAGAACCGTGTCCGAGCCGCTGCGCGTGGCCGTTGTCGGAGCCGGCCCCGCCGGCATCTACGCGGCTGACATCCTGAGCAAGACCGACCTCGACGTCTCGATCGACCTGTTCGAGCGACTTCCTGCGCCTTACGGCCTGGTGCGCTACGGCGTCGCGCCCGATCACCCGCGCATCAAGCAGATCATCGTGGCTCTCTACAAGGTGCTCCAGCGCGGCGACATCCGGCTGATCGGCAACGTCGACTTCGGCGCCGACATCACGCTCGCCGATCTCCGCGAGCACTACGACGCCGTGATCTTCGCCACGGGCGCGATCCGGGACGCCTCGCTCGACATCCCCGGCATCGACCTGCCCGGCTCGTACGGCGCTGCCGACTTCGTCTCCTGGTTCGACGGCCACCCGGACGTGCCCCGCGAGTGGCCGTTGGAGGCCAAGGAGATCGCGGTGCTCGGCAACGGCAACGTGGCGCTCGACGTCGCGCGGATCCTTGCCAAGCACCCCGACGACCTCATGCCCACCGAGATCCCGGCGAACGTCGAGGCTGGCCTGCGCGCCAGCCCGGTCACCGACGTGCACGTGTTCGGCCGCCGCGGCCCCGCCCAGGTGAAGTTCTCGCCGCTGGAGCTGCGCGAGCTCGGCCACGTGCCGGACGTCGACATCGTGGTCTACCCCGAGGACTTCGACTTCGACGAGGGCTCGGAAGAGGCGATCCGGTCCTCCAACCAGACCAAGCAGGTCGTCAAGACCCTCACCGACTGGACGCTGCGCGACCCGAGCGAGCTCACCGCCTCCCGCCGCATCCACCTGCACTTCCTGCACCGCCCCGCCGAGATCCTCGGCACCGACCACGTGACCGGCATCCGCACCGAGCGCACCGAGCTCGCCGGCGACGGCACGGTGCGCAACACCGGCAAGTTCGAGGAGTTCGGTGTGCAGGCCGTGTACCGCGCGGTGGGCTACTTCGGCTCTCCGCTGGCCGACATCCCGTTCGACGACGCCGGAGGGGTCATCCCCAACGCCGGCGGTCGCGTGCTCGACGAGCGTGGTGAGCCCATCCCCGGCATCTACGCGACCGGCTGGATCAAGCGAGGCCCGGTCGGTCTGATCGGCAGCACGAAGTCCGACGCCCGCGAGACGATCGAGAACCTGACCCAGGATGCGGTGACCGGAGGCGAGGCCTTCCGCACCGCCGTGGTCCGGGACCCCGACGCGATCCTCGACAAGCTCAGCGACGCAGGCGTGGCCTACACGACCTGGCACGGCTGGGAGGTCCTGGACGCCCACGAGCGCGCGCTCGGCGAGGCAGCGGGACGCGAGCGGATCAAGGTCGTGCCGCGCGCGGAGATGACCGACATCTCACGCTCCGCGCTCGTCTGACGGAGCGGCCATGGGCCACGGGCACCACAACGGGCTGAAGACCTTCGGGCTCTTCGCCATCATGTGGGCGGTGCTGCTCGGCCTGGGCGCGCTGCTCGCGACGCTCACCCACCGGCCCGCGGTGATCTGGCTGTTCGCCGCGTTCGGGCTGATCGGGACGTTCGTCTCCTACTGGCGCTCCGACACGATCGCCGTGCGCGCGATGGACGCGTTTCCGGTGACCGAGGCGGAGGCCCCGGTCATCCACCGGATCGTGCGCGAGCTGGCGGAGGAGGCGAAGCAGCCGGTGCCGCGGCTGTTCGTCGCGCCCACCAGGACCCCGAACGCGTTCGCGACCGGCCGCAGCCCTCGCAAGGCCATCGTGTGCTGCACCTCCGGGATCCTCGCGCTCCTCGACGAGCGCGAGCTGCGCGGGGTGCTCGCCCACGAGCTGATGCACGTCTACAACCGCGACATCCTCACCTCCTCGGTGGCGGCCGCCATGGCCGGCCTGCTGACCTCAGCGGCCCAGGTGCTGCTCTACGGCAGCGGTCGTGGCCGCGGGAATCCGCTGGTGCTGGTGGGGATGCTGATGATGGCACTGCTCGCGCCGCTGGGCGGTGCCCTGATCCGGATGGCCATCTCGCGTACGCGCGAGTTCGATGCGGACGCCGACGGCGCAGCGCTCTCGGGCGATCCGCTCGCCCTGGCGGATGCGTTGCGCAAGATCTCCGACGGCGCAGACGCTCACCCCTTGCGGCCCGACCGTGACCTCGTGAACGTGGCGCCGATGATGATCGCGAACCCCTTCCGTGGCGCCGGCGTCACCAAGATGTTCGCCACCCACCCGCCGATGTCGGAACGGGTCAAGCGCCTGGAGGCGCAGGCGATGCGCTGACGGCGCGCCCTGCCTCCCCGACCCACCGCTGAGGTGAGAACGCCGCCGGGACGGGCGGCGCCTCGCCGTCGGCGATCTGAGCTGCCCATGCGCCCACGTGCGGACCTGCGGTGAGGCCTTGCGCGCCCAGCCCGGTGGCGAGCACGAGCCCGGGCAGGTGGGCGATCTCGCCCATGGTGGGGACGCCGTCGTGACTCATCGGTCGAAGCCCGGAGCGGATCTCGGACCAGTGGGCAGTCGCCACGCCGGGTGCGAGGCGATGGCTGCGCTCGAGCATCTCGCGCAGGCCGCCGATCGTGGGGGTCTGCTCGAAGCCGCTGCTGTCCTCGCGGGTGGGGCCCATGACGAGGCGTCCGTCGGCGAAGCAGAGCAGGTAGGTCTCGGTGAAGCTGGTGACGATCGGGAGCGGGGCGGCGGCGTCCGTGCGGGCGTGCACGATCTGACCGCGCTGCGGGTAGACGCCGGACCTCAGGCCCAGTGGCTCGAGCAGCGCATCGGTCCAGGCGCCGGTGGCGAGGACGATGCGCTCGCAGCCGATCCTCTCGCCGTCCACGCGCACCCCGAGCAGGTGGGCGCCGTCGCTGATCAGCTCGGCCCGGCCGGTGCGGGCGACGACGCCGAGGGCCTGCGCGCGTGCGGCGAGCGCGGCCTGCAGGGCGCGGCCGTCGACCTGCGCGACCTGTGGCATGAGGAGCGCGCCGTGCGTCGGCGCGAGCAGCGGGTGCAGTGTGGCTGCGGTGGCGCCGTCGACGATCTCCGGCTCCCCGATGCCGAGGCTGCCGTGCTCGGCCACGCGCCCGCGCAACCGCTCCAGCACCCCGGGCAGGGACTCGGCCTCCTGCTCGTCCAGGGCGACCAGCAGCCGCCCGACCACCTGGTGCCCGGGGTCGAGGCCGGCGTCGCGGAGCCGGGGGAGGAGGCGGTCGTAGGCGTGCATGGCGCCGAACAGGAGCTCGGACCAGTCCGGGCCCATGTCCCGCCGGGTGAACGGCGTCGCGATGCCGGCTCCGGCCGGGGTGGCGCGCCCGCTGCGGGCGTCGTCGACGAGCACCACGCGGCGGCCCGGCTCCCGCTCGATCAGCTCCAGCGCGGCCGACCAGCCGACGATCCCGCCCCCGACGACCACCCGGTCCGCGACGTCCATACCGGTGAGCCTACGGAGTGCATCTCTCACGGGCAGCGGCACCACCGCCACGTACGCTGACGGCGTGACGCGGCAACGGCTGATCGAGCGCGCGGATGCGGGCGGCCTGCATGTCATGAGCCTCAACGTCCGCCGACCGGTGCCCACCCGCCGTGTGCAGGACCGGTGGTCGCGGCGGGCGCCGTTGCTCCACGAGCTGCTGCAGGCGGAGCAGCCGGCCGTGCTCGGCACACAGGAGGTGATGCCCGGGCAGCTGAGCACGCTGCAGGCGGCGCTCGGTGACCGGTATCGCTCGGTGGGCACCGGGCGGGACCGCCGCGGCGGGGGTGAGGGTTGCCCGATCTACTACGACGGCGATCGCGTGGAGCTGGTGCGGTGGCAGCAGCTGGCCCTCTCCGATCGGCCCGCAGCGGCGGGCTCGATCTCCTGGGGCAACCTCACGCCGCGGATCGTCGTCGTCGCGGCCGTCCGTGACCGCGTGACGTCGGCGAGCGCCCTCGTCGTGAACACCCACCTCGATCACCTCTCACCCCGGTCGCGGGTGCGCGCGGCCATCGCGATCCGGCAGCTGATCGCGCGGCAGCCGTTGCCCGCGGTCGTGACCGGTGACCTCAACGCGGCGGCGGGTTCGCCGGCACTGCGGGCGCTGCGCTCGGGCGGCACGCTCGTGGACGCCTGGGAGGCGGCGAGCGCCAGGGTGACGCCCGCCTACGGCACGTTCGCGAACTACCGCCGACCGCGGGTCGACGGGCGCCGCATCGACTGGATTCTCGTCAGCCCCGACGTCGAGGTCCTCTGTGCGGGCATCGACGGCCGAGAGGTGAGCGGCGGCTGGGCCTCCGACCACCTACCGGTCCACGCCCTCGTGCGCGTTCCGGAGCGAGGTGCTCGATGATCGAGGGCGCATGACGACGGTCGGTCGGCTTCGTACCCAGGTAGCCTCGCGCGATGGAGTCGTTACGACGGCGTGCGGTGGCGGTCATCGCCGCGCTCGCCCTCGTGCCCGTGCTCATCTCGTGCACGACCCGGCCGGTCCCGACGGGCAACGACGAGATTCGCGTGCTCGACGACGCCGAGCAGGCGGACCTGGTGCTCTACGTGAGCAACCAGTCCTTCGAGCACGATCGGGTGACGATCTCCGTGCGGATCGATGACGTGCTCGTCGTCGAGCAGGCCTTCGCCGTCGAGGGGCAGCACAACTGGGTGGAGTTCCCGATCGACCTGCCGCCCGGTCCCCACGCGGTGACCGCCACCTCGGGCACGGGCGTCGACCTCGAGGAGACGGTCACGATCCCCGAGGGCGAGAAGCGCTGGGTGGTGCTCGACTACTGGTACTACCCGGACCGGGGTGACGGCTCCGACGTCGTCGATCCCAGCTTCACCTTCACGGCCCACGAGGAGCCGGTGGGCTTCGACTGAGCAGAGCTCAGTCGCGACGGGCGAGCACGATCAGCTCGTCGCTGCCCGTGGTGACGGGGGAGCGGTCCCAGTCGCCCCAGAGGTTCTCGACGGCGAAGCCCGCCGCTCGCAATCCGGCTCGGATCTCCTCCTCGCTGCGGAAGCGAAGCGTCTCGGCATGCGCGAGGTGGGTGCCGTCCGGAAGGTCGGTGTGCCCGACGTGCGTCTCCGTGAACGAGTCCGAGGTGCCCACGACCTCGGTGACCTCGACCCACGAGGTGAACGTGCCGCCGTCGGGATGCTCGAACGTGGTCTCGGTGCGCTCGCGGGTCCAGCGAGAGGGCCAGCCGCGGTCGGGCTGGCGCGACTCGAAGGCGAGGTGCGCACCTGCTCTCAGCGCCCGGTGCACGTGGCTGAGCGCGTGCTGCCAGGCGTCCTCGTCGAGGAAGTACTGGGCGACGTGGCCCATCATCACGACGAGGTCTGCGGTACCGGCGGGCAGGTCGGCTGCGGTGCCGTGGATCCAGGTGGCCAGGTCACCACCCTCGCGCGTGCGGGCGACCTCGAGCATCTGCGCGCTCGGGTCGACGCCGATGGCGCGGAACCCGCGCTGGGCAAGATCGGTCACGAACACGCCGGTACCGCAGCCGACGTCGACGACGGTGCGCGCCCGCAGCTCCGCAGCCAGGGCGAGGTAGAAGTCGTGGTCGTGCCGGCCGGCGCACTCGGTGTCGTACGTCGCGACGGTGCGGGGATCCTCGGTCCAGAGCGTGCTCACGGGTCCACCGTGGCGTGAACGGCAGGAACGGGCCACCACATTTTGGGTTCCCTAGCGTGTCGTGCGCACGTGCGGGGTACGTGCGCACGACACGCTAGCTCGCGGCGCCCTGGGATCGCTAGGTCAGCGGTAGTTGACGAACTGCAGCGCGGTCTCGAGATCGTCCTCAGCCCGCTTGAGCATGCCCTGCACGGCCTGCAGGTCGTCGCGGGACTTCGCGCTCACGCGCACCTCGTCGCCCTGGATCTGGGTCTTCACGCCCTTCGGGCCCTCGTCCCGGATCATCTTGGTGATCTTCTTTGCGACCTCCGAGGACAGGCCCTCCTTGATCGTGCCGGCGAGCTGGTACTCCTTGCCGGAGGGCTGCGGCTCACCCTCCCCGAGGTCGAACGCCTTGAGCGAGACGCCCCGGCGGAAGAGCTTGGACTCGAAGACGTCGACGATCGCCTTGACGCGGTCCGCCGAGTTCGCCTTCATCAGCACCGACTCGCCGGACCACTCGATCGAGGCACCGACGTTGCGGAAGTCGTACCGCTGCGCGATCTCCTTGGACGCCTGGTTGAGCGCGTTGTCGACCTCCTGGCGGTCCACCTTGCTCACGATGTCGAACGAGCTGTCTGCCATGTCTGGACTCCTCTTCTGCTGGTGGCCGGCCTCCGCGTTCGAAGACCCCGGTCTGGCTTGCTATCCTTCCATCCGGTCGCACGCGACCACGGCGGGTTACCCGAGTGGCCAAAGGGAGCTGACTGTAAATCAGCCGCGTTACGCTTCGCAGGTTCGAATCCTGCACCCGCCACCGAACGCCAACGGCCCGCGCCAGCGGGCCGTTTGTCGTTGGTGGGGGGGCGGATGACGGGAGGCGGAGCGCCCAGCGAGGGACGAGCTGGTCGCGACACCGGCTCCTGCACCGCCACCGAACGCCAACGGCCCGCGCCAGCGGGCCGTTTGTCGTTGGTGCTTGATGACGCCGAAACGGCCCGACCCACGATCTGTGGGGCACGGGCCGTCGTCGGAGGGTTCGGCCGTCAGGGCGCGATGACCTCGATACGAAGGATGCGGTCGTCGCCCGGTCGTGGGTCGGTGCCGCCCCAGCTGGCCCGGTCGGTGTTGGAGGTCACGACCCACAGCGCACCGTCCGGGGCGACCTCCACGGTCCGGATGCGGCCGTAGTCGCCCACGAGGTGCGCGATGGGGTCGCCTGTGGCTGCATCGCCGTCGACGGGAAGCTGCCACAGGCGCTGGCCGCCGAGTGCGCCGATCCACAGCGATCCCTGCGCGTAGGCGACGCCGGAGGGGCTGGCCTCGTCGGGGTGGAGCGTCGCGATGGGCGGCTCACCGGTGTCGCCGGCGAGGCCCTCTGTCGCGGGCCAGCCGTAGTCGCGGCCCGCGTGCAGCACGTTGACCTCGTCCCACGTGCGGTGGCCGAGCTCGGAGGCGTACGCGGTGCCGTCGGGTCCGAAGGCGATGCCCTGCACGTTGCGGTGCCCGCTGGAGTAGATCGGCGAGTCGCTCGGGTTGTCGTCGGGGATCGAGCCGTCGACGGCTATGCGCAGGATCTTGCCGTTGAGGGAATCCGCCGCCGCGGCGTTCTCGGGCTCGAAGGCGTCACCGGTGCCGACCCAGAGATGCCCGTCCGGGCCGATGACGATCCTGCCGCCGTGGTGGCGGTCGGCGGTCTGGATGCCGTCGAGCAGCACCCGGTCCACGGCGAGCGACCCGTAGTCATCGGCGATCGTGATCGCCACGATCTGATTCTCCTCGGCCCCGGACACCGAGGCGTAGACGGTGCGATCCCGCTCGAAGCCGGGGGAGGCGACGATGCCGAGCAGGCCACCCTCGGAGGAGACCTCGACGTCGGGGACCACGCCCACGGGCTGCGCGTCGCCGCCGGCCGCCGGGACGCGCAGGATCTCGCCGGTGAGGCGTTCGGAGACGAGCGCCGAGCCGTCGGGCAGGAACGTCAGGCCCCACGGTGACTCGAGCCCCGTGGTCAGCTCGGTGGGCTCGCCCAGCGTCGCGACCGAGGCGGACGCCCCGGCGCTCGACACCGAGCTATCCGACGGCGCAGCGCTCGGCAGCGTCTGGTCTGCGGTCGGGCTCGTGCACCCGAACAGGATCGCGATCGCGGCCGCTGCGGCCAACACCCGCGGTCGACTGCGCGTCTCGCGGTTCATGACGTGCCTCGACGGGCTGCCGAGGAGGTCGATGGCCATGGTTGCTCCCGGTCCGTGGCGGGCCTCAGGCCGCGCCGCCGTTGACGTAGAGCGTCTGCCCGTTGACCCAGCGCCCGGGCCCGGCGAGGAACGCGACGGTCTCGGCGATCTCCTCGGGGGTGCCGAGCCGCTGGAACGGGTTGTTGTCTGCGATCCGGTCGATGACCTCCTGGCTCTTGCCCTCGAAGAACAGCGGCGTCGCGGTCGGGCCGGGCGCGACGGCGTTGACGGTGATGTCCTTGCCCCGCAGCTCACGGGCGAGGATCAGCGTGAGCGCCTCGACCGCGCCCTTCGAGGCGGCGTAGGCGCCGTAGCCGGGCGTCTGCAGCCGGGTGATCGAGGTGGAGAAGTTGATGATCGCCCCGCCGGGTCGCACGCGCTGGGCAGCGAGCTTGTCGACGACGACGGTGCCGCGCACGTTGACGCGCTGGACCTGGTCGAACACGTCGAGGTCCAGCTCGGCGATGGGGGACAGGGGCATGATGCCCGCGGCGTGCACCAGGATGTCGACGCCGCCGAACTCGCGTTCCGCCGCGTCGAAGAGGGCGGTCGCGGCGTTCTCGTCGGCGATGTCCGCCCCGACGGCCACGGCCCTTCCTCCGGCATCGGCGATCGCTGCGACGGTCTCCTGGGCACGGCTCTCGTTCCCGTTGAAGTGCACGACGACGGCGACGCCGTCCGCTGCCAGGCGCTGTGCGCTGACCCTGCCAATGCCGCCGGAGCCGCCGGTGACGATGGCGACGCGCTCGATGGTGCTGCTCATGATGACTCCGATCACTATGTGGACTAGCGGTACATTACGACGCCGAGATGAAATGTACAAGGAGTCCAGATAGAGTGGATGCTGAGGTGAGGTGACGATGTCCGAGCAGTCCACGACCGTGCGCCGGGGCCGAGGCCGCCGGCCTGCCGCCGAGGTCCGAGCCCGCGTCCTGGAGGCGGCGGGTCGCATCCTCCTGCGCGACGGGCTCGCCGCGGTGACCTTCGGTCGGGTGGCGCAGGAGTCCGGCTCGAGCAAGATGACGCTCTACAAGTGGTGGTCGTCCCCGGGGGCGCTCGCGGCCGAGGCGTACTTCGCGCAGAGCGCTCCGGTGCTGGACTTCCCCGACACCGGCGATGTGCGCGCCGACCTCGTGGCCCAGCTGACCTCGTTCGTGCGGTGGTTGACCGAGGGTGCGGCCACGCCGGTGTCCCAGCTGATCGGTGCCGCGCAGATCGACCCGGACATCGCACACGCATGGGCCGAGCGGTACTCGCGCCCCCGCCGTGAGCTGGCCCGGGTGAGGCTGCGGGCCGCTCAGGAGCAGGGGCAGCTGCGCGATGACGCGGACCTCGACGTCATCGTCGATCAGCTGTGGGGCGCCTGCTACCACCGACTGCTCGTGCTCAAGGTGGCGTTCGACGAGGCCATCGTGCCGCGTCTCGTCGAGCAGGCGCTCTACGGTGCGGCGACGGCCGAGCGCTGAGCCTCAGCGTGCGGGAGCGGCTGCGAGGGTGCCGAGCAGCGTCAACGCGTCCGCGCTGGGAGTGCCCGACTCGGCGTGGTAGACGATGAGTTCCTGGCCGGGGGCGGCCTTCACCTCGAAGGCGAACATGTGGAGGGTCAGCCCGCCCACCTCGCGGTGATGGAACCGCTTGCTCTCCAGCCGCTTGGTCCGTGCCTCGTGCCGCGACCACAGCGCCGCGAACTCGGGACTTCTCTCGAGGAGCGTGGTGGTGACCTCGCCGATCCGCGCGTCCCCCGGAGCCGCTCCGTGGAGCACGCGAAAGCCGGCCACCGTGTTGGCGGCGACCTGCGGCCAGTCGGGGTAGAAGGTGCGGGCGTCGGGGTCGAGGAAGATCTTCGCCATCAGGTTGGGGCCGTGCTGGAATCCCTCGAAGAGCGCGTACGCGATCCGGTTGCCCGCGAGCACGTCGTAGGCCTTGCCGAGGACGATCGCCGGGTTGTCCGGCCACATGTCCATCAACCGCACGAGGTCGGGTGAGACGCGCTCGGAGGCGTCGTCGTGGCCCGGGCTCGGGATGACGCCGGCCATGCGGAACAGGTGGTCGCGGGCGTCGTCGTCGAGGCGCAGGGCCGTGCTGAGGGACTCGAGCACCTGCGCGGAGGGATGGCGTTCGCGCCCCTGCTCCAGCCGGGCGTAGTAGTCGACGCTCAGCCCTGCCATGGTGGCGACCTCCTCCCGGCGCAGCCCGGGCACCCGGCGGTGGCCACGGGAGCCGAAGCCGACGGCCTCGGGCGCCAGCCCGCCCCGGCGCGCACGCAGGAACTCACCCAGCAGGGAATCGGACACGGCAACACCGTAGACGGCGGCGCCCGAGCGAACCAGGGTGCGTCACTCCTGGCCTCATCGCGGCCTTCACGCCCCGCGCCGGGTCGATCAGGGTCGAGGCGTGAACACAACCCCTGCACCCACCAGCAACCCCGCCGCAACCCCTCCCAAGGTCGTCCTCGTGACCGGGGCGAGCTCCGGCATCGGAGAGGCCGTCGCACGCCGTCTCGCCGGCGAGGGGCACCAGGTCATCCTCACCGGCCGGCGCACCGACCGTCTCGATGCCGTGGTCGCAGAGCTTCGCCGCGACGGTCGCCGCGCTGAGGCGCACGTGCTCGATGTCACTGACCGTGACGCGTTCGCCGCGCTCGTGACCGACGTGATCGCCGCCCGCGGGCGCCTGGACGTCCTCGTCGGCAACGCGGGCGTCATGCTGCTCTCGAGGCTGGACGCGCTGCTCGTCGAGGAGTGGGACCGGATGCTCGACGTCAACGTGCGGGGCCTGTACAACGGCGTCGCCTCGGTGCTGCCGCACTTCCGCGAGCGTGGGTCCGGGCACGTGGTCACGATCGCGTCGATCGGCGCCCACGAGGTCGCGCCGACGTCGGCGATCTACTCCGCGACGAAGTACGCCGCGTGGGCGCTCACCGAGGGGCTCCGTCTCGAGTCCGACCCCGCCATCCGCGTGACGACCATCTCCCCGGGGGTCGTGGAGTCGGAGCTGGCCGAGCACATCACCGACCCGCACGCCGCCGAGCTGATGGTCGGCTATCGCGCCGCGCAGATCCCGCCCGACGCGATCGCCAGGTCGGTGAGCTTTGCGATCAGCCAGCCTGCAGACGTGGACGTCAACGAGGTCATCATCCGGCCCACCGCCCAGCGGTGAGCCGTATGGTTGGGGGCGCGCGCCGTCGTCGGGGTGACGTCGCTCACGTCGATTCGCACGACGGCTCCGGAGGTTGTACCCTCGTTCCTCGTTGCCCCGATAGCTCAGTCGGCAGAGCGTCTCCATGGTAAGGAGAAGGTCTAGGGTTCGATTCCCTATCGGGGCTCTGATGCCCGCGGCAGGCCGCGGGCTTCGCGGCGGGGTAGCTCAGACGGTCAGAGCGCACGACTCATAATCGTGAGGTCGCGGGTTCGATCCCCGCCCCCGCTACCCGAACAGCGACACGAGAACGCGGCCCAGCCGCCGCGCACGAGCAGAGGAACACCAGTGGCCAGCAAGTCCGCGGACATCCGCCCGAAGATCACCCTCGCGTGCGAGGAGTGCAAGAGCCGCAACTACATCACGAAGAAGAACCGTCGGAACACCCCCGACCGGCTCGAGCTCGCGAAGTACTGCCCGCGCTGCAACACGCACCGCAACCACCGCGAGACCCGCTGACCCAGCGGTCTGCCTGACGTGGTCGACCTCAGCCGCGTCGGTGCCGTCTTCACCGGCACCGCGCCGTACGTGATCTCGCGCGCAAAGATCGCCGAGTTCGCTGACACCGTCGGCGCCACGTCACCCCTGCACCACGTCCCGGAGGCGGCCGTCGAGGCCGGCTACCGGGACGTTGTCGCACCCCCGACCTTCGCCGTCGTGATCGCCCAGCGTGCCGAGTCGGAGTACATCGCCGACCCCGCCTCGGGCATCGACTTCTCACGCGTCGTGCACGGATCCGAGAGCTTCACCTACGTGCGCCCGCTCGTCGCCGGTGACGTGCTGTCCACCACCGTGCACGTCGACTCGCTCACCGAGCGTGCCGGCATCTCGATGGTCACCACCCGTACCGAGATCACGGACGACGGCGGAGCTGCCGTTGCGACCGTCGTCTCCACGCTGGCTGTGCGCGGGGAGGCCGGATGAGTGCACCGGGATCGAGCCTCACCTCCGGCACCGAGATCGGGACCGAGCTCTTCGAGCAGACCCGCACCGTCGACCGCGCCCGCCTCGTGCGCTACGCAGGGGCGTCGGGCGACTTCAACCCGATCCACTGGAACGAGCGATTCGCGACAGAGGTCGGGCTGCCGGGGGTCATCGCCCACGGCATGCTCACGATGGGTCTCGCCGGCGCGGTTCTGACCGACTGGCTGGGCGACCCCGCCCGCCTGGTCTCCTACGGCTGCCGCTTCACCCGCCCCGTCGTCGTCCCCGACCCGGGTGAGGTCGAGGTCTCGGTGCGAGCCGTCGTCGGGGCTCTCGATGTGGAGGCCGGCACCGCCCGCGTCGACCTCACCGTGAGCGTCGAGGGCAGGACTGTGCTCGGCAAGGCGCAGGCACTCGTCCGTCTCGCCTGAGGCCCCCGCGACTCGCGCCCACTCAGCGGTGGGTGAGCGTCCAGATCTCTGCACCGCTGGTGACATTCTGCCCACGCGAGCGAGTCCAGTGGACGCTGGCGCACCGCTCGGGTGGTGAGGTGGGCGCTGACGCACCGCCCCAGGCGGGGGAGCGGGTCAGGTCGTCCCGATCCGCAGCTCGACGTCGACCGTGACGGTCTTCGGCCTCCCGCCCCACCACCGGCTGCTCAGCGGCTTCGGGTCAGGCTGCTCCCAGCCCGGTGAGCGCGGCACGGAGCCGGCCCGCAGCGTCGTCGGCCACCGGGCGCAGCCGGTCGTTGTCGGTGACCTCGACCATGATCTGCGGGTCGAGCGCCTCGACCACCGTGCGCGTCTCGCCGGCGGAGCGGACCACGACGTTGCAGGGGAGCAGCAGCCCGATCGACTCCTCCGCCTGGAGGGCGCGGTGCGCCAGGGGTGGGTTGCACGCGCCGAGGATGATCTGCGGCGCGATATCGACGTCGAGCTTGTTCTTGAGGGTCGCGGCCATGTCGATCTCGGTGAGGATGCCGAAGCCCTGCTCTGAGAGCGCCTCCCGCACCGCCGTGACCGTCTCCTCGAACGCCATCTCGACGGTGGTGCTGATGCCGTAGCTCATGTCATCTCCAGGTGGTGGCTGCGGGTGACGCGCCCGCGCGCTGCGAGTGCTGCTCGGCCACCTTCCAGCCACGATATCCCCGGGGTGTCAGGTCGTCGTCCCGATCCGCAGCTCGACGTCGACCGTGACGGTCTTCGGGCTCCCGCCCACGGCGAGCGAGATCGCCCCCTCGGCCGCGAGCCGGCCCATCTCGGCGATCGGCTGCACGAGCGTCGTGAGCGTGTCCTCGCCGAGCCACGGCAGGTCGATGCCGTCGAACCCCGCGACGGCGATGTCCTCGGGCACCCGCAGCCCCGCCTCGCGCGCAGCGAGCAGCAGGCCGGCGGCGATCAGGTCGCTGAACCCGACCAGCGCCGTCGGGCGCTCCGCGAGCAGCGCCCGCCCGGCGGCGATGCCATCCTCGACCAACGAGCCGCACTGCCACATCGCGACGGGCTCCACACCCGCCTCCCGCAGGCCGTCGAGGCGCCGAGCCGTGATCGGCGCGGCAGGGCGCCGGGTGGTGCCCACCTCGACCGGCCCGCTGGTGGCGCCGTTGCTCCACGGAAGGGTCGCGACCGCGACGCGCGTGTGTCCACGCTCGCGCAGGTGCTCGCCGAGCATGCGCATCCCGTCCTTGTCGCGCGCGCGCACCGCGGGTCCCTGGCGCCCGGCCCCGCCGATCTGCACGGTGGGCAGCTTCCGGGCGCGCAGCGCCGCGATCGTGGACGTCGAGGTCACCGCGCCCGCCATCAGCACGGCCGCATCCATGGCCGCGTGCGTCAGCATCGCGTCGGGGGTCTCGTCGGCCGCGCTCGCGGGCAGCAGCAGCGTGCCGTAGCCCTTGGGCGCGAGCGTCGTCACGATGCCGTCGAGGAACTGGATCGAGACCGGGTCGCGGAAGGACCGGCGCACGGCCGATCCCATCACCACCCCGATCACGCCCGAGCGCCCCCGCCTCAACGAGGCGGCCACCGGGTCGGGGCCGCGGTAGCCGAGCTCCGCGGCCGCCGCCAGGACCTTGTCCTTGGTGGCGGCAGAGATCGGGCCGGCGCCCGAGAACGCGAGCGACGCCGTCGACAAGGAGACCCCTGCCGCACGTGCGACGTCGGTCAGTGTGGTCGCGCTTCGGCCCACCGACGGCTCCTTCCGGTCGGGCGAGTCAGCCTAGCCCAGCGGGGCTTACGCTAGATGCAGAGGCTCGAATCGATTCGCCGACGGCGGAGAGTGCCTGACGTTGTCCGCCTCCCGACATCTCCCCGGGGTCCGTATGTCCACCACCGCCACCAGTGCTCGCGTGCGCCTCGCCGCCGCGGCTGTGTTCGCGGTCTTCGTCCTCAGCGGCCTCACGTTCGCGAGCTGGGCCTCCCGGCTGCCCGCGGTGCGCGACGAGCTCGACCTCCAGCCGGATGCGATGGGCCTGGTGCTGCTGTTCGGCGCGATGGGTTCGCTGCTGTCGCTGCCGCTGACCGGGCGGGTCGTGTCCGCGATCGGCTCGCGGCGCACCCTCATCCTTGGCTCGCTCACGGCGGCGCTCGGGATGGGTGCTGCGGTGCTCGCGGTGACCCAGGGCAGCGTCGTCGGGGTGGGCGCCGGGCTGTTCGTGTCCATGATGGGCTACGGCTCCTGGGACATGGCGATGAACTTCGCCGGCACGGTCGTGGAGCGGGCGCTGTCCCGGTCGATCATGCCGTGGTTCCACGCGGGCTTCTCGGGCGGCGCCGTGCTCGGAGCGGCGGGCGGCACGGTGGCGAGCGGCAACGGCATCGCGCTGCCGGTGCACCTGGGTGTGACGCTCGTGCTCGTGGTCGTCGCGGTCCTGATCAGCGTCCGCGGATTGCTGCCGGATGTCGAGACCCCAGCCGACGGCACGCCCGCCGAGCCGGCCCACAAGCCCAGCTTCGCCCGCACCTGGCTCGAGGGCCGCACGCTGCTGATCGGGATGGTCGTGCTCTCCGCCGCCCTGACCGAGGGCGCCGCGAACGACTGGCTGGCGCTCGCCGTCGTCGACGGCTTCGACGTGCCCAACAGCACCGGCGCGCTCGGCTTCACGGTGTTCGTCGTCGCGATGACGGTCATGCGCTTCGCCGGCACCTGGCTGCTCGACAGGTTCGGGCGGCTGCTCGTGCTGCGGCTGTGCACGGGCTTCGCGATCGTCGGGCTGGCGATCTTCGGGCTGGTGCCGAACCTGCCGCTGGCGCTCGCGGGCGCCGTGCTGTGGGGGTTCGGCGCCGCGCTGGGGTTCCCGGTCGGCATGAGCGCCGCCACCGATGACCCCCGGCACGCCGCCGCCCGCCTCTCGGTGGTCTCGACGCTCGGCTACACGGCGTTCCTCATCGGCCCGCCGCTGCTCGGCCTGCTCGCGGACCACATCGGATACCGGTACGCGCTCCTGGCCGTGCTGGTCCCGCTGGTGATCAGCCTGCTGGTGCTACCTGCCGCTGCTCCGGTGCCGCAGCGGGAGAGCGATCCGGTCACCGATGCTGCGTGACTACCCTGGCTCGATGACCCGCACCCTCGCCGATCTCACGACGCTGCGCGTCGGTGGCCCCGCCAGCCGGATGATCGAGGCGAGCAGCGAGAAGGAGATCGTCGAGACGGTCGCGGCCGCCGACGCCGCGGGCGAGCCGCTGCTGGTGCTCGGCGGTGGCTCGAACGTGCTGATCTCCGATGCCGGCTTCCCGGGCGTGGTGGTCCGGGACACCCGCCGCGAGATCGCCGTCGAGTCGGAGGACGCCTGCGGGGGCGCGGCCTTCTCGGTGACCGCGGGGATGCCGTGGGACGACGTCGTGCTCCGCGCGGTGACCGAGGGCTGGACCGGCATCGAGGCGCTCTCGGGCATCCCCGGCAGCACCGGCGCGACGCCCGTGCAGAACGTCGGCGCGTACGGCCAGGAGGTGGGCGACGTGGTCGCGATGGTCCGCACCTGGGACCGCCAGGAGCAGCGCTTCCGCACGCTCGCCCGGGGCGAGCTCGGGCTCGGGTATCGCACGTCGATCCTCAAGGAGTCCCTGCACCGCGACGGCGGCTGGCACCCCACGCCGCGCTACGTGGTGCTGAGCGTGATGTTCCAGATGCGGCTCGCCACGCGTTCCACCCCGATCCGCTATCCCGAGCTCGCGCGCACGCTCGGCGTCGAGGTGGGGGAGCGGGTCGAGTCCGCCGAGGTCCGCGCCGCCGTGCTCGAGCTCCGCTCGGGCAAGGGCATGGTGCTCGACGGCGATGACCACGACACCTGGAGCGCCGGCTCGTTCTTCACCAACCCTGTGCTGCCCGAGGACGCGGAGCTGCCCGAGGGCGCGCCGCGGTTCCCCGCCGGTGATGGCTACGTCAAGTCCAGCGCCGCCTGGCTGATCCAGCACGCCGGCTTCGAACGGGGCTTTCGCCTCGACGGTGCGGCCGCCTCGCTGTCCACCAAGCACGTGCTCGCGCTCACCAACCGCGGCGCCGCGAGCGCCGAGGACCTCCTCGCCCTCGCCCGCACCGTCCGCGACGGGGTCCGCGACACCTTCGGCATCACCCTGGTCCCCGAGCCGGTGCTGGTCGGTCTGACGCTGTAGCGACCGCACGCCAGATCAGCGCGCGGTGAGCTCCACGGCAGCCAGCACGGCGTCCTGGACCGCCCGGATGCCCAGGATGCGGAAGTGGCCGCGGTGCGGCACCTCGACGTTCGCGGCGCCCGGGAGCTCGCTGCCCTCGGGCACATGCGGATCCCAGGAGGCGTAGACCGACGTGATGCGGTCATCGACGTCCCGCTGCGCGCCGAACGCTCGCAGCGCCCTCGGGCGCATCGCCCGTACCGAGGCCAGCGGGATGAGCCCGGCGTACCGCGAGCCCCCGAACGGGGTGTTGACGGCGACCATCCCGAGAACCCGGGGCGTGGCGCCGCTGCGCGCGGCCCTGCGGCTCTCGTCGAGCATCAGCTGCTTGCCGATCAACCCGCCCTTGGAGTGGGCGACGATCACCGCACCCTGCAGACCGACCCGCTCGATCGCCGTCGAGACCCGGCGCGCGAGCGCGACGACCGGCCGCCGGTTCAGACCGAGATCGACCACGTGCACGGGGTGGCCGGCCTCCGCGAGCCGCACCCCGAGCGGCTCCATGAACCGCCAGGACTCGAAGATCCCGGGCAGCAGCACGACCGGCACCACGTTCCCGGTCGCGGCCTCGCGCGCCTGCTCGACCTCGGGGGCCACCCAGGCCGGGCGCCGGCGCAACAGGTTGCGCAGCTGCCACCGCACCACGAACGCGTAGTCGGCTGCCCAGGCGAACCCGCGCAGCACGAGCTCGATGCCCCGCCGGATCACGACGGCTCGTCCGCCGTCAGCCCCAGGTGCGACAGCGTGAGCTCCGCGACCTGGCGCCAGTGCTCGTACACCACGTTGTGCGCGGCGCCGGGGATGCGCTCGGCCCGCGCCTGCGGCAGCTGCGCCAGCATGACCTCGACCCAGGACTCCGGGACCACGGTGTCGTGCTCGCCGGTGATCAGCAGGGTGTCGGCGCGCACGTGCTGGAGCTGGTCGCCGATCGGGTAGCGCATCATCGAGGGCAGCACCTCGAGGATCCACGCCGGCCCGCACCGCAGGTACGCGCGGGAGGCGAGCAGCCGCAGCCGTCGCGACTCGTAGGCCGCCGACTGGAGCAGCCGCCACACCTGCTGCCTGACCTGCGGCTCGGCAGGATTCACGACCGGACCGATCAGCACGGTGTGGCTGGAGATGTCGTGCCGCGCGAGCAGGTCCACGACCACCTGCGCGCCCATCGAGTGCCCGATGAGCACGGGGTTCTCGATGCTCTCGGCCTCGATCCCCGCGCGCACGATGTCAGCGAACCCGGAGATGGTCAGCGGGGCGCTGGGATGGGGGAGCCCGCCGAAGCCCGGCAGGTCGAGCAGCAGCACGTTCCCGTGGTCGTGCAGGGCGTAGGCGAGCGGCTCGAAGTAGTCCGAGGACACCCCGATGCCGTGCACCATGACGAACGTGTGGGCGCGGTCGCCGCGCAGCTCACGCACCCGCATCCGGGCACCGTCGTACCGGACCGTCCGTCGCGCCATGCGCAGCTTGCGTGCCACCGCGTCACCCTATGTCGGGCTGAGCAAGCCACTTCTCGACGGCGGAGCGCATCTGGGTCTTACTGGTCTCGCTCGCGCGGCTCGCATCGATCGAGGAGCGCGCGAGCGCTGCGAGCTCGGGGTCGGTGAAGCCGTGCACGTCGCGTGCGAGCTGGTACTGGTCGAGGAGTCGCGGCCCGAAGATCAGCGGGTCGTCGGCGCTCAGGGCGATCTGCGCGCCGGCATCCACCAGCCGCCGCAGCGGCACGTCCGCGACGGTCGGGTACACACCGAGCGAGACGTTCGACGTCGGGCACACCTCGAGCGTGACGCCCGCCTCCACGACCCGCTGGATCACCTGCCCGTCCTCGGCGACCCGCACCCCGTGACCGAGCCGGTCGGGGCGCAGTGTCTCGAGCACCTCGGTGACGTGGTCGGCGCCGAGCAGCTCGCCCGCGTGCGGCACCGAGGCGAGCCCGGCCCGCCGGGCGATCGCGAACGCAGGCCCGAACTCCGCCGTTGAGCCCCGGCGCTCGTCGTTGCTCAGCCCGAACCCGATCACGCCATCGGGGCCGGCGTGCAGCGCGGCCAGGCGCGCGAGCACGCGGGCGTCGAGGGGGTGCCGCATCCGCGAGGCGGCCACGATCACCCCGACCTCGATGCCGTGCCGGTGCGCCGAGCTCCGCGCGGCGTCGAGCACGATCTCCAGCGCGGGGGTGAGCCCACCCACGAACGGGGCGTACGACGTCGGGTCCACCTGGATCTCCAGCCGCACCGAGCCCTCGGCGGCGTCGGCGGCGACCGCCTCGTCCACGAGCCGCCGCATCACCGCCTCCGAGGAGACGACGGCGCGCGCCGCGTCGTACATCCGCTGGAACCGGAACCAGCCCCGCTCGTTCGCGGGTAGCCGGACGGGGTCGCCGTCGACCACAGCGTCCACCAGCGACTCCGGCAGTCGCCGGCCCTGCTCGCGCGCGAGCTCGACCAGCGTGGCCGGGATCATCGACCCCGTGAAGTGCAGGTGCAGGTGCGCCTTGGGCAGCGTCCGTAGATCTCGAGCCACCCCGCCATCCTGCCCGGTCCGGCGGGCGCGAGATGAGAGATCTCTCATCGCCGTCTCACTGACGGACGGCGCCTGCGGTGGTGGGGTGGTGGGGTGACCACGTCCACGCCCGCTCGCTCCACCGACCCCGCCAGGGTCGGCGAGGACGCCGAGCTCGCCCTGCTCACCGGCCCCGAGTCGGTGGAGATCGTGCGCAGCGCGTTGGTCGGTCACGGCGCTGCACCGCCGGACCTCGGCGTGCGGGTCGCAGCCGTGCACCACCGACCGGGTGCGGGCGTGAGCGTCTGCTACGACGTCACCCACGCCGCTGCCCCAGCCGGGGAGGTCATCGTGGCGAGCACCACGACCCCCACCCGCCACGACCGCACGGAGTCCGTGGCGCTTCTCGGCGACGGCGTCCACGAGGTTCGGGTGTGGCGCCGCGCCGACGACCCCGCGCTCCCGGGTCTGCGCACGGCGCTCGACGGCGCGACCGTCGCGGGCTGGCTGGACCGGCCCGAGCAGCCCCATCTGCACGTCGTCTCGTACCGCCCGACCCGACGCGCGGTCGTCCTCGCGCGCGTCGGTGCCGAGAGCTACTTCCTCAAGGTCGTGCGCCCCCGCAAGGCGGGCGACCTCGTGGAGCGGCACGCGGTGCTGCAGGGCTCGGCGCTGCCCGCTCCTGCGATCCTCAGCGAGCCTGCCCCCGGGGTGGTGCTCCTCGCGCGCGCCCCGGGCCTGTCGCTCGCCCAGGCGCTCGCCTCGGGCGACCCGGCCACCATCCCCTCGCCCGAGAGGGTCCTCGACGCTCTCGACTCGATGCCCGCCCAGGTCACCCAGCTTCCGCTGCGGCCCTCCTGGGTGGACCGGATCGACTTCCACGCTGCCGCAGCGCGTAGCGCGCTGCCGGAGCGGGCTGCCGAGATCGACGATGTCACGCTGCGTCTCGGCGCGGTCCTCGCGCGCTCGGGGCGAGTGGCCGAGGTGCCCACGCACGGGGACCTCAACGTGGCCAACCTCTTCGTCGACGGCGGTCGCCCGGCGGCGGTGATCGACGTCGACTCCCTGGGCCCTGGCCGGCGGGAGGACGATCTGGCCACGCTGCTCGCGCACATGCTCGTGCTGCCGAGCCTGGCGCCGGAGACCTACACCGGCGTGCCGGCGGTGATCCGGCGCTGGCACTCCGCGTTCGCCACCTCGGTGGACCAGCGCGCGCTCGACGCCCGGACGGCAGCCGTGCTGGTCTCCCTGATCGCCGGCGCGAGCCGGGACCAGGCCGAGGCGAGGCTGGATCTCGCCCTGGCCGCCGTCGTGCGCGCCGAGGAGGGGAGCGCCGCATGAGAGCACGCACGTTCTGGATGGTGACCGGCGCGCTCGGCGTCGTCGGCGTCTCCGGCATCGCGATCGTCAACGCAGCGGTCCCCGACGAGGTCAGCGGCGGCGGAGCAGTCGTCACCGACACCAGCGACGTCACGTCCACCGAGGCGACGGGGTCCTCGGGTTCCACCCGGACCGCTGCCTCCGCCCCGAGCGCGAGCGACGGTCCCTCGGACTCCCCGAGCTCCACGGTCGCGCCCACGCCGGAGGAGCCGACCACGACCGTGCCGTCAGCGCCCTCGCCGGTTCCTGCGGGCTCGCCTGCCTCGGCCGCCAGCGCGGCCAGCGGCGGATGAGAGAGCACTCACCTGTCTGAGAGGTCTCTGACGGCGTCCTCCTAGGCGTCTCACGCGCCGTCGAGATTCTTCAGGTGTCAGCGCAACCAGAGGCAGCACGTGCCTCTCGCTACCCAGGAGGATCATCATGAACAAGCGCACCGCATGGATCGTTGCCGGGGCTCTCGGTGCCGTCGGCGTGGCCGCCGGCACGGTGGCAGCTGCCGCGGATTCGGTGGACACCTCCGCTGGTGGTTCGGTCGTGGAGTCGGCCTTCGCGGGCTCCCCGGTCATGAGGACCGCAGGCGTGGCCACCGACCCGGCTCAGGTCGCCTCCGACAGCGCGACGACGGCCGTCACCGCCATCAGCGCGAGCACGGCCGCGTCGGCGATCACCCCTGCCAGCGCCCCGACGCCCGCCTCGCCCGCGAGCGCCGTCAGCCCGGCCTCGCCGGTCTCCGCACCGAGCCCGGTCACCCCCGCCAGCCCGGTGTCGCCCGCCTCGGCGGCCACCCCGGTCTCGGCCGCCAGCCCGGTGTCGGCCCCGTCGCCTGTGTCCGCCCCGAGCCCGGCATCGGCCCCGAGCCCGGCATCGGCGGCTTCGGCGCCGTCGGCCGCCTCGGGCGACTGAGCGTGGATGAGAGACCTCTCATGAATCTGAGAGGTCTCTCATCAAACCCTCCTGCGGGTCTCACCCAGGAGTGCGAGGGTTCTCCGTGTCAGCGGCAGCCAGCACGCATCAGGAGCATCGAGGACATGAACAAGCGCACGGCATGGATCATCACCGGGGCCCTCGGCTCGGTCGCCATCGGCGTCGGTGCTGTTGCTGCTGCTGCCGACTCGGTCGACTCCTCGGGTGGCGGTGCCGTGCTCCAGTCGCCTGCAGCGAGCGACCCCGCCGTCGAGCGGTCCACCGACCCCACGACCGACCCGAGCCAGATCGCCTCCGACAGCGCCACGACCGCCGTCACCGCGATGAGCGCGCCCACCACGGCATCACCGGCCAGCCCGGCGACGCCCGCGAGCCCCGCGACGCCGGCCAGCCCGGCCTCGGCGCCCAGCCCCGCCACGCCTGCAAGCCCCGCATCTCCGGCGACGCCCCCGTCGCCGGTCTCAGCTGCCAGCGCCCCGTCCCCGACGAGCCCCGTCTCGCCGGCCTCGGCCGCGTCGGCTGATTCGGGCGACTGATCCCCCCCGGCAGTCGCCTGTGCGACCGACCCCGTGCCAGCAGGCACGGGGTCGGTCCGTCTTCGAGGCCCGATGGCCGATGAGAGGGGTCTCACGTTGCTGAGAGGTCTCTCACCGTTCGCTCCTGCTGGTCTCACGGGAGGTCGCGAGGCTGAGGGAGTCAGTCAGGCCGGGGCACTCGCCCCACTCACGTCAGGAGAACGATCATGAACAAGCGCACCGCCTGGATCATCACCGGCGCTCTCGGCGCCATCGGCGTGACCGCCGGCACCGTGGCCGCCGCCGCGGACTCGGTCGACGTCAGCGGCAACGGCGCGATCCTCGAGCAGACGCAGGGTGTGGGCACCCGCGTGCTGCAGCCCCTCGACGTCACCGCCGATCCTGCTCAGATCGCCTCGGACAGCGCGACGACGGCCGTCACCGCGATCAGCGCCACGACGGCGGCCTCCGCGGTGACCGCTGCCAGCCCGGTCACCCCCGCGTCCCCGGCCACGCCCGTCAGCGCGGCCTCCGCCGTCAGCCCGGCCTCCGCCGTCAGCCCCGCGACCCCGGCCTCCCCGGTGAGCGCTCCATCTCCGGTCAGCCCGGCCACCCCGCCCAGCCCGGCATCACCGCCCAGCCCGGCGACGCCTCCGAGCCCCGCCTCGCCGGTCAGCGCGGCCTCGCCGGTCAGCCCCGCCTCGCCGGTCAGCCCCGCCAGCCCCGCGTCCGCTGCTTCCGCGCCCTCGGCCGGCTCGGGCGACTGACCAACGTGAACCACGCCGGTGCCGGCCCCGGGCAGCCCGCCCGGGGCCGGCTCTCGCCCGCCACCGAGGAGATCCCGGTGGTGGGCGAGACCCGCGAGCTGCCCCGCAGCGACGCGCGCTCCGTCCAGACCCTGGTCCTCGATACTGGGAGCGTGGCGAGCGAGGAGATCAAGATCGGCGAGGACCGCGCCGCCGGCTCGCGCTCCTCCCGGGTCGGTGGCTGGTTCGGCTGGAGCGTGCGCACACGTGTGCTGACGGCTCTCACGGTGCTCAGTGCGCTCGCGATGCTGGTCGCGGGCACCACGGCGTACGTGCTCGAGCGTGGCCGCCTCGACGACCTCATGAAGGACAGCCTCGATCGCAGCAGCGAGGAGTTCCTCACCCTCGCGAGCGAGGGCGTCGACCCGAAGACCGGTGCGCCGTTCCAGGACGTCACCGAGCTGCTGCTGGTCGCGCTCGGCCGCATCGTCCCGGGGCCGAACGAGGGGATGGCCGGCTTCGTCGAGGGTGTGCACACCTACAACGCGCCTGCGGAGTACCCGTACCAGATGCAGCAGGACGCCGAGCTCATCGACATCCTCGGGCCGTTGACCGAGGAACGCGCCGCCATGATGGAGACGGATCCGGAGCACGCGCGGCTGATCACGACTATCGACACCGAGATGGGCTCCTACCGCGTCGCCATCGTCCCGGTCGTGGGTCCGGCAGGTGACAGCGGAGCCCTGGTGCTCGCGTTCGACCGCGGCGCCGAGCACGCGGCTCTCGCGCAGAGCTACACCACCTACGCGCTGGTCGCGCTGGGGGCGCTCGTGCTGATCGGCGCCCTCGGCTTCCTCATCGTCAGCGACCTCCTCAAACCAGTGGCGCTGCTGCGTTCCGCGGCGGCGGAGATCGGCTCCTCGGACCTGTCCCGCAGGATCGAGGTGGTCGGCAACGACGACCTCGCCGTGCTGACCACCACGGTCAACGGGATGCTCGATCGCCTCGAGCACGCCTTCGCCTCGCAGCGCGAGCTGCTCGACGACGTCGGTCACGAGCTGCGTACCCCGCTCACGGTCGTCCGTGGTCACCTCGAGCTGATGGACACCGCCGACCCCGAGGATGCGGCCACGGTGCGCGCGCTCGCCCTCGACGAGCTCGACCGGATGACCTCGCTGGTCGAGGAGCTGATCACGCTGGCCAAGTCACGTCGACCCGACTTCGTGACGATGGAGCGCACCGCCGTCGCCGTGCTCACCGACGACATGCTCGCCAAGGCGCGCCCGTTGGGCGACCGGCGGTGGGTGCTGGACTCGCTCGCGGAGCTCGAGATGGATCTCGACCCGCGCCGGATCACCCAGGCATGGCTGCAGCTGGCGAGCAACGCCGTCAAGTTCTCCGAGGACGGCACCACGGTGGCGCTGGGGTCCTCGGTTGACCAGGCCGCCGTGCGGCTCTGGGTCCGCGACGAGGGCATCGGCATCCCCTCGCAGGAGCAGCACCGGGTCTTCGAACGTTTTGTGCGCGCCGAGGGCGCCACCGCCGACGGCTCGGGGCTGGGGCTGACGATCGTGCGCTCGATCGCGCAGGCTCATGGCGGGCACGTCGAGCTCACGTCGGCGCCCGGGCGGGGGAGCACCTTCACGATCGTGCTCCCGCGCACGCCCGAGAACTCGCGGCACACGCTTGCGCACCCCATGGACGTCCCCGAGGAGAACTCATGAGCCAGATCCTGATCGCCGAGGACGAGGAGCGCATCGCCTCGTTCATCGCGAAGGGCCTGAAGTCCGCCGGCTACTCCTCGGCGCACGTCACCACCGGGACCGAGGCGATCGACCTCGCCTCGACCGGCGACTTCGATCTCCTGATCCTCGACCTGGGCCTTCCCGACGTCGACGGGTTCGAGGTGCTCGACGTCATCCGCAGCTCCGGGGTCACGATGCCGGTGATCATCCTCACCGCCCGCAGCTCGGTCACCGACACCGTCGCGGGTCTCGAGGGTGGCGCCGACGACTACATGGCCAAGCCGTTCCGCTTCGAGGAGCTGCTCGCCCGCGTGCGGCTGCGGCTGCGGTCCGAGCCGACCGCCGGCCCCGAAACGGCCAGCGTGATCACCCATGGCGACCTCTCGCTGGACCTGCGCACGCGTCGGCTCCAGGTCGGCACCACCGCCGTCGACCTCTCCGCGCGCGAGTTCACGCTCGCCGAGACGTTCCTGCGCAACCCCGGGCAGGTGCTCAGCCGCGAGCAGCTGCTCTCCCGGGTGTGGGGCTACGACTTCGACCCCGGCAGCAACGTCGTCGACGTCTACGTGCGGTACCTGCGCAAGAAGGTCGGCGCGCAACGCATCGAGACGGTCCGCGGCATGGGCTACCGACTCGTGTAGCCCTCCCGCCCCCACTCACGGTGGCGCCCGCTCGCGGCCCTCGGAACGCCGTGGGATGGCGCCCGTTCGACCGAGGCGTGCTGGGCAGGTACACTCGACGCCGGTGGTTTCCTCCATCATGCTCGTCGCTGCCCGGCAGTTGCCGGACGATGCGGGTACGAGGGTGGAGATCGTCGTAGGGCAGTGGCGCAATTGGTAGCGCACCGGTCTCCAAAACCGGCGGTTGTGGGTTCGAGTCCCTCCTGCCCTGCCAGGGCCCGTTCCGTGAGGTCGCTGAGAGCGCGGCCCGCAGGGCCCGTCCGCCCGGTCGATCTCGCGTCGGTCGGCGCCGCACACCCCGTCCAGTGAGGAAGTACGAGTGAGCAGGTCCACCAACGCGTCGAAGGGCAATCCCGACGACGACGAGGGTCGGCTCGACGACGCCACTGACGAGTCGGTCGAGGCTGACGAAGCCGAGCAGGCTGACGAAGCCGAGCAGGCTGACGACGTCGACCATGCTGACGCGGTGAGCGACGACGTCGAGGACGAGCCCGACGGCGAAGGCTCCGGCCAGGCAACCGTCGCGGCGAGCGCGTCTGCGAAGGCGGCCGCCAGGAAGCGAGACGGCTCCCGCGGCGCGGCGCCTGCGTCTCGCGCCACGGCTGGTCGCGCACCGGCAGCCAAGAAGGAAGAGCGCCGCGGCCCGATCGCGGCGATCGTGCTGTTCGTCCGCCAGGTCATCTCGGAGCTTCGCAAGGTCGTCACCCCGACGTCCAAGGAGCTGGTGACCTATTCAGCGGTCGTCATCGTGTTCGTGCTGATCATCATGGCCTACGTCGGGGTCCTCGACTTCGCCGTCGGCAGGCTCGTCCTGTGGGCGTTCGGCGGCTGAGCGCCGCCCGTCATCAGCACCACCCCATCAGCTAAGGAAGCAGGTCACCGTGTCCGAGCAGCCCCTCGACCAGCCCGACGAGGGAGGAGAGGTCGACGATCTCGAGACCGCCACGGCCGTCGACACCTCTGACGAGGCCCCGGAGAGCACCGAGTCCGACCAGCGAGAGAGCGACGAGGCCGAGACGCCCGCCGCCGAGGCCGAGACGTCCGAGCAGGACGCGGAGGAAGAGATCGAGGAGGACCCGGTCGACGCGTTCCGCCGTGAGCTGCGGATGCTCCCCGGCGACTGGTACGTCATCCACTCCTACGCGGGCTACGAGAACCGCGTCAAGGCGAACCTCGAGTCGCGCATCCAGTCCCTCAACATGGAGGACTACATCTTCCAGGTCGAGGTGCCGATGGAAGAGGTCGTGGAGATGAAGAACACGGTCCGCAAGGTCGTCAAGCGTGTTCGCATCCCCAGCTACGTCCTGGTCCGCATGGAGATGACCGACGAGTCGTGGGGCGCCGTGCGCCACACCCCGGGTGTCACGCAGTTCGTGGGCGCCTCGCACTCCCCGCCGCCGCTCTCGCTCGACGACGTCATGAAGATGCTCGCGCCCACCATCGAGGCAGCCGCCCCGGTGCAGCGCGGCGGTGGTGGCGCCACGGCAGCGACCCCCATCGAGGTCGACTTCGAGGTGGGCGAGTCGGTCACCGTCACCGACGGCCCCTTCGACACGCTGCCGGCCACGATCTCCGAGATCAACGCCGAGGGCCAGAAGCTCAAGGTGCTCGTGTCGATCTTCGGTCGCGAGACCCCGGTCGAGCTGTCGTTCAACCAGGTCGCGAAGCTCTAGGCCCCGGGGCTCCGCCCCCGTGTGCCCCCGCTGGGGCTCCGCCCCAGACTCCGTGGCCCGCGGCTCGTTCCCGGGTATGATCTCTGGGGTTTGCCCTCAGAACACCCAAACCTACGGGCCCGTCGGCCCGGAACCACCCAGGGCTCCGCCCTGGATGTGAACCCGGAGCAAGCTCCGGATTGCAACCGGGTCATCGCCCATGGCGTCGGCCCATCACACAGGAGAAGCAATGCCCCCCAAGAAGAAGGCCGTCGGCCTCATCAAGCTCCAGATCCAGGCCGGCGCGGCCAACCCTGCGCCGCCGATCGGCCCCGCGCTCGGTCAGCACGGCGTCAACATCATGGAGTTCTGCAAGGCGTACAACGCCGCGACCGAGTCGCAGCGCGGCAACGTCATCCCGGTCGAGATCACCGTGTACGAGGACCGCTCGTTCACGTTCATCACCAAGACCCCGCCGGCAGCCGAGCTGATCAAGAAGGCCGCAGGCGTGCAGAAGGGTTCCGCGACCCCGCACAGCAGCAAGGTCGCCAAGCTCACCAGCGCCCAGGTGCGCGAGATCGCCGAGCAGAAGATGACCGACCTCAACGCACGTGACCTCGACGCCGCCTCGAAGATCATCGCCGGCACCGCCCGGTCGATGGGCATCACCGTCGAGGGCTGACAACACCGACCGACCCGGCACCCGCCGGGTCGACCCAGTGGGAGGGCCGCGCGGGCCCGCACCACGACTGCTCACACACCAAGGAGAAGCAGATGACCACGCGCAGCAAGCAGTACCGTTCCGCGGCCGAGCCGATCGACCGCGACGAGCTCTACAGCCCCCTCGAGGCCATCAAGCTGGCCAAGACCGGCGCGAAGACGAAGTTCGACTCGACCGTCGAGGTCGTGTTCCGGCTCGGCGTCGACCCCCGCAAGGCCGATCAGATGGTCCGCGGCACCGTCAACCTCCCGCACGGCACCGGCAAGACCGCCCGCGTCATCGTGTTCGCCAACGGCGACCGCGCTGAGCAGGCCATCGCCGCGGGTGCGGACGAGGTCGGCGGCGACGAGCTGATCGAGAAGGTCGCCGGTGGTTACACCGACTTCGACGCGGCCGTCGCCACCCCGGACCTCATGGGCAAGGTCGGCCGCCTCGGCCGCGTGCTCGGTCCTCGTGGCCTCATGCCGAACCCGAAGACCGGCACCGTGACGATGGACGTGGCCAAGGCCGTGAACGACATCAAGGGTGGCCGGATCGAGTTCCGCGTCGACAAGCACGCGAACCTCCACTTCATCATCGGCAAGGCGTCCTTCGACAACACGAAGCTGCTCGACAACTACGCGGCAGCGCTCGAGGAGGTCCTGCGTCTCAAGCCGGCCTCCGCGAAGGGCCGGTACATCACCAAGGCCGTGCTGAGCACCACGATGGGCCCCGGCATCCCGCTGGACGCCACGCGTACGCGCAACACCGCCGACGAGGATGTCGCCTGACGTCGCTCGCCATGCTCGAGGACGGGGCCGCACCTGGACAGGTGCGGCCCCGCTCGCATTCCCAGCCCGGGAGGCGGGCAGCGCAGTGCGTCCGTGTGCGATGCGAATCCGTGCACGTCGCGAACAGGTGATTCTGCACGGTAAGCGACCGCTTTCCGGGCAGAACCACCTGTTCGGCTCACCGAGGCGGGCAGAACCACCTGTTCGGCTCACCGAGGTGGGCAGGACCACCTGCTCGAGACGCCCAGTCGTGCGGGTGACGCCGTCGATTTGGCGAGCACCGCCGTCATCCTCTAGAGTGAACGCTGCCCAAGACCGCCGGTCGCCCGTCACCAGACGGGATGAAGTCCACAGATGTGGAGCCTGCGCAGGTGAGAGTTCGGCCGTCACGCCAGTGAGCACCCGAGCCCCATGCCTGCGCATGGGGCTCTTGTCATGTGTGGGTCCGGCGGCACGAACGATCAAGGAGGGCCCATGGCACGGCCAGACAAGGCGGCAGCGGTCGCCGAGCTCACCGAGCGGTTCAAGAACTCCTCGGCCGCCGTTCTCACCGAGTACCGCGGGCTCACCGTCAGCCAGATCAGTGATCTGCGCACCCAGCTGGGTGCGGACACGCAGTACGCGGTCGTCAAGAACACGCTCACCGCCATCGCAGCCAAGGAAGCCGGCGTCGACGTCTTCGAGGGGGACCTGGCGCTGACCGGGCCGTCCGCGATCGCGTTCGTCGGTGGCGACCCGGTCGAGGCGGCCAAGAGCCTTCGCGACTTCGCGAAGGCCAACCCCACCCTCGTCATCAAGGGCGGTGTCATGGACGGCCGCTCGCTGTCCGCCGCCGAGGTGACCAAGCTCGCGGACCTCGAGTCCCGCGAGGTGCTGCTGGCCAAGGCGGCCGGTGCCATGAAGGCGAAGCTGTTCCAGGCTGCCTACATGTTCACCGCTCCCGCCAGCAAGGCGGTCCGCACCATCGAAGCCCTGCGCGAGAAGCAGGCGTCCACCAGCGAAGCCGCCTGAGGCTCCGCAACCACCACCCCGCGCTTCTCTGCGCACGCCCCTGCTCGGGTGACCAGCCCGGAGCAGGACCAACAGGAAGGAACGCCATCATGGCGAAGCTCACCAACGACGAGCTCATCGAGGCTTTCAAGGAGCTCACCCTCATCGAGCTCTCCGAGTTCGTGAAGCAGTTCGAAGAGGTCTTCGACGTCACCGCTGCCGCTCCGGCCGCCGTGGCCGTGGCCGCTGGCCCCGCCGGTGGCGGCGCCGCCGAGGAGGCCGCTGAGGAGAAGACCGAGTTCGACGTCGTCCTCGAGACGATCGGCGACAAGAAGATCCAGGTCATCAAGGAGGTCCGCGCGCTGACCTCCCTCGGCCTCAAGGAGGCCAAGGACCTCGTCGACGGCGCCCCCAAGCCCGTCCTCGAGGGTGTCGACCAGGACACGGCCAACAAGGCCAAGGAGCAGCTCGAGTCGGCAGGCGCCACCGTCTCCGTCAAGTGACGATGCTCTGACAGCTTCACCCACCGGGCTCGTCCCGGGACAACGACGGGCCCGCACCGAGAGGTGCGGGCCCGTTCGTCGTCCCCGGGGGTGAGATGGTCCAGTGATCGCACCGGAACAGACGATCTGGCCGATCAGCGATCGGTGGTGGCGCCAGTCACGGTTCCGGGGGTATGGTGTCGGCGTTGCGTGGCTCTGCAGTGAGGTGCAAAGCGTCTGTCAGTGGCGTTCTGCGGAGTGATTCCAGTCGTCCATCGATGGGCGCTGGACATTTGATGGCGCGTGCCCTATAGTCGGTCTTTGCCTTGTGCTCTGACCCCGTCCTGCCCGTCAGCCGGTTGCGGCACCCTCTCGACACCCCAGATTTCCGGTGTGTCCTGGGTCCGACTCGGCTGGGCTTGACCGGGGCTCTTCCGCACGCGCACGCCACACGAACGCCGGGAAGGACCCCTCTTGGCTGCCTCGCGCACCTCTCACGCATCCGCCACTGACATCGCCAACCGCACCGCATCACGTCGCGTCTCTTTCGCGAAGATCCACGAGCCACTCGCAGCGCCTGACCTGCTCGGCCTGCAGACCGAGAGCTTTGACTGGCTGCTCGGCAACGACGCGTGGCGTGCCCGCGTCGAGGAGGCTGTCGCCGCCGGCAACAACGCCGTCCCGACCAAGTCCGGTCTGGAGGAGATCTTCGAGGAGATCTCGCCGATCGAGGACTTCGGCCAGACGATGTCGCTGTCGTTCCGGGACCACCGGTTCGAGCCGCCGAAGTACTCCGCCCAGGAGTGCAAGGAGAAGGACTTCACCTTCTCGGCGCCGCTGTTCGTCACCGCTGAGTTCGTCAACTACACGACCGGCGAGATCAAGTCTCAGACGGTCTTCATGGGCGAGTTCCCGCTCATGACCGAGCGGGGCACGTTCATCATCAACGGCACCGAGCGCGTCGTCGTCTCGCAGCTGGTTCGTTCCCCGGGCGTCTACTTCGAGCGCACCCCGGACAAGACGTCCGACAAGGACATCTTCACCACGCGCGTGATCCCCTCCCGCGGCGCGTGGCTCGAGTTCGAGATCGACAAGCGCGACGCCGTCGGCGTGCGTGTGGATCGCAAGCGCAAGCAGTCGGTCACCGTGTTCCTCAAGGCGCTGGGCATGACCGAGGGCGAGATCCGCGAGGCGTTCGCGGAGTACCCGGCAGTCATCGAGACGCTCGAGAAGGACAACGTCCACACCCAGGACGAGTCGCTGCTCGACATCTACCGCAAGATCCGCCCGGGCGAGCCGCCCACGGTCGAGGCCGCCACCGCGCTGCTCGACAACTTCTACTTCAACGGCAAGCGGTACGACCTGGCCAAGGTCGGTCGCTACAAGATCAACAAGAAGCTCGGCGTCGACAAGCCGCTGAGCGACTCGACCCTGTCGGTCGAGGATGTGGTCGCCACGATCAAGTACCTCGCGGCGCTGCACAAGGGCGAGACCACGTTCGCGGGTGTCCGCGACGGCAAGGCGGTCGACCTCCCGGTCGAGACCGACGACATCGACCACTTCGGCAACCGCCGCATCCGTGCGGTCGGCGAGCTCATCCAGAACCAGGTCCGTACCGGCCTGTCCCGGATGGAGCGGGTGGTCCGTGAGCGGATGACGACCCAGGACGTCGAGGCGATCACGCCACAGACCCTGATCAACATCCGCCCGGTCGTGGCCTCGATCCGTGAGTTCTTCGGCACCAGCCAGCTCTCGCAGTTCATGGACCAGAACAACCCGCTCGCGGGTCTGACCCACAAGCGCCGCCTGTCGGCGCTGGGCCCCGGCGGTCTGTCCCGTGACCGCGCCGGCATGGAGGTTCGCGACGTCCACCCGAGCCACTACGGCCGCATGTGCCCGATCGAGACCCCTGAGGGTCCGAACATCGGTCTGATCGGCTCGCTCGCCACCTACGCGCGGATCAACCCGTTCGGCTTCGTCGAGACCCCGTACCGCAAGGTCAACAAGGGCAAGGTCACCGACGACGTCGAGTACCTGACCGCCGACGACGAGGACCGGTACGTCATCGCACAGGCCAACGCCGTGCTCGACGACAAGGGTCGCTTCGTCGAGGAGACCGTGCTGGTCCGTACTCGCGGTGGTGAGGCGATCGACGTCCCCGCCGAGAACGTGGACTACATGGACGTCTCGGCCCGCCAGATGGTGTCGGTCGCGACCGCGATGATCCCGTTCCTCGAGCACGACGACGCGAACCGCGCGCTCATGGGCGCCAACATGCAGCGCCAGGCCGTGCCGCTGGTGCGCAGCGAGGCCCCGCTGGTCGGGACCGGCATGGAGCGGCGCGCCGCCGTCGACGCCGGTGACGTCATCGTCGCCCGCAAGCCCGGCGTGGTCACCGAGGTCTCGGCCGACGCCATCGTCGTCGCCGAGGACGAGGGCGGCAGCTACACCTACCGCGTCGCGAAGTTCCGTCGCTCGAACCAGGGCACCTCCTACAACCAGCGTGTGCTGGTCGACGAGGGCGCCCGCGTCGAGGTCGGCTCGGTGCTCGCCGATGGTCCCGCCACCGACGAGGGCGAGCTCGCCCTCGGACGCAACCTGTTGGTCGCGTTCATGTCGTGGGAGGGCCACAACTACGAGGACGCGATCATCCTGTCGCAGCGCCTCGTGCAGGACGACGTGCTCTCCTCGATCCACATCGAGGAGCACGAGGTCGACGCCCGCGACACGAAGCTGGGCCCGGAGGAGATCACCCGGGACATCCCGAACGTCTCCGACGAGGTGCTGGCCGACCTGGACGAGCGCGGCATCATCCGCATCGGTGCCGAGGTCGGCGCCGGCGACGTGCTGGTCGGCAAGGTCACACCCAAGGGCGAGACCGAGCTGACCCCCGAGGAGCGGCTGCTCCGCGCGATCTTCGGTGAGAAGGCGCGCGAGGTCCGCGACACCTCGCTCAAGGTCCCTCACGGTGAGTCGGGCACGGTCATCGCCGTGCGCGAGTTCAACCGCGAGGACGGCGACGAGCTGCCCCCGGGCGTCAACCAGCTGGTCCGCGTCTACATCGCGCAGCGCCGCAAGATCACCGATGGTGACAAGCTCGCCGGCCGTCACGGCAACAAGGGCGTCATCTCGAAGATCCTGCCCGTCGAGGACATGCCGTTCCTCGAGGACGGCACGCCGGTGGACATCATCCTCAACCCGATGGGTGTGCCCGGCCGGATGAACGTCGGTCAGGTCCTCGAGACCCACCTCGGGTGGGTCGCGAAGACCGGTTGGGAAGCCGACGCGAAGTCCGACTGGGCCAAGAACCTGGCACCCGAGGCGTTGACCGGTGAGCCCGGCACCCCCGTGGCCACGCCGGTGTTCGACGGCCTCCACGAGGACGAGCTCAAGGGTCTGCTCGACACGACCCGCGTGACTCGCGACGGCGACCGGCTGATCGGCAGCTCGGGCAAGGCGCGGCTGTTCGACGGCCGCTCCGGCGAGCCGTTCCCGGCCCCGATCTCGGTCGGCTACATGTACATCCTCAAGCTGCACCACCTGGTCGACGACAAGATCCACGCGCGTTCGACCGGTCCGTACTCGATGATCACGCAGCAGCCGCTGGGCGGTAAGGCCCAGTTCGGTGGCCAGCGGTTCGGCGAGATGGAGGTGTGGGCGCTCGAGGCGTACGGCGCCGCGTACGCGCTCCAGGAGCTCCTGACGATCAAGTCGGACGACATCCCTGGTCGCGTCAAGGTGTACGAGGCGATCGTCAAGGGCGAGAACATCCCCGAGCCCGGCATCCCTGAGTCGTTCAAGGTGCTGGTCAAGGAGATGCAGTCGCTGTGCTTGAACGTCGAGGTGCTCTCCTCCGACGGCACGATGATCGAGATGCGTGACTCCGACGAGGAGGTGTACCGGGCCGCCGAGGAGCTCGGTATCGACCTGTCCCGTCGCCCCGACGCCAGCAGCGTCGAGGAGATCTGAGAACGACCGCTGCGGGCCCACCGCAAGGCAGGGCCCGCAGTGGATCGCTCACCCCCATCCTCGAAGACTCACGCCACACGGCCACAGGCCGAAGGAAGTAGGGAAACAAGTGCTCGACGTCAACGTGTTCGACGAGCTCCGTATTGGTCTGGCCACCGCTGACGAGGTCCGCGCGTGGTCCCACGGCGAGGTCAAGAAGCCGGAGACCATCAACTACCGCACGCTCAAGCCCGAGAAGGACGGCCTCTTCTGCGAGAAGATCTTCGGCCCCACCCGGGACTGGGAGTGCTACTGCGGCAAGTACAAGCGCGTCCGCTTCAAGGGGATCATCTGTGAGCGCTGCGGCGTCGAGGTGACCCGGAGCAAGGTGCGCCGTGAGCGGATGGGCCACATCGAGCTCGCCGCGCCCGTGACCCACATCTGGTACTTCAAGGGCGTTCCGTCGCGGCTGGGCTACCTGCTCGACCTCGCCCCGAAGGACCTCGAGAAGGTCATCTACTTCGCCGCGTACATGATCACCGAGATCGACGAGGAGGGCCGCCGCGAGGACCTGGCCAGCCTCCAGAACGAGATCGACCTGGAGAAGGGCGAGATCGCCAAGCAGCGCGACCTCGACATCGCCAAGCGTGGCGAGCGGCTCGAGGCCGACCTGGCCGAGCTCGAGGCCGAGGGTGCCAAGGCCGATGCGCGTCGCAAGGTCAAGGACTCCGCCGAGCGTGAGATGGCACAGCTGCGCAAGCGTGCAGACGCCGACATCGACCGTCTCGCGCAGGTCTGGGACCGGTTCGTCAACCTCAAGGTCGCCGACCTCGAGGGCGACGAGATGCTCTACCGCCAGCTGCAGGACCGCTACGGCAACTACTTCAAGGGTGCGATGGGAGCCGAGGCGATCCAGCGTCGCCTCGAGACCTTCGACCTGGCTGCCGAGTCCGAGGCGCTGCGCGAGATCATCCGCAGCGGCAAGGGCCAGCGCAAGACCCGCGCCCTCAAGCGGCTCAAGGTGGTCAACGCGTTCCTCACCACCACCAACAGCCCGCTGGGCATGGTGCTGGACTGCGTCCCGGTCATCCCGCCGGACCTGCGCCCGATGGTGCAGCTCGACGGTGGCCGTTTCGCGACCTCCGACCTGAACGACCTCTACCGACGCGTCATCAACCGGAACAACCGCCTCAAGCGGCTCCTGGATCTGGGCGCGCCGGAGATCATCGTCAACAACGAGAAGCGGATGCTCCAGGAGGCCGTCGACTCGCTGTTCGACAACGGTCGCCGCGGTCGTCCCGTGACGGGCCCGGGCAACCGGCCGCTCAAGTCGATCTCCGACATGCTCAAGGGCAAGCAGGGTCGGTTCCGTCAGAACCTGCTCGGCAAGCGCGTCGACTACTCGGGCCGTTCGGTCATCGTGGTCGGCCCGCAGCTGAAGCTGCACCAGTGCGGTCTGCCCAAGCAGATGGCGCTCGAGCTGTTCAAGCCCTTCGTCATGAAGCGGCTGGTCGACCTCAACCACGCCCAGAACATCAAGTCCGCCAAGCGGATGGTCGAGCGTGCGCGCTCGGTCGTGTGGGACGTGCTGGAAGAGGTCATCACCGAGCACCCGGTGCTGCTGAACCGTGCGCCCACCCTGCACCGTCTGGGCATCCAGGCGTTCGAGCCGCAGCTGGTCGAGGGCAAGGCGATCCACCTGCACCCGCTGGTGTGTGGTGCGTTCAACGCCGACTTCGACGGTGACCAGATGGCGGTGCACCTGCCGCTGTCCGCCGAGGCGCAGGCCGAGGCCCGCATCCTCATGCTCAGCTCGAACAACATCCTCAAGCCGAGCGACGGCCGCCCGGTGACCATGCCCACCCAGGACATGATCATCGGTCTGTTCCACCTCAGCACCGAGCGCGACGGCGTCGCGGGCGAGGGTCGTGTGTTCACGTCCCCGTCCGAGGCGATCATGGCGTTCGACGGCGGCGAGCTGGACCTCAACGCGAAGATCTCGATCCGGATGACGGACCTCGTGCCGCCGACGGACGGCTTCGACGCTCCCGAGGGCTGGACCGAGGGCGAGCCGATCACCTTCCCGACCACGCTGGGCCGTGCGCTCTTCAACGAGCTGCTGCCGATCGACTACCCGTACATCAACAAGGTGGTCGACAAGAAGGTCCTCTCGACGATCGTCAACGACCTCGCCGAGCGGTACCCGAAGGTCGAGGTCGCTGCCTCGCTGGACGCGCTGAAGGAGGCCGGCTTCCGCTGGGCCACCCGTTCGGGCGTCACGATGGGTATCTCCGACGTGATCGCGCCCTCGGCGAAGGCCGAGATCCTCGCGAGCTACGAGGAGAAGGCGGCGAAGGTCCAGGGCCAGTACAACCGCGGTCTGATCACCGACGACGAGCGCCGTCAGGAGCTCATCGGGATCTGGACCCAGGCCACGGACGACGTCGACGCCTCCATGCGTGGGGACTTCCCCGAGGACAACTCGGTCTTCCGCATGGTCACCTCCGGTGCCCGCGGTAACTGGATGCAGGTTCGTCAGATCGCCGGTATGCGCGGTCTGGTGGCGAACCCCAAGGGAGAGATCATCCCGCGTCCGATCAAGTCGAACTACCGAGAAGGCCTCTCGGTGCTCGAGTACTTCATCGCGACGCACGGTGCTCGTAAGGGCCTGGCCGACACGGCGCTCCGTACCGCCGAGTCGGGCTACCTGACCCGTCGACTCGTGGACGTCTCGCAGGATGTCATCATCCGCGAGGAGGACTGCGGGACCGAGCGAGGGCTGGTCCAGCCGATCATCGAGGTCGGCCCGGACGGGGTCGCTCGCCGCAACGACAAGGTCGAGACGAGCGTCTACGCCCGTACCCTCGCCGGTCAGGCCGTCGCCCCCGACGGCACCGTGCTCGGCGAGTCGGGTGACGACGTCGGCGACGTCCTCATCGACAAGCTGATCGCTGCCGGCGTCGAGACCATCAAGGTCCGTTCCGTGCTGACCTGCGAGTCGCGCGTCGGTACCTGCGCCAAGTGCTACGGCCGATCGCTGGCCACCGGCGAGCTCGTCGACATCGGCGAGGCCGTCGGCATCATCGCGGCGCAGTCGATCGGTGAGCCCGGCACCCAGCTGACGATGCGTACCTTCCACTCCGGTGGTGTGGCCTCGGCCGACGACATCACGCAGGGTCTGCCCCGCGTGACCGACCTCTTCGAGGCTCGTACCCCGAAGAGCGAGGCGCCGATCGCCGAGATGGCCGGACGTATCGCCATCGAGGACACCGACCGTGCACGTCGGATCACCCTCACGCCCGACGACGGCACCGAGGAGATCGTCTACCAGGTCAGCAAGCGTTCGCGCCTGCTCGCCCAGGACGGCGATCACGTGGGTGTCGGTCAGCAGCTGGTCTCCGGTGCTGTCGACCCGAAGAAGGTCCTGCGCATCCTCGGCCCGCGCGCGGTGCAGAAGCACCTCGTGGACGAGGTCCAGGAGGTCTACCGCTCCCAGGGCGTGGACATCCACGACAAGCACATCGAGGTCATCGTGCGGCAGATGCTGCGTCGCGTGACCGTGCTGGACTCGGGCGACTCCCGGCTGCTGCCGGGCGAGCTGGCCGAGCGTGGCCGGTTCGAGGACGAGAACCGTCGCGTGGTGTCCGAGGGTGGTACCCCCGCCGCTGGGCGTCCGGAGCTCATGGGCATCACCAAGGCCTCGCTGGCGACCGACTCGTGGCTGTCTGCGGCGTCCTTCCAGGAGACCACCAAGGTGCTGACCGAGGCTGCGATGAGCGGTCGCTCGGACTCGCTCCTGGGTCTGAAGGAGAACGTGATCCTGGGCAAGCTGATCCCGGCGGGTACCGGTCTTCCCCGGTACCGCAACGTCCGGGTGGAGCCCACCGAGGAGGCGAAGGCCGAGATCTACCCGAGCTTCGGCTACGACGAGATCGACTACGGTCCGATCTCCGAGGGCGCCGACGCGATCGCGCTCGAGGAGCTCGACCTCGGCGGGTTCAGCGACTACCGCTGATCCTGCTCGACCCGAACGCCCCCGACCCTGCTGGGTCGGGGGCGTTCGTGCGTCCTGGGGTGCAGGATGGGGTCGCCAGCCCGATGTCCCGCAGAGAGGTGCACCCATGGGTCACGTCCCCGAACCGGTTCCCGACGCGACCGGCCCGCGGCCGGCCAGCGAGGAGGGAACACCGGGGGAGTGCCCGGTCGTGGTGCTCCCGGACGGGTCGTGGGCCGTGCGCGGGCACGCCGAGGTGCTGCGGGTGGCGACGACGCCCGAGCTGTTCTCGAGCGGGGGTCGCCGGCACCGGCACATCCCCAACAGCCTCGACGGCGACGAGCACCGCAGGTTCCGGGCGATCGTCGACAGGCACCTGGACGACAGCCGCATCCTGCCGCTGGCTCCGATGATCCGGGAGGTCACCGACCAGGTCGCGACCACGATGGTGGCGAGCAGCCGGCACGCGGAGATCGTGCAGGACTTCGGGCGACACGTGGCGGTGCAGGTGCAGTGCCGCTGGCTGGGGTGGCCGGTAGAGCTGGAACCGGAGCTGCTGAGCTGGATCGACGACAACTTCGCCGCGTCCCGCTCGGGTGATGCCGCGAGCAACGCCGAGGTCGCGGAGCGGTTCGACCGGATCGTCAGCGACGTCATCGAGGATCGCCGTGCCCGCGAAGATGCGGGCGAACACCTTCCGGACGACCCGACCACCGGGCTGCTGCGCGAGCGGGTCGAGGACCCGGACGCCCCCGACGGCCACCGCCCGCTCACCCACGCCGAGCTGGTGTCGCTGCTGCGGAACTGGACAGCCGGTGACCTCGGGTCGATCGCTGCCTCGATCGGTGTGGTCGTCGCTCACGTGGCCGGTGACCAGGCGGAGCAGGCGAGGCTCCGCACCCTCGCGCAGGACGAGGAGGCGAACAGCGTGACGCTGGATGCCGCCGTCGACGAGATGCTCCGCATCAACGACCCGTTTCCCACCAACCGGCGCGTGGCCACCGGGGACACCAGCATCGCGGGCCACCCCGCACCGGCCGGCACGGCGGTCGCCATCAACTGGACCGCCGCCAACCGCGACGAGCGGGTGTTCGGTGACGCCGACGCGTACCGGCCGGAGGCGAACCGCACGGCCAACATCGTCTACGGCGCCGGCCCGCACGTGTGCCCGGGCCGGGTGCTCTCCACGCTCCAGATCCGCGGCGCCCTGGCGGCGCTGCTGCGCGCCACCTCGAGCATCACGCTCGACGACGCCCGACCGCCCGTGCGCTACCCGTTCCCCTCCCGCGGCTTCGACACGGTGCCCGTGACGCTGACGCCCTGAGCCACCTGCGCCGCGCAGCGACGGCGCCTCAGTCGCGAGCGGCCGCGACAGCGGCTGCGACGATCGCGGCGTCCGTGTGCCAGTGCTGGCCCTCGCCACCCGGCGTGACGTCGGAGGCGCGTGCCCGCGCGGAGAGATGGACCGCGTCCACGGCGACCCCGGCCAGCGTGGTGATGTCACCGGGACGGACCCCGCCGCCCGCCATGATCTCGACGCGCCCATCCGAGAGCCGAACGAGGTCGGTGAGCTCGGCGGCTGCCTCGACGGCGTGCGCCCTGCCGCAGGAGGTCAGCACGCGGCTCACGCCGAGCCGGGCCAGCGCCTCGAGGGCGGCACGCCGGTCCTCGATCACGTCGAAGGCGCGGTGGAAGGTCACGGTGCGGCCCTGCGCGGCCTCCAGGAACGCCCGCACGTGGTCGATCGCGACCTCGCCGGACCCGGTCAGCGCTCCGACCACCACGCCGTCGGCGCCGGCTGCCACGGCGTGCGCGATGTCGGCACAGGTCACGTCGATCTCGGCGGTGTCGTAGACGTAGCCACCCGGTCGGGGCCGCACGAGCACGCTGAGCCAGCCGGGCCGATCGGTCAGCGCTCGGACCGACTCGATGGTCGCGAGCGAGGGCGTCAGCCCCCCGGTCTCCAGGGCCGAGCAGAGCTCGACACGGGTCGCGCCGCGCTCGAGCGAGACGCGCGCGCCGGCCGGGTCCTGCACGCAGATCTCGACGGCGATCATGCGATGCCCGCGCGCCGGGTCCGGAGGAGGCGGTAGCCGAGCCCGGCGAGGAGCACGGCCGCGCCGCCGATCACCGATCCCAGGGGCAGGCTGAACGCCATCGCGAGGCAGCCGATCACGCCCAGCACCTGCAACGGCCGGGGCCAGCGCCGCTGCTCGCGCGGCTGCCGGAGCGCTGCGAGGTTGGTCACGGTGTAGTACACCAGCACGCCGAAGGAGGAGAAGCCGATCGCCCCGCGGAGGTCGGCGACCAGCACGATCACGACCACCACGAGCCCGAGCAGGAGCTGGGCGCGGGCAGGCACCCGGTGCCGTGGCTCGATGGTGGCGAGCGGGTGCGGGAGGTCGTGCTGGCGGGCCATCGCCAGCGCGGTGCGGCTGACGCCGGTGAGCAGCGCCAGCAGCGCTCCCAGTGCCGCGGCGCCGGCAGCGATCTGGACACCGACCGACAGCCCGGGGACCGCGAGTGCCGCGGCGAGGTCGGCGAGCGGCGCGGTGCTGCCCGGGAGCTCCCCGCCGATCGTGCCGAGCAGCGCGAAGGAGGTCAGGCCGTACAGCAGCAGCACGCCGCCGAGAGCGATCAGCACCGCGCGACCGATCGCGGCCGGCGTGCGCACCTCCTCGGCCAGCGTCGCGATGCGCGCGTACCCCGCGAAGGCGAAGAAGAGCAGGCCGGCGCCCTGCAGGATGCCGTAGACGCCGTCGGGCGGTGCGAGCGGCGCGGGGTCTGGGAGCGTCGTGACCGAGGTCGCGACCAGCAGCGCGACGAGTCCGAGCAGCGCGATCACGAGCAGCACGCGTGCCAGCTGTGCCGTGCGGGTGATACCGCGGACGGCCGCGAGGGTGAGCGCTGCCACCGCGACGGCGGCCGCGAGCCGCTGCCCCCAGACGTTCCCAGGCACGAGGTAGGCGGCGAAGGTCATCGCCATCGCCGCGCACGAGGCGGTCTTGCCGATGACGAAGCCCCACCCGGCTGTGAAACCCCACCACGGCCCGAGCACGCGGTTGCCGAAGACGTAGGTGCCGCCCGAGGCGGGATGGTGCGCCGCGAGCTGGGCCGATGACGTGGCGTTGCAGAGCGCGATGACCGCCGCGATGCCGAGCGCGACCAGCAGCGCGTCCCCGGCCGCGGCGCTCGCCGGCCCCCAGACGGCGAAGATGCCGGCACCGATCATCGCGCTGAGCCCGACGATGACGGCGTCTCCCGTGCCCAGTCGTCGCGCCAGCTCAGGCCTTGCAGGGTCGGTCACGGGCACAACCTACTGGGGTTCGATGAACGGCTGGGGGCACCGCCACCGACCGGCCCAGCGGACCGTGCCGGCCCTGACCGCTGCCATCGAGACGTCGCGGAGGAGGGTGCGATCGTCAGTGCGCCGCCTGCTGGGTGGCGTAGAGCCGCCGCACGACGTCCTCGACATCGGGCTCCTCGATCGTCAGGTCGCGCAGCGGCGCCCGGCCGGCGACCTCGGCGAGCACGGCGGCCGCGCTCGCGCCGGGCAGGAGCGCGAGGCGCTGCCGCAGCCCGTCGGGCTCGGTGCCGATGAGGCGGGTGCCGGCCACGTCGGAGAGCGAGGGGGTCGGCTCCTCGAGGTCGAGCACGATCACACGATCGGCGCCGACCCGGCGCACGAGGCCGGGGAGGTCGCCCGTGTAGGCCACCCGGCCGTGGTCGACGACGACGATCCGCTCCGTCAGCCGCTGCACGTCGTCCATGTCATGCGTGGTGAGCAGCAGCGTGGTGCCGTGCGCGGCGCGCTCGGCCACGAGAAACGCACGCAGCCGCTCCTTGCTGAGCACGTCGAGGCCGATCGTCGGCTCGTCGAGGATCAGCAGTCGCGGCGAGTGCAGCAGCGCGGCCGCGATCTCGCCGCGGATCCGCTGCCCGAGCGAGAGCTGCCGTACCGGGGTGTCGAGGAACTCCGCGAGGTCGAGCGCGTCCACGAGCTCGTCGAGGCGCTCGCGGTGGCTGCTGCCGAGCCGGTGGATCGAGGCGAGCACCCGGTAGGACTCCTGCAGCGGCAGGTCCCACCACAGCTGGGACCGCTGCCCGAAGACGACGCCGATCTCGCGCGCGAGCTCACGTCGGGACTTCTGCGGGTGCAGCCCGCAGGTGGCCACGGTGCCGGCGCTGGGGGAGAGGATCCCCGTCAGCATCTTGATGGTCGTCGACTTCCCGGCACCGTTGGCACCGATGTAGCCCACGGCCTCACCGGCCGCGATGTCGAGATCGAGGTCGACGACGGCGTGCACCACCCGCTTGGTGCGTCGCCACCCCCCGGAGCGCACCACGAAGTCGCGGGTGAGCCCGCGGGCGTGCACGATCTGCTCGGTCATGCGGCCTTCCTTCTGCGTGAGTGCGCACATCGACGGTGAGAGCGCACATCGCACCGTGCGCACTCACCGTGGCTGTGCGCACTCAAGGGGTGGCGGAGGGGCAGGTACGCGATCACGATCCGGCTCCTGTGTAGTGGCGAAGGCCGGCGCGCCAGATCAGCATCCCGGCCACCCAGCTGACGATCGCGGCGACCGGGCTGAACCATCCCAGCCACGCGGGCGTCCAGGCGGGACCGGGAAGATCGAGGATCAGCAGCGTCGGCAGGTACGCGGTGAAGGCGGCAGGCACCACGAAGGTGAAGAGGACGCGCATCGGCAGGGTGAAGATCGCCGTCGGGAAGCTCGAGGCGTAGCTGCTCCCGTACGTGAAGGAGTTGGCGAGCTCGCTGCCCTCGATCAGCCAGAACTGCACGCCGGCGGCCGCGACGAACAGGGCGCAGAAGATCGCGGTCCCCGCGATCGGGGTGATGACGAGCAGAGCGATCGTCGCCGGCGTGAAGGTGATCGGGTTGACCACGAGCGCGACCACGAGCACGGCGATCGAGAGCGCGGTCCGGCCGAACCGCCGGAGCTGGATGTCGCTGGTCACGAGCTGCGCGAGCACCGGCAGCGGCCGCAGCAGGAACGCATCGAGCGTGCCCGCCCGCAGGTAGGTGGGAATGCGGTCGAGGTGCCCCACCAGGAGGTCGGCCAGGCTGAAGCTGATGTTGGAGAGCGCGAACAGCAGCGCCAGCCCCGCGAAGTCCAGGCCGCCGAGCACGCTGATCGAGGAGAAGATCACGTAGATCTCGGCGAACTCGATCACGCCGACGCCGAAGGAGCCGAGCAGGTCGAGCGCGAACGAGCGGCGGTAGGCGAACTGGGAACGGAGCCGGGAGGAGACCAGGGCGACGTACGGGGAGGCCCAGCCGGTCGCCGTCGGGCGCTCGGTGTGCGTGGTGAGCTCAGCCACCCTGCACCACCAGCTTGCGCGTACCCAGGCGCCAGAGGAGCTGGCCGGCGAGCAGCACACCCAGGGCCCAGGCGACCTGCACGCCGATGAGCCAGAGCGCCGCGAGGCCGGTGTCGCGGCCCATGATGACGTCGATGGGGGTCTGCAGCATCGAGGGGAAGGGCGTGGCAGCGGCGAGCGTGGCCATCCAGTCGGGGAACCAGTGCACCGGCACGATCAGGCCGCAGAGGATGTTCGAGGCCATCAGGTACAGCGTCGAGGCGCCGCGCATCTCGATGATCCAGAACGCGGCGAGGCTGACGAGCCACCGGCAGGCGAACGAGATGATCACGGCGAGCACGATGCTGACGATCCCCAGCAGGTAGGGGAGGAGGTTGGCGGGGAGCGCGAGCCCTGTGACGAGCGCGCCCACCAGCAGCGGCGGGGCGCCCCGGGGCAGGAACGTGAACGCGGCGCGGCCGAGATCGGCGCTGAGGTAGGCGAGCTGGGGGTCGACGGGGCGGGAGAGGTCGACGGCGATGTCCCCTGTGCGGATGCGCTCGACCAGGTCGTTGGACCAGAACACGTTGACAGGGCCGATCAGCGCCTGCGCCAGCCAGGCGTAGGTGGCGCCCTCGATCGGGCCGTACCCGGCCAGCTGACCGCCGGCGGCGCCGACCGCACCCATGGTGATCGCGGCCTTGATGAGACCGAAGACGGTGTTGGTCACCGCGCCCGCCAGAGCGGCGCTCCGGTAGGTGGACCACCGCCGCCAGCCCGTCTGTGTCAGGACGGCGAGCGTGGCGACGGACACAAGCGCGAGAACATACTCCGTCTCGGGTGGGGCGTCAACGGCTGGGGCGGCCCGCGTGCGTCGGCCCTGCTCGCTCGGGTGCCGACGGACCCTGGGCAGTGCTCCCCATCGCGGGGCATGTCCGCCGGGAGGCGATCTCCTTACGATGGTGAGCAGCCCGCACCAGTCCGTTCACAGCCCTGAGGAGTCCCGTTGGCGTCGCGCTCGGCCCCCCGGTTCCTGAACCCGATCAGTGACGAGGTGACGGACGACCACGCGGTCTACGCGAGCAGCACCGACGTGGTCGCACTGACCGCGCCGGTGGCGGCGTTCCTGGAGTTCTGCGACCACGAACGGATCCGCCCGGTGCTCCTGACCGGGCCGGGGGTGCGGCTCACCGCGGCGTGCGCGACCATGCTCACCGACATCCGTGGTTTCTGGGCGGTCCACGGGCCAGACGGCGTCCTCGAGGCCGCGACCGGCCGCCCGGTGACCTCGTTCGCCGATCTGTGGCTCCCGCACGAGGCGGCCCCGCCGGGGGTCGTCCACGACGGCGTCGTCTCGATCACCCTCGACGCGTACGTCAGGCATCGCGCCGACAACGCGACCCGGATCGGGGTCGTCGCCGAGCTCGCGGCCGGCGCGCTCGGCGTCGCGCTGCCCCACCGGTGGGGTGTCTGGGAGCCCTTCGGCCGCCGCTGGGACACCGACGCGATGACCGCGTTCCTGCGCGCGCAGATGCCGCAGACCGGTCCTGTCCACGCCGTCGGCGAGGAGACGACGTTCTTGACCCAGCGGGTCGGACGCACCCGGCGCGGCCTGCTCGAGCACCTCCGCTTCTCCGCGCGACCGGCCTCAGGTGAGGACCTGCACGGCCAGGCGACGGCGCTGCTCGCCAGGCTCGAGGAGGCTGCCGACGTCGAGATCGCCGTGGTCACGACCCGCACCAGCGAGGCCGACGGCACCGTCCGCCCGGGCGGCTATCCCGCCACGGCGCCGCTCGCCGCGGTGCTGGGCCCGCGGGTCACCCACCATCTCGGCATCGACACCGCGGCGCTCGCCGAACGGCATCGGGTCTCCAGCCTCGGTCGCGCTCGCACTCCCAGCACGCTCATCGACTTCGGTGGTACCGACAACCCCTGGCACCGGCTGCTCGACCTCGGGTTGGCTCTCGAGCCGGACCGGGTGCTGTCCACCCTCGGCGTGGAGGTGCCCGATGCCGGCTGAGCTCGCGATGCTGCACGAGACCGCTCCCGCGCCCGCCGAGATCCTCGAGGCGTTCGGCAAGGTGTGCCCAGGCGGCTCGGCGCTCGAGCTGCGCGACGGGCAGATCACGGTGCTCATGGACGATCTGGGCAGACACGTGATGACGATCTTCCCCTCGGTCCCCATCGAGATGGATGTCCGCTCAGTGGTCCACGACCTGGAGCTCGCCGAGGCCCCGGTCGCCGGCGTGCGGTCCTGGATCGACGTGACGATCCCGCTCGGTGACGACGGGGCGCGGGAGCGTGCTGCGCGACAGGTCGCGCAGCTGACCAACGGCTGGCTGCACGTACGCGAAGGAGGCGAGCCCCATGTCTAGGTGGCAGATCGATCCGTCCGAGATCACTACCGTGCTCGAGGGCGTGGTGCCCCAGAAGGAGCAGCTGGAGGGCGAGCTGACCGAGGAGAAGTTCGCGGGTATCGGTGAGGGCCTGACCTGGGGCTCGATGATCACCGGGGTGGTGCCGAACGCCCTCAGCCTGCTGCTGAGCGACCAGAGCGCAGCGCTCTCCAACGTGGTCAACCGCGTCAACGCCGGCGTGCTCGGTGTCAGCAACGCGACGATCGCCTACAACAACGGCCAGGAAGACATGCTCGGGAACTTCCAGCGGGAGATGCTCGAGGCCTCCGTGGACGGCGACTTCAGCTACTTCGAGGCCAACGGCCACCGGCCCGAGTAAGGAGACGTTGAGATGAGCGCTGACGTTTGCTACGCCCCGACCGATGTCGACATGCTGATCGACCCGGAGCAGTTCCCGTGCAAGTCCGCCGACTTCGACGTCGAGGCCATCAGGACCTCGGCGGACCGCGTCCAGGCGATGGGTGAGGGCGTCGCCGAGCAGATGTCCGGGATCTCCACGACCTGGGCCGGCCTCCAGACGCCCGGCACCTACGAGGGACCGGAGCAGCAGCAGGTCTACGACCTGATGACGCCGGCCGTGACCTCGGCCGACGGGCTGGAGAGCGTGCTGGTCGACGCGGCGACCCTGCTGCGCACCTACGCCGGCGAGCTCGAGGACGTGCAGGGGCGGCTGGCCACGCTCGAGGCCGACGCCAGGGAGTTCCGCGCGAGCGTGATCAACGGCGTCGAGGTCGTCGCTGCCGAGTCCAACGACGCGGGCTTCGGCGACTACGCGGCCTGGGCGTTCGACTGGGTCCCTGGCGTGGACCAGCGCACCGTCACCGTGCCGTGGAATCAGGACTCGGCGAGCAGGGACCGCAACGCCGAGCTGCTCGAGCTCCACGCCGGCATCCTCGCGGAGATCTCGACGGCGGCCACCACCTGCTCGAACGGGCTCAAGGGCCTGATCACGAACTCGTGCGTGTCCGAGGACGTGGCGTACACCGCCGAGGTCTTCCTGGACACGAGCGTCCCGATGCCGTGGGGCTCGCCCGTCGACGAGGACCGCAACTGTCCCGAGTCGGTCGGCCACGGTGTCGCGAACTTCGGGGTCGGCCTCTGGGAAGGCGGCGCCACGATCCTCGGGTTCGACGTCGAGAACGGCTACTCGTGGAGCCTCGGCGGGCTGGGCGATGGTCTCTGGGGCGTGGTCGACGTGGTCGGCTCGCTCGCGATCACCGTCGTGACCGCTCCGGCCGTGGTCTGGTACACCGACAACAAGGACAGCAACGCCGTCGCGGGCTGGCTGTACGACCGCGCGGTCACCGGGACCACCGCCGCCGGTGGCTTGATCGGGTTCGACATGACCGAGGCGCTCGACGGCGGCAACGGGTGGCACCGCTGGGAGAACGACCCCTGGGCCACCGGCACCGAGAGCGTGCTCAACGTGGGTACGTTCTTCATCCCGGTCGGGGCGGTGGCACGCGGCTCCACCGCTGCGGCCCGGGCCTCCCGCCTCCTCGCCGGTGCCACCGAGTTCATCGTGCCCGGTGGGTCGTGGCTGCTCAACGGCGGCGCGCGCGCGGTCGGCCTCGGCAGGATCCTCGATGACATCCCGTTCCGGCCCACCCGTCCCGGAGGCCCGAACCCCCTCGCCAACCTGGTCGACGCCGTCGACGACCTTCCCACGCCTGTCTCGGACGCCGTCTTCCCGCGGACCCCGGAGCTGCCCGAGACCCCGTCGGGCAGCCAGGTGCCCGACACCACGCACCCCCACCTTCCCGATCAGCCTGGCTCCGGCACCCACCCGCTCGGGGACAACGCCGGCACGGGCACGCCCGATGGCGCCGGCACCCCCGGCTCCGGGCAGCCCGGGGCGGGAGGCCACGGTCAGCCGGACTCGAGCGGCCACGGCCAGCCGGACCCGGGCACCGCGCCCGATCCGCAGGCCGAGCAGGCGGCCCGCACGGCCGACCCGCAGCCGCAGCCGGACATCGACGTGCCGGAGAGCACTGCCCGCACTGATGCGGTCGAGGCCCGCGCGGACGCCGTCGAGACTCGCGCGGACGCCGTCGCGGAGCGGGCCGCAGCGATCGAGCGGCTGCAGGAGATGGGCTACGACGTCTCGCCGAGCGATCTCACGGTGAAGAAGATCGAGGCCACGATCGACCGGCTGACCGACGACCTGTTCGACTCGGACCTGAGTGGCCCCGAGTTCGACGCCCAGTACGCAGCCATCACCGACCTTCGGGCCGCCGCGCTCGCCGAGCGGGCGTCGTACGTGAACCAGGTGGACATGACCGAGGGGCTCGGTGACACCGGCCTGGTCGACGCGCTGGAGGCGCAGGGCGCCGACGTCGTGATCGCGCCGGAGCAGTCCAGCTCGGGGCGCTTCGACGGCGTCGGTTACCAGGCAGCCACCGACTCCGCCCCGGGCCAGCTGATCGTGGGCGAGGCGAAGGGCGGCTCGGCCCGGCTGAGCGAGAACGGCCGACTCCTCGAGGACGGCAGCCGCGCGGCTCAGGGGTCGACGCTCTACTTCAACGAGATCTGGCGCCGCGACCCCGCGCTCCAGCAGCTCTTGCAGGATCGGCCCGACATCGCGGCCGGGATCGCCGACGGCAGCATCGAGATCCGGTACCAGCTGGTGCACACGGCAGCCGACGGCACCGTGACCGTCTCGGACCTGCCGCTCGACCCGGCGTACCTGGACCTCGGGCTCGATCAGTAGGATCGGAGGATCATGACCGAGACAGCGCACGCCACGTCCGATGACCTGAGGTCGATCCTCACCGCCTTCAGCGAGGCCGGGTGGCCCGTGCCCCGAGCCGAGGTCGTGGCGATCGCCGAGCGTCTGGGCTGGACCGTGCGGTCGGACACCGAGCGCGGCATCATGTTCATGACCGGCCTGCCGTACCGCCGCGCACGCGCCGACTGCCTCCTCCTGGAGGATCACCTCGGGCAGCTGACCATCGGGCTGACCGATCGGGTCGATGGCGATGACGCGGCCTCGCGTGAGCCGCTGCGAGCGATCGAGCGCGATCTCGTCGCGGCCGCGGCCGAGGTCCTCGGGGAGCCGAGCGGCAGCTCGGCCGGCCGGCCACGGACGTACTGGGATCTCGATGCGGGCGCGCGTATCGCCGTCGAGAACACGGGTGACCGGGTGATCCTCGCCGTCCTCGGCAAGCAGGTCGCCGATGTCGAGCGAGCCGAGGCCCGGTTGGGCGTCGATCCGGATCGTGTCGTGGGCACCGATCCCGAGCCGGCGTGATCTCCTGCGTGTGATCTCGGCCTCCTCGAGCGGATTGGTCCCTGTGACCGCTTTTGAGCTGGCCCATCCGTGTTGTACTCTGGACGGCGGTGCCCGCTGAGGCGGGCTCTCGCGTGTGCGCAGCTCTGCTCGCGCGTCGCACCTTGAGGGGCGATGCAGCGGTGGGGCGGCAAGGCGGTTGTCAGACCGGCCGAGCGCACCGACCATCGCTTCACCGCGGTGACCGGTGCGTCTTGAGACCGGCGCGACACGCCCGAGTGCGGGGGTCATAGCGACAGCCGGGCAGTAACGAGACAAGACGTAGCGGTATCGAACAGCAGTACCTCAGACACGGGACGGAGACCCAGTGCCCACCATTCAGCAGCTGGTCCGCAAGGGCCGCAGCGCCAAGGTCGGCAAGACCAAGACGCCTGCCCTCAAGGGCAGCCCGCAGCGCCGCGGCGTGTGCACGCGCGTGTTCACGACCACGCCGAAGAAGCCGAACTCCGCCCTCCGCAAGGTGGCGCGTGTGAAGCTCTCCAGCGGCATCGAGGTCACCGCCTACATCCCCGGCGTCGGCCACAACCTGCAGGAGCACTCCATCGTGCTCGTGCGTGGCGGTCGTGTCCGCGACCTGCCGGGTGTGCGTTACAAGATCGTCCGCGGCGCCCTCGACACCCAGGGTGTCCGTGGCCGCCAGCAGGCCCGCAGCCGTTACGGCGCCAAGAAGGAGAAGAAGTAATGCCTCGTAAGGGCCCGGCCCCGAAGCGGCCGCTCGCGATCGACCCGGTCTACGAGTCGACCACCGTCACCCAGCTCGTGAACCGCGTGCTGCTCGACGGCAAGAAGTCGACCGCTGAGCGGATCGTCTACGACGCGCTCGAGGGCGTTCGCAGCAAGACCCAGCAGGAGCCGGCGCAGGTTCTCAAGCGCGCGCTCGAGAACGTCCGCCCCACCCTCGAGGTCCGCTCCCGCCGTGTCGGTGGCGCCACCTACCAGGTGCCGGTCGAGGTTCGTACCGCTCGCCAGACCACGCTCGCGCTGCGCTGGCTCGTCGACTACGCCCGCGCTCGCCGCGAGAAGACGATGACCGAGCGACTCATGAACGAGATCCTCGACGCCAGCAACGGCCTGGGTGCCGCTGTCAAGCGTCGCGAGGACACGCACAAGATGGCTGAGTCCAACCGGGCGTTCGCGCACTACCGCTGGTAGTCCGCCGCGGTCCGAGCGCTGACCAGCGCGTGACCGCCTTATTCGTGCTCAACACCACCAGAAAAGGGCAACCGTGGCACAGGACGTGCTGACCGACCTGAACAAGGTCCGCAACATCGGCATCATGGCGCACATCGACGCCGGCAAGACGACGACGACCGAGCGGATCCTGTTCTACACCGGCGTCAACTACAAGATGGGCGAGACCCACGACGGCGCCTCGACGACCGACTGGATGGAGCAGGAGAAGGAGCGCGGCATCACGATCACCTCCGCCGCGGTGACCTGCTTCTGGAACAACAACCAGATCAACATCATCGACACCCCCGGGCACGTCGACTTCACCGTCGAGGTGGAGCGCAGCCTGCGTGTTCTCGATGGCGCGGTTGCCGTCTTCGACGGCAAGGAGGGCGTGGAGCCCCAGTCGGAGACCGTCTGGCGGCAGGCCGACAAGTACAACGTCCCCCGCATCTGCTTCGTCAACAAGATGGACAAGCTGGGCGCGGACTTCTACTTCACCGTCGACACGATCATCAACCGCCTCAAGGCCAAGCCGCTGGTCATCCAGCTGCCGATCGGCGCCGAGAACGACTTCGAGGGCGTCGTCGACCTGGTGGAGATGCGTGCACTCACGTGGCGTGGAGAGACCGAGCTGGGCGCCGCCTGGACCACCGAGGAGATCCCCGCGGACCTCGCCGAGAAGGCGGAGAAGTACCACGGCGAGCTCATCGAGGCAGTGGCGGAGACCGACGAGGAGCTTCTCGAGAAGTACCTCGGCGGCGAGGAGCTGACCGTCGCGGAGATCAAGGCCGGCATCCGCAAGCTCACGATCGCCGGCGACGCGTTCCCGGTGCTGTGCGGCTCGGCGTTCAAGAACAAGGGCGTGCAGCCCATGCTCGACGCCGTGATCGACTACCTCCCCACCCCGCTGGACGTTCCCTCGATCGACGGGCACGACCCGAAGGACGAGGAGAAGGTCGTCGAGCGTCACGCCGACGAGAACGAGCCGTTCTCGGCGCTGGCCTTCAAGGTCGCGGCGCACCCGTTCTTCGGCAAGCTCTTCTACGTCCGGGTGTACTCCGGCAAGATCTCCTCCGGCTCCCAGGTCCTCAACGCGACCAAGGGGAAGAAGGAGCGCATCGGGAAGATGTTCCAGATGCACTCCAACAAGGAGAACCCTGTCGAGGAGGCGCACGCGGGTCACATCTACGCGTTCATCGGCCTCAAGGACGTCACCACCGGTGACACGCTCAGCGACATCAACGAGCCGGTCGTGCTCGAGTCGATGACGTTCCCGGAGCCCGTGATCTCGGTGGCGATCGAGCCCAAGACGAAGGGTGACCAGGAGAAGCTCTCCACGGCCATCCAGCGCCTGTCCGACGAGGACCCGACGTTCCAGGTCAGCCTGAACGCCGAGACCGGTCAGACCGTGATCGCCGGCATGGGCGAGCTCCACCTCGACATCCTCGTCGACCGCATGCGGCGCGAGTTCAAGGTCGAGGCGAACGTGGGCAAGCCCCAGGTCGCGTACCGCGAAACCATCCGCCGCACGGTGGAGAAGCACAACTACACCCACAAGAAGCAGACGGGTGGGTCCGGTCAGTTCGCGAAGATCCAGATCACGCTCGAGCCCCTCGACTCCGAAGCCGGCGAGATGTACGAGTTCGTGAACGCCGTCACTGGTGGCCGCGTCCCGCGCGAGTACATCCCGAGCGTCGATGCAGGTATCCAGGACGCGATGGGCAGCGGTGTGGTGGCGGGCTACCCGATGGTCGGCATCAAGGCCACGCTCGTCGATGGCGCCTACCACGAGGTCGACTCCTCGGAGATGGCGTTCAAGATCGCCGGCACCATGGCGCTCAAGGAGGCCGTCCGACTGGCTGACCCGTGCCTGCTGGAGCCGATCATGGATGTCGAGGTGCGTACGCCCGAGGAGTACATGGGCGACGTGATCGGCGACGTGAACTCCCGCCGCGGCCAGATCCAGTCGATGGCCGACGCGACCGGTGTCAAGGTCGTGCGGGCACTGGTGCCATTGTCGGAGATGTTCGGCTACATCGGCGACCTGCGGTCTCGTACCCAGGGTCGTGCGGTGTACTCGATGCAGTTCAGCAACTACGCGGAGGTTCCGCGTAACGTCGCTGACGAGATCATCGCGAAGACCCGAGGCGAGTGAACGCACGGGGTCTCCGGCCCCCGTGTCATCGCTCTCGCTGAGCTAGCGTTGGAGATCTTCTTCGACGCAACCAGAACAGATAACCAAGTCGTAGGATTCACAAGGCCCTGACTCCGGCAAGCCCGCCGGAAGACGGACGACACACCTACCCGAGTTCCAGGAGGAACCACAGTGGCGAAGGCCAAGTTCGAGCGGACCAAGCCGCACGTCAACATCGGCACCATCGGTCACGTCGATCACGGCAAGACCACGCTGACGGCGGCGATCACCAAGGTGCTCGCTGACAAGTACCCCGACCTGAACACGTTCACCCCGTTCGACCAGGTCGACAACGCTCCCGAGGAGCGTCAGCGCGGTATCACGATCAACGTCTCGCACGTCGAGTACCAGACCGAGAAGCGCCACTACGCGCACGTCGATGCCCCTGGTCACGCCGACTACATCAAGAACATGATCACCGGTGCGGCTCAGATGGACGGCGCGATCCTCGTGGTCGCCGCCACTGACGGCCCGATGGCGCAGACCCGTGAGCACGTGCTGCTCGCCCGTCAGGTCGGTGTGCCCTACCTGCTGGTCGCGCTGAACAAGTCGGACATGGTCGACGACGAGGACATCCTCGAGCTCGTCGAGGTCGAGGTGCGCGAGCTCCTCACCAGCCAGGAGTTCGACGGCGACAACGTTCCGGTCGTGCGCGTCTCGGGCCTCAAGGCTCTCGAGGGCGACCCGGAGTGGGTCAAGTCGGTCGAGGACCTCATGGAGGCCGTCGACGAGAACGTGCCGGACCCGGTGCGCGACATCGACAAGCCGTTCCTCATGCCCATCGAGGACGTCTTCACGATCACCGGTCGTGGCACCGTCGTCACCGGTCGTGTCGAGCGTGGTCACCTCAACGTCAACGAGGAGGTCGAGATCGTCGGTATCAAGCCGACCGCCATCAAGACCACCGTCACCGGTGTTGAGATGTTCCGCAAGCTGCTCGACTACGCCGAGGCCGGCGAGAACGTCGGTCTGCTCCTGCGCGGCACCAAGCGTGAGGAGGTCGAGCGCGGCCAGGTCGTCGTGAAGCCGGGTTCGATCACCCCGCACACCGACTTCGAGGCCCAGGTCTACATCCTGGCCAAGGACGAGGGTGGGCGTCACAACCCGTTCTACTCGAACTACCGCCCGCAGTTCTACTTCCGCACCACCGACGTCACCGGCGTCATCACGCTGCCCGAGGGCACCGAGATGGTCATGCCTGGTGACAACACCGAGATGTCGGTCGAGCTGATCCAGCCGATCGCCATGGAGGAGGGCCTCGGCTTCGCCATCCGTGAGGGTGGCCGCACCGTCGGCTCCGGTCGTGTGACCAAGATCCTCAAGTGATCTCCCGCCGGGTCTGACCCGGCACCGGCAAAGGGCCCGTCGACAGCGTCAGCTGTCGGCGGGCTCTTCGCCATTGCCCGCCTGTGGCGGTGAGTGCGCACCGTGGCGGTGAGTGCGTACTGCGGGGGGTGCGCACTCGCCGTGGATGTGCGCGCTCAGCGGCGCGGCGCAGGGTGGCGGCTGAGTGGGTCCCTGAGCGCCGGCCGCGGTGTCAGGGTGTCGCGGGTCGATGCCGGGAACTTCGACAGCAGCCAGGCCGCGGCCTGGGCGGTGTTGTGGAGGCGATCTTGGTGACGCGATGGACGGCGACGTCGGCTGACTCGATCGTGTCCTCGCGCCACTTCTCCTCAGCGACAGCACGAAGGATCGACTCCGGGGTGGGGCCGTACTTGCCCTCGCCGTCGTACTCGAGCGTGATCGCACGCCTCGGCCAGTCCGGTGCGGTCGCCAGCCAGGCAAGGTCGCTGAAGTACTGGTTCCCGTCGATCCACTGCTCCCACTCGCATATCGGTTCGGGTAGCCCGATCGCCAGCGCCAGCCATCGCAGCTCCGACTCCTGCGGTGATCCGGAGAGGCCGGTGGCGAGTCGCAGCACCTCACGAGCGCGTACGACGTTGCGGCGTACCCCCGACGCAGCAAGGAGGGACAGCAGCTCAGCGCGCACGACTGCCTCGCGCGACAACGAGGCGGCGCGATCGTGCTTGTCGACATCGGCAAGCTGTTGAAGCGCCCTGTCCACCGCGGCAAGACCCTGGCGGGGTGGAAGGAGCTGCGCGCAGCTGATCGCGTTCAGCTTCGGCGCGAGCACGGGGAGCCCGTGTACCAGGACGATGTCGTCGTCGGTGAGGGTGGGCCGGTAGTGGCGGACGACGTCCGAGCTGCGGCGACCGTTCGGATTCACCACCTGACTGATCTCCACGACGCCCGGATCGAACCGCACCGGCCAGCGATGCAGCGCGGCGCCGGTGCGGTGGCTGAACGCGAAGCGTGTGGTCAGCCGTTGCGCCACGGCCGCGCAGCGAGCGAGCAGCGCCTCGTGACGGACCTTCCGCGGGTCGGTCTGGGTGGTGGGCTCGCGGTAGGAACCTCGACGGATCCGCTCGGCCTCGCCCACCCGCTGCAGCCCACGCAGCTGGTCATAGCCGTACTCCCGTACGGTGAGAATCCGTGGCGGTCTGAGGTCGGTCATGGCTCGAGGGTCGCGGACCCGATGGCATGGCGCACCGCCACGCCAGGGGTGCTGTGGACACAGGCGCATCTGGCTGCCCCTGTGGACAGCCGTGCCGAACCCCGCGCATCTCCGACCTGGGTGTCCGCCTCGCCGGCCTGACTGCGCACATCGACGGTGAGAGCGCACGGTGCACGGTGCGCACTCGCCGTCGAGGTGCGCACTCGGCAGGGTGGGCGGGTTCACAGGGGAGTGTCGAGACTCGACTTGGGTTCCACGGATCCGTGTGGCAAACTAGTCCGGTTGCCTCGTCCAGAGGTGGGGTTTCGTGCGGCTCGGAAGCGGGCCACACAGGAGCCGCCCTGGAGAGAGAGCAACCGCCGGTCCGACCGACTGGCACGGTTGACCAGTCAGGCTGGGAGCCGGAGCCAGGCAGCGGACCACCACAGTCCATCCCGACCACCCTCGCAGGTGCGTGAGCACAGGGCGAGAGGCACGGATGTGCCGCGCAGATGTATGACCACAAGCGCGACACGCCCGAGCGCGGGGGTCGGTCGGAGCGGTACGAAGAGAAAGACACATACGACGCCATGGCGGGACAGAAGATCCGCATCCGGCTCAAGTCCTACGACCACGAGGTCATCGACAGCTCGGCGCGCAAGATCGTCGACACGGTGACTCGCGCTGGTGCAACGGTCGTGGGCCCGGTGCCGCTGCCGACGGAGAAGAACGTGTTCTGCGTCATTCGTTCGCCGCACAAGTACAAGGACAGCCGCGATCACTTCGAGATGCGGACCCACAAGCGGCTGATCGACATCATCGACCCGACGCCGAAGGCTGTCGACTCGCTCATGCGGCTCGACCTGCCTGCCGACGTCAACATCGAGATCAAGCTCTGAGGTTCGGCTCATGACTGCAACTACTACGCCCGAGCGCGCCGTCAAGGCGCTGCTGGGCACCAAGCTCGGAATGACCCAGGTGTGGGACGAGGCCGGCAAGCTCCGCCCCGTCACCGTGATCGAGGTTGGCAACAACGTCGTCACCCAGGTCAAGTCCCCCGAGACCGATGGTTACTCCTCGGTCCAGCTCGGTTACGGCCAGATCGACCCGCGCAAGCTCACGCAGCCGCTGCGGGCTCGGTTCGACGCCGCCGGCGTGACCCCCCGTCGCCACCTCGCTGAGGTGCGTACCTCGGACGCCGCTGAGTACAGCGTCGGCCAGGAGCTGACGGTGGAGCTCTTCGGCGCGGACGACGTCGTGGACGTCGTCGGCACCACCAAGGGCAAGGGCACCGCCGGTGTCATGAAGCGTCACGGCTTCTCCGGCGTGGGCGCCTCGCACGGTGCGCACCGCAACCACCGCAAGCCCGGGTCGATCGGTGGCGCCTCGACGCCGTCGCGCGTCTTCAAGGGACTGCGCATGGCTGGTCGCATGGGGCATGACCGCCAGACCACCCAGAACCTCACGATCCACAGCGTCGACGCCGAGAAGGGCCTCCTTCTCATCGTCGGCCCGGTGCCGGGCCCCAAGGGCGGCATCGTCGTGGTCAAGACCGCCGCTAAGGGGGCCCAGCGATGACCGCCGTCGACATCCTCGACGCCAAGGGCAAGAAGTCGGGCTCCACCGACCTCCCCGCCGACATCTTCGACGTTCAGGCGAACGTCCCGCTGATCCACCAGGTCGTCGTGGCCCAGCTCGCAGCAGCGCGCCAGGGCACGCACAAGGCCAAGAGCCGCGGCGAGGTCCGCGGTGGTGGCAAGAAGCCGTACCGCCAGAAGGGCACCGGCCGCGCCCGTCAGGGTTCGACCCGTGCGCCGCAGTTCGCCGGCGGTGGCGTCGTGCACGGGCCCGTCCCGCGCGACTACAGCCAGCGGACCCCCAAGAAGATGAAGGCTGCCGCTCTCCGTGGCGCTCTCTCCGACCGCGCGCGCGCCGACAAGGTCCACGTCGTCACCGGCTTCGTCTCGGGCGATGCGCCCTCGACGGCCGAGGCGTTGGCCACGCTCGCGGGCATCGCATCCTCGCGCCACGTTCTCGTGGTGCTCTCCCGTGGTGACGACACCACCTGGAAGAGCCTGCGCAACGTGCCGAGCGTGCACCTGCTGCACCCGGACCAGCTGAACACCTACGACGTGCTCGTCTCCGACGACGTCGTGTTCACCGCCGACGCGCTCGAGACGTTCGTCGCGGGCCCGGCCACCGGTCGCAGCGTGACCGCGGCCGCCAGCTCGGCCGAGATCGTCGAGGACGCCGACGACAGCACCGTGGAGGACGCCAAGTGAGCGACATCAGCACGAAGCACCCGCACGACGTCATCGTCGCGCCGGTCGTCTCCGAGAAGAGCTACAACCTTCTCGACGAGGGCAAGTACACCTTCCTGGTCGACCCCAGCGCGAACAAGACCGAGATCAAGCTCGCGATCGAGAAGATCTTCTCGGGCGTCAAGGTTGCGTCGGTCAACACGATCAACCGCAAGGGCAAGGCCCGTCGTACCCGCTTCGGCCTCGGCCGTCGCAAGGACACCAAGCGCGCCATCGTGACGCTGCGTGAGGGCACCATCGACATCTTCGGCGGAGCCGGCTGAGCCGGGCCGAAAGGTAGAGGAACAGATCAATGGGCATCCGTAAGTACAAGCCGACGACGCCGGGCCGCCGTGGCAGCTCCGTCGCCGACTTCGTCGAGATCACCCGGTCGACGCCGGAGAAGTCGCTCGTCCGACCGCTCACCAAGTCCGGTGGCCGCAACAGCACGGGCCGCATCACCACCCGTCACATCGGTGGTGGCCACAAGCGCGCCTACCGCGTCATCGACTTCCGTCGTCACGACAAGGACGGCGTCCCCGCGACCGTCGCTCACATCGAGTACGACCCCAACCGCACCGCGCGCATCGCGCTGCTGCACTACGCCGACGGCACGAAGCGCTACATCATCGCGCCGAACCGCCTCAAGCAGGGGGACCGTGTCGAGGCCGGCGCAGGCGCCGACATCAAGCCCGGCAACAACCTGCCGCTGCGCAACATCCCGACCGGTACGGTCATCCACGCCATCGAGCTCAAGCCCGGTGGCGGCGCGAAGATCGCCCGCTCGGCCGGGGCATCGGTCCAGCTCGTCGCCAAGGACGGCCCCTACGCCCAGCTGCGGATGCCCTCGGGCGAGATCCGCAACGTGGACGCTCGCTGCCGCGCCACCATCGGCGAGGTCGGCAACGCCGAGCAGAGCAACATCAACTGGGGCAAGGCCGGCCGCATGCGGTGGAAGGGCAAGCGCCCGACCGTCCGCGGTGTCGCCATGAACCCTGTCGACCACCCGCACGGTGGTGGTGAGGGCAAGACCTCCGGTGGTCGCCACCCGGTCAGCCCCTGGGGCCAGGCCGAGGGCCGCACCCGCCGTCCGAACAAGCCGAGCGACAAGCTGATCGTGCGCCGTCGCCGTACCGGCAAGAAGCGCTAAGGAGCACCCCAGACATGCCTCGCAGCCTGAAGAAGGGTCCCTTCGTCGACGACCACCTCCAGAAGAAGGTGGACGTTCAGAACGACAAGGGCACCAAGACCGTCATCAAGACCTGGTCGCGCCGGTCGGTCATCACGCCCGACTTCCTGGGCCACACCTTTGCGGTGCACGACGGCCGCAAGCACGTCCCGGTGTTCGTCACCGAGTCGATGGTGGGCCACAAGCTGGGCGAGTTCGCCCCCACCCGCACCTTCCGCGGGCACGAGAAGGACGACCGGAAGGCGCGCCGCCGCTGATCGCGGCGGTGTACCGACCGATACGTAGACGTCGAACAGACAAGTAAGGACACACGATGGAAGCCAAGGCGCAGGCGCGGTTCGTGCGTGTGACGCCCCAGAAGGCACGGCGTGTCGTTGACACGATTCGTGGCAAGGGCGCGTCCGACGTGATCACGCAGCTCCGCTTCGCACCGCAGTCGGCCGCTGAGCCGGTCCGCAAGCTCGTTGAGAGTGCGATCGCGAATGCACGCGTGAAGGCGGACCAGGCCTCTGAGCGGTTCGACGAGGGTGACCTCGTCATCGCCGAGGCGTTCGTCGACGAGGGCCCGTCCCTCAAGCGGTTCCGTCCTCGTGCGCAGGGTCGCGCGAGCCGGATCTTGAAGCGAACGAGCCACATCACGGTGATCGTGGCGGATCAGTCCCAGATCTCTGAAGGGGGTCGCTGAGAATATGGGTCAGAAGGTCAACCCGCACGGCTACCGCCTCGGCATCACGACCGACCACCGCACGCGGTGGTTCGCCGACAGCACCAAGGCCGGCCAGCGTTACCGCGACTACGTGAACGAGGACGTGCAGATCCGCAAGCTCATGGCCACCGGCCTCGAGCGTGCAGGCATCGCCAAGGTCGAGATCGAGCGCACGCGTGACCGCGTCCGCATCGACCTCCACACCGCGCGTCCGGGCATCGTCATCGGCCGCCGCGGCGCCGAGGCGGACCGCCTGCGTGGCGAGCTCGAGAAGCTCACCGGCAAGCAGGTGCAGCTCAACATCCTCGAGGTGAAGAACCCCGAGACGGACGCTCAGCTGGTGGCGCAGGGCATCGCGGAGCAGCTCGCCTCGCGTGTCTCCTTCCGCCGCGCGATGCGCAAGGGGATGCAGTCCGCCCAGCGCGCCGGTGCCAAGGGCATCAAGGTCCAGGTCTCCGGTCGCCTCGGCGGCGCCGAGATGAGCCGCTCGGAGTTCTACCGCGAGGGTCGGGTGCCGCTGCACACGCTCCGCGCGATGATCGACTTCGGCTTCTTCGAGGCCCGTACCACCTTCGGCCGCATCGGCGTGAAGGTCTGGATCTACAAGGGCGACCTCACCGAGCGGGAGTACGCCCAGCAGCAGGCGAGCGCAGCCCCGCGGCAGCGCCGCAACGACCGTGGCGAGCGCGGTGGCCGTGGCGGCCGTCGCGACGACGCCCCCGCGCAGCAGTCTGCCCCGGCTGAGGATGCTTCGGCTTCCGCTCCGGCAGCTGCCGCTCCGACGTCAGAGAAGGAGGCCTGAGCCTTGCTGATTCCCCGGCGGACCAAGCACCGCAAGCAGCATCACCCCAAGCGCACCGGCCAGGCTTCCGGCGGCACCACGATCTCCTTCGGCGACTACGGCATCCAGGCGCTCGAGCCCGCGTACGTCACGAACCGTCAGATCGAGGCCGCTCGTATCGCCATGACCCGCCACATCAAGCGTGGCGGCAAGGTGTGGATCAACATCTTCCCCGACCGTCCGCTCACGAAGAAGCCTGCCGAGACCCGCATGGGTTCCGGTAAGGGTTCACCCGAGTGGTGGGTCGCCAACGTCAAGCCCGGCCGAGTGATGTTCGAGCTCGCCGGTGTCGATGAAGAGCTTGCTCGTGAGGCCATGCGCCGCGCGCAGCACAAGCTCCCGATGAAGACGCGGTTCGTGAGCCGCGAAGGTGGTGAGTGAAGATGGCGATCGGTTCTGCGGAGCTGGCTGTCTCGGAGCTTGACGGTATGACGTCGGAGCTGCTCGTGGCGGAGCTCAAGAAGGCCAAGAACGAGCTGTTCAACCTGCGTTTCTCCTCTGCCACCGGGCAGCTGGAGGACCACGGCCGGCTCAAGACCGTGCGTCGCGACATCGCGCGCATCTACACGATCCTGCGCGAGCGTGAGCTCGGCATCCGCACCGAGCCGTCCGTGGACGCGAAGTGAGCGAGGACAACATGGCAAACACTGCAGAGAGCACGGAGGGTGCGGCCGTCGAGACCGCCGCCCGTCCGTACCGCAAGTCGCGCCGCGGCTACGTCGTCAGCGACAAGATGGACAAGACCGTCGTGGTCGAGGTCGAGGAGCGTGTCAAGCACGCGCTCTACGGCAAGGTCCTTCGCCGCAGCTCCCGCGTCAAGGCGCACGACGAGGCCAACGCGGCCGGCGTCGGTGACCTCGTGCTGATCCAGGAGACCCGCCCGCTGTCCGCGACCAAGCGGTGGCGCATCGTGGAGATCCTCGAGAAGGCCAAGTAATCCGGCCTTCGGCCCAGAGGCATCGAACGGCTGCGCCGCACTGCCCGATGTTCCGTCGAACCAAGCTCGCTTCGCTCGACGGTTCGGCGGGCCTCCGGCGGTAGGCAGCCAGACCAAGACCAGATCTGTTCGGCCAGGCTCGTAGGGATACGAGAACCGGCATGACAAGGAGAATCCAGTGATTCAGCAGGAGTCGCGACTGAAGGTCGCCGACAACACGGGTGCCAAGGAGATCCTTTGCATCCGTGTGCTCGGCGGTTCCGGTCGTCGTTACGCCGGCATCGGCGACACGATCGTCGCCACCGTCAAGGATGCGATCCCGGGCGGCAACGTCAAGAAGGGCGATGTCGTCAAGGCGGTCATCGTGCGCACCACCAAGGAGCGCCGTCGTCCGGACGGGTCCTACATCAAGTTCGACGAGAACGCAGCCGTCATCCTCAAGGCTGACGGCGAGCCGCGCGGCACGCGCATCTTCGGCCCGGTGGGCCGCGAGCTGCGCGACAAGCGGTTCATGCGCATCGTCTCCCTGGCACCGGAGGTGCTCTGAGCCATGGCGAAGATCAAGAAGGGCGACCTCGTCGTCGTCATCACCGGCCGCGACAAGGGCCAGCAGGGCCGCGTGCTCGAGGTCCAGGAATCTGGGCGCGTCGTTGTCGAGGGCGTGCAGCGCGTGAAGCGTCACACCAAGGTGTCGCAGAGCCAGCGCGGCACCCGTAGCGGTGGCATCGAGACCGTCGAGGCCCCGATCCACGTCAGCAACGTGATGCTCGTCGACCCCGAGACCAAGCGTGGCACGCGGGTCGGCTACCGCAACGAGCAGGTCGAGCGCGACGGCCGCACCAAGACCCAGCGGGTCCGTGTGGCGCGACGCTCCGGTAAGGACATCTGATGACCACCACAGAGATCAACGAGACCGAGCGCGCGCCGAAGACCGCGCCGCGCCTGAAGTCGGTCTACCGCGCGGACATCGCTCCTGCCCTCAAGGAGGAGTTCGGTCACGCGAACCCGCACCAGGTCGCCGGCCTCGTCAAGGTCGTCGTCAACATGGGTGTCGGGGACGCGGCTCGCGACTCGAAGCTGATCGAGGGTGCGGTCCGTGACCTCACGCTGATCACGGGTCAGAAGCCCGTCGTCACCAAGGCGCGCAAGTCCATCGCTCAGTTCAAGCTGCGCGAGGGTCAGCCGATCGGCACGCACGTCACGCTGCGCGGCGACCGCATGTGGGAGTTCCTGGACCGGCTGCTCAGCTTCGCGCTGCCCCGCATCCGTGACTTCCGCGGGCTGTCGAGCAAGCAGTTCGACGGCAACGGCAACTACACCTTCGGTCTGACGGAGCAGTCGATGTTCCACGAGATCGACCAGGACAAGATCGACCGGGTTCGCGGCATGGACATCACCGTCGTGACCACGGCCACCACCGACGACGAGGGCCGTTCGCTGCTCCGCCGTCTCGGCTTCCCCTTCAAGGAGGACTGACATGGCGAAGACTGCGCTGATCCAGAAGGCGAACCGCAAGCCCAAGTTCGCGGTGCGCGCCTACACCCGGTGCAACCGGTGCGGACGTCCGCACTCCGTGTACCGCAAGTTCGGCCTGTGCCGAGTGTGCCTGCGGGAGATGGCCCTGGCGGGCCAGCTCCCGGGCGTGACCAAGAGCAGCTGGTAAATCGAACGTCGTAGGTCCACGAAGGACGCCGCGAAGCGGTGCCGAGTGGAAACCCCGACGAGGAAGGGCTGAGGCCCGATGACAATGACAGACCCCATCGCCGACATGTTGACGCGTCTGCGCAACGCAAACTCGGCGTACCACGAGACGGTCTCCATGCCGTTCTCCAAGCTGAAGTCGCACATCGCGGAGATTCTCCAGGCGGAGGGCTACATCGCCTCCTGGAGCGTCGCTGACGCCGAGGTGGGCAAGACGCTGACCCTGGACCTCAAGTTCGGGCCGAACCGTGAGCGCTCGCTCGCTGGTGTGCGTCGTGTGTCCAAGCCCGGTCTGCGCGTGTACGCAAAGTCCACCAACCTGCCCAAGGTGCTCGGCGGCCTCGGCGTGGCGATCCTGTCCACGTCCTCAGGTCTGCTCACCGACAAGCAGGCGGCCAAGAAGGGCGTGGGTGGGGAAGTCCTCGCCTACGTCTGGTGAGGGAGGTACCGACATGTCCCGCATCGGCAAGATTCCGGTCACCGTGCCTTCTGGCGTCGACGTCACCATCGACGGCGCCCAGGTGACGGTCAAGGGGCCCAAGGGCACCCTTTCCCACAGCATCCCCACCCCCATCACGGTGGACTTCGGCGACGACGGCGCCCTCGTGGTGACCCGCCCCAACGACGAGCGTGAGTCGCGCTCGCTGCACGGCCTCACCCGCACCCTCCTCGCGAACCTGGTCACGGGTGTGACCGCTGGTTACGAGAAGAAGCTCGAGATCGTCGGCACCGGTTACCGCGTCATCTCGAAGGGCAACTCCCTGGAGTTCGCTCTCGGGTTCTCGCACCCGGTCGTCGTCGACGCCCCCGAGGGCATCTCGTTCGCAGTCGAGGGTCCCACCAAGTTCACCGTCTCCGGCATCGACAAGCAGCAGGTCGGTGAGGTCGCCGCGAACATCAGGAAGATCCGCAAGCCCGAGCCCTACAAGGGCAAGGGTGTGCGGTACGCGGGCGAGCAGGTCCGCCGCAAGGTCGGAAAGGCTGGTAAGTAGCCATGGCTGGTATCAAGGGCGTCCGCACTGGCGGAGGCAAGCGCACCGCGCGTGCGCGCCGGCACCTCCGGCTGCGCAAGCGGATCCACGGCACCCCGCAGCGGCCGCGTCTGGTCGTCAACCGCAGCGCACGCCACATGGTCGCGCAGCTGGTCGACGACACCACGGGCACGACCCTGGCGTCGGCGTCCACCCTCGAGGTCGACGTCCGCGCGGCCGAGGGTGTGAAGACCGACAAGGCACGCCTGGTCGGTGAGCTGGTCGCTGAGCGCGCCACCGCCGCGGGCATCACCGCCGCCGTGTTCGACCGGGGCGGCAACGCCTACCACGGTCGCGTGGCCGCGGTTGCCGATGGTGCTCGCGAGAAGGGCCTCGCCCTGTGAGCATCTCGAAGAACGTCAACGAGCAAAGGAACGCATGATGGCTGCTCCGCAGCGTGGCGGCCGCACTGGCGGCCCGAACACCGGCACCGCCGGCGGCGGCGACCGTAACGAGCGCTCCGGCGACCGCAACGACCGCCGCGGCGGTCGGGGCGGGGACCGTCGTCGCGACGACGCCCAGGCGAGCAACTTCGTCGAGCGTGTCGTGACGATCAACCGCGTGTCCAAGGTCGTCAAGGGCGGTCGGCGCTTCAGCTTCACGGCGCTGGTCGTCGTGGGTGATGGCGACGGCACCGTCGGCGTCGGCTACGGCAAGGCCAAGGAGGTGCCCGCGGCGATCGCCAAGGGTGTCGAGGAGGCCAAGAAGAACTTCTTCAAGGTGCCGCGGATCCAGAACACGATCCCGCACCCGGTCCTCGGTGAGGCTGCGGCCGGCGTGGTCTTCCTGCGCCCGGCCAGCCCCGGTACCGGCGTTATCGCCGGTGGCCCGGTGCGCGCCGTGCTGGACTGCGCCGGCATCCACGACGTGCTGAGCAAGTCGCTCGGCTCGACGAACGCGATCAACATCGTCCACGCCACCGCCCAGGCGCTGCGCAACCTGGAGCGCCCGGAGTCGGTCGCGGCCCGCCGTGGCCTCCCGCTGGAGGATGTCGCTCCGGCGGCGCTGCTCCGCGCACAGGCCGAGGGTCGGGCTGCCAAGGCGGCTGAGAAGGAGGCTGCGGCGTCATGACACAGCTCAAGGTGACCCAGACGAAGTCGCAGATCGGCGGCAAGCAGAACCAGCGCGCCACGCTTCGCTCGCTCGGTCTCAAGCGCGTCGGTCAGACTGTCGTGATCGAGGACCGTCCCGAGCTTCGTGGGATGGTCAACACGGTGGCGCACCTCGTCGCCGTCGAGGAAGTCGAGGACTGACATGGCTACCAAGAAGTCAGAGGAGAGCACCAAGGGTGCGACCTCGCTGAAGGTGCACCACCTGCGTCCGGCCCCCGGCGCCCACACCCCCAAGACCCGCGTGGGTCGCGGTGAGGGCGGCAAGGGCGGCAAGACCGCAGGTCGCGGTACCAAGGGAACGAAGGCGCGCTACCAGGTGCCGGCACGCTTCGAGGGTGGCCAGACCCCCCTCCACATGCGGCTGCCCAAGCTGCGCGGCTTCAAGAACGCGTTCCGGGTCAGCTACCAGGTCGTGAACCTGGACAAGCTGAGCGAGCTGTACCCCGATGGCGGCACCGTCACCGTCGAGGACCTCGTGTCCAAGGGTGCGGTGCGCGCTGGCCACAAGGTCAAGGTTCTCGGCACCGGTGACCTGAGCGTCAAGCTCGACGTGACCGTGGACGCCTACTCGGCATCGGCGAGCGAGAAGATCGCTGCCGCTGGCGGGACCGCTTCCCAGATCTGAGCCCGACGGCGGGGCGGCCTCGTATGGGGCCGCCTCGCCGTTCTCGGGTTAGGGTCAGGGCCGACCCCAACGCCACTCAGCCAGGTCTCGGTATCGGGACCCTGCCGCAGGAGGATCATTGCTCGGCGCATTCATTCGCGCGTTCCGCACCCCGGACCTGCGCCGCAAGCTGTTGTTCACGCTGGCGATCATGGCCATCTTCCGCGCGGGATCGTTCATCCCGACCCCCGGTATCGACTACGGGAACGTGCAGCAGTGCGTCGACCCGATCGGCACCGGCGCCACGCAGGACGTGCTCAGCCTCGTCAACCTCTTCTCCGGTGGCTCGCTGCTCCAGCTGAGCGTGTTCGCCCTGGGGATCATGCCGTACATCACGGCGAGCATCATCGTGCAGCTCCTCCGGGTGGTCATTCCCCGTTTCGAGGCGCTGCACAAGGAGGGCCAGTCCGGCACGGCGGTCCTCACGCAGTACACGCGCTACCTGACGATCGGGCTCGCGATCCTGCAGGCGACCACGATCATCACGGTCGCGCGGAGCGGGCAGCTGTTCCCCGACTGTGCGGTGGCGACGCAGGTGATCCCGGATCAGTCGGTGATCACGCTGCTGATCATGATCATCACGATGACCGCCGGCACCGGCCTGATCATGTGGCTGGGTGAGCTCATCACCGAGCGAGGCGTGGGCAACGGCATGTCGCTGCTGATCTTCACCGCCATCGCGGCGAGCTTCCCGGGCGGCGTGCAGCAGATCGCCACCTCGAACAACGGGTTCGGCAAGGTCGTCCTGTTCACGCTGATCTCGGCCGTGGTGATCGTGCTGGTCGTGTTCGTGGAGCAGTCGCAGCGCCGCATCCCGGTGCAGTACGCCAAGCGCATGGTCGGGCGTCGGACCTACGGCGGCAGCTCCACCTACATCCCGATCAAGATCAACATGTCGGGTGTGATCCCGGTGATCTTCGCGTCATCGCTGCTGGCGCTGCCGGCGCTGGCCGCGCAGTTCTCACAGGACCAGACGGCGGGCTGGGTCCAGTGGATCGCGGTCAACCTCCTCGACCCGGGCGCCACGGTCTATCTGGCCGCCTACGGCGTGCTGATCATCTTCTTCGCGTACTTCTACACGTCGATCACGTTCAACCCGGACGAGGTCGCGGACAACATGAAGCGGTACGGCGGCTTCATCCCCGGTATCCGGGCCGGCCGCCCGACGGCGGAGTACCTCCAGTTCGTGATCTCACGGATCACCGCCGCCGGTGCGCTGTACCTGGCCTTCGTGGCGATGATCCCCTCGATCGCGTTCAAGTTCATGGGGGTGAACCAGGTGATGGCCTTCGGTGGTGCCTCGGTGCTGATCGTGGTGAGCGTCGGGCTGGAGACCGTCAAGCAGATCGACAGCCAGCTGCAGCAGCGGCACTACGAAGGGTTCTTGCGATGACGACGGCGGGCAACGGCACAGTGGCCAGGGTCGTGCTGATGGGCCCTCCTGGGGCCGGCAAGGGCACCCAGGCGGTGCGCCTGGCCGAGCACCTGGGTGTCCCCGCGATCTCGACCGGCGACATCTTTCGCGCGAACGTGGCCGAGCGCACGGAGCTGGGCCAGCAGGCGCAGCGCTACATGGACGCCGGTGAGTACGTGCCGGACGAGGTGACCAACGCGATGGTCGCCGATCGGCTCTCGGCCGAGGACGCCGCTACCGGCTTCCTCCTCGACGGGTACCCCCGCACCGAGGCGCAGGTCGGCGAGCTCGACCGCATGCTGGATGCCGCTGGGGTCTCTCTCGACGTGGTCGTCGAGCTGACGGCCGACGTCGACGAGCTCGTGAAGCGGCTCCTCGGCCGCGCGGCGGAGCAGGGGCGCTCCGACGACACCGAGTCGGTGATCCGCCGGCGTCTCGAGGTCTACGCCGAGCAGACAGCGGCGCTCGTCGACCTCTACGAGAGCCGAGGCATCCTCGTACGCGTCGACGGGCTGGGCACGGTCGACGACGTGAGCGCTCGCCTTCTCGATGCGCTGAGCTGAGCCGGCGCGCACACCGGGTGGTCTGAGGATGCGAGTCGCGGTCACCGGTGCGGGCGGGATGCTCGGCACGGACGCGGTGCTGGCCTTGCGCGCCCGTGGCCATGACGTGCAGGCGATGTCGCGGCCGACGTTCGACATCGGCGATCGCGCACAGCTCGACGAGATGGCGGCGGCTGCCGACGTCGTCGTCAACTGCGCGGCCTGGACCGCTGTCGACGACGCCGAGACGCAGGAGCCTGACGCCTTCTGGCTCAATGCGGTCGTACCGCACCTGCTGGCGCTGACGACGCACGCGTACGGCGCGGCTCTGGTGCACGTCTCGACCGACTACGTCTTCGACGGCGACGCCGACGAGCCCTACGACGAGGACGCCGCTCTCGCGCCGCGTTCCGCCTACGGCCGGACCAAAGCAGCGGGGGAGTGGGCGGTCCGGGCAGGCAACCCGAACCACTGGCTGATCCGTACAGCGTGGCTCTACGGAGCCGCGGGTGGCTGCTTCCCCAAGACGATCGCCCGGCTCGCCGCGGATCGCGACGAGATCCAGGTCGTCGTCGACCAGGTGGGTCAGCCGACCTGGACCGTCGACGTCGCGACGCAGATCTGCGCCCTCCTCGAGGCTGGTGCGCCGTTCGGGGTCTACCACGCCACCTCGAGCGGCACGGCGTCGTGGCGCGACCTCGCCGAGCGCGTGGTGGCGGCGTCGGGCGGGCGGGCACGCGTGGAGCCGACGACGAGCGACGCCTTCCCGAGGCCCGCACGGCGACCCGCGTGGTCGGTGCTGGGCCACCGCCGCTGGCACGAGGCCGGCATCGAACCGATCGGCGACTGGCGTGAACGGTGGGATGCCGCGGCGAGTGCCGTGCTCGCGCCCTGAAGGGGCGCGCCGTCGTCGAGATCGCCGCTCTCGCAGCGAAGGTCAGTCGGAACCGAAGAGGTCGCGGGTGTAGATCTTCTCGGCGACGTCGCGTAGCTCGTCGACCATGCGGTTGGCGACGATGAGATCGGCGCTGGCCTTGAACTGCTCGAGGTCACGGATCACGGGGGAGCCGAAGAACTCGTCGTCACCGAGCTCGGGCTCGTAGAGGATCACGGGGATGCCCTTGGCCTTGATGCGCTTCATGATGCCTTGCACGGAGGACTCGCGGAAGTTGTCCGAGCCGGCCTTCATGATGAGCCGGTGCACGCCCACGACCCTGGGCTGGTGGGCGAGGATGTCGAAGGCGACGACGTCCTTGCGGGTGCTGTTGGCGTCCACGATGGCGCTGATGAGGGTCTGCGGCACGTCGGTGTAGTTGGCGAGCAGCTGCTTGGTGTCCTTGGGCAGGCAGTAGCCGCCGTAGCCGAAGCTGGGGTTGTTGTAGTGGGTGCCGATGCGCGGGTCCAGTCCCACGCCGTCGATGATCGAGCGGGTGTCGAGGCCGCGGGCCATCGCGAAGGAGTCGAGCTCGTTGAAGTAGGCCACCCGCATCGCGAGGTAGGTGTTGGCGAAGAGCTTGATGGCTTCGGCCTCGGTGGGGTCGGTGAACAGCACCGGGACGCCGTCGGCCTGGGCGCCCTCGAGGAGCAGGTCGGCGAAGGCTCGCGCCCGCGCCGAGTCCTCTCCCACCACGATGCGAGAGGGGTGCAGGTTGTCGTGCAGGGCCTGGCCCTCGCGCAGGAACTCGGGGGAGAAGATGACGTTCTGGGTTCCCAGGCGCTCGCGGACGTCATCGATGAACCCGACCGGAACGGTCGACTTCACGATCATGGTGGCGCTGGGGTTGAGCTGGGTGACCTCGCGGATCACGGTCTCGACCGAGGTGGTGTCGAAGTAGTTCGAGACCGGGTCGTAGTTCGTGGGGGTGGCGATGATGACGAACTCGGCACCCTCGTGGGCCTGGGCCGCGTCGGTGGTGAAGGTCAGGTCCAGCTTCTCCTGCGCCAGGAACCGCGTGATGTCGTCATCGACGATCGGGCTCTGTCCTTGCCGGAGCAGCGCGATGCGGCCGGTGTCGAGGTCCAGTCCCCGCACCGTGTTGTGCTGCGCCAGGAGCATCGAGATGGACAGGCCGACATAGCCGAGGCCGGCGACGGAGATGGTGGTCATCCCCGGATTGTGCCGCACCTGCCGCGCACGTGTCTCCTGCCGCATCGACAGGCGCGGCCACCGGGGGCGCCGGTGCACGATCGGCCCTGGGACCTGCGTGCCCGCCTCCCTGTGCTGGGGTGCCGATGCGCTGCCAGAACGGCTAGCGTTCGTCCCAGGTGCGCAACGGCAGACTGGAGGGCGCATGAGACTGCTCGTGACCGGCGGTGCCGGTTTCATCGGGAGCAACTTCGTGCGGTTGACGCTTCAGGAACGCCCTGAGGTCGCGGTGCGGGTGCTCGACGCGTTCACCTACGCGGCATCGCGTGACTCGCTCGCGGACGTCGCCGACCGGGTCGAGGTGGTCGCGGGCGATGTCGCCGACGCCGCGGTACTCACCGCGGCACTCGACGGGATCGACCAGGTCGTGCACTTCGCGGCAGAGACGCACAACGACAACTCGCTCGATGACCCGAGCCCGTTCGTGCACAGCAATCTTGTGGCGACCTACGAGCTGCTCGAGGCGGTCCGCCGGCGTGGGATCGCGTTGCATCACATCTCCACAGACGAGGTCTACGGCGATCTCGAGCTCGACGATCCGCAGCGCTTCACCGAGAGCACGCCGTACAACCCCTCGAGCCCGTACTCCGCCACCAAGGCGGGTTCCGACCTGCTGGTGCGTGCCTGGGTTCGCTCGTTCGGCGTGCGGGCGACGATCTCCAACTGCTCGAACAACTACGGTCCGTACCAGCACATCGAGAAGTTCATCCCGCGTCAGATCACGAATGTGCTCAGCGGCATCCGGCCCAAGCTGTACGGCACGGGGGAGAACGTGCGCGACTGGATCCACGTGGACGATCACAACCTCGCCGTCTGGCGGATCATCGATGCGGGCGTTGCAGGCGAGACCTACCTGATCGGCGCCGATGGCGAGCGGAACAACCGCGAGGTCATCGAGACGGTGCTGCGGCTCATGGATCAGCCGACCGACGCCTACGACCTCGTCACCGATCGTGCGGGGCACGACCTGCGGTACGCGATCGACTCGAGCCGGCTGCGCGGCGAGCTCGGGTGGGAGCCCCGGTACCGCGACTTCGAGGCTGGCCTGGCCCAGACGATCGCGTGGTACCGGGACTACACGAGCTGGTGGCGCGAGGCCAAGGGTGCCGTCGAGGCGCGCTACGCAGCCAAGGGCCAGTAGCCGGTCCTCAGTGCCCCAGGAGCGCTCGCACCGCGCTCATGGTGGGCAGCAGGCCCTCGGCGCGGGCCACCGCGAGGCCCGGTGCCTCTGTGTCCTTGTCGGAGAGCAGCGGGGTCAAGGGTGCACCATCCCTCCCCACGGTCGGCCACTCGATGCCCAGGTCGGGATCGAGCGGATCGATGCCGTGCTCCCGCCCGGGTGCGTACGGGGTCGAGCAGAGGTACAGCGCGACGCTCTCGTCCTCGAGCGCGACGAAACCGTGGCCGAGACCTTCGCTGATGAAGACTGCCCGGCGGGCCTCGTCATCGAGAACGATGCCTTCCCATTGCCCGAAGGTCGGGGACCCGACGCGGATGTCCACCACGACGTCCCAGATCGCGCCGCGGGGGCAGGTGACGTACTTGGCCTGCGAGGGCGGTACATCGGAGAAGTGGATGCCACGGACCACGCCTGCCTTGGAGACCGACGTGTTGGCCTGTGCGACCTTCAGGGTGCGACCTGTCGCCTGTCTCAACGTCGCCTCTTGGTACGACTCGAGGAAGCGTCCGCGGGCGTCGTCGAACTGTCGTGGGGTGTAGACCCAGGCACCCTCGATCGACATCGGGGTCATGGTCATCGCGACGACACCCCGGCGAGCAGTCCCAGGAGGTAGCTGCCGTACCCCGACTTCACCAGCGGCTCGGCGCGCTCCCGCAGCTCGTCGTCGGTGAGGAACCCCTGACGCCAGGCGACCTCTTCCGGCGCACCGATCTTGAGCCCGACACGCGCTTCGATCGTGCGCACGTAGTTGGAGGCGTCGTTGAGCGAGTCGAAGGTACCGGTGTCCAGCCAGGCGGTGCCGCGGGGGAGTACTTCGACCTGGAGTCTGCCGGCCTCGAGGTAGTGCCGGTTGACGTCGGTGATCTCGTACTCACCACGAGCCGAGGGTTGGAGTGACCGGGCGATCTCGACGACGTCGTTGTCGTAGAAGTAGAGCCCGGGCACCGCGAACCGGCTCTTCGGCTCACGCGGCTTCTCCTCGAGGGAGAGCGCGCGGCCGGACTCGTCGAACTCGACGACGCCGTACGCCGTCGGATCGGCGACCTCGTAGGCGAAGACGGCGGCACCCTCGATCGCGTGAAAGCGGCCGAGCCGCGTTCCCATGCCCGGTCCGTAGAAGATGTTGTCACCGAGAACCAGGCACGCCGCCTCGTTGCCGACGAAATCGGCGCCCACGGTGAACGCCTGTGCGAGGCCTCGTGGCTCGGGCTGGACGGCGTAGGTGATCGAGACCCCGAACCGGGATCCGCTCCCGAGTACTCGCTCGAACTGTTCTGCGTCCTCGGGAGTCGTGATGACAAGGACGTCACGAATGCCCGCGAGGAGCAACGTCGACAACGGGTAGTAGATCATCGGCTTGTCGTAGACAGGCACGAGCTGCTTGCTCACCCCCAGGGTGACGGGGTGAAGTCGAGAGCCGGTCCCGCCGGCCAGGATGATTCCGCGCATGTGCCCATTGTGCCGATCTGGCCACATATCGGAGGTTTCTCGGGCCGGCAGCTCGTCCGAGATGCCCCAGGCGGAGGAGGTGAGGCGGCCGTTCACCCCTTCACCCCTGCCCGTATCGGGGTATCAACCGTGCTCACCCGCGCCGACTGGTCGCAGCTGATGGGCAAGTAACTAGCGTTCATAGCAGTCGGGGGAGCCATCGCTTTGTAGCTCCCATGAGGTCGAGCCAATTACGGCGGTGGAATGTGTTGAACGGGATCGCAGAGCTCCTGTACGACCAGCTTGCCCCGTGCGCTCGAGAAGAAGGGGGAGCTCAGCGATGAGCGTTGTCGATCGCATCGAGGCACTGGCGGTACCAGAGCGGCCTGCTCTGTCCGTGACCACCGCATGGCGGTCGCAGGGCTGGCCGACCCGCTTCAAGCTGGTCGCTGTCCTGTCCGACGCCGTGTGCGCGCTGGCCATCTCGGCTGCGGTCGGTCACTACGTCTCCGGCGCTGGCCTGCTGGCCGCGGTGCTGGGCACCCTGACGTTCGTCGGCGTGGTGGCTGCGACCGGCGGCTACTCGGTGCGGCACGTGATGCCGGTCGGTCGCACCTACCGGGCCATCGTGCTCGGCGGCGTGACGATGGTGGCCATCGCGATGGCTGTGACGTTCTTCGGGCTGGCGCCCGTTCCGCCGTTGCCGGTGCTGCTGGGTGCGTTCGGCGTCGCCGCCGCGTCGGCACTGCTGCGAACGGCGCAGCGAATCGTTCTCGCCTCTCACAGGGTGCGCAAGTCCAACCGGTCCCGGGTGCTGCTGGTCGCGCCCGCTGATCGTGCCGAGGGCATCCTCAGCGAGGTCCAGGGCGCCCGCCGGGATGTCGAGTTCGTGGGGGCATGCGTCCCCGGGCACGCAGCTGGCGACGTGCTGGCAGGTGGCGTGGAGATCCTCGGCGAGCCCCGCGATGCGCGTGCGGTTATCGAGCGCTCGGCAGCTGACGTCGTGCTGGTCGCGCCGGGCTCGATGGCACCCGAGGAGTTCCGCCAGTTCCAGTGGGCGGTCGAGAACGCCGACGCTGAGCTGGTCGTGGTCCCTGAGGTCCACGAGGTGCTGAGCAACCGCATCGACGTGCAGACGGTCGGTGGGACTCCCACCATGACGTTGCTCCCGCCCAGCTCGACCCAGAGGGTCGTCAAGCAGGTCATGGATCGGACGCTCGGACTTGTGCTCCTGCTGATCTTCTCGCCCGTGATCCTGGGGGCGATGGCGACGGTGAAGCTGACGTCATCCGGGCCGGCACTGTTCCGTCAGATCCGCATCGGCCGTGACGGTGCGCCCTTCACGATGCTGAAGCTGCGCACGATGGTGACTGACGCGGAGCAGCTCAGAGTTGGTCTGCTCGGTGTGAACGACGGTGCTGGGCCTCTGTTCAAGATGACATCTGACCCCCGCATCACGCCGGTCGGGCGCGTGTTGCGCCGGTTCTCGATCGACGAGCTGCCCCAGCTGTGGAACGTCGTCCGCGGCGACATGTCGCTGGTCGGCCCCCGGCCCCCGCTGCCGAGCGAGGTCGCCACCTATGACGTGATGGCGGTGCATCGTCTCCACGTCAAGCCCGGCCTCACCGGGTTGTGGCAGGTGAGCGGTCGTTCAGATCTCACCTGGGACGAGTCGATCAAGCTCGACCTCCGGTACGTCGACAACTGGTCGGTCGGATACGACCTGCAGATCCTGTGGCGGACGGCGCGAGCCGTGCTGGGGGCGCGCGGTGCCTACTGACCTTGTTCACAGTGCTCGCCCAGGGGAGGGGGCACGACAGCACCCCCCCGACGCTGTCGTGCCTCCGCCCGTGGGCGAGCGCTGAGAACAAGGTCAACAAACCACGAGGTCGGGGGAAGGTTCGTGACTCATGCCTGAGTCCCAGGAGTACGTCGATCCCGCCCAGCTGCGTGTCGCCGCCAGGCGCGGCGGCAAGTCGGTCGGGAGGCTCACCGAGCTGATCCGGCAGAGCGTGCGGCTGGTGTGGGCATCCGGGCGCGGACTGTTCGTGGCGCTCCTGGCCCTGCAGGTGGTGGCGGCGCTCGCGTTGGCCGGTCAGGTGCTCGCGATCAAGTCCGTGCTGGATGCGTTGCTGATCGTCGGTGCGGGTGGGGCAGCGACGGCGCAGCTGTGGATCCCCGTGCTCGTGCTGGCAGCGCTGACCGCGGCGACCTCCATCGTGACCGCGGTCCAAGGGCACCTGCAGCGGTTGCTGGGCGAACGGGTGGCCCGGGCGATGTGGGGCAGGGTCCTCGACGTCGCCACAGCGGTCAACCTGCGGCACTTCGAGTCCGCCGACTTCTTCAACCGACTGCAGCGGGTGCAGGCCAACGCGCTGTCGCGGCCCTACCAGGTGACGCAGGGTCTGATCGCGATGGGTGGTGCCCTCGCCGCGAGCATCGGTGTGGGCGCGGCGCTGGTGAGCATCAGCCCGTTGTTGCTGCCGCTGCTGGTCGTCGGTGGCCTCCCGGTCCTGCTGACCAGCCGTCGTGAGAGCAAGCTCGAGTTCGACTTCTCGATCTCGCAGACGCCGCTGCTGCGGATGAGGCAGTACCTGACGCTGCTGCAGACGGGGCGTGACGAGGCCAAGGAGGTCCGCGCCTTCGGACTGTCGAGATGGCTGCGTGGCCGGTTCGACTCCTCGTACGAGGAGTACCTGACCAACCTGACGGCCCATGTCCGCAGGCGTTCGATCCTGTCCGTGATCGGCAACCTGGGCACCTCGGTGGTTCTGGTCGTGACGCTCGGCACGCTGGTCTGGCTCATCGTCGGCGGACAGGTGAGCGTCGCGGGCGCGGGCGCAGCGATCGTTGCCATCCGGATGCTCGCTACCCAGGTGCAAGCCCTGTTCGCAGGCGTGCAGCGCATCTTCGAGTCGGGTCTGTTCCTCGACGACCTGCGCGCGTTCCTCGAGCACGGCGAATTCGCGGCGCGTGAGGACGAGGGCCCGGAGTCACCGCCAGGCTTCGAGACGTTGCACGCCGAAGGCGTGTCCTTCAGCTATCCGGGATCGACAGAGCCGGCGGTGAAGGATGTCGACATCACGATCAGGACCGGCGAGGTGGTGGCGATCGTCGGGGAGAACGGCTCGGGAAAGACCACGCTGGCCAAGCTGCTCGCGAGGCTGTACGAGCCCGATGAAGGCGCCATTCGCTGGGATGGCGTCGACGTGCGTCGGTGGAGCACGTCCTCGGTGCGGTCCAGGATCGCGGTGATCTTCCAGGACTTCGTGCGGTACGCCTTCAGCGCCAGCGACAACCTGGCGATCGGCGACGTCACCCGACCTGCGGATCCGGCCCGGGTGCGTGAGGCGGCCCGGGCGGCCGGCGCGGATCGCGCGATCGAGAACCTTCCCGATGGCTACGCGACGCCCTTGTCGAGGATCTTCTCGGGGGGTCGAGACCTCTCGGGTGGGCAGTGGCAGCGGGTAGCGATCGCGCGTGGCTACTACCGAGACGCGCCACTGGTCATCCTCGACGAGCCCTCGGCTGCTCTCGATCCGCGTGCTGAGCACGACCTGTTCGCCAGCCTGCGGGAGACGTTGCAGGGCCGGACCGTGCTGTTCATCTCGCACCGGTTCTCGACCGTGCGGTCGGCAGACCGCATCTACGTGATGGACGGCGGTGCCGTCGCCGAGCACGGTTCGCACGACGAGCTCATGGCCAAGCAAGGCATCTACGCCGAGCTCTTCCAGCTCCAGGCGGCCGCCTACCTGTCCGCCGAGGAGACCGGCTAAGTACAGCTAGGCGCCGGTATCGGTCTCGGCGGCGCTTCTAGCTCGCCGGCCGTAGTTGCGGGGAGTCGTGCTCACCCATGCGTCGCGCAGGCGGGCGCGGAGATTGGCCATCAGCGGCGTCGTCACGAACTTGTCACCGGGCGCGGAGACCTGGATCGGGGTGTGCACGCTGGTGCCGTCGAGCCGCCAGAGCGCCCCGATGGCACCGACGAGGATGCACATCACGCCGACGAACGTCGCGAACGCGAAGGAGTCGAAGGTGCCGCTCGCGAGCACGGCAGCTGGCATCGTGACGGCGAGCGCGTGGCCCAGGTGGCGTGTCTCCTGGTCCTTGCCGCGCAGCCGCACGCTGCGGGCGACCAAGTACGGCACCAGGAAGAACAACAGCAGACCGATGACTCCGGCCACGCCGCCCGCGATCAGCGTCACATAGATCTGGTTGTCGAGCAGGAGGAACTCCTCGGGTGTGACCATCCCTGCGCCCCATCCCAACCAGGGCCTCTGGCTCCACAGCTCGAGCACGGTACCGGTCCGAGCGATCCGGTCCGTCACACTGCTGTCGTTCTCGGCATTCGTGAACAGCGAACGGATGGTCCCGAGGACGCCGCGATTGATGACGTGGAAGACCAGGATCGAGACGATACTGATCACCAGGGCGTTGTAGCGCTGGCGCCATGGCCAGACGATCGCCATCATCGCCATGGTGACGAAGACCGTCAAGATCGCCGATCGCGAGATGGACAGCGGGATTCCGGTGGCGATGAGTGCAACGCCGATCCAGCGCCAGACGCGGACGCGACCGCGTGGAGCGAACAGTGCGTAGTGCATCGCGATCGGCAGCACAAGAGCCAGCACCACACCGAACTCGATGAAGTGGTTCGCGGTGGACGCCACCCGCGGGAAGCCTCCGCTGCCGCGTTCGGATATGCCTATGAGCTCGCTGTTGCGGCTCAGACCTGGAATGTTGATGTACTGGGTCACGTCGACGATTCCGGTGAACTGCAGAACGCCGATGATCGCCATGATCGCCGTGAAGAAGACCAGCAGACCGAGGGTGCGGTCGAGCTCAGCGCGAGTCCGGATCCCATCCGCGACGAACAGGAGGACTCCCGCAATCGCCAGCGTGAAGATGAGCCAGCGATCTGCTGAACTCGCCTGCTCAGGCGACGGAAGCCGGTCGTACCCCACTGCGTAGCCGAGCAGCTGGAGGCCGACGAAGATCCCGACGACCCAGTGGATCGGTTGCCTGCCAGCAGGCAGCTGCTTCCGCCTGATCGCCGACACGAACCACAGAAAGAGCAGCATCAGCCCGACGGCCACGGACGGGCGGCCAACCGCCCCCATGCCACCGATGACGAGCCGTGCGGGTATGAGGAACTGCAAGGCGAGGAACAGCGCGAGAAGCCCGACACCGGTCAGGGTCCACTTGTGCACGAGTACCGGGGCCCACTCGTCGAGGGCTCGGCGTAGGGCCTGCGGGGCCCGCAGGAGCGCTGGTTCCCAACCATCTGTTCCAGGTGCGGGTCTCACCCGGGCCGGCGCGACTTCCGCGGGGTCCTGCACGATGTGCGGTCGGGTCGCGGAGGAGGTCAATCGTCCCGCCGCCCGGCGCGGGCCAGGTGCTCGTCGTCTTCGACTGGTGTTGCAACCGACTCCGCCTGCTCGTTCAACTCGATGTCGCTGCTGGGTCGTGATGCGCTTTCTGCGGTCTCGTCCTCACGCTCCGCTTGCGACGGCTCGGTCGTCGGGCTGTCGGGCGAATCCGCGGCGGATTTGTCAGCCTTCACCTTGGCTCGCTTCTCGCGGCGCTTCCTCCGCAGGCGCTTGATGAGACCTACCAGGTCGTCGAAAAGCACCGCGAGGAGGAAGGCCAACGCCGCTCCGAGCACGCCGACCACGGCCATGATGCGCATCTTGCCGTCATCGACGACTTCGGCTACGCCCGGGGCCTGGAGGATGTCCAGGGTGTACTGAGCCGGAGTGATGAGTCCAGCGTCGGTCTGGCGTGTCTGGAGTTCCGCCGCACCCGCTGCGAGGACCGCGTCGAGCGTTGCCATGCCCGACTCAGGAGTCGCAGCTTGCACCGAGAAGTTGACGATGTTGCTGCGCGACCCTGCGCTCACCTCGTACTCCGGGTGCAGACCCATGTCCGCGACAGCGGCGCGAGACTCGTTGCTGTTGAGCACGATCGCCAGGATCTGAGCGGCAGCCTCGCGGCCTCCGTAGGGGTTGGGGATCTCACCTGCAGTGCGTCCCGCGGAGACCATCGCGGTGGCGTTGACCTCGAACTGGGGCTTCACACCGTCGCCGGCCTGGAGAGCAGCGAGCGCTGTCAGTGCCAGGAGGGGGAGGAAGATGTACCAGCGGCGGAGGACCGCGACTGTCAGACGCCAAACGTCCATGCTGCCGTACCTCTTCCCCTCTGGCGGTCCCAATGACCTTGTGGAAGTGTATGAGGGCGGCGCTCGCCCGGAAAGGTGTTCTACGGCCTCGGCACAGAAGGTCTACCGCAGCCTCACATCTGCATCATACTTGGCCGCATGGATGCCCTTCGTCTCGTACTGGCGGGTGCTGCGATCGGGAACGGAAACCGCGGCGTCGAAGCTCTCGGTAGATCTGTCATCGACGCAGTCGATCGAGAGGTTTCATCAGGGCACCTTGACATTCTCGATGACGGCTGGGGTGTCAGGCCTGATCGCAGTGGCCGGTACACAGGCGCAACCATCTCTTATGTGGGCGTGCGACTCTCACGACGATGGCATCGCCCGGAGAGCTGGGCGCAGATCCGTGTCGCCCAGGCGCTGGGAAGCCGATTCAATGCCGCGGCAAAAGCCTTCGATCGTGCGGACGCGGTCCTTGATCTGAGTGCCGGCGACAGCTTTACAGACCTGTACGGTCCGGCACGGCTCGATGTCGTATCCGCTCCCAAAGAGGCAGCGTTGCGCGCTCGACGGCCACTCGTGCTCCTCCCGCAGACGTACGGTCCGTTCGAGACGTCCGAGGGACGTCGCCGTGCCGAGCACCTCGTCCGCTCATCTGCGCTGGCGTACGCCCGTGACGCGTGGAGCTACGACCGCTTGCTTGAGCTGGCCGGGCCTGACGCGGACACCAGCAGACTGCGCACCGGGGTGGACGTTGCCTTCAGTCTTGAACCTCGACGCCCCGCTGCCGAGATCGCGGACTCGATCGACTCCATGGGCGGTGAACTTCTCGTCGGCGTGAATGTCAGCGGACTGCTGCGCGATGAGGCCGGGCACGCCCGATTCGGACTCGTGGGGGACTACATCGAGACGATGGCGGCGCTGGTGCGCGGGCTCCTGGGTGCGGGTGCGCGAGTACTGCTCGTTCCGCATGTGCACCTCTCCGGCGGGCAGGGGGAGAGCGACATCGCGGCTATCGACCTGGTGCTCGGTATGCTCGGAACGGCAGAGCGTGAGCTCGTGAGCGTCGTGCCGCCGGAGCTCGACGCGGCCGAGCTCAAGTGGTGCATCGCGCAGCTGGACTGGTTCGTCGGGAGCAGGATGCACTCGACCATCGCTGCCCTTTCAACGCTGACGCCGACGGCGGCGTACGCCTACAGCGACAAGACTCACGGAGTCTTCGTGACCTGTGGACTCGGTGATGAGGTCATTGATGCACGGAAGCTCGGAGGAGCAGAAGCCGTACAGCTCATGCTCGACTCGTTCGCGCGGCGCGACGCCATCGGACACGTTCTGAGGACCGAGGCGCCGGCGACGATCGAACGGTCGCGTCAGCAACTTCGTGAGGTCTTCGAGTCGGTCGATCGATGGCGTACGGAACCCTCCGCGCTGGAGGCAATCGGGTGAAGGACCGCTCACTGTCGAGCATCGAGGCTGTCGTCGATGCACATCTCTGCACCGGGTGCGGGGTGTGCGCCTATCTGAGTCCGGACACGCAGGCGATGAGCGATGTCAAGCACATCGGTCGCCGTCCGCTCCCGATCGTCGGCGTCACCGGTCCGACGACGGGCGCCGCCGTCGCGGCGTGCCCCGGGCGCCGGCTCGAGCATCAGCCCGGCGCCCTGGAGGGTGCACCGTTCGACGGCGAGTGGGGCCCTGTGCTCGCCCTCTACGAGTGCTGGTCCACCGACCCGGACGTGCGGCACCGCGGGTCATCGGGCGGGGTGGTCAGCGCGATCTCGGCTCACATGGTGACATCCGGGGCGGCGGTCGGCGCGTTGCAGATCCAGGCGTCGCGAGAGAACCCGCTGCGCAACGAGACGGTTCTCAACACGACCTACGAGACGATCGTCGCTGCAGCGGGCTCCCGTTACGCCCCGGCGAGCCCATGTGAACGTCTGGATCTCGTGGAGCACGCCGCGGGGCCCTGCGTCGTCGTCGGCAAGCCCTGCGACATCGCTGCCACGCGACGAGCGGCGGAGCTCCGACCAGCGCTCGCCCAGAAGGTCGGTCTGACGATCGGGATCTTCTGCGCAGGGACTCCGTCAAGTGCTGCGACCGAGAAGCTGATCAGGGATCTCGACGTCGACCCCGCTGCTGTGACGCAGGTCGACTACCGGGGCGAGGGGTGGCCCGGCAGGTTCCGCGTCCGCACGAGCGAAGGACCGGCCGGTTCTTTCAGCTACGCGGAGGCGTGGGGCGGGACGTTGACCAAGAACCGCCAGTGGCGCTGTCTCATCTGCCCCGATCACACAGGCGAGTTCGCCGACCTGGCGATCGGCGACCCCTGGTACCGCGAGGTGACCGATGACGAGCCGGGTCGATCGCTCGTCGTCGTGCGCACAGAGCGGGGGCGGGAAGCGCTGCGGGCCGCGCTCGCCGACGGGGCCCTGGCTGGCGAAGAGCTACCGCTGTCGCGGCTCCCTGAGTCGCAGCCGAACCTGGAGAGCACCCGGGGTGCGGTCTGGGGGCGGGTCCTGACCATGCGGCTGCTGGGCCTCCCCACGCCGCGCTTCCTGAACATGCCAGCCTTCCGGCTGTGGTGGAAGCTGCCGCTACGAGGGAAGCTGACCTCGACCGCCGGCACCTGGCGCCGCATGCGCGCGCGTGGGCTGTGGCGGTCCGAGCTCGAGACGACGGGGGAGCCCACGTGACGCATCGAGCGGACATCATCATGATCACCTACCGCAGTGCGGGGTACGTGCATCTCAGTCTGCCGCGGCTGCTCGACACGCTTGGCGAGCAGGATCGAGTGTGGTTATGGCACAACGGTGACGACGAGGCCACGATCGAGGCCCTGCGCCCCTACATCACCGATCCGCGCGTCCACAAGTACCACCACAGTCGCGAGAACGTGAAGCTGAGAGAGCCCACGTCCTGGCTCTGGGAGGAGTCGACGGGCCGCTTCGTGTCCAAGGTCGATGACGACTGCCTGGTCACGCCCGGCTGGCTCGACACCTTCGTGGCAGCGCACGAGGCCAATCCTGAGTTCGGGGTGATCGCTAGCTGGCGTCCCCCGCCGGAGGACTTCCGCCCGGAGCTGGCGTCGAAGAAGATCGCCACCTTTGCCGGCGGTCACCAGCTGCTGAGGAACCTCTGGGTACAGGGGAGCGGATACCTGATGCCACGTCGACTGATCGAGGCGAACGGACTGCTCGGCACAGACGAATCATTCACCGGGTACTGCGTTCGGGCCGCGCGCGCCGGTGCTGTGAACGGGTTCTACTACCCGTTCGTGCCCGAGGACCACATGGATGACCCACGGTCGCCGCACACCCTGATCAAGACCGACGCCGATCTTGCCGACAGGATGCCTCTGTCGGCGAAGGCCAAGGGTGTGACGACCGTGGCAGACTGGACCGCCCAGCTGGTCCAATCTGCTCTGATCCTGCAGTCCAGCTCACTCGACCCCCGCAGCTTCACAGGATGGCGTGCCAAGGCGCGCGCCGCGCGGTACCGTGCCGCACGCGTGCTCGGGCGTCGTTCCCAGTGGTGATGCGATGAGCGCGCCAGCCCCGAAGAGGGTGGCAGACGCAGAACCGGATGTGTTGGTCGTGGCCGTCACCTACAACAGCGGGGCTGTCATCGAGGAGTTCCTCCACGCGCTACGCGATGCCCTCGATGGCGCGCCGGCTGCCAATGTCGTCATCGTCGACAACGACTCCTCCGACGGCACTCCAGAACTCGTCCGCACGCTCGCACCTTGGGCGACGCTCATCGACGCGGGCGCCAACGTCGGCTATGCCGCCGGGATCAACGTGGCACTGCGCAGCGTCACACCGCGACTCGGTGCCTACATCCTCAACCCGGACGCGGTACCGGCCGCCGGGAGTGTCAGGCTCCTGCTGGAACCGACGCTGGCCGACGCGTCCCTGGGGATCACGGTGCCTCGCATGAGGACCGCTGACGGGTCGCTGTTCTACTCACTCCGGCGCGAGCCCACGATCCTGAGAGCGCTCGGCGAAGCCATCCTCGGGGGATCGCGCGCCGGTCGGCACGTCGCGCTCGGTGAGGTGGTCAACGACGAGGCGTCCTACGCCGAGCCAACGACGGCCGCATGGGCAACCGGCGCCGCGATGTTCCTCCACCGGCGGACCCTTGACACCGTCGGTCTGTGGGACGAGCGCTTCTTCCTGTACTCAGAGGAGACCGACTACGCCCTCCGGGCTCGTGATGCTGGACTCGCACTCCGGTACGTCCCAGAAGCTGAGGTACGGCACCTGGGAGGCGATCTGGGAACCTCGGACGGCTTGTGGAGTCTGATGACGCACAACCGCGTCCGGCTCTACCGTAAGCGCCACGGCCCTGTTGCCTCCGCGTGCTTCTGGTTCGCCGTGACACTCGGTGAGCTGGTTCGTGCCGCTGCTGGGAAACGACGCAGCCGAGCGGCGCTTCGAGTCCTGCTCTCGGGCGGACGTCAGACACAGGTCGACAAGGCGCGCGGGGTCAACTGAGGCAGACGCCGGAGTATCGGCGGCCATAGACTTGGCCATATGTCACGACTGCGCTCTTTGTGGCCAGGCCTCTGGCGCAACGTCGTGCTGAACACGCTCATCAGCTCGTCTCTGGTCCCGGTGCCGTTGCGCTGGCGGTTGCTCAGGGCCTACGGCGCACGTGTGGAGCACAGCAGGATCTCCCCGGGGGTGTGGATCGGGAGCAAGCGGCTCGTGATCGGCGAGGGCGCATTCATCAACATGGGATGCATGCTCTCGACACACGCGCCGGTCACCGTCGGGCGGGGCGCGTACCTAGGGATGGGTGTGACGGTGATGACGTCGACGCACGAGCTCGGGCCGAGCGATGCGCGTGCCGGAGAGTTGATCACGGCGCCCGTCGTGATCGGTGACGGGTGCTGGATTGGCGCAAATGCGACGATCTTGCCTGGTGTCACGATCGGTGCGGGAACGGTCATCGCCGCCGGTGCTGTCGTCACGCGGGACTGTGACCCGGACTCGCTCTACGCTGGTGTACCGGCCCAGAAGAAGCGAGACCTCGGGTAGCGCCTGGCCAGGCAGTCTGAGGGTGTCTGCGATGCGCGGCATATCGAGGTGCCACCAGGATGCCCACCAGTTCCGGCCCGTGCGATCAGCCGTGAGGCAGCATCCGGCCCGAGCTCGGAGCGGGCCGGCCTGTCGTAGCGGATGGCGCCTGTGGTACCGCGTCCCACTCAAGCGCAGCCCGGGAGTGCGGTCCCGACGGCTCGGGCGCTGGGAGCAACACATCGGTCACTGCCAGCGCCCAGCCGATCGTCACGCCGTTTGTCACCCGTAGGGTGTGCCGGCGGACGAGCCGAGAACGGCGTCAGCGAACCGGTTCGCCGTCGTCGTACCAGACGTTCGTCGAGTCCCAGACGCTGACTCCCATGTTCCCGGCGACCCCATAGCGGAAATCACGACCGAAGACATTGCCGCTGTAGCGGGCGCTGTCGACCTCGCCGCGGCCCCCGCCGTTGATGGTGTAGTTGCCGCCGTTCATGAGGTTGCCGGTCACCAAGAGGTTCGAGATCTGGTCGCTTCCCTGCAACGAGCCGATCTGGATCGCGGCGTTCATCGGGTCATCGGTGGACGCAACGTACGCCTGCAGGTTGTTCCCATGGAGCGTGATGTTGTCACCACTACGGATCTGAATGGAGTCATGATGACCGCCCGAGACTCGGTGCAGGTCGTGGATGTAGGAGTACTCGATCGTCACGTTGCTCGCCTGGATACGGATGCCATCCTCAGCAGAGTGGATGTCGGCATAGCGCACGGTCGCACCTCCGCTGCCTCCGTCGAAGAAGATGCCGATCCCGGTGCTGTTCTCGTTGTCGATCTCGACGTGCTCGATCAAAGTGTTCGTTGAACCGCCCTCGACCCGGATCGGGTAGCCGTCGCCACCGCCCTGGACGAGAGTGTTGCGAATCGTGACGTCGTTGGCGGCAACAACGATGGTTCCGTCGACGTGGAGGCCGTCGATCACCGTCCCGTCCTCGGTGATCCGAATGTCGTCTGAGGGACGCAGGGTCACCCCCGCCGGTACGCCGGTGTTGTCAGCGTTCGGGAATCCACTGGGAGCAGGAACAGGATCCGGTCCCGGCGCGGGCTCAGTGGGCTCGGCGGGCTCAGTGGGCTCGGGCTCCGGGGTGGGCTCGGGCTCAGGCGTGGGCTCAGGCTCCGGGGTGGGCTCGGGCTCGGGGGCGGGCTCCGGCCTGGCGTTGAGTCCACCGTCGTGACGCTGGCTGAACGGCTGACCGTCAACCCAGGAATTGATGACGGTCGCTGGATGCCTCTGCGAGGACATGAAGCCGTTCCGGCAGCCGAACAGCGACACGTTGTCGGCGCTGTAGTCGCCGAACACGATGCCGTTCGTCCGCGTCTTCAAGCAGTAGATGCTCGAGTCGAGGACCTGGGTGCCGTCGGCCCCAGGGTGGACCCGGATGCTGTGGTAGCCGCGGTAGGCCACGACGGTGTTCACGATCGTCACGTCGTCAGCGTGGACGCTGATCGATCCCTGGACATACAGGCCGTCGATGACGGTCCCGGGCTCGGTGATCACGAGGTTGCCGTCGTGCACCTCGAGGCCGGCCACGTCCGCGGCAGTGGGGCCGTCGATGTCGGACCCCTCTCGCTCGAAGCTGGCGACCGCGGCCACCTCGGTCGCCGCCGGGTTCGCCTTCGCCTCGTTCGGGCGGGCGCTCGCGGCTGTCATCGAGCCGATCAGCGCGAGCGTCAGACCCACGGCGAGCGAGGGCAGCGTGCGGCGATGGCGTCGAGAGCCGGTCGGCTGGCGCCGCCGGGCGACGTCGGGTTTGCTGTGTGCGGTATCCACTACGGGGGAGCTCCTTGGCCTCGTGAGCGGATCGCTGTCGGTTGCGATCTGCCTCGGATGGTCTCCGCGGTGCCTGCTCTGACAAGATCGGTCTTGACAGGGCGATGGTGGCACGCGGACTCGGGTCCCCCGACCCCGGATGCACTGTCTCGGGTTCTTGATCGGCAGTGCATCCGACACCTCAGACGGTACGCCAGACACATGTTCGGGTGTGTCCGACGGGTGCCGTTTGACAACGAAACGATAACAGTCTGCCTCGGTGCGGTCGCAGGGCTGCTGAGCGTTCCAGTCCGAAGTGAGCTGAAGTGGTACGAAGCGCACACCACCGCGAAGGCCGTGCAGGCGCGATCTGTGGGGTGATTCATCGTCGACGAGGAAGCGATGGGGGCGTGGCGAGTCGGATATGGGAACTGTGCTGGCCCGGACCTGCCACAGTGTCCGAAGCGGCGACGACGTCGCCGGCGGCACGCACGGGGCCGACCCGACGACAGACCGCGCCGCGTAGGGGGACCGGAATGCGAAGCCACTGGAGCAAGCCTTGAGAGCCGAAACGAAGCGTCGTGGTGACGACTGGGCGTCGAGGCAGTTGGTCGCCATCTGCCAAGGTGCCGAGCCCGAGCCTCCTGCGGATCTGGACTCCACCAAGGATCTCATTCGAGCGGTGCGTCACCATCGCATCGCACCGTTGGCGCACGTCGCCTACCGCGAGGTGTGTCCACCGCTTGCGGCGGAACTGCGCGTCGACCGTGACGATGCCATCGGCACCCACCTGCGTGCCTCGATCGTGCTGGAGCAGATTCGAGCGCTGCTCGGCGATACTCCTTGGGTGACCTTCAAGGGTGCGGTGCTGTCGGAGACGGCGCACCCCCGACCCGGGTTGCGCACCTACCACGACGTCGATGTGCTGGTCTCGCCCCAGGACCTCCGCGAGGTGTGCAGCGTTCTCCTGGGCCACAAGTGGCAGATCGCCGACTACGACGACATGCTCCGCAATCCCGAGACGCCCGGTGAGATGCACTGGATCAGCCCAGCCGGGCTGCTCGTGGACCTGCACTGGTCGATGACCAACACGGCGGTGCGTCGCGCCCGCCTCTCGGTCGCTACGGACGACATCCTCGCGCGGCGACGCGAGGTCTCGATCGGCCTCAGCCGCACCTGGACACTCGACGAGGTCGACTCACTGGTGCACGTAGGCCTCCACGCGACGCTGACCGGCGCCAATCGGCTGCTGCTGCTGCTCGACACGGATCGCGTCGCACGCAACATCGCGGATTGGGGTCCGGTCGCGCAACGGGCCATGGAATGGCAGGCCGAGCCCCATCTCTCGCTGGTGCTCAGCCGCGCGCAGCGGATCTTCGACACGCCGTTGCCACCGACCCTCGATACCGAGCTAGGCGTTTCCGCGACCTTCAGTCGGCTCTGTGCGGTCGTCGACAACCTGGCGCCGGTTCCTGCGGCCAGGCGGGACCAGGGCGTCGCGCGCATGTTCGCTCGTGCTGTGCGCCGCGGTGCCCGACGGACCGCTGCGTCGGTCACCCGAAGCGCGGCGATCGGAGTGGCCGAGCGGGTTGTCCGTCCGAAGCGGCATCGCGCGCAGGAGCGGACGAGGGCACACGCTGAGGCGCTAGCGCTCTATCTCGACGCTGTCGAGTCTGCGGGCAGGACCTGAGTCAACGAGATCTCCCGGCGGATGCGCTCGGCGAGTCCCTCCGGAAAGGGCGGCCCCCAGGGCATCCGTGCCAGATAGACCGGCACGGACTCGACAACCCGGGAGAGCTCTCCGAGCTGGCGGTCGAGCACGGTCGCGTCTTCCCAACCGGCGATCCGTGGGAACTGCAGCAAGTAGAGAAACGCCTTCTTCGCCGAGAGTCGGATGATCTCGGGTTCCCGCTCGCCGTCGTCGTGGTCGGGGAACGGGATCACGATCGCTCCGAGCGGTAGGCCATCCCGTGTCGCCTGCTCCATCCGGAGGGCGTCTCGGCTGTCGCCCGTCACTCGACTCTCCGGCGCCTGCCCGAACTGTCCTGCCAGCTCGGCCGCCGCCTTGCGGAGCCGGAGCTCCGTCGCCCCGAGATGGCACAACGGCGTGCCGCCGTCGAGGTCGACTCGCAGCACGTCATCGGTGATGAGCCGTGCGCCGTCGGCGCACATCAATGTGGCCATCGTGGACTTGCCCATACCGGATCGGCCGATGAACGCCAGAGCGACATCGCCGAGCTGGACGGCACTCCCGTGAAGCACAGCGTGGCCCCGCATGATCATGAGAAAGGAGAGCGTCGTGCCGATGGCCAGCACGGCGACCCGGTCGAGGGAGGTGCCCGGCAGTGGGTGCGCGACGATGGTCGTCAGACCCGCATCGATCTCGAAGTCGCACGTGCCGTGGAACCGCAGCAGGTAGCCGTCGGGGTGCTCGGTGGCTGTGAAGTGCTGCCGATCGGTGGCGACGTGCAGCAGACGGCGACCGGGCAGCTCGGTCTCGACCGGTGAAGCATCCGCACCGATGCAGATCCTCACGTCGATCTCGCCCTCGGGGGGTCTCTGCTCGAAGATCGCCAGGTCTGACTCCACGTTCAGGCCGTACAGACGAGTGCGCATCAGGAGGTCCTCCTCGTCGAGACCGGGGTCAGCCGCGTGTACGAGCTCGCGGCACCCAACGGGTCGAGAATTCCACCGTCGATCTCCAGCCACGCGTGCGCGCGTAGCTTCCCGTCGAGCTTGGCGACGCCGACCACGAGTGAGGGTGAACGGTGCCTGATCAGCGCACCGCTGACCAGGGCCTGGCGAAGGCACGTATCCCCGAACGGCCAGTGCCTCATGACTCGTCGGGCTGCGCGCACCCGCCGGCGGTCCTGCGGCGCCAATCCGGTCGGGATGGTGACAGCCGCGGCCGTGGTCTCGTCATCGGACTGCAGTGGCGTGCCGAGGCGGCGAGACAGACGCGGGAGACCAACCGTGCGCAGGCCGACCTCGGTGAAGCAGGCCAGGCCGAGCGCGACGCCGATCCAGCCCCACTCGTCCACCGGCGGGATCGTGCGCGGGAGCTTGCTCACGAGGAGGCCTCCGCGTTGTTCTGAGTGCCGAGCCACGCCGAGTGCAGGAGCATCGCGGCACTCATGGTGGGGGTGTCGGAGAGCCACTGCGATCGGAGTGCTACCACGTCGACGAGGCTGGTGTCGACGCCGGTACCGTCCCACTCCCGCGCGAACGCCTGCGTGTAGCGACCCGAGTAGGCACGGTTGAACGCGCCCTTGGAGCCCCGTGTCAGCACCGAGGGGGGCAAGACATCCGCGAAGAGAGCCTTCATGACCGACGTCCGCCCGTTGTAGCCCCAGAATCCCCCTGCGCGAGCGAGCGCTGCGAGGAAGTCCGGATGGATCAGGGGGTTGATCGCCCTCACGTCATAGTCGCTCGCGACGATCCGCTGGTTGATGTCCATCGTGTGCCACACGCGCTTGCGCCCGACCCAGGCAATCGCGTCGGAGAACCGCAGCGGCTCGGTGGCTTCTGCTGCAGCCAGCATTCTTGAGTGACGGTTGGCGGCGTCGGGCAACAGCCACGACTGGAGCTCGGCCACGGGCAACTCGTGGCGCACCGCGGCGGCTCGCAGAGGTCGGGGTAGCAGCGCATCGCAGGCGCGCCGAAGGAGGGCGAGCGTCGGCGTTCGACGACGCCTGAGCAGCGTCAGCGGCGTGACGCGACGCGCCCCAAGAACCTCATCGCCGCCTTCACCCGTGAGCATGGAGCCGCCCCGCATGTGCTGGTAGACCACGCCGTGGCTGTGCAGTGCGGGGGGAAACAGGACGCCGTGGCGCCGAATGCTGGCCTGTGCCGTCGGTCCGAGAAGATCGGTCTCGTCGTCGGTGAGGTCGAGCCGGATCCAGTCGCGCAGCCCCAGGTGACTGACGACGAGCTCTTGCCACTCGTTCTCGTCGGTGTCCGGGATGTGGGGATAGCGCCGGGTCACCGGGACCGGGTCTGCCAAGCCCTCGGCACGTGCGAGGGCAGTCGCTGCGGCCAGCACCGCCGACGAGTCACGACCGCCAGAGAAGGTGACGTAGCAGGGGCCGTCGAGGAGCGCGGGTCGGATGACTCCGGCCAGTGCCTCGCGCGGCGACGTCGTCGTCGGCGCCCGCCGCTGATCGGGGACGAACCCGTGGGCCCAGCACGTCGCGACCTCGAAAGGGTCCGAACGCACGATCGCGTCCGCCAGCTGTGTCATGTCAAGATTCCCCGAACTTGTGCTAGAACGCACTCGTGGGGGTTCATCGAACAACGTTCGATGAACCCCCACGATGTGCCTGACGTCACGACTCGATCGTGCCGTAGCGGATGAAGTAGAGCAGAGTGTCGTCGTTGCCCGCCCAGCCTTCGCCGAGCGTGAGGTCGCGGACCGAACCAACCTCGGTCATCGTGGGAGCCTCATACATAAGTGTTCACCTCCTCTTGACGGTTGCAGTGTGCACCGGCATGTACCGGAATACGGGCGCCGTGCTGGCTCGTCATCACTGACCGACCAGCAGGCCGCGTGCGGAGAGATCGTCGAGAAAGGCCGCTACGTCACGCTGGGCGGTCGCGCTGTCGACCTCGAAAGTCGTCGCGAGAGCTCGTGCGAGGTCGTCTGGAGTCCGCTCCTCGACCAGCAGCTTGAGCATGGCAGTCCCGGTGGCATTCGTCGTGAGGTACTTCGACGTCTTCAGGTCGAGCACAACCATCTCGCCGTCGATCTCCCGCCAAGAGACCTCACTCTGACGCAGCTTCACCATGTCTAGCCCCCGAACTCTGTTGTTCTCGGCCGGTGCCGATGCGGCAATAGTGTCGGCAGCGGTAGGGCGCTGGTCGGGCGCGCAAGGGTGATCGCGGGGTGCGCACCCGGGGTGTTCGGCCTCACCCCAAGGGTGAGGTCCCACCGGTCATGAGCGACTGCTCTCGTCCCGGTGCCAGCGAGTGTCGCCACGGCGCACGGCGGCGGCCGCGCCTACGCGTGCGAGCACCCCCGTGATCGCGAAGACGAGCACGCCGGGCAGGAGCCTGGGCGATCGCCCCGCGAGCCTGATGAGGAAGCCGAGCGAGGCGCCGGAGCCCCGCAGCTGCGGCCGGTCGGACGAGGAGGCGAGCCGTGCGTTGCCCGTGGCGGCACGGACCCGACGGCGCAGCAGGTCGCGGTAGGTCTTCGGAGGACGGATCACCGCGGCCGTGCCCTCCACCACGACCCGTTCCTGCGGTGCGAAGCTCATCGCGATCAGGAGGTCGTCGGACATCACGTCGCGCCACCCTCGCAGCCGCTCGTGGCCGACCTCGTCGACGCAGATCACGCCGCGACCGTAGAGCTCGTCGCGGACCCCGGGCAGCTGCTGCCAGATCCGGTAGTAGAGGCGCACGAGCGTGGCGACGCCGGTCATCGGGAAGGACCGTCGTGGCCCGGCAGCGTGGACCTCGGCGCCCAGCGCGCCGGCCAGCCGGACGACGTCGTCGTAGGTGATCACGACATCGCCGTCGACGTACAGGCGAGGGAACCCCGAGATCGACCGGTCGCCGAGCGCCAGCGCCTGGATCTTGGACGGGACGGGCGTCTCGATCACGTGTACATCGTGGCTGCGGGCGATGGCAGCGGTGCCGTCGGTACACCCGTTGGCGACGACGACGACCTCGAGCGCCTCGCTGTCGACTGGTGCTTGCAGGGCAGCAAGAAGACGTGGGAGGCCGTTCTCCTCGTTGTGCGCTGGGACGACGACGCCTATCACCGTCTCAGTATCGGGGGTCCGGGTCAGGCGCCGCTACGCGGGGTCGCGCACACAGCCCGCGCCTCACCCTGACTCACCCCAGCGTGGTTCTGACACCACCCTCGCGTCACCAGTGACCCAGGATGGGCGCGCTCTTATCTTTGAGGTGGCCAGTCGGGAACCAAGGGGAGCCACGTGAGCAACGCAATGACGTCGCGGGCAGATCTGCCTGCGGGTGCGCGCGAGCAGTCTGCCGCGGCGCACAGGCGGATGTCAGGCCGCTGCGGAACGCTTCCGCACCACGAACTGCGTCAGGTTCTCGATGCTGTCCAGATTCGCCGGAACGGTCTCGTCGTCAGCGACCTTCACATCCAGATCGGTCTCGAGGAAGTCCACCAGCTCAAGCACCCCGGTCGAGTCGACGACTCCGGCGGCGAGCAGCGAGTCGGCGTCGTCGGGCAGTCGCGCAGAATCGCCGAAGAGGAAGTTCCGCACCACGAATTCCCGAACCTGGTTCCGAACCTGGTCTTCCATGTCGCCCTCGCTCAAGGTCACGTGCATCTCGGTGATGCGGCGTCACCATACAGGCGCCGTGATAGCGGCCGCAAAGCCGACAACCCTTCCGCCGAGAAAGGGACGCCATGCCGTCGACAGATATGAGTACGGCGGAGTTTCTGCTCGCTGAAGGACGACCCGACGATATCGCTGTCATCGATCGGACAGGGCACCACAGCTACGCAGAGCTTCGCGACCAGGTGGCGCTGCTCTCGCACGATATCGGTGAGTGGGGTCTCGAGCCCGGATCGCGGATCGGACTGCTCAGCAGGAACTCCCTCTTCTGGGCGGCGGCCTACCTCGCCATTCTGGGCTCGGGCCACGTCGCGGTCCCGTTCGCCACCGGTCTGACACCCCAGGATGTCGCGAGCAAGGCGGCGTTCGTCGGTTGCGACTCCTTCCTCGTGGACCGTGCCCTGACCCGGCGATTCGAGCCGGCGCTCGCGCACGCCCGTCAGGTGCGTGACGACGCGGTGCAGGTCTCCCCGCAAGATGCACGCCCCTGGCGGCCCGCGGCCGTCGATCCCGATGCCGATGCGGTGCTCGTCTTCACGTCGGGGACCACCTCGGCGCCGCGTGCCGTTCGCGTGACCCATCGCAACATCCAGGCCAACACCGACTCGATCATCAGCTACCTCGACCTGCGTCGAGACGACCGCATGCTCGTGGTGCTGCCCTTCTCGTACTGCTTCGGCGCCTCGCTGCTGCACACGCACCTGCGGGTCGGTGCCAGCGTCTCGCTCAGCGACAGCCTGGCCTATCCCGAGACCGTGATCGAGGCGATCGACCGGGATGCGTGCACGGGGTTCGCGGGCGTGCCTTCTTCGTATCAGCTGCTGCTGAGGGCGAGCTCCTTTGCCTCCAGGGCGCTGCCGTCCCTCAGGCACCTGCAGCAGGCAGGCGGCCGGCTGCCGCAGCCCCAGATCGACCAGATCGTAGCCGCTCAGCCTCACGCGCGGCTCTTCGTGATGTACGGGCAGACCGAGGCCACGGCCAGGCTGTCCTACCTCCCGCCTGAGCTGCTGCGCGAGCGGCAGGGATCGATCGGGAAGGGGGTGCCGGGGGTGACGCTCGGGGTGCTGGATGCTGACGGGGTCGAGGTGGACGCGGGCGTGGTCGGTCAGATCGTCGCCAGCGGTGCCAGCATTGCCAAGGGGTACTGGGACGATCCTCAGGGCACCAGCGAGAAGTTCGTCGCCGGCACCCTGCGGACCGGCGACCTGGGTCGTGTCGACGAGGACGGATTCATCTACGTCGTCGACCGCCAGGACGACTTCATCAAGTCGTGGGGCTTCCGCATCTCGAGCCACGAGATCGAAGACGCGGTGCTCGAGCTCAGCGGTGTCGCGGCCGCGGCTGTCGTCGGTCGCCCTGACGATGAAGCGGGGGAGGCGATCGTGGCCTACTACACCGTGAAGGACGGCGAGGTCGTCACAGCTGTCGATGTCCTCACCCACTGCCGATCGACGCTGGCGCGGCACCAGGTCCCGCATGAGGCTCACGAGGTGGCGGAGCTGCCGACCAATCAGAACGGCAAGGTCGTCAAGTCCACCCTTCGTCAGTGGGCCGCGCGAGGCGTGAACCAGGCTGCAGACCCCGAGAAAGAGGAGACACTATGCGCACCCGGCTGACCGTCGTAGCCGCTGTCCTCGTCATCGGCGCGCTCGTCGGGGGGTTCGCCTACGTCCGCACCGACAATCCGGAAGGAGTCCCGTACATGGGCGCCACGGTCAGCGCAGAGGACCTCGTCGAGCTGTCCGAGGCGAGGGTCTTCTTCGCGCACCAGTCGGTCGGCGGCAACGTGCTCGAAGGTGTGTCGGCGGTGTACGGCGAGCACGACCTCCCGGCCTTGCCCGTGGCAGAGATCGCTGCTGGCGACGGGACCGGCGCGGGGATCTCCCACCTCCGGATCGGCACGAACGGAGATCCGCTCGGCAAGATCCAGGCGTTCGACGCCATGGTGCGGGGAGGTCTGGGAGACCAGATCGATGTGGCAGTTCTCAAGCTCTGCTACTCCGACATCCGGCAGGGGCACGACATCGACGAGGTCTTCGCTGCCTACCGAGACACGCTGGCAGCGCTGCAGCGCGACTACCCGGACGTCACGTTCGTGGCCGCGACCGTGCCGCTCAACGTCAAGCGCGACACGGTGGCGACCCTGAAGGGTTGGCTCGGCCGCGGTGACAAGTACGGCCCGGAGCACAACGTGCTGCGCGAGGAGCTCAACGCTCTGATTCGAGAGGAGTATGCGGGGCCTGGCCTGCTGTTCGATGTTGCTGCGATCGAGTCGACGGCCCCGGGCGGTGACAGGATCACCGGTCGGCACGACGGCAAGGTCTACTACGCGCTGGACAGAGCGTATGCCTCCGACCACGGGCACCTCAACGCCGTCGGTGCCCAAGCGGTGGCGGAAGGCTTCCTAGCGGTTCTCGCGGAGGCAGCCAGCAGGTGACCATGCACATATCCGGTATCGGTACCGATCTCGTGGCCACACGGAGGTTCGACCGTCTGATCCAACGAGGCGGGCGTGGCTTCCTCGAGCGCTGGTTCACGACCAGCGAGGTCGAGTACTGCCTCGGGCGTCATCGACCGGGACAGCATGCGGCAGCCCGGTTCGCAGCGAAGGAAGCGGTCCTGAAGGCTCTCCGGCTGGCGGAGAACGCGCCACCGGTGTGGCGCGAGATCGAGGTCGTTCGCGATGCGCTCGGGCGGCCCGGCATCCGGTTGCACGGGACCATGCTGGCCGCAGCGGCTCGAGCAGGTGTGCGCGGGCTGGAGATCTCGATCTCGCACGACTCGGAGTACGCCACAGCCTCGGCGATCGCGTTCGGAGCGAACCAGGGCTCGGCCGCGACACCGCTACGCCCGGACCTGTCGGCAGGTCCAGCATGAGCGAGCAGCGTGAGGAGGTGGAGATCGGGAGCGCGGGTGCCAGGCCACGAGTCTCGGTCATCATCCCCGTCCGCGACGACCCGCGCCTGACGGCCTGCCTCGAGGCGCTGTCCCACCAGAGCTATCCGGCCGAGCTGGTGGAGATCATCGTGGCCGACAACGGCAGCACGTCACCGGTTGCCGAGCTGCTCGACTCGTTCCCGATGGTCCACCTCGTCGAGGAACCTGCAGGCGGTTCGTACGCTGCCCGCAACGCCGCCGTCGCGCAGAGCACCGGCGAGGTGCTCGCCTTCACCGACTCGGACTGCCTCCCGGACGAGTCGTGGCTCGAGGAGTCCGTCGCGGCGCTCGCCGGCGGCGCTGACATCGTCGCCGGCCACGTCACCGTCTATGCGCGAGACGACCGCCGCCCCCACCCGGTCGAGGCCTATGAGCTGGTCCACGCCTTCCCGCAGGAGATATACGCCCAGCGGGGCGGTGGGTCGGTCACCGCCAACATGGTCACCACCAGAGCCGCGTTCGAGGCAGCCGGACCCTTCCGCTCCGAGCTCTACTCCGGGGCCGACATCGAGTGGTCGCAGCGAGCGAACTCGATGGGTATGCAGACGGCGTACTCGGGCGCAGCCGTCGTGCGGCACCCCGCACGGGATTCCTACCAGGCGCTCAGCAAGAAGCTCGAACGCGTCCTCACCGGGCGCCACGAGCGGGATGTTCTCGACGGCGGACCAGCCGCTGCCCCGTGGCCCGGGCTGCGATCCCTGGTGCCGCCGCTGGGCGCGTTCCGCCGCGCAGGCGCGCGTGCGCTGCTCAGCCCGCGGGCACGCGCAGCCTTCGTCGTCGGCGAGTTCTATCACCGCTACGCCAGCGCACGGCAGGCTTTCGACCTCGCGCGCCGCACCCGGCGGCAGCGATGAGCGCCATGATCCGGCATGAGCAAGGAGCGCTCGAGTGACGTACTGGGCACGTGTGGAGACAAGGGGTGGTCGGCGATGAGCGTCGTGACGTCGATGAAGCGGAGTCTGGGCAACCTTCGGCGGAAGGTGCTGGTGCCGCAGGCGAGGCGCCTGGACCAACGGCCCGACCTCAAGCAGTTCGATATCGGCAAGTACTCATGGGGGCACCTCACCATCGCCAACAAGAGCCCGGGCTGCACCTTGACCGTGGGCCGGTACTGCTCCTTCGCCTTCGGGGTCGAGGTGTTCCTCGGTGGCGAGCACAGGGTGGACTACGTCACCACCTACCGGTTCGGGAAGTACCCGCCCTTCGACCAGTGGTACCGGCCGGCGTCGGACACGGCCGTGGCGCGTGGTGACATCACGATCGGCAACGACGTCTGGATCGGCCGCGGCGCGATGATCCTGTCCGGTGTGACGATCGGCGACGGGGTGATCGTCGGTGCCGGGAGCGTCGTCCGCCAGACGGCGCCGCCCTACGCGATCCTCGCGGGCAACCCCGCGCGCGTCGCGGGCTTCAGATTCCCCCCCGAGCAGATCGAGGCCCTGCTCCGGATCAAGTGGTGGGACTGGACCGAGGAGAAGATCGTGGCCGCGCTGGACCTCATGATGGCCGAGGACATCCAGCCGTTCATCGACACCTATGACACCGGGTCCGAGTCACGGGCGGATACAGGTGCGGGCCCCAACGAGCGTGACAGACCGTCGTAGGGACGGCCGCTGAGTAGAACGGACCGCCATGGGATCTCCACAGTCAACGCCGATCAGTGGGATTGCGTACCGCCGCCAGTTCGTCATGGGTCCCGAGGCCCCCGACCTGCTGGCGGAGTGGTCGCACGAGAGCGTGACGGCGGGTCTGACGCTGTCGGTGCACCCGGATCTCCCCTCCGCGCGGGTCGACGCGGCTGGCCGCAGCATCGTGCTGCTCGGGTACGTCCTGGACCCTCGGCACCCGGCGCGCGACGACGCGACCATCCTGGCGGACCTGTTGCGCACCACCACGACCTACGAGGACGTGCTGCGCGCATTCGACGAGCTCGCGGGGCGATGGGTCGCGTGCTATCTCCAGGGCGAGCAGGTCCGCGTGTTCCACGACGCTGCCGGGCTGCGCCAGGTCTACTACGGACACGACGACGACGGCGCCCTCTGGTGCGGTTCCCGCCCTGAGCTGTTGGCCCGGCTGCTGGGCCGCCCGGAGGATGTCGAGACGCGCAGGGATCTCACCCGTGACGGCGTGCTGAGCGAGCACCTCAACCACTTCTGGCCGGGGTCCGGCTCCGCCTTCGTCGGGATCCACCGGCTGCTGCCCAATCATGACCTCGAGGTCATGACGGGGCAGGTGCGCAGGTACTGGCCGGTGGCGCCGATCGAGCACAGGGAGCCAGAGGCGGCGTCGGCGCGCGCGGTGACGACGTTGCAGGGGGTGATCTCAGCGGCAGCCGCTCGATACCCCCTCGCGCTCGCCGTGACTGCCGGTTTCGACTCGCGCGTGCTGCTCGCCGCGTCACGCGAGCACGTCCAACGAATGACGTTCTACACGTTCAAGAAGCCTGGGATGACGACGTTCAGCCCGGATATCCAAGTGCCGCGGCACATGCTCAAGAAGCTCGGTCTCACGCACAAGGTCATTCATGTCCGGCACCGAGCACCCGGACCTGTGGCTGCAACGATCGCCGCGACCTTCACTCCAGCGCACCAGAAGACAGCAGACCAGGCGGCTGCGCTCGACGCCGATCCGCCGAGGGATCGGCCATGGGTCACGCTCAACGGCAACGTCGCCGAGACGGTGCGGGCGGTGATCCCGCGCAGGGAGCCCACCCGCGAGAACCTCGCCCTGATCTTCACGATGCAGCGGAGCGAGTACGCCGCCGCGACGTTCGAGCGCTGGTACGACGAGGCCAGGTCCGCGATCGCCGTCTCGGGCATCAACCTGTGGGACTTCTTCTACTGGGAGCAGCGTCTCAGCGCGTGGCTGGCGACGGTCCGGACCGAGTTCGACGTGGTGGAGGAAGGCGTGACCCCCTACAACTCGCGGGCGCTGCTCGAGTGCCTGATGGGGGTGGACGAAGGCTTGCGCTGCCCCCCGGACTACACGTTCTTCGGCGGTCTGGTCGGGCGGATGTGGCCGCAGCTGCTGGATTTCCCCGTCAACCCGCCGGATCGGGTCGCCCACGGCAGGCGGAAGGTACGCTCCACGGTGGCATCGCTGGCGCGCCCGGTCGTCTCGTCGCTCCGGCGTCGCTGAGCGCGACCGGGCGGCTCAGAGCTCCGGGATGTCCCCGGCGAGCACCGGACCCTCGTGCAGGTACGCCGTCGTGCGCCGCTTCTGCTCGATGTCGTTGAACACTCGCTGGACCTGCTCGGCTGTCAGGTCGACTGCTGCCGCGGTGGTCTCGGCGTCGATCCCGTTGTTGAGGGCGTACAGGCACAGGTCCATCCGGTCGTGGGGGAGCGAGAAGTAGAACTCCTCCTGCGACTGCGGCAGCGAGTATGTGTCGGTGGTCGACGGCCGCGAACGAACCTCCTCCGGAACACCCAGGAACTCCGCGAGCTGATAGACCTGCGTCTTGTAGAGGTGGGCGATCGGCTTGATGTCCGCGGAGCCGTCGCCCAGCTTCACGAAGAAGCCCTGGTCGTACTCCAGGCGGTTCGGCGTGCCCGTGGTGACGTAGTTCAGCCGGTCCGCGTGGTAGTACTCGAACATCTTCCGGGCACGCTGCTTGAAGTTGGTGGCCGCGACGATGCCGAGGTATGCCTCGGGCGTGAGCCGGTAGCGCTCCTGCGTCCCGGAGGGATCCATGACCACGACCGAGTACAGCCGGAAGGTGTCCGAGTCGATGACGCTGGGAAGCACGATCTTCGACCGGTATCCCTCGCCGTACTCCGGGCACACCAGGCGGATCGCGTCGTCACGACGTCGGTAGGCGCCCACGGCGTCGAGCAACGGGGTGATGTCCTCGACGGTCGACTCGAACCCGAAGGCGGTCGAGACCGACTGGCTGATCTCGAGGGTCTCCGGTGAGGAGTCTCGTTCGGGCATATGCAGGCCGAACACACGTTCGGGCCCCAGCGCACGGGTCACCAACCCCGCGACGACGCTGGAGTCGATCCCCCCTGAGAGGGCGACGACCGCACCCTTGCGTCGTACGCGCTGCGCGTAGTCCGCGATCGTCCGAGAGATCCGGTCGGCCTCGGCCTCGACATCGAGGGCGAGCGTCGACATGCCGAACTCTGCATCCATGGTTTAGGCCTCCTGGGGCGTTGCGACTCGATCGATGATGGTCATGGGCTCAGCCGGTGAAAGATCGCTCATGGCAGCGCCTGAGGCGATGAACTGATGATGGACCAGGTGGGTGGACAGCACCGCAAGGACGCGCATGTTGTCGGTGTTGCTCATCCGAGCACCGCCGGTTCGACTGCACTTCTGCGCGAGCGCGGTGACGATCGACGGCTCGAAGACGCCAGCCGCGCGCGTGGTCGACTCGGAGAGCATCTCGTCGACCCACTCGGGCCTCGAGGCGGTGAAGAAGCTGGCCGCATCCGGCGCGCGGTAGGGCTGCTTGGGGCGCTTCAGGATGCTCGCGGGGATCAGGTCGGCGAACGCCCGCTTCAGCAGGTGCTTCTCGTCCATGCCCAGCAGCTTGTGCCTGCTGGGAACGGCATTCGCGAACTCCACGACCCGATGGTCGAGGAACGGGAACCGACCCTCGACCGAGTTGGCCATCAGCATGCGGTCCCCTTGAGACGCCAGGATGTAGCCCGACAGGAGCGTGGTCATCTCCAACCATTGGGCGCGGCTCAGTGGGTCCCACGACGCCTGCGTCGCTGGCATGCGGTCCACCAGCCGGGCGGCCACATCGACCTCGGTCGCGGCTCGCCAGGTGGGGGCCAGCATGGTCAGCAGCGCAGCGGACGAGTCCCAGCGCGGGCGGTGCGACTGCGCTGGGTCAGCGGTGTCGAGGTTCCGCCCGAAGAACTGACGAGCGAACGCGGGCGCCTGCCCCGGCGATCGTGAGAGCCACGGGTACAGGAGCTCGACGCCACGGTCCCGCACGGCTGATCGAGGATTGCGGGCCCAGAAGCTCCGGAGCCGTGCCTCCCGGAAGATGTCGTAGCCGGCCAGGACCTCGTCGGCGCCCTCACCGGTCACCACCACCTTGTAGCCGCTGTCTCGCACCAGCTTCGACAGCAGGAACAGCGGGGCCGGCGCGGAGCGCAGTATCGGCACCTCGGCATGCTGGACGACCTCGGGGAACACGCCGGCGATGTCGGCCGCGTCGACCACCACGTCCGAGTGCTGAGCTCCGAGCCGGCTCACCATCTCGGCCTGATAGCTGCCTTCGTCGAAGTCGGCGTCGGCGAACCTGAGGGAGAAGGTGTGCAGCGGCGAGTCGGTGTATCGGGCAACCATGGACGCCGTGATGGCGGAGTCGATACCGCCCGAGAGGTAGGCGCCCACCGGCACGTCGCTGCGCAGGAATCGGAGCCGGGCGGCCTCGACGAGCAGCTCGCGGAGCCGTTCGGCGTTCTCCTGCAGGTCCTGGCCCGGTTCCTCACCACGAGCAGGGAAGTCTGGTGCCCAGTAGCGGGCCGTCCGGCGACCACCGGCATCGATCACGACGCAGGTGCCGGGCTCAACCTGCTCGACGCCGGCGAAGACCGTCGCAGGAGCGACCGTGCTCCAGAACGTGAAGGTCTGGGCCAGGCCCTCGGCGTCGAAGCCGCGTGACGTCTCCGGGTCGGCGAACAGGCACTTCACCTCGGACGCGAACAGCAGCCGGTCACGATGCTGGGTGAGGTAGAGCGGCCGCACCCCCAATCGGTCGCGAGACAGCACCAGGCGCTCGGCGCTGCTGTCCCACAACGCGATGGCCCACTGCCCGTTGAACCGCGTGAAGGCCTTCTCGCCCCACGCCTCCCACGCGTGCACGATCACCTCGGTGTCCGACGCGGTGCGGAAGCGGTAGCCGAGCGCGACGAGCTCGTCCCGAAGCTCCACGTAGTTGAAGATCTCGCCGTTGAAGGTGACCCAGACGCTGCCCTGCGCGTTCGACATCGGCTGCGCGCCACCACCGACGTCGATGATCGACAGCCGCGTGTGACCGAGCGCGACTCGGTGGTCCCGGTAGTAGCCGCTGCCGTCGGGGCCCCGGTGGTGGAGCCGCCCCATCATCCGGAGGACGAGCTCGCGGTCGGGGGGGCCATCGAAGGAGAGGACACCGCAGATGCCGCACATCAGGACTCCCCAAGATGACGTCGAAGGGTCTCGAGCACTCCTGCGCTCGTTCCGAGCCGCGCGTGCGTGATCTCATCATCGTTCAGGACGATGTCGAAGGCATCCTCGACCGCGACGGCGATCGCTACCACCGCAAGATCGTCGTCGCCCGCCAGGGGGAGCGGCAGCTCGGCCACCAACGCTTCGCGGTCCACGGCTCAGCCCTGCACCGTCTGCCGTTGGGTGATCTCCGTGACCTCGCGGAAGAAGTCGCTGTGATCCACGAGGTCGTCTTGCGTGCCGACCGCCGAGACCTTGCCATCGACCATCACGACGATCCGATCGCACACCGCGAGCGTCGAGAGTCGGTGGGCGACCAGGATCAGGATCGTGTCCGCCTTGATGGCCTGCAACGACTGCTGCACCAGCTCCTCGGAGCGGACGTCGAGCGCACTCGTGGGCTCGTCGAGGATGAGGACCTCAGGTTCACCGGCGAGGGCCCGCGCCATGCAAATGCGCTGCCGCTGTCCACCAGACACGGCGCTGACCCGCTGGCCGATGACGGTGTCGTACCCCTGCGGCAGCGCCACGATGTCGTCGTGGATGTGGGCACGCCGGGCGGCCCGCTCCACCTGGTCGTCGTCCAGCTCATCGCGATAGAAGCGAATGTTGTCGCGTACCGTGCCCCAGATCAGCTGCGACGTCTGCGGCACGTACGCCACCCGTTGCTGCCACGATGAGCGTGTCAGCTCTCGGACATCGCGCCCGTTCGCGAGCACCGCTCCGCCGGCCGGCTCACGCAGCCGCAACAGCAGCTGCACGATCGAGGACTTGCCGGCACCGGACGGGCCGACGATGCCGATCGCCTCACCCCTGCCGAGACCGAAGGTGACGCCGTGGAGCACATCGACGCCGGGTCGGTAGGCGAACGTGATGTCCGAGACCTCGAGCCGATCGATCTGGTCGACGTCCGTGGGACCATCCTGCTGCGGGTTCTCACGGTACTGGCGGAGCTGCTCCACGATCCGATTCATGTACGGCACGCGCTCGTCGATCGCCGTCAGCGTCGACTGGATCTGCTGCCCGTACGTCAGAGCACGGATCAGCATCAGGATGACCGCCGCGAGCGAGGCGAGCTGGCCCACACCGACGACCGACATCGCGATCAGTGCGACGACCAGCATGAGCAGCGCGATGCTCTGGTACATCGCAGGCAGCGCGCCCGCCAGGAACCGCGTGCGGGCGTGGGGACGACGCACCGCCTCCACCTGGTCGTGGAACTTGTCGGTGTACGTCGACGTCGCACCGAACACCTCGGTCTCCTCAGCGACCGTGACGATCTCCTGCACGGTCTCGGTGAACTGCATCGCCTCCGTGCTGAGCTGCTTGGCGTAGCGCCGCAGTCGTCGTGACAGTGGCCGGAGGGCGAAGAACAAGCCGAATGCGGCGACCGTGAGCACGGCTGCTGCCACCGGGCTCTGCACGAACGCGCCGATCACCATGACCGTGAACATGATGGCGGCTGTGACACCCGTGCCGAGCGAGATCACCGCCGTCGAGACGTTGGTGACGTGCTGGGTCATCAGGGTCTGGAAGGTGCCGTCGCGCTGGTTCGCCTTCACCGCCCACGAGCTGTTCGTGAAGGCGGTGAACAGCTGGCCGCGCAGGTCCGCCAGCAGCTTCGCGCTCAGCTGCGCCGGGACGTAGGCGAGGACGACCTGAAGGCCGGCGCGCAGCAGCGCCAGCGCGATCGCGATGACGAACGTCACGGTGCGCGACTCGTCGAAGGTGGCCGGGCCGATGCTGATGGCGATCGTGGAGTCGCCCTGCGCGAGCGCTGCCGCCATGGCAGCGATCAGCGCGAGCAGCACCGCCTCGACGAGCCCGGTGGTGACCGACAGCACCACCAGCAGCACGATGCGCGAGCGTGACCCGCGAAAGAACGGGGATAGCCGCCGCCACGCAACGCCTGCGCTCCGAAGCGCCTTGAGGCCCTTTCGTCGCGACGCATCGTCGCCCGACCGGCTAGTGCTCACTCTGACTTCCTGTCCCCGACATGTGTGTCCGCTCGAATAGCTTCATCACGGACACCCGTGAGCGTAACTGCAGCCATGCGGCCAGAACCGGGCTGGTAGGGGTGATATCGGAGGCGCCGAGAGGGTGATGGGCGGGTCGGTGGGCCGGCGAGGTCAGCCTTGGTCGCCGCCCACCATCAGGGCTAGAGCGTGAGAGCGGCACCGACCGTCTCGCTGGCGCTCATCACCGGAGTGAGCAAGCACGCCAGGGTCAGAGCCCGGTGGCGAACATTCGCGACCTCGTCGAGCCCGGCGTACATGTGGCGGCACCAGGTCGCAAGCATGGACTCATCCGCGACCCTGTCTCCGAGGTAGGCATCGATCGACCAGATCACGGAGCGTGCGCACTTCAGCTGGATCGCGATCTCGACGACGGCCCGCTCGACGGGGTGCTCAGCTGCGGCCGTGTAGGTCGCGAGGAACGTCGTCAGGCGCTCAGGGTCGGGCCCGACCAGCACGGCTGCTGCGAGCCCGACGTCGAGATCGCGGTGAACCCGGGTGGCGTTGTCGAAGTCGAGGAGCGCGCGAAGGTGGAACCGATCGTCGAAGATCAGGTTCTCCCAGTTGATGTCGTGGTGGGAGGCCACGATGTCGTCGGCGTCGATGCGGTCGCTGATCGGCGTCGTGGCGAGCCGCTCGGCGTGCGAGTGGATCGCGGGCAGGTGCTCGAGGAGCCAGTGGTCGAACTCCGACTTGCGCGGGCGCAACCGCAGCCGCAGCTCCCTGCTCACGCGGGGACGTCGCCCGGGCGAGCTGCGCAAGGCTCGGCTCGGCATCCGCAGCAGCTCCTCGGGGTGCCGATGGGTGACCTCGGGCAGGTCCATGGCCGAGCTCAGTCGATGGAACCGTCCGAGAGCAGCGGCCAGCTCGCTGATCACCTCAGGGTGCGCCCGTAGCGTCTCGTCTCGCTGATCGATCGAGATCTGCCGGCCATCGACCCAGCTGTGCAACGAGTAGGTGCCCGTCTCATCGCTCACAAGGGTGCGGCCGTCCGTCGCGCACCGCAGCTGCGCGACGGGAAAGCCACGCTCGGCCAGCCCTTGCTCGAGCTGGTGGGCGAACTCCAGGCGTGCCGCAGCCTGTGGTGAGTCATAGCGCTTGAGCACCCAGTCGGCGCCTTCGGCCCGCACCCGGTAGTTGACGTTCTTGATCCGTTGCGGGACCCTCACGACGTCGTCGATGTCCGAGGCGGCAAAGCCGAATCGGGGAAGGATCTCGGTGGCGGCATGCCCTAGCACTGCACGCTCGCCGTCGGATGAACGTCGGACCATAATTCGGTGAACGCTACCAACAGGAATGGCCCGCCGGGCCAGTCCCGAGACGTTGTGACACAAACGATGATGATCGGGCCGGTCGGCCATCTCACGCTGCTGCAAGGACGGAGTTCATGACCACTCGACCCGGGGTCCTCATCGTGGTGCAGAATCTCCCGCTGCGCGTCGACCGGCGTGTGCTGCTGGAAGCGAAGGCGCTCGTCGCTGCCGGCTATCAGGTCTCGGTGATCTGCCCGCTGGGGGAGGGCGACCGTCCGCGCCAGATGCTCGAGGGTGTCGCGGTCTACTCCTATCGGCCCGCGCCCGGGGCTCGTGGCCTGCTGGGCTACGTCATCGAGTTCGTCTACTCCTGGTTCCGCACGGCGTGGCTGTCGGTGGCGGTGCGCCGTGAGCGCGGCTTTCGCGTCATCCAGGCGTGCAACCCGCCGGACACCTACTGGCTGCTCGCGCTGCTGTGGCGACCCTTCGGTGTCCGGTTCGTCTTCGACCACCACGACCTCAACCCCGAGCTGTACCGCTCGCGTTTCGGTGAACCTCAGGGCGCAGCGGCCAAGGCTCAGTACCGCGGTCTGCTCTGGCTCGAGCGCCGGACGTTCAGAGCAGCGCATCGTGTCATCAGCACCAACGAGTCGTACCAGGAGATCGCGCAGACCCGTGGCGGGGTGCCCGCTCGACGAACCTCGGTGGTGCGCAGCGCTCCCGATGCGACCCGCATGCGCCCCGTGCACCTGAAGCGGGCCGACCAGCGCGGTCATCTGCTGGCCTATCTCGGGATCATGGGGCCCCAGGACGACGTCCACATCGTTCTCGAGGTCATCGCGGAGCTCGTGCACCGACGCGGTCGGGTCGACGTGCACGCCGTCCTGATGGGATTCGGCGACTGCCTCGCCGACCTTCGCAAGCAGTGCACCGAGATGGGTCTTGACGGCGTCGTGACCTTCACCGGCCGGGTAGGACCGGAGCAGATCGGCGAGCATCTCTCACGCGCGAGCATCGGGCTCGGGCCGGACCGCAACACACCGCTCAACGATGTGTCGACCATGAACAAGACCATGGAGTACATGGCGTACGCCGTCGTGCCCGTGACGTTCGATCTCCAGGAGACCCGACGGAGCCTCGGGGACGCCGGCGTGGTGGTCGCTTCGGGTGACGTCCAGGCGTTCGCCGATGCCATCGAAGGTGTGCTCGACGACGAAGAACGACGCGTGCGGCTCTCGCTCGCAGGCCGCCGTCGGATTGTCGACGAGCTCGACTGGGCGCCGCAGTCCGGCACCTACGTCGGGGTTTTCGACGAGCTGCTCGGTCGGCCGCACCAGCCGCTCGAGCCTGCACCTGCGGCCGACCAGGACCAGTTCGGGCGCCGGTACGTCACCGATGCAGAGCTGGAAGCGTTCGTCCGTGCCCGCGGTCACGTTGCATCGTCCGACGACGAGCGCTGATGGGATGGCCTCGGCACCGGTCTCTCGTGGTCGGGGTGGTCGTCGTTGCCGTCGCGATACCGGTGGTGCTCGGCATGATGCTGGCCAGCCCAGCTGGCCAGACGTGGAGCGACGCCGTCCTCGGCGCTGTCCGGGAGGTCGAGTGGCTCCCTCGCTGGCTGCTGCGCGGCGGACTGCGCTGGCTGGCCACGCCGTTCGTCGTCGTCGTCGTCGCGTGGACCTTCGTGCGGATGTTGCGAGCCGGCCGCCGTCGAGCCGCCACGATCGCGTTCGCGGTCAGCGTCGGCTCCTTCCTCGCGTCCGAGGCGATCAAGCTCGGGCTGCTGCCCTTTCCGGCGTTCGGGTCCGATGCGACGCACGATCTGTCGGGACACGTAGCGATGGTCGCCGCGGCCCTGGTGGTGGTCGTCGTTGCGGCGCCGCCTCGATCGCGGCCGAAGGTGCTGGCCTCGGCCTGGCTGCTCATGCTCGGCACCGGGATCGGAGTGGTCGTCGCAGGGTGGCACGACGGGGGCGAGGTCGTGGTGCCGATGGCGATCTCGATCGCCTGGACGGTCGCGGGCTCGGCGGTCACAGGTTGGGCGGTTGCCAGCAGGCGCGGGGCACCCGCGAGAGAGGCCGGCCGCTGGCGCTGGTGGCAGCTCGCCCCCTGGGCCCTGACCCTCGGGTGCGCCGCAGCCGTGACCGTGCTGGTGATCGGCGCGGGAGGAACGACCGGGCCGGTCGCACCGCTCCTGGCAGTCGCGCTCGCTGCGGCTGCGGGCTCGACCGCCCTCGCGCAAGCGGCACACGCACTCGCGGCTGCCCTTGACGATCCCGTGCCAGCGGGTCGTGCTTCATGAGGAGCTCGATAGTGATCCTGGCTTACCGGAAGCGTTTGCATTACTATGCGCAGGTTGGGCGCCGCTCGGCCCCATAGTGACCTGCGGTTGATAAGGTCGGGGGTGAAGCAGCGATGATGCCAGTAACCCCCGTGGACAGCGCGAGCACTCTCGGCGAGGCCAGGCGTCCTCGCGCTGCTGCTGAGGTCCCTGAGCACGTCCTGGCCGCACTGCGCTCGCGGCACCCGCTCGCCGTGCTGCGCGGGCCGCGCGGATATGGGAAGACCGCTGCGATCCGCCAGTGGCTGAGCGAGCTGGACGACGGCGTGCCGGTCCTGTACCTGACCCTCACGGAAGACTCCAACGAGCTCGCCGGCTTCTGGCGCGAGTTCCGAGGATTTCTGGAGTCGCACGGGATCACGATCTCCGATCGCGGAGATGACCGCTGGTCGGTCGTGACCACGCTGGTCGAGTACCCCCAGCGGCTGCTCCTGGTGATCGACGACTTCCACGAGGCTGGCCTCGACGACGGGGCCGCGAGCATCGACGACGACCTCGTGGAGATCGTGCGCCAGAACGACGGCATCGACCTCGTGATCGGCACCCGCACCTATCGCACCCTCGAGACCACCGGCATGCTCTCGGTCGACGGCGTCGTGCTCGGCCCCGACGACCTCAAGATGACCGGGCAGATGGTGCACGCACTCGCCCAGCGGCTGGGCGTCGAGATGACCCTCGACCAGGCCCAGGAGATCGCCCTCGACACCGGCGGCTGGCCCTCCGCCATCCGAGCCGGCCTCGTCCAGTCGGGAACCAGCGGCACCTTCGACTCCAGCCTGGTCGACGACTACATCGTCAACCTCATCACCGACCTGCGGTTCCCGAGCGTCCGCGCGTTCCTGCTGCGTACCGCCATCCCGGAGCGATTCACCTCCGAGATGGCCCAGCTGATCGCGCCATCGATGACGCTGCGGATCCTGCGCAACCTCCGCAACGCCGGGCTGCTCGCCGAGAACCGCACCAGCGACGGCCGGATGTACTCCTACGCCCCCGCGATGCGGGGCGCACTGCTGCGCCTCGGACGAGAGCTCGAACCGGACATCGTGCGGGAGGTGCACCACACCCTGATGGAGGTGGCCGCGAGCGCCCGTGATCTTGGCCGCGTGCTGATCCACGCGATCGAGGCGCAGGAGTACGACACCGCGCTGCAGATCATCGAGCGTGAGTGGTCCTCGCTGCTGGCCACCAGCCCTGTGGTGCTGGTCCAGGCAGCGAACAAGTTCCCGCCCGAGATCGCCGCGAGGGAACCTCGCCTCCAGATCGCGCTCCATGACCTGCATGCGGCGCCGCACGCTGACGGCTCCTCGTTCACCGTGGAGTCCGGATCCGCGTTCGCCGCCGAGCTCTCCGAGCACTTGAGTGCACCGGTCGGCGCCAGCGTCGACGAGTCGCTCGCGCTGATGCAGTGGGGCATCACGTGCATGCTCGTGGGGAACCTCGACGCCGCGAGCTATGCGTTCAACCGGGCACGAACCCTGGGGCTCGTGGGCGGCGGGCCTGACGAGACCGTCGAGCTCGCGGCGCTCGGGCTCGCCCTGAGCCACGCGTTCGAGGGCGAACCCGAGCTCGCGATGCGGTGGCTCGAGGACCCCGGGGTGATCGGACGCCTCGCACAGGTACGAGAGGTCGACGGCCGCGACATCGCCGTCGTCACCGCACAGCTCGCCCGCGCGCTCGCGCTGACCGACATGGCCGATCCGGGCGCCGCGGCGGCGGTCGCCCAGGTCACCGAGCCCGGGCACCGCGACGATCTGTGGGCCGCCACGATCTTCGCGCGCGCTCACTACGCCGCACTCAGCGGCGAGCGGTCCGAGATCTCGCGCATGGCCAACGAGGTCCGCGCTGCCATGCGCCACGTCGGCCGCGGCTCGCTCATCGAGGTGGTTCTGGCCTCAGAGCTCGTGGAGCTCTTGATCGTCGACAACGCGGTGGACGTCGCGCAGCAGGTCGTCAACAGGTTCCCGGGCTCAGCCATCATCTGGGCCGCCCAGGCGAAGGTCGAGCTCGCAGCGCGGCGGTACCCCGAGGCGATCGCCGCCGCGAACAAGGCGATCTCGATCTCGCAGCGTTCCTGGCGCACCACGGTCGAGTGCCAGGTGGTGCTCGCCAGCGCCGAGCACGCCTCCGGCGACGAGGCCGCGGCGCGCGAGGCGTTCCGGCACGCTGTCCGGATGGCCCAGGGGATCGGCCAGCGTCGACCGTTCCTGCTGATGCCCAAGTTCCTCTTCGACAGCTTCGCCGGCGACGATCCGAAGATCGCAGCGCTCTGGCCCGGGCCGGTCACCGCGACCGGGCAGACAGTTGCCGTTGATCCCGAGACCGCCGCGCCGAGCGACCTGCCGACCCTGACCGCGCGCGAGGTGCAGATCCTGCGCGCGCTCGAGTCGCACCCCGGTCCGGTGGGGATCGGGCAGGAGCTGGGGCTGTCCGCCAACACTGTCAAGACTCACCTGCGCGCCATCTATCGCAAGCTCGGGGTCAGCAGCCGCACCGAGGCGCTCGCCGCGATCGGCGCCAGCCGAGCAGGCGCATGAACAACCGGGTCACGGTGCTGCGGCCGGACCGGGATGCCCGGGCCGCAGGAGACCCCCGGTCGCGAGGACTCCCGCGGCTGCCACGTGGCTACGTCCCTCCGCGGGCGGTCGAGCGACTGGCCGCCGAGCCGCTTCCTCCGCTCACGGTGCTGCAGTGCCCTCGCGCCTTCGGCAAGACCGCCGCCATCTCCTGGCTGCTGCGAGGGGAGGAGGACCCGCGCCTCGACATCGTGTGGGTGAACCTTCCGCACCGCGCCGTCGAGCGAGACGAGCTCTGGGAGACCGTCGCCCGGCGGCTACGCGATGCCGCGCTCGAGGAGGATGACTGGGCCGCGCTCGACCGGTCGCTCGCGCGCCGCCGCCGGCGCCTGGTGCTGGTGGTCGACGACCTCGACCGCGTCGAGAGCACCACGGTCGACGCCGAGCTCGGCGAGCTGGTCAGCCAGCACGAACAGATCCACGTGATCACGATGATGCGTCAGCCGCGCCCGATCCACCTCCACGCTGTCCAGCTCGACGGCGTCGTGCTGCACAGCGACGACCTTCGTCTCGACGCGGACGACACCCTCCAGATGGCGGACAAGCTCGGGCACGAGATCTCGCCGTCCACGGCGGAGCAGCTCACCGAGCAGGTCCGCGGCTGGCCGGCCCTGCTGCGGATCGTCATGTCCGAACCGATCCAGGTGGTCGGGTCCCAGGTACAGATCGACCAAGGCCTGGTCGACCGGTTCATCCGGATGCTGCTCACCGACCTGCCCGATCCCGGGATACGCCGCCTGCTCCAGGTGGTGTCCGTCCCCGAGACGCTTCCGCCGGAGCTCGTCCACGACCTGATCGGCGGTGTCACCTGGGAGCGCGTGGCCGGCTTCCTGGAGGACCTCGGGCTGGGCACGGACGCGGCAGGGCAGCGCACGGGCAGCCATCCCATCCGGATGGCGGCTGCCACGATGCTGGCCGAGGACGACCCCGAGGCCTTCCGAGAGATCAGCCGCAAGTCCGCCGAGTGGTTCAGCGCCCGGGACGCGCCGGCGATGGCGCTGCGACATGCGGTGGCGGCGCAGGAGTGGCACCTGGTGGCCGACCTGCTCGAGCGCAACTGGGCGCTGCTGCTCGCCGAGCGGCCGACACTGATGCGCGACGCCCTCGAGAGCCTGCCCACCGAGGTGATCGGCCAGAGCGCGCATCTCATCGTGGCCCGGGACTACATCCTCAACATCGCGACCGAGGACCGCGCTCGCAGCGCCTACGTCTCGGGGCTGCTGATCCCGCAGGGTGCCGCTCTCGCCCGCAGCCGCCGCCGGCTCTCGTTGCGCGAGGTGCTGCGGCTGCACTCGACCGGGCTCTACGACGTCACCCACTCGCTCGTCGAGAGCCGCGACCTCGCCTCGGCGATCGCCGAGAGCGGATGGTCCGACGACGTCGTCCGTACCGTTCCGCGGTTGCTGCTGGAGTGGGGGATCTCCAACCTCTTCGACGCCCCCGGCGTCGGAGCCCCGTACGCGTTCGTCGAGGCTGCCGAGTGGGCCGACCAGGTGGGCGACGACGTCGTCCGCCGCGAAGCGGCCGCCGGGGCGGCGCTCAGCCACACGGTGATCGGCTACCCGGTCGCGGGTCAGGCGTGGCTCGATCTGCTCGAGAGCCTGCCCGAGTCGTCCGAAGCGGTGCTGGCCCCGACCATGGAGGCTGTGGCGCGGACGATGCTGCACCGCCAGGTCCATGGCGTGGCCGGTCCGGAGGTCGGCAGCGAGGCGATGCCGCCCGAGCTCGCCGACCTGGAGGTGCTCGTCGTCGGCATGCGCGCCGACAACCTCTTGCGAGAGGGGCGGTCGCGCGAAGCCATCCGACTGCTGGAGTCCTACCGCGTCCAGCCGCCCGAGACGAGCGCGGTGAGCCTCGTGGAGCAGTTCCTGGTCGCGACGCGGGTGGAGAGCTACCTGGCGAGCAACCAGGTCGAGCGCGCGCGCCGGCTGCTGCTCGAGGTCGATCCGGACGGCGCCCGCCATCCTGGACCTCGCGCGCTGGTCTCGTTCCAGTCGGGGGAGTACAGCCAGGTCCTCGACCTCGAGCTCAGCGACGACCTCGTGCCACGGCAGACCGTGAAGGTGTCGTTGCTCCGGGCCTGCTCAGCGTTGCGGCTGCAGCAGCGTGCCGTCGCGCTGGACGCGTTCCAGACAGCGGTGAGCACCGCGACCCAGACCGGCATGGTGAGGCCATTCCTCATGATGCCGCAGGCCGATCTGATCGAGCTCGCCGGTCAGGATGTCGAGGTCGCGAACCTGCTCGCACGTCTCGACGGGCACACGGGGCTGCTCCCCGAACCCCAGGACGGCAGCGGGCTGTCCCCGCGCGAGCTGCAGGTGCTGGAGGTCGTCTCCAGCGGTGCCTCGTTCGCGGCGGTGGCGAGCCGGCTGTTCGTCTCGCCGAACACCGTGAAGTCGCAGATGCGCGACATCTACCGCAAGCTCAACGTCCGCGGCCGCGACCACGCCGTCGAGAGGGCGCGCGAGCTCGGGCTGCTGCGCCGCTGACCTGGGGTGTCGCGCACCACTGCGGCCGCGACAGGAGCCGGGCCACGGATGGCGTATGATTGCTCGTTGGGTGTGGGCCGGTCTGCTCGCTGCCAGCATGACTCAGCACAGCAGACGTCTCGCGGGCGTCGTCTCCAGGCGGGGTGCATCGCATGATGCACCAGGTCGAAAGGAGCCGAGGCGCGTGCCCGGCCCGAACCGCCACTGAGCGGGTGCGTGCACGCGCACTCGGCCACGCCGCGGATCGGATCGGCAGCCCACAGCACATCTACCCCCGTCAGGACTAGCGAGGATATGGCCAAGAAGGACGGCGTCATCGAGATCGAGGGCAGCGTTGTCGAAGCGCTGCCCAACGCGATGTTCCGCGTGGAGCTGAGCAACGGCCACAAGGTGCTCGCACACATCTCGGGCAAGATGCGTCAGAACTACATCCGGATCCTCCCCGAGGACCGGGTCGTGGTCGAGCTCAGCCCGTACGACCTGTCCCGCGGTCGCATCGTCTACCGCTACAAGTAACGAAGGCACAGTCATGAAGGTCAAGCCGAGCGTCAAGAAGATCTGCGACAAGTGCAAGGTGATCCGCCGTAACGGCAGTGTCCGTGTGATCTGCGAGAACCTTCGCCACAAGCAGCGCCAGGGCTGATCCCCAGCCCGAGCATCACAGCGTCTCGTCAACGTCGAGCGATCGACGTCCACCCCCGGTCGGAGGCCGGGGCCCGGACATCACCGGGAGGGCGAGGCGGAAGACCTCCGAAACTCACCAGGAGTGAAGTTGGCACGACTCGTCGGCGTTGACCTCCCCCGCGAAAAGCGGCTCGAGATCGCGCTCACCTATATCTACGGCGTCGGGCGCACTCGCGCCAAGGCGACGCTCGCCGCCACCGGCATCAGTGGCGACGTCCGGGTCAAGGACTTGGACGACAACGACGTGGTCGCGCTCCGCGACTACCTCGAGGGCAGCTACAAGCTCGAGGGTGACCTGCGCCGCGAGGTCGCCGCAGACATCCGCCGCAAGGTCGAGATCGGCTGCTACCAGGGCCTGCGGCACCGCCGCGGTCTCCCGGTCCGCGGGCAGCGCACCAAGACCAACGCGCGTACGCGCAAGGGCCCGAAGCGCACCGTGGCCGGCAAGAAGAAGACCCGCTGAGCGCGGCCTTTCCAGGTAGCTAAGACAAGGACCAGTACATGCCTCCCAAGACTCGTCAGGCCTCGGGCGCTCGCAAGCCCCGTCGCAAGGAGAAGAAGAACGTCGCCGTGGGCCACGCCTACATCAAGTCGACCTTCAACAACACCATCGTCTCGATCACCGACCCCTCCGGCGCCGTCCTCTCCTGGGCGTCCTCCGGCCAGGTCGGCTTCAAGGGCTCGCGCAAGTCGACCCCGTTCGCCGCTCAGCTCGCCGCCGAGGCGGCCGCCCGCAAGGCGCAGGAGCACGGCATGAAGAAGGTCGACGTGTTCGTCAAGGGCCCGGGCTCGGGCCGTGAGACCGCGATCCGTTCGCTTCAGGCCACCGGCCTCGAGGTCGGCTCGATCTCCGACGTGACGCCCCAGGCTCACAACGGTTGCCGGCCGCCCAAGCGTCGCCGCGTCTGACCCTGCCCGTCCCCCTCGCAGTACCCCCTCGCCCGGACCGATGGGCGAGGGGTTCTTGCGGCGTCATATAGCGGACGTCGTCGAAAGGAATCCACCGTGCTCATCGCACAGCGCCCCACCCTGACCGAGGAGTCGGTCGACGAGTTCCGTTCGCGGTTCGTCATCGAGCCCCTCGAGCCCGGCTTCGGATACACGCTCGGCAACTCCCTGCGTCGGACCCTGCTCTCCTCGATCCCCGGTGCAGCCGTCACCTCGATCCGGATCGACGGCGTGCTCCACGAGTTCTCGACCGTCAGCGGTGTCAAGGAAGACGTCACCGAGATCATCCTGAACATCAAGAACATCGTCGTCTCCTCGGAGAACGACGAGCCGGTCGTGATGTACCTGCGCAAGGCTGGTCCCGGCACGGTGACCGCCGGCGACATCACGCCGCCCTCCGGCGTCGAGATCCACAACCCGGATCTGCACATCGCCACGATCAACGGCAAGGGCAAGCTCGAGATCGAGCTCACGGTCGAGCGTGGCCGCGGCTACGTCTCCGCGGCACAGAACAAGGCGTCGGACGCCGAGATCGGCCGCATCCCGGTCGACTCGATCTACTCGCCGGTCCTCAAGGTCACCTACAAGGTGGAGGCCACCCGTGTCGAGCAGCGCACGGACTTCGACAAGCTGATCGTCGACGTCGAGACCAAGAAGTCGATCGGTCCGCGCGACGCGCTCGCCTCGGCGGGCAAGACGCTCGTGGAGCTCTTCGGCCTGGCCCGTGAGCTCAACTCCGAGGCCGAGGGCATCGAGATCGGCCCCTCGCCGACCGATGCTGCACTCGCCGAGGACCTGGCGATGCCGATCGAGCAGCTCGACCTGACGATCCGCTCCTACAACTGCCTCAAGCGCGAGGGCATCCACACCGTGGGTGAGCTCGTGGCACGCAGCGAGGCAGACCTGCTCGACATCCGCAACTTCGGCGCGAAGTCGATCACCGAGGTCAAGGAGAAGCTGGTGGGGCTCGGCCTGTCGCTCAAGGACAGCCCGGCCGACTTCGACCCGTCTCTCGTCGTGGGTGCCTACGACGACGGCGACGACTACGACGACTACAACTGACGCTCGCTGCGCAGCTGACGAACTGGAGCAATCATGCCTACCCCCACCAAGGGTCCCCGCCTCGGCGGCGGCCCGGCCCACGAGCGGCTGATCCTCGGGAACCTCGCGCAGGCCCTCTTCGAGCACGGCAGCATCAAGACGACCGAGGCCAAGGCCAAGCGCCTGCGCCCGCTCGCTGAGCGTCTGATCACCAAGGCCAAGCGCGGCGACCTGTCCGCGCGCCGCCAGGTGCTCGCCGTGATCTCCCGCAAGGACGTCGTGCACACGCTGTTCGCCGAGATCGCCCCGGCGATGGCGGAGCGTCCGGGTGGCTACACCCGCATCACCAAGGTTGGCCCCCGCAAGGGTGACAACGCGCCGATGGCCGTCATCGAGCTCGTGACCGAGACCTACAGCCCGAAGCAGGCCACGGTCAAGGAGGCCGAGGCGGCCGCCAAGCGTGCCGCCAAGGACTCGGACGAGGCTGCCAAGGCCGAGGACGTCGTCGAGGACGAGACCGCCGACGCCGCCGAGGACGCGCCCGTCGCGTACGAGGGTGCGGTCCGCACCGAGGCGAGCTCGGACGCCCCTGACGACGATCACCAGATCAAGGGCAACGAGGACTCGATGAAGTACCACGTGCCTGGTTCGCAGTGGTACGACGCGACCCACGCCGAGGTGTGGTTCGGCACCGCTGAGGAGGCCGAGGCTGCTGGCTTCGAGCCCGCCGGCGGCACCGACGCGCAGGAGGTGTCCGAGGAGGACTGAGTCCTGCTCGGCCGAGGCCGTGACCGACCTCGTCACGACCTCGTCGACGGGCCCGCCCGGGGTGACCCCCCGCGGCGGGCCCGTCGCCGTCTCCGGCGGCTCCTAGGATGTGCGCATGGCGTCGGTGGTGCTGGTGCACGGGATCAGGACGTCGGGAACGATGTGGCGCGGCGTCTCTCGTGCGCTGGCTGCCGAAGGCGTCCAGCACCTCGCCGTGGACCTGCCCGGGCACGGTTCCCGGCGTGATCAGCCCGTCACGCTCGAGGGCTGTCGAGCGGTCCTCGACGAGGCCGTCGTCTCGCTCGCACCGCCCCACGTGGTCGTGGGTCTCTCGCTGGGCTCCTACGTCACGCTCGACTGGGCCGCCTCGACGGCGCAGCCGCCCTCGGCGCTGCTGCTCGCCTCGGCGGGCACCCGACCCGTGGGGCCGGGGCTGGCGGGGTACATCGCCGTCGCGACCGCGATCGGTCGGCTGCCCGACCGCGGCCACGGGTTGCACACGTTCCTGGCCGAGCACGTGCTCGACGGTGAGCAGGTCGCCGACCTCGCGGCCGGCGGGCTCGCGCTCGACGCGATGGTGCCCACCCTGCGCGCCGTGGGGACCATCGACGTGCTCGCTGCGCTGGCCGCGATCGAGGCGCCGATCTGGTTCGTCAACGGCGCCCGCGACCACTTCCGGATCGAGGAGAGGCTGCTGCTGCGCGCAGCCCGCACGGCCACGCTCCAGATCATCCCGCGTGCCGGGCATCTGGTGGCCCTTGACCAGCCGCAGGCCTTCTGCACGGTGCTGATGGACGTCGTCGAGCACGCGGATGCGAGCGCTGCGCCCTGACTACGCCTGCCCAGGCAGCGACCACACGCGCACGCCGCCGACGATCCCGGCCGAGTTCGGGACGATGACGACGTCGTCGCCCAGCTTGTCGAGCACGGTTGCCACGATCCGGCGCGAGTTGCCGCCGCCCACGTAGAGGCGGTCCCACAGGTACATCGGTCGCAGCCCGTCGATCACGCGCCGCACGCGGCGCGACCACATGGCGTCACCGAGCCGGAGCCGCTCGTGCTCGCCGATGTACTCGTCATAGGTCAGGCCCCACTTGACCGGCCCCTGACTGAGCTCGAGATGAGGAGCGAGCCGGCCGCCGTCGAACATCGCGTTGCCCAGGCCCGTGCCGAAGGTGAGCATCAGCTCGAGCCCGGTCCCGGCGATCACACCGGCGCCGTGGACCTCGGCGTCGTTGAGCACGCGGGCGGGCAGGCGCAGCTCGTGCTCGAGCGCGCGCTGCATGTCGAACCCGGACCACGCGTTCATGAGCTCGGGGAGCACCTTGGTCCGAGGGCCGGAGCGGGTCACGTAGTGCGGGGTCGCGACGACGACGCCGTGCCGGATCATGCCCGGCATCCCCACCGTGACGCGGCCCGCCTCGGGGAGCTTCGCGGCGAGATCGGCGACGACGCCGACGAGCCGCTCGGGCGGCAACGGGTAGGGGGTGGGCGTGCGGACCGGTTGCGCGATCATCGTGCCGGAGGCGTCGAGCACCGACGCCTTGATCCCGCCCCCGCCGCAGTCGACCGCCAGGGTCGGCGGGTCGCCGCTGTAGTCCACCAGCCCAGGGTAGAGGGCTACCGTGATCTCCGTGGCAGACGCTGGGCTGGTGAGGCTGAGACTCGACCTTGCTTACGACGGCGGTGCGTTCGTCGGGTGGGCACGCCAGCCCGGTCTGCGGAGCGTCCAGGGCGAGCTCGAGAAGGCGCTCGGGACCGTGCTGCGGCTCGGTGAGCCGGCCTCGCTGACGGTCGCCGGTCGCACCGACAGCGGGGTCCACGCGCGCGGGCAGGTCGCCCACGTGGATGTCCCGGTGGTCGCGTACGAGGCGTCGCCTGGCCGCAGCGACCGACCGCCGGCGGAGGCGCTGGCCCGCCGGCTGTCCGGGGTGCTGCCCGCCGACGTCGTGGTGCATCGCGTGAGCGTGGCGCCCGCGGGATTCGATGCGCGGTTCTCAGCGATCTGGCGGCGCTACAGCTACACGGTGGTGGACACCGAGGGGCGGCGGGACCCGCTGCTGCGCGGCTCGCAGCTATGGCACCCGCGCAGGCTCGACGTCGAGGCGATGGACGCCGCGGCGCAGCAGCTCGTGGGGGAGCACGACTTCCTGGCCTATTGCAAGCCCCGCGAAGGCGCCACGACGATCCGCGAGCTGCTGGCCTTCGGCTGGCGGCGCGTGGGCGGGGTCGTGGTGGCCGAGGTCCGTGCCGACGCGTTCTGCCACTCGATGGTGCGCTCGCTCGTCGGTGCCTCGCTGGCGGTGGGGGAGGGTCGCTGGCAGGTGGCGCGCCCCCGGGAGCTGCTCGAGCGGGCGCAGCGGGACAGCACGGTCACCGTGGTACCCCCGGGTGGCCTCGTGCTCGAGGAGGTCGCCTACCCGCCCGATGACGCGCTCGCCGACCGGGCGAGCGTGGCCCGGTCGCTGCGCACCGCCGTCGTCCCCGACCCCCACCGGTCGAGGTGATCGGGGACCTTCTGCTGGCCGCGGTTTGCCTCGACCCCGCCAGGCCGGGGCCAGGGGGTGGTGGTCCCGGGGTCAGTCGGTGTCGTCGGTGTCCGGCTCGGGCTCGGTGAAGACGTCGACAGGGTCGTTCTCGTCGCGGTACTCGGGCTCGAGGTGCACTGCGGCCTCTTCCGCGCCGGCGGCGCCGCCGGCCACCCCGGCGTCGTGGGCGAAGCGGTCGGTGCCCCGACCGGCGTCGTCGATGTCCTCCAGACGGCCGGCGCGGTCGGGCTGGCTCTCGCCCGCTGCCTGACCGGGTTCCGACTCCCACACCTCGGGCTCCTCGGCCCGCAGCTGCTGCGCGGTCTCGTCGTCCGGGTCCAGGCCACCCATGCTCTGGATCGGGTCACGGTCGGGAGGGGAGTACCCCTCGTCGAGCAGATCGTCGACCCCGCGGTCAACCAGCGTGTCCTCGCGGGGGAGCTGGTCGTTGTCGCCCTCAGAGCCGAGGGCGGGGTCTGTCGAGGTGCCAGGAGTGTTCTCGGTCATGGTTCTAGTGTGCGTGATTGCTCGCGCGTCTGGCAGGCGAACGAGGGGTGCCGATGACGCCGAACGGGTAACGTGCCGAAGAGCACAGCGGCTGTCTGTCGGCTCGCTTTGACCCACACCGTGCTGGCAGGTACCCTGGGACGTCGTTGTGCGTGCTCACGTGTGCATGCGGTGGCCCTGGTTCCCACACCGCAGCGCTCGTGTACCGCCCGCGAAGACCACAGCTCTGCTCTCCGGTCCGCGTGCGTCCGCAGCCCACGATCACCTTGCCGGGTTCGTGAGTGTGGCGCGGTGCGACCGAGACAGGGAACTACACCAGATCGAAGGCTCCACTAACCGTGCGTACTTATACCCCCAAGGCCGAAAGTGCGGCCGCCGAGCGCAGCTGGTACGTCATCGACGCTACCGACGTCGTCCTCGGCCGTCTCGCGAGCCAGGCCGCCACGCTGCTGCGGGGCAAGCACAAGCCCACCTTCGCGCCGCACGTCGATGGTGGTGACTTCGTCGTCATCATCAACGCCGACAAGGTCGCCCTCACCGGCAGCAAGCGCGAGGACAAGATCGCCTACAGCCACTCCGGGTACCCGGGCGGGCTGAAGGCCACGAGCTACGCCCAGCTGCTGGCGACCCGCCCCGAGCGCGTCGTCGAGAAGGCGATCCGCGGCATGCTCCCCAAGACCTCGCTCGGGCGTGCACAGCTGCGCAAGCTCAAGGTCTACACCGGCGCAGAGCACCCGCACAGCGCACAGCAGCCCCAGCCGTTCGAGATCACCCAGGTCGCGCAGTAAGCGCGCCTGACATCAAGGAGTAATCAGTGGCGCAGCCCACCATCGACGTGACAGAGGACGAGGCCCCCTCGTCCTACACCTCCGAGTCCGCCGCCCCCGAGGGCCGTGGCCAGTCCGTGACCGCCCCCGGCGCCGCTCTCGGCCGCCGCAAGGAGGCCGTGGCACGTGTTCGCCTCGTGCCCGGCAGCGGCGAGTGGAAGGTCAACGGGCGCTCGCTCGAGACCTACTTCCCGAACAAGCTGCACCAGCAGCTCGTGAACGCTCCGTTCACGATCCTCGAGCTCCAGGGCCGGTTCGACGTGGTCGCCCGCATCAACGGTGGTGGCCCCTCGGGCCAGGCCGGTGCGCTGCGCCTCGCGATCGCTCGCGCGCTCAACGAGATCGACGGCGAGGCCAACCGCGCCACGCTGAAGAAGGCCGGCTTCCTCACCCGTGACGCTCGCGTCACGGAGCGGAAGAAGGCTGGTCTCAAGAAGGCCCGCAAGGCCCCGCAGTACTCCAAGCGCTGATCTCGCGACGGCGCGAGTCACGCTGCAACGTCATACGGACGGTGGAAGCTCTTCCACCGTCCGTATGACGTTGTGCGGGTAGTTTGAGCGACGCACAGCACGGAAGGTGGCCATGAGCCGACTGTTCGGGACCGACGGGGTCCGTGGACTCGCCAACAGGGAGATCACCGCTGATCTCTCCCTCCGCCTCGGGGCCGCCGCCGCGCGCGTCCTCGCCCAGCAGGGCACGTTCGAGGGGCACCGCCCCCGCGCGATCGTGGGCCGTGACCCTCGGGTGTCCGGCCAGTTCCTCTCCGCCGCCATGGTCGCCGGCCTCGCGTCCGCAGGTGTCGACACCGAGGACCTGGGCGTGCTGCCGACTCCTGCGGTCGCGTACCTGACCGGCGCGGAGGATGCCGATCTCGCGGTGATGATCTCCGCCTCGCACAACCCGATGCAGGACAACGGCATCAAGTTCTTCGCGCGCGGCGGGCACAAGCTCGACGACGCCGTCGAGGACGCGATCGCGGCCGCGCTCGACGAGGACTGGGAGCGCCCCACCCACGCCGCCGTCGGTCGTATCACGCTCGACCGGGGCTCCTCCGGCGAGCGCTACGTCGAGCACCTGCTCCGCACCCTCAACCACGACCTCACGGGCCTGCGCATCGCGGTCGACTGCGCCAACGGCGCGGCGAGCGAGGTGGGTCCGGTCGTGCTGCGCGAGGCCGGCGCCGAGGTGATCGTCATCAACGCCTCGCCCGATGGTCGCAACATCAACGAGAACTGCGGCTCCACCCACCCCGAGCAGCTGCAGGCCGTGACCGTGGCCTCCGAGGCGCACCTCGGCGTCGCGTTCGACGGCGACGCCGACCGGTGCCTCGCCGTCGACCACACGGGCACTCTCGTGGACGGCGACCAGATCATGGGTGTCCTTGCCACCGCGCTCAAGGAGCGCGGCGCGCTGGCCCACGACACGCTCGTCGTCACCGTGATGAGCAATCTCGGGCTGCTGCTCGCGATGCGCGAGGCCGGGATCACGACCGTGCAGGCAGGGGTCGGCGACCGGTACGTCCTGGAGGCGATGCGCGCCGGCGGGTTCAGCCTCGGTGGCGAGCAGTCCGGCCACCTCATCCTCGCCGACCACGCCACCACCGGCGATGGCGTGCTCACGGCGTTGCAGCTCGCCTCGCGCGTGGCCCAGACCGGACGCACGCTCGCTGACCTCGCCTCCGCCGTCGAGCGCCTGCCGCAGGTGCTGATCAACGTCTCGGGCGTCGACAAGGCGCGAGTGAGCGCGGACACCGAGCTCACCGATGCCGTGGCAGCCGCCGAATCCCGTCTCGGCGACACCGGTCGCGTGCTGCTGCGGCCCTCGGGCACCGAGCCGCTCGTGCGCGTGATGGTCGAGGCTGCGACCGCCGAGCAGGCGCAGCGGGAGGCCGACGGGCTCGCCGGGGTCGTCGCGGCCCGCCTCGCACTGAGCTGAGCAGTCTGCTGCGGGCCTCGTATCCGCCCAAAGGATGACATCGGCCCGGTAGCGACGGTCCTGTCGGGGGATTCACCCGGGGGACAACCCCCAGCATGATCAGGGATTACCAGATAGCGCGATGACATACCCCGCGCATAGCGTTGTACCTGATCAGTCAACAGTGGTGGAGGATCGACCATGCTCGAAGGGCTCGCTGAGGCCGCAGACACGGCGGCAGCGTGGTTGGCGAGCCTCGGTGACATGGTGCTGGAGGTCGCGGCCACGCCGTGGAGCCTCGTGCTGCTGTTCGTGTTCACGATCGTCGACGGCTTCTTCCCGCCGGTGCCGAGCGAGAGCATCGTCATCACGCTCGCGAGCCTGTCGATGACCGGTGACGGGCCGCCGCTGTGGGGCATCATCCCGGTGGCGGCGCTCGCCGCCTTCCTCGGTGACGTGATCGCCTACACGATCGGGACGAAGGTGCCGTTGCGCCGGTTCCGGATCTTCCGTGGCAAGCGCGGTGCCCGCACCCTCGCCTGGGCGGAGCACACGCTGCAGCACCGTGGCGGTGCCTTCATCCTGGCGGCGCGCTACATCCCGATCGGGCGGGTCGCGGTCAACATGTCAGCGGGCGCCCTCGACTTCCCACGCCGCCGCTTCGTCCTGTTCGCGGCCATCGGCGGCGTCTGCTGGGCGGTCTACTCGACCCTGCTGGGCATCGGTGCGGGTGCCGTGCTCAAGGACCAGCCACTGCTGGCCGTGGGGGTCGGCATCGTGCTCGGCATCGTCATCGGCACGCTCGTCGACGTCGCGATGCGGAGGATCTTCGGTGGGCCCCAGGTCGAGCCAGAGCCAGAGCCAGAGCCAGCGGCCGCGACCGAGGCCGAGCCGCTCGTGTGCGAGGACCCGGAGGGTGAGCGGGCGGTCGTCGACGCGGTCTGAGCCCCGCTCAGATCACCTCGAGACCGAGCCTCTCGAACCGGTAGGGGTCGCGGCCGAGCCAGGGAGTCTCGTCGTAGACCTTGGCCACCGGGGCGTCGTTGGTGAAGGGCTGCCAGGGCACGACGGCGGAGCGTACGAAGGTGGCGATGTCACCGCTCATCTCGGTCGCCAGTGCAGCCGGTGGGCGCTCGCCCGCGATCCGATCGACGCGAACCCCGTCGAGGGCGTCCCAGGCGAACGGCAGGTCGATGCAGTGGCGCGCCGGCCCGTCGGTGGGGTGCCAGCGGAAGTCCCAGACCGCCACGGGTGCCCCGGCCCGTTCCCGCGCTCCGGCGACCTGCAGCACCGTCATCCGGAACACGCGGTCGCTGAGCGCCTGGCCCAGCAGGGCAGCAGCGGTCAACCCGGGGTAGGCGCGGGGGTAGGCGCGTGCCAGCGGCGCCGCGAGCCCAGCGGCGCCCAGCACGGGTGTCGGCGTCGTGCGCCCCAGCAGCTGCTCCAGCGGCGCGGTGCTGAGGTTGAACTCGTGACTGGTGGAACCGATCATGACGGGCCGGTCGTCGGACGCGGCTAGCGCCGGGAGCGGGTCGGGGATCAGGTCGGTGCCCACGATCGGTCCCACCTGCGTGAGCTGCCCCGTGCGGGACAGCGCGCGATGCAGGTGCCCGAGGCTCGACCACGGACCGTAGGTGTCCAGCTGCCTGTCGATCACGGCGAGCTGCTCGCGCGACAGGCCCTGCCACCCGGCCAGCGTGTTCGCGACGCCGTGCTCACGTGAGAGCCGCGCTCCGAGGCGCCCTGCGTCGTCGGGATCGATGTCCGGCAGCGGGGCCGAGTGGATGACGGCCCCGCGGAAGAGGCCACGGGCGGCGGGCGAGGCGAGCAGCGCGAGCACGAGACCGCCGCCGGCGCTCTGACCACCCACGGTGACCCGGTCGGGGTCACCGCCGACGCCCGCGATCTCCTCCGCGACCCAGCGCAGCGCGGCGATGCAGTCGAGCACGCCGCGGTTGTCGGGGGCGCCGGGGATGTGCCCGAACCCCTCGATGCCGAGGCGGTAGGTGATGCTCACGACGACCACACCGGTGCGAGCCATGCTCGCGCCGTCGAACCAGCCGCCGTTGGGCGTGCCGCTCAGGTAGCCGCCGCCGTGGATCCAGACGTAGACGGGCAGCGGGCCTGCGGCGTCCAGCGGTGCCGTGATGTTGAGGTTGAGGATCTCCTCGCCCGGTGTGGTGGGCTCGGGGATCGAGGAGGTCTCCGAGTCGGGCGGCAGCAGCGGGGTCGCGCCGAACTCAATCGCGGCCCGCTCACCCTCCCACCCAGGGTGACGCACCGGCTCCCGAAATCGCAGCTCCCCGGTCGGGGCGGCGGCGTACGGGACGCCGCGGAACCGCGCGAGACCGGCTCCGGCGTCGACCTGGCCGCGCAGCACACCGGCCCGCGTGGTGAGCACGGCTGGACCGTGCGAGGGGGCCAGTGACATCAGATCCTCCGCAACCGCACTCGTTCGATCCGGTGCTCGGCGTCCTTGGTCAGCACGAGCGTGGCACGACCGCGCGTCGGCAGCACGTTCTCGACCAGGTTGGGCTCGTTGATCGACGACCATATCTGCAGGGCTCTGTCGCGGGCCTGCGCGTCGGAGAGGTCCGCGTAGCGGTGGAAGTAGGAGCGCGGGTCGGCGAACGCCGTCGAGCGCAGATCGAGGAACCGGTCCACGTACCAGCGGCGCACGTCGGCGACCTCGGCGTCGATGTACATCGAGAAGTCGAAGAAGTCGCTGACGGCGAGCGACCCCCCACCCTCGGCGGTGACCCTGGCGGGGGCCAGCACGTTCAGACCCTCGACGATCAGCACGTCGGGGTTGCGCACCACGATCCGCTCGTCCGGGACGATGTCGTACGTCAGGTGGCTGTAGACCGGGGCGGAGACCTCGGGTGCGCCGCCCTTGACCCGCTCCAGGAACCGCAGCAGCGCCCGCCTGTCGTAGGACTCGGGGAAGCCCTTGCGGTCCATCAGGCCGCGCCGCTCGAGCTCGGCGTTGGGGTAGAGGAAGCCGTCGGTGGTCACGAGCTCGACGCGCGGGGTCTGCGGCCAGCGGCGCAGCATCTCGCGCAGCAGCCGGGCGGCTGTGGACTTGCCCACGGCCACCGAGCCCGCGACGCCGATCACGAAGGGGGTGGCGTGCGTCCACTCGCCCAGGAAGGTCGAGGTGGCGGTGCGCAGGTGCTGCGAGGCCTCGACGTACAGCGTCAGCAGGCGCGACAGCGGGCGGTACCCGGTGTCGACCTCGCGCAGGTCGATCGGGTCGCCCAGGCCACGGAGGTTGTCGATGTCGGCCTGCGTCAGCGGCAGCGGTGTCGACTCGGCGAGCTTGCTCCACTCGGTGCGGTCGAACTCGACGAACGGTGCGTCGTCGCTGATGGAGACGGTCACGGGCACACACTCTGTCACTGCTGGTGGCGTGACGCACAATCCGTGGCCAGTGGCGCACCTGGGGGTCCATGGGGGGCGTTGCTGGCCGCTGAGCTGCCGATGCCGGGCGCGGGTGGCCGCTGGCGCACCAGGCTCCCCGCTTCGGGTCCGTCCGGTGCGCGAGCGGTTCTGCTCGCTGGCCACGTTGCGCAAGTGACATCTCGGCGGGAACTGCTACGTATCGGTGGGCCCGGCGTTGCGGAAGTGACCTCGGGGTGAGAACTGCAACGCCACGCCAAGCCGCGCCGCGTTCGGTCGCAGTGGTGGCGTAGGGCCCAGCTTGCGGGGGCGCGATGAGGGGGCCCACGCGCGTCGCCGCAGGATCCGCTCCCTCGTGTGGTCGCCACCGTGAGGGAGCGTGGGGTCCGGGGCGCCGCGCGCACAGCGGGATGCGGAAAGCCGTGACGGCGCCGTTACCCTTGTCCCTCATGTGCGGCATCGTGGGATACGTCGGCCCTGACACGCCCAGTGATCGTCCTCTCGAGGTGGTCATCGAGGGGTTGCGACGCTTGGAGTACCGCGGCTACGACTCGGCGGGAGTCGCCGTGGTGACGCCGGAGGGACTGGCCAGCGCCAAGAAGGCGGGCAAGCTGACCAACCTGATCTCCGAGCTCGACTCGCGCCGGATCCCGGCGGGCGTCTCGGCGATCGGGCACACCCGGTGGGCGACCCACGGCGGTCCCACGGACGCGAACGCGCACCCGCATCTCGCCGGTGGCGGCAAGCTGGCGCTGATCCACAACGGCATCATCGAGAACTTCCACCAGCTCAAGCGGGAGCTGATCGAGCAGGGCGTCACGTTCCTCTCGGAGACCGACACCGAGGTCGTCGCGCACCTGCTCGCCGGCGCGCACGCCGAGACCGGTGACATCACGACGGCGATGCGCGCCACCGTGGCCCGCCTCGAGGGCGCGTTCACGCTGCTCGCCGTGCACGCGGACCAGCCCGGCACCGTGGTGGGCGCGCGTCGCAACAGCCCGCTGGTGATCGGCCTCGGCGACGGCGAGAACTACCTCGGCTCCGACGTCTCCGCGTTCATCGCGTACACGCGTGAGGCGATGGAGATGGGTCAGGACCAGGTCGTGACGATCACGGCCGACAAGGTCGAGGTGACCGACGCCCAGGGCAACCCGGCCGAGGCGAAGCGGTTCACGGTCGACTGGGACGCGAGCGCCGCCGTCAAGGGTGGCTTCTCCTCCTTCATGGAGAAGGAGATCCACGACCAGCCGCAGGCGGTGGCCGACACGCTGCTGGGGCGCGCGGCCGAGGACGGCCGGCTCGTGCTCGACGAGATGCGGATCCCGGAGTCCGTGCTGCGCAGCGTCGACAAGATCGTGGTGATCGCGTGCGGCACGGCCGCCTACGCGGGCCACGTGGCCAAGTACGCGATCGAGCACTGGTGCCGGATCCCCACCGAGGTCGAGCTCGCGCACGAGTTCCGCTACCGCGACCCGGTCGTGAACGAGCGCACCCTCGTGGTCGCGATCAGCCAGTCCGGCGAGACCATGGACACGATCATGGCGGTGCGGCACGCCCGCGAGCAGGGTGCCAAGGTGCTGGCGATCGTCAACACCCACGGGTCCACGATCCCGCGCGAGTCCGACGCGGTGCTCTACACGCACGCCGGCCCCGAGGTGGCCGTCGCCTCCACCAAGGCGTTCCTCGCGCAGATCACCGCGTGCTACCTGCTGGGCCTCTACCTCGCCCAGCTGCGCGGCAACAAGTTCCCGGACGAGATCGCCGAGGACCTCGCGCAGCTGCGCGCGATGCCGGAGAAGGTGCAGCGGATGGTGGACCAGGCCGAGCAGGTGCGAGAGGTCGCACGCGAGATGAAGGACGTGCCCACGGTCCTGTTCCTCGGCCGGCACGTCGGTTTCCCGGTGGCGCTCGAGGGTGCGCTCAAGCTCAAGGAGCTCGCCTACATCCACGCCGAGGGCTTCGCGGCCGGTGAGCTCAAGCACGGTCCGATCGCCCTGGTCGAGGAGGGGCAGCCGGTCTTCGTGATCGTGCCCTCGCCGCGTGGCCGCGACCAGCTGCACGGCAAGGTCATCTCCAACATCCAGGAGATCCGGGCGCGGGGTGCACGCACGCTCGTCATCGCCGAGGACGGTGACGACGGCGTGGAGCCGTTCGCCGACTACGTCTTCCGGGTGCCGCAGACCCCCACGCTGCTCGCGCCGCTCGTCACCGTGGTGCCGCTGCAGATCTTCGCGGCCGAGCTCGCCAGCGCCAAGGGCCTCGACGTCGACCAGCCGCGCAACCTGGCCAAGTCCGTCACGGTCGAGTAGGTCATGACCTCCGACGGCGGAGCTCCCCCTGCGTCCCCGGGCCCGGCTGGGTCCGTGGTCGGGGTGGGGATCGACGTCGTGGACGTGACCCGGTTCCTGCTCGCGCTCGACCGGGCACCCCGGCTGCGGGAACGGTTGTTCACCCCGGCCGAGCGGGATCTGCCGCCGAACTCGCTCGCGGCCAGGTTCGCGGCCAAGGAGGCCATCGCGAAGGCGCTCGGATCCCCCGGCGGCATGCGGTGGCACGACTGCACCGTGCACCGCGTGGTCGGTGGGCCGCCGCGGGTGGAGATCACCGGCACGGTTGCCGAGGTGGCGGATCGGCTCGGGGTCACGCACTGGCACCTGTCGATCTCGCACGACGCCGGCATCGCCTCGGCGATCGCGATCGCCAGCGGCGGGGGTTCCCGATGATCCGCGGCTACCCGGCCGAGGCGATCCGTGCTGCTGAGGCGCCGGCGCTCGCAGCGGGGGAGCCGTTGATGCTCCGCGCCGCCGACGCGGTGGCCGAGGCGGTACGGCTGCGGCTGGCCGGCGAGACCGACCCCGCGGTGCTGGTGCTCGTCGGTGGCGGTAACAACGGTGGCGACGGCTTGTACGCGGCCGCGGTGCTGGCGTCGGTCGCGCGGGTGAGCGTGGCGCTGGCACGGTCGGATGTGCACGCCGGGGGACTGGACGCGGCGCGGGCTGCCGGGGTCGAGATCCTCGACGTCGGCGCCGACCCCTCGGGCCGCGTGCTGGCGGCCGCGGCCGAGGATGCGCACGTGTGGGTGGACGCGCTCGCCGGCATCGGCGTGCGGGGTGCGTTGCGGGGTGCGGCGGCAGAGATCGTCGAGGTGCTCACGGCGGTGGCCGACGGGGCACCGGTGCCGCCGGTGGTGATCGCGGTCGACATCCCGAGCGGTGTCGACGCCGACACGGGCGCGGCTGCGGGGCCGGTGCTGGCCGCCGATCTCACGGTGACGTTCGGCGGCGCGAAGGCCGGGCTGCTGCTGCCGCCGGGGGACCGACTGGCGGGTGAGGTGCAGGTGGTGGCGCTCGGCCTCGACGAGGATCTCGCGGCTCAGATGCCGACGGTGTCGAGGCTGCTCGCCGCCGATGCCGCCGACCTCTGGCCGGTCCCCGGGTTCGCGGACCACAAGTACACCCGGGGCGTGCTCGGTGTGCTCGCCGGCTCGGCCGGCTACCCCGGGGCGGCCGTGCTCTGCACCGGCGGCGCGCTCCGGACCGGCTGCGGCATGGTGCGATACCTGGGTCCGGAGCGCGCCGAGCAGCTGGTGCTCTCCCGCTGGCCGGAGGTCGTCCCGGGCTCCGGGCGGGTGCAGGCCTACGTGGTCGGTCCGGGCATCGGTCCCGACGACGACGCCCGCCGCGCCGAGATCGCGGCAACGATCGAGACCGCGGTGAGGGACGCCGTCGGGTTGGTGGTCGATGCGGGTGCCCTGGACCTGCTGCCTCCCGGCGAACAGCTGGCCGGTGTCAGGGTGGTGCTCACCCCGCATGCGGGCGAGCTCGCCACGCTCCTGGGAGCCAGGGGCGAGCAGATCGATCGGGAGGCTGTCGAGCAAGATCCGCGCCGCTGGGCCGCCCGCGCGGCCGAGCTCACCGGCGCAACCGTGCTGCTCAAGGGTGCGACCACGGTGGTCGTCGCACCCGACGGCGAGACCTACGCCCAGGCCGACGGCACCGGCTGGCTCGCCACCGCCGGCTCCGGCGATGTCCTCGCGGGCATCCTCGGCGCGCTGCTGGCGGGGCTCCCGGATGTCTCGGTCGCCCGGGTGGCCGCCCTGGCCGCGCTCGTCCACGGCCGCGCCGGTCGTGCGGCGTCGAACGGTGCGCCGATCGTCGCGACCGACGTCGTCGACGCCCTCCCGGCCACGATCCGCGCGCTGCTGGGGTAGTCGGGGCGGGGAGCAGCGAGCTCGGTGTTGAACGCGGGGGTGAGGCGGGCGGGCTGGCACACTGACGAGGTGAGTTCGTACCCGGCGCGCGTGAGCGTCGATCTGTCGGCGATCCGCGGCAACGTCGAGCGGCTGCGCGAGTACGCCGGGCCGGCGCAGGTGATGGTGGTGGTCAAGGCGGATGCCTACGGGCACGGCCTGATCCCGGTCTCACGGGCCGCGCGCGATGCCGGCGCGAGCTGGCTGGGGGTCGCCCAGCTCAGCGAGGCGCTCGCGCTCCGCAACGCCGGCGACACCGGCCGGCTGCTCGCCTGGCTCTACGCCCCGGGAGCGCCGCTGGCCGAGTGCATCAGTGCCGACATCGATCTCTCCGTCCCCGCGCCGTGGGCGCTCGGCGAGGTGCGGGCAGCCGCGGCCGAGGCCGGCAGGCCGGCGCGGATCCACCTCAAGCTCGACACCGGGATGGGTCGCAGCGGCCAGTTCCTGCCCGAGTGGACGCTGATGCTGCAGGAAGCCGTGGCGGCACAGACCGAGGGGCTGGTCGAGGTCGTCGGTGTCTGGTCGCACCTCGCGCGTGCGGACGAGGTCGACCACGACAGCGTGCGGGCCCAGTTCGAGGTGTTCGCCGAGGGCATCCGACTCGCCGAGGCCGCGGGCGCGCACCTCGAGGTGCGCCACCTCGCCAACTCCGCCGCCACCCTGACCGAGCCGGCGGTGCACTACGACCTCGTGCGCCCGGGGCTGGCCTCCTACGGCCTGTCCCCGCTCCCCGGCGTCGAGCCGAGCCGCCTCGGACTGCGCCCGGCCATGCGTCTGGAGGCCGAGCTCACGGTGGTCAAGGACGCCCCCGCCGGTCAGGGCGTCTCCTACGGCCACACCTACACCACCCGCTCGGACACGCAGCTCGCGGTCGTCCCGCTCGGGTACGGCGACGGCATCCCTCGCCACGCCAGCAACGTCGCCGAGGTCCAGCTCGGTGGGCACCGCTACCGGATCGCCGGCCGCGTCTGCATGGACCAGCTCGTCCTCGACATCGGCGAGGCGCAGGCCGCCGCGGGCGACCGGGTGATCCTGTTCGGCCCCGGCGACGACGGCGAGCCCACCGCGCAGGACTGGGCCGAGGCTGTCGGCACCATCAACTACGAGATCGTCACCCGCGTGGGCGCGCGGGTGCCGCGGGAGTACCTGGGATGAGCACGACCATCGACCTCCCGGACGCCGAGCAGACCCGAGCACTGGGCGAGCGGCTCGCGACCGTGCTGCGCGCGGGCGATCTCGTCGTCCTCGTCGGCGATCTCGGTGCCGGCAAGACCACCCTCACGCAGGGCATCGGCGCGGGGCTGGGGGTGCGCGGCCAGGTCGCCTCACCCACGTTCATCATCGCGCGCGCCCACCCCTCGCTCGGCGACGGACCCGACCTCGTGCACGTCGACGCCTACCGCCTCGGCTCGCTCGACGAGGTCGACGCGCTCGATCTCGACTCGACGCTCGAGGACTCGGTCACGGTCGTCGAGTGGGGCGAAGGGCTGGTCGAGCAGCTCAGCGAGAACTGGCTCGAGATCCGCCTCGAGCGGCCCCGTGGTGGCGACGGCGCCGCCGACACCCGGGTCGCCCGCGTCACGGGGCACGGGCCGCGCTGGGCCGGGGTCGCGATCCGGGGGGACGAGCCGGGCGAGGGGTGACCCAGGATCCACGCCCGGGGCAGCAGCAAACCGATGGCGTTGCCCGAGGGCCTCGAGCGTGGGATCCGTCTCACCGCGCCGCGGCGCGGGGCGGCCGGTCACGCTCCTAGAGTGGAGCCCATGCGTTGGTTGGCGATCGACACCTCGGGCGGAACCACGGTGGGCGTCGTCGAAGCGCCCGACGGCGGAGCTCTCCTCGAGCTGTCCTCGCTTCGCAACCCCGACCCCCGTGGGCACGTCGAGGCGCTGACCCCGATGATCGGGCGGGCGTTGGAGGAGGCCGGGCTCAGGCCCTCCGACCTGGACGCGGTGGTGGCCGGCACCGGCCCCGCCCCGTTCACCGGCCTGCGCGTCGGGATCGCGAGCGCGGTGGCCTTCGCGCGCGGTGCCGGCTGCGACGTCCGCGGCGTCTCTTCTCTCGACGCGATCGCGTGGGCCACGACCGGCTCGGTCGTCGTCACCACCGACGCCCGCCGCCGCGAGGTCTACTGGGCTGCCTACGCGAGCGGGCTCGGCCCTGCCGACGAGGACTGGTGCGTGCACGGGCCAGCGGTCGGACCGCCGTCGGACGTGCTCGACTGGCTCTCCACCCACCGCGCCCGGGCGGTCGGCCCCGGCACGACGCTGTACCCCGAGCTGGCGAGCGAGGGCAGCGAGGAGCCGACTGTGACGCCGATGGGGCTCGTGGCGGTGGCATGTGCGCGCAAGCGCGTGGGCGCGCCCACGCCGCTGGCACCCATGTACCTGCGCCGACCGGACGTGCACGTCGGGACCGGGCGCAAGCGCGCCACATGACGGCCGTCCTGCGGCCGCTCACCGCAGCAGACGTCGACCGCGTCCTCGAGCTCGAGGTGATCCTGTTCGGTCCGGGAGCCTGGACGCGGGGGATGTACGAGGAAGAGTTCAGGGCGGCCGGGAGGCGGTACGTCGCCGTCGAGGAGGCGGGCGTGCTGGTGGGCTACGCCGGTGCGCTCATCGCCGAGGAGAGCCACATCATGACGATCGGTGTCGCTCCCGAGGCCCGGCGGCGGGGATACGCCTCGATGATGCTCGCCGAGCTCATGCAGGCGGCCCGCCGTCATGGCGCGACCTCGATGATTCTCGAGGTCCGCGCCGATGACGACGGGCCGCAGCAGCTGTACCGCCGGTTCGGCTTCGAGCAGATCGGGATCCGCCCGGGGTACTACCAGCTCGAGGGTGTGGACGGCGTGGTCATGCGCGCCGACCTCGAGGGCGCCGCGCTGCCCGGACGAACCCCGCCGCCACCTCCCAGGCCGTGATCAGCAGGATGACGGCGGCCGCCACCACATCGCCGCGCTCGGTCTGACCGGTCCAGCCGAGGTGCTCGAGCAGCTCGGGGTTCAGCACGCGGTGCGTGAGCAGCAGCGGCACCACGATCGCCGCGAAGGCAACCGCGATCACGGCGTTGACCGTCGCCACCGCCCAGGTCCATCCCCGGCGGAAGAGCCAGACCGCGTGCACGGCCTCCACCACCAGCACCACGAGCAGCAGCACGAACCATGGGACCCACAGGTCGGGATTGAGGATCGGGATGCGGCCGTCGGCGCCCGAGACCGGCGAGCCGAGGTGCTGCCACACGAGCGCGACCGCTCCGATCGCCAGCGCCACCAGCGAGGCGATCATGTCCGAACGCCGGGAGCCGCCACCGGTGCCGGGAGCCTCGGGGAGCATGTCCGGGTTCCAGGCGCCCGGGGGCTGCGGCACGACCCGCTCGAGGACGGCGAACACGAGCGTGGTCCAGAACGCGACGTGCAGGGCGATCGAGAGGCCCGCCGAGATCCCGCCTCCGATCACGTCGCCGGCGTCGCCGCCGTCGGACCACTCGAGCAGCGCCGAGATCACCGCGACGATCGGCGCGGACGTGCACACCGCGATCAGGAGGACCCGCACGTAGGTGTAGAAGTACCGCGGTCCGATCAGGTGGCTGTTGCGCTGCCGGTACTGATCGCTGAGCAGCAGCGGGTCACCGAGGTCGGTCAGCGCCTGACGCTCGGCCTCCTCGGCGTCGTGCCCCTCCGCACGAAGGGCGGAGACGGTGTCGTCGATGCGCTCCTGGAGCTCGAGCCTGAGCTCCTCGCGCTCGTCGGTGCTCTGGACGAAGCGCGTGGCGGCGTGCACGTAGCGCTCGGTCAACGTACTCATGAGGTCTCCTCGGTGAGGGCGCGCAGGTGCTGATCGAGGCGGCGCCAGTCGGTCATCAGGTCATGGGCGAGGCGGGTGCCCTCCTCGCTCGTGCGGTAGAACTTGCGCGGTCGCGCCTCCTCGGTGTTCCACTCGCTGGTGAGCAGGCCCTGCTTCTCGAGGCGCCGCAGCAGCGGGTAGAGCGTGTTGGCATCGACGGCGAAGCCCTGGTCGGTCAGCGACTCCAGGAGCGCGTACCCGTACCCGGGCTCCCGCAGGACCACCAGGGCCGCGAGCACGACGGTGCCGCGCCGTAGCTCCTGGAGGTGGCCCGCGGTGATGTCGGGGTCGTCGGTGTTCATGAGTCACACCATAGTGTGTGTCACACAGCATTGCAACGGGGACATTGTGGTGACGACCGTCGTCCAGCGGGCACTGAGGTCGTGGTCCGGTCAGCGGCTGGCCTGGTCACGAGATCGTCGATGCGGCACGAGATCGCCCTCGTGCGGCGACGATCTCGTGCCGTACCGACGGTCTCGTGGGAGCGGCTCGCGGCTGCGGGCGCGGGAGCGGGGGATGTTTCGATCCGTCGTCCAACGCTGCAAGGATTGACCCGACCGCACAACGCGACCCCAGCACAGGAGCCGGAATGCATCGTCATGAGCCCATCGACGCACAGCGCGTCGCCCGTCATCTCTCCGACCGCATCGCGCCGGCCGCGACGAGCGTGGTGGTGCCGCTGGATGTCGAGGTGTGGGAGCCGGTCGCAGCCTCCGGCGTGGTGGGGCAGGCCGAGCCGGTCCCTGTCACCGAGGGGCTCGCCGCCGACTACCAGCCCTTCGAGGTCGGCTCGAGCTGGGGCCCGCCGTGGGGCACCACGTGGTTCCGGCTCACCGGGGTGGTCGCGCCGGAGGACCGCGACGGCGACCTCGAGGTCGTGGTCGAGCTCGGCTGGGCCGATCACTCGCCGGGCTTCCAGTGCGAGGGCACGGTGTACCGCCCCGACGGTTCGATCATCAAGGGCATCCATCCCCGGAACACCTGGATCCCGGTCGAGCTCGACGCCGAGGGACGGTTCCAGGTCTACCTCGAGGCCGCCTCGAACCCGGTCATCAACTCCTGGTCGAGCACCGAGCGCGGCGACGTGCTCACGAGCGACTCCAAGCGGCAGTACGAGCTCCTGCGTGCCGACATCGTGCGCGTGCACCGCGAGGTGCGTGAGCTGGTGAGGGATGTCCAGGCGCTCGAGGGCCTCGTGCTCACGCTCCCGGAGGACTCGCACCGCCGCGCCGAGCTCCGGGTGGCGCTCGACCGAGCGATGGACGCGCTCGACCTGCAGGACGTCCCCGCCACCGCGACCGCGGCGCGCGCGCGGCTGGCCGAGGTGATGAGCCGCCCGGCCGAGGGCAGCGCGCACCGGGCGATCGCCGTCGGGCACGCGCACATCGACTCGGCCTGGCTGTGGCCGGTCCGGGAGACCCGGCGCAAGGTCGCGCGCACGATCGCGAACGTGCTGCGCCTCGCCGACGACGGCGAGCCCATCGTGTTCGCCTTCCCGGCCGCGCAGCACTCCGCGTGGTTGCAGGCCGACCACCCGGACCTGTTCGCACGGCTGCAGACCGCCGTCGCGCAGGGTGTCGTGGTGCCGGTCGGCGGTATGTGGGTCGAGTCCGACGCGAACCTGCCCGGCGGCGAGGCGATGGTGCGCCAGCTCGTGGAGGGCGCCGCGTTCTTCGAGGAGGCGTACGGCTTCCGGTGCCAGGAGGTGTGGCTGCCGGACTCCTTCGGGTACTCGGGCGCGCTGCCGCAGCTCGCGCGGCTCGCGGGTGCGCGCTGGTTCCTCACGCAGAAGATCTCCTGGAACCAGGTCGACGACTTCCCGCACCACACGTTCCACTGGGAGGGCATCGACGGCAGCCGCATCCTCACGCACTTCCCGCCGGTCGACACCTACAACTCCGACCTGTCCGCCCGCGAGCTGCACCACGCGGCCAGCAACTTCCGCGACAAGGGTGCGGCGGGGACCGCGCTGATCCCGTTCGGGCACGGCGACGGCGGTGGCGGACCCACCCGGGAGATGCTCGCCCAGGCAGCGCGCACCGCGGACCTCGAGGGCTCGCCGCGGGTCACGGTGACCACACCGAGCGCCTACTACGAGGCCGCCGTCGCCGAGTACGAGAACCCCCCGGTGTGGGTGGGTGAGCTGTACCTGGAGATGCACCGCGCCACGTACACCTCGCAGGCGCGCATCAAGCGGGCCAACCGCACCGGCGAGCACCTGCTGCGCGAGGCGGAGCTGTGGGCCACCACGGCTGCCGTGCGCGCCGGCTACGAGTACCCGGCCGCCGAGCTCCAGCAGCTGTGGCGCACGGTGCTGCTCGGCCAGTTCCACGACATCCTGCCGGGCAGCTCGATCTCGTGGGTCTACCGCGACATGCTCGCCGAGCACGCCCAGGTGCAGGAGCGGCTCCACGAGATCATCGGCGAGACCCAGCAGCTGCTGGCCGGCTCCGGCGATCAGCCGATCTCGTTCAACGCCGGGCCGCTGGCCCGCGCGGGGGTGCCCGCGCTGGGAGGTGCGGTGATCGAGCAGGCGAGCTCCGCCGTCGGCGTCCAGGAGGACGGCGAGGGCTACGTGCTGGAGCACGAGGCGCTCAGGGTGCGCATCGACGGCGACGGCCTGCTGACGAGCATCTGGGACAAGGTGAACGAGCGCGAGGTCGTGCCGCCCGGGCAGCGGGGGAACCTGCTGCAGCTGCACCAGGACTTCCCTAACGCCTACGACGCGTGGGACGTGGACCCGTTCTACCGCAACAACGTGGTCGACATCGCGCACGCCGATGCCATCGAGAGCTCCTCGGACGCGGGCTCGGCGACCGTGACCGTGCGGCGCACGCTCGAGGGTCGGCCGGTCACCCAGACCGTGACGCTGCGCGCCGACGACCCCGGCGTGCACATCGGGGTCGAGGTGGAGTGGGCGGCCAAGGACAAGTTCCTCAAGCTCGGATTACCCGTGGACGTGCACACCGACCACGCGCGCTACGAGGTGCAGATGGGGCATCTCACCCGCCCCACGCACACCAACACCTCGTGGGACTTCTACCGGTTCGAGGTGTGGGCGCACCGGTGGCTGCACGTGGCAGAGCCCGGCTACGGCGTCGCGCTCGCGAACGAGGCGACCTACGGTTACGACCTCACTCGGCACCCGCGCGAGGGCGGCGGCACGTTCCACATGGTGCGCGCGAGCCTGCTCCGCGGGCCTGGGTACCCGGACCCGCGCACCGATCACGGCACGCACTCGTTCGGCTTCGTGCTCGTGCCGGGGGCGAGCGTCGACGACGCGATGGCGGCCGGCTACGCCGCCAACCTGCCGTTGCGCGAGATCACCGGCTCACCGGTGGAGCCGCTGGTGAACCTCGACGGCGGAGCCGTGGTCGAGGCGGTCAAGCTCGCGCAGGACGGCAGCGGTGACGTCGTCGTGCGCCTCTACGAGCCGCACGGTGCCCGGTCGACGGCGCAGCTCGCCGCCTCCTTCGACGTCGCCGATGTCACCGAGGTCGACCTGCACGAGCGGCCGCTGAGCGAGGAGACGGTGGTGGCGCCGTCGGCGATCGAGACGGTCGAGGGTGGGACCGTGAGCCTGCAGCTCCGCCCGTTCCAGGTGGTGACGGTGCGGCTCCAGCGGGCCTAGGAGCGGTGAGTGAGCACACCGACGGTGACTGCGCACACGGCACAGTGCGCTCTCACCGTCGGTGTGCGCACTCAGGGCCGGGCGGGCGGCGCGCTACGCGCAGTCGCCGGTGCCCGAGACACCGCGGGCGCACAGCTGGGTGGCGGTGACGCGGGTGACGGTGAAGGTGTCGTCGGCCTGCGCGGCGACCACGAACAGGCGGGCGCCGAGGACCGAGTCGTCGCCCTTGACCAGCACGTCGATGCGGACCTGCAGGTTCTCCTGCACCACGATCGGTCCGTACACGACGATCGCCTGCGGAGACCCGGTCTGGTCCCAGGCGGCGACCACGGCGTCGATCAGGGCGCGGCGGCTGTCACCGGTCGGGGGCGGGTCGAAGGTGTCGGTGACATCGCGGCTCGCGCCGGGCTCGGCGACGTAGCGGGAGATCACCCAGCCGACGTCGTCGCCCGCCCGGACCTGGTACCAGATGCCGGCCCCGCCGCCGAGGTCGCGGTTGCGGCCGGTCGCGACGAGCGGGGTGTCGGGCGCGAGCCGGGCGATGGAGTCGAACTCGATCCCCGGCCCGATGCGGAGGTTGAGGATCTCCTGGGCGTTCACGCCCACGATCAGCAGACTGGTGCCGGCCTCCGGGTAGCCCTCCACGACCGTGCCGGGCAGATCCTCCTCGGCGGGCGTGGTGGGGTCGGCTTCGGTGGGCTCCCCGGACGCGGTCGCGTCCTCGACCTCGGCCCCGGCCGCCGTGTCGGTGGGTGTCGGGTCGGAGGTGGGCGCCGTCGTCGTGCTCGGATCGGGGCTGGGATCGGTGACGAGGTCGCACGAGCCCAGCAGGCCCGCCAGGAGGAGTGCCGCGGCGGCGGCCGCGCTCGCCCGTGCTCGCTGCATGGCGCCAACCTACGCGGAGACCGGGCGGCGCCCTACGATGGCGGGCGGAGTGTGACGCGATCGGGAGGGGTGAGATGACCGAGGAGACCTTGCGCAAGGGCGTGCTCGTGGACGCCGAGGAGCTGCGCGCGCTGCTCGTCGAGGACGCCAGGCTGGTGCTGCTCGATGTGCGGTGGTCGCTCGCCGATCCCGACGGTCACCGCGCCTACAGCCTCGGCCACCTGCCCGGTGCGCTCTTCGTGGACCTCGACCAGGATCTCGCCGCCGCGCCGAGCCCCGAGCAGGGGCGTCATCCGCTGCCCGATCTCGAGGACCTGCAGGCGGCCGCGCGTCGCTGGGGGATCGACGACGGCGACCCGGTGGTCGTGTACGACGACTCCGGCGGCACCTCCGCCGCACGCGCCTGGTGGCTGCTGCGCTGGGGCGGGCTCACCGACGTGCGGATCCTCGACGGCGGGCTGCAGGCGTGGATCGGCCAGGGCGGGCTGCTCGAGGACGGCGACGTCCAGGTACCCCCCGGTTCGGTCGTGCTGACCCCGGGGAACATGCCGGTCGCCGAGGCCGACGACGTGGCCGACCTGCCCGGGCGTGGCGTGCTCCTCGACGCGCGCGCCGACGAGCGCTACCGCGGCGAGGTCGAGCCGGTCGACTCCCGCGCCGGGCACGTGCCCGGTGCGGTCAGCGCCCCGACCACGGACAACCTCCGCGAGGACCAGACCTTCAAGTCCGGGGGCGAGCTGAACGAGGTGTTCTCCGCCGTCGGGATCGAGAAGGAGACCGAGGTCGCGGTCTACTGCGGGTCCGGCGTCACGGCCGCCCACGAGATCGCGGCCCTGGAGACGATCGGCGTGCACGCGAAGCTCTACCCCGGCTCCTGGTCGCAGTGGTCGGCCGACGAGGCCCGCCCCGTCGCCACCGGCATCGAGCGCCCCGGCTCGTCCGTCACCTGACTGGCCCGACCACGGCGCCGAGTTCGTCCCCGACCGCCGAGCTCGTCGGGTGTGCCAGACGAACTCGCCGGTCTGCACCGAACTCGATGGGCGGGGGTGTGTGGCGGCAGGGCGAGCCGGCAGGGCGAGTGGCAGCGGGAAGCGTAAGGTGCTCGGGTGTCTGATGCACCGCTCGTTCTCGGGATCGAGAGCACCTGTGACGAGACCGGCGTCGCGCTGGTCCGAGGGCTCGATCTCCTCGCCGATGTCACCGCGTCCTCGATGGACGACCACGCCCGTTTCGGCGGGATCGTGCCCGAGGTCGCGTCGCGCGCGCACCTCGAGGCGTTCGGTCCCACGCTCGAGGCAGCTCTCGAGCAGGCCGGCGTCGCGCTCGAGGATGTCGACGCCATCGCGGTCGCGGCCGGCCCCGGGCTGAGCGGCTCGCTCGCCGTCGGAGTCGCCTCCGCCAAGGCCCTCGCGCTCGGGCTCGGGATCCCGCTGCACGGGGTCAACCACGTGATCGGGCACGTCGCCGTGGACGCTCTCGTGCACGGCCCGTTCCCCGAGAGGTTCCTCGGCCTGGTGGTCTCCGGCGGGCACTCCTCGCTGCTGCGGGTGGGCAACATCGCCACCGACGTCACCGAGCTCGGTCAGACCCTCGACGACGCCGCCGGCGAGGCCTTCGACAAGGTCGGCCGCCTGCTCGGCCTGCCCTACCCGGGCGGCCCGCACGTGGACCGCGCCGCCGCCGCGGGCGATCGCGAGGCGTTCGCGTTCCCGCGCGGGCTCTCGCGCCCCAAGGACCTCCAGCGCCACCCCTACGACTTCTCGTTCTCGGGTCTCAAGACGGCGGTCGCGCGGGTCGTCGAAGGGTTCGAGGATCGGGGCGAGGAGATCCCCGTGGCCGACGTCGCAGCCTCCTTCTCGGAGGCCGTCGCCGATGTCCTGGTCACCAAGACCCTCCGTGCGTGCGAGCTGAACGAGGTCGACACGGTCGTGGTCGGCGGCGGGTTCTCCGCCAACTCGCGCCTCCGGGGGCTCGCGGCGGAACGGTTCGAAGCGGCCGGCATCGAGCTGCGGATCCCCCCGATCCGCTACTGCACCGACAACGGCGCGATGATCGCGGCACTGGGCTCCGCCGTCGTGCAGGCAGGGCTGCCGGCCTCGCCGCTGGACATCACGATCGACTCCCAGATGCCGCTGACGCAGGTGGTGATGAGCGCCGCATGACGCGTCGCCGACTCGCCCTCGCCGCGCTCGCGGCCGCACTCGTGCTCGTCGGCTGCACGGACCCGAACGGGGGCGGCGATCAGACCTCGTCCGGCGAGCCCACGCCCTCGACCACCTCGCCCTCGGCCACCCCGAGCGAGACCCCGACGGCGGAGCCCACCCTGGCCTGGGGGCCCACCGAGGCCGAGCTCGAGCAGGCGATGACCGATGCCGCTGCGCTCAGCGACGAGGAGGCCGCCGGTCAGGTGCTCATCGGCACCTTCAGCGGCACCGACCCCGCCGCGGCGGGTGCGGCCGTGACCGATCTCGGCCTGGGCGGCGTCATCGTGTTCGCCGGGAACGTCGCCTCGCTCGAGCAGATGATCGCGGTCGGCGACGCCGTGCAGGAGGCCGTGGGCGCCACACGCGACTGGCCGGGCATCGTCTCGGTCGACAACGAGGGCGGCATCGTGCAGCGCCTCTCGGCGCAGACCGGGCCGTGGACCACGTTCCCGCCGTTCCAGGTCGCGGGCGCGGCATCGGGCAGCCCCGAGGTGGTCTCCGCCGCCTACGAGGCGATGGGCCGCGAGCTCCTGGCGAGCGGGATCACGATGAACTTCGCGCCGGACGCCGATGTCACGGTCGGCCCCTCCGATGTCACGATCGGGAGCCGCTCGGCCGGCTCGGACCCCGACCGGGTCGCGCAGACCGTGGTCGCCGCGTACGAGGGCTTCAGCGCCGGCGGCATGCTCACCAGCGCGAAGCACTTCCCTGGCCACGGCAGCCTCGACGTCGACTCCCACGAGAGCCTCCCGGTCCTCGACATCCCCACGGCGGAGCTCGCCTCGCGCGACCTCGTCCCGTTCGAGGCCGCGGTCGAGGCCGGTGTGCCGGCGGTGATGATGGGCCACATCGCCGTGAGCGACTGGGACCCGGGTGTGCCGGCGTCGCTCTCGCCCGCTGCGTACTCCTACCTGCGGGACGAGCTCGGGTTCACGGGCGTGGCGGTCACCGACGGCCTCGACATGGGGGCGCTCACGAGCACCTGGAGCGACGGCGAGATCGCCGCGCAGGCGCTCATCGCCGGGGCGGACCTGCTGCTGGGGCCGACCGATCTGCGGGCAGCGCGTGACGGCATCCTCGGCGCGCTCGCCGACGGCAGCCTGAGCCGCGATCGCCTCACCGAGGCGGCCGGCCGCGTGATCGCGCTGGTGCGGTGGCAGGCGGAGCTGGCGCAGCGGGCGGGTGCCGAACCGGCCGACGTCGGCGCGAGCGCTCCTGAGCTCGCGGACCTCGCGGCGGCAGCAGTGACGCTCGTCGCGGGGGAGTGCTCCGGCTCGCTCGCCGGCCCGCGCATCCACGTGCGCGGCGGCACGGAGGATGTCTGGAACGCGTTCGTGGCCACCGCCCAGGAGGCCGGGCTCGAGGTGGTGCCGCTGGAGCAGCCGGCCGACACCGACGTGCGGCTGTTGACCGCAGGTTCCGACGGCTCGGCCGCCGCCGATGTCGCGATCGCGCTGGACTCGCCCTACCCGCTCGCAGCATCTCCGGCGCAGACCCAGGTCGCGGCCTACGGCAGCACGCCCGAGGCGATGGCGGCCGCCGTCGCCGTGCTCACGGGCGCTGCGAGCGCACCCGGCCGGCTACCGGTCGAGGTCGGTGACCTGCCCGCCTCCGTCTGCTGAGCGCACGGGCGACCGGCTCGTGCTCGGCTGGCACTACCGCCGGATCGGCAGCGCCCGCCAGGCGGCAGACGCGACGAGGAAGCCGATCAGCGCAGCGATGGTGACCGGCCAGGACCAGCCGGACAAGCTCCAGGAGAGCTCGGCGTCGGTCGCGACCGCGACGATGTGCACCCCGAGGAAGTTCCCCTCCACGGTGCCGCCGCCGGCGCCGAGCACGCCGTCGGTCAGGCCGAACAGGTAGCCCATGCCGGCCAGCATCGCGATCAACAGCACCGCGCCCGCACCGAGCACCCCGAACGACCAGGACGGCCGCCGTCGGGGCTCGGCCTCGACCAGCTCACGAGCGAGGGCGCGCGGCTTCCCGAGATCCTCGATCGCCCGGGGCATCCCGACGTCGGCAGCAGCGTCGGCGAGGTTGGTGCGCAGCTCGTGGAGCACCTCACGGCGGCGGCGCCGGGACATCGGGTCGAGCCAGAGCTCGACATCCTGCAGGTAGCTCCATCGACGGAGGCGGTCGGTCAGCGACAGCGTGCTCACTGGTGCTCCTCTCGTTGGGCGGCGACGGCGTGCACCACGCCGCCCAGGTCGCCCCAGGCGGCGAGCGCGTCGCGGTAGTGGGCCTCCCCGGCCGGGGTGGGTCGGTAGTACTTGCGGGCAGGGCCCGACGGCGAGGGCACGAGGTGCGAGGTCAGCTTGCCCTCGCGCTCGAGCCGGCTCAGGGTGGGGTAGACGGTGCCGGTGGCGATGCCCTCGAGGCCCGCTGCCTGGAGCCGGGTCACCAGCTCGTACCCGTACGACTCGGCAGTCCCCAGCAGGCCGATGACGAGTATCGGCAGCACGCCTTTGAGGAGCTGGGGGTCCCGCTCGAACGTGCTCATGCGCACAAGTTATGCCCACTAGTAGGCAATGTCAATTAGCGTGACGATGTCACGGCCCGCATGCGGCCGTGTGCTGCCGACGAGCGCAGACGAGTCTCTGCGGGTGAGGGAACGAGCTGACTACCGGATCTGCAGCACGGCGGCGTCGACTCGCGGCGGCGGTCGGAACGCTGATCGAGGCACACGGAGGCCGACACGCAGCCGACGCCTGCGCACGCGGTTCCGTTCCGCCCAGCGCCGGGCCGCGGCCTGCTGGAGCACGAGGTCGGCGCTGAGCATCCCGGGTGCGGCGAGCAGCGAGCGCACCAGGGTGGTCGCGCCGTCGAACGGTGGGTTCGCCACCACACGGAACGGCCGCGACGGCAGCCGGAGCTCGGCGAGGTCGAGCTCAAGGACCCGCACGTCAGCCGCTGCGAACCGCTCGCGCAGCGCGGCGGCCCGCCGTGCGTGCAGCTCGACGGCGAGCACCCGCGCCCCGGCAGCGACCAGGGGAGCGGTCAGCGCGCCGTCGCCGGCGCCGAGGTCGAGCACGAGATCGCCGGGGCGGACGCCCGCCGAGGCCACGACGCGCTCGGCCCAGTCAGGGCTGAGCGGGTGCCAGCCCCATCGGCGTCGCGACCCGGAGCGATACCCGGACACGACGCACCATCGCGGTCATGAGAGCCATGGATGTGACCGTAGGCTGATCCAACCGGCGAGCGCACGGTGTTTTCTTGTTGTCCGTGCCATGAGTGTCGGTCGCTTGATCCCGCCCCAGGAGGAGACCTCGAAGTGAATGCGTCGGAGCGCCGTGCCGCCTATCTCGACGATCTCGGAGGTCTGCTGCGGCCCCTGACCGCGCTGCAGCGCATCGAGGTCATCGACGGCGTCCGCGACCGTATCGACACAGCGGTCGCGGCGCTCGGGCGCGAGCCCAGCGACGCCGACATGGTGCACATCCTCGAGGGGATCGGGTCGGTCGAGTCGGTCGCCCAGGAGGCCCTGGCGGGGCGCACCCCGGTCAGCGAGCAGGTCGGCCAGACGGCGTCGTCGAGCACGCCAGCCGTCAGCGCGCAGGCGCCCGCGGCGGTCCAGCGCACGCCCCGGCCCACGACCGAACGGAACTTCGACCTCTCCAGTATCCCGGCGATGGAGTGGCCCGACGACGCGGCGCCGCGACCCTCGATGACCCGCCGCTGGCTGCCCTTCGTGGTGCTGCTGCTCATCGGTCTCGGCTCGTTCTTCCTGATGTTCCTGCTGCCGGCACTGGCGCTGATCGTGGGCGCGATCCTGCTGTGGATCTCGCCGCTGTGGAGCAGGGCCGAGAAGGTGATCGGCACGGCGGTCCCCGCGATCGGGCTCGGCGCGTTCCTGCCCCTGGTCGCGCTCGGTGCGAGCGAGGGCGGCAACCCGATGCTCGTGATGGTCGGCTTCGTGCTCGTGCTGCTCGGTATCGCCGCCATGATCTTCGTCGCGCTGCGGGGGTTCCGCTCCGCGCGCGCGATCGACGTCGAGTACCCGGCGGTAGCCAAGCGCAAGCGCTGACAGTCAGCAGAACCCCGAGCTCGAGGTAGTCCATGACCGGGCGGGTTCAGGGGATAGCGCAGCGAGACCGGCCTCGGGGGTCAATCGATCGGTTGATGAGGGCGCAGCCACCTGCGTGATGTGCGCACCGGCGTCGGTCTCGATGCTGGGGGTATGACAGCCGACACGAGTGACCCCGCCGTCCTGGTCGAGGGTCTGCGCAAGACATACGGGAGCAAGGTCGCGGTCGACGAGGTGAGCCTCGCCGTCGAGCGCGGTGAGATCTTCGGCATCCTCGGCCCCAACGGGGCGGGCAAGACCACCACGGTGGAGTCGATCGCCGGGCTGCGCACCGGCGATGCGGGCAGGATCCGTGTGCTCGGCCTCGACCCGTGGACCGAGCGCGAGGCGCTGGTGCAGGTGCTGGGTGTCCAGCTCCAGGAGAGCAAGCTGCAGCCGAAGATCACGGTGCGCGAGGCGCTCGAGCTGTGGACGGCGTTCTACGACGACCCGGTGCCCTGGGCCGATCTGGCGGCGCAGCTCGGGCTGGCCGAGCATCTCGACCAGCGCTTCGGCCAGCTCAGCGGGGGTCAGCAGCAGCGGCTCTCGATAGCCCTGGCGCTCGTGGGACGGCCGCGGGTCGCGATCCTCGACGAGCTCAGCACCGGGCTCGACCCCCGCGCGCGGCGCGAGGTCTGGCAGCTGGTCCGCGACCTCCGCGAGGGCGGCGTCACGGTCGTGCTCGTGACGCACTCGATGGAGGAGGCCTCCGAGCTGTGCGACCGGATCGCGATCATCGACCGTGGCCGCGTGCGCGCCCTCGGCACGCCCGAGGAGCTCGTCCAGTCCGGTGGTGTCGCGACGATCACGAGCTTCGAGGCGGCCTCGATGGACCTGGAGGTTCTCCGAGGTGTCGCCGGCGTCGCCGCCGTGCGTGCCGAGGGCGACCGCGTGGTGGTCGAGGGCGGCGAGGACGTGGTCCTCGGTGTCCTCACGGCGCTCGCCGGCCACGGGATCGTGCCGCGCAAGCTGCGTGTCATCGCAGGCTCGCTCGATGTGGCCTACCTCGACCTGACCGATGAGACCAACGACAAGGTGGAGGCATCATGAGCCGGACCCTGATCAAGCCTGCGACGACCGCGGTGCTCAAGACCGAGGCGACGCTGTTCGCCCGCGAGCCGGCCTCACTCTTCTGGATCGTGGCGTTCCCGCTCGTGCTCGCGTGCGTGATGGGTGTGGTGCCCGGGTTCCGCGACCCCGATCCCGACCTGGGCGGCATGCGGGTGCTCGACCTGTACGTGCCGATCAGCGTGCTGCTGTCGATGATCATGGCGGCGATCATGTCGATGCCGCCCGTGGTCTTCGGCTACCGCGAGAGCGGGGTGCTGCGCAGGTTGCGCACCACCCCGGTGCGGCCGCTGGTGCTGCTCGGCGCCCAGGTCGCGATGCACGCGGGCGCGGTCGCCGCCTCGACCGTGCTGCTGCTTGCCGTGTCGCGGCTGCTCTTCGACACGCCCCTCCCGGCCGCCCCCGGGTGGTACGTGCTCACGTATGTGCTCGCGCTGCTCGCGTCGTTCGGGCTCGGCGCGATCGTGACGGCGGTCGCGCCCAACGCGCGGATCGGGATGGCGATCGGGATGCTCGTGTTCTTCCCCTCGATGTTCACGGCCGGCGTGTGGTTCCCCGTGCAGGGCATGGGCGGGATGCTGCAGCAGATCGTGGAGCTGACGCCGCTGGGCGCCGCCTCGCAGGCGCTCTACCAGTCGATGGCCGGGCAGGTTCCCGAACCCCAGCATCTGGCGGTGATGCTCGTGTGGATCACGATCACCTACGGCGTCGCCTCCCGCACGTTCCGGTGGGAGTGAGAGGATCGGGCCGTGGTTGCCTCATCGAGCGTTGAGCGGTGGGAGCGGTGGATCACGGTCGTGCCATTCGGGGCGCTCGTCGTCGCGACGGCTGCGGCGATGGCCGCCGGTCCCTCGATGGGGACCACCACGCCCACGGCGCGGCTGGTCGCCCAGCTCGCGCTCGCCGTCGTCGCGGCGGTGTACCTGTGGTGGTTCACCGTGGCGCGGCCAGAGCTGAGCGAGAAGCGCCCGTGGTCGGTCGGCTTCTACGTGGGGCGGACCGCGCTGGCGCTCGCGCTCACGCTGCTCAACCCGCTGTTCTGCATCTTCGCGTGGGTCGGGTACATCGACGCGCACGTGATCTTCCGCGGCCGGGCGCGCTGGCTCGCGCTCGGGTTCTCGGCGGCGATCATGGCGACCGGCCAGAGCGGCCGGCTGCCGCTCGTCCTCGACGGGCAGGCGGCGCTCTGGGTCGTGCTGCTGGTCGTGAACCTCGGTCTGGCGACCGTGTTCGCCAGCTACGGCAACTCGATGGCGGAGTCGAACACCGAGCGCGCCGCCACGATCAGCGAGCTCGAGCGGCTCAACGCCGAGCTCGAGGAGGCGCTGGCCGAGAACGCGCAGCTGCACGAGACGGTGATCGTGCAGGCACGATCCTCCGGCGTGCAGCAGGAGCGGCAGCGCCTGGCCCGCGAGATCCACGACACGATCGCGCAGTCGCTGGCCGGTGTGCTCGCCCAGCTCCAGGCGGCCCACGAGGAGACGGACCCGGCCGCCGTCCGGGCGCGCATGGGCAGGGCCCGGGAGCTGACCAGGGAGGCGCTGGCCGAGGCGCGGCGGTCGGTGATGAACATGGTGCCGGAACCGTTGAGCGCGAGCTCGCTGCCGGAAGCGGTGTCCGCGCTGGTCAGCTCCTGGGGAGCCACGAACGGCGTGCGGGCGCAGGCGGTGCTCGCCGGGGAGCCGCGTCCGCTGCACCCCGAGGTCGAGGCCACGGTGCTGCGGATCACGCAGGAGGCGCTCACCAACGTGATCAAGCACGCCTCGGCGAGCAGGGTGGGCGTGACGCTCACCTACGACGACGACGAGGTGGTCCTGGACGTGCGCGACGACGGCGTCGGTTTCGACCCGGAGGGCCCGACGCGGCCGACCTGCTTCGGGCTGCGCGGCATGCGCCAGCGCACGGATCGGCTCGCCGGCACGCTGGAGGTCGAGGCGGCGCCGGGGGCCGGGACCGCGATCTCGGTGCGGCTGCCGGCCCTGGAGCGGAGCGCTGCATGATCCGCATCGTCGTGGCCGACGACCACCCCGTGGTCCGCGACGGCGTCGCCTCGACCCTGTCCTCGACCCCCGGTCTGGAGGTCGTCGGGCAGGCGTCGGACGGTCCCGAGGCGGTCGAGCTGGTGGCGGCGCTGCAGCCGGATGTGGTCGTCATGGACCTGCGCATGCCTGGGGGCGGCGGCGTCGAGGCGGTGCGTGAGCTGCGCCGCCGTGGCGCTTCGGCTCGCGTGCTGGTGCTCACGACCTACGACACCGACTCCGACACGATCGCCGCTGTCGAGGCCGGCGCCACCGGCTACCTGCTCAAGGACGCGCCCACCGAGACCCTGGTGGCCGCCGTCCGCTCGACGGCGGCCGGTGAGGCCGTGCTCTCGCCCGCGGTGGCGAGTCGGCTGGCCTCGCACGTGCGGAGCCCGCAACGCAGCGCTGCCCTGAGCGCCCGGGAGCGGGAGGTGCTGGCACTGGTGGCCCAGGGCCGGTCGAACCGTCTGATCGCCCGCGACCTGTTCGTCAGCGAGGCCACCGTCAAGACGCACCTGGTGCACATCTACACCAAGCTCGGCGTGACCGACCGCGCCGCGGCCGTCGCGAGCGGCTACCGGCTGGGGATCCTCACCTGATCCGAGCCGCCGCTGGCGAGCGAACCCGCCCGGCCCGGCCTGCTGAGTGCGCACATCGACGGTGAGTCCGCACCGTGCACGGTGCGCACTCGCCGTCGATGTGCGCACTCAGGCGGGAGAGGCGGGAGAGGCGGGTGCCGGCGAGCCGGCGAGCCTGGTCACCGCGGGGGGAGGGGGCGCCCGGCGCGGAACTCCTCGACCAGGTGCGCGACCACGTGGTCGAGCGCGCCACCGTGGGCTGCGGCGACCGCGCGCTGGCGCTGGTAGGAACCGGTCAGACCCAGCACGCCCTCGAGCTCGTCGCTGCAGCCGAGATCGGCGGCCACCGGGCGCAGCGAGGAGATCAACCGGGCCAGTGAGTCCGTGACCAGCTCCTCGTTGCCGGCCTCGTCGAGGATGACGATCGCCTCCATGCCGTAGCGGGCTGCGCGCCACTTGTTCTCGGTGAGGAACCAGGGCGTGATCGTGGGCAGCGTCTCGCCGGCGTCGAGCCGGCGTGAGAGCCACTCCACGAGGGAGTGCACCAGCGCCACCAGGGAGGCGAGCTCGGCACGGTTCGTGACGCCGTCGAAGATCCGCATCTCGATCGTGCCGAACGTGGGCGAGGGCCGGATGTCCCAGCGGACCTCGTCGAAGGAGTCGATGACGCCGGTGTGCAGCATGTCGTCGACGTACCGCTCGAGCTCGGTCCAGGTGGTGATGTTCGTGAAGGGCAGCCCCGCCGTCGGGAGCTGCTGGAAAAGCAGGGCGCGGTTGGAGGCGTAGGAGGTGTCGCGGCCGTCCCAGTACGGTGAGGAGCAGGACAGCGCGAGCAGGTGCGGGTAGTACGTGAGCAGCGCGCCCAGGATCGGCAGCACCTTGTCGCGCCTCTCGATGCCGACGTGCACGTGCACGCCGTAGATCAGCATCTGCCGGCCCCACCACTGGGTGCGGTCGATCAGCGTGGCGTAGCGCGCCTTGTTCGTGACCTTCTGGTTCGCCCAGTGCCCGAACGGGTGCGTGCCCGCGCACATCAGCTCGACCCGCAGCGGGTCCGTGACCTCGCGCACGAGCGCGACGCTGCGGTCCAGGTCGGCCATCGCCTCGCCGACCGTGCGGCACACCCCGGTCACCAGCTCCACCGTGTTGAGCAGCAGCTCCTGCCGGATCGTGGGGTGCTGCGAGCCGTCCGCGGGAGCGACCGCGTCGAGCACGGTCTGCGCGACCTGCCGGAGGTCGCCCGTGTCGGAGTCGACCAGCGCGAGCTCCCACTCCACGCCCAGCGTGGAACGCTCCGACGGAGCGAAGTCCAGTGTCACCGGGACATCTTCACCCGCGTGAGCCCCCGGCGTCGGCCGGATGGGGAGCCTCTCGCTCCTCGAACGCAGGCAGCCCGTCGAGGCTCGTGGTGTTCTTGAGGGCGCGGTAGGCGCGCACCCCGTCGAGACCGCGGCGTTCCATGTTCGGGATCAGCATGTCGCGCTCGGTGGCGCCCTCGAAGAGCGGCAGTCCGTAGCCGCAGGAGTCGGAGACCCGCTCCACGTCCACCACGATCACTGCACGGGTCGCGATCGTCTCCGGGAACCGCGGCTGCCACCGCGCGAACTCCTCGTCGTAGATCGACACCACGCGCCCGCGGCCATGGAGCCGCAGGATCTTCGGCTGCCGCTCGAACGAGCAGAACATGACGGTGATGCGGCCGTTCTCGCGCAGGTGCGCGTGCGTCTCGGCGCCGCTCGCGGTGATGTCGAGGTAGGCGACCGTGTGCTCGTCGACCACCGCGAACGTGCCGTCGATGCCCTTCGGAGAGACGTTGACGTGCCCGTGCTCCGAGAGCGGGGCGGTCGCCACGAAGAACACGTGCTGCCTCGCGATGAACTCCTGCAACCGCGGCGTGATCGCCTCGTAGACCTGTCCCACGGGCTCAGCCTCGCACGGGTAGCGGTTCGACCACGATCACGCTCTGCTTCCCGGACAGCCGGGTCAGCACGATCGTCGCCTCCTCGGGTCCCTTGAGGCCGAGCTGCTGGCGCAGCTGATCCGGCACGACGGCGGTGCCTCGCTTCTTGATGGTCACTCGCCCCACGTTCCGGTCCCGGAGGTAGGCGCGCAGCCGTTTGAGCCCGAAGTCGAAGGAGTCGAGCACGCGGAAGCCGGCGGCGAACGGCGTGGGACGCTCCGCCGTCGTCGTGACGTACGCGATCGAGGGATCCACCAGGGTGCCGCCGAGGTCGGCGGCGATCCGGGCGACCAGGCCCGCGCGGATGACAGCGCCGTCGGGCTCGTAGAGGAAGCTGCCGAGCGGGCCGGACTCGGCGCGAGCCGCGGCGGCGTCGGCGTCGCCGGCCTGGCTGAGCAGGTGCGTGCCGCGCGCGCCGAGGAGCAGGGCGCTGCGGCCCGATCCCTCGGGGGCGAGCGGCCCGAACCAGAGGCCCGCCTCGACGACGTCGCCGTCGACGCTGACCCATTGCGCGTGCGTCTCGCTCGGCAGCGCCCGGTACGGGATCCCCGGGCCGACCTTGAGGCCGAGCGCAGGCACGGTGGAGCGCAGGGCCAGCAGCGTGTCGAGGTCGGGGGAGTAGGAGCGGGGGTCGAAGACCCGGGTGCCGCGGCGCGTGCGCCGGGCGGGATCGGCGAAGACGGCGTCGATCCCCTCGGCGGCCAGGTCGACCTCCAGCGCGTCCCCGTGGCGGACCGTGGTCGACTCGAAGGCGCGCAGGTTGACGGCGGCGATCGCTGCGGTGACCTCGTCACGCTCGACCGCGAGCACCGAGAGGCCGAGCGCGCCGAGGGCCATCGCATCGCTGCCGATGCCGCACCCCAGGTCGGCGACCTTGGTCACGCCGGCGTTCGCGAACCGTTGCGCGTGCCGTGCCGCGACCGCGAGCCGGGTGGCCTGCTCGAGCCCTTCGGGCGTGAACAGCATCTCGTTCGCGAACTCGCCGAACTTGCCCTGGGCCCGGGTGCGCAACCGGCTCTGCGTCAGCACCGCGGCGACCAGGTCCGGGTCCACGCCGCGCTCGCGCAGGCCGGTGGCGAGCTGGAGCGCACGGTCCTCGTCGTAGGGAGGCATCTGCGACAGCAGGCTCCACCCCTCCGGGGTCAGCAGCAGGTCGACAGCGCGCACGTCCACAGGGAGCGATCCTGCCAGCCCCCGTTACGACTGAGTAACAACTGAGCGGGTCGGCGGCGGCGGGTTGACGGCGGTGTTAGGTTCCACGCACCCCATCCGTTCGGGCGAGGACGCCCGACACAGACCTCCCGTGGAGGAACCCCGAATGACTCGATCCACGACCATCTGGCGCACCGCAGGCCTGCTCACCGCAGCCGGTCTCGCTCTCGCCGCGTGCGGAACCACCGGCGGCGACGGAGGCAACGGTGACGGCGGCGACGGCGGCGATGGAGGCGGCGACTGCGCCGGCGTCCTCGCGTACGTCGGCCCGCTCACCGGACCAGCCGCCAACCTCGGCATCAACATCGTGAACGGCTCGAAGCTCGCGCTCGAGCAGTTCCAGGAGGCGAACCCCGACTGCGAGGTCACGATCGAGGAGTTCGACACCCAGGGCGACCCGGCGCAGGCGAGCCCGCTGGTCTCAGAGATCGTCGGCAACGACGACATCATCGGCGTGATCGGCCCCACCTTCTCCGGTGAGACGGCGGCCACCGGCCCCGTGTTCGCCGAGGCTGGCCTGGTCACGGTCTCGCCCTCGGCGACCAACCCCGATCTCGCTCTCAACGGCTGGGACACCTTCCACCGCATCATCGGTAACGACGACACCCAGGCACCGGCCGTCGCTACCTACCTCACCGGCATCGACGCCCAGAGCGTGTTCGTCATCGACGACGCCTCCGAGTACGGCGCCGGTCTCGGAGCAGGCGTGGTGGAAGCGCTCGGCGACCTCGTGGTCGGGACCGAGACGATCCAGGTCGGCGACACGGACTTCGGTCCCGCCGTCACGGCCGTCAACGCCTCCGGCGCCGAGGCGATCTACTTCGCCGGCTATTACGCGGAGGCCGGCCTGCTCGTCAGCCAGCTGCGCTCCGGTGGCTATGACGGGCTGTTCATGTCCGGTGACGGCACGCTCGACCCGGGCTTCGTCGAGGCGGCCGGCGCGGCTGCTGATGGTTCGGTGCTGACGTGCCCGTGCGCACCTGCCGACGACGAGTTCGCCGCGGCCTACGAGGAGTCCGCGGGCCAGGCCCCGGGCACGTACTCGACCGAGGGGTACGACGCCGCGAACATCCTGCTCCAGGGCATCGTCGACGGGAACCTCGACCGTGCCTCGCTGCTCGAGTGGGTGAACAACTACGACGCCGACGGCGTCACCAAGCACATCCAGTTCGACGAGACCGGTGAGGTCGCCGAGGTCGTCGTCTACGCCTATCCCGTCGAGAGTGGTGAGATCCTGCTGGGCGAGCCGATCGAGTAGCTGCTGACCGCCCGGGGTCGACACCGATCCCGGGCGGTGCTCATGTTCGACGGTGGTCGGGGAGCTGGGCGCTCCCCGGCCACGCCCTGATGTGAGGAGCTTCCACGGTGCAGTTCCAGTACGTCCTCGACAACTTCGTCAGCCTGTTCGTCGGCGGTCTCGTGTTCGGCGCTGTCTACGCGCTCGTCGCACTCGGCTACACGATGGTCTACGGGGTGCTTCAGCTCATCAACTTCGCGCACTCCGAGGTGTTCATGTTCGGCACCTTCGCCACCGTGTGGGCGTTGTGGCTCATCGGCGCCGACACCTCGACCATGGGCGTCGCGCTCGTGCTCTCGTTGGCGTTCGCGATGGTGGTGTCGATGGTGACCTCCGGAGGCGTGGCGCTGCTGCTGGAACGCGTGGCCTACCGGCCGCTCCTGAAACGCGGGGCACCGCGTCTCGTGGCTCTCATCTCCGCGATCGGCGCCTCGTTCGTGCTCTCGGAGGCGATGGGACTGCGCGGTGCGATCGCCAGCGCGCTCGGGCTCGAGAGCGTCCTCGGTCGATACGTGGCCCGGTCCCGCGAGAACCTGGGACTTCCGACGGACCGCACCTTCACGGTGCAGTTCGAGATCTTCGGCTACGGGGTCACGAACCGCGACATCATCATCGTGGTCGCGGCCGTGCTGATGATGGTCCTCGCTGACCAGTTCATCCGACGTACGCGCACCGGCCGCGGCATCCGCGCGGTGGCGCAGGACCCGGAGACCTCGTCCCTCATGGGTGTCAACAGCACGCGCGTCATCCAGATCACCTTCCTCATCGGTGGTCTGCTCGCCGGTGCGGCAGCGACGCTCTACATGCTTCAGGTGGGCGCGACCCGTTACAACGCGGGCTTCATCCTCGGTGTCAAGGCCTTCACCGCGGCCGTGCTCGGCGGTATCGGCAACCTGCGAGGCGCCCTCCTCGGCGGTTTCGTCCTCGGCATCGCCGAGAGCCTGGGCGCCGGACTGTTCGGCGGCGAGTGGCGCTCGGTGGTGGCCTTCGTGCTGCTGGTGCTGATCCTGCTCTTCCGACCGACCGGTCTGCTCGGTGAGTCGCTCGGGAAGGCACGCGCATGAGCGGGACGACGACAGCAGGCGCGCCTCGGGCACCCCGCCGGGGAGCGCTTCTCGACGGCGTCCGGGCTCGCCTGCGGAAGACCCCGCGCTGGGCACAGTTCCTCTTCATGACGGCCCTGGCGCTGCTGTGCTACCTGCTGCCGCTACTGGAGCTGCCGATCATCTCGACGCCCGGCACGGACTTCGGTGGTGTCCTGTTCACCGTCGCGGTCTACGTGCTGGTCGCGGTCGGTCTCAACATCGTGGTCGGTTACGCAGGGCTGCTCGACCTCGGGTACGTCGGCTTCTACGCCATCGGCGCGTACACGGTCGGTGTACTGACCTCGCAGCACGCCACCTGGCCGTGGCTGCTCAGCCTGCCCGTGGCGCTCGGCGTGACGATGCTCTCGGGCGTGCTGCTCGGGTGGCCCACCCTGCGTGTGCGTGGCGACTACCTCGCGATCGTGACACTCGGCTTCGGTGAGATCGTGCGGCTGACGCTCATCAACACCGAGTGGCTCGGTGCCGCCCCCGGGATCAGCTCGATCCCGGCGCCGCCGAGCCTGCCGTTGATCGAGCTCCCCCACCTCGACTGGAGCACGGGTGTCCCACTCGTCGACTTCAGCGACACGACGACGTTCATCCAGTTCACCGTCACCGACCCGGTGCCGTTCTACTGGCTCGCGCTGACGCTCGTGATCCTGGTGCTGCTGGCTGACAAGCGCATCAAGAACTCGCGGGTGGGCCGCTCCTGGGAGGCAACGCGCGAGGACGAGGACGCCGCCGAGCTGATGGGCGTTCCTACGTTCCGGTTCAAGCTGCTGGCGTTCGCGCTCGGTGCGTTCGTGGGTGGCATCGCGGGCTCGTTGTTCGCGACCCGGCAAACCTTCATCAACCCCGAGTCCTTCACGCTGCTGATCTCCATCCTGTTCCTGTCCGCCGTCGTGCTCGGCGGCCAGGGCAACCGGTGGGGCGCCGTGATCGGCGCGATCGTGGTGGCGTACCTGCCCGAGCGGTTCCGCGGGTTCGAGCAGTGGCGTGTGCTGGTGTTCGGCATCGCGCTCATGCTGCTCGCGATCTACCGGCCGCAGGGGCTGCTGCCACCACGGCGCACGATTCGGGCTCAGCAGATGCGGGAGACCGAGGAGTCGCTCGAGACCGCCGACCCGACCCTCGTGGGCAGGGTCGCGACCGAGGACGGCGACGTCGGACGCGATGCCCAGGAGAAGGGGGAGGATCGTGGCTGAGCCGGTCGAGGCGCCGCCGAGCGCCGCGCCGATCCGATTGCTGGAGATGGACGACATCACGCTGCGGTTCGGGGGCGTGACCGCGCTGGACGGCGTGAGCTTCCACATCGACCAGGGCGAGATTCTCGGTCTGATCGGCCCGAACGGCGCGGGCAAGACGACGGCCTTCAACGTCATGACCGGGATCTACCGGCCGACGTCGGGTCGGGTGAGCTTCGACGGTCACCCGACGTCAAGGTTGAAGCGCTACCAGATCGCCAAGCGCGGCATCGCGCGCACGTTCCAGAACATCCGTCTGTTCAAGGCCATGACCGCGCTGGAGAACGTCATGGTGGGGGCCGATGCGCGTCACAGCACCGGACCCATCTCGGCCCTGCTGGGGCTGCCGAAGCACCGCCGTGAGGAGGAGGCGGGGCGGGAGCTGGCACACGAGCTGCTCGACTTCGTGGGGGTCCGCGGCCGCGCCGACGAGCTCGCGGGCAACCTCTCCTACGGCGATCAGCGGCGGCTGGAGATCGCGCGGGCGATGGCCACGCAGCCGAAGCTGCTGTGCCTCGACGAGCCGGCCGCGGGCTTCAATCCCTCGGAGAAGCAGGCGCTGATGGAGCTGATCCGGAGCATCCGTGACCGCGGTCTCACGGTGCTCCTGATCGAGCACGACATGCGGCTGGTGATGGGTGCCGTCGACCGCTTGGTGGTACTGGAGTTCGGGCGGAAGATCGCCGACGGCACCCCGGCCGAGGTCCAGAACGACCCGGGCGTGATCGCCGCATACCTCGGGGTGGACGAGGACGAGATGGGGGAGGTCGACGACGATGCTTCTTGAGGTGCGTGACCTCTCGGTCAACTACGGCCACATCGAGGCGATCCGCGACATCAGCTTCGATGTCCCCGAAGGTTCGGTGGTGACCCTGATCGGCGCCAACGGCGCCGGCAAGAGCACCACGCTCAAGACGATCTCGGGGCTGCGCAAGATGCGGACCGGATCGATCTTCTACGACGGGCAGGACCTGGCGAAGATCTCGCCCGACAAGCGCGTGCAGATGGGCATCAGCCAGGCGCCCGAGGGCCGTGGCATCTTCCCCGGCATGACCGTGCGCGAGAACCTCGAGATGGGCGCCTACGTGCGGCGCAACCGCAGCGCGGCCGCTCTGGCGCCCGACTTCGACCGGGTGCTGACGCTGTTCCCGCGACTCCAGGAGCGGATCAAGCAGCCCGCCGGGACCCTGTCCGGTGGCGAGCAGCAGATGGTCGCGATCGGCCGGGCGCTGATGGCCCAGCCCCGGCTGGTGCTGCTGGACGAGCCCTCGATGGGCCTGGCACCCAAGCTGATCCAGCAGATCTTCAAGATTATCGAGGAGATCAACGCCCAGGGCACCACGGTGCTGCTGGTGGAGCAGAACGCGGCGCAGGCCCTCCGCCGCGCTCATCACGCCTACCTGCTCGAGACCGGTGAGATCGTCCGCTCCGGCACGGGCGCGGAGCTCGCGGGTGACCCTGCGGTCCGCGCCGCCTACCTGGGCGGCGACATCTAGCGCGACCGGCCACCACTGGCCACCCGCCACATCGCCCCCGAGAGGGCGCAGGCCTGACGGCGGGGCGTGGCGAGCCACTCCCCGCCGTCACGCTTGCGCCCTTTCGGTAGCTGCAGCGACGCAGCCGGAACCGTGGCGGCAGGAGTGGCCGGGCAGCAGCGGCCGCCGTCGTCAGCGGGCGGTGCGGCGAGAGAAGGTGACGCCCACCAGCACCGCGGCGATCACCACCGCGCCGACGCACCACGCCACGCCCACCGGGCCTGCGCTGCCGAGCTCGGTGCCGGTGAGCAGGCCGCGGACCGTCTCGATGATCGGTGTGATCGGCTGGTGCTCGGCGAACCCCCGCAGCCAGCCCGGCATCGTCTCGACAGGCACGAAGGCACTCGAGACGTACGGCAGGAACAGCAGCAGGAACCCGTAGCCGTTGGCACTCTCCGGGCTCCCTGCCACCAGGCCGATGAACGCGAAGAGCGCCGTGATCGCCAGGATGTAGAGGGCGACGAGCCCCAGTGCGAGCACCCACTCGACCGGGTTCGCGGTCGGTCTGAACCCGAGCGCGACGCCCACGCCGATGACGATCCCGGTGGCCAGCAGGTTGCGCACCAGGCTCGCGACCACGTGCCCGACCAGGACCGTGGGGCTGACGATCGGGAGGGTCCGGAACCGGTTGATCGCTCCGGTGGTGAGGTCCCGATTCACCGACACCGCCACCCCCGAGGCCCCGAAGCCCGCGCACAGCAGGATGATCCCGGGCACCACGTAGGTGAGGTAGCTGCCGTCGCTGGCGATCGCGCCACCGAACACGTACGTGAACGTCAGCATCAGGATGACCGGCAGCAGGATGGCCATGAGCATGGCCTCGCCGTCGCGAAGGTTCTGCCGCAGGCTCCGCTCGACGAAGATGCGCGCGGCGCCCAGCGGGCTCGCCCCGCGCCCGGAGGGGATGGTCAGAGTGGTCATGCCGCCACCTTCTCCCGGTCGATACCCGAGCCGGTCAGCGACGCGAACGCGTCTTCGAGCGTCGGGCGCCGCAGCTCGACGTGCAGCCCGGCAGCATCCGAGCCCAGCTGAGCCAGGGCTGCGGCGACTCCGCCTGCCGTGCCGTCGGTGGTCAGCGTCCGGACGACCTCGCCGTCGCCGGTGGTCAGCACCAGCTCCTCGCCGCCGATGCGCGCCGTGAGCTCGGCAGCCGTCCCCTCGGCGACGATCCGCCCCTGCGCCAGCACCCCGATCCGGTCGGCCAGCGCTTCGGCCTCCTCGAGGTACTGGGTGGTGAGCAGCACGGTCGTGCCGGTGCGCGCGAGCGCCCGGATGTCGGCCCACAGCCGCCGCCGGCTGGTCGGGTCGAGCCCGGTGGTGGGCTCGTCGAGGAACAGCACCTTCGGCTGCTGCACCAGGCTCATGGCCAGGTCGACCCGGCGCGCCGTGCCGCCGGAGAGGTCGCGCACCAGCTTGCCGGCCGAGGCGCTCAGGTCGAAGGAGTCGATCAGCTCGTCCGCCCGGCCGCGGGCGCGGCGGGCGCTCATCCCGAGCAGCCGCCCGATCAGGACGAGGTTCTCGGCCGGAGTCAGCAGCGCATCGACAGCGGCGAACTGGCCGGTCACGCTGATCTGCTGCCGCACGCAGCGACGGTCCGTGAGCGGGACACCGCAGATCGAGGCGGTCCCGCCGTCCGGCTTCACGAGCGTGGTGAGGATGTTGACGAGCGTCGTCTTGCCGGCCCCGTTGGGGCCGAGGAGCGAGTAGATCCCGCTCGGCACGGTGAGGGTGAGGTCGGAGAGCACGACGGCGGAGCCGTAGCTCTTCCGGAGCGCGTCCACCTCGATCGCGGATGCCATCGGAAGACCCTTTCTGTGTATCGGACATACAGAGTATGGCATACACAGTGTGCGTTGCATACAGTAGCGCCATGGTTGAGGACGGACTGCCGCGCACCGTGGCCGTGGCCTGGGGCATCGCCGAGTCGCCGCAGCGCGGGCCGAAGCGCGAGCTGAGCCACGAGGGGATCGTCGACGCGGCGATCGAGATCGCGGACGCTGAAGGCCTCGACGCCGTCACGATGCAGCGGGTCGCTTCCACGTTCGGCTTCACCACCATGGCGCTGTACCGGTACATCGCGAGCAAGGACGAGCTGCATCGCCTGATGCTCGACGCCGCGGTGCAGACCGAGGAGCTGGCCGCCATCCCCGACGACGACTGGCGGGCCGGGCTCCGGGCCTGGGCAGAGCTGCTCGTCGGCTGCTACCGGCGGCACCCCTGGGTGCTGCATCTCCGGGTCGACGCGGACCTGCTGATCATGCCCAACAACATGGCGTTCGTGGACGCGGGACTTCGCGCGCTCCGCACGCTGGCGGTCCCGGGCGAGGAGCGGCTCGCGATCATCGTCACGTGCGCGGTGCTCGTCCGCGGGTTCTCGGGAGTCTCGGGCGACCTCGAGGGCGCGCAGATGTACTCCGACGCGACGGTCGCGGCGATCCGGGAGGTCGTGACCCCCGCCCGGTTGCCCGATCTCGCCCCGTTCGTGGCGTCGGGGATGTATCTGGGTGACGTGGAGGCGCCTGATCCGGGCGAGTTCGGCCCCGACCTCGAGTTCGCCCTGACCGCGTTCGTCGACGGTCTCGCAGCTCGCGCTGCCGGCAAGGTGCCGGAGCGGGTGGAGGAACCACCGCCGTCGACCCCCCGCGAGGCCTTCGAGAGAGCAGAGCGCAGCTGGCGCGAGGCGATCGCCGTCCGGAAAGCCACCGAGCAGCGGGTCAAGGAGATGTACCGGCGCGAGTCGGAGCTCGAGCGTGCGAAGAACGATGCCAAGGAGCTCATGAAGACGGCCGAGAGGATCGAGCGCCGCTCCTCGGGTGGGCACGGGTAGTTCGACCCCGTCGTCGAGGAGACAGCGTGCACCTCCGACCACTAGCGTCCCTGCGGTGACCAACCCGAACCAGCACCCGCAGCCGCAGCCGTTCCAGCAGGCGCCGCAGCCGGACGCCTCGCTGCACGGCTACCCGCAGCAGCCGGGACTCGCGCCGAACGGCTACCCCCAGCAGCAACCCGCGTACACCCAGCAGGGCTATGGCTATCAGCCGCAGGCCGTGCAGGTGCAGCCGCCGGCCGGAGCGATGATGCCCCAGCAGGGGATGGTGCCGTGGGCGGCGCCGAAGCGGAAGCGGCCGATCGCGCTCGAGATCGTGCTGGTGATCGTCGGTGGTCTGCTCGCGTCGGTCTTCGTGTGGCTGATGACGCTCATGACGAGCGGCTCCGCGGTGTTCGTGGCGGCCCTGCTGGGTCTGGTGCCGCTGGTGATGATCGGCGCCGTGGTGCTGTGGATCGACCGGTGGGAGCCGGAGCCGCGACTCCTGATGATCGGGGCGGTCTTGTGGGGCGGTGGCGTCGCGGTGGCTGTCGCGAGCCTGCTGAACGGCGTCGTCGGTGTGGCGATCGGGGAGGCGGTCGGCTCCGACCTGCCGCCCGAGATCGCGCCGGCCGTGTTCGGTGCGCCGATCGTCGAGGAGGCCGCCAAGGGGCTCGGGATCCTGCTGATCTTCTTGGTGCGTCGTCGGCAGTTCAACGGCCCTGTCGACGGCGTCGTGTACGCCGCGCTGGTGGCGTTGGGTTTCTCGGTGGTCGAGGACGTGCAGTACTTCGCGCTCAACGCCGATGACATGGGTTCGGTCTTCGTCATGCGCGCCCTGCTGAGCCCGTTCGGCCACCTCATCTACTCGTTGCCGATGGGTATCGCGCTCGGGTTCGCGGGGCGGATGCGGTCCAAGGCTTCCTGGCTGTGGCTGTTCCCGCTCGGGTACGTCGTCGGCGTCGGGCTGCACATGGCATGGAACGGGAGCCTGACCTACGTCAGCTCGCTCGGGGACATCCTCGCGATCTTCGTGTTCCTCAACTGGGTGCCCTTCGCGGTGCTCGCCGCGATCGTGATCTGGTTGCGGCGCCGCGAGTCGGCGGTGGTGCTGAACCGTCTGCGCGACTACGTGCCCAGCGGGTGGCTCACCGAGGAGGAGGCGCAGGGCCTGTCCTCGATGCGCGCGAGCCGGGCCGCTCGCCAGTGGGCGGCGCGATTCGGGGCGGAGGCCAAGAAGGCGATGCGCGACTACCAGCGCGCCGCGACCCGGCTGGCCTACGCGCGGCAGGACCTGTACACCGGGCATGCCGGGAATCGTGCTCGTATCGACGAGGGCGACCTGCTGAACGCCATGGCCCAGGCGCGTGCCGAGGTCGGTGCGCGTGCCCAGGCCGCTCAGGTGCGGTAGCACCGCCGGCGACCCGTCCACGGACCGACACTTTTAGCACTCGCCTTGACCGAGTGCTAACGCAAGCCTAGATTGTGACCGAGGGCTCCACTCGGAGCTCGTGACCGTGCCGAAGGGCCGGTCGTCGACCCCCGCGACGGCGACGACCAGTCACCGGTTCGGCCCCATGTCCTGATCAGTTGAGATAGCGAAAGGGGAGGTCCGTAGTGTCGGTCTCCATCAAGCCGCTCGAGGACCGGATCGTCGTCAAGACGAGCGAAGCCGAGCAGACCACGGCCTCTGGCCTCGTCATCCCGGACACCGCCAAGGAGAAGCCCCAGGAGGGCGAGGTCCTGGCGGTCGGCCCGGGTCGTGTCGACGACAACGGCAACCGCGTTCCCGTCGATGTCGCCGTCGGCGATGTCGTCATCTACAGCAAGTACGGCGGCACCGAGGTCAAGTACGGGGGCGAGGACCTTCTGATCCTCTCCGCCCGCGACATCCTCGCCGTCGTCGCGAAGTGAGCTGACGCCACCAGGCGCTCAGTCTCAGCCGCCGGCCCCGGTCACCCTCGCGGTGACCGGGGCCGTCTGCGTCGTGCCGCGTCGATCGACTCCGCGAGAGGGTCGAGGCATCGGCCGAGGTGAGGGACGTCACCGGTGAGGGAGGAGACGGGAGGTCGAGTCGCCGTCGGGCCCGACCTACACTGGCAGCGTGACGCAGCCGCCGACCGATCCGTTCGGTTTCATCGGACTCACCTACGACGACGTCCTGCTGCTGCCCGGGGAGACCGATGTCATCCCGAGCGATGCGGACACGACCACGCGCCTGACGCGAGAGATCTCGATGAAGATCCCGCTGGTCTCGGCCGCGATGGACACCGTGACCGAAGGTCGTATGGCCATCGCGATGGCGCGCCAGGGCGGCGTGGGGATCCTTCACCGCAACCTCCCGATCGCCGAGCAGGCGGCGCAGGTCGACCTGGTCAAGCGGTCGGAGTCAGGGATGGTCAGCGACCCGCTGACGATCGGTCCCGACGCCACGCTCGCCGAGCTCGACGCGTTGTGCGCCAAGTTCCGCGTGTCCGGCCTGCCGGTGGTCGACGGCGAGGGCAAGCTCCTCGGCATCATCACCAATCGCGACCTGCGGTTCGTCGACCTCAGCCGTTTCGAGACCACCCGCGTGCACGAGACGATGACGCGGATGCCGCTGGTGACGGCGCCGGTGGGCGTCTCGCGCGAGGAAGCCTCCACGCTGCTCGGCAAGCACAAGGTCGAGAAGCTGCCGATCGTGGACGCGGACAACAAGCTCACCGGTCTGATCACCGTCAAGGACTTCGTGAAGTCCGAGCAGTACCCGCTGGCCACGAAGGATGGTGAGGGCCGCCTCGTGGTAGGCGCCGCCGTCGGGTTCTTCGGAGATGCCTGGGAGCGGGCGACCGCGCTGGTCGAGGCCGGCGTGGACGTGCTGGTGGTCGACACCGCCAACGGGCACGCGCGCCTCATGCTCGACATGGTCCGCAAGCTCAAGTCCGACCCGCTCACCAAGGGTGTGCAGGTCATCGGCGGCAACATCGCCACTCGCGAGGGTGCGCAGGCGCTCGTCGACGCCGGCGTCGACGCGGTCAAGGTCGGCGTGGGCCCGGGGTCGATCTGCACCACGCGCGTGGTCGCGGGTGTGGGCGTGCCGCAGGTGACGGCGATCTACCAGGCCTCGCTGGCCGCCAAGCCGGCCGGGGTGCCGGTGATCGGCGACGGCGGCCTCCAGTACTCCGGTGACATCGCCAAGGCGCTGGTGGCCGGCGCCGACTCCGTGATGCTGGGCAGCCTGCTCGCCGGGACCGACGAGGCGCCCGGCGACCTCGTGTTCTCCGGCGGCAAGCAGTTCAAGCTCTACCGGGGCATGGCCTCGCTCGGCGCGATGCAGTCGCGCGGCGACCGACGCTCCTACTCCAAGGACCGGTACTTCCAGGGTGACGTCTCCGACGACGACGTGATCACCGAGGGCATCGAGGGCCGGGTCGCGTACAAGGGCGCCGTCGGGCAGGTCGCGCACCAGCTCACGGGCGGGCTGCACCAGTCGATGTTCTACGTGGGCGCCCGCACCATCCCCGAGCTCCAGGAGCGCGGCCGGTTCGTACGGATCACCGCCGCGGGCCTCAAGGAGTCGCACCCGCACGACGTGCAGATGGTCTCCGAAGCCCCGAACTACTCCTTCCGCGGCTGAGGCCCGGCCCGGCGGGGCCGCCGGGCGGGCGGGCATGACGACGGCGGCCGGTAGCCTGAGCCGGTGACTTACGAGATCGAGATCGGCCGGGGCAAGCGTGGCCGCCGTGCGTACTCCTTCGACGACATCGCCGTCGTGCCGTCGCGCAGGACCCGCGACCCCGAGGACGTGTCGGTGAGCTGGCAGATCGACGCCTATCACGTGGACCTGCCGGTGCTCGCCGCACCGATGGACTCGGTGATGAGCCCCGAGACCGCGATCCTGCTGGGCCAGCTGGGCGGCATCGGCGTGCTCGACCTCGAGGGTCTGTGGACCCGGTACTCCGACCCGGCGCCGGTGCTTGCCGAGATCGCCGAGCTGCCCGCGGACCGGGCTACCGCACGCATGCAGGAGCTGTACGCGGCGCCGATCATCCCCGAGCTCATCACCGAGCGGCTCGGTCAGATCCGCAAGGCGGGGGTCACGGTGGCGGGTGCGCTCTCCCCGCAGCGCACGCAGGAGCACTGGCGCACGGTGATCAGCGCGGGTGTGGACCTGTTCATCATCCGCGGCACCACGGTCTCGGCCGAGCACGTCTCCTCGAACGCGGAGCCGCTCAACCTCAAGCGCTTCATCTACGAGCTCGACGTCCCGGTGATAGTCGGCGGCGCCTCCACCTACACCGCCGCGCTGCACCTGATGCGGACCGGTGCGGCGGGCGTGCTCGTGGGGTTCGGCGGGGGAGCGGCTCACACGACTCGCACCACGCTGGGCATCCACGCGCCGATGGCCTCCGCGGTCGCGGATGTCGCGGCGGCTCGCCGTGACTACCTCGACGAGTCGGGCGGCCGTTACGTGCACATCGTGGCCGACGGCGGCGTGGGCCGCTCGGGCGATCTCGTCAAGGCGGTCGCGTGCGGCGCCGACGCCGTGATGCTCGGCGCCGCGCTCGCGCGCGCCACCGAGGCACCGGGCCGCGGCTGGCACTGGGGTCCGGAGGCTCACCACCCGCACCTGCCGCGCGGCGAGCGCGTCAAGGTCGGCACCGTCGGCACCCTGGAGCAGATCCTGGTAGGCCCGGGCAGCCAGGCCGACGGCACCGTCAACCTCATCGGGGCGCTCCGACGCGCGATGGCCACCACCGGGTACTCCGACCTCAAGGAGTTCCAGCGGGTCGAGGTCGTCGTCTCCCCGTACCACCCCGCCTGAGCCGCGCTCGGGAGCCAGCGGCGTGAGGCGAGCAGCGACAGCCCCGCACGCCACGCGCCCCACGACATCCGTGCGGCGGGCTCGACGTCGTCGTCAGCTGCTTGGCACGGGCAGATGAGCATGGCCCGGGTGAGGTGGGGCGTGATCGGGCTCGGTGACGTCGTCGAGCGCAAGAGCGGGCCGGCACTTCAGTCGGTACCGGGCTCGAGCATCGCCGCGGTGATGCGCCGCGACGGCGCCCGGGCGGCCGACTTCGCGCGCCGGCACGGCGTTCCCCGCTGGTACGACGACCCGCAGGCCCTGGTCGAGGACGAGGGCGTCGACGCCGTCTACGTCGCCACGCCGCCGGGAAGCCACGCCGAGCACGCGATCCGCGCCGCCGAGGCAGGCAAGCACGTGTACGTCGAGAAGCCGATGGGCCGTGCGGCCGTCGAGTGCGAGTCGATGATCGATGCCTGCGATCGTGCAGGAGTCGGGCTGTTCGTTGCCTACTACCGCCGGGCCCTGCCGCGGTTCGTCGCCGCGCAGGCTGCGATTCGCGACGGTCGGCTCGGCGAGATCGAGAGCGTACGGGTCACGCTGCTGCGCCGGTCCGCAGGCGGCGGCTGGCGGCTCGACCCGATCCTCTCCGGTGGTGGACTCTTCGTGGACCTCGCCTCCCATACCCTCGACTGGCTCGACCTGGCGGTGGGCGCGATCACCGAGATCGGTGGAACCGTCGACGGCGGGCCGGCCGAATCAGCGGTCTCGGCCTCGTTCTCCTTCGGCCCGACCGTGACGGGGCGCGGGCGTTGGGACTTCGCCGCGGATCAGGATCTCGACGAGGTCGAGATCCTCGGCAGCCGCGGATCCTTGCGGATGTCGGGCTTCGGTACCGATCCTGCGGTGCTGACCACCTCCGAGGGCACCATCCAGCTCCCGGCCGATCAACCGCCCGTGGTTCAGCAGCCGCTGATCGCGAACGTGGTCGGTTCGCTGCTCGGGCAGGCCGAGCCGATCAGCACGGGCACGACGGCGATCCGCACCACGCGCGTCATCGACGCCGTGCTCGCCGGGCACCGCGAGCGGCACGGGATCAGCTTCGGCTAGCCGCGGCGCGGACCGGTCAGGCGCGCCGCCGCGCCCCGCCGGCCGCTGTTCTCTCGAGTTCGTCGCTGACCGGCGAGGTCGTCGGGAGAACCCAACGACCTGGCCGATGTGGAACGAACTCGGCGGGTACGCGCCGGCAGGGCAGGCGGCCAGCAGCTCGTGGTGCCCGGGCACGCGACGGTCGCAGGGTGCGGGCAGGTGGTGACCGTAGGTGCAGCTGGGTCGCCCGTCGAGGTTCATCCCGCGTTCGCACGACACGCACCCAGGCATCTCCTCCCGGTCGCCCAGCGCTGGGGTGATGATCACGTGCGGATCGCGATCGTCGCCGAGTCCTTCCTCCCTCACACGAACGGCGTCACCGGGTCGGTGCTCCGGACCCTGACCCATCTGTTGGCCGGTGGTCACGAGGCGGTAGTCCTGGCCGCGGGGCACGGCGCTCCCGTGGATCACGACGGCGCCCCGGTCCTTCACCTTCCCTCGTTCGGTCTCCCCGGGTATCCCCAGGTGCGGCTCAACATGGCCGGGCAGCGGCGCGTGAGCGATCTGCTCGCCGCGGTCGAGCCCGACGTCGTGCACCTGGCGGCCCCGATGCTGCTCGGCCACAAGGGAGTGCGCGCCGCCGCTGCGCTCGGGCTGCCCACCGTGGCGGTGTTCCAGACCGACGTCGCGGCCTACGCCGAACGCTACGGCTTCCCCGGCTGGTCCGAACGCGTCTGGAACCGCATCAGCGAGATCCACGAGCAGGCGGACCTCACCCTGGTTCCCTCGACGCACTACCGCGACGAGCTCAGCGACCGCGGGGTGTCCAACCTGCAGATCTGGGGCCGCGGTGTCGACCAGGTGCAGTTCGACCCGGCCCGGCGCAGCGAGAGCGTCCGGTGCTCCTGGGGCGTGCAGCCCGGGGAGGTGGTGGTGGGGTTCCTCGGGCGGCTCGCTCCCGAGAAGCAGGTCGAGGACATGGCGGTGCTGACCGACATCCCGGGCGTGCGGATCGTCCTCGTCGGTGACGGGCCGGCGCGCGCGAGCATCGCGGCGGCGCTGCCGCACGCCGTCCTGGCAGGCCACCTCGCCGGTGAGGAGCTCGGCGCCGCGGTCGCCTCGTTCGACATCCTGGTGGCGCCCGGCGAGAGCGAGACGTTCTGCCAGTCGCTGCAGGAGGCGCTCGCAGCCGGCGTCCCGGTCGTCGCGCCGGCCGCCGGTGGTCCGCGCGACCTCGTGGACGTCTCCCGCACGGGCTGGCTCTACGCCCCGGGCGACCTCGCGGGGTTGCGCTCCGCCGTCGTCGACCTCGTGGGTGACGAACGCAAGAGGCGAGCGTTCGGGCAGGCGGCGAGGGCCGCCGTCGCTGATCGGACCTGGTCACGGATCGGCGACGAGCTCCTCGACCACTACCGCTGGGCCCGCTCGCACGCCGCCGGGTCGCGAGGAGGTGCGCGGTGAACGCTGAGCAGCGGCACATCGTCGCCGTCGCGAACTTCTTCGGCCCGCGGACGGGCGGCCTCAAGACCGCCCTGCTCGCGATCGGGCAGGGCTACCGCGCCGCCGGGCACCGGTACAGCCTCGTGGTTCCGGGGGAGCGTGACGACGTGATCGAGACCGCCGCCGGACCGATGTACACGGTGGCCGCACCGGTGGTGCCGGGGTCGGGTGGTTACCGCGTCATCGTGCGGACCGGCGTGGTGCGACGCCTGCTCAGCGCGCTGGCGCCCGACCGCGTCGAGCTGTCCGACCGCACCACGCTGCACGGACTCACCCGCTGGGCACGTGCGCGGGGGATCCCGTGCCTGCTGACCGCGCACGAGCGGCTCGACGGCGTCCTCCTCAGCGCGGGCGTGCCCCACGGCCTGGCCACGGGATTGGCTGATGCGCGGAACCGCGTGAGCCTGGCGTCGGGGGCGGTGCTGGTCGCGACCACAGCATTTGCGGCGCAGGAGCTCGAGCGTGTGGGCGGACGGCCCCACCGCGTGCCGCTGGGCGTGGATCTGGACGCGTTCGCGCCGGTACCCCGGCGGCGCCACGAGAGCGTCGAGCTGCTGCTGTGCAGCCGGCTCTCGCGCGAGAAGCAGCCCGCGCTGGCGATCGCGACGGTGCGGACGCTGCTCGCGCGAGGTGTCGACGCGCACCTCACGGTGGCCGGGCACGGACCGTTGCGAGCTGCCCTGGAGCGGCAGGCGACCGGGCTGCCGGTGCGGTTCCTCGGCTTCGTGTCCGGTCGCGCTGAGCTCCGCCAGGTGCTGGGCACGGCAGACATCACGCTCGCGCCGGGACCGATCGAGACCTTCGGGCTGGCGGCACTGGAGAGCTTGGCCTGCGGCACCCCGGTGGTCGGCAACGCGGCCTCCGCGCTGCCCGAGGTGATCGGCGACGGCGGTATCACCGCGACCGGTTCCCCCGAGGCGTTCGCCGATGCCGTGCAGGCCTTGCTGCGGATCCCGGAAAGAGCGCGGCGAGATGCTGCGCGCCGCCGCGCGGAGACCTTCCCGTGGCATCGCACGACGGCCGCGCTGCTCGCGCTCGCGCCCGAGCCGCAGGAACCGCTGCCCAGCCAGGTCTGAGACGCCAGGAGGAGCTGTGACCACCACCATCCCCACCACGATCCGCAGTCGGACCTCACCACGCCCGACCCCACTGCTGTGCGCCCTCGGAGACTCGGCGAGCGCGGGGGTGGGCGATCGGATGTCCACCGCCTCCCGCGCAGGCGTCCGTGACCTGCCCGGCTGCGGCTGGCCCGTGCACCTGGCGAGCGCGCTCGGGACGAACATGCGCAACCTCGGTACCAACGGCGCCCGCGCACGCGACGTGCTCGCGGACCAGCTCCCGCTCGCCGTGGCCGCACGACCTGAGCTCGCCACCGTGCTGATCGGTGGCAACGACGTGCTCCGCGGCGACTTCGACATCCTCGAGGTGAGTGCCGCACTCGCCTCCGTCACGAGCTGCCTGCTCGACGGCGGGACGCAGGTCGTGCTCGTCGTGCCACCTCAGATCGGCCCCGACCTGCCTGCGCCGAGCTCGGTACGACGCGTCCTCGGCAGCCGGATGGCGCATGTGCGGCAGGCGACCCGAGAGGTCGCCGCCGCACACGCACGCGACGGGCTGCTGCTGGTGGACGCCGACCCGCTCCGTGCCGTGGCACGCGACGTCATGCACGTCGATCGGATCCATCCCTCCCCACGTGGGCACCGGCTGCTCGCGGAGCTGGTCGCGGATGAGCTCGGCGGCCGGGGCTGGCCGAGGGTCGGCGTGGTCGACGAGGTGCCACCGGCTCCCGGCGTGCCGGCGCGGGTCGCGTGGATGCTGGTGCGGGGTGCGCCGTGGTTCGTCCGGCGCAGCCGTGACCTGCTGCCGGAGCTCGTCCGGGTCGTCGTCAGCGAGGAACGACAACGCCGCCGGCGCGGGCGGGCGCCCGCGTAAAGTGCGGCGGGTGCTGCACTTCACCGAGTACGACACCCGACTGGCCGGCTACGCGGTCATCACCCGCGAGGACACCATCCTGCTGACCTGGTTCAACGGCGCGAAGCCCTGCTGGTCGCTGCCCGGTGGCGGGATCGAGTTCGACGAGTCCATCGAGGAGGGCGTGATCCGGGAGGCGAAGGAGGAGTCCGGGTACGACATCGTGCTCGGCACGCTGCTGGGCACGCACTCCTTCACCGATGTCGATCCCGACCGCGCCCGACCCTTCAAGTCGGTGCGGATCTTCTACAGTGCCGAGATCACCGGCGGCACCCTCGGCACTCTCGAGGTCGGCGGCACCACCGACTACGCGGAGTGGGTCTCGTTCACGGATCTCGCCGACCAGCCCTGTGCCGAGATCGTCGACCTCGCCGTGGGCTACGTGCGCCCGGACCGGGTGCGGCGGCCGCAGGTCAGCGGGCGCTGAGGAGAGCGCGGTACGTCTCGACCGTCGACTCGGCCACATCGCCCCAGCGGCGCGTCAGGGCATGCTCCCGGCCGGCCGCCCCGAGCGCCGCGACGCGTGCCGGGTCGCCGAGCAGCTCCGTCACCGCATCGGCCCACTGCTCCGGGTCCCAGCCAGGCAGCAGGACGCCCGTGACGCCGTCGATCACCGACTCCGCCAGCCCGCCCGTCAGGGCGGCGACGACCGGCACCCCGCTGGCAGCCGCCTCCAGAGCAACCAGCCCATAGGTCTCCGAGTGCGAGGGCACCAGCACGAGCGTGGCCGCCCGCATCAGCTCCGCGAGCTCGTGGCGACCCTGCGGACCCACGAGGGCGACGTCGTCGGCAACTCCTGTCGACTCGGCCAGGCGGGCGAGCGAACGGGGGTACTCCTCATCGCTGGTGGCTCCGCCGGCGACGACCAGCCGGGGCCGGGGCTCGCCAGGGCCGCGGCGTGAGATCACCCCGGCCAGCGTCTCGATCGCGAGGTCGATCGCCTTCAGCGGCTCCAGGCGTGCCGCCGCGAGCAGCACGGGCTGCTCGCCGGCGTCGTCTCCGGGTCGGAACAGGTCCGCGTCGACACCGGGATGGACGACATGCAGGATGCCGGGATCCGCGCCGAGCCGGTCGACCACCGTGCGCGCCTCGGCGTCGGAGATCGCGATCACGGCGTCGGTGCTGCGGGCGAGCCATGCCTCTCCCTCGAGCCGGGCCGGCGACTCGGGCCGTTCCCCCTCGGACAGGGCGGTCTGCGGCGGTGCGGCGATGCTGTGGAAGGACTGCACGTGCAGCACCCCGAGCTCGCGCGCCAGCGGCAGCGCAGCCACGCCGGAGAACCAGTGGTGGGAGTGCAGCACGTCGACCTCCGGCTGCTCCCGTTCGAGCGCGGCGGCGAACTCCTCGATGAGGTCGTCGTGCTCGTTCTTGAGGATCGTGCGGGCAGGCCCCACCGGCAGCCGGCGCACGCGCACCCCCTCGAGCACCTCGTCCTGGGCGGCGCCCTCGCTGCTCAGCCGCGTCCACACGGTGACGCGATGCCCGGCGGCCGCCATCGCCACGCTCGTCTGCTGCACCACCACGTTCATGCCGCCCACATCCCCGGAACCGGGCTGCTGGAACGGGTCGGTGTGCAGGCACACGACGCCGATGCGCAAGGGGGAAGGCACGTGCGCATTCTCCCCGAAGGTGACCACCGCCGTCGGACCGATCTACAGACCGGACACGCCGCAGCGTCTCTTGGCCGCCGATGCCGGGGCTCAGGTCGTCGCGAACGCCTGCCTGAAGAGCACCACGGCCAGCACGATGCCGACCCATGGACCGACCACCCCGAGCCCGATCGCGACGATGCCCTGCACGACGCCTCGCTTCTGCGCGAGCGCCACGATGCCTTGGACGATGGCCCACAGACCGAACAGGAACCAGACCAGCAGCCCGTTGAGCAGCGCGATCGCGAGCAGCGCCACGGTGTTGCCGGCGCCGCCGTCGAGCGAGGCTGGCGAGAGCAGGCCGACGGCGATCAGGGCGTTGATCGTCGAACCACCGAGGGCGATCAGCCCGGCGACGAGCGCGACCCAGCCCAGCGCCGGGGACGTCGACCGTGGTGGGACCTGACGACCCGAGTAGTCGACGTACGCGTCCGGGGCGGCGTACCCACTCGCATCGATAGCGTCACCGGAGCGGTCAGCAAGGGGATGGCCGCCGCCCATGGGCTGGCCCGAGTACTCGGGCGGGAACGAGCCGTACGGTCCGCTCGGAGCGGCGCCGTCAGGGGTCTCGCGCTGCGGTTCAGCCATACCCCGGAGTCTCCCAGACCGGTGCTTCGGCTAGCAGGTCCGGGGCCGGGCACAGGTCCCCGTGGTGGGATACTCGAGGCGCCCTGAACCCCCTGACGGAGTGGACGATGACTGCGAGCGACGAGCACGCCGAGTACCGGATCGAGCACGACACGATGGGGGAGGTCCGGGTCCCGAAAGCGGCGAAGTACCGGGCGCAGACCCAGCGAGCGGTCGAGAACTTCGCGATCTCCGGCGTCGGGATCTCCCGCCACCACATCGCGGCGCTCGCTCAGATCAAGCGAGCAGCAGCTCTCGCGAATGCCGAGCTCGGCGTCATCGATCAGGCGAGGGCCGACGCGATCGTGGCCGCCGCCGACCGCGTGATCGCCGGCGAGTTCGACGCGCACTTCCCGATCGACGTGTTCCAGACCGGTTCGGGAACGTCCTCGAACATGAACACCAACGAGGTGATCGCCACGCTCGCGACCGAGGCGGGCACCGAGGTGCACCCGAACGACCACGTCAACGCGAGCCAGTCCAGCAACGACGTGTTCCCGGCATCGATCCACATCGCGGCCACGGAGGCCGTCATCAGCGAGCTGCTGCCGGGGCTCGAGACCCTTGCGATCTCGCTCGAGGCGAAGGCCACCGAGTTCGCCGAGGTGGTCAAGGCCGGCCGCACGCACCTGATGGACGCCACGCCCGTGACGCTCGGACAGGAGTTCGGCGGCTACGCCCAGCAGATCCGTAACGGGATCGCGCGAGTCGAGGCTGCGCTGCCGCGGCTGGCACAGCTGCCGCTCGGCGGCACGGCTGTGGGCACCGGCATCAACACCCCGCCCGGCTTCCCGCAGCGCGTGATCGCGCTCGTGGCCGAGAACACGGGGCTACCTGTCACCGAGGCGCCGAACCACTTCGAGGCGCAGGGCGCGCAGGACTCGCTGGTCGAGGCGAGCGGGGCGCTGCGCACGGTCGCGGTCTCGCTCGTGAAGATCTGCAACGACCTGCGGTGGATGGGCTCCGGGCCGCGTACCGGGCTCGGCGAGATCGCGCTGCCCGACCTGCAGCCGGGTTCCTCGATCATGCCGGGCAAGGTCAACCCGGTCATCCCCGAGGCCACGCTGATGGTAGCCGCCCAGGTGATCGGCAACGACGCGACGATCACGTTCGCGGGTGCCTCCGGCAACTTCGAGCTCAACGTCATGCTGCCGGTCCTCGCGCGGAACCTGCTCGAGTCGATCAACCTGCTCGCCAACTCCTCGCGCGCGCTCGCAGGCACGTGCGTGGACGGCATCACGGCCAACGTGGAGCACGCGCGTCAGCTCGCCGAGTCCTCGCCGTCGATCGTCACCCCGCTCAACCGGGTGATCGGGTACGAGGCTGCGGCGAAGATCGCGAAGCACTCGGTCACGCAGGGGATGACCGTGCGCGAGGCCGTCATCGACCTCGGGTACGTCGAGCGCGGTGAGGTCACCGAGGAGCAGCTCGACGCGGCGCTCGACGTGATGTCGATGACCCACCCGTAGCGGGCGTCGTGCGGGACAAACTCCACGCTCGATGGGCTCAACCCGGCTCCGCAACCGGTTGCGGCGGGTTCGAGCGTGGACTTTGTTGCAGGGACAGCACGCGGGAACCGGTCACGCCTGGAGGTCGATGACCACCTTCACATCGCCGTCGTGGGGCTCGAACGCCTCGGTGGCCCGCTCGAGCGGGACCCGGCGGGTGATCAGGCGCTCCAGCCACGCGAGGTCGGCACGGGAGAGCGCCTCGACGCCTGAGCGGTAGTGCGAGAGGTTGGCGTTGACCGAACCCACCACGACGTCGTTCTCCAGCACGATCTCGCGGTTGGCCGCTCCCACGTCCACCTGGACGCGCCGCCCGGCCGACGAGACCCCGGTGAGGCACGTGATCCCGTAGGAGCCGGTCGCCGCGATGGCGTCGATCACCACGGCGCTCGCACCGGTCGCCTCGATCACCACGTCCGGCGTGAACGACTGGGCCACCTCGCTCACCGAGGTCGCGTGGTAGGTCGCGCCGAGGTCGGCCACGAGGGTGGGCTTCGGACCGTCGGTGACCCGGTCGAGGACGTGCACGTCGAGACCGCGCTGCACGCCGATCATGGCGGCCAGCAGGCCGATCGGCCCGGCGCCGGTCACCAGCACCCGCTCGGGCTCGTACCAGGCCCGACTCCCGATCCGGTCGACCTGCTCCCACGCCTTCGCGACCACCGTGGTGGGTTCCAGCAGCACCCCGACGCGCTCGAGCGCTGCCGGGATCGGGACGGCGTAGTCGGCCTCGACCACCCACTGCTGGCTGGCGAAGCCGTGCAGGCCCTTGATACCGCGCTCGGTGTACCGGCCGTTGCGGCACATGTCGAACTCGCCGTGGGCGCACGCACCACACGGGACCGGGTCGGGGCGGCGGACCACCCCGACCACCAGGTCACCGGCTGCGAAGCTCCCGGCGGGCTGCCGCACCCGGCCCAGCGACTCGTGCCCCAGCACCAGGCGCTGCTCGCCCGGCGGAGCGGTGCCGTACTCGGCGGCCGCGATCTCACGGTCGGTGCCGCACACGCCGACGGCGAGCCCGTCGACCAGCAGCTCGCCGTCCCCGGGCGCCGGCGGCGTCATCTCGGCCACCGCCAGGGTGCCTGTGCGGCCCGGGATGCACGTCAGTGCTCTCATCGGATGTCCCCAGGTTCCGCCGTCGAGGTCTTCGCAGGGATCGCGCTGCCCAGATGGAGGGCTGCGTTGACGAGCCCCACATGACTGAACGCCTGCGGTGTGTTGCCCAGGTGGCGGCCGGTCACGGGGTCGTACTCCTCGCTCAGCAGGCCGAGATCGTTGCGGAGGGTGAGCAGCCGCTCGAACAGGGCCACCGCCTCGTCGCGCCGGCCGATGCCGAAGAGGGCGTCCACGAGCCAGAAGCTGCAGATGAGGAAGGTGGCCTCGCTCCCGGGGAGCCCGTCCACGCGGTCGTCGGCGTGCGTGTGGTAGCGCAGCAGCAGTCCGTCCTGCGAGAGCTCGCGCTGCACCGCCTCCACCGTGCCCACCACACGCGGGTCGTCCCACGGCAGGAAACCTACGCGTGGGATCAGGAGCAGCGCCGCGTCCAGCCCCTCGGAACCGTAGAACTGCGTGAACGTGTTGCGGCGGGTGTCGAACCCGCGGCGACACACGTCGGCGTGGATCTCCTCGCGCAGCGCCCGCCAGCGGTCGACCGGCCCGGCGAGCCCGTGCTCCTCCACGGCCTTGATGCCACGGTCGACACCCGCCCACGCCAGCACGCGGGAGTGCACGAACGCCCGCCGCGGGCCGCGCACCTCCCACAGGCCGTTGTCGAGGTCGGACCAGTGACCCTCGAGGAAGTCGAGCAGCGCGCGCTGCAGCGCCCAGGCGTCGTCGGTCGCGGCAAGACCGCTGCCGCGCGCCAGGTGCAGGCAGTCCAGCACCTCGCCCCAGACGTCGAGCTGGAGCTGGCTCGCGGCGCCGTTGCCGATGCGCACCGGTGCCGAGCCCTCGTACCCGCTCAGCCAGTCGATCGTGTACTCGGGGATACGACGGCGGCCGTCGAGCCCGTACATGATCTGGAGGTCGGCCGGGTCACCCGCAACGGCGCGGAGCAGCCACTCCCGCCACGCCTTGGCCTCCTCCACGTAGCCGGTGCCGAGCAGAGCCTGCAGCGTGAAGGTCGCGTCGCGGAGCCAGCAGAACCGGTAGTCCCAGTTGCGGGAGCCGCCGAGCTCCTCGGGCAGGGACGTCGTGGCGGCTGCGCAGATGCCGCCGGTGGGCGCGTACGTGAGGGCCTTGAGCGTGATCACGGAGCGACGCACGGCCTCCGCCCACGGGCCGTCGTAGTCGATCCGACCCGCCCACTCGCGCCAGTACTCGGTCGTGCCGGCGAGCGACGCGGCCGCGCCGACCGGCGTCGGCGCCGGGAGGTGCGACGCGTGGTGCATCAGCACGAACGGCACCGAGTCGCCCTCGCGCAGCACCCGGCGGGCGGTGAGGTCGCCGTTGTGCCGGGTGATCTCGACGGGCGTGCGGAGCACGACGGCGTCCGGTCCCGCGACCGCGCTCACCTCACCCTCGTCGGTGGTCACCCACGGGACCACGCTGCCGTAGTCGAAGCGCAGCCGCAGCTCCATCGACATCGCCACCTCCCCGCGGACGCACTCGACGATGCGCACGACATCGGCGGCCGCTCCCCGTGGCGGCATGTGGTCGATCAGGCGCAGCGTGCCCTCAGGGGTGTCCCACTCGGTCTCCAGGATGAGCGTGTCCGGGCGATACCGGCGCCGCGTGCAGGGGCCGCCGCCCTCGGGCCCGATACGCCAGAAGCCGTTCTCGGCATCGCCGAGCAGGGCGGCGAAGCACGCGGGGGAGTCGAAGCGAGGAACGCACAACCAGTCGATCGAGCCGTCCCGACCGACGAGCGCTGCCGTCTGCAGGTCGCCGATCAGCCCGTAGTCCTCGATCCGCTGGCTCGTTCGTGTCGTCGGCATGCCTTCACGCTACGACCGCCGGCAAGCCCGATGCCTGATCTCAGCCGAGGAGATCGCCGAAACCGAGCTCGACCAGGTGTCGGTGGGAGAGCGCGAGGGCGTCGAACTCGTCGACGCCGTAGGTCGCATCCTGCTCGACGAATGCATGAGGGGCATCGATCTCGACGGCGGTGCGCACGATCTGCTCCATGTCCAGGGTGCCTTCGCCCACCTCCGCGAACTGCACACCGAAGAGCGCCTCGCGCACGGGACCGGGATCGCCCGCGCGCAGCGCCTCGTAGGCCTCGGCGTTCGGGAGCGCCAGCCGGTAGTCCTTCAGGTGCACGAGCGCGACGCGGTCGCCGTAGTGGCGCAGCGTCTTGACCGGGTCGAGCCCGCCGCGATGGATCCAGTGCACGTCGAGCTCGAGCTGCACGAGCGGGGCGGTGTCGAGGATGACGTCGAGCACCCGATCCCCGCCCACCCGCGCGAACTCGATCGCGTGGTTGTGGAAGCAGAGGGTGACGCCCTTGTCCGCGAGGACAGGTGCGGCCTCGTTCGCCTGCCGTGCGGCTGCGCGCAGGGTGTCGGCGTTCTCGTATGCCGCTGTCGGGAACATGCCGATCCGCACGAACCGGCTCCCGAGCTGGACGGCCGCGTCGGCGACCCCCTGGGCGTCCTGCGTCAGGGAGTGGCCGTCGTCAGCGGTCAACGGGGCGCTGGTCGCATCGACCGCGACGCCGTGCTCCCGGGACGCGGCGGCGATCTCCGCCACGTTCTCCGGCGTCATCGCGAGGGCAGAGATCTCGATCGAGCGGTAGCCGATCGCGGCCACCCGACGCAACGTCTCCGTGATGCCGAGCTCCGCGAACCGCGTGCGAAGCGTGAACCCCTGAGCGCCGATGGTCGTCATGGCAAGACGTTAGGAGTCCCACCACCTGCGCGCACAGACTTGCCGCGCGTTGCCAGGGCGTCAGCCGCGGCTGGTCGGTTCCTCGTCACCCGCCGCGCGGCGGGCGAGGACGAACAGCAGGTCCGAGAGGCGATTGAGATAGCGGCGAGCGTCATCGCTCACGTGAGCGCCGCGCTCGGATGCCGCGATGGCACACCTCTCGGCCCGCCGGGCAACCGTGCGCGCGAGGTCGAGCGCAGCCTCGGTCGGGTGGGAGCCCGGCACGATGAACACCGGCCGCAGCGGCCGGGCGGTGATCTCGGCGTCGATCCGGGCCTCCAGCGCGGCGACCATCGCAGGGGAGACCCGGGAGACGCCGTCCTCGAGCTTGTCGCGGCGCTCGGGGTGGGTGGCCAGATCGGCGCCGACGACGAACAGCTCACGCTGCAGCGCCAGCAGGTCCGCGGCGAGGTCGGCGTCCGGGCACGCCGCCCGCGCCACTCCGAGGACCGCCGTGAGCTCGTCGACCGCGCCGTACGCATCGACGATCGCGTCGGCCTTCGAGACGCGGCCACCGTGGAAGAGCCCGGTGGTGCCGTCGTCGCCGGTCTTGGTGTAGATCGAGGAGGCCATCTGGTGAGCATGCCACCCAGCAGGGATGGCGGTGCGCGAGAATGGGCCCACAACTCCACACCCGCACCGGGACCAGGGGAAGTCGGTCGAAACCCGACGCTGACCCGCAACCGTAGATCGCGCACCGCGATGAGCCGGATCGCCTGCCCGGAGCGAGAGGAACCCACCGCCGTGGTCTGCGGATGGGCCCGAACGGGCGGCGCTCCGGCGCGTGCTCGGCTGGGTCGTGCCGCGGACCCTTCACGAGAGCCGACGCCATGACCAGCAGCACCGCCCGCATCGCCACCACCGCCGTGCTCGGGGCGGTGACCCTGATGACCTCGGCCGCGGTGCTCGCCGCACCGGCGAGCGCGGACGCGGTGGCCGTCGCCACCCAGGACTGCGACGGCGTGACCGTCGTCGTCGACTTCACCGATCTCGGCGGCGCGGTCGAGACCGGGTGCGCCGAGGGCGACCCGGCGTCCGGCCGCGAGGCACTCGAGCTTGCTGGGTTCACCCCCGCCGACGGCGCCACCCCCGGCCTCATCTGCACGATCGACGCCCAGCCCGACCCGTGCCCCACCGAGTTCGAGGGCAGCTACTGGGCGTACTGGCAGGTCATCGACGGCGAGTGGGCCTCCTCGCTGGTCGGTCTCGACGAGGCCGACCCGACCCCGGGCGGGATCGAGGGCTGGCGCTACAACGACGGCTCCGCCCCGCCTCCGCTGCCTGGCTCGGACGAGGAGGGCAACGAGGGCACGCCCAGCCAGGCAGCCACCGACGAAGCCTCGGCAACCGAGACGACCGCCGATGCGAACCCCTCGACCGCCGCCAGCATCGACCCGGATGCTGCCGAGGAGGACACCGCGGACGGCGGCGTCAGCCCGGCGCTGTGGGTGGCGATCGGCGTCGTCGTGCTCGCGCTGGTGATCGGTGCGGTCGTCCGCGTCACCGGCGCCCGCGCCGAGAAGGAAGCGCCCGGGTCGGACGAGAGATGAGCACGACGGCGGTCGCCGAGCAGACGCCCCGACCCACGCTCGCGGGGCTTCACCCGCTCGCGTGGTGGGCGTGGGCGCTCGCGCTCGCCGTCGCGCTCAGCCGCGTGACCAACCCGATCGTGGTGGTGCTCCTGGCGGTCGCGATCACCGGGGTCGTGCTGATGTGCCGCAGCGCGGGCCGGTGGGGTCGTGCGTTCCGTGGTTACCTCGTGCTCGCCTGCGCGGTGGTGGTGATCCGGCTGGTGTTCCACCTGCTCGTGGGGGTCGACGGCGGAGGTCCGGTGCTGCTCGACCTGCCGCGTCTGGAGCTGCCCGCCTGGGCAGGCGGGCTCGATCTCCTCGGACCGGTGCGCCTGGGCGGACTGCTCAGCGTGCTCTACGGCGGGCTCGCGCTGGGTGCGCTGCTGCTCTGCTTCGGCGCCGCGAACAGCCTCGCCGACCCGATCCGGGCGCTGCGGAGCCTGCCGGCAGCGCTGCACCCGATCGGCACCGCTGTGGTGGTGGCGGTGACGGTCGCGCCCCGGCTCGTGACCTCGTTCGCCCGGGTACGCCGGGCACAGCGGCTGCGCGGCCTCTCCGCGACGGGCTGGCGCGGCCTGTCGGCGACCGTGGTGCCGGTGATGTCCGATGCCCTCGACCACGCGCTCGCGATGGCCGCCTCGATGGACTCGCGCGGGTACGCCCGCACCCTCTCCGCGCGGCGCGACGTGGGGATCGCGCTGACCCTCGCGCTCGCGGCTGCGGTGGTCGGCACCTACGGGCTGCTCGACGGGCAGGCACCGCGCTGGCTCGGCGTACCGATGCTGGCGCTGGGCACGGCGGTCGCGGTCGTGGCCGGCTGGGTGGCCGGCCGACGCGCGCAGCGCACCCGCTACCGCCCGGACCGCTGGGGAGTGGCAGAGACGTTCGTCGCCGGGTGCGGTGTCGCCGCGGCGGCGATCGCGCTGCTCAGCCCCACGCTGCGGCAGACCGGGCTGCCCGGCGCGCCGCCGCTGGCATGGGAGGCGGTCGCGGTCGCTGCGCTCGCGGCGATGCCCGCGATGCTGGGGCGGGGAGCGAGCCGATGATCAGGCTCACCGACGTCACGCTGACCTACCCCGGGGCGAAGGCGCCTGTCCTCGAGGAGGTGAGCTTCGCCGTCGAGCCCGGGGAGCTCGTGCTGGTGGTCGGCGGCACGGGCTCGGGCAAGTCGACGCTGCTCGCGGCGATCACGGGCAGGTTCCCGCACAGCACCGGTGGTGAGCTGCGCGGGCAGGTGCGGGTGTCCGGGCGTGACACCCGGGAGCACCGGCCGCGGGATCTCGCGGACGTGGTCGGTGTGGTCGGGCAGGACCCGGAGGCCACGTTCGTGACCGGCACCGTGGAGGCGGAGCTCGCCTACACGCTCGAGCAGCTCGGGCTCCCGGCGGCGGTGATGCGCACGCGCGTGGAGGCGACGCTCGACCAGCTCGGGCTCAGCGAGCTCCGGAACCGTGCGCTCGACGAGCTCTCGGGCGGCGAGCAGCAGCGGGTCGCGATCGGGGCCGTGCTGACCGCGCACCCGCAGGTGCTGGTCCTCGACGAACCGACCTCCGCGCTCGATCCCGCCGCAGCAGAGGACGTGCTCTCCGCGGTGCACCGGCTGGTGCACGACCTCGGGCTCACGGTCGTGCTGGCCGAGCACCGGATCGAGCGAGTGGCCGGGCTGGTGGACAAGGTCGTGCTGGTCAAGGACGGCCGCGTACGCGTGGGCGCGCCGGCCGCGCTGCTGCCCGAGTACGAGGGCGCGCCGCCTGTCGTGGCGCTCGGCCGACTCGCCGGGTGGCAGCCGGTGCCGATCACGGTGCGTGAGGCGCGCCGGCAGGCGGGACCCTTGGCTGCTCGGCTGGGTGCGGCACCGGTCGCCCCGGCACGTCGCGTCGGCGAGCGGCTCCTCAGTGCGCGGCGGGTGAGCGTCCGGCACGGGGTGACCACCGCCGTCGACCATGTCGATCTCGACCTGCACGCGGGTGAGGTCGTGGCGCTGATGGGTCGCAACGGTGCGGGGAAGTCCTCGTTGCTGTGGGCCCTGCAGGGTTCGGGCCGGCGTGCCAGCGGTACCGTGCGCCTCGCGGACGGCGTGGACACCGCTGGGCTCTCGCCCGAGGTGGCGCGCTCGAAGGTGACGTTGTTGCCGCAGCCCGCCTCCGACCTGCTGTACCTGCCGGGCGTCGCGGCAGAGTGCGCGGCCGCTGACGGCGGCACCGGGCGGGCCCGGGCCGAGCTCGACGCGCTCGTGCCGGGCATCGGCGACGACACCGACCCGCGCGACCTCTCCGAGGGGCAACGGCTCGCGCTGGCGCTCGCGGTGCAGCTGAGCGCCGACGCCGCCGTGGTGCTCCTCGACGAACCCACGCGAGGGCTCGACGGCGGTGCGAAGGCCGTGCTGGCTGCTCGCATCCGCGAGGTGGCCGGGCAGGGCAGAGTCGTGGTGGTGACCACGCACGACGTCGAGTTCGCGGCCACGTGCGCGGACCGGGTGGTGGTGCTCGCGGGCGGTCAGGTGGTGGCCGACGGCGCAGCGACCGACGTCCTCCGCGCCTCGCCGATGCTCGCTCCCCAGGTGGCGAAGGTGCTCCCGGACGCGGGTGTGCTGACGGTGGCGGACGTCGCCACCAGGTTGGCAGCCCGTGATGGGTGAGGCGATCCCGCTGGGGCTCCGCTCCGCCGTCGTGCTCGGGATGGCCACCCTGGTGGGCGTGCTCGCGTTCTGCTGGCCGCTGATCGTCGACACCGGCGCGATCCTCGACGACGCCACCGTCGCTCCGCTGGTGCTCGGTGTGGTGCTGCTCGGCGTGCTCGCGGCGGTGCTGGTGGCCTTCGGCGAGGACGGCCTCGACGTCCGCGCGGTCGCGATGCTGGGCCTGCTCGCAGCGGTGGGGGCGGTGCTGCGGCCGCTCTCGGCCGGTGCGGCTGGCATCGAGACCGTGCTGGTGCTGGTCATCCTGGGCGGTCGCGTGTTCGGCGCCGGTTTCGGGTTCGTGCTCGGTGCGACCACGTTGTTCGCGTCGGCGCTGCTGACCGGCGGGGTCGGCCCGTGGTTGCCGTTCCAGATGCTCGCGGCGTCCTGGGTGGGGCTGGGCGCGGGGCTGCTGCCGCGCCTGCGACGCGTGGGCGGCTGGGGTGAGATCGCGCTGCTGTGCGGCTACGGTGCGGTGGCCGCTGTCGTGTTCGGCTTCGCGATGAACCTGTCGTTCTGGCCGTTCACGCTGGGCATCGGCAGCGACCTGTCCTTCGTGCCAGGTGGCGAGCTGGGCGAGAACCTGCGCCGGTTCCTCACCTTCAGCGTGGCCACCTCGCTGGGGTGGGACCTGCTGCGTGCGGTCACCACGTGCCTCGGCCTGGCCGTGATCGGCCGCGTGGTGCTGCCCCTGCTCCGCCGCACCGCCACCCGCGCCCGCTTCACCCACCCCTGACCGATTTCAACGCACTTCCGACCGGGGAACGATTTCAACGCACTTCGGGCACAGCCCGTCCCAAGTGTCGAAAGTGCGTTGAAATCGTGGTGGTGTCGAAAGTGCGTTGAAATCAGGCTCTTCTGCTGCACCTGTGGGTTCAGCCGGGGTGCGGGGCGTCGCCTTTGCCGCAACGCCACGGTGGGCTGGGCGTTGCGGAGGTGACATGCGGGTGGGGAACCGCAACGTCGCCGTGGCTGGGTGTCGCCGCCCTGGTAGCAGCAGCCGGTTCCGCGTGTCCTGGGTGGGAGCCCGCGCGGTAGTCCGCGGCGCGAGCAGGTGGTTGTGCTGCTTGCTGCCACCGAACAGGGGGTGCTGCCCGGAATGGAGCGCTATCCGGGCAGAACCCGCTGGTCGGCGGGCGCACCGGGCAGAACGTGACCTAGAGATGGGTCAGGAGCGCCTGGGATCAGACGTTGCGGCGGTAGCGGCCGCCGACGTCGAAGAGGGTCTGCGTGATCTGACCGAGGCTCGCGACGCGCACGGTGTCCATGAGGACGTCGAAGATGTTGTCGCCCGCCAGGGCGGCCTGGCGGAGCCGCTCCAGCGCTGCGGGGGCGTCCTGCGCATGGCGCGCCTGGAACTCGGCGAGCCGCAGCACCTGACCCTGCTTCTCCTCCTCGCTGGAGCGCATCAGCGCCACCGGTGCACGCTCCTCCTCGCCCTCGGGCGCGCGGAAGGTGTTGACCCCGATGACGGGCAGCGAGCCGTCGTGCTTGCGCATCTCGTACAACATCGACTCGTCCTGGATCCGCCCGCGCTGGTACCCGGTCTCCATCGCGCCCAGCACGCCGCCGCGCGCGGAGATCTGCTCGAGCTCGCTCAGCACCGCCTCCTCGACGAGGTCGGTCAGCTCGGTCAGCAGGAACGACCCCTGGTTGGGGTTCTCGTTGAGTGACAGCCCCCACTCGGAGTTGATGATCATCTGGATCGCGAGCGCCCGCCGCACCGACTCCTCGGTGGGTGTGGTGATCGCCTCGTCGTAGGCGTTGGTGTGCAGGCTGTTCGCGGAGTCGTACAGGGCGATCAACGCCTGCAGGGTGGTGCGGATGTCATTGAAGGCGATCTCCTGCGCGTGCAGGCTCCGGCCCGAGGTCTGGATGTGGTACTTCAGCTTCTGAGAGCGCTCGCTCGCGCCGTAGCGGTCCCGCATGACGATCGCCCAGATCCGGCGCGCCACCCGGCCCAGCACCGCGTACTCGGGGTCCATGCCGTTGCTGAAGAAGAACGACAGATTCGGTGCGAAGTCGTCGATCGCCATGCCGCGCGCCAGGTAGGCCTCCACGTAGGTGAAGCCGTTGGCCAACGTGAAGGCGAGCTGGCTGATGGGGTTCGCCCCGGCTTCAGCGATGTGGTAGCCGCTGATCGACACCGAGTAGAAGTTCTTCACCTCGTGCTGCACGAACCACTCGGCGATGTCGGCCATGACCCCCAGCGAGAAGTCTGTCGAGAAGATGCAGGTGTTCTGACCCTGGTCCTCCTTGAGGATGTCCGCCTGCACCGTGCCGCGCACCGTGCGCAGGGCGTGCGCGCGGACGGCGGCTGCCTCCTCGCCCGACGGCGTCCTCCCGTGCTCCTGCTCGAACCTGGCCAGCTGCTGGTCGATCGCCGTGTTGAGGAACATCGCCAAGATGGTGGGCGCGGGCCCGTTGATCGTCATCGACACCGATGTCGACGGTGCGCACAGGTCGAAGCCCGCGTACAGGGTCGCCATGTCGTCGAGCGTCGCGACGGAGACGCCGGAGTTGCCGACCTTGCCGTAGACATCGGGCCGCTCCGCCGGGTCGTTGCCGTACAGCGTCACCGAGTCGAACGCGGTCGACAACCGCGTCGCCGGCTGCCCTTGCGCGAGGTAGTGGAAGCGCCGGTTGGTGCGGGCAGGATCGCCTTCGCCCGCGAACATCCGCGCGGGGTGCTCGTCGGTGCGGCGCCGTGCGAACACTCCCGCCGTGAACGGGAAGTGCCCCGGCAGGTGCTCGCAGCGAAGCCAGGTCAGCAGGTCGCCGTCGTCATGCAGCCGCGGCAGCGCGAGGCGCGGCACCTCGGTGCCCGCGAGCGAGATCCCCGGCTCGGCCGTGCGCGCGGCCTCGGCCTGCTCCGGCCAGGCCACGAGCAGCGCTCGCGCCCAGGGCGCGATCTCGCCGTCGACGGCGGCACTCGCCTCCTCGAGGTGGGCCACCGGCAGACCACGTTCGCTCAGCTCGGCGACCGCACCCCGCAGGTGCTGCGACCGGCGCACGAGCGCACCCTGCTGCGCCGTCGATGCGTGGTAGCCGCGTACCAGGGCGGCGGACTCGGCGAGGTGCTGCACACGGCTCGCCGGGATCAACGGGGAGACCCGGGTCGAGACCCGCACGCCCGTCTCGCCCAGGGTCGAGGAGGTGACGTCCAGCCCGTACCTGGCGAGCGCGTCCCGCAGGAACCCCCACAGCCCGGTGACGCCGTCGTCGTTGAAGCGTGAGGCGACCGTCCCGAACACCGGCAGCTGCTCGTGCGGCGTGGTCCATGCCTCCCGGCTCCGTGCGACCTGTCGACGCACGTGCCGCAGCGCGTCCGGAGCGCCTGCGCGGTCGTACTTGTTGACCACCACGGACTCGGCGAGCTCGAGCATGTCGATCTTCTCGAGCTGCATCGCGGCACCGAACTCGGGTGTCATCACGTAGATCGGGACGTCCACGTGGTCCACGACGTCCGCGTCGCCCTGGCCGATCCCCGGGGTCTCGACGATCACGAGACCAGCACCCCACGCCGCCGCCGCAGCGATGACGTCGTCGAGGCACGTGGGCAGCCCAGACCCGGCCACCCGGGTCGCGAGGGACCGGAAGAACACGTTCTCGCCGTCGAGCGCGTTCATGCGGATGCGGTCGCCGAGCAGCGCGCCGCCGCGGCGGCGCGAGGGGTCGACAGCCAGCACCGCTACCCGCAGGGAGTCGCCCAGATCCAGGCGGAGTCGGCGCAGCAGCTCGTCGGTCAGTGACGACTTGCCGGCGCCGCCGGTCCCGGTGATCCCGAGGACCGGCACGGTCAGCTCGGCGGCTCGCGAGCGCAGCTGTCCCAGCAGGTCCTCATGGAGCGCCTCGACCTCCAGCGCGGTGATCGTTCGTGCCAGCGCGCGGCGGTCCCCCCGCAGCAGCGCGCTGAGATCGGCGACCGGCGCAGGCGTCACCGCCGGATCCACGTCAGCGGTCGACACCACGGCGTTGACCATGCCCGGCAGCCCGAGGCGCTGACCGTCCTCGGGGGAGAAGATCCTCGCCACGCCGCGGGAGTGCAGCAGCTCGATCTCCTCGCTCACGATCACGCCGCCACCGCCGCCGAACACCGGCACGTGCCCGCATCCCGCTCGTTCGAGCTCGCTCAGCAGGTGCGTGAAGTACTCGACGTGCCCGCCCTGGTAGGAGGAGATCGCGACGGCCTGCGCGTCCTCGTCCGCTACGGCGCGCACCACCTCCGCCACCGAGCGGTCGTGACCCAGATGAATGACCTCGCACCCCTGCTGCTGCAGGATCCTCCGGATGATCGTGATCGCGGCGTCGTGGCCGTCGAACAGGCTCGCCGCCGTGACCACCCGGACCGGGTGGGTGGGCACGTGCAGCCCGGGCTGCACGTTCGTCTCGACCTCGTCGTCGAGACCGGGCCGGCTCATCGGCTCAGGCGAGCCGCAGGATGATGTCGTCGACCATCCGGCCCCGCATGGCATCGAAGCCGGTGTCCTGTCCGATGTGCTTGAAGCCGTTGCGCTTCAGCACCACCAGCGATGCCTCGTTGCTTCGATTCTGCCGCGCGAAGATCGGCCGCTCGGGGACGACGTCGTCGAGAAAGATCCGCAACGCGTTCGTACCGATGCCGCGGCCCCAGTACTCCCGGTCCACCCAGTACTTCACGTAGGGGCGTTCCTCGTCCTCGAACTTCTCGATGTGCCCCACCACCCCGTGGTCCGGGTCGTCGGCGAGCGCGATCGTGCGCGTCACCGCGGTGGGGGAGCGGCGCAGCTTCGCCCAGTACGAGTCGAACGCCTGCGGGTCGGTGCCGTCCTCGACCGAGGACGACGCCATCGACTGTGCCTGCGGATCCTGCAGGTAGGAGTAGAACGCGTGCAGGTCCGCGTCCTCGACGTCACGCAGCACGATCGCTACGGGGTTCTCGCTCATCACACCTCAGTTGTTCGGGGGCGGCGGGGCGGTCCCTTGCATGCTATGCCCCGTCCCGCACCCCCGGGTCCGAACACGTCGGCCAGGCGCCCGACGGCGATCCCGAGCGCCGGTATCTCGGGTCGTCATCGGCCTCGTCCCCGCTCCTGTGCGCTCACCGGGAACCGCGGTGTCTCGCCGAACCAGCGCCACAGCAACCGTGCCGACGCCAGAACGATCGTCAAGAACGCTCCTTGTCCGATGAGCCCGGCTGGCGACAACACCCCGCTCGCCGCCTGCACCGTGGCGTTGACCGCGACGTCCGTGACCATGATGACGACGCCGAGCACGACCCCGGTGCGCCGGCGCAGCAGCACGAGCGCGATCACGATGGGGTCGAGCACGGTCAGCGAGACCCAGAACAACCGGATCGGAGTCGGGAAACCCTGGTAGCTGCCGGTGCCGGCGCTGACGATGTCTGCGACATGGCTCGCGGTCCCGACGAGGAACCCGAGAACCCAGACGACCCGGATCCCGCTCGCGAGGCGGGTCCGGGTCGGGTGGTGCATGGATCCAGGCTAGACGCGCCTCACGCGGCCACCAGCGAGTCGATCTGGCCCATCGCCTCGGTCATGCCCTCGGCCATGCCCATCTCGGTCATGGCCGTGAGCTGTTCGGCCGAGCGGAACCTGGTCTGGACGCTCATACGAGTGCGGTCGCCGGCCGGCTCGATCGTCACGGTGACCGTGCCGTAGTCCTCGGGATCGGTCGGCTCACCGTCGTCGCCGGCGAAGCCGTCCTTGAACACGAGCCGGTTCGGTGCATCGGTCTCGACGATCGTGAACCAGCCGTGGCCCTTGGAGCCGTCGGGTCCGGTCATGAAGTAGCGGCTCTCCCCGCCCGGTTCGAACTCATGGCGGTGAAACGTCGCGGGCCAGGTCGGTGGTCCCCACCACTGCTCGAGCTGGCGGTGGTCCGCCCACAGCTGCCACGCCCGCTCGGGTGTGGCGTCGATCTCGGTGACGACCGTCAGCGTCAGGTCGTCGGTGTCCAGACGGGTGTCGAGGACAGGCATGTCAGTCTCCTTGCGTCGTGTCGGTCTCGGCGAGCAGCGCGTCGATGCGTGCCACCCGATGCCGCCAGAGGTGCTCGTAGCTCTCCAGCAGCGACTTCGCCTGATGGATGACATCGAGGCCCGCGTGCACGATCTGCTCGCGCCCGCGGCGAACCTTGCGGACCAGCCCGGCGCGCTCGAGCACTGCCACGTGCTTCTGCACCGCCGCGAAGCTCATCGAGTACCGCTCCGCGAGGTCCGACACCGACTGCTCGGCGTGCAGCACCCGCGTCACGATGTCCCGCCGCGTCCGGTCCGCCAGTGCGTGGAAGATCCGGTCCGCGTCGTCCTCGGAGAGCCCATGTACAACCATCGAGTTGTACGTTAGTCCATCATCGCCTGATGCGCAACCATGTGGTTGTGTGTCGTTGCGGGGATGGCGATCAGGCGCCGGTGACCCGCACGGCGTCCCGCGCGATCTCGAGCTCCTCGTTGGTGGGGATCACGAGCACACGCACTCGTGAGCCGGCCGTCGCGATGTCGCGAGGCTCCTTCGAGCGGGCGCGGTTCGCCTCGCCGTCGACCTCGATTCCCAGGCTTTCCAACCCGCGAAGGGACAGCTCGCGAACCTCGTCGGCGTTCTCGCCGACCCCGGCCGTGAACACGATCGCGTCCACCCGGCCGAGGACCGCCAGGTAGCTCCCCACGTACTTGCGGACCCGGTAGCAGTAGATCTCCAGCGCGAGCTGCGAGGCCTCGTCACCGGCGTCGGCCGCCTCGGCGAGGTCCCGCATGTCCTGCCGCCCGGAGAGCCCGAGCACACCGGACCTCTTGTTCAGCAGGGTGTCGATGGCGTCGATATCCATGCCGGCGGTACGCGAGAGATGGAACACGACCGCTGGGTCGATGTCGCCGCTGCGGGTCCCCATCACCAGGCCCTCGAGCGGCGTCAGACCCATCGAGGTGTCGACCGAGACCCCACCGCGCACCGCACATGCCGATGCCCCGTTGCCGAGGTGGAGGACGATCGTGTTGGTCTCCGCCACCGGCTTGCCGAGGAGCTCGGCAGCCTGCCGGGAGACGTAGGCGTGCGAGGTGCCGTGGAACCCGTATCGGCGGATGCGGTTCTCGGCGGCGACTTCACGGTCGATCGCGTACGTGTGCGCGACCGCCGGCATCGAGAGGTGGAAGGCGGTGTCGAACACGGCCACATGGGGAAGGTCGGGGAACTGCTCCCGCGCCACCCGGATGCCCGCGGCGTTGGCGGGGTTGTGCAGGGGTGCGAGGTCGGACAGGTCGTCGATGATCGCCAGCGCGTCGTCATCGATCTGCACCGAGTGCCCGAACCGGGCGCCACCCTGCACGACGCGGTGCCCGACGGCGACCAGGCCTGCCTCGGCCAGGTGGGGCCCGTGCTCGGTGAAGGCCTCCGCCATCGCCGCCATCGCCGCCGCGTGGTCGGGGACCTCGACCTCGATCCGGAACTTCTCGCCGTCGACCGTGTGGGTGAGGGCGCCCGTGCCGGAACCCCCGATGCGCTCCACCAGACCGACGGCGAGCGCCTCGCCACTGACCGCGTCGACCACCTGGTACTTGAGCGACGACGAGCCGGAGTTGATCACCAGGACCGGCTTGCTCATCGTGCCGCTGCCTGCGCCGCGACCGCCTGGGCCTGGATGGCCGTGATCGCGACCGTGTTGACGATGTCCTGCACCAGCGCTCCTCGCGACAGGTCGTTGACGGGCTTGCGCAGTCCCTGCAGGACCGGCCCGACGGCGACAGCTCCTGCCGAGCGCTGCACCGCCTTGTAGGTGTTGTTGCCGGTGTTGAGGTCGGGGAACACCAGCACGGTCGCGTGCCCGGCGACCTTCGAGTCCGGCATCTTCGAGGCCGCGACCGAGGGCTCCACCGCCGCGTCGTACTGGATCGGTCCCTCCACGATCAGCTCGGGCGCTCGCTCCCGCACCAGCGCGGTCGCGCCGCGGACCTTGTCCACGTCGGCGCCCGAGCCCGACTCACCGGTCGAGTAAGAGAGCATCGCGATCCGCGGGGCGACGCCGAACTGCTGAGCCGTGGCTGCCGAGGAGATCGCGATGTCGGCGAGCTGCTCCGCCGTCGGGTCCGGGTTGACCGCGCAGTCGCCGTAGACGAGCACGCGGTCCTCGAGGCACATGAAGAACACGGACGACACGATCGAGACCCCAGGCGTGGTCTTGACGATCTCGAAGGACGGCTTGATCGTGTGGGCCGTGGTGTGCTGCGCGCCCGAGACCATGCCGTCGGCCAGACCGAGGTGCACCATCATCGTGCCGAAGTAGGAGACGTCGACGACGATCTCCCGGGCCCGGTCCACCGTCATCCCCTTGTGGGCTCGAAGCTCGGCATAGGTGGTGGCGAACCGCTCGCGCAGCTCTGTGTCGGTGGGGGAGATCACCGTGGCGGCGGAGAGGTCGAGACCGAGCTCGCTGCCGCGCGCGCGGATGGTCGCCTCGTCACCGAGGATCGTCAGATCGACGACGTCACGCGCCAGCAGTGTGCTCGCGGCACGCAGGATGCGGTCGTCAGATCCTTCAGGCAGCACCACATGCTTGCGGTCGGCGCGCGCCCGTTCGATGAGGTCGTACTCGAACATCAGCGGCGTCACCACCTCCGAGCGGGGCAGGTCGACAGCCTTCAGCAACGCCGCGCCGTCGACGTGCGAGGTGAAGTTCCCGCGCGCGGTGTCGAGCTTGCGCTGCGACCCGGTGGAGAGCAGACCGCGGGTCTCGGCGACACGTCGGGTGGTCTCGAACGTCCCGAGCCCGGTGGACACCAGCGGCAACCTCTGCGGCAGCCCGGCCACCAGGCGGGAGACCTGCTCGGAGGGCAGGAAGCCGCCGTTGAGGATCATCCCCGCGAGAGAGGGGAAGTTGTCGGATGCGTGAGCCGCCACCATCGCGAGCACCACCTCGGAGCGGTCGCCGGGCACGATGACCACACCGCCGTCGACCAGGCGGTCGAGGATGTGGTCCATCGTCATGCCTCCGACGATCAGCCCCTCGGCCTCGCGGTCGAGCAGCTCGGCGTCACCGGCGACGAGCTCGCCGTCGACCGCGTGCATGAGGTCCGCGACGGTGGGCGCCGACAGCAGCGGCACATCCGGCATCACCCAGGTCGGCACCGGCTCGCCGCTCAGCACGTCCTTGATCTCGGCAAGGTGCTCGGGGTCGGCGCGGTTCGCCACGACCGCGACCACCTCGGCGTGCCCGGCCGCGAGCTCGGCGGTCGCGATGTCGACCATCTGCCGGACGTCGTCGGCCCGGCGCCTGAGCGCGGAGACCACCAGCACGACGGCGGAGCCCAGGTTGGCGGCGATCCTTGCGTTGTAAGCAAGCTCGGTGGGCCCGGCGACGTCGGTGTAGTCCGACCCGACGATCACCACGACGTCGCACAGGCCCTCGATCTGGCGGTAGCGGCGGATGATCTCACCGAGCGCGGCGTCGGGATCGGCGTGCACGTCGTCGTAGGTGACACCGATGCACTGGTCGTAGTCGAGGTCCACGCCGTCGTGCGCGAGCAGCAGCTCGAGGACCGAGTCCTTGCCCTCGTCGGCGCGTGCGATCGGGCGGAACACGCCCACCCGGACCTGCGCAGCGAAGAGCTCGACCAGCCCGAGGGCGATCGAGGACTTGCCGGTGTGTCCTTCGGGGGACGTGACATAGACGCTGCGCGCCATGGAGCGGCTCCTGCTCATCGAGGCTGGGACCGCCGGGCTGCGTTCCCGCATGTGATTGTGCCCTGCCTCGTGATGGGTCGATGCCGCGCGGGCGCCCTCAGCGCAGGACGAGCGTGGTCGAGGCGAGCTTGGTGCCCTCGCTGCGGTCCAGGCCGTGGTTGGCGCTGCCGCCGGGCTTGTAGACGCGCAACGTGACTTGCCCAGCGGGGCCTGTCCAGGTCATCGTGTAGCGGCCGGTCTCGCGCACATGTCCGGTCGCCACGGTCACCCAGGTGCCGCTGACCAGCCGTTGCAGGTAGATCGTGGTGTTCGCGGCGTCGTAGACCGACGGCGCGGGCCAGGCGTTCCCCGTGACGGTCACCGTGCGGCCGCTCACGGCGAAGCGGGAGTTGGCCTGCCACTTGACGTAGGGAAAGAGCGTGGTCGCCGCCTGCCAGGAGTACCCCCGCGAGCCGTACCTCCCGTACACGTGGATCACGGGTCGGTCGAGCTCCCCCTCGCTGCCGACGACGCGGGCGGCGGGCAGGGCGAGATATCCGGTGGCGTCCGCCTGCTGCAGGGGGGTTCCTGAAGGCAGCGTGGACTGGGGAAGGTTGAACGGGTCGCCGCCTCGCCAGGGAAGCCACGGGGCCCGGACCGCCGTGCCGTCGGAGCGGTCGGTGACGCGTGCCTGCGGTGTCCACATCTCGTTGCCGGTCACGACCTTGACCGGGCTGCCGAACACCGGCTGCACCACCCACTGCGGACCGGCCGCCGGATCCCCGAGCTCGACGACGAGGCCCCGGTCGCTCACGTCGATCGCGTCGAAGGCGAAGGTCTCGATCTGGGTGACCTGCCACGTGCCCGTGTGCCACGGGGTAGCCGTGATGCTGGCCCGCCAGACGCCGTCGGTCGCCGTGCCGGAGACCCGCGTCAGCGCGTACCAGCCGAGGCGCTGCGGTGGCCGCTCGGAAGACGTCACCCACGGCGCGTCGTCGACGCGCTCCATCTGGACCGACAGAACGTCGTTGTGCACGCCGTTGAAGATCTCGTCGGGGATGCTCTCGCTCGACTGCAGCGACACCTCGACCACCAACCGCCCGAAGCCGTCCTCCAGCCCATCGGCGATGGGTGAGACCACGACGTCGCCGATCGTGACGGCAGCAGCTGCCGGCGGTGCTGACGCGACCGAGCCGGCGCCGAGGAGAACCGCACCGGCGAGTGCGAGCGAGGCGAGCCGACGGCGTTGTGTCATGGGCCATCGTCCCGCCCGCGAGAGCGGATGTCCAGAGATGCATGGTGGCCGTTACTCGTTGTCGCCGCCGGTCGAGGTGGTGCCCTGCACACCGGCGGTGTCGACCTGGTCGGCGGCGTCGGGCCACACCCAGTCTCGGACCTCGGGGATGTCGTCGCCGTGGTCGCGGGTGTACTGCCGGGCGCGCAGCCGGGCGTCGGCCATCTGCTGACGCAGCCCCGCCGCCTTCGCACCGAGCGAGGGCACCCGGTCGATGACGTCCATCACGAGGTGGTAGCGGTCGAGGTCGTTGAGCATCACCATGTCGAACGGCGTCGTGGTGGTGCCTTCCTCCTTGTAGCCACGTGCGTGGATGTTGCTGTGGCCGTGGCGGCGGTAGGTGAGACGGTGGATCAGCCAGGGGTAGCCGTGGAACGCGAAGATGATGGGTGCATCGGTGGTGAAGGTGGTGTCGAAGTCCCTGTCGCTCAGCCCGTGCGGGTGCTCGGCAGGATCCTGCAGCCGCATCAGGTCGACCACGTTCACGACGCGGACCTTCAGCTCGGGAAGGTGCTGCCGAAGCAGGTCCGCCGCGGCGAGCACCTCGAGCGTGGGGATGTCGCCCGCGCACGCGAGCACGACGTCTGGGTCCTCACCCTGCACCTCCGTGCCGGCCCAGTCCCAGATTCCCAGACCGCGCGTGCAGTGCGCGATCGCCGCGTCCATGTCCAGGAACTGCGGGCCAGGCTGCTTGCCGGCCACCACCACGTTCACGTAGTCCTTGCTGCGCAGGCAGTGGTCGTAGGTGGAGAGCAACGTGTTCGCGTCCGGCGGCAGGTAGACCCGCACGACCTCCGCCTTCTTGTTGAGCACGTGGTCGAGGAAACCTGGGTCCTGGTGGCTGAAGCCGTTGTGATCCTGCCGCCACACGTGCGAGGAGAGCAGGTAGTTGAGGCTCGCGATCGGCCGCCGCCACGGGATCTCACGGGTGACGTCCAACCACTTGGCGTGCTGGTTGAACATCGAGTCGATGATGTGGATGAAGGCCTCGTAACAGTTGAAGAGACCGTGCCGCCCGGTGAGCAGGTAGCCCTCGAGCCAGCCCTGGCACTGGTGCTCGCTCAGCATCTCCATCACCCGGCCGGCGCGCGCGAGGTGGTCGTCGGAGTCCTCGGGCAGGAGCTCGGCGTTCCACTGCTTGCCGGTCGCGTCATAGACCGCCTGCAGCCGGTTGGACGCCGTCTCGTCCGGCCCGAAGATGCGGAAGTTGTCCGGGTTGCGGCGGATCACGTCGGTGAGCCAGGTGCCCAGCACCTTGGTCGACTCCCCGAGGGTGCCGCCCGGAGCCGGGACGTCGACGGCGTACTCCCGGAAGTCCGGCAGCCTCAGGTCCCGTAGCAGGAGCCCACCGTTGGCGTGCGGGTTCGCGCTCATGCGGAGCGCGCCCGCCGGGGCCAGGGAGGCGATCTCCGGACGCAGCGTCCCCGCTTCGTCGAAGAGCTCCTCGGGTCCGTAGGACTCCAGCCAGGAGTGGAGCACCTCGAGGTGCTCCGGGGTGTCTCTCGCGCTGGCGAGCGGGACCTGGTGAGCCCGCCACGAGCCCTCGGTGCGTTTGCCGTCGATCTCGGGTGGGCAGGTCCAGCCCTTCGGCGTGCGCAGCACGATCATCGGCCACGACGGGCGGTCGGTGTCGCCCTCGCGCGCGGCCTTCTTGATGGCCGCGATGTCGTTGAGCACCTCGTCGAGCATGCGGGCGAACCGGCGATGGAACTCGCGCGGTGACTCCTCGTCGAAGCCGGCCACGAACTCATACGGCGTGTGCCCGTACCCGCGCATCAGGTCCGCGAGCTCTTCGCTCGGGATCCGTGCCAGCACCGTGGGGTTGGCGATCTTGTACCCGTTGAGGTGCAGGATCGGGAGCACCACGCCGTCCTGAGCGGCGTTGAGGAACTTGTTGCTGTGCCACGCGGTCGCGAGTGGGCCGGTCTCGGCCTCGCCGTCGCCGATCACCGTGGCGACCAGCAGGTCGGGGTTGTCGAAGGCAGCGCCGTAGGCGTGCGAGAGCGAGTAGCCGAGCTCACCACCTTCGTGGATCGAGCCGGGCGTCTCGGGGGCGACGTGGCTGGGGATGCCGCCCGGGAAGGAGAACTGCCGGAACAGCTTGCGCATGCCCTCGGCATCGGTGGTGATGTCCGGGTAGGTCTCGGTGTAGCTGCGTTCGAGGTAGGAGTTCGCCACGAGGCCTGGCCCGCCGTGCCCGGGACCGGTGATGTAGATCGCGTTGGTCGACCGGTCGGCGATCGCCCGGTTGAGGTGCGCGTAGAGGAAGTTCAGCCCGGGGGTGGTGCCCCAGTGGCCGAGCAGCCGTGGCTTGACGTCATCGCGCGTCAGATCGCGTTCAAGCAGTGGGTTGTCGAGCAGGTAGATCTGGCCGACCGACAGGTAGTTGGCCGCGCGCCACCAGGCGTCGATGCGGTCGAGGGTGTCGGTGTCGAGGTCGGTGACCTCGCGAGCGGGCCATGCGCTTGCCTCGGGGATGGTCGTCGTCATGTCAGCCCTCCTGTTGTCACGCCCCACGATTCACCATCCAACGACACGGCGCCAGAGATTGTGTCGGCCGTTGGTCCCGGTTCGCCCCCGCGGCGGGCTGCATGACCACTCCTTGCGGCGACTTACCCTTGGGGCGTGCGTGACTGGGTACGAGCGGCGATCACTCCCCGCATGCTGGGGATCTTCGCGCTGCTGCTCGTCGGGGCGATCGTCTGCGTGCGGCTGGGAGCGTGGCAGCTCGACCGAGCTGTCGGCGCTGCAGAGCAGCAGGCCGCCATCGAGCAAGCCGCGCGCGAGGACGACCCACCGGTGCCGATCGCCGAGGTCGTCGGTCCGCAGACATCGTTCACGCAGGCGATGGTGGGCCAGCGGGTCGAGGTCACGGGCACCTGGGAGCCGGACCTCACGTACTGGGTGCCCGGTCGTGACCTCGCCGGCGAGACCGGCTATCTCCTGGTCACCGCGCTCCGCGAGGACAGCACGGGCGCGCTGCTGACGGTGCTGCGCGGCTGGGTCGCCGAGAAGGACCCCGCCTATCTCGACCTGCCCGACGGGGCCGTGACCGTGATGGGGTTCATCGACGGCTCCGAAGCCGCCGAGACCGGCATCCGCGCCGACCCGGGCGGTGAGATCGACTCGATCAGCGTCGGGGCCCTCGTCAACGTCTGGGGTGGGCCGATCTACGCGGGCTACGTCATCCTCGTCTCCGCCGAGCCCGGGGGAGGGGCGCCCGGAACGGCCCCGGATGGCCTCGACCCGGTGGCCGCGATGCCGCCGCCGGTGCTGCCCTCCGGCGGCCTCAACCTGCGCAACATCGCGTACGCCGCGGAGTGGTTCGTGTTCGGCGGCTTCGCGCTGGTCCTGTGGGGCCGCATGGTCCGCGACGAGGTCCGCGCCCAGCGTGCGCAGCGCGCCGAGAGCGCGGCTGCTGCACCCGCCTGAGCAGTTGCCCGTGGCACGCCCGCCGGCCGCCGCTCGAGCGCGCCGACACCGGCGAACCCCGCCCGGCCCGTGGCACGAAGTCCACGCTCGATGACGCTACCGGGCGTGTGCAACCGGTTGTCACGCCATCGAGCGTGGAATTCGTCCCAGCGACTCCAGCTCGGTGCGGTGCCGCGCGAGCTCGATCCCGGCCCGGATCTGGCGGAGCACGTTGTCGGGGTCGTCGCGCAGGCGACGGTAGGTATAGCGCAGCACCGTCCACCGCGCGAGCTGGAGCGAGTTCTGGCGATCCCGATCGGACTCGAACACCGTGCGATCGGTGTGGAACTCGTAGCCGTCGACCTCGATGACGAGCTTGATCCCCTTGAACGCGATGTCCAGGAAGTACTCGTGGCCGTCGAGTGCGATCGGTTCGTTCGCACACCAGCCGGTGATGCCAGCGGCGTGAAGGATCTTGTGGGCCAGCCGCTCGGCCGTCGACCACGGCTCGGCGCGTGAGTCGAGCAGGAGCCTTCGCCGAGCGCGGTTCCCGCGGCGGTAGGGCGTGGCAGCCAGCGCTTCCTGGAGGTCGGAGATGCGCACCATCTTCGAGCGCAGCACGTTGTCGATGGCGTCACCATCGGTCGGGACAGCCAGGTCGAGCGCCGTCAGGGCCGGGTGCGTGAGCAGCGACTCACCCCGGTTGATCACGAGATCGGAGGGGATCGCACGCCTTTCGAACCGGTATCCAGGGCGCTGCAGTGTCGTCTCGCATGCGACATCGATCTGGGAGACCGGGAGCTCGCGCCAGAACGTCAGCGACGCAGCGATCGAACCGAACAGGATCGCATCGGGCCGCCAGGCCGCCGCGGCTGCGGCACGCCAGAACGGGTTCGCGGCGACGTCGGCCCGCAGGTACGTCCCGGGCAGAACACCGACGAGCTCCCCGGCGGTCGCGAGGCGCGACACCGTGGACGGGCTCAGGTAGCTCTGGCCGCGGCGGACCAGGCGCGGTAGCGGAGGCATGAAGGCCACGATGAATCAGACGATGTGGATGGCGCCGTGGCCTGGCAGGGATGCTGTGGACAACGGTGCATCGGACCGCATCTGTGGACAGCCATGCGGGCTGGGACAAAGTCCACGCTCGATGAGCTCACTGCGGCGAGGCAACCGGTTGCCGCGTCATCGAGTGTGGATTCTGTGCCGCGGCCCGAGCCGCGGGCAGTGAGCCGTGGGTTCCGCCCGCCACCCCGCGTGGTCCGCAGCACGCGCTGCGGTCACCCGCCTACTCGCGCTGCCAGGAGTGCCAGAGGGCGGCGTAGGAGCCCTCGGCGGCGACGAGGTCGTCGTGCGGGCCGATCTCGTCGATGCGGCCGTCGGCGACCACGGCCACGCGGTCGGCGTCGTGAGCGGTGTGCAGCCGGTGCGCGATCGCGACCACGGTGCGGCCGTGCAGCACAGCCGACAGGGACCGCTCCAGGTGCCGCGCCGCGCGCGGGTCGAGCAGCGACGTGGCCTCGTCGAGCACGAGCGTGTGCGGGTCGAGCAGCACCAGCCGTGCCAGCGCGATCTGCTGCGCCTGCGCCGGCGAGAGCGTCACCCCACCCGAGCCGACCTCGGTCGCGAGCCCGTTCTCGAGCGCCACGACCCAGCCCCAGGCGTCGACCGCCCGCAGCGCGTCGGCGAGCTCGTCGTCGGTCGCGTCCTGCTTCGCGAGCCGCAGGTTCTGCGCGAGCGTGCCCACGAACACGTGGTGCTCCTGCGTGACCAGGGCTACCTGGCCGCGCAGGTCCTCGAGCTCGAGCTCCACCAGCGGTACGTCGCCCACGGTGACCTTGCCGCCGCTGGGCGGGTGGATGCCTGCGAGCATCCGCCCCAGCGTCGACTTGCCGGCGCCCGAGGGCCCCACGATCGCCAGCCGCTCGCCGGGCTGCAGGTCCAGGTCGATGCCGTGCAGCACGTTCTGGCCCTCGCGGTAGGCGTACTCGAGATCCCGCGTGTGGATGTCCTGCGCCGACGGCTTCAGGCCGGTCGCGACCCGGTCCTGCTGCACCAGCCCGACGCCGAAGATCCGCGCCAGCCGCGCCGTGCCCACCTGGATCTCGTCGAGCCAGAAGATCAGCTCGTCGACCGGGCCGATCACCTGGACGGCGTAGAGCAGCACCGTGGTCACCGCACCGACCGTGGCCTGACCCGTGCTCGCCAGGTAGGCGCCCCAGGCGAGGATCGCGATGATCGGCAGGATGAACGCAGCGTCGAGCCCGGGGAACAGCCAGGTCCGCAGCCACAGCGTGTACTTCTCGGCCTCGAACGCCTCCCGCACATCGGCGTCGGTGCGATCCCGACGGCGCTTGCCCAGCCCGAGCGCGTCGACCGTGCGCGCGCCCTCGACCGACTCCGTCAGCGAGCCGTTGATCGTCGCGTACGCCGCAGACTCGCGCAGGTAGCCGGCCGCCGCACGCTTGAGGTACCAGCGGCACGCGACCAGCAGGATCGGCAGGCCCACGAACATCCCGAGCGCAACCAGCCAGTTCGTCAGCACCGCGGCGAGCACGGTCAGCAGGATGCTGGCGGTCGCTACCAGCACGCGCGGGACCCCGAACCGCACCGTGAAGTTGATGCGATCCACGTCGTTGGTGGTGCGCGCGATCAGGTCGCCCGTGCCCGCACGCTCCACGGTGGACAGCGGCAGGGAGGTCACGACCTCGATCAGGTCCTCGCGCATCTGCGCGAACACCTGCTCTCCCAGCACGATCGAGGACCGCTGCGCCTGACGCACCAGCACCGTCTGCAGCAGCACGGCCACCGCCAGCGCAGCGGCCATCGTGTTGAGCGCGCTCGCGGTCGTGCCGGTCGACACGTCGTCGATGATCCGGCCCAGCAGCCACGGACCTGCGAGCCCGGCCACCGCCGCGCCCGTGTGCAGCCCGACCACCTTGGCGAGCGAGCCCCGGTGCATCCTCAGCAGGTCGCCCACGCGTGCCCGCAGCACCGCACCGTCAGCGATCGGTAGCTTCATCGTGCACCTCCCTCAGGTCCGGCCAGCGCATGCTGGGTCTCGTCGCCGTCGTCGGCAGCCGCGCGGCTGACGACCCGTCTGTACGCCTCGGCCGCGGCGTCTCCCGCCGCAGCCCGTTCGAGCAGGTCGCGGTGGGAGCCGCGCGTGGCGACCACGCCGTCCACCAGGAACGCGACGTCGTCCACGACGTCCAGCACGAGCGGACTCGCCGACACGATCGCCGTCGTGCGCCCCGCACGCGCCTCGCGCAGGTTCGCCGCGATCCGCGCCTCGGTGTGAGCGTCGACGGCGGAGGTCGGCTCGATCAGCAGCAGCACCTCCGCGTCGGTGAGCAAGGCTCGTGCGAGCGCGACCCGCTGTCGCTGCCCGCCCGAGAGCGACCGGCCCTTCTCGGTGATCTCGCCGTGCAGCCCCGCCGGCAGGGAGTCGAGCACGTCGCGGGCATCGGCGACCCGGATCGCCTCCAGCAGCTGCTCCTCGCTCAGGTGCCCGCGCACGTCGAGCTCGGTCGCGAGCTCGCCGGTGAAGAGCGCCGGCGTGGGCTCGGACAGCACGATCCGCTCACGGACCTGTGCCAGTGGGAACTCCGTGAGCGGCACGCCGTCCCACGTCACCTCGGCCGCGGTGGTGTCGAACCTGGCCATCGTCGTCACGATCTCGGCGCTCGCGTCGGGATCGGGGCTGACGACGGCGACCAGCTGGCCCGGGCGCAGCTCGAGCCCCGACGGCTCGTGCCGCAGGGTCGCGCCCGCGGCGGGCGCGGGCGTGGTGCCGGAGTCCGTCACGTCGGAGGTGGTCCGCAGCACGCCGATCATCTTGCGAGCCGCCACGTAGGCACGGGTGCCGTTCTGCACCGCCTGCGTGGCGGCCCGCAGCGGCTGGGTGAGGAACGTCGCGTAGCCGTAGAACGTCACGAGCTGACCAGTGGTGATCTCGCCGGCCAGCGCCAGGTGCGCACCGAACCAGACCACGCCCGCGAGGAACAGACCCGGCAGCAGCACCTGCAGCGCGTCGAGCGTCGACTGCGTGCGGGCCACGGCCACGCCCGCGTGCCGCACCCGCTGCGACTGCTCGGCGTAGCGGCGCGCGAACGCCTCCTCGCCGCCGATGCCGCGCAGGATCCGCAGCCCGGCCACGGTGTCGGAGCCGATCGTCGTGAGCCGGCCGGACTCCTCGCGTTGCTTGGCCTGCTTGGCCTGCAGCGGCTTGACGAGCAGCCCCAGCACAGCCGCCACCACAGGCAGCCCTGCGAGCACGGCCACGCCGAGCGGCACCGAGCTGCCCATGAGCACGAACCCCACGACGATGTAGGTCACCACGCCGCCCAGGAACCGGGCTGCGTGCGCGTAGATCTCACCGAGCCGCAGCGCGTCGGAGGCCACGGTCGCGACGACCTCGCCTGTCGGCAGCTCCTTCGTGATCGCCGAACCGGTGCGGGTCACGTGGTGGCCCACGAGCTGCGACGCGTTGAGCGAGGCGCGCAGCCAGTTCTGCACATCGAGGCGGTGCCCCACCGAGTTGGCGACCAGCGTCACGACCAGGACGCCGAGCAGCACGAGGCACCACCGCAGCAGCGGCTCGGTGAGCCCGTGCTCGAGGCCGTCATCGATCGCCCGACCGATCACGAAGGGCAGCGCGGCCTGGCAGACCGCGCCGAGGATGCCGAACGCGACAGCGGCTGCGAGCACACCGGACTGACGCCGCGCCTGCCACAGGAGGAAGGCCATCGGCGTGGTCAGCGGAGGGGTACCCGGATCGGCCTCGGGGAGTGGACGCACGAGGTGCAACGGTAGGGCTCGGATCACGGCAGGAGCGAGCTGATATCGGCTTATTCGCTCCGTCCGTGGCGAGCATCACCATGCCTGATCACCACCCGAGGTCGGTGCCCTCGAGCGCAGCGGCTCACGCCGTCGTCGGCCGTGTCTCACGATGCTCGCCGGAGCGGCGAGAATGAGGCGGTGAGCATCGAGAACAGCGAGCAGACGCAGCCACCGAACCCCACCCTCGACGCGCCCAAGGCGCGTGCAGCGTTCGCGCGGTACCGGGTGATGGCGTTCGTGACCGGCGGGATGCTGCTGCTGCTGTGCGTGGAGATGCTGCTGAAGTACGTGCTGCAGGTGAACGGGCCCGATCAGGCGGTGCTGGGGGACTGGATCGCGATCGTGCACGGGTGGATCTACGTGATCTACGCGGTCACGGTGTTCGATCTCTGGTCGCGCATGCGGTGGAGCTTCGGCCGGATCCTCGCGATGATCGCGGGTGGTGTGATCCCGGTGCTGTCGTTCATCATGGAGGCTCGTGCGCGCGGCTGGTTCGAGCAGCGGATGGCCGCTGACGCCACGAACGGGGAGTGACATGAGCTGGGTGACCGGAAAGATCTGGGAGCTGACCGAGACCGGCGAGGAGGCCGACCTCCTGGCCCTGATCGAGGAGCAGATCGAGCCGCGGTACGCCGAGCTGCACCCGGACGTCACGCTCGGGCTGATGCGGCTCGAGGGCCGGCGCTACCTCGCCACCCAGACGTGGCCCGACCGCGAGACGTGGGAGCGCACCACCTCGGGCGAGGCGTTCGAGCGGTGGTTCGACCACTACAGGCCTGTGCTGGCGCTCTGGGGCGCCGCCGCGACCTTCGTGCTCGAGTGGGCGGGCGAAGACATCCGAGGCGAAGCTTCTCGGATGTAGATAGGTGGTGGGCGAAGCCCTCGAAGGCGAAGCTTCTCGGATGTAGAAGGGGTGGGCGACGCCCTCGACGCAGTTTCGAACCCTCTATCCTGACCGGGTGTCATCGCCTTCTGACTCGCACCGCCCGGTCCTCGTCGTCGACTTCGGCGCGCAGTACGCCCAGCTGATCGCACGCCGCGTGCGCGAGGCGAAGGTGTACTCCGAGATCGTCCCGCACACCACGCCTGTGGCGGACATGGTCGCCAAGGACCCGGCCGCGATCATCCTGTCCGGCGGGCCGTCCTCCGTCTACGAGGACGGCGCCCCCCGTGTGGACCCTGCGCTGTTCGAGGCGGGGGTGCCGGTGCTCGGCATCTGCTACGGCTTCCAGGCGATGGCGGCGGCGCTCGGCGGCACGGTCGCCAAGACCGGGACGCGTGAGTACGGCGGCACCGCGGTGGAGGTCTCCGCGACCGGCATCCTGCTCGATGGCTCGCCCGCCGATCAGACCACCTGGATGTCGCACGGCGACGCCGTGCAGGCCGCGCCCGAGGGCTTCGAGGTGCTGGCCACCTCGCCCGGCTCGCCCGTGGCCGCGTTCGAGAGCCGCGAGCGGCGCCTGTTCGGGATGCAGTGGCACCCCGAGGTCAAGCACTCGACGCTCGGCCAGGCCTCGCTCGAGCACTTCCTGTACGACGGCGCAGGGCTGGTGGGGGACTGGACCCCCGGCAACGTCATCGCTGAGCAGGTCGAGGCGATCCGCGCCCAGGTGGGCGACGCCCGCGTGATCTGCGGGCTCTCCGGCGGGGTCGACTCCTCGGTCGCCGCCGCCCTGGTGCAGAAGGCGGTGGGCGACCAGCTGACCTGCGTGTTCGTGGACCACGGGCTGCTTCGCGAGGGGGAGGCCGAGCAGGTCGAGGTCGACTTCGTGAACTCCACCGGCGTGCGGCTGGTGGTGGTCGACGCGCGCGAGCAGTTCCTGCGGGCGCTCGCGGGCGTCACCGACCCCGAGACCAAGCGCAAGATCATCGGGCGCGAGTTCATCCGGGTGTTCGAGGAAGCGGCGCGCGGGATCGTGGCCGAGGGGCACGACGCCGCTGACGGGCCGGCCGAGGAGGTCCGCTTCCTCGTGCAGGGCACGCTCTACCCGGATGTGGTCGAGTCCGGCGGCGGTGAGGGTGCGGCGAACATCAAGTCCCACCACAACGTGGGCGGGTTGCCGGAGGACCTGCAGTTCGAGCTCGTCGAGCCGCTGCGCACGCTGTTCAAGGACGAGGTCCGGGCGGTCGGGCTCGAGCTCGGCGTGCCCGAGGCGATCGTGTGGCGGCAGCCGTTCCCCGGCCCCGGCCTCGGCATCCGGATCGTCGGTGAGGTCACGGCCGACCGGCTCGAGACCCTCCGCGCCGCCGATGCGATCGCCCGCTTCGAGCTGACCGCCGCCGGCCTCGACCGCGAGATCTGGCAGTGTCCCGTGGTCCTGCTCGGGGACGTCCGCTCGGTGGGCGTGCAGGGCGACGGCCGCACCTACGGTCACCCGATCGTGCTGCGTCCGGTCTCCAGCGAGGACGCCATGACCGCCGACTGGACGCGCCTGCCGTACGAGGTGCTGGCCCGCATCTCCACCCGCATCACCAACGAGGTGGCCGAGGTGAACCGCGTCGTGCTCGACGTCACCAGCAAGCCCCCGGGCACGATCGAGTGGGAGTGAGGCCGGGCGTGCGCCCGGTTCCGACGGCGGACATAGGCTGATCAGCGTGCGGATCGTCCACATCTCCGACTGCTACGCGCCCCGCGTGGGAGGCATCGAGACCCAGGTCCAGGATCTGGCGAGCTACCAGGCCGGCCGAGGGGACACCGTCCACGTCCTCACCGCGACCGCGCTCCCGAAGGGCACCGAGGGCGCGCAGGGCCGCAGCAGGTACCGCGCCAGCACCACTGAGGCGCCGGGCCTGCGCGTGCACCGCCTCGCCTCTCGCACCACGTTCGGACTGCCCGTCCACCCGCTCGGCCTGTGGCTGATCCGGCGCGCGCTGCGGATGCTCAAGCCCGAGGTCGTCCACGTGCACGCGGGTGTGGTCTCGCCCTTCGCCTACGACGGCGCCCGGGCGGCCCGCTCGCTCGGCCTCCCGCTGGCCATCACCTGGCACTGCATGCTCGACGGCGTCGAGAGCCTGGTCTCGGCCGGCGCCAAGGCGACCGGTTGGGACGATGCGCCGTTCGCGCCCAGCGCCGTGAGCACCGTCGCCGCCGAGCGGGTGGCCGATGCGCTCGACCGGACCGACGTCTCGGTGCTGCCGAACGGCCTCGACCTGGCGCCCTGGACAGCGGCGGCGGCGAGCCCCGTGCCGAGCGCGGTCCCGGGGGCGTTGCGGGTGGTCGCCACGCAGCGGCTGGCGCCGCGCAAGCGGACGATCCCGCTGCTGATGGCGGTCGCCCGTGCGCACGAGGCGCTCGGGCGCCAGCCCGACGGGACGCCCCGGATCCGCATGACCCTGGTCGGTGGTGGCCCGGCCGAGGGCCAGGTGCGCGCCGACGTGCAGGCGAACCGGCTCGAGGACGTGGTGACCGTGATGGGCAAGGCGCCGCGCGCGGTGCTGCCCACGATCTACCGCGACCAGGACGTGTTCGTCTCGCCGTCCATCCTCGAGGCCTTCGGGATCGCGGCGCTCGAGGCGCGTGCCTCGGGGCTGGCGATCGTCGGCCGCTCGGGCACGGGGCTGGGGGAGTTCGTCGAGGACGGCGTCAACGGTTACCTGGTGCCCTCCGACGCGGGGATCACCGACGCGCTCGTGCGGCTGGCCTCGGAACCCGAGCTGCTCGCCCGAATCAGGGCCACCAACGCCACGGTCGCGCCGGCGGTGGCCTGGCCGGACGTCTCGAGCGCCGCCGACGCGCTCTACGAGCGTGCTCTCGCTGCAAGCGTGTGATCGGTGAGCCGCCCCCAGCCGGGGCGTGTATCAGGACCCGTGCAGGCACCTCCTGATCGGTGAGACCGACTCTCGGCCGGCCTCCGCAGCCGGGCGTCCCCGGTATGAGTCAAGGAGTGGGTATGGGCGAGGACATGCACGACATGGTCGCCGAGCGGTTCGTCGGCTCCGGTGCGGTGGACTTCGACGCCACGGGAAAGTTCCTGGCTGAGATCGGTCCTGAGCTCACGCGCAGGGACACCGGTTTGCACGGGGTCGCGTTCGGGAAGTTCAGCATGCTCGCGTGCTTCCTGCGCGAGGACGACCTGGCCGGTGTCTTCAAGAACCTCGGCGACATGGCGAAGCTCAACGAGGCGGTCGACGTCTCGCGCATCTCGTAGAGCTGGCACGGTCATGGTGAAGGTCGCGTCCATGACCTCACCGGACGGGCCTCGTCTGGGACGCACCGGTCCGCTCCCGCCCGCAGGGCGCCGGTCGGTGCGTCCCGATGAGGTGTCCTGGCCGGTCGCGGGGCTGGCCCGGCGGCTGGGCGGGGCGCTGGAGCTGGCTACGGTCGTCGTCGAGGACTTCGGCGACGCCGGCTACGACGATCTGGAGCGCCCTGCGTTGTCGTTCGGCCCGGAGAAGGTGATCGCCGAGGCCGCGATGCTCGCCCACACCGCGTACGGCGCCAGCCCGCAGACCGACCTGCGCGTGCAGGAGCTGGTGGGTCGCCTCGCACCACGGGCCAGGTCGACGGCGGCGCTCGGGGACATGGCGCTCCGCCCCGAGATAGTCGTCAAGCGGGCCGTGCCCCACGTGCTGCTCACCGGCCTGGGATCGCAGGACGCCGAGTTCGACGACTTCGCCGCGGACAGGTGCGCGACGATCCTGGGGCACGCCGCTGACGAGCCCGCCACCGTGCTCGCGGAACGCCGGTGGCTGTGCTCGTTGTGGCCGCGACTGCCGCAGGTCGCACCGGTGCCGCTGCGCGGCTCCACGCTCGAGCGGGCGCTGGACCTACGGTCGGAGTCGCGTGAGGACGCCTACGGGCTCACGCACATGCTGTTCTACGTGACGGACTTCGGGCGCCGCCCGCCCGACGGCGATCTCGTGCGCGAGCCCCGCGCCGTGCTCGCCGACGTCGAGGGCTTGCTCGCTCGTTACCTCGACCACGGCGACTACGACCTGGTCGGTGAGCTGCTCATGGCCTGGCCCGAGCTGGGCGTGCCGTGGAGCCCGGCTGCCGCGTTCGCGTTCCGCCTGCTCGGTGCGGTCGAGGACGAGGTCGGGCTGCTCCCGTGCGGCAACGTGGACCCGGTGCGCCTGTCGCGCCTGACCGGCAGCGAGCGGACGCGCTATGCGCGAGCGATGTCGTACCACACCGCCCTCGTCATGGGATTCCTCTGCGCGGCGACGCTCCGAGCGCGCCTCCCAGGAGCGGTCGGCACGGCGGCGCCAGCGGGCTGGCGGCGGTTCCGGGAGCTCATCGACCCCGACGACACCAGCCACTGGCTCGCGGCGTTCGACGCCTCGCCGCAGATGACCAAGGCGAGCCTCGCGCCGTTGGTGCGGGACCTGGTGCTCACCCAGGCCATGCGTCAGCACGACCTGGCGCGAGCCGGTGAGGCGCTCGCCGTCGCAGCCAGGCTCGGCATGCCCTCGAGCGCGATGACGCGCGCCGTCAGCGATCGGTTGTGGGCGCTCGACCGGGCCAGTCGGGTCGCTGGGCGCCGGGCTCGGGCGCCGATTGGTGCCAGCCGTTCGATCTGACGTAGTGTCATGACCATGGAAATCGTTCACGGTGTTCTGCTGGTTCTCCACCTCATCGGCTGGGCGATGGTGCTCGGAGGCGTGCTTGCCTCGATGCGCCGGCCGCAGGTGCCGGCGGGGGCATGGCACGGTGCGCTCACCGCACTCGTCACGGGCATCCTGATGGTCGGCGTCCTCGAGATGGGCGACGGTGACCTCAACCACATCAAGATCGGCCTCAAGCTGCTGATCGCGCTCGCTGTGACGGTGCTCGTGTGGCGCGGCCGTAAGAAGGAGGACGTGACCACCGGCTACCTCGGAGCAATTGCCGGGCTGACCGCCCTCAACGTCGCCATCGCGGTGCTCTGGCGCTGAGCTCGACGCGCCCGGCTGGGCCGGGCGCAGGGGCCGCCGCCTGCCCGCCCCGCCAGTCCTCGGCTCGTCTGGCCCCGGGCCGGTGTCGAGCAGCTGACCCGCGACGAAGAACCGCCCGTTCGAGCCTTCGGCTCTGGGCGGTTCTTCGCGTCTCAGGCCAGGTCTCGCCGACACGGGTGGCGCGCTGAGCGATTATCGATTATTGTCTGGTCCGCTGACGAAGGCATCCGTAATCGAGAGGATCGACGATGATCAGAAAGCGCGCAGCCCTGGCTGTCATGGGCGTCGCCGCCGTGGCGCTGGCAGGCTGCTCCACCGCCGCCGGCGATGACAACGAGGGCGGAGGTGGCGACGTCGTCGAGCTGAGCATGCTCGTGAACGTCACCCCGAACCTGACCGAGGAGTTCTGGAACGAGCTGGTGGCGCCCTTCGAGGACGCCAACCCCGGCATCGACGTGATCGTCCAGAACCCGGGCGCCGAGGGCGTCGCTGCGGCGCTCCCGCGGCTGCTCGCCGCGGGAGATGCCCCCGACGTCGTGCAGTCGCTGCCTCCGACGCCGGACCTGGCCCCTGAGCTCGTGGACCTCTCGGGCTACGACTGGGCGACCAGCGGCCCGCTCGCCGAGCAGTACACGATCGAGGGCAAGACCTACATGGCGGGCATCGGGGTGCAGCTGCAGAGCCTGATGTTCTACAACAAGACTGCCTTCGAGGAGGCCGGCATCGCCGAGGTCCCCACGACGCTCGAAGAGCTCGACGAGGCGCTCGCGGCACTGTCCGCCGCAGGGTGGACCCCGATCCAGACCGGCGGCGACTGGATGAGCAGCCACGCACTGCAGGCGCTCGCGCTCCCGAGCGTGGTGGGTGAGGATCCGGAGTGGTTCGCCCACATGTCCTCCGGCGAGGTGACCTTCAGCGAGAGCTACGGCGCGTTCATCGAGCGCTACGCCGACTGGGTCGCAGCCGGCTACGTCCCCACCGAGGCGCTCGGGATCCAGTACCCGGACGCCGAGCAGGCGTTCCTCGCGGGCGAGAGTGCGATCTATCCGATGGGCAGCTGGTTCGCCGGCACCGAGGCGGCGGCCGAGAACCCCGCCGAGATCGGCGTCTTCCGCGCCCCTGCGATCGAGGGCGTCAGCGACCCCGCGATGGGCGCCAACATCGCGAGCCCGTACAGCATCCTGTCGGGCAGCGAGGTCGTCGACGAGGCCGCTCTCCTGGTGGAGTTCCTGACGACGGACGAGACCGCCGTCGTCGACCAGCTCGTCGTGGACGGCAACTTCCGCGACGGCTACGCCTACGAGACCACCGCGCTGGGTGATGAGCTGTTCCAGATCGTTGCCGACACCCCGTCGTCCTCGTACACCCCCACCGGGCAGGGCTACGGCGAGCGGCGGCTCCCCGCGGGCTACTCCGAGGAGCTGAACACCCAGACCCAGGCACTGATGGGCGGCACTGCTGCCGCTGACGTCATCAGCGCCATGGACGACTGGTTCGCGGCGAACGCAGGCTGACACAGCGTGGGCGTGGGTCTGAGCGACCCACGCCCACGCTCGGCCAGGAAGGCGAGGAGATGACAGCGACCGTGACAGCACCGCCGAAGGCGCCGCAGCAGCCACACGCGCGGGCACCGCGCCGCAAGCCCGTGCGATCGAGGCTGCCCGACCTGATCATGGCCGGGCCTGCCGTGCTGGTGTTCGTCCTCATGTTCATCGTGCCGATGATCCTGGCATTCGTGCTCAGCCTGACCGACTGGAACGGCTACAGCCTGAAGTTCGACTTCATCGGGCTCGAGAACTACCGGTTCGCGTTCCGGAACCCCCGCACGGTGGACGCCGCGATCTTCACCGCCGTCGTCGCCGTGGTCGGCACCACGCTCTGCAACATCGTCGGGCTCGCGGTCGCCGTGCTCATCGCGGCCCCCGGCAGGGTGAACACGGTGCTCCGCACGATCTTCTTCTACCCCTACATCATCAGCTCGCTGATCATCGGCTTCCTGTGGTCGGCGATGCTGCAACCGAACGGTGTCGCCAACTCGCTGCTGGGCCACGTCGGGGTAGGTCCACTGCCGTTCCTGATCGACGCGACCTGGGCGAAGGGGAGCGTCATCGCCACGATCCTCTGGTCGAGCTTCGGTTTCAACATGATCCTGTTCATCGCCGGCATCAAGTCGGTGCCGACCGAGTACTACGAGGCCGCCACGGTTGACGGCGCCTCCCGCTGGCAGCAGTTCCGTGCGATCACGGTGCCGCTGATCGCACCGGTGCTGACGGTCAATCTGGTTCTCACGCTCGTCGGGCTGCTCAAGGTGTACGACGTCGTGCTCGCGCTGACCGACGGCGGACCCGCCGCGGGTACCCAGACGATCGTCTACCAGATCCTCAAGGACTCGTTCGCTCGGTCGGCGCTCGGTCTTGGGGCCGCGCAGTCGGTCGTGCTCCTGATCGTCACCGCGATCATCGGACTGGCCGTCACGTTCGCCCGCCGTGGCGCCGAGCAGAAGGTGGCCGCATGAGCACGGTCCGAAGCCGCGGCACCCTCGCGGGCACCGTGCTGAAGTGGGTGGTGCTCACGGCCATCGCGCTCGTGATGCTGATCCCGATGTACATCCTGGTGATCAGCGCGTTCAAGCCGCAGGCCGAGATCATCCAGCAGCCGCTGCTGATCGACCTGTCGACCTTCACCCTCGAGTACCTGAAGGAAGCCCTGACCAGCGAGAAGTTCAACGTGGTCCGCGCGTACGGGGTCACGCTGTCCTTCGTCCTGATGGTCAACGTCCTCGGCATCGCGCTCGCCGCGCCCGTCGCCTACGTGATCGCCCGTGGCCGCAAGAAATGGCACCTGGGCATGCTGCTCCTGTTCGTCTCCGGTCTCTTCATCCCCGGTCAGGTCACCCTGATCCCGGTCGTGTTCGTGCTGCGGGTCCTCGGGCTCATCAACACCGTGCCCGGCTTCATCCTCTTCGAGACCGCCGCCACCCTGCCGGTCACGATCTTCCTCTTCAGCGCCTACCTGCGGACCATCCCACGCGACATCGACGAAGCGGCGGCACTCGACGGCGCCGGCCAGATACGCGCGTTCTGGTCCTGCATCTTCCCGATCATGAGGCCCGTGGTGGCCACGATCGTGGTGCTGAACTCGATCAGCGTCTGGAACGACTTCGTCTCGCCGCAGATCATCCTGGGTCCGAGCTCGGGCATCTACACGGTGACGACCGGCGTGTACTCGGCCGTCGGCCAGTACTCCACCGACTACACCGTGGTGTTCCCGACCCTGCTGCTCGCGATCCTTCCCGCCGTCATCTTCTTCGTGTTCATGCAGCGACACATCATCGGCGGCCTGGTGGCGGGAGCGACCAAGGGATGAGCGGAACGATCCGGACCGAGGCGATGCGCGAGATCCCGGCGTGGGCCGTGCTGCAGCGCCGCCTCTTCGACGCCGTCGAGACGGCGTGGCGCCAGTTCGCCGAGCGCTACACCGAGCCCGATGGTCGCCTCCGCTACAGCGGTCGCTTCGAGGACCGCGACGGCGTCGACGACCTTTACGAGCCCTTCTTCAACTGGCCTGCCTTCTACGTGCTCGGCGGCAGCGATGACGTGCTCACGGCCGCCAAGCACCACTGGTCGGGCGTCACGGCCCAGCTGACCGAGGCTGGCATGCTCACAGGCGAGTACGAGAACGGCTACGACTGGTTCCACCAGGGTGAGTCGCTCGTGCTCTTCTACGGGATCTGCGCGGCGGACCCGGGCGATCCGGCCTTCGCGCGCCGGGCTGCACGTTTCGCCGACCTCTACACGGATCCTGCACGTGGCAACTACGATCCCGACCGCAACATCATCCGGGCACCGCACAACGGTGCCCGCGGTGCGCTCGAAGGTCTCGGCCCGACCTGGCAGGCGTACTCCGCCGATCTGGTCCACATGGAGCCCTACGGGCTGCCGCTGCACGGACTGCCCGGCATCCGCAGCTGGGACGATCTCCGGTCGCCCGAGAACGCCCAGGCGATGGGGCGCGCCCTGCATCGTCGCGCCCGAGGAGACACCGCCGTCAATCTCGCAGCGACCTCGCTGGTCGCCAACCGATGGCTGTACGACGGCGACCCGACCGCCTCGTCATGGATCTCCCGCTATGTCGAGGGCTGGCACGAGCGAGCCCGTCGTAACGGCGGGCTGGTCCCGGACAACGTGGCACCCGACGGTGCAGTGGGTGGTCTGCATGACGGCCGCTGGTACGGCGGCCACTACGGCTGGACGTGGCCGCACGGGCTGCACTCGGTGGCCTCCGCCACCCTGATCGCCGGGCTGAACACCTCCCTCGTCACCGGGGACGGCAGCTTCCTCGACGTGACGCGCACCGCGCTCGACACGGTGCTCGAGCATGCGATCACTGCACCGCCCGCCCAGACGCCTTTCAGCCTCAGCCAGTTCTGGCGCGCCCGCTACGGCTCGGGGGTCGACGAACCCGCACTGCTGGTCCCGCATCGTCACGGCACCGATGGCTGGTTCGACTTCGGTCCGATGCAGCTGGAGTTCCCGCTCTGGCTGTGGTGGTGGACCCGCGAGGAGCAGGATCGTGCCCGTCTCCAGCGCGTGCTCGACGGCATGCCCGGGTCGGCGCGCGAGGTCCAGCCCTTCCGCGACAAGATGGAGTCGGGCCACGATGCGCCCTGGCTCGCCTATCTCGACGGTGACAATCCCGAGTACCCGGTCCGCGCCCTGTCGATGGCGCTGGGTCAGGTGGCCCGCCGGGTGGCGGTGATGGAGACCGAGCACCCCGACCCGGCGAACGTGCACCTGCACTACTGGCAGCGGGTCAACCCCGTGGTCACCGAGGTTCTCTCGCAGCTGATCACCGGCACGCCGCAGACGCTCTACAACGGCGGCCTGCCGTTCTCCGCGATCAGCTACGAGGACCTCGACCGGGGTCGCGCCGGACTGCCGCAGGATGTTGCCGCACTGGTGACGAACCTTGCGCGGGACCGCATGGAGGTCGAGCTCGTCAACCTGTCGCCGACCCGCACGAGACGCCTGCTGATCCGGGCGAGCGGGTTCGGCGAGCACCGGCTGCAGCAGGTCGACAGCTACGGCGAGGACGGCGGCGACTATCCCGGGCCCTCCACCGCGGAGTCCTCGCGCCCCGGTAGCCCGGTGACCGCCAGCGCGGAGGTCGATGGGGCTGTTCGGGTCGCGCTCGCGCCCTCGCACCGCACCCGGCTCACCCTTCGCACCAGACCCAGCACCCAACGACCGCACCACCGCGCGGCAGGCGCACGTGCCATCGCCGCAGCACGAACCGAACAGGGAACCAGATGACCGACACCGCCACCCAGCTGACACGACCGCAGATCGATCTCCCGGTGCGCGGTGAGCCCTACCAGCGTGTCTCCGCCGACGTGAGAGCCTCCCTCGAGCAGGTCTCGACCGCCACCGCGTGCGCGAAGCTGCACGCGATGGGGATCCGACGGACCTTCATCTCGGGACCGCGGCCGCTGATCCCGGGACAGCGCATGGTGGGGTCGGCGATCACCCTGCAGTTCATGCCGCAGCGCGAGGATCTCGGGTCATCCGCCGGTCAGGAGTATGCCGAGCGACACACCGCGCTGTGGGAGGTGCTGGAGGCCGTGCAGCCTGGTGACGTGCTGGTGGTGCAGGCCTATGGCAGCACGCACTCGGGCTGCATGGGTGACATCCTCACGCGCTACCTGAAGCGTCAGGGCGGGGTGGGGCTGGTGGTCGACGGCTGCATCCGGGACTCGGGCCGTATCCGTGAGCTCGAGCTGCCGGTGTGGAGCAACGGGGTGACACCGCACTACGCCTCGCAGTCCGAGCTGTTCCCGTGGGCCTACGACGTCCCGGTCGCGGTGGGCGGCTCGCTCTGCCTGCCTGGCGACCTGGTCATCGCCGACGACGACGGCGCTGTGGTCGTCCCGCAGGCCGCAGCGGCCGAGGTGGCCGCCGCGGCTCTGGACCACGAGGAGTGGGAGGTGTTCAGCCGGCAGCGTCTCGACGAGGGTGCAAGGCTGAGCGACTACTACCCGCTCACGCCGGACAGTCGCGAGGAGTACGAGGCATGGCGTTCCGTCCAGTCCTGAGGCCGGTGGCCGATCCAGGCTTCCCGTCGTGCTACGGACTCGGCTGCGCGCCGATCGGCAACCTGTACACGTCGGTCGCCGAGGCCGACGCGGAGGAGACCGTCGCCGCGGCGCTCGCCGCCGGCATCCGGTTCTTCGACACCGCCCCGCACTACGGTGCTGGCCTGAGCGAGCAACGGCTCGGGCGGGCTCTCGACGGCGTCCCCCGCGATGACCTTGTCATCGCCACCAAGGTGGGGCGCGCTGTCGTGGACGACGATGGTCGGGTCGTCGAGACCGGGCGGCTGGGGTCCGGAACGGTCTTCGACGGCAGCCGGGACGGCGTGCTCCGCAGCCTCGAGGGAAGCCTACGGAGGCTGCGCACCGATCGGGTGGACCTGCTCTACCTGCACGACCCACCGGACGTCGACGAAGCGCTGGGCTCGACGATCCCCGCACTGCGCGATCTGTTGGACCAGGGCGTGGTGCGGGCCATCGGGGTCGGCATGGTCTGGACCGAGCCGCTGACGCGGTTCGTGCGGGAAGCCCCGATCGACGTCGTGATGGAGGCCGGCCGGCTGACGTTGCTGGACCGGCGTGCGGACGAGGCGCTGCTGCCGGCCGCACGCGACCTGGGTGTCGGTGTCGTCGCAGCGGGCGTCCTCAACTCCGGTGTGCTCGCCGACCCTGTGGGCAGCCCCTACTTCGACTATTACCCGGCGTCTGCGGAGATCGTTGCCCGGGCCGAGGCGATGCAGCAGCTGTGCGCGCGGTACGGCGTCGAGCTCCGGCATGCCGCGGCACGCTACCCGTTGCAGCGACAGGGCGTCGAGGCGGTCGTGGTCGGGGCCCGCACCGCAGCCGAGGTGCACGACTGGGTGGCCGGGCTCGAGGTGGCGATCCCTGCCGAGCTCTGGCGCCTGTTGGACGAGGCTGCGTGAGGTACGTCGACGCCCATCTTCACCTGTGGAACATCGACCAGATCCGGTTGTCATGGTTTCGTGAGGGTGATGGTCTGCCCGCTCGGGCAACGGTCGGCGAGCTTCTCCAGGAGCTGGCACAGGCCGACGTGCCGGTGCCCGAGAGGGCCGTCGTCGTGCAGGCTGCCGACACGCTCGAGGAGCTCCGTTGGTTGCTGGCGGTCGCCGAGCAGGACCGGCTCGTGGGGGCGGTGGTGGCGCAGTACGAACCGCGCTCGGGCCTGTGGGCGGGCACCGCGCAAGCGGTGCTCGAGCATCCGGCGCTGGCGGGGATCAGGCTCGCGGTGCCCACCCGCGCGGCGGATCTGAGCGACGTGCCGGGTGTGGCTGAGCTCGCGGCGGGACTGGCCGGTGCGGGGCGGGTCCTCGAGATGCTGATCCGCCCGGAGCAGCTGGGCGCCGTGGCTGAGCTGGCCGCAGCACATCCCGATCTCACGATCGTGCTCTGCCATCTCGGTCTCGGCGCTGCCGAGCCGAGCGACGTCTGGCGCGACGGCCTCCGTGCCGTCGCCCCGCACGCGCGTGTGGCCGCGAAGGTATCGGGACTGCATCAGCCGGGCGGGGACGCAGCGAGGGTTCGTGGGATCGTGCGGGACGCCGTCGAGATCCTCGGCATCGACCGGCTGATGTTCGGCAGCGACTGGCCCATCTCGACCCGCACCTGCGGCTACTCGGAGACGCTCGCGCGTACCCGGGCGGCCCTGCCCGAGCTCAGCGCCGATGAAGCGGACTCGTTCTGGCGAGGGCTCGCGACGAGGCTCTACCTGGGCTGAGCGGTCTCGTCCGGCTCGAGGAGCGTGCCGGCGGCGTGACGGGCGAAGAGGTTCGCGGCAGCGTCCTCGTCGTCGGCCTGCAGCACCTGCAGCAGGCTCCAGTGCCAGTCCGCCACCTCGTGCCAGTCGCCCGGGTACTCCGGGTCGCCGAGGGCGTGCGTCGCGCGCAGACTGGGCTCGATGATGTCCCACATCCGGGGGAGATAGGGGTTGCCGCTCGCCTCGATCACCGTGCGATGGAACGCGAAGTCGAGCTCCCGGAAGGTGCTCAGGTTCCGTTCGGTGGCGGCCGCGTGCATCTTCTCGATCGTGTTGTCGAGCCTGCTGCGCATCTCCTCGCTGAGGTTGCCGCACACGAGACGCCCCGCGAGCGACTCCAGCGCCGTGCGAGCCACCCGCGCCTGGTGCACCTCGTCCTCGGTGTACTCGGCCACGAAGTTGCCGCGGTTGCGCTCGTGCGTGACGAGCCCCTCGTGCGCCAGCCGCTTCAGCGCGTCACGGACCGGTGCCTGACTCACCTTCCACTCCCGCGCGAGCTGTGACTCCACGAGCTGCTGGCCGGGTGCGAGCGTGGAGTCCTTGATCATGCTCTTGACCAGGTCATAGATCTGGTCGGAGAGCAGGCCTCGGGCAAGGCCCCGCGTCGTCATCTCCGTCATCCCCTCATCCTACGGGCTATCGCTAATCGCTAATGGGGGTCCTGCGAAAGGGTGCGAGCGTGACCCCGGGGTGCGGCCAGCCACGCCCCGGGGTCACGCTCGCGCGTTCGCGGTACCTCAGCCGCAGGTCACCGCCTCGTAGCTCACCGTGTAGCGCTGGTAGTGGCCGTGATCCTCGTGCCAGGAGTATCCGGCGACCGTCGCGGAGTCGGCCCCGACCGACGGGCCGCCCGTGGTGAACCCGTGGTACACCGCCTGACCGGGCTGCACCGCTGTGAACTTCTTGTCACCGTACGGTGTGGTCAGCCGGATGTCTGCCGGCAGGTCTGTCCGATTGACGGCATGCACGGCCACCACGGCCTCCTCGTCCCAGCACTGCGAGCGGACGCTGACCCGGAGGTCGACGTCGGTCTCGTGCTCGGGCGGCTCGGGCTCCTCGTCCTCGGCCGGCGTGAGCGTGAGCGTGCCGGTCTCGGCGTAGTGGTACACGTTGAGGTAGCCGGCCTCGGCGATCGCCGCTCCGGTCCCGGTGTCGAGACCGCTCCAGACCGCCACCCCGTCGACCCGCAGCACCACCTCCATCCCCTCGTCGGTGGCGGTGGTGCCGAACTCGATGACGTGCTCGCTGTCGGGTGTGATCGTGGTGTTCGGGACGACGTCGAGCATCGACTGACCCGGCCGCCAGCTCTGGATCTCGATCACGTCTTCCTTGATGACCACGAGGTAGCCCTTGTTGCTCCCGACCCAGCTCGGTGTGCCGGCCCGGTCGGAGCGGACCGCGAAGCCGTACCAGCCGCCCTCGAACGCCCCGAACGAAGCGTTGAATCGCAGCAGGCCGTCGGCGTACGTGGCGCCCTCGTAGCCGATCACGCCCTCGGAGGTGAGTCGAAGCGTGCCGCCGTCGAAGTCGGCGATGCCGTCACCGACCCAGCCGTCGGCGTCGGAGAGCTCGTCGGTGAGATCCGTCACCACGTACTCGCCCTCGACCACCTCGACGGCGATGCTCGCGATGAGCGTGGGGTCATCGGCCACGGTGACCGTCACCGTGGTGCTGCCCGGGGCGACCGCTCGGATGCGACCGAGCGCGTCGACCGTGACGACCGAGGGGTCGGACGACTCCCAGGTGAGCGCGGCAGTGGCATCGCTCGGCGTCAGCGTGGCGGTGAGCTGGCGGCTGCCGCCCGCCGCGAGGACGACATCGCTCTCGGCGATCGTGATCGACTCCGGCGCGGTGCGCACCAGCGAGAACGTGACGTCGTCGACGTCGAGATGGCTGAAGCCCGAGACGTAGAACCCGACCTTGCCCGAGGTGCCGGGGTTCGGGTTCGGGCCTGCGATCACGGCATCGCCGTCGACGGCGACCGTGACGCCGGTAGCGGCCACCGTGACGGCGACCTCGTACGCCGCGCTCGGCTCGAGCGCCTGCTCGGGAGCCAGGACGACCTCCTCCAGCACTGCCCAGCCGGAATCGTAGATACGCCAGCGCGGGCCGGCCTCGGCGTGCCGGTACTCGATGAAACCGCCGGCGTTGGCGCCGGTGCGGTCGTACATCAGGAGCACGCCACCCTCGGGCATCACCTCCGGCGTGGTGAGCTGGAACCGGAGCGTGTACTCGCCGAACGGCCGCGGATGCTGGCTGTTCGCACCGTTGACGATGCGGTACACATGGTTGCCGTCGGCATCCGCCACGATGCTCCGGTTCGGGTCGATCGGCCAGTCGTTGCCGCCGGACTCGAAGTCGGTGAAGTGAAGGATGCCATCACCCTCGACCACGACGACCCTGGCCTCGGAGACGATCGCTGCATCTCCCGCTGACGTGGCGGTCACGGTGGCCTCGCCCGGTGCCAGAGCGGTCACGGTACCCGTGGCATCGACCTCGACGGCCGCAGGGTCGCTGCTCACGTAGGTCACGCCGTCCTCGGAGGCGTTCCACGGCACCACCTGCGCCGCGAACGGCTGCGAGGAACCGAGAGGGAGCGTCAGCTGCTCAGCCGGAAGGTAGACACCGCTGACGTCGATCTGCGTGGGCGAGGACGGGTGACCCACCGTGCCCTGGGTCCCGATCTCACCGAACGGCGTCGGCTCGAACCCGGGGATCTGCTCGAACACCGGCGCATCGTCGGCGAACGTGAAGTCGCCGGTGCTGGGGTCGACGAAGCCCGGGTCGGTGTCGGTGACCCAGTTCTCGCCGTAGTTGAGGAGGTCGTGGACGTCACGTGCGCCCTCGGCGTTGACGTCGGCGGAGCGGGTCAGGCCCGGGTTCCACGTGACGTTGTTCTCGAAGACGTTGGTGTCCGGGTAGTAGTGGTTCTCCTCGAAGAACGTCAGCAGCTCCGGGTAGCGCTCGCCGTAGGGAGTGTCGATGAAGTCGTTGTTCTCCTCGAACAGCTCGATCCACGTCGGCATGTAGTCGGTGTCGACCTTGTTGCCCTCGTGATCGCCCATCCACATCTCATAGTTGTTGAAGGGGATGAAGGTGTCGATGAAGACGTTGTTCCGGGCCGTGATGTGGGAGCCCGAGCCGACCTTGATCGCGTCGTTGCCCATCCGGTAGAAGTAGTTCCCCTCGATGGTCAGACCCATCGTGAGGTTGTCCGGGTAGATGCCCTCCACCCCGAGCCTGCCGATACCGGTGTCATGGAAGTAGTTGCCCCGCATCACGGTGCCGCGCTGCTGAGGCGTTGCGCCGGCGTTCATGTAGATCGCACCGAGATCCTGGAACCTCTTGCAGATGTCATAGATCTCGTTGCGCTCGATCAGGTGATCGTTGCCGTGCACGATGATGCCCGGGTGCGGGGCGTCATGGATCTCGCTTCCCTCCACGGCGTTACCCACGCCGTCGAGCATCACGCCGGGGTTGTAGGCCTGGTGGTAGTAGGCGAAGTCGTGGATGTGGGTGTTGACAACACGGTTGTTGCCGGGCGTCAGGAGCGTCTTGTCGCCCCCCTGGAGGACGACGGCCACACCGCCGACGTGCTGGATGTGCGAGTCCACGACCGTGTGGTCGGTGCCACCACGGTTCACGGGGATGCCGTCGTAGGTGTAGCGGCCCGGGGAGTTGATGTAGACGCCGCCGTCGGTGAAGTTGCGGATGTCGCTGCTCGAGATGGTGACGGCCTCGCCACCGAGGATCACAGCCGCGAGCGCGCGACCGTACTCGAGCACCAGCTCGTCGAAGACGACGTGCGAGGCGCCGTCGGTGCGCAGCATCGGCTCCGAGAGCATCGAGACGGTCACCGCCCCGGTGCCGTGCTGGAAGCCCGCGTTGGGCTGGAAGTAGAGGATACCGGCGTCGCGGTCCACGTAGTACTCACCGGGGGAGTCCAGCTCCTCGAGCAGGTTCTCGAAGTGGTGGAAGTCCTCGAACCAGGTCTTCATCAGCCCGGACATCTCGCCGTAGCGCATCGTGAGCTGCTTGGTCTCGAGGTCGATCGAGGCGACCTTGTTGTAGGACCACTCCCAGGAGTAGCCGAAGATACCGTCCATCCAGATGTCCTCGGCCTGCGCCCAGTGCTGCGGCCGGTCGTAGGTGAAGCTGAAGACGCCGCCGCGGTCGTGGAGGTCGTCGTCGGCCCGGGTGGGACCGACGTCGATGATCTCGTCCATCTGGACGGTGTCGCCGTTGTTCGGCCAGCGTGCGAGCGTCATGCCCTCGCCTTCGACGAACAGCTCCATCGGCGGGATCTCGCTCAGGTCGTTCGCATACCAGTAGCCGTGCCGGCTGAGGTTCCCGTAGTCGGTGATGCCGGCGGCGTCGAGGTCGAGCTGCAGCACGGTGTCCCGTGCGTCGACATCGACGATCCGGTCCAGCACCGCGTCGTCGGTGACAGGTGCGAAGTCATCTCGGTCGAGCTCGAGCCCGCCGGTCAGGCGTGCGGTCTCGCCAGGGTAGGAGGCGTAGGTGACGGGTGACTCGGCTGTGCCGGAGTCCTCCGCGCCCAGCTCGAAGCTCTGGGTTCGGTAGTAGGAGCCCTCGCGGAGATAGACGGTCACCGGCCCATCGGGGAGGGTGCCGTCGGCACGATGCGTGCGAATGGCGTCGCGTGCGCCCTCGAGGGTCTGCAAGGGCTCCTCGAGGGTGCCGGAGGAGGAGTCGTCACCGCTGGGTGCGATGTAGAGCGTGAGCGGAGGGGTGTCGGCCTGCGCGGGCGCGAAGAGCCCGGCCAGCCCGAGGGCGATTGTGGTGAGCAGCGCGAAGAGCCGCCTGAGCATCGCTGACATACCGACCTTTCCGGCCACCGGCGGGTGGCGATCGTCGTTGATCCGGCCCGGATGGGCCGACAGCGATGGCGACGTTATCACTAATCGATAATCGAGGAACAGTGCCATCTCGAAGGGCGAACGGCGCCCGGCGAGCACCGCGGGTGGCGGCGAGGGCGGCACCCGCGGTGCGCGGACGGGACGATGGCGCTGCCGTGGCCCGAGTTCGTCGCAGCTCGCCGAGCTCGTCGCGAATACCCACCGAACTCGACGAGAAGGCACGAACTCAAAGGCGATGTGCTTGGCACACTGAGCCCGTGACGCTCTTCGAGCTGCTGTGCGCGGCCATCATGCTGGTGGGGCTGTTCGGCGTCGTGGTGCAGGTGCTGCCCGGCACGCTGCTGGTGCTCGGTGGCATCCTGCTGTGGGCCACGGAGTCGCAGACCGCAGCAGGCTGGCTGGTGCTCGGCATCGGCGTGATCGCGGCGGCAGCGGCGTGGGTGGGCAAGTACCTGCTGGCCGGGCGCGGGCTGAAGAAGGCAGCGGTGCCGAACCGGACGCTCGTCGTCGGGGGAGTGCTCGGCGTCATCGGGTTCTTCGTGATCCCCGTGATCGGACTGCCCTTGCTGTTCGTCCTCGGGGTCTACCTGGCCGAGCAGATGCGGCTCCGCGACCGCGCGAAGGCGTGGACCTCGACCAAGGCCGCGATCAGGGCCACCGGCGTCACGATCCTGGTCGAGCTGGCCGGCGCGATGGTGGCCGTGGGCGCCTGGGCGATCGCCGTCGTCGTGCGCTGAACCCTTCCCGCGCGAGGCTCACGCCGCCTACGTTGGTTCAGAGCAGCACCAACGACCAGGAGGAGGCACCATGCACGACAAGGTCGCGTTCGTGACCGGAGCCGGATCGGGGATCGGGGAGGCGTCGGCACGGCTGCTCGCTGCACGCGGTGCGCGCGTCGCCCTGGTCGGTCGCACCGAGGACGAGCTCGAGGAGGTCGCCGAGAGCATCCGGGGGGAGGGCGGCGAGGTGCTCACAGCTCTCGCCGATGTCAGCGACGAGGCCGCCGTCGACGAGGCGGTGCGTGCCACGCTCGAGCAGTTCGGCCGTCTGGACGTGGTGGTGGCCAACGCCGGGGTGAACGGTACGTGGGCGGGTATCGACGACCTCAGCGTCGAGGACTTCCGTTCGACGATCGACATCAACCTCACGGGCACCTTCATCACGCTGAAGGCGACTGTGCCGCACATCGGTCGCGGCGGCTCGGCCGTGGTGATCGCCTCGGTCAACGGGACCAGGATCTTCTCCAACTCCGGCGCGAGCGCCTACTCGGCATCGAAGGCCGGCCAGGTGGCCCTGACGAAGATGCTCGCGGTCGAGCTGGGGCCGCGGGGCATCCGGGTCAACGTGATCTGCCCCGGCGCGATCGACACCGAGATCAGCGACAACACCGACTCCCAGAACGAGGGCGTGAAGATCCCCGTGGAGTTCCCGCAGGGCACCATCCCGCTCACGGGTTCGGAGTCCGGCACCGCCGAGCAGGTCGCCGCGCTCGTCGGGTTCCTCGCCTCCGACGCGGCCGACCACATCAGCGGCACCGAGGTGTGGATCGACGGCGCGCAGTCCCTGCTCCAGGGGTAGCGCTCCGCCAGATCGTGCACGGGTCAGCCGGCCCGCACCCGTGCGACGAGGCACTCGTACGGGGCCATCGTGGCGCCTCGCTCCAGGCTCGGTGAGCCGAGAGCGACCTCGGCATCCGGCAGCCCTCGCGGCCGCCGGATCGTGCGGTCGGTGAGGTTGACCTCGATCAGCCAGGTCTCGGCTGTGCCCGGCAGGGTGCGGAGCCAGCCGAAGTAGCGTCGCGAGGATCGGGCGAGCGCTGTCATGCCGCCGTCGACCAGCGCCGGCTCGGCGCGCCGCAGGGCGATGAGCCGGCGCACGTGGTTCAGCACCGAGCCCTGGTCGCTTTCCTGCTCGGCGACCGTGAACCCGACCGACTCCTCCCGGCCAGGTTGCCACGGTGTCCCCGTGGTGAACCCCGTCGTCGGCCCGGGCTCCCAGCGCATCGGCACCCGCGCGTGATCCCGCGCACCCGGGAGCACGCGCGCCACCGCATCGGCCTCGGTCAGCCCGTCGGCTCGCAGCCTGGTCAGCCGGTTGAGCGACTCGACGTCGTGCAGCTCGGACGCCGATGTGAAGCGCTGGTCGATCGCCGCGATCTCCTGCCCCTGGTAGAGGAACGGGGTGCCCGGGAGCATCAGCTGGATGGTCACCAACGCCTTGGCGAGGGCGCTTCGCAGCGACGGGTCCTGGTCCCGGTCCCCGAGAACCTTGGACAGCATCCGCGGGTTGTCGTGGTTGTCGAGGAACAGTGCGAGCTGCGCGTCACCGCCCAGGCGCTCCAGCGAGCGGAGGTAGTGCTCCTTCAGGTAGCTGAGGTCGTAGCGGTAGTCGTCCCAGCGCGTGCGCCCCGGGCCGTCGAGCACATCGAAGTTGAAGACCATGTCGAGCTCGCCGCGGCCGGTGCCGGCCAGCAGTCGCGTCAGCTCCACCCCGACGCCGGGTGTCTCACCCACCATCACACCGATCGGGTCCGGCGGCAGCGGCTCGCCCAGTGCGCCGTCGGCACGGCGGCTGCGCGCGGTGGACATCGGTACGGGGTCGTCGGGCGAGCGGGTGAAGCCGTCGGTGCGCAGCTCACGCAGGTGCTCGTGCAGCCGAGGGCCGAAGAAGTAGTGCTCGATCCCGGGGAACTGCATGAGGGTGCCGATGGCCTCGTTGCCGTCCGGCAGACCGGGTCGCTTCGAGATGTAGTTGATGACGTCGAGGCGGAACCCGTCGATGCCGCGAGCTCGCCACCACCGCACGATCTGCGCGACCTCGGCGCGAACGCGCGGCTCCTCCCAGTTGAGGTCCATCTGCCCAGGGGCGAACAGGTGCAGCGCCCACCGCTGCGCCTGCGGCAACCACCGCCACGCGCTGCCACCGAAGAAGGACGCCCAGTTGTTCGGCGGCGGTCCGCTCCCGTCCTCGCCTGGCCTTCCCCGCCGCAGGTGGTAGTACGAGCCGTACGGGCCTTCCGGATCGGCGACGGCGGCGCGGAACCAGGGATGCTCGGCGGAGGTGTGGTTGACGACCAGATCGAGGATGATCCGCATGCCTCGCGCGTGGCAGCCGGCGATCAGCTCGTCGAGATCGGCGAGGGTGCCCATCTCCGCCATCACGGCGCGGTAGTCGCGGACGTCGTAGCCCATGTCCTCGTTCGGCGAGTCGAAGATCGGTGACAGCCAGACGCAGTCGACACCGAGGTCGGCGAGATGGTCCAGGCGCGCCAGCAACCCGCGCAGGTCTCCGACGCCGTCGCCGTCGGAGTCGGCGAAGGAGCGGGGGTAGACCTGGTAGAAGACCGCCCGGTTCCACCACGGCCTGTCGTCGGCGTCGGCGCGAGGCGACGCCTTGTGCCCGTCGCCGTGATCGGCCAGCAGGTCCAGCAGTGACGAGGTGATGTCGCCACCGAGGACCGGGCGCGCCAACCGGGCGGCAGCCCTCAGCGGCAGGTTCGCGACCAGGGGGTTGGTGACCCAGCGGGGCGAGCGACCGAGCTGCAGCAGCACCCTGTCGATCGCGTCGCGCCCTACCGGGTGGGCGTAGACGTCCTTGAGGCGAGGATGTTCAGCGGTCATCGTCGGCGCCCTCGACAGCCAGCGGGCGGGGGTCGGTGCCGGTGTCCGGTGGCAGCAGCACGGCCGCCTCGCGGCTGCTGAGCTCGGCGACGATCCCGGCGTAGGTGATCTCGTCGAGGCGGTACCTCCGGGACAGCACCAGCCAGCTGACGAGCACCAGGATCAGCGGCAGACCCAGCATCGCGAACGTGAAGATGGCGATGCCGCCGGCCGTGACGTCGGCTGCCGTGCGGGCCTCGTTGATGCCCGACAGGATCAGCGTCAGGCCGACCCCGCCGCTGGCCAGCGCGCTGGAGGCCTTGTAGATGAAGGGTTGCAGCGAGAAGGTGACCGACTCGTTCCGCCGACCGAGCTTCCACTGGCCGTACTCGACCGAGTCCGCGATGAAGAGCAGCATCAACAGCTGGATGAAGGCCTGACCGCTGAAGATCAGTACGCCTGCGATGCCGATGACCACCATCGACGTGCCGGCCAGGAGGAACACGACGTAGCCGAGGGCACAGGCCGTCGTCGCCAGCAGGTGGATGCCGCGCCTGCTCATGCGTGCCGCGACCAGCGGGAAGACGAGCAGCCCGGCGAGCTGTGTGACACCGAGGATCGCTGCGAACACCGGGTACATGCCGGCGTCGCCGTACACGTAGGTGAAGTAGTACAGGCCCAGACTCGTGGTCAGCGTGTACCCCGCCATGAACATCACCATCGACAACGTGACCCAGAGCAGCTGGTCGTTGCGCAGGATCACCGCGACCAGACCACGCAGCGGCGTCGGCTCCATGGGCGCTCCGACCTGCTGACGGGTGGTCACCAGGGTGATCGCCTGGAACACGAGCATGACCACGGCGACGCCGAGCGCGAGGGCGAGCCAGGCCCGCTGGGCCGAGCCGAGCCGGGCCTCGAGCGCTTCGGTCACCGGTACCAGGGCCACCACCAGCGAGAACAGCCCCACGTTCGCGCAGATGCGTGCCACGACGCCGATCCGCTCGCGCTCGTGCTGGCTGCGTGACAGCGAGGGCAGCATGCCGTAGTAGGAGATGTCGTTGACCGTGTACGCGACCTCCCACAGCAGATACACGCCCACGAACACGGCCACGAAGGCGGCGCCGTCCACACCCCAGTCCGAGAACATCAGCACGGTCGCGCCCGCCCATGCGATCGCTCCGACGGCGATCCATGGCTTGAACTTGCCCCACCGGGTCCGTGTGTTGTCGACGACCAGGCCCATCACCGGGTCGTTGACGGCGTCGAACAGCCGCATGATCACCAGCACGGCAGTGATCGCACCGAGCGTGGAGTTGGGGACCTGGACCACCTCGGTGAGGTAGACCATGAGGAACATGGTCACCATCGCGGCGACCATGTCGCGTCCGAGGGTTCCCAGGCCGAAGCCCCAGGTGTTGCGGCGCGAGAGCGTGTCGGCGCCGGCGCCGCTGACGGTGGTCACGGCCGCAGTCTGCCAGCGGCTGCCGCGCCTACTCCCCACAGGTATCGGTGACGGGTCCGCCGTCGAGCCGGTCCTGCGTCCATGACAGCAGCTCGGGGGCGAGCGCCGAGGCGGGTTCCACGAGGTCCACGTGGCCGAGGCCGGGGTAGGTGCGGTAGTCGACCTGCTGACCCGCCGCGCACAGCCCGTCGACGTAGGAGCTCTGGGCAGCCGGCGCGATGATCGTGTCCGACTCGCCCTGCGCCAGCAGCAGCGGCACCGAGAGCGTCGCGGGCGGGATGTTCTCCACGAGGCGTTGCCCGAAGGCACCCGTGGTGGGGTCGGTCGAGTAGACCTGCGGGTCGCGTGACTGGGCGAGCTCGTTCAGCACCGAGACGGCGGTGCCCGGGTCGCTCAGGCAGCGCTCGGACGCGCTGCGCACGAAGGGCGAGGACCCCGGGCGGATGTAGTCGTCCCACCGGACGTCCTCGTACACGCTGGTGTAGGCGGCCGCCACGAACGAGGCGAAGATGCTGCCGCCGAGCATCGAGGACAGGGTGTCGAGGAAGCCGGGCAGGTTCGAGGCCGGCGCGAGGGCCGCGACACCGGACAGCGGTACGTCGGGCGCGTACTCGGCTGCGACCGCCCCCACCCACAGCGCTGCGCCGCCGCCCTGGGAGTGGCCCCAGACGGCAGTCTGCTGACCGAACGAGGCGCTCTCGAGGCCACGTGCCGCCCGGACCGCGTCCAGTGCCGCACGGGCGCTGTCCTGCCCGATCAGGTACGGGTGCGGCCCCTCGGTGCCGAGCCCGATGTAGTCCGTGGCCACCAGCGCCCAGCCTTGCGCGAGGATCTCGGGCAGCAGGAACAGCGCACCGGACTCGAAGGGCTCGGCCAGCAGCGAGGGTGCACAGTGTCGCGCGAACCCCGTGGTGCCGTGCGTCCAGGCGATGACCGGGGCCTGGGTCACGCCGTCAGGGACGACCACGAGCCCGCTCGCGACGGCGGGCGAGCCGTCGCCGTGCGTGGTCGTGTAGAGGATCCGCCACGCGCTCGCACCCTCGGGCACCTCGCGCGTGAAGGGTTCGGAGCGGATCAGCGCGCCGGGCTCCTCGGGCACCGTGCGCGGGGCGGCATAGAACTCGTCGACGACGGCGGAAGGCTGCCTGAGCGTATAGCTCAGCCCGGCCGCACCCACGGTCAGGACGAGCACCAGCACCGCGGCTACCGTGCGCGACCAGCGCCGCCACGGACCTGCGCGCGGCTGCGGCTCAGCGGCCGGTGCCGGCCGCAGCGTCCCCCACACCAGCAGCGCGCCGGCGCCGCCCAGGCGCGCACCGAAGACTACCGCCACCACCAGCAACGTGATGTCGGGCCACAGCAGCGCGAGCACGCCGAGCACCACCCCGGCGAGCCCGAACGCGAGCTGAGCGACCCGCGCATCGAGCTGCGCCCTCGCCCGGCTCGCGACGATCACCCCGCGGATCCCGCTCGCGATCAGCGCGACGCCGACCACGAGCGCGACGGCACGCACGGTGAGCGCCGGCCAGCTCAGCACGAAGACGCCGCCCGCAGCCCAGAACCCGGCCACCACGCGGCGAAGCGTCCGGGTGCGGCGGTCGTCGCCGTCGTCGCGGTGCTCCATCAGCTCGAGGGCACCCGCCACCAGCATCGCCGCGCCGATGAGGAGGGCGAGCAGCCCCAGCGACGTCGCCGGTCGCGTCAGCACCACCATGCCGACCGCCACGGCGAGCACCCCGATCGCGAGCCGCCAGGGGCGCGGCAGCCGCCAGACCAGATCCCGCGGGGCTGCCCTCGGTGAGTTCGTCGACATCGCCCTCCAACCCGACCCAGGGAACAGCGCACACGCTAGCGCCTGAGGGGCGGCGCACCGTCGTCCACAGGAGGACGGCGGGGGCCGGCAGAGTCGGTGCCAGCGCCTACGCTGGGTGGTGCGATGACCTCTCTTTTCAGCGACCTCCCTCTGCCCGGTCTCGGTGGCGGCGCACGCCCCGATGCCGAGTCCCACCTCCCGCGTGTGATGGCACCCCGGGAGGGCCAGCGTGACCCCGAGATCCCCGACGGCGGAGCCCCACAGGGTTCCTTGGTCGCCGATGCGCTGGTCGAGGGGCTGAACCCCCCTCAGCGCGCGGCCGTCACCCACGCCGGCGGGCAGCTGCTGATCATCGCCGGCGCCGGCTCCGGCAAGACGCGGGTGCTCACGCACCGCATCGCCTACCTGCTCGCGACCGGGCGTGCGAAGCCGGGCGAGATCCTCGCGATCACGTTCACCAACAAGGCCGCCGCGGAGATGCGGGAGCGGGTGGAGGAGCTCGTCGGTCCGCGTGCCAGGACGATGTGGGTCTCCACCTTCCACTCCGCGTGCGTGCGGATCCTGCGCCGCGAGGCGAAGACGATCGGGCTGCGCTCCAGCTTCTCGATCTACGACGCCGCGGACTCCCAGCGCCTGATGACGATGGTGTGCCGTGAGCTCGATCTCGATCCCAAGCGCTACCCGCCCAAGGCGTTCAGCCACCGGGTCTCGGACCTCAAGAACGAGCTGATCGACCCGGATGCCTACCTCGCAACGGTGGGCAACAACCCGTTCGAGCAGAACCTCGCGGCGGCGTACCGGCGGTACCAGGAGCGGCTGCGGCAGGCGCACGCGCTCGACTTCGACGACATCATCATGACCACCGTGCACATGCTGCAGGCGTTCCCGGACGTGGCCGAGCACTACCGGCGCCGGTTCCGCCACGTGCTCGTCGACGAGTACCAGGACACGAATCACGCCCAGTACGTACTGGTGCGCGAGCTGGTGGGCATGAACGCCGATGGCACGTGGGCCACCGAAGGGGTGGAACCCGCCGAGCTCACCGTCGTGGGTGATGCCGACCAGTCGATCTACGCCTTCCGCGGCGCCACGATCCGCAACATCATCGAGTTCGAGACCGACTACCCGAACGCCGCGACGATCCTGCTGGAGCAGAACTACCGGTCCACGCAGACGATCCTCACGGCGGCGAACTCGGTCATCGCGCGCAACCCCGGCCGCAAGCGCAAGAACCTGTGGACCGACGCCGGCGCGGGCACGCAGATCGTCGGGTACGTCGCCGACAGCGAGCACGAGGAGGCGCGATTCATCGCCTCCGAGATCGACCGGTTGGGGGACTCGGACGACGTCAAGCCCGGTGATGTGGCCATCTTCTACCGGACCAACGCCCAGTCGCGTGCGCTCGAAGAGGTGCTGGTGCGGGTGGGGCTGCCGTACAAGGTGGTCGGCGGCACGCGCTTCTACGAGCGCAAGGAGATCAAGGATGCGATCGCCTACCTGCGGGCGATCGTCAACCCCGACGACGACGTCAGCATCCGCCGGATCTTCAACGTGCCCAAGCGTGGGCTCGGGGACCGCAGTGAGGCGATGGTCACCGCGTACGCCGAGCGGGAACGGATCAGCTTCGGTGCTGCTCTCGGGCAGGTCGAGGACGTGTTCGGCCTGGCCGCGCGCGCGATCGCCACGATCAAGGAGTTCGCGGCGATGCTCGAGCGGCTGCGGGGGATGTCCGCGGCGGGTGCCACCCCCGCGGAGCTGCTCGACACCGTGCTCGAGGAGTCCGGCTACCTGCGCGAGCTGCGCGCGAGCGACGACCCGCAGGATGCCTCGCGGGTGGAGAACCTCGCCGAGCTCCACGCGGTGGCGGCCGAGTTCGCCGAGTCCGACCCCGAGGGAGATCTGGGCGACTTCCTGGAGCGCGTGGCCCTGGTCGCCGATGCCGACCAGATCCCCGAGGGTGCGGGTGAGTCCGGCGTCATCACGCTGATGACCGTGCACACCGCGAAGGGTCTGGAGTTCCCGGTCGTGTTCGTGACCGGGCTGGAGGATGGCACCTTCCCCCATCAGCGCAGCCTCGCCGATCCGGACGAGCTGGCCGAGGAGCGCAGGCTGGCGTACGTGGCGCTCACCCGTGCGCGCGAGCGGCTGTACGTCTCGCGTGCCGCGGTGCGCACCGCATTCGGGATGCCGAACGAGCTGCCGGAGTCGCGCTTCATCTCCGATGTGCCCGAGGAGCTCATCGACTGGAAGCGCCGCGAGTCCTCGATGCAGCGCTACCGCGGCGGGTCGTTCACCAGCGGTGGCGGCTACGGGTCGACCGGCCCGCGCAGCTCCCGCCTGGCCGAGCGGCGCCAGCGCAAGGAGTCGGCCCCGCCCTCGCCCGATGCGCCGAAGTTCGGGTCGGCAACGCCTCGCGCGGACGTGCCGAACCTCGAGATCGGTGATCGCGTGACGCACGATGCCTACGGCATGGGTCGGGTGGTGGCGATCGAGAGCGGCGGCACCAACGCCGTCGCGAAGATCGACTTCGGCGAGGCCGGGACCAAGCGGCTGCTGCTGCGGTACTCACCGGTGACCAAGCTGTAGCCGTAGCGGTGTGAAGGCGACGTGCCTGGTGCCTCGGAATCGAACGGCACGCGGCCCAGGCCAGCACGGCGGCAGCGGACGACTGCGTTTCTACCGTGGTGAGGTCGACTTCTACCATGGGGCTGAACATCAAGAACGACCGCGTGCACGAGCTGGCGCGGGAGGCAGCACGCCGGACCGGCCGCAATCAGACCAGCGCGATCGAGCTCGCCCTGGAGCGGCAGCTCGCGGACCTTCGGCGCGAGGGCACCGATGCGGCACGGGTCGATCTGATCCACTCCATGCAGCGTGCGGTGGCCGGGGCGGATCTCGATACCGACTTCCTCTATGACGCGGACGGGCTGCCCCGGTGATCGTGGACACCTCCGCCGTCGTGGCTGTGCTCAAGGCTGAGTCAGGCTGGGAGGCGCTCGACAGCCGGCTCGCCGAGGATGAAACGCCGCGCATGTCAGCAGGGACCTACCAGGAACTCGCGATCGACTGCTCGAGGCGTGGGGTGTGGTGATCGAGCCCGTGACGGCGGAGCTCGCCCGCCTCGCGCGTGCCGCCTATCGGGACTTCGGGCGCGGCTCAGGACACCGTGCGCAGCTCAACGTCGGGGACTGCTTCGCCGACGCACTTGCGAGCCGATCGGGCGAGCCGTTGCTGTTCGTCGGTGACGACTTCTCCGCGACGGACCTCAGTAGCGCCTGATCGCTTGAGGGCCATCTCGCGGTGAACCCGGTGGCGCCGGCAGCGCTCACCAGGCCGAGCGCAGCACCCGGAGCTGCAGGACCGCGAAGGCGAGCACGGCGACGCCCTGGGCGACCGCCCACACGACGCCGGCGGTGGTCAGGTCGAACGGGTTGGCGATCGCGACCACGAAGGAGCCCACCGCCCAGACGATGTTGATCACCGCGAGCGCCTCGGGCAGAGCGGGCGGACGCGACGCCGATGAGGCCACGGCGACCAGGCCGACCGTGACCATGGCGAGAACCGCTCCGGCCGCGAGGTACAGCGCGGGACCGGCGCCGAGAAGGTCCGGCAGCACCTGGTGCAGCGCCACGTATGCGACCGCGTTGGCCCCGGTGACGGTGGCGTCGACAAGGAACCAGAACCGATGGGCCGGGCGGGTGGCGACCGTGCTCATCGAGCAGCTACCGACCGGGCCACGGGCTCAGGCGGATGCGTGAGCGGCTCGAGGTCTTCGGGGGCGGCTCGAGACCCGCTCGACACCGGGAGCCGGCTTCACAGTGACGGGATGGCTGCCCCGCGCGGTCACCGAGGTCGAGGCATGAAGCCTCAGGCGCGCGCGTCCGGCGCGGCACCGGTCAGCGTCGTCGTCAGCATGCGTGCGGTGGACCGAGCGAGCTCGGGAACGGCCGCCGGCTCTTCGTCGAGCATGATCACCCAGGCGAACAGCGGGCCGAGCAGGAGCGCGTGCACGACCGCGGGGTCGGGGCGTTGTGCCAGCTCTCCGCGATCGACGGCACGGTCGAGGAGGTCCTCCACGATCGAGCGCTCGACGGCGAGGTACTGCTGCTCGAAGGTGTCCCCGAGGCCCTGGTCGACGTGGATGTCGGCGAGCAGGCCAGCCATGACCTCGGCGGAGGACTGGGCGAGCTGGTGCGCGATGCGCGTCGTCAGGTGCTCGAGGTCGCCGTGCAGGGACCCGGTGTCCTCGGGAGGTGCCTCGCGCAGATCGTGCACGAGGATCGAGAAGATCATCTCCTGCTTGGTGGCGAAGCGCCGGTAGATCGCGGCCTTCCCGACGCCGGCGCGTGCGGCGACCGCCTCGACGGTGAGTGCCGCGTAACCGGTCTCGGCCAGCAGGCTCCGGACGGCGGCCCCGAGGGCGTCGTCGACCCGGCTCTCGCGGGGGCGACCGCCGGCTTGCGCAGGTCTGGCCATGGTGCCACTATACGAGTCTTGCAGTATCGGAACCGACAGACTCGAAACGTTGCTCGACCGACAGGAGAGCCAGTGATGGCCACGACGATCACGGGGCGGCCTCGCCCACGGCTGGAGAAAGGTCAACGCCTGACGGCGGCCGCTGGATGGGTCGCGGCCTCGTTGGGTGCGGTGCACGTCGTCGTCGCGCCCTGGGATGCTCGGGAGATCTGGTCGAGCGTCGCCGCGGACCGGTGGTGGAACGCCTTCACGCTCGACCGGGCGACGACGCTCGCCGAGCTCAAGCGCTCCGAGGCGTTCTGGGTGTCCATGGGCAGCTTCGGTGCTCCGATGCTGATTCTGGGCGCCTATCTGCTCTGGTCGGTGCGGCAGCGGCGCCGGGTGCCCGCGTGGGTGGGCGTCGCACTTCTCGTATGGGGACTGCCGTTCGTCGTCGTGCTGCCGGCCTCGCCCGGCTGGGCGATCCCCGTCACGGGGATCCTGGTGGTTCTCGGTGACCGGAGGGAGCGGCGATGACGTGCCGCAGCAGGCCGGGCGGAGGTGGTCGATGGAACGCCTGATCAGGGTCGGTGGCATCGATCTGTGTGTCGAGTCCTACGGCGAGCGGGACGATCCTGCCGTCCTTCTGCTGGCGGGGACGTCCTGCTCGATGGACTGGTGGCCGCCGAACCTGTGCCGCCAGCTCGCCGAGCGGGAGCTGTTCGTGATCCGGTTCGACCAGCGCGACACGGGCCGAGCGGCGCACGACGAGCCCGGGCATCCCTCGTACTCGTTGCCCGACCTGGCCATGGACGCCGTCGGGGTGCTGGATGCACACGGGATCGCGGTCGCTCACTGGGTCGGCTTCTCGCAGGGCGGCTGGGTGGCTCAGCTCGCCGCGCTGGACCACGCGGATCGCGTCGGCTCGCTGACGCTGCTCTCGACACGACCGACCGGGCACGGGGCCGCCGATCCCGATCTCCCGGAGGTTTCCGCTGCGCTCCTGGTGGCCTGGGAGGCCGGCTCGGCGGAGCCGAGCTGGGACGACCCCGCTGACGTCGTGGCGTATCTGATCGAGGGCGAACGGTCCCTGAGCGGGCCGGATTTCGACGAGGCACATGCGCGGAGCATCGCGGAGAGCTGCGTGCGACGTGCGCTCCAGGTGCGGTCGGCCGTGGTGAACCACCCCGCCGCGAGCCAAGGGCCGGGGTGGCGTCACCGACTGCACGAGATCGAGGTTCCGTGCCTGGTGGTGCACGGGTCCGAGGACCCGTTGTTCCCTCCCGGCAACGCCCGCGCACTGGTGGACGAGATCCCCGGAGCCCGGCTGGAGGTGTTGCCGGGAGTGGGGCACGAGCTGCCCCCGCGCACCTGGGCACGCGTGGTCGAGCTGGTGGAGGTGCAGGTCCGGACCTCGCCCGCCCCGCGGTGAACCAGCCTCTGCTCGGTGCCACCGCCGCGCTGGCGCTGGGCGCCGCGCTGGCCTACGGCCTCTCGGACTTCCTCGGCGGGATGGCGTCCCGCGCCCAGAGCGTGTGGGCGGTCGCCGCGATCAGCCAGGCCACGGCCGCAGCAGTGGCGCTGCCCTTCGCCCTGGCGACCTGGGTCGCACCCGAAGCCAGCACCGTCGGCTGGGCCGTGCTGGCCGGCGTCGGTGCAGGCGCCGGCAACGTGCTCGTCTACCACGGGCTCGCCAGCGGACGCATGATGGTGGTCGCTCCGGTCGCCGCCCTCACCTCGACAGCTGTGCCGGTGGTGGCGGAGCTGTTGAGCGGCCGACCGCCGAGCTCAGCGGCTGCCGTAGGAGTCCTCGCCGCGGCGACGGCGGTCTGGCTGGTCTCCGGCGGCAGTCTGCGCACCATGAAGAAGGGCGAGGGCCGCGACCTCGCGCTCGGCCTGCTCGCAGGTGCGGGCTTCGGCACCCAGTTCACCGCCCTCGGTCAGGTGCCTCCCGAGGCCGGCCTCACCCCGGTGGCCCTCAGTCAGATCGTCTCGGTGATCGGCATCGTCGCGATCGCCCAGGTCCGCCGTGCCCGGTGGTTGCCACGGCGACGATCGGCGGTACCGATGGTCGCCGGGGCGCTCGCCGGCGCTGCGACGCTGCTCTTCCAGCTCTCGGCGCAGTCCGGCGCGCTCACGGTCGCGGCCGTCGTGACCTCCTTGTACCCGGCCGTGACCGTGATCCTCGCGGTCGCCGTGCTGCGTGAGCACATCACTCGGAACCAAGGCATCGGCCTGGCGCTTGCCGCCACGGCTGTCGTGCTCATCAGGTCCGGTTGACGATCTGTGCCTCGGAGGCGTCGGGTCCGGGCAGCATTGCCCACCCGGCAACCATCGGGCACGATAGGGCGCATCGAACAGCGACCAGAGGTACCGGCGAAGAGCCGGGGCGACGGCGAGCCCATCGCGGCTGAGCAGCAGCCCGCCACGTCACCTGTGGCGGCGCGGTGGAGCGTGAAGCTCGTCCCCGCAGCCATGCTGTCGATCTCGGCGTTCTTCCTGTTCGCGCTGCCGATCTGGTACATCGCCTACCCGCTGCTGGTCGGGGCGCTGGTGACGGCCTTCGTCGTCGATCGGGGCCTCGCCAAGGACCTGTTCCTCATCGGGGTGGGCGTCGGCATCGTCTCCTGGACCTCGGTCGAGGCTGACGTCGGCTGGCCATCCTTCATCCGGATCGGCGCCACCCTCGTGCTGGCGGTGTCGGTGCCGTTGCTGATCGACCGCTTCGTCTTCAAGCGCAAGGCGTACGGGTTTCCCTGGCGGAGTCGGGAGAAGAAGACCCGCGGTGAGATCGCCTACCTGTTCGCCGTGCCGTTCCTCGGCTGGGCGCTGCTGCCCTTCTACTTCATCCGGTCAGGTGCGTACCTGAACTGGCCGAACATCACCGACACATCGGAGCTGGTGCGCTTCTTCATCGGCGTCAACGCGGTCGGCACCTGGGACGAGCTCTTCTTTGTCTGCACGTGCTTCGCACTGCTCCGGCGACACTTTCCGGTCTGGCAGGCCAACGTGCTCCAGGCGACGATCTTCGTCTCGTTCCTCTGGGAGCTGGGGTACCGGGAGTGGGCCCCTCTGTTCACCATCCCCTTCGCGCTGCTGCAGGGGTACCTGTTCTCCAAGACCCGCTCGCTCGGGTACGTGCTGATCGTGCACCTGCTCTTCGACGCGATCGTCTTCCTTGCGATCGTGCACGCCCACAACCGCGACTGGTGGCCGATCTTCGTGTACTGACGCCGGGGATGTCGGAGCAGCACCGAGTGCTTGCGCAAGAACTGTCGGGCGCATGATCGCCGTCCAGCTCCATACTCGAACTGTGAACGAGCCAGGCCGTGACCGCATCCGTGAGCTGCTCGACGCCGTTCTCGCCGGCGACGGTGGCGACCGGCTCCAGGACCTGGCGGCCACGGCCTACGCCTCACCGTTCCACTTCAGCCGGCAGGTGAGCCGGGCGGCGGGGGAGCCGCCGGTGGCGATGCGGCGGCGGGTGATGCTCGAGCGTGCCGCGTGGCGGATCCAGCGTGGCGGGTCGGTCACCGACGCCGCCTTCGAGGCCGGGTACGACTCCGTCGACGGGTTCTCGCGAGCCTTCTCGCGCGGCTTCGGCTGCGCGCCGAGCGCGATGCCCGCACGCGGTGAGCGCGGGCACTGGCTGCCGGCGCCCAACGGCATCCACTTCCACTCGCCGACCGTGCTGTACGTCGACGCCGGCGGAGTGCACGAGCAGCCGGCCGGTGAGGTGGTGGCGCTCATGGTGCGGCACGACCTCGACGACACCGACGCTCTGCTCGGCGCCGCCGGGTCGCTGAGCGAGGAGGAGTACCGCCGCGAGCGGATGCCGGGTCACCAGGTGCTGACCTGGTCGGGCGCCGAGACCTCGCTCGCCCACGTGCTGCGACACCTCGCGCTCGACAAGCTCCCGTGGCTCGCGAGCATCGAGGGTGCGGACGAGCCGGATCTGGGTGGGCCGGACGATGCCACCACACTGCGGGCCCGGCACGCCGACATCGCCGCGCGGTGGCTGGCGATGACACGCGACGTCGAGCGCCGCAGCGCCTGGAACGACCGCGTCATCGATGCGATCTGCGACCCTCCCGAGTCGTTCCTGCTCTCCCAGATCGTCGCGCACGCGCTGACGTTTGCGGCGCACCGCCGTCAGCTCGCCCGGTGGATGCTGCAGCAGGCCGGCGCCGACCTGACCGACCCAGTCTTGGACCCCGACCCGATCAACTGGCACCGCCGTGCCGGAGGAGGACCCACGTGACCCGCTACCGCTACAACACCGCCACCACGCTCGACGGCTTTCTCGCCGACGACACCGACTCCCTCGACTGGCTGCTCAAGCAGGACTTCGACGAGAACGGACCCGGGAATTTCGGCGCGTTCATGGCCGGCGTCGGCGCCCAGGTGATGGGCGCCACCACCTACGAGTGGATCCTCGACCACGAGAAGGGCGCCTGGACCTACACGGCTCCCACGTTCGTCTTCACCCATCGCGACCTGCAGCCGGTGGCTGAGAACATCACCATGGTCTCCGGCGAGCCGGCCGACCACCGCCAGGCGATCGAGGCCGCTGCGGGTGAGAAGGACGTGTGGATGGTCGGCGGCGGTGACCTCGCCGCGGCGTTCCAGGCAGCAGGCATGCTCGACGAGGTGATCGTCTCGATCGCGCCCGTCACGCTCGGATCCGGCCGACCGCTGCTCAGCGCCCCGCTGGACCTGCGGCTGGAGGAGTGCGACCGAAACGGCGAGTTCCTCGTGGCGAGGTACGCCGTCGTGGGTCCGCTGGGCAGTCGATGACGACGGATCTCTCACCTCGGTGCGGCCGCTCTGGTGGGGCTGGTGGCTGGGCGTCCATGCGGGGCGGTGTGATGGACGCGGAGTGACCTGTCGGGTGAGGGGTGGTGGCTGGGCGTCCACGCGCCGTGCTGCCGTGGACGCTGAATGACCTGACGCCCGCCCGGCGATCTGACCGGGCATTCATCCTGTTCGGCCGATCTCACATCTCCGGGTCCCCGGACGTCTACAGCGTGTGTCACCGCATCGGTGACCTCTGCTCCGCAGACCGCTGTGAAAGGACGTTCGCCCATGCCTCAGCGCCGCCGGCTCCCGCGACGAGGACTCTGGGATCGAGTGCGACGCGCTCGGCGCCCTGCACCCCTGCGTGAGGTGCTCTGCGCGTTCCCGCGCGTCTTCTCATGAGGTGGTGGCTCAGCCACGGCGTGCGGGTCTCGCGTGTCGGCGCCCCCGGTTGTCGGTCCACCCACCTAGCCTGAGCGCGGGAGGTAACGTCGGTGGCCGTGGTGACCGAAGTGCAGGGAGCCGTCCGCGAGCCTGCGCGCCCACGCACCGCACCACGCCGCCACGGTCGCCGGTTCCCGAGCGGCACCGCCTCCGCGAAGCGCGGTCGCATCCTGGGGCTCGACGGGCTCCGCGCCCTCGCGGTGCTCGGTGTGCTGATCTTCCACCTGCGACCCTCGACCCTGCCCGGCGGCTATCTCGGCGTCGACATCTTCTTCGTGCTCTCCGGTTTCCTCATCACCACCCTGCTCGTCCGCGAGGTGAACGAGCACGGCCGCATCGATCTCAAGGGCTTCTGGACCCGGCGCGCTCGCAGGCTGCTGCCCGCGCTGGTGCTGGTGGTCGTGGTCTCGACCGTGATCGGGCTCGCGGTCGGCGACGACCTGCTGGTCGACATCCGGCGTCAGGTGCTCGGCGCCCTCACGTTCTCCAACAACTGGCTCGAGATCGGCGCCGGGTCCTCCTACTTCACCCACACGGCGCCGCAGCTGTTCGTCAACTTCTGGTCGCTCGCCGTCGAGGAGCAGTTCTACCTCGTCTGGCCGGTCCTGCTCGCCGTGATCCTGGCGGTCACCCGCACGGCGAAGCAGCGGATCGGCCTGGTGCTGGGCCTGGCAGGCATCTCCGCGACCCTGATGGCCCTGCTCGCGGTCGGCGGCGTCACCCGCGTCTACTACGGCACCGACACCCACGCCTTCGGCCTGATGATCGGGGCTGCCCTCGCCCTCGCGCTGTCGAACCCCGAGACCGACCTGCGCCGATTCGCCGCGTGGGCACGGCTCAGGATCCCGCTTGCGATCGGGGCAGGCGTCGGTCTTCTCGCCCTTCTCCTCACGCTCGACGGCGAAGGTGCCTTCGCGTACCGCGGCGGCATCCTGCTCGCTGCCATCCTCACGGCCACGCTCGTGGCCAGCCTCGCCACTGCGCCGGGCGCGCACGACGGGCTGATCCGGGCGTTCTCCGCCCGACCGATGGTCTGGCTCGGCGAGCGCTCCTACGGGATCTACCTGTGGCACTGGCCCGTGCTGCTCATCGTCACCGCGGTGCTTCCCAGCGCTCTCCCCGACTCCCCGACGAGCTGGCTGGTGCGAGCGCTGGCCCTCGTGCTCACCCTGGCGGCGTCAGCCGCCTCCTACCGCTGGCTCGAGCAGCCGGTCCGCAAGCACGGCTTCCGGCAGAGCGTCCGACAGGCGCGCGTCGCACTTCTCGGAGCAGCGCCGCTGCGGCCTCGCATCCTTGCCGGTGCCGCCGCTGTGCTCGTGGTGGTCTTCGGCCTCGCGCTCGCCGTCGCTCCCGACAAGTCCCAGGTCGAGATCCAGCTGGAGCAGGCGGCCCAGGCTCTGGAGAACGAGTCGGCCGCCGTCAACCCGCCCACCGAGCCAGGCGAGGGCGCGGCCACGGGCGAGGCTGCGCCGTCGGGCGAGGCTGCGCCGTCGGGCGAGGTCGTCCAGGAGGCGACAGAGCAACCGAGCGGAGCCACCGTGCCCGCGGGAGAGGAGATCACCGCGTTCGGTGACTCGATGCTCTACGTGGCCTCACCCGCGCTCAAGGCCGATTTCCCCGGCATCGCGATCGATGCGAAGTCGAACCGGCAGTGGCCCGATATCGTCGCTGCGATCGAGACCGCGCTCGCTGCGGGCACGGTACGTGACGTCGTCATCATCGCCGCCGGCACCAACGCGGGCCTGCGGGACCCGGCCCCGCTGGAGCAGGCGCTCGAGCTCCTCGGCCCCGACCGGCGTGTGGTGCTGGTCACGATCTACCACTCCAGCAGCTGGATCGGCGAGAGCAACGAGAACATGGCCGCCGTGGCTGCGAACCACCCGAACGTGGTCGTGGCCGACTGGTACGGGACCATCACGCAGAACCTGGATCAGCTGCAACCTGACGGGGTTCACCCGGACATGGACGGCATGTACCTGTTCTCGGACGTGGTCACCGCGGCGCTCGCGAAGCTGCCTGCGCAGTAGCAGCACGGGCACGATCGGCGCGTTCGCGACGTCACGAAGCGGTCACCGCTGCGCGGTAGGGTCGGGCTGACTTTTGCGGCGCTGATGACGGAGGGCAAGACCCGTGGATCTGTTCGAGTACCAGGCGCGCGACATGTTCGAGAAGCACGGTGTACCCGTGCTGCGGGGCATCGTCGCCACCACCGTGGAAGAGGCAGCGGAGGCTGCCGAAGCCCTGCTGCCGCCCGATGGTGGCGTCGTCGTCGTCAAGGCTCAGGTCAAGACCGGTGGCCGTGGCAAGGCGGGCGGTGTCAAGATCGCCAGGTCCGTCGAGGAGGCCGCTGAGGTCGCTCGAGCCATCCTGGGTATGGACATCAAGGGCCACACCGTGCAGCGCGTGATGATCGCCGAGGGCGCCGACATCGCGGAGGAGTACTACTTCTCGGTGCTGCTGGACCGGGCGAACCGCAACTACCTGGCCATGTGCTCGGTCGAGGGCGGGGTGGAGATCGAGCAGCTCGCCGTCGAGCGCCCCGAGGCGCTGGCCAAGGTCGCCATCGACCCGATCGTGGGAATCGACGAGGCCAAGGCGCGCGAGATCGTCGAGACCGCCGGCTTCGCGGCCGAGCTCCAGGAGCCTGTCGCGAAGGTCATCCGCACCCTGTGGACCGTGTTCACCGCCGAGGACGCCACGCTGGTCGAGGTGAACCCGCTGGTGCGCACCGGTGCCGGTGACATCGTGGCGCTCGATGGCAAGGTCACGCTCGATGACAACGCCTCCGAGGTCCGCCACCCCGACCACGAGGCGCTCGAGGACAAGGCCGCCACCGACCCGCTCGAGGCGAAGGCCAAGGCCAACGGGCTCAACTACGTCAAGCTCGACGGCGAGGTCGGCATCATCGGCAACGGCGCCGGCCTCGTGATGAGCACCCTCGACGTCGTGGCCGGGGCAGGCAAGAAGCACGGCGGCGTCAAGCCCGCCAACTTCCTCGACATCGGCGGCGGCGCCAACGCGCAGGTGATGGCCAACGGCCTCGACGTGATCCTGCACGACCCGCAGGTCAAGAGCGTGTTCGTCAACGTCTTCGGCGGCATCACCGCCTGCGACGAGGTCGCCAACGGCATCGTCGGAGCCCTCAACATCCTCGGTGACGAGGCCACCAAGCCGCTGGTCGTGCGCCTCGACGGCAACAACGTGGACCTGGGCCGGGCGATCCTGGCCGAGGCTAACCACCCGCTCGTCACCCTCGCAGAGACCATGGACGGCGGCGCCGACAAGGCTGCCGAGCTGGCCAACGCCTGAACCCGGAGATAAGCACAGACATGTCGATCTACCTCAACAAGGACTCGAAGATCATCGTCCAGGGCATCACGGGCGGGATGGGTGCCAAGCACACCGCCCTGATGCTCGACTCCGGCGCCCAGATCGTGGGTGGTGTGAACGCGCGCAAGGCGGGCACCACGGTCACGCACAAGGACCACGACGGGAACGACGTCACGCTGCCCGTGTACGGCACCGTCAAGGAGGCGATGGCCGAGACCGGCGCGAACGTGTCGGTGCTGTTCGTGCCGCCGGCCTTCACCAAGGACGCCGCCATCGAGGCGATCGACGCCGAGATGCCCCTGATGGTCGTCATCACCGAGGGCGTGCCGGTGCAGGACTCGGCCGAGGTGTTCGCCTACCTGCAGGGCAAGAAGACCCGCATGATCGGCCCCAACTGCCCCGGCATCATCACCCCGGGCGAGTCGCTCGCGGGCATCACGCCGCACACCATCACCGGCAAGGGCCCGATCGGGCTGGTCTCGAAGTCGGGCACGCTGACCTACCAGATGATGTACGAGCTGAAGGACCTCGGGTTCTCCACCGCCATCGGCATCGGCGGCGACCCAGTGATCGGCACCACGCACATCGACGCCCTCGAGGCGTTCGAGCAGGACCCCGAGACCGAGGTCATCGTCATGATCGGTGAGATCGGTGGCGACGCCGAGGAGCGCGCCGCGGCGTACATCGCCGAGCACGTGACCAAGCCGGTCGTCGGCTACGTGGCGGGCTTCACCGCCCCCGAGGGCAAGACGATGGGCCACGCGGGCGCCATCGTGTCCGGCTCCGCCGGCACCGCCCAGGCGAAGAAGGAGGCGCTCGAGGCCGCGGGCGTCAAGGTCGGCCAGACGCCGAGCGAGACCGCCTCCCTGGTCCGCGAGATCCTCCACGGCTGACGCCACAGCCCAGCTTTCGATCGATCCGAGGGTGGAGGCCGCCCGGCCCGCGCGGCGGACCGGACGACCTCCACACCGGTGAGCACCAAGGGCTGGGCACGTCGGTGTGTCGGCAGGCGGATCCGCCGCTGAACGCCGACGATGGGGGAGATGTCCACCACGCTGCCGCCGAGGATCCCGCCGCGCGTCGTCGAGCACGACGACCCCCGGGAGCCCAGGCGCGTCCACTGGCGTCCGCCGGCGCAGACCCTGCGGGGTGCGCTCGCCGGGGCTGAGGCAGCGATCGGGTCGTGGCTGGTGGTCGCGGTCGTCGCGATCGCCGGGTACGTGGCCACGGCTGCTGCTCCCGAGCTCGGCGCGGCCACCTGGGTGGATGCTGCGCGCGTGGGGTCGGCGATCTGGCTCCTCGGCCACGGCGGCGCGCTCGAGCTGACCGGTGTCTCGATCACCCTGGTGCCGCTCGGGGTCAGCCTGGTGGCGCTCGTGGGGATGGCGACCTCCTTGCGGCGCGTGCGGCCTGCCACCTGGTGGCCCGTCGGCGCGGCCGTGCTCTGCTACACCGTCCTCGCGGCCGGGTTCGCGGCGCTGGCCGCGACTCCGGGCTCCTGGCGCGGCGTGCTCGGCGCTCCCGTGCTCGCGGCGCTGGGGGCTCTCATCGCGATGCGCGGCCGCGTCCCGGCCGGCACGAGGACGGCGCTCGACCGGGTACCGATGCCCGTGCGGGTGGGCCTGGGGGCCGGTGCGGTCGGTGCTGCGCTGCTGCTCGCGCTCGGCCTGGCCACGGTGATCGCCGCTGTCGCCGCGGGATTCCCGCGCGTGATGGAGCTGCACGCCGCGCTCGTGCCCCACGGCGTCTCGAGCGTGATCATGGTCCTCGCCCAGCTCATGCTGCTGCCCACGCTCGTCCTCTGGGCGGTGGGCTTCCTGACGGGGCCGGGCTTCGCCGTCGGCGAGGGGACCTCGTTCTCGCCGGGCGGCATCGACGCCGGGCCCCTCCCGGTCGTGCCCGTGCTGGGTGCGCTGCCCGAGCCGGACAGCCTCGTGGGCTCGCTGGGCTTCATCGTGGTGCTCGGCGTGCTGGTCGGCGCCGTCGTGGGGCTCTGGGTGCGACGGCGCGCGGCCCCCCTCGCCCAGACCGCGATCGCGGTGGCCGTCAGTGCCCTGACGGCGGCGCTCGCGATCGCGGCGCTGGTCACCCTCTCCTCGGGGTCGGTGGGACCGGGTCGGATGGCCGAGGTCGGACCGGATGCGATGGCCGTCGGTGTCGCGGTGGTCTGGCAGATCGCGCTCGGTGCGGCGGTCACGGCCCTGGCGGTTCACCCTGAGACCCGGGCCGTGCTCGGCCGCGTCGGCGGGGCCGTCGGCTCCTGGTGGGCGGGCGTCCGCTCCTAGCCCCTAGCTCCGCGCCAGGTTCCTTGCCTCGTCCCACTCCTGGTCGCAGCGCTCCTGCGCGGTGATCGTGACCGCGCGCTCGCGGCACTCCTGGTACGCCACCTGCTCGTCCCAGTAGATGGTGAGCTGCGTCGTCGTCCCCACCGTGGTCAGGCAGGTGAGCATCAGCCCGCCGATCAGCATCGGGGAGAGCATCCCGGGCCAGCGGAGCTTGCGGACCCTGCCCAGGGTGCGCACACCGAACACGAGCGTGCCGACCCCCACGAGCGGCGCCAGGAGCTGCCACGGCACGGGGAGGTTGCCCGCGAGCAGGGTGGCCATCATCATCAGCCCGAACAGCATCGTGCTGCCTGTCACCGAGCGGACCTGCTCGGGCGTCAGCTCGGGCGGCGGCTCCTGGGCACGCTGGGGCGGCCGCTTCTGCCACTGGCCCTGAGGCGGCTGCTGCCTGGGCGGACGGGGCTTCGTCGGGTCCGGCGGTGCGTACGGGTTGGTCACGGCGCTCTGTCGTCGGCGGATGGTTGACGACGATTCTTCCACGCCGACGGGCTCGTCTACGCTTGGCGTCCGTGTCCACCCCGACCCGCGTCGTCGTTCTCGTCTCCGGTGCCGGCAGCAACCTCGCAGCCCTGCTCGACGCCGCCCGCGACCCCGGCTACGGCGTCGAGATCGTCGCAGTCGGTGCGGACCGCGACTGCGGCGGGCTCGGCCTCGCCGACGAGGCGGGTGTGCCCTCCTTCGTGGAGCGCGTCAAGGACCACGACACCCGCGAGGCGTGGGATGCGGCGCTGACGGCGCAGGTCGCCTCGTACGCCCCCGACCTCGTGATCAGCGCGGGGTTCCTCAAGCTCGCGGGCGAGACGTTCCTCGGCGCCTTCGGCGGGCGGTACCTCAACACCCACAACGCGCTGCTGCCGGCGTTCCCCGGCATCCACGGCCCGCGCGACGCGCTCGCCTACGGGGTCAAGATCACGGGCGCCACCCTGTTCGTGGTCGACGCAGGGATCGACACGGGCGTGATCGTCGCCCAGGTCGCGGTGCCGGTCCTCGAGGGCGACGACGTCGACGCCCTCACCGAGCGCATCAAGGTCGCCGAGCGAGACCAGCTCGTCGAGTGGGTGGGCAAGCTCGCCCGTGAGGGGTTTCGTATCGACGGGCGGCAGGTTGTGCTCGGGGGCTGACAGCTCGCGCTGTGCGAGCAGGTCGGGACCAGCCGTCGCGTCTGGCGGGCGGTAGACTGCCCGAGTCCGATCGTGACTGGCGTCGAGGTGGAGCACCACCTGGGAGCGGTCGGAGGCTCTGCCTGACGCGCGCCGATCGCCTGGGTGCGCCGGTGTCCGCAACCGAACCAGGAGAGCCCTCCATGACCGACGTCGTCCCGATCCGCCGCGCCCTCGTCTCCGTCTACGACAAGACCGGCCTCGAAGATCTCGCCCGTGCGCTGCACGCGGCGGGCGTGTCCATCGTCTCGACGGGGTCGACGGCGTCCCGGATCGCCGCCGCCGACGTGCCTGTGACCCCGGTGGAGGAGCTCACCGGTTTCCCCGAGTGCCTCGACGGCCGCGTCAAGACGCTGCACCCGCGCGTGCACGCCGGCATCTTGGCCGACCGACGGCTGCCCGAGCACGTGCAGCAGCTGGCGGACCTCGAGGTCGAGCCGTTCGACCTCGTGATCGTCAACCTCTACCCGTTCACGCAGACCGTGGCCTCGGGGGCGTCGCAGGACGAGTGCGTCGAGCAGATCGACATCGGCGGCCCCTCGATGGTGCGCGCGGCGGCCAAGAACCACCCGAGCGTGGCCGTGGTCGTCGACCCCGCTCGGTACCGCGACGTCGTCGACGCGGTGGAGCGCGGAGGCTTCAGCCTTGCCGAGCGGACGGCGCTCGCAGCCGAGGCCTTCCGCCACACGGCGAGCTACGACGTCGCGGTCGCGAGCTGGCTGGGCGGCGTGGTCGAGCCCGAGGAGGCCCTGCCCACCTGGACCGGCTCCACCGGGGTGCGCTCCGCCGTCCTGCGCTACGGGGAGAACCCGCACCAGCAGGCGGCCCTGTACACGGATGGGACCGGCGCCGGGCTGGCCGGCGGACGCCAGCTCCACGGCAAGGAGATGAGCTACAACAACTACGTCGACGCCGATGCCGCGTGGCGGGCTGCGCACGATCACGGCGACGCCCCCACGGTCGCGATCATCAAGCACGCGAACCCGTGCGGCATCGCCGTCGGGGAGAGCATCGCGCAGGCGCACGCCCGGGCTCACGCCTGCGACCCGGTGTCGGCGTTCGGCGGCGTGATCGCCACCAACGGGACCGTCGACGAGGCCACCGCGAACCAGATCAAGGGTGTGTTCACCGAGGTCGTGGTCGCGCCGGGCTTCACGCCCGAGGCGGTCGAGATCCTCACCCAGAAGAAGAACATCCGGCTGCTCGAGGTGACCGCCCCGCCGAGCAACGCCCTCGAGCAGCGGCAGATCTCCGGTGGCCTGCTCGTGCAGCAGGTGGACCGCGTCGACGCCGAGGGCGACGACCCGACCACCTGGACGCTCGCCGCCGGTGAGGCAGCGGACGAGGCCACGCTCGCCGACCTCGCGTTCGCGTGGCGCTCGGTGCGCGCCGTGAAGTCGAACGCGATCCTGCTCGCCCGGGACGGCGCCTCGGTGGGCATCGGCATGGGCCAGGTCAACCGGGTGGACTCCTGCGGTCTGGCGGTCGAGCGCGCGAACGGTCACGGCGAGGAGCGTGCGCGCGGTGCCGTGGCTGCCTCCGACGCGTTCTTCCCGTTCGCCGACGGACCGCAGATCCTCATCGACGCCGGTGTGCGCGCGATCGTGCAGCCCGGCGGCTCCGTCCGTGACGCCGAGGTGATCGAGGCCGCCCAGGCCGCCGGCATCACGCTCTACCTGACCGGCACCCGCCACTTCTTCCACTGATCGCCACACCCCGATTTCAACGCACGTTCGACACAGGCGGACGTGCGGTGAAATCGCAGGTGTGTCGGATGTGCGTTGAAATCAGGTGGGGAGGACGGCGGAGCGCAGGGGGGTGGCAGGGTCGGCGGCGAGGGCCAGGTCCAGGCTCGGGAGGGACTCGCCACGCAGCAGCTTCCTGATGGCCGCCACTTCACGCGGGAGGTCGACGACGACGGCACCCACCAGCCGCTGGCCGCTCAGGTGCAGCTCGCTCCAGCCGGTCTCGCCCGCTCGGAAGATCCGCCGCGTGCCGGGCTCGCCCTCGCGGACGAGGCGTCCGAGCACCTCGAGGTGGTGCCCCAGCTGGTCGGAGAACACCTCGGGCGCGGGCTCCGTCGACGGCAAGGGGAGTCCGAGGATGCCGGCGGCCACGAGCGCGGGGTCGCGCAGTGCTGTGAACCAGTGCCCGCCGGGGACCGGACCGAAGTGCAGCGTCTCCCGGACCGCGATGTCACCCACCGCCCAGAGGCCGGGCACCGAGGTGCGGCCGGCCCGGTCGGTGGGCAGGTGCCCGCTCGCGAGGGTCGGTGCCAGGTCCGCGAGCCACCCGGTGGCGGGGCGCACCCCCACGGCCGAGAGGACGACGTCCCCGCTGACCTCGGTGCCGTCGTCGAGCGTGACGGTGCCGCCCGCCACGTCGGTGACGATCACGTCGGTCCGCAGCTCCACGCCCGCCGTCGTGTACCACTCGCGGGTGCGCTCGCCGGTCGCCTCGCCGAGCTGGCGCCACAGCGGCGCCGACCCGGCCTCGAGGACCGTCACGCGGATCCCCGCGGCGGCGGCCACGCCGGCGACCTCCGCGCCGATCCACCCGGCGCCGATGACGATCACGTGCCGCCCCGGCCGGACCTGGTCGCGCAGGTGCGCGGCGTCGTCGGCGTTGTGCAGGGCCACCGCGTCCGGCCAGGGCCGTACGGGTACCGAACCGGTCGCGGCCACCACCGCGTCAGCCGTGAGCTCACCCTCGTCGGTGGTGAGGACGAGAGCGTCCCCGGCCCGCCGGATCCCGCTCGCCGCCCGCCCCAGGTGCACGGCGTCGGCCAGCTCCAGGTGGTCGTGCCCCAGGTCCTCGGCCAGCCACAGCGGCTCGGCGCGCGAGAGCAGCTCCTTCGACAGCGGGGGGCGGTCGTACGCCGGCCGGGTCTCGGAGCCGACCCAGGTCAGCTCGCCAGCGAAACCCAGCCCGCGCAGCTCGGCGAGCGTGCGCAGCCCGGCCAGGCCGCCTCCGACGACGACCACGCGATCCGGGACGCCCAAGGGTTCATCTGTGGTCACCTCGACAACCTATCGCCGGCGATAGGGTCGACCCCGTGCCGACCGAGGATCAGACGCTGGTGACGCCCCGTCAGCGCACCCGGATCATGATGTGGCTCGCGCTCGCGGCGATCATCGCGACGGCGGTGGTTGCGTGGGTCGTCGCCGTCAAGGTCGCGCTGCTCGTCCTCTCGGGCGCGCTGCTCGCGTTCGCGCTCGTGCGCGCCGTGAGCCCGGCACCCGGGCCGTACGGCATCTCGATCCGCTCCCGGGCCTTCGACATCACGCTGATGGTCGCGGCCGCGGTGCTGATCGCGGTGGTGACCCTCAGCCTGCCGATCGCGGAGCTGGGCTGAGCTCCAGCACCGGCGCCGCGAGCAGCCCGGACGCCACGCCCTCGAGCGCGCGGTCGAGCTCCTGCATCACGAACCGGCGCCCGTAGCGCTCCTCGGTGCGCTGCACCAGGGCGTGGATCTCGCTGTCGTGAGCCAGCGCGTTCGCTGCCGTGTTGTGCACGGTGATCTCGATCGTGTTCACCCCCGCCCGCACGGCGTCGCTCACATCCACCCGGTACGGCGGCGCCACCGCGAACCCGCACTCGACGCCGTTCACCCGCACCCGTGCGACCTCGCCGACCGGAGGGCGCACCCACGCCCGGTAGGCCGGCCCCACCTCGCCGCGCTGCGGGCTGCGGCCCTCGTCCAGCGACGTCACCGGGCGGAGGTCCAGCACCGCCTCGCCCGCGCCTGGGAGCTCGACCGACAGCGAGTACGTCGCGCTTCCCGAGTAGTCCGCCCGGGTGTCCTCCCAGCGGTGCGGCAGCGTCACGGGCTCCGCCGCCGCCCCCTCGAAGGCACACTGCCAGCCCTCGGCGAGCGTCACCTTCTCGCGGAGAGCGGGCGTGGCCACCGCAACCTCGGCCACCTCGGTACCGCTCACGAGGATGGTCGCCTCGTACGGCGAGAGCTCGACGGCGACCGGTCCGGTGCCGGACCCCGTCACCTCTCCCGTGGCCGGGTGCCAACGCTGCCACGCACCCTCGATCGCCAGGGTCGCCTGCTGCGAGGTCGAGGAGGTGTTCGCGAGCATCCGGACGTCGAGGTCCCCGATCCGGCGGTGCACCACACCGATCTCGCTCTCGATCTCGCCGAACGGCGCCGCGACGGCGCGGCGCAGGGCTGAGGCGAGCTCCGCCGTCGAGGTGTCAGCCGCCCCCGGGATGCTCACCGAGGAGTCCACGGTCAGCACCGTCGAACCCGCGTGCGCCGCGCGCTCGAGCCAGGCGCGGGTGGGCTCGGGGAGCGTGCGCGTGCTCGGGACGAGGACCAGCGCGGGCGGTTCCGGGGCGGCAACGGTGACCACCTCGTCGTCGAACAGCCGGTAGTCCAGGCCCGCGCGGCGGATCGGCCCGAGCACCTCCGGCCCGATGGTGCGGCTCGCCTCCTTGAAGCAGTCCACCGAGCCGCCGATCGCGGCGGCGGACTGCGCGAGCACGTCTTGGGTCGGCACGTACACCGCGACGTCCGCGACCCCCACGCCCTGCCGCAGCAACCAGCTCAGGCGCGTCAGGTGCGCCGTCACGCTGGGCATCGCGGGCCACCACGGGTTGCGGTCGTCGAGGCAGCCGGCGGCGTAGAAGAACCAGCCGAGCCCGGGTGCGTCGTGGGGCGAGTACGGCCAGCCGTGCCCGATCAGCAGCGTCACGCCGTTGAGCAGGTGCTCGTGCGCCTCGCCGAGCAGGTCGAGCGGCGTGGCCCGGAACGAGGGGGAGTGCACCCAGGTCCAGGCCTCGGCCGAGACCACCTCGCGGCCGTAGTGGTGCGCCGCCGAGGACGCCCAGCGCGTGGCGGTCAGCTCGGTCCAGCCCCAACCCTCACCCTCGAAGGCGTCCGCGAACCGGTAGCTTGACAGCGTCGCCGGCGGGGTGCCGTAGCCCTGCAGCCGGAACGGCACGCCGCGCTCCGCCGCCCAGGTCTGCACCACCTGCACGAACCGCTCCTCGTACAGGTCCACGAGCGTGCGGTGGTAGTCGGCGCGGAAGCGATGCGCCTCGTCGCCCTCCGGCTGCAGCAGTCGCGGCAGCTCGGGCAGCATCGGGTAGCCGCGGCGACGCTCGAACTCGGCCGCCAGCTCGGGTGTGAAGTCCGCGTGGTACACCTCGAGGCTGTCGCAGAACACCGAACCCACGAGCTCGGAAGAGACGGCGTCGAGCATCGGGTCGGCGACCGCACGCAGGTGAGCGAGCGTGGCCGTGGCGCTGTAGTGGTCGAGCACCGGCCCCTCGGCACCGGCCGCCGCGCGCTTGACCTGCTGCCCGGTCAGGCGTGACCAGGCGAGCAGCACGTGCCGCGTGCCCGACCCGTCGGGAACGGTGACCCGCCAGCCGGTGCTCGTCCGCTCGAGGGCGAGCTGCTCGAACGTCTCGATCCGCTCGCCCGCCACCCCGGGCGTGACGTAGGCGCCCACGAGCTCATCCCCGGGCCAGGCCGCCGCCAGGTCCAGGGTGTGCGAGCCGATCGCCACGTCGTGCCGTTCCCAGCGCAGGCCGCGCGCCGCGAGCTCGGCGGAGATGTGCGGTCCGCCGTAGGACCAGCCGCTGCCCAGCGTCAGGTCGAACCGTAGCCCCAGCTCCTTCGCCCGCTCAGCCGCCCACCTCAGGTCGGCGAGGAGGGCCGGGGAGCCGAGCTCCGCCGTCGCCTCCTCCAACGGGTAGACGAACGAGACCTCGACGCCTCCGAGGCCCGCCTCGGCCATCGCGACGAGCTCGCGGTCCAGCTCCGCACGCTCGACCGCCGGGCCGAACCACCACCACCGCATCATCGGTGCCGCGTCGGGGTGGTCCTCACGCAGCGCGGCGCGAAGCTGGTCGGCAGTGACGATCTCGCTCACGAGCACGATCCTCCCCGACGGCGCAGCTCGCCGGGGATGGCTTGTCACGTGTTGCTGCTGATGAGGCAGGATCGTCTCGTGCACGCCATCATCTGGGACTTCGGCGGAACGTTGCTCGACACCTACCCGGACGTCGATCGTGCCCTCGCGCTGGCCGCGTTCGGGAACACCGACGAGGGACGCCTCGCGGAGGTCGCCGCGCTCACGCGGGTCTCCAGCGGGCACGCGATCACCGAGCTCTCCGCGCGCACCGGCGTGCCCGAGGCCGAGCTGCGAGCTGCGTACGACGGCGTCAAGGAGCTCTGGGAGAGCACGCCGGCACCGGTGATGCCCGGTGCGCGCGAGGTGATGGCCGCGCTGCGGCAGGCCGGTGGGCTCAACCTCGTGGCGACCCATCGCGACCGTGCCAGCGCCGAGCTGCTGCTCGCCGCGACCGGGCTGCCGGTCGACGACATGATCTGCGCGCCCGACGGCTACGCCCGCAAGCCCTCACCCGAGATGGCCGAGACCCTGCTGGAGCGGCACGAGCTGGACCCGAGCGAGGTGCTCACGATCGGGGACCGGCCGGCCGATCTCGAGTCCGGCCGAGCCGCGGGGATCGCGGGCTTCCTGCTCGTGACGCCCGGGATCCCGCTCGATGCCGGCGACGCCCGCACGATCGGTCACCTGCGCGAGGTGCTGCCGCTGGTCGCCGGTGAGGGCGACCAGCGGCTCTAGCTGCTGGCGAGCGGGTCAGTCCCGCTGCTGCCCGGCGATGAACTCGTCGCCGTCCTCGTCGTCGTCCTCGTCCTTGCGGGAGTCGTCGTCGCTGTCCGGGTCGACAGCCTCCAGCGTGTCGCCGTCGGGTCGCTCGAGGTCCTCCTCCGGGAGCGCCGTTGCTGCGGAGGGGCCGACAGCGACGACGTCCTCGTCGTCATCGTCCTCGTCCCAGTCGTCGTCGTCATCCTCGTCCCAGGCCGCCTCTGGGGCGGTGGCCCGCTGGATCAGCAGCGCGACGAGCCCGGCGATCACGCCGCCGAGCAGCGGCGCGACCCAGAACAGCCACAGCTGCTGGATGGCCCACGGCTCGGCGAAGAGCGCGGTGCCGGTGGCGCGGGCGGGGTTGATCGCAGCGTTGGTGACCTGGGCGGCCACGAGGATCGCGATGGTCAGCGTGGCGCCGATCGCGAGCGGCGCACCGGGGTGCGGGCGTCGCGTCGCGGCGAGGACCACGGCCACCAGCACGGCGGTCGCGACGGCCTCGATCACCAGGGCCTGCGCCGTCGAGAAGGTCACCTGACCCTGCGAGAGCGCGGCGATCGGGGAGTGGTCGCCGAACCCGTTCGCCGTCCCGCTGATGAAGGTACCGACATCGCCGATCCCCAGGGCGGTGGGCAACGCGCTGGGCGTGATCACCCGCAGCAGCCCGCCCGCGGCGACCGCGCCGAGCGTCTGCGCCACGATGTAGGGGACCAGGTCGGCCCAGCTGAGGCGACCCGCGATCGCGGCCCCCAGGCTGACGGCCGGGTTCAGGTGTGCGCCCGAGACCGAGCCGAACGCGACGACCATCGCCGTCAGCGCGAGCCCGCCGGCCAGCGCGATGTGCAACGGGGTGGAGCTCGCGCCCAGCGTGCCGAACGCCGCGGTCACGATGATGGCGGTCACGAGCACGAAGGTGCCGAAGAGCTCAGCGGCGACGCGCGGGAGCAGCGACGGCTCGGGAGCCGGCTGCTCGAAGGCGTCCAGGTCCAGGTCGGCCTGTTGGGGCTGCGCGGTCATGACGATCCTCTGCTCGGGTGCGTGGGCCGCCGAGCATCTTCGCACCCCAACCTGAGCAGCGCCCGAACGTGAGCGGGTCCGCTCGTGGTGCGGGCCGCCGTCGGGCATCATCCCGACGGCGGCCCGCCCGTGATCGGGGGCTCGCCCTGGCTCAGGCGAGCGTGGCGAGGATCCCGTTCAGCGTGGCCGAGGGGCGCATCACCGCATCGACCTTGGCGGGGTCCGTGCGGTAGTAGCCGCCGATGTCGGTGGGTGAGCCCTGCACCGCGAGCAGCTCCTCGACGATCGTCTGCTCGTTGCTCGCGAGCGACTGCGCGACCGACGCCATCAGGGCGGCGAGCTCGGGGTCCTCGGTCTGCTTCGCCAGCTCCTGCGCCCAGTACAGACCGAGGTAGAAGTGGCTGCCGCGGTTGTCGATCTGGCCGACCTTGCGGGCGGGCGACCTGTTCTCGTCCAGGAGCGTGCCGGTGGCGCGGTCGAGCGTGTCCGCGAGCACCTGGGCGCGCGGGTTGTCCGTGGTCTGGGCCATGTGCTCGAGGCTCACGGCCAGGGCGAGGAACTCCCCGAGGCTGTCCCAGCGCAGGTAGTTCTCCTTGACGAGCTGCTGCACGTGCTTGGGAGCGGAACCGCCGGCGCCGGTCTCGAAGAGGCCGCCGCCGTTCATGAGCGGCACCACGGAGAGCATCTTGGCGCTGGTGCCGAGCTCGAGGATCGGGAAGAGGTCGGTGAGGTAGTCCCGGAGCACGTTGCCCGTGACCGAGATCGTGTCCTCGCCGCGGCGGATCCGCTCGAGCGAGAACGCGATCGCCTCGACGGGGGACTTGATGCTGATCTCGAGGCCCTCGGTGTCGTGATCACCCAGGTAGGTGTTGACCTTGGTGATGAGGTTCGCGTCGTGAGCGCGGCCGGCGTCGAGCCAGAACACCGCCGGGGCGCCGGTGGCGCGCGCCCGGGTGACGGCGAGCTTGACCCAGTCCCGGATCGGGGCGTCCTTGGTCTGGCAGGCGCGCCAGATGTCACCGGCGTGGACCTCGTGCTCCAGCAGCGTGGCGCCGGAGGAGTCGAGCACGCGCACGACGCCGTCGGCTGCGATCTCGAAGGTCTTGTCGTGGCTGCCGTACTCCTCGGCCTTCTGCGCCATCAGACCGACGTTCGGGACCGAGCCCATCGTGGTCGGGTCGAAGGCGCCGTTGGCGCGGCAGTCGTCGATGACGACCTGGTAGATGCCGGCGTAGGAGGAGTCGGGGAGCACCGCGAGGGTGTCGGCCTCCTCGCCGTCCGGGCCCCACATGTGGCCGGACGTGCGGATCATCGCGGGCATCGAGGCGTCCACGATGACGTCGGAGGGCACGTGCAGGTTCGTGATGCCGCGGTCGGAGTCGACCATCGCGAGCTCGGGGCCGTCGGCCAGACCCTGCGTGATCGCCGCCTTGATCTCCGCCCCCTGAGGGTGGTCCTCGAGGCCGGCGAGGATCGCGCCCAGACCGTCGTTGGGGGAGAGGCCGGCCTCGGCAAGCGCGGCGCCGTAGGTCTCGAAGACCTGGGGCAGGAACGCCCGGACGGCGTGGCCGAAGATGATCGGGTCGCTGACCTTCATCATCGTGGCCTTGAGGTGCACCGAGAAGAGCACACCCTCGTCCTTGGCGCGCTGCACCTGCTCGGCGAGGAACGACTGCAGGGCCGCGGCGTCCATCACGGTGGCGTCGACGACCTCACCCGCCAGTACGGGCAGCGACTCCTTGAGCACGGTGACGGTGCCGTCGGGGGCGGTGTGCTCGATGCGCAGGGTGTCGTCCTGCTCGAGCACGACAGACTTCTCGTTGCTCGCGAAGTCGTGGGCGCCCATCGTCGCGACGTTGGTCTTGGACTCCGGGGTCCATGCTCCCATCGAGTGGGGGTGCTTGCGGGCGTAGGCCTTGACCGACGCGGGCGCGCGGCGGTCGCTGTTGCCCTCGCGCAGGACCGGGTTGACGGCGGAGCCCATGACCTTGCCGTACGCGGCGCGGGTGGCCTTGTCGGCCTCCGTGACGGCCTCCTCCGGGTAGTCCGGGAGCGCGTAGCCGAGAGCCTGGAGCTCGGCGATCGCGGCCTTGAGCTGCGGGACCGACGCGGAGATGTTCGGCAGCTTGATGATGTTGGCCTCGGGCGTCGTCGCGAGGTCGCCCAGCTCGGCGAGCGCGTCGGGGACCCGCTGCTCGGGCGTCAGGGCATCGGGGAAAGCAGCCAGGATGCGGCCGGCCAGCGAGATGTCACGGGTCTCCACCTCGACCCCTGCCTGATGGGTGAAGGACTTCACGATCGGCAGCAGCGACGCCGTCGCGAGCGCAGGCGCCTCGTCCGTGTAGGTGTAGATGATCGTCGATTCAGGCACCGGTGCTCCGTTTCCGAGGTTCATTGATGTCTTGATATCAAGATATCTGGGTCTGACGATGGCTGCTCCCCATACTGCCGTGTGACTCCTCACCCCGGCGAGACTGGCCACCCGCGAACCGGTCCTTGGAAGGAAGCTGGCGCCAGATCGCCTGCCATGGCCTGGAGAGGGAGTCTCGGGGCTTCTGGCGCCAAGATCGTTCCGGTTGGCGGTTGTCCACAGGGGCCCCGTCGATGCACCGCCGTCCACAGCACCCTCTGATCGGTGAGCGGCGACGTCCACGATGTCGCGAGCCTGCGCACATGGCTGCTCCCAAGATCCTGCTCCCGCCCTTGGTCCGCCGCGGCGAAGGCATCGTCAGTCCTGCCACGGTCTCCCGACACGTCGCCGCGGGTGGGCTGGTGCAGGTCCTCCCGGGCGTCCATCTGCGGACAGACGTCGCGACTGTTCCCGCATGGCGCGCAGCTGCTGTATCGGCGTGGCGCCCCAACTCTGTGCTGCTCGGAGAGATCGCGGGTCACCTGACCTTCTGGCGCGAGCTCAGGCCCGCGACGATCGAGGTCGCGCAGCACTCCACGCTGCGCCGGTCCGGCTTCCGTTTCGTGCGACGCGAGATCCCGCACGACCTGGTGATCTACCAAGGAGCGACGCGGCTGACGGCTCCGGCGATGACGGCACTCGACCTCGCCGTGGCCACCGATGGGGAGTCCATCGACAACGTGCTGCGCGCCAAGATGGCCCGGATCCAGGATCTCGAGGCGGCGCTGGCGTTGACGCCCGGTCGGCTGGGGAACCGGGATCGCCGCCGGTTGCTCATGGACTCCCGCGCCGAACCCTGGTCGGTCGCCGAGCGCCTGTCGCACAAGATTCTGCACGCCGCCGGCATCACCGGGTGGAAGGCGAACCGACCCATCGTGCTCGATGGTCACAGGTACTTCCTCGACATCGCGTTCTGGCCGATCCGGCTGGTGATCGAGATCGACGGCCGCCAGTTCCATATCGGCGCTGATGTCTTCGAGAGTGATCGCCTGCGACAGAACGCCCTCGTGCTGCGGCGCTGGACGGTGCTCCGCTTCACCTATCGGCGACTGGTCGAGGAGCCGGACCAGGTGCTTGCCGAGGTTCGGGCAGGCATCGAGCTTGCTCGGCTTCGGAAGCGCCTGGAACGTTTCTGACGCCAGCGCGCCGCCGACGCCTGTTCTGAGCCTGGGCAGCGATCCTGGCGTCAACGTCGTTCCGCTTCCGCGGCGGAAGGTCTGCTCCGGGAGGTGGCAGGATGGGCGGCATCAAGAGCAGGCTGACCTCAACGGCTCGGGAGCTGGCGCATGACGCCCCACGAGCCGAGAACGGGATGACACACGCATGAGCAACGCCCCCGTCACCGTGACCGTCACCGGCGCTGCCGGTCAGATCGGCTACGCGCTGCTGTTCCGGATCGCCTCCGGGCAGCTGCTTGGCCCGGACACCCCCGTGAAGCTGCGCCTCCTGGAGATTCCGCAGGCGGTCAAGGCTGCCGAGGGCACCGCCATGGAGCTCGACGACTGCGCCTTCCCGCTGCTCGCGGGCATCGACATCGCCGACAACCCGGCAGCGGGCTTCGAGGGCACCAACGTCGCCCTGCTCGTGGGCGCCCGCCCGCGCGGCCCGGGCATGGAGCGCGCCGATCTGCTCGAGGCCAACGGCGGCATCTTCAAGCCGCAGGGCGAGGCGATCAACGCCGGCGCCGCTGACGACATCCGGGTGCTCGTGGTCGGCAACCCGGCCAACACCAACGCGCTGATCGCGCAGCAGCACGCGCCGGACGTCCCGGCCGAGCGCTTCACCGCGATGACCCGCCTCGACCACAACCGCGCCCTGTCGCAGCTCGCCGCAAAGACCGGCACAGGCGTCAACGACATCAAGCAGCTCACGATCTGGGGCAACCACTCCGCGAGCCAGTACCCGGACATCTTCCACGCCACCGTGGCCGGCAAGCCCGCGGCCGAGGTCGTGAATGACCAGGACTGGCTCGAGAACACGTTCATCCCGACCGTGGCCAAGCGCGGCGCGGCCATCATCGAAGCCAGGGGCGCATCCTCCGCCGCCTCGGCCGCCAACGCGGCGATCGACCACGTCCACGACTGGGTCAACGGCACCCCCGAGGGGGACTGGACCTCGGTCGCACTGACCTCCGACGGCTCCTACGGCGTTCCCGAGGGTCTGATCTCCTCGTTCCCGGCCCGCTCGGTGAACGGCGCCTGGGAGATCGTCCAGGGCCTGGAGATCGACGAGTTCTCCCGCGGCCGGATCGACGCCTCGGTCGCCGAGCTCGGCGAGGAGCGCGACGCGGTCAAGGGTCTCGGCCTGATCTGAGCAGGTTCACGCCACCTGACCCCAAGGGCGCAAGCGTGACCGCAGGGCGCGGCTGTCCGCGCCCCCGCCGGCATGCTTTCGCCCGTTCGGCAAGCGGCGCCCGTGGGCAGAACTCCACCGGCCGGGCGTGATCGGCACGAACTGTGCGGCACTACCCTGGCGGCATGGCCCAGCGATTCAACGCCCCTCCGGGATGGAACGTCCCGCCCGACTTCGTGCCCACCTCCGACTGGCAGCCGGACCCCTCGTGGCCGCCGGCTCCCGAAGGGTGGAACTACTGGGTCGATGACGCAGCCCAGCCCGCCCCCGCCTACGGCGCACCGAGCGACCAGTCCTACGGCACGCCGGGGAACCAGCCGCACGGCAGCCCCGCCGATCAGGGGACGACGCCGTACGGTTCGGCCTCGGTGCCGAACTCGCCGTACACGGCGCCCGCGGGCGCGTACGGGTCGACGGCGCCTGGGAGCGCACATGCAGCCCTGGCGCAGCACCAGGGAGCGTCCGGCAAGCGGAACATGCTGATCGGTATCGGCGTCTTCGTCGTCGCGATCGTGGTCTGGGTGGTGAGCTACTCGGCGGCCGGCCCTGGCGACCGCTACTTCGCGCCCTGGTACTTCGTCCTGATCGGCATCATCCTGACGATCCGCGGCCTCGTCGACATGAACAAGGCCAAGAAGGCGGAGGCTGCGCAGCTCGGCTACGGTCAGGGGAGCGCCCCTCCGGGATTCACGCCGCCTGGGACCACACCTCCCGGGCAGAACCCTCCCGGCTTCTAACCGCCGTCGGCGCCGGCCGATCAACCACGGAGCAGTCTTGACGGACACGATTACCCCTGCCGAGACCACCCTCGAGGAGCTGGACGCGATCGTCGCGGCTGCCGCCGAGGCAGCGGGCCGGATGGCCGTAGCGAGCCCGAGCGAGCGTGGCGCCTGGCTGCGCGCGGCCGCCCGCGCGCTCGAGGCGCAGCGCGATGTGCTGGTGCCGTTGGCGCAGGAGGAGTCGCACCTGCCCGAGGGCCGGCTGTCCGGAGAGCTGAGCCGCACCACGGGCCAGCTGGAGCTGCTCGCTGCCGAGGCGGAGTCCGGTGCGGTCTGGGACGTCGTCATCGACCACGCCGACCCCGACTGGAAGCCGGTACCGCGGCCCGATTTGCGCCGCGTGACCGTCCCCCTGGGGCCTGTCGCGGTGTACGCCGCCAGCAACTTCCCGTTCGCGTTCAGCGTGGCGGGCGGTGACACCGCCGCGGCGCTCGCCGCGGGCTGCCCGGTCGTCGTCAAGGCGCACCCGGGTCACCCGAGGCTGTCGGTCGCCGTCGCGGAGATCGTGGCAGCAGCGCTCGCCGAGGCGGGGGCCCCCGGCGGGCTCGGGCTGGTGCACGGGTTCGACGCCGGTATCGCGCTCATCAAGCACCCGGCCATCCGTGCCAGCGCGTTCACGGGGTCGATCGGCGCCGGCCGGGCGTTGTTCGACCTCGCCGCCGGCCGCCCCGAGCCGATCCCGTTCTTCGGTGAGCTCGGCAGCGTCAACCCGGTCGTGGTGACCCCGGCGGCGTCGGCTGCGCGTGGTGCCGAGATCGGCGCCGGCTACGCGGGTTCGCTCTCGCTTGGCGTGGGCCAGTTCTGCACGAACCCAGGGATCCTGCTCACGCCCGCGGGCTCGGAGGTGATCGGTGCCGCCGCAGAGGCGCTCGCCTCGGTCCCGGCCGCGCCGATGCTCAACGAGCGGATCGCCGCCGGCTACGCCAGCGGCCTGGAGGAGCTGCGCGGCGTGGAGGGTGTGCGCGTCGTGGTGGACGGGTCCACGGGCGATGCGCCCACCCCCAGCCTGCTCGCCGTCGACATCGATCGGTTCACCGAGGTCGAGCGGCTGCGCCAGGAGTGCTTCGGCCCGGTCTCGATCGTGGTCGAGTACCAGGACCCTGCCGACGTGGTCGCGCTCGCCGGCACGTTCGACGGCCAGCTCACCGCCACCGTGCACGGCGAGCCGGGCGAGGAGGTCTCGGCCGAGCTGGTCGGCGTCCTCTCCGCTGTGGCCGGCCGCGTGGTGTGGAACGACTGGCCCACCGGCGTCGCCGTGACCTACGCGATGCAGCACGGGGGCCCCTACCCGGCCGCCACCACGGCGGGCACCTCGGTCGGCACCGCTGCCGTGCAGCGCTTCGGCCGGCCCGTGGCCTACCAGGACGTGCCGCAGGAGCTCCTGCCGCCGGCGCTACGCGACGACAACCCCTGGCACCTGCCCCGCCGCGTCGACGGCGTCTGGGAACACCGCCCCTGACGGTTTCGACACGATTCCGGACACCTCCGGGATCGTGTTGAGACCGGCTAGCGGAAGACGACGGTGCGGTGGCCGTCGAGGAGGACGCGGTGCTCGGCGTGCCACCGTACGGCGCGCGCCAGGACCCGCCGCTCCACGTCCTGGCCGATGGCGACCAGCTCGTCGACATCGTCGGCGTGGCTGACCCGCTCCACGTCCTGCTCGATGATCGGGCCCTCGTCGAGCGACGCGGTGGCGTAGTGGGCGGTCGCCCCGATGAGCTTGACCCCTCGATCATGCGCCTGCGCGTAGGGCCGTGCGCCCTTGAACGAGGGCAGGAACGAGTGGTGGATGTTGATGACCCGACCGGCCAGCTCCGTGCACACCCGGTCGGACAGGATCTGCATGTAGCGGGCCATCACGACCAGCTCGACGTCGAGCTCGTCCACGAGCGCCAGCAGCTGGTCCTCAGCCGCATCCTTGGTGGCCTTGGTGACCGGCACGTGGTGGAACGGCACGTGATAGAACTCGGCGATCGGCGCGAGGTCGGTGTGGTTGGAGACCACCCCCGCGATCTCGATCGGGAGGCGGCCCGAGCGCTGCCGGAACAGCAGATCGGTGAGGCAGTGCGCCGTCGTCGAGACCATGATGAGGGTGCGCACGGGGCGGGCGACCTCGTCGAGGCTCCACGTCATCGAGAACTCCGCGGCCACGGCAGCGAACGCGCCCTCCAGCTGCTCGCGCGGCGCGCTCGACTCGGCCTGCACCCGCATGAAGAACAGCCCGGTGTCCGGGTCGCCGAACTGCTGCGACTCGGTGATGTTGCCACCCAGGCCCGCGAGCGCGCCGGTCACGGCGTGCACGATGCCGGGTCGGTCGGGGCAAGAGAGGGTGAGCACCCAGTGGGTCGGATCGATGCTGGTCACCCGGCCGAGGGTAGGCGATCCGTGCCACGGCGCGCTGATCGGCCCAGCTGCCGCCCGGAGGTGGAAGGATATGAACATGGCCGAGACCGAGCTGAGGATCGACGTTGTCGAGGACGCCGATGCGGGGGAGCTGCTCACGGTGCGGCGTGCTGCCTTCGTCACGGAGGCGCAGCTGTACGACGACCCGCACATCCCCGCGCTGACCCAGACCCTCGACGAGCTGCGGGAGGATCTCGCCCGCTCCGACGTGGTCACGCTGGGTGCCTGGGTGGGCACACGGATGATCGGGTCCGTGCGGGTCGGCCTCGAGGAGGACCGGGCGCTGCTCGGCCGCCTTGCCGTGGTTCCGGACCTGCAGGGCCAGGGGATCGGCACCAGGCTGCTGATGTCGGTGCTCACCTACCTGCCCGAGGACACCAAGGAGGTCTGGGTCTTCACGGGCCAGGACTCCAAGCAGAACCTCAGCCTCTACGCCAAGCACGGCTTCGAGCACCAGTACGACCAGAACGCCGGCGACCTCACCTACGCCTACCTGCGCAAGATCCTCGGCGAGGCCGAGGTCGACGAGCAGATCGATGAGGACGCTGCCGACGGCGAAGGCACCGAGCCGAGCTGATCGGGCACCTCTCGTAGCCCATCGCCACCGCAGCCCGAGCGCTCCAGGTGAGCGCCGCCGTCGGGCATGGTCCGGACGGCTCCGAGCAGGGTAGGCTCGATGCGTCGCGACTGGCGAAGGTGGTGCACCACCGGGGAGCGACGGTTCCACGCTTGATCTGAGGTCGCCCGCCTGGGCCGCAGATCGCCACGGAAACCCGCCCAGTCACACGGAGGAAGAGCCATGAGCCACCCCCATCCCGACGCACCGCTCGCTGACGTCGATCCTGAGATCGCCGCCGTCCTGGAAGGCGAGCTCGGCCGCCAGCGCGACACGCTGGAGATGATCGCCAGCGAGAACTTCGTGCCCCGCGCCGTGCTCCAGGCCCAGGGCAGCGTGCTCACCAACAAGTACGCCGAGGGCTACCCCGGCAAGCGCTACTACGGCGGCTGCGAGCAGGTCGACATCGCGGAGAACCTCGCGATCGAGCGGGCGAAGTCGCTGTTCGGCGCCGAGTACGCGAACGTGCAGCCGCACTCCGGTGCCACGGCGAACGCCGCGGTGCTGCACGCGATGGCCAAGCCGGGGGACCGCATCCTCGGCCTCTCGCTCGCGCACGGCGGCCACCTGACGCACGGCATGAAGATCAACTTCTCCGGCAAGCTCTACGAGGTCCACGCCTACGGCGTCGACGAGCAGACCCACCGGGTGGAGTACGACGCGCTGCGCGCCGCCGCGATCGAGGCCCGGCCGCAAGTGATCATCGCCGGCTGGTCCGCCTACCCACGCCACCTCGACTTCGAGGCGTTCCGCTCGATCGCCGACGAGGTCGGCGCGCTGCTGTGGACCGACATGGCGCACTTCGCCGGGCTGGTCGCCGCGGGGCTGCACCCCTCGCCGGTGCCGCACTCGGACGTGGTCTCGACCACCGTGCACAAGACCCTCGGTGGCCCTCGTTCGGGTCTGCTGCTCTCGCGTGACGCGGGGGCCTGGGAGAAGAAGCTCAACTCGGCCGTGTTTCCGGGCCAGCAGGGCGGCCCGCTCATGCACGTGATCGCGGCCAAGGCTGTCGCGTTCAAGGTAGCCGCCGGCGAGGAGTTCAGGGACCGGCAGCAGCGCACCCTCAGCGGCGCCAAGATCATCGCCGAGCGGCTGATGGACCCGGCGGTGGCCGAGGCCGGCGTCTCGGTGCTGACCGGCGGCACCGACGTGCACCTGGTCCTGGTCGACCTGCGCAACTCGCCGCTGGACGGTCAGCAGGCCGAAGACCTCCTTCACGGTGCCGGCATCACGGTCAACCGCAACGCGGTGCCGTTCGACCCTCGCCCGCCGCGGGTCACCTCCGGCCTTCGCATCGGTACCCCGGCGCTCGCAAGCCGTGGCTTCGGCGACGCCGAGTTCACCGAGGTCGCGGACATCATCGCCGGGCTGCTCCGCGAGGGTCAGGGCGCCGACCTCGAGGCGGCACGCGCCCGGGTCAAGAAGCTCACCGACGAGTTCCCGCTGTACGAGGGCCTGCAGCAGTGACTGCCCGTCTCCTCCCGGGCAAGCCGGTCGCCGATGCTGTCCTCGCAGCGCTCGGACCTCGGATCGAAGCCCTGACGGCGGCCGGGCACCAGCCTGGCCTCGGCACCATCCTCGTGGGTGAGGACTCGGCGAGCGCCGGGTACATCCGGATGAAGCAGGGGAAGGCGGCGGAGCTGGGACTCACGTCGCCGCACATCCACCTGCCGCAGGACGCCACCCAGGCCGATGTGCTGGCAGCGATCCGCGAGATGAACGATGCGGCCGAGGTGGACGCGGTGCTCATCCAGCACCCGACGCCGAAGCAGATCGACTTCGACGCCGCGCTGCTCGAGCTCGACCCGGACAAGGACGTGGACGGCCTCCACCCGGTCAACATGGGTCGCCTCGCGTTGGGCATGCCCGGGCCCGTACCGTGCACGCCCGCCGGGATCGAGGCGCTGCTCGCCCACCACGAGATCCCCGTGGCCGGCCGTGAGGTCGTCATCCTGGGCCGCGGCACCACGCTCGGGCGCCCGCTCGCGCTGCTGATCTCGCAGAAGCGGGACACGGCCAACGCGGCCGTGACGGTGGTCCACACCGGTGTGCCGAACTGGGCCGACTACACGCGCCGTGCCGAGATCGTCATCGCGGCCGTGGGCGTGCCCGGCATCCTGCAGCCCGAGCACCTCACGCCCGGGGTCACGGTCGTGGGTGGTGGAGTCCGGTACGAGGGCAAGCGCCTGCTGCCCGACGTCGACGAGCGGTGCGCCGAGGTCGCCGGTGCCATCACGCCCCGGGTGGGCGGGGTGGGCCCCACCACGATCGCGATGCTCTTCAAGAACGCCGTCGACGCCGCAGAGCGCCGCCGCTCCGCCTGACAGCCAATCCCGCTGCCAGCCCCCCCGTCGACCCCTCGTGACCCACGGCTGCGGGTCGAGGTAATCGGAGACTCTCTCGCGGCGTGCAGGGCGAGAGCTCGATGATGAGCGTCGTGGAGATCTGTCGGGACGCCGTCGGGCCGATGCTCCGAGTTTCCTGCGCGGGGCTGGGCGCGCCGGGGGACGACGGGGTGCGACTGGCAGACGCCCGCGCCGGCAGCACACCCATCCGGTGAACCGCCGGCACCATCCCGCTCGGTCGTCGAGGTTCCGCGGCTACTGGGCGCCAGCGTCGGTGGCCACCTGCTGGAGTCGCTCGACGTACTCGGCCCACCACCGGGCGTCGTGCTCGGGAAGGTTCGAGCCGCCGTCGCGCAGCCCCGCAGCGCCGTCGATCAGCTCGCGCACGATGTCGGCGTGGCCGGCGTGCCGAGCGACCTCGGCGGTCACGTGCACGAGGATCTGGGCGAGCGTGACGTCGCCCCGGTCGCCCCACCACGGCACGTGGCCTGGAGCGTCGAGGGGGAGCGCGTCGATCGTCGCATCGGCGTGCGCCCACACCCGTTCCGCGAAGGCGCGTACCGAGGCCACCGACTCCTCCGGCCCGGCGTACATGTCGGCGTTGTCCTCGGCATCCTCGGCTGCCCACGGCAGGACCTCCGGGAACGGCCGGTCGAACACGAGCCCGAAGTACTCCGCCTCGACCGTGGCGACATGCTTCAGCAGCCCGAGCAGGTTGGTACCGGTCGGGGTCATCGGCCAGCGCGCGTCGCGCTCGCTGACCCCATCCAGCTTCCACATCAGCACCTCGTGCTGCCGCGACAGATAGTTGTGAAGGTGGTTCTTGACATCGCCGGGTGTCTCGTGCGCGTCTGTGCTCTCGATCTCGAGGCTGCCCACCTGCTGGTAGCCCGAGTCCATCAGGGGAAACGATGCCGGTTGTCTCAGGTCGAGCTGGCCCAGCGCGCCGGCCCAGTAGCGCAGGATCCTCCCTGCTTCGGATGCCGGCTCGGCGCCGAGGGCATCGAGGTCGATGTCGAGAGTGATTCGCATGCCACCGATGCTGTCACGGCCCTCCGACACCGTTCACAGGAACCGCAGCAGCAGCTCTCGCAACCGGGCCTCGTCGTCCGGCGAGAGCTCGTGCCGCACGATCGAGTCGACCGAGCCCGCGTCGTCGAGCTCCTGCATCACGCGCCGGCCGGTCGGTGTGGCGGCCAGCAACCTGACCCGGCGGTCGTCGGTGTGCCGCTCACGCGTCACGTACCCATGGCGTTCGAGCCCTGCCACGATCCGGCTCGTCGTCTGCTCGGTCACCCCGAGCGCGGCGGCCAGCTCCCGCTGCGACAACGGCCCGGCCATGAGGATCGCGAGCGCGGGCAGCGAGGCGTGGTTGAGGTTCCACCCCGCCAGGTAGGCGTTCCAGCCGTTCTCCATGCGGCGCGCGGCTGCGGACAGCAACCGCCCGGTCGGCCACTGGGAGGGGTCCACGTCGACGCCGTGTCGATCGGGTGACTGCGCTGTGCTCACCTGAGGCATTGTGCCGGGAGTTGCCTGCAAGCGGGGAACCGTGCAAAATACTCAGCGTGCTGAGTGAATCTGAGGCCCCCGACCACCGCGAGGGCGGGGCGCGTCGCAGCCGCGGTGCGCTGCGCTGGCTCGTCGTCTCCATCGCGCTCATCGGGTGGTTCGCGATCGCTGCGTTCGGGGGGATGGCGCAGGGAACGCTCTCGCAGGTGCAGGAGAACGATGCGGCTGCATTCCTGCCCGCCAACGCCGAGTCGACGCGTGCGGGCGAGCTCGCCGCCGAGTTCACCGAAGGCACCTCGCTGCCCGGTCTCGTCGTCATCACCTCCGACGACGGCGCTGCCCTGGGCGAGGAGCAGATCGCCGCGATCCAGGCCTTCGCCGAGAGCATCGGCGGCCTCGAGCTGCCCGGTGGCGAGGTGGTCGAGGACGTCCTCACCGGCCCTGTCGCGGTCGTGCCGTCCGAGGACGGCGAGGCGATCATGCTGCCCGTCTCGATCGATGCCACGCAGGCCGATCGGCTCATCGGTGACGACGAGGAGCGCGTGACGGTCGCCGTCGTCGAGAGCATCCGTACCGAGGCTCCCGCCGCGCTCGAGGGGGTCGACGTGACCGCCTGGGTCAGCGGCCCTGCGGGCTACGTCGCCGACCTCGTCTCCGCCTTCGGCGGCATCGACGGCCTGCTGCTGCTCGTCGCGCTGGTCGTGGTGCTGGTCATCCTCGTCATCGTCTACCGCTCGCCGCTGCTGCCGTTCGCCGTGATCTTCACCTCCGTGTTCGCGCTGTGCCTGGCCGCGCTCGTGGTGAAGCCGCTCGCAGGCAACGACGTGCTCCAGCTCAACGGCCAGAGCCAGGGAATCCTGTCGATCCTCGTGATCGGCGCGGCCACCGACTACTCGTTGCTGCTCGTGGCCCGGTACCGCGAGGAGCTGACGAGGCACCGCCGTCCGAGTGCCGCGATGCGCGCTGCCTGGCGCGCCTCGCTCGAGCCGATCGCGGCGAGCGCCGGCACCGTGATCGCCGGGCTGCTGTGCCTCATGCTCTCCGACCTCGGCTCCAACGCCAGCCTCGGCCCGGTCGCGGCGATCGGGATCGTCGCGGCATTCCTCGGCGCACTCACCTTCCTGCCGGCGCTCCTGCTGCTCGCGGGCCAGCGCAGCCGGGTCGTCTTCTGGCCGCGGGTGCCGCACTACAGCGCCGCAGGCGACGAGCCCGGGAAGCCCGGTCTGTGGCAGCGGGTGGCCGATGCGGTGACCCGCCGGGCGCGCCCGGTCTGGATCATCACGCTGCTCGGGCTGCTCGCGCTCGCCGCCTTCCTTCCCACGTTGCGCGCCGACGGCACGGGTGAATCCGACGTGTTCCGGGGCGAGGTCGAGGCTGTCGCGGGCGAGGAGGTGCTCGCCGCGCACTTCGAGATCGGCCAGGTCGAGCCGATCCAGGTGTTCGTCGCCGAGGACGCCGCCGCGGCGGTGGTCGACGCGATGGACGGGATCGACGGCGTCGCCTCCGCCGCCGTATACACCGGCGAGGCCGCCGCCGGACCACCGAGCGAGGAACCCGCCGAGCCGGTCGTCGTCGACGGGATCGTGATGGTCGAGGTCGTCACCGAGGCGAGTGCCGAGAGCCGGGAGGCGATCGGCGTGGCTGCCGACGTGCGGGAGGCGGCCCACGCCGCGGCGCCCGACAGCCTGGTCGGTGGCGCGGCCGCGGAGCGGCTCGACACCCAGGAGACAGCTGCCAGCGACCTCCGCACGATCGTGCCGGTCGTGCTGATCGTCATCTTCCTCATGCTCGTGCTGCTGCTGCGGGCGATCGTGGCGCCGCTGCTGCTGCTCGTCGCCAACGTGGTCTCGTTCGCCGCGACCATGGGCCTGTCGGCGGTCGTGTTCAACCATGTCCTCGACCTGCCCGGCGCCGATGCCACCGTGCCGCTGTACGGGTTCGTGTTCCTCGTGGCGCTCGGCATCGACTACTCGATCTTCCTCATGACCCGGGTGCGCGAGGAGTCGTTGCAGCACGGCACCCGGGAGGGGGTGCGCCGCGGACTGGCGGTCACCGGCGGCGTCATCACCTCCGCCGGGCTGGTGCTGGCGGCGACCTTCTCGGCACTCGGTGTCATCCCGCTGCTGTTCCTGCTCCAGATCGCGTTCATCGTGGCGGTCGGCGTGCTCATCGACACCTTCGTGGTGCGATCGCTGCTGGTGCCTGGCCTCGTGCACGACATCGGTCGCGCGGTCTGGTGGCCCTGGGTGCGCCGCATCCCGCGTGACGAGGCCTCGTCCCAGGGATGAGCGCCGGCACGATGGCCGGAGGTGCCGCGGACCGGCGATCCGCGTACGCTCCATCCATGCCGGATCGCCGTACGCGGATGCTCGACGCCGCCCTCGCCATCGTGGGAGAGAGCGGCACGAGGGGGCTCACCCACCGCGGGATCGACCGTCGCCTGGAGGTGCCGGACGGGAGCACCTCCAACTACTTCCGCACCCGCCGCTCGCTGCTGGTGGGCACGATGGAGCGGCTGCAGGAGGTGGACCAGGCCACGCTCACGGAGATCCACCGCGGGTTCAAGAAGATCGACGACGTCGGTCTCGCTGCTGCGCTCGCCGAGTTCGCGGTGCGTCAGTGCCGGCCGTCCGCGATCACGCGCGCCCGTGCTCGCTTCGCGCTGACGCTCGTGTTCCCCGAGCGCCTCGGCGGGACGCTGCGAGCCTGGCTGAAGCTCGGCGTCGCGAACCTGGGGCACGCCAACCCGGACGCCCTGACCCGAGCGCTGCTCGCCTACACCGAGGGCGTCATCTACCAAGCGATCCTCGACACCGGCGGCAAGGGCACCGAGCTCGACCGAGACGAGGTCGCCTGTCACGCCCTCACCTTGATCCGTGGGGTCTGAGCCGCTCACCGTCGCCACCGTCAACGTCAACGGGATCCGCGCGGCGTTCCGGCGCGGGATGCCCGCTTGGCTGACGGCGAGCCAGCCCGACGTGCTGCTGCTGCAGGAGGTCCGCGCACCCAGCTCGATCCTCACCGAGCATCTCGGGCCCGACTGGCACCTCGTGCACCACGAGGCTCCGACCGCCGGGCGCGCCGGCGTGGCGATCGCCTCCAGGCTCGCGTTCCAGGCAGTGCGGCTCGGGCTGCCCGGGGAACCGACCGAGAGCGTGGGTCGCTGGGTCGAGTCCGATCTCCTCATGCCCGACGGCGAGACCCTCACCGTGATCTCGACCTATGTCCACACCGCGACCGCGCGCACGCCGTCGATGGCGGTCAAGCTCGCCTTCCTCGAACGAGCTACCGCGAGGCTGGCCGAGCTGGCCGAGGGCCGTGCGGTGCTGGGCGGCGACCTCAACGTGGCCCACGACGAGCGGGACATCAAGAACTGGAAGGGCAACCGTGGCAAGTCGGGCTTCCTGCCGCAGGAGCAGGCGTACCTGACGCGCTGGCGCGAGCTCGGCTGGGTCGACGCCGCGCGCACCTACGCCGGTGATGTCGAGGGGCCCTACACCTGGTGGTCCTGGCGCGGCCGCGCGTACGACAACGACGCGGGGTGGCGCATCGACTACCTGTGGTGCTCGGCCGCGCTCGCGCCGTCCGTGCGTGAGGTCACGGTCGACCGCGCGCCCGGCTATGAGGGTCGCTGGTCGGACCACGCCCCCGTGAGGGCTGTGCTCAGCCAGCGCGACCCGCTGGGCCGCCGGGCGTCGCGATGAGGAAAGCGGGCTCGGCGTGCCCGGCATCGTGGAAGGCCTGCACGACGGCGGTGCTCACCGCGTGCCCCTGACCCGCCTCGATCAGGGCGATGGCCGAGCCGCCGAACCCGCCGCCGGTCATGCGGGCACCGAGGGCGCCAGCGGCACGTGCGGCCTCGACCGCCAGGTCGAGCTCGGCGCAGGAGACCTCGTAGTCGTCACGCAGCGAGGTGTGCGAGGCGTCCATCAGCGGGCCGACCTCGCGCACCTTCCCGGCCGAGAGCAGGGCCACGAAGCCGCGGACCCGGTCGATCTCGGTGACGACGTGCCGCACCCGAGCCCGGGCGACATCGTCCTCGAGGCGGGGGAGGGTGACGTCGAGGTCGGCGAGATCGATCTCGCGAAGGGTCTCGACCCCCAGTGAGGCGGCGGCCGCCTCGCAGGTGGCGCGGCGCTGCGCATATTGACCGTCGGCGTGCGCGTGCGGCGCGCGGGTGTCGATGACCAGCAGCTCCAGGCCGGCGGCCGGCAGGTCGAACGGGAGGTGCTCGACGCTGCCGTTGCGGCAGTCGAGCAGCAGGGCGTGCCCCTCACGGCAGCGCAGCGACGCGGACTGGTCCATGCCGCCCGTGTTGGCGCCGGCGATCTCGTTCTCGGCCCGGATGCACGCCTCGACGAGCAGGGCGCGTGCCTCATCGGTGTCGACGCCGGAGCCCACCCAGTCGGGGTGCTCGGCCAGCGGGACCGCGATCGAGCCCTCGAGCGCGGCAGAGGAGCTGAGGCCCGCGCCGTAGGGGACGCAGGACTCGACAGCGGCGTCGAACCCGGTGACCGGCTGCCCCGCCTGCTGCAGCGCCCATGCGACGCCGACCACGTACGCAGCCCAGCCCTCGACAGCACCGGGAGCGACGTCGGCGAGCCGACCCTCCCACGGCGTCGACTCCCGACCCGAGACCAGGCGCACGACGTCGTCGTCCCGGCGACGGAAGGCGGCGAAGGTGCGGTGGGGGAGTGCGATCGGGAGCGCGAGACCGCCGTTGTAGTCGGTGTGCTCCCCGATGAGGTTGACGCGCCCGGGGGCGAACCAGACGCCGTCGGGTCGCTCGCCGAAGACCTCGGTGAACGTGCTGCTTGCACGGGCGGCGCCATCGGCAGCGGACCAGGAGTCGACGAGCTCGGGCGTGGGCTGATCGGTGTAAGGCACGGGTCCATTGTGGCCGTTCTGGCAGATGCCGGGCACCACGGCGTCCGAGGAGCGGGACACGATTGGCGCGGAGAACAGGTCGGACCGGGCAAGATGGGGGGATGCTCGCCGCCGCGCCCTGCTCGTCCGAGGGTCTGATCCGATGAGGGTGCCGCCGAGGGTGGGTTCGCAGATCAGCATCGGCGTGGCGATCGCGGTGCCCGCCCCCTACTCCGAGTCGCTGACGCGGGCGCGGATCGATGCCGGCGATCCCGAGGCACTCGCGATCGACCCGCACATCACGCTGATGCCGCCGACCGTGATCGAGCCCGATCAGCTCGACGCCGTACGGGTGCACCTGCGCGAGGTCGCGGCCGCGCACGCGCCGTTCGTGGTCGCGCTGTCGGGGACCGACACGTTCCGGCCGATCTCGCCCGTGGTGTTCGTGGCGGTCACCGAGGGTGCCGAGGGATGCGCCGAGCTGCACGGCTCGGTCAACACGGGCCCGTTGTCGCAACCGATCCGGTTCCCGTACCACCCGCACGTGACGATCGCGCACGACCTCGACGACGCCCGGCTCGACGCCGCCGGGCTGTCACGCGCCGACTTCCAGGCCCGCTTCCCGGTCGCGCAGTTCGCGCTCTACGAATACGGTGACGACGGGGTGTGGCGCGAGGTCGAGACGTTCTTGCTCGTGACGCACGACGACCCAGGGGGCTGAGATGAACGATCAGGCCGAAGAAGCAGCGAAGCGCTCCGACGACGACGGCGCCGTCGAGGCGGCGAAGACGCGCCTCGCCCGGCTGCTCGAGTGGTGGAAGCAGACCCGCGTCGCTCGTGGCCTCGCCCGCTACGGCGCCACCAACGGGGCGTTGCTCACCGGAGGCATCGCCTACTCGGCGCTGTTCTCGATCTTCGCGGGACTTGCCGTCGCGTTCTCGATCTTCATGGCGATCGTGGGCGACAACGAGGGGATGCAGGAAGCCGTTCTCGCGGCGCTCGACTCCGCGCTGCCCGGCGTGGTGCAGTCCGAGACCAACTCCGACGGGATGCTCACGCCCGAGAGCCTGCGCTTCAGCGGCGGGGCCTCGTTGCTGACCGGCGTCATCGGGTTCGTGGTGCTGATCAACGCCGCGATCTCGGTGATGGCCGCGCTGCGGGCGGGTATCCGTGCGATGTTCGGGATCGTCACCACCTCGGAGAACGCCGTGGTCGCGAAGCTGCGCGACCTGGCCGGGTTCGTGGTGCTCGCGCTCGCGGTCGTGCTGACCGCCGGGTTGGGGATCGCGGTGGGGACCGCGGGTACGGCGATCGCCGACGCTGTCGGGCTCGGCGACAACCCTGCGGTGCAGGTTCTGCTGCGGATCGCGGGATACCTGGTCGCGCTGGCCGTGGACCTCGGGGTGGTGGTCTTCCTCATCCGCGGCCTGGCGGGCGCTCGACCGCCCCGCAGGGATCTGCTGACCGGTGCGCTGGTCGTCGCGGTCGCCGCCGGTGTGATCCGGTTCCTCGGGACCTCGATCGTGGGCGGTGCGGCCAGCAACCCCCTGCTCGCCCCGTACGCCGCGATCATCACGCTGCTGCTCTGGGTGAACTTCATCGTCCGGATCCTGCTGATGGTGTGCGCGTGGACGGCGAACCCGCCCGCGGTCCCGGAGGTCGAGCCGGGCCAGCTCACGCACGAGGACGAGGCCCCCAACTACGTCACCGAGACCGATCCCGACACGCTGGCGTGGGACCACGACCCCAGCACCGGTCGCATCCGCCCTGCTCCCGCTCCCGATCCTGAGCGCGAGGAGTACTGGGGCGGCCTCATCGGCTGGATCAAGCGCAAGTACCGCGGCTTCCGCGACGCCTGACCTGCGCGGCGTGGTCCCGCCGTGGCGTGACTCCTGACCGCACGTGAGTGCCGGTCCCACACGTGAGTGCCGGTCCCGGACGCTGACGGGACCTGACCGAGCGCACCTCCGTTCCGGTGGGACGTCGTCACGGTGACCGGGATGCAGATGTGGGACCCCGAGCGCGTGATCAACCGCGTGCGTGCTGCGTTGACCCCGCGCAGGCGAGACTCTCCCGCCCGTCAGCCAGGAATGGCGCCGCCACTTCCCGACCCGCCGCCGCCCGTCTTGACCTCGTGGGTGGACGCGACACCGCTGTGCGTCCCGCACGACTGGCCGTCGACGTTGCGCAGTTGACACCCCGGTGGGTTCCGCAACACCTACGGTGCTGCGGCGTTGCGGTTGTGACACCTGGGTGGGTTCCGCAACGCTGACGGTGCTGCGGCGTTGCGGTAGTGACACCTGGGTGGGTTCCGCAACGCTGACGGTGCCGGGGCGTTGCGGTTGTGACACCTGGGTGGGTTCCGCAACGCTGACGGTGCCGGGGCGTTGCGGTTGTGACACCTGGGTGGGTTCCGCAACGCTGACGGTGCCGGGGCGTTGCGGTCGTGACACCTCGGTGGGTTCCGCAACACCTACGCGGAATCCGCTTGGGGTGATCCCCGGGCCACCGGGTGCACCGCCAGCACCCCAAAGCGCTTTCCCGAGCTGCAGCGGGCGGGCTCGAGCCGGCTGCGCCGAGGCGGTGCGCGGCGGCACGCTGCTCAGCCGGACCCCGTGCTGATCTCCGGCCGAGATCATCAAACCGGTTGACCTCATCGTCAAACCGGTTTAGCGTCGACTTTGCCGTCACCACGAGGGAGTGTTGTGAGCAGACCGACGATCGGGGACGTGGCCGCCGCCGCAGGTGTCACGAAGGCCACCGTCTCGCACGCGTACAGCGGGAAGCGACCCATCTCGGTCGCGACCAAGCAGCGTGTCTTCGCCGCCGCCGAACAGCTGCAGTGGGTGCCGAGCTCGAGCGCACGTGCGCTCGCCACCCGCCGGGCCAACGCCGTCGGGATCATCCTCGCTCGCGACCCGGACATCCTCGCCTCCGACACCTTCTTCCCGGCGTTCATCGCCGGAGTGGAGTCGGTGCTCGCCCGCCAGGAGGTCGCGCTCGTCATGCAGGTGGTCACCAACCGCACCGCCGAGGAGCGCGCGTATCGGGCGATGGCCCATGGCCGCTCCGACGGCGTGATCCTCCTCGACCTGCACCGCAGCGACTGGCGCGTGGGGTTCCTGCAGGATCTGCGCATCCCCGCGGTGCTCCTCGGCGCGTACGACGGCGAGACCTCCTTCTCGCGCGTCCGCACCGACGATGCCACGCCGGTGAAGGAGCTGATCGCCCATCTGCGGGCTGCGGGGCACGAGCGCATCGCGCACGTGGCCGGCCCGCTCGACTACGTGCACTCCTACGTGCGGGCCCGCGCCTACCTCGAGGAGACGGGCACGCCCGAGCTGTTGCGCGAGGGTGACTTCACCGCCGGGAGCGGCCGCGACCTCACCGCCGAGCTGCTCAGGCTGCCCGACCGGCCGACCGCGATCGTGTACGCGAACGACACCATGGCGATCGCCGGCTACTCCCACGCCCGCGCCCACGGCCTCGACGTCCCGCGCGATCTCGCCGTCGCAGGGTTCGACGACGACCACCTCTCCGGCCATCTCAGCCCGGCGCTGACCAGCGTCTTCACCGATCCACGACGGCGCGGTGAGGTCGCAGCAGAACGTCTGCTCGCCGACATCGCCGGCGACCTGCACCGCGAGGTCACCGTCGACTGCACCCGGCTCGTGCTGCGCGAGAGCACCGCGGCCGCTGCCCCCACCACCGCTCGCCCCCTGCTCACGAAGGAGCTCCCATGAAGATCATCCGACCTGTTGCCCTGCTCGGCGCAGCAGCCCTGCTCGTCGCCGGTTGCTCCGGTGGCGGAGGCGGCGGTGACGACGGCGGCGAAGGCGTCGAAGCGACCGGCCCGATCGACATCTGGCTCTCGAACAACGAGCAGGAGGTGGCCTGGGGGACCGCCGTGGTGGACGCCTGGAACGCCGAGCATCCCGACGAGCAGGTGACCGCGCAGGAGATCCCCGCCGGGTCGTCGTCGGAAGAGGCGATCACGGCCGCCATCACAGCGGGCACGGCACCCTGCCTGGTGTTCAACATCGCGACCGCAGCTGTCTCGGGCTGGGTGCGTCAGGGAGGGCTCGTCGACCTCACCCAGTTCGACGACGGGGCCGACTACATCAACGAACGAGGCGGCGACAGCGCCGCCTCGTACATGACCGACGACGGCTTCTACCAGCTGCCTTGGAAGTCCAACCCGGTGATGGTGATGTACAACAAGACGATCTTCGCCGACGCCGGCCTCGACCCCGAGAACCCCGGCATGGAGAGCTATGACGACTTCCTGGCCGGCGCCCAGCAGATCGTCGACTCCGGTGCCTCGCAGAGCGCGATCTGGCCCTCGCCCACGAGCGAGTTCTACCAGCCGTGGTTCGACTTCTATCCGCTCTACATCGCCGAGACCGGCGGCACGATGCTGGTCGAGGACGGCGAAGCCACCTTCGACAGCGACGAGGGTCGCGCGGTCGCCGAGTTCTGGGCGCAGATCTATGCCGACGGGCTCGCGCCGCAGGAGGCCTCGACCGACGACGCGATGTCGGTCGGCACGACCGCGATGCAGCTCGCCGGCCCCTGGGCCATCGCTTCCTACGCCGAGACGGTCGACGTGGGATTCATGCCCGTGCCTACCAGCAGCGGGTCCGAGGACGTGTTCACCTTCGCCGACTCCAAGAACGTCTCGATGTTCACCTCGTGCGAGGCGCAGGGTACGGCGTGGGAGTTCCTCAAGTTCGCCACCAGCGAGGACAGCGACGGCCAGCTGCTGGAGCTGACCGGGCAGATGCCGCTGCGGACCGACCTCGCTGCCACGTTCCCCGAGTACTTCGAGGCCAACCCGAGCTACGAGGCGTTCGCCGGCCAGGCCGAGCGGGTCGCCGACGTGCCGAGCGTGCCGAACTCCGTCGAGACGTGGCAGGCCTTCCGTGACGGCTACTCCGCCGCCGTCATCTTCGGCACCGCCCCGGTCGACGAGTTCCTCACCAGCACGGCCGAGACGATCAACGGCCTCGTGGCGGAGTAGCGATGACCACGGCTCCCACAGCCGGCCAGGACCGGGTGCGCGCCCAACGCCGGGGGTGGTTGGGCGCGCAGCCGATCGGGTCGCTGTTCACGCTGCCGTACCTGGTGTTCGTGCTGACGATCTTCGCCTACCCGCTCGGGTTCGCCGTCTACATCGCCTTCCACGACTACTTCTTCACCGCTCCGGGCGTCGAGGTGCCGAAGCCGTTCGTCGGGTTCGACAACTTCGCGGCCGTGCTCACAGACGAGCGGGTGCTCGAGTCGTTCCGCAACACCGCGGTGTTCCTGGTCATCAACGTGCCGCTGACGGTGGTGCTCTCGATGGTGCTCGCCACCGCCCTGGACTCCGGCGTCCGGTGGGCCTCCGCGTACCGGATCGCGTTCTACGTCCCGTACCTGACGGCGAGCGTCTCACTCGTGGGGGTGTGGATGCTGCTGTTCTCCTCGGGCGGGCTCATCAACAGCGTGCTGGGACCGTTGGCGCCCTCGCCGTCGTGGCTGATCAACTCGACCCTGGCGATGCCCACGATCGCGCTGTACGTCACGTGGAAACAGCTCGGCTTCTATATCCTGCTCTACCTCGCGGCGCTGCAGAACGTGCCGAGGGAGCTGCACGAGTCGGCGATGACCGACGGCGCGAACGGCTGGCAGCGGTTCCGCGCCGTCACGATCCCGGGGGTCCGCGCGGCCACCACGCTGGTGCTGATCCTCGCCATCATCACGGGCGCCAACCTGTTCACCGAGCCCTATCTGCTGACGGCGGGCGGCGGTCCCGACGGCGCCTCCAGCACCCCGGTGCTCCTCATCTACCAGCAGGGCATCCAGCAGCAGAACCCGGATACCGCCGCGGCGATCGGGATGCTGCTGGTGATCGTGGTCGGGCTGCTGTCGCTGACCGCCAACCGCCTCACGAGGGAGAGCTGATGTCCACCAAGCGACCTTCCTCTGCGCCGCTGCCTTCCGCCGAGCGACCTCGCGCGAGGGCCGGAGCCATGCGCCGCACGCGCCTCACCTGGCTGCGCTACGTGGTGCTGACGGTGGCAGCGCTCGTGTTCGCGTTCCCGTTCTACTTCATGCTGATAGGGGCGTTCCAGGAGAACCCGACCAACACCCCGGACAGCATCTTCCCGACCTCCGGGTGGACCACCGGCAACTTCGCGGCGATCGACTCCCGCATCGACCTCGTCGGCTCGTTGCTCAACTCGCTGGTCTTCACCGCCGGCGTGCTGCTCGGCACCGTGGTGTTCGGGCTCCTCGCGGGCTACGCGATCGCGCGACTGAACTTCCGGGGCCGTGGTGTGACCTGGGTGCTGATGCTGCTCGTGCAGATGGTGCCCTTCCAGCTCCTGATGATCCCGCTGTACGTGCAGATCACGCGAGGCTACGGGCTGGGGGACACCTATCTCGGCATGATCCTGCCGTTCGCGATCAACACGACCGCCGTCTTCATCTTCTCCCAGTTCTTCCGTGCACTGCCGAAGGAGATGTTCGAGGCCGCCAGGATCGACGGCGCGGGTGAGCTCCGGCTGCTGGTCTCGATCGCCGTCCCGCTGGTGCGACCCGCACTGGTGACGGTTCTGCTCGTCACCTTCATCGGTCCGTGGAACGAGTTCCTCTGGCCGTTCCTCATCACCAAGGACGCCACGATGCAGCCGCTGGCGGTGTCCCTGGCGAACTACATCTCCAACGTCGCGCAGTCCACCGCCAACCCCAACGGCGCGATCCTCGCGGGCGCTACCGCGCTCGCTTTCCCCGTGGTGGTGCTGTTCTGCCTGTTCCAGCGCTATTTCACCGCCTCTGACCTCGGCGCAGCCGTGAAGGGCTGAAGGATGACCTCAACGACCATGTTCGACGACGCGCGGTTCCCGCTGGGCCCGTTCGTCCCCTACGAGGGCAACCCGATCCTGCGACCCCAGGGTGGGACGTGGGAGTCGGCGAACCTCTACAACCCGGCCGCCCTGGTCGAGGGCGACGAGGTGCTGCTGCTGTACCGCGCGCACGCCGAGGACATCGTGTCCCACGTCGGCCTGGCGCGCAGCCGCGACGGCCTGCACTTCGAGCGCGAGGCCGAGCCGATCCTGTCGCCGAGCGAGGACTACGAGCGGTACGGGTGCGAGGACCCGCGCATCGCCGTCATCGACGGCACGTACTACCTCACCTACACCGGCTGGGACAGGCGCAGCGCACAGCTGTGCCTGGCCACCTCGACCGACCTGCGCACGTGGACCAAGCACGGTCCGTTGTTCGAGGACTTCGACACCTTCGCGACCATGGACCCGCGAGGCTTCAACTGGTCCAAGGCCGGTGTGATCGTGCCGGTGCAGATGCAGGGGAAGTGGTGGATGTACTTCGGTGAGGGCGGTATCTACTGGGCCACCAGCGACGACCTGATCCACTGGACGCCCGGCACGCCGGACACCGAGCCGATGTACGCCCCGACGCCGGGGACCTTCGATGCCGACCTCGTCGAGATCGGCACGTCGCCGGTGCTCACCGACAACGGCCTGCTGGTGATGCTGACCAACGGTGCCACCCGCCTGGTTCACGACGACGGCACGGTCGATGTCGACTACCGGTGCGGTCAGATCGCGATCGACCCCGACGACCCCACCACCGTGATCGCACGCATGCAGGTGCCGTGGCTGCGACCGCAGACCTTCGAGGACCGGCACGGGCTGGTCTCGAACGTGACGTTCGTCGAGGGGCTCGTGAAGTTCCACGGCACGTGGTTCGCCTACTACGGCCAGTCCGACACCACACTCGCAGTCGCGGTCCACGACCCGGCCGAGCCCTGGGGCGCCTCGCTGCGCCACTGACCCCCTTTCGCACCATCCGACGAGAGACGACGATGACGACTCGACGTACGTTCCTGACCCTGTCTGCAGCACTCCCGGCCACCGCCCTGGTGGCGCCCGGCATCGCGACCGGGGCTCCGCCGTCGGACACCCCGGTGGGCGGAGGGAGACGGAACAGGCTGACGAACCTGGACCACCTGCGGTTCCTGCTCGAGGAGGTACCACTGGTGGCGGACGGCACGCACACGACGTATCGGATCGAACACGAGCCGACAGCCCTGGCACCGTGGACGTACGCCGACGCTGACGGCGCCGAGTTCCGGCGGATCGGTGGCGGTGCGCTCGACCCCGAGACCGGCTACTACTCGCAGGGCGCGTACAACGCCGACGACATCTCACGAGCTGCCGTGGTGTTCCTGCGGGCCTGGCGTGCGCGGGGCGACCGGGGCAGCAAGGAGCACGCCTACCAGCTGCTGCGCACGCTCACGTACCTGCAGAACGACAGCGGTCCGAACGCGGGCCGGGTGGTGCTGTGGCAGCAGTCCGACGGCACGCTCAACCCGAGCGCCGAGCCGGTGGAGCTGCCGGACCCGTCGGACTCGGCGGAGTCGTACTGGCTCGCGCGAACCGTGTGGGCGCTCGGCGAGGGGTACGCCGCCTTCCGGCGCAGTGGCGAACGGAGGTTCGCGGACTTCCTGAAGGAGCGCCTCGACCTGGCCGTGGCGGCGCTGGAGGCGGAGTCGCTGTCGCGGTACGGGAGCTGGGTGACGAGCGACGGCGTCGACCTGCCGGACTGGCTCATCACCGGCGGTGCGGACGCGACGGCGGAGGCGATGCTCGGGCTGGTCGCGGCGCTGGAGGTGGGTCCCAAGGACCGCCGGCTGCGGCGTGCGCTCGACCGGTACGGCGAAGGGGTCGCGGCGATGGGGACCTCGCGGTCAGGTGGCTGGCCGTTCGGCGCCGTGCTGCCGTGGACCGGATCGCTCGGGTTCTGGCACGCGTGGGGAGGTGCAGCGCCGGAGGCGTTGGCGCGTGCCGGGCGTGCGCGCCACCAGCGTGAGTGGGTGCGGGCCGCGATCGCGGACGCCGGGACCTTCACGCCCCAGGTTCTGGCCAGCGGGGGACCCAGCAACGCCTGGGCGCCGGTGCCGGCGGAGGCGCAGATCGCCTACGGCGCGCACGGGCGGGTGGCGGGCCCGCTCGCTGCTGCTGAGGCCGGCGGCGGACGCGGCCTGCGGGTGGTCGCCGGGCTCGCGGCGGGCTGGTTCTTCGGTGCGAACACCGCCGGCATCCCGACCTACGACCCTGAGACCGGTGTGACGTTCGACGGCGTCGAGACCGACGGCCGGGTCAACCGCAACTCCGGGGCCGAGTCCACGATCCACGGTCTCCTGACGATGCAGCTGCTCGACGCACACCGTGACGTCGCTGCGCTCGCCACCTCGATCACGGGGTACGCGAGCTTCGACGGACTGCAGGTGCTCGACGCCGCTGCGGGCACCCTGAGCGCCGGCTGCACGATCGTCACGCCCGACGGCGGCGCCTGGACCGGGGAGGGCAACCTCGTGGGCGGGCACTACGTGTCGGTGCCAGCAGGGGAGTGGGTCGAGCTGGACGTGGACGCGGCCGCGGGCAGCTGGGCGCTCCCGCTCGCGTGGCGCACGGCCGAGGAAGCGGGCGACGCGGAGTGGGCGGTCGTCGACGGTCCGGTGCTGGGGACCTCGGTCAACGGCAGTACCGGCTCCGCAGGCCTGACCGAGGCGGAGGGGAGCCTGATCCCGCAGCAGCTGGAGCAGCCCTTGCCCGGCGGCGTGGTGCGGTTGCGGTGCACGAGTCGGGGGGAGCTGCGGCTGAACGCGCTGCTCGTGCGCCCGGCCGTGGCGACCGCCCACTACACGACCACCGATGGTGACGCCGTTCTCTACGCCGGCGCGACGCCGTCGGGCACCGAGGTCCCGGCGCTCGCGCCGGGCACGGGCCGCAGCTACGACGCCGACGGCGACCCGCATCGCCGCGTCACCGCCGGTTCCACCGTCCCCGTCCTTGCCGGAGGATTCACGATCACGACGTGAGGCACCAGTCAGCCTCGATCGCGCCGGCTCCCACGCTGGTGTTGCGCGATCTGGTGCTGTGGTCAGCTCCGCAACGCGGATGGGCCGAGCCCGTTGCGGAACCGCCTTTCGTGCTCCTTGGGCAACGTGCCTGGGTACGACACGGGCCTGCTTGCCTGTGGACAGCCCCAGCGAACAGCGACCACTCTTCGTCACGATGTCCCATGCCTTTCGATCCGACGCAGCCGTTCACACGCGCTCAGGGTGAGGCGGCCGGTCTCAACTGGCGGCACTTCAGCGGCCCGAGGTACCAACGGCCGCTGCGTGGCGTCTACATCGAGGCCGGCGTGGTGCTGACGCCCGCAATCCGCGCGCGTGCGGCTCTCCTGGTGGTCGGAGAGAACGGCGCGATCTGCGGGGTCAGCGCAGCTGACATTCGCGGCCTGCCGGTGCCGGTCTGCGAGGACACGCACGTGCTCGTGCCGCGCGGCGCGCCACGCGTCCGGATGCGGGGGATCGTGACGCACCAGGGCACGCGGAAGCTCAGCCAGCACCGCGGCATCCCGGTCACTGCGATGAAGGACACCTTCCTCGACGTCGCCAAGGACTACCCGCTCGTCGACGCCGTCGTGCTGGGTGATGCCATGGTGCGGGAGGGCTACGTCAGTCCGCGTCAGCTGGTGGCTGCGGCGGCAGGAGCCCGAGGACGAGGCGCCGAGCGCGCGCGCCGCGCCGCAGGGCTCGTCCGTGCGCGAGTGACGCTCCCGCAGGAGAGCAAGTTGCGGCTGCTGTTGATCTCCAGCGGGTTCCCGGAGCCGGAGACCGGGGTAGAGGTGGAGGCGGCCGGACGCCGACGCGAGCTGGACACCGCCTACCGCGAGTGGCGCGTGGCAGTCGAGTACGACGGGCGCCATCACGTGGAGCGCGACCTGCAATGGAGCGAAGACATCGAACGCCGGGAAGAGCTCAACGGTGACCAGTGGAAGGTAGTGACGGTGACGGGTATGCAGATGTGGGATCCCGAGCGTGTCATCGCCCGCGTCCGGGCAGCGTTAGCAAGCGTGGGCGCGCCCCTGCCTGCGGTGAGTCAGGAGTGGCGCCGCCACTTCCCGACCCGCCGCCGTCCTTCCTGACCTCGTGGGTGGACGCGACACCGCGGGGCGTCCCGCACGACTGGCCGCCGACGTTGCGCATGTGACACCTGGGTGGGTTCCGCAACACCCACGGTGCCGCGGCGTTGCGGTTGTGACACCTGGGTGGGTTCCGCAACACCCACGGTGCCGCTGCGTTGCGGGAGTGACACCCCGGCAGGTTCCGCAACAGGACGGCACTCCTGCGCGCCTTCGTCACACGCGAAGGCGCGCCGCCTACGAAACGGGGCGCCACCGCCGTCGTCCCAGCCTCGTCACCGGAGGTGACGAGCGACCGGGGCGACGATCAGTACGAAGAGATCACACCCGGTGCCACAGGGCGTGGCGCATGTCCTTGTTGAGGGTGGCGATGACGTCCTGCGGGATCTCCTTGGGGCAGACGGCGGTGCACTCACCGATGTTGGTGCAGCCGCCGAAGCCCTCGAGGTCGTGCTGGTGCACCATGTTGAGCACGCGGGTGTAACGCTCGGCCTGACCCTGGGGGAGCTCGGCGAGGTGGGTGATCTTGGCCCCGAGGAACAGCGAGGCCGACCCGTTGGGGCAGGCGGCCACGCACGCGCCGCAGCTGATGCACGTGGCGGCATCGAACGCGCGGTCGGCGTTCTCCTTCGGGACCGGGCTGGCGTGCGCGTCCGGTGCTGCGCCGGTGTTCACCGACACGTAGCCACCGGCATCGATGATGCGGTCGAAGGCCGAACGGTCCACGGCAAGGTCGCGCAGCACCGGGAAGCCGGAGGCGCGCCACGGCTCGATGGTGACGACATCGCCGTCGGAGAAGGAACGCATGTGGAGCTGGCAGGTCGTGGTGACCTCGGGCCCGTGCGCGACGCCGTTGATCATCAGGCCGCACATGCCGCAGATGCCCTCACGACAATCGGAGTCGAACGCGACCGGCTCCTGCCCCTCGGCGGTGAGTCGCTCGTTGAGGACGTCGAGCATCTCCAGGAACGACATGTCCTCGGAGACGTCGGTGATGGGGTAGGTCACCATCTCGCCCGCAGCGGAGCCGTTCGGCTGGCGCCAGATCTTGAGGGTCAGGTTCACTTGTAGCTCCGCTGCTTCATCTCGATGAACTCGTACTCGAGCTCTTCCTTGTGAAGGATCGGGGCGCCGGACTCGCCACCCCACTCCCAGGCCGCCACGTAGGCGAAGTTCTCGTCGTCGCGCAGGGCCTCGCCCTCGGGCGTCTGGGACTCGGCGCGGAAGTGGCCGCCGCAGGACTCGCGGCGGTGCAGCGCGTCGATGCACATCAGCTCGCCCAGCTCGAAGAAGTCGGCCACCCGCCCGGCGCGCTCGAGGGCCTGGTTGAGCGAGTCGTTGGTACCGAGCACGCGCACGTCCCGCCAGAACTCCTCACGGAGCGCCCGGATCTTCTCGATCGCGGTGCGCAGCCCCTCGGCGCTGCGCTCCATGCCGCAGTACTCCCACATGATGTGGCCGAGCTCCCGGTGGAAGCTGTCCACGGATCGGGAGCCGTTGACCGAGAGGAAGTGGTCGATGCGCTCCTGCACGTTCGCGCGAGCGGCGCGCACCTCCGGGTCGTCCTCGCTGACCTTGGGGAACGGGCCGTCGGCGAGGTAGTCGCGGATCGTGTTCGGGAGCACGAAGTAACCATCGGCCAGCCCCTGCATGAGCGCCGAGGCGCCGAGCCGGTTGGCTCCGTGGTCGGAGAAGTTCGCCTCGCCGGCCACGAACAGCCCGGGTATCGAGGACTGCAGGTCGTAGTCGACCCACAGCCCGCCCATCGTGTAGTGCACGGCGGGGTAGATCCGCATCGGCGTGGCGTAGGGGTCCTCGCCCGTGATCCGGGCGTACATGTCGAACAGGTTCCCGTACTTCGCCTCGACGGCGGAGCGTCCCATGCGCTCGATCGCCTCGGCGAAGTCGAGGTACACGCCACGCCGCTGGTCGCCGACCATGGGGCCGACGCCGCGGCCCTCGTCGCACATGTTCTTCGCCTGCCGCGAGGCGATGTCGCGGGGGACGAGGTTGCCGAAGCTCGGGTAGATCCGCTCCAGGTAGTAGTCGCGGTCCTCCTCGGGAATCTCCCGCGGGTCCTTGTCGCAGTCCTCGGCGTTCTTCGGCACCCAGATGCGGCCGTCGTTGCGGAGCGACTCGCTCATCAGCGTCAGCTTCGACTGGTGCTCGCCCGAGACCGGGATGCAGGTGGGGTGGATCTGCGTGTAGCAGGGGTTCGCGAAGTGCGCACCCTTGCGGTGCGCGCGCCACGCCGCCGTGACGTTGCAGCCCATCGCGTTCGTCGAGAGGAAGAACACGTTGCCGTAGCCACCGCTGGCCAGCACGACGGCGTCGGCCAGGTGGGTCTCGATCTCACCCGTGACCATGTCGCGGGTCACGATGCCCCGGGCCTTGCCGTCCACGACGACCAGCTCCAGCATCTCGTGCCGTGCGTGGGTCTTCACGGTGCCCGCGGCGACCTGCCGCTCCAGCGCCTGGTAGGCACCGATCAGCAGCTGCTGGCCGGTCTGGCCACGGGCGTAGAACGTGCGCGAGACCTGCACGCCTCCGAAGGACCGGTTGTCGAGGAGGCCGCCGTACTCACGCGCGAACGGCACACCCTGCGCCACGCACTGGTCGATGATGTTGGCGCTGACCTCGGCGAGCCGGTAGACGTTGGACTCGCGCGCGCGGTAGTCGCCGCCCTTGACCGTGTCGTAGAACAGCCGGTAGACCGAGTCGCCGTCCTCCTTGTAGTTCTTCGCGGCGTTGATGCCGCCCTGCGCGGCGATCGAGTGCGCCCGGCGCGGGGAGTCCTGGTAGAAGAACGCGTCGACGTGATAGCCGGCCTCGCCCAGCGTCGCGGCGGCGGACGAACCGGCCAGCCCGGTGCCGACCACGATGACGCTGAGCCGGCGCCTGTTGGCGGGGTTCACGAGCTTGGCGTTGAAGACGCGCTCGGTCCAGCGCCGCTCGATGGGGCCCGCGGGTGCGCTGGTGTCCGCGAGCGGGTCCCCGGTCGTGTAGTAGCCCGCCGCGTCGTCGTGATCGGCCGGGTCGGCGACCGGGCTCGAGACGGGCGCCGTGACACCGGCGGCCGCACCCTGCGAGGGGTTCTCGTTGGCCACCTCGGCGGGTGCGAGCTCCTCGGCCTGGCCCACGGGGTCCGACGAGGCGCCCATCGCCGTTCCGTGCGGTGCCTCGTTCTCGTTGGTCGCCATCGGATCCTTCTCTTGGTGGCTCATGTGGTGACGATGCCGAGGAGCACGCCCAGCGGCACGAGCGCGAACCCGCCGGCGATGACGATCGCGAGCACGAGCCCGACAGCGTGCGAGATGCGGTAACGCCGGCGGTTGTCGGTCAGTCCGAGGGTCTGCAGCATGCTGAACGCACCGTGGCGGATGTGCATCCCCAGCGCGAGCATCGCCAGCAGGTAGATGACGGCGACCCACCAGACCTGGAAGCTGCCGACGAGCCGCAGGTACGGGCTCTCGGGGTCCCCGCCGGGGTTGATGGTGTGGGTCGTCAGATGAAGGATGTGGAAGATCACGAAGGCGAGCAGCGCGACGCCGCCCCACCGCATCGTCCGTGAGGCGAGGGTGGCGGTGACAGCCTTCTTGACGGCGTAGCGCTGCTCGCGCGCCTTGGCGGCACGGGCCCAGAGCGCGAACGCGGCCGCGGCGTGCCCGACCAACGAGGCCACGAGCACCACGCGCAGGATCCAGAGCAGGCCACCGTAGGGGAGCATCGGGGTCAGCAGCTCACGCAGGTGGTGCGCGTACTCGTCGAAGGCCTGCTGGCCGCTGAACGCCCAGAGGTTGCCGTACATGTGCAGCAGGACGTAGCCGACGAACACCAAGCCGGTGACCGCCATCAGCAACTTGAGCGCAATCGTCGTCGCCTGGCCGCTGCGACGTCCGGGGGCGGTTGTGGTCACCAGCACACCGTATCGCCATCCGGACACTGCTTGGTGTCGCGCGAACGAGCGATGCCCGAGCTCGGAAGGTCGCATCGATCGACTCCCGCCAGCGCCCTACTGTGGTCCGATGACCGAGCCCAGCGCCTTCTACGCAGTGGTCCCGGCGGGCGGCGCAGGGACGCGCCTGTGGCCGCTCTCGCGTGCGGGCAACCCCAAGTTCCTGCTGGACCTCACCGGCAGCGGCCGGTCCCTGCTGCAGCAGACCTGGGACCGGCTGCGCCCGCTGGCCGATGGTGTGGTCGTCGTCACAGGAAGCCGTCACGCCAACGCGGTCGCGGCTCAGCTGCCCGACCTCGGCGCGGAGGGTCTCCTGGTCGAGCCCTCACCCCGCGACTCGATGGCTGCGATCGGTCTGGCCGCCGCCGTGCTCACGCAACGGCTCCCGGGGGAGGACGTGGTCATCGGGTCGTTCGCGGCCGACCACGTGATCACCGAGTCCGAGGCCTTCGCGACGGCGGTGCGCACCGCCGTCGAGGTCGCTCGCCAGGACCTCGTGGTGACGATCGGGATCGAGGCCGATCACCCCTCCACCGCCTTCGGGTACGTGGAGATGGCAGACCCGGTCGCCGAGGTCCCGGGCTCCTTCACCGTGGCTGCGTTCACCGAGAAGCCCGATGCCGAGACGGCGGCCGCCTACCTCGCGACCGGGCGCTACCGCTGGAACGGCGGGATGTACGTGGCCCGCGCGCGGGTCCTGCTGAACCACCTGCTGCGCTACCAGCCCACCATGCACGCCGGCCTGCTCGAGATCGCCGCTGCGTGGGACTCGGCGGCCCGCGACGAGGTGACCGCGCGCGTGTGGCCGAGCCTGACCCGCATCGCGATCGACCACGCGATCAGCGAGCCGCTGGCCGCCGAGGGCGGCATCGCCGTCGTCCCGGCCTCGCTCGGATGGAGCGACGTGGGGGACTGGCGCTCGCTCGCCGATCTCACCCCTGCCGACGACGGCGGAGCTCGCATCCTCGGGGATGCTCGCCTCGTGCGGGGGCTGGGTGCCGAGGGCGCGATGGTGGTGCCCGGATCGGGGCGCACGGTCGTGGTCCTGGGCGTTCCGGACGCGGTGGTGGTGGACACCCCGGACGCGCTGCTGGTCAGCACGCGCGAGCGGGCGCAGGACGTCAAGAGCATCGTGGATGCCCTGGCTGCCGACGATCGGCGCGACCTGCTCTGAGCCGGGGCGAGCCACGGGACCGCCCGGAAGCGAACCGGTGGGCGCACTACTCTGGCCGCGTGCCTGCCCTCTCCGACATCGACCTGTCCGCACTGATCACCGAGCGTGCTGCCCTGCTCGAGGCGGAGCTCATCGAGATACGGCGCGACATCCACGCTCATCCCGAGGGTGCGCGCATGGAGCACCGCACCACCGACGTGGTCGCGGCGCGGCTCGAGCGTGCCGGGCTCTCCCCGAAGCGGTTCGAGGGCACCGGCCTGATCTGCGACATCGCGCCCAGCGGTATGGACAGCACCAGCGCGCGAGCGATGCGCCGGGTGATCCTCCGCGCCGATCTGGACGCGCTGCCGCTGACGGAGACGAGCGGCGTCCCGTTCGCAGCCACGAACGGCTACACCCACGCGTGCGGGCACGACGTGCACACCACGGTCGTGCTCGGGGCCGGGCTGGTGCTGGCCGAGCTGGCCCGCGAAGGGCTCCTGCACACCGCGGTGCGGCTGCTGTTCCAGCCCGCCGAAGAGGTGCAGCCGGGTGGTGCGAACGACGCGATCGCGTCCGGGGTCCTCGAGGGGTACGAGGAGATCTACGCGCTGCACTGCGACCCGAAGACCGACGTGGGGCAGATCGGCTCCCGCATCGGCTCGATCACCTCGGCCTCCGACACCGTGACGGTGACGCTCAGCAGCGCCGGCGGACACACGTCGCGCCCGCACCTGACCGGTGACGTCGTGTTCGCGCTGGGACAGATCATCACCCAGGCACCGGCCGTGCTCGGCCGCCGCATCGACCCGCGCGCGGGCGTCAACCTCACCTGGGGCGCGGTCGAGGCAGGGAAGGCACCGAACGCGATCCCGGCGCGGGGCGTCGTCACCGGCACGCTGCGCTGCCTGGACGAGAACGCCTGGCAGCGCGCGGAGGACCTGTTGCGCGAGGTGCTCGGGCAGGTCGTGGCGCCGTACGGCGTCGAGATCGCTGTCGACATCACGCGGGGCGTCCCGCCGGTCGTCAACGACGAGCCCTCCGTGACCCGCCTGGAGAGCGCGGCTCGGAGCGTTGTCGGCCCGCACGCGGTCGTGCTCACCGAGCAGTCGCTGGGCGGCGAGGACTTCGGCTGGTACCTCCAGCACATCGACGGCGCGATGGCGCGCCTGGGGGTGCGCACGCCCGGAGGCCGCAGCTACGACCTCCACCAGGCCGATCTCGTCGTCGACGAGCGCGCGATCCTCCAGGGTGTCAGCCTGCTGAGCGGCGTCGCCGTGCTCACGAGCGACGGCTGAGGGCTCCCGCGGGCAGCGTCAGGTACCAGTTGGATAACAAACGTCCCGGCGTCTCACGATGTAACACTGGCGTGACCTGGGCGGGGTTATCGTCGCGCAACGCCGTTCGGACTCACCGTCCCGGCAAGGGGGCCCTGGTACCACCATGCCCGGGCGCGACCACGACAGGAGAAGCACGTGAAGAAGTCCATCCTTGGTGCGGCGACGATGGCCGTCGCCGCGCTCACGCTGGCCGCCTGCGGCCAGGCCCCGGCCGATGACCCGACGACCACCGATGGTGGCGGCGAGGAGACGAGCGCCGAAGGCGGCGAGACCAGTGACGTCAAGGCCTGCCTGATCTCCGACGCGGGCGGCTTCCAGGACCAGTCCTTCAACCAGGCCGGTTTCGAGGGCCTCGAGCGCGCCGAGTCCGAGCTCGGTGTGGAGATCAACTCCATCGAGTCCGCCAGCGACGCCGACTTCGCCCCCAACATCGACGCGATGATCCAGGACGGCTGCACCTACATCGTGGGCGCCGGCTTCCTGCTCGAGAACGCGATCCAGGCGGCTGCCGAGGCCAACCCCGACATCAACTTCGGTCTGGTGGACTCCGGCTTCTCCGACGACGACTTCAACCCGATCGAGCTCGACAACGCCAAGCCGCTGCTGTTCAACACCTCCGAGGCAGCCTTCCTCGGCGGCTACGTGGCCGCCGCGATGAGCGAGACCGGCACGATCGCCACCTACGGCGGCATGGCGATCCCGTCGGTGCAGATCTTCATGGACGGCTACGTCGACGGCGTCGCCCAGTACAACGAGGACACCGGCTCCGCCGTCCAGCTGCTCGGCTGGGACAAGGAGGCCCAGGAGGGCGACTTCACCGGTGACTTCGACAACCAGGCGAACGGCCAGAACCTCACCAACACGTTCCTGGCGCAGGGCGCCGACATCATCCTGCCCGTGGCCGGCCCCGTGGGTCTCGGCACCGGCGCGGCGCTCGAGGCCAACGGTTCCGGCGCGATGGTCTGGGTCGACTCCGATGGCTACCTCACCACCGACTACGGCTCGCTGATCATCACCTCGGTGCTCAAGGAGATCGGCGCCTCGGTGTTCGACTCGATCGAGGAGCAGGTCAATGGCAGCTTCTCGAACGAGCCGTACGTCGGAACGCTCGAGAACGGTGGCGTGAGCCTGGCCGAGTTCCACGACTTCGAGGGCCAGGTCCCGCAGGAGGTCGTCGATCGCGTGGGCGAGCTGCAGGAGCAGATCATCTCCGGTGAGCTCGTGATCGAGTCGCCGAACGCACCCTGACAACCAGCTGAGCGAACGTTCTCCGGGGTGGCCGTCCGCGGTCACCCCGGAGTCGTCTCGGGGCAGTAGTGTCCGTGGTCACCACCGGTGTGGGTGGTGGGAGGGAGAACCGGTGAAGCTCGAGCTTCGCGGGATCACGAAGAAGTTCGGTGATTTCGTCGCCAACGACGCGATCGACATGGTCGTTCAACCCGGCGAGATCCACGCGATCCTGGGTGAGAACGGCGCCGGCAAGAGCACGCTGATGAACGTGCTCTACGGCCTGTACGAGCCCGACGGCGGCGAGGTCGTCATCGACGACGTCCCGGTCCAGTTCTCCGGCCCGGGGGATGCGATGGCCGCGGGTATCGGCATGGTGCACCAGCACTTCATGCTGGTCCCGGTGTTCACGGTGGCCGAGAACATCATCCTGGGCCAGGAGCAGACCGGCTTCGGGGGCCTGCTCGACCTGCAGGCCGCGCGCCGACTGGTCCGCGAGACCTCCGAGTCGCTGGGCTTCACCATCGACCCCGACGCCAAGATCGAGGACCTGTCGGTCGGCGCGCAGCAGCGCGTCGAGATCGTCAAGGCACTCTCTCGGCAGGCGGAGGTGCTCATCCTCGACGAGCCGACGGCGGTGCTCACCCCTCAGGAGACCGACGAGCTCATCGAGATCATGGGTAGGCTGAAGCAAGCCGGCACCTCGATCATCTTCATCACCCACAAGCTGCGCGAGGTCCGTGCCGTCGCCGATGCGATCACCATCATCCGTCTCGGCAAGGTCGTGGGCGATGCCGATCCCAGCGCGACCGAGACCGAGCTCGCCTCGCTCATGGTCGGGCGCTCGGTCAGCCTCGGCGTCGACCGCGCACCCGCGCAGCCCACCGACGTCGCCCTCGCTGTCACCGGGCTCACCGTGCGTGACAGCAAGGGCATCGAGGTGGTCAAGGACGTCACCCTGGAGGTCAGGCGGGGCGAGATCGTCGCGCTCGCGGGCGTGCAGGGCAACGGCCAGACCGAGCTGACCGAGGCGATCCTCGGCGTCGGACCGACCACGCGCGGCACGATCGAGCTTGACGGTCGGGACATCTCCCGCCTCGGCGTCCGGGACCGTCTCGACACCGGGCTGGGCTTCGTGCCGGAGGACCGCACGACGTCGGGGGTCGTGGCTGACCTGTCGATCACCGAGAACCTGGTGCTCGACCTTGTCGGTGCCCGCCCCTACTCCGCCTACGGAGCGCTGGACATGGGGTTCCTGAGGACGAACGCCGAGCAGCGGGTCGAGGAGTTCGACGTCCGCACCACCTCGATCGACCGCGCGGTCGGCACGCTCTCGGGCGGCAACCAGCAGAAGGTCGTGCTCGCGCGTGAGCTGTCCCGCGAGCTCAGCCTGCTGGTGGCCTCGCAGCCCACCCGCGGCCTCGACGTGGGGTCGATCGAGTTCGTGCACAAACGGATCGTGGCGGAGCGGGATCGAGGGGCCGGCGTGCTGATCGTCTCCACCGAGCTCGACGAGGTGCTCGCCCTGGCCGACCGGATCGCGGTGATGTGCGGAGGTCGCCTCGTGGGTGTGGTGGACGGCGGTGAGGACCGGGATGTGCTCGGACTCATGATGGCCGGCGTCCCGGCCGACGAGGCACGGGCACAGGCAGCCGAGCACCACACGGTGCTCGGCGTGGCCGATATCGACGTCGATCCCGCGGCTGCCGTGGAACCGGTGCCGCACCCGGGGCAGGACCAGGAGGGCACGCCATGACGCAGGACGAGGGGCCAGAGAAGCGCGGCGCCGCCGGCGAGCCTGTCGAGCCGCACGACGGCGAGAGGCGTGCGGACCGGGATCCGGCGGACCCGGAGAACCTGCAGAGCCGCGACGACGACCAGCCCGCACCCGCGTTGACGACCTCGTCCCGGATGCAGGACGCGTTGCGCTCCATGATGTCCTCCTCGGTGCTGATCACCGTTGGCGCGGTGGTGCTCGCGCTCGCTGTCGGATCGGTGCTGATCCTGGCCGGAGATACCGACGTACAGGCGACTCTCGGCTACTTCTTCCAGCGGCCGGGCGACTTCTTCGGCGAGGCGTGGCGGGCGATCAGCGAGTCCTACATCGCCCTGTTCCAGGGTGCGATCTACGACTCCGAGGCCACCACACCGGAACGGCGGATCCGGCCGCTCACCGAGACGTTGACGATCGCTGCGCCGCTGATCTTCGCCGGCCTGGGGATCGGCCTGACGTTCCGGGTGGGGCTGTTCAACATCGGTGGTCAGAGCCAGCTCGTGCTCGGCGCGGTGCTCGGCGCCTGGGTGGGCTTCGCACTGAACCTGCCGCCGTTCGTGCACGTGGCGCTCGTGGTGCTCGCCGCAGCGCTCGGTGGTGCGATCGCCGGTGCGATCCCCGGTGTGCTGAAGGCGCGGTTCGGGGCGCACGAGGTGATCTCCACGATCATGCTCAACAACACCTCCAGGTACTTCCTGCTGTGGTTGCTCGGGACCGGCGCGTTCATCAGCGCCACCCCGCAGGTCTCGCCCGGGCTGGCCGAGACCGCGCGGTTGCCGCTGCTGCTGGGTGGCAGCTTCCGGCTCCACCTGGGGTTCGTGCTGGCGCTGCTGACCGCGGTGGCCCTCTGGTGGCTGGTCGAGCGGTCGGTGCTCGGGTTCCAGATGCGCGCGGTGGGTGCGAACCCCGAGGCTGCCGGCACGGCCGGGATGAGCGTCCGCAAGATCCTGGTGGTCTCGATGGCGCTCTCCGGGGCGCTCTGCGGGCTCGCGGGAGCCATGCAGGTCGCGGGCACCGAGGGCAAGCTGACGAGCTCGGTCTACGGGACGATCGGTTTCGACGCGATCACGGTCGCGCTGCTGGGTCGCAGCCGCCCGTTCGGCACGGTGCTCGCCGGGATCCTGTTCGGTGCGCTCGCCGCCGGTGGCCGCATCATGGCCTCCCGCGCCGGTACCGAGGCCGAGCTCGTGACCGTGCTGCAGGCGGTGATCGTGCTGCTGATCGCCGCGCCGCCACTGGTGCGGTCGGTGTTCCGGCTCCCTGAGCCGGGCACGAGCCGCCGTCGGGTGAAGGAGGCGACAGCGTGAGCGCGGTCCAGGTGGACAGCCACGTCGAGGTGGCGGCCCCGCCGCCGCCCGGTTTCGTGCGGTCGTTGGTGGGCTACGGTGTGATCGCGCTGGTGGCGGTGGTGCTGGCGCTGACGGCACCCTCGGGGATCTCCAAGATCCAGCTCACCGCCGGGAGCGAGTTCTTCCAGATCCCGCAGCTGGACCTGCCCGCCGCGCTCGCGGTCGGCGTGCCGGCGATCGGGGCGGCGGTGATCGCGACCGTCGCGCTGGTCACCCAGCTCCGCAGCCGGAGTAGCGCTCCGCGGTGGATGGCGATCCTTGCGGGCACGCTGCTGCTGCTCGGGTTCCTCGCCCACCTCGTGGCAGGGAAGAGCGGTGTGCTGCCGCTGACGGGCCTGCTGACGAGCACGCTGTTCCTGGCGACGCCGCTGATCTTCGGCGCACTGGGCGGCGTGGTGTGCGAGCGGGTCGGCATCGTCAACATCGCGATAGAGGGCCAGCTCCTCGCGGGCGCGTTCGCCGGTGTCGTGGTGGCCTCCATCGCGGGCCAGAACCCGTACGTGGGGCTGATCACCGCGCCGATCGCGGGCGTCGGGGTCGGCGCGCTGCTCGCCTGGTTCTCGATCAGGTACCGGGTCGACCAGGTGATCACCGGTGTCGTGCTCAACGTGCTCGTGCTCGGGCTGACGACGTTCTTCTTCAAGGGCCTGCTGAGCGAGCTCGAGGGCCTGAACGACCGGTCGCGGTTGCCGGTGCTGCCGATCCCGCTGCTGTCGGAGATCCCGGTGATCGGGCCGGTGCTGTTCCGGCAGACGCTGCTGGTGTACCTGCTCTACGTGATCGTGATCCTGCTGCACATCTACCTGTTCCGCTCCCGGTGGGGACTCCGGGTGCGCTCGGTCGGCGAGCACCCCAAGGCCGCCGACACCGTGGGGATCGACGTCAACCGCACCCGGTGGCGCAACACCCTCCTCGGCTCCGGGATCGCCGGCCTCGGCGGCGCGTTCTTCACGATCGGTCAGGGGCTGGCGTTCGGCATCGACATCACGGCGGGCTCGGGGTTCATCGCGCTCGCCGCGCTGATCCTCGGGCGCTGGACCCCGCTGGGGGCGGTGGCGGCGGCGCTGTTCTTCGGGTTCGCCAACGCGCTGAGCCAGTCGCTGCGCTCGTACGGGGTCAGCCTCGACTCCAACATCCCGCTGATGATCCCGTACATCGTGACGCTGTTCGCGGTCGCCGGGTTCGGCGGCAAGGTCCGCCCGCCCGCCGCCGAGGGCACCCCGTACGTCAAGTGATGCCTGGTGCAGGCCCGGCGAGGCAGGATGGCACTGTGAGCACCGAGACGATCGACTGGGAAGCGTTGCGTGCCGCGGCACGCGAGGTGATGACGCGCGCCTACGTCCCCTACTCCCGCTTCCCGGTGGGCGCGGCCGCGCTGACCGACGCGGGCGAGGTGGTCGTGGGGTGCAACGTCGAGAACGCCGCGTACGGCGTGACGTTGTGCGCCGAGTGCTCGTTGGTCTCGGCCCTGATCACCGGGGGCGGCGGGCGCCTGGTGGCGTTCACCTGCTGCGACAGCCGCGGCGCGCGGCTGATGCCGTGCGGTCGCTGTCGCCAGCTGCTCTGGGAGCACGGCGGGCCCGAGCTGATCGTCGACACCGTCAGCGGACTCAAGCCGATGACCGAGGTGCTGCCCGATGCGTTCGGCCAGACCCAGCTCGAAGAGGGCACCACACCAGCATGACCACCACGCACGAGGCGCATGACGCCGTCGACATCATCGCCACCAAGCGCGACAAGGGCGTGCTGAGCGATCAGCAGATCGACTGGGTGGTCGATGCCTACACCCGCGGCGTCGTCGCCGAGGAGCAGATGTCCTCGCTCGCGATGGCGATCCTGCTCAACGGCATGAATCGCGCCGAGATCGCCCGCTGGACCGCCGCTATGATCGCGACCGGGGAGCGAATGGACTTCTCCACGCTCTCGCGCCCCACCGCGGACAAGCACTCCACGGGCGGCGTCGGCGACAAGATCACGCTGCCGCTCGCACCGCTGGTCGCGACGTTCGGGGTCGCGGTCCCGCAGCTGTCCGGGCGCGGGCTCGGCCACACGGGCGGCACGCTCGACAAGCTCGAGTCGATCCCCGGCTGGCGCGCGGCGCTGAGCAACGACGAGATGCTGGCGCAGCTCGACGGCGTGGGCGCCGTGATCTGTCAGGCCGGTTCCGGCCTCGCGCCCGCCGACCGCAAGCTCTACGCCCTGCGTGACGTCACGGGCACGGTCGAGTCGATCCCGCTGATCGCCAGCTCGATCATGAGCAAGAAGATCGCCGAGGGCACCGGCGCGCTGGTGCTGGACGTCAAGGTCGGCTCTGGCGCGTTCATGAAGGATCTCGAGGACGCGCGCGAGCTGGCCCGCACGATGGTCGATCTGGGCACGGACGCCGGCGTCCGCACGGTCGCGCTGATCACCGACATGTCGACGCCCCTCGGCCTCACGGCCGGCAACGCGCTCGAGGTGCGGGAGTCGGTCGAGGTACTGGCAGGTGGTGGCCCGCAGGACGTCGTGGAGCTCACGGTGGCGCTCGCGCGCGAGATGCTCGCCGCCGCGGGCCAGCCGGACGCCGATCCTGCGGCAGCGCTCGCCGACGGTCGCGCCATGGACACCTGGACGCGGATGATCGCCGCCCAGGGCGGTGACCCCGACGCCGCGCTCCCGACGGCGACGCACACCGAGCAGGTCCTCGCACCCGCCGACGGGGTGCTCGCCGGGCTGGACGCGCTCGCGGTCGGGATCGCGGCCTGGCGCCTCGGCGCCGGGCGTGCCCGCCGGGAGGACCCGGTGCAGGCCGGCGCCGGCGTCGAGATGCACGCCAAGCCCGGTGCCCTCGTCCGGGCCGGTGAGCCGCTCATGACGCTGCACACGGACACCCCGGAGCGGTTCGACCGTGCCAAAGAAGCCCTCGAGCACGCTGTGACGATCCTCCCGGAGGGCGACCGGGCCGCCGTGGGACCGATCGTCATCGATCGCATCGGTGCCTGAGGGCGAGCGCCGCGCCTGCGCTAGGCTCTGGACATATTGATTCTCTCCAGAGGGGCACGTGATGAACGACGCGTTGTACGCCCGGGTGTTCACCGCCCTCAAGGAGCGCATCGAGTCGGGTGAGGCCGCGGTCGGCGAGCGGCTGCCGACCCAGAGCGAGCTCGCCGGCGAGTTCGGCGTCTCGACGATCACGATCAAGCACGCGCTCGACATGCTCGACCGCGCCGGTTACATCAAGCGCCGACCACGCCTGGGCTCGGAGGTCATCTCCAGGACAGCCAGGACCGGGGGAGACCGGTCGCCGGGCGCGCTCCCGACGATCGGGTGCGTGCTGACCAGCTTCGACGACAGCTTCGGCACCCGGGTGCTGTGGGGCATCCTCGACGCGAGCCTCGGGCGAGCCAACGTGGTGCTCGGCCGCACGGAGGGCTTCCACGATCGGGAGCAAGGGCTGCTGGCCCAGTACCGCGACCTCGGCGTCGACGGGTTGATCCTGCAGCCCGGCTCCTCGGAGTGGATCGCCCCGGCGATCCTCGACCTGGTCTCCACCCAGCGTCCGCTGGTGATCCTCGACCGCAACCTCGACGGGCTCCCGGTCTCGACCGTGTGCTCGGACAACATCGCCTCGGGGCGGGCCGCTGCTGAGCACCTGTTCGAGCTCGGCCACCGCCACATCGGCCTGGTGACCTCTGCCGGCACGGTCTCCACGCTCGACGACAGGCACCGCGGCTTCGTGTTCGCGCACGCCGAGCACGGCCTGCCCTTCAGCGCCGCCCACGAGTACCGCAAGGTCTCCTCGGTGGTGCCCGACCACGAGGTCGGCGTCGAGGACGACCTCGCCAACCTCAAGGAGTTCCTGTCGGCCAACGCGCACCTCACCGGGTTCGTGGCGTCCGAGCACGCCGTCGGCCTGCTGCTGGTGCGCGCGCTGCACGAGCTCGGGCTCGAGGTGCCCGAACAGGTCTCCGTCGTCTCGTTCGACGCCCCGCAGCACGTGTTCGACGACGAGGTGCGGCGGTTCACGCACATCGACCAGCACGAGCACGACCTGGGTCGCGCGACGCTGGAGTCGGTGCTCGCTCAGGTCGCCGAGCGTGGCCGCGTCACCAAGCAGGTGCTCGCCACCGAGCTGGTGATCGGCGACACCACGGCGCCGCCGCGAGGCTGACCTCCGTTCAGCGGTGCTGCGCTGCCGCGACCTCGGTGGCCATCACGGCGCTGAGCTGGGTGGACAGGTCGGTCGAGGGTGGGGCGGGCTGCGACCAGTCGTCGCCGGCTCGCAGCGTGCCGTCGGTGGCCTGGTTCCGGAACAGCGCCTCGGTGCTGCTCACCAGGAACCGCGACAGCGCTGCGTGCTCGGTCTCGGCCAGCAGCTGCCCCGCGTACCGGTAGAAGATGCCCGGGAACAGCCCGGCGTCGCCGCCGTCGCCGTCGGGCAGCAGCACCTCCCCGTCGGAGAGCTCCGCGAGCGTCACGTCGATCGTGGTGGCGGCGCGCTCGAGCCTGCCCTCGTCACCGTCGGTGCGGTACTCCTCGACGCACGCTCCCACGTACAGGCCTTGGTTGTAGCTGAAGCGCCAGTCGAGGTCGATCTTGCCGTCCCGGTTGCGGTTGATGCCGTCGTGGACGAAGCCGTTCGGTGCCACCAACGTCTCCTCCCACCACTGCATGGAGGCACGGGCGCGGTCGAGGAACCTGGCCTCGCCCGTCGCCCGGTGCAGCCGGTGGCCGGCGATCACGAACGGGCCGTTGGCAGGGGTGTTCTTGTAGTGGTACTGGCCCTTCTCCCACACGATGCCGCCGCCCTGGGTGCTCCAGCCGAGGTCCCAGATGTGGTCGTGCAGCGTGATCGCGTCCTGGAGCGCGCTCTGGTCCTGGGCGGCGTCGTACAGCCTCACCAGAGCGAGAGCGAACCAGCCCATGTCGTCGAAGAAGTCGTTGATCAGGCTGTCCCCGTTGCGCAGCACCAGGTTCTCGCGCAGCTGCTGTGCGCGGTCGAGGTCGGCGGCGTCCTGCGTGCGCTCCCAGGCATCGATCGCGGCGTCGACGGCGTGGACGTTCCACCAGTAGTGGAACGGTGCATCGGCCTGGGGGTCCTCCGGGTAGGCGTAGTGCAGGAGCTGCGGCGACGGCGCCTCGAAGAAGGCCGCCAGGCCATCCTGAGCTGCGGCGGCCCGCCAGGCCGCGAGCCCGGCGGGGTCCGTCGGTGGCGACGCCGTGGTCTCCTCGGGCGCCGGCGGCGCACTCGATCCGCAGGCGCCGAGCAGCGCCGCCACTCCTGCGCTGCCCAGCGCCAGCGCCCGACGGCGGCTCAGCGCCGATCGGGCAGCCGGCACCGGGCCACGCTCAGCCCGGGGTGTCCGCGAGCTCACGGGCATCGATCCGCGCGCGCATCTCGGTCGCCATGATCGCCGACAGCTGGGTGGACATCGACGTCGGATCGGCGGCGGGGGAGCGCCAGTCGTCGCCGGCCCGGAGCACGTCTCCCGAGCAGGCGTTCTCCCACAGCGCGTCGGTCCCCAGCCGCACGAACGCGACCAGGTCCGCCGCGGGTCGCAGCGCCAGCAGCAGCTCCAGGTAGCGGTAGAAGATGCCCTTGAACAGGCCGACGTCACCACCTCCGGTCTCGGGGAAGACACCGTCGACGGCGAGCAGCTCGATCGCGCGGCGTGCGCTGAGCTCGGCGCGGTCGAGCCACCGCTCGTCGTGGTCGTGCGAGAACAGCTCGACGCACGCCCCGATGAACAGGCCGTAGTTGTAGGTGTACCGCCAGTCGGTGTCGACCGAGCCGTCGTCCTCGCGGTTGACGCCGTCCTCGACCGTGCCGTCGTCGCGCACCAGGTGCTCCTGCAGCCAGGACATCGTGCGCCTCGCCCAGACCAGGTACGGGTCGTCCGCGCCGAGTCTGCTGGCCAGCCGCGCCCCCAGGATGATGAAGGGTCCGTTGGCGGGCGTGTTCTTGTAGAACCGCTGGGGCTTGCGCCAGGCGATGCCGCCGCCCATCGTGTCGTTCCAGCCGTCGTCGAGGCAGTGCTGCCAGATCTCCCGCGCGGGCTCGAGGTAGCGCTCGTGCCCGGGCGCACGGGAGAGTCGCTCGAGCGCGAGCCCCAGCCAGAGCATGTCGTCGAAGTACTCGTTGAAGAGCCGGCCCTCGTTGCGGGTCAGCACGTTCTCGAAGATCTCGACGGCGGCCCCCAGGTGGCTGGGGTCGCCGCTGCGCTCCCACCGGTCGACGGCGATATCCATCGCGTGCGCGAGCCACCAGTAGTTGAAGGTCTCGTTCTCGTCCACCGGATAGGTGTTGTTGAGCAGCTGCGGAGCGGGTGCGCCGTACAGGCTCCACAGGCTGTCTTGGGCGAGCTCGGTGCGTGCGGTCCAGTCGGTTCGTGTCATCGATCAGGCGTTCTCGGCGAGGATGCGGTTGAAGGACTCCTCGGCATTGTCGAGCGCTTCCTGCGCGGTGATCTCACCGGCCATGAAGCGCTGCAGCTCGGGGATCAGGCCCTGCACCTCCGCATCGGAGTAGCCGGGCACCGTCGGACGTGCTGTCGCGAAGGACATCGTCTCCAGCAGCGCCGAGTAGGCCTCGTTCTCGGTGAAGAAGGGGTCCTCGGCGGCCTCCAGGTTGGCGGGCATGTTGCCGCTGGCCTCGGCGAACGCGACACCGTTCTCGGCCTGCGCGGTCCACCAGGTCATGAACTCCCAGGCGCCCTCGGCGTTCGGTGCACCCTCGGGGATGATGAGCCCGAAGCCGCCCAGACCGGAGGCCTGGTCGCCGTCCGGGCCTGCGGGGGCAGGCATGATGCCGTAGTTGAGGCCCTCGAGAGCGTCGTAGCTCGCGAGCATCCACGGGCCGTTGTAGGACATGGCCACGGTGCCCTCGGCGAACCCGTCGGTACCCTCGGCGAACCCGAGCTCGTAGACCCCGCGCTCGTTCATCAGCTCGTCCCACTGCTCGAGCACCGCGAGGCCCTCGGGCGTGTTGAAGGCGGCGGTGGTGCCGTCGTCGGAGACCATCTGGCCGCCGGCCTGACCGAGCCACATGCTGAACAGCCCGACGTCGTTCAGCGCGAAGCCCGAGCGCACCAGTGCCCCACCGTCGTCACGCACCGTGAGCGCCTCGGCAGCGTCGGCGAGCTCGGCCCACGTGGTGGGCGGCTCGACGCCGGCCTCGGCGAGCATGTCGACGTTGTAGAAGAGCGACCGGTTGTCCACGGTCAGCGGCAGACCGTAGACCGTGCCGTCATAGGTGAGCTCGTTCAGCGCGGCCTCGTAGAAGATCGAGGTGTCGAGCGAGTCCTGCGAGATGAGGTCCTCGAGCGACATCAGGGCACCCTTGCTGGCGTAGACGCTGGTCTGGAACCTGTCCCAGAGCACGACGTCGGGTACGCCGCCGCCGGCGATCGCGGTGAGCAGCTTCGCCTCGACCTCCTCCTGCGGCTGGTAGGTGACGACGTAGTCCTCCTGGCTGGAGTTGAAGGCCTCGACCTGCGCCTCGATCTGGGCGGCCTGCTCGCCGGTCCAGTTGCCCCAGAAGGTGACGTCCTGGCTGCCGCCGGCGTCGTCACCGCCGGCACCACCGCCGCCGCTGGAGCAGGCGGCCAGGGCGAGCGCCCCGGCCGCGAGCGCGGCCGAGACCTTGATGAGTCCTGCGGTTCGTGTCTGCGTCGACATGGGATCCGGATCTCCTTGCGTGGGTGGGGTGGGCTTACTTGCTTCCGACATGTGCGACGCCCTCGATGATGTATCGCTGGGCGAGCACGAAGATGAGCAGCACCGGGAGGCTGACGATCACGGTGCCCGCCATCAGCGGCCCGTAGTCCGTCGTGTGCTCGGACTTGAAGGCGGCCAGACCCACCTGCACGGTCAGCATGCTGCGGTCGCTGAGCACGATGAGTGGCCACATGAAGCTGTTCCAGCCGGCCTGGAACGTGAGGATGCCGAGCACAGCTGCTCCCGCCGTCGCGAGCGGCATGTAGATCTGGGCGAAGATCCGGAACTCGGAGGCGCCGTCGATCCGGGCGGCCTCAGCGAGCTCCTCGGGCATCGAGGCGAAGAACTGCCGCATGAAGAACACGGCGAACGCACCGGCGGCGCCGGGCAGGATCACGGCCCAGTACGAGTTGATGAAGCCCATGCCGCCCTCGCCGAACAGGTCGTTGCCACCGGCGAACGGGAAGCGGCGCAGCACCAGGAACGTGGGAACCATGGTGACGATGCCGGGGATCATCAGCGAGGACAACAGGGTGCCGAACAATGCACGCTTGCCGCGGAAGCGCAGCCGGGCGAACGCGTAGCCGGCCAGCGACCCGAAGAAGATGTTCAGCACGACGCCCGCGACGGCGAGGAACGTCGAGTTGAAGAAGTAGCGCCCGAACGGCACCGACGTCCATGCGCGGACGTAGTTCTCCAGCGTCGGTGCGTCCGGCCAGATCTGCAGCGACGAGGAGAGGATCTCGCCCTCGGGCTTGAGCGAGGTGACGATCGTCCAGACCAGCGGGAACACGGTCGTGATCGAGATCAGCACCACGGCGGCGAACCACAGCACCGTGCCGATCTTCTGGCGGGGCGTGCTCGGGCGCTTGGCACGCATGAGGGAGGGCTGTGGTGCTGCAGCGGTCATGACTGGCTCCGTGACGTCAGCCTGAAGTTGATGAGCGAGAACACGGCGATGATCAGGAACAGCACGAAGGACAGGGCCGATGCGTAGCCCATCTTCAGACCGCCGAAGCCCTGGTTGTAGATGTAGTAGACGACCGTCAGCGTCGAGTTGCCTGGCCCGCCCTTGGTGAGGAGGTACGCCTGGTCGAAGACCTGGAAGGCACCGATGATCAGCAGCGTGGAGATCAGGAACGTGGTCCGCGACAGGCCTGGCAGCGTGATGTAGCGCAGCGACTGCCACGCGTTCGCACCATCGATCCGCACCGCTTCGTAGAGCTCGCGGGGGATGCCCTGCAGGCCGCCGAGGTAGATGAGCATGTTGGTGCCGAAGCCGGACCAGACCGACATCAGCACGATCGCCGTCATCGCCCACTTGGAGTCGTACAGCCAGGCCGGGCCGTTGATGCCGAACCATCCGAGCACGATGTTGAAGAGCCCGGACTGGGGGTTCAGGAGCCAGTACCAGATCGTCGCGGTCGCCACGGTCGAGGCCACCACGGGAACGTAGAAGAAGGTGCGGAAGAGGTTGACCGCGCGGCTGTCGCGGTTGAGCAGGAGGGCCGTGCCGAGCGCGACCAGCACGCCCAGCGGCACGAACATGACCGTGTAGATCGCGGTGTTGCGCAGCGCCAGGCCGAAGATCGGGTCATCGAGGATGCTCCGGTAGTTCTCGAGCCCCACCCAGCCGACGTCGCCGATGACGGCGTAGTCGGTGAAGCTCAGCACGACCGCCATCACCACCGGGATGATGACGAAGGTCAGGAACAGCAGCATCGGCACCAGGACGAAGAGCCATCCCCAGAGCTCCTGGGGGTCAGGGCGGCGGAACGGGTGCGAGTGACGGTCTCGGCGCGGTGTGGCCTGCGGCTCTCTCGTCGCCACATCCATCGCGTCGGCGCTGACGGCGGTGGGCTGGATGGTGGTCATGGCATCGGCACCTGCTCCGGCTCGGAGGTGATGGATCGCACGCTGATCCCGCACACGTCGAGCACGAGCTCGCAGAACATCGAGTCGGCCCACGAGAACCACTCGCGTGTGAAGGTGCCCGGGTCGTCGACGTCGAACGACTCGTGCATGCGGAAGGTACCCGCGTGCGTGCGGGCGAGGAGGTCGAGGATCCGGCGTTTGTCCGCCTCGTCCGTCGTGGTCAGCCCCTCGACCGCGAACGCGATCGGCCACACGTACCCCTGGGGGGTGTGCGGACTGCCCATGCCGGTGACATCTGCGCCTGAGACATGGCTCGGGTTGTCGGCGGAGAGCACGAACGCGCGCGTGCGCAGGTAGAGCTCGTCGTCGAGCGCGTGGCCGCCGGTCAGCGGCAGCGAGAGGAGGCTCGGCATGTTGGCGTCGTCCATCAGCACCGCGTGGCCGAGACCATCGACCTCGTAGGCGTAGATGCGCCCATGGACCGGGTGCTCGACGACGCCCCACTCGTTCACGCCCACGGTGATCTCGGCGGCCAGCTCGCGGGCGCGGGCGGCCAGCTTCGGGTCGTCGAGGACGGTCTGGGCAAGCGTGGCGAGGTCGCCCAGCGCCGCCGCGGCGAACAGGTTGCCCGGTACGTTGTAGTGCAGCTCGCACGCGTCGTCGCTCGGCCGGAAGGCGCTCCAGCTCATGCCGGTCCGGCCGACGGGCGCACCCATGCCCTCGTGCGTGAGGGTGTCCGAAGGCGGGCCGTCGTGGCGCTGGAACCGGTAGGGCGAGCGGTCGGCGTGGTCCTGCTCCACCCGCCAGGTGGTGATGATCAGCTCGGCCGCGCGGGTGAACTCCGAGTCGAGGTGGTCGGTGCGCCCGGTCGCGCGCCAGAGGAGGTGCGCGAGCTGCAGCGGGAAGGCCAGCGAGTCGATCTCGTACTTGCGCTCCCAGACGCTCGGGTGCATCTGCGTGTCGTCGTCGACGTGGCCGGCGCCGTTCGGGCTCGCGTTGAAGGCGTTGGCGTACGGGTCGAGAAGGACCGCGCGCACCTGGCGGCGTACCAGCGAGACCAGCAGGTCGGCGAGCGCGTCGTCGTCGGCGGCGAGCGGGAGGTATGGGCGCACCTGGGCTGCCGAGTCGCGCAGCCACATCGCCGGGATGTCGCCGGTCAGCACGAACACGTCCTCGCCCTCGACGTGCACGAAGGCGTCGCGCAGGGTGCGGGCCATCGCCTCGGCGAAGATCCGGGTGATGGTGTCCGATCCAGTCGTCGTGCGCACGCGCTCGACGAGATCGTTCGGAACGGTCAGAGCCACAGTGCTCCCTCTGGACATATTCAACATTAAGGATGTCTGGCCGCAACATTAAACGTACTCACCTCGATCGCGCAAGGCCCGGCTAGGCTCACGCGGGTGACGATCATGGGTGCGTATACGCCTCCCGGCTCTCGAGCCCGCGGCCCCGCGCCGACACCGCGTCGCGCACGCCGCCGTCCCGGTGGCGGGCCCCGGTCTCGTCGGCACGGGGAGGCCGGGAGGTGACGGGCGAGCGCAAGCCCACCTCGGTGTATGGCGTCGGCAGCGAGCCGGACCCGCGGTTCTCGCTCGCGAACGAACGGACGGCGCTCGCCTGGCTGCGCACCGGGCTCGCGCTGGTGGGTGGTGGCGTCGCGCTGACGACGCTCGGCACCTTCGCCGATGCCGGGGCCTTCCTCGACGTCATCGCCGCGGTCGCGTGCCTGGCCGGCGGCGTGCTCGCCGTCGGCGCGCTGGCGTCCTGGCGCCGGGCCGAGCGCGCACTGCGGCTGAAGCAGCCGCTGCCGTCGCCGAGCGCGTTGCCGATCCTCGTTGGCGGTGTCGCGGTCATCGGGATCGCGATGGCGGTCTACGCGGTGGTCCAGGCGGTCACCTGAGGTGCGCAGCGTCCACTCCGATCTCGACGCCGACGGCGGTGCGCAGCCCCAGCGCACGATGCTTGCGTGGAACCGCACGATGCTCGCCACGGTGCTCGGCTGCGCCACGCTCGCTGTCGCCGCGCAGCGGCAGGAGATGGCCGTCATCGCTGCGGTCGCGGCCCTGGCCGCGCTCGCGGTGCTGGTGCTGGTGCTGCGAGACATGCCTGCCTGGCGCGAGGGCGGCAGCACTCACTACACGCTGATGCGGCACGTCGCGGGAGCGGTGGTGCTGCTGGCCGCCCTGGGTGCGGTCATCTCGATCCGCGGCCTGCTGGGATGAGGCCATGAGCTCACCGTTCGCGCTCAACAAGGCGCTGAGCCCGTTGTTCACCTCGCGGTGGACGACGCTCGCGATCTCCAGGCTCGACGGCGGCGCCCGGCGTGCGATCGGCCGTCGCCTAGAGCCGCCCACGATGGCGATCTTCGGGCGCGGCACAGGACCCGTGAAGGTCGGGGGAGTGACGGTGGCGCAGCCCGATGGCATCACGTGCGCCGCCACGGGCCTGCTGCTGCTCAACGCCGCGTGCGACCCGGCACTCGCGGCCTGGCTGGAGGCCGGCGACCGGCCCGGCGCGCTGCCGCCCGAGATCGCTGCCCTGAGCGAGGCGCAGCTGGCTGAACCCGACGCCGCGCGCAGGATCGCGCTTGCGGCCGCCGCCGTCCACGACCGGGCCACCCGCGCGACCCTCGGCCCATTCCGGTGGCCACGGAGATACGGGACGACGCCCTGGGGCGTGGCGCGCGAGGCCCGGGTGCCGGGCGTGCGGTACCGGCAACGCGCCGTCGACGACCAGGACCAACAGGTCATGGACGAGGTCCTCGAGATGATCACATCGGCGACGATGCAGGGCATCCCGGTGCCGGTCTACTCCGGTGGCGACCGGGCCGGCGGATGGCAGACCGCGATGCCGCGGCACCTGGTGCTGGCGCTGCCGACCACCCGCCCGGACCAGCTGCGGATCTACGAGCCCGGTCGCGGCCGCATCGAGACGATCGCCCCGCACGAGCTCCGCGCCCGTACCGAGCCGCACCGTGCGCTCGGCGGCTGGACCCACCTCGCCTGGACCCTGATCCCGATCGTGCGCTGACGGCACCGCCGTGCGTCAGGGGACCCCGGCCAGCCCGCACTGCGCGAGCAACTGCTGGGAGCGGGCCTCGTCGGAGGCCGACTCGGCAACGTCACCTCGATCCCGCAGCAGCTGCGAACGCGCCGCCAGGGCCCGGGCCTCGTTCTCGGCCATCCCGACCCGACGGGAGCGAGCGACGGCGTCGTCGAGCAGCCGGAGGGCCTCGCTCTGGTCGGTGGCAGCGGTCACGGTGGCGAGGCCGACGAGTGAGCGGGTGAGCTGGTCGTCGTCGTGGAACCGGCGGGCCTTCTCGACCGAGCTCGCCAGCCAGAGCTGTGCACTCTCAGGCTCCTGGAGCTGCAGCATCGACATACCGATCACCCACTCGAACTCCGCCTCCTGGGTGATCGCGCCGAGCTCGGCCGCCGCCTCGAGTGCCCGGCGCGCCGTCGCGATGGCCTCCTCTGGGCGGCCCTGCAGCATCTGTAGCCAGGCGAGCGATCCAAGGGCCTCAGGCAGCCGCCCCAGGTGATCGGTGCGCTCGCCGGTCAGGTCCTCGACCTGCGCCACCAGATGCGGCTCGGCCTCGTCGAGCCGACCCAGCCGTGCCAGCGTGAAGCTCACGTTGCCGAGCGCCAGTGCCTGGCGCGCCTCGTCGTTGCCCTGCTCGCACCAATGGGCGCTGGAGCGGTAGGCATCCAACGCGTCCTGCAACCTCCCCGTCTTCTCGAGAAAGATGCCGTACTGGTTGCATGCGACGGCCATCTTGATCGGGTTGTCGGCCGCGTCGGCACAGCGCATCGCAGCGATCAGATGCTGTCGCGCCCCCTCATGGTCCCCGGTCCGGGTCGCGATCGACCCGAGCGACGCATGGGCCGAGGCGGCGCCACCGGGGTCATCGGTGCGCGCCGCCGCCTCGAGGGCAGCGGTGTGGAGCGCTCGACCGATCTCGTGGTTGCCGCTGCGCAGGATCAGCAGCGGGATCGCACGCGAGATGAGGATGAGCGACCCCGCCGCCTCGTCGGGTGCGTGGTCGATCGCGGCCATCAGGGGCCCGAGCGCAGCCAGCAGCCACTCCCGGGCCGCACCCCCGTCGGCGAACCGCTCCGACGCGGCCCCCTCCTCCAGCACCCCGATCGCCTCGCGCACGAGGCCCGCGTAGCAGGCGAGCAACCGGACGCGGGATGCCTCGCGCTGCTGCTCGCTCCCGAGGTCGTCGGCGCACTCGCACGCGTAGGCGGCCACGAGGTCGTGCTGACGCACCCACCGCCCCTCCGTCTCGGCGAGGTGCGCTCGCCGCAGTGCCGCGATCGCCACGGCTGTCCGCCGGTGGTCGAGGCCTGCGAGCGCTGCGACGCCCTCGACGTCGACCGCGTTGCTTCGAGCCAGCCCGATGGCGGTGAACACCGTGACCGCATCGGGCGGCACTGCTCGCAACGACCAGGAGAGCACCTCGCGGGCGCTGCTGCGCCGGTCACCGAGGTCCCAGAGGTCGAGCGTGGTGCCGTCGAGGTGAGAGTCGGACAGCGCGGCCAGGGCGCCCGGGTCCTCACGGACACGCTCACCTGCGAGCTTGAGCATGAGAGGCATGTACCCGCAACGTCGCGCGAGGTCGGTCCACGCCGGGTCGTCGTGCGCGCCGGCAGCACTGCCCCGCAGCAGGGAGACCGCCGTCTCCTCGTCGAGCCCCGGCAGCGCGAGGTGGAGCGCGTCCTCGCGCACGCAGAGCCCGCTGAGGCGTTCCCGGCTCGTGACGAGCACGCGAGTGCCCGGCGTACCCGGCAGCAGCGGCCGCACCTGCTCGACGTCGCGGGCGTTGTCGAGCACCACCAGCGCGCGCCGACCCGCCAGCAGGCTGCGGTAGGTCGCGGCCCGTTCGTCGAGGTCGTGCAGGCTCGCCGGGTCGCCACCCAGCGCGCGGATGAACCCGTTGAGCGCGCGCTCCGGGGCGATCGGGGCGCCGGCGCTGTAACCGTGCAGATCGACGAACAGCTGGCCGTCGGGGAAGTCGTCACGGTTCTCGTGCGCCCAGCGAAGTGACATCGCGCTCTTGCCCACACCGGGCGGGCCGCAGATCACGGCGACGCGCGGGGCGCCGTCGCCCTCGCCGAGCAGAGGCGCGAGCGAGTCCATCGCCTCGCCGCGACCGACCACCTCGGTCGCACCCGGGAGCTGGGCCGGCACGAGAGGCGGCTGGTCGGCCGGGGTGCCGGTGAGCACGAGATCCTGCACGGCTGCGAGATCGGCAGAGGGTTCGAGGCCGAGCTCGCGTACCAGCAGCCTGCGCGTGCTCCGGTACACCTCCAGGGCCTCGTTCCGGCGGCCTGCCTGGTGGAGCGCGCGCATCAGCAGGGCCTGCACGGTCTCCCGCAGCGGGTGCAGCCGCGCCAGCACGGTCAGGTCGGCGAGCGAGTCGAGATGCCGCCCGTGCCGGACCGCTGCGGCCAGGTCGACCTCGGCCACCTCGAACCGGAGCGTCTCCAGACGCTCGGCCTCGTCCCGGCAGATCGGGACGTCGACGCCCTCGTACGCTCGGGCCGACCAGTCCGTCGGCCACTCCTGCAGGGCAGCGTGCGCCGCCTCCGCCCTGACCGTCTCGTCCGCCGAGCTCAGCGCCGTCCGTGCGAGATCCTCGAACCGCTGCGCGTCGAGGCCGCCCGGGAGGACACGCAGCTCGTACCCGCCGTCATGGGCGATCAGTGCACGGGGGTCGCTCAGCTCGTTCCGGAGTCGATGGATGTGAACGTGCAGCCGCTGCTTGGCCCGGTCCTGCGCCGCTCCGGGCCAGAGTGCGTGCCACAGCACGTCGCCCGGCACCTGCTGACCTGCGCGTGCCAGCAGCACCGCGAGCAGGCGACGGCGGAGCTCGCCGCCAGGTTGGACCCACGACTCCCCGGTGTGATGAGCCACGGGTCCGAGCACGCGAAACCGCACCGAATCACCTCCCCGACCCTTCGCGAGCGTACTCACCGTGCGGTCGTGAAAGCGAGGAGAAAGCCGGCCCACGCAGGGTGTCCACATGAAGCTCCGGACCGGGCCCGCATCCCGTCTGCTGGTGGTGTGCGACATCGATGGCACCCTGACGTTCACCGGCCGACGGCCCGAGCCACGCGTGCTCGCCCAGCTGGTGGCGCTGGCATCCCGCGGGCCTCGCGTGAGGATCGCCGTGGCGACCTCACGATCCTCCCGCAACGTGCTGGCCTGGTTTCCCGAGCTCCTTCACCGGCTCGACCGCATCTGCTGCCACGGTGCGCTGACGATCACCGCGGACCGCATCTCGCGTGTGCCGGTGCCGGTCGAGTCCCTCGAGGTCGTCGTCGGGCGACTGGCGGACCTCGGCGCCGACTACTGCCTCGAGCGCGGCACACACTTTGCCGCGAGCGATGCTGGCGCGCTGCCCTGGCTGGGAACGACGCACCGCTACGTGCTCCCCGGCCTGCCCGCGCGCTCTGACCTGACCGGCGTCGTCATGTGCAGCGTGGCCGATGCCGAGCAGGCTGCCGAGGCTGTGCGCGACGTGGCGGGTGTCAGCCTCGTCCCGAACGCCGGCCACGCCGACGTCGTGGCTGCCGGTGTCGACAAGGCGCGTGCGCTCGCCGAGCTGCGCGAGCCGGACGACCATGTCGTGGTGCTCGGCAACGACCACGAGGACCTCCCGATGCTGCTCGCGGCCGATCGGGCCTACGTCGTCGGCGGCGACCTCGCGGGTCTCGACGAGCTGCCGCACATCAGCCGAGCTCCCGCGACCGCGATCGGGGTCGGGGACGTGCTCGCCCAGCTGGAGCTGCCCGCACTACGCTCAGCGCTGTGACGTTGACCCAGGACCAGATCCGCACCCTCCCCAAGGTCGTGCTGCACGACCACCTCGACGGCGGCCTCCGCCCGGCCACGATCATCGAGCTCGCTGCCGAGATCGGCCACGAGCTGCCGACGACGGACCCGGCCGAGCTCGCCCAGTGGTTCGTCGACGCGTGCACCTCCGGGTCGCTGGTGCGGTACCTGTCGACGTTCGCGCACACGTGCGCCGTCATGCAGACAGCGCCGGGGCTGCGCCGGGTGGCGCGTGAGTCGGTCGTCGACCTGGCCGCGGACGGCGTCGTCTACGCCGAGCAGCGGTACGCGCCCGAGCAGCACCTCGAGAGGGGACTGACCCTCCAGCAGGTGGTCGATGCCGTCGAGCAGGGATTCGCCGAGGGCGTGGCCGAGGCGGCGGAGAACGGCCACACCATCCGGGTGGGGACCCTGCTCTCGGCGATGCGGCAGAACAGCCGCAGCGACGAGATCGCGCAGCTGGCGATCGAGAACTACGGTGCGGGCGTCGTTGGATTCGACATCGCCGGGCCCGAGGACGGCTTCCCGCCCACCCTGCACTCTGCCGCCTTCACGACGCTGCGCAAGAACCACGTGCCGGTCACGATCCACGCGGGCGAGGATGCGGGGTTCTTCTCGATCGACCAGGCTGTCATCGACTGCTACGCCCTCCGCATCGGTCACGGGGTGCACATCATCTCCGACGTCACCACACCCGCGGGGGCCGATCCCAGCGACATCGATGCCGCTGAGCTCGGTGTCACCGCAACCTGGGTGCGCGACCGCCAGATCCCCCTCGAGGTGTGCCCGACGTCGAACATCCAGACCGGCACGTCGCCCTCGATCGTGGAGCACCCGATCACGCGCCTGCGCGACCTGGGCTTCGCCGTCACCATCAACACCGACAACCGGCTGATGTCAGGCACGTCGATGAGCCGGGAGATGTCGCTGCTGGTCGACCAGGCTGGCTGGGAGCTCGCCGACCTCGAGCGCGCCACCCTCACTGCGGCGTGGAACGGGTTCGCCCACCACGACGTGATGGAGGACATCATCACGAACCAGATCATCCCGGGGTACGCCGCCATCATCGGCGACTGATCTCGGCAGTCGACCCCCTGGGGCCTCGCGCCGGGAATGTGCGCGGCCGCGCCTACGCTGAACAGCGGGAACACGACCGAGAGGACCTTCCTTGCGACCTGCTACGCGCGCGCTGACCGGGGCGGCTGCTCTGCTGCTCCTCGCTGCCTGCTCCACCGCTGGTGATGGCTCGCCGGGCGAGAGCGCCACCGACGGAGCCTCCGACGGCGGAGCCACCTCGTGCGAGCCCGGTGCCCTGCCGACGCTGACCGAGAGCACCCTCACGATCGGCACGAGCGTCCCCTACGAGCCCTGGTACGTGGGGGAGGACCCGAGCAGCGGCGAGGGCTTCGAGTCCGCGCTGGTCTACGCCGTGGCCGAGGAGCTCGGCTACGCAGCACAGGATGTCACCTGGGAGACCGTGACCTTCGAGCAGATCGTCGCGCCCGCCACCAAGCCGTTCGACTTCGCCGCGTACCAGACCTCGATCACACCCGAGCGGGAGCAGGCGGTCGACTTCTCCAGCCCGTACCTGACCACCCGGCAGGGCGTCGTGGTGCAGGGCGAGGGCGACCTCGCCGACGCCACCACGATCGCCGAGCTCGAGGGCGCCAGGATCGGCGTCACCGCCTCGCAGACCTCGCTGACGATCGCTGAGGCCGCCTGGGGCGACGCCGTGGAGCTGGTCCCGTACGACGACGCCGGCCTCGCGATGCAGGCGCTCAGCAACGACCAGGTGCAGGCGGTGGTCATGGACGTGGACCAGGCCGTGGCGGCTACCACGGTGTACTTCCCGGGCACCTCGGTCATCGGGACCCTGCCCGACGGCGGTGTGGTCGAGCAGCTCGGCTTCGTCCTCGACCTCGACTCGCCGCTGACCGACTGCGTCTCGGCCGCCGTCGACGCCCTCGAGGAGGACGGCACCCTGGCCGACCTCCGCACCGAGTGGCTCAGGTCCGACGACATCCCCGAGCTCGGCTGAGCGCGTCGCGTGCCGAGGCGGGCACGCCGTCGGGGCGAACGCGCTCCGGTGAAAGCGCGACGAAAGCGTCGCTCGGAAACCTGGGCGGGTCAGCGTCCGGGCACCTGCGTTCAGGCAGCTCGGGCGATCGTGCCCACCGGGAGCTGCGATGCCCGTGCCCAGTCCGGAGACGACGCTGGCGTTCCTTCTCGCCACGGCAGCCGTGGTGGTGATCCCGGGACCGTCGGTCGCCTTCGTCGTGGCGCGCAGTGTGCAGCAGGGCACTCGGGCCGGTCTCGTCTCGGTGCTCGGCCTGGAGACCGCGGCGGCTGTCCACGCGGGTCTGTCCATCGCCGGCGTGGCCGCGCTGCTGGAGCTGGTACCGATGGGCGTGCAGCTGCTCTCCTGGGTCGGAGCGGGCTACCTCCTCTGTCTCGCCGCGCTCGCGCTGCGCCGGGTCCGACCGCCCACGAGCGGTGGCTCCCTCGGGGCGCCGGTGCGTCGAGGTCGGTTGTTCCTCGAGGGGTTGCTCGTCGACCTCCTCAACCCGAAGACCGCCCTGTTCTTCGTCGCGTTCCTGCCGCAGTTCGTGGAGCCCGAGCGGGGGCCGGCCACCACCCAGGTCGCGCTGCTGGGAGGGGCGTTCGTGCTCGTGGCGTGCGTGTGCGACAGCGCCTACGCCCTGCTGGCCGGCCGGCTGTCGGAGCGACTGCGCGCCTCCCAGTCGGCGCAGCGCCGGCTGGCGAAGATCTCGGCGGGCGTGTACCTGGCCCTGGCGGTGACAGCCGTCGCGGTATGAGGCCAGCGACACCTGGCGTGCGCCAGAATGTGGCGGTGGAGCGCGGCAGAGGGGGCGAGGGGTGACCTGGGAGCCCTCACCGGTCGCCGTCGAGCGGGAGCGGTACCGCTCCCGACGGCGACGGCGCTCGTTCCTGCTCGCGCTCGGCTCGACGCTGGTCCTCGTGGTGGCGGCCGTCCTGGTGGTGATCACGTCCCCGGGCTGGGAGCGGACCCGTAGCTCCTTCTTCGACCTCGACGTCGCGACCGAGGTGCTGCCCGGGCTCGTCCAGGGCCTGTGGCTGAACCTGCGGGTGTGGGTCCTTGCCGTGGTCATCTCGCTCACGCTCGGTCTCGGGCTGGCGATCCTGCGCACGACGGCGTACCCCGTGCTGTTCCCGCTGCGCGCCCTGGTCGCGGCGTACGTCGACATCTTCCGTGGGCTGCCGCTGCTGCTCGTGCTGCTTCTCGTGGGCTTCGGGCTGCCCTCGCTGCGGCTCTCGTGGTTGCCGATCGATGCCGTGTACCTGGGCACCGGTGCCATCGTGCTGACCTATACCGCCTACAGCGCGGAGATCTTCCGCGCCGGCATCGGCGCGGTGCACCCGGCACAGGTGACGGCGGCGCGGGCACTGGGACTGACCCGCGCGCAGACCACGCGCCGGGTGGTGGTGCCGCAGGCGATCCGCAACACCACCCCCGCGCTGCTGAACACGGTGGTCTCCCTGCAGAAGGACTCAGGGCTGATCTCGATCCTGGGTGCGGTCGACGCGATCCGGGCCGCCCAGATCGAGGTGACCGGGGCCTACAACTTCACGCCGTACGTGGTCGCGGGCGTGCTGTTCCTGCTGATCTCGATCCCGCTGACGCGCGCGGTGGACGCCTACAGCGAGCGGCGCGGCTGGGGCGCCACCCGACCGGCAGCGGGCGTGGCGAGATGACCGCGCAGGTGAGCGACGTCGTCGAGAACCCCGATGCGAGCGCGGTACTGAGCGTGCGCGGGCTGCGGCTGCAGTACGGCGACCGCGTGGTGCTCGACCGGCTGAACCTCGAGGTCCGCGAGCACGAGTGCGTCGTGCTGCTGGGGGCCTCCGGGTCCGGCAAGTCGACGTTGCTGCGTGCGATCGACCTGCTCGAGGACGTCCAGGACGGCGTGATCGCGCTGCGCGGCCTCGACGTGACCGACCCGCGCGTGGACGCCGACGCCGTGCGGGCACGGCTGGGGCTGGTGTTCCAGGCCTTCAACCTGTTCGGCCACCTGAGTGTGCTCGACAACCTCACGCTCGCGCCGCGGTTGGTGCACCGGCTGCCGCGCGCCGCCGCGGAGCAGGCTGCGCTGCAGATGCTGGAGCGGGTCGGGCTGGCGGGGCGGGAACGGGCCTACCCCGAGCAGCTCTCGGGCGGCCAGCAGCAGCGGGCGGCGATCGCGCGCGCCTTGGTGACCTCTCCCGATCTGCTGCTGCTCGACGAGGTCACCTCCGCGCTCGACCCCGCGCTGGTGGGCGAGGTGCTCGAGCTGCTCGCCGATGTCCGCGCGGCCGGCACCACCATGCTCGTGGCCACGCACGAGCTCGGCTTCGCACGCCGCGTCGCCGACCGGGTGTGCTTCCTGCACGAGGGCCGGGTGTGGGAGCAGGGACCGCCCGAGATCATCGACGCGCCGACGACCCCGGAGCTCGCTGCCTTCCTCGGCCGCTGAGCCCACGCGTCTCGCGTGGCCGGACGTGACTTGAACGTGATGCTGGTCAACTTGACTTGTGGGATTTTGAATCTAAAATCGAATCCAACATCGCAGGGCACGTAGGCGTTGATGCGATGCCGGGCCAACCGGCCACGACTAGTTCACCAGTCAGGCAGCGTGCGATCCACGGTCAGGCCTGCAGAGAATGCACCCCGGTGCCTGAGCGGCGATCGCTCGGCGCAGACGTCGTCGTCTGAGCCATGCCTCGCCGTGCGTCTCGTGCTCCCGCCGGAGCGCTGATCGGCAGACAGACATCCTGATCGATCCTGCGAGCTCGCACCCAAGCAACGATGCTTCACACCAAGGAGACAACAGATGGCCACGACCAATCGACGAGGGTTCCTCACTCTCGCGGGAGTGAGCGCCCTGGCGGTGCCGCTGCTCGCCGCATGCAACCGGGACACCAACGACCCGTTCGCCGACGACACCGGTGGCGGCGAGAGTGGTGGCGGCGAGGGCGGAGTCGCGGTGATCGTGACGGACGCCGACCCCGAGAGCCTGAACCCCGGTCAGACCACCTCGAACCAGACCCTCGACGTGTGCGCGAAGATCTTCGAGGCGCTGGTCTGGATTGACCCCGACGGCCAGCCGGCACCGCTGCTGGCGACCGAGTGGACGATCTCGGAGGACGAGCTGGTCTATACCTTCACGCTGCGGGAAGGAGTGACATGGCACGACGGCGAGCCCTTCACCTCGGCGGACGTGGTCTGGACGATCGAGGAGGGCATGCCGAACAACTCGCGTGCGCAAGGTGTGATCGCGCAGATCGCCTCGGTCGAGGCTCCGGGCGACTACGAGGTCGTCATCACGTTGATCGAGCCCTATGCCCCGCTGCTGCAGCAGCTCAAGGTCTTCGACCTGCCGATCATCCCGAAGCACGTCTTCGAAGGCACCGATCTCGCGACCAACGCAGCGTCTCGGGCGCCCATCGGGACTGGCCCGTTCCGGTTCTCCGAGTGGGACCCGGGCCGCTCGTTGCTGCTGGTGGCGAACGAGGAGTACTGGGACGAGGGCAAGCCCGGCCTGTCTGAGATCATCTATCAGATCGTCCCCGACGCGGCCAACCGATCAGCCGGCCTCGAGACGGGTGAGTACGACTTCGTGGGCGCTTTCTACCTGCCGCGCGCCGACGTCGCGCGCCTGAAGAGCCTCGACAACGTCGTGGTCCGCGAGCAGACGACGATCCCCTCCCTTCACTTCATCCAGTTCAACCACCAGAACGAGCACCTGGGAAAGCGTGAGGTGCGTCAGGCGATCGCCAAGGTGGTGGACCGGCCGCGCATCGTCGAGCAGGCGATGGCCGGCCTCGGACTTCCGGGCGTGGGTTCGTTCGGTGAGGGCTTCCCATGGCTGGTGAACGAGGAGGTGTCCTACGACATCTTGTACCCGTTGGATCCCGATGCCGCGAGGAGCGAGCTCGAGAGCGCCGGCGTCCCCGAGGGGACCACGCTGCGGCTGACCTACGACGCTGCGAAGCCGCAGTTCCAGGCGGCATCGCAGATCGTCCGCGACAACCTCTCCGCCATCGGGATCGAGGTGACGATCGAGCCGTTGGAGACCTCGGTGTACCGGGACGCCGTGTACGCGCAGCGTGATTTCGACCTGGCGCTCCAGTCGTTCACCTCCAGCGGTGACCCCGCCATCGGGTACCACCGGATCTACCGAACGAACGAGACCAACGACCCGAACGTGAACGCGACGGGCTACTCCAACGCCGAGGTCGACGCGCTGCTCGAGCAGGCAGAGACGGTCAGCGACCTCGAGAAGCGTGGCGAGTTCTACAAGCAGGCGCAGGTGATCCTCAACGAGGACGTGCCCACGCTGGTCATGTACGACGAGCTCCAGGCCGACGCGGTCAGCACGCGGCTGGAGGGGCTGTTCGCCGGCATCAACCCGGTGGACCGCTGGGGCGAGGTCACCGCGACCGAGTAACGCTCACGCGCCGGGCCGGGGAGAGCATCCCCGGCCCGGCGCCGACCCGTTCGACGATCGAGAGGCCCCCACATGCGACATTCGTGGATCCCGCTGTTCGCACTGAAACGACTGCTGTTCGCCATCCCGCTGGTGCTCGGCGTCGTCATCATCAACTTCCTGCTCATCCAGCTGGCCCCGGGTGACCCCGCGACGGTGCTGGTGGGTGACTTCCCGGTGCCCGAGGAGTACCTCGACCGCATCCGCGCGGAGTACGGCCTCGACAAGTCGATCCCGGAGCAGCTGATCGCCTACCTGGGCCAGCTTTTCCAGGGCAATCTGGGCGTCTCGTTCTCCAAGCGGCAGGACGTGCTCACGCTGCTCCTCGAGCGGATGCCGGCAACCTTGAAGCTCACGCTCAGCGCGATGGTGCTGGCCACGATCGTGGGCGTGCTGCTCGGGGTCGTCGCAGCCAAGTACCGTGGCCGGGCGCCCGACACGGCGTCCCAGGTCACCACGCTGCTCGGGTTCTCGGTCCCGGAGTTCTGGCTCGGTCAGATCCTGATCCTGCTGTTCGCCGTCACGCTCGGGTGGCTGCCGCTCGGTGGCGACGCACCGGTCCGTGGCGATGGTGACGTGCTGTTCAACCTGGACTACCTGGTGCTGCCCGCCGTGGCGCTGTCGTTCCGCTACGTGGCGCTGATCGCGCGGATGACCAGGTCCAGCCTGTTGGAGGTCAGCAGCGCCGACTTCGTCGCGGCAACCCGGTCCCGGGGCGTGTCGGAGTCGCTGATCCTGCGGCGGCACACGCTGAAGAACGCGGCACCACCGGTGATCACGGTGATCGGCTACAACTTCGGCTTCATCCTGGCGGGCTCCGTCATGGTCGAGACCGTCTTCGGGTGGCCGGGCATCGGACGCCTGCTGTACGAGTCCATCACCTCGCGCGACTACCCCGTGATGACGGCGATCTTGCTGATCATCTCGGTCACGGTGGTGCTCGCGAACGTGCTGACCGACATCGTGCACGCCCTCCTCGACCCACGGTTGGAGCGAAAGTGAGCACGCCCACTCTCCACGACGCCACCCCCAACGCCGAGGCCGCCGGCCTGGCGACGCAGGAGAACGCGCTCGGCGAGTTCTGGTACCGCTTCTCACGCAACCGGGCCGCCGTCGTCTGCCTCTTCGTGGTGATCGTCGTGATCGCAGCAGCGCTGCTGGCCCCGCTGATCTCCCCGTACGACCCGATGAGTGGCGTGGGTGCGGCACAGCAGCCGCCCGGCAGCCCCGGGCACCTGCTGGGCACCGACCACCTCGGTCGCGACATGTTCTCGCAGGTGATCCACGGTGCGCGGGTCTCGCTGATGGTCGGGTTCGTGGTCGCCGCGTTCGCCACCGTGCTCGGGGTGCTCATCGGCGCCCTCGCCGGCTACTACGGCGGCTGGGTCGACAACGTCCTCATGAGGGTCACCGAGTTCTTCCAAACCCTGCCCCGACTGGTGCTGGCGCTGATCATCGTGGCGCTCTTCGGCAGCGGTCTGACCAAGCTCATCCTGGTCGTGGCTATCCTGTCCTGGCCGCAGACGGCACGCGTCGTCCGCACCGGGTTCCGGACGCTGCGCTCAGCGGCCTTCGTCGACGCGGCACGGGTGAGTGGCGTGCCGTCGTGGCGCATCATCGCCACCGAGATCCTGCCGAACGTCCTCGCACCTGTCGTGGTGGTGGCCTCGCTCGACGTCGCCTCGGCCATCCTCACCGAGGCGTCCTTGAGCTTCTTCGGCCTGGGGGACCCCAACGTGGTCTCGTGGGGCGGGATGCTGCAGCAGGCGCAGCAGTACCTGCGGTCGGCATGGTGGATGGCCGTCTTCCCCGGGATCGCGATCGCCGTGCTGGTGCTCACGTTCAACGTGCTCGGTGACGGTCTCAACGACGCACTCAACCCGCGACTGAAGGACAAGGACTGATGGACACCAGCGCTACCGGGCTCCTCGACGTCCGGGACCTGTCGGTCGCCGTACGGTCTCGGCGGGGCCCCATCGGACTCGTGGACCGGGTCAGCCTGTCCATCGGACGAGGAGAGATCGTCGGTCTGGTCGGTGAGTCCGGCTGCGGCAAGTCCATGACCGCGGCCGCCATCGGCCGGCTGTTCCCCACGACGGCGGCACGCATCACCGGCGGAGAGGTGATGCTCGAGGGCACCGGTGACCTCACGAACCTGAGCGACCGGCAGTTCCGCAAGATCCGCGGCGCCAGGATCGGGATGATCTTCCAAGATCCTTCGACCTACCTCGACCCCTTGATGACTATCGGCAGGCAGGTGGGCGAAGCGCTGCAGGCGCACGGCTACGAGGGGTCGCGCGAGGACCGCGTCGCGGAGCTGCTCGCGATGATGGGACTGCCCGACGCCGCCCAGCTCTCGACGCGTTACCCGCACGAGCTCTCCGGAGGGCAGCGTCAGCGCGTGCTGATCGCCGCAGCACTCGCGGGCGAGCCGGACCTGCTCATTGCAGACGAGCCGTCTACCGCCCTGGACGTCACCGTGCAAGCAGAGATCCTTGTGCTGCTGCGTGAGCTTCGGGACGACCTTGGCCTCAGCATCCTCATGATCACGCACGACCTCGGTGTGGTAGCGCAGATGTGCGACCGCGTGTACGTCATGTACGCCGGGCGCGTCGTCGAGGAGCGCGACGTGTACGAGATCTTCAAAGATCCTCGGCACCCGTACACGCTGGGACTGCTCGCGGGGACGCTCTCACCGGAGGTCCGCGACCAGGAGCTGTTCGCGATCCCCGGCCGAGTCCCGGATCCTCGGGCGATGCCGGAGGGCTGCCGATTCCATCCTCGGTGCCCCCTCGCGGTGCAGGAGTGTCGCGAGAAGGAGCCACCCAAGCAACCGTTGGGGGAGGGCTTCAGCGCGTGCTGGAAGTACGACGACCCCCGGCTGCCGCGAGCATGGCAGCTGGCCGAGGAGCACGTGCTTCCCGTCGGGTTCGAGGGCATCCCGGCGACGTCCGACGACGAGGTGAGCGAGCCATGAGCGCCGATCAGGCCGACGACCGGTTGGTCGCCGAGGATGTCTACCGCAGCTTCAAGGTCACCTCGAAGGGGCGCAAAGCGGTGCTCACCGCCGTCAACGGGGTGTCGTTGAGCATCAGCCCGTCGGAGACCGTGGCGCTGGTGGGCGAGTCCGGGTCGGGGAAGTCAACCCTCGGCCGCATGATGTTGGGCCTGGATCAGCCCACGGAAGGTCGGGTGCTCTACCAGGGTAGGGACGTCAATGCGCTCGACCGCGCGCAGTGGCGCGACTTCCGCCGCGAGGTGCAGGTCATCTTCCAGGACACCGGGTCCTCGCTCAATCCCCGGCGCTCGATCGGTGACTCAGTCGAGATGCCCTTGCTCTACAACCTCGGGCTGGATCGTCGGGAGGCACGGGCCCGCGTGGCCGACCTTCTCGATACCGTCGGTCTTCCTCCCGACACCTTCATCAATCGCAGCCCCCTGGAGCTCTCCGGTGGTCAGCGTCAGCGCGTCTCGATCGCGCGTGCCATGGCCTCGGAGCCGCGCTTCATCGTCGCGGACGAAGCCGTGTCGGCGCTCGACGTCTCCGTGCGCGCCCAGGTCCTCAAGGTGATGAAGGAGATCCAGCACAGCCGGCAGCTCTCCTACCTGTTCATCACGCACGACCTCGGGGTGGTGCGCGCGATCGCCGACCGGGTCGTGGTGATGTACCTGGGCGAGATCGTGGAGTCCGGACCGGCGTCGATTGTTCTCGAGCAGCCATCGCACCCGTACACCCGCAGCCTGCTGGCCGCGGCACCTCGGCCGGACCCCACCATGCGGACGCTGGCCCGGGCACAGGTGAAGGGCGAGATCCCCTCGCCGATCGAACCTCCTCTCGGCTGCCGGTTCCACACGCGGTGCCCGATCGCACGGGACGTCTGCGCCACCACGGTGCCTGCCGCCGTCGACTTCGGAGACGGCTCGCTCGCGGCCTGTCACTTCGCCGACGAGGTCCGCAGCGGCGCCGGGCCGTGGACCGCCGAGGAGCGATCGGCATGAGGGACGAGCTCGTCCGGCTGCGCCGCGAGATTCACAGGCATGCCGAGCTGCCGTTCCTGGAGGTGGCGACGGCAGCGCTGATCCTGCGCGAGCTCGAGGGTCTGCCGGTCCAGATCCGCACCGGTGCCGCAGCGATGACGATCGACGGCGTCGTCGACTACCCCTCGGTCGAGCAACGGGCGGAGGCGGCGGCCGCCGCCGTCGCCGCAGGGTTCGACGAGACCACGCTGACGGCGCTCGCCGAGAACGGAACCGCCGTCGTCGTCGACATCCCCGGAGCCCGACCCGGCCCCACGTGGGCCCTCCGGTTCGACATCGACGGGCTCCCGATCGTCGAGTCGACCTCGCCCGTGCACCTGCCTGCACGTGCGGGATTCGCTTCCCAGACGGGCGCGATGCACGCCTGCGGTCATGACGGGCACACGGCGATCGGGCTGCAGCTCGCTCGCCAGCTGGTCGACGGCGACTTCCCCGGGCACGTGAGGATGCTGTTCCAGCCTGCCGAGGAGGGTTCCCGCGGCGCGGCCGCGATGATCCCCGCAGGCGTCCTCGACGGCGTCGACCGCTTCCTCGCGCTGCATCTCGGCCACAGCCTGCCCGCCGGCCTTGCCGTGGGCACCGGCGTCGGCGTGCAGGCCACCACCAAGTTCCGGGTGACGTTCACCGGCATCGAGGCGCACGCCGCCGGTGCGCCGCAGGAGGGGCGCAACGCGGTGGCTGCCGCCGCAACGGCGATCCTGCACATCCTCGCGCTGCCGAGGTCGAGCAAGGCCGCCACGAACGCGAACGTGGGCACGATCGCCGGGGGGAGCGCGACCAACATCGTGCCGTCATCCTGCGTGATCACCGGCGAGGTCCGCTCCGACGACGGCGCGACCTGTGAGGACCTCCTGGAGCGAGTACGGGGCGTCATCGATGGAGCGGCGCGCACCTGGGGTGTGGAGTCCGAGCTGGTCGTCACGGCATCGGCGACGACGCTGCATCCCGACGACGTGCTCGTCGACGAGGTGGTCGCCGTGGCGAGGAGACTCTTCGGTGACGCCGGGGTGAGGCGTACCGCGACGATGTCTGCCAGCGACGACGCGACGATCCTCGCCCGTGAGGTCCAACGCGCGGGCGGCCTCGCGACCTACGTGATGGTCGGCGGTGCCAACGAGCACCCGCACCACCACCCGTTGTTCGACATCGATGAGGACTGCCTCGTCCCGGCCGTGCGATGGTTGGAGGAGGTCATTCGCTCAGCGGATGACCACAGCCTTCATGACTGAGTCGCAGCCCAGGCTGCGGAGCCTGCTCGGATCTCTGCTGCTGCTGATCCTCGTGGGGCTCAACCTCCGCCTCACCCTCGCAGGCTTTACGCCGCTCGTGCCGCTGATCCAGGCGGAGTCTGCGGTGTCCAGCTCCGTGCTCGGGCTCGCCACCGGGGTGGCGGTCGTGATGTTCGGTCTGATGGCGCCCCTCACACCGATGCTGGTGCTGCGGTTCGGCCCGGACCGTGTCCTGACCTTGGGACTGTTCGCCATCTGCGTCGGGACGGGTGTGCGGTTCGTCTCGATCTTCGCCGGCATGATCCTCATCGGCGCGGGTATCGGCCTGATGAACGTGGTCCTGCCCGCGATCGTCAAGCGGGACTTCCCGGCACGCATGGCGGTCGCGACCGCCGTCTACACCTCGGCGCTCAACGTGGGCTCAGCGGCGGCCGCGACCGGGGTGGTTCCGCTCGCCGAGGCTGTCGGCGGCTGGCGTGTCGCAGCCGCGATCACCGGAGTCCCGGCAGTCGTGGCCCTCATCGTCTGGGTCGTGCTGCGCGGGCGGACCACCCGGACGGCGCCTGCGCCGGCTCGACTGGGTGGGGCTCTCCTGCGCAGCGGGCTCGCATGGCAGGTCACTGCCTTCATGGCCCTGCAGTCGTTGCTGTACTACTTCGTGCTGGCCTGGCTCCCGACGATCTATCTCGATGCCGGGCTCTCGCACTCCCGTGCGGCGGCCGTGCTGGCGATCGCTCAGGTGGGGCAGCTCGTGGGCTGCATCGCCACACCGGTGCTGATCAAGCACCGCACCGACCTGCGCGCCATCTGCAGCGGCTTCGCGATCGTGACGCTGCTGGCGTTCCTCGGGTTCGTGACCGTTCCGATGGCTTCGCCGTTCGGGTTCGCGTTCGTGCTGGGGATCGGGCAGGGCGGTGCGCTCGTCTGCGCCTTGCTGCTGATCGGGGTGCGGACGCCGGACGCGCGGACCGCAGGCAGCCTGTCCGGGATGGCACAGAGCGTCGGCTACGTCGTCGCCGCGACCGGCCCACCGGTGGCCGGGCTGATCTTCGACAGGACCGGAAGCTGGAGCACGCCATTGTTGATCATGTGCGTCCTGTGCGTGATCGAGGCAGTCGTGGGTGTGCTCGCAGGCCGCGACCGTGTGGTCCCTTCGATCATCCCGATCGAAGGATTCGGAACGAAGCGCGCTCGAGTGGGGGAGATCTAACGATGTCGGAACAGCTGCAGCTCCAGACCTACACGGAGCAGGCCTACCGCAGGCTTCGGCGCATGATCCTGGGAGGGGAGATCGCCCAGGGAACGAAGCTGACCGTACGGGTGCTCGCGGAACGGCTCGGGCTCTCGCCGACCCCGATCAAGTCCGCACTGATGGGGCTCGAGCGCGAGGGGTACATCGTGAGCTCGGCGCACCGAGGGTTCTCGGTCCCTCGGGTGCGGCCCTGCGACGTGGCCGATGCGTTCGAGTTGCTGGAGATCCTAGAGGTCTACGCCGCGCAGAAGCTTGCCCGCTCACCCGAGCGGGAGTCGGTGCTGCAGCGCCTCGACGCCCACATTGAGGCACCGGAGGACCTCCAGGGAGATGCCGAGGACCGCTGGCGGATGACCTTTCACCGCCTGGTCTGGGAAGGATGCGGGAACGCCAAGCTGGTCCAGGTCGCCGAGAACCTTCGTGGGCTCATCCTCATCGCGTCCGGTGGTGTGCTCGACATGCCCGGTCACCACGAGTCCGCGCACGCGGAGCACGCGCAGATGGTCGAGGCCATGCGCGACGGCGACGTGGACCTGGTGACAGGGCTGCAGCGCGTGCACTCCCAGAACCTTGCCCGCGCGGTGAAGGACCGCCTCTTCGGTGACGCCGACAACCTGCGTGAGGTCGACTGACGATGCTGGCTGCCGTGGTCCGCGACTATGACGCGGGGGTTCAGCTCGAGAAGCTGCCCGACCCGGTCCCGTCGGGCGACGCCGTGGTCGTGGACGTGCTAGGAGCTGGGATCTGCCACACCGACCTCCACCTGCTGCAGTGGCGCAATCGTGAGCTGCCGTTGATCATGGGTCACGAGATCGCGGGGACCGTGCCCGGCTACGGACCGGTGCTCGTCCATCAGTCCTGGGGCTGCGGCCATTGCCGATCGTGTCGGCGCGGCGAGGAACAGCTCTGCTCCGACGTGACCGAGGCTGGCTTCGAGCGTCCCGGCGGCTACGCCGAGAAGGTGCTCGTGCCGCACCCGCGGTACCTGATCCCCCTCGGGGAGCTCGACCCGCGCCGAGCAGCACCCCTGACCGACGCGGCGGCGACGAGCTACCGCGCCGTTCGGCGGGCCGCTCCGTGGCTCTCGAGCGAGCAGGACCGAGCCGTGGTCATCGGCGCCGGTGCGCTGGGCCAGTTCGCCATCCAGTTCCTGCGGCTCCTCACCCCGGCCCACGTGATCGCCGTCGATCTGTCCGAGGACAAGCGCGCCGATGCGCTCGTGCTCGGCGCGCACGAGGCGGTGACGGCGAAGGAGCTGGGCGGACGCCGGGCCGAGGTCGTCCTCGACCTCGTGACCGAGGACGACACGCTCGCCCTCGCCGCGGCGCTGGTCGAGCCTGGCGGCATGATCATGCGGATCGGCTCCGGCAACGGCTCGTTGCCGTTCGGCCGCGGCGTGGTGCCGCCAGAGGTCACGTTCATGTCCGCGCGCGGCGGCTCGCTGGCCGATGTCACGGAGGTCGTCGAGCTTGCGCGCGCCGGCCGACTGCGCTGGGAGACCGAGGAGATCCCGCTGACCGACGTCGTCGGCGCGCTGGACCGGCTCGCTCGCGGCGACGTCCAGGGTCGGCTAATCCTCACGCCAGGGGGCCCCGCATGACCGGGTCGCTGCGCCGATTCGGAGACGTGACGCTCAACGTCGCCGATGAAGGTGACGGTGCGCCGATCGTGCTGCTCCACGGCTGGTCCTACGACCTGCACCTGTGGGACACACTGACGCCACGGCTCCTCGAGGAAGGCTGGCGCGTGATCCGCGTCGACCTGCGCGGGCACGGCCGATCACCCGCCGCCGGTCCCTATTCGTTCACGCAACTGTCCCACGACGTCGAGGCCGTGCTGGCGGAGATGACCGCGCAGCGACCGGTGCTGCTGGGGCTGTCGTTGGGTGGCTTCCTGAGCATGCGGCACGCGATCGAGCACCCGACCGTGATCCGGGGGGTCGTGCTGGCGGACACCTGGACCACCCCCATCCCCTCCGACGCCGAGATGGCCGCCACCCTGCCGGAGTCGGCACGGGATCCGGCAGCGCTCGCGCAGTGGTGGAGCGACCGGCGTGGCGGCGACGCGGTGGTGGCCGCCGACCCCACGCTGCGTGCCGCGCGCGATCGATTCGCGCAGCTCGACGCCGACGGGCTGCGGCACGCCATCGCCGCGTGCGCCGAGCGCGAGCCGGTGACCGAGGTCGAGCTGGCCTCGATCATGGTGCCCGCGCTGGTGATCGCGGGCGAGCACGACCGGCTGTTCACGCCCTCGATGCACGCCTCGATGGCCGAGGCGATCCCCGACGCGCGCCTGCACGTCATTCCCGACGCCGGTCACATCTCCGTGTCCGACGCCCCCGACGAGTTCATCCGGGCCGTGCTCGCGTTCCTCGCGGCCCTGCCGAGTCCCGACCAGGAGGAGATCCCATGACCATCTCGCCCGCCTATGCCGAGTACCTGCGCAGGATGCCCAAGGTGGACCTGCACGTCCACCTGACGGGAACCGTGCGCCCGGAGACGTTCGCCGAGATCATCGAGCGGGAAGGCGTCGAGCTGCCGGAGCCACCGCTGGAGGTCTTCGCCAAGATCAACTCGCGCGCCAAGGATCTGAGCATCTACCGCGACGCGGTGCTGCCGGTTCCCACCGGACCGGGGGACGACGAACCGGAGCCGTCCTACAGCCTGTTCCAGGTGTTCGAGTGGCTCACCGCCGCCATCACCACGCCCGCCGACTACGAGCGCATCGCGTACGAGGCCTGCGAAGACGCAGCGACGCTGTCCAACGTCCGCCACGTCGAGTACTTCTTCGAGCCGGCGCCCTGGGCCGGGTTCGGCTACGCGGCGGCCATCGACGCCTGCATCGCCGGGCTGAAGGCCGGCGAGCGTGACTTCGGGCTTAGTGCGCGGCTGGCGATCGGCATCGACCGCAGCCAGTCCGGCGAGGCTGCCCTGGAGCGGGTCCGCGCCGTTGTCGAGAATCCGCGTGACTACGTGATCGGGATCGGGCTGGACAACCTCGAGACCGTGGGTCCGCCCGAGCAGTTCATCGAGGCCTACCAGCTCGCCAAGGAGCACGGCCTGCGCCGCACCGCGCACTCATCCGAGCACTCGCCGAGCGCGCAGAACACCATCACCTGTCTGGACGACCTCGCGTGCGACCGCATCGATCACGGGTACTTCGTGCTGCAGGACGAGGCGGTGATCGAGCGGTGCCGGGACGAGCAGGTCCCCTTCACGTGCATCTTCACCACCTCCCGGCGGGCCTGGCGGCCCTGGCGCCGGGCCAGCGTGCGCGAGATGGTGGCGCGCGGCCTCAAGGTCACGATCGCCTCCGACGACCCGGGCATGTTCCCGACGACGCTCGCGCAGGAGTACCTGATCGCCGCGCAGGAGGTCGGCTTCGACAGGAAGACCATGCGTGAGCTGTGCCTGAACGGCGTCGACGCGTGCTGGCTCGAGGAGGACGAGAAGGCCGCCTTGCGGGCCGAGTTCGTCGGGGCGCTCGACGCGCTCGAGGCCGAGCTCTTCGCCGACGAGACCGCAGGTGAGCATGCCTGAGGTGCGCCCGGTCGTCGTGGACTGCGACCCGGGACTCGACGACGCCGTCGCGCTGGCGATGGTCGTTGCGTCACCCGAACTCGACCTCATCGGGGTGACCACGCTCGCCGGCAACGCCTCGCTCGCCCACACCACCGCCAACGCCGGTGCTCTGCTCGAGCTGCTCGGGCTTCCCGCCGAGCTGCCGTTCCACACCGGGCACGCAGGCCCGCTCGCGCGGGTCCAGCGTGAGCCCGACGAGCCGATCCACGGTCCCGGCGGCATGGGGGACATCGAGCTGCCCGCGCCGCGGCAGCCCCGACCGGGTCACGCCGTCGACTGGCTCGCCGAGACGATCCGCGAGCGGCCGGGCGAGGTCACGATCATCGCGATCGGTCCGCTGACCAACGTGGCCGGGCTACTGCTCCACCACCCCGACGTGGCGCCGCTGATCGGTGACGTCGTCGTCATGGGGGGTGCCGCGTTCGTGCAAGGCAACCTGACAGCGCGTGCCGAGTTCAACTTCCACGCCGATCCCGAGGCCGCACGCTACGTGGCGGAGTCCGGCGTGCCGCTGCGGATCGTGCCGCTCGATGTCACACGCCGCGCCCTGGTCACAGGTGAGGACATCGATCGACTGCGCGCGGCGGGCGGCATCGCCGCGCTCATGGGGGACATGCTCGCCTATCTGGCACGCGGCTTCGAGCGGCGGCACGGGATACGGGCATGCGCCGTCCACGACGCGCTCGCGGTCGCTGCGCTGCTCGAGCCCGAGCTGATGGTGTGGGAGCACGCGGCCATCACCGTCGAGTGCTCAGGCGAGTTCACGCGCGGCGAGCTCATCGTCGACACCCACGGCCGGCTCGGCCGCGAGCCGAGCGCGGCGGTCGCCACCGGCATCGATGCCGAGAGGTTCCGAACCCTCATGCATAGGCGGCTCACCGCCGTCAGTCACTGATCGACCACCCGAACGGACCTGGAGAAGAGAACATGCTGATCGTCGACACGGACCCCGGCACGGATGATGCCGCCGCGATCATGACGCTGCTGGCGTCCGGCACGAAGGTGGACGCGTTCGTGAGCGTCTACGGCAACGTGCCGGAGCACAAGACGACCTCGAACCTGCAGCGGCTGCTGGACATCGTGGGCGAGACGAACACGGCCCGGTACCGCGGCACCCACCGGCCCATGTACGGCGAGCAGGTCGCTGCCAAGCACATCCACGGCGAGGACGGCATGAGCGGCGCGTTCGCCGAGCCGCGCCACGATCTGCCCGAGCTGCCGCGCGTCAACTATGTCTCGATGCTTCGTGAGGCGACCGAGCCGGTGACGATCATCGCCCTCGGCCCGCTGACCAACATCGGCTCGGCCCTGGCGGCCGCACCGGACGTGGTGGACAAGATCGAGCGGATCATCTTCATGGGCGGGGCCGTGCTCACCTACGGCAACGAGACGGCGGCAGCCAGCTTCAACGCCGTCAACGACCCGACCGCCGCCGCGATCGTCTACGACTCCGGGGTCTCGATCGCGCAGGTCGGGCTCGATGTCTGCCGACCGGCCGAGATACCGATCAAGCCGCTGTTGCCGTTCCGTGACAGCACCACGCCGGCTGGACAGCTCATCTGGACCCTGCTCAACGAGCACTTCCTGGTCAAGCGCGCCGGCGGCCTCACCGAGGACTCGGTGATCCGCTTCAACGATGCGCCGTGCGTGGCGTACTTCCTCCATCCCGAGCTGTTCCGGACCGAGCGGCTGCCGGTCATGATCGAGACCGAGGGGCGCTACACGCGCGGCGCGACAGTCGCGGACTTCCCCGGTTACACCGGCAGGGAGCCGAACACCGACGTGCTGCTGGAGATCGACGTCGACGGCTACGCCGCACTGATCAGCGACCTGCTGCTGACCTACCTGTGACCATGCAGGCCACCGCCCTGGTGCACGGGTTCCCCGCCAAGAGCGCCTCCCACGGAAGCCTCGGCTGGTGCTCGGTTTGGCTGCTCGAGAGCGGGGACCGACGGGTCCTCGTCGAGACCGGGCCGCCCGGCTACGCACCGAGGCTGCTCGGCCTCCTCGCCGAACGCGACCTGGCCCCGCGCGACATCACCGACGTGCTGATCACCCATGCCCACTGGGATCACCTCTACAACCTGCCGATGTTCCCTCACGCGACGTGGTGGATCGGTCGGGACGAGCTGACCTGGGCCCGGGATCTTCCTGCTGAGACCCCGTTCGTCTCGCCTCTGCACGTGGCGATGCTCGACGGCGGGCATCCGGACGTCGGTCTGGTGGGCGACGGCGACGTGGTGCTGCCGGGGGTGCGTGCGGTCGCGACCCCTGGGCACACGCCGGGCCACCTGGCCTACGTCGTCGAGGCGGAGCGGGCGCTGATCTTCGCCGGCGACTCCGTCAAGAACATCTACGAGCTCAGCACCGGTCTCGTGGACATGACGCTCGACCAGGCCGCCAGCGAGGCGAGCGTGACGCTGCTGCGCGACCTCATGCGGCAGCGGGGCGCCGTGCTGGTGCCGGGGCACGACGTGCCGCTGGAGGTCGATGAGCGCGGCGAGGTCCGGCGGACGACCCTTCAGCAGGCGAGCCTGGCGGTGTACCTGGCTCCCGACGAACCACCCACGAGCCAACCGATCGGAATGGAAGGATCGCGATGAGCGCCCGAGATGTCGTCATCACCACGAGCTACCTGGGACCCGATGACGAGGTGCACGAGATGCTCGTCGCCGCCGGACTGGAGGTGATCTACTCGCGGCCGCAGGACCGCGACGGCGACCTCGCCACGATGGCGGAGGCGATCGCGGGCGCCGCGGGTCTGATTGCCGGCACCGAGCCGGTGTCGGCCGCAGCGATCGAGGCCGCACCGGACCTCAAGGTGATCGCGCGCACCGGGGTCGGGTATGACAACGTCGACGTCGCGGCGGCCCGCGCACGCGGTGTCGTCGTCTGCACCACCCCCGGCGCCAACGCCGACTCGGTCGCCGAGCTCGCGCTCGGCCTGATGATCGACTGTGCACGGCGCGTCACCGAGAGTTCCCGGGCGGTGCTCGACGGGCAGTGGCAGCAACGGTCCGGTCACGAGCTGAAGGGTGCGACCCTCGGCATCATCGGGCTGGGCGGCATCGGACGACGGCTCGCCGTCCTCGCCCGCGCCTTCGGCATGACCGTGGTCGCCCACGACACCTACTTCGACGAGACGTTCGCGACCAGCCACGAGGTGTCCCGGAGCAGCCTGCCCGACCTGCTGACCGCGTCCGACTTCGTCTCGGTGCACACCGCACTCACGCCGCAGACCCGCCACCTCATCGACGCGGCGGCACTGGCGATGATGAAGCCCACCGCGATCCTCGTCAACACCGCTCGCGGCGGGATCGTCGACGAGATCGCCCTGGCCGAGGCGCTGCACAGCGGCACCATCAGCGGCGCAGCGCTCGATGTGCTGGAGACCGAACCGGCCGCCGCCGACCATCCGCTGCGTACCGCGCCGGGCTGCGTGATCACGCCCCACATCGCCGGGGCGACGTTCCAAGCGCGTGCAAGATCCGGCGCACTCGCCGCCGCCCAGGTCATGGAGAGCCTGCGCGGTGGCGTGGTGGCGCACGAGGTGACGTCATGAAGGATCCAGCGCGGTACGCCGCGAACCTCAAGTGGCTGTTCACGGAGCTGCCGTTTCCTGAGCGGTTCGCGGCCGCAGCCGCCGAGGGCTTCACCGCGGTCGAGATCCCTGACCCGTACTCGCTCCCTGCCGCACAGCTGCGCAGGCTGGCGGACGACGCCGGTGTGCGGACGATCCTCGTCAACACCCCGCCCGGCCCGGCAGGCAGCCGGAGCGCCGGGGGAGCGGCCGGGGTTCCCGGCAGCAAGGCGGAGTTCCGGGCCGGGCTGGAGCGTGCCGCCGAGTACGCGAGCACTCTGGGTGCCACCCTCGTGCACGTGGTGGCCGGGCGTCGCCCCGACGGCGTCAGCCGCGACCGCGCGTTCGCCAGCTACGTCGACAACATCAGCTGGGCCGCCGCGCAACTGAAGGACTCCGGGCTGCAGATCGTGCTCGAGATGCAGAACCAGCGCAATGCCCCCCGCTTTGTGCTGGAGTCCCAGGCGATGGCGGCCGCCGTCGTCGAGGCGGTCGGTGAGCCGGTCGGTCTGCTGCTCGACCTGTTCCACCTGCAGGTCCAGGACGGAGATCTGCTGACCAATCTCTCCACCTACCTGCCGCTGACCCGCCACATCCAGATCGGCGACGCCCCAGGCCGCACCGAGCCGGGCACGGGCGAGCTCGCCTGGCACCGCATCAGCTCCGCGATCGACGCGTCCGGCTACAACGGCTGGTTCGGGTGCGAGTTCCAGCCACAGGGCGGTTCCGCCGGGGTGCTGGCTCGACTGCTGGAGGCGAGATGACGAACGAGTACCGGATCGCGCTTGTCCACGCGACGACCGCAGCGATCGCACCCGCGGAGGCCGGCCTCGCCGCGGAGTTCCCCGAGGCGAAGCCCTGGAACATCCTCGACGACCAGCTTCTGCCCGATGCCGCCGCGGCCGGGGGGCTGACCGAGCCGCTCGAGGAACGAATGCGGCACCTGATCCGTCACGCGGCCGACAACGGTGCCGCGGCCGTGCTCCTCACCTGTTCGATGTACGGGCCCGTGGCGATCGACGCACACGAGAAGATCCCGGCGCTGGCGCCGGACGAGGCCGCCTTCGACGCCGCCGTCGAGGGCGGCTACGCACGGGTCGCAGTGGTCGCCTCGTTCGAGGCCGCGATGACCGACTCGCTGGACCGGTTCCGCGTGCACGCACGAGAGCGCGGCGCCGCAATCGAGGCAACGGGCGTCTGCGTGCCGGGAGCGTTCGGGCCCGCCGCTGCGGGTGACTCCGGCGTGGTGGCGGACGAGATCGTCGCCGCACTCGCCGGCACCGACGTCGACGCGATCCTGCTGGCGCAGTACTCGCTGGCACCGGCAGCGGCGCGGATCCAGGAAGCGACCGGACGCCCCGCGATCTCCGGTCCGCACAGCGGCGCCGCTCGGTTGCGGGCGCTGCTGACCCACACAGAGAAGGACTCCGATCGATGACCAGCACCCCGACCACGCTCACCCTCTTCAGCGGATTGGCGCTCAAGGACGTCCTCGAGGACGCGGTGCTGCCCGCCTACGCCGCCGGCGGCGGGCACCAGATCGACACGGTCTACGAGCCGACCAGCGCGCTGGTCGGGCGGATCCGGGAGGGTCAGGTCCCCGACCTGATCATCGGCGTCGCCGACTCGCTGCACGAGCTCGCCACCGAGGGAATCCTCGACGGCGACCGGCTCGCACCGCTGGTGCGTTCCGGTCTCGGCGTGGCCACGTTGCCTGGCGCGCCTGTTCCGGCGCTGCGGAGCGTGGAGGAGTTCGTCGTCACGTTGCGCAGCGCCCGCTCTGTCGCCTACTCGCGCGGTGGCGCCAGCGGCATCTACTTCGCGGGTCTGCTGGAGCGCCTCGGGATCGCCGACGACGTCAACAGCCGCGCCACGATCGTGCCCGGTGGCTTCACCGGTGAGGCGCTGCTCGACGGCCGAGCTGACCTCGCGGTCCAGCAGGTCATCGAGCTGCGCTCGGTCCCCGGTGTCCGGATCGCCGGCACCTTCCCACCGGATATGCAGCACTACATCGACCTGTGGCTGGGCCGGGCGGCCGCACCAGCCGCGCCAGCGGCGGTGGCGACGCTGCAGGACTTCCTGACCTCCGCCGTCGCGCTCGAGGCCTACACAGCAGCGGGCCTCGAGGTGAGCGATCGCGCTGACGGAGCGGACCGGCGATGAGCGTGCTCACGCTCACGGGCGCCAGCGGCCGGCTCGCCGGGCCGCTGCGCCCGGCGCTCCGGGCGCACGCCGACCAGGTCCGGCTGTTCGACCGCGTGCCCGTGGGGGACCCTCGGCCCGGCGAGGTGGTGATCGAGGGCGAGCTGGAGGACCTCGACGCCGTCGAGGCAGCGGTGTCCGGGGCCGAGGTCATCGTCCATCTCGGCGGGAAGGCCGACGAGGCACCGTTCCCCGAGATCCTGTCGGCGAACGTCGTCGGCACCTACCACGTGCTCGAGGCGGCGCACCGACACGGGGTGCGGAGGGTGGTCTACGCGAGCTCGCACCACGTGACCGGGTTCTACCAGCCGGACCAGCTGGTCGGCATCGACTCGACGGTCCGCCCGGACAGCTACTACGGTGTCAGCAAGGTCGTCGGTGAGTCGCTCGGTCGCCTCTATCACGACAAGTGGGGCCTGGAGGTGGTCTGCCTGCGGATCGGAGTGTGTCGGGAGGCACCCGAGACCTCGGACCAGTTGCGCACCTGGCTGAGCCCGGCCGACAGCGTGCAACTCGTGATGGCCGCGGTCACGGCACCGCTCGAGCACGGCTATCAGGTCGTCTACGGCTTCTCCGACAACTCGCGTGCGTTCTGGAGCCGCGACGGCGCGGCCGCCATCGGCTTCGAGCCCGGCGACAGCGCGGACGACCACGCCGAGGCGTTCGACGTCGACGCAGAGTTCTCCCACCCCCATCAGGGCGGCGCGTTCGCCGCACCCGACTACCGGGGCGGGATCTGGTGACCCTCCGCTACGGCGCGATCGCCGACGACTTCACCGGCGCCACCGACCTGGCGGGGAACTGGCGCTCCCGGGGGCTGAGGGTCGGCGTGCTCATCGGCCTGCCCGATGGTGCCGCGATCGAGGCTGCGCGCGACCTCGACGCCGTCGTGATCGCGCTGAAGATCAGGTCCGCGCCCGTCACGGAGGCGGTGGAGCAGGCACGAGCGGCGCTGGGTGTGCTGCGCGAGCTCGGTGCGCGGCAGGTCTACCAGAAGTACTGCTCGACGTTCGACTCGACCCCGGCGGGCAACATCGGTCCGATCGCCGACATGCTGCTCGAGGAGCTGCGGGCCCCGGTCGCGGTCGTGGTGCCCGCGTTCCCCGACAACGGCCGGACCACCTACCGCGGGCACCTGTTCGTGGGCGATGAGCTGCTGCAGGACAGCCCGATGAAGGATCACCCGCTGACACCCATGCGGGACTCCCATCTCGTGAGGCTGCTGCAGTCGCAGGCGGCGCACCGCGTGGGCATGATCGCGCTGCCCATCGTGCGCGCCGGTGCGGACGAGCTGCGCCGGCAGCTAGAAGCCGCCGACGAGCGGGGTGAGCGGCTCGTCGTCGTCGACGCTGTCGAGAACGCGGACCTGGCGGTGATCGCGGAGGCGACGGCGGATCACCCCCTGGTCACCGGCGGGTCCGGCCTGGCGCTGGGCGCGCCACGGGGGTCGGCCGAGGTCGCGCCGATACCGACAGTGCCGGGTCGCCGCGCGATCCTGGCGGGCAGCGCCTCGACCGCCACCCGCGCGCAGATCGAGCACGCGCAGCAGCATTACCGCTCCGAGCGGATGCAGGTCGAGCGCCTCTCGACGGGAGCGGCCGCCGAGGTCGATCGGCTGGCCACCTGGGCCACGGCGAGCTGGGATCAGCACCCCGATCAGCCCGTGCTGATCTACTCCGTCGGGTCCGCGGCGGACCTCGCAGTTGCGAACGACGGCACCACCGACCTGATCGAGTCCGCGTTCGCGGCGCTCGCGGTCCGGCTGAAGGAGCTCGGCTGCCGGCAGCTGGTCGTGGCCGGGGGCGAGACCTCCGGCAGCGTGGTCGACGGCCTCGGCCTCGGCATGCTCGAGCTCGGCGAGCGGCTCTCACCCGGCATCTCCTGGCTGCACGGCAGGTCCACCGACGGCCAGGAGTACAACCTGGTCCTGAAGTCGGGGAACTTCGGCACCATCGACCTGTTCACGAGCGCCTGGGAGGCACTGTGATGCTGGACGACCTGTGCAGCGCGGCGCGGGCTCTCACCGATTGGGGGCTGTCACCCGGCGCCTCGGGCAATATCTCGGTGCGCGAGGGCGACCGGGTCTACGTCAGCCCCAGCGGAGTCGCGCTCGGGGACCTGACACCGGACCAGGTCGCGGTGCTCGAGATGGGCGAGCACCCACTGGACTTCACCCACGTCGCCGGGCCGACGCCGTCGAAGGAGGTCCCGCTCCACCTGGCCTTCTACCGGTCGGGCTTCAGCAGCGTGGTGCACCTGCACTCCAGCGCAGCCGTGGCGGTCTCGTGCCTGCCGCCATGGTCTCCGCACAGTGCCCTGCCGCCGATCACGCCCTACCTGCTGATGCGCGTGGGCCGGGTCCCGCTGATCGCGTACGCGCGGCCCGGCGATGTCCGCCTGGCCGAACGGGTCCTCGAGCAGGAGCAGCCGCTGAACGCGGTGCTGCTGCAGAACCACGGATCGGTGGCGGCGGGCGACTCGGTCGAGCAGGCGATGTCTCGCGTGGTCGAGATCGAGGAGGCCGCGAAGGTGGTGCTGGCCCTGGGAGGTCACGACGGCGTCCGTCACCTGAGCGCTGACGATATCGCCGAGCTGCAGCGGACCTACCAGCAGCCGTGGCTGGACTGATCGCGTTGCTGCCTGATCTCGTGTGCGTCGTGTGCGGCACCACGTACCCGGTCACGTCGCTGACGTGGCGGTGCCGGTGCGGCGGTGTTCTCGACGTCACTGCGTTCGGGCCGCACCTCGACGTCGCGGCGCTGCCGGATGGTCCCACCTCGATGTGGCGGTACGCGGACGTGCTGCCGGTGCCGCTCGATACGCGGGTGTCGTTGGGGGAGGGACTGACGCCTCTGGTGGTGTCGTCGGCGCACGAGGACGTCTGGCTCAAGTGCGACTTCCTGATGCCGACGGCGTCCTTCAAGGACCGGGGCGCTGCCGTGCTGGCGACGACCGCCAAGCGCCTGGGCGTCAACCAGGCGATCGTGGACAGCAGCGGTAACGCCGGCACCGCGGCGGCGGCGTACTTCGCTCGAGCCGGGATTCCGGTCCAGGTGCTCGTGCCCGCGGCCACCTCGCCGGGCAAGCTCGCGCAGATGTACGCGCACGGCGCGAATGTGGTGCTCGTCGACGGCGACCGGGCAGCGACGGCCGCCGCAGCGCTCGACGCCGCCGAGCGCCCAGGGGTGCTGTACGCCAGCCACGTGTACCACCCGTACTTCGTCCACGGCGTGAAGACCTATGGCTACGAGATCTGGGAACAGCTCGGTCGCTGGCTGCCCGACGTCGTCATGGTCCCGGTGGGGAACGGCACGCTCGTGCTGGGCTGCGCGCTCGCCTTCGCCGAGCTGTACGCGCAGGGTCTCATCGACCGGGCCCCGCGCATCGTCGCGGTGCAGTCGAGCTCCTGCGCACCGCTGGCGCAGGCGTGGGCGGCTGGGCTCGACGAGGTCACCGCCGTCCCGACCCGTCCGACGATCGCCGAGGGCATCGCCATCACCGCGCCGCCCCGGGGGCCGCAGATACTGGCGGCTATCAGGGGGAGCGGTGGCACGATCGTCACGGTCGACGACGACCAGGTGCTGCAGGCCCAGACTGATCTCGCTGCGCAGGGTCTGTTCGTGGAACCGACCTCCGCCGTCTGCTACGCCGCGGTCGAGCATGCCCGTACCGCTGGTGCTCCGCGCGACCCCGACGATGAAGCCCTCGAAGCCCTGCGCACAGGCGAGGTCGTCGTCCCGCTGTGCGGCAGCGGCCTCAAGACAGGAAAGGCACCCCAGCATGTCGGCACCTGAGCCTCAGGCTCCCGTCCACTTCCGCGACGCGCAGCATCCGTACGAACCGGTGCGCACGGCCGGCCCGCTCGTGTTCATCGCCGGTCAGCTGGGGGTGAAGGACGGGGCGCTGGTCACTGGAGGCGTCCAGGCCGAGGCTCGCCAAGCGTTCGCTAACCGGCGTGCACTGCTGGCCGGGGAAGGGCTCGGGCTCGAGGACCTCGTGAAGGTCACCGTGTATCTGTCGTCCATGACCGACCGGCTGGCGATGGACGAGGTCTACGTCGCCGAGATGCCCGAGCGGCTACCCACGCGCACCTGCATCGCCGTCGCCGAGCTGCCGTTCCGGGCACGGGTCGAGCTCGACGCCATCGCCTACCGAGAGCACTGACCGGGGCTGGAGGTCTCACATCCCCTTCGGGTGCCAGACGGTCTTGGTCTCGGTGAACGCAAGGATCTGGCCGATCGACTGGTCGGTGCGCCACGTCGGCTCGGTGTCGGCCTCGGGGCGCCGGACCCGCTTGACCGTGTCTGCGGCGAGCGCCTCGAGCTCACCCCACGTGACGCCGTCGGACTCGGCCGCGCCGGCCAGGTCGAGCGCGTTGACGTCCATGTGGGAGGCAAGTATCGGTGCCACCTCGGCGGTCTTGCCGGTCAGCACGTTCACCACGCCGCCGGGAACGTCGGACGTCGCGAGCACCTCGCCGAGAGTGATGGCAGGCAGCGGACGCTGCTGCGAGGAGATCACCACGGCGGTGTTGCCCGTGACGATCACCGGTGCCAGCACGCTCACCAGCCCGAGCAGCGAGGACCGCTGCGGAGCCACGATGCCCACCACACCGGTCGGCTCGGGGGAGGAGAGGTTGAAGTACGGTCCCGCGACGGGGTTCGCGTTGCCCGCGACCTGCGCCACCTTGTCCGCCCAGCCGGCGTACCAGACCCACCGGTCGATCGCTGCGCTGACAGCAGCCTCGGCACGGGCCGCGCTCAGGCCTTCACCAGCCGTGACGTCAGCGACGAACTGGGCCCGCCGACCCTCGAGCAGCTCGGCCACCCGGTACAGCACCTGGCCACGGTTGTACGCCGTCGCGCTCGCCCACCCGGGCTGCGCGGACCGGGCGGCACGGACGGCGTCGCGCGCGTCCTTGCGTGAGGCCAGTGCCGCATTCGCCAGGAAGGCACCCCGCGAGCTCGTGACCTCATAGGTGCGCCCCGACTCGGAACGGGGGAACGCACCGCCGACGTAGAGCTTGTAGGTCTTGCGGACATCGACGCGCTCGCTCATCGCGTGCTCCCCTCCACGAGGTACGGACCGAGGCCCTGGCGACCGCCCTCGCGGCCGTACCCGGACTCCTTGTAGCCTCCGAACGGGCTGGTCGGGTCGAACTTGTTGAAGGTGTTGGCCCAGACCACGCCGGCGCGGAGCCGGTCGGCCATCCACAGGATCCGCGACCCCTTCTCGGTCCAGACCCCCGCCGACAGCCCGTACGGGGTGTTGTTGGCCTTCGCGATCGCCTCGGCAGGCGTGCGGAACGTGAGCACGCTGAGCACCGGCCCGAAGATCTCTTCACGCGCGATCCGGTGCGCGGCGCTGACCTGCGTGAACACGGTCGGCGGAAACCAGAAGCCGTTCTCGGGGATCGCGCAGTCGGCGCTCCAGCGCACCGCTCCTTCAGCTTCACCGGCGTCGCTCAGGTCGCTGATGCGCTGCAGCTGCCGAGCGGAGTTGATGGCCCCGATATCGGTGTTCTTGTCCATCGGGTCACCGAGCCGGAGGGTGCCGAGCCGAGCCTTCAACCGGTCGATCAGCTCGTCGTGCATCGACTCCTCCACCAGCACCCGGGATCCGGCGCAGCACACCTGACCCTGGTTGAAGAAGATGCCGTTGACGATGCCTTCGACCGCCTGGTCGATCGGGGCGTCGGCGAACACGATGTTCGCCGCCTTGCCGCCGAGCTCGAGCGTCGCGTGCTTGCGGGTGCCGGCGATCTGCTTCGCGATCCCCTTGCCCACCGCTGTCGATCCGGTGAAGGCGACCTTGTCGACATCCCTGTGCCCCACGACGGCTGCGCCGGTGGCGCCAGCGCCCGTCACGATGTTCACCACGCCGGCAGGCAGACCGGCCTGCTGCACCAGCTCGGCGAACAGCAGCGCGGTCAGCGGCGTGGTCTCGGCCGGCTTGAGCACCACGGTGTTGCCGGTCGCCAGTGCCGGTGCGATCTTCCACGAGAGCATCAGCAGCGGGAAGTTCCACGGGATCACCTGACCCACCACACCGTGCGGCTGCGGGTTCGCCCCGAAGCCGGCGTGGTCGAGCTTGTCGGCCCAGCCCGCGTAGTAGAAGAAGTACGCGGAGGCCAGCGGCACGTCGACGTCGCGGGACTCACGGATCGGCTTGCCGTTGTCCAGCGTCTCCAGCACCGCGAACTCACGCGACCGCTCCGCGAGCAGGCGCGCGATCCGGTACAGGTACTTGGCGCGCTCCGACCCGGGCATCGGGCCCCAGACCTTCTCCTGCGCCCGGCGTGCGGCGGCCACGGCCCGGTCGACGTCGCTCTCGTCGGCCACGGCCACCTCGGCCAGGGCCTCCTCGGTAGCCGGGTTGATCGTCTTGAGCGAGCCGGCGGAGCCCTCCGTGAACTCGCCGTTGATGAAGAGTCCGTAGGAGGAGGCGATGTCGACGACCGCCCTCGACTCCGGCGCCGGTGCGTACTCGAATGCACTCATGATCGTGCCCTCAGCTCTCAGTCGATCGTCACGTAGTCGGGGCCGGAGTACACGCCGCTGGCGAGCTTCTGCCGCTGCAGCAGCACGTCGTTGAGCAGCGTGGAGGCACCGAACCGGAAGAAGTCGGGGTCGAGCCACCGAACCCCTGCGACCTCGTTGACCGCGACCAGGAACTTGATGGCGTCCTTGCTGGTGCGGATCCCGCCCGCCGGCTTCACGCCGACCTGCACGCCGGTCGCAGCCAGGAAGTCTCGCACCGCCTCGAGCATCACGACCGTCACCGGCAGCGTCGCAGCAGGCTGCACCTTGCCCGTGGAGGTCTTGATGAAGTCCGCCCCCGCGAGCATGGACAGCCACGAGGCGCGCCGCACGTTGTCGAACGTGACCAGCTCGCCGGTCTCGAGGATCACCTTGAGGTGCGCGGGCCGTGCGGACCGGCTCTGACAGACCTCCCGCACCGCCACGATGTCCTCGTACACCTTGAGGTAGTCACCCTGCAGGAACGCGCCCCGGTCGATCACCATGTCGATCTCGTCGGCACCGGCAGCCACCGCGTCGGTCGTGTCGGCCAGCCGCACCGCGAGCGAGGCCCGCCCCGAGGGGAACGCCGTGCTCACCGCGGCCACGTGGATGCCCGATCCCTTGGCCGCCTCGACGGCGGTGGCCACCATGTCGTTGTAGACGCAGACGGCGGCCGGCCTGGGGCAGGTCGCGTCACCCGGCTCCGGGGTACGCGCCTTCGCGACGAGCGAGCGCACCTTGCCGGCCGTGTCGGCACCCTCGAGGGTGGTCAGGTCGATCATCGAGATGATCGTGTCCAACGCCCAGGCCTTGGACGTCGTCTTGATCGACCTCGTGCCGAGCTGGGCGGCGCGTCCCTTCGCGCCGACCTCGTCGACGCCCGGCAGCCCGAACAGGTACCGCCGCAGGGTGGTGTTGCTGATCTGCGCCGACCCGACCAGACCGGCAGCGTCGGTGGCCACCTGGGCAGCGTCGCGTACCCAGGGACGCACGGTCGACGTCGTCTGTGCAGTCATGCTCGCGAGTCTAGGCTGCCCACCCCGGGTTCGGGCGTCGAGGCCTCGGGTCAGGGCTTGTGCTTGCCAGGCTTGTGCTTACCGCCGTCTCCTGACTCCCACGCCCCACCCTCGTCGCCGCGGTGCGCGCCGCCGGGGCCGTCGCCCTTGCCGGGGTTGAAGGTGTGGCTCAGCCAGTTGCCGCTCGCGTCGGCGACCTTCACGCCGCCCCTGACGAACCAGCCCGAGCCTGTCTGGTACAGACCGGCAGCATCGGCCATCGCCTGCACCATCGCGGCCTTCTCCGCCGACATGGGGAATCCCTTGGTCACGCCCTTCGGCCCGGGGACCAGCAGCAGCAGCCAGGCGAGGGCGGACTCGGTCCCGACCTGCCACGGCCTCTCGTGCCAGCGGTCGATCGCCTCGTCGAGGTTCTTGGAGTTGCCGCCGCCCGCGAACGGGAGCACGAACTGCTCACCCTGCTTCATCCGGTCCGCGAGCCACTGCCCCAGCGGGTCGTCGCTGCTCTCGAGCTGCTCGATGATGTCCTCGGCGCCCCGGATCCCACCGTTCTTGTACTTGGTCGTCCCGAGGAAGATCAACGCGCCCAGCAACCCGTTGCCCACGTTGCCCCAGGCGCCGCCCATCCGCTTGATCTTCTCCCACGGGCTCTCGAAGCCGCCGGCCAGCGGGCTCAGGTTCCACAGCCCTTGCGCCGTCGTCTTGATGACGCCCCATGCACCCACTCCCACCTGCTCCAGCGGGTCGAGATCGAGGTCGCGGGGGTTTCCCCACGGCACCTGGCTCGACAGGATGGCGTCGACGTCCCACGGCTCCGGCTCGGGGACCTGCGGCATGTCGTCGATCTCGCGGATGCTGGTGGCGGCCTCGATGGCGGCCTCGTTGATCTTGACGAGGATGCCGGCGTACTCCTCCAGCAGCTCCTTGTTCTTCTCGACGGCCTCCCGGTTCTCGGTCCACGGCACCGTGTCGTCGCCGAGCAGGCCCTTGGTGATCACCGGGATCACGCTGTCGTTCGGGGTGCCGTCGATCACGTCGTCACGGAACTCGCGTGCCCGGGACTCGAGATCCTTGATCTCCTGCTGACACTGGTGCAGCGCGCCCCCGAAGATCATGACGGCGGCGTATGCCTTGTCGGCCCCCGAGGCGAAGTCGTCGGCGGCCGCCACGGTCGGGTCCATGAGCGCATACACCTGGGCGCTCTGCGGGGTCTCGTACACCCCGGGCGAGGACAACCCCGACCAGACCGTCTGCATCGCCTCGGTGCGGTTCTGCACGCGGGTGCCCATGCGACGCAGCGCGAACGCGGCGTCGTAGACGGCCTGATGGTCCGGGTTGGTCGAGCTGATGACGAACAGATCGGGGTCGATGAGACCCTCGCCGTCGGCACCGTTGGGCATCCCGCCGCCACCCTCGGCGTCCCTCATGACTCTTCTCCTTGCTGCCTGCTGTCCATCGCGGTCATCGTCACGGGCCCTGCGGGATCCGGTGCGGCGGCCGCACGGGCGGCGGCCCTGCCGGGTCGTCGAGGACGTCAGCGTGCTTGAGCAGCTGTCGCTGCTGCTCGGCGGCCATGTCCTGCATGCCCGACTGGTAGGCGAGCGTGGTGCTGGTCAGCCCGGACAGGCACGTGTCGGCGAGCAGGGCCACACCGGCGAGCTGCCGCCCCTGCAGGGCGCTGAGATCGACGAGGGCGTCGACGAGCGGCGCCACCACGGCGCCGGCCTGACCCTGCCAGAACACGCCGTCGGTGATGTCGTCGACGTCCCGCTGGCGGATCGCGTCGTCGAGCTTGAGCCGCTTCTCGCCCGCTCGGGTGAGCAGCCCGACCACCCGCTCGGGGTCGATCTTCCACCCTGTCATCGCTGCTCCTGTCGTGCTCGTGAGGAGGACGTCATGGTCTTGGAGTCACCAGCTCCAGGTACTGCTGGCGCGCGGCGTCGAGATCATCGGCGTCGAAGGCGACGAGCGCGCCGGGGATGCGCGCACGCCCGACCGCCTCGCCGCCGTGGTCCGCGACGATCTCGACAGCCGAGGTCCCCAGCCGACCCAGCGCCGTCGGGCCGAGCAGGGCGACGAGTGGCCGTTCCGGCGGATCCGCGGCGGGCCGCCAGCGCAGGTCCGGCGCGGCGCCGGAGCCGGAGACGACGCAGCTGAGCACCCGGTACGGGGCGGCGGCGAGCGCCCGCGCGGCGCTGCGGGCACGCGGGAGCGCGGATCGTGCGGTGCCGGCATGGAGCACACCGCCGCGAACCCGCTCGAGCACACCGCCCTCGGTCCGAGCTGCGACGATCTCGCCCCAGGAGTCGGGGCCGCGCCAGTACATCGGCGGGGTCAGCGGCATCTGGGTGCGCGCGTGCGCGGTCAGCGTCTGGGGGTCCCAGGACCGGTGCAGCGGCTCCTCGACGTCCCAGTGCGTGGGTCCCGGCGCATCGAGCGCAGCGAGCAGCGACGGGACGACCTCACCGAGAGTGGTCCCCGGGGCCGCCCGGTGCTCGAGGAGCACCTCGAAGGAGACCAGCGCATGGCTGAACGACTCCTCGGGCGCCGTCGCGCAGCTGCGCTCGTTCTCGAACAGCTCGATCGGGTCCGTGACCACCGCACCGGTCTGCACCTCGCGGAGCGCGGTGCCCTCGGCGATCACCCAGAACCCCGAGAGGTCACGCAACCAGGAGATCACGAACGGGCTCATCGTCGCCTCGGGCGCCGTGCTCACGATCGGGCGACGTTCGTGCGCGGCGCAGTCCTCGAAGAAGCGGCGCACGCCGCTGTCGAGATCGAGCTGCGGGCCGTCGGTGGTCAGCAACGCGTAGACCGGGTTGACGGCGGTCACCTGGGTGCGTTGCCGTGGGGTCTCGCCGGTGCTGACCATCGGTCTCCTTGTCCTGGTGCGGGGCGGTGTGCCCTGCAGGGTAGACAAGGTCCGTGGCCCTTCACGAGGGGCGGCCATGGGCAGGACTTCCCGGCAGCTGCTCCACGCAGCGTCACCCGTGAGTCCAGTGATCGCCTGATCGCAGGCTCAGACCCCCGCAGCCGCCGCGATGTCGGAGCGGAGCCGGGCGAGGCGTTCGGCCGCCTCGGCGCGGACCTCGGCGAGCTCGGTGGCATCGGCTCGTGGGTCGATCGGCTCGATCACCTCGAGATAGCACTTCAGCTTCGGCTCGGTCCCCGAGGGTCGCACGATCGCTCGGCTGCGGTCCTCGGTCTCGTAGAGCAGCCCGTCGGTGGCCGGCAGCTCCTCGCTGCCGGCCGACAGATCGACCGCGCGCACGACGGCGGAGCCCGCCAACGTCGTCGGAGGCACCTCCCGGAGGCGAGCCATGGCGTCGGAGATCACCGACAGGTCCTCGACCCTGACCGAGAGCTGCCCGGTGACGTGGACCCCGTAGGCGCGCGCGATGTCGTCGAGGGCGTCGGCCAGACTGCGCCCGATCGACCTCAGCTGCGCCGCGTGCACCGCGAGCAGCAGCGCGGTCGTGATGCCGTCCTTGTCGCGCACGCCGCCCGGGTCGACGCAGTATCCGAGCGCCTCCTCGTAGCCGAAGTCGAGCCCGGGCACGCGGGCGATCCACTTGAACCCCGTCAGCGTGGCCGAGAACTCCAGCCCGTGCGCGGCGGCGATCGCCGAGAGCAAGCGGGAGGACACGATCGAGCACGCCAGTGTGGCGCCGGTGCCCGCGGACGCCGACGCGATCCGCTCACCCAGCAGCGCACCCACCTCGTCACCGCTCAGCTGGCGCCACCCGCCGGCCTCCGGTATCGCGATCGAGCAGCGGTCGGCGTCCGGGTCGTTGGCGATGATGAGGTCCGCGCCCACGCGCTCCGCCGTCGCGTACGCGAGATCGAGCGCGCCGGGCTCCTCCGGGTTCGGGAACGCCACGGTGGGAAACTCCGGGTCGGGCTCCGCCTGCTCCGCCACGAGGGTGACGTCGGCGAAGCCCGCCTCGCGCAGCACCCGTGCCGCCAGCGCGCCACCCACGCCGTGCAGCGGCGTCAGCACGATCGTCAGATCGGTGGCGCTGCCGTCGGGTGCGACCCGCAGCGCGCGGGTGATGTAGTCGTCGAGGATCTGCTGGCCCAGGCGTTCCTGGCTGCCGCCGCTCGCTGCGGCGACCTCCGGGTCCCGCGGCACGCCGGCCACCGCGCCCACGGCCTCGATCGCCTCGGCGATCTCGACGTCGAAGGGCGGGACGATCTGCGCGCCGCGCCCCGCGTCGGTGACCACGCGGCCGCCGAGGTAGACCTTGTAGCCGTTGTCCTGCGGGGGGTTGTGCGAGGCGGTCACCATCACGCCGGCGTCGGCGTCCAGGTGCCGCACCGCGAACGCGAGCACGGGCGTCGGCCACGCCTGGGGCATCAGCAGCGCACGACCACCGGCGGCCGCCACCACGTCGGCAGTGTCCTGCGCGAACTGGGCGCTGCCGTGGCGGGCGTCGTAACCGATCACCACCAGCGGTGCCGAGTCGAGGCGCTCGCGCAGGAACCGTGAGAGCCCTGCTGCCGCGCGGATCACCACGGCGCGGTTCATCCGCATGGGGCCGGCGCCGATCGCGCCGCGCAGCCCGGCCGTGCCGAACTGCAGCGTGCCGGAGAACCGGTCGGCCAGGTCGTCGAGGACCGCCTGGTCGCCTCCCTCAGCGGCGGCGATCAGCTCCAGCAGCTCCACCTTGGTGGCTGGGTCCGGGTCGTCACCTGCCCATGCGCGGGCCTGCGCCAGCAGCGTGTCCATCAGCCGATCCGCCTCACGATCTCGGCGAGCAGCGCCCCGATCCGCGGCCCCGCCTCCCGCCCGGCCTCGATGACCTCGGTGTGCGAGAGCGGCGTCGCGGAGATCCCCGCGGCCGCGTTCGTGACCAACGAGATGCCGAGCACCTCCAGCCCGGCCTGGCGTGCGGCGATCGCCTCGAGCGCGGTCGACATCCCCACCAGGTCGCCGCCGATCCGGTGCGCCATCTGCACCTCGGCCGGCGTCTCGTAGTGGGGTCCGCGGAACTGCACGTAGACGCCCTCGTCGAGGCTCGCGTCCACCGTGCGGGCCACGCCGCGCAGCCGTGCCGAGTACAGATCGGTCAGGTCCACGAAGGTGGCGCCCTCGATCGGGGAGTCCGCGGTGAGGTTGATGTGGTCCTTGATCAGCACCGCGGTGCCCGGCAGCCACTCGGGTCGCAACCCGCCGCAGCCGTTGGTCAGCACGATCACGGAGGCCCCCGCGGCTGCGGCCACCCGTACGCCGTGCGCCACCCTCCGCACGCCCTTGCCCTCGTAGTAGTGGGTGCGGGCGCCGAGCACCAGGGCGTGCTTGCTCGCACCGGCGGCATCCGTGTAGCGGATCGCGCTCAAGGTTCCCGAGTGCCCGGGCACCCCTGACCTCGAGAAGCCCGGGACGTCGTCGGCACTCACCTCGCCCACCTGCTCACCCAGGTGAGCGGCGGCACCGCCCCAGCCCGAGCCGAGCACGAGAGCGATGTCGAACCGCGCCACGCCGGTCAGCTCACGCACGCGCTCGGCGGCGAGTCGGGCGACCTCGAGGGGGTCGCTCGTGGGGTCGTCGATGTCGGTGGTCACGGTCTCGGCCATGCACGGAACCTACTACCGGCACAATGGGTGAGCGTGACGACTGCCGCAGCACCTTCTCAGCCCGATCCGGACAGCTCCGGACCCATGACGGCCGGCCCGTCGAGCACGCGCGAGGGATCGCACGTCGTGATCGTGGGCGGTGGGCCCGGCGGCTACGAGGCCGCCCTGGTCGCGCGCCAGCTCGGTGCAGAGGTCACGATCGTCGAGCGCACCGGTCTCGGAGGCGCCGCCGTGCTCACCGACGTCGTCCCCTCCAAGACACTGATCGCCACCGCCGAGTTCATGACCACGACCGAGTACGCGCCGAGCCTCGGCATCCTCGCTGGTGGCGACGGCGCTGGCGTCGAGGTGGACTTCAAGGTCGTGGACGAGCGAGTGCTCGAGCTCGCGGCCGCGCAGTCCCGGGACATCCACACCCGCCTCGAGCGGGAGGGGGTCGCGATCGTCGAGGGCACCGGGCGGCTCGACGGTCCCGGGTGCGTCGTGGCCTCCACCAAGCACGGCGACCAGCGCCTGCCCGCCGACGTCATCCTCATCGCCACCGGCGCCCGCCCTCGCGTCCTCGGCAGCGCCCAGCCCGACGGCGAGCGCATCCTGACCTGGACCCAGCTCTACCACCTGGTCGAGGTCCCCGAGCACCTGATCGTGGTCGGCTCGGGCGTCACGGGCGCCGAGTTCGCCGGTGCCTACCGTGCGCTCGGTGCCAAGGTCACGCTCGTCTCCTCGCGAGACCGCGTGCTGCCGAACGAGGACGCCGATGCCGCCGAGCTCATCGAGGGCGTATTCAAGCGTCGGGGCATGGAGGTTCTCTCGCGATCCCGCGCAGCCGGGGTGCGACGCACCGACGACGGCGTCGCCGTCGACCTCGTCGATGGTCGGGTCGTCGAGGGGTCCCACTGCCTCATCGCGGTCGGCGGTGTTCCCAACACCGATGATCTCGGGCTCGAGACCGCGGGGGTGCGGCTCACGGACTCCGGCCACATCGCCGTCGACCGGGTCTCCCGGACCACGGCGCGCGGCGTCTACGCCGCAGGCGACTGCACGGGTGTGCTCGCGCTGGCGTCGGTGGCGGCGATGCAGGGGCGGATCGCGATGTGGCACGCGCTGGGCGACGCGGTCTCGCCGCTCGACCTCGGGCAGGTCTCGGCGAACATCTTCACGGCGCCGGAGATCGCCACGGTCGGCATCCCCGAGAGCGACATCACCTCGGGCAAGGTGCGCGGCGCCGTCACGATGCTGCCACTGGCCCGCAACCCGCGCGCGAAGATGCTGGGCATCACCGAAGGCTTCGTGAAGCTCTTCAGCCACCGCGCGAGCGGTCTGGTGATGGGCGGTGTGGTGGTCGCGCCGCGAGCGGGCGAGCTCATCCACCCGATCACGCTCGCGATCGCGAACCGGCTCACCGTCGACCAGGTCGCCAACGCCTTCACCGTCTATCCCTCGCTGTCCGGGTCGATCGCCGAGGCCGCCCGGGTGCTGCACGACAAGCGCGGCTGACCAGCACGCGCGGGATCGCCTGCCGGTCCCGCGACGCACGCCCATGCCAGTCGAACAGGTGGTCCTGCCCGGTAACGGCGCCGATACCGGGCAGAAACCCCTGGTCATCCGCAGGGGCGGGCAGAACCACCTGTTCGGCGAGGCACGTGAGGCGGTCGGTGCCCGGCGGGGTCGGTAGTGTCGACGTGTGAACCGGCTCCCCGACCTCGCGACGACCGATGTGGTCAGCCTGACCCAGGCCGTCTGCGACATCGAGAGCGTCAGCGGCACCGAGGCTGCGCTCGCCGATGCGGTCCAGGCCGCGCTCGGTGCGTGCCCCCACCTCGAGGTGCTGCGCGACGGCGACGCCGTGATCGCCCGCACCCACGCCGGTCGCGCCCACCGGGTGGTCGTCGCCGGCCACCTCGACACGGTGCCGATCCGCGACAACCTGCCGGTCCGCCGGCAGGCCGGCGCGGAAGGCGAGGAGCTGTGGGGGAGGGGCACGGTCGACATGAAGGGTGGCGTCGCCGTCGCCCTTCACCTCGCGGCGCGGCTCGCCGAGCCGGCCAAGGACATCACGTGGATCTTCTACGACAACGAAGAGGTCGACGGCGATCTCAACGGACTCGGACGGGTGGCGCGCACGCACCCGGACTGGCTCGAGGCGGACTTCGCCGTGCTGGGCGAGCCGAGCAACGGCAACATCGAGGGCGGCTGCAACGGCACGCTGCGCGCCGAGGTGCGGCTCGTGGGCAAGGCCGCGCACTCGGCGCGGGCGTGGATGGGCAGGAATGCGATCCACGACGCCGCAGACGTGCTGGCGCGGCTGGTGGCGTACCGGCCGGCCGAGATCGACGTCGAGGGGCTGCGCTACCGCGAAGGGCTCAACGCCGTCGGGATCACCGGCGGTGTCGCGGGCAACATGATCCCGCCCGAGGCCACGATCACCGTGAACTACCGGTTCGCGCCGGACAAGACCCCGGAGCAGGCCTTCGAGCACGTGCGCGAGGTGCTGCCCGGCTACGACCTCGTGCTCACCGACGCCGCGCCGGGAGCGCGCCCCGGGCTCGACCACCCGGTGGCGCAGGACTTCGTCGCCGCGGTCGGCGCCGTGACCGGCGGGGCCCCGAGCCCCAAGTACGGATGGACCGACGTCGCGCGGTTCAGCGCGCTCGGCATCCCGGCTGTCAACTTCGGTCCCGGCGATCCCAACCTCGCCCACGCCGATGACGAACGCGTGCCCGTCGCCCAGATCGAGTCCGCTGCCGCGGCTCTCGAGGCCTGGTTGAGCGGGCACACCACCACGGAGGAGAGAACGCGATGACCGAGAGTCTCCGCGAGCACCGACAGGGTCCCGTGCAGCTGCGCGGCAAGCAGATCCCCCAGTCGACCACCGACGAGCGCCTGCTCCGGGAGTCCGGCGACGCCGAGTGGGTCCACAGCGACCCCTGGCGGGTGCTGCGGATCCAGTCGGAGTTCGTGGAAGGCTTCGGCGCGCTCGCCGAGCTCGGGCCGGCGATCAGCGTGTTCGGCTCTGCGCGGTTCAAGCCGGGGGCGCCGGAGTACGAGCTCGCCGGGCAGGTGGCGCAGGGGCTGGTCGAGGCCGGCTTCGCGGTCATCACCGGGGGCGGGCCCGGTGTCATGGAGGGTGCGAACAAGGGCGCGCGGGAGGCCGGCGGCACCTCGGTCGGGCTCGGCATCGAGCTGCCGTTCGAGCAGGGGATGAACGCCTACGTCGACCTCGGCATCAACTTCCGCTACTTCTTCGCCCGCAAGACGATGTTCCTCAAGTACTCCCGAGGCTTCGTGGTGCTCCCGGGCGGCTTCGGCACCTTCGACGAGCTCTTCGAGGCGCTGACCCTCGTGCAGACGCGGAAGGTGCAACGCTTCCCGCTCGTGCTCGTCGGGGTGGACTACTGGAGCGGCTTGCTCGACTGGCTGCGGGACTCGGTGCTGGCTCGTGGATCGATCTCGCGGGAAGATCTCGACCTGATCAAGCTGACCGATGACGCCGACGAGGCGGTGCGGATGGTGATCGAGGGCCTGCGCGACCTCAGCGACGAGGTCGAGGCCGCGGCCGCGGCCGAGAGCGCCGGCACCAACGGCTCCTGAGCGGCCGATGAGCTGGGTGACCTGGGGCTTCGTCGGGCTCGCGATCGCCGTGCTGGCGGTCGCCGCCGCGATCTCGCGCGGGTGGATCGAGGTCACGCTGGACCCGCCGTACGAACCTCAGGTCCGCCCGGCCGACCCGACGGGTACCCGTTCTGGCATAGAATGGTCGGAGCCTGCTGCCGGGCGGTCGCATGATCGGATCGGGCAGCACCACCCAAGAACAACAGGGGAGACCGCCCATGGCCGCCATGAAGCCCAGGACCGGTGACGGACCGCTCGAGGTCACCAAGGAGGGTCGGGGCATCATCATGCGTGTGCCGCTCGAAGGCGGTGGCCGGCTCGTCGTCGAGCTGAACGCCACCGAGGCCTCCGAGCTCAGCGAGGCGCTGAGCGCCGTCGCCGGCTGATGGTTGCGGACTCGCGTCCGCGGCTCAGCTCTGTCCCGGGACCGACCTCCCGGGGCACTCTCGACGGCGCCGACGTCGTCGCACTGCTGATCGGTGCGACCGATGACGGGCTGGCCGTCCCCACCGGGCTGGATGCCGTGGTCGGTGTCGACCTCGCGGCGTTCGCCACGCAGGAGTCAGCCGGCGGTGCGGCCGCTGAGCTGACCTCCTTGTCCCTGCCGCCGATGCTCGACGGCGACGCACCCTGGGCCGGTCTGCCCGCCCGGGTGCTCCTCGCGGGCGCCGGGGACGGCCGTCCCACCGCGCTGCGCCGCACGGGCGCAGCGCTCGCGCGGGCGGCCGGGGGCAAGGACCGGCTGGTCGTCGATCTCGGCGCCTACGCCGAGGGTGTCGGGCCGCTGGTCGAAGGCTTGCTGCTGGCGTCCTACCGGCCGCCGTTCACGGGTATCGGCCCCGGTTCGGGCGCGCCGGTCGGCGAGATCGTGCTCGTCGGCGAGGTGTCGCAGGAGGCGCTCGATGCTGCTCAGGTGAGTGCGCGCGCGACGTGTCGTGCCCGCTTGCTGGCGGCCACGCCGTCGAACATCAAGAACCCGGCCTGGCTGGCCGACCAGGCGGTCGCACTCGCCCAGGAGGCCGGTGGGGCGCGTGCTGGGCTCAAGGTGACCGTGCACGACGAGCGCTGGATCGAGCGCACCGGCCTGGGCGGGCTCGCAGCGGTCGGTCGCGGGTCGGCCACGCCGCCGCGGCTCGTGGTGGTCGACTACACGCCCAAGGTCGCTGCGACGGGAGCCCCGGTGCTGCTGGTCGGCAAGGGCATCACGTACGACACCGGCGGTCTGAGCATCAAGCCCCGCGAGGCGATGGTGCCGATGAAGACAGACATGTCGGGCGCGGCGGTCGTGCTGTCGGTGGTGCTGGCGGCCGCCGAGCTACGGCTGCCGCAGCGGGTGGTGGCGCTGCTGCCGCTCGCGGAGAACGCGGTGAGCGGCTCGGCGTACCGGCCGAGCGACGTCATCCGCATGTACGACGGCTCCACGGTCGAGATCGGCAACACCGACGCCGAGGGCCGGATGGTCCTCGCCGACGCGATGGCGTGGGGGCGGGAGACGTTCTCGCCGTCGGTGCTGGTCGACGTGGCCACGCTCACCGGCGCCGCGAGCCTCGGCCTGGGCAAGCTCCACGCCGCGCTGTACGCGACGACACCGGAGCTGAGCGGTGCCCTCGTGGCTGCCGGCGACGAGGCGGGTGAGTCGCTGTGGCCGATGCCGCTGGTCGAGGAGTACCGCAGCGCCCTCGACTCGGCGATCGCCGATGTCAGCCACATCGCCACCGACCCCAAGGTCGGGGGAGGCTCCATCACCGCCGCGCTGTTCCTGCAGCGCTTCGCCGGTGACATCCCCTGGGCCCACCTCGACATCGCCGGCCCCGGCCGCTCCGACGCCGACCGTCACGAGGTCACCAAGGGCCCCACGGGCTTCTCCGCTCGCACCCTGATCAGCTGGCTCGCCGCGCGGTAGCGGGCCCACGACCTCGCCGGCGCGACAGCTCCGGGGCACCCCTCCCTGCGGAAAGCGCTTTGGGGTACCCACGGTTCATCTGGCGGACCGCGACGACCCCAAAGGTCCCGGTGCAGGGGTGCAGCGGCGACACCGCTGGAACGATCCGGGCCATCCTCGCTGGCGCAGCACCTCGGCGAGCAGTCGGGCGGTGCGACACGGTGTGTCGAAGACCAGCCCGTACGTGATGCGCAAGGTCGCCTCCCGCGAGCGGGCCAGCTCGGCTAGGTCGCGGAACGCGTCGGCGTCGGATCGTGCGCCCGCGTGGTAGCCGCGCCCATCCAGCTCGACGATGAACCGGTACTCCGGGTACGGCACGTCCTGGCTGGTGCGGTGGCCAGTTGCCGTGCTGACCCGTTGTCGATCGGCACGCGGTAGTCCATGAGCCCTCTCGACCCGATGGAGGTACTCCCGTTCGAGCACCGAGCACGCGCCGTCGCGGAGGTCGTGGAGCAGGTCACGGATGAGGGCGCGGCCAGGGAGCCGCCTGCGCACCGCGAGCGCGTCGAGCATCTGATCGGGAGTGATCCGGCGCGAGTGCGCCACCTCGGTGAGGGCGTAGAAGGCGCCCGCGACGTCGTCGGCTGCGAGCTTCTCGGACATGTGGTCGAGGATCGCGTGCTCGGGGCGGACGCGGGCCGGTGAGCGATGCCGGCTCACCCGGGCGCTCACGTCACGCGACCGGTGCAGGACCGTCCCGGGTGGCACCTTGACCTTCCGGTCGTGCTCGATGACCAGGTGCACTTGGGCCGAGGACAGCTCGGGCAGGGCAGACGCGCAGCTGAGTGCCGCTGGCCCAGCCGCGAGGACGGGCACCCACATGCGCTGCCGCGGCGTCAGCGGCCCGGTGTGGGAGACGTAGACGCCGTCGAGCACCCGGGTGAGCTCGCGCCGTCGGATCAGGCGCTTGATGTCGTGCGGTGCGGCGCCCAGTGCGAGCAGCTGCTGCCGCGCGATGACGCCATCCTGCTGGGCCAGCAGGGCCGCGACACGATCGTCGTCGAGCGAGAAGCGAGCCATGCGGCCACGATGACCTGCTCGATCCCGCGCGCGCAGGGTCGACCCGGGGGTGCTGTGGACGACGGCGCATCGGTGCGTTCCTGTGGACGACCTGGCTGCGGGGGTGTTCTGGGTCTACCACCCGGGACCCTGCGCACCCCGAAGCGCTTTCCCGAGCGGGTTGACGCGCGTACGCCGCCCATGAGTGTTGCCCTTGCGGGCAGACGTCGTGTAGCGTCTCATTCATCGAATCAGGGTCCCGATGAATGACACACGACAAGGGAGTCGTCGTATGACACTGCTTCATCCGCCGCCGTCGCGGCGCGCCTTCCTCGGCCTGGGTGCGGGCGCGCTCGGCGCCGCAGCCCTCGGGGCATGCGGTGCACCTGATCTGTCGGCCGTCGACCTGCCTGAGGTGCAGGACGTGTACGACGGGCCGCCGCTGACGCTCACGTTCTGGAACGGTCTCACCGGTGGCGATGGCGGCATCATGCGCGACCTGCTCCTGGAGTTCGGGCAGGCCCACCCCAACATCACGGTGCAGATGTTCGCCATGCCGTGGTCGTCCTTCTACCAGAAGTTCCCCGCAGCGGTGGTGAGCGGTCTGGCACCCGACCTCGGCCTGATGCAGAACTTCCACGTGGCGACGAACGCCGCGCGCGGTGTGATCGTCTCGCTCGACGAGGTGGCCGACCGCATCGGGCTGACCGAGGATCAGTTCGCGACGACGGTCTGGCGGTCCGGGATCGTCGACGACGCGCGGTACTCCATCCCGCTCGACGTCTGGCCGGACAGCCTCTTCTACAACAAGCGGGTGCTGGCCGATGCCGGGCTCGACCCCGAGGAACCGCCCCGCGATCGCGCGAGCTACGAGGCGGCGCTCGAGACCCTCGCCGCGCAGGGCATCGCCGGGCACTGGCTGCCCGCCGTCGACCCCCAGGGGGTCGGGCGCGGCTTCGACAGCCTGCAGTGGCAGATGGGCGGCGAGCTCTACGACGAGGCGGGCAGCCGGGCGCTCTTCAACGGACCCGCCGGAGTCGAGGCGCTCACCTGGCAGCTCGACCTGATCCGCGCCGGGCACAGCAAGCAGAACGTCAACGGCGGCGATGCCAACGTCGCCTTCAAGAATGATCTGAACGCGTTTCTCTGGGGCGGCCCGGGAGCTCTCATCAACGACCTCAGCTCGGTCGAGGACCTCGACTGGGGAGTCGTGCCGCTCCCTCGCATCGGCGACCGGCCCGCCTCGTTCTCCGGCTCGCACCAGTTCGTGATCATGCGACAGCGCACCTTCGACCCGGATCGGCTCGCGGCGACCTACACATTCCTGTCCTGGATCAGCGCGAACTCGATCGGCTGGGCGGGCGCGGGACCGGTGCCGGCACGGCGGGACGTCGTCGAGAGCGCGGAGTTCGCCGAGCTGCAGGCGCAGTCGGCGGTCGCCGAGGCGCTGCCCGACGTGCGCTTCTACCCCCTGGTGCCCGGCATCTTCGAGGTCCAGTCCACCATCTTGTACCCGGCGATCAGCGACGTGCTGCTCGGGCACGCGGACCCGCAGGAGGCCCTGGACGAGGCCGCCGCGCGGGCCGCGTACCTGCTCGAGGAGAACCGGCAGAAGTACGCGGAGGCGCGATCATGACAACTGCCGAGCTGGCCAGCCCCGCCGTCCGCGAGAACCAGGGACCAGAGCGCACCACGCCGCGCACGCGCTCGGCACGCCACGGCAGCCGGTACGCGCCGTACCTGTTCCTGGCCCCGTTCATGCTCATCTTCGGTGTCTTCGTGCTGGCGCCCGCCGCGTACGGCATCTGGATCAGCCTGCACAACTGGGACTTCTTCCTGCCGTCGCGACCGTGGGTCGGGCTCGGCAACTACATCGAGCTCTTCGATCCCACGGCGCTCGTGGCGGTGCAGTTCTGGGAGTCGATGCGAGCGACCGGGCTGTTCGTGCTGTTCTCCGTGCCGTTCCTCGTGGTGATCCCGCTCGGTCTCGCCCTGATGCTCAACCGCACCTTCCCCGGGCGGACGTTCTTCCGCGCGGTCTACTTCGCGCCGTACGTGCTCGGGGTCAGCGTGATCGGTGTGCTGTGGCAGTACCTGCTGAACGCGAACGCCGGCCTGATCAACTATCACCTCGCCCAACTCGGCATCGCCGAGGCGATCCCCTGGCTGACCGCCACCCCATGGGTGTGGGTCACGCTCGTGGGCGTCACCGTCTGGTGGACGCTCGGGTTCAACGCCGTCGTCTACCTCGCTGGCCTGCAGGGCATCGACAGCACGCTCTACGAGGCCGCCCGCATGGACGGCGCCGGCAAGCGGCACGAGTTCTGGCACGTCACGCTGCCGGGGCTGCGGCCGGTGCTGCTGTTCGTCGTCACCATCACGATCCTGGCGTCGGCGAACGTGTTCGGCCAGGCCTACCTGCTGACGGGTGGGGCGCCGAGCAACGAGACGAGGACCGCGATCATGTACATCGCCCAGACCGGCTTCGAGCAGTTCCGGATCGGCAAGGCGTCGGCGATGAGCTACATCCTCGCGCTGCTGCTGATCGGCGTCAGCACGCTCAACTTCCTGCTGTTCCGCCGTCAGGAGAGGAACTGACATGGCCGTCCCGACAACTGCTCCGAGGCCGGCGCCGCCGGCACGTCCGGTCGCGAGCACGGGCAGGCGGCGCAGCCGTGCGTGGGCGCGGGTGCCGTTCTACGCGGTGCTGCTCGCGCTGTCCGTCGCGTTCTTCGCACCGATCCTGTGGATGATCTCGACCTCCTTCAAGACGGCAGGGGATGCGACCGCGCTCCCGCCGCAGTGGATCCCGCCGACCTGGTCGACCGAGGGCTACCAGACCCTGCTCACCGACCCGCAGGTGCCGGTGCTGCGATGGCTGGCGAACTCGTTGCTCGCGGGAGTCGGGCACACGCTGCTGGTGCTGCTGACGGCGGCGCTGGCCGCCTACGCACTGGCGCGCATGAACTTCCGCGGCAAGAACCTGGCGTTCGCGCTCATCGTCAGCACGCTGTTCGTCCCCGGCTTCGTGTTCCTGATGCCGAACTACCTGATCGTCGACGCCCTGGACTGGCTCGACAGCGTGTGGGCGCTGATCGTCCCGAGCGCGGCGTCGGCGTTCGGTGTGTTCTTCCTGCGGCAGTTCTTCCTGTCGCTGCCGCGCGAGCTGGAAGAGGCAGCTCTCCTCGACGGCGCGAACCGCTGGCAGATCTTCCGTCGGGTGGTGGTGCCGCTGTCGCTCGCGCCGCTGTCGACCCTCGCCGTGCTGTCGTTCCTGGCCAGCTGGAACGACTTCCTGTGGCCGCTCTATGTCCTGTTCAACCCGGAGAATCTGACGCTCCCGGCGGGTCTGGCCACGCTCCGCAACGCCTACGGGACCGACTTCCCGGCCGTGATGGCGGGAGCGGTGCTCGCGAGCCTGCCGGTGCTGGTGATCTACGCCGTCGCACAGCGGTACATCATCGCCGGTGTCTCCAGGTCCGGTCTGAAGGGGTGAGCGCCATCCCTGCGGCGCCCGAGCTACCGGCATCCACGAGGATGTCGGACATGAGCCCACGCACCAGTGCTGCCGACGAGTCGACCTCCGGCACCCTCGCCCGCGGCCTGACCATCCTGGAGTTCGTCGCCGAGCAGGGCAGGGTCGGCGTGGCCGAGATCGCCACCGAGCTCGGCATCTCGCGCAGCGCTGCCTATCGCCTGGTCACCCAGCTCCGCGATCGGGGGTTCCTCTCCGAGTCCTCCGACGGCGGCGGTGTGCGGCTCGGTGGGGCCGCCGTCCGGCTGGGGCTGCAGGCGCTGGGCGGCGTGGACCTGTTCCACCTCGCTGCAGGCCGGCTGGCAGCACTGGTCGAGCAGGTCCGCGAGACGGCGTTCCTCGCGACCGTGGACTCCGACGAGGTGGTCTACGTGCTGCAGGAGGTCGGACCGAACGCCGTCACGATGACGGCGAAACCCGGCAGCCGGCGCCCGGTCTACGGCACCGCGCTCGGGAAGGCCTATCTCGCGGCGCTGCCCACCGCTGAGCGCGAGGCCGTGATCGCCGGCCTCGACCTACGCCCGGTGACCGCGTCGACCATCACGGACCTCGAGTCGCTGCGCCGCGAGCTCGACGCCACGGCAGCGCGCGGCTACGCGATCGACGACGGCGAGCTCGAGCCCGAGGTCCGCTGCATCGCTGCCGCGGTTCGCGACCACCGCGGCACGCCGATCGCCTCGGTCAGCGTGGGTGGACCGGTCGATCGGATCCTCACCAAGGAGGAGGGCATCGTCACCGCCGTCCTCGCCACCGTGGCCGCGCTCAGCCGCGACCTCGGATCGTCATGACCCACCCAGGAACGGAGTCCCGCTTGTCATCGCTCGCCGACCATCGCATCCACCAGGTCGAGCCGCTCTCGGTCCGCACCCGCTACCCGCGGGTGGTGGGCCGCAACGCAAGGCTCGGCAGCCACGGATCCGGCTTCGAGAGCACGGCGGTCCGGGTCGTGACCGACCAGGGTGCCACCGGCTGGGGGGTGGTCGAGGGGCCGCTGGCCGGCGCCGAGACCGTGGTCGGCCGCCCGCTGCTGGACGTCTTCGACCCCGCGACCGGCGTGACCGCCGCGGAGGCGCTGCCGCTCGACTTCGCCCTGCACGACCTCGCGGCGACGATCGCGGACGTACCCGTGGCCACGCTGCTGGGAGGCGCCGGCGAGCGTTCGGTCACGTGCTACTCGGGCGCGATCTACTTCGACGACCTCGACCCCGAGGACACGCCGCGCGGCATCGCCGCCGTGCTCGTGAACTGCGCGGCCGACTGGGCGGCCGGGTACCGGGCGTTCAAGCTCAAGATCGGCCGCGGCAACCGCTGGATGGAGGCCGAGGCAGGCTTCGCTCGCGACATCGAGGTGACGCGCGCGGTGCGCGAGGCGTATCCGGATGCCCGCATCCTGGTGGACGCCAACAACGGCTTCTCGCCCGCCCAGACCGTGCGGTTCCTCCAGCACGTCGCGGACTGCGACCTGTTCTGGGTGGAGGAGCCGTTCCAGGAGGAGGAGGGCGGGCTGCGGGTGCTCCGCGAGCATCTCGTGTCCTCGGGCAGCCGCACGCTCATCGCCGACGGCGAGTACCAGCCGGACGAAGCGCAGCTGCTCGAGCTCGCGTCCGCCGGCTTGATCGACGTCATGCTCATGGACGTGGTCTCGTACGGCCTGACGGCGTGGCGCCGGATCATGCCGGTCCTCGCGGATCTCGGGGTGGCTGCCTCCCCGCATGCCTGGGGCATGCCGCTGAAGACGTTGTACGCCGCGCAGATGGCCGCCGGGCTCGGCAACGTGCTCACCGTGGAGGGCGTGCCCGGCACGACGGACGCGGTCGAGGCCACGGGCTACGTCCTCGAGGACGGCGTCATCACGGTGCCCGACCAGCCGGGCTTCGCCCTCCCGATCACGACGCCCGCCAGCCTGACCTGAGGAGCTCACCATGGACATCCGACACTCGACGCACCCCGACGACGTCGCCCACCTGGACGCCGAGGCCCTCCGATGCCGTTTCCTCGTGGAGGAGCTGTTCGCCGACGGCGCCGTACGGCTGGTCCTCACCCACGACGACCGCATGGTGATCGGCGGCGCCGTCCCCGCCGGGTCACCGCTGCCGCTCGAGCCCCCGGCCGAGCTCCGCACCGAGACGTTCTGCGCCCGCCGTGAGCTGGTCGTCGTCAACGTGGCGGCCGCGGCCGGCACCGTCACCGTCGACGAGGTGGTCTACGAGCTCGGCGAGCACGACATGCTCTACGTCGGCGTGGGATCCGGCTCGGTCACGTTCGGTGGCGCCGGGCGCTTCTACCTCGTGTCGGCACCCGCAGGCGCGCGGCATCCCACCACGCCCGCGCCCGCGGCCGAGGCCGAGACGCTGCACCTCGGCGACCCCGCCGCCGCCAACGTCCGCGAGCTGCGCCGGTACGTGCACGCCGGAGGCGTCGCCTCCGAGCGCCTCGTCGTCGGTCTCACCACCCTCGCCCCGGGGAGCGTGTGGAACACCATGCCGCCGCACCTGCACGACCGCCGGACCGAGGTCTACCTCTACACCGGTCTGGAGCCCGAGGCGCGCGTCATGCACTTCTGCGGCCGCCCCTCAGACCTCCGCACGCTCGTCGTCTCGGACGGTCAGGCCGTGATCAGCCCACCGTGGTCGATGCACTCCGGCGCGGGCACCAGCGCCTACTCGTTCGTCTGGGCGATGGCCGGTGAGAACCAGTCGTTCGAGGACATGGACGCGGTCGGCGTCGCGGATCTGAGGTGAGCGACCGGTTCAGCCTCGCAGGCAAGACGGCCGTCGTCACGGGTGCCGGTTCAGGGATCGGACGGGCGATCGCCTTCGGGTACGCCGACGCCGGCGCGCACGTGATCGCGTGGGGACGCACCGCCTCGGTCGAGACCGTGGTCGCCGAGATCACGGCGGCGGGCGGGAGCGCCGAGCCGGTGGTCGCCGACCTCGCTGACCTCGAGGCGGCCGCCGAGACCGCGAGGGCGCTGGCCCGGGAGCGACAGGTGGGTGTGCTCGTCAACAACGCCGGGGTGATCCACCGGGGCGCGTCGGAGCAGGTGCCCTACGAGCGGTGGCAGGAGGTGCGGACCGTCAACCTCGATGCGGTCTGGCTGCTGAGCCAGGCCTTCGGGTCGGCCATGCTGGAGCGCGGCCAGGGGAGGATCATCACGATCGCGTCGATGCTGTCGTTCCAGGGCGGGCGGCAGGTGGCGGGCTATGCGGCGACCAAGCATGCCGTCGTCGGGCTCACCCGCGCGCTCGCGAACGAGTGGGCCGGCCGAGGCGTCGCGGTGAACGCGCTGGCGCCGGGCTACGTCGTGACGGCCAACACGGCACCGTTGCGCGCGGACGAGCAGCGCGCAGCGGAGATCAGCAGCCGGATCCCCGCGGGCCGGTGGGCGATGCCGGAGGACCTCGTCGGGCCTGCGATCTTCCTGGCGAGCGACGCCGCCTCCTACGTTCATGGCGAGGTCCTCGCCGTCGACGGCGGCTGGTTGGCGTCCTAGCGCGTCGACAGGTCGGATCTGGGGTCGTCTAGGTCCGCCATGCGGACCCGACGCACCCCACAGCGCTTTCCGCGGGTGATCCCGGTGGGGCAGGGTGGGACGGAGCGGGCGGGTCCGGCGGGCGGGTCCGGCGGGCGGGTCCGGCGGGCAGGTCCGGCGGGGCGGGAGGCTACCGCTTGACGGCGACCAGCAGCCCGCCGCCGACCGGGAGGAGGGCGGGGAGGAGCCGCTCGTCGTCGCGGATCTGCTTGCCGAGCTCGCGCATGGCCACGGTGTCCTCGTCGCGGCGCGCGGGGTCGGCGACGCGGTCGTGCCAGAGGGCGTCGTTGACGGCCAGCGCGCCGCCGCTGCGCAGCATGCGCACGGCCTGGTCGGCGTAGTCGGCGGCCTCGGCGGGGTCGCCGTCGACGTACACGAGGTCGTAGGCGCCGTCGGCGAGCCGGGGCAGCACGTCGAGCGCGCGGCCCGAGATCGTGCGGGTGCGCGTGGACTTGATGCCGGCGGCGGCGAAGGCCTCCTTGGCGGCCCGCTGGTGCTCGACCTCGACGTCGATGGTGGTGAGCACGCCGTCGGGAGCCATGCCCTCGAGCATCCACAGCGCCGATACCCCGGTGCCGGTGCCGACCTCGGCCACCGCGCGGGCGTGCAGGGCGGCGGCGAGCAGCCGCAGGGTGGCGCCGGCCCCGGCCGAGACGGCGTCGATCCCCATCTCCTCGGCACGGTCACGGGCGTCGCGAACCGTCTCGGGCTCGGTGCTGAACTCCTCGGTGTAGGCCCAGCTCTGGACCTTGTCGCTGGCGATGATGAGCCTCCCGGTGTCCGAGTCGTGCAGCTGCAGGCGGCTGGCCTGTGAAGGATGACCCTAGCGCGCGGCCGCCCGCCAGGTGCGGAGCGAGCGCCGACCCGGAACACCGGGGCGCCCTCGCACGTTCACACTCACAGGAAACACTCAGCCCGGCGACATATCGTCGGACCACGATGAACGAGGACGTGCAGGTGACCGAGCCCCAGACCGCTGATACCGCTCCGGCGGGTGCTGCGGCCTGGCAACCTCCCACGTGGGAGCAGATCGTCACGCAGCACACCGACCGCGTGTACCGGCTCGCCTACCGCCTGACCGGCAACAAGGCCGACGCCGAGGACCTCACGCAGGAGACGTTCGTGCGCGTGTTCCGGTCCCTCGACCGCTACCAGCCGGGCACCTTCGAGGGCTGGCTGCACCGCATCACCACCAACCTGTTCCTCGACGGCGCACGCCGCAGGACCCGGCTGCGTTTCGACGCGCTGGGGGAGTCGGCCGAGCGGGTCCAGGCCTCCGACCGCACCTCGCCCGAGCGCGGGTTCGAGCACGAGAACCTCGACCTCGACATCCAGGAGGCGTTGAACGCCCTGAAGCCGCAGTTCCGCGCCGCCGTGGTGCTCTGCGACATCGAGGGTCTCTCCTACGAGGAGATCGGTGCCACCCTCGGCGTCTCGACCGGCACCGTGCGTTCCCGGATCCACCGCGGTCGCGCCCAGCTCCGGGAGGCCCTAGCGCACCGCGCACCTCGTCCCAAGCCGACCTTCAGTCCGGGGATCACCGCCGTATGAACCATCTCGGTGCCCTGATCACACCGTTCGTCGACGGCGAGCTCAGCGCCGCTCGCGCCGCCGAGGCACGGGCGCACCTGAGCGACTGCTCCGAGTGCCGCCGCCTGCTCCTGATGGAACAGGCGGCGCGCCGCCGCACGCAGGCCTCGGCCCACGGTGTCCAGGCCAGTGCCGAGCTCACCGCCCGCCTGCTCGCGATGCCGACCGGCCCGGTCCCAGCGGCAGCCCCGCTCCGCTCGCGTCGTACCCCGTTCATCCTCGGCGGCGGGGTGGCGCTCGTCGGTCTGTTCGTGCTCACCCTCGTCGTGCTCGGCGCGCCACGTGCCGATCACCCCAGCGCGCTGCTGTCCGCGACCGCCGACGCCGCCGACCTCGCCACGCCGAGCACGCGCGCCGTCCCCCAGGCGGCGCTCTCCGGCTGGGCGCTGCCGGCGAACCACACGGTCCACAGCCTGGACCTCCTGGGCGAGGGCGACACCGAGACGCTCGACGTCGTGGTCGAGACCGCTGCAGGCGAGGTCCGCCTCCTCGAGCGCGTGGGATCGCTGGACGAGGAGGCCGTCGCGGGTATGCCGGCCAGCACGATCGCCGGCCGCACCGCCTACCTCGTGGAGGGGTGGTACGTGCTCGAGTCCGGGCCCTGCGTGGTAGCGGTGCTCGGCGACGATCTCGCGGTCGAGATGGTCATCGACCAGCTCCCGCTGCCGGCGCCAGACGGCGTCCTCGGCCGGGTGGTCGCCGGCTGGCACGTGCTCGTCGGCTGAGCGGCCTGGCCACCTGCACCGAGCACGGCTGATCTCGGGGAGAATGTCCTCATGACGTCCCCGCCCGACGACGCGTGGGCGCCTCTCGGAGGAGGCGCAGCTCAGGCGCATGCTGAGTCCCGTGAACCGGGACCGACGACGGCGGCCCAGCCGATACCTCCGATCTCGCCTCCCGCAACGGCCCAGCAGAGCGAGGGCGCCGCGGGCGTGGGACCGGCACCCGTGACGTCGGCACCCGTGACGTCGGGCCCCGCATCGAGCCAGCAGGCAACGAGTGCCGTGCAGCCGCCGATGGCACCTCCACCTGGTGTGGCAGCGCCGCCACGCTCCCAGCGCCGCCGCAGGGGTGTGCCCGGGCTCGTCGTCGTGCTGCTCATGGTCGTCAGCCTGCTCATCGGTGCGCTCGTCGGCCTGGTGGGGCGACCGTGGCTGTTCCCGGCCGAGTCCGGCGCCACCGGCCTGCCCACCTCGCGCAGCGACACCCGCGGGGACCCGGTGGGCGACACGTGGATCAGCGAGATCGCCGCGATCGCGCTCCCGAGCACCGTGTTCATCGAGGTCCGGAGTGACGGCGCTGGTGTCACGGGCAGCGGTTTCGTGGTGCGCGAGGACGGGTACGTCGTGACCAACCACCACGTGGTCGAGACGGCTGTCGACGGCGGCGCCGAGATCACCATCGGGTTCTCCGACGGCACTGAGGACCGGGCCGAGGTCGTCGGCAGCACACCCGACTACGATCTCGCCGTGCTCAAGATCGACCGCACCGGGCTCACCCCGCTCGTCCTGGGGGACTCGGACGGCATCGCGGTCGGGGACCCGGTGATCGCGGTCGGTGCGCCGCTCGGGCTCACGGGCTCGGTCACCTCGGGCATCGTGAGCGCCCTCAACAGACCCGTCACCGTGCGCAGCCCCGACGCCAGCGGCGCGGACCCCTCGAGCTACATCAACGCCGTGCAGACCGACGCCGCGATCAACCGCGGCAACTCCGGTGGCCCGCTGATCGACGCGAACGGCGAGGTCGTGGGTGTGAACACGGCGGTCGCCCGTGACGCCTCCTCTGGTGGCGGCAACGAGCCAGGCTTCGCGATCCCCGCCAACCAGGTCCGTCACACCGTGGAGCAGATCATCGAGACCGGGCAGGCGACCTACCCGGTGATCGGGGTGCTCCTGGACCCTGATCACGACGGGGAGGGTGTGGCCGTCGCGAGCGACGAGGTCAACGGCTCCCCGGCGGTGACCCCGGGTGGGCCGGCCGACGAGGCCGGCATCCGGCCGGGTGACGTGATCGTCGCCGTCGACGGCGATCCGGTGAGTCAGCCGACGGAGCTGATCGTGCGCGTACGGGCGCACCTGCCCGGCGACTCGGTGGTGCTGACGATCCGTACGGGCTCCGACGAGCACGACATCGAGGTCGTCCTCGGTGAGCAGGTCAGCAAGTGAGCATTAGGCTCAGCTCATGAGCGCTGAGGAGATCGGGATCATCATCCTGCTCGCGCTCGTGGTGATCGGTCCGCAGCGGCTGCCGGAGTACGCCGAGCAGCTCGCGAAGCTGGTGAAGAACGTCCGGAAGATGGCCACGGGCGCCACCGAGACGATCCGTGAGGAGCTCGGTGACGAGATCGCCGACCTCGACCTCACCAAGTTCGACCCCCGTCAGTACGACCCGCGCCGGATCGTGCGCGAGGCCCTGCTCGATGACATCATCCCGGCGACCAAGCCCGCCAAGAAGGCGACCACGACGACGGCGGCGAAGAGCAACGGCTCGACGGCAGCGAAGAAGCCCGGCGTCACGCCGAGGACCCGCACCCCCAAGCCGGTCAGCAAGAACGGGCCCACCGCCGTCGCGGGGACCGCGGCGGCCGCCACAGCGACCGCTGCCGCCGCGACGGCCACGATCGAGGACGCCCCCGTCGGGGACGCCACGATCCAGGACGCGCCCGTCGAGGATGCGCCGGTCGAGGACGCCGCGCTCGCACTGGTGCCCTCCCCGCCGCTACCGCCCTTCGACGACGAGGCGACCTGAGCCACCGCTGGCTTCACATGCGGCGCCGGTGCGCCCAGACCGCGAGCGGTGCGAGCACGGCGACGAGGATCGCGCTCCACAGCAGCGTCATCGCGACGGGGCCGGCTGCGGGGCCGCCCAGCAGCAGAGCACGGCTGGCGTCGATCGCGTGGCTGACGGGGTTGACGTCGACCCAGGCCTGCAGCCAGCCGGGCATGGTCTCGACCGGGGCTGCCATGCTCGTGCCGAACACGAGCGGGAACGGCAGCAGGAACCCGACCGTCGTGACGAGATTCTCGTCGCGGAGCACGACGGCCACCAGGACCGTGAGCCAGCCCAGCGCGAAGCCGAACACGATCGCCAGGCCCACCGCCGCCAGCGCCGAGAGGAGATCGGTCTGCACGCGGAAGCCGAGGAGATACCCGAGCGCGAACAGCACCGCGGTGGCCAGCAGATAGCGGATCGCATCGCCGACGACCGAGCCGAGCAGGGGGGAGGATCGTGCGATAGGCATGCTGCGGAAGCGATCGAAGATGCCCTTCTTCATGTCCTGCACGATGCTCAACGAGGTGGAGACCTGGCCGGTGAGGATCGTCGTCAGCATCAGCACGCCGGGGAAGATGTACTGCAGGTACTCGCGCGAGGACCCGCTGACCGCGCCGCCGAACAGGTACACGAACAGCACCAGGAAGATGATGGGCAGGATCACGGCATCGAGCACCATGCCCGGGTTGCGCCGCGTCTTGGTGAGGCTCCGGCCGGCGAGCACGAACGTGTGCCTGAGGAGCCGCGCCGGTCCGGACCGGTTGCCGGGAGGCGCTGGGAGGTTCTGGCGGGTGGTGGTGGCAGTCATGCTGCGCCCTCCGTCTCGGTGTCGTGGTGGTGCGCTCGTCGTTGTCCGGTGAGGCCGAAGAACACGTCGTCGAGACCCGGGAGCCGCAGCGCGATCTCTGCCACCCCGATCCCCGCTCTCTCGAGTGCCACGACGGTGCGCGTGAACGTGTGCTCCTCCTCGACGGCGGCGGTGATGACGCCGGTGGTGCCGCGCTCGATGAGGACCGCGTGCAGGCCGACGACGGCGCGAACCTCACCGAGCCGCTGCGGATCGCTCGGGCGGACGACGATCGTCCTGCCCCCCGCACGCTGCTTGAGCCCGGCCGGGGTGTCACGCGCGATCGCGCGGCCGTGGTCGATGACCGTGATCTCGTCGGCGAGCGCGTCGGCCTCCTCCAGGTGCTGGGTGGTCAGCAGCACGGTCGTTCCCTCGGCCGACAGCTCTCGGATGGTCGCCCACATGGTCTCCCGGCTGCCTGGGTCCAGGCCCGTGGTCGGTTCGTCGAGGAAGACGATCTGCGGCCGGCCGACGAGGCCGGCAGCCAGGTCGAGCCGGCGGCGCATGCCACCCGAGTACGTCGAGAGGTTGTCGTCGGCAGCGTGCTGCAGGTCGATCAGGTCGAGCAGGTCGGAGGCTCGCGAGCGAGCCTCGCCACGGGACAGGTCGAGCAGCCGCCCGAGCATCACGAGGTTCTCCCGCCCCGTGAGGTCCTCGTCGACGCTCGCGTACTGACCTGTCAGTCCGATGACCCGACGGGCGCGATCGGGATGGCGGACGGCGTCATGACCGTCGACCAGCACAGCGCCGGCGTCGGGCGCGAGCAGCGTGGCGAGGATGCGGAGCGCCGTCGTCTTCCCGGCGCCGTTGGGGCCCAGGATCCCCAGGATCTGGCCGCGCTCGCCGTACAGATCGAGACCGTCGAGGGCGGTCGTGCTGCCGAACCGTTTCACCACGTTCTCCAGCTCGAAGGCGTTGTCCATGTGTGACTCCCTGTTCGTCGGTGCTCTCGACGTCCGAGTCTGTGCGGCACCCAGAGGCGTGCCAATGACCTGTGAGGTAGTTGCCGATGGTGCAGCGGCATCGGCATGCTGGCGGTCATGTCGCAGGAGACCGTGGGCACGCTCGTCCGCCACTGGCGCAAGCGGCGGCGGATGTCGCAGCTCGACATGTCGGGCTCGACCGGCGTCTCCGCGCGTCATCTCAGCTTCGTGGAGACTGGTCGGGCCGCCCCGAGCCGCGCCATGATCGAGCGGCTGTGCGAGGCGCTGGACGTACCGCTGCGGGAACGCAACGCGCTCTATCTAGCCGCCGGCTTCGCACCGGTGCACGACGAGCGACCGCTCGCCGATCTGGGTGCGGCCCGCGCGGCGGTGCGGACGGTGCTGCGCGGGCACGAGCCGTACCCCTCAGCAGCCGTGAACCATCGCTGGGAGCTGCTGACGGCGAACCACGCGATGTCACGCTTCCTGACGGGGGTGCCCGAGGAGTTTCGGCACCCGCGCATCAACATGCTGCGCGCGACGCTGCACCCGGAGTCCCTCGGACCGCAGATCCGGAACTACGAGCAGTGGCGCACGCACACGGTGCGCAGGATCCGACGACAGCTCGAGCGGACCGGTGACCCGGCGCTCGACGACCTGCTGCGCGAGGTCGAGGGCTACCCGGTGCCGATGGGTGCGCGAGGGTCCGCGGCGCAGAGCTATGGCGACCTGATGGTGCCGATGGTCCTCGACACCGAGATCGGCACGCTCTCGCTGTGCTATGTGCTGTCGGTGTTCGGGGCGCCGCGCGACGTGACGCTGGACGAGATCGCCATCGAGACGAGCTTCCCCGCCGACGAGGCGACGCGTGCCGCGCTGGTCGCGATGGCCGAGCGCGAGGTCGCCGCCGGCTGACGCGCCGGCTCAGCCCACCGGCGAGATCGCGAGCTTGCGGCCGGCGAGGCCGCGGGAGCGGTGGGACAGAGAGCGCGCCACGTCCCGCAGCACCGAGCCGCCGGCGGAGTCCGGGTCGGTGAGCACCACCGGCACGCCGGAGTCGCTGCCCTCGCGGAGCGAGATGTCGAGCGGCACCTGCCCCAGCAGCGGCACCGGTGCGCCGAGGGTCTCGGTGAGCCGGTCGGCGACCCGTTGGCCGCCGCCGGAGCCGAACACCTCGAGGCGGCTGCCATCGGGCTGGACCAGCCACGACATGTTCTCGATGACACCCGCGACCTTCTGGTTGGTCTGCACCGCCATCGCACCCGCGCGCTCGGCCACCTCGGCGGCGGCGAGCTGCGGGGTGGTCACCACGAGCAGCTCGGCACCCGGCAGCAGCTGCGCGACCGAGATCGCGATGTCGCCGGTACCGGGCGGCAGGTCGAGGAGCAGCACGTCGAGGTCGCCCCAGAACACGTCGGCGAGGAACTGCTGCAGCGCGCGGTGCAGCATCGGGCCTCGCCAGATCACGGGGCGGCCGGGCTCGGCGAACATGCCGATCGAGATGACCTTCACATCTTGCGCGACCGGCGGCAGGATCATGTCGTCGACCTTGGTCGGCGCGTGCTCCACGCCGAGCATGCGCGGGATCGAGAAGCCGTAGACGTCGGCGTCGAGAACGCCCACCTTGACGCCGTCGGCGGCCATCGCGGCCGCGAGGTTCGCCGTCACGGAGGACTTCCCCACGCCGCCCTTGCCCGAGGCGACGGCGATCACCCGGGTGAGGTTGCCAGGCTGCGAGAACGGGATCACCGGGTCGGCCACGCCGCCGCGCAGCTTGGTGCGCAGCGCGGTGCGCTCGTCGGGGGTCATCACGGTCATCTCGACCGTCACCGACAGCACGCCCTCGAGCGCCTCGACGGCGTTGGTCACGTCGCGCGTGATCGTGTCCCGGAGCGGACAGCCGGAGGTGGTCAGCGCGATCACGACCGTGACCGCTGCGCCCTTTCCAGCCGCATCGATCCGGATGTCCCGGACCATGTCGAGCTCGGTGATCGGGCGCCGGATCTCCGGGTCGAGGACCCCATCGAGCGCTTCGCGGACCACGTCTGGACTCATGCCTTCGAGTCTAAGCCGGTTGCGGACCGCCACCCGCGGGCGAGGGTGTGGGTCCGGTCACCGAGCGATCAGCACCTGCAGCCCCCGCGCGCGCAGCGCCTCGGCGTCCTCATCACGGATCCCGGCGTCGGTGACGAGGCCCGTGAACGACTCGAGCTCACCGACCGTGGCGAACGCCCGCTGCCCGACCTTCGAGGAGTCGGCGATCACCCAGGCGTTCTCGGCGCGCGAGGCCATCAGCGCGTTGACGCGGGCCTCGCGCTCGTCCTGGACCATCGGGCCGTTCTCGGCGTCGATGCCGTGCACGCCGATGAAAGCGGCGTCCAGGGTGATCCGCTCCAGCATCAGGTCGGTGTACGGCCCGACCATCTCGTAGGAGCGCACCCGCACCACGCCGCCGGTCACGACCACCCGGATGTGCGGCCTGATCACCAGCTGCGCCGCGATGTTGATCGCCGAGGTGACCACCGTGATGCCCTCGCCGTCGTGCGCGTCGAGATCCGTGCGCTGCCCGAGCGCGTCGGCGACGGCCTTGGACGTGGTGCCGCCCGAGAGCCCGATCCGCATGCCCGGCACGATCAGCGTCTGCACCATCGCCGCGATCGCGGCCTTGGCGTCGGGGTTCGTCTCGCGCTTGAACCGCAGCGGCAGGTCGTAGGAGACCGACTGCGCGGTCGCGCCGCCGCGCGTGCGGGTCAGCAGCTGGCGGGAGGCGAGCACGTCGAGGTCGCGTCGCGCGGTGGCGGGGGAGACGTCGAAGCGCTCGACGACGTCGCTCACGTCGAGCACGCCAGCCTCGCCCAGCAGGTCGAGGATCGCGACGAGCCGTTCCTCGCGCCTCATTCTTGCGACCCCGCTGAGGCGAACAGCCGGATCAGGCGCTCGACCTCGCCGGTCATCGACTCGCGCCCGGCGCCGAGGTACTTACGGGAGTCGACCAGCCCGGGGTCGGCGCCCAGCCGCTCGCGCACCGCGGCCGTGAACACCTTGTTGAGCTGCGTGGAGACGTTGATCTTGCGCATGCCGGACCTGATCGCGGCCACCAGCGCGTCGTCCGGCACCCCGCTGGAGCCGTGCAGCACCAGCGGCACCGGGACCCTGGCGGAGATCCGCTCGATCAGCTCGAGGTCGACGGCGGCCGTGCGCTCGGTCATCGCGTGCGAGCTGCCGACCGCCACCGCCAGCAGGTCCACCCCGGTCGCCTCGGCGAATCGCGCCGCCTCCTCCGGATCGGTGCGCACCCCTGGCGCGTGCGCGCCGTCCTTGCCGCCGATCTCACCGATCTCGGCCTCGACGACGGCGCCTGCCGCGCGTCCGTCCCGCGCGGCGCCCTGGGTGAGGGCGACGTTCTCCTCCCAGGCCAGCCGGGCGCCGTCGACCATCACGGAGGAGAACCCGAGGCGCAGCGCCTCGGCGATGAGCGAGGCGTCCTCCGCGTGGTCGAGGTGGACCGAGAGCGGAGCGCTGCTGGCGCGGGCGACGGCGGTTGCGGCGTCGGCGATCGGCGTGAGCGAGCCGTGGAACCTCACGCAGTTCTCGGAGATCTGGAGCACCGCGCCGCCGCCGGCGGCCTCAGCGCCGGCCGCGATCGCCTCGGCGGTCTCCAGGTGGAGCACGTTGAGGGCGGCGAGGCCGGAGCCGTCGGCGATCGCGGCGTCGAGAAGCTCGCGCGTGGTGACGAGGGGCATGTCAGTCCTTCAGGGCGGGGGCGGTGGTGACGGTCTCGACCGTGACGTCGGCGAGCAGCGGTGCCGGGTCGGTGATCGAGCCCGCGAGCGGGTGCAGCACGGCGGCAGCGGACCAGGCGGTCGCGAGGCGCACCGTCTCCTCGGCGGGGGCGTCGGTGGCCAGGCATGCGGCGATCGCCGCGACCGCAGCGTCGCCCGCACCCGTGGTGTTGCCTGCGAGCGAGCGGTTCAGGCGCGCGTGCAGCACGGCGCCGTCTGGCGGGACACGCAGCAGCCCGGCCGCGCCGAGAGAGGCGTAGACGATGCTGCCGCCCCGGTTCGCGAGGGCGCGGGCCGCAGTGAGCACGTCGTCGCCGCCCATCGCCGCGAGCAGCTCGTGGTGGTTGGGCTTGAGCACGTCGGCACCGGCGTCGGCGGCAGCGCGCAGGTGAGGGACGCTGCTGGTGTCGACGACGCAACGCGCTCCGTGCTCGTGAGCGACCTCCACCAGGCAGGAGATCGCGTCGACCGGGGACTCCGGCGGCATCGAGCCGCTGCACACCAGGACTGCTCGAGCCGGGATGCTGCTCTCGCCCACGACGGGGCGCAGATGCGACCGCGGGCCGACGTCGTCCGCGGTCGCGCCGTCGGTGAGGGCAGCGGCTGCGAGGGCGATCAGCTGCTGCCACTGGGTCCCGCTGAGTGCGGCACCTGTCTCGTTGAGGTTCGTGGTTGCGGTGGGGGTGACGAGCGCGAGGGTGTGACGGGTCGCGAGCTCGACCTCCAGGAGCGAGTGGCGCAGACCGGCGGCATCGAGGTCCTCGCGCACGGTCGCGCCTGCCGCGCCGCCCACCGGTGCCACCACGTGGCTGGCATGGCCCTGCGCGTGGAGCACGCGCGCGACGTTGATGCCCTTGCCGCCGGCGCGGACCTGCGCGGGCGGGACCCGCTGCGAGGAACCGAGATCGAGCTTCTCGAGATGGTAGGTGAGGTCGAGCGCCGGGTTGGGCGTGAGCGTGACGATCACCGTGCGGCCTCCCGGCCCAGCAGCGCCGCTCCCACGAGCCCGGCGTAGGCGCCGATCGCGGCGGGTCGCAGCTCGGGGACCCGGTGCGGCGGCGTGGTGCGGCCGACCGCGTCGGCGAGCGGACCGAACAGGGCGTCACCGGCTCGGGACAGCCCGCCGCCGATCACGACGACCTCCGGCGAGAGGATCGCGGCCAGCTGCCGGATCCCCGCCGCGAGCGCCGCGATCGCGTTGTCCCAGATGTTGCGGGCGGCCTCGTCGCCGGCCTCGGCGAGCGCCAGGACCTCACGGGCGCCGGGGACCTCGATCCCGGTCGCGGCGGTGTATCGGCGGGTGATCGCCGCGGCGCTCGCGATGGCCTCCAGGCAGCCGTGGGCGCCGCAGACGCACGCTGGCCCGCCCGGGTCCACGACCGAGTGCCCGAGCTCTCCTGCCCAGCCGTGGCCGAGCAGCGGCCGACCCTCGACGAACAGCGCAGCCGCGATGCCGGTGCCGACGACGAGGACCGCGGCATCGGCGACCCCGCGTGCGGCCCCGAGCTCGAGCTCGGCGCGTCCGGCGGTCGCGACGTCGTGCCCGAACCCGACCGGGAGCCCGGTGCGTTCGGCGACCAGGTCACGGAACGGCACGTCGTGCCACACGAGGTTCTCGGAGAACACCGCCACGCCGCGGTCGGCATCCACGATCCCGGGTACCACCAGGCCGACGGCGGCCGGAGCGGGCTGCGCGTCACGGACCTGCTCGACGTGGTCCGAGACGGCGTCGAGGACCCGCTCCACGACGTCCGCACCGCGCGGGGTCGGGGAGTGCACGGCCGGGGAGAGGTGACCTTCGCCGTCGAGCACCGAGGTCTTGATCTCTGTACCGCCGACATCGAGGACGGCGACAGGGGCGCCGGGCCCCAGGTCGACGCCGACCACGTCGGGGCTCACCCGAGGATGACGGAGCGGGTGAGCGCGCGGGGGTGATCGGGGTCGAGCCCGCGCGCGCGAGCCCGCTCGAGGGCCACCCGCTGCGTCGCGACCAGCTCGGCGAGCGGGTCGACGTCGGCGTGCTCCACATAGGCGGCGCCGGTGGCCGAGACATCGTCGCTCAGGCCCTCCGGGGCAGCCCCGAGCACCCAGGTGGCGCGGCCTGGAGCCGCCACGGCGATCGGGCCGTGCCGGTACTCCATCGAGGGGTAGGACTCGGTCCAGGACTGCGAGGCCTCGCGGTTCTTGAGCGCGGCCTCGTGCGCGAGCCCGACGGCCCAGCCGGACCCGAGGAACGTGATCTGATCGGCGGCGACGAGCCGCTCGTCGATCGGGGCGGCCAGGGCGGCCTCGGCGTCGGCGATCGAGGGCACGACGTCCAGGCCCAGACCGGCGCGCAGCAGCGTCAGCGCGGTGGTCGCAAAGCGGGTCTGCACGACCGAGGCCTCGTCGGCGAAGTCGAGGACCACGAGATCATCGACCGCGCCGGGGATCGGGGTCTGGGGGTCGGCGACGATCCCGAGCAGCGGCACCCGGCCCTTGAGGGTGTGGGCGGCGGCGATCACCTCGCTGGTGGTGCCGGAACGGGAGAGCAGGATCGCGAGGTCGTAGTCGCGCTCCAGCGGTGCCTCGGAGGCGGCGAAGGCGTCGGTGACGCCCTGGCCGGCCTGCTCGCGCATCGCAGCGTAGGACTGCGCCATGAACCAGGAGGTTCCGCAGCCGAGCATCACGACCCGCTGCCCCTGCTGCGGGAGCGGTGCTGACTCGGCGAGAGCGGCGGCCTGCCGCCAGGTGTCGGGCTGACTGGTGAGCTCGGCTTCCATGTGTGCGCCGAGGATGTCTGTGGTCACGGCTCCATGATTGCGCATGATCGATACTCGTGTCTAGCGAGCACAATCTGTCATGTTGGGCGTGGGGTGTCGCACGCCGTCCATCGAGCTCGGAGTGGCCCGCTGAGAGCGGCCTCGTCGCGCCTCGCGAGCACGTCTACGTGTCCTGCGCCGGGCGGTTCTCGTTCTGCTCGTTCTCACGCTCCTGGAGGATGTCCTCGAGGAGATTTCGCAGCTCGCTGCGCAGGAAGTCGCGCGTGGCGACGTCGTTGAGCGCCAGCCGCACGGCAGCCATCTCGCGCGCGAGGTACTCGGTGTCGGCGAGGTTGCGCTCCGAGCGCACCCGGTCCTGCTCGGCGGCGACACGGTCGCGGTCGGTCTGGCGTTCTTGCGCGAGCAGGATCAGTGGCGCCGAGTACGAGGCCTGCAACGACAGCATCAACGTCAGCAACGTGAAGTTCAGCGCGCGCGGGTCGAACTGCAGGGTGCTCGGCGCCAGCGTGTTCCAGAGCAGCCAGGCCGCACAGAAGACCGTCATGTAGAGCAGGAACCGCGGGGTGCCCATGAATCGGGCGATGCCCTCCGCGAGGCGACCGAACGCGTCGGGGGAGCGCCGGCTGCGCGGCAGCAGTCGGCGGCGGGAATCGACGGGGGTGTCGAGGCGGTCGTCAGCCACGGTTCTGACTCATCTGCGCGTCGGTCACCTCGTCGTCTGCACCGCGCCAGTCCTCGGGGAGCAGGTGGTCGAGCACGTCGTCGACCGTGACCGCGCCGAGCAGGCGCTTCTCGGCATCGACCACCGGCAGGACCGTGAGGTTGTAGGTCGCGAGCAGACGCGTGACCTTGCCGATCGGGTCCTCCGGCCCGACGGCGGGGATGTCCTTGTCCAGCATCGTCCCGATCGACTCGTGAGGCGGCTGCCGCAGCAACATCTGCAGGTGGACGCCTCCTAGCAGCTTGCCGGTCGGCGTCTCCAGCGGCGGCCGTGCGACGAAGACCATCGCGGCGAGCGCGGGCGTCACGTCCTGACGCCGGGCGTGCGCGAGCGCGGTCGCCGCGGTCGCCTCCGGGCCGAGGATCAGCGGTTCGGTGGTCATCATGCCGCCCGCGGTGTGCTCGTCGTAGGCCAGCAGCCGGCGCACGTCCTCGGCCTCCTCCGGCTCCATCAGCTCGAGCAGCTCGGCCGCCTGCTCGTTGGGCAGCTCGGCGATGAGGTCGGCGGCGTCGTCGGGCTGCATGGCGTCGAGGACGTCGGCGGCCCGCTCGGAGGTCAGCCCGGACAGGATCACCACCCGGTCGTCGTCGCCCAGCTCCTCGAGGATGTCGGCGAGCCGCTCGTCGGGGAGCTCGGCCGCGACTTCCACACGCCGGTCGTCCGGCAGGTCGTGAAGGACATCGGCCACGTCGGCAGGCTTGAGGTCCTCCAGGGTCGCCAGGAACGTGGAGGCGCTCTGGGCCTGCGCGGCGCGGGGCTCGAGGCTGGTGACCTCGTCGTAACCGACCAGCAACGACTCACCGCGCCGGAAGAGGCGCCCGGAGGTGGTGCGCCGCACGTACAGCTTGCTCACGCGCCAGTCCCTGTTGCGCTGCTGCTCGAGGGCGACATCCTCGACGCGGACCTCGCCGGAGCCGTCCGCGAGCGTGAGCGTGCGGTCGAGCAGCTGACCGAGCACGAGGGTTTCCGCCGCTCGCTTCTCGAACCGGCGGATGTTGAGCAGGCCGGTCGTGAACACGGCGCCCGCCTCGATCGAGGTGACGCGGGTCAGCGGCAGAAAGAGTCGGCGTTTGCCGGGCACCTCGACCACCAGGCCTACCGCGCGCGGGGCACCGGTCGGCTGAAGGATGAGCACGACGTCGTGGACCCGCCCCACCTTGTCGCCGAGGGGTTCGAACACGTCCGTGCCCGCCAGCCTGCCCACGAACACGCGGGCGCTCAGCCGGGTACTCGCGTTGCTGGGTGCGCTCACGTCGGCAGCCTATGCCAGCGCCTCCGCACGGACCGGTGATCGACCACGTCCCAGCCTGCTCCCAGCGAACGTCAAGCGTCTGGGTACACAATGGTGGCATGTCGTTCATGCAGACCCCTCGCGACCCCCGACTCGGCAACCAGCCTCGGGGGGAGGAGATCGCTGCCTATGACACCTACCTGCAGGCGCAGCGCACGGTCGACTTCCTCTCCGACTCGGAGTTCCCGGTGCAGAAGGTGACGATCGTCGGCACCGATCTGAAGATGGTCGAGCGCATCACCGGCCGCCGCACGTACATGCACGCGGCGCTGCAGGGTGCAGCCTCCGGAGCGTGGCTCGGTGTGTTCCTCGGGCTGATGTTCCTGCTGCTGTCCCCGGGTGCCACGCTGGTCGGGATCTTCATCCCCGCGCTGCTGATCGGTGCGGGTTTCGGGATGTTGTGGGGCGTCGTCGGGCACGCGCTGACCGGGGGCCGCCGCGACTTCAGCTCGACCTCCCAGGTGATGGCCAGCCGCTTCGCGGTGCTGTGCCTGGCCGAGTCGGCCGACGAGGCACGCCGCCTCCTCGCCACGATGCCCGCCGACGGCGCCGCACCTGTCGCCGACGACCGCGAGGCCTGAGTCCGGTACCCGCCGGGGAGCGGGCGACGGTGCTGCCGGTCCCGCCGCGCCCCGGGTCAGCGTTGCAGAACTGACCTGACGGCATGGAGCGCAACGCCCGGCCCGGGTTGGCGTTGTGGAACTGGCCTGACGGCACATTGCTCAACACTCTCTCAGCCCACGCCGTCGTCTATGCCTGTCCGGAAGCGTGCTGACGAGGGTCAGGGCGTGTGCTCGGCGACGAGGAAGCCGTCGGCGTCGACGATCTGGGTGAAGTCCTCGCCGGGGAAGCGCTCCTCGGCCCACGCCTCGGCGCTCTCGGGCGGGTCGCCACCGTAGATCCCGGCGCCCTGGAAGAGCACCACGTACTCGGGCACCGGGTTGTCGTTGCCCATCCAGTAGACCTCGGTGCGCGGCGCCAGGTAGGCCATCAGGGTGATGTCGCTGACCACGGTCGCGCCGTCGGGGATCGCGGCGAGCGCGACCGCGGCAGGCTCGGGGCGGCTGCCCGGGGTCCAGTACTCACCGTCCGTCAGCTTCCACAGGGGGAACTGGATGGTCACCACCAGAGCGAGCACGACGGCGATCCCCGCGAACCAGGGGGCCCTCGCCTTCCAGGTCGGTGAGCTCACCAGGGCGTCGACGAGCGCGAGGAACACCACCGGCATCAGCACGGCCGAGTAGTGCCAGTCCAGGGACCAGTGGAACGGCACGTCGGAGGTGAGCCGCCAGGCGAACGTCGGCAGCGTGATCAGCACGAGCGGAGAGCGAAGCGCCAGGAACGCCGTGACCGCGACGACCAGCACGATCAGCACGAGCTTGTTGCCGAACCCCGTGAACAGCGAGCTCAGTGCCCCGGCGGGGTCGGAGAACACCTGCGAGACGATCGAGTCGTCCGCGTAGTCCCACACGCCGTCGGGGTTGAGGGCAGGGAGGATCACGTTGGTGGTGAGGAAGAACGCCACCACCCCACCGACCGCCAGCCCGACACCGAGCCTGCGAGCGCCGCGGATCGCGATCACCACGCCGATCATCGTGACCGTCAGCCCGAGGTCCTCCTTGACCAGCAGCAGCGGCAACGACCAGAGCGCGGCGGCCCGGTGGTCCCGCCGCACCAGCGCGGAGAGCGACGCGGCGAGGAACGGCAGCGCCAGCGCCACCTCGTGGAACTGCGACGCCACCGACGACTGCAGCCCCCACGAGAGCCCGTACGCCACGCCGATCGCGATGCCGCTGCCGCGCCCGAGGTGGCGCACCGCGCACACGGTCACGATCGTCACCGACACCCCGATCAGCAGCGCCTGCACGATCAGCAGCGTCAGCCCGCTGGGGTGGATCCAGTACGCGGGGGCCAGCAGCGCCAGCAGCGGGTGCCAGTGGTCGCCCAGGATCATGAAGTCCGGGCCCTTGATCGGCACGACCGGGGCACGGAGCTCGGCGTAGGCGCGGAAGATCTGCGTGAAGATCCCGAGGTCCCAGCTCGGTACCTCGAAGCGGGCCCACTGCCGCCAGGACCACAGCGAGTACAGCGCCGTGACGACCAGGCCGACCGCGAGCGAGGGCATGACGGCGGCGCGTCCCCGCGCGGGCGAGGGCGCAGACCCGGCGCGCTCCGCCGTCGTGGTCTCGGACAAGGTCAGCGCTGGTGGAGCGCGGCCATCCAGGCCTCGACGTCCTCGGGGCGGCGGGGCAGCGCAGCGGAGAGGTTCTCGACGCCGTCGGCGGTCACGAGCACGTCGTCCTCGATACGCACGCCGATGCCCCGGTACTCCGGTGGCACGGCGAGGTCGTCGGACTTGAAGTACAGGCCCGGCTCGATCGTGAACACCATGCCGGGCTGGAGCTCGGCGTCGAGGTACATCTCGGCGCGGGCCTGGGCGCAGTCGTGCACGTCGAGGCCGAGGTGGTGGCTGGTGCCGTGCGGCATCCAGCGGCGGTGCTGCTGGCCCTCGTCGGTGAGTGCGGTCTCGGCGTCGACCGGCAGCAGCCCCCACTCGGACAGCCGCTGCGCGAGCACAGCCATCGCCGCGGCATGCACCTCGCGGAACTTCACGCCCGGCCTGGCGACCGCGAAGGCGGCGTCGGCCGCGTCGAGGACCGCGGTGTAGACCGTGCGCTGGATGTCGGTGAAGGTGCCGTCCACGGGCAACGTGCGGGTGATGTCGGCGGTGTAGAGCGAGTCGACCTCGACGCCGGCGTCCACGAGCACCAGCTCCCCGTGGCGGACCTGGCCGTCGTTGCGGATCCAGTGCAACGTGGTGGCGTTGTCGCCGCTCGCTGCGATCGTGTCGTAGCCGATGCCGTTGCCCTCCTCGCGCGCCCGGGCGCCGAAGACGCCCTCGATCACGCGCTCGCCGCGCGGGTGCTCGGCCGCCCGTGGCAGCGCTCGGACGATGTCCTCGAAGCCCGCGATCGAGGCTGCAACCGCCTCGCGCATCTGCTCGATCTCCCAGTCGTCCTTGACGAGCCGGAGCTCGGAGAGCGCCTCGGCGAGCTTGGCGTCCAGTTCGTCGTTCTCCTCGCGATGCCCCCTGATCGCGTCGACGGCGTTGCTCGTGGCCTGGTCTGCATCCGGAACCACCCGGACGGTCACCTGGCCGACGTCCTTGCTGACGGCGTCCTCGAGGCCGTCCAGGTGGACCGTACGGATGCCGGTGAGCTTCTCGATCTCCTCGAGCGAGGGGCGAGAGCCGACCCAGAACTCGCCGTAGCGCGCGTCGCCGTAGAACTCCTCGCTGTCGCGGCCCGCCATCGGGCGGATGTAGAGGACGGCCTCGTGGCCGGTCGGGGTGGGGTCCTCGCCGTCGAACGTGGGGTGCAGCACGAGCACGGCGTCGGGCTCGAAGTCGCTGCCGAGGCCGGTCAGGTGGGCGAACGCCGAGTGCGGGCGGAACCGGTAGTCGGTGTCGTTGGAGCGGACCTTGAGACCGCCGGCGGGCAGCACGAGGCGCTCGCCGGGAAACTGCTCGGAGATCGCCGCGCGGCGTCGCTCGGAGTGGTCGGCGACGGTGGCCCGCTCGCCACCGTTCTCGGTCGCCGGTGCCCAGCTCGAGGCCATGAACTCGCGGAACGCTCGCGAGCTCGGGCGGCGGGATCGGTTGCTCCCGCGTTCCTCCAGTGGCTGCTCGGCAGTCTCGGACGTCGGTGCGGCAGGCTCGGTCATGCGCCCATCGTCTCACTGGCGCGGGCGCCGCGTCCGCCCGCGCCGTGCACCGAACTGGTGGCCAGATGCGCGTTCGGGGTACGACCGGGTGCGATCAGCGCATCTGGCCACGAGTTTGGTGCAGGCGGCTGCGAGCTCGGTGCACGCGAGCGTGGCTCACAGCAGGGCGATCCAGGGGTGGCCGGGGTGCGCCAGGTCGAGCGCGTCACGCAGCCACCTGCGGGCCGCCGGTTCGAGCAGGGGCAGACACGCCTGGAAGTCGGCGTGATCCTGTGGGCGCAGCCCCTTCGCCTTGTGCAGCAGCTGCACCTCAGGCCGTAGGAAGGTGATGCCCTCGTGCTGCCAGAAGATCTGCCCGGCGGGGGCGGTCAGGCGCCGATCGCGCTTGTAGGTCCAGGTGGTGTCGGTGACGGTCATGAGCAGCACGTCGTACTCCCAGGGCTCCGCGCCGCTGGGCCGGAGCCAGAGGTTGCCGCAGGTGGGTGAGATCGGCTGGTCCGGGTCGCCGGTCAGCGGGCGAAGCGAGCCCTGATCGGCCGCCCACACGTCGAGCCTGCCCGCGAGGTGGCGGCGCAGCAGCGGGACGTCGGCCCGCGGGATGCTCGGATCGATGTCGCCGTGCTCACGGTGCACGCAAGTGAACGTCTCGATCGCCCAGCCGCCGGCGATCCACCACCGACCGGGGTAGTCGGCGAGCAGCGTGGCCACGTCAGCCGGCGTGCGCTCGAGCCACGGCCCGTAGAGACGGACGATCTCGTCATGCTCATCGGTGCGCACGGGAGGCGAGTGTAGGCAGCTGCCTCGGCCGGCGTGCTGGTCTGTCACGGCAGGGAAGCGTGACTGGAGCGCCGTCGGGGCGGTGGGGTCACGGTGGCTGGCTCGCCGACTGGTCTCGACCCTGTGCGCTGCGGGGTCACGGCGTCACTAGTGTCAGCACCGATGCGTATCGACCTCCACACCCACTCGGCCGTCTCCGACGGCACCGAGAGCCCCGGGGACCTCATGCGGGCGGCAGCGGCGGCGGGCCTGGATGCCGTCGCGCTCACCGATCACGACACCACAGCGGGCTGGGACGAGGCGAGCGAGGCCGTCGGCAGCACCGGGGTGACCCTGGTCCGAGGTGCGGAGATCTCCACGCGGGCGGGCAGCATCAGCGTGCACCTGCTCAGCTATCTGCACGACCCCACCGACGCCGTGCTGACCGACATCCTCGAGCGCTCGCGGGCCTCGCGCGAGGCCCGCGCGCAGACCATGGTCGAGCGCATCGCCGCTGACCTCGAGCTCACCTGGGACGACGTCCTCGCCCAGGCGGGCGACGGGGCCACGATCGGTCGCCCGCACATCGCCGACGCGCTGGTGAACCGCGGCTACGTGGCCGACCGCAGCGCGGCGTTCGAGACCGTGCTGCACCCGGCCGGCCCGTACTACGTGCGCTACTGGGCGGCGGAGACGGCGGACGCCGTCGCGGCCGTCCGCGCCGCTGGGGGAGTGCCGGTGATGGCGCACCCGCGCGCCTCGATGCGGGGGCGGGTCGTCTCGGTCGACACCATCCGCGGTCTCGCCGAGGCCGGCCTGGCCGGGCTGGAGGTCGACCACCTCGACCACACCGAGGCCGACCGCGCCGCGCTCCGCGAGATCGCTGCCGAGCTCGGGCTGCTCGTCACCGGGTCCAGCGACTACCACGGAGCCGGCAAGCCGAACCGGCTGGGGGAGCGCACGACCGCGCGCGAGGTGCTCGACGAGATCGAGCGCCAGGGGCGGCTGCCGCTCCTGCGCCCGGCCACGGAGCAAGCATGACGACCGAGCCGCGCGGCCACGCCGAGCTGCTGGCGGCGGTCATCGAGACGATCGTTCCGGCGGACTCTTCGCCCTCCGCCCTCGAGACCGGTGGTCTCGACTTCCTGCGATCCGTGCTCGACGGCGACCGGCCGGGTTGGCAGGACCGCGTCGAGCGGGTGCTCGTGACCGTCGGCGGGCGCGCGCCGGGCTTCGCCGGCCTCGATCCGGCGGCTCGCCTGGCCGTACTGGACGCGCTGGCCGACGACGGCGACTACCGATGGTTCGCACGGCTCGTGCAGCGGGGATACCTCGCCGATCCCGGCAACCTCGGCAACCGTGACGCCGCCTCGTGGCGCGACCTCGGCTGGCGCCCCGAACCGGCCGGCGGGTGGCCCGATCTCGACGCGGTCTTCGAGCTGGACCGGCACGCGTTCATCACGCCCGACCAGCTGGGTGAGCACTACGACGCGATCGTGATCGGCAGCGGCGCAGGCGGTGGGGTGGCGGCGGCCGCGCTCGCGGAGGCCGGGCGTCGCGTGCTGGTGGTCGAGCGCGGCGAGATGCCGGACAGGGCGCACCTGTGGCAGGACCACCTGCGCAACGCACGAACCCCCGTCGGGCTGGACGATCGCACCGCCCCCAGGGCCGACGAACCCCGGACGCTCGAGCTGGGCAGCCGCATCCTCACGCTGGCAGCGACGGACGGGCGGTGGGGCAACAACGCCATGACGATCGGCGGCGGGACCCGGGTCTACGGCGCTCAGGCCTGGCGCTTCTCGCGCGAGGACTTCCGGATGGCCTCGACCTACGGGGTGCCCGAGGGCAGCACGCTCAGCGACTGGCCGATCGACTACACCGACCTCGAGCCGTACTACTCGCGAGCCGAGTGGGAGGTCGGGGTCAGCGGCGACGCGACCGGCAACAGTGCCGATGGCCCGCGCTCGCGGGACTACCCGATGCCGCCGCTGCCGACGACGACGGCCGCACAGGTGCTCGCCGCCGGTGCCGGCAGGCTCGGGCTGCGAACCTCACCCGTGCCGCTGCTGATCAGCTCCACCCCGTGGCTCGGGCGGCCCGCCTGTGCGCAGTGCGCCCAGTGCATCGGCTTCGCCTGCCCGATCGAGGCGAAGAACGGGTCGCACAACACGATGCTCGCGCGCGCCGTGGCGACCGGGCGAGCCTCGATCCTCACCTCGGCGCGTGCCGAGCGGCTGGTCGCCGACGGAACCGGTCGGATCGTCGCCGTCGCGCTCGTGGGCGACATGGGTGGCGCCATCTGGCGGACCCGCGTGAGCGCCGCGGAGATCGTGGTCGCGGCGGGCGCCGTCGAGACCGCGCGGCTGCTGCTGAACAGCCCCACGTCGCGCGAGCCCCACGGGGTGGGCAACAACCATGACCAGGTCGGTCGCCACCTGCAGGGCCATGTCTACGCCGGTGCGACCGGCATCTTCGAGGACCCGATCAACGACCTGGTCGGCCCCGGTCCGGCGATCGCGACGAACGACTTCCGGCACCACAACCCGGGCATCGTCGGTGGCGGCATGCTCGCCAACGAGTTCGTGACCACGCCGGTGCTGGATCACGCCTATCTCGACGGCGCCGGGCTGCTGCCTCTGCACGGGACCCAGATGAAGGATGCGCTGCGCAGGCTCTCGCCGCGCATGCACCGCGTCGTCGGGCCTATCCAGGAGATGACGACGACGACCTCGCGGGTCCGTCTCGACCCGCACGTCGTGGATCGCTTCGGCATCCCGGTGGTGCGGTTCAGCGGTACCGTGCACCCCGAGGACGTGAAGGCGGCGGCCTTCATGACCGGGCGGGCGTCGGAGTGGCTGGCCGCGAGCGGCGCCACGCGCGTGATCGGCGCGCCGCCGCGTGGCGCTGACGCCGGACCCAGCAGCGGCCAGCACCAGGCCGGGACCGCGCGCATGGGCGAGGATCCGTCACGGTCGGTGACCGACCCGATGGGTCGCGTCTGGGGTCATGACAACGTGCGTGTGGCCGATGGCTCCCTGCACGTGACCAACGGGGGCGTCAACCCGGTCCTCACGATCTTCGCCAACGCGATGCGCGTGATGGACGACATGGCGGTGACCTGATCCGCATCACGGCGCCCGACCATCCGTACCCGCCGCCGCCAGCAGCGTGCGTCAGCCCTGTCGGGCGTGCGCCTCGCGTGTCACGGCAGCGGCTTGCGCCGGCACAACGGTAGCTCCAGCTCTTCCTCGATATCGACGGAGACCAGCTGGGGCCGGCTGAGATCGGTGTTGTCGAGGATCCACGTCGGCCAGACCTGCCCGTGGGTCCGCAGCTCGAACGCGTAGCGGCGCTGGGCGCCCACGTACCGGGCGTTGGCCGGGTGGTCGGGGTCGTCCTCGGCGGCCGGGCGGCCGAACCGGGCGTTGCCGCGGGGGACCGTGACCTCGGGATCCGCCGTCACCAGCAGCACCTCGTCGAACTCCTGCTGGAGCTCCGGGCGCTGCAGGAACACCCCCTCCACGAGCAGGACCGCGTCGCCGGAGGGCTCGACCGGGTCGGGGAAGACGCGATCATCCGTGGCGACGTCGTGCACCGCCGGGACGATCTCTCGGCCGGCCCGGAACGGCTCGAGCACGTGCCGCCGCAGCGCCTCGTAGTCGAACGCGTGCTCGTAGTAGCTCGCGGCGTCGCGACCGTGCGCGTAGCGGACGTCGCGAGGGTGGTGGAAGCCGTCGACGCTCACGCCCAGCACCTCACGGCTCGCGACCACGGGGGCCAGCGCCAGCAGCTCGGCCGTCAGCGTCGACTTGCCGACGCCGTCGGGGCCGTCGATGCCCACGATCGCACGCTCGCGCGGGCGGACGGCGACCACCAGCTCGAGGAGGTCGAGAAGGACCTGGGCTCGCGCCGCCGTCGGGTGCTGTGGTGACACCTGTCCCACGCTACGGGAGGTGGGCAGGCGCTCGCCCACCCGCTCGGCGGCACCGAGCGGGCGGGCGAGCCGCGGCTCAGTCGTTCTGCGTCTGTGCTGCACCCTCGGCAGCGTTGCCGCCACGGGTGCGACGACGACGACGGCGCCGCGGTGCGCCCTCGCCCGCGGGTCGCTCGCTCTGCTCGGCTGGGCGGTTGCCGCCCTCGGAGCGCTTCTCGCCGCCCTGGCCAGGACGGCCGCCGCGGCCACCACGGCCACCACGGTCGTGACCGCCGTCACGGCCGCCGTCGCGACCACGACCACGGTCACGGGCGCCTGCGCCACGTCCTGCGCCCTTGCCGGTCTCACCGAGGTCCTCGAGGGTCTCGGCTCCGAGGCCGGAGCGGGTGCGCTCGCTGCGCGGGAGGCGCCCCTTGGTGCCCTCGGCGATGCCGAGGTCGCTGTACAGGTGCGGCGAGGAGGAGTAGGTCTCGACCGGCTCGCCCCGGTTGAGGCCGAGCTGGTTGTCGATGAGTCCCCAGCGGGGCACGTCGTCCCAGTCGACGAACGTCACCGCGGTGCCGGTGTTGCCCGCGCGGGCGGTGCGCCCGATGCGGTGCAGGTAGGTCTTCTCGTCCTCGGGGCACTGGTAGTTGACGACGTGCGTGACGTCGTCGACATCGATGCCGCGGGCAGCCACGTCGGTGGCGACCAGCACGTCGACCTTGCCGTTGCGGAATGCGCGCAGCGCCTGCTCGCGCGCACCCTGGCCGAGGTCGCCGTGGATCGCGGCGGCCGCGAAGCCGCGCTCGGTCAGGTCCTCCGCGACCTTGGCGGCCGTGCGCTTGGTGCGCGTGAACACGATCGTGAGACCGCGGTCCTTGGCCTGCAGGATGCGGGCGAGCACCTCGACCTTGTCCAGGGCGTGCGCGCGGTAGACGAACTGGGTGACCGCGCTGACGGTCTTGCTGCCGTCGTCGTCGGGGTCCTGCGCACGGATGTGCGTGGGCCGGCTCATGTAGCGGCGTGCCATCGCGATGACCGGGCCGGGCATGGTGGCCGAGAACAGCATCGTGTGGCGGTTCGGCGGCGTGGCTGCCAGCAACGTCTCGACGTCGGGAAGGAAGCCCAGGTCGAGCATCTCGTCGGCCTCGTCGAGCACGAGGACCTTGACCTTGGACAGGTTGAGGTGGCGCTGCTTGAGGAGGTCGATCATGCGGCCGGGGGTGCCGACCACGACCTCGACGCCGCGCTGCAGCGCCTCGATCTGCGGCTCGTACGCGCGGCCTCCGTACACCTGCAGTACGCGCACGCTGCGGTGCCGGGCGGCGGTGCCCAGGTCGCCGGCGACCTGGACCGCGAGCTCACGGGTGGGGACGATCACCACGGCCTGCGGCTTGCCTGCCTCGGGCAGCGTGTCCCAGCCGTCCTCGCCCGGCCCGACCACGCGCTGGAGCAGCGGGATGCCGAAGCCGAGGGTCTTGCCGGTGCCGGTCTTGGCCTGGCCGATGATGTCGTGCCCGGACAGGGCGACCGGGAGGGTCAGCGCCTGGATCGGGAACGGGTGGGTGATGCCGACGTCCGAGAGTGCGCGAACGATCGGTTCGGAGACCTTGAAGTCAGCGAATGTCGCAGGAACTTCGGCGTGCGGGTCGGACAGCTCCACCTCGGTGGTGTCCGCGACGATCTCGTCGAGGGATTCGGTCATGTGTGCCTTCGGTCGCGGCGACACGCTGGCTGAGAGCACAGCGATCCGTCACCTCGTGGTGGCAGCCGATCGCGAAAGGTCTCTCGAGCCGGAGCTCGAGGGGGTGAGGCGTGCCGTTCCGAGTGGGCGACCGGGCAGCCTGGTCGAGCCCCATCCTACGGCCAGCGGGCGCTCAGCCGCTCAGAGCGTGCCGAACCCCACACGCCGGGGCTCGTTCGCACCGATCTGCACGTACCCGAGAGCGCTGGCCGGCACGATCGTCCGGTTGCCCTTCTCGTCGGTGAGGTCCAGCACGGCTGCGGTGTCGCCCTTGGCGGCCTTGGCGAGGACGTCGGTGACGTTGGCCACGATGTCGTCGGCCTCGCCCTCGACCTCCAGCGTGATCTCGCGCGCGATGTCCCGGACGCCGATGCTGATCTCCACGCGTGTTCCTTCCGTCAAGCGGGTCGCACCTCGACCCGGTGCCATCGTAGGCATCCATTCCTGACACGATGGACACATGTCTCGACGCGTGGTGCTCGCTGCCGCCGTCCTTCTCGTCTCGCTCGTGGCGGGCATCATGCTGGCTCCCGTCGTGTTCTCCTCGGTCACGGCCCCAAGCGGCCGCACGACGGCGGAGGTCACGCCGAGCGAGCCCGTCACGCTGTCCACCTCCTCGCCGTCCTTGCCCACGAGCTCGCTCACTCTCAGCGCCGAGCAGGAGGCAGACCTGCTGGCGGGCGTGCGGGTGCGCCGGGTGCCCGATGCCAGCACCGGGGTGCTGCGGATCGTGCCCGGCGCCGCCGAGGCGCCCGCGGGCGCGGCGGCGGTGCAGACCGTGCGGGTGGAGGTCGAGGAGGGTCTCGACGTCGACAACGAGGCGTTCGCGACATTCGTGATGACGGTGCTCAACGACCCGCGCGGCTGGGGCGCCGACGGCTCGGTCCGGTTCGCTCGGACCGACGGCGAGGCAGACATCCGGGTGGTCCTCGCCACGCCTGCCACGGTCGATGAGATGTGCGCACCGCTGGCCACGAACGGCAGGTGGTCCTGCGGCCGCTACGGGCACGCCGCGCTGAACGCGGACCGCTGGGTGTTCGGCGCGGACGCCTGGACCGAGGGCGGCGGCGACCTCACCTCCTACCGCCAGTACCTGGTCAACCACGAGGTCGGTCACCTGCTGGGCCACCCGCACGAGAGCTGCCCGGTCCCCGGCGAGCCGGCCCCGGTGATGGTTCAGCAGAGCATCAACCTCGACGGCTGCGCCCCGAACGGCTGGCCCCACCCATGAGTGTCGGCGGCCTGTGATCTGATGCCGTGGTGACCCAGACCGCCGTCCCGGACCTGCTCGGGGGGACTGCCGAGCAGCTCATCGCGCTCGACGCCGATCAGCGCGGTGCTCGCGATGCGATCCTGGCGGGCGGGAACCACGTGGTCCTGGGCGCACCCGGCACCGGCCTGACCACGACCGCGCTCGAGACCTTCGTCGCGTGGAGCGCAGACCACCCGCCGGAGTCGGCGCTGCTGATGGTCCCCACCCGGCAGCGCGCGGGCCGGTTGCGCGACGAGCTCGCCCGCCGTCTCGACCGCACCACCGGGCAGGTGCTGGTCCGCACACCAGCCTCGCTCGCGTACGCCATCCTGCGGCTGCGCGCGAGCCACCGTGGCGAGCCGCCGCCCACGCTGGTCTCCGGTCCCGAGCAGGACACGGTGCTCGCCGATCTCATCGCCGGCCATCTCGGCGGCGAGGGCGTCCCGATCACCTGGCCCGAGCGGATCGGTCCCGAGACGCTGCGGCTGCCGGCCTTCCGCGCCGAGCTGCGCGACCTGCTCATGCGAGCGGCCGAGGCAGGGCTCGACGGCGAGGGCCTGGACGAGCTGGGCCGCCGCCACGACCGCCCCGAGTGGTGCGCGGCGGGGCGGCTGCTCGCCGAGTACGGCGACGTGATGACGCTGGGCGAGCTCACCCCCGATCGCGGTGCCCGCTACGACGCCGCCACGATCGTGGACCAGGCCGTCGTCGCGCTGCGGACCTGGGCCTCGGAGTTGTCGGAGGAGACCCGGCCACGCTGGTCGCTCGTCCTCCACGACGACTACCAGGATGCCACCCTCGCCACGGCGCGGCTGCTGACCGCTCTCGCCGATGACGGCGCCCGCGTCAGCGTTCTCGGCGACCCCGATCGCGGGGTCCAGGCCTTCCGCGGTGGGCAGCCGGCGTTGCTCGACGCCGCCACCCGGGCGTTCGGCTCGGTCGATGGTGGGCTCGGCGCGCAGGTGCACGTGCTCGGCACGAGCTACCGGCACGGGCCGCGGCTGCGTGAGGCCGTGCAGCGCCTCACGGCGATGCTCCCCGCGCTCGGAGAGGAGCGGCGCCGCCGAGCGGCGCCCGGAGCGCAGGAGGAGCCGCTGCCGGTCGAACCCGTCCGCCACCTGCTGCTGCCCACCGCTGCGCAGGAGGTCGCCGGCATCGCGCTCCAGCTGCGGATCGCGCACCTGCATCACGGGGTGCGGTGGTCCCAGATGGCCGTGATCGTGCGCACGGGCGCGCGGGTGGGGGAGATCCGGCGCGGCCTGCGCACCGCCGGGATCCCGCTCGCGGCAGCCACCCCCGACCGGCCGCTGCGCGAGGAACCGGCGGTCCGGCCGTTCCTCGTGGCGCTGCGGTGCGTCATCGACGACGAGATCGACACCGAGGCCGCAGCAGCCCTGCTGCTCTCGCCGCTCGGCGGGCTCGATGCCGTGTCGATGCGGTCGCTGCGGCGCGTGCTGCGGCAGCGCGACGGCGCCGGCACCCCCTCCGACGAGCTCCTCCCGCGGCTGTTCAGCAGCGACCGTGGCGACGACGCCCTCGACGACCTGCCGCCACGCCTGCACGCGGCGGCGACCTCGGTGGCCGCTGTCCTCGACGCCGGCCGTGCCGCCCTCGCGGAGGATCCGCGCAGCACCGAGATGGCACTGTGGGCGATGTGGGATGCCTCCGGGCTGGCCGAGGAGTGGCAGCAGCGGGCGCTCGCGGGCGGCGCCGCCGCCGATCGCGCCGATGCCGATCTCGACGCGGTGGTCTCGCTGTTCACGGCTGCCGAGCAGTTCACCGACCGCACCACCGGTGCCGACCCGAGCACGTTCCTCGCCCACCTGGCCACGCAGGACTTCGCGGCCGACACGCTGGCGGCTCGCGGTGAGGACTCCGAGACCGTCGTGGTCCACACCGCCGCGAGCGCAGCGGGTGGCGAGTGGGACCTGGTGGTCGTGGCGGGCGTCCAGGAGGACTCCTGGCCCGACCTGCGCATCCGCGACACGCTGCTCGGCGCGCAGCAGCTCGCCGACATCACCACCTCGCGCGACACCGGCCTCCGGCGTGACGACGACGCAGGCATGGCCGAGGTGCTCCGCTCGGCCCGGGCCGGCGTGCTCGCCGATGAGCTCCGGGCTTTCGTGGCCGCGTGCTCGCGCGCCCGTCGCGCGCTGCTGCTCACCGCGGTGCTCGACACCGACGCCCGGCCGTCCAGCTTCTACGAGGCGCTGCTGCCGCCGAGCACCGATGGGCTGGGTGGCACGACCGGGCTGCCGAGACTCACGTCGGTGACCGCCGCGCTCGACCTGCGCGGGCTGGTGGGCGAGCTCCGTGCGGAGCTGCACGGCCCGGACGAGCGGGCCGCGGCCGCGCTGCGCGTGCTCGAGCACCTGCGGCAGAACGGCGTCGAGCACGCCGACCCTGCGCGCTGGCCCGACCGGCTCGCACCCACCACGAGCGCGCCCGCCCACGATCCCGCGCAGGCCGTGCCGATCTCGCCGTCCGCCGTGGAGAAGGCCACCTCATGTCCCCTGCACTGGGCGCTGAGCACCGCCGGCGGCCGCAAGCCGAGCTCGCAGGCGCAGAACGTCGGCAACCTCATCCACGAGATCGCTGCCGAGCTCCCGCACGGCACCCACTCCGAGCTCCGGGCCGAGCTCGCGCGCCGCTGGCACGAGATCGGGCTCGATGACGCGTGGGTGTCGCGGCAGGAACGAGCCCGCGCCGAGGAGATGGTCCGGCGTCTCTCGGTGTATCTGGCCGACCACCCCGAGCCGGTCGACGTCGAGGCCGACTTCGATGTCGAGATCGATGTCGACGGCGGTCGTGCCCAGGTGCGGGGCCGCATGGACCGGGTGGAGCGCACGCCCGAGGGGCTGCGGGTCATCGACCTCAAGACCGGTGCGTCGCCTCCCACGGCCGAGCAGACGGCGAGGCACGCGCAGCTCGGGAGCTATCAGCTCGCCGTCGAGCACGGGGCGTTCGGGGATGCGCAGCCTCAGGGCGGCTCGCTGGTCTACCTCGGCACCGGGGCGCGCGGACCGGGGCTGCGGCACCAGAACCCGTTGCCGGCCGATGCCGAGCCGGGCTGGGCGCACGAGCTGATCGCCCAGACGGTGCGCACGCTCACCTCCGGTGAGTTCCCGGCGCAGCAGAACCCGATGTGCGGCTACTGCCAGGTGCGCACCTCGTGCCCCGTGCAGCCCGAGGGTGGCCGAGTGGTTCCCAGGGGGCGGGAGGGCCAGCGGTGAACGACGCCGTCGAGCAGGAGATCGCCTGGAGCGCCGCGCGGATCGCGGAGGTGACCGGGCAGCCGCCGCCCACCCCGGAGCAGGCGGCGGTGATCGAGGCGCCGCTGTCGCCGATGCTGGTGGTGGCCGGCGCCGGGTCGGGCAAGACCGCCACGATGGCGTCGCGAGTGGTCTATCTGCTGGCCAACGCCCTGGTGGAACCCGGCGAGGTGCTGGGGCTGACGTTCACACGCAAGGCCGCGGCCGAGCTCGCCGACCGGGTGCGCCGGCGCATCCGCGAGGTGCGCGCCGCGGGCGCCGAGATCGACGTCGAGGAACGACCGCGGATCGCGACGTACAACTCCTACGCGGGCGCGATCGTGCGCGACCACGCGCTGCGGCTGGGATTCCCACCTGACGCCACGCACATCGGCGACGCGGGCCGGTTCCAGCTTGCCGACGAGATCGTGACCAGCTGGGCCGGTGACATCGAGACCGGCTACAAGGCCAGCACGCTCGTCGATGGTGTGACGGCGCTCGAGGCGGAGCTCAACGAGCACGGCGTCGACCCGGCCACCGCGCGCCAGGAGATGGACGCCGTTGCCGAGGCGATCGAGGAGCTCCAGCCCACCAAGTCCTCCGACGCGTTCAGGGCCGCGGCCGCGCTCCGCACCCGCGCGCAGCTGATGGACCTGGTGTCCGCCTTCATCGAGCGCAAGCACGAACGAGGGTTGATCGACTTCGGCGAGGAGGTGCGGCTCGCCGCACGCATCGCCGCCGAGGTGCCTGAGGTCGGTCGCGCCGAGCGGGGCCGGTACCGGGTGGTGCTGCTCGACGAGTACCAGGACACCTCCATCGCCCAGGTCGCGCTCCTGTCCGCGCTGTTTCGCGGCGGCCACCCCGTGACCGCTGTCGGCGACCCGCACCAGGCCATCTACGGCTGGCGGGGTGCCGCAGCCGGCACGCTGTTCGACTTCCCGGCCACGTTCCACCACGCGAGCGGCGAGCCCGCGGCCACCGCGACACTGAGCACCGCGTGGCGCAACGATGCCGCGGTGCTCGACGCCGCCAACACGGTGGCCGCACCGCTGCGGGCCCAGGCCGCCGGCGACGTGCCGGTGCTGCAGACCCGCGAGGGGGCCGGCCCCGGGCGCGTGATCGCCCGATTCCTCGAGACGATCCCGGCGGAGGCGGAGGCGGTGGCGGACCACCTGCAGCGCGTGCGTGCGGCCGGCGAGCCCCCGAGCGCCGCGGTGCTGTGCCGCAAGCGCAGCCAGTTCGCCCCGATCGCGGCCGCGCTGGAGGCGCGCGGCATCCCCGTGCAGGTCGTGGGTCTGGCCGGGCTGCTGCACACGCCCGAGGTCACGGACATCTGGTCGGCGCTGATCGTCGTCCACGACCCGGGCCGCGGTGACGCGCTGATGCGGCTGCTGACCGGTCCCTCCGTGGACCTGGGCGCGAGCGACCTGCTCGCGCTGGGGGAGTGGGCGTCGGCGCAGGCCCGCACCCGGCGGCGCACCGATCGGCGGGAGGACGACCTGCCGGAGGCCGAGGCCCCGGCGGTCCGCGAACCCGCCGAGCTCGCCAGCATCGTGGAGGCGATCGACCAGCTGCCGCCTCCCGGCTGGCGGGACCCGCGGGGCCGGGAGCTCACCGGGGCCGCACGCTCGCGGCTGGCCAGGCTCGCCGGTGCGCTGCGCGCGCTGCGCTCGCTCAGCTACCTGTCCCTGCCCGAGCTCGTGACGACGGCCGAGCACGTGCTCGGGCTCGACATCGAGGTGGCGGCTCAGCGACCGGGTCCGGTGGGTGAAGCGCGCCGCAACCTCGACGAGCTCACCGCCGTCGCCTCCCGCTTCTCCGGAGACGCCGAGGACCGCAGCCTCGGCGCGTTCCTCGCGTGGCTCGACGCCGCCCTCGAGGAGGAGCGCGGCCTCGACGTCGCCGAGGCAGAGCCCGACCCGAGCGCGGTCCAGCTGATGACCGTCCACGCCTCCAAGGGTCTGGAGTGGGACGTCGTGGTGGTCCCGGGCCTCGTCGAGGGCACCTTCCCGACGACGGCCCCCACCAAGGCAGGTGCCCGCAAGGGGTCGGGATGGCTCTCGGGTGCCTCGACGCTGCCCTACGTGCTGCGTGGCGACCGCGCCCACCTGCCCGAGCTCGAGCTCGAGCTCGCTACCACCGCCAAGGAGCTCGGCGCGGTCATCGACGACTTCAAGGAGCGCGAGGGTGCGCGCGAGCTCACCGAGGAGCGCCGGCTTGCCTACGTCGCGCTCACCCGGGCACGCCAGGAGCTGTTGCTGCTCGGCTCGTTCTGGCGGGACGGCAAGAGCCTGGCGACGGCCTCGCTGTTCCTCACCGAGCTGATCGACGCCGGCGTGGTCGAGGTCGGGCCGGACTGGCCCGAGCGGCCCGCGCACGAGTCCAACCCCACCCATGATCAGGTGATCTCGGCACCCTGGCCCGCTCCGCCGTCGGCGGACAGGCTCGCCGGGCTGGCCGAGGTGAGCCCCTTGCAGGACGAGACCACCCGGCGCTGGTGGCACGACGCCGAGCTGCTGCTCGCCGAGCGTGACTCCTCGCTCGCCGTGGGCGCGGCCACGCCGGTGCACCTGTCGGCCTCGGCGATCGTGTCGCTCGGCGCCGACCGGGAGCGGTTCCTGCGGGATCGCCGCCGGCCGATCCCGCGCCGACCGAGCGTGGCGGCGCGGCGCGGAACCAGGTTCCACGCCTGGGTGGAGCAGCACTTCGGCACGCAGGCCCTGCTCGACACCGACGAGCTGCCCGGCGCCGACGACGCCGAGATGGGTGCTGAGCCCGAGCTCGATGCGCTGATCGCTGCGTTCCTCGCCTCGGAGTGGGCGCACCGGGTCCCGGTGATGGTCGAGGCCGACGTGGACACCCCGATCGCCGGGATGACTGTGCGGTGCCGCATCGATGCGGTGTTCGACGACGGTCCCGACCGGTACCACGTGGTCGACTGGAAGACCGGCCCGCCGCCCTCGGACCCCGACGACCTGCGCGCCAAGCGGCTGCAGCTGGTGCTCTACCGGCTCGCCTGGGCGCGGTACCGGGAGGTGCCGCTGGAGAACGTCCGAGCCTCGTTCCACCACGTGGCCGCGAACGTGACGATCGAGGCCGATGACGCCGACCCGAGCCAGGTCACCGAGGTGCTCGAGGAGCTGACGGCGGGTCGCGTCAGTCCCTGATCGGCAGCTCGCTCGTCGGGTTGTCGTCCGGGTGCGCTGCGTGCCCACGGGTGATGACGGGGCGGGTGCGTTCGCCCGAGCTGGGCTGGAACGACGGCGGTGCGTCGTCCGGCTCCTCCTCGCCCTGCTCGTCATCGTCCTGCTCGCCGTCGAGCGGCTCGGACTCCCGATCCCCGTCCTCGGCGCTGGGCAGCGGTGCCGGCTCCACCCGACCGATCGGCGGTGCGTCGGCCACGGCCGCGTCGAGCTCGCGGAGCATGTCGATCGCGTCCTCGATGACCTCGTCGGAGCGGATCCGCACGCCGTGCATCAGCCAACGGGCGACCGCCAGCTCGCCGGCGAGCGTGACGCGATGGCTGAACGCCTCGTCGAGCGCGCCGTCGCGTGCCTCGGCGTAGTGCTGCATCGCGGCGACAGCGGCTTCGGGCGAGGTGGTCGCGAGCAGCCAGGCGAGATCGTCGGCCGGATCTGCCACGCAGGCGTCGGACCAGTCGACGAACCCGACGACCTGCCGGCCGTCGACGAGGATGTGCTCACCCGCGAGGTCACCGTGGACCGGCGTGGTGGCGAACCGCCACAACGAGACGTCCTCGAGCGCGTGCTCCCAGCGGCGGAGCAGCCGCGTGGGCAGGTGTCCCGTGCGAGCGGCCTCGTCCACCTCGGCCAGCCGGCGCCGGCGGTAGCTGTCGGCGTCGTAGTCGGGCAGGCCCGCTGTGCGCACGACCGCGCCTGAGAGCCCGTGGAGCGCGGCGATCGCGCGGGCGACGTTGCGCAGCAGCGGGGAGTCGGGGCGCAGCGCCGCGGCGTCGAGCGGTCGACCCACGAGCTCGGGGTAGATCATCGCCCGGCCGCCCTCGGGCAGCGGCGCGAAGCCGGCGGGCCGAGGGACGTCGAACGGCAGCAGGCCCCGGTCCACGGCGTCGGCGAGCTCGCCGAGCAGAGCGACCTCGCCCTCCATGGCCGCACCCGCAGCGGCATGCCGCGGTGAGCGGACGATCCAGCGCCGGTCCTCGGAGTCCACGATGCCGACGACGTCGAAGTCAGCCCCTGGTTCGCGCGGCGGCTGCGTCGCGACAACGTCGAGGCCAGGTTTGGCGATCGTCGCGAGGGCAGCGAGGGCGAGCGGGGTGCGCGGTTGCTCGGGCACGGACCCAACCTACGGGCCCGCTCCGCGTCCGGCCCTGCTGACACGCCCCGGCTTGTGCGCACGGGCGAAGAGCGGCACCATGACATGGGAACGATCTCATAGCCGCCGAGACCCGAGTCCGGCGGCGGCTCGACCCGAGAAAGGGCACCGTGGCCCCCCACGCACCAGGCGGCGCTCCCGCGCAGCAGCCGAACATCCTCGTGATCATGGCCGACCAGCTGGTGCCGTTCCTGACCGGGCCCTACGGCGACCCGGTCGTGCGCACCCCGAACCTGGACCGGCTGGCCGCCCGGGGCGTCACCTTCGACGCCGCCTACACGCCCTACCCGCTGTGCGCGCCGGCACGCGCGGCGATGCTGACCGGCGAGCACGCCTCGTCGTTCGGCTGCTACGACAACGCCGCACTGTTCCCCGCCGACCGGCCCACGTTCGCCCACTACCTCGACGTGGCCGGCTACCGGACCGCCCTGACCGGGAAGATGCACTTCGTCGGCCCGGACCAGCGGCACGGTTTCGCGGAGCGCCTCAACCCGGACATCTTTCCTGCGGGGTTCGACTGGCTGCCCGAGGTGGACGCCGAGGGCCGGTTCCCGCGCGGCGGGCATGCCCATGACTACGTCCCACCAGCCGTGGGGGTCCGCACCTGGACGCGCTTCCTGGCCTACGACGAGGAGACCACCCACCACGCCGTCGACTTCATCCGGGAACGGGCGCTGGCGGCGAGTGCAGGCGAGGGCGCCCCGTGGCTGCTGGTGGCGTCGCTGCACAACCCGCACGACCCGTTCCAGGTGACGCAGCAGATGTGGGACGGCTACGCCGATGTCGAGGTCGAGATCCCCGAGCCGGAGCCGGACCTGCCCGTCAACGCCCTGGACCGCTGGCTCAACGAGGCCCACGACACGGGCGGCGTGGACCTGACCGACCCCGAGGCGCTGCGCGCGCTGCGACGCGCCTACTACGCCCTCGTCACCTACGTGGACACCAAGATCGGCGAGATGCTCGACGCCGTCGAGGAGACCGGGCAGGGCGCGGCCACCGTGGTGGTCGTGACCGCGGACCACGGTGACATGCTCGGCGAGCGCCGGATGGTGCAGAAGCGGTGCTTCTACGAGTGGTCCGTGCGGGTGCCGCTCCTGATCGCCCGTCCCGGTGAGAGGCTCGGACGGCGGTGTGCCGAGCCGGTCACGCTGGTCGACCTGGCCCCCACGTTGCTCGACCTGGCGCGAGTACCCGAGGCGAGCCGCACGCCGATGCACGGCGCCAGCCTCGTGCCGCTGCTCGACGGCGAGGCGTGGCACCGGGACGCCGTGTTCTCGGAGTACCACGTGGAGAAGGTGCACGCGTCGGGCTACATGGTCCGCTCCGGGACCTTGAAGTACGTGTACGTGCACGGCCACGATCGCCAGCTCTTCGACCTGGCAGCGGATCCGGGGGAGCGGCACGACCTGGCCGCGGACCCCGACCGAGCCGACGACGTGGCGCGGTTGCACGCGCTGCTGCTGGAGCAGTTCGACCCGGTCGCGCTGGCGGCGGCAGCCGCGGCCTCGGTGCGCCGCCGGGCCGTGATCCGCGACGCGATGTCCGCCACGCAGACCCGGTGGGACTTCGCCGGCGACCCGCCGTCAGCCTCCCGCTACGTGCGCTGAGCCGCCCGGTCGCGTGTCGGACCAGAGCGCGCTGCCCCGGCACCGCCCGCCACACGGCTTAGGTTGATCACGTGGATTCCGATGCGCTGCCGTTGAGCAGAGGCACTGTCGACCGTGACGCTCGTCGTCGGAGCGAGGGGATCGAGGCGATCCTCGCGGACCCGCGGCTGCGCGTGCTGCGCGTCCGGCTCGGCCGGGTCGCGGGTGACGAGCACGGCCTCGCTCTCGGTGCCGCCGTCGAGGCCGGCGCCGAGGCGGCGTACCTCGGGCGCGACGCGGAGGGCTGGAGCTATGTGGCCGATCTCGGCACCGGGCTGCCCGAGCCCGATCCAGGGCGAGCGCTCGACGACCCCCAGGGTCCGCCGTCGGGCATCAGCGTGCGCGACGTGGGCTGGCAGCTCGAGCCACGCGACGCGGGGCTGGCCGCCGCGGCGCTCGCGATGGCCAACTGGCATGGCTCGCACCGGTTCTGCCCCCGCTGCGGCGCCCCGACCACGATCGCGCTGGCCGGGTGGGAACGCCGGTGCGCGGCGGAGGGCAGCGCGCAGTACCCGCGCACCGACGCCGCGGTGATCATGGCGATCGTCGACGACGACGACCGGCTGCTGCTCGGGCACGGCGTCGCGTGGCCGGCGACACAGTTCTCCGTGCCGGCAGGGTTCGTCGAGCCCGGCGAGACGCTCGAGGCAGCGGTGCGACGCGAGGTCGCGGAGGAGACGGCGATCGAGGTGGGTGAGGTGACCTACCAGGGGTCGCAGCCGTGGCCGTTCCCCGCGTCGCTCATGCTCGGGTTCCGTGGCCGGGCGGTCACGACCGAGCCCCGGCCCGACGGCGTCGAGGTCACCGAGGCGATGTTCGTGACCCGCGACGAGCTGACCGAGCTGCTCACCGCGGGCACGATCCGGCTGCCGCGTCCCACCTCGATCGCGCACTACCTCATCCGCGACTGGTACGGCCGGGAGTGGCCGACCACGCCCTGGATCTCAGGCTGACAACCGCTGCTGGACCTGCTTCAGCGACGGGTTGGTGGCGGCCGAGCCGTCCGGGAAGAGCACGGTCGGCACGGTCTGGTTCCCGTCGTTCACCGACTCGACGAACGCAGCGGCATCGGGGTGCTGCTCGATGTTGACCTCGGAGTACTCGATGCCTGCGCCGCTGAGCTGTGACTTGAGGCGCTGGCAGTAGCCGCACCAGGTGGTCGAGTACATCGTGATGGTGCCGGGAGCGGGTGTGGTGCTCATGCCGGGAGCAACCAACCGACCGGGGTGGATGTTCCCGCCGCGGCTGTGGATCGCCGGGCGGTCATGTCGGTGCGGCCTGAGAGAATCGGCAACGATGTCGACAACCGCACCGAGCGCCTCACCAGGGGGCGCTCCACCCACCGCTGACGAGCTGCTCGCCGCGCTCGACCCGGATCAGCGCGAGGTCGCGAGCTCGCTGTCCGGACCGCTGTGCGTGCTCGCGGGGGCTGGCACCGGCAAGACCCGGGCGATCACCTACCGGATCGCGCACGGCGTCGTCACCGGGCGCTACGACCCCCGCCGGGTCCTCGCGGTCACCTTCACCGCTCGTGCGGCCGGTGAGATGCGCTCGCGGCTGCGGGATCTCGGAGTCGGAGCGGTGCAGGCCCGCACGTTCCACGCGGCGGCGCTGCGACAGCTCTCGTACTTCTGGCCCCAGGCGGTCGGGGGCGGTGTCCCCCGCATCGCGGAGCACAAGGCTCCGCTGATCGGTGAGGCCGCAGGGCGGCTCGGGCTGGCGGTCGACCGGATCGCGATCCGCGACCTCGCGGCCGAGGTCGAGTGGGCGAAGGTCAGCATGGTCACCCCCGACGACTACGTGCGTGCTGCCTCGGCGGCGGGGCGCACCGATGCCGCCGGTCACGACCTCACGACCGTGTCGCGGCTGCTCTCGGTCTACGAGGAGGCCAAGTCCGAGCGCGGCGTCATCGACTTCGAGGACGTGCTGCTGCTCACGGTCGGCATCCTGGCCGAACGGGAGGATGTCGCGGCGCAGGTGCGCACCCAGTACCGGCACTTCGTCATCGACGAGTACCAGGACGTCTCGCCGCTGCAGCAACGGCTCCTCGACCTGTGGCTCGGGGACCGCGACGAGATCTGCGTCGTCGGAGACGTCTCCCAGACGATCTACTCCTTCACCGGCGCGACGCCGCGCTACCTCACCGACTTCCGCCGCAGGCATCCCGAGGCAGCCGTGGTGCGGCTCGTGCGGGACTACCGCAGCACCCCGCAGGTGGTGCGCCTGGCCAACGAGGTGCTCGAGCGCGCCGGTCGGCACCGCAACGCTGCCGCGGTCGAGCTGATCGCCGGCCGCCCCTCCGGTCGACCGGTCGCCTTCGACACCTACGACGACGACGACGCCGAGGCGCGCGGCATCGCCACCAGGATCGCCGCGCTGCAGCGTGAGGGCGTGCCGGCCGCCGAGATCGCCGTGCTGTACCGGACCAACGCGCAGTCGCAGGTGTTCGAGCAGGCGTTCGCGCAGGCGGGTATCGGCTACCTGGTCCGCGGTGGTGAGCGGTTCTTCTCCCGTGCCGAGGTCCGTGACGCGATGGTGCTGCTGCGCGGCGCCGCGCGCGCGCAGCTGGACGGCACGATGCCCGAGCACGTGCGCGCGGTTCTCACCGGTGCGGGGTGGCAGCACGAGCCACCGGCCGCGCGCGGTGCCACACGCGAGCGCTGGGAGTCGCTGAACGCCCTGGTGCTGCTCGCCGACGAGATCGCCGCGAGCCGCGACGCCGACATGCAGGGCTTCGTCGACGAGCTGATCGAGCGGGCGGCGGCGCAGCACGCTCCCACCGTCGACGGCGTCACGCTCGCCTCCCTGCACGCCGCGAAGGGTCTGGAGTGGGACGCCGTGTTCCTCGCCGGCGTGAGCGAGGGCCTGCTGCCGATCTCGCTCGCCGAGGGCGACGACGCGATCGCCGAGGAACGCCGGCTGCTGTACGTCGGCATCACCCGGGCACGCGAGCACCTGACGCTCTCCTTCGCGCGGTCGCGCACCGCCGGTGGCCGCGGCAACCGCCGCCGTTCCCGTTTCCTCGACGGGATCTGGCCCGAGGCCAGCACCAGCGGTCGTCGCTCGACCAAGCACGCGCGAACCGGGGAGACCCGCACCGCGCTCGCCGCCCAGGATGTCGACCCCGAGCTCTACGAGCGACTCCGCAGCTGGCGGGCTCAGGTCGCCGGCCAGATCGACAAGCCGACCTTCGCGGTGCTCCACGACTCGACGCTGGTGGCGATCGCCGCGGCGCAACCGCGCGAGCTGCGCCAGCTCGCGATCCTCCGCGGGATCGGGCCCACGAAGATCGAGGCCTACGGAGCGCAGATCCTCGCCGTCGTGCGCGGTGACGAACCCACGCTGGAGTGACGCGACGCGCACCGATCGAGGGCGCGAAAAAGAATCTCGATAAATACCTTGGACCCCTCCGCAGCGGGGTGTAACGTCATGCCCGTTCTGTGAGTCGGACCTGGCCTAGCCAGCATGAGGGTCCCCGATCAAGAGGAGGTGGAATTCGCTGTGATGAATCTGATGAAGGCCTACGGCCCGTCGATCGCCCCACGCGGCGTCCTCTTCGATCGAGGTATCCGCAACAGGGGACTGGGCGCTCTGCCCATCCCCACGGGCGGCGCGGTCGATCAGACCCGTAGCGCCTCCACCGGCTCCGTTTCCTGACGCATCTCTCGCGATCAGCTGCGGAGCATCAGGCCCGCGGCTGACCCTCATCTTCGCCATCGATGGCGGGACGAGGTCGTTCAACCGCCGGCCAGACCGGCTGACCGAACGAGTGCCTCAGGAGCACCCCGTGAAGTACACATCAATCTTCGACACGATCTCTGGGTCGGCGACGAGCTGGCCGTCGCCCTCGGCGACCGCCGAGCCCGACCTCTCAGTTCCCTGCCAGGACCCCTCCAACCTCGAGCTGTGGTTCGCCGAACGAGGCGACGACGTCGAGCGAGCAAAGGCCATGTGCGCCGAGTGCCCCCTCAAGGCGTCGTGCCTCGAGGGCGCGATCGAGCGCGCCGAGCCCTGGGGCGTCTGGGGCGGGGAGGTCTTCATCGACGGCCGCGTGGTCCCGCGCAAGCGGGGTCGGGGCCGGCCGCGCAAGGACGAGGCCGCGCGCTGGAGCGCAGCGTGACCGGCTCGCGTCACGACCCGCCGTCGTGGTGCCCCACGGGTGCCACGGCGGCGTCGTCGTGCCCGGAGCGCGCCGGCGGCAGCGACAGCTGAGCGCATCCGCAGTCCGGGTGCACCGCCCACTCGCGGTAGCGGGGCAGCGGGTAGGTCGCGCTGACCTCGAGCGAGGTCCCCGCCACCAGCACGCCCCGGCCGTCGGCGACCGCGAGCACCTGGTGCGCCGCCAGCGCGGCACCGAGCCACGCGAGCGAGGTCTCCGTGCCCTCGGGTGGGCTGGTGGTGATCTGGGTGGCGACCGCCGGCCACCGGGGGTCCTCGTCCGTGCGGTGCAGGTCGAGGCACCGGAGGCACGGACCGTCACCGGGCCGCACCAGCGGCCCGATCACCACGTCGACCTCCCGCACCAGCACCGGCAGGTGGGCGATGTCCTCGCGCATCAGTGGTCGCGCTCGCACCGGGTCGACCGCGCCGTGCTGGACGAGCACCACCAGGTCGGGGTGGGCGCCCGCCGCTGCGCTCAGCGCCGTCATCGGCGAGGCGGACCGCAGCAGCGCGAAGGCTCGTTCCTGCCGCGGCAGGGCCAGGTCAGGCGGGCGGTAGCCCGCGACCCCCAGGTCGTCGAGCGTGACCGGCCGCGCGTCGTCGAGGACCACGGTGCCCACCCCGGCCTGGGCGAGGATCTGTGCGATCCGCAGCCCGAGCTGGTCGAGGCCGCTCACCACCACGTGAGCGGAGCGCCGGGAACGTGTCCGCTCGTGCCCTGCGACCGCGGCCAGGTGCCAGTAGCGATCATCCGAGGTGTCGTGCAGCGGCACGCCGTTCATCAGGTAGCCACGTTCCTCGAGCCGGTCCATGAGCGCGCGCACCGGCGCGCGACCGACCCCGAGGGTGCGGGCGTAGACGTTGAGCTCGGGCTCACCGCCGAGCCGGGGGAGCTGCTCCAGCAGGCTCTGCTGGATGGGGTCGAGGTCGTCGAGCACGACGGCGCAGCGTGGGTCGATCCCGACCTGTGACGTCCCGGGCTCGCGCCAGAGCACCCTCACGCCCGGTCGCAGGTAGCGGGCTGCTGGCATCTGGCGAGCGTGGCACGCAGCCGCCCGGGGTGCGAGGGTGCCCGTCCGATCTGTGGATGAACCGCGCCGGCCCACGGGCTGTGGATAGCGCGACGGGAGTGTCGGTGCCCGCTGCGATACTCGGCAGGTGCCCAGCTCACCCGCCCCCGAGATCGAGGTGCGCCGCAGCTCCCGCCGGCGGCGCACGGTGTCGGCGTTCCGCGAGAACGGCCGGCTGGTCGTCGCCATCCCCGCGCGGTTCACGCGCGCCGAGGAGGAGCACTGGGTCGCGGAGATGACCAAGCGGGTGATGGCCAAGGAGGTGCGTCGCCGTCCGAGCGATGACGATCTCGCCGCCCGCGCCGACCGGTTGGCTGCCACCTATCTGCCGCAGGGCGTCCGGCCCCGCTCGGTCGCGTGGGTGACCAATCAGGGCCGTCGGTGGGGGTCCTGCACACCGGCGCAGGGGACGATCCGGCTCTCCCACCGGCTGCAGGGGATGCCGAGCTGGGTCATCGACTACGTGCTGGTGCACGAGCTCGCGCACCTGGTGGTCAGCGGGCACAACCAGCAGTTCTGGGACGTCGTCAACCGTTACCCGCACACCGAGCGGGCGCGCGGCTTCCTGCACGGCATCTCGTACCGTGACGCCGAGAGCGATCCCGACGCGGACCCGGAGAGCGAGCCGGAGCTGGACTGACTCAGTCCTTCGGTTGCTGAGGGTCCTCGTCGGCAGGGTTCTCCTGCGGGGCGTCATCCCCGCCAGCGTCGTTGAGGATGGCCTCGAGGGCAGCGTCGAGGTCGGCGCTGATGTCGCTGTCCTCGGCGTGGCGGTCGCCGAACAGCTCCGGCTGATCGAGGTCCTCGGTGGTGGGGAACAGATCGAGCTGGGCCCACAGCGCATCGCGTCCGGTCACGCCGCGGTCGCGGGCGATGACCGCCCACAAGCGGGCGGCGTCACGGGCGCGCCGCGGGCGCAGCTCCAGCCCGACCAGCTGGCGGAACGTGTCCTCCGCCGGGCCGCCGGCGGCGCGCCGGCGGCGCAGCATCTCGCGCAACGGGACGGCGTGCGGCAGGTGCGGTGCGACGGCGGCGGCTGTCACCTCCTCGACCCAGCCCTCCACGAGTGCGAGCGCGGTCTCGAGCCGCAGCAGCGCGCGCTCCTGGTCGGGTGTGCGCTGCGGCGAGAAAATGCCCTGCCCCATCGCGGCGCGGAGCTGCTCCACGTCGGTGGGGTCGATCGAGCGGACCGCCTCCTCCATCTGCTCGGCGTCGATCTCGATACCGCGGGCGTACGCCTCGACAGCCCCGAGCAGGTGCGCCCGCAGCCATGGCACGTGCGTGAACAGGCGCGCGGTCGCCGCCTCACGGACAGCGAGGAAGTGCCACACCTCGTCGGTCTCGGCGTCGAGCCCCTCGGCGAACGCCTCGACATTCGCGGGGACCAGCAGCAGCTCGCTGCCGGAGAGCAGCGGCAGCCCGGTGTCGGTGCCGCCGAAGACCTCGCGTGCCAGCGTGCCGGAGCCCTGGCCCACCTGCATCGCGAAACCGAGCCGTCCCAGCTTGGTGATCAGCCTGGGCAGGTCCATCCCGCCGGGCAGCGCTCCGATCTCCTCGGGCAGCTCGTCGCCGCCCAGCTGATCGGACAGCACGCGCGCGAGCGCCTCCGCCACCGACACCCCGATCGGGTCCGCGACCGCACGCCACGTCGGCAGCGTCCGTTCCACCCAGTCGGCCCGGGAGGCGGCCACGTGCGGACCGCCTGCGGGAGGAAGGTCGGTCGCCGCGTCGAGCCAGAGGTCCGCGACCGTGAGCACCGACCGGACCTTCTGCGCCTGGGCGGCGGTCACGCTCGGGTCGCCACCGGCATGGGCGACCTGGCGCGCGACGTCGTGCGCGAACCGCCAGTCGGACTCACCGCCGTCGTCGGAGGCGAGGATGCGCTGCATCTGGGCCATGGCGGCCGCCAGCGCCTGCGGGTTGTTGCCGAAGCCGGTGGACCTCGCCCACTCGGCCGGGTCGGCGCCGCTCGCCTCGAGCGCGCGCATCGCCTCCTCGGCTGCCTCGGCTCCGAGAACCGACTCGAGCATCCGCCGCCACTGCTCGCGATCATCCATGCTCCGACGGTACGCGGCGTCGCACCACCGCGGCTGGATCGGGCTGCCAGGTTCGCTCAGGGCGCACGGATGCGGGGGAGAGCCCCCGTGTCAGGACCGGCCGCCGTCGTCGGCGAGAATGGCGCACATGGCCTCGACCTTGCGCACCCGGCTCGGCCGGTGGGGGGTGACCCCGCGGCTGATCACGATGACCGGGGCTGCCGTCGTCACGTTCGCGCTGCTGCTGACGATGATGACTGTCGACGTGCCGTACGGCGTGCGCGCACCCGGTCCGATCGTCGACACGCTCGAGAGCAGCGGCGACGTCGAGCTGATCACCGTCGAGGGCACCGAGACGTACCCGACGTCGGGGCACCTGTTCCTCACCACCGTCACCACGGCGGGCGGCCCGGGCTACGAGGTCGACGCGGGCGGGGTGATCCGTGGCTGGATATCCCCGGACATTATGGTCGCGCCCGTCGAGAGCTTCTTCGACACCAGCCAGACCCAGGATCAGATCAGCGACGCGTCGCAGCAGCAGATGCTGTCCTCGCAGCAGAACGCGACCGTGGCCGCGCTCACCGCGCTCGGGCACGACGTGCCCGCGCGGCTCACGATCGTGGGCGTGCAGGCGGGCTCCGGGTCCGACGGCGCGGTCGAGGACGGCGACGTCATCACCGGCATCGAGGTCGGCGGCGAGCGCACCGTGGTCGCCACCTACGCCGATCTCGACGACGCACTCGAACGGACCGACCCGGGCACCACGGTGCAGCTGGAGGTCGAGCGCGCCGGCGAGGTGACCAGCCTCCCGATCGTCACGGGCGATGACGGCGCGGGCGGGAGCGTGCTCGGCGTCTTCCTGGCCGGCGAGTTCGACTACCCGGTCGATGTGCACATCGAGATCGAGAACATCGGGGGTCCCAGCGCCGGCACGATGTTCGCGCTCGGGATCATCGACAAGCTGACCCCCGGGGAGATGACCGGCGGGAACTCGATCGCCGGTACCGGGACGATCAGCCTCGGCGGCGACGTCGGGGCCATCGGGGGGATCCGGCAGAAGCTGGCGGCCGCGCGCGCAGGCGGCGCGGAGTACTTCCTCGCCCCGCTCGCGAACTGCGCCGAAGTCGTCGGTCACGTCCCGAACGGGCTCCAGGTGGTCGGCGTCAGCACCCTCGAGGGGGCACGCGCCGCGGTCGAGGCGATCGCGGCGGGCGGCAGCGCCGACCTGCCGAGCTGCTGAGCCGGCTCGTTCGGGAAGGTCGGCTCACTCCGCGAGCGTCGCGCTGATCGCCTCGACGAGGCCGGGGACCGCGTCGGGGGAGCCGCCCACGTTGTCGTCGGAGTCGTTGGCGCGGCTGCGCAGCGCGCACCACGACTCGCCGGTGCGGAGCACCCCGGCGGCGATGCGGACGTCCTGCCGCTGCGGGTGCGCCATCAGCTGCTCGACAGACATGTCTTCCGCAGCCTCGGCGGCCTCCGGTGGCACGACGATCCGCTCGACGACCACCGCTGCGCCGTCGACGGACTCCGGCCACGCCAGCTGGGCGAGGAGCTGCTCGAGATCGGCGGACGAGGGCAGGCCCTCCTGCTCGATCGAGGTCAGGTGGTGCGGGTTGTCCTTGGCCAGGGCGATCGCGTCGGCAGGCAGCTGCTCCGCGAGCTCGGGTGTGCGGGCGAGCGCCTCGGTGGTGCGGACCAGCGCGAACACCGCGGTAGGAGCGTCCCACCCGCCTCGTGCGACGTGTCGTTCGATGTCGATGACGGCGAGCCGCAGCGCCTCGCCGCGTGCCTGATCCTGGGTCTGGTCGTGCTCCATCCGCCTCATCGTGGCACCACCGGCGCGATGTGGGAAACTTCCAGGGCGACTCGTGCGTTGCTCCCTGTGGAGCGATGTCGCTCGCTCGCCCGACTTCCGCCGCGTCCAGCGGTGCCCTTCCTCCCGAGGTGATCTGTATCTCTGCCGAACGACGCCCGGCCGCTGGCCGCCGCGGCGCCCTGCTGCCCACGCTCTTCATCGTGGGCGGCATCGTCGTGCTGTTCTTCATCTTCGCCAGGTTCTGGACCGAGTGGCTCTGGTTCTCCCAGGTCGGTTTCACCGAGGTGCTGCGCACCCAGTGGCTGAGCCGCGCCGCGCTCTTCCTCGTGGGTGGCGTCCTCATGGGGGCAGCGATCTGGGTGAACCTGCGGCTGGCGTACAAGCATCGGCCGATGTATGTGCCGACGACGACGCAGCAGCGCGATCTCGACCGTTACCGCGAGGCGTTCGAGCCGTTGCGTCGGGTCGTGTTCATCGCCGGTCCGCTGGTGGCGGGCTTCTTCGCCGGCTCGGCAGCGAGCACCCAGTGGCAGCCGATGCTGCTGGCGCTCAACGGCCAGCCGTTCGGCGTCGACGACCCGATCTTCGGGATCGACGTCTCGTTCTACACCTTCACGTTGCCGTTCCTGCGCTTCGTCGTCTCGTTCGCGATGACGGTGACGTTCTTCTCCGCCGCCGTCGCGCTGTTCACCCACTACCTCTACGGCGGCCTGCAGGTCTCCGGCCCTGGGGACCGGATCTCGCGTGCCGCGCGCATCCATCTCGCGGTGCTGGCCGGGGTGTTCGTGCTGCTCATCGCGGCCAACTACTGGATGGACCGTTACTCGCTGCTGTCGAAGCTGGGCGAGGCCGACGGCTGGGACGGCGCGTTCTACACCGACGTCAACGCGGTCATCCCGGCGCGCGCGATCCTCGCCATCATCGGTGTGCTGGTCGCGGTGCTGTTCTTCTACACCGGTGCCCGCGGCACGTGGCGGCTGCCGGCGATCGGCGTGTCGTTGATGATCGTCTCGGGTGTGCTCGCCGCCGGGATCTACCCCGCCGTGATTCAGGGCGTGCGGGTCAACCCGAACGAGCAGGCGCTGGAGGAGGAGTACCTGCAGCACAACATCGACTTCACCCGGATGGCGTACGGCCTCGACGAGGTCGAGGTGGAGCCCTACTCGGCGGAGATCGAGGCCGAGGCGGGTCAGCTCCGCGAGGATGCGGAGTCCACCGCCTCGATCCGGTTGCTCGATCCCTCGATCGTCTCACCCACCTTCCGGCAGCTGCAGCAGAACCGCGCCTACTACACGTTCCCCGACCAGCTCTCGGTCGACCGGTACGAGATCGACGGCAGCCTGCAGGACACCGTGATCGCGGTTCGCGAGCTCAACATGACCCAGGTCGACAACAACTGGGTCAACCGGCATACCGTGTACACGCACGGCTACGGTGTCGTGGCGGCGTACGGCAACCGGCTCAACCCCGATGGCCGCCCGGCGTTCTTCCAGTCCGGTATCCCCACGACCGGTGCGCTCGGGGACTACGAGCCGCGCATCTACTTCAGCCCGAACTCGCCGGAGTACTCGATCGTGGGCGCACCCGAGGGCTCGACCCCGTGGGAGCTCGACTACCCGGACGACACCGCCGCCAACGGCCAGCAGAACTACACCTACCAGGGCGAGGGTGGTCCCTCGGTGGGCAACCTGTGGAACCAGCTGCTGTTCGCGGCACGGTTCGGCAGCGAGCAGATCCTGTTCTCCGACCGGGTGACCTCGGAGTCCCAGATCATGTTCCACCGGGACCCGGCTGAGCGCGTGGCTCAGGTCGCGCCGTACCTGACGCTCGAGAGCAAGTCCTACCCCGCCGTCGTCGACACCGATGGTGACGGCGTGCGTGAGGTCGTCTGGGTCGTCGACGCCTACACGACCTCCAACGCCTACCCCTACTCCGAGCACGAGACCTTCGCGTCGGCGACGTCGGACACCTTCACCGACGCCGACTCCTCGCAGTTCGAGATCCCGGACAAGATCAACTACATCCGGAACTCGGTCAAGGCCATCGTGGACGCCTACACGGGCGAGGTGACGCTGTACGCGTGGGACACCGAGGACCCGGTGCTGCAGACCTGGCAGGAGATCTTCGGCAACTCGTTCACGCCGATGTCGGAGATCAGCGGTGACCTGATGGGCCACCTCCGCTACCCGGAGGACATGTTCAAGGTGCAGCGCGAGCTGCTCACCCGCTACCACGTGACGGACGCCTCGACCTTCTACAGCCGCGGTGACTTCTGGACCGTCCCGAACGACCCGGTGGCGGGTAGCGAGGTCGCCCAGCCCCCGTACTACCTCACGCTGCAGATGCCGGGGCAGGATGTGCCGTCCTTCTCGCTCAGCACGAGCTTCATCATCAGCGGGCGAGAGGTGCTGACCGGGTTCCTGGCCGTCAACTCCGAGACCGGCAGCCAGGACGGAGCCGTGGACGAGGACTACGGCACGCTCAGGCTGCTGGAGCTGCCACGTGACCTCACGGTGCCCGGACCGGGTCAGGTGCAGAACAACTTCGACTCCAACGCCGAGGTGGCCGAGCAGCTGAACATCATCGCCCAGGGTGGTTCCCGGGTACAGCTGGGCAACCTGCTCACGCTTCCGGTCGGCGGCGGTGTGCTGTACGTGCAGCCGGTCTACGTGTCGTCAGCGGGCGACACCTCGCTGCCGCTGCTGCGGCGCGTGCTGGTCGCTTTCGGCGACTCGGTCGGCTACGCCGCGACCTTGGACGAGGCCCTCAACCAGGTCTTCGGTGGTGACTCCGGAGCCGAGGCCGGCGACGCCGACGTCGATCCTCAGGACCCGACCGATCCCGGGGACGGCGGCACCGAGCCCGACGCGGACGCCCAGCAGCGCCTGAGCGACGCGCTCGCGGACGCCGCGCAGGCACTGGCCGACTCCGAGGCGGCGCTCGCCGAGGGCGACTGGGCCGGCTACGGCGAGGCGCAGGAGCGGCTGCAGGCGGCCCTCGAGGCGGCGATCGCTGCCGAGGAGGAGATCGCTGGTGGCACGGCCGAGGGTGCGACCGACGACGGCGCCACGGACGGCGCGACGGACGGCGCGACCGACGAGGCGACCGACGGTGCTACCGAGGAAGCGACCGGCTGATCGGGATCGACGGCGCGGGTGTGATCTCCCGCACCCGCGCCGCCCTCAATTTGCTCTGGTCCATGCCGCCACGTACAGTAGAAGCACCGACGCGGGGTGGAGCAGTTCGGTAGCTCGCCGGGCTCATAACCCGGAGGTCGCGGGTTCAAATCCCGCCCCCGCCACGAAACGCGAAACCGCCAGACGAAGTCTGGCGGTTTTTGCGTTCGTGGGGGGCGTGATGCTGGGAGGCGGAGCGCCCAGCGAGGGACGAGCTGGTCGTGACGACGGCTCCCGCCCCCGCCACGAAACGCGAAACCGCCAGACAGTATCTGTCTGGCGGTTTTTGCGTTTCCGCCGGAAGCATCAGCGGCCCGGCCCGGCCCGGCCCGGCCCCCGTCCCGCCGAGGGCGAGCCTCGACGCCGAGGGCGAGTCGTGCACCACACGCCCTCGACGTTTGCGCTCGCCTTCGACGCTGGCTGGCGTTCAGAGGACCAGCCGGTCGAGGTAGGCGTTGCGGAAAACACCGTCGGGGTCGACGCGGGCCGCGAGGGTGCGGAAGTCGCCGATCCTGGAGAACACCTGCTCGAGACCAGCGCGGTCCATCGCGAACCACTTGCCCCAGTGCGGTCGGGCGTCGAAGGGGGCGAGCACCCGCTCCACCGCGGGCAGCACCGCATCGACCGCGGCCGGGTCGCGCTCCCAGGTGAAGTGGAAGCCGACCGTGTCGCGCTCATAGGCGGCCGAGAGCCAGAGGTCGTCGGCAGCCATGGTGCGGATCTCGCACACCTGCAGGATCCCGGTCAGCTGCTCGCGGATTCCGCGGAGCGCCTCGATCGCCTCGACGGCGTGCTGGCGGTCCAGCAGGTACTCGCTCTGGATCTCCGTGCCGTTGCTCGGTGTGAAGCCCATGCGGAAGTGGGGGAGGCGGTCGTACCAGGGACCCATGGCACCGAGCTGTCGGGTCGCGTTGATCGCGTCGATGCCGAGGATCGGGTGCTGGTGGTCGGTGGCGGGCGCGCCGCCGTACAGCTCGGTGGGCGCCACGTCGTCGCGGCTCTTGAGCCAGATCTGGTCGACGGCGTCCTCCGCCCACCTGGTGAAGATGCTCACGCTGTGCGCGGCTGCGGTGATCTCGTCGAACCGGCTGGTGACCGTGGCCCAGGTGACCTCGTTGATGACGTCCTGACGCACCTGGAACGTGGGCTCGACCGCGAGTCGCAGCCGCGTCACGATGCCCAGCGCACCCAGCCCCACGACCGAGCCGGGGAAGTCGTCATCGCCTCGTTCGACCCAGCGCAGCTCGCCGTCCGCGCCGATCATCTCGACGCCCCTGACCATCGCCGCCAGGTTAGGGGTGGCGTCACCCGAGCCGTGCGTCGCGGTCGCGACCGCGCCGGCGATCGAGATGTGCGGCAGCGAGGCGAGCGCAGGCATCGCGAACCCGGCGCTGTCGAGCTGTTCGGCCACGGCGCCGTATGTCAGGGAGCCGTTGACCGTCGCTGTGCCGGTCTCGGCGTCGACCTCGAGCGGCAGCGGCACCTCACGCAGGCTGATCAGGTCGCCGGGGGAGTCCGCGAGATCGTTGAAGGAGTGACGCGAACCGAGCGCGCGGATCCGGGTCGCATCGGCGACGATCTGCTGCGCCTGCTCGAGAGCGCTCGGGAGGTGGAGCCGGCCCGCGCCGAAGGTGTACGTCCCCGCCCAGGTGGTCCCGATCGTCATGGCCCTATCCATCCAGACCGGTGCCCTCGCGCGCAAGTGCGCGCCTCGGATCACCAGGGGACTGCCTATCAGCGATCGCCATCGCCTGAGGCGGGGATCTCATTGGGTGTTCCGGACCACCCACCGCGCACCTGCGAAGACGGCGACCGCGATGCCCGCGACCGCGAGCACGGCGAACCAGCTGAAGGTCGGGAACCCTGCCATGGCCGCGAAGCTGAGCGCCACCATCGCCTGCGTGAGCAGCTGGAGCACCGCGAACGCCCCGAGCGCGCGCAGCACCAGCGCCAGCTCCACCCGCCCGGTCGGGGGCAGCGGCGCCGTCAGCCGTGCCAGCACCGCGACGAGGTGAAGCACGAGCACGAACACCGCGCACGTGAGCAGGTCGGGTGGCTGGCCCCAGACCCACGCCGCGCCGATCGCCACCAGCCCGGCCACCACGCCCGGGTGCGGCAGGATCATGATCGCCACGGCCGCGAGCACCGGCACCACGACGTCGTCGACCACCGGCATCAGACCGAGCACGATCACCGCGGCCGAGATGCCTCGCAGCAGCCAGGCCGGGACGCTGCGCTCCAGCTCGATCGCGACCGGTGGCCGCGGCCGGCGCCGGGGTCCGCTCTCGAACAGGCTCCCGAGGTTCATCGCGCACCCCCGCGCTGGCGGGTGCGGGCCAGCGCGTGCAGCTCGACGGCGGTGCTCGTCGACCAGTCGACCAGCTCGACGCCCGTGCGCCGGAGGGCGCGCAGCCGCTGCCGGCGCGCCAGCAGCAGCAGCCGGAGCGCCGTCTCCTGAAAGCCGTTGAGGAAGGCGGTGCTGACGCGGGGCAGGGTGTCGACGGCGATCACCCGGTGCCCGTACGAACGCCACTGCCGCGCGATCCGGGCCGCCTCGTCGTCGAGGAACGTCGAGCAGAGCACCACGAGCGCACCCGAGGGGAGCTGCGGTGGGCGGTGCCGCTTGTCCGGCCAGCCCTCCGGCGCGACCCGGACCAGGCGCTGCTGGATCCGCTCCCACTGGTGCCGGCCCGCAGCGGGTGCCACCGGGCGTCGTCGTCGGCCGAGGTCGTCGAGTCCCACGCGGTCGCCCAGGTCGAGGTACGCACGCGAGATCGCCGCTGCTGCCTCGCGTGCGATGTCGAGCGAGGTGGTCTCGTCCATCCGGACGTCGACGCCACCCGCCCACGCGGACACGTCTTCGCCCACGTCGTCGCGCGAGTCGACGACGATCATGACGGTGGCGTCGGCGGTCGCGAACGTGCGGCGTGCGTAGAGGGTGCCGAGGCGACCGGTGCTGGTGTCGATGGCCCGCCGCGCACTCACTCGCCAGTCGATCCGCCGGAGCCGGTCACCCGGTGCGAACTCGTGCACGTCGTGGGTCTCGTACCCCTCGCCCACGCGCCGGGACGTGTGGGTGCCGGTCAACCCGGGCAGCCGGAACGGCAGCGGCATGTCCTTGAGCGGGCGCGCCACCGGGTGCACCGCGACCGGCATCGGCCCGGCTTTCGCGGGCGCCGACAGCAGCATCGCGCCGAAGGACTCAGCCATCCAGTCGACCCGGAACATGTCGTGGACGCCGGTCCGCGACGTCTCGAGCGAGAGCGGGATCGTCCGCTCCTTCCCGGCCGCGACGAGCGCCTCCTTCGGCCGGTACCCCTGCGTGGAGACGCGCAGCAGCACCGCCTCGACACCGCGACTGGTCGCGAGCACCGCCTCCGCCCGGACCTTGCCGGTCTCGCTGTGCTCGGAGGTCGCCCGCACCTCGAGATCTCCCGGTCGCCGGGGTCGGGTCAGCCCCGCCCACAGCACCATGAGCAGGAACGGCACCGAGAGCACCGCCACGTCGGGGCGGCCACCGGCGACGCCGATGGCGAGCACCACCACCGCGACCAGCGCGGTGGCGGTGGCACCCGACGTGAGGATCACGCGCGACCGACCGTCGCGGGTCCGGGAACCTCGTCGAGCATCTTCGTCACGAGGTCGCCAGGCTGGACCCCGGAGGCCCACGCAGCCGGTGTCAGCGTCAGCCGGTGCGCGAGCGCTGCCACGGCGATCTCCTTGACGTCCTCGGGAGTCACGAAGTCGCGACCCGAGAGCACGGCGACCGCGCGCGAGACGAGCATCAACGCCTGCGAGCCGCGGGGCGAGGCCCCCACCTCGAGGTTGGTCATCGTGCGGGTCGCCGCGGCGAGGTCGACGCAGTACCGCACCACGTCGGGATCGACCGTCACGGTCTCGACGCCCGCCTGCATCGCGAGCACGGTCTGCGAGTCGACGACCTGGTTGACGCCGGCCTCCTCGCGGCGGCGCTGCAGGCGTCGCATGAGGACGTCGACCTCACCCTCGACGCTCGGGTAGCCCACGCCGATGCGGACCATGAACCGGTCGAGCTGGGCCTCGGGCAGCGGGTAGGTGCCCTCGTACTCGACCGGGTTCGAGGTCGCCAGCACATGGAAGGGGCGCTGCAGCGGGAACGAGTTGCCCTCGACCGTCACCTGCTTCTCGGCCATCGCCTCCAGCAGCGCGGACTGGGTCTTGGGTGCGGTGCGGTTGATCTCGTCCGCGAGGAACAGGCCCGTGAACACCGGCCCGGGCCGGAAGACGAACTCCGAGGTGGCCGGGTCGTAGGTGTAGGAGCCGGTGATGTCGGCCGGGAGCAGGTCCGGTGTGCACTGCAACCGCCGGAACTCCAGGCCCAGCGCCCCTGCCAGGCAGCGGGCCGCGAGCGTCTTGCCGAGCCCGGGGACGTCCTCGAACAGCACGTGGCCGCCGGCGAGCACGGCGGCGAGCGCGGTGCGCAGCGGCCCCTCCATGCCCACGATCACGGTGCCGACCTCACGCAGCACCTCCTGACCGATCCTCGTGACCTCGGGCACCGGCAGCGGTTCGGGGGTTGTCATAGGGATTTCTCCAGGTTCTCGAGCGCGTGCACAGCGGTCCGGACAGCCTTGACGGGCGGTGGTGGGGAGTCGGGGTCGACGACGAAGGCGGTGAGCGGGTCACCGAGCAGCTCGGCCGCGCGTGCCCGGCCGGTCGGTGTGTCGACATCGATCCCCGCCTCGGCGAGCCCGTCGCGGCACAGGTGCCGCAGCTGGCGCGCCGCCTGGGGCGTGACCCCCTCGTTGCCGTAGAGCGCCCAGGAGAGCGAGGCAACCTCGGTCCTGGCGCCGTCGCGCCTGTCGAACGGAAGCCGGGGGAGGGAGACGCGCTGCCCAACGCCCAGGTGGATCACCACGAGCACGCCGATCAGCCACAGCAGCCCGCCGAGCAGCGCGTGCGGCAGGTCGGAGCCGATCAGCGCGAGGATCCCCACGATCCCGACGCCGGTGCCCGCGACCGCCCACCACCGGCCGCGCGTCACCGCGGCACCTGCACGGCCGCCCACGATGCCGCGATCCGTTCGAGTGCGACGTGGGCCTGCGTCGCGTCGTCACGGGTGATCTCGGCCTCGGAGAACCGGGAGCGGGTGTAGAGGCGTCGCAGCACCGCCACGGCGGCGTCGTCGGCCTCGGTGCGGGCGAGCACGACCGCCGCGAACTCCGTAGGTGTCTGGGCGGGCCTGCGCGCCACACCCGCGTCGCCGGCTGCCTCCTCGAGCGCCATCCAGGCGCGCACGATCGCGTCGCGAGGGGGCCGCTCGGAGGCGAGCGCCTGCTGGGCGGCAGCGATGCCCTCCTGGATGGCGGGTGCGTCGACGAGCTCGTCGGCCCCGGGCGTGCCGACCTCGCGGGGGTCGGGCGGCGGCACGGTTCCGCGGCGCAGCGCCAGCACCAACCGCACCAGCAGCAGGATGATCAGCACCCCGATCGCCGCCACCGTGGCGATCACGAGCCACCTCACCCACGCGTTCTCGCCGGCCGGGGGAGCCCCGAGATCCTCACCCTCCGGCACGGTCTCCGGGGTCGGGAAGGTGGGGAAGAACGGCGTCATCTCCTCGCCGCCGGTCCCCGTGGACCCCAGCCCGGGATCGGGCCAGTTCCACGGCCCCGCCGCCGCGCCGGCGAGCAGCATGAGCACGATCGCGAGCACGGCGAGCGCCGCCACGGTGCCCACACGCGAAGGTGCGTGGCCCCGCTCGTCGGGATGGTCGCCGTCGGCCATGTCGGTCACGGGCTCCCGCTAGGGGAGCATCTCCCGGCGGTAGGTGAGCACCCGGAACCGCATGCCGTTGCTGGCCTCGATCCAGTCGCCCACCTGAGGATCGGACCACCCGGGCCCGATCTCCGGGGCGAAGGTGTCACCGTCGACCTCGATGTCGATCTCGCTCACCACGAGGACGTCCGCGACCGGCATCGCCTGGGCGTAGATCTCGCCACCCCCGCAGATCCAGGTGTCCGCGCCGTCGAGCAGGGCGAGGGCCTCGGCGAGCGAGTGGGCGATCTCGGCGCCGGGAGCTGCGTACCCGGGCTGGCGGGTGAGCACGATGTTGCGTCGCCCCGGGAGCGGGCGGAACGACGGCGGCAGCGCCTCCCAGGAGGTGCGGCCGTGGATCACGGCATCGCTGCCGGTGGTGCGCTTGAAGTGCTGCATGTCCTCGCGCAGGCGCCACGGCAGATCGCCGTCGCGTCCGATGACGCCGTTGCGCGACTGCGCCCAGATCATGCCCAGCACGGTGCCGTCAGACCGCGATCGGTGCCTTGATGGCGGGGTGGTGCACGTAGTCGACGACGCTGACGTCGTCGATCGTGTAGTCGAACAGGCTGTCGGCCTTGGCGAGCTCGAGCCGCGGGAACGGGTGGGGCGCGCGGCTGAGCTGTTCGCGGACCTGCTCGGTGTGGTTGTCGTAGACATGCACGTCGCCGCCTGTCCAGACGAAGTCGCCCACCTCGAGCCCGACCTGCTGCGCGACCATGTGGGTGAGCAGCGAGTAGGACGCGATGTTGAACGGGACCCCGAGGAACAGGTCGGCGCTGCGCTGGTAGAGCTGGCAGGACAACCGGCCGTTCGCGACGTAGAACTGGAACAGGGCGTGGCACGGCTGCAGGGCCATCTCGTCGAGGTCGGCCACGTTCCAGGCCGAGACGATGATGCGGCGCGAGTCCGGCTGCGTGCGCAGCTGCTCGAGCACCCTGCTGATCTGGTCGATGTGCCCGCCGTCGGGGGTGGGCCACGAGCGCCACTGGACGCCGTACACCGGGCCCAGCTCGCCGTCGTCGTCGGCCCAGTCGTCCCAGATCCTGACCTTGTTCTCGCGCAGGTAGGCGATGTTGGAGTCGCCGCGCAGGAACCAGATCAGCTCGTGGACCACCGAGGGCACGTGCACGCGCTTGGTCGTGATCAGCGGGAACGCGGCGGACAGGTCGTAGCGCATCTGGTGCCCGAAGATCGAACGGGTGCCCGTGCCGGTCCGGTCCGACTTCGCCGCACCGGAGGAGAGCACGGTCCGCAGCAGATCCTCGTACTGCGTGTCGGGGCTCACGTCGCTCACCCTACGGCGCCGAGCGCCCCTGGCGGGACTCCAGCCGCAATGCGTCGTCGAACGTGTCCTCGACGACGAAGGTCGCGTTCACCTCGCGCACGAACGTGGCAGGGGGCGGTCCGAACGCGCTCCGCACGCCCTCGATCATCTGGGTGCCGACGACGCGGGTTCCCGCGAAACCGACGGCCGCGCCGATCCCGAAGGGCAGCAGCCGACCGAGCATCAGCGAACCGACCTTGGCGGCCGAGCCTTTGACGATCCTGCCGCGGAGCGTCTTGTTCACGGCCTTGACCGTCGCCAGCGGCAGCCGCGTGAGCAGCGTCCGACCCCACGTCACGGCGCTCAGCCCGACCTGCTGGCCCAGGAGCTCGGGACCCTCGTCGCCGAGCAGGGAGGTCAGCAGCAGCGCTCGCCGCCGGGCATGGTCGTCGGTCGAGATGCCGTGCACGTCGGCGACTGCCAGCGCCAGCAGGCTCGAGGCGCCGAGGAACGAGGCCACCTGCCCGGTGGTGAGCGCCAGCGCGGTGCCGGTGCCGATCACGGGCAGCGCCGCTGCCGCGCCCACCGCACCACCGGACGTGCTCACCGCGAGCAGGTACCGCTTCTCGAGGGTCTGGATCACCTCGGCGGGCGTCGCGTCGGGTCGCTTGCTGCGGATCCTGTCCACGTGCGCGCGGACCCGATCGGTCGGGAACGCCAGCGCGGCATCGATCGCACCCTCGATGCCCTTCGGCCTCTCGCGGTTCTCGTTCTTCTTCCGCATCTCGACTCCTCAGCCTCGTCGGATGGTCACGGTGTGGGGCAGACCGCGCTCGAGCGTGCGGCCCACGGTGCACGCCTTGGCGATCGAACGAGTGGCGACGTCCACCAGTTCCGCCCAGGCCGCGTCGTCGAGATCCTGGCTTCCCTCGATCTCGAGGTCGACGGCGGCGTCCACGTAGGCATTGCTGCTCTGGTCCTTGATCGTGGTCACCTGGCCGCGGGCTGCGAGCTCGTCACCGAGGCGGCGCACCAGCGCCGGGTCGGCGCTCATCATGTTGCACGCGGCGAGCGCGACCGCGAGCAGCTCACCCGGCGTGAACGACCCGGGGACCTCGACCGGCCCGTAGCGCAGCTCTCCGCCACGATCGTTGGTCGCGATTCCCTGACGCACCCCGGTGCGTTCGACGCGCAGCTGTGGCATACGAGCCATCATCGCACCCGCTGCTCTGCACGAAGTTGGTGCGCCAAGGGCCTTGCGGCGGACTGGGCTCAGGTCCATGATGAGCGGACCTCCCTCTCGGAGGGGTCTCCGCAAGGAGATCGAGGCCCGGCCAACTCATACTTGGCCGGGCCTCTTCCGTTGTACCGCTCGACGGCGCAGCGGGCCTGGAGGCTCGCCGCTCACCTCCCGGGTTGGCCGCTATCGTGAGCGTGTGCGGATCGTGGTGGTGACGACCTGGTTCCCTACCGATCGGGCGCCGGGGTCGGGCGTGTTCGTGGCGAACGACGTGGCGGCGATCGCCGCGCACCCCGAGGTCAGCGCGGTCGAGGTGATCCACCTCGTGGCGCCCCGGCTGCACGACGGCGCGGCCGTCACCGAGCACGAGGGCATCCGGGTGCGCAGGTTGCCGATGAGCCCCGCCAACCCGCTGGACATCATCCGGGTCTCCCGGCAGCTGCCACGAGCGCTCGCCGGCGCCGACCTGGTGCACTCGATGGCGATGAGCACGCTCGCTCCGATGCTGCTCACCCGGCCGAGCGTGCCGTGGATCCACACCGAGCACTGGTCCGGGCTGACCAACCCGGGCACGGTGGCGCTGCCGTTGCGACCCGCGGTCGGGCTGGTGAGGCTGCTGCTGAAGGCGCCACGGACCGTGACCGCCGTCTGCGACTACCTCGCGCGCCCGATCCGGCGCTCGCGCTACCCGCGGCGGACCGCCGTCATCGGCTGCATCGTGCCGCCCCGTGCCCACCTCGCCGGGCGCCCGCTGCGCCCGGCAGCGGCGTTGCGGCTGGTGGCGGTCGGTGGGCTCGTCGACCGCAAGGACCCGTTGCTGGCGGTGCGCACGATCGCCGCGTTGCGTGACCGCGGGGTTGCCGCGCAGCTGACGTGGGTCGGCGGCGGGGGACTCGCGCGCAAGGTGACCTCGCTCGCGCGCAAGCTCGGCGTGGCCGACGCCGTCGTGCTGGCGGGTCCGCAGGAGCCCGGCGGGGTGAGCGCCGCCCTGGAGGCGGCCGACATGTTCTTCCTGCCGACCCGCGGCGACAACTTCTGCGTCTCTGCCGCCGAGGCGCTCGTGCACGGGCGCCCGGTGGTCGTCGGGGCGACGGGTGGGCAGGGCGAGTACATCGACCCCGCGGTGGGCGCGCTGGTGGCTGAGCAGAGGCCGGAGGCGTACGCGGCCGCGATCGTCGATCTCGACAAGCGGACCCAGCACGTCACCGCCGGCGAGATCGCCGCGACGATCGGCGACCGGTTCGCGCCGGCTCGGATCGCTCAGGGGTACGTGGCCGAGTACCGCCACCTGCAGAGGTCCCGGTGACCGAGGCGGCAGCGACCGCCGGTGTGGATGTCGTCATCGCCGTCCACGACCCTGCGCGGCCGATCGCGCGCGCGGTGCGGTCGGTGCTCGACCACAACGGTGAAGGCGTCCGGCTGACGATCGTGTGCCACGAGGTGCCCGCGGCCACGATCGCCGCCCAGCTGCCGCAGCAGCATCGGGAGCAGGTCCGCTTCCTCGAGCACAGCGACGGCACGGGCTCGCCCGCCGGCCCCTTCAACGCGGGCATCGAGGCGGCCGACGCGCACTTCGTGGCGGTGATGGGCTCCGACGACACGCTCGCACCAGGGGCGGTGGCCTCGTGGTTCTGGCTCGCGAAGAAGCACGACGCCGACGCCGTGATCGCGCGGCTCGAGCGGGACGACGAGTCGGTCGTCCCGACGCCGCCCACCCGGCCGTGGCGGCGCGGTGTGCTCGATCCGGTCCGCGACCGGCTCAGCTACCGCAGCGCGCCGCTCGGGCTCGTCTCGCGTGCCGCGATCATCCGGATGGGGCTCCGCATGGACGACGTCGCGGTCGGCGAGGACGTCGGGTTCGTCACCCGGCTGTGGTTCCGCGGCCGGGTGGTGTTCGACCGGTCCGGCCCCGCCTACCGGATCGGCGGCGACGCTACCGACCGCGTGACGATGTCCACCCGGCCCATCAAGGACGAGCTCGCGTTCGTACGGCGGCTCGTCAAGCGCCGGTGGTTCGAGGCGCTGGAGCTCCAGGAGCGCCGCGCGGTGTGCGTGAAGCTCACCCGGATCCATCTGTTCGGCGCAGTGCTCAACCGGCCCGACCCCGCGTGGTGGACCGAGCGGGAGCGCGCCGACCTCGCCACGGTGGGTCGCACGATGCTGACGGCCGCCCCGGGGATGGACGCCGTGCTCTCGATCGCCGACCGGGCACTGCTCGACCGGATCCTCGACGGTTCCGGTGACGCGGACCAGCTGATCGCGCTCGCCCGCGCGCGCCGCCGGCACGGCGTGCCACGCACCCTGATGACCCGCGACCCGGGGTATGTGCTCGCACGGGAGGCGCCGCTGCGGGTGATGGCGGCCTCGTTCCTCATCCGGTGAGGGGCGACCTCACGCGCGCAGGTGCTCGGTGAGGGCCTCGACCGTGCGTTCGGCGGCGTCACCGGTGCCGTAGGGGGCGGCGTCCGTGGCCGCAGGCCGGGGCCGGGAAGCGGCGGCGGCGATGCCATCGGGCTCCACCAGGACGTTCCAGCCGAGATCGACGGTCTCGGTCCACTCGGTCTCGGTGCGCACGGTGGTGCACGGCACCCGCAGCAGGAACGCCTCCTTCTGCAGGCCACCGGAATCGGTCACCACACCACGGGAGGCGGCCACGCTCGCGACCAGTGCGGGGTAGTTGAGCGGGTCCCGCGCCTCGACGCCGCCGGCGCTGAGCTCGATCCCGGCGTCGGCAGCCTTGGCGCGCAGCCGCGGGTGGGCGAGCAGCAGCACGCGCTCGTCCAGGCCGGCCAGCCCATCGATGATCGCGGCGAGTCGCGCGGGGTCGTCGGTGTTCTCGGCGCGGTGGATGGTCGCGACGATCGCGTCCTCGGCGCCGGCCACCGGATCGGCCGTGCCGCGGGTGCGGAACAGCACATCGGTCATCACGTCACCGACCACCACGGTGCGCTCGGCGAGCCCCTCGTCGCGCAGGTGCCCGAGCGCCACCTCGGTGGGGGCGAGCAGCAGGTCTGCGGCGTGGTCGGTCAGCACCCGGTTGTGCTCCTCGGGCATCGCCCGGTTGAAGGAGCGCAGCCCCGCCTCCAGGTGCGCGAGCGGCAGGTGCATCTTCACGGCGGAGACCGCGGCGGCGAGCGTCGAGTTCGTGTCGCCGTACACGAGCACCCAGTCGGGGCTGTGCTCGGCCAGCACGTCGTCGAGGGCCGCGAGGATCGCACCGGTCTGCTTGCCGTGGCTGCCGGACCCGACCCCGAGGTGGACGTCCGGCGCGGGGATGCCGAGGTCGTCGAAGAAGACGTCCGAGAGCAGCGGGTCGTAGTGCTGGCCGGTGTGCACGATGACGTGCTCGTCACCGCTGGCTGTGATCGCGTCCGCTACCGGGGCGAGCTTGACGAACTGGGGGCGGGCGCCGACCACGCTGAGGATCTTCACACCGGTACCCTGCCACGCATGAGGACCGCCGACCGCGTTGCTGGGCCGAGGGCCGCATGATCCACAGGTTGACCGGCGCCCGGCAGGCGTACTCCTGGGGCTCGCGCACCGCCATCCCCGACCTGCTGGGGGAGCCGGCGCACGAGGACCCGGTGGCCGAGGTCTGGTTCGGTGCCCATGCGAGCGCGCCCGCCACGCTCGGCTCCGGCGCTCCGTTGTGCGACCTGATCGACTCCGACCCCCAGGCTCAGCTCGGGCAGGGCGTGCTCGCGCGTTTCGGACCGCGGCTGCCCTACCTCGTCAAGCTGATCGCCCCGGCCGGCCCGCTGTCGCTGCAGGTGCACCCGAGCCTCGAGCAGGCCGCGGCGGGCCACGCGCAGGAGGAGGCCGCCGGGATCCCGCTGGGGGTCCCGCACCGCCGCTACCCCGACGCCAACCACAAGCCGGAGATGCTCTTCGCGCTCGAGCCGTTCGAGGCGATCGCCGGCTTCCGCACCGCTCGGCGCGCGACCGAGCTGCTGCTGGGCCTGGACACCGAGCTGGCGCGCTCGCTCCTGACCGCCCTCCGTGCCGACATGGGTCCGGCCGGGGTGCGCGCGGCGTTCACGAGGCTGCTCGAGCGCGCGACCAGCCCCGACGCTGCCGCTGTGGCCGAGACCGTCGACGCGTGCGCGGCGCGGCTCGCCACGGGCGAGTCACCGTCGGTGCGCGCCGACCGGGTGGTCGGCGTCCTCGCTGCCGCGTTCCCCGGCGACGTGGGTGCGGTGGCGTCGCTGCTGATGAACCCGGTGTCGCTGCGCGCGGGGGAGGCGCTGTTCGTTCCCGCGGGCGGCGTGCACTGCTACCTCTCCGGGCTCGGCCTCGAGGTGATGGCGAGCTCGGACAACGTGCTGCGCGCCGGTCTCACGAGCAAGTTCGTCGATCCGGACGAGGTGCTGCGCACCGTCGACTGGATCGCCGCACCGCCGGTGCGCGTGGCGCCCGAGCACATCAACGACGACGTCGAGGTGTTCTACGCCCCCGTCGACGACTTCGAGCTGGCGGTCGCGACAGGAGACGGCGCCTCCGTCACCATTCCCGGCCGCGGGCCGCGGGTGCTGATCTCGCTCGACGCCGAGGTCGTCGCCACGCACGACGGCGACCAGGTCACCCTGAGTCGTGGCCAGGCCGCGTTCGTGCCGGCGTCCAGAACTCCTGTGGTGCTCGACGGCGAAGGTCGCCTCGCGCAGATCACGGTGCCCTGACGCCCTCCTGGTCCCGGATCGAGGCCAGCTCGGCCTGCTGCCGGGGTGTCACGACGACGGCGGAGCCGCCCTGGGCCCAGGCGGACCACGCCTGCTCGACGAGCGTCGCAGGATCCTCGGCGATCAGCAGCACCCGCTGATCGGGATCCGCCGCCAGCGGGGCACGCCGCGGCGGCGCTGCGGCGAACAACGGCTCGTCCGGCTGGCCCATCAGCTCGGCCGCGCCATCGATCACGCCGGGGGGCAACGCCGTCGGCCAGGCTCGGGCAAGAGCAGGAAGGGCGACGGCCACGAGGTCGTCGGCACCGCCGTCGAGCCATCGATCGGGGCGGTCGGTGACGACGATCTCAGAACCCGATCTCTCGCCGTCGAGCCGGGTCTCGGCGCCCACGGCCCAGGCCCCGAGGGTCCACACGAGGAGCCGCCAGTGGGCTGGGAGATCGAGCTGCACGAGCGAGCCCGGAGCGGCGCTGCACTCGCTGACCAGCAGGTTCGCAGCCTTGACGACCCAGTTCGCGAGGACGCGGCCCGAGAGGTCGACGCGTTCGCCGTCCTGTCCGTACCAGGTGAGACGGGGCGCGCTGGGCTCCCACTGGGCGAGTGTGCTGAGGACAGAAGGGGTCACGTTCGCGAGGTATAGCACGCACCGGGCTTGACTCCAGGGGATAACACGCGTGTAATTTAGGTGTACCGCCCGGGTGAGCACACGGTGGGACCACGACAGCAGGACCAAGCAACAGCGACCACGAGCAGTGCTGGCAAGGTCGGCAGCACGGTCGCAGCAGCCGCGGAATCACCCGGCGGATCATGAACATCGACTGAGACGAGGGGAACCGGCGGTGTGGAACATACTCGGGGACGGCCCGCTGAGCTTAGGCAACACGCCGCAGCCAGCCGCGCCATCCCCCCTGGTTGCCATGTTCGGGGTCGACGAGGACGAGGGCGTCCTCGGTTGGCAGGAGCGAGCGCTGTGCGCCCAGACGGATCCTGAGGCGTTCTTTCCCGAGAAGGGCGGGTCGACACGCGAGGCGAAGCGCGTCTGTGCCTCGTGCGAGGTACGGGTCGAGTGTCTCGAGTACGCGCTGATGCACGATGAGCGGTTCGGGATCTGGGGCGGGCTCTCCGAGCGCGAACGTCGCAAGGTCAAGCAGCTGAAGCAGGCTGGTCAGCTGAACTCTCGCGCGGTCTGACCGCGTTCATCCCCCCGACATGAGCCGACCTTCGCGCGCCCGCGTCACCGCGGTGGTGGTCGTCGTCGGGGACAGTCCGTATCTTCAGCAGACCCTCGAGGCGCTCGCGGCGCAGACGGTCGCGCCGGACCGTGTGGTGGTCGCGCACGCCGAGATCGAGGCCGGCTCGATCAAGGAGTTGGCGAAGGACGCCGGGCTCGCGGCGGACCTCGCGGCCGTCGACGGGGCCGAGGGGATCGGGCCGGCGGTGATCTCCGCGGCAGCGGCGGCCGGCATCGACACCCCGTGGCTGTGGCTGCTGCACGACGACTCGGCTCCGCTGCCGGGCGCGCTGGCCGCGCTGACCCAGGTGGTGGAGACCGGGCGCTCGATCGCGGTGGCCGGGAGCAAGCAGGTCGCGTGGAATCACCCCGACCGGTTGGTCTCGGTGGGCGCCCGGTACACGCGGGACCTGCAGCGCTTCACCGGGATCGAGGATGGCGAGGTCGACCAGGGGCAGCACGACGACCGCGAGGACATCGACGCCGTGGGCACGGCCGGGATGCTCGTGGATCGCGAGCTCTTCGCGACCCTCGGCGGTCCCGACCCGGCGCTCGGACCGTTCGGCGACGGGCGTGACATCAGCCGCCGGGCGCGGCTCGCCGGGCATCGTGTGGTGGTCGTGCCGCGGGCCGTTGTTCGGCATGCGCGCGCCAGCTACCTGGGGCTGCGGCGCGAGGGGCGCCGCGCACCCGAGCCCGACCCGACGCACAGCTTTCGCAAGCGCCGCACCTCGATCCTGCACAGCCGGTTGACCGAGGCGCGGGCGCCGTTCGTCCCGCTGGTCGCCCTGCTGGCCCTCGTGGCTGCACCCGTGCGCGCGGTCGGACGGCTGGTGTCGAAAGAGATCCCGCTCGTCGCGGACGAGCTCTGGGCCCCGCTCGCCGCCCTGGGGGGCTGGCGCTCGGTGCTGCGTGCGCGCAAGCGGCTGACGCGGGCGGGGTCGCGGAGCCGGTTGCGGCCGTTGCAGGCGAGCTGGGGCGATGTCCTCGGCGTGCGCCGCGACAAGCGACTGCAGGCGGCGGCGCAGCGACGCACGGTGCGCGCGCCGTCGGAGCTGGAGATGAAGGAGCGCGCCGCGCTCGGCAGGCGCCGGCGGCTGGTGCTTGCCGGTGTGCTCGTGCTGGCGGCGGCGGTCGCGGGGATCACGTTGGCGCCGATCGCGTTCTCCGGGCCGCTGCTGGGTGGTGCGCTGCTGCCCGCAGACGGCTCGTTCGCGGAGCTCTGGCGTGCGGCCACCTCGCCGTGGCTCGCGACCGGGGATGGCTGGGCGGTTCCTGCCGACCCGTTCCTCATGGTGCTGGGGGTGCTGTCGGCGCTGACCGGTGGGCCCTTCGGCACGCCGGTGTGGGTGACGATCTCGATCGTGCTGGTGCTGGCGATCCCGCTGTCGGCGCTGACCGCCTGGTTCGCCTCGGGCGCCGCGACCCGCTCGCTCGCGCTGCGCGCGTGGGCTGCGGTGATCTGGGCGCTCGCGCCACCGCTCGTGCTCGCGATCGCGGGGGGTCGGCTCGGTCCGCTGGTGGCGCACGTGCTGCTGCCGCTCGTCGCTCTCGGGCTCGCGCGCGCGTTCGGTCTGGACCGCCGGGATGTCGTGGTCTCGGGGTTGGTCGGTGCCCGCCGCGTGGAGCCCCGTGTGATCACCGCTCCCGCCGCGGAGCTGCGCAAGCGCCGCCTCGCGGCACTCGCGGCCGTGGCCGACGACGCCCCCACCGGTCAGATCCAGCGGGTGCTCTCCGGCGAGGAGCTGGACGCGCTCGGGGCCGCCGAGGCCCAGGGTGAGGGCGAGGCGGAGAAGCCAGGCTCCGCCGTCGAGACCTCGGAACGGAGTGCCGCAGCCGAGAAGCCGCACGGGGCGTCCGACAGCGAGGATCTTGAGCAGGCCCCCGCGATCGTTTCCAACACGGCCGAGCCTTACGAGGCCGAGGAGGAGGAGTTCGCGACGATCGTGGCGAAGCCATCCGGGGTCGGCTCGATCGGCGCCGCTGCGGCGGCGGGGCTGTGCCTGGCAGCTGCCGCTGCCGGTGCGCCGGTTCTGCTGCCCGCGGCTCTGCTCTGTCTCCTCGCGCTCGCGCTGCTGCTGCCGCGCAAGGGGGTGGCAGGCCGGTCGCGGCTGCTGCTGGTGGCGGTGCCGCCGCTGGTTCTGCTGGGGCCGCTGCTGACGCACGCGCTCCAGGTCGACGGCGGCTGGCGGCTGCTGCTGTCCGGTCCCGGTGCTGTGATGGCGACGCCGACGTCGACGCCGCTCCTCGCGTTGCTCGGTTGGCCGCAGGACCCGCCGGCGGCCGGGATCGCATCGGTCTCTCAGTGGCTGGTGCTCGCGGCATCGGCGACCGTGGCTGTGGCAGCCGTCGTGTCGCTCGCCCGCGGCGGCGCGCTGGCCAGAGGTGTCCGGTTCGCCTGGCTCGTGGCGGCCGTGGGTGCGGCGGCGGCCGTGCTGGCGCCGCGCGTCGAGGTGGGTATCGCGCAGCGGGCAGACGGCACGGCGGTCGTGGCGAACGGGTGGGGCGGGGCCGGCACGTCGTTGCTGCTGCTCGGGCTGGTCACCTCGACGGCGATCGGCTGGGGCGGGCTGCGTGCGGCCCTGCACGGACGGAACTTCGGCTGGCGTCAGCTGGGTGTGGCGCTGATCAGCATCGTGCTGGTCGGTGGCATCGCGCTCGCCGCTGTGGGCTGGACAACGATGCTGCGCAGCGAGGTGCTGACGCTCACGACCCGGCACACGGACCCGGTCCCGGCGATCGGCGATGAGCTGCAGACCTCTGACGCGCGTGCCCGGGTGCTGGCGCTGTGGGCGACGGACACCGGCGTCGTCGACGCCGAGCTCTGGCGGCTGCCCGGCCCGCAGCTGACCGAGACCTCCTCGGCCCTCGCGCTGGCTGATCTTGACCGGACCGAGATCGACCCCGTGACGGACTCGTTGCGCACGATCGTGGCCGGGCTGGCCACGGGCACCCTCAGCGGGGCTGCCGACGCGCTGGCCGGCCATGCGGTGGGCGTCGTGGTGGTGCCGCCGCTGGACTCCGCGGTGACGGGCAGCACGTCCGACGACGTGGGGCGTGATCGCCTGATCGCCCTGCTCGACAGCGTGCGGGGCCTGGAGCGTGTGACCGAGAACGACTCGGGTGTCGTGTGGCGGGTCAGCACCGAGGAGACCGCCGTCGGGCGGGTCCTGCTCGTGGCCGCGGACGGCACGACGACGCGGGTCCCGGCCGACGTGGTCGGGGTGAGGACCGAGCTTCCCGCTACCGAGGGTGCGGCCACGCTGGTGCTGGCGGAGCGCCCCGATGCCGGGTGGCACGCCTGGCTCGACGGCGACCAGCTTCGCGCCGTGACCCACGGCTGGCAGCAAGCCTTCGAGGTCCCCGCCGGTGTGAGCGGTGAGCTCGTGGTGCGGTACGACGACCCCTTGGCCACGCCCTGGCGCATCGTGATCGGGTTCACCTTCGTGGTGGTCGCTCTGATCGCCCTGCCCACGCGCCGCCGTCGGCTCGAACCGCTGGAGGAGCAGGACTGATGGCGACCTCACGAACGTCGAGCGTGCTCCGCCGGGTCGGGCTCGCGCTGAGCGGGCTGCTCGTGCTCGCCCTCACGGTGGGGGTGGGGCTGGCGGCGACGCTCGTCGGCCCGCCCGAGTCGCGCGAGGTCGAGATCGAGGCGCTGAACGTCGGGGCTGGAGCGACCACGTGGGTGTGTGCGCCGGTGCCCACGCTGCCGACGGCGGCAGCGGGGGAGGACGTCGAGTACGACCCGGACCTGGGGACCGGTGGCGGTGCGGTTGCCACGCTCAGCGAGCTGACCGCCGTCGGGAGTGACGATGCGCCGCTGATGACGGTGGGTCCCATCGGCCAGGAGGCCGGCGATGCGGGCACGGTCGGGTCGCTGGCGACGATCTCCCAGCCCGATGTGACGGACCCGTACGTGGGGGTGGTGGAGCCGTTCGACGGCGGTGTGCCGCTGGTCGGTGGGCTCAGCATCGCGCGCGCCGACGGGGGTGATCTGCGGGGGTTGGCGCTCTCGACGTGCCAGCAGCCGGTGAGCAGCGCCCTCGTCGTGGGTGGTTCGACGCAGCTGGGTGCGAGCTCGCGGCTGGTGCTCACCAACGCCGGGGAGACGACGGCGTCGGTCACCTTGTCGGGGTGGGGCGCCACAGGTCCGTTGCCGGACATCGCGCCCATCGTGGTGCCGGCCGGGGGCGTGCGTACCGTGCTCCTGGAGACGATCTCGCTCGAGCCGCGGCTCGCGATCCGCGTGGACGTCGAGGGCGGCCGCGTGGTTCCCACCATCCAGGACAGCTCGCTCGATGGCCTGATCGCGGCGGGGACCGAGACCGTGTCTTCGACCGCTGACCCGGCCACGAGCCTCACGGTCGCCGGGGTCGCGCTCACCGAGGAGGCGGGCGCCGCGGCGCTGCTCCGCCTGGTCAACCCAGGAGCCGACGCTGCGACGGTCACGGTGGAGATGCTGGGGCCCGAGGGCGTGTCGGTGCTCGCGGGGGCAGAGGCCTCGGTGATCGAGCCGGGCACCGTGGCCGATATCTCGCTGGCGGGCGTGCCGACGGGCAGCTACGGGATCCGTGTCACCTCGGATGTACCGGTCACCGGGGCCGTGCGGCTGACGCGGACCGGGACGGCCGGCGAGGTCGATCCCGACACACCCCCGGTCGACATTGCTTGGCTGCCGGCGTCAGCGCCGGTCGACAGGGGCGTGCTGCCGATCCCGAGCGACCTCGTCGACGTGGTGAGCGCGACGGTCACCAACCCGGGCAGCGCCGGCGTCGAGGTCGGCGTCGTCGCCTATGACGAGACCGGCTCGGCCCTCGAGGAGTCGATGGTCTCCGTCCCAGCCGGGTCCACCGCGCCGCTCACCGTCCCTGATGGTGCACGCGTGCTGGTCCTCGAAGGCGACGCCATCCTCGCCTCGGCGGTCGTGACGGGTGCCGCCGCAGACGGCACGCTGATCTCCGCCTATCCGATCGTCGGCGACCCGTACACGGAGCAGAACGTCACCGTGCGCGTCACTGACTGACCGAAGGGCCCAGCCCCGCTCGCCACGCGCCGCACCCTGCCGGTTGAAGAACCGGGAGTGTGCAGCGACCCGGGCATCGCAGCGAGCAACGTGGCGTGGTAGGCGACGACGGACGGTTCAGAAGGGCGGTGGGGCGTCGTCGGTGGTGTACCGCTGCGCGGGTGCCCAGCCTCCGCTCGGCTGCCGGTTCGCGGTGCTCTGGCTTGCCGCGAGGTCGCTGACCTCGCTGCTGGCGCCCGGTCCGTAGGACGGTCGGATCATGGTGATCTGACCGTCGGGGTGTTGCAGGTAGGTGTGGTTGGTGGCGGTGGTCCAGGTGTAGCTGCCGTCGGGGTTGTGAGTGTAGGTCCAGCCGGCGTGAGTCAGCAGGAGGTGGTCGCGGCGGCATCCGGGGTCGAGGTTGATGACCGTGGTGGCTCCCAGGGGCCACGGGACGTGGTGGTGCAGGTCGCAGCTGTCCGAGGAGATGGTGCAGTCCGGGCGTACGCACTCCGGCTGGGCGGCGCGGACGAGCTCGGCCATGGCGACGGTGGGGCGGTACTTCTCGCTGCTCACCTCGAGAACCGTGCGGTCCACGGGGTCGGTGACCATGCGCGCCCAGGGTCCGCCGGCTGCCAGGGCGCGGGCGATGCTGGCAGGAATGGGTCCGTAGCCGTCGAGGGTCGCGGGTTGGTCGGAGCCGGGTAGGTCTGCTGCTGGTCCGCCTGGGCCTCCCATCAGTGAGGTCAGCGGGATGACGACGCGCACGTGCGCGGACTTGCCGCCGATGTCTCCGACGCGCATGCGCTGCCCCGGGGTCGGGTAGGTGCCGATGCTGGCACCGGCTGCGGTACGCATCGCTGGGTCGGCTCCGGCTCGCGTGGCAGCGCCTGTCGTTGTGGCTGCGGTGGCTGTTGTGGCACCGGTGTGGCCAGGCGGCTCCAGGGGTCGTTGCTGCTTGGCTGCCGGAGCGCTGCCGGTGGTCGGATCTGGTGGTCCTGTCCGCGTGGCGGGTCCCGACCGAGGTCGATTCGCAGGCAGATCCGGCGGGTCAGCGGCTCTCCCGGTGCTGCGATTGGTCTCGGCTTGCTCGCCTGCATCTGACTGCGGGGTGGTGTCGTGGGCGGGATGGGGGCAGGGCCCGATCATGCCGGTGAGGGTGGCGGTGGCGCCCATGAGTGCGAGGGCGTCGGAGCGGAGCTGGTCGAGGGTCCGTTCGTCGCCGCTTGTCTTGGCGGAGCGGGCGGCGGCGTCCAGGGCGCGGTAGACCTGAGTGGCGTCCACCGCGGGCATGAGGGCATAGATGCTGGCCATGCCATCGGGCAGTACTCGGGGCGGGTCGACCCGCCGCTGAGCAGCGGCTCGCTGGCAGCGCTGCTCGAACCTCTCTGGGAGCACGGTGGCTCTGGCGGTGGCGATCGCGCGCCGGATGGCGGTGGCGGTGGTGTGGGATGCCTTGGGTAGCACGAGATCTTGGACCTGTAGTGCTTCCTCCAGGCCGAGGTCCTCGATGCCCAGGGCGATGATGTCGGCTTTGCTGGGGTCGATCTGACCGGTCTCGAGGGCTTCGGCGGTGGGTCCGGCGGGACCGGTGAGCAGCTTCGCCGAGCGGACCAGCCTGCTGGCGGCTCGTTTGCCGAGCCCGAGGCGCAGGGCGAGCTCGTCGCCGGCGATGCTGGGGTCGTTGACCTTGATGTTCAGGTGTTGCAGGTTTCCGAGTGCTTGGTCGAGGTGCTCGCTGCTGGCCAGCTCGGCGACCGCCTCGCGCATCTTCGCCCCGGCGTAGGAGACCAGCCGCGACCAGTGCGCGACCAGCTCCAGAGCGTCGTAGTCGTTGTGCACGATGCCGGCGGGCAGGTTCTCCAGCTCGTTCATCAGGTACCCGGAGGCAGGGACCTCCTCCAACCAGCCGATCGGCCCCAGCTCAGGGTTGGTCGGCGCGCTCCGCCATTCCTCTTCGAGTGCCTCCAGCCACTCTGCAGGCGGTTCATCGCTGTGGGGCACGATCGGCACCTGGGTCCAGTCGTGCTGGTCCCAGACCGCGTTCCCCGCCTCCACGAAGATGCCCGGTTCGCGTTCGACCCACTCCCGCTCCGCGACCTCAGCCGGCAGGCTCCAGGCCGGCGGCGTGGCCTCGGCCGGATCGACCCCAGCGGCGGTGGCCCGAGCCGGGCGGGTGTCAGCGCGAGTGACCTCAGCCGGACCGGTATCGACAGGGATCGCCTCACCGAGGCTGGTCCCAGGCAGCTCAGCCTGGCCGCCCTGCTGCGACTCGCCGTCGAGACCTTCTTCGAACATACGTCCAGTATAGGAGTAGTGTCCGACATGGGCAAGGCTTTCGGCAAGATTCCAACGGAGATCCGCCGCTCCGCCGTCAGCCCAGAACTCCGCAGCGACAACCTAGACGCGGCCACCCACACCGCCACGAGGCTCCCTGTGCACAGATACACGCGCCGGGAGATCCGGAACGACGCGACCATCCCCACGGAACCCAGTCGTTCGATCCTGAGGGCGCGCGTGGCGCTCACCGCCCGCGGCGAACTCGCGACGCGCCGGACCCAACCGAGACGACCGCTCGTTCGTGAGACACGATGAAGGAGCCGAAGACAGGGGGAACCGTGAGCTCGTGGGAAGAGACGCTGGCCACGCTGGTGCGTGACCATGGCCAGCGACTCCACCGCACGGCCTTTCTGCTCTGCGGGGACCGGAGCGAGTCCGAGGACCTGGTCCAGGAGGCGTTCGTCCGTGCGCTCAGCAGACGTCGTAGCGCGGCACAGGTGGCGAAAGGTGTCGAGCCGCACGAGGCTGCGGCGTACCTGCGCCGCACGATCCTCAACCTGTATCTCGACTCCTACCGACGGCGGCGTCGGTGGGTCGGCATTCGACATCTCGTCGCACGGCCGGACCGGGACGAGTCCGCGGCCGCGTCCGTGGACGACGCCGTCGATGCCACCACCGCGCTCGCACAGCTGCCTCCGCAGGTGCGTGCGTGCGTGGTGCTGCACTACTACGGCGACCTCCCGGTGTCACAGGTGGCCAGCGAGCTCGGTATCGCCGACGGCTCGGTCAAGCGCTACCTGAGCGACGGACGAGCGATCCTGGCGGCGAGCCTGTCCGACGATGCCGATTCGACGGCGGGAGGGAAGCCATGAACGCCGACGACATGAAGGGCCTGTTCGAGCGCTCGCTGCGCGAGGGAGGCATGGATGACGACGCAGGCCCCGATGGGTCCTCGATCGCTGGGCGAGTGAAGAGTGCCCGACGGCGTCGCGCGGCTGGGTCTGTGATGGCTGGGCTGGCCTCGGTCGGCCTCATCGCGGCCGCGGTCTGGCAGGTCGGCGGCTTCACCAACGACCCCAACCCACCGGCCACGCCGACCACGACCGCGTCGACGGACGAGCCGACCGATTCAACAAGCGACCCGACTGAATCCACGAGCGACGCCACGGACGAACCGACCACCGACCCCGCCGACGAGCCGTCGGGCGAGCCCACGGGCGATGCCGAGACCGATCCCGGCGACTGGTCGGACCCGGTCTACCCCGAGTGCGGGGACACGTTCAGCGGGTTGCCGGAGCGCACGTCGCAGCTGGTCGTCACCCAGGGTCCCGAACAGACGCTCGGCGCAGGCGCCGGTCAGTGGCTCACCCAGGTGCAGAACACCGGGTCCACCGACATCGGGGGCCTCGTCGCGTACCACCACGCCGTCGTCGTGGACGGTGACGGCGTGGTCGTCGCGACCATCGACCAGCCCGGCCAGCCCGACCAGCCCGACCAGCCCTTCTGGGGTGCCGAGGGTGGCACCGAGCTGGCGGTGGCGGCCGGTGATGCGGTGCCGTTCCGGGTCACCGGGTCCTACGCGTGCGCGGGAGGGTTGCTCGGCTCCGGCGAGTACGACATGTACCTACTGCTCACGATGGACCAGGCAGACGCCAGCGACCCTGAGCGGCTCGAGCAGGCCCAGGGTGGACCGTTCCCGCTCGTCGTCGACGAGTCCGTGCAGACCCCGCCGGTCGAGCTGAGCCAGCCCGACGGCGCGGCCCCGTGGACGTTCGAGTGCGGTGGTCCGTGGAGCCCACCAGCCCCCGCCACCGGCTTCGAGATGGTCCTCGAGACCCCGATCCGCTCGCCGCGTGACGCCTCCGACGACATCAGCGGCGGCAACTCTCGCCTCACGGTCACGCAGCCGCTCGCAGGGTCGATGTACCAGGAGGTCGTGGTGATCCAGGACGGCCGGGTGATGACACATCCCTGGGCCAGTGACGCGGCATCGGAGTACTTCCTCAGCGCGGGTAGCCAGGTCGAGATCCCGTTCGGAAGCAACCTGATCGGCTGCGACTCCGTGCCGCTGCCCCCGGGCCAGTACCAGGTGGCCGTGGTCACCATGCTGCACCAGTGGTCCGCAGGCGCCGACGATGGCTCCGTGGTGACAGCCATCGCAGCGACCGACCCCCTCGACCTCGTCCTGGAGTGAGGCGCGGTCTCCGAGGTCGACGCCCCGAACGGTGGCCGCCACGCCCGCCCGAGGTGGCACGATGCTGGGCATGGACCTGGATCTTCACCTCACCGGGAACGAGGCGGCCGACCGGCTGCTCTCGGAGGACCCGCTCGCACTGCTGCTGGGGATGCTGCTCGACCAGCAGATGACGATGGAGGCTGCCTTCGCCGGTCCTCGCAAGCTCGCCGACCGCATCGGTGACCTGGATGCCGGGGCCATCGCCGCGATGGATCCCGAGGAGTTCGCCGCCATCTGCGCCACCCCTCCGGCCGTGCACCGGTTCCCCGGCTCGATGGCAGGGCGCATCCAGGCGGTCTGCGCCGTGATCGCCGAGGAGTACGACAACGACGCCGCCGGCATCTGGACCGCGGGGGAGCCCGATGGCCGCGAGGTGCTGCGCCGACTGAAGGCGCTCCCGGGCTTCGGCGACCAGAAGGCGCGCATCTTCCTGGCGCTGCTCGGCAAGCAGGTCGGCGTGCAGGCAGCGGGGTGGCGCGAGGCGGCCGGCGACTACGGCACCGAGGGCTCCCACCGCTCGGTGGCCGACGTCGTCGACGGCGCATCCCTCGCGCAGGTGCGCGAGTACAAGAAGGCAGCCAAGGCAGCCGCTCGCGCAGCGAAGTCTTGACCCGCCCGAGGCCGCGAAATCCTGCGGTAGGGAGACCGCCACCACACCGCGCGTGAACATCATGTGAAGTCACGGCGCGTCGCGTCGTATCGATTCGACCCGGCGCGCCCGGACCTGTCACACTTGGCGACGACACGAAACGTTTCGACTTCAGAAGTTGCCGCCCGCATGACGACGATCTCCGCCCGCCCTCAGCCCATCCCTGTCGCACCCGTTGACGCGGTCGCCGTCGTCGCACCCCGAAGCAAGATGTGGACCTTCAAGCTGGTCCTGCTGCTCGGCTCGATGTGCGCGATCGGTGCCTTCACCACGGACACGTACCTGCCCTCGCTGCCCGAGGTGGCCGCTGACCTCGGCACCACCGAGGCGAGCGCCGCGTTCACGATCACCGCCACCCTCATCGGTGGCGCGCTCGGCCAGTTCATCATCGGCCCGCTCTCGGACCGGTTCGGCCGCCGCGCACCGGTGATGATCGGCCTCCTCGTCCACATCGTCGCCTCGCTGCTGTGCATCGCCGTGATGGACGTGGTGCCGCTGATCGCGCTCCGGATCATCCAGGGCATCGGCAACGCAGCGGCCGGCGTCACGGCGATGGCGATCATCCGGGACCGGCTCACTGGCTCCGAGGCGTCCGCCGTCCTGTCCCGCCTGATGCTGGTCATCGGCGTCGCTCCGATGCTCGCGCCGACGATCGGTGGCGCCATCGCCCAGACGTGGGGCTGGCGTGCGGTGTTCGTGTTCCTCGCACTGTTCGGCGTCGCGCTCCTGGGCATCGTGTGGAAGTTCATGCCCGAGACGCTGCCGCCCGCGAACCGCCTCACCAGCACCCGCGCGGTCGCCACCTCCTACAGAGTCCTCGTGAAGGACCCGACCTTCCTCGCGTTCGCGCTGCTGCCCGGTCTGACGATGGCCGCGGTGTTCTCCTACGTCGCCGCCTCGCCGTTCGTGATCCGCGTGGGATACGGGCTGACCGAGAGCCAGTTCGCGCTGCTGTTCGCGGTGGTCGGCCTGGGCCTGGTCATCGGCTCCCAGATCAACGCCACCCTGGTGCGTCGCTTCTCGCCGATCCGGCTGCTTCGCCTCGCCACCCCGCTGACGATGCTGTTCGCCGTTGCCGTGTTCGTGGTCACACTGACCGGGTTCGGTGGGCTGGTCGGGCTGATCGTGCCGCTCTGGCTGATGTTCGCCGCCGCCTCGATGGTCTCGCCCAACGCCTCGACGCTCGCGCTGCAGCGCCACGGTGAGCGCGCCGGCTCGGCCGCGGCCCTGATCGGCGTCTCGCAGTCCGGTGTCGCGGCGACCGTGGCGCCGCTCGTGAGCGTCTTCGGTGGCGACTCCGCCGCGATGGGCGCCGTGATCCTCGGCGCCGCGGTGGTGGGGCTGCTCGTGCTCGTCGCCACCGGCGCCTACCGCCGCGGCGGCTGGGAGACCTCGGTCGCCTGAGCGGAATCAGCTCGCCTCGGTCGGCTCGACCGCCTAGCGTCGCCGTGTGACTCCCGACGACGTCCGCGCACTCTCGCGCGCCGCCTCCCAGCTCGCAGCGCTCGCCCAGCCCGATGTCGCAGCCGTGGTTGCGGCACTGCCGCGCAGGCCAGGCTCGACGGCGACCCTCACCGATCTCGGGGAGGGCAGCGGCCTCGAGATGCGGGCCCTGGGCAAGGCGATCGCACGCGCCCGGGACGCGGGGATCGTCCGGGTCGAGGGAGACCGGATCGGCGCGGACCAGAGGGGCCCGAGTGACGCCGTCGCCCATCTCGTGGCGCTGACACCGCTCGGCGCGCTGCTGGTCGACCGGCCCGAGCTCGCTGCGGGCACGCCCTACGGGTTCATCCACGGCGTGCCCTCGGGCGATCACGCGCAGGATCTCCTCGCGCTCCTCGCAGCCCAGCTGCCCACCACGGAGCTCAGCGAGGCGGAGGTGACCGCCCAGCTGAGCATGTTCGGTGACGACCCGGCCGGGCTGCGCCGGGCACTGGTGGACTCGGGACTGCTCTGGCGCACGCTCGACGGCGCCCGCTACCAGCGTCAGGACCAGCGCTGACGCTCAGGCGCGCCACGTCGTGGTGCCGACTCCCAGCGAGCGTGCCTAAGGTGTCTGCATGAGTGCGACCACCACGTCCACCCCGATGTCGGAGGTGCTCGCTCTTCAGCGGGCGGCCTTCCACCGTGACGGTCCGCCGTCGGCCGCGGTCAGGCGCGACCGCATCGACCGGTTCGCGCACGCGGTGCTCGACAACACCGACGCGATCGTCGACGCGATCTCGTCCGACTTCGGCTTCCGCGGCGAGGTGACCACCCTGGTCGCCGACATCGTCGCGTTCACCGCCGAGGTCGAGATCCAGCGCGCCGGGCTCGGGCGCTGGATGAGACCGCGAGCTGGTGGCGGGCGGCTGGCCGGCGCCGCGATGCGGCTCGCCGGGCTGCGCGCCCAGATCGTGCCGACCCCGCTGGGCGTCGTGGGCGTGATGGGCATGTGGAACTTCCCGCTGACGCTGACCGCTGTCCCGGCGCTGACCGCGCTCGCGGCCGGGAACCGCGTGATGATCAAGATGTCGGAGCGGGTGCCGCGCACCGCGGAGGTGCTCGCGAACGCCTGGCACGACGCGTTCGACGTCGAGGAGGTCGCCGTCGTCACCGGTGGCCTCGAGGTGAGCCAGGAGTTCGCCGCGCTCGACCTCGACCACCTGTTCTTCACCGGTTCCGCCGACGTCGGCAGCAAGATCATGGCGGCCGCGGCCTCGCGGCTGACCCCGGTCACGCTCGAGCTCGGCGGCAAGAATCCGGTGATCATCTCCGAGCCGGCGGCGGCGCGGCGCGAGTCGATGCGCAGCGCCGCAGCCCGGGTGGCGGCGGCACGCATCCAGAACGGCGGGCAGGCCTGCATCAACCCCGACGAGGTCTACGTGCCCTCCTCGGCAGCGCGGCTCTTCGTGCAGGACGTCTTCTCCGCCTGGGGCGAGACCGTGCCCGACATCATCGAGTCGGGCCAGATGACCACGCTGATCGACGACGCCGCCTTCGATCGCGTCGTCGGACTCCTCGAGGACGCGGCCGCCAAGGGCGCGCAGGTGATCAGGTCGGTCTCCTCCGATGCCGCGGGTGAGGACGCGATGCGGCGCGAGCGAGTGATGCCGCCCGTCGTGGTGCTCGGCGTCACCGACGAGATGCGCATCGACCACGAAGAGGTCTTCGGCCCCGTGCTCGCCGTGCACACCTATGACGACGTGGCCGAGGTGTTCGACCGCCTCGCCGCACGCCCGGCGCCGCTGGTGGCGAGCTGGTTCGGCCCCGACGACGAGGACTTCCGCGCCTTCGTGGCGCGCACGCGCTCCGGTGGGGTAGCCCGCAACGACTGGGCCCTGAGCTCGTTCACGCCGGGTCTGCCGTTCGGCGGCGTGGGCAGATCCGGGATGGGGAGCTACCACGGCCGTGCGGGCTTCGACCGGTTCACCCACCAGCGCTCCGTGGTGGGCTCGAACCTCCCGGTATCGATCACCCAGTTCACGGGTCCCCTCGTGGACGCGCGCGTGCAGGACGCGCTGCGAGCCGGCGTCGACGCCTACCGCCGGCTGCTGCGCACCCGCCTGCGCGGCTGACTCCACCTCCGCCGACTTGAGGTCAGGGTTGGGGGTCGGCTGCGTCGTAGCGGACCAGGCGGCGCCCGATCGTGCCCGCCAGCAGGATCACGACAGCCACGCACGCCGCCCCGCCGATCACCGCCGCCGCGCCCTCCCCGAACCGCGAGGCGAGCGCGCCCACGGTGAGGTCGCCCAGGCGCGGCCCGCCCGCCACGACGACGATGAACACACCCTGCAGCCGCCCTCGCATCGCGTCGGGGGTGGCAGCCTGCAGCACCGACTGGCGGAAGATCGAGGAGATCGAGTCGGCTGCGCCGGCCAGCGCGAGCAGGCCGAGCGCGATCGCGAGCGCCCATCCGATCGTGCCGTCCGGGCGGTCAGCCCCGACCGACATCAACAGCGCCCCGAAGCCGATCGTTGACGCCGCGAACACGAGGATCGCGACCACGATGACGGCGCCCTGGCGGCGTACGTGCACCAGCCCGCCCGAGAGCACCCCGGCGAGCACGGCGCCGACGGCGATCGCCGCCGTCAGGTACCCGGTGGTGGTCTCACCGCCGCCCAGCACGAGGACCCCGACGGCGGGGAACAGCACCCGTGGCATCGCCAGGATCATCGCGCTCATGTCGAGCAGGAACGTCATGCGCAGGTTGGGTCGGGTGCCGAGGTAGCGCAGGCCCTCGATCACCGAGCGCAGCCCCACGCCCTTGCGTGGGGGAGCGGCCACGCCGTCGCTGGGCTCGGGCGGGACATCCGGGAGTCGCCACAACGCATACAGCGAGGCGCCGAACAGCACCACGTCCACCGTGTACGCGGCCTCGAACGAGTGCCACGCCACGAGCGCGGCCCCCAGCAGCGGACCGCCGGTCAGCGCGACGTTCCACGCGAGGGTCTGCAGCGCGAGCGCAGCAGGCAGCTGATCGAGCGGGATCAGCCGGGGGATGATCGCCGACCGGGCCGGGTTGTTGACCGCCGATGCCGCCGACTGCAGCCCCACCAGCACGTACAGCAGCCACACCGAGCGCAGGTCGAGCCACGCCTGCAGCGCGATCGCCACCGTGACCACGAAGAGCACGCTCGAGGCGATCAGCGCGACCTTGCGCCGGTCGAACGCGTCCACCAAGGCACCGCCGTACAGGCCGAGCACCACCAGCGGCACCAGCGCGAACAGGCCCAGCACGCCGACCGCGAACGTGTCCTGGGTGAGGGCGTACACCTGCAGCCCCACCGCGACGGCGGTCAGCTGGGTGCCGATGTTCGAGATCCCCAGGCCCCACCACAGGCGCCGGAATGCGGGACTGCTCCGCAACGGCGTCAGGTCGGCGAGCAGTCGGGCCACGGACGCTGAGCCTAAGCTGCGCCGCGTCGGCGGACCGCTGCCGGCCGCAACGTGGGAGGGGACCGGGCTGGGCTCGCGTAACCTAGCGAACCGTGGCTACTGACTTTCCTGCCGAGATCGCGGCCCTGCGCGGCACGCTCGACCAGATCCTCGCCGTCTCCAAGCCGGAGGAGCTGGAGCGGCAGATCGCCGAGCTGTCCGAGCAGGCGGCCGCGCCGGACCTCTGGGACGACCCCGAGGCCGCGCAGGTGGTCACCAGCAGGCTGAGCCACACCCAGTCCGAGCGAGACCGGTTGCGCGAGATCGGCGCCCGCATCGACGACCTCGGCGCGCTCGTCGAGCTCGCCCAGGAGGAGGCCGACGACGACACCCTCGCCGAGGCCGAGTCCGAGCTGGAGTCGCTGCGCTCGGCGATGTCCGAGCTCGAGGTACGCACCCTGCTCGCGGGCGAGTTCGACCCGCGCGAGGCCGTGGTCACGATCCGCGCAGGCGCCGGCGGCGTCGACGCCGCCGACTTCGCCGAGATGCTCATGCGCATGTACCTGCGCTGGGCCGAGCGCAAGGGGTACCCGACCAAGGTCATGGACACCCACTACGCCGAGGAGGCGGGCCTGAAGTCGGCCACGTTCGAGGTCAACGCCCCGTACGCGTTCGGGACGCTCTCGGTCGAGGCGGGCACCCACCGCCTCGTCCGGATCAGCCCCTTCGACAACCAGGGCCGCCGGCAGACCTCGTTCGCCGCCGTCGAGGTGATCCCGCTGATCGAGCAGAACGACAGCATCGAGATCCCCGAGTCGGAGCTCAAGGTCGATGTGTTCCGCTCCTCCGGCCCCGGCGGCCAGAGCGTCAACACGACCGACTCCGCCGTCCGCATGACCCACATCCCCACCGGCATCGTCGTCTCGATGCAGAACGAGAAGTCGCAGATCCAGAACCGCGCCGCGGCCCTGCGCGTCATGCAGTCCCGACTGCTGCTGCTGCGCCGCGAGCAGGAGGCCGCGACCAAGAAGGAGCTCGCCGGCGACGTCAAGGCCTCGTGGGGCGACCAGATGCGCTCCTACGTGCTGCAGCCCTACCAGATGGTCAAGGACCTGCGCACCGAGCACGAGTCGGGCAACACCAGCGGTGTCTTCGACGGCGAGATCGACGACTTCATCAACGCTGGGATCCGCTGGCGCCGCCAGAGCGCCGACGCGTCCTAGGGGCAGTGGGGTGCCTCACCCCGGCGTGTCGAGGCGGGATCCTCGCCGAACGCTGCCTAGCGTGGGCGATGGCCGGACACCTGTACTTCCCCATCCTCGATCCCGGCCGAGAAGCCAGTGATCCGGTTCGACAACGTCTCCAAGGTCTACGCCCGCGGGCACAGGCCCGCCCTCGACCAGGTATCGGTCGAGGTCGAGCGTGGTGAGTTCGTGTTCCTCGTCGGCGCCTCGGGCTCCGGCAAGTCCACGTTCCTGCGACTCGTGCACCGCGAAGAGCGCCCCACCTCCGGTGGCGTGTTCGTGGCCGGCCGCGACCTGTCACGGATCTCGTCGTGGAAGGTGCCGCAGCTGCGCCGCCAGATCGGTGTGGTGTTCCAGGACTTCCGGCTGCTGGGGAACAAGAACGTCTTCGACAACGTCGCGATCGCGATGCAGGTGATCGGCAAGCCGCGTCACCAGGTGATGAGCGCCGTGCCCGAGACCATCGAGATGGTCGGTCTCGCGGGCAAGGAGAAGCGCATGCCGAACGAGCTCTCCGGTGGAGAGCAGCAGCGCGTGGCGATCGCGCGCGCCTTCGTCAACCGGCCGGCGATCATCCTGGCCGATGAGCCCACCGGCAACCTCGACCCGACCACGTCCGTGGGCATCATGCGGCTGCTCGAGCGGATCAACCGCACCGGCACCACCGTGGCGATGGCCACGCACGACGACGAGATCGTCGACCAGATGCGCAAGCGCGTCATCGAGCTCGTGGACGGTCAGGTCGTCCGCGACCAGGCGCGCGGCGTCTACGGGGCGCGGGCCGAGGCATGAGAGAGACCACGCGCACTTCTGCTCCTCCGCTGCTCTCGCCCGAACAGGTCCGCGGGGGCCGGTCATGAGGCTCCGTTTCGTCCTCTCCCAGATCGGGAACGGCCTGCGGCGCAACATCGCCATGGCCGTCTCGGTCGTGCTCGTCACCTTCATCTCGCTGACCTTCGTCGGCGCGGCCGTGATGCTGCAGATGCAGGTCGACAAGGCCAAGGACGACTGGTACGACCGCGTCGAGGTCAACGTGTTCCTGTGCCCCGGCGGCGAGCCCACCCAGGCCTGCCCCGCAGGCGAGGTGACCGAGGAGCAGATCGCCGAGATCCAGTCGATCCTGGAGTCCGAGGCGCTCAGCGACTACGTGCAGAACGTCTACCTGGAGTCGAAGTCCGAGGCATGGGCGTCGTTCCAGGAGCGGTTCGGCGACCAGGAGTGGGCGCAGCGCATCACCGAGGACCAGATGCAGTACTCGTTCCGGGTCAAGCTCGTGGATCCCGAGCAGTACCAGCTGATCTACGACGAGCTCTCCGGGCGCCCGGGGGTGCAGCAGGTCATCGACCAGCGCAGCATCCTGGAACCCCTGTTCCTCGTGCTCAACCGCGCCACCCTCATCTCGGTGGGTCTCGCCGTCCTGATGACCGTGACAGCGGTGCTGCTGATCACCACCACGATCCGGCTCTCGGCGATGAGCCGCCGGCGCGAGACGGAGATCATGCGACTCGTCGGTGCCTCGAACTTCTTCATCCAGCTGCCGTTCATGCTCGAGGGTGCGCTCGCAGCGCTCACCGGCGCGGTGCTGGCGGTGGGCGGCCTGTGGTTGGGTGTCCACTACATCGTGGAGGACTGGCTCGCCGAGTCGGTCCGCTTCATGCCGTTCGTCAACACGGCTGACGTGTTCACGATCGCGCCCGTTCTGGTCGCCATCGGCATCGGGCTTGCCGTGATCAGCTCCTTGGTGACCCTGAGCCGATATACGAAGGTGTAGGGCTGATTCATGACCGCGATACGTAGGCAGCGCGGGACCTGGATGAGGACGACGGCGACCGCCGCCGTCGCGTTGTTGCTGCTCGGGGCGGCCGTCGGGCCGGCCGGGGCGGACGATCTCGACGACCTCGAGGAGCAGCAGGAGCAGAACGAGCTCGAGCGCGAAGAGGTCGTGGCCGCGCTGGAGGGCACCGACACCCAGCTCGCCGAGACCTATCTCGAGCTCGACGACATCAACCGCCGGCTCCCGATCGCTCAGTCCGAGCTCGTGGTCGCCAACGAGGAGCTCGCGGCCGCGGAGCGCCACCTCGACGAGGTGCAGGGCCGGCTCGAGGTGGCGCGCCAGCAGCAGAGCGACCTCGAGGTGGAGATCGCGCAGGGTGAGTCCGACATCCTGCAGACCGAGGACGCGATGGGTGAGGTCGCCCGCACCGCCTACCGCGGCGGCGACGGGATGAGCACGCTGTCGCTGATCTTCGGCGCGGGCTCGGCCGAGGAGTTCGCGTCGGACTACTCGGCGATGAGCTCGGCGCTGCGCACCCAGAACCAGACCCTCTCCGACCTGGAGAACCTGCAGGCCGTCAACCGGAACCGCCAGGTCCGCCTCGACGCCGTCGAGGACCGCATCGTGGAGCTGGAGGCCGAGGCCGAGGTGGCCGTCGACGAGGCCGAGGCCGCGCGTCAGCGCGCCGCCGACCTGGTGGTCGAGATCACGCAGCTGAAGTCCGAGAAGGAGTCCACCGCTGCCGAGCTCGAGCAGCTCCGCGAGGACTACAAGGAGAAGCAGGCCGAGCTCGAGGCGGAGAACAACCGCATCGACCAGGAGATCAAGGACGAGATCGCCCGCATCGCGGCCGCCGAGAAGGCCGAGCGTGAGCGCCAGGCCAAGATCGCCGCCCAGCAGGCGCAGCAGCAGCAGAGCTCGGGCGGCGGAGGTGGCGGCTCCGGTGGCGGTGGCGGTGGCGGCTCCAGTGGTGGCGGCTCCGGTGGTGGCGGCTCCTCGAGCTCCTTCATCTCACCGCTCAGCCGCTCGCTGCACGTGACCTCGGACTACGGGATGCGGTGGTATCCGATCACCGGTGGCTACTGGATGCACCAGGGCGTGGACCTGCGCTCCGGCTGTGGCGAGGCGCAGATGTCGATCGCCTCCGGCACGGTCGTCGGGGTTCGGCCGGCGGCCGGCAACGGCACGCACGGCAACCAGGTGCTCGTCAACCACGGCGTTGTCAATGGCAACTCCTGGGTGAGCGTGTACAACCACCTGTCGCGGTTCGCGGTCAGTGTGGGGCAGTCCGTGTCCCAGGGGCAGGCCATCGGCTACACGGGCGCCACCGGCAACGTCACCGGCTGCCACGTGCACCTGGAGATGTGGCGCAACGGGGCGCACGTCAACCCGATGCCGTACATCTCCTGACCCAGCCCGCTTCGGGCGTGCCGCTCTGCGCGAAAAGGTGAGGCTGAGCCGTCGGGACTGGCCTACCCTGGTTCGGCCACGCGTCAGGGGCGGGGCGGAGAGGGAGTCGTGAGCAACGTCAAGGGTGGCGCCAAGAAGAAGAAGGTGCCCGCAGGGGTCGATCCGCGCACCGTCAAGAACGTGGTGGCTCGGAACAAGAAGGCACGGCACGACTTCCACATCGACGACACGTACGAGGCGGGCCTGTCGCTGACAGGAACCGAGGTGAAGAGCCTGCGGGCCGGCCGGGCGTCGCTGGTCGACGGCTGGGTGGCGATCGACGGCGGTGAGGCATGGCTCGAGGGCGTGCACATCCCGGAGTACGCCGAGGGCACCTGGACGAACCACGCGCCGCGGCGCAGGCGCAAGCTGTTGCTGCACCGTGAGCAGATCGCGAAGCTCGCGCAGACCACGCGCGAGAAGGGGCACACGATCGTGCCGCTGGAGCTGTACTTCATCGGCGGTCGTGCCAAGGTCGAGATCGCGACGGCGCGAGGCAAGCAGGAGTGGGACAAGCGCGAGACGTTGCGGCGACAGCAGGATGAGCGTGAGGCGCAGCGGGAGATGAGCGTGCGCCGTCGGGCGTGAGGTGGGCAGGTCTGTCCGCCGGACAGGGGAGTGCCCCAGGACCAGGGCCGATTAGCCTGCGGGTATGACTCGACGGGCACCCTCCACGCTGCTGCTCTCGTTGGTGCTGGCGCTGCTGATCGCCGTCGTGCTGCTGCCGGCCTCGGCGGCGCGCGCCGACGACGACCAGGGCGACCGGGAGATCGACCGGTATCTCGTGGAGGCGACGGCGCAGCCGGCCGGCACGATCGACGTGCGGCTGGAGATCGACTTCAACTTCCGCTCCACGCCCGGGCACGGGATGTTCCTCACGCTGCTCACACGACAGGAGATCGACGGCGACCCCGATCACTACCGGGTGCTGGAGGTCAGTGACGTCGAGGTGTCCTCGCCCACCGGTGCACCTGCCGACACGCACCTCGACGAGAGCGACACCGGGCTCGTGATCCGGATCGGCGATGAGGACATCGACGACGTCTCGGGCGTGCAGACCTACGTGATCACCTACTCGGTGGCCGGCATCGTGAACTCCGGGGTCGGGGACGGCGGCGAGGATGAGATCTACTGGAACGTGATCGGTTCGGCATTCGAGGTGCCGATCTCGAACGCGACCGTGAGGCTGACCGCGCCCGAGATCCCGCTGGAGCTCGCGTGCTTCACCGGGCGCGTGGGGTCGACGAACCAGTGCTCCTCCTACCGGGTGGAGGACGGGGTGGCGAGCTTCGAGCACGGCTATCTCAGCGAAGGCCAGGGGATGAGCGTGGTGGCCTCGTACGAGGGCGGGACGTTCGGCGGGGTGGAGCCGATCCTGGCGCCGCGCCGCACGTTCGCGAACGGTCTCGGGCTGGGCACGCCGGTGGTGCCTGCCGCGGGCGGGCTCGCAGTCCTGGCGGTGGGAGGCGTGGCGGCGTTCGCGCGCCGGCGTGGCCGCGACATCGCCTATGAGGGGCTCACACCGGGCCTGCAGCCGACCACCGCAGAGGGTGCGACCGCGGTGGGGCCGAGGCGCAGGACCCCGGTGGCGGTGCAGTTCACGCCGCCGCCGGACGTGCTGCCCGGCGAGATGGGCACGCTCACCGACGAGAAGGCTGACCGGCGCGACGTCACGGCCACGATCTTCGACCTCGCGGTGCGCGGGTACCTGCGGATCGAGGAGATCGAGGGCAAGAAGAAGCCGGACTGGCGGCTCGTGCGCAACCTCGACGCGGACTGGGACGAGCTGCGCCCGTTCGAGCGCACGCTGCTGCGGAGCATCTTCACCACCAGCGGCAAGGAGAAGCGGCTGAGCAAGCTCGGCACACGGTTCGCCGAGGGCGTCTCCGACACCCAGGACCAGCTCTACGAGGAGATGGTCTCGCGCGGCTGGTTCAAGCACTCGCCGCAGTCGGTACGGGCGAGCTGGTACGGCATGGGCTTCCTCGTGCTCGGGGTCGGGATCGTGGCCACGTTGCTGCTGTCGTTCCTGGCCGGGCTGGGTTTGATCGGCGCGGCGGTGATCGTCGCGGGCATCGCGATCATCGTCGCTGCCCCCACAGCACCGGCCCGCACTGCCGCCGGCAGTGCCGTGCTCGCGCAGTCGCTCGGCTTCAAGCGGTACATCGAGACCGCGGAGGCGAACACGCTGCGGTTCGAGGCAGGGGAGGACATCTTCTCCAAGTACCTCCCCTACGCGATGACGTTCGGGCTGGAGAGCCGCTGGGTGGGGATCTTCGCCGAGCTCGCCAAGGAGGGCGTCGAGCTGCCCGCCCCGACCTGGTACCTCGGCCACACCCCCGCGCTGATGCTGTGGAGCTCCGGGTTCGGCGAGGCGATCGACTCGGTCACCTCGGCGGCAGATCTGGCGGTCGCGACGGCGACGCCCGCCTCCTCGGGCGGCTCGGGCTTCTCCGGCGGTGGCGGCTTCTCCGGCGGTGGCGTCGGTGGTGGCGGTGGTGGCGGCTGGTGAGCTGCCCGCCGGGAATCAGCTGGGCTGCCTGTTGGTTGAGGAGATAGCATGGCTGGACCGGTGGTTCACGGACCGGCGGTGCTTGATAACTGAACAGGGGGGTGATCGGTTTCGACGACGGTTGTCGTTCCAGGAGAAGCGGGTCGAGGATGCATGGTCATCTCGTCAACGCTCCATGCAAACCAATAGGTGCCGATTCCAAGCGCACCGAGTTCGCACTCGCCGCCTGAGCGAGTCCTGAACTCCGTCAGCCCGGGCTAGCTTCCGTCCCGGTTCCTGGCGTCATCTAGGAAGCCACTGCTCGTAGTCCTCGTCATCGGGACTGCGGGAACACTCAGATGACTGAGCCCGTCAGCGACTTGTCTGCGAGAACGCTGGGGCCGAGAAACTCATCAGCAGACTGCACCCGGAGAAGTCCTGGTTCCACGCTGTCGGACGCGGGTTCGATTCCCGCCACCTCCACAACGAAGCGCCGTGTACCTTCGGTACGCGGCGCTTTTCGTTGCAATCCCAACGGTTTCAGCGATCGGCTCCGTATGCAGGAGTTGGCACGGATGGGCCAGAATTGGCACAAGAACTGTCACACAGCTGTCACAGTCTGAGAGGGGTTGGGGTTCGATGGCGCGTTCTGGACCGCTCCCACGCGGGATCACGCTCTACCGGGGACGCTACCGGGTCCGGCTCTCGGTCGATGGTCAGACGCATGCACTGGGCATGTTCGACACCCTCGGCGATGCCAAGGCGGCCCTAGCGATCGCGAAGGGCGAGGCGGTCCGGGGATCGTTCGTGCCGCCCTCTGAGCTACGTGCCCAGCGGCGTGCGGTCGTCGAGCGGGAGGCGCTGGAGTCGGTCACGGTCGGGGAGTGGGCGCAGACCTGGCTGGCCGAGATGGACGCGAACCCGAAGCGCTCGCACGCGACGGTGGTGAGCTACACCTCGGTGCTGCGCAACCACGTGCTGCCGGTGCTCGGGCATGTGCGGTTGGTGGACTTGACCACGCAGCAGGTCGCGGACCTGCTCACCGAGCTGCGGTCCCGACCCTCGGCCCGCCACCCAGGAGCCAAGGCCAACGGCATCACCCATACAACCACCATCGTGCTGCGGTCGATGATCAACGCGGCGGTCAAGCGGGAGATCGGTGGGCTCACGAGCTTCCGCTTCCCAGAGGCGGTGGGGCACGTGCGGGTGCGCCCGGCCGAGGAGGACGGCGACGTCGCGACTCCCGCCGAGGTCGCGGCGATGGCCGAGTCGATGCCGGAGCACCTGCGGATCGCCGTGCCGCTGGCGGCGTGGTGCTCACTGCGGCTTGGGGAGGTGCTCGGGTTGGAACGGCGCGACTTGGAACATCTGGACGACCCGGCGCGGGCCACGTTGCACGTGCGGCGGCAGTGGAACACCAAGGCGCACGCGATCACCGACCCGAAGGCGGACTCGGCGAGGTCGATCGCGATCCCGCGGTTCTTGCTGCCGGCGCTGGTGGTGCACCTGGAGGAGTTCACCGGACCCAAGCCGAGGAGCACAGTGCTCCGCGGTCGCCGTAGAGATATGCGGGTGTCGCAGACGACGTTCGACAACGCCTGGCGCGAAGCGCGCAAGGCCGTTCGCCCGACCTTCCGCTTCCACGATCTGCGCCACACGGGACTGACGATCTACGCCCAGCAGGGCGCGACGCTCGCCGAGCTGCTCCATCGCGGAGGCCACAGCGACGTGAGCGTTGCGCTGAGGTATCAGCACGCGACCGCTACGCGGGATAGGACACTGACGGATCGCCTGAGCGACGAGGTCGACTTGCCTCGTTGAGCTGCTGCTTTCTTCGTCGATCGGAGGTCCGGTGCGCCTCGCGAGGCTGCGGATGCGGGCGGTGCTAGTTTCTCGGCATGGTCGGGAAGAGGGTTCAGGAGCAGCACATCGCGGTGTTTGGCGAGAGCGGTAGCGGGAAGACGGTCCTCGTCTCATCGTTCTATGGCGGTGCCCTCGAGCGGTCTAGCCAGAAGGAAAGCCACTTCGCGCTCATCTCTGACAACACAGGCCTGGGGACCAGGCTCAGGCAGAACTATCTCGGCATGAAGAACAGCGCGAAAGCGCCGCAGGCCACTCGGTTTGCTGCGACACAGTATGCGTTCACGGTGACACCGAAGGTTGCTCGTTCCGGCGCGACCGCGAAGAAGACCTCTATCGATGCTCTCCGCCTCGTCTGGCATGACTACCCCGGCGAGTGGTTCGAAGACGATCCGAGCAGTGATGAGGAGGCTGCGCGCCGCGTGGATACCTTCCGTGCTCTGCTAAGGTCCGACGTTGCCGTGCTTTTGATTGATGGTCAGAAACTATTGGACAATGAAGGCGCCGAAGAGGCGTACCTCAAGAGCCTGTTCTGGGGGATGCGTGATGGCATTCGAGGCATCAAGGACGACCTGCTCACCGACGGAGAGCTACTGGACAAGTTTCCTCGAATATGGCTCATCGCACTGTCTAAGGCGGACCTACATCCAGAGATGAAGGCGCCGGCGTTCCGGGACCTGGTTGTCGAGAAGGCTGCCGTGGAGGTCGAGGATCTGCGCGAGACGCTGGCGTCGCTCGTCCAGCGCCCCGAGGCGCTGTCGCTCGGCGAGGACTATCTCGTCCTGTCATCGGCGAAGTTCGAGCCAGGAAGGATCCTTCTGACTGAGGGTTTCGGGCTCAACCTACTCTTGCCTGCCGCGTCGATTCTTCCGGTTGAGCGGATGGTCGCCTGGAGCGAGTGGATGAAACTGCCATGGAGAGCTGTGAAGCCGCTGCTCAATAGCGCTGAGGCGCTGTCGCTCTTGATCGCCGCCTCCGGGCCTGTCGCGAAGCTGATCGGTAAAGTTCCGAAGGTCGGTCCACTCTTGGCCGGTTTCGCTCTTCCGGCTGTGACCGCACTGATCGAGGCAGGCAAGCCAAAATTGGAAGAGTTGCATCGTCAGGCGATCGCTAAGCATGACTTCCTGACGGCGATCCTGACGCAGTTTCGGCTCGATCTCGAAGATGGGATCGAACGGGACCTGTTCGTCAAGAGCCCCCGGTGAGACTGATATGGGCGACGCGTGGTCGCGCGTGGGGATTCAGATTCTTGCTCTCAGGCGGCTTCGAGGATCCGCTCGCTGAGTACGAGGCCGCCTTCGCCGGCACGGGTGAGAGCGAAACGGTGTTCACCACCTACGGGTCCGCTCTGGCGCTGCGATTTCCGGACCCCGAAGGAAGAGTAGACACGGCTGGTCGAGCTATCCCGCACGACCTCGTGCTCGTCCCACCGATTCCATCGGACGTCGACTCTCTCGAGGCAGCGAAAGCTGAGCTGTGGCCGAAACTGGCTGCGGCTTACGCGGCGGTCTGGGACCGGCCTCGTGCGCCGGGCCGGGATGAGGTCACTGCCCTGTTGGCGGCGATTGGGGTTGAGGGAACAGACGGATCTTGGTGAAGGTTCGTTGCGCTGCGCTCGCGTAGCCCTTGGCGCGACGGGCGGCGACGGCTTGCTACATACCTGCGACGACCGCTTCGACGTTGAGCCGACCGTTCCCAGGCCGACGATGGGGACTGAGATCCAGTGAGGCGGCCTGCAACGTCCTCTTGCTCGAGCCACGGAACAGTGGCGCCGTCCCGTTCCGGAATGCCAGCAGTCTGCCGACGGATACCCGGTGGCAGCCCCCGCACAGGTGGCGACAGATCTGTTGAACGGGCCCAATCGGGAACCGGAGGAGGGGAGTCTCTGATCGGGTGGATGCGCTCCAACGAAGGGCAACGGCGCCGTGCCTGATGCGGTGGTGATGGTCGGTCGCACGACCTTGCCCGGGGCGTGCAACTAGCCTTGCCCGCACCGCGTTCGTGCTGGCCGCGGGTCCGGGCAAGGTGCATGTGGACGAGCGACAAGGTGGCGCTGATCGATCGTCACAACGGACCAGGTGGACCTTTCGTAATTTTCGCAACTCGTCGAGACTTGGTGTGTTGAAAGGAACTCTATGAGCACCCGGCCCCAGGAGATTGTCGAGACCGTGGGCGAGCTCGACGATCTCGCGCAGGTACACAACTTCCTCACCGCCCACGACCGTGCGCGCGGGCTTGAGGCACGTCCGGCGTACCGTCTCAGCGGTATCGATGAGCACGATTCGGTCGAGCTGACCGAGTCATTGCACGAGGTGCTCAAGGCTGCTGTCGACGCCTTGCGACGCGGTCAGTCGGTCAGCATCCTGTCGAAGGATCGCGAGATCAGCACGCAGGTCGCGGCCGAGGTCCTCGGGGTCAGCCGTCCGACCGTGGTCAAGTTGATCGGCAGCGGCGAACTCCCGGCCCAGGTGCCGGGCGTCTCGCGTCGCAAGTTGCGACTGGTGGATGTGCTCGCCTATCGCGACATGTTGAGCGCACGCCGCAACACTTACCTCGACGCCGCCGTCGCGGCCGACGGCGACGTCGACGCAGGCGAGCTCGAGGAACTGCTCCGCGAAGCGCGCCGCCGGGCCTGACGCGCTCGCCCCGTGTGTCGCGCACCTCTCGACACCAGCGTGCTGGTGCCATCGCTGACCCGCGGCCTGCTGCTCCAGCTCGCGACGGTGGGCTGCTACCAGGCGGTCTGGGGCGTGCGGTGGTCGTCGAGCTGGACTACGTCCAGACCGTCTGAGCCGGATCCTGGTGGTCTGGGCTGGAACGGGCTAGTCTGTTCGGGAAAGAAGCCGATTCCGGTGGCAGCGGAATCATTTCATTACACGAACGAGGTGTGGCATGACGGTTGACGCGCCAACTGACGCTGACCTCCGTCGTCGCATTGTGAATCTCGTGCTCGACCGTGTGCCGCCGTCGTGGGACGTGAGCGAGCGTGACGGTGCGTCGTCGGCGGAGGCGGAGCCTGCTGACCTCATACTGCAACTCCAGGCGCCGAGTGGACCTGCTGCGAGCCTCCTCGTCGATGTGAGGCAGGTGCTCGCGCGTCGTGACGTCGCGCGGCTGGCGGAGGAACTCCGCTCCGGATCCGACGGATCCTCCGGATCGCTGGTGGTGGCCCGCTACCTGTCGCCGTCGGTACGTGAGGAGCTAGCGGATGCCGGGGTGTCATACGCCGATGCCACCGGCAATATGCGGATCAGCGTGGACTCTCCGGCATTGTTCATTGCCGATCGCGGTGAGGACCGTGATCCGTGGCGCAAGGGGCGCCCTCTGGGAACGCTTAAGGGCGAGCCGGCGGCGCGCGTGGTGCGTGCCTTGCTCGATGTCGATCGCGACTGGTCGGCGCGCGAGCTGGTCGCTGCCTCGGGCACCTCGACCGGTGCGACCTATCGCGTGCTGGAGTACCTGGAGCGTGAGGCGCTGCTCGTGAAGGAGGGCGCTCGCTCCCGCGTGATCGACTGGGAGAGGCTGCTGCGCTCGTGGAGCGAGCAGGCCCCTTTCCAGGCGACCACGCGGGCGATGGCGTTCATCGAGCCCCGTGGCATCGACGCGGTGCTCGACAAGATCGCAGGTCGGCGCAGGTTCCCGGTCGCGGTGACGGGTTCCGTCGCGGCGAAGCAGTGGGCGACGTACGCGCCAGCTAGAGCTCTCTACGTCTACGTCTCGTCCATCCAGGAGGCGGCCGAGCAGTGGGGCCTGCGGCCCAACGCTGCGGCGCCCAACGTCATCCTGCTGGAGCCCCAGCGCATCGGTGACGTCCCCTTCTTGAACAGGGTGGACTCTTCCGACGGGTATCCGGTAGCCGCCCCTGCTCAGGTAGCGGCGGATCTGCTGAACGGGCCCGGTCGTGAACCGGAGGAGGCGGAGTACCTGATCGAGTGGATGCGCGCGAACGAAGGGCGGTGGCGTCGTGCCTGATGCGGTGGTGATGGCGCGCACGGGGCTTCTCGATGCATTGGCAGCGTTGGAAGCGCACCTTGAGGCGCTCGTTCTGATCGGTGCCCAGGCCGCCTACCTGCACACTGGCGCGACCGAGATCGCGCTCGCCGAGTTCACCACAGATTGGCGACGTGGCACTCGACCCCGACCTCCTGGCCACCGAACCGTTGGTCGAGGAGGCGATGAGCGCAGCCGGCTTCGTTCCGGATCCTCGGCCGAGTGCCCTCGGGTCGTGGATCTCGCCCGGCGGTGTGCCGGTCGATCTGATGGTGCCGGACGCCGTCGCAGGAGCAGGCCGCCGCGGTGCACGTGTGCCGCCGCACGCGTCGACGTCGATGCGCCGGGCGAGGGGCATCGAGGGTGCGTTGGTCGACAACGCCAAGATGATCATCGGGTCGCTCGACGAGAGCGACTCGCGGGAGTTCGAGATTTCCGTTGCCGGGCCGGCGGCCTGCTGGTCGCCAAGCTCCACAAGATCGGCGATCGACTCGAGCACCAGTCGCGGCGCGACAACAAGGACGCGCACGACATCTACCGCCTGCTCCGCGCCGTCCAGACGCAGGATCTCGCGGCCGGTGTTCAACGACTCCTGGGCCACGAGGTCAGCGCCGTCGTCACACGTGAGGCGCTCGACCTCCTCCGGACCCTGTTCGAGGCGGGTGCCGACGCCGCGGGGTCCCGCATGGCTGGAGCGGCCGAAGAGCTCGTCGGCGATCCCGAAGTGGTGTCCGCGGCGCTGGCACTTCTCGCGCAGGATCTCATTGCTGCGACAGACCGCTGAAAGTCCGTTGGTCGGCACATGGACCTGTGCGAGATGAGCCCGGCCTCCGTCTCTAGGTCCCGGCTGACTGCCAGTCGTAGAAACGCCACTCCCGCTGCGCCTTGGATCGCCAGCCAACTGCACGCGGCCGAGGCGCCTCGGTGTCCCGCGCTGCGCAGATTGCGCACACCCCGTGCCCACCACACCTCTTGCACCTCTGTGAGATTATCGTCCGTACGTAAATCCTGGAGGTGCTCGACGATGGCCCGCAAACGGCAGCGAACGGCGCAGTCGAGGCGTGCCAGGCGGGCGCCGTCAGCGCGGTCCCTTGAGGAGATTCGCGCTGCAGCGCTGGCGAAGGCCGCGGAGCATCAGGAGGTCGGCCCGAGGTGCCCGCGGTGCTCGGAACTGCTGCCCTTGAACTCGAGCGGACGAGGTCGCCCACGGGTGTGGTGCTCGCAGGTATGCCGCCGCGCGGCCTACGAGGAGCGACGGGCAGCGGCAGCCGGCGCGATCGCGAAAGAGGTGGTGGTCAAGCGCGTCGAGCCGTCATGGGAGGAGACGATCGAGCGCGTACTGGAGTCGCCGAAGGCTTGCAAGCAGGTGCTGCGCGCGCTTCGCAAGAGGCTCGTCGCGGACGAGCTCGCGAACAGCCCGTGGAACGAGATACAGGCAGAGTTGTGGACGTTGTCAGATGCCTGGTCGGAGCGAGCGCGACGCTACGCGGCCCAGGAGCGAGGCTCGGCTGCTGGACCACGATCATCGCTAGGCTCGCGATGAGTGCACGACAGGCGCTGTTCCACGTGAAAGGTCGAGCTGTCGGACCGCCCTCATAACCTAGGCACCACCGGCAGCCGCCGGATGATCAGGCGCGCCTATAGCCCGCGGAGCAGGAGACAACGTGAGTCAGCTGAGCAACTTCGTCTGGTCGATCGCTGACTTGCTCCGGGGTCCGTTCAAGCCTCACCAGTACGGCACGGTCATCCTGCCGTTCACGATCCTGCGCCGCCTGGAAGCGGTGATGGCGCCGCACCGCGATGCGCTGGCTGCCGCCGTCGCCAAGTCCGAGGATCCGACCATGCGCCGCGCCCATGTGCGCCGCGCCACCGGTCTGCCCTTCTACACCACCTCCTCCTACACGCTCGCGACCGCACTGGAGGACCCGGACAACCTCGCCGCGAACCTCGTCGACTACGTCAACGGGTTCTCCGATGAAGTCGACGTGTTCAAGCACTTCGACTTCGAGGCCCGCATCCACCAGCTTGATGCCGTTGATCGCCTCATCCCGGTCACGCAGGGATTCGCCGCCGCACCGCTATCGACCGACGATGTCGACAACGCCGGCATGGGCGACCTGTTCGAGCACCTGATCTTCAAGGACTTTGAGGCCTCCAACGCCGAGGCCGGCGACTTCTACACCCCGCGCGATGCCATCCGCCTGCTCGTGGACCTGGTCTTCGCCGAGGACACCGCAGCGCTCGCCACCCCGGGAATCACCCGTTCCGTCTACGACCCGGCCGCCGGCACCGGCGGCATGCTCTCGGTCGCCGAGGAGCACTTGCACGAGCTGAATCCGAAGGCGAATCTGGCGCTGTTCGCGCAGGAGATCAACCCGTCCTCCTACGCGATCGCGAAGTCCGACATGCTGATCAAGGGCCAGGACATCGCCAACGTCCGCCTCGGTGACACCCTCGCCGAGGACCTGTTCGCCGGTGACACCTTCGACTTCGTCCTGTCCAACCCGCCGTACGGCGTGGACTGGAAGGCCTCAGAGAAGGCGGTCCGTGCCGAGCACGCGCGCGGCACGAACGGGCGCTTCGGCCCTGGGCTGCCGAGTGTGGGCGACGGCTCGATGCTCTTCCTCCTGCACGTGATCGCCAAGCTCCGCCCGGTCGACGCCCGCGGCAACGGCGGCCGCGGCGGCATCGTCCTCAACGGCTCACCGCTGTTCAACGGCGGGGCGGGCTCGGGTCCGAGCAACATCCGCGGGTACCTGCTGGAGAACGATCTCGTCGACGCGATCGTCGCGCTCCCGAACGACATGTTCTACAACACCGGCATCGCTACCTACCTGTGGATCCTCGACAACTCCAAGCAGCCCGAGCGTCGCGGCAAGGTCCAGCTCGTCGACGCCACCAAGCTCGGCACCAAGATGCGTAAGTCGCTCGGCTCCAAGCGTGTCGAGATCTCCGCCTCTGATCGCGATCTCATCGTGCGTACCTATGACCATTTCGACGGCGGAGCCTCCGTTGGTGAGTCTGGTTCCGACGGCGGTGGGTCACCTCGTTCCAAGGTCTTCGACAACCTCGACTTCGCCTACTGGTCGGTGACGATCGAACGGCCGCTGCAGCTCAACTTCCAGGTCACGCCCGAACGGCTGGAGTCGGTGACGGAGTCGAAGCCGCTCGCCAAGGTCGACGGGCTCGTCGACGCGCTTAGCTCGTTCGGCGACAAGCTGTACCTGAACCGCGAGGAGTTCCTGCGTGACGTCGGCAGGCACCTCGGCGCTGCCGGCATCGGGCTGTCGACGCCGCAGCGCAAAGCGCTGTGGCAAGCACTGGGGGAGCGCGACGAGAACGCCGACGTCTGCACGACGAAGGGTCAGCCTGAGCCCGACACCGGACTCCGTGACACCGAGGTTGTTCCCTTCGGCTGGGGCGGCCACTCGATGTCGCACGATGCCGAGCGCGACACCATCCAGGCCTACGCCGACGCCGAGGTCCTGCCCCACGTCCCCGACGCCTGGATCGACTGGCACAAGACGAAGGTCGGCTACGAGATCCCCTTCACCCGCCACTTCTACGAGTACGTGCCGCCGCGGTCGCTGGAGGAGATCGACGCGGATCTTGAAGCCTCGGTTGCTCGCATTCTGACTTTGCTACGGGAGGTGGAGGCGTGACTACGACGCTTCCATCTGCGTATGGCGACTACCCATCTACCTGGAACGTTTTGCCGTTGCTTGCCGTTGCGCGCGAGTCTGAGGTGGCGAACACAGACTTGCGGGAGGTCAACCTCCTGTCCCTCAGCTTCGGCCGCATCGTGCAGAAGGACATCAATAGCAGTAGTGGGCTGCTCCCTGAGTCGTTTGGCACTTACCAGATCGTGGAGCCAGGCATGACGGTCTGCCGGTTCACGGATCTCCAGAACGACCAGCGGAGCCTACGCACCGCACTGGTCGAGCAGCGCGGCATTATCACTTCCGCGTACGTCGCAGTTGACCCATTCGGCCTCGACTCGCACTACTTCGCCTACCTGATGCGGTCATACGACCTCAACAAGGTCTTCTACGCGATGGGCGGTGGTGTTCGGCAGGGGATTCGATATGACGATGTGCGGCGGCTTCCCGTGCCGGTACCGCCGATGGACGAGCAGCGGCGGATCGCGGACTTCCTGGACGCTGAGACCGCTCAGATCGACGCCCTCATCGCCGAGCTAGAACACTTCATCAGGCAACTCGGTGAGCGCCGAAGCGCGGTAATCGAGCGTGCCGTCTTCGGGGGCATCAATAACGCCGCTACGGCTGCGCACGCGGAGCCCTGGATACTCCCTACCGTCGCGACATGGACCGTGACGCAGCTCGGCTTCGTCGCGGACACGCTCGCTGGATACGCCTTTGCAAGTGACGGGTTCACAGTGAACACGAACGACACCCGGTTGCTTCGTGGGATCAACATCAAGCCCGGGCGGACCGACTGGTCCGAGACCGTGTATTGGGACGAAGCCAACTCGCCCGTGCCCTCGGCCTATGCGCTCGCCCCCGGTGACATCGTGCTTGGCATGGATCGTCCTTTCGTCGGCGGCGGTGTCCGTGTTACGGCACTGACCGAACAGGACATCCCCGCCCTGTTACTCCAGCGAGTGATGCGCATCCGACTGGCGAACCGTGGTTCAGTTGGGTACCTGAGGTATCTGCTGGAGACACGGTCCTTCTATGCGTACCTATCACCCATGTTCACGGGCGTCAGCGTGCCTCACATGAGTGAGTGGCAGGTGCGAAAGTTCAAGATGCCCTACCCGCCGGAGGACGAGCAGCGCCAGATCACGGATTTCTTGGATGAGAGCACCGCGAGTATTGACAGCCTGATCTCCGAAGCGAAACACAACATCGCCCTCTCGAGGGAGCGGCGTGCGGCGCTCATCACGGCAGCGGTCACCGGCCAGATCGACCTGACGAACGGGAGGGCGGCCTGATGAGCCGGGAGAGAGCGCCGGAGGTTGCTCGCCGGGCTGATGCTGACGTCGCTGGCACCGTGACGACATTGTTCGAGCGGGTCTCGGCGCTGGTTGAGGAGGCGCGGCTGTCAGCGAGCCGGCAGGTGAACGCGACGCTTGTGCTACGGAACTGGCACCTTGGTCGGCTTGTCTCCGAGTCCGTCCTCGGGGACGAGCGCGGCGAGTACGGCCGGAGCGTGCTCGCGAGCTTGTCGCAGCGCTTGAAGGCCACGTACGGACCGGGCTTCGACGAGACGAACCTCCGGCGGATGGTCCAGTTCGCGCGGGAGTTCAGTGACGATCAGATTCGCGTATCGCCGATACGCGAATTGGGCTGGACCCAGATCCTCGCCCTGCTGCCGCTCAAGTCGACGGACGCCCGTGCCTTCTACGCCCAGCAGGCGGTGGAGCGCCACCTCAGCGTGAAGGAGCTGCGCGGGATCATCGAGCGGAAGGCGTACGAGCGGCGGGAGATCGCGAACTCGCAGGTCGTTCCGGGGTCGGCGGTGCCGCTCGACTCGTTCCGCGACCCGTACCTGCTCGACTTCCTGCAGCTCGGTGGCGCCTACCAGGAACGTGACCTGGAGGCAGCGATCATCCGGGAGCTCGAGCCGTTCCTGCTCGAGGTCGGCGACGGGTGGACCTTCGTCGCCCGGCAGAAGCGCATGGTGATCGACGGCGAGGACTTCTCCCTCGACCTACTGTTCTACTCCCGCCCGCTGCGGCGACTGGTGGCCGTGGAGCTGAAGATCGGGAAGTTCAAGCCCGGCTACAAGGGCCAGCTGGAGCTCTACCTGCGCTGGCTGGACCGCTACGAGCGCCGCGAGGGCGAGGAGACCCCAATCGGTCTGATCCTGTGCACCGAGGCCAGCCGGGAACAGATCGAGCTGCTGCAGATGCACAAGGACGGCATCGCCGTCGCCGAGTACTGGACCACGCTGCCGCCCAAGGCACTGCTTGAGGAGCGGCTGCACACGATCTGGCGCGACGCGCAGGAGCGCGTCGCCCGGCGCGCCATCCAGGCGGGGGAGGAGACCAGCGGTGAGTGAGGCCGTCGCCGAGCAGGCACTCGAGGTGGAGATCGCGGAGTACCTCGCCGCGCACGGGTGGCTCTACTCGCCGACCGGAGCCGGGTACGACGCCAGTCTCGCCTTGTTTCCGGAGGACGTGTTCGGCTGGCTGGAGGAGACGCAGCCGGAGGAGCTGGCGAAGGTCGTGTCGGTCGGCTCGCCGTCGGAGGCGAAGCAGCGGCGCCAGTTACTGGAGGCGTTGGCGAAGCGGCTCGAAGCCCCGTTGAAGCACGCTGGTGGCACGCTGAACGTGCTGCGTCGCCCGTTCTCGCATGTGAACGCGCACTTCTCGATGTGTCAGTTCAAGCCGGCGACGTCGCTCAACCCGAAGACCACCGCCGACTACGCGGCCGTTCGGCTGCGAGTGATGCGGCAGGTGTACTTCTCGCCGGTCAAGGGTGACAACCGTTCGATCGACCTGGTGTTCTTCGTCAACGGCATCCCGGTGGGCACGGCGGAGTTGAAGACGTTCTTCAAGCAGCATGTGCGGAGCGCGATCGATCAGTACAAGACCGATCGCGACCCGAAGGGGCAACCGCTGCTGGGGCACGGGAACCGCGCGCTGGTGCACTTCGCCGTCGACGACGACGAGGTCTGGATGACCACGCGCCTCGCCGGTGGCAAGACCTACTTCCTGCCCTTCAACCGCGGCAGTCTCGATGGCGGCAAGGGCAACCCGCCCAACCGGGCAGGGGTGGCGTCGTCGTACCTGTGGGAGCGGGTGCTACTGCGTGACGCGTGGTTGAACATCCTGGGTGCGCTGATGTTCGTGCGGCACGAGGAGCGCGTCGACCCGATCAGCGGGAAGAAGGCGACGAGCTCGACGATCCTGTTCCCGCGATTCCACCAGTGGGAGGCGGTCACCGGGCTGGTCGAAGCCGCCCGCGCTGAAGGGCCCGGGTCGCGGTACCTGGTGCAGCACTCGGCCGGGTCGGGCAAGACGAACTCGATCGCGTGGACCGCCCACCGGCTCGCTCGCCTGCACGACGAGAGCAACCAGAAGGTGTTCGACACCGTCCTGGTGATCACCGACCGCACGGTGCTCGACGACCAGTTGCAGGCGGCGGTGCGGCAGATCGATGACCGCAAGGACCTGGTCGTCACCATCGACGACACCGAGGTCCGCCGTGCCGGCGGCTCGAAGTCGAAGGCGCTGGCGAAGGCGCTGACCGACAAGCGGCTGGTCGTGGTGGTGACGATCCAGACGTTCCCGTTCGTACTGAAGGAGTTGGCCGAGAACGCGTCGCTACGTGAACACCGGTTCGCGGTCATCGTCGACGAGGCGCACACCTCGCAGACGGGGGCGACGGCGTCGGAGGTCCGCAAGGTGCTGGCTGGTGGCGCTACGGAAGTTGCGGAAGGGGCCGAGGTGGACGCCGAGGACCTGCTGAACTCCGCCGTCGAGCAGCAGATCGCGACGATCATGACCGAGCGGGCAACGCCGTCGAACCTGTCCTACTTCGCGTTCACCGCCACACCCAAGGCCAAGACGCTCGAGCTGTTCGGCCGGCCCAACCCGGACGATCCCGAGCAGATCCCGCGGGCGTTCCACCTGTACTCGATGAAGCAGGCGATCGAGGAGGGGTTCATCCTCGACGTGCTGCGCGGCTACCAGACGTACTCGACCGCGTACGAGATCGAGCGTGCCGCTGAGCGTGGGGTGGATGCCTCCGACGGGCTCGGCGAGGACGGCGACCTGGTGGACGAGAAGGCGGCGTCGCGGGCGATCATGGAGTACGTCAAGCTGCACCCCAGCAACATCGGGCAGAAGGTGCGGATCGTCGTCGAGCACTTCCGGGCCAATGTGGCGCATCTGCTCGATGGGCACGCCAAGGCCATGGTGGTGACGTCCTCGCGCAAGGCGGCGGCGAGGTACAAGGTCGAGATCGATGCGTACCTGCGCAACATGAAGTACGACGACATGCAGACGCTGGTCGCGTTCTCGGGGTCGCTGGACGATGAGGAGTACGGGCTCGAGGGTGCGTCCGAGGCGAGCATGAACCCGGGGCTGGGGTCGCTGGACCTGGCGGCGGAGTTCATGGCGCCGCAGTACCGGGTGATGATCGTGGCGGACAAGTTCCAGACCGGGTTCGACCAGCCGCTGCTGTGCGCGATGTACGTGGACAAGCGGCTCGACGGGATCGCCGCGGTGCAGACGTTGTCGCGACTGAACCGGACGTATCGGGCGCCGTCGGGTGAGGTGAAGGAGAAGACGTTCGTCCTGGACTTCGTCAACGACCCGCTCGAGATCCAGAACTCGTTCGAGAAGTACTTCGCCGAGGCGCGGATCGAGACGACGACGGACCCGAACATCGTCCACGAGATCGCGGCGAAGCTCGCCGAGGCCGACATCTACGACGCCGAGGACGTGGATACGTTTTCGCACGCATGGTTTACCCGGGCGGGGCATGGGGCGCTGTCGGCGGCGATCCAGGGGCCGAAGCAGACGTTCGCGGACCTGTACGCGTCGGCGAAGAGGCGGCGCGACGTGGCCGAGGTGGAACGGCTGGAGCTGTTCCGCAAGGACGCGGGCACGTTCGTGCGGCTCTACGACTTCATGTCGCAGGTGGTCGACTATGGCAACACCGAGTTGGAGAAGCTGTCGGTGTTCCTGCGGCAACTGGTGCGGGTGATCGCGGTCGATCGGCTGACGAGCGAGGTCGATCTCAGCGACGTGGTGCTGAAGCGGGTGCGGCAGGTCGATCGCGGCGAGATGGATCTGGGGCTGACAGGGGCCGGTGTGCTGGCGCCGGTGAGCGGGGCAGGGTCCGGGGCGGCGTCACGGGATCCGAAGCTGGTGGCGCTGGACGAGATCATCCAGCACATCAACACGCTGTTCGCGGGCGATTTCGAACCGGGGACGGTGGAGGGTTTCGTGCGATCGGCTGCGGCTGAGGTCTCGACCGACCCGCAGGTGGTCGCGGAGATCGAGGCGAACGAGATCGACCAGTTCCGCAAGAGCCCGACAGTGCCGAACAAGGTGATCGACGCGGTTCTCGATGTTCCTGGGCTGATGGAGAAGATGACGGGGGAGGCGATCGGCAACCCCGACATCATCGCTGGGATTGCTGAGCTGGCGTATCTGCTGCACAAGCTTCAGAGCAGCGAATCGGCTGAAGGATGACAGTGATGAAGGAGAACGATGAAGGCTGTTGACTCCCACCTGCTGACCCTGCTGAAGGCGAGCAGTCAGTTCATCGTGCCGATCTACCAGCGCCTGTACTCCTGGAACGAGGTCGAGTGCGCACAACTCTGGGCGGACATCTTGCGAGCGGGGTCGACGGCCGAGCTAGGTTCGCACTTCACCGGATCGATCGTGTACGTAGCCAAGGAACAGGCCACGAATACTTCGGCGGAGCCTGATCTGATCATCGATGGGCAACAGCGAGTGACGACCGTGACGCTGATCCTGGCAGCGCTGGCAGCCCGACTGGAGGCAATGCCCGAGGACGCGCGCGAGCCTTGGGACGGCTTCTCTCCCAGGAAGATCCGCAACCGATACCTGCTCAACGACGACGAAGACGGCGAGCGACAGTTCAAGCTGATCCTGTCTCAGAGTGACAAGGACGCCTTGATCGCGATACTGCAGGGTGCCGAGCCGCGCGCCGACGCGGCCACCCGCGTCACCGACAACTATGAGTACTTCCGCCGGAAGCTCGAAGACCCGAGCCTGGATCTCAGTCAGGTGTGTCGCGGGCTCGACAAGCTCGTCGTCGTCGACGTCAAGCTCGAACGAGGAGTCGACAACCCGCAACTCGTCTTCGAAGCCATGAACTCGACAGGCAAGAAGTTGTCTCAGGCCGACCTGATCCGGAACTACGTGCTGATGGACTTGCCTCCCAAGCAGCAGGAGCGGCTCTACTCGGCCTTCTGGCGACCGATGGAGCTGGAGTTCGAGCATGCGGACGAGAGCCAGTTCGACCAGTTCGTCCGGCACTACGTGACCCTGAAGACCGGCGAGATCCCGCGCTTGGGCGACATCTACGACGCGTTTAAGGACTACGCCGCGCGCTCCACCGCCGAGGGTGACACGATCGAGGCGCTCGTCATCGAGTTGCGAAACTACGCAGGCCGCTACTGCGCGATGGCGCTGGGCAAGGAACGGGATCCGCTGTTGCAGGGGGCCTTCGCTGATCTCGACCAGATCAAGGCCGACGTCGTCTATCCGTTCCTTCTGGAGGCGTACACCGACCGAGAGCTCGGAACGCTCAGCCGCGACGAGTTGCTGCAGATCGTCGAGATGGTGACCACGTACGTGTTCCGGCGTGCTGTGTGTCGGATCCCGACCAACTCGTTGAACAAGACCTTTGCCGGCTTCAGTTCGGCTGTACGCAAGGACCGCTACGTCGAAAGCGTGGCGGCGCACTTCCTTAGTATGGGCAGCTATCGACGGTTCCCGAGCGATGCAGAGTTCGCTACTGCGCTCACCACGAGTGACCTCTACAACTTCCGCCGGCGCTCGTATTTCCTCCGGAGACTGGAGAACCACGGGCGCAAGGAGCACGTCACCATCGAGAACTACACGATCGAGCACATCCTGCCTCAGAACGAGAACCTGTCAGTGGGCTGGCGCGAAGCGCTTGGTCCGGACTGGCAGGAAGTTCAGGCGAAGTACCTTCACACCCTCGGCAACCTGACACTGACCGGCTACAACTCCGAGTACTCGGATCGCATCTTCGCTGAGAAGCGCGACATCGAGGGTGGATTCAAGGACAGTCCGCTACGACTGAACCGAGGACTAGGCCAACTCGAGACGTGGGACGCCGAGCAGATCGAGCGGCGCGCAGCACGCCTGGCGCAGGATGCGCTGGCCATCTGGGTCCGACCGGAGCTGCCATCCGAGGTGGTCGCCGAGCTCGCAGCGAAGCGAACCGAGTCGGACTTCGCTATCGAGGACCATCCTCACCTGCTGCCTCCGGCCCGGAGGTCGCTCTTCGAGGACTTCAGCCGCGAGGTCCTGGCGTTTGACCCGGCCATCACCCGGCAGTACCTGAAGCACTACATCGCCTTCAAGGCTGAGACCAACTTCGTCGACGTCGTGCCCCAGAAGGCGCGTTTGCGGCTGAGTCTCAACATCCCGATCGAGAGTCTGAATGACGAGCGGGAGCTGGCATGGGACGTGAGCCGTAAGGGTCACTGGGGCAATGGGCCCACAGAGGTGGGGCTCGACGAGGCCTCCGATCTCGGCTACATTCTTGGGTTGGCTCGGCAAGCGTTTGAGTGGCAGATGGCGGAAGAGTAGACGTCAGCCGGCCCCAGGCTGACCACGAGCTCAACTCTCGGCCCCAGCCTTGCAGATCCTTAGCGGTGCTCATCCCCCGCTGCGCTCTGAGTTCACGGAAGCGTTGAAAGCAAGGGAGGGCGGGGAGCCTTCATGGGAGGCGGCGATCTGGCGCCTCTGCCATCACCCGGGAAGCGTGTCAGAGGGCGTTCCTCCCGCTTCGTTCACCGGATGGCCGTGGACCGAGCTCAGCACTAGTCCGTGGAATGAGGGTCTCAGGCGGACTCTGGAAGTTGAGCGATGAGTGGCGGCGACGCAGTCGCGACGCCTTCCGATACGAGGCGCATCCAGTCCAACCCGTAGCCGCTGACGTCGAGCACTCTCTACGGCTTCAGCCGTGGATCCGCGCCGTCGGTATCAAGGATGTCCAGGTAACGCTGGAAGGCCTTCTCGACCTCGCTGGGGATCTGGACAAGCGTCCCCTCCTCCATGCGGTAGGTCCGATCCGGATCGCCCTTGAACGACAACCAGTTGAAACTAGTGGTGATCCATTGGTCATCGAAGATCAGGATCTTGGCGTGGGTGTTCTCTAGACGGACCACTCGAAGTTTGTCGTATCGAGCAGCCAGATTCGTGAGCTTCCGGAGTGCAAAGTCGTCTGAGCCGCTGTCATCCGGACCATAGCCATGTCCAATATGCACATCAACGCCTGCCCTCAGGCGCCGTTCAATCGCTGCGACGAAGTCGGTGTTCACTACGCCGCCCTTTACCCACGGGGCAATGATCAGTAGTCGCCGCTTGGCGCCGTTGAGGGCCTGCGAGAGTAGTTGAGGATGTTCATGCACGCCCACGCTTCTCACAGCGATGTCTTCGACACGTTGCGGTGCAGGCGAAGCCTCCGCTGGGCCGGCATCTGATGGCCGGTCTCCGGCAGCACGGATGATGTCGACCTCCTCGCCCGAGAGGCGCTGATCTTCGAGCTCAGGGGAGAGGGTCGGTCGCGGCTCGGGTTGAGCTACCGCTACACCTAACTTCACCACGGCATCGGCAGCGGCCAGCTCCAGCCCATGGGCGGGCTGCAGGTCACCCTCGACGCACAGGCCAAGTTCGACTTCGCCGGAATCGGGGTCGCCATAGACCAGCAGCTGCGCGGGCATGTACAGGTGCAGGCTCTGAGATGCGATCTTCCGAACACGAAGCACTTCGACCTGGCGGGTGCGGTCGTCACGGGAGTCGACCAGTTCATTGAAGCGCTCGACAGTCAGGTCGCTTAGGTGGACCCGCGAGGTCTTCTTGGCAGGGAGTAACTCCATGCCTGCTTCCCGGGCGTCCCGTTTCTTGATCAGGCTGGAGCGCGCGTAGTCCTGGGTGTTCCAGACCAGTCGATCGAACGGCACGTTGAGCTGGGTCAGCACTGGCTGAACGGCAGCCAGGTTGCGCGCGGCCTCAAGTCCGAGCGCGCTCAGGCTCAACTGTCCATTCCACGCGCGTGTCACGTTGTTGCCGCTGATTTGGTCAGCGACGGCCGCAACGACTTGCTCACGCTGTAGGCCGAGAAGCCTCGCGATCTCTTCGATTTGCTTGACGCCGGCGTGGACGAATCTGAGGATGAACTCGTCGAGGAGCGGCAGTGGCTTTCGCTCCTGGGCAAGCACATCGACGCGGAGCATCGTCACCGGCACAGCCGCGTCCACGACGCTGATGAGTTGGAGTCCGGGGCGGTGGTCGCCGAAGCGGCGACGAATCATGTCTGCAGAGGTCAGGCTCATCGGGCGGCCGTCCTCAGCTCGCAGTCATCCGGATGAGATTCGACGTAACTCAACACCTTCTTGAGTGCCCCCGTTGTCCCCTTGATGAAGGCAGCGTCGCCGACGATTGTGAGGCCGAAGCGAGCGCGAGACAGTGCGACGTTGATGCGACGCCAGTAGTCGGGCCCGATGAAGCCAAGTTGCGCCTTGGCGTTGCTCCTCGTCACGGAGAAGATGGCGACGTCTGACTCTCGACCTTGGACAGCATCAACGCTCATGACCGTGACAGTCAAGTGGCGCAGCCGATCGCGCATTGGTGCGAGTTGCTGCTGCAAGTCCGCCACCTGAGCGACGTACGGAGCGATGACAAGCACATCAAGCTGAGTGTTGCCTTCCGGGAGTCGAATGACCTTCTTGTCGATGGCACCGTTGAGCACCTTGAGCCGCTCACCAATGATGCGGGCTTCGGCACGGTTGGCATAACTCGTGCCCTTGCCATGCGGCGCGGCCTCACGGCGGGCGTCGCCGTGGGCGGATGTATCGAGCCACAGGACCGGCTTGCCGTAGCCGAGGGTGTACCCTTCCAACCCACCTTCGTTCGGGGATCGCAGCTTCCCGTCGTAGAAGCACGTCGAGATCATGTCCCCGATCGGCCGGATCATTCGGTACTGCTGATTGAGCATGACTTGAGAGTGCTCCGGCAGGCGATCGGTCAGCCTTTGAAATAGCGTCTGTTTAACATCGTCCGGCAGGAGCTGGTGATCGTTCAGCAATTCCTTGTTGCGGAGGAGGTCCTCGTCAATCGGAGGCAGTTGATTCGTGTCTCCGACTATAATCCAGCGCTTGGCGCGGGAGACAGGGACGAGCGCTTCCGTGAGCGTGGCGCGTGACGCCTCGTCCACGATGCATAGGTCAATTTCGAGGTGGCGAACAGCGGGATGACGGAGGAATCCGACGCAAGTGCCGGCGACGACGCTCGTCTGATCGAGAAACGCCGTGGCGAGTCCGGAGTCCGATGCGATGCGCTGTAACCACTCGCCCTGCAGCTTCAGCCTGGTGAGAAGACCTTGAGCGTCGTCGCTCTCTCCGATTAACACGTCGACTGCGTTGCCGGCATCCTTGGCGCTCATCGCGGCCGACAGGGTGAGGTCCCCTGCGAGTTCGGTCTGAGCTTCCTGGAGGAGTTCGTCGCGAAGATCGACAAGTGCGTCGACCCGCTCCTGGACGGAAGTTGAGGACTTCGGCTCGGAGAGCGACGTCGCAAGGTCGGAGGTCGGTTCCTCGTCGTCCTCTAGGTCCGCGCGTTGCAGGTACTCAAGTTGTGTGATCGTCGCCTCCAGCTGCTGAAGAGCCAAGGCTCCTCGGAGGTGGGCCGGCGCAAGCCCTGCTTCCATTGCGCGGATGCCAAGGTGGCTTTCGGCGTTTTTGCGGACCGTCCGTGCCCAGCGCTTCATTTGCGCTTCGAGGAGCAGATGTCGGACTGATTCATCAACGCGCTTTGGGTCTGCGCTCGCCAGACGGACCATGTTGACGAGGCCACCCGCCTCCAGCCGCTGCAGCGCGTTGTCGACGGCGACGTTGGTCTGGGACGCGATGAGTATCCTGGCTGTGGCGTTGCATGCCAACGTCTGTTCGACCAACTCCGCGATGAAGCTCGTCTTTCCAGTTCCTGGTGGTCCTTGGACGACGAAGACGTCGGGCGCCCCCAGCGCTGTCTCGATCGCGTGCTGCTTTCGTTCGTCGAGCTCGCGGTTCCAGTCCGCAATCGCAACCGGCTTCGGCTCACGGTTACGGCTAGGTTCGAGCAGGAGCTCACGGAGGTCAGGGCGAGCCGACTTGTCGCGCTGGACATCGTCTACGGCTTGACGTTGGCGGTTGAGGGCTGCTTCATCAGGGCCAAGGTGCGGGTCGAGCACCGCGCGGTCGGGCAGGCCCTCCCACCGGCGGGCACTGAGGATCACTACCTGATCGACATCGTGGTCGATGACCTCGCCCCAGCCGAACTTGCGGTCGGTTAGCCGGTCCCTGACACGCCACTCCGTCCCCACCAGGTCGTGGTCCGCGGGCGACTCAAGCGTGAAGGTCGCTTCGCGACCCCGCGCCTGCCACCTGCGATAGGGGATTGGCTTCTTCTCACCTCGGGCGAGCTCCTCCCGTGCGTTCAGGACTCGTCGCCAGGTGTCGAACAGCTCGTCCCCATCGCGATCTCGAGCCTGGTCGGAGTCAGGTTGATCCTTAGGTTCGTAGTAGGCGTCGATTGCGTCGAGGAGGGTCGCGATCCCACGCCGAGCCAGTGCTTGGTTCGGCGGCTGGTTGAAGGTCCACTCGAAAGCTCTTGGTAGGGCAAGCGAACGCCGCCGATGGTTCTCCAAGCGATCAAAGTCAAGTTCCGCGGCCTTGATGATGGCGGCGCCACTCTCGTCATGCTTCAAGGTGAAGCTCCAAGACTCGCCATCGAGTCGAATGCTGTCGCGCTGCAACGCTCCGGACGCCCTGTCAGTGAAGAACGACGCGTAGACCTCGCCAGATAGGTCGGCCTGAGCCTTGCCAATGGCTTCTTGTCGAGAGTCGTCGCTTCCACCAAGAGATCGGGTGGCCGCCTTCGTCAGGCGGAGCCAGATGGGATTGCGCTCGACCTGCTGCTGAGCCTGGCGCCGCACCTGGACCGACTTCAATGCGCCCAGCAGGTCGCTGGCGTTCTTCGGGCGGTCGTCGGGCTGGGTCGCGATGCATGATTCCAAGACGCGACGCACGTCTGGTGGGACTGGAATCGATTCCAGGGCGCGCTCGACGCCAGGATGGTCTCTGAGTTGCTCGGAGCTCATGCACTGAATGAGGAGTACACCCATGGAGTACACGTCACGGACGTAGCGGATATCTGCATTCAGCTCAGGCGGCGCGTATGGTTTTGAGTGCCAGGCGGCGACGGTAGCGGAAGTCGTTTGCTCGTCCCCCCGAATCTTTGCGATGCCGAAGTCGGCCAGAAATGGAACACCTTGGTTGTTGACGAGCACGTTCTGAGGCTTGATATCGCGGTGCTCGATTTGCTTCAGGTGCGTGTAGGCGAGTGCATCGATCAGCGGGATGGCGATTTCTGAAGCGAGTCTGTCCCAAGAGCCCCAAGGTCCGGACGCCTTCAAGACGTCGTCGAGGTTCTGCTCTACCCAATCTAAGACGAGGTAGTACGTGTCAGTCTCGTCGATTCCAGCCGCTCGGCACCTGACGATGTTGGGATGTGACAAGCTCTGTAGCGTCCGCGTCTCATTGTTGAAGACCCTCCGGGTGACGTCATCAGATTGACCTGAGAGCAACTTGACTGCGACGAACGACTCGTCCCTATCGTCGATGCCCTTGCGAACGACGGAGAAAGTTCCGCTACGGCGCTCCATCTTGAGGAGCAAGAAGTGCTCGCCGATGACGTCTGGCACGTCCCGTACTCCTTCGAATGATCGTCACTGGTCCCAAGGTCCATCGAAGCACAAGGTTCCGACGTCACGCGCCCCTTCCGAGAGGTGGTGGGGCTGGCGGAGCGCCGGTAGCGGCGTGATGCCTGGGTGAGAAGGTCGGAGCGCTGACTACTCTCATCGTGGTTTGCTTGTCGGCTCGCTACGGAGTGCGGTCGGGCTGGGTCCCGATGTCGGCTTGCTGACGGTGGTGGTGGCATCGGTGCAGGGGCCGATGGGCCTGCAGAACTTGTGTCAAGTGCCAGCAGGAACTGCGCGGAGGTGGACAGCTCGGTAGCCGCCACAGGCGTGCTGAACAGGCCCACGACTCCGGCGTCTCACTTCGGGATTATGGTCACCTCTTGGCGTGATGTTGCCAGGGCCACCCCGTTCTTGACGGCCCATACCTGAACCCAGTGCGGACCGGCGAAGTCGGCGGTCTCTGTGATCTGCGCTCCGCGTTGTTCAATCGCGCCACGCTCCATGTGTCGCCGCTGGGCCTCGGCTCCGAAGTTGCGGACTTTCCAGTAGTACGTCACGCCTTCGACGTTGCAGTCCTCGACCTCGAACTTCAGGCGGCGTCCGATGGGGACCAGGTCTCCGGTCGATGGTAGTCGCCGGAACCGGATCATCTTGCGGGAAGCGAATCTTCCGATCATCTTGACGTGATAGCGCGGCTCGAGTCGCTCTACGATGCCGAGATCCGTGAGGGTCTGCTCACCCGGCGCCAAGCCTGTGCGCATTCCAGACTCGCCCCGGGCGTCGGCCGCCTGCAGCGCTGCTGGCTTCGCCGCTGTGCCGAAGTCCGTTCCGAATAGCGAACGCCACTTCTCGCCGCTCTCGGCGTAAGGTGCCGCGTAGGCTGTCTGCGCCTTGCTGGCCCAGGTGCGAAGCCTGCTCTTGAATGCCTCGAAGTCGGTCTGTGACCACCGGTTGGCCAGATTCTCGCCGTACCCGCTCCGGTCGTCTACGAACGGTGGGCTCGCCAGTGGGGTGAGATACGTGTCGAGCGCAGACAGGAGCGTGTTGAGCGTCGAGGCCACGCTGTTGTAGGTCGGGTCGCCGTATGGGCTGACCTGGCTGGCGAGCAGTGTTGTGAGAACGACTGAGGGGATCTCGGCGCTGCTGTGCTCTCGCAGGTACTTGACGAGGCGGACGGCCTTGACGAGGTGATAGTTGGCGGCTCTGTTCTGACCCTCGAACCACTCGGTCAGGGCGGTCGGGTCCTGCAGGATCCATCGGTTCTCTGTCCGGTGGGTGATGTACTTGCCACCTACTCGTTCCACGAACGGGACTAGGTCGACGTGGAAGGCGTCGCTGTATTGGACGCGCAGGCAGCGCTTCTTCATCGTGCTCTTGCCTGCGTAGCGGGCCGACGCTTCGAACGCTCGCTGGAGCGAGGGAATGTAGTCCTCCGGCTCCCAACCGTCGACTTCGTTCATGGGGACGAGCACATCCGCGTCGTAGTCCTTGCCCGTGACCGGTCGGATGATCGTCCGGCGGGCGTAGGAGCCCTGCGGAATGACGTCGTCGTTGACATGCTCACCGACGGTGGGAGATTCGTTGATGAAGTCGTTGAGGGTGGATACACGGCTTAGCAGGTTGTCCCAGCGGGTCTGGTTGATGTTGACGTGGTCGTTCAGGAATGTCTTGAACTCTTCGTTGCAAGCGCTCACGCCGGGATCTCCAATGCTCGCTGGTATCGGGTGTCCTCACCGAGCTCGTACATGACCATCGCCGGGTCGGCGTAGGGTCGGTGGAATCTCCCGATTGCGACAGCAGCGGGGGCCGGGACTGCCGCGACGACATGCAGTCGATTGACTCCCGGGAAGTCGTTCTCGAGCTGCGCGAGCAGCCGGCGCCACGCGCGCCCGAACGAGTCGAGTGCCCGTCGGGATCCCAATAGGTCAGGGCCCGGCGCAACACTGCTTGGATGGAGTCTCACGGTGGGCAGGTCGGTCAGCTCTGCTGGTAGTCGGTCTGTCTTGACCGAGGCTGTCACGTCCATGGCGACCACGATGCTCTCCGACTCTGGACCCACGTCGGGAAGGTCGTGAACGAAAACGGGTACACCGGTCGTCTCTTCGCCCCAGCACCACGCGCGCTCGGTGTGGTCCCGTGAACGCCGGAACACGTCAACGGTCGTCTTGTCGCCGAGCTTGTGACCCAAGTACGCCAACAGGGGGATCGGCGCGAGAGCGAACACCGACAGGTGGTCGACGTGGCCGGCGGACACGGTGGCTTCGATGCCCTCGATCGCTGCGTCGATCTGCTTCATCCCTCGCTGCCACACCCACTCGTCCGACACCGGGTCGGTCAAGTTGATGGTCACGTTGTAGTTGAGGTTGCCGAGCGTGTAGGGGCTCCGCCGGCTCTCGACCAACGCGAACGCGATCTCCCGGGGCGTCGCCGCGACGGCCTGCTGTTTCACCATGCTGCGGGTCGCGATGACGAGCGTCCTGCTCTCGGTGCGGAAGTCGGTGAGCGCGGCGACCATCGTCTCGTGCTGCTCCTTGATCCCCCTAAGCACCTCGACGGTGTACACCTCCTGACCTGAGGCTGAATCAATCTTCCGATGGCACCCGTGGCACAGGAGCATGAGGTTCTCCTCCTTGTCGCGTGCGGTGAGGGAAACATCAGCGTCGCCCCGCGGCGACCTTCCGCCCTCGGTGGCGCCGGCTTGGTGCGCGATCTCGCCGATCGTCACAGTCACATCGCGAATGGCGCTCACGAGCTGCGCCTCGCCACACATCGAGCAACGGCCCGCCGCCTTCGCCCATACGCTGACGACGACGGACCGCGGCGGGTCCTTTCGCCTGCTCATGTCGGAGACACTAGAGGCGACCTCCGACAGCCCAACCTGGCGAACGGCAAGGCTGCAGCGAATGCGCGTCGTTGGCGGGCTGCCGCGAGTTGGGTGGTGGAGCGAAGGCCCGACTTGAGACCTGTGGGAGCACACGTTGACCGCTCGTGGAAGGTAGTCGAACGAGCAACGATGTGGCTCCCCCTGGACACGGCCCAGATCGTCTGAGGCCTGTTCGGCAGCCTCACCAAATGAACTAGGTTCGTGCCGTCCGGCTCATATGGATCCGACGCGGATGACGGCCGTGATCGGCAAGCATATCGCGAGGCACTTGCACGATCGATCGCGAGCATGGAGCACTGTCACACCGATGTCACATGTGGACTCCAGACCAGATCCTTGCTGGTCAGATCGCTGATGGTTCAACTCCCGCCACCTCCACGTCATGACAAAGCCACCGCGCGTCAGCGCGAGTGGCTTTTGTCATGTGTGGAGGTGTCGGGTCTCGGGAGGAGAGACACCCACCGAGGGACGAGGTGGTCGTGAGGACTGCTCCCGCCACCTCCACACGTTGAAGGCCGCCGCGCGTCAGCGCGAGCGGCCTTCGGCGTTGTCGGGTGTCGGAAGTGGGCGGGGGAGCGCGAGCTGGGCGCCCCAGGCCCGCGCGTGGCCGAGCTCGTCAGGCAGCAGCGGGCCCTCGTAGCCCTCGACCTAGAAGCTCTCCGGGCGAGGACGAGCGTGGCCTCGTGGCGCTCCAGGAGCTTGGCGGCCCACGGTGATGGCCAGCGGCGCGGCGTTCACGTCCATCCCCCGGACCTCGCCGCTGTTCTCAGGCCCCAGGCCGGCGGCTCCCGCCCCTGCGTCAGCGACCCTTCTCCCTCGTGCGTGGCGCAGGAGGCTGGGTGGTGCCGGACGGCGTACCGGGACCAAGGGCCCTGTCGCCGGTCTGGGTGCGGGAGTTCGATGGCAACGACAGCGATGTACACCATGAAGGAGGCTGTCATGTCTGAGATCCACCTCACCGAGGTCCTCGAGCAGCCGGTGGCGGCGGTTCGCCGCCGCGTGCGGATGGAGGAGCTGCAGGACACGATGGGCGCCGCGTTCGAGCAGGTGCTCGCGGCGCTCGAGGAGTCGGGTACCCGAACGGCAGGAGCGCCCTACGCGCGCTATCGAGGCGTGAGCGCAGACCTGGTCGACGTCGAGATCGGGTTTCCGGTGGAGTCGCCCTTCGCGGGGGCAGGCGATGTCGTGGGCGAGGTGCTGCCCGCGGCACGAGTCGTGGAGGCGGTGCACGCCGGGGGATATGACGCCCTCCGCTCCACGTACGAGGAGATCGAGCGCTGGATGCGGGAGAAGGGTGTGACGCCGTCGGAGGAGATGTGGGAGTTCTACGAGTCGGGGCTGCAGTCCGACCCTGACCCTGCGAACTGGCGAACCCGCATCGTGTGGCCGGTCACCGGCCTCGCCATCAGCCGGGATTGAGCAGGTCCGAGATGTCTGACGACGTTGCCACCGACGGCTGGGTCCTGGTCGGCGTCGACGGATCGGAGCACGACCCGTGCATCGTGGACTGGGCAGCAGCAGAGGCCGAGCGACGGGGCGTCGGCCTGTGGGTGCTCTTCACGGTCCCGCCCTTCACGGGCGCCGCGATCTACGACCTCACTCCCACCGCAGACCTGCTCGAGTCCGCGCGGCCGATCGCGCGGGCCGCGGCGGATCGCGCGCGCGACGAGCGCCCGGACCTGCTGGTCGTCTCGCAGGTCCTCCTCGAGGATCCCGCCTCCGCACTCGTCCGGCTGTCCGCGCGCGCCGGGGTTCTCGTCGTCGGGGCGCGCGGGCTCGGCCGGGTCGCCGGAACGCTCCTGGGCTCGGTCTCACAACGGGTCGTCGCGGGTGCGCGGTGCCCGGTCGTCGTCGTTCGTGGGCCAGCCGCGGACCCGAACGGACCGGTCGTCGTCGGCGTCGACCCCGACCACGTCGAACCTGACGTGCTGTGTTTCGCCTTCTCGGAAGCCGACCGACGCGGCGCCAGGCTGTGCCTGGCCTCTGCGAGCCTACGACCCGGCCACGGGTCAGCGCTCGTCAGCGCAGCCGTCACGTCGCGCGGCAGCTCCGCAGAGGCGGCTGCCATGACGATGCGGAAGGTCGCCGAGACGTGGTCTGAGCACTACCCGGCCCTGCCAGTCGATGTCCGGATCGTGCGCCGCCACCCCGTGGAGGCGCTGACCATGTCGGCCGCGACCGCGTGTCTGGTCGTGGTGGGTCATCGCGAGCGTGGCCAGCTCGCCGAGCGGCTGCTGGGATCTGTCACTCGCGGCATCCTGCACGAAGCGCCGGTCGTGGCCATCGTCAGGGTTGCTCGCCGCCCGCGATCGGAGCCCTGAGCTCGGCGGCCACCGCACCGGCGAGCTCGGCACCCCACGCCCGGGCACGTTCACGCTCGCCCTCACGCAACGGTCCCTCCGCGTCCTCCACGATGAAGTGGTCGGGGTGGCCGATGATGGTGAAGCCGTGCTGGCGGAGGCCGTGTGCCACGCCGCGGGCCGCACTGCCGGCGAGCGCTGAGGGCAGCTTGGTGTCGAAGGCGGCAGCCCGCCGACCGGCACCCACCGCCGGCAGTCCCACCAGCCACTCCCGAACGCCGTCGGCGATGTCACCGTGAGTACCGACCTCCTGCGGGTGCGCCAGTCCTCGCGACCACGGACGGCTCATGCCGAGGACCTGGGTGGGTGCACCGACGATCAACAGGTCGGCCGCGTTGACCACCTCTGCTGTGGCCTCGTCCACCGAGACCACCGTCGTCGTGGCTCCGGCATCCTTGGCACCTGCTGCGATCTCCGACGCGACGTCACGCGTCTGCCCGAAGTGCGTCTCGTACACCACGACGACGTCCATGATCGATCTCCTTCGCTGACGGGCGCCTGTTCTTCTACTTCCATCGTGCCGCGTGGCGGACGTCCCGAAAGGGACGAACGTCCCCACGACCGAGGTCCCTGCCTGCGAGAAGGAACCCGGCTCACAGCACGATGACGGTGGCGACGGTCAGGTAGATCGCCACCGTGAGGACGTCCTGGATCACGGTGGCCAGCGGTCCCGACCCGAACGCCGGGTCCTTGTGGAGCCGTTGGATCAGCCAGGGGAGCGCGAGGGCTACCAGGCTGGCGATGGACGACGCCGCCAGCAGCGCGAAGGCGACGGCGGTCGCGACCAGCCAATCCCCCCAGAGCGCACCGACCATGGGAAACACGAGCGCCCCGAGGATGAGGCCGAGGAGGACGCCGGTGATCACCTCACGCCTGGCCACCTGGCGCAGGCTGATCCCCAGGGAGAGCCCGCGGATCACCAGCGTCTCGGTCTGGGTGCCCACGGCGTCGGCCATGTAGACCACGCCGGGCACAAAGTAGGCGATCAGGACCTGCTGGGCGAGCTGCTCCTCGAAGCTGCCGACCACGCCGGCCGCGACGAGCGCACCGAGGAGCCCGAGAAGAAGCCACGGCAGCCGATGCCTCAGCCGTCGGACGACCGGCTCGACGGTGGTGGTCTGCGCGGCCGACGCGGAGCGGGTGAATCCGCCGAGCCGCACCATGTCCTCGTCGTGCTCCTCGAGCAGGATGCCCAGCAGCGTGGGGGCCGGCACGAGCCCGACGAACCGACCGCCGGCGTCGATCACGGCGAGCGTGGGCTCGGCATGCTGGACGGCGAGCCACGCCGCACGCTCCTGGTCCGTTGCGGGGCCCACCACTGGCGGCTCGGTGTCCATGATGTCGGCGACGAGCGTCTCTGGGGACGCGGCGAACATCCGCTCGAGGGAGACCAGGCCGAGGAGCTCGTCCGCCTCCACGACGGCGACCACCCCGGCGCTGTCGTACAGGTGTCCGCTCATGCGGGTCAGCGTCGCTCCGATCGTGTCGTGCCGCGCCGCGAGGGGGACGTTGCGCGAGGCGTGGTGCGCGGCCGTGCCGAGCTCGGCACCGACGGTCGCGGGATCGGCCATCATCAACCTTTCGGGACGGTGCGCTCGGCACCCCGCGGTGACCACGCCGTGGAGACGGGTGGTGCCGAGCGCGGCCTCGGTGCTCAGCGCGAGATGACGACCTTGAGGGCCTTCGTCTCCGCTGCACGCTCGAAGGTGTCATAGGCCTCGAGCATCTGCTCGAACCGGAACTGGTGCGTCATGAACTTCTCGGCGGGGATCTTGTCCTGGGCCACCAGCTTCAGCAGCATCGGAGTGGTCGAGGTGCTCACCAGACCGGTCGTCAGGGTGATGTCCTTGATCCACAGATCCTGCATGGCGAGCTCGACCGGTCGGCCGTGCACACCGACGTTGGCGACGTGACCGCCGGGCCGGATGATCTCGGTGCAGCCCTGGAGGGTCGTGGGGATACCGACCGCTTCGATCGCGACGTCGACGCCGAGACCGCCCTCGGTCAGTGCGCGCACCTCCTCCTGCCACCCCTCTTTTCCGCTGTTGACCCCGTCGGTAGCGCCGAACGCCATGGCCTGCTCGATGCGGCTGTCATCGAGGTCGACGGCGATGACGCGTGAGGCGCCGTAGAGCCCGAGGGTCATCATCACGGCCAGACCGATCGGACCCGATCCGACGACCGCGACGACGTCACCCGGCTTCGTGCCGCCGTTGCGGACCCCGATCTCGAACCCGGTGGGCAGGATGTCCGACAGCATCACGGCGGCATCGGGGCTGACGCCGTCGGGGAGCTTGTGAACCGAGGTGTCGGCGAACGGGACCCGGACGTACTCCGCCTGTGTGCCGTCGATGAGATGGCCGAGTATCCATCCGATGCCGCTGACTCCTTCGTCGGCCAGGCAGTGGGCGTAGAGACCCTGCTGGCAGTACGAGCAGTTCCCGCAGGCGGTGATGCAGGAGAGGATCACCCGATCGCCGACGTCGACCTTGGTCACGGCTGAGCCGACCTCGGTGACCGTGCCCACGCCCTCGTGCCCGAGGATGCGGCCCTCCGTGACTGCGGGAACGTCTCCCTTGAGGATGTGGAGATCCGTGCCGCAGATGGTTGTCGTGTCCATGCGGACGATGACGTCCGTCGGATGCTTGATCGTCGGATCGGGGACCTCGTCCCACGTCTTGCGTCCGGGACCGTGATACACCAGTGCTCTCATCGTGCGACCTTCTTTCGGTGACGCCGGCCCAGGCCGGACCGGCGTGGACAGTGCTTGTGCCGAGCTGTCGGGAGGCCGCGGGAGCGAGTCGACGCGCGCGACGAAGGGCCTCGATCGAGAAGCGTGAGGCGCCGTCGCACACGAGCACCCGACCGAGTGGAATCATGTCCGACCTGACATATCTCGAGCGTCACCCATCGCGGCCGCGTTCGACAGGGACCAAGGTCACTCGTTCGGGTCGGGTTCCAGCAGGGGAGCCGGCACACCTGACCGGACCGGGTGCCACGTGCTCGTCCGCGCCGCGAGCGTCCGTGACCCGCATTAGCGTGTGGGCATGGACAACGTTCAGCAGAGGATCGTCGCCGAGATGGGCGTGCGACCGGACATCGATCCGGCAGCGGAGGCCGAGCGGCGGGTGGCCTTCCTGAGCGACTACCTCGCGGCCACCGGTGCGCGCGGGTACGTGCTCGGCATCTCGGGCGGGCTCGACTCCACGCTCGCCGGGCGGCTCGCCCAGCTCGCCGTCGAGCGCCGGCGCAACGAGGGCGCCGACGCCGTCTTCGTGGCAGCGCGGCTGCCGTACAAGGTGCAGCTCGACGAGGACGACGCGCAGGCAGCACTCGACTTCATCGCCGCCGACGAGGTCGTCACCTACAACGTGGCGCCCGCCGTCGATGCGTTCGTGTCCTCCTACCTGACCGCGACCGGCCAACCGCTCTCGGACTTCACGAAGGGCAACACCAAGGCGCGGCTGCGCATGGTCGCCCAGTACGCCCTCGCCGGTGATCGCGGGCTGCTCGTGATCGGCACCGACCACGGCTCGGAGTCGGTCACGGGGTTCTTCACCAAGTTCGGCGACGGCGCCGCCGACGTGCTGCCCCTGTTCGGGTTGAACAAGGGCCAGAACCGGGAGCTGCTGCGGGGGATCGGAGGGCCCGAGCGGCTCTGGGCGAAGGAACCCACGGCGGACCTTCTCGACGGCGTTCCCGGCAGGCCCGACGAGGTCGAGCTGGGCATGCGCTACGAGCACATCGACGCATACGTCGAAGGTCGTGAGGTGCCGGAGCCGGTCGCCGAGAAGATCGAGGCAGCCTGGCGACGCACGCGCCACAAGCGCACCACGCCGGTCACCCCGCAGGACACCTGGTGGAAGGAGTGAGCGCCGGCGTCGCGCTGCTCCTCGTCGACCTGCAGAACGCCTACTTCGAGGCTCCGGAGCTCGCCCGCGAGCAGGACACGCTGATCGAGCGGGCGAACGAGCTCGTGCGGGCAGCGCGGGATGCTGGCTGTCCCGTGGTGCTCGTGCGGACCGTGCACGCGCGCGACAAGTCGACGTGGACGGTCAACATGCTCGAGGACGACGAGGGTTTCGCGTTCCCGGGCAGCGCGCAGGCCGCCTACGTCGATGGGCTCGACACCGGCGGTGCCATCGATGTGACCAAGACCCGGGACGACTCGTTCCACGGCACGCGGCTGCACGACGTCCTCGACGAGCTGGACGTGAGTCACCTGCTGATCGGAGGGGTGTCCACGCACAGCTGCGTCGCAGAGACCGCGATGGCAGCCTTCGCGCACGACTTCCACGCGGCGATCGCGGGGGACGTGATCGCCTCCGAGAACACACAGCTCTCGGCCGCGATGCTCGAGTTCCTCACCGACGAGCTGCGTCAACCGGTGCTGGACCAGGCCGCGTGCATCGCCCTGCTCCGCACGGGTGCCTCCGCCTAGCGAGTCGCTGCTCAGCTTGCGGGGGCCGGCTCCTGCCGATGATCCGTTGTGTCGTCGACAGCAGGACGGTGACGGGGAAGCTGCCGGTCACGGACCAGGTGCTCGGCGAGATCGCGGAGCTTGATGTTGCGGTCCTGCGAGTAGCGCTTGAGGACCGCGAAGGCCTGCTCCTCGCTCAGCCCATGACGCTCCATGAGAATTCCCTGCGCCTGCCCGATCCGCTTGCGGCCGTCCAGGGCGAGGTTGAGCCCTTCGACGGTGAGCGACGAGCTCAGGGCGAGTGCTGCGTGCCGGGTGATGAGGTGGGCGAGGCCGATCTCGTCGCTGCTGAACACCCGCGGCTGGGCCCAGAACAGGTTCAGTGCGCCGACCCTGCGGTCCCCGGACTTGTTCCCCAGCTCGGTGCCGAGTGCGCTCTGGATGCCGAGGTCGACGGCGCGAGGTGCCCACCGCGGCCAGCGCATGTCGTTGGTGAGGTCCTGCGCTGCCATGGTCTCGCCCTGCCATGCGCTGTCGTGGCACGGGCCCTCGCCCAGCTCGTACTGCAGCCGATCCAGCTCCTCGACAACCGGGTCGGTCGGAGCGACCGTCTGCAGCTTCCCGCGACCGCGGATCAGTGTGATGCCGGCATAGTCGGCCCCGAGCTGCTGACATGTGTAGGAGACGATCTCAGCGGCCGTCTGGGCAGACCCAGGAGCTTCATGGAGGCGCTCGACCAGGACGGCGAGCTCACGGGCCAACCTGCTGTCATCCATCGTTCGATCCCTCGTGATGCTTTCCACAATCAGCTGACCCCTGTGCGCTCAGCGTAGGCCCGTGCCACGGCTGTCGATGCCACCTCGGGCCCGCGGACTCGGCTGCGGTAGTGTGACGTCGATCCACTGGAGTCGGGCGGGCTATGTACGACCATCGTTCTTTCGTCCTGACGGCGCTGCAGTTCACCGAGAAGCTCGTCAGCGACTACGACGTCAACACCGTGCTCGAGGATCTCGCCGTGCGGCTCGCCGAGCTGCTCTCGCTGGCGGGGAGCGGCGTCAGCGTCGCGGTCGAGGGACGGCTCCGGGCGGTAACCACGATCCCTCCGCACCTGGCCGACCTGGAGCATCACCAGGAGCAGACCCAGTCCGGTCCCTGTGCTGACGCCTTCCGTACCGGGCATCCGGTGACCGTCGTCGACCTGCAGGAGGACGAGAGGTGGCCGGAGTACCGGGAGGTGGCGCTGCGGCTCGGGATGCGGGCCGTGGTCGGTCTGCCGATGAAGCTCGGCGACCGGATCGTGGGTGCCCTCAACCTCTACAACGCCGAGGTGCGGCCGTGGGAGGAAGACGATCTCATCGCCGCTCAGCTCCTGGCCAACCTGGCCACCAGCTTCCTCATCCAGTCCGAGTCCATGAACCAGCAGTCGGTGCTGAACGCCCAGCTGCAGCGCGCACTCGAGAGCCGTGTGCTGGTCGAGCAGGCCAAGGGCGTGCTGGCGGAGGCTCACGGCACCGACGTGACCGCCGCGTTCGAGCGCATCCGCCGCCATGCCCGGCAGCACAACGTCAAGGTCGTCGAGGTGGCGCAGGGCATCGTGCATCTGGGCCTTCGCCTCTGAGGCGAGGACCGGCCGGCGTTCGGTCATCACGGGGCTCAGGCGGGATCCGCGGCTGACGCCTGCATCGGCTCAGCGCGGCATGCCGAGCACTGGCAGCTGTCGTGCCAGCGCTGGAGCACGCGGCTGTCGAGCTGGTCGAGGGATTCGCTCGGCTCTGTGAGGCGGGTGACGAGCTGGACGACGTCGTCGAGCTCGGCGACGAGCACCAGGAACCTGACGAGTGGGGGCGGATCGACCAGGGTGACCGAGGCGTCGCTGCCGTGCGCCAGCCTCGCGATGATCGCCATCACCGACGAGTCCATGTACGTCACGTCTCGGGTGTGAACCTCGACGGGCATCTCGAGCTTGTCGAGCTCTGCCACCGCAGCACGCAGCTCCGTGTTCATGCCGAGATCGATCTCGCCGGTCAGTACCAGTCGAGCACCGGCGCCGGCCGCGAGCACGGTGACGGTGCCGCTGCGGTGCTTCGCCGGCTCGGCCGCGTGTAAATCATCCACCTGACGACTCCCCGTCGTTCAAAGGGACGTCGCCGGGTTCACGGGCAACGAGGTCCGCCGGGGGCAGGAGCGGTCGATGAGTGCGTCGTCAAGGGTACCGGCGGCCGCGCGGGTTCACAAGCGTGCCGCGGGCTGAGCAGCGGTCTGACGGCGCGAAGGTGCAGGTGAGCGTCTCGCTCACCTGCACCTTCGCGCCGACTGTGGGAGGCGACCGTCAGCGGTTACGGAGGTCGTCCGCGGCGTCGCGAGCGCCGTCCTTGACATCCTCCGCCGCCTGCTTGACCTTGGCGCCCGCTTCCTCGGTCGCGCCCTCGGCCTGCAGGTCACGGTTGTCGGTGGCGTCACCGACGTTCTTCTTGACCTTGCCACTGGTCTCCTGAGCGGCGTTCTTCAGCTTGTCGTCCATACCCATGAGGTGCTCCTTCGCGCAACGGGTCCCGCTCGTCACGGAACCGCTTGTTCCTCCCGGTGCCCCGAATGGGCTCTTTCATGCAGGTCGGTGCCGATCCGCCCCGATGATGTGTCAAGAGCGCCCTGCCTGGGCACCGGGTGTGACTGAATGACATGGAGCCCGTCGTCACGTCCGCAGCTGAACCCGAAGAGGAGAACCGATGCCCCGTCATCACGAGAAGCGCACCAACAAGGCTGCGAAGGTCCTCTACCAGCCTGTGGGGGTGGTGAGCAGCGTTGTCGCCGGCCTGATCGCGGGCCAGGTCTTCCAACAGGTGTGGAAGCGGGTGCTGCCCGGCGATCACGACGATCCGCCGAACGCCCTCGAGTCTGAGTACACCTGGAAAGAGGTGATGGTCGGTGCGCTCATCCAGGGCGCCATCTTCGCCGTTGTCAGGGCCGCGGTGAGCCGCGGCGGAGCACGTGCCTTCGAGCGGTGGACGGGGGAGTGGCCCGGGAATTGATCTGGCCGTAGGGAGCCGTCCGGCGAAGCCTAGGCTGCGTGGTCCTGCTCCAGCTGCGAGCGCAGCTCAGCGAGGATCTTGGTGAGCCACCGGCTCACCTGCATCTGAGCGACACCCAGCTGCGCGCCGATCTCGCGCTGGGTCAAACCCTCGAAGAACCTGAGGTACAGCACCCGGCGCTCCCGCTGATCAAGGTTCTGCAGCAGCGGCAGCAGCATCACGCGGATATCGACGGTTGCATACGGCTCGCCGTCGTGCGGCAGGCAGTCTCCCAAGGTCAGATCACCCCGGGAGGGATCGACCAGCTGGTCGAGCGCGGTGGGCTGGAAGCAGCCCGAGGCCGACAACGCCTCGTCGTGCTCCTCGCGCGTGATATCGAGCCGAGCACAGATCTCGTCGGGTGTGGGGTCGCGGCCGAGGTCGAGCGCCAGGCTCTCCGTCGCTCTGCTGATCCGCGACTGGAGCTCCTGGATGCGCCGGGGTGGGCGCACCATCCAGCTGACATCGCGGAAGTACCGCAGCACCTCGCCACGCATCGTCGGCACGGCGTAGCTCAGCAGGTCGTGGTGCCGGGAGGGGTCGAAGCGGCGCACAGCCTTGAGCAGACCCTCGCAGGCGGCCTGCTCGAGGTCCTCGACCGCGACGCCACGGCCGCGATAGCGGCTGGCGACCGCGCGGGCGACGCGGACGTTGAGCTCGATGAGCTTGGCCTGGGCGGCTCGACGCTCGGCCGGATCGCTCGTGCTGTACGCGCACCAGGCGAGCTGGTCGGTCCGACTGGCGCGTTCGTGGCGGCTGAGCGTGTGCTCGGCCCTGGCAAGCGGTGACTGTGTCGTGACCATCGATGCACTCTCGTCGCGAGTGTGCCCGCCTTGGTCTCCAGCGAACGTGATGCCAGGCCATCTTACCGCGTGTGGGTCGTCGAGCGGTTGCTGGTCGAGCGAATGCCCGGCGGTGCCGTGGGGTACCGGCGCAGCAGTCGGCGTCCCGCCGGCCCCGATCGCAGCGAAGGAGACACCATGAGAGCCGTGACCTGGCAAGGGCGTCGCGACATGCAGGTCGTCGATGCGCCGGACCCGCGCATCGAGGAACCGACCGATGCTCTGGTACGCATCACCTCGACAGCACTGTGCGGTTCCGACCTGCACCTGTACGACCCCTTCACCCCCTTCATGACCCCAGGCGATGTCGTCGGGCACGAGCCGATGGGCATCGTCGAGGAGGTCGGTCGTGAGGTCCACGACCTCCGTGTCGGCGATCGGGTCGTCGTCCCGTTCAACGTCAGCTGCGGCACCTGCTGGATGTGCAGGCGCGGCCTCCAGAGCCAGTGCGAGACGACCCAGAATCGTGAGCACGGCACCGGGGCCAGCCTGTTCGGCTACTCCAAGCTCTATGGGCAGGTACCGGGTGGGCAGGCAGAGGCGATGCGGGTTCCCTTCGCCGACACGCTGCCGATCGTCGTGCCCGACGACGGGCCGGATGACCGGTTCCTGTTTCTCTCCGACGTGCTTCCGACCGCCTGGCAGGCCGTGGAGTACGCGGGCGTCACCCCTGGAGCCTCCGTGCTCGTGCTGGGCGCGGGACCCATCGGCGACATGGCCGCACGGGTGGCGCTGCACCGTGGGTGCGAGGTCGTGGTGGTCGACCGGATTCCCGAGCGCCTGGCCCGAGCGGCGGGGCGGGGCGCGACCACGATCGACGTCGACGAGCTCGGCGCCGACAACCTGCCCGAGAAGATTCGCGAGCTGAGCGGCGGTCGCGGCGCGGACGCGGTCATCGACGCCGTCGGCATGGAGGCGCACGGATCTCCCGTCGCCGAGGTGATGCAGAAAGCACTCGCGGTGCTTCCCAAGCAGGCCCAGGCAGCGGTGATGACCAAGGCGGGCGTCGACCGGCTCGAGGTCCTGCACCAGGCGATCGAGTGCGTCCGGCGGGGCGGGACCGTCTCGGTGGTGGGCGTGTACGGCGGCGCCGCCGATCCGATGCCGATGATGCAGCTCTTCGACAAGCAGGTGCAGCTGCGGATGGGGCAGGCGAATGTGCGGCGCTGGAGCGAGGAGATCCTCGACGTGCTTCAGCAGGACGACGACGTGCTCGGCGTGGAGACCTTCGCTACGCACCACCTGTCGCTCGAGGAGGCCCCGGCGGCCTATGCGACGTTCCAGGAGAAGAGCGATGGCATGGTGAAAGCTGTCTTCGCCCCGTGACGACGCGGGTCACCGGGGAGCCAGAGCGCACGTGGCAGGACCCTCGAGGACAGCGCCGTCGACGTCGAAGCGCGATCCGTGCAACGGGCAGTCCCAGGAGCGTTCGGCGTCGTTCCACCTGAGCGGCCCGCCGAGATGGGTGCAGACGCGGGACAGCTCGCCGGTCGACTCGTCCGACGGCGGCCGTACGACGGGTCTCAACCAGCCGCTTGCGAGCTCGAGACCCACCCGTGCGTTGGCGCGGACGACCTGACTCGCTCCGGCGAGCTCCTGCCTGCCCCACGGGCGGTAGACATCGCCCCACTCGACCCGACTGCCCGTCACCTCCCCGCACAGGGCGAGAGCGGCCGCCACGCCGTTGGTCATGCCCCACTTCGCGTACCCGCCGGCCACCAGCAGATGATCGGCCCCGGGGAGCAACGGCCCCGCGAAGGGCAGCTGATGTGCGGTCGTGTGGTCCTGCGCCGACCAGGCGTGCGTCTCCTCGGCGTCGGGCCACCAGCGGCGAGTCCAGGTCCGAAGGCGGTCGAGGTGACTCAGCTCCGACCGGGTACGGCCGGTGGGGTGTCCCTCACCCCCCACCAGCAGCAGATGCTGACCATCGTGCGTCGCGTCGCGCAGCGAGCGGGCAGGCTGATCGGCCGAGAGGTACATCGCCTGCCACGGCTGCAGCGCCGTCTGGAACGCCAGCGCGTACGAGCGTCTCGCCTCCATCCGGGCGAAGTACCCACCCCGGTCCAGCACGGGCATCCCGGTGGCGATCACCACCCTGTGAGCCAGCAGCTCACCCGCCTCGGTCTCCAGCCGCGCCGGTCCCGCGTCGCGGACCTGCAGCACCCGGACCCCCTCGTGGACGGTGGCCCCGCTCTCGATCGCGTCCTGGATCAGGGCGTGGACGAGCTGCACCGGATCGGTCTGCCACTGGTCGTCCAACCACACGCCGCCGCGCGTCGGGAAGGGCAGCTCGAGGTCCTCCACCCAGCGTGCGGCCAGCCCGGCCCGTCGAGCATGGCCGAGCTCGTCACGGGCGGCCTGCTCACCGCGTGCGCGGGCCGCGAACGTGACGGCGGCGCGCCGGTCGATGGGAACCTCGTGCGAGAGGCAGAACTCCTCGAGCCAGGCTTGCGCCTGGATGTTGGCCTCGACGTACTGACGGACGACGGCTGGCGGGTGCTTGCGGGCGATCGTCGAGAGCCTGGTGCCCTGCAGGAGACTCACCTTCGCCGTGCTGGCGCCCGTCGTCGCAGCAGCGACGGACCGTGCCTCGAGCACGGCGACCGCCAGCCCAGCCCGGGCGAGCAGCGCAGCCGCAGCCGCCCCGGTCAGGCCCGCGCCCACCACAGCGACGTCGACGGCGCGGGGGAGGTCGTGCTCGGGAAGCGCTGGGGTCGCACCTGCGTGCCACAGCGGCTGGGTGGTCACAGCCCGGCACCGCGGGCCGAGCGCACTGGTGCGACCGTCCCGCTCGGCATGACCCGATCCCCTCGACCGATGCTGGTGCACTGGATCATGAACGACTCCTTCAGGTCGTGGCCGCCGCTGGACTGCTGGGCGGAGGAACGTGCTGGCCTGTCAGGTACCCCGATCGGGCCAGGCTCATGCGTGAGGTGCCGGGGCGCCGCCGTGCTGCCACACTGACGCCGTGCGAACCATGGGTGTCGAGGAGGAGCTGCTGCTCGTCGAGAGCGGCACCGGCCGGGCGCTCTCGCTCGCGAGCCAGGTGCTGCAGCAAGCCGCGGCGGATGCGTCCCCTGACGACGCTGCGGACGTCCCCTTCACCGGGGCGCTCGAGAAAGAGCTGCAGCGGCAGCAGATCGAGACGGGTACGGCGCCGCACGCCGATCTCGCCGCCCTCGGGGAGGATGTGCGGGCGTGGCGCCGCACGGCGATCGATGCAGCACGGCACAGCGGCGCGCAGATCGCCGCGCTGGGGACCTCCCCGATCCCTGTCGAGCCACGGCCGACGGACAACGACCGGTTCCGGGAGATGGCGGAGCGGTTCGGGATCACCACCGCGGAGAACCTGACCTGCGGCTGCCACGTGCACGTCTCGATCGAGTCCAGGGAAGAGGCGGTCGCCGTCATCGACCGGATCCGGCCCTGGCTGCCGATCCTGATCGCGGTGAGCGCGAACTCGCCGTTCTGGCAGGGCAACGACACGTCCTACGCCTCCTACCGCACGCAAGCGCAGTCCCGGTGGCCGACGACGGGGCCGAGCGAGATCTTCGGCTCGGCCGAGGCCTACGACGACCTGGTCGCGAGCATGATGGCCACGAACACCGTGCTCGACAGCGCCATGCTCTACTTCGACGCTCGCGTCTCGCAGAGCTACCCGACCGTCGAGCTGCGCGTCGCCGACGTGTGCCTGGATCCCGACGACACCGTGCTCGTCGCCGGGCTCGCGCGGGCCATGGTGATGACCGCTGCCGCCGAGTGGGCCGCTGGGAAGGTGGCGCCGCCGGTGCCCGTGGCGATGCTCCGGCTGGCGAACTGGCAGGCATCCCGCGCCGGCCTCGGCGAAAACCTGCTGGACCCGCTCACGGGCCGGCCACGACCGGCCGACGAGGTGGTGCATCAACTGCTGGATCACGTGCGGCCGGCGCTGCGCGAGTGCGGCGACGAGGTCGCCGTGACCGAGGCGCTCGAGCGGGTCCTGGCGGTCGGCAACGGGGCCGATCGGCAGCGCGACACCTGGGAGCGGACCGGCAGCCTGGCCGACGTCGTCGCCGATGCTGTCAGGGTGACCGCCGGCCAGGAGGCCGGAGGCGTCCGCCGCTGAGCTACCCCTGGATGCTTTTGTGATCTGCTCTCCGGTCGCCGCTGGCGCGACCGCCGGTTGCCATCGTGCCGTCCTCCTTCGATGCCGTGGCTGGCTCACCGCCACGCTCGTGTCAGTGCGCTCTTCACGTGGATCGGCCGTCGTCCTCACCCTCGGCCTGCGAGGGGTGCCCCTGCTGGGGTGGGTCGGGGTGCGTCGCGGGGTGCTCCGGGTCCGCACCCTCGGCCTGGCTGGGATGCTCAGGTTGTGACGGGGCCCTTGCCTCGGATCCTTCGGCATCGGCTCCCGTGTGGTCGTGCGTCACAGCTGTCCTCCTCGCTCGTACGGTCCAGCAGGTGGGTCTGGCATGGCGACTAGTGGTTGCGAAGCATGTCGATGAGCTCGTCCTTCTTCTTGTCCGAGTAGCCGGACAGCCCGAGCTCCTTGGCTCGGTCGCGCAGCTCGCTCACGGTGCGGTCCTCGTAGTCCTCCGCCTTTCCGCCGCGCCGGCCGACCTTGCCCTTGCCCTCGGCGGCAGCGGCGTTCGAGATCCGCGCCGCCTTCTCCTTCGATGCGCCGTCATCCCGGAGCTCCTCGTACATGTCCGGGTTCTTGATCGACGACGGCGTGTCCTTGCGTGGCATGTCAACTCCTTCTGATCGATGGGTACGTCCGCCAGCACGCTGGCCGGTGCGCGGTCATCACGTGCCGGCATCGTGGGGGTAGCTGCCCCAGCTCCCCGGCGGATGCTCGGGGAGCGTGAGGTCCGCGACCACCCCGAAGTGATCGCTGGCCCAGACACCGTCGACCGGCTGGTCGAGGACCCGGTCGCAGTGCTTGACCTCGAGCAACGGCCCGTGACTTCCCGCGCGAACAAGCACGTAGTCGATGCGGCGCGAGATGGCGGTGGCCACCTCGCCGGCCCGCACCAGCGGGTTCTCGGTCGTGAACGTCAGCCCGGGCTCCTCTCCGCGAACCGTCTCCCACGCGTCCTGGTAGCAGACGCTGAAGCCGTCCAGCGAGCGCCGCCCTCGCCAGAACCGCATGCTGCTCGAGTCGGGGGTCGCGTCGAAGTCGCCCAGAACGATCGCGGGCCGGTTCCCGGCCGCCTGCTCCACGGCCGCCGCAGCGCGCTGAGCCTGCTGCTCCCGTTCGACCTCCAGCGGGAAGGGCCAGCTCGGCTTGTGGTGCGCGACGACCACCGGTCCGATCGGTGACTCGACCTCGACGACGAGCGTCGCGCACCACGGAAGATCTCGCCCGTTCTCGGGCGTGCGCTGGTCGATCTCCGTGAGCACCCGGTGGGGCGCTCGCGTGGCGAGCACCCCACCGACGCCGTCGTCGCTGGACTCGGTGAAGGGGGTGGTGACGTAGCCGTCCCCGAGGAGCTCCTCGAGCTGCGCGCCGGTGGGAACCTCCTGCAACGCGACGACATCGGCCTGCAGCGCCAGCAGCTGATCGCTGATCACACGGCTGCGTCGGTCCCAGTCCGGGTTGGCCGGGCCGAGCACGTTCAGCGTGACGCACCGCAGAGTCGGGGTGGTGGCAGTCATGGCCCAGGCCTCAGAACACCGCGCGGCCGCCGGTGACGCCCAGCACTGTGCCACTGACGTAGCTCGCCTCGTCCGAGGCGAGGAACACGAACGCGGCGGCGACCTCGATCGGCTGCCCCGGGCGGCCGAGCGGGGTGTCGGCACCGAATCCTTCGACCTTCTCCTCACCGAAGGTCGAGGGGATCAGCGGTGTCCAGATCGGTCCGGGTGCCACGGCGTTCACGCGGATGCCCTTGGGCCCCAGGTCGGAGGCGAGGTTGACCATGAGGTTGTTGAGAGCGGCCTTCGTCGAGGCGTAGTCGAGCAACGGCTCGCTGGGCTCGAACGCCTGGATCGAGGTGGTGATCGCGATGCTCGCGCCCGGCTCCAGGTGCTTGACGGCGGCCTTGATGAGCCAGAAGGTCGCGAAGACGTTCGTGGCGTACACGCGCTCGAGCTGTTCGGTGCTGAACGCCTCGATCCCGCCACTGGTGCCCATCTGGAACGCTGCGTTCGACACCACGGTGTCGAGGCCGCCCAGCGCGGCGACCGCGTCCTCCACGAGCGTGACGTTGGCCTCCTCGGTGCGCTGATCCGTCGGTAGCAGCACGCACCGCCGCCCGGCGGCGGTGACCGCGCGCTCGACCTCAGCGGCATCCTGCTCCTCCTCGGGGAGGAACGCGATCGCCACGTCGGCGCCCTCCTTCGCGAAGGCGATCGCTGTCGCGCGGCCGATGCCGGAGTCGCCGCCGCTGATGAGGGCCCGCTTGCCCTCCAGTCGGCCGCGCGCGGTCCAGCCGGACTCGCCGTGATCGGGCACCGGATCCATGGCATCGGTGCGGCCCGGCCAGTCCTGGGTCTGTGCCGGAACGTTCGTGGGGCGGGGGGAGTCGGTCGTCATGACAGTCCTTCCGTCGGGATCAGGGGGGTGGGATGGTCGGGATGGTCGGGAATGTCCGGAGGGGTGGCGGCTGCTCGCAGGCGTAGCTCCTGCGCGTGCTCGATGGCGCCGTCGACGGCGGCCCCAGCGGTCACGCATGCGCGCGCACCGAGGAGGACGTCGGAAGCGAGCCGCGGTTCGGTCTCGACCAGATGTTCGGCCGCCTCCAGCGTGGTCATCTGTCCGATCACGCAGACGTCCCAGGCCGTCGCGGTCGCCGCGTCGAAGCCCCGTGTGCGCAACGCGTCACCGGTGACGAATCGACCCGCTGCGGCGAGCGCGTCGGCTGCCACGAGCCATCCGAGCGCAACCGCGCGTGACGACCGATGCGCGACCAGGTGGTCCAGCACGGCGAGACGCCACAGTGCCGGGCCGGGCAGCGCGTCGAGATGCGCACCGGTCCGGTCCGGCAGGCCGAGGCCGCGGAGCACCACCCCCACGGCCTCGCGCTCGTCGTCCAGGTCGCCGTCCGAGCCGGCGACTGCGACCGTGCGAGCGAGCAGGTGTCGCGCCGGACCGGCCATGGCGGGCAGCAGGATGGCGTGGGCGTCGCGCTCGCGCAGGCGTTGCACCGCGGTGAGGACCACCTCGTCCTCGAAGTGCTCGCGGAAGCCACTGGCGATCCGGCCGGGCGACGTCGACGCATTCGCCACCATCGCGAGCACGCTGCGCACGATCCCGCAGCCGTTGACGCGCACCGGCGGCTCGCCCACCTCCGCGAGCTCCTCGAGCCCACGCCGCGCTGGACCGCTGAGGATCCAGCGGGCGGCCGCGAGCATCGGGTGCCCCTCCCATCCGTCGTCGACACCCTCGAGGCCGCGCCGGTTCAGCTCGGCGAGGCAGACGAGGGCGAGCGCGGCGTCGTCACCGGCTCGCCACCAGGGCACGTCCTGCCCGGTGGACCACAGCTCGGCGATGTGGCTGCTCATCAAGACGTCGGCACCGCGGGTGGGTGGCCCCGTGAGCAGCGTGAGCAGGGCCCGAGAGATGGGTCCACGTGGTCGCGGCAGCGGCGTCGGGCGAGGGCGCCGGGGCCGTACCGCACGGCCGCCCGGGGGGTCGCCGGGCCGATTCATCGAGCGCATAGTCCGTCCTTCGAGGACCTGCGTCCTCCTTGACGTCCACGCCAGCGGTCTCGAGCGCTTCCGTGAGCAAGTCTGCACCACGATGGGGAACTCGTCCACCTGGTCGGTGGATCGTCTTGCCTCTGGCACCGCCCGCAGACGACTCCAGCGGGCCCGGCCACGCGATCTGTGCCACACTGCTGACGGGTCCAACCGGCGGCCCGGCGCACATACTGAAGCGCCGACGCCGTTCGCGACACCGAGGAGGTCCCCGTGAGGCCCTCGCGGGACGAGCATCCCGTCGCTCTGGCCCTGCTGCGGCGTGGATCCCTCCGCCTGCGCGCCCTGGTGCTCATGATCGTGGTGCTGGCCACGGCGAGCTGCGCGACCGCCACCAGCAGCTCCTCGGCCCAGGAGTCGATCACCTCCGGACTGGAGGAGGCGCGCTCGGCCGTGGCCACGGCGGCTCTGGTCGTCACGTTGCTCGAGGACGACCGCATGACCGCGCCGGTCGCCGATACCGGTCTGCTCGACCAGATCGGCGTGCTCGAGGACAGCTCCGCCGCCCTCATGACCCTGGTGCCGCCCGCCGAGATGGCCACCCCACTCCAGCAGGGGATGACCGCCGTCGGGACCGCGACGGACGCCGTCGTGGCCGCGAGGCTCTGGGTGAACGGCGAGAGCGGCGCGAGCGCTGCGGAGCTGCTCGAGGCGCTGGAGGGCGCCGAGAGCGAGATCGACGACGTCCTCGCGGAGGTCGGCGCATGAAACGCCTGCTCGGCGTCGCCCTCGGCATCCTCACCGCGATCGGCGGGTTCGTCGACATCGGCGACCTCGTCACCAACGCCGTCGTCGGCTCCCGGTTCGGGCTGTCGCTGGTGTGGGTGGTGGTGGTCGGCGTCGTCGGGATCTGCCTGTTCGCCGAGATGTCCGGCCGTGTGGCTGCTGTCAGCGGCCGCGCCACCTTCGAGATCATCCGGGAGCGGCTCGGCCCGCGCATGGCCGGTGCCAACCTGGTCGCGTCGTTCGCGATCAACCTGCTGACGCTCACCGCAGAGGTCGGCGGTATCGCGCTGGCGCTGCACCTGGCATCCAGCGTCGAGCCGCGGCTGTGGATCGTGGTCGCGGCAGCTGCCGTGTGGCTGGTGCTGTGGCGCGTGAAGTTCTCGATCATGGAGAACGTCGCGGGGCTCCTGGGTCTGCTGCTGGTCGGCTTCGGCGTCGCGCTGTTCCTGCTCGGCCCCGACTGGGGCGACCTGCTCGCGCAGGCGGCCAGCATCGGGCAGCCTCCGGGCGGGCAGTCGATGGGCAGCTACTGGTTCTACGCCGTCGCCCTCTTCGGGGCGGCGATGACGCCGTACGAGGTGTTCTTCTTCTCCTCGGGCGCGGTCGAGGAGAAGTGGACGGCGAAGGACCTGTCCCAGAATCGGCTCAACGTGCTCACCGGGTTCCCGCTGGGAGGACTGCTCTCGGTCGCGATCGCCGCGTGCGCAGCCGTGGTGCTGATGCCGCAGAGCATCGAGGTCTCCTCGTTGTCGCAGATCGTGCTACCGGTCGCGCAGGCAGGTGGCACGCTCCTGCTCGCGGTGGTCATCCTCGGCATCGTGGCCGCGACGTTCGGTGCGGCGCTGGAGACCGCGCTCTCGAGCGGCTACACGGTCGCGCAGTACCTCGGGTGGTCCTGGGGGAAGTTCCGCCGGCCCGCGAAGGCTGCACGTTTCCACCTCACGATGATCGTGGCTCTCCTGATCGCGGTGGGGATCCTCATGACCAGCGTCGACCCGATCGCCGTCACCGAGATGTCGGTCGTGTTCTCCGCGGTGGCGCTCCCGCTGACGTACGTCCCGATCCTCGTGGTGGCCAACGACCCCGAGTACATGGGGGAGCACGTCAGCGGCAAGGTGGCGAACGCCCTCGGCAGCGTCTACCTGGTCATCGTCCTGGTGGCCGCGCTAGCAGCCATACCCCTGATGATCGCGACGGGAGCGGGATCGGCATGAGCGACATCGAACGAGCTGCGCGGCGGGTGATCGACGCCCGCCTGCATCTGCTCGACCGGCAGGTGCTCGACGTCGTCGGGGAGCCGGTCACCGCGATAGACGACCTCGAGATCGTCGGAGCCGACGGCGAGGAGGTCGTCCCCGGGCGCACGGCACGTGTGGCAGCTGTGCTCGCAGGCCCGGCGATCGTCACGCGCCTGCTGGGCGGGCATCCGCCGCCCTCGCGCTGGGAACGCATCGAGTGGAGCCACGTCGAACGCGTCGGGACCACGGTGGACCTGAGCGTCGACCGCGACGCGCTCGACCTCGACTGGTCGGAGCGCTGGGTCCGCGACCGGGTGATCGCCCGTATCCCCGGCGGCCTTCACGACCCGGAGAGCGACTGATGATCATCGGAGACCTTCTCGCCTCCCGCGTCCTGGACCACGACGGCGGCGGCCTCGGCCACGTCGTCGATGTCCGGCTCGCCCTCGAGCTGCGAGACGATGACGCCGACCCCGAGACCGGTGACGACGTACCGCTGTCCCAGGGCGCGCTCCGGAGCGACCTGGTCGGGCAGGCCGAGGTCGTTGGGCTGCTGGTCAGTCCCCACAACGGCGGTTCCTTCCTCGGCTACGAGCGCACCGGGGTGCGATCGCCCTGGATGATCGCGTCGCTGATGCGGCGGATGCATCGTGGGACGTTCCTCGTGGCCTGGGAGCAGGTCGAGCAGATCGAGGAGGGCACGATCACCCTCGCGCAAGGGTTCGACAGGCTTGATCCGAGCCTGCACTGAGTGGACCGCCGTCGAGCACACCGATGGCGGAACCAGATCCTTCACGACCCGCGTGAAGGCAACCGAGAGAAGGAGGCATCATGGCTGATCTGACAGGGAAGAAGGTCGCCTTCCTGGCGACGAACGGCTTCGAGGACAGCGAGCTGACCAGCCCCTGGGGCGCGGTCACCGACGCGGGAGCGCAGGCGACGCTCGTCTCGCCCGAGTCCGGCACGATCACGGGCAAGAAGGGGCACGAGGCCACCGTGGAGGTCAGCTCGGCGGAGGCGACCGCAGCGGATTTCGACGGCCTGGTGCTGCCGGGCGGTGTCGCCAACGGCGACCACCTCCGCATGGACGCTGCGTCGGTGGCGTTCGTGAAGGACTTCTTCGCCCAGCACAAGCCGGTCGGCGTGATCTGTCACGGCGGCTGGATCCTCACCGATGCCGATGTGCTGAAGGGTCGCACGATCACCTCCTACCCGAGCCTGCGCACCGACCTCACCAACGCCGGGGCGAGCTGGGTCGACGAGGAGGTCGTGGTGGACGCGGGCCTCGTCAGCAGCCGCACCCCGGACGATCTGCCGGCGTTCAACGCCAAGGTCGTCGAGGAGCTGGCTGAGGGCAAGCACGCCGAGCAGACGGCCTGATCCGGCCTTCGCTGCCGCTCGGTCAGGACGAAGCAGCGCTCGGGTCGAGGACCTCGAGCACGGCCGCCTCCACCCGGGGTGGGGCGGGCGTGCTCGAGGGCACCTCACCGGGGAGGCCACCGAGCGAGGCGCCCTCCTCGTACGCCTCGATGATGCGGGGGTCGATATAGGCGGACCGGCTCACCGCCGGGGTGTTGCCGAGCCGCTCAGCGACCTCGGACACCGCCTCGCGCACGCCCCGCTCCCGCTCGGAAGCCGTCTCGGCCTCATCGTGCCGCGCCAGCGTGACGGCGGCCAGGACCGTGCCGTGCCACGTGCGGAAGTCCTTGGCTGTCGCGTCCTGCCCGAGGCGCTCCTTGACGTAGGCCCCGATGTCGGTGCTGGTCAGGTCGCGCCACGGACCCCGGCGTGCCGATCCCTCGCGGTAGGCGAGGAGCTCCGGCCCGCCGTCGCGCCGCCGGCGCAGCACGCGGAGCGCATCGACCACCTCGGTGTCATCGATCTCGACGTGCCGAGGTTGACCGGACTTGGCCACGTAGTCGAACACGGCGACGCCGGCGGCGGTGATGCGAAGGTGCTCCTTGCGCAGGGTGGCGAGCCCGAAGCTGCCGTTGTCGGCGGTGTAGGCCTCGCTCCCGATCCGGAACAGTCCCTGGTCGAGGAGGAGGAACGCCACGGCGAGAGCGCGCTCCCGGGGCATGCCCGGGCGGCGCAGGTCGCGGCGTGCGCTGCGCCGGGCGGCCGGGAGCGACGCGGCGAGCTCGCGTACACGTTCGTGCTTGGCCGCGTCCTGCTCGGCCCGCCACACGGGGTGGTAGAGGTACTGGCGTCGCCCGGCGGCGTCCGTGCCCACGGCCTGGATGTGACCTTTCTCGTCCGGGCAGATCCACACGTCCGTCCATGCCGGGGGAATCACCAGATCACGGCATCGGGCCAGGCGGGCGGCGCTCGTGATGCGGCTGCCATCGGTGTCGAGGTAGATCCAGCCCCGTCCGCACCGGCGCCGGCCCCAGCCCGGTGCCTCGAGGTCGACCTCGTGGAGCGCACTCATCCGCATCCCGCCGTTCGTGACTGCGCTGCGACGACCTGACGACATTCGCGAGACCGCGCCGCAGAGCTGCATCTTGTCATGCGGGACCAGCTCCGAGTGATTCTCAGGGCCGGCTGCCTGGCTCCGGCGCGCCGTCAGGCCGGCCGCAGCTGTCGCCGGCGTCGGGTGAGGTGGGCGACCTCGGCCGTGTTGCCCGCGAGGTCGATCGCCCGCTGGTAGGCGACCGCCGCGTCGGAGCTGCGGTGAAGGCGTCGGAGCAGCTCTGCCCGGCTGGCGTGAAACGGGTGGTACCCGGCCAGCGCCGGCTCGAGGTCCTCGAGCTCCGCCAGCGCCACCTCGGGGCCGTCGAGCTCAGCCACTGCGATGGCGCGGTTGAGGGCGACGACCGGCGAAGGGTCGAGCCGGACCAGCTGGTCGTACAGCGCCAGGACCTGTGACCAGTCGGTGTCGCGGAAGTCGCGCGCCGAGGTGTGCACCGCGTTGATCGCCGCGAGCAGCTGGTAGCGCCCGGGTGCCACGCCGGAGGCGAGACGTTCCCGCACCAGACTGTGACCCTCGGTGATCAGCGCGGGGTGCCAGGCGCCGCGATCCTGCTCCTGGAGGGGCACCAGCTCGCCGCTCGCCGAGATCCGCCCCGGGGCCCGGGCCTCGGTCAGCAGCATCAGCGCGAGGAGGCCGGCCACCTCGCCGTCGTCCGGCAGCAGGACGCGCACGAGTCGGGTCAGCCGGATCGCCTCGGCCGTCAGGGCGGGACGCATCGGGTCGCTCTCCCGGCCGGTCGCGAGGTAGCCCTCGTTGAAGACGAGGAACAGCACCGCCAGCACACCGGAGACCCGCGCTGGCAGATCGTGCGCCGCAGGTACCCGGTAGGGGATGCCCGCGGCCCGGATCTTCGCCTTCGCACGCGTGATCCGCTGACCCAGGGTGCTCTCCGTCACCAGGAACGCCCGCGCGATCTCGCCGGCGCTCAGGCCGCCGACCATGCGCAGGGTCAGCGCGACCCTCGCCTCCATCGCCAGCGCGGGGTGGGCGCACGTGAAGATCAGACGCAACCGGTCGTCGTCGATCGCTCCGAGCGGCTCGTGAGGGTCGGCGTCGATCACCAGCCCGGCCTCCCGGTGCTTGTTCTCGCGCTTGCTCTCGCGCCGGAGGCGGTCGATCGCCCGTCGCCCTGCCGTCATGGTGAGCCAGGCGCCGGGGTTGGGCGGCACGCCGTCGACCGGCCATCTCTCGACGGCGATGGCGAACGCCTCCGCCGAGGACTCCTCGGCGATGTCGAGGTCGCCGAAGCGCCTGGCCAGCGAGGCGACCACCCGTGCCCACTCCTCGCGGTGGGCCCGGCCGATCGCCGAGAGCGCGTCGTTCAACGGAACGCCCGCACCTCGACCTTGCGGTTGCATGCCTTGGAGGCATCGCCTGCGAGCGCGAGCGCCACGTCGAGGTCGGGAGCCTCGATGATCCAGAAACCTGCGAGGTACTCCTTGGACTCCAGGAACGGGCCGTCGGTGACCAGCGCCTGGTCGCGGCGGTTGTCGACCACCGTGGCGGCATCGGGCGCCGTGAGGCCGCCCGCGAAGACCCAGTAGCCCTCGGTCTGGATGCGTTCGTTGAAGACGTCGATCGCGGCGGCCTCCTCGGCGGTCGCCAGCTCGATCTCGTCGTGGATCACGGAGAACAGGTACTGCATCGTGGATCAGCTCCTCGGGCGATGGCGCCAGGTGGGTCGACGGTACGGCAGGTCCCCAGACTCGCGGTGAGATCGGGTCCGCCACCATGTCGACGAACGGGGGTTCCCAGATCCGACAGCGGATCCGGGAACAATGGTGGGCGGAGCGGATGTTCCCACTGGAGCAAGCCGACGCCGACCGGAAGTGCTGACGTGTCTGACGACTATGACGTGATCGTGATCGGTGGTGGGCCTGTCGGCGAGAACGTCGCGGACCGTGCCGTGCAGGGCGGGCTCACCGCGATCATCGTGGAGAGCGAGCTGGTGGGTGGCGAGTGCTCCTACTGGGCGTGCATGCCCTCGAAGGCGCTGCTGCGCCCGGGCCAGGCGCTGCGCGCCGCCCAGCGCGTGGCCGGCGCCTCACAGGCCGTGACCGGCACGCTCGACGTGCAGGCGGTGCTCGAGCGCCGCGACTCCTTCACGAGCGGCTGGTCCGACTCCGGCCATGTGGACTGGCTCGAGTCCGCCGGGATCGACCTCGCCCGCGGGCACGGCAGGATCACCGGGGTCCGCGAGGTCACCGTGACCGCCGAGGGCGGCTCGACCCGGGTGCTGACCGCCAGACATGCCGTCGCGGTCAGCACCGGCACCGACGCGGCGATCCCACCGATCGATGGCCTGCACGAGGCCTCGCCGTGGACGAGCCGCGAGGCCACCAGCGCCCAGGAGATCCCCGCGTCGCTCGCGATCATCGGTGGCGGTGTGGTGGGTGTCGAGATGGCGACGGCGTACGCGGGCTTCGGCTCGCACGTGACCCTGATCTCCAGGGGCGGGCTGCTCAGCAGCATGGAGCCGTTCGCTGCCGAGCGGGTCGCCACGGCCCTGCGCGAGGCGGGCGTCGACGTCCGGACGAACACCGGCACCAGCCGGGTCCGCCGCGACGGCGCCGGCGTGACCCTCACGCTGGCCGACGACGCCGAGGTCCGTGCGGACGAGGTGCTCGTCGCCACCGGCCGGGCGCCACGTAGCGGCGACATCGGGCTGGAGGCGGTCGGCCTCACGCCGGGGGAGTACCTCGAGACCGACGGCACGCTGCGGGTCCGGGGCAGCGACTGGCTCTACGCCGTCGGGGACGTCAACGGCAGGGCGCTGCTGACGCACCAGGGCAAGTACCAGGCGCGGGCCGCTGGCGACGTGATCGCCGCTCGCGCCCGCGGCGGCGCGGTCGACGAGAGTCGTTGGGGCCGCCACGTCGCCACAGCAGACGAGGCCGCCGTGCCGCAGGTGGTGTTCACCGAGCCGGAGGTGGCCTCGGTCGGCCTCACGGCGAAGGCGGCCGAGGAAGCCGGCTACCGCACACGGGTCATCGACCAGGATCTCGGAGCCATCGCCGGTGCGAGCCTGCGGGAGGACGGCTACGCGGGCCAGGCGCGCATGGTGGTCGACACCGACCGTGAGGTGCTGCTCGGGGCGACGTTCGTCGGGCCCGACGTGGCCGACCTGCTGCAGGCCGCGACCATCGCCGTGGTCGGTGAGGTGCCGCTCGCCCGGCTCTGGCACGCCGTGCCGGCCTACCCCACGGTCAGCGAGATCTGGCTGCGACTGCTCGAGGCCTACGGTCGCGACTCCGCGTGAGCGGCAGGAGTGTCGGAGCGATGCCTTACGCTCGGACCCCGTTCGAGCAAGCCCGACCCGCCCCCGACCGATCGGAGAGCGCCCGGTGATCGAGTTCCGTTCCGTGACGAAGCAGTTCCCTGACGGGACCGTGGCCGTCGAGGACTTCTCCCTGGTGCTGCCCTCGCACCGCACGACGGTGTTCGTCGGATCCTCCGGATGTGGCAAGACGACGCTGCTGCGCATGGTCAACCGGATGGTCGAGCCGACCAGCGGCGATGTCGAGATCGACGGCGAGAGCGTGCTCGACAAGGATCCGGTCGAGCTGCGGCGCGGCATCGGGTACGTCATGCAGAACTCCGGGCTGATGCCACATTTCACCGTCGTCCACAACATCGCCACGGTGCTGCGGCTGATCGGCCGATCGAAGCGGGAGGCGCACGAGCGCGCCCGGTCGCTGCTCGAGGTCGTGGGCCTCGAGCCGGACCTCGCCGATCGTTATCCGAGCCAGCTCTCCGGTGGTCAGCAGCAGCGCGTCGGCGTCGCCCGCGGGCTCGCGGCGGATCCCAACATCCTGCTCATGGACGAGCCGTTCGGCGCCGTCGACCCGATCGTGCGCTCCGAGCTGCAGCAGGAGCTGATCCGGCTGCAGACCGAGCTGGACAAGACGGTCGTCTTCGTCACGCACGACATCGACGAGGCGTTCCTGCTCGGGGACCAGGTGGTCATCCTCGACAAGGCTGCCCGGATCGTCCAGGTCGGGAGCCCCAGCGAGATCATCGAGAACCCGGCCGACGACTTCGTGGCAGCCTTCATCGGCGTCGACCGGGGGCGGCGCGCGCTGCGCATCAAGGAGACCGCGCGAGGCCGGGTGCTGGTGGATTCCGAGGGGCGCACGCAGGGTTCCCTCGTCGAGGACGGCGTCTGAGGTGACCTGGGTCCTGGACAACCTCGGCCTCATCCTGGAGCTGGCCGGCGTGCATCTGCGCCAGAGCGTGATCGCGATCGTGCTCGGCGCGGTGCTGTCGTTGCCGCTGGGGTGGGTGGCCTGGCGGTACCGGCTGGTACGCGGACCGGTGATCCTGCTGACCGGCCTGCTGTACACGATCCCCTCGCTCGCGCTGCTGGTCCTCATGCCGGCGGTGCTCGGCTACTCCGCGATCAGCGAGACCAACCTGGTGGTCGCGCTGACGATCTACGCGGTCGCGATCCTCGTCCGCTCGGTCGCCGACGGGCTCGACTCGGTCGATCCCGCTGTCAGGCAGTCGGCGACGGCGATGGGCTACGGCGGGACCCGGCGGTTCTGGACCGTTGACCTCCCGCTGGCCGGCCCGGTGATCCTCGCGGGGCTGCGCGTCGCTGCGGTCAGCACGATCTCGCTGGCCACCGTCGGCATCCTCATCGGGGTCGCGAACCTCGGCTACCTCTTCGAGAACGGATTGCAGCGGCGGATCGTGGCCGAGGTGCTCGCCGGGGTGCTCGCCGTCGTGATCATCGCGCTGCTGGTCGACCTGCTGCTGATGCTGCTCGGCCGGGCGCTGATGCCGTGGATCCGCGCAGGCGCGGCAACGACCAGCCGGCGCGCACGCCTGCAGATCAGGGCCGCCGCATGAACCTGTTCGCCGATGCCATCGCCTGGCTGCTCTCACCGGAGCGGCTGGACGGGGCCTACGCACTCCCGACCCTGCTGGGCCAGCACCTGCTGTACACGCTGATCGCCGTGCTGATCTCGGCCGCGGTCGCGGTCCCCGCAGGCTGGTTGATCGGGCACACCGGCCGGGGCCGCGAGGTCGCGGTCGCCATCTCGGGAGCAGCGCGCGCGGTGCCCTCGTTCGGATTGATGGTGCTGCTCGTGCTGCTGCTCGGGGTGCTCCGTATCCCCGAGGCGGCAGTCCTGACGTTCGTGCTGCTCGCGATCCCGTCGCTGCTGGCCGGCGCCTACACCGGGGTCGAGGCGGTCGACCGCCGGGTCGTCGACGCGGCCCGGGCCATGGGCATGACGGAGTGGCAGATCTTCCGCAAGGTCGAGATGCCGTTGGGCCTGCCGCTGCTCGTCGGTGGCCTCCGTTCGGCGACCCTGCAGGTGATCGCCACCGTGACGATCGCCGCCTACGTGAACCTGGGGGGCCTCGGGTGGCCCATCATCCAGGGCATCCCGCTGCGTCGGTTCGACCAGGTGCTGGGAGGCGCGATCCTCGTTGCCTTGCTCGCCCTCGCCGTCGATCTTCTGCTCGCGCTCGCCCAGCGCGCCGCCGTCCCCACCGGGGTGCGGTCACATCCCGCTGCGTCGCGCGATGCTCGCGCGGCCACCGCTTCTGCCTGAACCCCACCGAGAGGAACACCATGTCCATCACCCGCATCTCACGTCGAGCGGCGACCGCCGGGATCGCGCTCGCGGCCACCCTGGCGCTCGTCGGGTGCTCCGACGACAACCCGCTCGAGAACCCGACCGACGAGTCCACGGGTGGCGGCGACGCCTCGGGCGAGGCGATCGTGATCGGCTCGCAGGCGTACTACTCGAACGAGATCATCGCCGAGATCTACGCGCAGGCGTTGGAGGACGCCGGCCACACCGTCGAGCGGCAGTTCAGCATCGGGCAGCGAGACGCCTACATGCCGGAGGTGATCTCGGGTGCGATCGACCTGTTCCCGGAGTACTCGGGCAACCTGCTGGAGTTCCTCGACCCGGAGACCACCGCGACCAGCCCCGAGGACGTGTACGCCGCCCTCCAGGAGGCGCTGCCTGCCGAGCTCGCTGCGCTCGACTTCGCCGAGGCCGCCGACCAGGACACCTACACGGTGCTGACCTCGTTCGCCGACGAGTACGGGCTCGTCGCCATCGGCGACCTCGCCGGGGTCGAGGGCGAGATCGTCATCGGTGCCGCTCCCGAGTTCGAGCAGCGCCCGTACGGCCCGGCTGCGGCTGCGGAGGTCTACGGCGTCGAGCTGACGTTCTCCGCGACCGGGCCGACCACGCTGGAGTCGCTGCAGGCCGGAGAGATCCAGGTCGCTGACATCTACTCGGCGGACCCGGCGTTCGAGACCGGGGAGATCGTCGCGCTCGAGGATCCCGAGAACCTCATCCTGTCCTCGAACGTCGTCCCGATCGCCAGCAGCGAGATCGCTGAGGATATCGCCGAGGTGATCAACCCCATCAGCGCCGCCCTCACCACCGAGGCCCTCGTCTCGCTCAACGCCCAGAGCACGGTCGACCAGATGTCCACCGAGGACATCGCAAGCGGGTGGCTGGAGGAGAACGGGCTCTGAGCCGAACCGCCCCTCAGGCGGGCGGCGCCACCCTCGGCATCAGCGGGAGGGTCTCCTTGCGGCGGTGCACCGAGAGGTAGCGCAGCCCGTGGCTGCCGGCGAGCACGGCTCGGCGCGCCCGCCGCGGGAGGTAGACCACGGCGCCGGCGCGAAGGAGCACGTCCTCGCCCTCGGTGCGCAGAGTCCCGGTGCCGTCCACGACGTGCAGCAGCACGTCCAGGTCGGCACCGACATGCTCCTCGATCGCGCCCCCCGGTGGGAGGGCGATGATATTGGCATCGAGCTCGCGCTCGCTGGGGGTGAGCCGCCAGGTAGCGCCGACGACGTCGGGCTCACCCGATCTGCCCGCCTCGCGTGAGTCCACGACGACCCGGGGCAACGGGGTCGAGGCGAGGCGCGAGATCGTGATCCGCCAGTCCCGCGGCTCGCCTCGCAGGTACTCCCAGGCGAAGCTCCCGTGCAGGTCTGCATCCATCTGCTCGCGCAGGTGGACCGGATCGTGATCGTTGACGAGCGTGAACGACTGCCCGACGGCGAGCGTCGAGAACGTCGCGTAGACCTGCGCGTGCCGTTGTGGCTGGGAGACCTCGCGCAGGTCGAGCTCGGTGATGATGGTGCGGCCGGTCATGTCACGCTCCGGGTTTATACAAGTGTGCCTTGTGTAAAGTAGCAGCATGACGTACGTGATCGGTGAGCCCTGCGTGGACGTGAAGGACCGCGCGTGCGTCGACGAGTGCCCCGTCGACTGCATCTACGAAGGTGAGCGCACCCTCTACATCCACCCTGACGAGTGCGTGGACTGCGGTGCCTGCGAACCGGTCTGCCCGGTCGAGGCCATCTACTACGAGGACGACCTCCCCGACGCGCTGCAGCCCTACCTGCAGGACAACGACGACTTCTTCAGCACCGTGCTGCCGGGTCGCGACGCCCCGCTCGGCTCGCCCGGGGGAGCCGTCAAGCTGGGTGCCCTCGACGTCGACACCCCGTTGGTCGCCGGCCTCCCGCGACGAGCGACGTCCCCGTGAGCGCCACGGAACCGAACCGGCGGCAGCGGGTTCTCGACGCCATCCGGGAGCACGCGGACCCGGTCACCCTCGCCGCGCTCGCCGCTCAGCTCGGCGTCCATGCCAACACGGTCCGGTTCCACGTCGACCGCCTGCTCGAGTCGGGGCAGATCGAACAGGTCGACGTCGGGCGCAGCGGACCCGGTCGGCCCGCCGCCCACGTCCGGGCCACGCAGCGCATGGACCCCCACGGTCCGCGCCGGTACCGGATGCTCGCGCAGATCCTTGTCGGAGCGCTCGCCGGCACCCCGGACCGCCGTGACCGAGCGGCCGATGCCGGGCGGGCGTGGGGGCGCGGCCTTGCCGAGGCAGACCAGGGGAGCGGGTCGCCCAGCGACCGGCTCATGCACCTCCTGGACGAGGCGGGGTTCTCGCCGCAGCGGCGTGGTCCCGAGCAGATCGCGCTGCGGCACTGCCCGTTCCTGGAGCTCGCGCAGGACCGCACCGACATCGTCTGTCCCATCCACCTGGGCCTGATGCAGGGTGCCCTGGCGGAGTGGGGATCCGACGTCGATGCAGTACGACTTGAGGCCTTCGTCGAGCCCGATCTGTGCTTGGCTCATCTAGGAGCGACGAGAGGAAGCTGATGGACGCGCTGACCCTGACCGAGCTCGCCGAGGAGCTGATCGCGAAGGCCCGAGCCAGCTCGGCGCAGCGCAGCGGCCACACCATCCACGGCGGCCGCGACCACCACCTGCGCCAGACGGTCGTCGGCATCGCGGCCGGCGGTGAGCTCGCCGAGCACGAGAGCCCTGGCGAGGCCACCCTGCAGGTCATCTCGGGGCGGGTGACGATCACGGCGGGCGAGGACACCTGGGAGGGTGGCCCCGGTGCCTACGTCGTGATCCCGCCGATGCGGCACCGGTTGGACGCGCTCGAGGACTCGGCGATCATGCTCACCGTGGCCGTGCGGACCCGCGGCGACTGACACGCCGCGCCGAGGCTGCCGCCCGCGTGCTCGTCGAGCGGATGTGGGGGCTGGCGAGCGCTACCGGACCGAGCTCGCGCAGGTGCTGAGTCAGACCTCGTCGTCGCTGCGCTCGCGGTCACCGACGTGGTCGCGGACATCCGCATCCGTGCTGGTCAGCCGCTCGACCTCCTCGCCGGCCGTGCAGGTCCGGAGCGAGATCTCGAGCGCACCGGTGGAGCGCTGCAGGACCGCCCAGGTCCCGCCGCTGCACTCCCAGCGCAGCAACGCGGCCAGCGCCGACGACGGCGCACCGCCCTGCTCAGGCATCGCACCCCTCCCTCGGTCGGGTCAGGCCGATTGTGCCCTCAGACGACGCCGAGCGACAGCATCGCGTCGGCAACCTTGGTGAAGCCGGAGATGTTGGCACCGGTGACGTAGTCGCCCGGGCTGTCGTACTCCTCCGCGGTCGCGAGGCAGCGCGAGTGGATCCCACGCATGATCTGGGCCAGGCGGTCCTGGGTGTGCTCGAAGGTCCAGGAGTCGCGTGACGCGTTCTGCTGCATCTCGAGCGCGGAGGTCGCGACACCGCCGGCGTTCGCCGCCTTGCCGGGGCCGAAGCCCACGCCCGCGTCGGTGAGGATGCGCACGGCCTCCGGCGTGGTCGGCATGTTCGCGCCCTCGGCCACGATCTTCACACCGTTGGTCAGCAGCGTGCGGGCGTGGCTCTCGTCGAGCTCGTTCTGGGTCGCGCAGGGCAGGGCGATCCCCGCCGGCACGTCCCACACCGAGCCGCCCTCGATGAAGCGGGCGTTGCCACCGACCGCATCGGCGTACTCGTGCAGTCGTGCCCGGCGGACCTGCTTGATCTCGGTCAGCAGCTCGAGGTCGATGCCGCGCTCGTCCAGGACATAGCCGCTCGAGTCCGAGCAGGCCACCACGGTGCCGCCGAGCTCGTGGACCTTGGCGATCGCGTGATGGGCCACGTTGCCGGAGCCCGAGACGACCACGCGGGCGCCCTCGAAGTCCTCGCCACGGCTGCGGAGCATCTCCTCGACGAAGAACACCAGGCCGTAGCCGGTCGCCTCCGGGCGCACCTGCGAGCCGCCCCAGCTCAGGCCCTTACCGGTGAGCACCCCCGACTCGTAGCGGTTGGTGATCCGCTTGTACTGGCCGAACAGGTAGCCGATCTCGCGGCCGCCCACGCCGGTGTCGCCGGCAGGGACGTCGGTGTACTCGCCGATGTGGCGGTACAGCTCGGTCATGAAGGACTGGCAGAAGCGCATCACCTCGGCGTCGCTGCGGCCCTTGGGGTCGAAGTCGGAGCCGCCCTTGCCGCCGCCGATCGGCATGCCGGTGAGGGAGTTCTTGAAGATCTGCTCGAAGCCGAGGAACTTCACGATGCCCAGGTACACGCTGGGGTGGAACCGCAGGCCACCCTTGTACGGGCCGAGCGCCGAGTTGAACTCGACCCGGAAGCCACGGTTGATCTGCACGGTGCCCTGGTCGTCGACCCACGGCACCCGGAAGATGATCTGGCGCTCCGGCTCGCAGAGGCGGCGGATGATGCCGGCGTCGGTGTACTCGGGGTGCTTGCTCACCACGGGGCCGAGGCTCGCGAGAACCTCGTGGACAGCCTGGTGGAACTCTTGCTCACCAGGGTTGCGGCGCAGCACCTCTTCGAAGGTCGGGCGCAGGCGGCTGTCGAGCTCGGGCACGGGTACTCCTCGGTGTGGCAGGGCGCGCCGGTTCGTGCGCGGCGCTCAGGTCTACGTGGTGGGGCTCAGCGGAAGCGCTGCACGGCGAGCGGTGCCGCCTGTGCAAGCTCCTTGAGGCTGTCGTTCTCCGGGTCGTGGAGGATCTCGCTCAGCGGACCGGAGGCGACGATGGTGCCGTCGGCCATCGCGTGGACGGTCGGGCACAGGCGCTCGACGAGCTCGAGGTCGTGCGAGGCCAGCAGCACACCGACGCCGAGCGAGGCGATCAGCTCGCCCAGGTGCCGGGCCATCGCGCCACGGCTGTGCGGGTCGAGCGCCGTCAGTGGCTCGTCGAGCAGCAGGATCTCGGGGCGGGTCGCGAGCGCAGCCGCGAGGGCTACCCGCTGACGTTCCCCACCCGAGAGGGTGAGCATCGGGCGGTGGCCCGCATCGCCGTCGAGCCCCACAGCGGCGAGCACCTCCTCGACGGGAGTCGCGTGGCTGCGACCACCCCGCCGGGCGATCTTCATCGCGTCACGGATGCGACGCTCGCCCGTGATGCGAGGGTCCGACACGGTCATCGAGTACTGCGAGACCGCGCGGACGCTGGCCTTGAACTCGGCCTTGCTCTTCATGCGCAGGCGGGCCACGGGGCGACCGTCGAAGGTCACGGTGCCGCGCGGCGGCTTCAGCTCGCCGGCCAGCGCGGCGATCAGGGTGGTCTTGCCGACACCCGAGGGGCCGATCAGGCCCACCGGCGGTGCGCCCGAGGAGACCTCGATGCTGAGTGCGTCGAAGATGTAACCGTCACCGTAGGTGAGGTACAGGTCGGTCGCCTTGAGGATCGGCACATTCGCTCCTAGGCACGGCGGGGATCGCCCCCGTGCTCTGCTGGTCAGTTTCGCTGGTCTGGGCGCGGCCGCGCAGGGGCGAACCCGGACCTGCTCACGGTACCTGCCGTTGCGGCGTGAGCGCGCGTGGCGTCCTTTCTGTGGACGTACCCCAACGGTTCCGGTGTATCCGAACGGTGACCATGCGACTCCTTCCTGTCAGGACGGCCCGGTTCTAGCGTCGTCCTACCAGCTGCCCGACCGGGTGGCCCACGTGCAAGGGGAAGCTCATGAAGCGCACCATCGCATGGGTTCTCGGCCTGCTGCTGAGCGCCGTGCTGATCGCACCCGCCAGCGCGGCGCCGGCCCAGGCGGCCGCCCCGTACTGCGGCATCTACTGGGGGTCGCTCGCCAAGACCGACCCCGGCTACGGCTACCAGGCCTCGCTGCTCGCCGCCCGCGCCGGGCAGCACGCCTGCTACGACCGTCTCGTCCTCGACGTCCGCGGCGAGATCGACGGCTACGACGTGCGGTACGTCCCGATGGTCTACGCCGACGGCTCCGGGTTCGCCGTCCCGGTGGCCGGCGGCGCGGACCTGCAGATCGTGGTCCGGGTCCCGATCGTCGACGACGCCGGGCACGTCACCTTCCGGCCCCCGAGCACCAGCCGGATCGTGAACGTCAGCGGCTTCCGCACGTTCGACCAGGTCGCGCTCGCCGGCTCCTTCGAGGGCCAGACGACGATCGCCCTCGGGGTGCGCGCGCGGTTGCCGTTCCGGGTGTTCGTGCTCGACGGCCCCGGCGACCAGACCCGCCTCGTCATCGACGTGGCGCACCGCTGGTAGCAGCTCTCGAGCGGCCACCACCCGCCCAGTTCGTTCCAGAACGTCGAGGTCGTCGGGAGCACCCGACGACCTCGACGTTCTGGAACGAACTCGGCGCGGGGCTGCCGCCGACGGCGGCGTGTGCGCGAGATCGATGCGGGGCGGTGACGGGCGCGTGACGCGGCCTCGGCATCGTGGGAGGAAACCCGCGAGGCGAGGAGAGGGAACGATGGTGTCCTCCGAGGAGTCTGTGCTGGACGTGCTCATGCGGCATCCGGTCGCGGAGTGGGTCCGCCGCAGGCTCGAGGCGGACCCGGCGGCCGGGCCGGGGGATCGTGACGAGTACTTCGACAACTGCACCGACGACGGCATCGCGCGCTGGCGCGAGGACTTCTTCACGCGCGGGGCGCGGCGGCTGCCGTTCAAGGGCCGAGCCGAGCCCGTTCCGATCGAGGAGAAGACCCACGTCTGCATGCACAACACCGCGGCCCGGTTCGGCACCGCCCGCTACCAGCGGCGGCCATGGGAGCGGCGCCTCGACGCCGGTGAGCTGCCCGCCGAGCTGGCGGCTCGGTACGGCCTCGCCGAGCTGGGCCGGGATGCAACCGCGGCGCGGCTCGCGCTGCACGCACGGTTCTGGACGGTCGCCTACCACTGGGTGGTGCTGCGCAACGGCGACGTGCTGTACAACAATGAGCCGACGCGCTACACCTTCCACGGCAACGGTGCCAACGCAGCGGCGATCGGGGTGTCCATGGAGGGCATGCTGCCGGCGCGGGAACGAGACCGACGCGCTTCTCACGACGCGGCTGACGAGGCGTTCGTCGCGCGGGGTCAGCGGCTGCTGCGGCTGGCTGTGGCGACGACCCGCGCTGCCGGTGCGCCGCTGACGCACATCACCGCGCACCGGTGCTTCTCGCCCGACCGCCGGGGCGACCCGGGTGAGGCGGCCTGGCGGCAGGTGGTGGTGCCACTGCTCGACGAGCTCGGGCTCGAGGTCGACTACGGCTTCGCGGAGGCCGGCGGCCGCCCGATCCCGACCGACTGGGACGACAGCGCGACGCACGACTGGGCGGGTCGCGAGGCCTGACCGCGATGAGCGTGCCCGAGTCCCCGCTGCGCTCGCCGCTGCTGCTCGCCGCACTGATCCTGCTCGCGGTGATGCTCGCTGCCGAGCTCGGTTCGGCGGCGGTGCTCGCGGGCGCGCCGGTGCCCGGTGTGGTCACCGAGGACCCCGGGGTGCTGGCGGCGCAGCCGCCGGGCCGGGGGATCGGCTACCTCGCGCTGCTCGACGTGCTGCTGGTGTTCGTGATCGTCCAGTACCTGCTCGCGCTCGTGCTGCCCGGCCGGGTGCAGGGACGGCTGCACGGCATCCTCACGCTGGTGCTGTCGTTGCTCGTGGCGCTCGCCGCGCTCGGGCTGGCGCTGATCGCGCTGGTCGAGCTGCTGGTCATGGTGTCGCTGTTCTTCTCCGCCCCGTTCGGCACGATCGCGTACGTGGCGGTCTGGGGTGGCTTCGCGCGCGCCACCGCTGCCTCGCTGCTCGGGCTGGTCGTGCTGCTCGAGGTGGTGGGGCTGATCCTGCTGGCGCTCGCGCACCCCCAGCTGCTGGCACGCAAGGGCCTCGTGGTCGTGGCGGTGCTCTCGCTGCTGCTCAAGCTCGTGCTGCTGGTGCTGCACGGTGCGGTGCCACGGGTGGTGGTCGCGATCACCGACAACATCGGCGCGATCGTCGTCGCCGTGGTCGCGATGGTGGTGGCGATCGTGTTCCTGGTGCTCGCGGTGCCGTCGATCGTGCGGGTGCTGCGCGTCGACAGGCTGGCGTGAGAATCACCCGCTGGTCACGTCGGTCACCAGCCGGCACTCCGGGGCGCTGCGGAAGGTGAGCGTGGCGCCGTCGGCCTGGATCGCGATCGACAGCTCGTCACCCTCGGCGAGGGACTCGCTGACGTCGTGGATCTCGACGCCGGCGGCTCCGCAGTCCGTCAGGCGCACGGTCAGCTGCCGCAGCTCGGGCTGCAGGAACCGTTCGAGGAGCGGTATCGACCAGAACGGCTCGTCGGTCGATGCGGTGCGGATGGTGCAGCTGCCGAGCAGGCCACCGCTCTGCCCGACCGTGACCGGTTCGCCCGCGAGCGTGCAGCTGCCCGACACCTCCTCGATCCGCAGCGCCCGGCCTGCGACCGGTGGCTCCCGGTCCTGGTCGTCGATGCTTCCCGCCTCGGGTGCTCGACCGGTCTGGACGACCAGTCCGGCGGCCACCAGCAGGACCAGCAGCAGCGCCAGCACCACGCCGTGCTCGCGCTTCATCGCTCCCACAGCTCCACGGACAGCCCGACCGTCGTCGAGGTGACGTCGAGGATCCGCAGCACTGCGACCCGGTCGTCGTCGACGCCCAGGTCCAGGCACAGCACGCGGCCGTCGATCGGGATCAGGGCGCGCCCCGCGCTGCCGTCCTGGAGCGCGGCCAGGCACGCGGCGCCGTCCGCGCCGACCGGGCCGGTCGTGACGCCGTCGGGAAAGCCGATGGCCGCGATCAGGCCGAGCTCCCGGATCAGCGTGAGTTCCTCGTCGACGACCTCCACCGGTTCGGTGTCGGTGAGACGCACGGGGTCGACGAGTGAGCTCGTGCTCCAGCGCGACGACGTCAGGGTGTGCACACCGAAGCCGACACCCAGGCCGAGGAGAGCGGCTGCCGCGACGATCAGCCAGCGCCGCCACCGCGGTGGCCGCGGGGCCTCGGTCGGGGCGACGACGACGGCCACCGGCGGGCTCACGCCGAACACCTCGACACCGCTCGCCTGCGAGGCGAGCCGCAGCTCGAACGGGTACTGACCGGCCGGAGCGCCGAGCGGCAGGTCGATCGTCACCAGGAACTCGTCGGTACCGCCCGCCGGGATCGATCGGCCGGGCCGGTCCACCGAGATGGCGTCCGAGCTCGTCCACTCGGCGGGTGTCGGGGCCAGCGCGCTGACCCGGGCGACGACGTCGAGCGCCGGCAGGTCGATCGTCCGGACCGCGAACTTCAGCCGGCTGGGCGTCCCCGGGGTGTGCGCGACCGTCGTCTGCTGCGGCTGCACGTCGATGCTCATGAGACCCTCACCACCGCGATCGTGGGGCGGCCGTCGTCGACGGCGGTGACGAAGACGGCGAACCGAGCGCCGTCCGTGCTCTGCAGGCACGCCACCGGTGGGCCGGGCGGCGTGCCCGCGGGCGGCAGCTGCACCTGGGTGCCGACGGCCGGGCAGCCGGCCGGGCCGTCCAGGGCCTGCGCGCCCTCGGCGATCGTCAGCGTCGCGGGCGTCCCCGCAGCTCCGGGCACCACGATGATGTCGCGACCCTCGAGCACCACGGTGTCGGGGGTGAAGATGAACGGGCAGAAGACCGAGATCCCGACGCCGTTCTCGAACGTCCTGGCAGGGTTGGGGAACACGCATCGCGCGCCGAGGTAGATGTAGCCGTTGGTGTCGAGGTCCCACTGGGCCTGCGCCACGAGGGTCACGGGACCGCCGACGATCGTCGTGACGTCGGCTGCCGGCAGCTCCGAGGCGGCCGGCTCCTCCTCGTCCCCGCCGCCGGTCAGGGCGACGGCCGCGATGACGCCGGCCGCGACGAGCACGACGACGATGATCGTGATCAGCAGCCATCGCGGTACCCCGGACCGGGCGGTGGGGGCCGCCGCGGCTGCTGGCTCCACGGGCGCAGCGACGACCTCCGGTGCGGCAGGGGGCGTCGGCGTTGGACCCGGGACGCGATCCGGCGCCGGGTCCGGTGGGGTGGGCGTCGTGGTCATGGCTGCACTCCTGGGTCCGGGCTTGGCGGCTCGTCGGGTGCCGCGGCGACGACGATCTCGGTCGTCACGCACGCAGGCGCCTGGGCGTGCACGACGCGCTCGACGACGCCGAGGTGCGGCTGGGCGGCCGCAGGGACGGTCACGACCACGTGGTAGGGCCGCTCCGGCGGGGTGCGGATCTCGAACCCGCGGATGCCGGTGGCGAGCTCGAGGAACCCTGTCAGTCCGGTGGCGGTGCCACGCCAGGAGGAGAGGTCGCAGGCGTAGGTCAGCGCGGCGCGCAGGTGCTCGGCGCCAGGGCCGTACGGTTCGCGGCCCTGCTGCTGCTCGCCCGTGAGCAGCCACTCGGCGTCGAGCCAGCTCGCCAGCGCCGGCAGGTACCGGGACGCGGCGATCGAGGGCCGGAAGAACCGGTCGAGATCGGTGAGCACGGCGTCCGGGCGGCGCAGCAGCTCTGCCATCGACCCGATCACGGCGCGCAGCAGCGGGGACGAGACCGCCGCCCGCTCGAAGGTCTCCGGGAGCATCCGGGTGATGGCGGCCGCGTCCATCACAGGACCTCCACCTCGTGCGAGCCCGAGCAGAACAGCCACCCGTCGGGCAGCGTCACCTGCTCGGTGAACTCCTCCGCCGCAGCCGCCTCGTAGCGCTCGTCGGTGGCCGAGTGCCGGTAGACACCGCGGTCGGTCCCCACCAGCACCAGGTCCTCCCGGGCGTCGAGGCAGCGCACGGGTTCGAGCAGGAACCCCTCCTCGTCCCGGATCGGCAGGCCGCTGTCGATGCCGGTGCGCAGCCACCGTTCGCCGTCGGAGCGCTGCTCGAGCGTCAGCACGCCCTGGCTGTAGGAGCCGGCCCGGACCACGCCGTCGACCGCGGCGATCCCCGTGCATCCTTCACCGGTCCAGCCCTCGCCCACCTGCTCGAACACCGGTTGCGCGGCGTCGCGCAGCATCCGGTAGGGGGCCACGTCGTTCGCCTGGTCCACGGCACCTGCCCAGAGCACGGTGCCGGTGCCTCGGTACTCGACCGTGAGGACCCGCACGTCGGCGCCCGGCCCCCAGCGCTGGAACGTCTGGGACGCGCCTGCCTGCGCGGACCCGTAGACCCCGCGCCCGGTCGAGGCCAGTGCCACCTCGGTGGTGCCGCCGCTGCGGCGGTAGGCGACCACGGCGAAGAACCCGAGCTCGGGCTGGTCGGGCTCGACGACGACCGAGACGGCGGGGACGTCGGGCGCCAGGCCGCTGCGGTAGAGGCCGCGCTCGGTGGCGAGCAGCAGGGTGGGCTGCACGCCGTCGTCGAGCCAGGCGAGGTCGTGCACACGGAACGGGAAGGTCTGCACCGCCTGCCAGGACTCACCGAGGTCCTGGGAGACGAGGATCGTCGAGGTGCGCTGGTCGCCGTCGGACCTGATGGTCACCATGGCGACCAGGCCGTGGCGGGCCGGGCCACCCCGGTCGACGTCGCGAGCCGGGTGGGTCCGCACGCACGTGACCGCGGTCTCGGCCTCGGTGAGCACGAGCGCCTCCCAGCTGTCGCCGTCGTCGCGGCTGCGGAAGACACCCGTGGTGGTGCCCACGAACCAGGTGCGGTCCTGGTAGCCGTCGCGGGCGATCGAGCGGACCCCGGTGGCGGGGACGTTGTCCACCACCAGCCGCACCCGGCTCACGTGGCTGACGGCCGGCTCGTCGAGCACGATGTCGTAGATGTCGGAGGCGAACAGGTCGCGCCCGAACGGCCAGCCGTGCTCGCCCAGCGGGCTGATCGCGCGGTGGAGCCGCTGCACCACACGCTCGGCGACCGCGTGGGAGTTCTCCTCGGCCCGCACCACCAGCTTCACGCGCGCGGAGACGGTGCGGACGTTCGCCCAGCTCACGATGGTCTCGCTGCCCAGCGTCTGCCGCAGCCGCAGGTCGCTCTCCACCTCGCGGCGGACCGTCTCGTCCTGGTGGGCGTGCAGCAGCGCGGTGTCCACCCGGGGCTGCTCGATCGTCGGCACCAGCACGACCTCGACCTCCCCGGGGCGCGCATGCTGCCAGACGGCGGCGCGCGTGATCGCGTGCGCGCGGGCGATCGCCGGGTGGCGGCACGCAGCGCGCTCGTAGTCCCGCCGCGTCACGCAGCCCGAGGGTGCGTGGATCGCCGCCACGCCGCGCTCGCGGGCGTGCTCCAGCGACTCGGCGGAGGCGCCGCCGGTCGCAGCCTGCGGATTGGTGACGCTCAGCCCCGGGCGCGCGACGAGCAGCCGCGTGAGGGTGCCCGCCTCGACGTTGCCGGACGCGCCGCCCCCGGTCCAGTACGAGAGCCGCACCTGGTGGCCTGGGGCCGGGACCGCGGCCGGGTGGCCATCCGCCTCGGCCGGGAACTCGACCAGGCCGGCGGCCCGGTCGACGCCGACCGTGCCGCCGGTCTGCGCCGTCGGACCGAACCGCCAGATCCGGAAGCCTCGACCGTCGATCCTCAGGTCGGCCTGGTCCGCGCTCTCGACGGCGACCAGCAGCTGGTGCGCGCGCGGCGTCGCGGGGTCGGCCGCCTGGAGAGGCACGTGCACCATCGGTGCGTGCCGGGCGACGAACCGCTGGCCGGGCCGCCCGTCGCCGGTGCCGATCAGCTCGTTCTCGACCCAGCGGGCGTGCACCGCGGGCGCGGTGACGACCAGCTCGCCCGCCGGGATCGTCACGGCGGCGACCGTGGTGAAGACCGGGGCGTCGCTGCCACCTCCGCCGCTGCCGACCTCGGTGCCGATCGGGATCTCCAGATCCGTCTCGAGCGGCGCCGCGAGCGTGAGCTCGATGCTCACCTGAGCTGCCACGGGTGGGTCGAGCTGCACCCCGAGGAGGTTGAGCAGCGCGAGGTGCACGTTGCGCGGCACGCGGTTGACCCGGTACGCCAGCGTGCTCGTCAGGTGCGCGAACACCTCGACCAGCACCATCCCGGGGTCGTTGGGGGAGGTGTCGCTCCAGCTCGGGGCGTGCCGCTGGATCACGGTGCGCGCCTCCTCGACGAGCTGACCGAAGTCGCGGTCGTCGAGCCTCTCGAAGGGCAGGATCACGGCTGGTTCCCCCTCAATGGGACGTCGAGCCGCACCTGGTCCGTCTGTCCGGTCGGCCGGTGCCGGTAGACGACCTGGACCACCAGCACGCCGGCGTCGTCGGGGTCCGCGTCGGCATCGATGCTCAGCAGCTCGGCCTCCGGCACCCACCGCGACAGCGCACGCCGTACGTGGTGCATCGCGAGACCGGCTGTGGTGTCGTCGTTGGGGGCGAACGCGAGCTCGCGCAGTCGGCACCCGTAGTCCGGGCGCATCACCCGTTCGCCCGGCGCCGTGAGCAGCACGAGCAGGATCGCCTGCCGGGTGACCTCGGCACCCTGCCGCATCGCAGCACGCCCGGCGCGGTCCAGGTGCAGCCCGAGCTGCTCGCTGTCGTCGAGCCCGAAGTGCCAGCCCACGGTCATCGCAGCCACCCCTCTCACCTGCTGACCCGCAGCGAGTCCTGGCCTGCACGTGACATCGTCAGGCGGTAGTGGTGCGTCCCCGGCGGGGTGCCGTCGGTGAAGCCCTCGACGTTCTCCAGCACCGCGGGGTGGCCGTCGACACGCACGAAGGCCGAGTGGCCGCGCGGGACCTCGCCGTCGGGCAGCAGCGTCAGGGTCGTCACGCAGGGCGTGACCGCCACGCCGGAGAACGGGCAGCCGACGATCTGACGGCCCACCGGGTCGTCGCCGACCAGCATGGGCACGTCGTCGAATCTCACCCACTGCTGCCGTGCCTTCGGTCGCGCGACACCGGGCGGGTGCGGGCACCCGATCCGCGCGTCGTTCGTGAGCCACCGCAGTCCGGTCACGACGGCACCTCCTCGAACTCGACGGCGGCCGCCCGGATCCGCAGCGTGCGTCCCGGCGCCTCGATGACCATGTCGCCGGCCGCGTGCAGCTCGAGCGAGTCGGTCGTGAGCCGCAGGCTGCTCCCGCCTCGGTTGCGCAGGTGAACGGTTCCCGCTGCGTCGTCGAGCCCGAGGAACTGGTGCCGCGAGCTGTGCCACACCTGACGGGTCACGTCGTCGCCCCCGGTGACGCCTACCACGGGACCATCGAGCCCCAGCACCCCGCCGAGCACCAGGCCGCGGCCCAGGTCACCGCCCGGCAGCAGCACCGCGACCGTGGCGCCGGTGCGCGGTATCGCCACCAGTCCGCGGTCGGCGTCGCCCCCGGGGACCAGGACGTCGAGCCAGGGACTGAGAGCGTCGTCGTGGGTAGGGAGGCGGACCTGCACCCGGCCCCGCCCCGCCGGGTCCGCAGCCCCGATGACGACGCCCCGGACGAGCGTGGCCGCGGGCGAGAGGGCGCTCACGCTCGCCGGCGGGGCCGTGCTCAGCCGGCTGATGAGGCCGGTGGCGCTCCAGCGATGGTCGACGAGGGTGAGGACGCCCAGCGCGATCGGGACGCCGCCGTGGTCGCGGAACTCGCACGTCACACCGGGCATCAGGTCGGGACGATCGAGCGCTCGTGCCTCGACGGGCACGGCGAGCGCACGTCCCCGCAGCAGGGCGGCGCTCGCCGCCGCGGTGAGCCCCGCGAGGTCGAGGGCGTCGTGGTCGAGCAGGAGCTGATGCGTGCCGGCTGGTTCGGTCTCGGGCGTGCTGCCTTGCAGGTCCACCCAGGGAAGCTGCCCGGTGGCCGCGGAGACGTCCGCGGCCACCTCGGCGGCGCGCTCCAGGTCCCACCCGGAGGCGAGGACGTGCGTGGGCGCCGCCGATGCCGTGACGCCCCGGGTCAGCTCGATCAGCTCGGCACCCAGGCCCAGCTCGACGACCTCCTCCGACGGCGTCAACGACACCGCGCGTGCGGTCGCCTCGTCCACGCACAGATACGCACCGACCTGCTCGAGGACGGCCCGGAGGTGGTCGAGGTCGTCGGCGCCGCCCTGATACCCGTGCCGGCGCACCGGGCCGAGATCGACCTCCGAGGCCAGCGTCAGGCCGACGTCGGCGAGGATCTCGGTGGCGTGGTCGTGCACGCTCTGGTCGAGGAACGACCGCTGGGAGTGCCGGGCGCGCAGCCGGACGAGCCGGTCCTGAGCGACTATCCGCGTCGCGACCACACCGGAGGCGTCGTGGTGCTCGGTGATCGTCACGATCTCGGCGGAGACGCCCGTGGGGGCGCGGTCGTGAGCTGCCATCGAGATCTCGACCGCGGCACCGAGGCTCGCGTCCGGTGCGCACTCGCTCATCGGGCCGGCCAGCGTGATCTCGATCGTCGTCGGCAACGACAGCATGCGGCGCACGCGCACCTGGGCGAGCGCCTCGATCGGGGCGCCGTCCAGCAGCACGGAGCAGCCGGTCACGGTGCACCGCCGGTGCTGAGGACGGTGCCGGCCGCGATCCGCAGCGGGTCCTCGATGCCGTTGATCTCGCACAGCCGCGGCCACGCAGCCGGGTCGCCCAGGAGCTCGGTCGCGATCAGGTCGACCCGCCCCCCGACGTCGTCTGCCTCGGTGCCGTCGCCGGTGACCGTGATCGCGGTGGGTCGGTCGAGGCCGGGGATGCCCTGGCTGCTGGGGGTGGTGGCGGGCGCGGTGGACTCAGCGGGGCGGACGCTGTCGTTGACACGGCGGGCGCGGAGCCGGATCCAGCTGCGCCCTGGCGCCCCGCTGGGTGCGATGTCGTCGAACCGTTCGGCGATGGCCTCGATGACGCACAGCAGGCTCCACGCGCGGCCCCAGAGCAGCCAGACGTGCGGCACCTGACGCCGCGCCTTGATCTCGATCGAGTTCTCGCACAGCCGCCAGAGCGGCAGCGTGAGGGTACGCACGTCGGTCGGCGGTGCCTCGCTGACCACGAGGCCGACGTCGAAGAGGAGGTCGAGCTCGATCTCGGTGCGGCCGCCGCCCGTCGCGACCATCGGGGTGTCGGAGAGCCCGGTGGAACCGACCGGAGCGCCGTCGAACGGCAGCTCCAGCAGCCCGGCGGTGCGGCGCAGCGTGATCGTCTCCGGGTTGAGGAGGCAGGAGACCTGCGCGCCGGTCTTGTCGTCGAGGAACACCGCTCGTTCCATCAGCCGACCTCCTGGATCCGCGCGAGATCCGCACGCCAGTCCGCGAGCCGTCGCTGCAGCCGCGCGGTGCCTGTGGGTGCTGCGGGCGGCAGCTCCGGCCAGTGCGAGGTGGCCGGAACGGCATGCTCGGACGGCCGGGGTTGTTCCGCGGCGGTCTGGAACCGAGCGGCTGCCGCGTGGCTGCGTGGTGAACCGGGCTCTCGTGGCGCGGCAGTCCCGCCCGAGCGGGAGGTGCTCATCGACGCCCGAGGTGGCAGCACCGGGTAGGGAGCGAGCCGCACCGGCGGGGGCTGCGGAGGCGCGGGCTGCGGCGGGCGCAGGGTCGCCGCCCAGGTCGGGGTCGCGCCGTCGGGGGAGGTAGCGTCGGGTACGTTCGCCGCCAACTCGGCCGGACGCACGCGCGGCAGCGCGGTGCGCCGGCTGCGCTCCGCCGTCGGGACCTCCGGCGCAGCGGCTGGGCGCGCTGGTGCGGCACCGACCTTCGCCTCGGAGGCACCGCGGGCGGCCGGAACTGCAGCCGGCACGGTCGTCGCGTGCTCCTGGCTCCGCCACGCGAGGTGTGCGCGGCCCGGCGCGGTGCGCGCATCCGCCGGCGTCTCGTGGCGGCGCCGCGGCCGGTCCGACCGCTGCTCGGCAGGGGGCGTGCTGGCGAGGCTCGGCTGCCTCGTCGGCCGGGGTGCGGGCATGGCCGGTGCCGGCTCGGTCGCCGCCGCAGCCCCCGGCGGCCGCAGCAGCCCGGGCGCGTAGGCCGCGACCATCCGCAGCCAGTGCTCCGGGGCGTCGGCCAGGTGCGGTGGCCGCGGGACCTCGGCTGCCGCCGTTCCGGCCACGCGGTCGGCGAGGCGTTGCAGCGCCGTGGCGGCGGCCAGGACCGCGGCGGCCGCGCGGCGCCGGAGCGCCCTACGTCGTCGGCGCCGCATCGAGTGTCAACCCCTCGTGCACGAGCGTCAGCCGGGCGATCGCCGCGGCGTTGGACAGCGCGTCCAGCGGCTGCAGCAGTGAGGCGCACGGCCAGGCGCTCGTCAAGTTCCACAGCAGCACCACGTCGCTGCCCGTGCTGTCGAGCATCGCGATCGAGACCTCGCGGCGCACGACCTTCCCCGACGTCGCGCTGAGCATCCAGCGCCACATGTCCTGATCGGTCGTGAGCCCGTAGGAGAGGGTGACGCGGTTGTTGCGCACCCGTCCGGGGAGCTGTCGCACCACCTGGTGAGCACCGGCCTCGCGGTACTCGATCGGTTCCACCTCGACGCCGAGACCGTCGACGGCGGTGAAGCGCGCCGCGTTGGAGGTGCCGTCGAGCACCAGCTTGAACAGGTAGGCACGGGTCGGCTCGGTCCAGCTGCCCGGCGCCGCGGTGGCGGGGATCTCCGACATCTCAGACTCCTTCCGTCGTCGACCCCGACGACATGTTCTGGCTGATCTTGATGATCACGAACTCGGCCGGTTTCACCGGCGCGATGCCGATCAGCGCCGTGAGGTAGCCGGCGTCGATCTCCTCGTCGGGGTTGGTCTCGCGGTCGCACTTGACGAAGAAGGCCTCGGCAGGGGTCGCGCCCAGCAGCGCGCCGTCGCGCCACACCCGGGTGAGGTACGCCGTCAGGTCGCGGGTCAGGATCGACCAGAGGTCGTAGCCGTTGGGCTCGAACACCACCCACTGGGTGCCGATCTCGATCGACTCCTTGATCATGTTCACGAAGCGCCGCACGTTGACGTAGGTGTACTCGCTGCCCGTGGCGAGGGTGCGCGCGCCCCAGATCCGGATGCCCCTCGTGGCGAAGCTGCGGATCACGTTGACGCCGGCCTGGTTGAGCTGGCCCTGCACGTGCCGGTCGACCCGGTCCTCGAGATCGATGACACCGCGGATCGGTTCGTTCGCGGGGGCCTTGTGCACGCCCCGGAGCCGGTCGACGCGTGCGTACACGCCGGCGATGTGTCCCGACGCCGGCGCCGCCCGGGGGCGTCCGGTGACCGGGTCGGTCACCACGACCCTGGGGTAGTACAGGGCCGCGTACTCGGTGTCGCGTGGTCGCATGTTGACGCGCTCGGCGCGGGCGGGCCGCCGACGGGTGGTGCTCTCGCCGGCGTCGTCGCCCTCGGCGGTCTCGGCCGTGCCTCCTGCGCCTTCGGCGTCCGCTGGGGCTTCGGCGGCAGGCCCGGGCGTCGCGACCGTGGTGAGCTGCGCCATGTCCTCGGCGACACCGGGGACGTCGAGGATCGCGAAGCGGTCCTCCATCAGCTCGCAGTGGTCGATCAGCTCGGTGTGGAACGCGGCATCGTTCAGACCGGGTGCGGCGAGGACCGATACCTCGTCGCGGGCACGGAGCAGTGCGAGCGCCTGTCGGAGCGTGGCGGCGGTGGGCGAGGGCCCGAGGTTGACGACGAGGCAGAGGCCCCCGCCGTTGGCGAAGAACCCCTCGACGGCGATCCCGAGGTCGGTCGGCTCCGGCACCGGGCCCGACCCGTCGGACCCGCGGGCGGGAGTGACGAATGCGCGCTCGTACTGGGTGAGGTCGATGATCGGCGTGACCTCCAGCACTCGCTCCTCGGCTGCTGCCGCGACACCGATCAGCGCCGCGACGCTGGTCGAGACCGACTGGATCGGGCGCGGTCCGTCGTTGACCTCCTGCACGTAGACGCCCGGTGCGTTGACGCTCGGCATCACTGTCTCCTTTGGCTCGTGTGTCAGTCGCTCGGTTCGGGACAGACGATCTGGGGGTCCTCGGACCCGCTGGGGATGGTCGCCGTGAAGCGCGACCGACCTGCCGCAACCACGACCGGCACCGGCTGGCTGCTGTCGACCCCCGTCAGCACGAAGCGTCCGTGGCGATCCGTGCGGACCCGCTCGATGCTGTCGAGGCGGCCGATCTCGGCACCACCCAGCGGTAGCCCGGCCCGTGTGACGGTGCCGGCGATGCGGCCGGGGCGGGTGACCTGGAACCGCCGTTCTCGCACCGGTGGCGCCTCCGGCTCGGGTTCCGGCTCGATGACGAGACGGCTGCTCAGCCGGGCGGCCGGCCGGCGTGGCACCAGCCCTGCCAGCCACCAGCTCTCGGTCGGCGGGTCGGCGAGCTGGTAGGACTCGTGGCCACGCACGGCCGCGGCGATGGTGACGAGCGCCGTCGCGACCGCGGCCGGTTCGCCGGAGGGCGTCAGGACATAGGTCAGGTCCAGTCGCAACGGCACCCCGGGGTCGATGCGCCTGTCGGCGACCGGACGGACCTCGTCGAGCGTGACCAGCACGCCGCGCTCGCCGGCGCCGTCCGCAGCCGCCTCGTCCCAGCCGATGACGGCGTCGGGCAGCACCGTGCGCAGCCAGTCCTCCAGGGACCGGTGGTGCTCGGAGACGTGCGCGGCCAGATCGGTCATGTGGCCAGGCTGGCGGCGGGGCCGTCACCCGCGCGTTGCACGGGCGTCACGCCCGCACCGATCGCCGTGACGGCGACGTGACGGCTCCGGGTCCACGGTGGCCAGATGTCCGAGCCCACACCATCCGGCCTTCAGCGCTGGGGCCTCAGCATCCCGTGGCTGCTCTTGGCGGGAGCCGTGCTCGTGATGACCGCCGTGATCACCACGATCGCGCTGCGGATGCTCGAGCCGCAGCCGAGCATCCCGACTCCCACGATCAGCCCGAGCCCGGCCGTCGTCATCGGCGAGCCAAGCACGCAGCGCCCGTTCATCATCATCCCGACGGACGGCGTCGCGTCCGCGACCGATTCGCCGACCGCCGTCGGCCCCGACGCGGTGCCCGCGCGATGGATCAGCCACCGGTGAGACCGGCCGAGGAACCGGAGCACGACGCGATCGCCGTCGTGACGGTCCTCATCGGGCAGCCGCCCCGAGTCCGGATCCGGTACGCACGCCCGAACGCTCGCTGGATCGAGCACGTGCACGCGGCTCCGGAGCCGGCGATGGCCGAGCTGTGGGCATGGTGCGAGGCAGCGTTCCGCCTCGGTGAGATCAGCCGGCCGCAGTGACGAGCCGCTGCGGTGCCACGGCGTGCTCGACCATGTGCTGGAACTGTGGGCTCGGTGCGATGCCGAGCTCGGCCTCGATCAGCCGGGCGTAGGAGCGTTGTGCGCGACGCGCCTCGGTGATGTTGTGCTCGGCGAGATGGCACTCGATCGCGACCTGGTGGGCGGACTCGCGGAGCGGGTCCGCGGCGATCGCTGCCAGCGCGGCTCCGATCGCTTTGCCGTAGCTGCCGCGTGCCAGGAGGCTGCGAGCGAGCTCCTCGACGGCGTGGATCCACCCCTGCCGCAGCCGCTCGCGCTCGAGGCACAGCCAGTCGGCGTCGTAGCCCGGGACGAGCTCCCTGCCGAATCGGTCGGGGTCGACCAGGAGGTCGGCGGTGGTGGCGCAGCCGCTGAGAACCCGGTGCATCCACGCGGTGGCCTCCCAGTAGTCCACCTGGGTGCCGGGCGCGATCGAGACCTCGCTCAGATCGCCGTCCAGCAGGCCATGGTCGCGCTTGCTCAGCCGCCAGAGCGCTGAGCGCAGGTTGCCCCGGGCTCGCTGCTCGGGAACCTCGGGCCACAGCAGCCCGGCCAGCGCGGATCGCGACACGGGTGAGCGGTGCACAGCGAGATAGGTGAGCACGCCCACGGCGCCACCGGTCAGGGTGACCTCGCCGGTGCCGTTGCCGCACCTGAAGCCGCCCAGCAGCCTCAGGTGCCAGGTGGCCGTGCTGTCCTTCACGTCAACGACCGCCGGCTGCACGGCGCGGGGCGGGTTCATTCGACCTCCCAGGCTCGATGCGCTCCGGGCGGTCGGGGGCGCACCGGTGCGCTGATGTCCATGAGGAGGCGACACCGCCGGCGCTGATACATCCGCCGAGTTCGTTGCAGACCGGCGCGTTCGTTGGGTGCACCAGACGAACTCGACGATGTGGAACGCACTCGGCGTGGGGGGCGCCGGGCGCCGGGCGTCAGGGAAGGGGGCCGAGGAGGGCGCTCGCGACCGTGCTGTGGGCCGACTCGTCGTCGCTGGGATGGAACAGGCCGGCCAGGACGTCGCGGTACAGGCGGCTCAGCTCGTTCTTGGCGAAGTAGGAGCCGCCGCCGCTGACGCGGATCGCGGCCTCGACCACGTCCTTCGCGGTCTCGGTGGCGAGCACCTTGGTTCCGGCGAGCTTGGCGAACCAGCGGGGGCCGTGGTCGACCTGGTTGTCGACGTCGGCAGCGACCGCGTGCAGCTGCGTGGTCGCCGTCTCCAGGGCCATCGCGGCGGTCGCGAGGCGCCAGCGGATGTCGGGGTCGTGCGCGTAGACGTCGCCGGTCTTCATCGACGTCCTGGTCCGTACCGTCTCCACCGCGAGGTCCAGCGCGCGCTGCCCGATCCCGACGTACACGCTCGAGAGCAGCAGCTCGAAGCACGCGAAGATCCCGAACACGAACGGGTCGGGGTTCGGGCCGGGTGGCAGGCGCCGCACCACGCGGTCGGCGGGGGCATGGGCGCCGTCGAGCACCGTGGTCCGGGACTGCGTGGCCCGCATCCCGAGGGTGTCCCAGTCGTCCTTGGTCTCGGTGCCCTCGCGCGTGACGAAGCCGTACACGATGCGCGGGTCGTCGGGGTCGCTGTCGTCGAGGCCGTGCACGCCGAGCCGCGTCCAGGCCGGCGCCAGCGAGGTGAAGATCTTGGTGCCGTGGAAGCGGTAGCCGCCCTCGCCGTCCGGCACGGCGCTGGTGGCCGATCCGAACAGCACGAGATCGTTGCCGCGCTCGGAGATGCCGAACCCGAACACCTCGCCCGCCGCAGCCTCGCAGAGCAGGAAGTCCAGCCCGCCGTCGCCCCGCTCGTGCAGCACGCGCGCGACGCCGCACCACACCTGATGCATGTTGGTCGCCAGCGCGGTGGCGGGAGCAGCCGCCGCGAGCCGGGACTGCTCGCGCACGAGCTCCAGCAGGCTCAGGCTGGCGCCGCCGAGGCCGGTGGGCACGTGCGCGGCGAGGTAGCCGGCTGCGGTCAGCGCCTCGAGATCCTCGGTGAAGAAGGTGTTGTCGCGGTCGTAACCAGGCGCACGGTCGTGGATCTCGGCCAGCAGGTCGTCAGGCAGGAAACTCATGACCCTGACGGTAGCCCTGGCACGACGTCCACGCTCGATGCGCCTGCAAGCGATTGCGAGGGCAGCAGGAGGGCGTCGAGCGTGGACTTTGTGCCGCCAGCACGAGGTTCCCGGCGACGGCGGGCAGGTCCGCCGGAACCTGTTCGCCGTCGTGCCGCGGGCGTGACCGATGTTGCGCATGTGACAAATGGGACCAACGAGGAGGCAGATTGGCGGAAACTCGCCGAAAACACGCCCTCAGATCGTGGAGTTGTCGCCTCTTCGCCGTAGTGTCGGCTCCGGCGCTTCCCGATCGGGGGGCGATCAAGTGGAAGAGAAGGGGACAACTGTGTCCGTCAACCGCACTGACCTCGTGGCCGCCATCGCCGACAAGGCCGGCCTCACCAAGACCGACGCCGACAAGGCGCTGTCCGCCCTGCAGGACGTGCTGATCGAGTCCCTGGGCAAGGGCGAGGCCGTCAAGGTCACCGGCCTGCTCTCCGTCGAGCGCGTCGAGCGCAAGGCGCGCACCGGCCGCAACCCGCGCACGGGCGAGGAGATCAAGATCCCCGCGGGCTTCGGCGTCAAGGTCTCCGCCGGCTCGGCCCTGAAGAAGGCCGTCAGCAACTGATCTGCTGAGCACCAGCGGCACAGCCGCTGCCACCAGGGCCCGGGAGCGATGCTCCCGGGCCCTGTGCGTTCATCCTCTGTGCGCGCGACCCGCCGACGGGTCGCGACCGACCCGGGAGGTTCGTACACTGGCAGACATGTCCGAACCGCTCCCTCCCAGCAGCCCCGAACCGGACCGGTTGTCCACGGCTGGCTCCACCGGCGTGCTGGAGCGGCCCGAGACCCGCGAAGAGGCGGCTCCGGGCGATGCCGAGCGGTACGCGCACTACGTCAAGAAGGAGAAGATCACCGCGGCGGCCGTCTCCGGTGGTCCGGTGGTGGCGCTGTGCGGCAAGGTCTGGACCCCCACGCGCGATCCCAGCAAGTTCCCGGTGTGCCCGGTGTGCAAGGAGATCTACGAGTCGATGAACAGCGGCGGCGACCGTTCGAACGACAAGGGTTCCGACGGCGGTGGGTCGGGTCGGTCCGGCTTCTCCGGTCTGTTCGGGTTCGGCTCGCGCCGGTGACGCCGCCCCCCGAGACGGGGCGGCACGAGACGGGGGATGGTTCCGTCGGCGTGCGCCCGCACGAGCAGGAAGGCACGTCGCAGCACCCGCAGCACCCCTCGGCTGCTGCGGCGACGCAGCTGTCACCGGCGTACCCGGCGCGGGCAGCGTGGGGGACCGCGGGTCGGCTGCGCGCCTGGCAGGCGGAGGCGCTGTCGTCGTACCTGAGCCGCTCGCCGCGTGACTTCCTCGCGGTGGCGACCCCCGGTGCCGGCAAGACGACCTTCGCGCTCCGGGTGGCCACCGAACTGCTCGAGACCGGCGTGGTGCGCCGGGTCACCGTGGTGGCGCCCACCGAGCACCTGAAGACCCAGTGGGCCGACGCGGCCGCGAAGGTCGGCATCAGCATCGACCCGAGCTTCCGCAACGCCCAGGGCCGCCACGGCGCGCAGTTCGACGGCGTCGCCCTCACCTATGCGCAGGTGGCCGCCAACCCGGCGCTGCACCGTGCCCGCACCGAGGCGGCGCGCACGCTCGTGATCCTCGACGAGGTGCACCACGGCGGTGACGCGCTCACCTGGGGTGACGCGGTTCGGGAGGCTTTCGAACCCGCGACCCGGCGGCTGGCGCTGACCGGGACGCCGTTCCGGTCCGACACCTCCGCGATCCCGTTCGTCACCTACGAGCGCGATGCCGACGGCATCCGGCGCTCGAGGGCCGACCACTCCTACGGGTACGGCGACGCGCTGCGCGACGGCGTGGTGCGGCCCGTGATCTTCCTCGCCTACACCGGGCAGATGCGGTGGCGCACCCGCGCGGGCGACGAGGTCAGCGCGCGCCTCGGCACGCCGATGACGAAGGACCAGATCGCGCAGGCGTGGCGCACGGCGCTCAACCCCGACGGCGAGTGGATCGGGTCGGTCCTCAAGGCCGCCGACACCCGGCTCTCGGAGGTGCGCCGCTCGGTTCCCGACGCCGGCGGGCTCGTGATCGCGACCGATCAGGAGACCGCGCGTGCCTATGCCGGCCAGCTGCGGGCGATCACCGGCCAGCCGCCGGTGGTGGTGCTGTCCGACGACGCCGGCGCCTCCCGCCGGATCGAGGAGTTCGCGGCCGGGGACCAGCGGTGGATGGTCGCGGTGCGCATGGTGTCCGAGGGTGTGGACGTGCCGCGCCTCGCGGTGGGCGTGTACGCCACGGCGGCTGCGACCCCGCTGTTCTTCGCGCAGGCGATCGGCCGGTTCGTGCGTGCGCGCAAGCGCGGCGAGACCGCCTCGATCTTCCTGCCCTCGGTGCCGGTGCTGCTCGGCCTGGCCGGTGAGCTCGAGGCCGAGCGCGACCACGCGCTGGACCGCAAGGCCAGCGACGAGCCCGGCGAGGTGCTCCTCGACGACGCGGCGCTCGAGCAGGCCAACCGGGAGGAGTCGGCCAGCGACGACATGCTGTCCGGCTTCGAGGCGCTCGAGGCGAACGCGAGCTTCGACAAGGTCCTGTTCGACGGCGGCGAGTTCGGGGTGGGCGGCGACGTCGGGTCCGACGAGGAGCTCGACTTCCTCGGGCTGCCGGGGCTGCTCGACGCCGACCAGGTGGCCACGCTGCTGCGGCAGCACCAGGCCCAGCACGTGGCGAGGTCGCCCCGCCGGGAGCAGGCGCGCGACGTCGTCGACCATCGCCGCCTCGGTGAGCTCCGCAAGGAGCTCAACCAGCTCGTCTCGGCGTGGTCGCGCCGGTCGAGCACCCCGCACGGCGTGCTGCACACGCGGCTGCGCCAGCACAGCGGCGGGGGAGAGGTCGCGACCGCCACGGCCGAGCAGATCGAGAAGCGGATCGAGAAGGTCCGCGCCTGGTTCATCGGGAAGAGCTGAGCTCCCCGACGGCGGTGCGGATCGCTGCTGCGGTCGCGCTCGCCTCGTCCGCGGCGTACGTCGTGCGGGGCCAGAAGAACCCGCGCAGCCCGTCGCCCTTGGTGCGTGGCACCACGTGCGTGTGCAGGTGCGGCACCGACTGGCTGACGACGTTGTTGATCGATACCCAGGTGCCCTGGGAGCCCAGGGCAGCCGGGATCGCCGTCGAGAGCAGCTGCACGGCGCCGAAGTAGTCGGCGAGCCGGTCCGCGGGAAGGTCGGAGAGGGTGTCGACGTGCTCGGCGGGCACCACGAGGGTGTGGCCGACGAACACCGGCCGGATGTCGAGGAACGCGACCACGGTGTCGGTGCGCAGCACCTCGTGGGCGGGCTCGTCACCCGCCACGATGCGGCAGAACAAGCATGCTCTCGACATCCGTGGCACCTCTCCCTCGACCCGCCTCACACGTGGTGCGGCGAGCGTACGACCGGTCTCAGAGCTGGATGTGCGTGGTGGGGATCGCGGGGTCGCCCGCCGAGAGGCGGCGCGCCGAGGGGCCGAGCTCGCCGCGCGAGGCGGTGTGACGCTCGGCCGCAAGGGTGACGCCTGCGGCGCCGACATAGGACTCCTCGACCTGCCCGGCCCGCACGAGGGGGACGTGCAGCAGGCGCATGTCGGGCTCGGAGGGCGTCCAGGCAGAGTCCGCTCCTGCCACCACGATCTCCTCCACCGCGCGCCCGGCGGCGTCGAGGCGGCGCATGGCGCTCTTGCGGCCCGCGACCGAGGCCTTCGACGTGGAGGCCTTGACGACACCGGCCATCGCGCCGTCGGCGCCCTCGCGCTCGACCAGCTTGTAGACCATGCCGCAGGTGGGCGCGCCGGACCCGGTCACGACCGAGGTGCCGACGCCGTAGGAGTCGACCGGGGCGATCGCGAGGGAGGCGATCGCGTACTCGTCGAGGTCGGAGGAGACCACGATCTTGGTCCCGGCGGCGCCGAGGGAGTCGAGCTGGTCGCGGACCTCACGGGCGACGACGGCGAGGTCGCCGGAGTCGAGACGGATCGAGTCGAGGCCGGTGCCGGCCGCCGCAATCGCGCGCTGCACGCCGGTGGGGATGTCGTAGGTGTCGACCAGAAGGGTGGTCTCGGTGCCGTACGCCGCGACCTGGGAGGCGAACGCTGCCTCCTCGTCGTCGTGCAGGAGGGTGAAGGAGTGGGCAGCGGTGCCGATCGTGGGCAGTCCGTAACTGCGACCGGCCTCGAGGTTGGAGGTGCCGGCGAACCCCGCGACCGCGGCAGCCCTGGCGGCGGCGACGGCTGCGTGCTCGTGCGCACGCCGAGAGCCCATCTCCAGGCACGGCCGGTTGCCCGCGGCGGAGGTCATGCGGGAGGCGGCGGAGGCCACGGCCGAGTCGTAGTTGAGGATGCTCAGCACCACGGTCTCGAGCAGGATGCCCTCGGCGAAGGTCGACTCGACGACGAAGATCGGCGAACCCGGGAAGAACACCTCGCCCTCGGTGTAGCCGACGATGTCGCCGGTGAAGCGGTAGTTCGCGAGGTAGTCGAGCGTGGCGGCATCGACGACGCCGTTCTCCCGCAGGTAGGCGAGCTCCTCCTCCCCGAAGCGGAAGTCCCGGATCGCCTCCAGCACCCTGCCCACGCCGGCGACGACGCCGTAGCGGCGACCGGCTGGCAGCCGCCGGGTGAAGACCTCGAACACGCACCTGCGGTGCGCGGTGCCATCGGCCAAGGAGGCCTGCAGCATCGTGAGCTCGTAGCGGTCGGTGAGCAGCGCCGTCGACATGATGGCCAACCTAGCCCCCAGATCCGGCTCGGACGACGTGGCCTCGGTCTCGCCTAACCTGGTGTGGTGAGCACAGCATCCCCGGACGTCGAGCAGCAGGAGGAGACCGACGTCGTCGTCGACGCTGCCCGCCCTTGGGTGACGATCGTCTGGAACGACCCGGTCAACCTGATGAGCTACGTGAGCTACGTCTTCCAGAGCTACTTCGGCTACGACGAGCGCAAGGCTAACCAGCTGATGATGCAGGTGCACCACGAGGGGCGGTCCGCGGTGTCCTCGGGCTCGCGGGAGAAGATGGAGATCGACGTGCAGGCCATGCACTCCTTCGGGCTGTGGGCCACCATGCAGCAGGACGACCAGTGAAGGGCTTCGCGCGGCGGCGCGGCGTGTACGTGGCCACGCTCGATCGCACCGAGCGCACGATCCTGTCGCGGGTGGTCGCCGACACGGCGCTGCTGCTGGGTGTCAGGCTGGACGTCGAACGCCCGGAGGGCGACGCGGACCCCCTGGCCGCGCACGCCTGGTCGGCCGAGGGTCTCGAGGAGCCGAGCGACCCGGCGCTGGCTCGGCTGCTGCCGAGCGCCTCGGAGGACGACGGCGTCGCCGCCGAGTTCCGCCGTCTCACCGAGGGTGATCTGCGCGCCCAGAAGGTGGAGCGGCTGCGGATGGTGTGGGGCGCGCTGCTCGCGCCGGGGGAGAAGATCGAGGTCCAGCCCGAGCGGGCGATGGATTGGGCGGCCGCCCTGACCGACGTGCGGCTCGTGCTCGCGGAGCGCCTCGACATCCAGACCGACGAGGATGCCGAGGCGGTCTACAAGGCAGCCAACCGGCGTCGAGCAGAGGACGACGACGTCCGAGCCGCCCTCGGCAGCCTGTACATGGTGCTGACCTGGCTGCAGGAGTCGTTGATGTCGGTGATGCTCAAGTCGCTCTGAGGCGGTGGCGCCGGCGCCCCAGCCATCGTCGGCTTCGGGGTGATCTCGGTCCAGCTGCTGACCCGTGAGCACCCCGAAGCGCTTTCCGCCGAGCCGGGCGCCGGCCCGTCACCGTGGCGCCGGCGACAGGTGAAACTCGCCACAAACCGCCGTTCTGCATGGGTTGTGTCGCCGTGCGGGGTTAGTGTCCCGAACCGTGAGTGATGCACCGATCGGGATCTTCGACTCCGGCGTGGGCGGCCTGACCGTCGCGCGCGCGGTGATCGATCAGCTGCCCAACGAGTCGGTGCTCTACATCGGCGATACCGCCAACTCGCCGTACGGGCCGCAGCCGCTCGCGGACGTGCGAGCGCACGCGCTCACGGTCATGGACGATCTCGTGGCCGCGGGCGTGAAGATGCTCGTGATCGCCTGCAACTCGGCCTCCTCGGCGGTGCTGCGTGACGCGCGTGAGCGATACACGGTCGCGCAGGGCGTGCCGGTGGTCGAGGTCATCCTGCCCGCCGTGCGGCGCGCCGTTGCCGCCACCCGCTCGGGGCGCGTGGGCGTGATCGGCACCCAGGCGACCATCACCTCCCGCGCGTACGACGACGCCTTCGCCGCCGCTCCGCACCTGCGCCTGACGACGACGGCGTGCCCCGCCTTCGTGGACTTCGTCGAGCGGGGCCAGACCTCGGGCGACGAGCTGATCAGCCTCGCCCGCAGCTATCTCGCGCCGATCCTCGCAGCCGACGTCGACACCCTCGTGCTCGGGTGCACCCACTACCCGCTGCTCACCGGGGTGATCTCCTACGTCGCCGGTGACGGCGTCACGCTGGTCAGCAGCGCCGAGGAGACCGCGAAGGATGTCTACCGCACCCTCGTGGCGCACCACCTCTCTGCCGACCCGCAGGCCACCCCCACGTACCAGTTCCTCGCCACCGGTGACCCGAAGGCGTTCGACAGGCTCGCCCGCCGGTTCCTCGGCCCGGAGGTCGGTGCCCAGAGCGCAGCGGACATCACCGGTGAGATCCCGAAGGTGGTCATCTAGGTGCGTCTCGTCGTGGTCGGGTGCTCAGGCTCGGTGTCCGGACCGGACTCCGCGTCCTCCTCCTACCTGGTGCAGGCCGACGAGGGGGAACGCACCTACTCGGTGCTGCTCGACCTCGGCTCCGGGGCGTTCGGGCAGCTGCTGCGCTACGCACGGCCCGAGGACGTCGACGCCGTGCTGCTCTCGCACCTGCACGCCGACCACGTGGTCGACCTCGCCGCCCTCGACGTCTACCTCCGCTACGGACCAGGTTCTCCGCACCATCAGATGCCGCTGGTCGGCCCGGAGGGGACCGATCGACGACTGGTCGAGCTCATCGGGGAGCCCGACGCCGGCACCTGCTCCTACGCGATCAGCACCTGGGCGGCGGGCACCCCGATCGAGGTGGGGCCGCTGCGCATCGAGCCGTTCGAGGCGCGCCACCCGGTGCCGGCGTTCGCGTTCCGCATCACCGGGCCCTCGGAGGACGGCACGGGCACCCGCGCCATCGTCTACACCGGCGACACGGACACCTGTGACAGCGTCACCGCCGCCGCGACCGGTGCCGACCTGCTGCTGGCCGAGGCCGCCTTCGAGGAGGACCGCGACGAGGTGCGCGGTATCCACCTGACCGGCCGCCGCGCCGGCGAGCTCGCGACGGTGGCCGCCGTCGAGCGTCTCGTGCTCACGCACATCCCGCCGTGGACCTCGCGCGAGAAGGTGCGCGCCGAGGCGTGCACCGCGTACGGCGGCCCGGTCGATGTCGCCAAGCCCGGGGTCATCTTCGCGCTCTGAGGCTGTGGTCCCTGTCACAGGGCGGGGCCGCGGGCCCGGGAGTTCGGCGCTGTTGCGGGGATCTCGCCGCTGCTGGGGCGCCTGCACACCGTCCGTTCCGTGACCGTAGGCACGCGGTCGGCTGAGTGCTCGCTACTCTCGCACGCATGGCAGAGGCAACCGAGAACCTCGACACCGCGGCAAACGGCATCGCCACCGGATCGCGCCTGGGCGCGGTGCTGGAGATGCCCGACGAGCTGCGTCACGACGTCCGGCTGCTCGGTGAGCTGCTGGGCACCGTCATCGCCGAGAGCGGCGGCGACGACCTGCTCGCCGACGTCGAGCGGCTCCGCGAGCTGACGATCCGCGCCTACACCGAATCGGGCTCCGAGGCGTTCGACCAGGCGGTCGCATTCGTCGATGACCTCAGCCTCGACCGGGCCGAGGAGCTGTCGCGCGCATTCACGTGCTACTTCCACCTGGTCAACCTGGCCGAGGAGTTCCATCGCATCCGGGTGCTGCGGGCACGCGAGGACGACGGCGGCGCTCGCCCGCCCGAGGACTCGCTCGCCGGTGCGATCGCCAAGCTCCGCGAGGACCTGGGCGAGGAGGAGACCCTGCGCCGGGTCGCCGAGCTGGAGTTCCGCCCGGTGCTCACGGCGCACCCGACCGAGGCTCGCCGTCGTGCGGTCGCGGCCTGCATCCGGCGCATCAGCGACCTGGTCGCGGAGCGCGACGACCCGCGCCTGACGCACCGGGGCCTGGAGGAGAACCGCCGCGCGCTGCTCTCGGAGATCGACACGCTGTGGCGCACCTCGCCGCTGCGTCTCGACAAGCCGACGCCGCTCGACGAGGTCCGCACCGCGATGGGCGTCTTCGACGAGACCCTGTTCACGGTGCTGCCGCAGATGTACCGCCGCTTCGACGACCTGCTCGCAGGCGGGGACACCTCGGGGACCCGCGCCCCGGTGGTTCCGGCGTTCCTGCGGCTCGGCTCCTGGATCGGCGCCGACCGCGACGGCAACCCCAACGTCACCGCCTCGCTCACGCGTGCGGCGGCCGGGATCGCCTCCGAGCACGTGCTGCTGGGGCTCGAGCGCGCCGCGGTGCGGATCGGTCGCGGCCTCACGCTCGACGCGGCCACCACCCCGCCGTCGCCGGAGCTCGAGGCGCTCTGGGCGCGTCAGCACCGCCTCGCCGAGGAGGTGACCGACGAGATCGCGAGCCGTTCTCCCGACGAGCCCTATCGCCGCGTCATGCTCACGATCGCCGAGAGGATCGGCGCGACCCGCCGTCGGGATGCCGACCTCGCCTACGCGAGCGTGGACGAGCTGCTCGCGGACCTGCGCGTGGTCCAGGCAGCGCTCGCGAGCAGCGATCCGCGCAAGGCCTACGGCGAGGTGCAGTCGCTGATCTGGCAGGTCGAGACGTTCGGGTTCCACCTCGCCGAGCTGGAGGTGCGCCAGCACTCGGCCGTGCACGAGAAGACGCTCGCGGAGGTCGACGCCGGTGGTCAGCTCTCGGAGATGAGCGAGGAGGTCCTGGAGACCTTCCGCGCGATCGCCAGCGTGCAGCGCCGCTACGGCCAGCTGGGCGCGCGCCGCTACATCGTCTCGTTCACCACCAAGGCCCAGGACATCGCCAACGTGTTCCGGCTGGCCGAGGTCGCGCTCGGGTCCGGCGACGACGCGCCGGTCATCGACGCGATCCCCCTGTTCGAGACCTTCGAGGACCTGCAGAACTCCACGACGGTGCTCGACGGCATGCTCGAGCTGCCGCAGGTGCAGGCTCGGCTCGCCGCCACCGAGCGAAGGCTCGAGGTCATGCTCGGCTACTCCGACTCCAGCAAGGACGTGGGCCCCGTGTCCGCGACGCTCGCGCTGTACGAGGCGCAGAGCCGGATCGCCGAGTGGGCCGAGCGCAACGACATCACGCTCACGCTGTTCCACGGCCGCGGTGGTGCCCTGGGTCGTGGCGGCGGCCCCGCCAACCGGGCCGTGCTCGCACAGCCCCCCGGCTCTGTCGACGGTCGCTTCAAGCTGACCGAGCAGGGCGAGGTCATCTTCGCCCGCTACGGCGACCCGGTGATCGCCTCCCGCCACATCGAGCAGGTCGCGGCTGCCACCCTGCTGCAGGCCACCCCCGCGATCTCGGAGCGGAACTCGAAGGCGGCGGCGGACTTCGCCGATGTCGCTGCGACGATGGACGTCAGCTCGCGCGAGCGGTTCTACCAGCTCGTCCGGGCCGAGGGCTTCCCGCAGTGGTTCGCCACCGTGACACCGCAGGAGGAGGTCGGCTGGCTGGCGATCGGGTCGCGGCCCGCCCGCCGCGGGCTCTCGGTCTCCTCGCTCGATGATCTGCGTGCGATCCCGTGGGTCTTCGCGTGGACGCAGGCGCGGATCAACCTCACCGGGTGGTTCGGGCTCGGCACCGCGCTCGCGAGCGTCGGCGATGTCGACAGGCTGCGCGAGGCGTACCAGCGGTGGCCGCTGTTCGCGACGATGATCGACAACGTCGAGATGTCGCTGGCCAAGACCGACGTGCGGATCGCGAAGCGGTACCTGGCGCTCGGTGACCGTGACGACCTCGCCGACCTCGTGCTCGAGGAGATGGAGCTCACCCGGGACTGGATCGTGCAGATCACGGGTCAGGAGCGGCTGCTCGCCGGGCACCGCGTGCTCGGCCGGGCGGTGCAGCTGCGCTCGCCGTACGTGGACGCGCTGTCGCTGATCCAGCTGCGCGCGCTCGCCGCGCTCCGCTCGGGTGACCACGACGACGCCGAGGACGCCAAGATCCGCCGGGTCATGCTCCTGTCCGTCAACGGCGTCGCCGCTGGGCTTCAGAACACCGGCTGATCGACCGACCGCCCGGTGGTGGCTCAGCGGCCACCAGGAGCCGGGGTGTGGACGCTCAGCCACCGGCCGCCCCGCCCGGTGGTGGCTCAGCGGCCACCGGTGGCCGGGGTGTGGACGCTCAGCCACCGCCACCCACCCGGTGGTGGCTCAGCGGCCACCGGTGGCCGGGGTGTGGACGCTCAGCCACCGGCCGCCCCGCCCGGTGGTGGCTCAGCGGCCACCAGCAGCCGGGGCGTGGACGCTCAGCCACCGCCCAGCCCGACAGGTGGACGCCAGGTCACCGGCCGGCGCCGCGAGGAGCGTGGAGGTGGCTTCGCGGATCCATCGAGGCCGGCGGAGCGGGCGGCGAGGGGCTGCCCTGGGCCATAGGGTGGGGAAGCGTGACCGAACCCGTTGCCCCCGTGCCCTCGTCCGTTGCTCGCGCCGATGGGCGCGCACCCGATCAGCTCCGTGAGGTGTCGTTCACCCGGGGCTGGTCGGACCACGCGGAGGGGTCGGTGCTGGTGCAGTTCGGCGGCACCCGGGTGCTGTGCACCGCGTCCTTCACCGACTCGGTGCCGCGCTGGCGCAAGGGGTCCGGGCTCGGCTGGGTGACCGCCGAGTACTCGATGCTCCCGCGCTCGACCACGACGCGCTCCGACCGCGAGTCCGTCAAGGGCAAGATCGGCGGCCGCACCCACGAGATCTCGAGGCTGATCGGTCGATCGCTGCGCGCGATCATCGACCTGTCGGCGCTCGGCGAGAACTCGATCGTGCTCGACTGCGACGTGCTCCAGGCCGACGGCGGCACCCGCACAGCCGCGATCACCGGCGCCTACGTGGCGCTCGCCGACGCGATCGCCTGGGGCCGTGCGCACGGCGCGGTCAAGCCGGGCGCGACCGTGCTGACCGACTCCGTGGCCGCCGTCAGCGTCGGCATCATCGCAGGCACCCCGATGCTCGACCTGCCCTACGTCGAGGACGTCACCGCCGAGACCGACATGAACGTCGTGGTCACCGGCTCGGGCAGCTTCGTCGAGGTGCAGGGCACCGCGGAGGGTGCGCCGTTCGACCGTGCCGAGCTCGACCAGCTCCTCGACCTGGCGCTCTCCGGGACCGCGGAGCTGGCGCGCCTGCAGGCCGACGCGCTCGCGCAGCCGCTCGACCGACCGGCCGCGCCCGGCCCACTGACGCGATGAGCACCCAGCCCAGGCTCGTGCTCGCCACGAGGAACCAGCACAAGCTCGACGAGCTGCGCGCGATCCTGGCGGCCGAAGGGGTCGACACCGCCGGCGTGGTGAGCGCCGCCGACGTCGACGGTCCCGACGTGCAGGAGACCGGCGTGACGTTCGCCGAGAACGCCCTCCTCAAGGCACGTGCGCTGGTGGCCCACACGGGGCTGCCGGCCGTCGCGGACGACTCAGGCTTCGCCGTCGACGTGCTCGGGGGGTCGCCCGGGGTGTTCTCGGTGTACTGGGCCGGGCGGCAACGCGACGACGCCGCCAACAACGCCCTCCTGCTCGCTCAGCTCGAGGACGTCGGTCCCGAGCATCGCGGTGCCCAGTTCGTGTGCGCGGGCGCGCTCGTGACCCCCGACGGTCGGGAAGAGGTCCGGGAGGGCGTCGTTCGCGGGCGGCTTCTCGCGGAGCCGGTGGGCGACGGCGGTTTCGGGTACGACCCCCTGTTCGTGCCCGACGGCCACGACCGCAGCTACGCCCAGCTCACCGCTGCCCAGAAGAACGCGATCTCGCACCGCTCCCGCGCCTTCCGCGAGCTGGCGCCGCTGATCGCCGAGCTGCTGGCCTGACCCCCAGCGGGCTACAGGCTTCGACGACGCCGGCTGACCAGCACCAGGGCGAGCCCGGCGAGCAGCACCAGCCCGGCCAGCAGCGGAGCGGCGCTCCCGATCCCGGTGGTGGGCAGGTTCGTGCCGGCTCCTGCTGAGCTGTCGGTCGGGGTGCTCGAGCTCCCGGTCGGGGAGCTGTCCGTGGGTGTGCCATCGACGGGCGGCACGTCCGCGCGAGCGATCACGATCACCAGCTCGCCCGTCACCAGGTCGTCCACGGTCACCGTGAACGTGTAGGTGCCGGCCGTGGTCGGGGTCCCGGAGATCGCGCCGTCGGTGGACAGTGTCAGCCCTGGGGGCAGGTCGCCGGCGGCGAGCACCCAGGTGTGGTCCGGGTCCAGGCCACCGGTGGCCACCAGCTGGGCGCGGTAGGCGACGCCCACCGTTCCCGCGGGGAGCTCGTCGGTCGTGACCGTCAGCGGTGCGAACGGCGTGGCCTCGGCCGGCTGCGACGGGGCCGACTCGCCGACGGCGTTCACCGCGCTGACCGTGTAGAAGTACCTGGTCCGATTCGTCACGTCCGTGTCGGTGAAGGAGGTCGCGTCCAGCGGGTCGCCGGTCAGCGCCGTGCCGGGCACGCCGGGCTCGGTCGAGCGGTACACGAGGTAGCCGAGAACGGGGGACTGGCCGTCGTCGGCAGGCGGCGACCAGGTGAGGCCGACCGATCCGTCACCGGCGCTCGCCGCCAGGTCCAGCGGAGCCGTCGGGGCGGAGACGAACGTCACCAGCACGGGGGTCGTCAGCTCGGTGGCGCCGGCGACGGCGGTGTAGGTGACCTGCTCGGCCACGTCGTCGGTCACCGTGAAGGTGACGATCCCGTCGGCGTCGGAGGTCCCGCTCGGTGCAGAGATCTGGGAGCTGCCGCCGTCGGCGGTCAGGCTGACCTCCTCGCCGGCGACGGCGTTGCCCTGGGCGTCCCGGAGCGTCACCGTGATCATCGAGGCGGCCAGGCCGTCCGCGGCGACCGTGGTCGGGTCGGCCGTCAGGGTCGACTCGGTGACCGAGACGGCGCCGGCGATGAAGGTCACCGTGGCCGTCGCGTCCAGCGCGAGGTCGTCGGCGGCGAGTGCCTGGATCAGCATGGAGACGACGGCGGGGCTCACCGTGGCGCCGTAGGTCACCTGTTCGGCGACCGTGCTGGCCACGGAGAACGTGACCCTCCCGTCACTGCCGGTGATCGCCGTGGGCGGTGAGATCACCGAGCTGCCGCCATCGGCGACCAGGGTGACGACCTGCCCCGGGACCGGGTTGCCGTGGGCGTCGACGATCACCGCGGTGATCCTTGAGCTGCTCTGGCCATCGGCGACGACGGTGGCCGGCTCGGCGGTCAGCGTCGAACGGCTCACGGAGACATCGCCCACGGCGAACGTCACGGCTGCCGAGTCGTCGATCTCGGTGCCACCGGCCGTGGCGGTGTAGGTGACGTGCTCGGCCACGGTGTCGGTGACGGTGAAGGTGACGACGCCGTCGGCGCCGGAGAGGCCGCTGGGCTCGGAGATCGCCGAGGAGCCGCCGCCAGCGGTGAGGATCACCGGAAGGCCGGGGACCGGGTTGTCGTTCGTGTCCAGGAGCGTGACGGTGATCGTGGCGGCGCTCTCGCCGTCGGCGATGACCGAGGTGGGGTTCGCGGTGACGCTCGAGGCCGCCGGGGAGACGGCGCCGGGCGTGAACTGCACCCCAGCCGTCTGCGTCAGCGGGGTGTCGCCGACGGTCGCGGTGGAGATGACGTGCTCGGCCACGGTGTCGGTCACGGTGAAGGTGACCACGCCGTCGCCGCCGGAGGTTCCGCTGGGCTCGGAGATGGCCGAGGAGCCGCCGTCCGCGGCCAGCGTCACGGACTGGCCCGAAACCGGGTTGCCGGTGGCGTCGAGCAGCTTGACGGTGATCGTGGCTGCGCTCGTACCGTCGGCGGGCACCACGGCGGGCGCGGCCGTCACCGTCGAGACGTCGGCGGAGATCGGGCCCGGCGTGAAGGTCACCACCGCGGTTTCGTGGAGCTGGGCCGCGCCGACGGTGGCGGTGTAGGTGACCTGCTCGGCCACGGTGCTCGTGACGCTGAAGCTGACCACGCCGTCGGCGTCCGAGGTCCCGCTGGGCTCGGAGATCGCCGAGGAGTCGCTGCTTGCGGCCAGCGTCACGGCGTGGCCGGGAACCGCGTTGCCGGTGGCGTCGCGGAGGGTGACCGTGATCGTCGAGGTGCTCTCGCCGTCGGCGGTGACCGAGGTGGGGCTGGCGGTGACGGTCGAGGCGCTGGGAGAGACGGACCCGACGGCGAACGTGACGGTCGCGGTCTGATCGATCTGGGTGCCACCGGCGGTGGCGGTGTAGGTGACCTGCTCGGCCACCGTGCTCGTCACGGTGAACGTGATGACGCCGTCGGTGCCCGAGGTCCCGCTGGGCTCGGAGATCACCGAGGAACCGCCGTTGGCGCCCAGAGTCGCCGACTCACCGACGACCGGGTTGCCGTTCGCGTCGCGGAGGGTGACCGTGATCGTCGAGGCGGTCGCGCCGTCGGCGGGCACCTCGGTGGGGGTGGCGGTCACGGTCGAACCCGCGGCCGAGACCGGCCCGGCGGTGAAGGTGATACCGGCCGTCTGGGTCAGTGCGGCACCGTCGACCGTCGCGGTGACGGTGACCTGCTCGGCCACGGTGTCGGTCACAAGGAAAGTCAAAGTGCCGTCCATGCCCGACAGGCCATGCGGCGGCTCGGCGCTCGCACTGCCGGAGAGCTCCAGCGCGACGGTCTCCCCGACCATCGGCTGCCCCACGGTGTCCCTCACCGTCACCGTGACGGTGGATGCGCTGGTGCCGTCGGCGATCACGGTGGTCGGTGCCGCCGTCACGGTCGAGGCGTCCAGCGAGAGGCCCGCGGGTGCGATCGTGATCGACAGCTCCTGGTTGTCGGTCTGCAGGTTCGCATCGGTCACGGTGACGGTGAAGACCGAGGTCCCAGCTGCGGTGGGCAGACCCGTGATGCTGCTGCCGCTCAGCTGCAGCCCCGGCGGGAGAGCGCCGCCGGAGAGCGACCAGGTGTAGGGCACGGTGCCGTCGGTGGCGGCCACCGTCGTGCTGTAGGTCGCGCCGACGGTGCCGCCCGGGAGCGCGCTGGTGGTGATCGTCGGCGCCTCGACCGGCGCGGTCACCACCTGGGTCAGAGCGGGCGAGGTGGAGGCGAGGTACTGCCCGGAACCGGAGAACGCCGCGGTGATCGAGTGGTTGCCTCCGCTGGTGAAGGTCGCGGTGCAGGTCGCCTCACCGCTGGCGGTCGCCACCGGGACAACCGCGCACAGCGTCGTCGACCCGTCGTAGAAGGTGACGGTCCCGCCGCCCGGGTTCGGGGCGACGTCCGCCGTGAACGTGACGTCCTCATCGGCCATCGACGGGTTCACCGACGACGCCACGGTGGTGGTCGTGCCGATGTTGATGACCGGCGGGGTCGACACCAGGGCCAGCGTGTGCCCTCCGCCCGCCGACAGCGCGACGACGCGGGACAGATCGCTCGGCACCTCGAGCTGTGCTGCGGAGTTGTCACCCCACGCGACGATCGTGCCGTCGCCGGTCCGGGCCACACCGTGGTACCAGCCCGCGGAGACCTCGACGACATCGCTCAGATCGGGGACGTCGGTCTCTCCCCGGCCATCGCCACCCCAGGCCACGAGGGAGCCGTCGGCCAGCGCCAGGCTCCACACGCCGCCGGCCGCGATCTGGGTGACCTCGACGAGACCGGCCGGCGGGCTCAGCTGACCCCAGGAGAAGCCACCCCAGCCCGCCACCGCGCCGTTCGGGGTCAGGGCATAGGTGTGGAACGTCCCGGCGGAGATCGTGGTCGCGAACAGGTCGTCCGGAACAGCGTGCTGGCCCTGGTTGTTCAGTCCCCAGACCACGACGCTGCCGTCCGACCGCAGCGCGACCGGGTGGAAGTCGCCGGCGGCGATCGCCACCACATCGGTGAGATCACCCGGCACGTCGGTCTCACCGTTCACGTTGCGACCCCAGGCCACCACAGTGCCGTCGGCCTGCAACGCCATGCTGTACTGAGCGCCGGCATCGATCGCCACCACGTCGCTCAGGCCGGGCGGTACGTCGGTCTCGCCGGCCCGGTTGCCGCCCCACCCCACGACCGTCCCGGATGCGGTCAGCGCCAGGCTGTGATCGGTGCCAGCCGCCAGGGCGATGACATCATCAAGTCCCTCCGGCACATCGATCTGCCCGGCTGGGTCGGGGGCCGGCACCTCGTACCCGCCGTCGTGGACGTTGGCTCCCCACGCCACCACGTGACCGGTGCGGGTGGGGTAGACCACCTGCAGCAGTCGGTCCGACGCGCTCGCGGCGATCGCGTCCGTCCCGGAGAACTGCGCCGTGACAACGTATCGACCGGCATCGAGCCCGCTCGGAGAGCAGGTCGCGGTGCCGGTGCCGTCGAGCGGGACCGCCGCGCAGTCGGCGATGACGGTGCCCCGGTCGAGGAAGGCGACCGTGCCGCCGTCGGGGGCCGGATCGACGCTGGCGGTGAAGGTGACCGTGTCGGTGTCCATGGCCGGGTTCGTGCTGGAGCCCACGGAGGTCTGACTCCCGGGCAGCTCCTCCCAGCCGGCGTACAGCGTGACGCCGACCGGGTTGTTGCTGGCGGAGCCGGTCCCGATCACGGTCTCCTCGGTGACCGGCTCGCCGCCGCCGGACGATGACAGGTACCAGCCGGTGAACCGGTGCGCCGCCCACGTCGGATCCGTCAGGGGCAGTGTCATCGCCCCAGCCACGAGCGTGGTGGCGAACAACGCCAGCGGCGCCGGGGCGTCCGTGCCGCCGTTGGCGTCGAAGGAGACCAGGTAGTGGCGACCGGTCACGGTGAGCGTCGCCACGTCCACGGTGCCGGTGTTCGCGATCGCGCCGTCGTTGTCGATCGTGCCGGCGCCGGTCAACGTGCCGGAGTTCGTGACGGTGACGCCCTCAGGGATGCTGATGTAGCTCGCGGCCGGAATGGTCACGGTGCCGGCGTTGCTGAGGGAGCCGAGCCCGCTGCCGCCGGAGCCGGGGCCGATGGCGACGGAGGTGGCTGACGCGCCAGCCGCGGTGACCGCGGCTCCGGAGCCGATCACCACATCGCCGCCGTCGCCTTCCCGACCGCCTCCGATGCCTGCCGCCAGACCACCACCGACGGCGTTCACCTCGCCGCCGTTGATCGTGATCGCCCCGGCGCTGTCGAGGTAGTCGCCACCGATGCCTGCGCCAAAGTCTCCGCCGGTGGTGGTCAGGACGGCGCCGCCTACGCTGTCCTCGATCACCAGCGCCGCCCCGGGCGGCACCGCGATGCCGGCGTGGTCACGCTGGCTGCTGATCGTCACCTGGTGGCCGGCCAGGTCGAGGGTCACCGTTCGCCCCTCGGCGACCGCAGGTCCTTGGCTGGAGACGATGTCGGCGTCGACGGTCACGGTGCAGCTGTCTGCGCCGTTGCAGTCGAAGGCGTCGACGAGCTCAGCGCCCGTGATCACCGTGGCGTCGGCCGCCGCTGCGGGTGGTACCGACGCGATCAGGCCGACGGCGACCAGTAGCACGCTGGACGTCCCCGCGATCGTTCGACGCCGGACAGACGGATTCGATGCGCGAGCAGCCCGATCCACGTGTTCCCCCATTGCTTGATACGTCAACAACGGATCTTGGCACGCAGACGGCCTCCGTGTCCATGGGTCCGGCAGCTTTGACGGCGCCACGGGCGCGCACAGCGCATGACCCCGTTCCCGCTCGCGAGCGGGAACGCGCTCTCAGAGCAGCCGGCCGGTCAGGGTGAGGGCGGTGCGGATCAGAGCGGAGTGACCGTCGACCATCTCGCCCAGGATCTCGGGGGCGATGATCTGCTCGGGGGTGAACCAGTCGATGTCGAGCGCGTCCTGCTGCGGCTGGCAGTCGCCCTCCACCGGCACGATGAACGCGAGCGAGACCGCGTGCTGCCGAGGGTCGTGGTAGGCCGTGATCCCCGGGGTGGGGAAGTACTCGGCCACCGTGAACGGCACGGGCGAGACGGGCAGCCGGGGCAGCGCCATCGGGCCCAGGTCCTTGTCGATGTGGCGGGCCAGGGCGTCCCGGATGCGCTCGTGGAACATCACGCGCCCGCTCACGAGCGCCCGCTGGATGCCACCCTCGCGCGGCGTGCGCAGCAGGGTGGCAACCGTGGTGATCACACCGTCGGGGTCGACCCGCACCGGCACCACATCCACGTACAGGATCGGCATCCGTCGTCGGATCACCGCCAGCTCCTCGGGAGAGAACCAGCTGCCGATGTCGTCCGTACCTACCTCACTCACGTCCCTGTTCTACAGGCTCGCGCGACTCGCCGCCACGCTGCCGCGCGGGGCGGACCCGCTCGCGTCCTCACCAGGGCCCTGCCGCCAACCTCGCCGCCGCACCAGGGCCGGGCGTCGACTGCTCCGCGATGTCCCAGCAACGAGAGTCGTCTGGGTATCCAGACGGGTGCGCGAGGTGGGACTCGAACCCACACGCCCGAAGGCACAGGAACCTAAATCCTGCGCGGCTGCCAGTTACGCCACTCGCGCTCGTTCCCCCAGCGTAGGCGCCAGCGGGACGACTCCTTGCCCACGCGTCCCAGAACGTTCGCCTGCCGTTCCCCGCCGGAACCAGCAGCGCGACTACCGTCCCGGACATGACTCACCGCGTCGTCGCCACGACCTACAACCTCTGGGCCGACTCCCGTTGGTCCGAGCGGACCGAGCCCCTGCGTGCCTACCTCGAGCTCACCCGCCCCGACGTGCTGTGCGTCCAAGAGCTGCGCCCGGCCTCCCGTGACCTGATCGATGCCGCACTGCCGGATCACTCCCGCGTCGACGACGAGTTCGAGGGCTGGCTGCGGGAGGGCAACATCTGGTGGTCGAACGCGATCTTCGAGCTCCTCGAGCACGGCGCCGAGGAGCTCGGGCTGCTGTCACCGCTGCGACGGCTGTTCTGGGTCCGGTTGCGCCACCTGGCCTCCGAGACCACGGTGCTGGTGGCGACGGCGCACTACACCTGGCAGGGGAACCCGCGGGAGCGCACCGAGGGCAGCTCTCCGCGCATCGCCGAGTCGCTCGCCACGGTCGAGGCGCTCGAGCGCGTGGCGGAGACAGCGGAGCCGGTGCTGTTCATGGGGGATCTCAACGATGCGACCAACGCCATCCGCATCCTCCGCGAGGCCGGCCTCCTGGACAGCTTCACCGCGTGCGGTGCACCGTTGCAGCCGACCCATCCGGCGCGGCCCACCGCCTCGGGCAACCCGCAGGTGCTGGACTGGCAGCTCCACCGCGGCGCGATCCGGTGCATGAACAGCCATGTGGGCGAGTACTTCCTGGGCGACATCGCGCCGTCGGACCACAAGCCCGTGGTCGCGACCTACGCGCTGGGTGAGCGCACTGACGTGGCAGGCCCGGGCGCCGCGACGTCGTAGCGTGGGTGTGCTCCCCCCCGGGGCAGTGCCACACCCTCACGAACGGAACCAGGTGACCGACCACCCCACGCCGACGCTCGTCCTCGACTTCGACGGCACGCTGTGCCTGGGTGACGACCCGATCTACCTGTTCGCCGACGAGCTGGCCACGCTCGTGGAGGACAAGGACGGCTCGGCCGAGGTCCGGCGCCGTCTCGAGGCCTTCCTCAACGGCGAGGAGCGCGTCGAGGACGCCGAGGACGGCTACCACGCGCTCTACTACCTCGGCCGCCCGTTCGGCGTCCCCGCCGAGGCCGCCGCGGCGGCGTATCACCGTTCCCGCGAGCGGATGGAGGCAGGGGAGGGGCACGTCCACGCACCGGCGGGGATCGTCGAGCTGCTCGACGACGTGCGTGCCGCCGGGGTGCGCGTGGTGCTGGTGACGAACGCCCCCGCGGTCGGAGCGCTCACCTGGCTCGGCACGGTCGGCATCGCGGAGCGGCTCGACGACGTGATCGCCGAGGCCGGGAAGCCGCACCGGATGGCGGAGCACCTCAGCGGGCTGCTCGCCCAGATGGGCGCGACCGACTCGCCCGAGCTGCTGGCGAGCGTCGGCGACGTCTGGGTGAACGACGTCGAGCCCGCGATACGCCTGGGCGCGCGCGGGTTCCACATCGATCGCTATGGCTCGGGCCGCACCCCGACCAGCGCGAGCGCCCCCACGATCGGCGAGCTGTACCCCGTGATCCGGGCCTGGGCGACCGACCCGAGCACGCCGCTGGGCCCGCAACCCTGAACACACCCATGAGTGTTTACCCGATCGATACCTCCTGGACGCGCCGGACTCTGGCGCGATCGACCTCGGGTGACTAGCGTGCAACGCGTGTTCATCGCCGGATGGTCTGACGGAATGCCGTTACCGCCGGTACCGTCATCGTGAAGCCGAGGTCAGCATGAAGCGTTCGATTCTCTTTCCAGCCATCGCCGCGGTCGCGGCGCTGTCGCTCGCGGCGTGCGCCGGGGGTGAGGGCGGCGACGACCCCACGGGAGGCTCTGACGGCGAGTCGAACGCCTCCGAGGGCGGCGGCGCGGCCGAGGACCCCGAGGAGCTCATCCTCGGCCTCGTCCCCTCCCAGGACCAGGACCAGCTGGTCGAGGACGCCGAGGCGCTCGGCACCCTGATCGGTGACGAGCTCGGCATCCCGGTGACGACGTTCGTCTCGACCGACTACTCGGCGCTCGTCGCGGGTATGCAGACCGGTCAGGCCGACATCGGCATGTTCGGCCCGATCGCGCTGGTGCAGGCCGCCGACGTGGCCGGTGCGACCCCGATCCTGCAGTCGGTGCGCTACGGCACCTCGACCTATCACACGCAGTGGTTCACGAACGACCCCGACACCTACTGCCTCGACGAGGTCGTCACCGTGGCCGACGACGACGGTGTCGACATGACCTACTGCAACGGCACCGACACCGCTGAGACCGGGCCGGTCGGGGAGGACGCGCTCGCGCTCATCACCGCCGACACCGCGATCTCGATGGTCGACGCCGCGTCCGCATCCGGCTACTACTACCCGGCCACGCAGCTGCAGGAGGTGGCCGGACTCGACCCGCTGAGCCTCAACGCCCAGTTCGCCGGAGGCCACCCGAACTCGGTCCTCAACGTGGCCCGCGGTGACTTCCCGGTCGGTGTCAGCTTCGACGACGCTCGTACCGAGGTCGTCGAGGAGAACCCGGAGATCGGCACCCAGGTGACGGTGTTCGCGTTCTCGGAGGAGATCCCCAACGACGGTGTTGCCGTGCGGGGTGACCTCTCCGACGACCTGAAGCAGCGCATCAGCGACGCGATGATGGCCGTCATCGAGACCGAGGAGGGCGCCGCTCAGTTCGACGCCGTCTACAACATCGAGGGTCTGGTGCCCGCCGACCTCGACGCGCTCGAGGCAGCGCGCCAGGTCGAGGCGAACTTCGGCGAGGAGTGAGTCCGCGCCGCGCGAGGCCACGGGCAGGTGGCCTCGCGCGGCGTCGTCGTGCCGCCTCCCGCCCGGAGGCGGGAGCACACCGAGGAAGAGGTAGGCAGCTGTGGTGATCGAGTTCGACGGCGTCGGCGTCACCTATCCGAACGGCGTGAGGGGGCTCGACGGCGTCTCGCTCACCATCCCGGACGGCCAGTTCGTCGTCGTCGTCGGACTCTCCGGCGCGGGCAAGTCCACGCTCGTCCGCACCATCAACGGACTCGTCCCGGTCACGGCCGGGCGGCTGACCGTGAACGGCCACGCCCTCAACGGGGCGAGGCGGCGTGAGCTGCGCGCCCTGCGCGCGCGGATCGGGATGATCTTCCAGTCCTTCAACCTCGTCACCCGCACCTCGGTGATGAACAACGTGCTGATGGGTCGGCTGCACGCCACCGGAACCCCTCGCTCGCTGCTCGGCTGGTACTCGGCCGCCGACAAGGAGACCGCGTTCGACGCGCTGGAACGGGTCGGCATCGTGGAGAAGGCGTGGCAGCGTGCCTCGACGCTCTCGGGCGGTCAGCAGCAGCGGGTGGCGATCGCCCGGGCGCTCGCGCAGAAGCCCGAGATCATGCTCGCCGACGAACCGGTCGCCTCGCTCGACCCGCCGACGGCGAGCGCCGTCATGAGTGACCTGCAGCGCATCAACCGCGAGCTCGGCATCACCACCGTGGTGAACCTGCACTTCCTCGACCTGGCCCGCCGCTTCGGCGACCGGATCATCGGCATGCGCGCCGGCAAGGTCGTCTTCGACGGCACCGGCGAGGAAGCCGACGACTCGGTGTTCGAGGACATCTACGGCCGCTCGCTCACGGCCGAGGACGTCATCGCGAAGGAGCCGGGGGCGCTGGCGTGAGCCTCGTCGCCGACGTGTCGACCCCCGCGGGCAGACCCCGCAAGCCGCCTCCCAGCCCGGCCCTGCTGATCGGGCTCGCGGTCGTGCTGGCGATCACCCTCTGGGCCGGGCTCAGCATCGAGTTCACGCTCGCGCCGCTGTTCACCGATCTCACCCGCGGCAAGGTGATCATCGACCAGTTCCTGCGGCCCGAGTGGGACTTCCTGCTGCGGCCCGCCGTCGCCGCGGCATTCCTCGAGACCCTCTACATAGCGATCCTCGCCTCGCTCGGCGGATGCATCCTGGCGCTGCTGCTGGCGATGCTCGCGAGCAAAGTCAGCGCACCGAACACACTGGTGTACCGGATCACCCGTGGCGTGCTCTCGCTGGTGCGTTCGTTGCCCGATGTGGCCTATGGTCTGCTCTTCGTCGCCGTGCTCGGCACCGGCGCGCTGCCCGGTGTGCTCGCGCTGATCATGTTCAACATCGGAGTCGCGGCGAAGCTCACCGGCGAGACGATCGACTCCATCGATCCGGGCCCGGTCGAGGCGGTCGAGGCCGCCGGCGGCAACCGGCTCCAGCGGGCACGATGGGCGATCTTCCCGCAGGTGGCACCGAACTACCTGTCGTACTGCTTCTACGTCTTCGAGCTGAACATCCGTGCCTCGCTGGTGCTGGGCATCGTGGGCGCCGGCGGCATCGGCACCCTGCTCTACACACTCCTCGCGCGGTTCGAGTACTCGCAGGTCTCGGCGATCGTGGTGCTGCTGTTCGTGGTCGTCTTCATCCTCGACCAGCTCTCCCGGGCACTCCGACGGAGGCTGTCATGAGTGCCGTTGCCGACAGGCCCGCCAAGGCCGCGCGCCCCCCGCAGCCCTCGAAGGCTCGCACCACCGTCGGGATGCTCCTGGTCGCGGTCGTCGTGATCTTCGCGGTCAGCCAGATCGACGCCCGCTGGGAGCGGCTGCCCGAGCTGGTCACCGTGCTGCCCCGGTACGTGGGGCTGATGCTCGAGGGCATCATCCAGAACCCGTTCACCGAACCCGCCTCCCGCTACTGGTCCAGCGCCATCGACTACACGCTCGAGTCGTTGCAGATGGCCTGGATCGGCACCCTGATCGGCGCGGTCATCTCGTTCCCGATCTCCTTCCTCGCGGCCCGCAACACCGCGCCGCTCGCCGTGGTGCTCGTGGTGCGGCAGATCCTCAACGCGATCCGAGCGGTGCCCGAGCTGATCCTGGCGATCGCGCTGATGATGCCGATCTTCGGGTTCGGTCCGTTGGCCGGCGCGCTGGCGCTGGGCGTCGGCGCGGTCGGCACGCTGGGCAAGCTGTCCTCGGAGGCGATCGAGGGGATCGACCCGGGCCCGGTCGAGGCCGCGACCGCCGTCGGCGCCTCCAAGCTCCAGGTGCTGCGCTGGGGCGTGCTGCCGCAAGCGCTGCCCGAGATGGTGGCGTTCTGGCTCTACCGCTTCGAGATCAACATCCGCGCCTCGGCCATCCTCGGTGTCCTCGGCGCGGGCGGCGTCGGTGCGATCCTCAAGCAGCTGTTCGACAAGCGCGAGTGGGAGCGCATCGGCGTGACTCTCCTGGTGATCATCGTGGTGACGATCATCATCGACCAGATCTCCGCCGCCGTCCGGCACCGGATCATCTCCGGGGCGGGGGGCCGGTCCCGCCGTCAGGAACGCCGCACCGAGACCGAGGGCCTGATGGCATGAATCCCCAGCAGCCTGAGCTTGGTTCGGTCCCTGCCCTGATCCGCGCCGGCATCCCCGATCTGAACCCCAGCGAGCGGCGGGTCGCGGAGGTCTTCGTCGACCGTCCCGCGTGGACGATCGAGGCGAGTGCCCAGGAGATCGCCGACGCCGCGGGCACCTCCCGTGCCACCGTGGTGCGCACCGCGCAGCGGCTGGGGTTCACCGGCTACCCGCAGCTGCGCGTGCTGCTGGCCCGTGACCTCGGCCTGGTCGCCGGGCAGCCGGAGGCCCACCACACCTCCGACGACGCGGTCGGGGTGTTCAACGCCTTCCTGCGCGATGTGGCGCTGACGATCAACGACGCCCTCGCGCTCCTCGACGCCGATGACATCCGCCGGGCCGTCGACCTGCTCGCCGACGCCCGCGACGTCCTCGTGGTCGGCAACGGGCTGTCCTCGCCGGTCGCGGTGGAGATGGCGATGCGGCTGAACGCGATCGGACGATACGCGGAGGCCCCTGTCGACCACGTCGAGCAAGGTGTGCGCGCCAGGCGGCTCGGACCGGGCGACGTCTGCGTCGTGGTCAGCGGCTCGGGCAGCACCCGGCCGACCATCGCAGCGGCACGGGCTGCGACCCGGGCGGGGGCCGCCGTCGTCGGCCTCACCGCCTCGGCGACGGCGGGGCTCGCCGAGGTCGCGACCGTGAGCCTGGTCGTGGGGCTGGGCGCGCCCTCGTTCCGCGACGAGATCACCCGCAACTCGCGGCTGCCGCAGTCGATCGTGGCCGGTGCGCTGGTCCGCGCGCTCTCCGAGCGCAACATCGACGCCGCCCGCGAGGCGCAGGCACGCATGCTCGACGTCATCGGCGAGGTCTTTCTCCAAGACCCCCGCTGAGCGTCAGTCGACGCCGAGGTCCCGGCGGAGCTTGGCCACGTGCCCGGTCGCCTTGACGTTGTACTGGGCGAGAGCGACGGTCCCATCGGGGTTGACCACCACGGTGGAGCGGATGACGCCCACGTAGGTCTTGCCGTAGTTCTTCTTCTCGCCCCACGCGCCCCACGCCTCGAGGACCTGGTGCTCGGGGTCGCTCAGCAGCGGGAAGGTCAGGCGTTCGTCGGCCACGAACTTGGCCAGCTTGGCCTGCTCGTCGGGCGAGATCCCGACGACTGCGTAGCCGTGCGCGGTCAGCGGCGCCAACGAGTCGCGGAAGTCGCAGGCCTCCTTGGTGCATCCCGGGGTGCCGGCGGCCGGGTAGAAGTAGACGATGACGCCCTTGGAGGCCGTGGCGAGCAGGTTGCTGAGGTCGACGGTGGTGCCGTCGGAGGCGGTCAGGCTGAAGGTGGGCGCGTCGGCGCCGACGTCGAGTCGAGGCATGTGCCCACTGTAGGTCCGCCTCGGCGGCCAGCCCCGCCCGGACGGCTACGGTGGCGCCCGGGCGAGACTGTCAGGCTAGGCCATGGCTCCGAGACGGTCGAGAGCAGCGGCCCACCGCGCCTCGTAGGCGGACCGGTCCTCGACGCCATGATGCTGCAGATCGAGCCGGGTCCCGGCGTCCTCGGGCTGCAGGTCGAGCTCGACCAGCGTGGCGGGGGCATCGGGCGTCTCGTGCCAGGACCAGCGCAGCTGTTCCTGCGGGTGGAAGCTGCGCAGCACGCCGCTGGGGCCGTCCTTGCTGCGCCACGGCTCGCCTTTCCCGGCGAACCTCGCGCCTGGTCCCAGCAGTGCCCGCGCGCCGGCGGGGCTGAGGATCCTGTCCCATACCTGTGCGATCGGGGCCGTGATCGTGCGGCTCACACGGGCGCTCGGCACCTGCGGTTCATCATGTTCGGGGCTGGTCTCGGCTGCGCCCATGCAGGCTTCCCATCCAAAGCTTGGACGCCTCGGCCGAGCGCCGAGGCGCACCCCTTATTCCACCACCATCGGTGCTCGCGCGTCAGCGGTTCCGACGGCGGATCGTGGTTCGGCAGTCCGCTCGCCGTGGTCGGTGGGGCGGTACAGCGCCGACATCACGCCGATCGCCGGGCGCCCAGCCCAGCCCAGCACCAGCGCGAGCGCGGCCTGTGCGCCGGTCGAGTCCAGCGATCAGATCGCGCGCGGGTGGTCCACACGGAACACCACGCGCCCCGAGTCCCGAGGTGCTCCGTGCTGGACCCAGGTCGCGAGCTCGGTCCACGGGCGGGCGTCGATGTCGCCGATCTGCAGCTGCCGGTCTGCGGCGAGCCAGGCCATCTCGTCGGCCAGGTGCGGTTCCGCTCCGAGGAAGAAGGTCGTGATGCTCCGGTCGGCCGTCGTGGGGTCGGCGACGAAGGCCCCATAGGGGAAGCGCTCGTCGGCTCCGGCTGCGTGGCCCAGCGCGATGGCCGTCGCCCCGGGCTCCAGCAGCGCGAAGGCGTCGACCAGGTGCTGCCCGCCGATCATGTCGATCGCACCGTGAACGCGGGAGCCGACCGAGGCGGGCGTCGTGTGCGTCTCGTGCGCACCGAGACGACGGAGGGCCTCGTGCTGGCGCTCGTCACGAGCGACCGCCACGACCCAGGCGCCCGAACGTGCCGCGAGCTGGACCGCGAACCTGCCGACCGCACTCGTCGCACCGACGACGAGGAGGCGCCGGCCGAGGACCGATCCGAACCTGCGCACGGCGCGCAGCGCGGTCGTCGCGGGCACCGGGAGCGTCGCGAGCCGCTCCCAGGGTGTGTCGGTGGAGGTCGCGGCGGTCATCGCGTGCGGCACCGCGCGCCGCTGGGCCCAGCCGCGGGCGCTGAGCCCGAGGAAGATCACGCGCTCGCCCGCCGCCGGGCCGTGTCCGTCAGCTGCGGGCTCGAGCACGACTCCGCTGCCGTCCCACCCCGGGATCGCTCCCGGCGGGGCCGCTGCGAGGGCCGCGATGTCGCCAGGATTGGGTGCGAACGCCTCGACGCGCACCAGCACCTCGTGCGGCAGCGGCGCGGGTTCGGGCACCTCGCGAAGGGTCAGTCCTCCCGGGGAGCCGGGGGTGGTCGTCCATGCCAGCATGCTGAGCCCGTCCGTCTCGATGTTCGTCACTGATCAGCCAACCGATGACGGCGTGCGCCCATTCCACGGCGGGCTCCGCAGACCCGGTCATGCGGCGGGCAGGGTGGCGCCCGCCCGCCGGCGCAGCACGTATGCCCAGGTGGCCACCGCGAGCGCGATGCTCCACACGGGCCACAGGAACGTGACGCCGATCGCCGCCCAGTTGCTGGCGAGCTCCCCGATGCTCGCGATACCGATGCGTCCCACCGCCGCGACGATCATCGAGACACCGGCCGGGAGGATCAGTGCCGCAACGATCGAGGCGGGGACGACCGCGAGACCGACAGGAACATCCCTGCCGCCCAGACCGGGGAGCCAGGCCCAGAACCGCTCACCCCAGGGGCGCACCAGCCCGACGGTCAGGATGCTGCCCACCAACGCGCCCCCGGCCAGGATCAAGCCGTTGTTGATCTCGCCGCCGGTGGCCTCGTATGCCTCGACGTCGAACCCGAGTGGGAAGCCCAGCACCCACGCGATGCGGGTCGCCGCGTAGAGCAGCGGGACCGCGACGGCGACGGCGACCGCTGTCCGGCCCCATCGCGCTGCCGCCGCAGGTTGCTGCCACCGGGGCAGCGACGCCGTGCCCCGCTGGGCGTCGACGGCGTGAATGGTCGCCACGACCGTCACGATCGCCACGCCGCTGACCGCGAGCTGGGAACCGAGCTCGACCGCCGGGATGCTCGCCAAGATCTCGCGCCACTGCGCCGAGAACAACGACCCGATCAGCACCGCGGGCAGGTATCCGACGAATGCGAGCGGGTTCGCGTCACACGCCGCCGCGAGCGCGCCGACGCCGACCGCCGGCGTGCCGATCACCAGCGCGGCACGAGCCGCGCTCCGACCGGGCCGCGCAGGCTGCCGCCCGCCGGCGCGAGCGATCGCGCCCAGGGCGAGCAGCCCGGCGCACACGAGCGCAGCCGCAGCCGCGAGCAGCAACGAGACCTGCGCAGCGGGCAGTCCCATGGTGAGCGAGCCCGACGGATACGTCTCGCTCGAGGTGGTGCCGTGACCGGTCAGCCCGGCGATCAGGGCGCCGAGCCCGCCTGTCGCCGCGGCGACCGCACCGGCGGTGGTCCAGCGTGTGGCGCGCCGGACCCGTGCGTGCAGGTCCGCACGGTCGCGGCCCTGCTGGGATGAGGTGATCTGTTCGGTGTCCATGGCTCCAGCCTTCGCTGATGCCGTGCCGTGCGGATCCCGCCGCCGAGCCAACCGGCTCACCCGGGCGGGGGAGCGCTCAGAGCCCGGAGACGGCGTCGCTGAACCCGGACTCGTACGCGAAGATCGCGGCCTGCATCCGGTCCCGCGCCCCGAGCTTGCCGAGGACGTTCGCCACGTGGGTCTTGACGGTCTCCACCCCGAGCCACAGCTCGCCGGCGATCTCGGCGTTGCTGCGCCCGGCGGCCAGCAGCCGCAGCACCTCGCGCTCGCGGTCGGTCAGCCGATCGAGGAGCTTCTCATGGTGAGCCCGCTGCGGGCGGGCGTCGCCGACCAACCGGCGCACCGCCGTCGGGAACAGCACGGCGTCCCCGCGTGCCACCACCCGCACGGCCTCGCGGATCTGCTCCGGGTCGGCGCGCTTGAGCAGGAACCCGGCCGCGCCGGCGCGCAGGGCGTCGAGCACGTAGTCGTCGGCCGAGAACGTCGTGACCACGAGCACCCGGGTGGCAGGGTTGCGCTGCAGGATGCGTTCGGTGGCGGCGATGCCGTCGAGGCTCGGCATGCGCACGTCCATGAGCACCACGTCGGGAGTGTGCTCGGCTGCGGCCGCCACCCCGGCCACGCCGTCGTCGGCCTCGGCCACCACCTCGATCGCCGGGTCGGCGAGGAGGATCGCGCGCAAGCCGCTGCGCACGAGCGGCTCGTCGTCGACCAGGACCACCCGGATGGTCGGAGCGGTCATCTCGCCACCCCCGGGATCGTCAGTCGCACCCGCCAGCGATCGCCCACGGCGCCCGCCTCGAGCGAGGCGCCGATCAGTGCCGCGCGCTCCTTCATGCCGATCACTCCTCGCCCGCCCCCGGCGGCCCCCGGGGATGTCCCGACGGCGTTGCTCACCTCGAACGTGAGGCTCTCCTGCGCTCGCCGCCAGGTCACCTCGACGGGTCCGGTGCCGTGCCGCTGCCCGTTGACGACCGCCTCGGCGAGGACCTGGTACGCCTCTCGTGAGGTGAGGTCGTCGAGGCCGCCGACGGCCTCGGGGTCGCCGGTCAGCCGGACCGTGCTCGTGCCCAGGTCCGCCAGATCGGCGAGGGTGGGCTGCGGCCCGGGTGCCCGCGCGCCGTCGTCCTCCTCGCGCAGGACCGCGAGGCTGCGGTCGAGATCGGCCATCGCGGAGCGGCCCACGCGCGCGATCTCGGCCAGTGCCGCACGTGCGGCCGGCTCGTCGCGGCCCAGTGCCGCCTCGGCCACGCTCGCCTGCATGGTGGTGATCGCGAGCGCGTGGCCCACGCCGTCGTGAAGCTCACGAGCGATCCGGTTGCGTTCGGCGAGGACCTGCCGCTCGTGTCGCTCCGCCTGCTCGCGGGCGCTCGCGCTGGGCCCGAGCAGCGGGACGGCGAGCGCCCGCATCAATGCCCGCCCCAGGAGGGCGAGCAGCGGCAGCGCGCACGCGATCAGGACGGCGAGCGGGACACCCCAGGCGCCGAGAGCCGGGGCGCTGACCCGGAAGCCGTCGCCGCGGGTGCCCACGGCCCAGCCGACGAGGGCGACCGCGTAGGGGATGCCGGCGAGCAGGGCCACCACGGCCACGCCGCCGGCGATGAGGTGCGCGACGAAGAACCCGGCGGATCTCAGCCGGTCGTCCCAGGTGAGCTGCGCCGTCGGGCCGGCGAGGTCGAGGTCGAGGAGGCTCCTGGCGGCCGCGACGCTGACGTCCCGCACCGGCGCCAGCAGCGGTGGCGCGAGCGCGAGCGGCACCGCGATGACGGTGAGGGCAATGGTGAGCCCGAGCGGGACGGCCGGGGCCGAGCGCGCGAGCTGGACCAGGCCCGCGGCCAGGATCACGTAACCGGCCGCGAGGATCCCGCCCAGCACGAGGTGCACGCCGCCCTGCACGGAGTGCGAGAGCAGCGTGAGCAGCCGCGATCGGGTGGGGGTCACGGGGACCATGCTGCCGGATCGCTCCGCCCGGCGGATCCCCGCGGCGGGGGAGCCGCCGGGCGTGCTGGGGCTCAGAGTGCGGCGGCGACCCGCTCGGAGAACTCCACGAGGCGGTTCGAGAACCCCCACTCGTTGTCGTACCAGCCGTGCACCTTGACGTGCGTCCCGACGGCCTGGGTCAGCGGGGCGTCGAAGATCGAGGAGTGCGGGTTGCCCACGATGTCCGCGGAGACCAGCGGCGCCTCCGAGTACTGCAGGTAGCGCTGCAGCCGCGGCGAGGCGGCGGCCTCGGCGAACGCGGCGTTGACCTCCTCGACACCAGCGGCGCGCTGGAGCACGACCGTGAGATCGGTGATCGAGCCGACGGGTACCGGGACCCGCATGGCGGCACCGGTCAACCGCCCTTCGAGCTCGGGCATCACCTTGCCGATCGCCTTCGCCGCGCCGGAGGAGGCCGGGATGATCGAGACGGCAGCGGCTCGGGCGCGGCGCAGATCGGAGTGCGGCGCGTCGTGGAGGCGCTGGTCGCCCGTGTAGGCGTGCACGGTCGTCATCAGACCGGACTCGATGCCGAACGCCTCGTGCAGCACCTTCGCGAGCGGGGCGAGGGAATTCGTGGTGCAGGAGCCGTTGGAGAACACGTCGTGGCTGTCCACGTCGAGCTGGTCGTCGTTCACACCGAGGACGAACGTGGGGACGTCGCCCTTCGCGGGCGCGGAGACGACGACCTTCCTGGCGCCTCCCTGCAGGTGGGCGGCCGCCGCGGCGCCGTCGGTGAAACGTCCCGTGGACTCGATGATCACGTCGGCGCCCACGTCGCCCCAGGGGATCGCCGCCGGGTCGGGCTGGGCGAGGACGGTGATGCGCTTGTCGCCGACGGTGATCGTGTCGCCGTCCACGGTGACGCCGTCGAGGTGACCCGAGACCGAGTCCCACTCCAGCAAGGTCGCCAGCGTGCGGGCGTCGGTCAGGTCGTTGACGGCGACCACCTCGAGGTCGGAGTCGGTGGCCAGCGCGGCGCGCAGGTAGCTGCGCCCGATCCGCCCGAAACCGTTGATGCCGATGCGTGCTGTCATGATGCTGTCTCTCTCTCGTCGGGGTGCTGGGATGCGGCCTCCCGCGGCGGTGCGGCCGCGCGGAGCAGGTCGAGCGCGCCGGCGCGGGCGTCGACGTCGGGCTGAGGGTCGCGCCGTGCGATCGCGAGCACGTAGCCGCCCTGCAGGACCGCCATGAGGGTGTGGGCGAGTCGCTCGGGGTCGATGTCGGCGCGCAGCTCGTGGGCATCCACGGCCTCGCGCAGGACCCGCACCCAGGTGCTGTGGACCTCGGTGAAGACGCGCGCCACCGGCGCGAGCAGCACCGGGTCCTCGCGCACCTGCGGGTCCTGGGTCATCCGGCCGACCTTGCAGCCCTTGAGGGACTCGCGCGCCCGCATCAGGTGGGCCTCGATCCGGGCCATCGGGCTCCCCGGCCCGTCGAGCGCGGAGGTGGACGGCATGAGGTCGGCGATGTTGCGCTCGAGCGCAGCGACGCCGAGATCGCGCTTGCTGGGGAAGTGGTGGTACATGCTGCCCTGGCCCACGCCCGAGCGTTCACGCACCTCACGCGGGCTCGCATCCGCGTAGCCGCGCTCCCACATCAGCTCGCTCATCGCCTCGACGAGGCGGTCGCGTGAGGTCATGGGACGAGAGTATACCTACCTCTAGGTACAGTCGGCTCGCACCGGTGTCGACGGCGCAGCTGGACTGCCTGGAACGCCAGTGCCCGCGCGCGGCCAGCCCGGGAAGCCAGGGTTCGCTGCGGTGGCGAGCCCTGGGGCACCGGGCCAGGAGATCAGTCGGTGCCGGACTCCATGGCCGCGGCGTCGAGAGCGTCGTCGATCGCGTCGACGTCACCGAGGTTGGGGTTGGCGGCGATCGTCTCGCCACCGCCTGCGGGGAGCGTGCCGAGCAGTGTGCCGTGCTCGACGAGGAGCTGGCCCTGGTCGTGCGGCTGGGTCGCATACAGCTCGAGCTTGCTGCGCGAGTCGGCGATGTCGAGGTTGCGCATCGTCAGCTGACCGATGCGGTCGGTCGGGCCGAACGCGGCGTTCTCCGTGCGCTCCATCGAGAGCTTGTCCGGGTGGTACGAGAAGTTCTCGCCGCGCGTGTCGACGATCGTGTAGTCGTCGCCGCGGCGGAGCCGGATCGTCACCTGACCGGTGACGACCGAGGCCACCCAGCGCTGCACCGACTCGCGGACCATGAGCGACTGCGGGTCGAGCCAGCGGCCCTCGTAGAGGAGGCGACCGAGCCGCCGGCCGTCGTGGTGGTAGCTGGCGATCGTGTCCTCGTTGTGGATGGCGTTGAGCAGGCGCTCGTAGGCGATGTGCAGCAGCGCCATGCCGGGAGCCTCGTAGATGCCGCGGGACTTGGCCTCGATGATCCGGTTCTCGATCTGGTCGGACATGCCGAGCCCGTGCCGGCCACCGATCGCATTGACCTCGTGCACGAGTGCGACGGCGTCCGGGTAGTCCACGCCGTTGATGGCGACCGGGCGGCCACGGAGGAAGGTGATGGTGACGTCCTCGCTCGCGATCGCGACGTCGTCGCGCCAGAAGGGCACGCCCATGATCGGCTCGACGGTCTCCAGCGAGGTGTCGAGGTGCTCCAGGGTCTTCGCCTCGTGGGTGGCGCCCCAGATGTTGGCGTCGGTGGAGTAGGCCTTCTCGGCGCTGGCCCGGTAGGGCAGGTCGCGCGCAGTGAGCCACTCGCTCATCTCCTGGCGGCCGCCGAGCTCGGTGACGAAGTCGGCGTCGAGCCAGGGCTTGTAGATCCGCAAGCTCGGGTTCGCGAGCAGCCCGTAGCGGTAGAACCGCTCGATGTCGTTGCCCTTGAAGGTGGAGCCGTCGCCCCAGATGCTGACGTCGTCGTCGGCCATGGCCCGCACGAGCAGGGTGCCGGTGACAGCGCGGCCCAGGGGAGTGGTGTTGAAGTACGTCTTGCCGCCGCTGCGGATGTGGAAGGCGCCGCAGGCGATGGCGGACAGCCCCTCCTCCACGAGCGCGCTCCGGCAGTCCACCAGGCGGGCGATCTCGGCGCCGTACTGGCCGGCGCGGTCCGGCACGGTGTCGATCTCGGGCTCGTCGTACTGGCCGAGGTCGGCGGTGTACGTGCAGGGCACAGCGCCCTTCTCACGCATCCACGCGACCGCGACGGACGTGTCGAGACCACCGGAGAAGGCGATGCCGATGCGCTCACCGGCGGGCAGGGACGTCAGAACCTTGGACACAATGAGAAAATATACAGCCTCCTGAATATGGCTGCAGCATCGTCACGGTGTCGCCTCGCTCACAGGGGGAGCGCGGCGGAGTGCGTGGCGGGCGTTGCGGAGGTGACCTCAACGGCACGTGGTGCAACGGGCAGTGCTGCCGGCGTTGCGGAAGTGACCCCAACGGCACGTGCGGCAACGGGCTGGGCCGCCCGGACGCCGTCGGGAAAGGCAAACGCGCACCCCGCCGAAGCGGGATGCGCGTTGCGAGGACCCTTGCGGGTCAAGTCAGAGCAGTTGCTCAGACGGCGCGGATGTCCTGCGCCTGCGGGCCCTTGGGGCCCTGGGTGATCTCGAACTCCACCTTCTGGTTCTCCTCGAGCGAGCGGTAGCCGCTGCCGGAGATGGCGGAGAAGTGCGCGAACACGTCGGCACCGCCGTCGTCAGGGGTGATGAAGCCGAAGCCCTTTTCGGCGTTGAACCACTTCACGGTTCCGAGGGTCATGATGTCTCCTTCAAAGATCTGCCGCACCTCTTGCCGGTACGGCTGCCACGGTGAGTCGTCCGTCAGATCTCGAAAGAAAGCACCCGGCCATCGGAATGGTTGGGCGCCGGTAAGACGTCGATGCACTGCAACTTCAGGAACAAGCGTAGCCGAGGTTCGCCGGTTTCGCGAGGGTTGATCTTCCAGCTGAACCGATCGGCGTCCCGTCTCGTCTCTGCAGTGTGCGAAACATCGACGACGGGGGATGCTCATGAGCAAGCGCACCAAGGTACTGACAGGGCTGGCGATCGGGGCGGTGGTGCTCGTCATCGTTGTGCTCGTGGGATCCCGGCTCTACGGCAACTGGGTGAACAGCAACGCCGAGGCGGCGCCCACGCTGGGAGGGTCGTCCGAGACCGCCCAGGCGTCGTCGTCGGACCAGGATGGCCCCGGTGAGGTGGACGGCGAGTACACGGTGGGCCCCGGCAGCTACGCCGGCTACCGGGTCGACGAGGTCCTCAACGGGCAGGATGTGACCGTGACCGGGCGGACCGAGGATGTCAGCGGGTCGGTGACCATCGCCGACGGCACGCTCACGGCGGGCACCATCGAGGTCGACCTGACCACGGTCGCCACGCCTGAGTCGCAGCGCGATGCGTACTTCCGCTCGGAGGCCCTGGAGACCGATGAGTTCCCGACGGCGACCTTCGAGCTGACCGAGCCGGTCGCCGTCGCGCTCGACGGCGGTGATGTCGCGCTCGTGGGCGATCTCACCATCCACGGGGTCACCCAGGCCGTGACGATCACGGCCCAGGCGGGCACGAACGGTGACGCGTTGCAGGTCGTGGGGTCCGTGCCGATCACCTTCGCGGACTACGACGTGCAGGCGCCGGACCTCGGGTTCGTCGTCGTCGAGGAGGAGGGCGCGATCGAGTTCAGCCTGGAGCTGGCGGCGGGGTGAGCAGCCGCCCGGGCCTTGACGGGGACGCCGATGCGCTGCTGACCGCGGTGCACGCGTCGTTCGGCGCGGACCTGCACAGGTACGTGGCGGCGATGATCGACCATGCCAGGGCGGCCGATGTGGTGCAGGAGACGCTGCTGCGGGCGTGGCGCCATCCGGACGTGCTCACGCGGCCCGAGGGCTCGGTGCGTGCCTGGTTGTTCACGGTGGCCCGGAACCTCGTCATCGACGAGGCCCGCAGCGCGCACCGGCGCCGCGAGCTCACCACCGACGAGATGCCGGAACCCGGGGTCGGCGACCGTACCCAAGAGGTGCTGGACGCGTGGTTGGTCGCGGATGCGCTGGTCGAGCTGTCGGCCGAGCACCGCGCGGTGGTGGTCGGCTCGTACTACCGCGGTCGGTCCGTCGCCGAGCTGAGCCGCGAGCTGGACATCCCGCCGGGCACCGTGAAGTCCCGGCTTCACTACGGGCTTCGCGCCATGCGCCTGGCGCTGCAGGAGAGAGGAGTCACCTCGTGAGCGAGGACAGGTACCGGGAGTGGGACGCGGCCTACGTGGTCGGTGCGCTCAGCTCGTCCGAGCGGCGCGAGTTCGAGCGCCACGTCGCCGGCTGCGACGCCTGTCGCGAAGCCGTCTCCGAGCTCGCGGGCATGCCCGCGGTGCTCTCGGAGCTGACCCGGGAGCAGGCGGTCGCCCTGGCTCCGCCGGGGATGCCCGACGGCGATCGCTCGGGTGGGGCGCAGGTGGTGCCGATCGCCTCGCTCGCTCGGGCCGCTGCGCGGGGGCGGAAGCGGCGCCGGCTGTGGCAGGCGGCGGCTGCCGTCGGGCTGGTCGCGGCCGGCGGGGTCGGGGGCGTGACGCTGAGCGAGGTGGGTGGCGGCGCCGACGCCGCCGTGACGGCTGTCACGCTGGAGCCCGTGGACGGCAGCGAGGTGAGCGCGGACCTGATGCTCACGCCGTCCACCTGGGGGACCCGGATGGAGTGGTCCTGCTCGTACGCCAGTCGCGGCGGCGGCGCGGGGCCTTCCGCGGGTGTCTACACCCTGGTGCTGATCGACGACGACGGCACCCGGACCGTGGCGGCCACCTGGAGCGCCGACGGCGGTGAGCACGCCAGCGGCCTGCTCGCCTCATCGGCCATCGGCGTCGACGACATCAGCAGGATCGAGCTCGGTGTCGAGGGCGTCGACGTCGTGCTGGCGGCCGCGGACCTCTCCGACGTCTGATCGAGGTCTCGGCGCGGCCGCAGGCCAGGTGTGCGAAAGGCCCGCTACCGGAGTTCGCGCTGGTAGCGGGCCTTCGTGGTACACCCCCTGGGACTCGAACCCAGAACCCAGTGATTAAGAGTCACTTGCTCTGCCAATTGAGCTAGAGGTGCTTGCCGACGAACAAGTCTAGCGCACCTCCACAGGGTGGTCGGCAGCCGCAGGAGTGGTCGTGGCCACACTCTGACCGTCAGGCCGAGAGGTGCCGGGGAAGGCGGTCGAGGCAGTCGTTCCAGCCCTGCTCGGCGCCGCCGTCGGCGATGTGGGCGGTCGAGGTGTGCCGCACGGTGACCTCGGTGCCCTGCCCTCTCGGGGAGAAGGTCACCTCGACCTCGTCGACGACGGGCTCGCCGTCGATCTCGGCGGGGGAGCCGTCGCTGATCCAGATCCAGGTCATCGCCAGCATCGAGGGTGGGGCGAGCGTGGTGAAGGTGCCGGTGACACCCATCCCGACGGCGGCGCTGTGGATCCGATATGTGCCACCTTCGCGCGGGTCGAGGTCATAGGTGGTGTCCGGCCACTGCGGCCACCACCACTGTGCGAGCTCGACCGGATCGACCCAGGCCCGGAACGCGCGCTCGGGCCCGACGGGCACCTCCCGGACGATCGTGATCGTGGTGGTCTCGCTCATGGCGTGCTCCCATCGGGTGAGGCTTGGCTGTGCAGGTGCGCTGCGTACCGGTCGAGGTGGTTCGCCCAGAACAGCCGGGTACGGGTGGCCCACTCGACCAGCATCTCGAGGCTGCCTGGCACGAGGCTGACCGTGACCACCCGGCCATCCTTGACGCGGGTGACCAGGCCGCCGTCGACCAGGCGATCGAGGTGCTTGAGCACGGCCGGCACGCTCACGCTCAGGTGGGCAGCGAGGTCGGTCACGGACGCCGGGCCGGTCGCGAGTCGCTCGACGATGCGACGCCGTGGCTCGCTCGCGATCGCCGCCGCGGTGGCGTCCAGCGAGATAGCGGGCATGGTGTGACGGTAGCAGATACTTAACCAATCGGTAAGGTAATGCGGATCCCGGTACGGTTCGGTTTGTGCCCAAGCCTCATATCGCGCTCGTGACCTGCGCGGACCTGCCTGACCTGGAGCCCGAGGACCGGCCGCTGCTGGACGCCTTGCGAGAGCGCGACGCGGAGGTGAGCGTCGCCGTCTGGAACGACCCGGACGTGGACTGGAGCGCGTTCGACGGCTCGGTGCTCCGCTCGACCTGGGACTACACCGACAACTACGAGGCGTTCATCTCCTGGGCGCGATCGGTGCCGCGGCTGCTCAACCCGCCGAACGTGGTGCGCTGGAACTCCGACAAGCACTACCTGGAGCGGCTCGCCGCGCACGGCCTCGACGTCGTCGAGACCACGTGGCTCGAGCCCGACCGCAACTTCGACAAGCGGGCTCTGCACAACCGCTTCCCGGCGCGCGAGGACTTCGTGATCAAGCCCGCCATCTCGGCCGGCTCGAAGGACACGGGTCGCTACACGGCCACCGACGCCGACTCACGGCGGTATGCGATCGAGCACGCCGAGCGGCTGCTGAAGGCAGGCCGGTCCGTGATGGTGCAGCGATACATCCCCGAGGTCGACTCGGTCGGCGAGTCAGCGCTGATCTTCCTCCACGGCACGTTCTCGCACTCGGTGCACAAGGACGCGATGCTCGCGCCTGGCGACGACGACGTGGTCGACGGCCTCTACCGGCCCGAGAGCATGTCGCAGCACCAGGCGACCGACGCCGAGATCGAGGCCGCCCAGAACGTGCTCGCGTTCGCGCGCGCCCGTATCCCGGGCCGGAACCCCTCGAGCAGGCCCCTGCTCTACGCGCGGGTCGACCTCGTCACGCCGAGATCGGGCTCGCCGGTCCTGATGGAGCTCGAGCTCGTGGAGCCGTCGCTGTTCTTCTCGCTCGCCCCCGGCTCGCTCGAGCGCTTCGCCGACGCGATCCTCGCCGAGGTGCGGATGGGACCGGACACCCACAACATCGAGCTGGCCTGAGTCGGGCGCTCGAGGCGCGCGACCGCGCTCGGGAAGCGTGCGGTCAGCGTCCGAAGAGGCGCGAGAACAACCCGCCTGTGCTGGGCTCCTGAGAGGTGTCGTGACCGGGGCACCACTGGCCGGCGGGCACGGCACGCTTGACGTCGGCGATGTGCTGGCCACATCCCGCCCACGTCGTCTTGCCGCAGGTCTTGCAGGTGACGGGTCGACACATAGGTGGTTCTCCTTTGCTGGGGTTGTCTCAGGCGAGGGTGAGGAAGAGCTTCTCGAGCTCCTCGGTGGTGATGTCGTCGGCGCGGTTGGTGCCGTCGGGATCGGCGATGCAGTCCTTCATCGCGGAGGCGATGATCGCGAAACCGGCCCGGTCCAGGGCTGAGGAGACGGCGGCCAGCTGGGTGACCACATCCCGGCACGAGCCACCGCCGTCGACGGCGGCGATGACGGCGTCGAGCTGGCCGCGCGCGCGGCTGAGCCGGTTGCGGATGCGGCGTTGCGTCTCGAGATCACTGGTGGGCATGGGAGCTCCTGTTCGGGTCGTGAGGGTCAGACATGGGCGGGTTCTGCCGCTGTGGTCAGCACGCGGGAGGCATCGTGGCCGAGGGTGGCGCGCAGCGTGAGCGTGCCCCCGGAGAGAGACGCGGAGTCGAACCCCGCCTGCGTGAGGACGCGGTGCGCGATCGCCGACCGCACTCCGGAGGCGCACATCACCCGCACAGCGCGCTCGCCGGCGGCTGCGCGCACCTCGGCCAGGCGATCGCGCAGCTCGGTGTGGGGGATGTTCACCGCACCGGGCAGGTGCCCGGTGCTGAACTCGTCGCGGCTGCGCACGTCCAGGACCAGTGCTGAGCTGCGCACCTCGTCGAGCTCGTCGGGGTACCAGAGCCGCAGGGTGCCGTCGAGGACGTTCTGGCCGACCATCCCAACCAGGTTGATCGCGTCCTTGGCCTGCCCGTACGGCGGCGAGTAGGACAGATCGAGGTCGATTAGGTCGGCGACGACCATCCGGGACCGCATCGCCGTCGCGATCACGTCGATGCGCTTGTCGACGCCCTCGAGACCGACGGCCTGCGCGCCCAGCACCAGGCCGTCCCCGGCGCGGACGTGCACGCTCATGTGGATCTGCGCCGCGCCGGGGAAGTACCCGGCGTGCTGGTTCGGGTGCAGGTGCAGGGTCCGGTAGTCGATGCCGGTCTCGTCGAGCGCGGCGCGGTTCGCGCCGGTCATCGCCACGGTCAGCCGGCCCACCCGCACGATCGCGGTGCCCAGCGGCTGCGGGATCGGGCGAGCCCGGTCCGGTCGGAGGATGTCATCGGCCACGAGCCGGCCGGCGCGGTTCGCGGGTCCGGCGAGGGCGACCGGGCGTCGGATCCCCGTGACCGGGTCGATGCTGACGGTGGCGTCCCCGACGGCCCAGACGCCGTCGAGCGAGGTGCGGCCGTGCTCGTCCACGATGATCGCGCCGCGCTCGCACGCGACCCCGGCGTCCTCGAAGACCCGGGTGTCCGGTCGCACACCGGTCGCGAGCACGATGACATCGGCGCTCAGCTGCGTGCCGTCGTCGAGCACGACCGTGTCGGCATCCGCGCCGGAGATGATCCGCCGCGCGGCGGTGCCGGTGTGCACCTCGATCCCGATTCGGTTCAGCTCCTCGTCCACGAGCCAGGCGTTCTCGGCGTCGAGCGGGGGAAGCACATGGTCGGCGAGCTCGACCACGGAGGTGGACAGCCCCTGCTGGGCGAGCGCCTCGGCGGCCTCGAGCCCGATGAACCCGGCTCCCAGGACCACTGCGCGCGTCGCGCCCGCGTCGACGCGATCGCGCAGCGCTGTCGCATCCTCGACCGTGCGCAGCGTGCGCACTCGCGGGGAGTCGAGCCCCTCGATCGGTGGCCTGGCGGCGACCGCGCCGGGGGAGAGGACCAGGGCGTCGTACCCGAGCCGCTCCACGCCCTCAGGGGTGCTGACCACGACCTCGCGGGCGATCGGGTCCAGCCCGACGACGTCGTGCCGGGTGCGCACGTCCAGGTTCAGGGCCGCCCGCAGGCTCTCGGGTGTCTGCACGAGCAGCTGGTCGGCAGCGGCGATCTCGCCGCCGACGTAGTAGGGGAGGCCGCAGTTCGCGAACGACACGTGCTCGCCTCGATCGAGCACCACGATCTCGGCCGACTCCTCCAGCCGTCGCGCGCGGGCGGCGCAGCTCATGCCGCCGGCGACACCTCCGACGACGACGACGCGGCGGACCTGCTCCGCTCGGCGTGCCTGGGGGCGGGCGTCCGTCATCGCTGCGGGGGGCGTGTCCGGGATCGAGGGGTCTGGCGTGTTGTCCGACGTCGTCATGGGAACCCAGTATACCCCCCGGGGTATATGGTCGAGACGACGACCTCGTGTCCGGAGCGGCGCACGGCGTCGGGGGCACCTAGCCACCGCAGGTCCGATGTGTGCCTCCGCGCTAGCGAGGCCACAAGAAAGGCGAGGTCCAAGTCCCGACCAACGACCGTGCCGTTGCCCGAGGGCTTGAACCTCGCCTACTGGGGTGAGTAACGGGACTTGAACCCGCGACATCCGCGACCACAACGCGGCGCTCTACCAGCTGAGCTATACCCACCATGCGTGCTGTCCCAGGGTGCCTGGGCGGCAGCAGAGACCATTCTAACCATCGGATCGGGGTGCTGGGTACGTGCTCCTGCTCACGGCTGCAGCACCGTGGGGGATGCCAGGATGTCGGCCGCGACCTTCCGTGAGCTCGCCGAGTCCGGACCGGGCTCGGCGGGGAACAGCACGGCGCGGTAGTAGCGCAGCTCGTCGATGCTCTCGAGGATGTCGGCGAGCGCGCGGTGGCCGCCCGCCTTCTTCGGCGAGGCGAAGTACGCGCGCGGATACCAGCGGCGTGCGAGCTCCTTGATCGAGGACACGTCGATGATCCGGTAGTGCAGGTGCTCCATGAACGCCGGCATGTCCCGGTCCAGGAAGGTCTTGTCCGTGCCCACCGAGTTGCCCGCGAGGGGTGCCTTGCGCGGCTCCGGCACGAACTGCCGGACGTAGTCGAGCGCCTGCTGCTGCGCTTCCTCGAGCGTGATGCCGCCCGCGAGCTCATCGATCAAGCCCGAGGCGGCGTGCATCTCCTGGACGACCGGCAGCATCGTCTCGACGACGCCGGGTGGCGGCGCGATCACCAGGTCGATGCCGGGGCCGAGGGGCTTCAGCTCAGAGTCGGTGACGACGACGGCGATCTCCACCAGCGCGTCCTTGGTCAGGTCGAGCCCGGTCATCTCGCAGTCGACCCACACGATCGCATCCGTTGCACTCACGCGTGCCAGGGTAGTCACCGCGGGCGGCGCGCCCGGTCACGCGGACGGTGTGCTGGTCAGGCCGTTGCGCCGGGGTCGGAGGCCAGCGGCACCAGATCGGCGATCGAGTCGACCACCCGGGTGGGGCGGTACGGGTACAGCTCGATCTGGTGCGGCTTCGTGGAGCCGGTCTTGACCAGCACCGTGCGGAGCCCGGCCTCGAGCCCGCTGATGACGTCGGTGTCCATCCGGTCCCCGATCATGACCGTGGTCTCGGAGTGGGCTTCGAGCCGGTTCAGTGCCGAGCGCATCATCAGCGGGTTCGGCTTGCCCACGTAGTAGGGCTGCCTGTTGGTGGCGGTGCTGATGAGCGCGGCGACGCTGCCGGTGGCAGGCATGGTTCCGGCCAGACTCGGGCCGGTCGCGTCCGGGTTGGTCGCGATGAAGCGGGCCCCGCGCTCGATCAGCCGGATCGCCTTGGTGATCGCCTCGAAGGAGTATGTGCGGGTCTCGCCGAGCACCACGTAGTCGGGGTCGCGCTCGGTCATGACGTAGCCGACGTCGTGCAGCGCGGTGGCGAGGCCCGCCTCGCCGAGCACGAACGCGCTGCCGCCGGGACGCTGCTCGTCCAGGAACCGGGCGGTTGCCATGGCCGATGTCCAGATCGCGTCCTCGGGGACGGGGATGCCGCTGCGGCGCAACCGCACGGACAGGTCGCGTGCGGTGTAGATCGAGTTGTTCGTCAGCACGAGGAACTTGGCCTCCCGCTCGAGGAGGGCCGAGATGAACTCCGCGGCCCCGGGGATCGGGTCCTCCTCGTGCACGAGGACCCCGTCCATATCGGTCAGCCAGGTCTCGACAGGGCGTTCGTTGGTCACGAGGACATGGTCTCAGGTCTGCTCCGCCGCTGCTGGCGCTAGAGATCTCTCGACGGCGGCCGGAATGGCTCGGCGGGCCTCGGGGTTCGTGTCTCGTATGGAGCTCCAGGTAGTGCTGCCGAACGAGTCGCCCGCGATGCCCGTGAGGAGGCTCGTCGAGCTGGCGCGGGATGCCGAAGACCTCGGTTACTCGACGGCGTGGCTTCCGGATCACGTGCTCCCGCCAGGTGAGTACGGCGACACCTTCGGAGGGCTGTACGAGCCGCTGGTCACGATCGGCCACCTCAGTGCCGTGACGGAACGGCTGCGGTTCGGGACCTCCGTGCTGGTCGCCCCGCTTCGCAGCCCCTTCGTGCTCGCCAAGCAGGTGGCGACGCTGCAGGAGCTGTCGGCCGGGCGGGTCATCCTGGGGCTCGGGGTGGGCTGGAACCGGCCGGAGCTCGAGGCGGTCGGAGCCGATTACGGCAGCCGCGGAGCGGTCACCGACGACGCCATCGCCGTGATGACGCATCTGCTCAGCGGCGGAGCGGCGCCCTACCGGGGCCGGCGGTTCTCGTACGAGGAGGGCGTGTTCGGTCCTGTGCCGCAGCTGCCGGTCCCACTGATGATCGGAGGGAACAGCGACGCAGCGTTGCGGCGCGCTGCCCGGTACGGCGACATCTGGCAAGGGATCCCCAACGGCCCCGACCACTTCGCCGAACGAGCCCGCACGCTCGCAGACCTGGCTGGTGACCGCGAGGTCGCCGCCACGCTGCGGATCCAGTGGGAGGACGATGTCTCGGTTGGGCGGAAGGTCGACGAGATCGTCCGCTATCGCCAGGCAGGGGCTGCCAGCATCGCCGTGCACGTCGGCGACCACGATCGGGCAGGTGATCGGATGGCCGCGCTCGCCGAGGCGCTTGCCGACAGCGGGTGAGGCCACCGCGCCGCCGTCGTCATGGCGGGCCGCCTCGCTGGTTGGCTACGTGCCCCCGGCAGGCGCCGCCGTCGGCGACCGCTCCTTCGTCGTGGTCGCACTCGGCGGGCTCGTGGGTTGTCCCGTGCCCCCGGCAGGCGCCGCCGTCGGCGACCGCTCCTTCGTCGCGGCCGCGCTCCGGCTCCCATCGTCATGCCGGGCCGCCTCGTCGCGAGCTCCTCGGCGCCCCCGGCAGGACTCGAACCTGCAACCGACAGCTTAGAAGGCTGTTGCTCTATCCGTTGAGCTACGAGGGCATCGGCGGCGACCCCGAGAGGATCGCACCGGTCAAGCCTACGGCGCGGAGTTGGGCGTCACGGCGCGCGCATTGGTCTCAGAGGCAAGAAACCGGCAGTCTAGGCACGTGAGCACCTCGACCGACGACGACGCGCGCCCGAGCGAGCCCGCGGCCCCGCCGGCTGTGCCGATGGTGGAGGTCGTCGAAGACCTGCTGGCGAGCCTCCAGTCGGCGCGTCTGGCGCTCGACACCCCTGACGCCGACGAGGCGCGCGCCCGCCGCCACCGCGTGTCCCTGCAGGTCAGCAACCACCTGCTGCCGCGGCTGCGCGAGGTCTCCGCGCCGGCGATCGTGGTGCTCGGCGGCTCCACCGGTGCGGGCAAGTCCACGCTGGTGAACTCGATCGTCAGCGCGGATGTCTCGCCCGCCGGGGTGCTGCGTCCCACCACCCGCGAGCCGGTGCTGGTCGTCCACCCCAAGGATGCCGAGCTCCTCGACGGCCACCCCGTCCTTGGGATCGCCACCCGCATCACCCACGAGGGCACCAAGCGTGGCCTTGCGCTCATCGACGCCCCCGATCTCGACTCGGTGCACGCCGCGAACCGCGAGCTCGCCGACCAGCTGGTCGAGATGGCCGACATGTGGGTCTTCGTGACCACCGGCTCCCGCTACGGAGATGCGCTGCCGTGGCAGCGCCTGCGGGACGCCGTCGATCGCGGGATCTCGATCGCCGTCGTCCTCAACAGGGTTGACAGGGCCGGCCTCAATGAGGTCCGCAACGACCTGTTCGCCCGCCTGCAGGAGCAGGGGCTGACCTCCGTGCCGTTCTTCGTGATCCCCGACGTCGGCCCGATCGAGGGACCGCTGCCCGCCAGCAAGGTGCAGCCGCTCGCCGGCTTCCTCGGGGTGCTCGGCGCCGGGGCGCAGTCACGTAGCGTCATCGCCCGCACGGTGCGCGGTGCGTGGCCCGCGTTGCGTGAGGACGTCCAGCTCCTCGCCGCCAACCTCGACTCCCAGCGCCGCACCACGCTCTCGCTGCAGGGCGCCGTGCAGGCCGCCACCCGCGCCGCTGCCGCCCGCGCGCGCGCCGATGTGCAGACCGGCTCCGCCGCGACCGGCGCTCCCACCACGGCCTGGCTGGCCGGCGCCAGCTCGGGTGGCTCGCTGTCCTCGCTCGTCGCACCGCCGAAGGGTTGGATCCAGAAGCGCCGGTACCGGCGCTCCTCGACCGGCCGCGCCGATGCGCTGCAGCGCCTGCGCGAGATCAGCCTCACCGAGCTCCGCACCGTGCTCACGGACGCGTGCGCCTCCGCCGAGCGCGCCATCCGCGCCGTCCTGGCGGAGACCGCTGCGGGTCGCCAGCTCGCCGACGCCGTGCCGGGCACGGCTAGCGACGAGGCCCGGACCGAGCGCCTCGACCTGCTGTTCCGTGAGTGGGACTCGGTCGCCGGCGAGCGGACGGTCGACCTCACCTCCTCGGAGCCGCTGTCGGGCGTCGAGCTCGGCCACCTGGTGGAGGTGGCCGCCGTCGGCGTCGACGGCGCAGCCCGCTCGGTCCAGCGCCTCGCCGGGGACGGCGGTGCGACCGCCGTGGCTGCGCTGCGCGACGACCTCGCCGACTGGGCAGCGGCCGCGGTGGCCGCCGAGGCCGACGAGTTCACCGCGGCACTGGACCAGATGGACATCGACCCCGCCGACGCCGCCACCCGGCTGCGGCTGCGGGCCAGCGAGCTGCGGGAGTACGCGTGAGCCACGAGGTAGGCCCGGAGCTCCGGGCGCGGGTCGAGCAGATCCGCGAGGCGCTGGATCGCGGTGCTGACCGGTTCGAGCCGGCCGTGGCCGACCGCGCCCGCGCAGATCTCGACCGTGTCCTGGAACGACTCGACCTGGGCGTCGACCACTCGGTGGTCGCGCTCGTCGGTGGTACCGGGTCGGGCAAGTCCTCGACCTTCAACGCGCTCACCACCCTGCAGTTCGCGGACGTCGGTGTCATCCGGCCCACCACCTCGCAGGCCACCGCCTGCGTGTGGGGTCCGCAGGCCGAGAAGCTCCTCGACTTCCTGCAGGTCGCGAAGGAGCGCCGCATCCTGCGCGAGTCCGCGCTGACCGGCAGCGACGAGGCCGACCTGCACGGGCTCGTGCTGCTCGACCTCCCCGACCACGACTCCGTCGCCACCGGGCACGCCGAGCTCGTCAACCGGCTGCTGCCGCTGATCGACCTCCTGATCTGGGTGGTCGACCCTCAGAAGTACGCCGACAACGCCCTCCACGAGGGTTACCTGCGCGAGCTGCAGGACAGGCACGAGGCGATGCTCGTCGTCGTCAACCAGGTCGACACCCTCACCGACGCCGGCAAGGAGGCGGTGCGGGTGGACGTCGGAAGGCTGCTCGCCGAGGACGGCATCGGCGACGTCCCCGTCATGCTCGCCTCAGCACGCACCGGTGACGGGATCGCCGCCGTGCGCGACCACCTCCGCAGCGTGCTTCGTACCGAGTCGATCGCCGCCCGCACCGCCCGCGACGAGATCGCCGCGATCGCCCGCCGCATCGGCGAAGGCCTGGGGGAGAGCGAGCCCGCCATCCCCGCCCCGACCGAGACCGCCGATTCGCTGGCCGAGGCCGCAGGCGTCCCTGCGGTCGCCCAGGCGATCGAGACCGCCGTCGTGAGCCCGACGCCGGTCGTGCTCAGCTCGGTGCAGCGACCCGCGCGCTCGCGGATCGACGCGATCCGGGAGTCGTGGCTCGCCACGACGACCGCGGGACTGCCCGCGCGCTGGCGTGCGGCGGTCGTGAGCTCGGTCGCCTCGGCGGGGGACTTCTTCGAGCACGCTAGCGCTGCCCTCGAAGGCGTGCCGCAGCCCTCCTCACGGGACCAGTCCGCCGCCCGGCAGCGGCTGCTGGGTCTGATCGCACTGATCGTGGGCATCGTCGCCGTGGTCGTGGGGGCGATCCTGCTGACGCAGAGCACCGGGCTCGGCATCGGTGTGGCGGCGGGCGGCGTCCTGGTGACGATCGTCGGCCTGGTGCTCGTGCTCGCGGCGCGGTCGCGGCGCCGCCGCACCGCAGCCGAGCGGGCCGAGCGCTACCGGCGTGATGTGACCGACGCCGTCGCACGAGTCGTCAAGAACGACCTTGACGAGCCGGCGACGGCGATCCTTGCCGACCACCAGTCCGTGCGGTCGAGCGTCTCCGGCAGCTGAGCGCTGTCCACAGGTGCAGCGTGATGCACCGTCATCCACAGCACCCCTGGCTCACCTGAGCGCGCCGAGGCGCAACCCCGCCAGCCTGGGCGCTCCGGCACCGCGCCGGGCGGCCGGGCACACCGGCCGGTCAGCACTGAGGAGTGAACATGAGCGAGACCGAGGTGACCGTGCGCGGCCACTTGGGACACAACCCCGAGCTGCAGAAGTCGGCGGCGGGCAAGTCGTGGCTGCGGCTGCGGGTCGCCACCAACCGGCGGCTCCGCACGGCTGAGGGCTGGGCCAACGGCCCGACCTCCTGGTACGAGGTCAGGGTCTTCGGTGCGTTCGCGCAGAACGTCGCGGAGAGCCTGCGCAAGGGCGACCGGGTCGTCGTGCAGGGCCCGCTGGACATCGACGAGTACGTCGACGACAAAGGCTTGCCCCATCGCACCGCGATCATCCGCGCCAACGCCCTGGGACCGGACCTGTCCGGGGCCACCGCGCGGGTGGCCAAGGTGTACCGCAACGAGGCGGGCGAGATCGTGCAGCCACCCGCGCCGGAACCACCGGTCGATGTGAGCGGCATGCACGAGGTGGACGAGAGCTTCCCCGACGAGGAGGAGTTGGAGGACTTCGAGGACGGCGACGAGGTCGAGAGCGAGGAGATCGCCGAGGGCGCGCTCGCCACGGTGTGATCCGGCGCTCTCCCAGGCCCGGTCCCGGTGGCTCGTGGGCCGCCGGGACCGGTGCGGCGCCGTAGGGTAGGAGGCTGGTATCCCCGCCCACGAGAAACTTGGGAGAGCTGTGGCCGAGTACATCTACTCGATGGTCCGTGCGCGCAAGGCGCACGGCGACAAGGTGATCCTTGACGACGTCACGATGTCGTTCCTGCCGGGCGCGAAGATCGGCATGGTCGGTCCCAACGGCGCCGGCAAGTCGACGATCCTGAAGATCATGGCCGGGCTCGAGCAGCCCTCGAACGGTGAGGCGCGTCTGTCGCCCGGGTTCTCGGTCGGCATCCTGCTGCAGGAGCCGCCGCTCGACGAGACCAAGACCGTGCTCGGCAACGTCGAGGACGGCGTGCGCGGCATCAAGGACAAGGTCGACCGCTTCAACGCTATCGGCGAGGAGATGGCGAACCCTGACGCCGACTACGACGCGCTGCTGGAGGAGATGGGCAAGCTCCAGGCCGACATCGACGCCGCTGACGCGTGGGACCTCGAGTCCCAGCTCGAGCAGGCCATGGACGCGCTGCGCTGCCCGCCCGGCGATGAGCCCGTCACCAACCTCTCCGGTGGCGAGCGCCGCCGCGTGGCGCTGTGCAAGCTGCTGCTGGAGAAGCCCGACCTGCTGCTCCTCGACGAGCCCACCAACCACCTCGACGCCGAGAGCGTGCTCTGGCTCGAGCAGCACCTGTCGAAGTACGCCGGCGCCGTCATCGCGGTCACGCACGACCGGTACTTCCTCGATCACGTGGCCGGCTGGATCGCCGAGGTCGACCGGGGTCGCCTGTACCCGTACGAGGGCAACTACTCGACCTACCTGGAGAAGAAGCAGGAACGCCTCCAGATCCAGGGGCGCAAGGACGCCAAGCTCGCCAAGCGCCTCAAGGACGAGCTCGAGTGGGTCCGGTCCAACGCCAAGGGCCGGCAGACCAAGTCGAAGGCTCGTCTGGCCCGCTACGAGGAGATGGCCGCGGAGGCGGACCGCACCCGCAAGCTCGACTTCGAGGAGATCCAGATCCCGCCGGGCCCGAGGCTGGGCTCGCAGGTGATCGACGCCACCGACCTGCGCAAGGGCTTCGGCGACCGGCTCCTCATCGACAACCTCTCGTTCACGCTGCCGCGCAACGGCATCGTCGGCGTCATCGGCCCCAACGGTGTCGGCAAGACCACCTTGTTCAAGACGATCGTGGGGCTGGAGCCGCTCGACGGCGGCGACCTCAAGATCGGGGAGACCGTCAAGATCTCCTACGTCGACCAGGGCCGCGAGAACATCGACCCGAAGAAGACCCTCTGGGAGGTCGTCTCGGACGGCCTGGACTTCATCCAGGTCGGCAACGTCGAGATCCCCTCGCGGGCCTACGTCTCGCAGTTCGGGTTCAAGGGGCCGGATCAGCAGAAGCCGGCAGGCGTGCTCTCCGGTGGTGAGCGCAACCGCCTCAACCTCGCCCTCACGCTCAAGCAGGGTGGCAACCTGCTGCTCCTGGACGAGCCGACCAACGACCTCGACGTCGAGACCCTCGGGTCGCTGGAGAACGCGCTGCTGGAGTTCCCGGGCTGTGCCGTGGTCGTCTCGCACGACCGGTGGTTCCTCGACCGCGTCGCGACCCACATCCTCGCCTACGAGGGCACCGAGGAGAACCCCGCGAGCTGGTACTGGTTCGAGGGCAACTTCGCCTCGTACGAGGAGAACAAGGTGGAGCGCCTCGGCGCCGATGCGGCCCGCCCGCACCGGGTCACCTACCGCAAGCTGACCAGGGACTGACGAGAACGAAGCCACGCTCGACTGCACGCGCTTCTGCGGTCCTCGTCGAGGGACGCAGCGACGAGCGTGCGGTGCTGGCCGCCGCTGCCTTGCTCGGCCACGACCTGGCCGCCGCCGGTGTGGGAGTGATCCCGATCGGCGGCGCCATGGCGATCCGGCGTGCCGTGGCCGAGCACGGCCTCGGCGGCGCGGGGCTCCGGCTGGCCGGCCTCATCGACATCGGCGAGGTGAGGCATGTCTGCCGCGCGCTGTTCGGCGGTGCCGATGTCGAGCCCTACCCCGGTGCGTTGGCTAGCGCCGGCTTCTTCGTGTGCGACCGAGACCTCGAGGACGAGCTGATCAGGGCACTCGGGATCGAGGGAGTCGAGGCGGTGCTGACCGAGCATGGAGATCTCGACCGGTTCCGCAAGTTCCAGCATCAGCCGGCACACCGGCACGAGCCCGTCACCGATCAGCTCCATCGATTCCTGGGCACGACGGCGGGGCGCAAGATCTCCTACGGCACGCACCTCGTCGAGGCTCTTGCCCCGGAGACGCTGCCCGCCCCGCTTCGCTCCGTGCTCGAGCACGTGCTCTGACGCTCCGACACCGCCCCCGGCCGGAAGGCACCCGCTGACAGGATGTGACCCATGCCCGACGCCGAGCCCGAGTTCGAGATCGAGTTCCGCTGGAAGGAGCAGGTCTACTACTGGGAGGGGAGCCGAGGGCTGTATCTCGACGGCGGCTGGGGAGTCAGCCCGGTCCTGACCTACGTGCCCCCCGCCGAGAGCTGGGACCAGGTCGCGCCCGACTGGGCCAAGGGTCGTCGCGATGAGATCGTGCGCAGGCTGACCGAGCACCCGAACCACCGGGTCGTCGAGGGCGCGTACATGGAGAACCTCGGTGTGACGCGCTGATGACTCGGCTGCTGCCGGCCGCCGTGCCCTACTCCGCGTCGAGGCGGGCGATCTCCTCGGCGCTGAGCTCGAGGTCAGCGGCTGCTGCGGAGTCGGTGATCGACGTCGGACGCTTGGCACCGGGGATCGGGATCACCACGGGCGCCTGCGCCAGCTCCCACGCCAGCGCGACCTGCTGCGGGCTGACACCGCGCTCGGTCGCCACCTCGGCGAACGCGGGATGCTTGTCCGCGAGGTCCTTGGCGCTCCCGAGCCCACCGAGGGGGCTCCAGGGCAGGAACGCGAGGCCGAGCTCGGCGCAGACCTCGATCTCCGGCTGGCTGCTGCGGAACGCGGGAGAGAACTGGTTCTGCACGCTGACGAGCTGATCTCCCAGCACGGCGTGCGCGGCGCGGATCTGCTCGGGGTTCACGTTCGACAGACCGATCGCGCGGACCTTGCCGGAGTCCGCGATCTCGCGGAGGATCCCGATGGTCTCGTTGTAGTCGCGGGTGTCGTCCGGGCGGTGGTGCTGCCACAGCCAGATCGTCTCGACGCCCAGGCGCTGGAGGCTGGCGTCGACAGCCTCGCGCAGGTGCTCGGGCGAGCTGTCGCGCGACCAGCCGCCGCCGTCGGTGCGGACGCAGCCGCCCTTGGTGGCGAGCTTGACCTGGTCCCGTACGCCGAGCTCGTCGAGCAACGAGGCGATCAGCTTCTCGTTCTCGCCCTGGCAGGCGGCACCGAGGAGCTCACCGGGGCCGTAGGCGTCTGCGGTGTCGAACAGCGTGACGCCGGCGTCGAGGGCTGCCCTGACCGTCTGCGCGAGCTGCTCGCGCGGCTGCGGGCCGGTCTGATCGAAGGTCATCAGGCCGAGCCCGATCGCTCCGACCTCGTCGATACCGACTGCTGCGTTTCCGATCGTTCGTGTGCGCATACATCCGACCTTATGGGTTCGCGTCCACTCCCGAGCCCGCTCGGCGACCTCGCTCACCCCACGAGATCGCACCACGTGCACGAGATCGCACCGTTCCTGGTGCGATCTCGTGCAAGAAGTGCGGTCTCGTGCCTGGCGGACACCGATGGGCGCGATAGCGTCAACCACCAGGGGCAGGCCGGTGCACGACACGCAAGGAGCGATATGGGCAGGGTGAGGATTCCGATCCAGGTCCGCTGGTCGGACATCGACGGGTACGGGCACGTCAACAACGCCGCGATGCTCACGCTCCTGGAGGAGGCACGCATCGCGACCTTCTGGAACGCTGACCTGCCCGACGGCGCTGCGAGCCCCACCCAGACCCTCTCGGGCGGCCCCACAGCCGACAGCTTCACGCTGGTGGCGCGGCAGGAGATCGAGTACCTCGCGCCGCTGCCGTTCAGCCAGCGCCCGATCGGCGTGGACCTCTGGGTCGCGCGCGTCGGGGGCGCGAGCCTCGAGGTCAACTACGAGGTCCGCAGCTCCGACGACGTGCTCTGCGCGATCGCCGCGACCTCGATCGTCATGGTCGACGCCGCCAGCGGTCGTCCCCGCAAGCTGCGCCCCGAGGAGCGGCAGGCTCTCGACCCGCTGCTCGAGGCCCCGCTCGAGTTCCGCAGGCGATGACCGTCCTCGTCACCGGCGGCACCGGCACGCTGGGTCGACCGACCGTGGCAGCCTTGAGGGCCCAGCGCCACGAGGTCGCGGTGCTGAGCCGTAAGCCGGGAGCTGGCCACCGGGTCGCGAACCTCAGCTCTGCCGACGGCGTCGACGAGGCGCTCGACGGCGTGCGGACCGTGGTGCACTGCGCCACCACCCGCTTCCGTGACATCGGGCAGACCGAGGTGCTCATCGACGCCGCCGAGCGGGCGGGCGTCGAGCACCTGGTGTTCGTCTCGATCGTCGGCGTCGATGACGTCCCGTACTTCTACTACCGCGACAAGGTCGCCAGCGAGCAGGAGCTGATCGCCTCGGACCTGCCGCTGACGATCCTGCGCGCCACGCAGTTCCACGACTTCGTCGCGGGCTTCCTCGCACCGCAGCGCCGGCTGCCGCTGCTGCTGGTCCCCGAGCTGCCGGTGCAGCCGATCGCGGTCGAGGACGTCGCCGACCGGCTGGCGGAGATCGTCGCCGGTCCGCCGCTCGGTCGCGCGGAGGACATCGGCGGTCCTCAGGTCCTCACCGTGCTCGAGGCGGCCCGGGTGTGGCAGCGCGCCCACGGTACCCAGCGCCGCATGCTGCCGGTGCCGATCCCCGGTGGCATGGGTGCCGCGTTCCGCGCCGGCCGCCACACCACCGGGCTGCCCGGCTACGGCCGCCGCACCTTCGCGGAGTACGCCGCCGATCACGCGGCCGCGGCACACTAGCCCGGTGACCACCGATGTGACCGACCTTGAGCTCCGCCGCGCCGTCCACGGCGTCCTCCTCGCCGCCTTCGACGGGACCGATGTGCCCGACTGGGTCCGCGAGGCCGAAGGGCTCGGCGGTGTCTGCCTGTTCGCGCAGAACACGCCCGACCCGGCCACCGCGGCACGCCTCGTGACCGAGCTTCGCGCCGCGCACCCGCACCTGGTCGTCACCATCGACGAGGAGGGTGGCGACGTCACCCGCCTCGAGGCGGCAGGCGGCTCCAGCCTTCCCGGCGCCTCGGCGCTCGGTGTGCTCGACGACGACGCCACCACCCGGTCGCTCGGCCGCGCCCTGGGTGGTCTGCTGGCCGCGTGTGACATCGACGTCGCGCTCTCGCCGGTCCTGGACGTCGCCTCCAACGCCGAGAACGTCATGCTCGCCGCCCGCGCGATCGCTGCTGACCCGCAGGTCGTGGCCCGCCAGGGTGTCGCCCTCGTCGAGGGGCTGCAGCAGGCCGGGGTGGCCGCCTGCGCGAAGCACGCCCCCGGGCACGGCGACACGGCGGTCGACTCCCACCTCGGGGTGCCGACGCTCGATGTCGACCGCGCGACGCTCGAGGACCGCGAGCTCGTGCCGTTCCGCGCCGCGATCGCCGCCGGGGTCGACGCGATCATGCTCGCCCACCTGATCGTGCCAGCGCTCACCGAGGGCCTCACCTCGCTGGATGCCGCCGTGCCCACGCTGCTGCGCGAGGCCGGCTTCGAGGGCGCGCTGATCACCGACGCCCTCGACATGGGAGCCGTGCTCGAGCGCACCGGCGATGACATCGGCGAGGCCGCGGTGCTCGCCTTGCTGGCCGGCGCCGACCTGCTCTGCCTCGGCTCGCCGGTGCACATCGACGAGGCCACCTTCCGCCACGTCGTCGCCGGCGTCGAGGCCGCCGTGCGCTCCGGGCGGCTCCCGCTCGACCGGCTCGGTGAGGCCGGCAGGCGAGCCGCTGCGCTGCGCCGCCCCCGAACCGAGGCTCCCAGCATCGACGCGGCGCTCGCGGACCTCGTGCGCATCGGGCAGGATGCCACCCGCCGTGCCACCGGCCGGCGTGGCGACCTCACGCTCACACCGGGCGACGGCCTGCTCGACCTCCGCTTCCGTGCGGCCTATGCCGCCAGCAGCACGCACGGCATCGCCCCGGCGCTGCTGATCGAACGGCTGGGGCTGGTCGAGGGGGAGCCCGAGGGGCGTCGCGTCGCGGTCCTCACCAAGGATGCGACGCCGGAGGTGGCAGCGCTGCTGAGCAGGCGACCGGACGCCGTCGTGATCCACGTCGGTTACCCGGGAGCCGCTCCCGATGCGCCGAACCTCGTGACCGTCAACAGCGGTGGGCGTGCGAGCCTCCTCGAGGCCGTGCGGCTGTGCTCTCCCGACGGCGAGGGGCAGGGCTGGCAGGAGCTGATCGGGCTGCGTGCGCCGACCGAGGAGCGCAACCCGCGCACGACGGAGCTGGACACACTGGGCTCGGCCGAGCTCATGGCCGTCGTGCTCGCTGAGGACGCGACCGTCGCCGGGTCGGTCGCTGCAGCCGCCGAGCCGCTCGCCCGGCTCGTGGACGCGGGCGTGCACGCGCTCGCCCACGGCGGGCGCGTCCACTACGTCGGAGCGGGCACCTCCGGGCGGCTCGGTGCGCTCGATGCGGCCGAGCTGCTCCCCACCTACGGCGTGGGCGAGGAGGGTTTCGCCGCTCACCTCGCCGGTGGCCCCGGTGCGATGCTGCGCGCCGTCGAGGGCGCCGAGGACGACGACGAGGCCGGGGCCGCCGCCGTCTCCGGCGTGGGTCCGCACGACCTGGTCATCGGCGTGGCCGCGAGCGGTCGCACGCCGTACGTCCGGGGTGCGCTCGCGGCGGCGCGCGCGGCCGGTGCCGCCACCGGGCTGATCTCGACCAACCCGCACGCCACGCTCGCGGAGGTGGTCGATGTCGCGGTGCTCATCGACTCCGGCCCCGAGGTCGTCACCGGGTCCACCCGCATGAAGGCCGGGACCGCCACGAAGATGGCGATCAACGCGTTCTCGACCGCGGTCATGGTGCGGCTCGGCAAGACCTACGGCAACCTGATGATCGACGTCGCCCCCACCAACGACAAGCTCCGTGCCCGGTGCGTGCGCATGCTGATGCAGGGCACCGGCGCCACCGCCGAGGATGCCGCCGCCGCGCTCGCCGAGGCGGGCGACATCCGCACCGCGCTGGTCATGCTCGGCGCCGACGCACCCCTCGAGGCGGCACGTGCGGCGCTCGCCGCCAACCCGCCCGATCCCGCCCGCGCGGGCGACCCGGGCGGGGTGCGGTCCGCGATCGCGCGAGCCGCGGGACGTTGACCGGCTAGAGGTACATCCCGGGAGCGCGCTCCTCGGCCTTCACCGCGGCGCCAGCAGCACATGGGGACGGTTCGGTATGACGAACCCAGCGGCGGCGTACGGCGTGGGAGGGCTCCACCCACCGATGGTCCGTTTCCCGTCGGGACCTTCGGCCCTGGCCTTCGAACACTCCCGGCGTAGCGTCGAGGTGACGGAACGGATCAGGAGATCCCCATGAAGAACCTCGTCATTCTCGGCGCCGGAACGGCCGGGACGATGATCGCCAACAAGCTGCGGCACCGGCTCGACCGTGGCGGCTGGTCGATCACGATCGTGGACCGCGACGACGAGCACCACTACCAGCCGGGCTACCTGTTCGTCCCGTTCGGGAGGTACTCCCACGAGCAGGTCGTCCGGTCTCGGCACACCTTCCTCCCCGACGGGGTGGACTTCATGACGGCAACCGTCGACCGGGTCGATGCCGAGGCCAACGTCGTCCTCCTCGAGGACGGCCGACGCCTCGGCTACGACCAGCTCGTGATCGCGACCGGCACGACGCCGCGCCCCGGCCAGACGCCGGGGGTCCTCGACGGTGAGTGGCGCCGCAGCATCTTTGACTTCTACACCCTCGAAGGGGCCGAGGCCCTCGCCCGGGCGCTGCAGGAGCTGGACAGCGGTCGGCTCGTCGTGCACATCACCGAGATGCCGATCAAGTGCCCGGTGGCGCCGCTGGAGTTCACGTTCCTCGCGGACGACTGGCTGCGCAAGCGCGGGATCCGCGACCGGGTGGAGCTGGTCTATGTGACCCCGTTGGACGGCGCTTTCACCAAGCCGGTGGCCTCGGCCCGCCTCGGAGGCATGCTCGACGAACGCAAGGTGCTGGTCGAGACCGACTTCATGATCGAGCGGGTCGACCCCGAGCGAAAGATGCTCGTCTCCTACGACGAGCGCGAGATCCCGTTCGACCTGCTGGTCACGATCCCGCTGAACATGGGCGCGGACTTCGTCGCCCGATCAGGGCTCGGCGACGAGCTCAACTACGTCCCGGTCGACCAGCGCACCCTGCTGTCGAAGAAGTACGACAACGTCTTCGCCGTCGGCGACGCCAGCGACATCCCAGCCTCCAAGGCCGGCTCGGTGGCCCACTTCTCGGTCGAGATCTTCGTCGACAACTTCCTCGAGCACATCGCCGGGCTGCCGATGTCCGGCGCCTTCGACGGGCACGCCAACTGCTTCGTGGAGTCCGGCGACGGCAAGGCGCTGCTGATCGACTTCAACTACGACACCGAGCCGCTACCGGGCAAGTACCCCCTGCCGCTCGTGGGACCGATGGACCTGCTCAGGGAGACGCGCACCAACCACCTCGGCAAGCTCGCGTTCCGCTGGATCTACTGGAACGTCCTGCTCCCGGGCCGCCCCGTGCCCTTGCCGGCCTTGATGTCGATGACCGGCAAGCAGATGCCTCCAACGGAGATCACCCATACCCACCAGACCACCCGCACCGATCAGAGGGAGATGTAGCAGATGCCCGTCACGACCATCGCTGACCACGACATCCATGTCGACGCCGAAGGCTTCATGACCGAGTACGACGAGTGGAACCAGCAGCTGGGGGCCGCGCTCGCCGCCCAGATCGGGATCGAGATGACCCCCGAGCACTGGAAGGTGGTCGACTTCCTGCGCACCGACTACAAGGACCAGGGCGAGACGGCCACGCTGCGGCGGGTTTCCACCGTGGGCGGGTTGCCCACCAAGCAGCTGTTCGTGCTGTTCCCCAAGAAGCCCGCCAAGAAGATGGCATACGTCGCCGGGCTGCCCAAGCCACGCGGCTGTGTGTGAGCCGGAGGAGACCTGAGATGACCACCATCGAGAGCGCGCCGCTCGTCCCGTCGTTCGATGCGGAGGAGACCGACCGCAAGCTCGCGATCATCTGCTCCAAGGGCAACCTGGACATGGCCTACCCCGGCCTGATCCTGGCCAACGCGGCGCTCGGCGAGGGAGTGGAGACGCATCTGTTCTTCACCTTCTGGGGTTTCGACATGATCAACAAGAAGACGATGGGCGACCTGAAGTTCACGATGCTCGGCAACACCGCGACGCACATGCCGCAGGGCCTCGGCGGCCTGCCCGGTATGACCTCGATGGCGACCAGGCAGATGAAGAAGGCCATCGCCGATCTCGACGTCCCCGAGGTGCCGGAGTTCCTCCAGCAGATCGCCGACTCCGGCGGCCACCTGTGGGCGTGCCGCATGTCCGCGGACATGCAGCACCTCGAGAAGGAGGACCTCTACGACGAGGTCGAGGACATCATCAGCGCCTCGGACTTCATCGAGAAGACCGAGGGCGCGCAGATGCTGTTCATCTGACCGGCATTCATCCGGGCAGGAGCCGCGCTTCCTGCACTCCCTCGGGTGACCGGTTAGAGGTACATCCCGGGAGCGCGCTCCTCGGCCTTCACCGGGGTGCTGGGCAGGTCGGTCGGCAGCAGCGTCCGGATGTCGTCCGGTGTGGGTGCCGAGAGGTCCACGATCCGCTGCGCCTGCAGCATCGTGGCCTCCTCGAACAGGTTCCGCACGAACCTGCCGTTGCCGAAGCTGGTGGGCCGCGGGCGGGGGAGAAGACGCCGGAACGCGTTCCCGACGCCGTCGGCCAGGTGATAGCCCGCCTCACCGGTGACGAGCTGGAAGATGCCCCAGAGCTCGTCGTCGTCGTAGTCGTCGAACTCGAGCGTCTTCGGAAACCGGGAAGCGACGCCGGGGTTGGAGTCGAGGAAGCGCTGCATCTCTGCCGGGTAGCCCGCGACGATCACGATCACCTCGTCGCGGCGGTCCTCCATCAGCTTGATGAGGGTGGCGACAGCCTCCTGGCCGAAGTCCCGGGCGTTGTCCCGGGGCACCAGCGCATATGCCTCGTCGATGAACAGCACCCCACCGGAGGCTCGCTCGAACACCTTGCGGACCTTGGGCGCCGTCTGCCCGATGTACTCGGCCACGAGCTCACCACGGCTCGCCTCGACCAGGTGGCCGTTCTCGAGCGTGCCGAGCTGGGCATAGATCCGGGCGAGGATGCGTGCGACCGTGGTCTTGGCCGTGCCGGGGTTGCCGGTGAACACCAGGTGTCGGGAGCGGTTCGGGTTCGGCATGCCTGCCTGGATGCGCAGCACGTCGGCGCGCGCCTCGGCGGCAAGCCGGCGGACCTGCTCCTTGACCGGGCCGAGCCCGATCAGCTTGTCGAGGTCGCCCTGAGGGTCGCCGATCTCGACGTGGCGCTCGTCGCCGTCGGCCAGCTGCTCCTCCTCCTCACCGCCGGAGGTGAGCGAGATCGCGAGCGGGTCCTGCGGGACGGTCCCGCCCTCTCCGTTCGACGTCGGGTTCGTCCGCGCCGCGATCGTTGCCGCGTACGGGTTGCGGGTGACCCGTGCCGTGTACATCTCCTCGACGTCGTCCACGAAGCCCATGAGGTGCACGCCCTTGACGAACCTCGGCGCACCGGGCAGCCCGGCGATGCCGCACGACAGGTCGTTCGCCAGCCCCATCCAGGTCCGGCACAGGTGGATCTCGCCGGCCAGGAGCCCGCGCGCCACCCATTCGCGGATCCGCGCCTCGGCGTCCAGCACGTCGAAGCCGGGTCGGAGCCGGGCCACGGCCTTGGCGGTCTCGTCGCTGAAGTCGAGCCCGACGACGGTGGTCAGCAGGGCCGGCACGCTCTCGTGGCCGCCGGCCAGCAGGAAGGTCGCGATGATCTCGTGCAGCGGGAACGGGCGGCTGATCACACCCTGCATCGCACGATGCGCCGCCTGCATGCCCTCGAAGGACCAGGCCGTGGCATCGATCCATCCGCCGAGCTCGGGGATCACCGAGTAGACCTCGGGCTCGAAACGGTTGCGCCAGTGCCGGACGATCTCGTGGTTGTAGTCGCCCTCCAGGTGCAGCCGGCGCAGCTCGGTGTCGGAGCCGATGCGCTCGTAGAGGCCGAGGACCGCATCACGCCGTGCGGCGAGCGGCGGCGCGCCGTCGAACAGCCGAAGGGTTCGGATCGAGGCCTCGAGCGCGTGCTCGCGACGCTCGGGGTCCGTGCCCGCCCAGCTGAACAGCCAGGTCGGCCAGTCGGCTCGCTCGCCCCGGTACCGGTAGGTGCTGTTCGGGTTCAGCTGCTTGCCCGGCTTCAGGTACTCGTCCACCACCAGCCAGGGGAACCGTGCGTACGTGCCGGTGAACACCGGGTTCCAGCCGGCGAGCCCCTGAGCGGCCAGGAACGCGAAGTGCACGGAGGCCCGGGTGCCGTCGTGATAGGCGTCCCATGTCGCGCGGACCGGCGTCAGCTCGGACTCAGCGATCTCCCGCACGCCGGTACGGACCCGCTCCCACCATCCGTCCGGCACCGGCCAGGGGGCCTGCGGCCCGAGCACGTCCAGGTACGGCGTCCCGGACTGCAGCAGCGTGAGGTCGTCAGGGAGTGTCAGTCGCACCACGCGCGCCAGTATCCCCCGAAGGTGACTGCTCGGGCGCCGTGCCCAGCAGCTGCAGGAAGTGCTCGAAGAGGTCGGGCATGTCCACGACCTCCGGGTCCAGGAGCCACTGCAGCTGCAGCCCGTCCATCACCGCGGAGATGATCGGCCCGATCTTCTCGGGGTCGATCTCGGGGCGGATGCCGCCGTTGTCGACGAGCTCTTTGAACCCCTCGCGGTCCTGCGCCCGCAGGCCTCGGTAGCGGTCGCGGAACAGCTCATGCGCGGGGTGCCCGTGCTCGGTCGCCTCGGCCGACACGATCACGTGCAGCCCGACAAGACCCGGGGCGGCAGCGTTGCGGCGAACCTGGTGGCGCATGCCGTCCACCAGCCCGGTGCCTTCCGCCTCCTCCTCGGCGCGCCGCTGCGCATCGATGCGGTCGCGCTCGGCCAGCACCGCGGCGAGCAGCCCAGCCTTGCTGCCGAAATGATGCAGCAGCCCGGCCTCGGAGATCCCGACCTTCTTCGCGATCTCACGGAGCGAGCCGCCCCGGAAGCCCTGCGTGCCGAAGACCTGGACCGCCGTCGTGAGGATCTTCTCGCGGCTGATCTCGCCGCGCACGATCCGTCGATCGCGACGGTGATCGGATGGTGGGGCCTCGGGTTCCGCCACCGTTGCCTCCTTCTGGGCGAGTCGAACGTCGGCGAGCGCGGCGAACCTAGGGGGCCGGGTTCTCGGCCGGGAGGCGGATCATGCCTTCCTGCCCGATGGTGGCGACCAGCCGGCCGTCGCGAGAGAAGACCCGGGCGATGCCAAGGCCTCGCCCGCCCTGCGCCGTCGGCGAGTCCTGGACGTACAGCAGCCAGTCGCTCAGATCGACATCGCGGTGCCACCACATCGCGTGGTCGAGCGAGGCCACGCTGATGCCCTTGGTGCGCCAGGAGACGCCATGCGCCCGCAGCACCGGCTCCAGCATCACCTGGTCGCACGCGAAGGCGAGCATCGCGCGGTGCTCGGCCTGCCCGCCCGGGATCGGCGCTCGCGCGCGCATCCACAACGCCTGCGTGGGCCGACGATCCGGTGCCGGAGCGACGAACAACGAGTCGGCCGTGTGGCGGATGTCGAACGCGCCGTTGCGGTAGAAGAACTTCGCGACCGGGTGATCGAGCGAGTTGAACAGCTCCACCGAGCTGCGCAGGTCCTCCGGGGCGGGCACCTCCGGCATCGTCTCGGTGTGCTCGGTGCCCTCCTGCACCTCCTGGAACGAGGCGATCATCGACAGGATCGGCTTGCCGTCCTGGATGGCGTGCGTGCGTCGGGCGCTGAAGGATCCGCCGTCGCGCAGTCGTTCGACGGCGAAGGTGATCGGCGCCTCCAGGTCGCCCGGGCGCAGGAAGTACCCGTGCAGCGAGTGGATCAGCCGCTCGCTCAGCTCGCCCTCGAGCGTGCGCTGCGCAGCGATGATCGCCTGCGCCAGCACCTGGCCGCCGTAGACACGACCGTGCAGCTGGGGCAGCGAGCCACCCACGAAGCTGTCGGGGCCGCTCGCCTCGATGTCGAGGACCGCGAGCACTGCGTCGAGCGGGCGCGGGTCCTCTGCGGCGCTCACGCGGGGTCCTGCGCGACGTTGAGCATCGCGAACGCCGCGCGCTCGAGGTAGTCCCACAGCGTCGACTCGAGCAGCGGCGGGAGGTTCGCCTCCGTGACGGCGACCCGCATGTGCGCGAGCCACCGGTCGCGGGCGCTGGGGCCGATCGGGAACGGTGCGTGCCGCATCCGCAGCCGCGGGTGCCCGCGCTGCTCGGAGTAGGTGGTCGGGCCGCCCCAGTACTGCTCGAGGAACATCCGCAAGCGGTCCTCGGCCGGACCGAGCTCCTCCTCGGGGTACATCGGGCGCAGCAGCTCGTCGTCGGCGACGAGCTCGTAGAAGCGGTGCACGATCGCACGGAACGTCGGCTCGCCGCCCACAGCCTCGTAGAACGAGGTCGGCTGGTCCGGCGCAGCCGACCGCGAGCGGAGGGGGATTCCCGGCTCAGGAGCTGATGCAGTCACCACGCAAGGGTAAGAGACGGCGGCGCCCTCGGTCCGCGAGCGCGCGTGCAGGCTCAGGACTCACCCCGCAGTTCACCCTCGGCCTGGTACTCCGGCGGGCGCCGGTGAAGATTTGGCGTACGTGCCCTCGGACCCGGTGCGCCACGGACGCTGCCGCGTATGCTGAGTGCAGGCCCTGGTCAGGGGCGAGATCCGACGATGAAGGAGCGGGCGTGGGCAAGGCCGAGGAGATCCTGTCGGCGCTGGGCGGCAACGAGAACGTCGTCGACCTGGAGCCCTGCATCACGCGTCTGCGCGTCGAGGTCTCCGACCCCACCCTCGTGGATGACGACACGCTGCGGAGCCATGGTGCGTTCGGGGTCGTGCGCTCGGGCCGTGTGGTCCAGGTCGTGGTCGGACCCGAGGCCGATGACCTCGCTGCCGCGATGGACAAGCTCCGTCACAGCTGAGCCGCGTGCCGCCGGTCGCGAGCGGGTGTCCAGCACCCGCCCGGTCTGACCGCGCCGGCCGCCCGATGCGCTCGCGCGCTCAGACCAGCTCGATGTCGTGCTCCGCGAACGCCGTGGTGAGCCGTCGCCGCATGGCGCTCGCGACGCGCCACTGCTGGCCCGGCTGGGTCCGCACCGACCACCGCAGCGTGATGCCGGCGCCTGAGATCTCCTCGACGCGGACCTCCGGGTCGTCGAGGATCGCGCCCTGGTAACCGTCCTCGGCGCGCAGCTGTGCGGAGACCGCCGCCATCAGCTCGCGGGTCGCCACGATGTCGGTCCCGGGAACCACCTGGACCTGTGCGATGGCGCTGGACCAGCCCTGCGACTCGTTCGCGACCCGCATGATCTCGCCGTTGCGGATGTGCCAGATCCGGCCGTCGTCGTCCCGCACGGTCGTGATGCGCAGCGCCACCTGCTCCACCGTTCCGCTCGCCATCGTGGCCCCGGTGGATCCCAGGTCGACCCGGTCGCCCACCCCGTACTGGTCCTCGACCAGCATGAACACGCCGCTGATGATGTCGCGGACCAGGGACTGCGCACCGAAGGCCAGCGCCACACCGACCACACCGGCCGAGGCCAGCAGCGGCGCGACCGCCACACCGACCTCAGCGAGGATCATCAGCAGCGCGATCGATCCGATCACGATCGCGATCGTGGAGTTGAGCACCGACTGGAAGGTGCGGAGCCGCTGGCCCATCCGATGCGGCTGGCCGAGCACGATCTTCGCGTTCTTGTGCACGCCCAGCTCGCGGCTCGGCAGCGCCGAGAGCCGGCGGATCACGCGCGAGACGACGAACCGCAGCACCACCGTGAGCAGGACCGCCACCGCGAGGATGATCACGATCCGCAACGGCAGCACGAGGGGGCTGGCCGTACCGCTGGCCGCTGTGATGAGCACGGAGTCAGCGTAATCACCGGTCTCGATCGCGGCCATGCGGCCAGCCGTCCACCAACACGTTCTCGCTCTGGCAAGATCGAGTCGCTCCCCGGTGGGCGGGGGGCAGCAACCCTGGAGTCTCCTTCGCCGTGACCGACACCCCTGACCAGGCCACCGGCCAGTCCGAGCCGGTTGGCGACGACCTGCGCTCCTTGGCGCGTGCCCACGGGGTCGCGACGGAGTACTGGGACATCGACGGCACGCAGCGACATGTGTCCGCGCACACCATCCGTTCGGTGCTCGCCGCGCTCGACGTGCCCGCCGAGAGCGAGGAGGAGATCTCGCAGAGCCTTCTCGACGCCGAGCTCGCACCCTGGCGGCACATGCTGCCGCCGAGCGTCGTGGTCAGCGAGGGGGTGGCGTCCCGGGTGCCGGTGCACGTCGCCGACGGCGCTGACGCCACGCTCGTCGTCGAGCTCGAAGAGGGGGGCGAGGTCGTCCTCCAGCAGGTCGACGAGTGGACCCCCGCCCGCGAGGTCGATGGTGCCATGCGCGGCCGCGCCACCTTCGAGCTGCCGCGCACGCTGCCGCTGGGCTGGCACACGCTGCGGGCCAGCAGCGGCGGCTCGCAGGCGCACGCACCGCTCGCGATCACCCCGGCTCGCCTGGAGCTGCCGGACCTGAGCCCCGAGCTCGGTGACCGGTCGTGGGGTCTCATGACCCAGCTGTACTCGGTGCGCTCCAGCCGGTCCTGGGGCTTCGGCGATCTTGCCGACCTCGCCGAGCTGACCACCATCGGTGGCGAGCTCGGTGCCGACTTCCTGCTGGTCAACCCGCTGCATGCTGCCGAGCCGACCACGCCCATCACCCCCTCGCCGTACCTGCCCGCCACCCGCCGGTTCGTCAACCCCCTCTACATCCGGCCCGAGGAGATCCCCGAGATCGGATACCTCCCCACCAGCCAGCGCACCCTGGTCGAGTGGGCGTACGAGGGCGTGGCACCGGCGAACGAGGACCCGGGTCCGATCGACCGTGACGCGGTCTGGGATGCCAAGCGTCCCGCGCTCGAGACGATCTTCGCCGTCGGGCGCTCACGCTCGCGGCAGCGGGAGCTGGATGCGTTCCGGCGTGACCAGGGCAGCGGCCTGGAGGACTTCGCGCTCTGGTGCGCGGTCCACGAGAAGTACGACGAGCGGAGCTGGCCGCTCACGGTCGAGAACGCGACCCCGGGCACGATCGCCGCGCTGCGGCGCGAGCTGGCCGACCGCATCGATTTCCACGTCTGGCTGCAGTGGGTCGCCGACGCGCAGCTGGCGCGCGCCCAGCAGGCCGCCCGGGACAACGGCATGCGGCTCGGGATCATGCACGACCTCGCGGTCGGGGTGCACCCCGAGGGTGCCGACGCCTGGTCGCTGCGCGACGTGCTCGCCCGCGGCATCTCCGTCGGCGCGCCACCGGACTTCTACAACCAGCAGGGGCAGGACTGGAGCCAGCCGCCGCTGCGCCCCGATGCGCTTGCCGAGAACGGCTACGCGCCGGTCCGTGACATGGTCCGCACCGTCCTGCGGCACGCGGGCGCGCTGCGCGTCGACCACATCATCGGGTTCTTCCGGCTCTGGTGGATCCCGAACGGCTCCAGCCCCTCGGAGGGCACCTACGTCCGCTACGACCACGATGCGATGATCGGTGTGCTCGCGCTCGAGGCGCACCGTGCCGGCGCCGTCGTGATCGGTGAGGACCTCGGCACGGTCGAGCCCTGGGTGCGTGAGTACCTGGAGCGGCGCGGCATCCTCGGCACCTCGGTGCTGTGGTTCGAGAACACCGAAGAGGGCCGGCCCCGTGCGCCCGAGGACTACCGTCGTCTTGTGCTCGCCACCGTCACCACGCACGACCTGCCCCCCACGGCCGGCTACCTGGCCGAGGAGCATGTCGATCTGCGCAACCGCCTCGGTCTGCTGACCGAGCCGGTCGCCCAGGTACGCCTGGAAGCACGCATCCAGCGCGAGCGGATGCTCGCCGCGGTCGCCTCGCGCGGTCTGCTCCCGGACGACCCGACCGAGCGGCAGACCGTGGAGGCGCTGCACTCCTACATCGCGCAGACGCCGTCGGCGCTCGTCGGTGTCTCGCTGGCCGACGCGGTGGGGGAGCGGCGCACCCAGAACCAGCCCGGCACCGACACCGAGTATCCGAACTGGAAGATCCCGCTCGCCGATGGTGGCGAGCGCTGCGTGCTCATCGAGGACCTGCCGGACAACGCCCGGCTGGCCTCCCTGGTGACCGCACTGACGAACGAGATGCGAGCCGATGGCTGAGAACCAGGTCCCTGTGCTCGCACCCAGCAGCGGGCGGGTCATCACGCTCGACGAGGTCCCGGACCCGGTGTTCGCGGCCGCGATGGTGGGCCCTGGGGCCGCGATCGCGACCGATCTCGGCGTCGCTGTCGTCGACGCGCTCGCTCCCGTCAGTGGGGTGATCGCCGCGATGTACCCGCACGCGTTCATCGTGGCCGGACCCGGTGGCGGCACCCACAGCGTGCTCGTCCATCTCGGGATCGACACCGTGCAGCTCAAGGGCGCCGGCTTCGAGCTGCTCGCCGAGCAGGGCGACGAGGTCGTCGCCGGGCAGCCGCTGGTGCGGTGGTCACCGGACGACGTCGTGGCGCGCGGCATGAGCGCGATCGTCGCCGTCATCGCCCTGGCAGGCACGCCCGAGAGCCTGACGATCACCGAGGCCGAGCACGTCGACCCAGGCGACTTCCTGCTGAGCTGGCTGCTCGACTGAGCACGCTGTCGATCCGCGTGGCGCCTCCGCGTCATCCAGGTACCGGCCGGGATCGACCGGCCTGACGCGGAACGGAGAGAGACATGGCTGAGTTCGCCGTCTTCATGTACCACCCGAACGGAGCAGGCGAGGGCGAGCCGGCCGCGCTCGCCGAGCACGACGCCTATGCGCGCGACATGACCGACAGCGCTCAGATGGTCTTCGGGCGAGCCCTGGCCGGTACGACGGCGACCGTCTCGTTGCACCCGCACGGCACGACCGAGGGTCCGTACCTCGAGACGGCCGAGTCCGTCGTCGGGTTCTACGTGATCCAGGCCGAGGACCTCGAGGCGGCGCTCGCGATCGCGCGACGCAACCCGATCCTGCACCAGGGCGGCGGGGTCGAGGTCCGACCGGTCGGCTGACCCCGCCCGCCCGCATCGCAGAGAACGCTGCCGAGTTCGTTGCCCGTCGTCGAGTTCGCTGGGTGCACCCGACGACCTCGACGATCGGCAACGAACTCGGCGTGCGGGGGGTTGCGGCCAGGGTGTGCGGGAGCGGGTCCGGGTGTGGGGGCGCCGGTCGGTCAGGACCGCGGACTACGCTCGTCGGCGATGCCTCGCACCCTCGATGACGTGACCTGGCCGCTCCGGACCGAGAGGCTGACGATCAGACGAGCTGCGCCGTCGGACGCCGATGCGGTGTGGCAGTACCGACGACTCGACGAGGTCGCCCGGTACATGACCAGGCTTCCGGGCCCGCTCGCGGAGTTCCGGGAATCCTTCGCCGAGGCGGGCCGGCTCGGAGTCACGCTGATCGTGCAGCGCGATGGGCAGATCGTCGGTGACCTCATGATCCGGATCAGCGCCGCCTGGGCGCAGGCGGAGGTCGCCGAGCAGGCCCACGGCCAGCAGGCAGAGATCGGGTGGGCGTTCGACCCGGCCCACCACGGCAACGGCTACGCGACCGAGGCTGCCCGTGACCTGCTGCGGCTGAGCTTCGAGGACCTCGGGCTCCACCGTGTGGAAGCCCTGTGCTTCGCCGTCAACGAGCCGTCGTGGCGTCTGATGGAGCGCATCGGCATGCGTCGCGAGATCCACGCGGTCGCCGAGTCCCTCCACCGCTCGGGCGAGTGGATGGACGGACTCGGCTACGCGATGCTCGATCGGGAGTGGGCTGAGCGGAACCGCCGACCTCAGCGCTGAGCGGCGGTGCGGTCGACCTGCTGGGCGGCGAGGGCCCGGCGAACGCCGTCACGGCTCTCGACCACGAGCCGGCGCAGGGCCGGGATGCGGTCGGCGAGAGCGGCCAGGAACTCGTCGGTGCGCGCGAGCACGTCGACTCCGTAGGCGTTGTCGATGTCCGCGAGCTGACTCGGGAACAGGCCGACGACGATGTTCTGCGCGATCTCGTTGGTGCGGTGGTCCCACACCTTCTCGATCGAGTCGAAGTACGGCTCGACGAACGGCACGAGCAGCTCGCGGTCACCCGAGCGGCCGAAGCCGCTGATCACCGCCGCCTGGACGGCGTTGGGCAGCTTGTCGTCATCGACGACGTCGCGCCAGGCTGCCTGCTTCGCGTCCGCGCTCGGCAGGGCCGCCCGGGCGCTCGCCGCGGCACGCTGGCCAGCAGCGGTGCCGTCGCGATCGAGCTCGTCGGCCACGTCCTGCTCGGTGGCGGCACCGGCGGCGGCGAGCCCGGAGAGCACGTCCCACCGCAGGTCGGTGTCGACGGTCAGGCCGGGCACGACCTCGGCGCCGTCGAGCAGCGAGCGGAGCTTGTTCGTCTGCTCCTCGCCGTGCGCGCGTGCGGCGAACGCCTTGATGAACTGGAGCTGGCTGTCGGAGCCGGCCTCGGCCGCCACCGCGAGCTCCCAGAGGCGGTCGGCCACGCTCGCGGAGAGCTCCTCGCGCACGCGCGGGTCGACGTAGTAGTCGATCGTGGTCGAGAGCTGGCGCAGCAGCACCAGCACGACCGTGGAGTCGGTCTCGGTCGCGATGTTGCCCATGACCAGGTCCACGAACTGGCGGCCCGGCGTCTCGCCGTCGCGCGTCATGTCCCAGGCCGCTGCGAGCACAAGGGTGCGGGGGAGCGAGTCGGTGAAGCCGGTGATGTGCTCGGTGGCGGCCGCCAGCGACTCGGGGTCGAGCCGGACCTTGGCGTAGGCGAGGTCCTCGTCGTTGACCAGCACGATGTCGGGCCGGTCGATCCCGACGAGCTGCGGCACCGGGGTGCTGGCGCCGTCGATGTCGAGCTCGATGTGATGGGAGCGCACCAGGGTGCCGTCGGCCTGCACGTCGTAGCCGCCCACCGCGAGCCGGTGCGGCCGCAGCGAGGACATCTCCTGCGGGGTCTCCTGGTGGATCACGAAGCTCGCGATCCGGCCCTGGCTGTCGGTCTCGATCTCGGGGCGCAGGAGCGTCACGCCGGCCTCTTCGAGCCACACCTTCGACCACGCGGAGAGGTCGCGGCCGCTCGTGGCCTCGAGCTCCACGAGCAGGTCGCGGAGCTCGGTGTTCCCGAAGGCGTGCTTCTTGAAGTACTGCTGCACGCCGGCGAGGAAGTCGTCCTGGCCCACCCACGCCACCAGCTGCTTGAGCACCGAGGCGCCCTTGGCGTAGGTGATGCCGTCGAAGTTCACCTCGACGGCCTCGAGGTCGACCATGTCGGCCACGATCGGGTGCGTCGAGGGCAGCTGGTCCTGCCGGTACGCCCAGGACTTCTCCAGCGAGGAGAAGGTGGTCCACGCCTGCTTCCATCGGGTGGCCTCGGCGGTGGCGAGCGTCGAGGCGAACTCGGCGAACGACTCGTTCAGCCACAGGTCGTCCCACCAGCGCATCGTCACGAGGTCGCCGAACCACATGTGGGCGAGCTCGTGCAGGATGGTCACGACCCGGCGCTCCACGGTGGCCTCGGTCGGCTTGGAGCGGAACACGTAGTTCTCGACGAAGGTCACGCAGCCGGCGTTCTCCATCGCGCCGGCGTTGAACTCGGGCACGAACAGCTGGTCGTACTTCGCGTAGGGGTACGGCATGTCGAAGGCCTTCTCGAAGAAGGCGAACCCGGCGCGCGTGGTGTCCATGATGTCCTCGGCATCGAGGTGCTCCGCGAGCGAGGCGCGGCAGAACACCCCGAGCGGGATCTCACGACCGTCGGTGCTCGTGAGCGTGCCGGTCACGCGGTGGTACGGGCCGGCGACCAGCGCCGTCACGTAGCAGGGGAGCACCGGGGTGGCCTCGAACGCCCAGGTGGCCGTGCCCTCATCCGCGGGCGTCGGGTCCGGGCTGGGGGAGTTCGACACCACCTGCCAGTGGTCGGGCGCGGTGACGGTGAAGGTGAAGGTCGCCTTCAGGTCGGGCTGCTCGAACACCGCGAACATACGGCGGGTGTCGGCGACCTCGAACTGCGAGTACAGGTACACCTCGTCGTCGACAGGGTCCACGAACCGGTGCAGGCCCTCACCGGTGTTCATGTACGCGCCGTCGGCGACGACCGTCAGCACGTTGTCCGCGGCGAGGTCCTCGAGCTGGATCCGGGAGTCACCGAACACCTCGGCGGGGTCGAGCGAGACGCCGTTGAGCACCACCTCGTGCACCACGGGAGCGATCAGGTCGATGAACGTCGACGCCCCGGGCGTCGCGGAGAACCTCACCACGGTGGTCGAGCCGAACACGTCGGGTCCGCGCGTCAGGTCGAGCACGACGTCGTAGCTCTGGGTACGGACGATGGCGGCGCGGTCGGCCGCCTCGGCGCGGGTGAGGTTCTGTCCGGGCACGGATGGGCTCCTTGTCAGAGGTCAGGTGTGGAGCGATCCTGCCATGCGCAGCCCGGGCGTCTCACGGCGACGGATCGCTGGGATCGTATGCGGCGCAAGAGCCCGGTCGCTCGACGCGCCGCACCAGAGCATGCGAGTCGGTGCGCGCCACCTGCCCGCAGCGGAGCTCATGGGCATCGGAGCCAATCTGCACGTGCTCGTGCTGCTGCCGCCCGGCATCGACGCCGTCAGGGCGATCGCCACCGCCGTCCGGTGAGCGGGACGGCCCCGCCCGGAGGTGAGCAAGAGCCGTCGGCGATGGTTGGATCGGAGGAGGCACCCGAACCCGATGTGAGAGGACCCGCCATGAGCTCCGAGGCAGCACCCCAGACCGCCGTCGCCGACTTCTGGTTCGACCCCACCTGCCCGTGGGCGTGGATGACCTCCCGCTGGATCGGTGAGGTCGAGAAGGTCCGCGACATCAGCGTCACCTGGCACGTGATGAGCCTGTCGGTGCTCAACGAGGGACGAGACGAGCTCTCCGAGGACTACAAGTCGGGCTTGGCGCAGGCCTGGGGCCCGGTGCGCGTGATCATCGCGGCGCAGCAGCGTCACGGCGAGGAGTACGTCAAGCAGCTCTACGACGCGATCGGCACGCGCATCCACCCGCAGGGCCGCCGCAAGGAGGGCCTCAAGCCGCTGGTGGTCGAGGCGCTCGCGGAGGTCGGCCTGCCCGCCGAGCTGATCGACGTCTGGGAGAACACCCCCGGGGACGAGGTCGATGTCGCCCTGCGCGCCTCGCACGCCGACGGCATCGACCAGGTGGGTGAAGAGGTGGGCACCCCGATCGTCGCGTTCAACGGCACCGCGTTCTTCGGCCCGGTGGTCACGCCGGCGCCGAAGGGTGAGGAGGCCGGCAAGCTGTGGGACGGCGCGGTGCTCGTCGCGGGCTACCCGGGCTTCTACGAGATCAAGCGCACGCGCACGCAGGGCCCGGTCTTCGACTGATCGGTCCGCGCCCCGGGCTCCCGCGGGTTCGCGTACCTTAGGGGTGCTCGAAACCAAGGAGAGACCTGCTTCCATGCCTGCTGCACGCCGACTCGGACCCCTCGAGATCACGCTCATCGTGATCGACGTCGTCCTCATCGGCGTGCTGATCTTCCTGCTCGCGACGGCGCCCGAGGGCCCCGACGGCAACGCGGACGATGGTCCGACGACGTCGGCTGAGCCGACCGAGCCGGTCACCGACGAGACGACCTCCGGCACCTCGACGCAGGCCGTCACGGCGCCTGAGGGTGCGCTCGAGATCGCCGAGTTCCAGAGTCCGAGCGGCAACATCTGGTGCACCATCGGCGACACCGCCGCGGTCTGCCAGATCAACGACATCGACTACCAGCCGCCGCAGATCGAGGGCTGTGCGGACAACGATCTGGCCGGCAAGATCGTCCAGGTCAGCGTCGAGGGGGCCGAGTACCCCTGCCCGACGGCGAACATCGCCGGCGCCGAAGCGGGAGAGCGGGCAGTGCTCGACTACGAGCAGACCACCGCGGTCGGCGACTTCATGTGCACGTCCGAGCGGGATGGTGTCACCTGCACCAACCTCAGCACCGGCTCGGCGTTCACGATCACCCGCAACGGCCCCAGCCTCGGCTGAGTCTCACCATCCGGGACCGATCTGACGGCTCGACCACTACGGGTCGATCGCTGGTCGAATAGCACCGTGATCACCGAGACCGCCACGACCCGCGCCACCAGCGCGGCCCGTGGCATGCGTATCTGCGAGATGTGTCGCTGCTCCTGATCAGCAGCCACCCATCTGAACTCGCAGACCCCTCGGAGCACCTCATGGCCGTCACCACCGGCACCGCGTGGGACCTCGTCCTCAACGACACCTCGCTGACCCCCGTACGCGCAGCGCTCTCGCCGCGCGCCGCCTACCAGGACGCCCTGTACGGGCGCGCTGTCGTCGTCGACCTGCGATCCGCCCGCCGGCGCGCTCGCGACGGTGACCTCCCTGACGAGATCTCGAGCGCCGTCGTCGACCGCCTCGAGCTGGGGCTGTGGCTGCGTGAGTCGCTCGCCTCCCGCGTTCTCCTCCTGGACGACGACGGCGCCCGGGCCGGGCGTCTCGCCCGTGGCTCGGAGGCCCGGGTCACCTCGGTCGACGGCGGCTTCGCCGCCTGGGTTGCGGCGGGCCTCCCGGCCGCGTAGACACTCCGCATGACCCGTCGCATCGTCATCACCGGCGGCGGCACCGGCTTCGGTCGTGCCATCGCCTTCCGCCTGCTCGAGGAGAGCCCGTCATTCGCGCTCGTGGGACGCCGTCTGAACGTGCTCATGGACACGGCAGCGGACCTCAGAGCAGCCAACCCCGAGGTCGAGGTGACCGTGCACAGCGCGGACCTGACCGACCCGGCCGCCGTGGGCAACGCGGCCGCCGAGATCACCATGACGGGCGGGGTGGACGTGCTGGTGCTCAACGCGGGTGGGAACTTCGGGGTGGGCGGTGGCCACGACCTCGAGTCGGTCGCGGAGGCGTGGCGCGCGGACTTCGAGGGCAACGTGCTCACCACGGTGCTGCTGGCGCACGCCCTGAAGCCGCACCTCACCTCCCCGGGTGGGCGCATCATCGCGATGAGCTCGGTCGCCGGGATCCGGGGCTCCGGTGCGTACGGCGGTGCCAAGGCCGCGGTGAACGCGTGGGTCTGGTCGGAGGCGAGCGCGCTGGCCAAAGCAGGCATCACGGTCAACGCGGTCGCTCCCGGCTTCGTGCCCGACACCGACTTCTGGCGCGAGCGGGTCGCCGCCGACCCCCAGGTCGCCGAGTCGCGCGTCGCGCAGATACCGATGGCCAGGCCCGGCACCCCGCAGGAGGTCGCCGAGGCGGTTGCCTACCTCGCCTCGCCGCAGGCGGGCTGGACCACGGGCCAGATCCTGCAGGTCAACGGCGGGACCGTGCTCGGCCGCGGCTGATCGCACTCCTCGGGCCGAGACGAGCGTCAGAGCAGACCCTTGAGGATGCGGTGCCAGTAGATCTGCGGCAGCAGATACCGGTCGAGCAGGTACCACAGCGGGGTCGACGTGATCTCGTCGGGCACCGGGAGGCTCCGACGGACCTGGAGGTCCCGGTCGTACTCACCGAACGACAGACTTCGCCGGGACGTCGCGACCGGCGCGACGGTGTAGCCGTCGTAGCGCTGCAGCGTCGCCCCGGTGCGAGCTCGGCGGATGTTCTCCACGAGCACCTTCACCTGGTGTCGCAGCGCTCCTCCCGTGCGTGCGTCGCCCAGGTCGCACGCGTCACCCGCGCCCCAGATCCGCGGGTGGCGCCGGTGCTGCAGCGTCTCCGGGTCGACATCGAGGAAGCCGGACGTCGCTGAGGAGTCCAGCCCCGACGCGGCCACGAGCTCCGGGGCGGCGTACGGCGGGTGCAGGTGCGCGAGGTCGAACCGCTCGCGGCTCTTCCCCTGCGGTGCGGTCAGCACGATCTCGTCGCCCTCGATGGCACTGATCGACGTCTCCGGGCGGACCTGCACGCCGTAGTCCCGCAGGTGCCGCTCGACCTCGTCGGCGATCGCCGACACCGGGTGCACGCGCGGGCCGGCGTGGACGAGCACGACCTCGATACGTCCGAGCGCACCGCTGCGGCGCCATCTGTCGCACGCGAAGAACAGCGACTTGAGCGCGGTCTCGCGACCCGAGGCGGGCTGGCCGTGCAGCTCGAAGATCGCGCGGCCCGACTCGAGCCTGTTGATGCGCTCACCCGTCCGGGTGAGCAGCGTGTCGAGGAAGGAGGACACCGCCGAGCCTCGCTCGACGGCGTCCCAGGCCCCCGGCACCCGGTCCCAGTCGAGGCGGGCACCGGGAGCGAGCACCAGATCGGTGCCCCGCCGCCAGACGCCGTCCTCGCCGAGCACGGCTTGCCGCTCCGGGTCCACGCGCACCGCCGCTGTGCGGTGCCAGTGGACGCCGTCCGGCACGAGGTCGCGCTGCGGCCGTGTCAGTTCGCGGGGGTCGGCGAGGCCCGCGGCGACGTAGTGCTGCAGCGGCTTGTAGACGTGCACATCGGCAGGCTCGACGAGGCCCACGTCACGGCACCCGCGCCGGAGCAGGTGTGCCGCAGCCGAGAGGCCGCCGTTGCCGCCACCGACGACCAGGACGTCGTGCCTGGGCTCGTTCATCTCACGACGGTACCCGCTGCCCCTTGCTCCCGGGGCTGGACCGACGTCGGTGCAGGGCGCTCAGGCCCGCGACACCGCCTCGTGAGCCGAGAGGGCATCGACGAGGCCCGGGACGCCGTCGGCGCCCGTGGGGACCTCGGTGCTGGAGCCGCGGAGGTCGTCCGCGATGGGCTCCGCACGACCGCCCAGATGGGCGGCGAGGAAGTTCTCGGCGATCGCGTTGAACGACTTGCTGTTCTCAGGCCGGTGGAACCCGTGGCCCTCGTCCGGGAACAGCACGTACGTCACCGGGATGCCGCGCTCGGACATGGCCGTGACGATCTGGTCGCTCTCGGCCTGCTTCACGCGCGGGTCGTTGGCGCCCTGACCGATCAGCAGCGGCCGCACGATCGCGTCCGCGTGGGTCAGCGGGGAGCGCTCGGTCAGCAGCGCCGCGCCCTCCTCGGTGCGCGGGTCGCCGACGCGGCGCGCCAGCTGCTCGAACATCGGCTTCCAGTACGGCGGGATCGTCTCGAGCAGCGTGTGCAGGTTCGACGGCCCCACGATGTCGACGCCGCACGCGAAGGCGGTCGGCGTGAACGTGAGCCCGGCGAGTGTGGCGTAGCCGCCGTAGCTGCCGCCCATGATCGCGACCTTGTCGCGTGTCGTGACACCGTTGTCGACCGCCCACTCGACGGCGTCGAGCAGGTCGTCGTGCATCGTGGCGGCCCACTGCTGGTCGCCGGCGGTCGTGAACGCCTTGCCGAAGCCGGTCGAGCCACGGAAGTTGACCTGCAGCACCGCATACCCGCGGTTGGCCAGCCACTGCGCCCAGGAGTCGTAGCCGAAGCCGTCGCGTGCCCAGGGGCCGCCGTGCACGAACAGCACCATCGGGACCGGCGCGCTGGCCCGGCTGCCGTCGAAGGAGATGCCCACCGGGAGCGTGAGATAGCTCGGCAGCGTCAGGCCGTCTCGCGCGGTGATCTCGACACCGGTCATCGGCACCAGCGGGGCGCCGTCCAGCGCAGGGCGACCGCTGAACAGGTACTGGACCTCGCCGGTCTCGCGGCGGTACAGGTGGTAGGCGAGGGGAGTGTCCGGTGCCGAGTAGGCGATCACCCAGGTGGCGTCGTCGAGCGTGCGGGTGTTGATGACGGCGTCACCGGGGCCGAGCTGGCGCAGCCGCTCGAGGTCGACGGCGACGGACTCGTCGACGACCGCCCACTCGGGCTCGAGGTAGGTGACGCCCACGGCCTGGACGACACCGGTGGTCGGGTGCACGAGCATCCGGCCCTGCACGTCGGCGCGCGCGTCTGAGTGCACCACCGAACGGGTCCCGGTCGCGACGTCGATGGCCACGAGCGCCGCGGTCTCCCGCTCGCGTGAGTCGAGCATGTAGAGGACCGAACCATCAGCGGTCAACGACAGGGGCGCCGTCGAGAGCGAGTCCTCGAACCCGATCGACTCGGTGACCTCCCAACCCTCCGCGGTGCGGGCGAGGAGATCCATCCCGGCGTCGGGGCGCTGCTTGAGGGCGTAGCGGACCTCGTAACGGTCGTCCGCGAGGTAGCCGAGGAAACCGTCGGTGTTCTGCTCGACCAGGGTGCGTTCGCCGGTGGCCAGGTCCACGCGGTAGAGGTCGTGGAGCTCGGGGTCGCGGTCGTTCATCCCGATCAGCACGGCGTCCGGGACGAGGTGGCTGACGCCCGCGATGTCGGCGGTGGTGCTCTCGTACGGGGTCAGATCGAGCGGTTCGCCGCCAGTGACGTCGACGCGGAACGCATGGAAGTCCTCGTCGCCGCCGTCGTCGCGCAGGTAGAGCAGCACGTCGGGGCGGAAGGTCCAGAAGTAGGCCCGGATGCCGCGAGCGGCGTCGCGGGTGACCGGGCGGGCGGCGTCGAGATCGTCGACCGGTGCGACCCAGACGTTGAGGACGCCCTCCAGCGGAGCGAGCCAGGACAGGTGGCGCCCGTCCGGACTGATCTGGACCGAGGCGCGCTCGGGGTTGCCGAACAGGGCGTCGCGGGGGATGAGTGTGGTCTCGGTTGCAGGCATCGTGGACGTCACAGCACCAGTATCGCCGGTGCGGCATGATGTCGCGCATGCGCCTGCACATCGCCGCCGATCACGCCGGCTTCGAGCTCAAGACCGCTCTGGCGGAGCACCTGCGTGCCGCTGGTCACGACGTCGTGGACCACGGTGCCCATTCCTACGACGCGCTCGATGACTACCCGTCCTTCTGCATCGAGGCTGCTGAGGCCGTCGTCGCCGAGCCGGGCTCGCTCGGGATCGTCATCGGCGGCAGCGGCAACGGTGAGCAGATCGCGGCCAACAAGGTGACCGGGGTGCGCTGCGCGCTCGCGTGGAACGTCGCGACGGCGCAGCTCGGCCGCCAGCACAACGACGCCAACGTCATGGGGATCGGCGCTCGCCAGCACAGCGAGGCCGAGGCGTTCGAGATCGTCGACGCGTTCGTGGCCGAGTCCTTCTCCGGCGACCAGCGCCACCAGCGCCGGATCGACCAGGTCAGCGCCTACGAGTCGAAGCGCGGCTGAGCGTCCACCTGCCCGGTGCGGGGTCGCTGAGCGTCCACCTGGCCGTGGCGGAGGTGGCTGAGCGTCCACCGGGCCGTGGCGGGGGTGGCTGAGCGTCCACCGGGCCGTGGCGGGGGTGGCTGAGCGTCCACCTGGCCGTGGCGGGGGTGGCTGAGCGTCCACCGGGCCGTGGCGGGGGTGGCTGAGCGTCCACCTGAGAGAGACCGGTGGCCGCTGGCTGACCGGCCGCCTTCCGGCGTGGCCGCTATCTCACCAGCGCGCGGTTGACCGTCTACCTGCCGGTGCGGGGTCGCTGAGCGTCCACCTGGCCGTGGCGGGGGTGGCTGAGCGTCCACCGGGCCGTGGCGGGGGTGGCTGAGCGTCCACCTGAGAGAGACCGGTGGCCGCTGGCTGACCGGCCGCCTTCCGGCGTGGCCGCTATCTCACCAGCGCGCGGTTGACCGTCTACCTGCCGGTGCGGGGTCGCTGAGCGTCCACCGGGCCGTGGCGGGGGTGGCTAAGTGTCCACCTGAGAGAGACCGGTGGCCGCTGGCTGACCGCCCGCCTTCCGGCGTGGCCGCTATCTCACCAGAGGCGGCGGCTCGGCGGCCCGCGCCTGCAGCCGCCGGCTCAGGACCGCGAACGCTGCGTTGAGCGGGACCAGCACCCCCGTGACGAGCGGCAGCGCCGCGGTCGCCGCGATGCACAGACCGAACACGATCGCCGTTGCCACGAGCCACCCGGCCTCGATGTAGGGGCTGGGCCGGCCACCGGTGCGGACGACGGCGGAGCGGGCGGCCTCGCCATCGCGCGTGTGCGCCGTCAGCTGGTCGCGCAGCCGACCGGTGCGCACCCCGGTGGTGAGGGAGCTGAGCGCCAGCCAGCCGAGCCCGCCGGTCAGCGCACGCGCCCAGATCGGGCCCGGCGTCAGGAAACCGACGAGCAGCGCGAGGATCGGTGAGATCGCAGCGGTCCCGATCGCGCCGGCGATCACGGCGGTGGCAGCCGATCGGCGCCCACCCATGACCAGGAAGGCCACCAGTCCGATGGCGGTGGCCACCGCCCACGCGAGCGCGCCGAGCATCAGGCCGAAGGCCGAGTCGCGAGCGAGCAGGACGCCCGCGGCGACCCAGACGACGCCCAGCCCGGCTACCGCGAGCCCGGCACGCAGCAGGTCCTGCCGGTAGCCCTCGACCAGCGGTTGCTCGTCGACGTGCTGGTGGGGCACGGAGTCGTCGCAGTGCTCACAGACGTAGGGGTCCGCCGTCGTCATGCTCGTTCAGCCAGCCTTCTCGGGGTTCGACAAGCGATCATAGGCGGGTGCAGCCACCCCCTGACGACTACGCCGAGCTCGTCCTCGATGTCGTGGCGACCATCCCCGAGGGCAGGGTCACGAGCTACGGCGGTATCGCCGCAGTCGTGCGCGAGGTGACCGGGCGGGGGAGCGCCCGTGTGGTCGGGCGCGTGATGGCGCACTACGGCAGCGAGGTGTGCTGGTGGCGCGTGGTCACCGCGTCCGGCGCGCTCGCCGAGCGGGTCGCGACCGAACAGCGTGCCCGGCTTCGCGCCGAGGACGTCCCGATGGTCGGCGACCCGCCACGCGTCGACATGCGCACGGCGGCCTGGACGCCGCGCCCGCCGGGCCTGTGACCGACCGTGACGACGGCGCGCCAGGGCAGGTGAGTCTGCGGGGTCGCCCAGAACCGTGACTCTCGCGCCAGATCGGCTCGTGAGTCACGCAAAGGCGACCAGAACCGTGACCCTCGCGCCGTCACGGCACTTCGGTCACGCGCTGGTGGGCAGCAGACGCTGCCTCAGATGTAGATGGCGGGGTCGGTGAGGTCCTCGCGGGCGGCCGGGGCGACCTTCTTCGGTTTCCCGGGCACACCGACGACCACGGCGCCCGCCTCGACGCTCTTGACGACGACGGCGTTGGCGCCGACCTGGACGTCGTCGCCGATCGTGATGGGGCCGAGGAGCTTCGCACCGGCGCCGATGACCACGCGGTCGCCGATCGTCGGGTGGCGCTTGCCCTTGCTCATCGAGCGGCCACCGAGGGTGGAGGTGTGGAACATCAGCACGTCGTCGCCGACCACGGCTGTCTCACCGATCACGACGCCCATGCCGTGGTCGATGAAGAAGCGGCGACCCAGCTGGGCACCGGGGTGGATCTCCACCCCGGTGCCCTGCCGGACCAGCTGGGACAGCAACCGTGCGGGGAACCGCAGCAACGGCGATGTCATCCAGAGCCGGTGTGCCAGCCGATGCGCCCACAGCGCGTGGACGCCCGGGTACAGCAGCGCGACCTCGAGGAAGGTCCGCGCGGCGGGGTCACGCCGCCGCGCGGTCTCCAGGTCCTCCCGCACGAGCCAGAGCAGGGGAAGGTGATGGGTCGCGCTCACCGGTCGATGCTCAGGCCTCGGCGAGGTCGGCGAAGAGGATCGTCGACAGGTACCGCTCGCCGAAGCTCGGGATCACGACGACGATGGTCTTGCCGGCGTTCTCCGGGCGCTGCGCCACCTGGGTGGCGGCGTGGATCGCGGCACCGGAGGAGATGCCCACGAGCAGTCCCTCCTCGGCGGCTGTGCGGCGCGCCACCTTGACCGCGGTCTCGGCGTTGACGTCGATGACCTCGTCGTAGATCGAGGTGTCGAGGATCTCGGGCACGAAGTTCGCACCGATGCCCTGGATCTTGTGCGGGCCGGGCTGGCCGCCGTTGAGGATCGGGGACTCCTCGGGCTCGACGGCGATGATCTGGACCTCGGGCTTGCGCTCCTTGAGCACCTGCCCGACGCCGGTGATCGTGCCACCGGTGCCGATGCCCGCCACGACGATGTCGACGCCGCCGTCGGTGTCGTTCCAGATCTCCTCGGCCGTGGTCTTGCGGTGGATCTCCGGGTTCGCATCGTTGGCGAACTGGCGGGCCAGCACCGCACCGGGGCGCTCGGCGGCGATCTCGTTGGCGCGGTCGACGGCGCCCTTCATCCCACCGGAGCCGGGGGTGAGCACCAGCTCGGCACCGAAGGCGCGGAGCAGCATCTTGCGCTCGTTCGACATGGTCTCCGGCATGGTGAGCACCACCTTGTACCCGCGGGCGGCACCCACGAACGCCAGCGCGATGCCGGTGTTGCCGGAGGTGGCCTCGACGACGGTGCCGCCGGGCTGGAGCTGACCGGATGCCTCGGCGGCGTCGATGATCGCCACACCGATGCGGTCCTTGACCGAGTTGGCGGGGTTGTAGAACTCGAGCTTCGCGAGGACGGTCGCACCAGCGCCGTCGGTGACCTTGTTGAGGCGGACCAGCGGCGTGTTGCCGATCAGCTGGGTCGCGTCGTCATAGATGCGTGCCATGGGGTTCCTTCGGGAGCGTGAGAGGCGTACGGGCCCCACGATCCCACGTGGGGATCAGGGGGTGCACCTGGTTCGGGGCTATCTCACTCTGCAGGACTCGACGAACGCGTCCGCTCGACGAGCGTGTTGAGCAGAGCAGCGGCCTGGGCCGCACCGTCGACCGTCGCCACCACGCGCCGGTCGCCGGTGCATTCCACCGCGATGGCCTCGCCGGCCCGGAACACGAACCCGACCGCTCCCCGGTGGGCGCCGCGGTACCCGACGCGCATGCCCCAGCCGCCGAACTCGTGGATCGGCTTCACCTGGGTGACGTCGGCTCGAACGATCTCGCTGGCGGGGACGTGATAGCGCGGCCGTCCGAAGCTGCCGTGCATCGTCAGCCCGGTGCGGTCGATCTGCACGCGCCATCCGCTCGCGAGCAGGAACAGCAGGCCGATCAGGGCTGGGAAGGCCAGCATCCACCAGTCGCCGGTCAGCACGCCGAACGTGACCGCCATGGCGAGCAGCAGCGCGAAGGCTCCGATCGGGATCGCGATCGGGCCGGTGGGGAGCGGTCGCGACCACACGGCCGAGGTGCCCTCCGGGAGCGGGAGGCGAGCGGCGTCGTCGGGCACGCTCGACGAGGCGGGGGCGGCGGTGTCGCGGCCCGCGAGCCAGCTGGCGAGGATCCCGATCGCTACGGCACCCAGGAGCGGGAGCACGATCGTCGCCCCGGGGGTGCCGATCGAGTAGGCGTCGGCCGCGTCGAGCTGGATGGCGGTGATGCCGACGCCGATCCCGGCCATCATCGCGGCCAGCCCGGCGGACATGCCGACCATGCCGCGGCGCGCAGCGCCCTTGACCACGAGAGCGAGAACGATCGAGGGGACACAGATCACGAGGCTGGTGATCGCGAACGGCAGGAGATGCTCCATGAAGGATCCGACGCGGTCGACACCGTTGACGCCCCAGTGCAGCGCCATGGGGTCGGGGAGCCGGTCGCGCCAGGAGAGCACGAGCGCGAAGGCGCCCGCCAGCAGGGCCCCGGGTAGGACAGCACCCAGAAGTACGGCTCGGGTTCGGATGGTCATTGCTCCTCCTCGGTGAGCATGGCAGCCAGGGTGGCGGGCTGGACGCCGAGGCGCTCGGCCTCGGCCCGGACAGCCGTCACGTGCTGGCGCAGGCGGTCGTAGTTGCGTGCTGCCGCGGGGCTCACGGTCGCGCCGCGGCCCCGGTGCAGATCGATCAGTCCCTCGTCACGCAGGTCGCGGTAGGCGTGGAGGACCGTGTTGACGTTGAGGTCCAGCGCCTCGGCGAGATCCCGTGCGGCCGGGAGTCGTTCTCCCGGCTCGACGTCACCTCGCACGACGGCGAGCCGCACCGCTGCGGCGACCTGCTCGAAGAGCGGTCGCGACTGCGAGGGATCGATCGTGATCAGCACATGAGCACCGTACTTGTAATAGTCCAAGTAGCACAAGTCAGCCCAGTGCGACTGGTTCGCATGACGGCGACGCTCTGGACGACGCAGGCGATCCGACGGCGAAGAACGGCACGCCGAACGCGCCGGCGATCCAGTGGCCGATGCCGACCGCTCGCAGCAGCCAGCCGGGGTCGGGCGGCCGGGCCCCCATCGCAGGGCTGGTCCCGTATCGTCATCGCGCCGACGTAGGGTGTGCTCGACCGCACTCGCGGGAGGTGCGCAGCACGACGTATTCCGGGTATGATCGTCCGGTTGCGGCTGCATGGCTGCACCTGGCGCGCCCTCGAACCCGAGGTGGTTGCGCTGCCTCGGGAGTTACGGCGTCGACCTGTGCCGTCCCGTCACGAACAAGGAAGCTGAGTCATGAAGAAGGACATCCACCCGGAGTACGCGCCGGTCGTGTTCCGCGACATCTCCGCGGACTTCTCGATCCTGACGCGGTCCACGCTGACCTCGACGCAGACGGTCGAGTGGGAGGACGGCAACACCTACCCGGTGGTCGACGTCGACATCTCCTCGGCGTCGCACCCGTTCTACACGGGCAAGCAGAAGATCCTCGACACCGCCGGTCGTGTGGAGAAGTTCCGTCGTCGTTACGCCGCCCAGGGTGAGGCGAAGGCCTGACGGCCTGTCGCCCACCAGAACCAGACCTAGGAGACCCCGAGATGGCTGTCCCCAAGCGCAAGCTCTCGCGCAGCAACACCCGCCACCGCCGTTCGCAGTGGAAGGCGCAGATGACCGAGCTCGTCCCCGTCCGTGTGGGCGGTCGCGAGGTCCGCATCCCCCGTCGTCTCGCGAAGGCCGTCGAGCGCGGGCTCGTCGTTCCTGAGGACTGAGTCTCCCGCCGGCCTCGGCCGGCTCATGACTGACAGGCCGCTCCGGTTCGCCGGGGCGGCCTTCGTCATGCCCGACGGCGAGGCGCGGATGTGATCTTGCGCACGCCCGGGGTGGCTGCGGTGGCGGGGCTTGGGGTGTGGATACGACGTGCCTGGCGCGTCGGATCCACATCGCAAGGGCCGTTCGGCCGCTGATCCTGTGGAGCGGGTGACGAGAATCGAACTCGCACCATCTGCTTGGAAGTCACCTTCCGAGCAGTTCCGTCGCGCCTGGTCAGGGCGGCCGCTGGGCCTCTGACCTGCGCAAACAGTACCAGGTGAGTGCTCACGTGTCATCGGGAGTCCTCCCGGATCAGCACCCGCTATTCCACGTTATTCCACGCGGCCACGGTGCTCAGGCTCGGCGGAGTGCTCGCACGTTGGTCGCGGTGCGCGCCGTGCCGAGCTCGTGGAGTGCGGTGGCGATGGTGCGGTCTCGTTCGGTGGTGGCGTGTTGGTAGATGGCTGCGGCGCGGGCGGTGCTGTGGCCGATGCGGCGTTGTAGTTCGGCCTGGGTGGCGCCGCTGATGGCGGCGAGGGTGGCGCCGGTGTGGCGTAGGTGGTGCCAGGTGGCATCTGGGCGGCCGATCAGGGCGCGGGCGCGGCGGAGCACGCTCGAGCGGGCCGGGGCGCTCACGGGGGCGCCGGTGGTGGTGGTGAAGATCAGTGCCTCTGGGCTGGTGTCGGTGGTGTGCGCTAGCAGGTGCTCGGCCAGCGCTGCGGCCACGAACGCGGGCAGGGCGACGGTGCGGCGGCCGGCGGCGCTCTTGGGTGGGCCGTAGCTGATGGGCTGGCCGGCGATCTCGACCAGGGTGCGGCGAACGGTGACGGTGGCGGTACTGGTGTCGAGGTCGCGGCGGCGCAGCGCGAACACTTCGCCGGGGCGCAGCCCTGACCAGGCGGCCAGCAGCACGGCGGCGGCGTAGCGGTCGGGGACGGCGCCGGCCAGGGCGTTGACCTCGGCCGGGGTCAGCGGCAGCCGTTCGGGGTGGGCGACGTGGCCGGCGCCAGCGATGCGGGCCGGGTTGCTCGAGAGCAGCCCGTCACTGACAGCCTGGGTCAGCACGGTGTGTAGCAGCCGGTAGGCCTGGGCGGCGGTGGTGCGGCCGGCGTCGGCAGGGACCTCGGGGGCGGGGCGCACGTCCGGCCGGCCGGCGGCGGACCAGGCGGCATGGACCGACCTCGGCAGGCGACCGGTGGCGGCGACCTCGAGGCCTTGGGCGCGTGCCCAGGCGCGAGCGGGGTCACCGGTGCGGCGTGAGGCGCCGGAGCCGTTGAGCAGCCGGGCGGCGGCCCGCTGGTGGGCGGTGGTGGTGACGGCGGCGAACCATTCCCGCACCAGCGGCGGGCTGATCGCGCTCAGTGCCAGCGGTGCCAGGTGCACGGCGTCGCGGCCGGTGCCGACCGGCTGCGCGAGCCAGCGGGCGATCAGACGGGCGTAGAGGTCGCGGGTGCGGGGCCGCAGCTGCGGCGCGCGCTGACGCTGCCACGCGGTCAGGTACTCGGCCAGGGTGACCTCTGCGCGCTCGGGTGGTGCCCACTGGCCGCGCAGCAGGTCGGCACGGATGCCGACCAGCCACCGGTCAGCCTCGCCGCGGGTGTCGAACGTGACCGGCGCCGACCGCAGCCGGCCATCCGCGCCGACATACCGGGCACGCCACCGACCCGACCGCAACCGCTCCACAGCACCAAACTCACGACGGCGCCGGGTGGTCATTGCTCGGCCGATTCTGGCCAGGGGCGCAGCGGCAGGCGCGGCGGCGGTGTGAACGCCACCAGTGCGGCCACGTCGAGGCCGTCGAGCACGGCTTCTGCATCCTCGAGGGCGGCCGCTGCCTGCCGGTGCTGCCAGTCCATCAGCTGGTGGCAGGGGTGGCACATCGGCCGATAGTCCTCGGGGTCGGGGCTGTGCACCGGCCGGCCGGGGTCCTGGCGAACCTCGGCGGCATCGGGCATCAGCGCCCAATCGCGGGCGCGAGCGTCGCACGCGTTGCACACGTACAGCGACGCGGCGCCGAACCGGGACACGATGCGCTGGTGGGCGCCCCCGTATCCGACCTCGGAGCCGATCCAGGCGATGTGCGCGGCGCCGCTACGGTCCTGGGCGCTGTGGAGCTTCTGCGCCCGCCGCAGTCGGGCGTAGCACGGGCGGCAGAGCTGTACGGCGCGATGGTCGGCGACGCGGCTGCAGTCCGGTTGGCTGCAGAGCGCGGCGTCAGGGAACGGCGACCCGTCTGCCGCCCAGGCGGCGAGGATGCGGTGTGGGAGGCGGCCCACGTCGGCAACCTCGAGGCCGGCGCCGCGCGCCCATTCTCGGGCAGCGGCCGCGACCTCGGCGCGGGTCCGGCCGGGCGGGTAGATCGGCACCACCGGTAGTTCAGGCATCGGCGAGCCGGCTGCGCGCCACGCGTTGATGACCTTCTGGCTCATACGGCCGGTGGCGGCGACCCTAATGCCTGCCTTGAGCGCCCAGGCTCGAGCAGCTGCGGAGGTGGTCGAGTGCTCGTGTCTATTCGGCTCGGTGGCGTTTGATTCGCCGTGATTCTGCTTTTGCGCGGTGTTCATGACGACACCTGGCCCACCGGGGTAGGGGGACACACAAGGCCACAGGTCTGCCCGTAGTCGGGGGGTGACGGCCAAAGAAAACCGGGGGTCGTGCTCGGTGGCGCCGTCGCCTGGGTGGGGGGTGCCGGCGCTGTCCACAGCAGCGGGCCTGCGCCTGGTGGGGTGCTGTCCGTAGTTCGTATTTTCCTCATCATTACTCCTCGTACATTCCTCATCTCTAAGGGCGGACCTGTAGAGGTCCGGCCGGGGCGGACCTGTAGAGGTCCGGCCGCAGGCGGACCGGTAGCGGTCCACTCGGGCGGACCTGTAGAGGTCCGCCTGGTGGCCCGGTCACGGCGGCTCAGGGGGTGGCTTGTCCACAGGCTCGAGCCGCAGGCGGTAGATCGCGTGGCGGTGGTTCTTTGCGCGCTGCACTCTCACGACCGCACCCGCGGCGCGTAGCTGGTCGATGTACCGGCGGACCATGCGCAGGTGCCCAGGTGTGGGCATCTCTAGGTCACTGTTCAGGCCGAGTGCGTTGGCGATCTGGACGTGTCCGCCGAAGTAGACGCGCGCGTCGGTGTCGTCACGGTCGCTGTCGTAGTCGAGCGAGATCAACGCCATGTAGACCAGGACGGCGCGAGGGCGCTCGGGCAGGTGGCGCCACAGGTCGTATACCGCGAGCGCGTTGTTCCTACCCACGACGGCCGGCCAGCGGCCCGCGGGTGGCGGGCACGGTGGCGGCGTCGAGCAGGGCGGCGAGCGCGGATCGGGTGACCAGCACCCGGCGGCCCAGGCGGACTACCGGGAGGTGACCGGTGGCGATCCACCGGTCGAGGGTGGCGCGGCTGACTCGGGCGGCCTGGGCGGCCTCTGCGCGGGTGAGCACATCGTCAGGCTGGGTGGACATGGGAACTCCGTTACCGGCCGCCTGGTGGGCGTGTGGTGAGCGTGTGCCGGTGGTGGGAGGTGGCGCAGCGGCGCGCCTGGTGTGTCAGGCGGCCAGAGTGACGGAAGCGGGCCGAGCGCCCCACCGGGTGGTGGGGAGCGGCGGTGCGGCCGTGAGGGTGGCGCGGGTCAGCGTGAGGCGCTGCCGGCGGGCGATGTGCGGCGGTGTGCCGGGCGGATCGTGCGCGGCGGCCCAGCTGGGCGCTGTGGTGTCCTCGAGGGTGATTAGGCCGCGCGGCACGGCTAGCAGCACGGCCAGCAGAGCGGCCAGGGCCGCCAGCAGGGCCGGCAGGTCGCGCAGACGCTCAGCCGCGAGCGTGAGGGCGACCTCTCGGCGGTGGTGCTCGAGCCAGCCGCCGCGACTAGCGGCGGTCAGGCCGGCGGGGTCGTTTGCGAGCGCCGCGGCGACCTCGGGGGCGCCCGCGGGGCGGCGGTCGGCGATCTCGGCGGCATGGCGCTCGAGCACGTGGGCCGGGTGATCGGGCGGCAGCACCGGGGCGGGCTCGGCTGGCGGCTCGAGGGCGTCGAGCAGGTGCCCGAGCGCCGCGGTGTCGTCACGGTCCCAAGCAGCACGCGCCGCAGCCAGCACGGCGCCGCGATCAGCGGCCGCGCTCGGCTGGGGTGTGCCTGAGTGATCCATGATGCGCTCAACGTCTCACGGCGCACCGACAGCGGGCGGGATCGACGCGCCGCGTGTTCGAACATGCGTCGCACAACGGCGCAGGGCGCCTAGATTTCCCGGCATGCACGCGGCGCAGCTCAAGGCGCGACGACGGGCGGCCGCAGCTGCCGCCCGTGACCTGGGGCGCCTGCGGCCGGTGCTGCCCAGCCGCCGCACGCCTGATGGCATGCCGTTGCTCGAGGTGGGACAGGTGTACGCGACGCCGTTCGGTGAGGTGTTCCACCCGGTGCCGTGTGAGGTTGTCGGGCAGCTGTGGGATGCCGAGCCGTTCGGTCTGCTGGTGATCGAGCGCGAGCAGATCGGCCGGCGCACGTGCTGCCCCGTCTGCGCGCCAGGCGGCGAGTGAGTCACCGGCGCAGGCTCGAGCGGGCGTCGAGGGTGTCAACGGTGCTGCGCAGATGATCGGCGTCAATCGCGACGTAACGCCGCGTGGTCTCAGGGGATGAGTGCCCGAGCAGCTGTTGCACCGTGAACACGTCCCGGTCAATCTCATAGGCGCGGGTGGCGAACCGGTGCCGCAGCGCATGCATGCTCACACCCTGGGGCAGCAGACGCGCGACCAGGGAACCGACGGCGTGCGGTGACAGGTGGCCGTCACTCTGGATCGATGGGAATGCCCAGCCCTGCGGCAGTGCGCGCAGTTCCGCGGCGAGTCCAGCAGGTAGCGGCACAACGCGCACGCGAGCGCCTTTCCCCTTGACGACGAGCGACCAGCCGCCAGCGTCCTCGAGTAGGTCGCGGGTGTGCACCTGAGCGACCTCGGCGCGGCGTAGACCGACCTCGGCGGCGAGCCGCAGCATCAGCCGTTCCCGCGGGTCGGCGGCGGCGAGCGCGTAGCGGATCGCTTCCTCAGAGGCGGGGTGCGGCTGGCTGAGCGAGCGGCGCGGGATCGGCAGGCGGCGGGCCGGATCGGTGGTGATGTGCCCGTCCTCGAGCGCCCAGCCGTAGAAGCTGCGCAGGGTGGCTCTGACAGAGCGGCGGGTCTCGGCGGCGACCTCCATGCCGGCGAGGTACTCCACGAGGTCGTAGAACGTGGCGGCGAACGGCTCGGCGGCCTCGAGGTAGCGGGCGAACGCGGCCAGGTGCCGCACCCGGAGGCCGACCGTCATTTCTGAGCGGCCCAGGGCGCGCAGGTGGCGGGCGTAGAGCCGCAGCGGGTGTTCCCAGGTGGTCGGCACCGGCACCGGCAGCGGGCCGCGGGAGCCGAGCGGGCGGGCCTCATCGGTGCGCAATTTGGACAGGTAGAGGGCCGGGTCAGTGTCAACCAGGCCGCGGGCGGCGGCCCAGGCGTAGAACGTGCGCACGCTCGAGCGGACCGCGGTAGCGGTGGTGGGCCGCCAGTTCTGGCCGCGGAACCAGGCCGCGAGGTCGGCCGTCGTGGCCGTCAGCGGATCGGCGAGGTCGGCGGCGATCCACGACAGGTGCTTGCGGCGCTTGCGCAGCGTCGAGGCGGCGCGGCCGGCGCGCAGCTCGGCGCGCTCCCACGGGTCAACCAGCGCGGACCAGGCCGGCGGCAGGTAGGCGGTGGTGGTGGTGCTCATGGTGTGGCGTCCCTCTCAGGCCGTCTGCGCGGCCAGGTGGTGGAGTGCGGTGGCGATGGTGCGGTCTCGTTCGGTGGTGGCGTGTTGGTAGATGGCTGCGGCGCGGGCGGTGCTGTGGCCGATGCGGCGTTGTAGTTCGGCCTGGGTGGCGCCGCTGATGGCGGCGAGGGTGGCGCCGGTGTGGCGTAGGTGGTGCCAGGTGGCATCTGGGCGGCCGATCAGGGCGCGGGCGCGGCGGAGCACGCTCGAGCGGGCCGGGGCGCTCACGGGGGCGCCGGTGGTGGTGGTGAAGATCAGTGCCTCTGGGCTGGTGTCGGTGGTGTGCGCTAGCAGGTGCTCGGCCAGCGCTGCGGCCACGAACGCGGGCAGGGCGACGGTGCGGCGGCCGGCGGCGCTCTTGGGTGGGCCGTAGCTGATGGGCTGGCCGGCGATCTCGACCAGGGTGCGGCGAACGGTGACGGTGGCGGTACTGGTGTCGAGGTCGCGGCGGCGCAGCGCGAACACTTCGCCGGGGCGCAGCCCTGACCAGGCGGCCAGCAGCACGGCGGCGGCGTAGCGGTCGGGGACGGCGCCGGCCAGGGCGTTGACCTCGGCCGGGGTCAGCGGCAGCCGTTCGGGGTGGGCGACGTGGCCGGCGCCAGCGATGCGGGCCGGGTTGCTCGAGAGCAGCCCGTCACTGACAGCCTGGGTCAGCACGGTGTGTAGCAGCCGGTAGGCCTGGGCGGCGGTGGTGCGGCCGGCGTCGGCAGGGACCTCGGGGGCGGGGCGCACGTCCGGCCGGCCGGCGGCGGACCAGGCGGCATGGACCGACCTCGGCAGGCGACCGGTGGCGGCGACCTCGAGGCCTTGGGCGCGTGCCCAGGCGCGAGCGGGGTCACCGGTGCGGCGTGAGGCGCCGGAGCCGTTGAGCAGCCGGGCGGCGGCCCGCTGGTGGGCGGTGGTGGTGACGGCGGCGAACCATTCCCGCACCAGCGGCGGGCTGATCGCGCTCAGTGCCAGCGGTGCCAGGTGCACGGCGTCGCGGCCGGTGCCGACCGGCTGCGCGAGCCAGCGGGCGATCAGACGGGCGTAGAGGTCGCGGGTGCGGGGCCGCAGCTGCGGCGCGCGCTGACGCTGCCACGCGGTCAGGTACTCGGCCAGGGTGACCTCTGCGCGCTCGGGTGGTGCCCACTGGCCGCGCAGCAGGTCGGCACGGATGCCGACCAGCCACCGGTCAGCCTCGCCGCGGGTGTCGAACGTGACCGGCGCCGACCGCAGCCGGCCATCCGCGCCGACATACCGGGCACGCCACCGACCCGACCGCAACCGCTCCACAGCACCAAACTCACGACGGC
>NZ_WNXZ01000004.1 GCF_009733845.1 Pseudactinotalea terrae
GCCTGACCCTGACCGCGATGCTGGGCTGGGCCCTCTCACGCCGCCACACCATCGGCAACCGACCCCTGCTGCTGCTCGTACTCATCAGCCTGCTGTTCAACCCCGGCATCATCCCCAGCTACCTCGTGGTCCAACAACTCGGCCTGCTCGACACCCTCTGGGCCATCATCATCCCCACCTCGGTCTCAGCATTCAACGTCATCGTGGTCCGCGCCTTCTTCGTCGGCCTCCCCGCAGAAGTCATGGACTCCGCCCGCATCGACGGCGCCGGCGAATGGCAACTCTTCTGGCACATGGGACTCCCCCTGGCCCGCCCCGTCCTGGCCGTCGTCGGCCTCTTCTACGGCGTCGGCTACTGGAACGCCTTCTTCAACGCCATGCTCTACCTCTCCGACTCCGCCCTATGGCCACTACAACTCGTCCTGCGCACCTACGTCGTGGACGGCACCCAACTCGGAGCCCAAGAACTCGGCGCCGAAACCACCCTCCCACCCCAAACCACCATCCAGATGGCCATCCTCGTCATCTCCATCATCCCCATCCTCATCATCTACCCCTTCCTGCAACGCCACTTCGCCAAAGGCATGCTCACCGGCGCCGTCAAAGGCTGACCCCACCCCACCCGGGTCGCACAGCCGCGCCCGGAAACCCCTCAGGAGGAACCCCCATGTCATCCACACCCATCGCCCGCCGTCGACTGCTCCAAGGCACCCTGGCCATGGGCGGACTGGCCGCCCTCGGCGGCACGCTCTCGGCATGCAGCAACGAGGGCCGCGGCGACACCGGGCCCGAGGCCGAGAACAGCACCGTCGCCCTTCCCACGTACATTCCCTACGAAGGCTTCGTGCCCGATCTCGTGGGTGAGAACGGCGTCAGCGACACCATGCTGCGGTACCCGAGCGACCCGCAGGCGGTGACGTCAGGTCCTCCCGGTGACGGTGCCGATGTCGGTGTCTTCTCGCTGACCAACACCCCGGTGCCGCCCTCGATGGACCAGAACGCGTTCTGGCAGGAGCTCAACGAGCGGCTGGGCTTCACCCTGTCGGTGACGTTGGTGCCCAGCGGCGACTTCACCGACCGGTTCCAGACCACGGTCGCCGGCGACCGGCTCCCCGACCTGTTCACCTTCTTCCCCGGCGGGATCCCCGGGCTGCCTGCGCTGCTGCGCGAGCGTGCCGCCGACCTCACCGACCTGCTCAGCGGCGACGCGATCGAGAACTACCCGTTCCTCGCCAACATCCCCACCGACAGCTGGAAGTCGAGCGTGTACGGCGGCCGTATCTACGGTGTGCCGATCGCCCGCGGCGCGCAGAGCAGCCCGGCCCTCTACCGGAGGGACGATGTGCTGGAGGCCCGGGGCATCGACGGCGACGTCACCACCTGGGAGGACCTCGTCGCCATCTTCCGTGAGCTCACCGGCGGGAACACCTGGGCCCTGTCGAACGTGCCGATGCAGCTGATCCGACAGGCGCACGGCATCGCCAACGGCTGGTCGGTCGGCGACGACGGCGTGCTCATCAGCGCCAACGAGGACGAACGTCAGCTCGAGGCGCTGGAACAGGGTCGGCGACTCGTCGAAGAGCGCTTGGTCCACCCGGACACCACCTCGGCGGACAACCAGCAGCGGCAGACCTGGGTCGTCGGCGGGACGACGAGCATGTTCGAGGGAACGTACGCTGCCTGGCCCACGCTGGCGATGCGGCCGGCAGCGGGGGACATGCGGCTCGGCATCGTGGTCCCTCCTGCGATCGACGGCGGTGGTGCCGCCCCGATCTGGCTGGGGCCGGCGACCCACAACCTGACCGGCGTCAGCATCGACTCCGCCGATCGTGCGGAAGCCCTGCTCGATGTCCTCAACTATCTCGCGGCCCCGTTCGGAAGCGAGGAGCACCTGTTCAAGAACTACGGCCTCGAGGGCGTGCACCACGACCTCGTCGACGGCGAGCCGGTGCTCAACGACAAGGGGCAGAGCGAGTCGCAGCTGGGTCTGAAGTACATCGGCGAGGGCCCATGGGTCAACTACGTGCCGGGCAAGCCCGACGTCGCGCAGACCATGTACGACGTCCAGTCGGCGCTGGTGCCGACCGCGATCGCCAACCCCGCCTCCGACCTGTTCTCCGAGACCGAGTCGCGGAAGGGTTCGCAGATCGGGGGTGCGCTCGGCGACGTCCAGACCGACATCCTCGCGGGCAGAAGCCCGGTGTCGGCGTGGACCGAGGCCGTGAAGCGATGGAAGAGCGACGGCGGCGACCAGATCCGCGACGAGCTCACCGAGGCCTACGAGCAGAACCAGGCGTGACCGGCAGCATGCGCCGACCCAACATCGTCGTCGTGCACTGGCACGACCTCGGCACCCATCTCCCTGCGTACGGGCATGATGTGGAGGCACCGCACACCGATGCGCTCGCGCAGCAGTCCACCGTGTTCGAGCGGTGCTTCAGCACCAGCCCGCTGTGCAGCCCCGCGCGCGGCGCGCTCTGGACCGGGCGCTATCCCCACAGCAACGGCCTGCAGGGGCTGACCCATCGAGGGTGGGAGTACAGCGAGGGCGAACGGCCGCTGCCGATGCACCTGGCCGAGGCCGGGTATCGCACCGTGCTGGTGGGGCTGCAGCACGAGTCGGCCGACGGCGATCGGCTGGGCTTCGCCGAACGCCTCAGCCAGGGAAGCCATCGAGCGCCCGACGTCGCGGACGCCGCTGCGCGATGGTTGGACGATCGAGGACCCGACGATCAGCCGTTCCTGATGGTCTGCGGCATGTTCGAGGTGCACCGCGACTGGCCGGCGGACCGTTACCCGCCGGACTCCCCGGACCAGCTCACGGTTCCCGGGTACCTGCCGGACAACGACCACACGCGAGAGGATCTGGCCGCCTTCCACGGGTCGATCAGGGTCGCCGACCGTGGGCTCGGCGTGATCCTCGATGCCGTGCGCCGCAACGGGCTGGACGACGACACCATCGTGGTGTTCACCACCGATCATGGTGCACCCTTCCCGCGCGCCAAGAGCACGCTCTACGACCCTGGCGTGCATGTCGCGCTGATGATCCGGGTCCCGCCGGGGATCGGGGCGTCCGGACCGCGTCGGGAGACCGGCCTGGTCAGCCATGTCGACGTCGTCCCGACGCTGCTGGACCTCGTCGGGATCCCCGTGCCCGACGACGTCCAGGGCGTCAGCGTGGCGTCGACCCTGCGCAGCGGCTTCCCGGCGTCACGGCGCGAGGTGTTCCTCGAGAAGACCTATCACGCCGACTACGACCCGATCCGGGCGGTCCGCACGCACTCGCACAAGTACATCCGCAACTTCGAGCCCAGGCCGCTGCTCGACCTGCCGCCCGACCTCGAGGCGTCGCCCACGCGGCGCGGCATGGGCGATGCGCATCTGGCACCGAGACCACCGGAGGAGATCTACGACCTGGAGGCCGACCCCGGGGAGAGCGTCAACCTGGTCGACGACGCGCGGGTGGAGACGGTCCTGCTCGACCTGCGCGAACGGCTCGAGAGCTTCTTGTGCTCGACGGACGATGCCCTGCTACGCGGCCCGGTCCCGGTGCCGGTCGTCACCACCGGGAGCCGGTGATGACCACGACCAGACCCGGCCGGGTCGGTCTGGTCGGCTGCGGAGAGGTGGCGCGGTACGGGCACCTGCCGGCCATCGTGGCGGAGCCGGGGCTGGAGCTGGTCGCGGTGTGCGACGTCTCGCCGGAGCAGCTGGCGCAGGTGTCGGTGCCGGACGGCGTGGCCCGTGTGCGCACGCTCGAGGAGATGCCCGACATCGACGCGCTCGTGGTGACCTCGCCCGCGGGGGTGCACGCGGAGAACGTCGCGTGGGCCGCCGAGCGAGGTGTGCCGGTGCTGTGCGAGAAGCCGCTCGCCGTCGACGAGGCGACCTCGCTGGCGATGGTGGACCGGATGGAGGCGGCCGGAGTCGCGCTGTGGGTGGGGTTCACCTACCGGTTCTCGCCGGTGGCCCGGCGCATCCACGAGCTGGTCGCCGCAGGTGCGGTGGGGCAGGTGCGCGCTCTGCGGATGGTGTTCCTGTGGGACCTGCACGGGGTGTTCGCGGACCGAGAGGCGCGGACGGGGGTGAACGGGCGTCGAGTCGGTCGGATGCTCGAGGGCGGGCCGCTGGTCGACTGCGGCGTGCACCAGATCGACCTGGCGCGATGGTGGCTCGATGCCGACCTGGCCGTGGACCACGCGACCGGGGTCTGGTTCGACGATCTCGACGGCGTGGATGCGCCGGAGCACATCACGGCACACCTGAGCGGCGGTGGTGCGCAGGTGATGGTGGAGATCAGTGTGGCCTACGGGCACCGGGCGCCGGCCGTGCCCAAGACCTTCACGTACGAGGTCATCGGAACCGATGGCGTCATCCGCTACCGACGCGACGACCGCGACTTCCTGCTCGTCGACCGTGCGGGCACCCACGATCTCGGGTGGGCGCACGAGAAGTCGTTCGGCGGCATGTACGCGGAGCTGGCCAAGGCCTTGCGGGGCGAGGATCACCAGCTGCCGAGCGGGCGGGACGGCGTCGCCGCGACCCGCGCCGCCTTGGCCGCTACAGCGCAAGCCGTCGTGGGACGACGCAGGCCCCCGCTCGTGAACGAGCAGGGGCCGGCATCGGTCTGAGCGAGCTCAGCCCTGAGGCGGCGCATCCTCGGCCGGGGCGGGTGCGAAGTCACCCGCGGGCGCGCCGCCAGCCATGGCGACCTCGGTCTCGGGCTCCTCGCGCCCGCCGAGGAACTGGGTCATGTACAGGTTGTAGTACGCGCCCTTCGCCTCGAGCAGCTCGTCGTGCGAGCCGCGCTCGACGATCCGGCCGTGCTCCATCATGAGGATGGTGTCGGCGTCGCGGATCGTGGAGAGCCGGTGCGCGATGACGAAGCTGGTGCGGTCGGTGCGCAGGGCAGCCATCGCGTGCTGCACGAGCAGCTCGGTGCGGGTGTCCACGCTCGAGGTGGCCTCGTCGAGGATCAGCAGCGAGGGGTTCGCCAGGAACGCCCGCGCGATCGTGATCAGCTGCCGCTCACCGGCCGAGATCGACCCGCCCTCGGTGCTGACCTCGGTCTCGTACCCCTCGGGGAGCTGCCGCACGAAGCGGTCCACCATCGTGGCCTCGGCCGCGGCGATGACCTCCTCATCGGTTGCGTCGAGACGCCCGTACCGGATGTTCTCCATGATCGAGCCGTCGAACAGCCACGTGTCCTGCAGCACCATGCCGACCTGACCGCGCAGCTCGGCGCGGCTCAGCTTCGTGGTGTCGACGCCGTCGAGCAGGATGCGACCGCCGTCGAGCTCGTAGAAGCGCATCACCAGGTTGACCAGGGTGGTCTTGCCGGCTCCGGTCGGGCCCACGATGGCGACGGTCTGCCCCGGCTCCACCGAGAACGAGAGGTTCTCGATCAGCGGCACGTCCGGCGTGTAGGAGAACGACACGTCGTCGAACTCCACGTGGCCATCGGTACGCGAGGGCAGGTGCGCCTCCGCCGTGTCGGGCTCCTGCTCGTCGGCGTCCAGCAGCTCGAACGTGCGCTCGGCCGAGGCCACACCGGAGATCAGCATGTTCGCCATGCCGGCGATCTGACCGAGCGGCTGCGCGAACTCGCGCGAGTACTGGATGAACGCGGTGGCATCACCCAGCGTGAGGGTCCCCGACGCGACCCGTAGCCCACCCGCGACAGCGATCAGCACGTACTGCAGGTAGTTCACGAACTGCATCAGCGGCATGATCATGCCGCTGACGAACTGCGCGCCGAACGAGCTCGAGAACAGGGTGGCGTTCCGCTTGTCGAACTCCTCGAGCATCTCCTTGTCGCGGCCGAACACGCGCACCAGCTCGAGGCCCGAGTAGGACTCCTCGATGTGCCCGTTCAGCTCGCCCGTGCTCTTCCACTGCTGGGTGAACAGCTTCTGCGATCGTGACCCGATCACACCCGCGATGATCGCCGAGAGCGGCAGCGCAATAAGCGCCAGCAGCGCCAGCTGCCAGGACACGATGAACATCATCACGGCGATGCCGATCACCTGCAGCGCTGACTGCACCAGCTGGCTGAACGCCTGCTGCAGCGCCTGCTGCATGTTGTCGACATCGTTGGTCACACGAGACATCAGGTCGCCGCGCTGACGGGTGTCGAAGTAGGACAGCGGCAGCCGGTGCAGCTTGTCCTCGATGTCCTTGCGCAGGTTGTAGATGACATCCATGACGATGCGGTTGAGGATGTAGCCCTGCGCCCACATCAGCACCGACGCCACGATGTACAGCGCCAGCACGATCCCGATCAGCTCGGCCAGCCGCGAGAAGTCGATCCCCTGCCCGGGGATGATCCCGGCGGCGCCCTCGAGCATGTCCGCCAGGTCCTCCTGGCCCTGCTGTCGCAGGATCTCGACGACCTGTGCGATGTCCATCCCGGCGAAGTCGCCGAGGGAGCGGCCGATCGCGCCGTCGAAGATGACGTCCATCGCCTGGCCGAGGATCCGCGGCGCGATCACGGTCAGCACCACCGAGGCGGCAACCAGCGCCACCACGATCCCGAACTTCACCTTGTGCGGAGCGAGCAACCCGAAGAGCCGCTTGGCCGAGGGCCAGAAGTTCTTCGGCTTGCGCGGTGCCGCGCCCTCACCGAAGGCACCCATGTCATCGGCACCGGGGGTGAACTCGACCTCGTCCTCCGTGCCCTCCTCGGCCACAGCGACGGCGTTCGGCTCGTTCGCGCTCATCGTCCGGCTCCTTCGATGCTCATCTGGGAATCGACGATCTCGCGATAGGTCTCGTTGCTCTCGAGCAGCTCGTCGTGCGTGCCCTGACCGACGACCTTGCCGTCGTCGAGCACGATGATGTTGTCGGCCTGCTGGACCGTGGAGATCCGCTGCGCGACGATGATCACGGTCGCACCGCCGGTGGCCTCGCCCAGCGCGGCACGGAGCCGCGCATCGGTCGCGACGTCGAGTGCTGAGAACGAGTCGTCGAACACGTACACCTTGGGCTGGGCGACCAGGGCCCGCGCGATGCACAGCCGCTGGCGCTGCCCGCCCGAGACGTTGGTGCCCCCCTGCGACACCCTGGCGTCGAGACCGCCCGTCTTCTCGCGGACGAAGTCGGCGCCCTGCGCCACCTCCAGCGAGTGCCACAGCTCGTCGTCGGTGGCCTGCGCGTTGCCGAACCGCAGGTTCGTCGCGACCGTCCCGGAGAACAGGTACGGGCTCTGGGGGACCAGCCCGACCAGCCCGGCGATCTGGTGACGCGTCAGGGTGTCGACAGCCACGCCGTCGATCTTCACCGAGCCCGACTGGGGGTCGAACAGGCGCGGGATCAGCTTGACCAAGGTGGTCTTGCCGGAGCCGGTGGAGCCGACGATCGCCGTGGTGGTGCCCGGTTCGGCGACGAACGCGATGTCGTCGAGGACCGGGCGCTCAGCGCCCGGGTACCCGAAGGTGACGTGGTCGAACACGACGCGGCCCACGGTGATGTCGACGTCCGGTGCCTCGACGACATCGCTCTCACGGACCGGCATCGATGACTCGGTGTGGAGCAGCTCCTCGATGCGCTCGGCGCACACGATCGCGCGCGGCACCATCATCACCATGAACGTGCCCATCATCACGGCGACCAGGATCTGCAGCACGTACTGCAGGAACGCGCTGAGCTGACCGACGTCCATCTGCCCCTCGTCGACCCGGAACCCACCGAACCAGAGCACGGCGGCGGTGACGATGTGCAGCACCATCATGATCGAGGGGAACATCAGCACGAACACGTTGCCGACCCGGATCGAGGTGTCGGTGATGTCGGCGTTGGCGGCGGCGTACCGCTCCTTCTCGAACGGCTCCCGAACGAACGCCCGGATCACGCGCAGACCGACGACCTGCTCGCGGGTCACGCTGTTGATGCGGTCGATCCGGTCCTGCATCTGGCGGAACAGCGGCAGCAGCACGCGCACCAGCAGGCCGACGATCAGGAACAGCACCGGCACGGAGACCCACACGAGCCAGGACAGCCCGGCATCCTCGCGCAGCGCCATGATGATGCCGCCGATGCACATGATCGGGGTGGTGACCATGAAGTTCAGGGTCAGCAGCACCAGCATCTGCACCTGCTGGACGTCGTTGGTGTTGCGGGTGATCAGCGAGCCGGTGCCGATCGAGGAGATGTCGAGAGCGCCGAGGCTGTCGACCTTGCTGTAGATGCCGCGGCGGATGTCGCGGCCCACGGCCATCGCCGTCTTGGCGCCGAAGTAGATGCCTGCGATCGCGGTGACGGCCTGCACGCCGCACCAGATCAGCATCTGCTGGCCGAGGTCCCAGATCAGGTCGGTGTTGCCGGTGCTGACGCCCTCATCGATGATGCGGCCGTTCAGGCTGGGGAGGTAGAGCGCGGCGATCGTGGAGATGAGCTGGAGCACGACGACGGCCGCGACCCAGCTCTTGTAGGGCGCCGCATAGCGCAGGGACAGTCGGAGCAGATTCATAGGGTGCGATTCGACGAGGGCGGACAAGGCAGGGCTGAGCGCGAGTTGCGTCGTTGAGGTTAGACCCGCCCTCCGACATGACGCATCGTCAATTAGGTGGAGATCCGCACGCGTTCGCGCTCGGCGTAGGCGGGGCTGACAGCCGCAGGCTCAGTCGATCTGGTCGAGCGCGGCGATCCTGTCGAAGCACTCCTCGAGGACCTCGACCAGCGGGCGGTCCTGACCGTTGGCGAGCCAGACGTGCATCGCGGTGCGGCGGGCCACGCTGGCGGCGCCGACGAGCAGGCCGGGGCGCGGGTCGATGTGCCGATCCACGCCCATCCGCTCCGCCAGCACCGCGGCGACCTTGTAGTCCGAGGCGATCGACGCGCTGAGCACGCGTGCGAACACGTCGGGGTAGGCCTTCGCCACCGCGGCGCGGTAGCGCCAGAACTCGGTGTCGGCGGCGACCTCCTCGGCGCGGGCCACGAAGACGGCGCGCAGAGAGACCAGCGGCGGCTCGTCGGCCGGACGCGCGGCGAGGGCCGCGCAGTTCTCGTCCACCGCCTCGGCGTCGATGGCCGACAGCGCATCCTCCTTGGTGCCGAAGTAGTTGAAGAACGTGCGGGCGGAGACATCGGCCTCGGCGGCGATCTGCTCCACGGTCACGTCGTCGAGACCGTGCTCGGCCACCAGCCGCAGGGCGGCACGTTGCAAGGCGCGCCGGGTGGCCCGCTTCTTGCGCTCGCGCAGCCCGGGCTCCGACGCCTCGACCAGCTGTGTCATAGCTGACATCGTACTGCATCGACTGCAATCTTGCAGTGTGTGCAAGATTGGCGTACGCTGCATGGAGTCTTCGAGAGGACAGCCCGTCACCATGCGTTCCAGCACGCGCCCCGGGCGCGACACCGCGGCCCCGACCGCGCCGGCGCCCTTCCAGCTGAGCCCGGCCGCGCGCGCGGTCTTCATCGGGCTGATGATCGGCATGTTCGTCGCGGCGATCAGCCAGACGATCGTCTCGCCGGCGCTGCCGATCATCGTCGCCGAGCTCGGCGGGATGGAGCACTACTCCTGGCTCGCGACCTCCGCGATGCTGGCGAGCGCCGTCGTCGTCCCGGTCGTGGGCAAGCTCTCCGACCTCTACGGCCGCCGGCCCTTCTACATCGCCGGGCTCGTGGTCTTCATGGCCGGCTCGGTCCTCAGCGGTATCGCCCAGGACTTCTGGTGGCTAGTGGGCGCTCGCGTGATCCAGGGCCTGGGCATGGGCACGCTGATGCCGCTGTCGCAGGTGATCATCGGCGACCTGATCCCGCCGCGGCACCGTGGCAAGTACCAGGGGATCATGGGCGCCGTCTTCGGGATCTGCTCGATCGCGGGTCCGCTGGCGGGTGGCGTCATCACCGACAACTTCGGCTGGCGCTGGCTGTTCTTCGTGGGTATCCCGTTCGGCCTGGTCGGTCTGGTCTTCATCGTGAAGAACCTCCACCTGCCGCACACCCCGCGCAAGGCGGTGATCGACGTCTGGGGCATCATCACGCTGACGGTCGCGCTCGTCGCGATCCTGCTCGCCACCTCCTGGGGCGGCACCACGTACCCGTGGAGCCACCTCAACGTGGTCGGGCTGTACGTGGTCGGCGTGGTCGCGCTCGTGGCCTTCGTGATGATCGAGCGCAGGGCGGTCGAGCCGGTGATCCCGCTGCGGTTGTTCCGCAACCGGACCTTCACGGCCTCCAACATCGCGAGCCTCACCGTGGCGATGGGCATGTTCGGCGCGATCTTCTACATCCCGGTGTACGCCCAGGGCGTGCTGAAGGCCGATGCCACCAGCTCCGGCGCGATCGTCATGCCGATGAGCCTGTCGATGATCGTGCTCAGCATGGTGATCGGCGTGCTGATCACCCGCACCGGCAAGTACAAGGCCTTCATGGTCGCGGGCACCGTGCTGATGCTCACCGGGTTCGGGCTGCTCACCCAGCTCCACTACGGCAGCTCCTACGCTCAGCTCACGCTCGCGATGGTGGTGCTCGGCCTGGGCCTGGGCGCCACGATGCAGACGTACACGCTCGTGGTGCAGAACACCGCCGAGCATCGCGACCTGGGTATCGCCACCTCGGCCACGCAGTTCTTCCGGTCCGCCGGTGGCACCGTGGGCATCGCCGTGCTCGGCACCGTGATGGCGGGGCGGCTGCAGTCCTCGATCGTGGAGCACCTCGACCCCGCCGCAGCTGCTCAGATGCCCGAGGGCACCGAGATCGGCATCGACGCGGTGCTCGACCCCACGGTGCTCGCCGGACTGCCCGACGCCGTCGAGGACGCCATCCGGATGGGCCTTGCCGACGCCCTCCACCAGGTGTTCGTCGTCGCGATCCCGATCGTGCTGATCGCGGCCGTCGCCACGCTCTTCATCAAGGCGATCCCGTTGCGGGAGACCCTGCACGAGAGCCCGAAGCCCGAGGAGCCCGGCGAGTCCCCGGCGGTCGCCGAGGTCGCAGCCGAGGCGGCGCACCTCGTCGATGTCGACGTCACCGACGAGGCCGCGGACGATCTCGACCCGCGCGAGCGCGCGCGCACCTGAGCGCCTCTGCTTCCCGCGGTGTGCTGCCCGGCCCCACCCGTGCGTGCACACAGTGGTGGTCCGAGGCGCGCCCAGACCTGAGTCGGCGGCCCGTCGCGGACGCACTGTGAAGGATTCGCGCGGGTGTGTGCCGCTCGGCTCCCGGGCCTCGGGACCTCCGTAGGGTGGCGGGCATGACCCGACGACGTCTCGCCGGCCTGGCCTCGATGGTGCTCGCTGCCGGAATCGGTCTGACTGCCTGCAGCGCCTCCGACCCCGAACCGGGCCCCGTGGCCGAGGCGTTCGCGGCGGACCTCACCGATGGGACCTTCGACGGCGCACCCGTGGCGGACCCGGCGCTCGCCGCCGAGCAGCTCACCACGCTGCTCGGCGATCTGGCTGAGTTCCCGCGCGAGGTCACCGCGGGAGAGATCACGGAGGTCGCCGACGCCGACGGCGGCACGGACACGCTGCGGGACGTCGCGCTGACGTGGACGTTCGAGATGGGCGAGGACACCGAGCCGCTCGTGCTCAGCTCCGCCGCCAGGCTCGAGCTGGTGCCGAGCGGGGAGAGCGAGGCCTGGACCGCCGTCTGGCACCCGGGCGTGCTGCATCCCGACGCCGACGAGGAGTCGACGATCGCGATCAGCCGGGTGATCGGTGAGCGCGGCGACGTGACCGGGTTCGGGGGTGAGGTGCTCGTCGAGGAGCGCCCGGTGATGCGGATCGGAATCGACAAGCAGAACCTCGCCGCGGCCGACTACGAAGCGGCGGCGCAGGCCCTCGGCGAGGCACTGGCGCTCGACGACGTGCAGGGTTACGTCGACCGCGTGGCAGGTGCCGGCGAGAAGGCGTTCGTCGTGGCGATCACGATCCGTAGCAGCGAGGCCGACACCTACTCGGTGGACGAGCTGCGTGTCATGCAGGGCGTGCTGATCGTCGACGACCTCATGCTGCTCGCCCCCACCCCGACCTTTGCGCGACCGATCCTCGGCTCGGTGGGAGAGGCCACGGCCGAGATCATCGAGGGCTCGGAGGGACAGATCGAGGCAGGGGACGTCGTCGGGCTCTCGGGTCTGCAGCGCCTGTACGACGCCCAGCTGCGCGGCACCCCCGGGATGGAGGTCACGCTCACCGGTGCGGCCGGTGAGGTGGAGCTGTCCAGCTCGGACCCGGTCGACGGCGCCGACCTCGAGACCACCCTGCACACCACGCTGCAGGCGTACGCGGAGGACCGGCTGGCCGGCGTCACCTCGCCGAGCGCGATCGTCGCGATCCAGGCATCCACGGGTGCGGTGCTCGCCGCAGCCTCCGGCCCGGCCGGCGAGGGCTTCAGCACGGCCACGGTCGGTCAGTACCCGGCCGGGTCCACCTTCAAGATCGCGACGGCGCTCGCGCTGCTGCGGGCGGGGCTGACGCCGGACTCCGAGGTCGAGTGCACGCCCACCCTCACCGTGGAGGGCTACGAGTTCGAGAACTACCCCGGCTATCCGGCCGGTTCGGTGGGCACGATCCCGCTGAGCGAGGCGATCGCGCAGTCGTGCAACACCGCGCTGATCGCGCAGCACGAGCAGGTCTCGGCGGCGGATCTCCATGCCGCTGCGGCGAGCCTCGGGATCGGGGCCGCGATGCCGGAGGGCGTGAGCTGGCCGTTCCCCTACTTCTCCGGGACGGTGCCGGCGGACGCGACCGGCACCACGCACGCAGCCGACTTCATCGGCCAGGGCGGTGTGCTGGTGTCGCCGCTGGCGATGGCCGGTCTGGCCGCATCGGTGGCGGCGGGGCAGACCGTGACGCCGGTGCTCGTGACGACGGAGGACGCCGCGCCGCCGGAGCCGGCCGCGGCGCCGCTCACCTCCGCCGAGGCCACCCAGCTGCAGCAGCTGATGTACGGCGTGGTGAGCAGCGGCAGCTCGACGTTCCTGCAGGACGTGCCCGGCGACCCGGTGGGCGCCAAGTCCGGCACCGCGCAGTACGGCACCGACGACCCGCCCGCCACGCACGCCTGGATGATCGCGTTCCAGGGCGACCTCGCCGTCGCCGTGTTCGTGGAGGTCGGGGACTACGGCACCGCGACCGCTGGTCCCATCATCGAGGACTTCCTCACCCTCGCCGCGGAGACCGACTGGGCGGAGGCCGGCTGAGCGTTTCCGCTCTCCGGGTGCGGACGCTAGCGTGAGCGGATGTCGCTGCCGGTTCGTGTGCTGTGGTTCCGCCGTGACCTGCGGCTGCGCGACCACCCCGCGCTCCTGGAGGCCGCCGAGGGCGCGGAGGTGCTCGCGATGTTCGTGCTCGACCCGCGCCTGCTCGACGGCGGGGCGCCCCGCGTCGCGTACCTGCTGCGCGCCGTGCGCGCACTCGCCGAGGAGGTCGCCGAGCACGGCGGCATCCTGGTGCTGCGCACCGGCCGCCCCGAGCAGGTGGTGCCGGCGGTGGTCGACGAGGTGGGTGCCGACGCCGTCCACATCAGTGCGGACTTCAGCCCGTACGGCGCGAGCCGTGACCAGCGGGTGGCGCGCGCGCTCACGGTGCCGCTCGTGCCCACGGGGTCCCCGTACGCCGTCGCTCCCGGCCGGGTGACCAAGCCCGACGGCGACCCCTACCAGGTGTTCACACCGTTCTTCTCGGCCTGGCGCGACCACGGGTGGCGAGCGCCCGCGCCGTCGGACCCCGCCGCGGTCAGCTGGCGCTCGGCGCCCTCGGAGGAGCTGCCGGAGGAACCGGCCCACGAGGCCACGCTGCCCGGCGCGGGCGAGGCGGCGGCGCGGCAGCGGTGGCAGGAGTTCCTCGACGAGGACGTGCAGGGCTACCAGGAGGACCGGGACCGCCCTGATCGTGACGCCACCTCCCGGATGTCGCCGCACCTCAAGCTCGGCACCATCCATCCGCGCACGATGCTCGCGGACCTCGGCCGCCTGCGCAGCGAGGGTGCGCAGGCTTACCGGCGCCAGCTGGCCTGGCGCGAGTTCTACGGCGCGGTGCTCCACTTCTGGCCCGGCTCGGCACACGGGTACCTCCACGACGAGCTCGCCTCGATGGCGTTCGACACCGGAGCGGACGCCGACACCGCCTTCCGGGCCTGGCAGCGGGGTGAGACCGGCTACCCGATCGTGGACGCCGGCATGCGGCAGCTGCTGCAGGAGGGCTGGATGCACAACCGGGTGCGGATGCTGGCGGCCTCGTTCCTCGTCAAGGACCTGCATCAGGAGTGGACCCGCGGAGCCGCGCACTTCATGGACCATCTCATCGACGGTGACCTGGCGAACAACCAGCACGGCTGGCAGTGGGTCGCCGGGACCGGCACCGACGCCGCGCCGTACTTCCGGGTGTTCAACCCGGTGCTGCAGGGAGAGAAGTTCGACCCTGACGGCACCTACGTCAAACGGTGGGTGCCCGAGCTCGCCGACCTGCCGGCCGCCGTCGTACATCATCCCTGGGATGCCGATGGGGGTCCGCCCGCGGGCTACCCCGCCCCGATCGTCGACCACGCCGAGGAGCGCCGCGAGGCGCTTCACCGCTATCACGCCGCACGCGGCGCCTGAGGAGGACCTGCATGACGGAGCTACGGGTGGGCGTGGTGGGCGCCGGCGCGCGGGTCGCCCTGGTGGGCCACCTGCAGGGCGCGCAGGTCGTGGCGCTCGCGGACCCGGACCCGGCGGCATCGGAGCGGCTCGCCGCGGTGATCGGGCGGGAGGTGCAGCGGTTCGGGTCGGTCGCGCAGATGCTCGCCAGCGAGGCCCTGGACGCCGCGATCGTGCTGAGCCCTGATGACACGCACGAGGCAGTGGCTGTCGAGCTGCTGGAGGCGGGCGTGGCCGTCTATCTCGAGAAGCCGATCGCGATCACGATCGACGGTGCCGACCGGATCCTTCAGGTGGCGCAGCGCACCGGCACCAAGCTCTATGTGGGCCACAACATGCGGCACATGCCGGTGGTGCGGCAGATGAAGGCCATCATCGAGCGCGGCGAGATCGGCGAGGTGAAGGCGGTCTGGTGCCGCCACTTCGTGGGTGACGGCGGCGACTACTACTTCAAGGACTGGCACGCCGAGCGTGCCCGCGTCACGAGCCTGCTGCTGCAGAAGGGTGCGCACGACCTCGACGTCATCCACTGGCTGGCGGGCTCGGTGACCCGGGAGGTCGTCGGCATCGGCGATCTCGCGATCTACGGCCAGATCACCGACCGGCGCGACAACCGCGACCGCGTGATGACCGACTGGCACTCCTACGACAGCTGGCCGCCGCTGTCGCAGACCGAGATGAACCCGGTGATCGACGTCGAGGACATCTCGATGGTGATGGGGCGCCTGGACAACGGTGTGCTCATCAGCTACCAGCAGTGCCACTTCACGCCCGACTACTGGCGCAACTACACCGTGATCGGGACCGAGGGGCGGCTGGAGAACGCGGGCGACGCCGCCGGCGGGGAGATCCGTGTGTGGAACCGCCGCACGGGGTACTCCGAGCGCGGCGACGTGCAGTACCCGATCGAGCTCTCCGAGGGTGGTCACGGTGGCGCCGACCCGCGCACGGTCGCGGAGTTCGTCGAGTTCGTGCGCACCGGCGCCCCGACCGACACCTCGCCCGTGGCCGCGCGCGACGCGGTCGCCGCCGGGGTGGCCGGTGCCGCCTCGCTCCGCAGCGGCAGCGCGCCGCAACCGATCCCTCCGGTGCCCGCCGAGGTCGCTGCCTACTTCGCCGCGCACCAGCGGCGCTGACCGCCCCTGGTCAGACCCCCGGGTCCGGGATCTCGACCGGGTCGCCCCACTGGGTGAACGTGTTGCTGGTGGTCGCGCTGATGCCGCCGAAGGTGCCGGTCCCCACGTAGTAGACGCCGAGGTAGTCGGTGCCGAGCCACAGCTGTGCCTCGCTGACCGTGACACCCAGCATCTCGAAGGTGCCCTGCGGCTCGAGCAGCCACGCCGTCTCGGAGACCGCGCCGGTGGCCGGCACGGCTCGCTGGTCCACGAGCTCCCATGCGGTCTGGGTCCAGGCGCTCGTCATCACCCGCGGGTCACCGAAGAACCGTGCGAGCTCGACGACCCCGCCCGCCAGCGCCTCCTCGGGATCGCTCGAGCCCTGGTCGCCCCGCACCCAGCGCCCGTCCATCTGGACCCAGCCGTCGTCGCTCTTCACGACCAACGACGCGTCGCCCTGGGAGTACATCGAGAACTGTGGCGTCCACTCGAAGTCGACGTGCGAGGTGCTGCCGTCGCTGCTGCTGACGATCTGCGAGCCGGAGCCCGCGGCGAACATGGCCGCCGCCATGCAGTCCGCCAGCACCTGGCCGGCGATCTCGGCGCCGCTCTCGAAGAGGAACCCCTCGCACTCGGGGAGGGCGACGGCCTCGCTCGGCTCCTGCGTCTCGCTCGGCTCGGGCGCCGGCTCGCTGGTCATCGTGGCGTTCTCGTCCGGCGCGGGTGTGGAGCCGCCTCCCACCCCGGAGCCGCAGGCGGCGAGGGTCAGGGTGGCGAGGCAGGCAAGTGTCGCGGTGGTGAGGCGTCGAACGGTCATCGGGTGAGTATCGCGCCTGGCGTCGCACAACTCACGACTCGAGGAGCCGGAACAATCCGTGCTGTCCGACGGCGGCCAGCTCGGGGTGGTCGTCGGAGGACTCGAGCAGCACCATGCTGAAGTGGAGCGCCCACGCGTGCGCGCGGTCCCACAGCAGCGCGAGGTCCAGGTGGTGGGTGGCGTGGGCGTCGTAGGCCGCGCGCAGCGCCGCTCCGGCCTCGACGTCATACCCGTTCCACGCGATCGCGAGATCGCACGCCGGATCACCCGCGGTGATGTCACCCCAGTCGATGACGGCGGCGAGTGCCTCGCCGTCGAGCAGCACGTTCAGGGCGTGCACGTCACCATGGACCCACAGCGGCGGACCGGGCGGATCCGGCTCGGCGACCTCCGCCCGCCATCGCGTCAGCAGCCGCTCGGCGTCCGCGGGCGCGTGTCGCTGGACGCGCTCGGTCACCAGCGGTTCCCGGAACCTCAACGGCCCGCCACGCACCGGGTTCTCCGGCGCGTCCTCGGGTGCGGGGACGTGCAGAGCGGCGAGGAACCGACCGAGCTCGACGGCGGAGCGCCCCCGATCCTTCATCGGTACCTGCGCGAGCGGTCGCCCGGGCAGCCAGGGCAGCACCGACCACGACCAGGGGAAGCCCAGCGCGGGGCGACCGGTGCGCACGGGTGCCGGGATCGCCGTCGGCAGTCGCGGGGCGAGCGCCGGGAGCCAAGCCTGCTCGTGCTCCACGAGCACCGCTGCGAGCTGGCGCCGTGGCACGCGGACGAGCAGGTCGTCACCCAGTCGGAGCATGACGTTGTCCCAGCCGTTCGCGAGCACGGTGATCGGGAGGTCGGCGAGGTCGGGGTGCTGGTCGGCGAGCAGGTCACGCACCAGCTCGGGCGTGACCTCCACCTCCGCCACGGGCATGCGGGCCATGTCCACCACGGTAGCGGGGGGGGGGCGGCGCCTTCAGCTCACGGCCGCGGCACTGGCTGCGAGGTCCGCTGCCTGCAGCAGTGCCTGCACCATGCTCGCGGGCATCACGGTTCCCCGGCCGGCGATGTCGAAGGCGGTGCCGTGGTCCACCGAGGTGCGGATCACCGGGAGCCCCACGGTGACGTTGACGCCCTCCTCGATGCCGAGCACCTTCACCGGGCCGTGGCCCTGGTCGTGGTACATCGCCACGATCAGGTCGAACTCGTCCCGGCTGGAGAGGTAGAAGGCGGTGTCAGCGGGCAGCGGTCCACGCACGTCGAGGCCCTCGGCCTGCAGCCGGTCGATGGCGGGCTGGATCTTGGTGGCCTCCTCGCCGCGGCCGAACAGCCCGTTCTCGCCGGCGTGCGGGTTGATGGCGCACACGCCCACGCGCGGGCGCTCGATGCCGGCGCGCTGCAGCGCCTCGATGCCGCGGCGCACGGTGCGCTCGACCAGCGGAGCGTCGATGCGCTCGATCGCGTCGACGAGCCCGATGTGAGTGGTGACGTGGATGACCCGCAGCTGGGGCGTCGTCAGCATCATCGACACCTCCTCGGTGCCGGTCAGGTGCGCGAGCAGCTCGGTGTGGCCGGGGAACACGTGCCCGGCGGCGTGCAGCGCGGCCTTGTTGATCGGTGCGGTCGCGATCGCCGAGACCGCACCAGCGACGGCGTACCTCGCGGCCTCCTCGATGTACCGGTAGGCCGCGTGCCCGGCGAGCGGGCTGACCGCACCCCATGCGAGGTCGGCCGGCAGCTCGCCGACCTGCAGCACCTCGATCCGGTGCGGACCGGGCTGCGCCTGGTCGGGGGAGCTGATCTCGTGGACCTCGGCCTGCACCCCCATCAGCTCGATCGCACGGCGCATCCGACCGGTGTCACCGATCAGCACCGGCGTGCACGCGGCGAGCACCTGGGCATCGACCAGCGCAGCTGCGCACACCTCGGGGCCGACGCCCGCAGGGTCGCCCATCGTGACCGCGATCGGTGCGGCGGCGTTGGTCTGGGTCATCGGAGCTCCTGGTGAGAGGCGGGCGGGAGGGAGTCGAGCAGGTCGGCGAGAGCGTGCGTGCCGCCGTAGCTGCCGGGCTTGGTGAAGATGGTCAAGCCCGAGGGTGCACGCAGCCTGACGACGGCGCCGGGCCGGTCGGGCACGGCGGTCAGCGTCCGCACGCCCAGCCGATCCAGCACGAGTCGCGCGGTGTGGCCACCGGTGAGCAGGGTCGAGGTCGCCGCCGGGTCGCGGTCGGCGAGCACCGCAGCCGCCGCGTGCGCCAGCGCCGCGAGATCCTCAGCACCTCCGGCCGCCGATCGCGCGAGCACGACGTCCCGGCTGGTAGCCAGGGCGGCGTCGGCAGCAGCGATCGCCGCCGGGACACGGCCCGGGCTGACGTCGAGGGTGAGGACGTCCGCGCGCCGGCGCACGGCGTCCAGCTGTGCGCGTGCTGCGGGCTCGCTGCTCCCGACGACGGCGACGAGGCACGCGCGGTCCGTGCCCGGGCGGTTGCTGGCACCGGCAGCAGGCGCGGGCGGGAGGTGCCCGCCCTCGAGCAGGGCGGCCAGCAGCGCCGCCCCGCCCGCGAGGTCGAGGCCATGGTCGACGGCGATCCTCGCCAGGGCGTCGAGGTCTCGTTGGTCGGTGGCATCGGCTGCCAGGACCGCGGGCGCGGGACCGAACGGCACCAGCGTGTCTCGATCGACCACGCGGTGCCGGACGCCCGCCAGCAGGTCACCGAGACGGGTGCTGGCGCCATCGGGACCGGAGACCCGGTGGACGCCGCCGTTCGTGACCCGGCCCAAGGCAGGGTTGGCGGCGCTGAGAAGGGTCCGGCGACCGCCGTCGACCATCGCGGCGAGGTAGCCCGCGACCGGGCCGTGGAGCTGGGAGTCGAGCTTGACGAACACGCGCTCGCTCGGCGCGATCCGCGCGAGCCGCGCGGTGATCACGGTGTGCGCGTCCGCACGAGAGGAGTGGCGCAGATCGAGGTCGTGGACCACGATCGCGCCCGCCGGCCCGGGGGCGCCGTCGAGCGAGAGCACCACGGTGCGGCCGGTGCGGAGCGCGAGGAGGTCGGCGACCTCGGCGGCGCCGGTGAGATCGTCGGCCCAGACGTGCGCGGGAATCATGCCGGGTCGACCGTGACCACGCTGCGGCCGCCGGTCGCGAACGCGGAGGTGAAGGCAGGATCGGCCGCGCTGTCGGTGACCAGGGTCCACTCGCCGTCGAGACGCGCCCAGCTGTTGAAGGGTGCCCGGCCGAGCTTGGCGGAGTGGGCGAGCGCGTACACCTCGCGCGAGCGCCCGGCCAGCAGCTCCTTGAGCCTGGTCTGGTCGAGCTCGGCCTCGCAGATCGCGCCGTCGACAGCGACGCCGTCGGCGCCGAGGAAGATGCGGTCGAAGGTGAGCCGCTGCAGCGCCAGCTCGGTCAGCGGGCCGACGAACGCCTGGGACAGCGCACGCAGCCGGCCGCCGAGCGAGATCAGCTCGAGGTCGCCTCGTGCCTGCAGCGTGGTGATGGCCGGGATGCTCGCGGTCACCACCGTGAGGTCGAGGTCCTCGGGAAGGCGGCGCGCGAGCAGCGCGGTGGTCGAGCCGGCGTCGAGAAGGATCGTCTCGCCCGGCTCGATCTGGGCCGCGGCCCAGCCGGCGATGGCGGACTTCGCCGCGTAGCCCTCCCGCTCACGCTCGCGCAGCGAGCTCTCCAGGTGCGCGTGCGGAGCGATCGCGCCGCCGTAGGTGCGAGCGAGGCGGCCCGCCGTGCTCAGCTGGGCGAGGTCCCGGCGGATCGTCGAGGGCGTGACACCGAGCTGTGCGGCGAGCTCGTCGACGCTCGCGAGCCCGGTGTCGGAGGCCAGCCTCACGATCTGCTCGCGCCGCACGTCGGTCTTCCGGGCCATGGCGCCAGTGTCGCACAGAACGCGCATTCTCCTGGTAGGTTATTGCGCGTTCTGCGCGGCCTGCGTAGCGATGACGACACCGTCGGAGGATGCTCATGGACGAGGCGGCGCTCGGGACGATGCCCTTCGGCGACACGGTCGACGAGGCGGGCGCGAGCGAGATCGTGAGCACCGCCGTCGAGCTCGGTGTGACGGAGCTCGACACGGCCGTGACCTACGCGCAGGGCCGGACCGAGGAGATCCTCGGGCGCATCGTGGCGCGACTCCCCGAGCGCGTGCGCGTCTCCTCCAAGGTCGGGATGCAGCAGCCGGTCGCGGGCGGGCCGCTCTCCCGCACGGAGATCGTCCGGTGCGCGCAGGTCAGCGTCGAGAAGCTCGGGCGGCGGCTCGACACCCTCTACCTGCACAAGCCCGACCGTGACACGCCGTTGGCGGAGACCGTGGCGGGAGTGGGCGAGGTGATCGCCGCCGGTCTCGCGAGCCGGTTCGGCACCTCGAACCACGCCAGCTGGCAGATCGCCGAGCTCGCTGCGGAGTGCCGCGCGCAGGGGGTGGCCGCACCGGCTCGGGCGCAGCAGCTCTACAACCCCATCGCGCGCACGCTCGAGATCGACTTCCTGCCGTTCGCGAAGGAGCGAGACGTCGAGGTCGTGGTCTACAACCCGCTGGCCGGCGGGCTGCTCTCGGGCCGCTACCGCTCCGGGTCCACGCCCCAGGGCGGCCGGTTCGCCGACTCGCTCCTCGCGGAGATGTACCGCGGGCGGTACTGGACCGAGGAGTTCCTCGCGGTCGTCGACCAGCTCACCGAGCTCGCGGCAGCGGCGGGCATGCCGCTCGCCGAGCTGGCGCTGCGGTGGACCTGCTCGCACCCGCAGGTCGCCCAGGTGGTCGTCGGCGCCTCGACGCCCGAGCAGGTGCGCAGCAACCTGGCCGCGCTCGCACGCGGTCCGCTGCCCGAGGACCTGCAGGCCGAGGTGCGCCGGCGCACCCAGGGTGTCCAGGACGCCGCGCCCTCCTACGCCCGATGACCTCGAAGGGTCGAGCATGATCATCGACGACGCACTCACCGGCCCTCATCGCGGGTTGCGCACGCGACCCGGCAGCCTGCTGCTGGGGCCCACCGGGCGTCGGCTGTGGGCCGAGGTGCTCGACGACGTCCCCGGCTTCCGCGGCAGCATCGACTACGTCCACAAGATCAACGTGCCGCTGCTGTTCACGGTCGCGCCCGACCGGCCGGCCGCACCCGAGCGCAGCGAGGGGACCTGGCGCCCGTCGCACCTGCGCAGCCGGCAGCGGTTCGGCGGCGGGGTGCTGCTCGAGGAGGCTCGGTTCGTCACGTGGACCGACGAGGCCGTCAGCATCCAGACGTGGCACAACGAGGGCACGGAGCCCGTGACGGTGCGCGCGACGTTCGACCGGCAGTGGTGCCGTCTCGATGCCGACGGCCGGGTGCGCGGCGAACGCGAGATCACCGAGTACGACTTCTCGATCCAGCTCTCCATCACGACCTCCGACCCGGCCATCTGGGCGGGCGTCGAGGTCGCACCGGGCGAGCGGTACGAGGTGCGGCTGGTGGCCGCGATGCGGCACACCTCTGGTGACCCAGCGGATCCGGTGATCGACCAGACCAGCGACTGGGATGCCGTCGACCCGGGACTGCTGCAGCGGCAGATCGCCGAGTACCAGGGCTGGTTCGACGAGGTCCCCGAGCTGCGGACCGGGTCGACGATGCTCGACCGGGCCTGGGCCTATCGCTGGTACATCCTGCGCTCCTGCCTGACCGAGCCGCAGCTGGGATACCTGCAGGGGCTGACGGCGACCGAGGGTCGCTCGCACAAGCACACCAAGGAGCCCTGGACCGTCGTCGGGCACGAGTTCAGCATGCTGGTGCCGTTGTCGTCGCCGTTCCACGTGGTCGACCTGCGTTGGCACGGCAACCCCGCGATCGGGTCCGCGGTGATGACCGCTGCGGCGGCGACGCAGACCGAGGACGGTCAGCTGTGCGCCACGAAGATCCGGCACCGGTCGAAGGGGTATGCGAACTACTACGGGTTCGCGATCGCCCAGTTCGCGAAGGTGCACGGGCGGGACTCGCTGCCCGAGGCCGCGGTGGAGACCGCCGTCAGGCAAGCCCTGCGTGAGCACCGCGTGGGCCTGCGCGCCGGTACGGACGAGCTCCCCGTCGAGTCGGACCACAAGCGCACCGGCAAGGAGTACCAGCCGAGCTACTGGTACTGGCACGACTACCCCACCGATGCCAAGGACCCGGCGACCTTCACGCCGCTCAAGCGCGTGGACCGCGCCATCTACACGTATCAGAACGCACGCGCGGCGGCCTCGCTGATCGGCGACGACCCGCGGGCGGCCGAGCTGACCGCGATCGCGGACACCGTGCGCGAGGCCGTGCTCGCCAAGCAGTGGGACGCCGAGACCGGGTTCTTCTACGACCTGCACCACGAGACCGACGAGCAGGCACGGGTGCGCAACGTGGTCGGCTTCTACCCGTGGTGGGCGGGCATCACCGACGAGCAGCACCTGACCGGGCTGCGTGCGGCGATCGGGCCTGAGCTGTTCGGGACCTCGCTGCGCTACCCCTCGGTGGCGCAGGACTGTGCCGCGTTCCGGCCGCAGGGCGGCTGGATGGGGAACTTCATCAAGGGTCGCAACGGCTGCATGTGGAACGGACCGGCCTGGCCCTACACGACGGGGCTCGCCCTCGACGCGATCGGGACGGCTGCGCTGCGCCACGATGACGAGGACCTCGCAGCCGAGTTCTCGGCCGGGCTCTGGTCCTACCTCCGGTCCCACTTCCGCGACGGCGACCCGGCGGTCCCGTACCTGGTGGAGCACTACGACCCGCTGACCGGCGAGCCGATCAGCGACGAACCCGACTACAACCACTCCTCGCTGATCGACCTGCTGGTCCGCTACGTGGTGGGGCTGCAGCCCGGTCCGGACGAGCTGCGGATCCGGCCGCTCGAGGTGGGCGTGGACGACATCGCGATGCGGGGGGTGCGCATCGGCGCGCACGTGCTCGACGTCGAGATCACGGGCGCTCGCGGCGCCCGCCGGGTGGAGCTGAGCTGCCACGGCGCCGCCGTGCACGCCGGTCCGCTCGGTCCGGACGGGGTCACCGTGGCCTGGGACCCCCAGGTCTGCGACCACCGGCGAGCGGCGCGCTGACTACCGGCTCGCAGCAGCCCGCGCCTTGGCCAGCCGGCGCTCGGCCTTCTCGACCGCAGCCTTCGCCGCGATGTCCATCGCCTCGGCGTCGGCGTAGCTGTCCTGCGCGGCCTGCAGGTCGTCGTTGAGCGGCTCGAGCTTGTCCTCGAGCGCCTCGACCTGGCGCAGCAGCTCGTCGAGCTCCGCGCGGACCTGCAGCACCTGCGCCTGCAGCGTGCGGACCTTGTCCTTGCGGGCCCGCATCGTCTTGCCGGTCCGGACGGCGACGGCCTCGGAGCCGGTCAGCTCCGCCTTGGCGTCGGCCACCTCCTTGGCCGCCTTCGCCTTCGCGGAGGCGCGCCGGGCGGAGAGATCGGTGGGGGCGTCCGGTCGGTCCTGGGTGACCTGCACCCGGCCGCTGAGCACCGACAGCGGGAGGGCCAGTGACTCCGACAGGTCGACGACGTCGAGACCGGTCGCCTCGATCGGGGCGAGCAGCACGCCGCTGCGTACTGCCTCGCCGGCGTAGTCCGAGGTCATGGCGGCCGTCAGGGTGTTCTGCACCTGCTCGATCACGGAGGCCGAGACCTTCTGCCCCATCTCTGCGGCAAGAGCTGCGCCCTCCTTGGCGACGGCAGCGGTGAGCGTGCGGCGCTGCTTGGTGAGGGTCCGCATCATGGCGGCGTCCATGGCGTCCTGCGCCTCGCCGATCTCGTCACCCAGCGCGACGAGCTCCCCGATCCGCTCCGGCAGCTGCCGCACCATCAGGTTGACCACCCAGGCGGCCATGCTCGGCTTCCGCAGCGCGGCGACGGCCTTCGCCAGGTCGGGGTCACCTTCAGCCTTGGCACGCTTCGCGCGGGCGTTCCGCGCCTCCGTGAACTCGGCCGGCGACACCCCGTACAGATCACGCGCGATCCCTGCCAAGCCGCGCCCCGCCGTCGTCATGCTCCGACGCTATGCCACTCAGCCCGCGGAGTCGTTGATCAGACCGTCGTCCGCGAAGTCGAGCACGACCTTGCGCACGAGGATCGCGTTGATCACCAGCGCGACGCCGAACACGAACGCGGTGACGCCGATCAGCCAGATCAGGGTCACCGCCCCGTAGCCGGGGTTGATGAGCAGGGCGAGACCGAACAGCAGCGCAGCGATGCCGGCCACGAGCGCCCACAGCCAGCCCTGCGCCTTGAACCGGCGCAGCTCGAACGCCCCCCAGATCCGGATGGCTCCGATCACGAGCGCCCAGAACGCCACGAGCAAGGTCAGCGCGATCACGGTCGTGCTCGGGAACCGGAGCGCGAGCAGGCCGACGGCGATGCCCGCGATGCCCTGGAACAGCATCCAGCCCCAGCCCTCCTCACGGTTCCGGAGCCCGCCCCAGACGGCGAGCACGCCGTCGAGGATCGAGTAGACGCCGAAGAACACGAGGATGGTCAGCAGCGTCGCGTCCCGGAAGAACATGGCGACGATGCCGAAGGCGATCGCCAGGATTCCCTGCACGAGGACGAGCCACCACACGGTGGTGGCCAGCGTGCGCGCCTCGACCGGGGCGGGTGTCGTGGTCATGGGAGCTCCCGTCGGTCCGGACCCGAGACCTGGAACCTACACCCGGCCGGTCTACTGGTTGCTGAAGGCGGCGTCGAAACTGGCCTCGGGGAGGTTCCAGAGCAGCGAGCGGATGTACCCGACCGCCTCGGCGGCTCCGTGCAGGCGGTCCATGCCGGCGTCCTCCCACTCGACCGAGATCGGGCCGTCGTAGCCGATCGAGGCCAGCGCGCGGAACGCGTCCTCCCACGGGATGTCGCCGTGGCCGGTGGACACGAAGTCCCAGCCGCGGCGCGGGTCGCCCCAGGGCAGGTGCGAGCCGAGGATGCCCGAGCGGCCGGAGGCGGGGCGGATCCGGGTGTCCTTGCAGTCCACGTGGTAGATCCGGTCGGCGAAGTCGGTGATGAAGGCGACCGAGTCGACGCCCTGCCACGCCATGTGCGAGGGGTCCCAGTTGAAGCCGAAGGCCGGGCGGTGGTCGATCGCCTCGAGGGTGCGCACGCTGGTCCAGTGGTCGTAGGCGATCTCGCTCGGGTGCACCTCGTGCGCGAACCGCACGCCCTGCTCGTCGAACACGTCGAGGATCGGGTTCCAGCGGTCGGCGAAGTCCTGGTAGCCCTCGTCGATGACCGAGGCCGGGACCGGCGGGAACATCGCCACGTACGGCCAGATCTTCGAGCCCGTGAACCCCACGACCGTGTCGATGCCGAGCTTGCGCGCCACCCGCGCAGCCCGCTTCATGTCCTCGGCCGCGCGCTGCCGCACGCCCTCGGGGTCGCCGTCGCCCCACACGTAGTCGCGCAGGATCGCCTGGTGGCGGAAGTCGATCGGGTCGTCGCACACGGCCTGGCCACCGAGGTGGTGGCTGATCGCCCAGGCCTTGAGGTTGTAGCGGTCGAGGATCTCGAGGCGCTCGGCGACGTAGGAGTCGTCCTCGTCGGCGCGCTTGAGGTCGAGGTGGTCACCCGACGCGGCGATCTCGAGGCCGTCGTAGCCCCACTCCGACGCGCGCCGCGCGAGCTCCTCGAACGGCATGTCGGCCCACTGGCCGGTGAACAGGGTGACGGGCAGTCGGGACTCACTCACGAACGCTCTCCTCTGAACGGGGTCGGGATGTCCACCCAACCATCTGTCTGCGCCGCGCGCAGCACGGCATCGGTGACGACGGCGGCCCGCAGACCGTCCGCGAAGGTGGGGAGGCCGTCGATCTCCTGGCCGCGCGCGGCGGCGTAGGAGTCGGCCACGAACGAGGCGAAGGCCTCGGGATAACCCTGCGGGTGACCGCCGGGGGCGACCGAGTAGCGGTTCGCCGCGTCGCTGTTCTGGTCGGCATCGCGCGGCAGCAGCTCGCTGCCTCGACGGCGCCCGATCCAGAGGGTCTCGGGGTGCTCCTGGTCGAACGCGAGCGACTGCGCCGATCCGGCGATCTCCAGGTGGAGCCGGTTCTTGCGACCCGGGGCCACCTGGCTGACCAGGAGGGTGCCGATGGCACCGCTCGCCGTCTCGACGACGATCGCTGCCGCGTCCTCGTTCGTCACCTGCTCGTGGTGAGCCCGGTCGGTGACGAACGTGCGGGTGCGGCCGGCGATCCGGGTGATGCGGTCGTTCGTGACGAACTCGACCAGGTCCACGAGGTGGGACCCGATGTCGGCGAACGCCCGCGAGGCACCCCCGAGATCGGTGTCGACGCGCCAGTTGTCGTCCTCGGAGGTGAGCAGCCAGTCCTGCAGGTAGCTCGCGGCCACCGTGAGGAGCCGGCCGGTCTCGCCGCGCGCCACCCGCTCCCGGGCCTCGCGCACGAGCGGGTGGAAGCGGTACACGAACGGCACGGTCGCGGTCACGTTCGCCGCCGCGGCCTGCTCGGTGAGCGCGGTCGCGGCCGCCACCGTGGTGGCGAGCGGCTTCTCGCAGACGACGTCGCGGCCCGAGGCGATCACGGCCGAGGCCTGCTCGGCGTGCAGCGCGTTCGGGGTGCACACGTGCACCACGTCGATCGTGCGGTCGGCCAGCAGCTCCTCGAGCGAGCCGTAGCCTCGCTCGAAGCCCAGCCGCTGGGCCGCGCGCGCCGAGCTCTCGGGTGAGGACGCGGTCACGCCGGCCAGCCGCGCCCCAGCCAGCAGCGCCGACCGGGAGTGCATCTGCGCCATGAAGCCGCCGCCGATGACGCCGACGCCGACTCCTGCGCCCGGCAGCGCGGTCATCGGCTGGCCCCCGTGGTGCTGAGATCGCACACCGCCGGTGACATCGCACAGCGGCATGTGCGATCTCGCCGTGGACGTGCGATCTCACCGCACGGGGTGGTCTGACGGACGGTCATCGGCGGCGCGGCGCTCACGAGAGCGTCGTCTCCGCCGGGTCCCAGTCCACCTCGAGCGGTGGCGGCACGTCGACCGTGCTGGTCACGTCCACCGGCTCGCGCCCCTCGCCGGCCTCGATGATCGACTGCATCACGTCGAGCACGTGGAACGCGAGCTCGCCAGAGGCTCGTTCGGGCACGCCCGCACGGATCGCGCGGACCATCTCGACGACGCCGGTGCCGCGGCCCGCGGCCGAGCCCTCGGAGGGGCGGGTCTCGAGGTCGGACTTCGCCCGGGTGAGCGTGAGGTCGCCTGAGAAGGTGTTCGGGTCCGGAACGGTCAGGGTCGCGTCGGTCCCGGTGATCTCGAACTGGGTGCGCCCCAGGGGCGAGTCGAACGAGAAGGTGCTCTGGGCGCTCTGCCCGCTCTCGAACTCCAGCAGTGCCGCCACGTGGGTGGGCACGTTCACCGGGAAGGTCTGGCCGGCCAGCGGCCCGGACCCGATCACGCGCTCGACGCGCGACTTCGAGGTGACAGCCTGCGCACGGGTGACCGGCCCGAAGAACTGGACCAGCGCCGTCAGGTAGTACGGGCCGATGTCGAACAGCGGCCCCGCGCCGATGTCGAAGAGGAACGCCGGGTTGGGGTGCCACGACTCGGGCCCGGGCGACTGCATCAGCGTCAGCGCGCCGTGCGCCTCCCCGATGCCACCCTCGGCGATGAGGCGCAGCGAGGACTGGATGCCGGCACCGAGGAAGGTGTCGGGAGCGGTGGCCACCCGCAGTCCTGCCGACTGCGCCTCGGCGAGCAGCGCGCGGCCGCTCTCACGCTCGAGCGCGAACGGCTTCTCGCTCCACACGTGCTTGCCCGCCGCGAGGATCTGCTGCGCGACCTGCACGTGCACGGCCGGCACGGTGAGGTTGACGACCACCTCGATCTCGTCGTCGGCCAGCAGCTCGGCGACCGTCCCGGAGCGCGGCACGCCGTAGGCCTCCGCCTGCGCGGCAGCGCGGTCGACATCGAGGTCGGCGACGAACCGGACCTCGACGTCACCGAACGTGGTGAGGTTCTTCAGGTACTGGGTGCTGATGTTTCCCGCACCGATGATGCCGACGCCCGCGCGTCCGGTCCGGGTCATGCCCGGATCCCGGAGAGGAAGGCGAAGCTGTCGGCGATCGCGTGGAAGCGGTCGTCGCGGCTGTCGTCGAGCTCGACCACGTGCAGCGCGCGCGGGGTGGCGCTGAGGATCTCGGCGATCGGCTGGCTGCCCGACCCGACAGCGACCTGGTCGAGGTTCTCCTTGGTGCCCGGGCCGTCCTTCACGTGGACCGCGATCACCCGGTCGCCGAGGCGCTGCAGCAGCGCGACCGGCTCCTCGCCGCCCACGGCCGCCCAGTAGGCGTCGACCTCGAGGCCGACCTCCGGGTTCAGCTGCTCGGCGAGGATCTCCAGGCCGGAGCGACCCTCGGCACCCTCGGGCCGGCTCTCGAGCTCGAACGCATGGTTGTGGTAGCCGACCGTGATGCCGTGCTTGGCGGCCACGGTGGCGGCGGCGTTGAGGCGCGCGGCCGTGTCGGCGATCTGGTCGGTGGTGGCCCAGTTCTCGGCGGGGTAGTGCGGGTCGATGACTCGCTCCATGCCGAGCGCGGCGCCCGCGGCGAAGATCTCGTCCTGCTCCGCCTCGCTGGCGGTGAGGAAGCCCTGATGGGTGGTGGGGGCGCGCAGGCCGCTGGCCCTCAGCGCCTCCCCCAGGTCCGGGAAGCGGGTGAAGGCGTACGGCTCCACGAGCTCGTAGCCGATCTCGGCGATCCGCTGCAGGGTTCCGGTCAGGTCCTCGGCGGCCGCTTCGCGCACGGTGTACAGCTGGACCGAGAGGGGTGAGGTGGGCACACGTGCTCCTTCGTCATGTGGGCACGACGAGCGCGCCCGCGGGTGTCGACCTCAACGCTCACACAGTTTTGCGGACGGGTCAATCAGAAGTCCAAGGATTGATCAGCAGTAGTGCGCTGTGCTGTACTCATAACTATGACGCCGCCAACGCCTGCCGGTCGTGCTGCCGGTCCGGGTCCGGGCGGCCCGCTCGAGCTGATGCTCGACGGCGTTCCCCGTACTCGGGCGGAGATCGCGCACCTCACGGGGTTGTCGCGCTCCACGGTGTCCGCCCGGGTCGACGAGCTCCTGCGCGCCGGTGTGCTGGCCCCGGCCGGGGCTGCCGCGTCCTCGGGCGGCCGGCCTCCCGCCCGGGTGGCCTTCAACCCGGTGGCGAGGGTCGTCGTCGGGATCGATCTTGGCGCGACGCACGGCACGGTCGCGGTCTGCGATCTCGCCGGGGGAGTGCTGAGTGCCGAGACGATCGACCTCGACATCGCGGATGGTCCCCAGCCCGTGCTGACGGCCGTGCTCGGCACGGCGGGATCCCTGCTCGACGGCGTCGGACGCCCCTGGGCGGATGTGGCCGCGCTGGGCCTGGGCTTGCCCGGGCCGGTCGAGCACGTGACCGGCCGGCCGGTGAACCCGCCGATCATGCCGGGCTGGGATCGTGTGGACGTTCCCGCGCTGGTGCAGGCCGAGCTGGGGCTTCCCGACCTGACCGTGCTGGTGGACAACGACGTCAACGTGCTCGCGCTCGGCGAGCACGCCACCTGGTGGGCCGAGGCCGACGACCTGTTCTACGTGAAGGTCTCCACCGGGATCGGGGCGGGGATCGTCATGGGCGGGACACTGCAGCGCGGCGCGCGTGGCTCCGCGGGCGACCTCGGGCACGTGCGGGTGCCGTGGGCAGCGGACAGCCCGAGACCGCCCGAGGACGAGCGCGAGCTCGAGGACATCGCCAGCGGCCCGGCGATCGCTGCCCGGCTGCGCGAGGCGGGCGTGGATGCACGCACGAGCGCCGACGTCGTGGCGTTCGTGCGTGCCGGTGATCGCACCGCGATCGAGCTGGTCCGCCAGGCCGGGCGCGAGGTGGGCGCGGTGCTGGCGACCGTCGTCAACGTGCTCGGACCCTCCGTCGTCGTGATCGGCGGGACCATCGGGCGAGCGGGAGAGGACCTGCTCGCCGGTGTCCGCGAGGTCGTGTACCGACACTCGTTGCCGCTCGCCACCGAGCGCCTTCAGATCGTCCCCGCCCGTGGGGACAGCAACGCCGGCGCACTCGGCGCCGCGATCATGGCCGCCCGCCACGCGCTCGCCCCCGAGGCGATCGCTTCCTGGCTCGCTCGAGAGGACTGATTGATGACTGCTTCTCCCCCTGACCGCCCGTTGCGGGTCGGTGTCATCGGGCTCGGCTGGGCGGGCCGGTCGCACCTGGCGCGGTACGTCACGAGACCGGATGTCGAGGTGGTCGGCCTCGCGGGCATGGAGACAGCGCTGCGCGAGGAGCTGGCCGCCGAGCACGGGGTGCCGGTCGCGGTGGACAGGTGGGAGGACCTGCTGCAGCAGGCGGAGCTGGACGCCGTGAGCGTGGCGGTGCCGACGTTCCTGCACGCACCGGCCACCATCGCCGCGCTGGACGCCGGGCTGCACGTGCTCTCCGAGAAGCCGATGGCGCGCACCTCGGCCGAGGCCGACGCGATGGTGGCGGCCGCCCGGCGCAACAACCGGGTGCTCGAGGTGGCCTTCAACCACCGCTACCGCGGCGACATCACCGCGATGCGCGAGCAGGTCTCGGCCGGCGCGGTCGGGCGCGTGTACCACGCGAAGGCCGAGTGGTGGCGGCGGTCCGGCATCCCGTCGTTGGGCAGCTGGTTCACCAACAAGGAGATGGGGGGCGGCGGTCCGCTGATCGATCTCGGCGTGCACATGCTGGACGCCACGTTGCACATGCTGGGTGAGCCGAAGGTGCTCACGGTCTCCGGTGTCACGCACGCCGAGCTCGGGCCGCGCGGGCTGGGTGGCGGGCCCGACGAGAAGCAGGCCGCCGGTTCCGCCTTCGAGGTCGAGGACCTCGGTGTGATGCTGCTGCGGCTCGAGGGCGGCGGCTCGGTCACGCTGGAGGCGAGCTGGGCCACGCACCGGCCGAGCGGTGACGACATGGCGATCACCCTCTACGGCACCGACGGTGGCATCGAGCTGCGCACCATCGACTACGCGCCGGCCGTGGTGACCCTGTTCGCGACGGCGCCCGACGGGTCCGAGGACGTCGTGCTGCCGGTGCCGGAGAGCCTGGGGCACACCGCCGTCGTCGACAAGTTCCTGGCGGTGATCGGTGATCCGAGCTCGTGGGCCGAGCACGACGGCACGATCGGCGCGACCCGCACCCGCATCCTCGAGGCGGCGTACCTGTCCGCCGAGCGGGGTGCAGAAGTGACCATGAGCGAGCTGACGGAGAAGGTGGAGGTGGCCCGATGATCCGGGTGCTGGTCTGGAACGAGGGGTGGCACGAGCAGCGGGACGCCGTCGTGCAGGAGATCTACCCCGGGGGGATCCACGGCGCGATCGCCGAGGGTCTGACCGAGCTGCTGGGCGACGAGGTCACGGTGAGCACCGCGACGCTGGCCGACCCCGAGCACGGGCTCTCCGAGGCCGTGCTCGCCGAGACCGACGTGCTGCTGTGGTGGGGCCACATGGCGCACGACGACGTGGCCGACGAGGTCGTCGAGCGTGTGCATCGGCACGTGCTGGGCGGCATGGGGCTGCTCGTGCTCCACTCGGCGCACTTCTCGAAGATCTTCATCACGCTGATGGGGACCACGTGCTCGCTCGCCTGGCGCAACGCACAGGACCGCGAGATCGTGTGGACCATCGACCCGACCCACCCGATCGCCGAGGGCGTCGAGCAGCCGTTCGTCATCGAGCAGCAGGAGATGTACGGCGAGTTCTTCGACGTGCCGCCGCCCGAGGAGCTGGTGTTCGCGTCCTGGTTCTCCGGTGGCGAGATCTTCCGCTCCGGGATGACCTACCGCCGCGGGCAGGGCAAGGTCTTCTACTTCTCGCCCGGCGACCAGGAGTACCCGGTGTACTTCCACCCGCAGATCCGCAAGGTGATCGCCAACGCAGTGCGGTGGGCGGCCCGTGACACCAAGCGCCAGCAGCCCGAGGTTCGCAACTCGCCCCGCACGCTCGCCTGAGGTCGCTGCCGCAGTATCGGGGTCTCTGCCAGACCACGTAGACATTCCGATACTGCGGCAGAACATGCCCTTGACGTTATATAACGATCATGGCATGCTTTCGGCATGGCCGTGACGTTCGAGGCGCTCGCTCATCCCGTTCGGCAGGACATCCTCGCCGAGCTCCGGGCGCGACCGCGCACGGTCAACGAGCTCGTCGACAGCCTGCGCATCAGTCAGCCGTTGGCCTCGAAGCACCTGAGGGTGCTGCGGGACGCCGGCTTCGTCGTCGCGGTCCCGGAGGCCCAGAAGCGCCGGTACGCCCTGCGTCCCGAGGCGTTCGCGGAGGTCGCGCAGTGGCTGGAGCCCTACCGCTGGATGTGGGAGGACCGGCTCGACCTGCTCGGTGCCCAGCTGGACGAGATGAAGGAAGAGGACGAGCCATGAGCAACCCGGAGATCATCGACGGCGCGCGAACCGCTATCCGGATCCGACGCCGTTACCCCCATCCCATCGACAGGGTGTGGCGCGCGCTGACGGAGGCTGACAGTCTGCGCACCTGGTTCCCCACGGAGGTCTCGATCACGGCTGAGGTGGGCGCCGTGGTGAGCTACGGCTCCGCCGGAGAAGGGCGGGTCGAGGTGGCCGACGCGCCCACGAGGCTCGCGTTCACCTGGGGGGATGACCTGCTCGACTTCGAGCTCGTCGCTGACGGCGACGCCACCGAGCTCGTCCTCACCCACCACTTCGATGACCGCGCTGGAGCGGCAAGCTTCGCGACGGGCTGGGAGCAGTGCTTGGCCGCGGTCGCGGACGTGCTGGCCGATAGGCGGCCGGCCGAGGTCGCGGATCGCGGCGAGGCGCGGCACGAGGAGCTCGTCACGCACTTCGCGCTCGACCGGCCGGTGATCGACCGGACCGAGACCGGGTGGCGGGTGCTCTTCGAGCGGCAGCTGATCTGCGAGGCTGGCGTGGCATGGGACCTGTTCTTCGGCGGCTCGCCAGCCCCCGCCGTGGGCGAGGAGTTCCGGCCCTTCGCAGCGCCCGCCGCCGTGCTCGGGACGGTGACGGAGTGTGAGCCGCCGGCGCAGTTCTCGTTCACCACGGCCGCGACCGAGCCGGGCGACGTCGTCCGACTCACCCTGGGACAGGGCACCGGCCACGGCGCGCGTCTGATACTCGAGGTCACGGGGACGGACGAGGCGGAGATCGAGGCGGCCGTCGACCAGTGGGGCGCCGGCGCGATCGGTCACGTCGTTCGCGAGGCCGCACGGCTCGGCGCTGTGAGTTGACGGTCGGCAAACGGACGCCAGCTCCGAAGCGGCGGCGCTGATACACCGGTCTACAGTTGTATAGGCCCTAACGTAGATTGGACTAGCGATCGCGATCGACCGTCGGCGTGGGTGGCGTCAGCCGGTGTCGATGAAGTTGTAGGTGACGTCGTACTCGTCGGGTGTCAGTGGGTGGTTGGTCGGGGTGCCGGCGTCTTTGGGTCCGCGGGTATTTCCGGCGCTGGGCGGGACTGAGGCTGCCGGGTTGGAGGCTCCCGGATCAACGGCCGCGGGATAGGTGTTGCTCGATCCGGTGCTCGGTTTGGTCTCGGAGGCGCGCGAGCCCTCTCGGCCTTCGGCCGCTGGGTCTGCGGTCGGTGCGTGTCCGTCGCCCGTGGGTGTGGCGCCGGCTTCGCGACCGCTTCCGAGTGCGAGCACCGTGGAACCGCTGTCCAGTGACGTGGAGAGAGTGCCGTCCGGAAAGGCGATGGAGCCGACGTCCGGGGGCATGGTGACGATGCGGTTCTGGGGCGCGGTGAAGATGCCGTTCAGTGGCGTGGTGGTGCCATTGGTGACGAGCCACAGGGCACCGGCTGGGGAGGTCCAGATCCAGATCCCGGGGGCGGGACTGACGACCCGCCAGCCGCCCTTGTCCTTGACGCGGTGGTGCTTGCGACAGGGTCGATGGGTGTTGGCGGTGGCGGTCGGGCCGCCGGTGGCGTAGCTGCGTCGGTGGTCGACGTCGCTGACGCGTGCGCGTCTGGTGCAATAGGGGAAGGTGCAGTAGCCGGCGTTCAGGAGTGCGAGTTGTTCCTTCAGCTTCGGCGGTGCCACGTACCCGGTGTAGGTCAGCGGTTCGGCCAGGTCCAGCACCGGCCGGATGGCCACGTTGGAGTGCCCCACGATCTGACGTGCCTGCTCCTTGCTCAGCGCACCGGCCTTCTCCTCGCACCACGTCTCCGACGCCCGATCCAGGTGGACGTACAGCACCGTGGACCGCATCCGCCTCAGCTTCTCCAACACGCCTGCAGGTAGGCCCGCGATTCCCGCTGCGGCGGGCGTCTCGGCAGGGACAGGGGAGGGGACGGGAGCCGCGGGGACGTCCGAGTCGACCAGCTCGTCGGGTGCGGCACCGACGTCGTTGCCTGCGCTGGGCTGCTGAGTCTGCATCTCGGACAGGGCGCTCAACAGGTCGGGATCGGCCAGCAGGCCCAGAGCCACGGCACGCAGGATCTTCTTCGGGCGCTCGTCGCCGACCTGGGCCAACCAGCCCGCGATCTCATCCAGCAGGGCATCCAACCGGGCCGCATCGGCGGCCGCGAGATCCGTGGCTCCGCCGGCCTGGTGCACGACCTCCACGTACAACGACGCCGCCACCTTCGCCTCGGCCTGCGCCACCGTCTCGGGGCCACGCACGGTCAGCACCGCCTGGTCGACCATGTCCTTGAGCCTGCCCATCGGCACCAGCGCTGCCACCGGCATCGGACCCCGCCCGGAGTCACGCAGGCGCATCAACCGCGCCTGCACCAGCACGCACTCGGCCACCGACAGCTCCCGGGTGCGACGCGCGATCATCCGTGCACGCACGAACGGCAGCACCCCGGCGCGCACGCACTGCGCGACCTCCCGCAACCGGAACGTCAGATCCAGCACGTCAGCGCACAACCCCGTGGCGGCGGCCTGCGACAGCCCCAGCGCCCCGGCTACCTCGCAGACCGTGAACTCGGCCACCTCCGGGGTCCCCACCCCACCCAGCCGCAGCAACAGCTCCTCACCGGGCAGCACCACCGGCGGCGCCACGTAGCCCTGCCGGGCCTCGGCCAGGTACTGCGCCAGATGATCGAGCCGAGCACCCTCCATGCGCGTCACCTCACGATCAGCGGCCACGGCAGCGCGCAGCGCCCCGTCACCGACCAGACCTAGAGGTAGAACATCCATACGAGAACTCAACTACGCACCACCGACATCCGTCACTGCGGTGAGATCGTGCAGGACCGCGAGCGGCTCTCTGTCGATCCATTTGTCGAGTTCCGTCAGCCCAATCCGTCACCCTGGTGTCAGCGCACGCTGACAGACACCACGAACCGGATGGAGAACTCTGATGGCCAACTACCTGCTCCTCATCACGACCGACACGACCGTCCCCGCGAGCGAGGCGGACCGCGAGCAGGCACCCGACGTCGAGAAGTGGTGGCAGGGCGTCGTCGACGCCGGCAAGTACGTCACCGGCGACCCCTTGCAGCCGGCCTCGCAGGCAGCCACCGTCCGCGTGCGTGCAGGCAAGGTCGAGCGCACGGAGGGCCCGTTCTCCGAGGTGAGCGAGGTCATCGTCGGCCTGGACATCATCGAGGCGGACTCGATGGACGACGCCGTCGCGATCGCAGCCGGACACCCGATGGCCTGGGCGAACGCCGTCGAGGTCCGCGAGTTCGTGCAGATGCCCGGCTGAACCTCAGGCGGCCGCTGCGGCGGCCGCCTTCTCAGCTGGCGCGGGAGCCTCGACCGGGCGGGTCCGGCGCGCGCGGGCCCAGAAGAAGAGGGTCGCGGCCGTGCCGCACGCGCTCACGGTCACCACGCCGGTCCACCCACCCTGCTGCTCGACCAGCACCCCGAGCACCACGGGCCCGACGAGCGCCGCGAGATCCCCGAAGGTCCGATACATCCCGACGGCGCTGCCCTGCCGACCGACGGGCGCGATGTCGGCGAGGTAGGCGACCTGCGCGGGTGCAGCCACGCTGGTGAACAGCCCGACGACCAGGGACACGATGATGAACGTGCTGAGCGTCGTCGCGAACGAGTAGCCCAGGAACGCCAACGAGCTGATCAGCATCGCGGGCACGATCACGGCCTTGCGCCCATACCGGTCGGTGAACCACCCGGCGAGCCCGATCAGCGCGATGTTGAGGCCGGCGATGACGCCCAGCACGAGGCCGAGCTGTGCCTCGGTCATCTCGGCCTGCTCGTAGGCGAGAACCGGTACCAGGAACTGCTGGCCACCGAAACGAGCGAAGAACACCGCGAAGCCGACCACGCAGATCGCCACCATGCTGCGGTCGCGCAGCAGCCACTGCCGCGCGACGACGGCGGGTGCGTCGGCGGTGATCATCGGGGTGTGCCGCGCTGGGCTTCTCAGCCAGCCCACCCCTGCGACGGCGAACACCGCAGCCGCGGCCCCCGAGACCAGGAAGGCGGCGGCGGGTCCGCTCCAGGCGGACACGAAGCCGCCCACGGCCGGTCCGAGGGCACCACCGGCCAGCTGGAAAGCGTGCAGCGTCCCGAGCGCCCGACCACGACTGGAGGGTGCGGTGGTCGAGGTGATGAAGGTGTTGCCGACCGTCACGGCGAAGCCGCCACCGATCCCTGTCAGCACCCGCAGCACGAACAGCTGCTGCAGGTCGTTCACGAAACCGCTGAGCGCCATGCACACCACGACGGCGACCACCGAGGCGAGCAGCAGCCACTTCTGGTTCACCCGCTCGGCCAACCGCCCCGCAGGAATGTTGGCGAACAACCGACCCAGCCCGAACAGCGCGATCAGCAGCCCCAGGTCGGTGACGCTGGCGTCGAGGTTCTCCGCCAGCACGGGCATCACCGGGATCACCACGCCCCACGACATCTGGGTGGCAGCCACCAGCCCGGCGACGATCACCAGGTTCGCGCTGATCACGCGTGTTCTGGGCATGGTTCTCCTCACGGTGCCGGGCCTTCTCGTCAACGGGTCGGGTCAGACGTAGTGGCAGGCGGCTGCCCGCCCGCCGGGCAGCGGTGTGAGCTCGGGCTCGGTGGTGCGGCACAGGTCGGTGGCCAGCGGGCACCGCGTGCTGAACCGGCAGCCCGGCGGCGGTGCCACCGGGCTCGGCAGGTCGCCGCTGAGCACCACCCGTTCGCGCTGGGCCTCGCGCACCGGGTCCGGAACCGGCACCGCAGCCAGCAGCGCCTGCGTGTACGGGTGCTTCGGCTCCGCGAACAGGGCCTCCCGAGGTGCCCGTTCCATCACCCGCCCCAGATACATCACGACGACCTCGTCGCACAGGTACCGGACGGTGGCCATGTCGTGCGAGATGAATAGGAACGCGACGCCGAGATCGTCGCGCAGGTCGCGCATGAGGTTGACCACCTGCGCACGCACCGACACGTCGAGGGCGCTCGTCGGTTCGTCGGCGATGACGAGGTCGGGCCCGACGGCGAGTGCTCGCGCGATCCCGATGCGCTGGCGCTGACCGCCCGAGAACTCGGCCGGATACCGATCGGCCATCGCGGCGCTCAGGCCGACGCGCTGCAGCAGCGCGACCGCGCGGGCGCGCCGCTCCTGCGGTGTCCCGATCCTCTGCGTGGCCAGCGCCTCCACGATCGACTCGCCGACCGGGATCCGGGGGTCGAGCGAGGCGAGCGGGTCCTGGAAGATCATCTGGATCCGACGGCGGAGCGAGCGCAGGTCCCGACGGCTGGCTCTCGTGGACTCGTCCACGCGCTGGCGCCCGTCGACGACGATCTCGCCGCCGGTAGGCGACTCCAGACCGGCGAGCACCCGACCTGTGGTGGTCTTGCCGCACCCCGACTCACCGACGATGCCCACCGTGTCGCCACGGCGGATCGTCAGGTCGAGGCCGTCGACCGCGCGGACGACCGCTCGTGTGCGACCCCGGCCGACCGTGAAGTGCTTGGTCAGCCCCATCACCTCGAGCAGGGGTCGGTCGTGCACCGGCTTGGGGTCGAGCTCGATCTCGAGGTCGTGCTCCGTGGTCGTCATGCCGATACCGCCTCTCGGTGGGAAACGTCGATGGTCGCGGTCGCCCAGCAGGCCGCCACCTGCCCGGGCCTGCGCTCGGTCAACGCCGGCTGGGACGAGCTGCACTGCGGCAGCGCCGAGGGGCACCGGTCGACAAAGGCGCACCCTGCAGGCAGCTCGGTCAGCGGGGGAGGAGAGCCGTCGATCTGGGTGAGCCTGTCGGGCAGCGGCCCGTCGACCGCCGGGATCGATGCGAGCAGCCCACGCGTGTAGGGGTGCTGCGGAGCGGCGAAGACGTCGAGCACCGGACCCGACTCCACGATGCGCCCGGCGTACATGACGGCGATACGGTCGGCGAACCGCGCCACCAGCCCCATGTCGTGCGTGACGAACACGACCGCGGAGCCGCGCTCGGAGCTCAGCCGGGAGAGCAGGTCCACGATCTGGGCCTGGATGGTGACGTCGAGCGCCGTCGTCGGCTCGTCGGCCAGCAGCACGGTGGGCTCGCACGCGACCGCCATCGCGATCATCACGCGCTGCCGCATGCCGCCGGAGAGCTGGTGCGGGAACGCGGCCAGGGTCCGCGCCGGGTCGGGCAGGCCGGTCTCGGCGAGCAGCTGCAGCGCGCGCTCGCGCGCCGCTGCCCGTGACAGGCCCAGATGACGGCGGAGCGGTGCCACGATCTGCGCCTCGATCGAGATCACGGGGTTGAGCGAGGTGCCCGGGTCCTGGAACACCATCGCGATGTCCCGTCCCCTGGCGCGGCGCAGCTGCTCAGGTCTCAGGGCCAGCAGGTCCTGACCCTGCAGCCACACCTCGCCTCCGGTGATCGTGCCCGAGCCACCGACGATGCCCATGAGCGCCAGCGACAGCACGCTCTTGCCCGAGCCGCTCTCTCCGACGATCGCGAGGCGCTCGCCGCGTGCCACGGACAGGCTGACGTCGGTCACCGCCCGGGCCGGTCCGTTCGCCGTCGGGAACTCGACGCTCAGCCCGCGCACCTCCACGGCGATCTCCGGGCTCATCTGCTGCGACGCATCCATCGGCGTTCCTTTCGTGCGCGCATGACGGTGGCGCGGAGGGCGGGATCGAGCTGCTCCCGGACGCCGTCGGAGAAGAAGTGCAGGCTCAGCGACAGCAGCACGATGGTCAGACCGGGGATGGTCGAGATCCACCAGGCCTCGCGCAGGTAGTTCTGGCCGTCGGCGATGATGTTGCCCAGCGAGGGTGTCGGCGGCACCACGCCCAGCCCGAGGAAGGACAGCGCGGCCTCGGCCAGGATCGCCTCGGCGGCGTAGATGGAGGCCACCACCATCATCGGAGCGACGCTGTTCGGCAGCATGTGCCGCCGCACGTTCCACCACGCGGAGGCGTTCGCCATCCGGGCGGCGTCCATGTAGGTGCTGGAGACGATGCTCAGGGCGAGCGAGCGCTGCAGCCGGATCGCCGCCGGCATCGATGCGATCCCCAGCGCGATGATCAGCTGGACGGGACCGGGGCCGAAGACCGCGACGATCACGATCGCCATCAGCACGGCGGGGAAGGCCATGAGGACGTCGACCAGGCTGGAGACCGCCGCATCGACCCGCTTCCCGAGCGTCGCGGCCAGCGTGCCGATGATCATGCCGCCCAGCAGCGAGATCGTCGCCGCGGCGAGCCCGACCAGGATCGAGATCCGCAGCCCGGCGAACGTGCGCGCCAGGATGTCTCGGCCGAGCTTGTCGGTGCCGAACGGGTGCTCGAGGCTGGGTGGCGCCAACGACGCCAGCAGGTTCGACTGCGTGAGGTTGCCCAGCGGGAGCCAGGGTGAGAGCAGGGCGATCGAGACCAGCGGCACCATGATCGCGCAGGCGATCACGTTGTTCCGGTTCCGGAAGAAGCTGCGGACGCCGGCCCGGACCATGCTCGGCTCGGTTGGGGCTGCAGCGGCGGCAGGTGCGACCTCGGCGGTGGCGTCGGGCGCTGGCGGGGCGGTGGCCTCGGGCGGCCGTGTCTCGGTGCTGTGGAGCGTCATCGGGACCTCCGTGGGTGGGCTGCGGGGGTGGGCGCGGCGCTCATGCGAGCCGCACGCGGGGATCGACGCGGGTGTAGACGACGTCGGTGACGACGTTGATCGTCAGGAAGATCAGGGCGTAGACGAGGATCAGGCCCTGCACCACCGGGTAGTCGCGACCGGTGATCGCCTGGATCAGCTGGGTGCCGATGCCCGGGATCGAGAAGATCGCCTCCACGATCACCGTGCCGGCGAGCAGCCGGCCGAAGCTGAGACCCGTCATCGTGATGATCGGCAGCGCCGCGTTGGGCAGTGCGTGCCGGAACAGGATCGTGGGTTCCGGCGTGCCCATGGCGCGGGCGGTGCGCACGTAGTCCCTGCCGAGCGTCTCGACGACGGCGGACCGGGTGACCCTGGTCAGGGCCGCGACCTGCCCGATCGCGAGCACGATGACCGGCAGCGCCAGCCGCGCCGCCATCGCGCCGGGGTCGGACCAGGAGACCGCTCCCGAGATCGGGAACAGACCCAGCCCGTAGGAGAGCCCGAGCATCAGCAGCAGCGAGAGCCAGAAGCTGGGCACGTTGTCCAGGACCATCACGACAGCCATCAGAGCGCCGTCGCCGCGGTTGCGACCCTTGCTCTTGGAGTACGCCGCCACCACGCCCAGCGGTACCGAGATCAGCAGCCCGAGCACCGTGGAGGTGATCGCGATCGTCGCCGTCAAGGTGATGGCGTTGCCGATGATCGAGGTGACCGGCAGCTGGGTGTGCAGCGACCGGCCGAGGTCGAACCGCGCGAGCGAGGCGAGGTAGTCGAGGAACTGCTGCGGGAGCGGAGCGGCCAGGCCGAGCCGCTCCCGCAGCGCCTGCAGCGCCTCGGGGCCGATGTTCTCGCCACCGATGAAGACCGCCGGATCACCCGGGATCATCCGCAGCAGCGCGAACACCAGCACGATGATCACCAGGAGCGCGGGGATCATCGCGGTGATCCGGCGCCCTGCGTAGCGCAGCATCCGCCTACTCCGCCGAGATGTAGACGGGGTAGAGGTCCACGCCGGCCAGCCGGTTGACCTGGACGTTGCGCACGGTCTCCGACATCGCCCAGCTCTGGTTCGTGGCCGCGGAGGCGGGGTACATGACCTCGTCGGCGACGATCTGCTGGATCTGTGCGTAGAGCGCGTAGCGCGCATCCTGGTCGAGCTCGGAACGAGCCTGGTCGAGCAGCGCCGTGATCTCGGCGTTGTCGTACTTCGACCCGTTCATCCCGATCGGTGCCGCGTTCTCGGGGTGCAGGTAGCCCCGCAGCAGCGTGTCGGGGTTGATCGCCGGGTACACCCGGAACGAGAGGTCGAAGTCACCCGACTGGCGCCGTTCGTTGAACACCGGGACCTCGACGATGTCGAACTCGAGCGTGATGCCCACCTGTGCCAGGAAGTCCTGCTGCAGGATCGCGGTCTCGGTCGGTGCCGTGGTGATCAGCCGCACGGTGAAGCCGTCCGGATACCCGGCCTCGGCCAGCAGCTGCTTGGCTCCGTCGGGGTCGTAGGGGATGGGTTCGATCGAGGTGTCGGTCTCCGCCATCCACGGCGGCAGGATTCCCTGCCAGGACTGCGCGCTGTGAGGCGCGATGGCCTCGAGGATCGCGGTGTTGTCGAGCGCCATCACGAACGCCTGACGCACCCGCTGGTCGCTGAACGGCTCGAACTCCGAGCCGAACAACCAGGCGTTGGTGGTGTACCCCTCGGCCGTGCTGACCCAGATCCCCTCGGTCGAGGAGACGCGGTCGAACTGCTCGGCGCTCAGGCTGTTCATGCCGGCCGCGGCGTCGACCTCACCGTTGAGCAAGGCGGTCTCGGCCGCTGCGGCGTCGGTGATCAGCTCGAACGTCACGCTCTCGAGATCCGCGGCGCCGAGGAAGTAGTCCTCGTGACGCTGCAGCACCAGGGTCGCGTTCGGCGTCCAGGACTCCAGGTAGAACGGGCCTGTGCCGACCGGGTTTCGGGGGTAGTCGGCCCCGAAGTCCTCGATCGCCTGCTGGTTGACGATCTGCCCCTGGTGGTTGTTGGTCACCTGCAGCAGGAAGTTCGCGTCGGGTGCGTTCAGAGTGATCTGCACCGTGTAGTCGTCGAGCGCGACGATCTCCTGGATGCTGCCCAGCTCTGCGCGGTACTGCGAACCGGTGGCCGGGTCGAGGATCCGCTCGTAGCTGTAGACGACGTCGGCAGCAGTGAACGGTCCGTAGTCGAAGTGCCAGGTCGCGTTCTCGACGAGGTTGAACGTGTAGACCAGGCCGTCCTCGGAGATGTCCCAGCTCTCGGCGAGACCCGGCAACGGCTGACCCGTGACCGGGTCGAACGACGTCAACCCGTTGTAGATGTTGAGCGCGATCATCTCGGTGTCGATGCGGAACAGCGTGGCCGGGTCGAAGCCGACCGGTTCGGAGTACTGCCGGACCACCAGGTTCTGGTCATCGGCCAGCACCCGGTCCTCTGGCGCCACCATCTCGGTGAGGGCGGGCGGCTCGTCGGAGGCGGAGCCGGACTCGTCCGAGGTCGGCGCCTGCTGACCGGCGGCACCACAGGCGGACAGCAGCAACGCGCTGCCGAGAACGACGACGAGGCGGCGTGAAGGGAGACGTCTCACGTGGGGCTCCTAGGAGGAGGGGGGGATCAGACGGTGAGCGGGGTGCGCTCGCGGACCTGGGTCTCGGCGGCGACGGCGCCGGGGACGAACTCGACGAGCTCGCTGTGGGTGAAGGCCATGTTGAACTCGTAGCCTCCGCTCATGTACTGGGCGTAGACCCGCGCCTCCTCCTCGACCGAGCCGGCGGCCGTGCAGTCCATCGGGATGAGGGTCATGTAGTGGCGGTTGCTGCAGCCGAGCGCTGCGGCATGCGCGCACACGGCCGCGGAGACCCCGGTGACGAGCACGGTCCAGCTCTGGGGGTCGGCGCCGAGGTCGGCGAAGACCTGCTCGAGGGTGGTGCCCGCCCACGGGTCGTGGCTCCACTTCTGCACGACCGGCTCACCCGGCAGGGGAGCGATCTCGGGAGCGATCTCCACGCCGTCGGAGCCCTCCGCCAGGATGGGGTTGCACCCGAAGCGCGTGACCTCAAGAGCCTCCGGCTTGCGCACCGACTGGATGTAGACGACCGGGGCGCCGGCGGCACGGGCCTTCTCGATCAGGCGCTTGTTGCCCTCGATCGTGTCGGTCATGCGCGAGGAGAATCGCTCGGTGTTGTGCACGAAGAAGTTCTCCATGTCGACCACGAGCACGAGCGTGGTGGCGGGGTCGAGCTCGAACGGGCGGGGCTGGGGCATCTCGATGTCGAGGACGACGCGAGCGGGCGGGGCGGTCCAGGTCATGGTGTTTCTCCTTCGGGGCGGGCGGCGGGAGCCGTCTGTGGGTGGGTGCGGTGGTCGGGTCAGGCGGCGGTGCGGGTGCGCTGGGTGGCAACCGACTCGAAGTACGCGACCGTCGAGGCGACGTCGACGACGTCGGCGTACTTGGTGTGCATGTCGAAGAGGTTCATCGCGTGGGAGGCCTCGGTGCGGTCGAAGCAGCACTCGGCGACCACGCCCATGCGGAAGCGGAAGGTGGCGCCGTCCACCACGGAGGCGCGCACGCACCCGCTGGTGGTCTCGCCGCACGCGATGACGGTGTCGACGCCGAGATAGTTGAGGTGGAAGTTCAGGGGCGTGCCGTGGAAGGCGCTGGCGGCGGCCTTCTCGATGACGACCTCGCCCTCGATCGGGGCCAGCTCGGCGACGATCTCGCCGCCCCGGGCCTTCTCGGCCTCGGTGAGCAGGTCGGTGGGGCGGCGGCTGGCGGGCTGGCTGGCCGCCCACGGCGAGGGGAACCGATCCATGCCCTTGGCGTGGATCACGGGGATGCCCGTGGCGCGTGCCGCCTCGAGCAGCGGCACGGTCCGGTCGATCGCCTCCCAGCCCTGCAGCCCGCAGGACATCGGCCACTTCTTCACCGACTCCATCAGCGGCTCGCGGTCCAGCCCGAGCACGCTGTAATAGTCGTCGATGATCAGCAGGGCCGGCTTGCTGCCGAAACCGAACGGCTGGGTCTTGGCCCAGCCCGAGGACGCGAGGTGCTCGACGTCCTGCTCGGTCAGAAAGGGGGTCCAGATCTCGTCCATGGTGGCCTTCACTTCTCACGTCGGTGGTGGAACGGCTGTGAGATGAAGGCTGGGGCAGTCCCGTGTCGCGCCGGGGACCCCGCCGATTTCTGCACCGTTAATTCAGGTGCCAGGCATCGCTGCGGGGCGCTGACCTGTACCGATGGTGCGAAGCGCCCTGGTTACGCCACCCTTGCGCACCCCCTGCGCATGGGTTGCCGCTGCTCAGGCGAAGGCCGGGACCACCGCTGGACCCCGCGTCTGCCAGGTCCCGATGGCGATCCGATCGGCGCGCAGCACACCGAAGCCGTAGTCCACGACGCGCTTGGCGCCCGAGTAGACGCGGCGCTCGATCCGGATCAGCGCTGACCCCTCGGGGACGCCGAGAAGCTGGGCGGCATCACCCCGAGCGACCGTGGCATCGACGTTCTGCTCGACGCCCAGCACACCGCCCTCGTCCACGAGGAGCTCGTCGAGAACGTCGTAGTAGTCACCGCAGAGCCGTTGGTCCTCAGGCCCGAGGTCCCCGGCGATGCCGCTGGGCAGGTAGCTGGTCCAGATCGCGACCGGCTCCGCGGCCACGACGGTGCGCCGCTCGAGCAGCACCACGCTCTCGTCGATCGAGACCTCCAGGATCTCCGCGACCGGCGTCGTGGCAGGGATCGGGCCGAGCGCGAGCACCTCGTGGTACGCGCCCTCGCGCAACGAGAACCCGCGCACCGGTCCGTGACCACCGTTCAGCTGCTTCGACGACGCCACGAAGGTGCCCATGCCCTGCTGGCGCGAGATCACGCCCTCGGCCTGCAGGAGCGCGAGTGCGTCGCGCGCGAGGTTGCGGCTGACCGCGTACGCGCTGGCGAGGTCCTGCTCGCTCATGAAGCGCTGTCCCGTGCCGTACTGGCGGAGGATGTGCGAGCGCAGCACGTTCGCCAGCCGGCGCGCATCACGCGCGCGGCGCCAGGTCGCCACGATCGGTTGCGCCACGGTCGGACGCTAACCGGCGGGTGTTTCGAGGATGTCACACGACCGCCTCAGAACGCCGAGGTCGGCCCGCGCTCTCGCTCAGCCCTTGCGAGCGCACGCACCACGTCGATCGGCTCGCGCCGTCGCAGCGCGAGCGCGGCCAGCAGCTCCACGACCGGCTCCATGACCTCAGGCTCGAAGGCGGGCGTCGGCAGCCCGACGCTGACCGCGAGGTCGTCGGCGTGCACCACGGTCTCGAGCAACCGCATCACGAGGAAGTCGTCGGTCGCGAGCGCGCAGCCCTGCCAGGGCACGAACGTCGTCGGGCCGGCGGCTGTGATGGCGGGACCCAGGCCGGCGAGTGCGGCGTCGAGCACCGCGACCGAGTCCTCGACGCCGGCGCCGCCCATCTCGTTGAAGTCGTCCCGGATCGAGGTGTTCTCGGGCGCGTCGGTGGGCGCGTCGAGCCAGTCGAGCTGGTCGGCGTACTCGATCAGTGACAGCACCCGTACCCGGTCGGTGGGGAACTCGATCGCGAGGAACTCGACCGCGCACTCCGGCTGGCTGACCAGGTGCCGGGTCAGCCCGCCGACCGTCATGCCCGGGAGCGCTGACTCCTCGTCCCAGCGCGCCGCGACCTCGGGCGAGCGCACCAGCGGGGTGATCGCCTCGACAGCCCGGACGAACTTCAGCGGCATGCGACCACGATATATCCGCTGGGCGCGGGAAGATGGCGGGGTGGACCCCGTCGTCGCGCTTCGCCGCATCGCGTTCCTGCTGGAGCGCCAGCTCGAGCAGACCCACCGGATCAAGGCCTACCGCAAGGCTGCGGACCGGCTGGAGGCGATCGGACCCGACGAGGTCGCCCAGCTGGCGGCGGCAGGGCAGCTCACCCAGCTCGCCGACGTCGGGCCCAAGACCGCCCTGGTCGCCACCCAGGCGCTCGACGGCGGTGTGCCCGACTACCTCGCCGAGCTCGAGTCGGGCGCGGAGGCCTTGGCACCCGGAGCCGCCGAGGTGCGCGCCTGGATCAGGGGCGACCTGCACACGCATTCCCACGAGTCCGACGGCGGCTCCCCGATCGAGCACATGGCAGCCGCTGCGATCGGCACCGGGCTCGAGTACCTGGTGCTCACCGACCACTCGCCGCGCCTCACGGTCGCCAACGGGCTCTCGGCCGACCGGCTGCGCGACCAGATCCGCCGGGTCAAGGCGCTCAACGCCGAGCTGGCACCGTTCCGGATCCTCACCGGCATCGAGGTCGACATCCTCGATGGCGGTGCGCTCGACCAGGAGCCCGAGCTGCTCGCGGAGCTCGACATCGTGGTGGCGTCGGTGCACTCCAAGCTCCGCATGCCCGCCGAGCAGATGACCCGCCGCATGGTCCACGCCGTCGCGAACCCGCACGTGGACGTGCTCGGGCACTGCACCGGCCGGCTGATCACGGGAGGCCGTGGCACCCGGCCGCAGTCGACCTTCGACGCCGAGCTGGTGTTCGAGGCCTGCCGCCGGTTCGGCGTCGCGGTCGAGATCAACTCTCGCCCCGAGCGGCGCGACCCACCCACCGACCTGCTGGAGCTCGCCATGGAGACCGGCTGCGAGTTCGCCGTCAACACCGACGCCCACGCCCCCGGCCAGCTCGACTTCCTCGACTACGGGTGCGCGCGCGTGGCCAAGCTCGGCATCGAGCGTGACCGCATCATCAACACGATGGCGGCGGACGACCTGCTCGCGTGGACCCGCTGACGTGCGCAGGGTGACGTACGGAGCAGTGGCGGCAGCCGTGGCGCTGCTCGCCGTCGCGTGCACCGGCGGGGGAGCAGCAGACCCGGAGCGCACGGGCATGTCGCCGTCGAGCGCGGATGTATCGCACTCGAGCGAGCCCGACTGGGCGGTCGACGCCTTCGAGGCCGCCACGATCACCGCGATCGGGGGTACGAGCCTCGACACCGTGCTCGCGGCGTTCGGTGCAGGTGGTGCCCCGGTGCTGCCCAGCGAGCACCTCGACGCGCCGTGGACCGGGGGCGAGCAGCCGGCATGGGCGGTCATCGCCCCGGTGGGCGAGGGGGTGATCGTCGTCGAGCCCATCGGATACGTCGGGACGAACCCGGCGGTGCTCGAAGCGGCCTCGCAGGGCGGTACGGCGGTGATGGTCTATTGGAGCGTCAACTACGACACCGAGGTCGAGATTGCGGTCGATGGCGAGGTCGTCGCCGGCATCTTCGGACAGCCCCACGGCATCGAGCGACTGCCGCAGCTGACTGAGCAGATCGGTGCGCCGCCGGAGGATCTGGTCGAGCAGCTGCGCTGGGGGATCGAAGCTCAGCAGGAGCTCACCGGTGCGTGGCTCACCAGCGAGCTCTGGGCGGAGCTGGAGGCACGGCCGACGGCGTACTCGCTGACACCCCCGTCGTCTCCCTGAACCACGCGAGGAACTCTTCGGCCGTGTAGACCGGCTTCTCGAGCTCGAGCGCCTTGCGGGCCTTGCCGGACTGGGTGCCGGCCTCGGCCACCACGAGCACGTCGCAGCGGGTCTTGCTCACGTTGGCGACCGGCACGAGGCCGGCGCGCAGGGCGAGGTCGTGGGCGTCGTCTCGGTCGAGCAGCCGCCCGTCGGGGAGCTGGATCATGCCCGTGAAGCACACCCGGGTGCCCGTGACCAGCACCGAGGCGATGTCGGGCACCGCGCTCTCGGCGAGCAGCTCCTCGGACAGGACGCTCAGCCCGAGCGACTTCTCGACCGCCTGCAGCCGCCGCACCACCTCGGCGGTCAGTGGCGTGGCAGCGGCGGCCTCGCGCAGCTGGGTCGCGATCACCTCGCGTGCCGGTCCGGCCTCGGGACCCGCGATCAGCTCCACCTGCTCGGCCTCCCCCCGCAGCAGCGGGCCGAGCTGTCGGCTCAGCTCCAGGTAGGCCGACAGCATCGGCATCTCGACCAGGGCTGGTGCCTCGACCCCCGCGTCGCGGCTCACCAGGCAGCCCGCGTCGGGGAGCTCGTCGGTGAGTGCGAAAGCCGTGGCCGCCCCACCGCCGTCGATCCCCTCGGCCGCGGCGAGCGCCGCCCTTGCCCGCTCGAGCGCCTTCCGGCCACCTGCGCGGCCCCGCGTGGGCACACCCAGGGGCAGCACGATCACGTGCCCGAGCCGCTTGAGCTCGAAATCCAGCAACCCGAGCAGCTCGTCCACATCCGGGCCCACCGGCGTGCACCCCGCCAGCATCGGGGCGATCACCGCCCACGCCTGCGCGAGCGTGGGTGCGAGCAGCACGTCGTCGACGCCGATCCCGTACGCCGAGCGCGCGTCGGCGAGGTCGCGCTGAGGATTGACGAGGGTGCTGATCGCCGTGCCGTCCTCGAACGCGACCGCCAGCTCCACCGGTCGCGGCCGCGACCGCTGCCCCTCCTCGCCGACCGTCAGCACCCCGATGGCGCAGCGGCGGTGCTTCGCGCCGCTGCCCGCGCTGCCCTGCAGGAACCGCACCACCCTGCGGTCGACCTTCATATCCTTCGGCAGCACCGGCCGCCGCAGCACCAGCCCCTCGAGCGAGGTGCACCGGCTCAGCGCCACGTACAGCTGCCCGTAGTCGAACGTGCCGCCACGCAGGTCGACCACGAGCCGGTCGATCGTCTGGCCCTGGCTCTTGTGGATCGTGATCGCCCACGCCAGCGTGAACGGCAGCTGCGTGTACGTGCCCACGATCTCGTGCCGCATGGAGCCGCCCGCCACCACCGGCCGGGTCACGTCCCAGGTGTGATGCCCGACGGCGACCACTCGCCCGTTCTGCAGCCGCACCGTGGCAGCCTGGTCATGGGGGTCGAACCCCACGATCGTGCCGAGCGTGCCGTTGGCCCACCGGTCGCTCGGGTCGTTGTTGAGCAGCATCACCTGGGCGCCGACCTTGAACCGGAGCACGTCGGGGACAGGTGGGTCGAACCCGTCGAGGTCACCGCTGGCCCAGGCGTGCTGCACGATCTCGGGCTCGTCGATCGCCTCCAGGCGCGCGTTGTTGCGTGCGGTCACGACCCGGTTGGTGGGCGCGACCGTCAGCCACATCTCGGCGGCGGGCGGCTCGAAGTCGACATCGACACGCTCGTCCAGCTCATAACGCGCCGAGCTCAGCAGGGTGCCCTCGCGGATCGCGTTGAGCGCCGAGGTGAGCCTGTCGTCGCCCTGCTGCCGGAACACCGTGGTCAACGAGACCGTCGGGAAGATCTCGGGCCGGTAGGCCCGCGCTGAGAAGAAGTACGGCGTGGGATAGGCGGAGGCCAGGTGCCCGGCCTCCGCCGTCGAGACCACGGGTGGGAGCTGGAACAGGTCGCCGACGAGCGCGACCTGCACCCCACCCAGCTCCTCGCCGCGCTGCGGCCCGAACCGTTCGAGCGCGGCGGCGACCTTGTCGAAGAGGTCGGCGCGAACCATCGAGGCCTCGTCGATCACGAGGGTCTGCAGGCCCGCGATCGTGGCGGCGAACCGGCCCGGGTAGTAGCGCCCGGAACGCACGTCCGCGAGCGAGGTGTCGGGTCGGAAGCCGAACAGCCGGTGCAGCGTGTATCCACCCACGTTGAGCGCCGCGATCCCGGTCGGAGCGGCGACCACCACCCGGCGGTCGGTGCTCTCGACGAACCGCCGCACCAGCGTGGACTTGCCCGTGCCGGCCCGGCCGGTGAGGAACAGGTTGCTGCCGCCCTCGAAGAGGTCGAGCGCGCGGCTGAACTCCTCGGTGACCTGCAGCACGGGCGAAGGATCACTCACCCGCACATCATGCCCGCGGGCGCCGACTCCTCAATAAGGTGCGTGGCATGACCGAGACCGGCACGTTCGCAGCGGCAGACATCCCCCGGATCCTTCGCGAGCTCACGCTCGAGGAGAAGGCCTCGCTGTGCTCGGGCCAGGACTTCTGGCACACGCAGGCGGTGGACCGCCTCGGGATCCCCGCCGTCATGGTCACCGACGGCCCGCACGGGCTGCGCAAGCAGGCGGGAGCGACCGACCACCTCGGCCTGAACGCCTCGGTCCCGGCCACCTGCTTCCCCTCCGCGGCGGGTCTCGCCAGCACCTGGGACCCCCAGCTGATGCTCCGGGTGGGCGAGGCGCTCGGCCGCGAGACCCGCGCGAACGAGGTCGCGGTGCTGCTCGGACCCGGCGTCAACATGAAGCGCAGCCCGCTGTGCGGCCGCAACTTCGAGTACTTCTCGGAGGACCCGCATCTCGCCGGTGAGCTCGCGGCCGCGCTGGTGACCGGCATCCAGTCCCAGGGCGTGGGCACCTCGCTCAAGCACTTCGCCGTCAACAACCAGGAGACCGACCGGATGCGCGTGGACGCCCGCGTCGACGAGCGCACGCTCCGCGAGATCTACCTCCCGGCCTTCGAGACCGTGATCACGCGCGCGCAGCCGTGGACCGTGATGTGCTCCTACAACAAGGTCAACGGCACCTACGCCTCGCAGCACCCGTGGCTGCTCACCGAGGTGCTGCGCGAGGAGTGGGGCTTCGAGGGTCTCGTGGTCTCCGACTGGGGCGCCGTGGACGACCGCCCGGCCGGGGTGGCCGCGGGCCTCGACCTCGAGATGCCCGCCTCGTTCGGGATCAACGACGCCCGGATCGTCGAGGCGGTGCGCGCGGGCGACCTCGACGAGGCCCACCTCGACGCCGCGGTCACCCGCGTGCTGCAGATGGTCGCCCGTGCACAGGCCGCGCTCGCCGAGCCCGGCTCGTTCGACGTCGAGCAGCACCACGCCCTCGCGCGTGAGGTCGCCACCCGGACCGCTGTCCTTCTCAAGAACGACGACGGCGCCCTCCCGCTCGATCTCGAGGGTGCGGCCGGGGCCGTGGTGCTGATCGGGGAGCTCGCGCGCACCCCGCGTTACCAGGGTGCGGGTTCCTCGCAGGTCAACCCGACGCGCCTGGACAGCATGGTCGGCGCGCTCGCCGAGCGCGGCACGGCGGTGCCGTTCTTCCCCGGCTACCGCCTCGCGGAGGCTGAGGTGGCGGACCCGCGCTCCGACGCCGAGCTGCGCGCCGAGGCGGTGACAGCGGCGCGCGGTGCCACGGCGGTGCTGGTGCTGGGGCTGCCCGCCATCGACGAGTCCGAGGGTTACGACCGCACCCACCTCGACATCCCCGCGAGCCACGTCGAGCTGCTCCGTGAGGTCTCCGCCGTCGCCGAGCGCACGATCGTGCTGCTCGCCAACGGCGCGGCGGTCGCGGTCGCCGACTGGGAGCAGCACGCCGACGCGATCCTCGAGCTGTGGCTCGGCGGCCAGGCCGGCGGCAGCGCCGCGATCGACCTCGTCGCGGGGGACGCGGCACCCTCCGGGCGGCTCGCCGAGTCGATCGCGCGGCGCCTCACCGACATCCCGGCGCAGCTGAGCTTCCCCGGCGAGAACGGCACCGTCCGCTACGGCGAGGGCCTGTTCATCGGCTACCGCGGCCTCGACGCGGTCGGCGCCGACGTCTCCTACCCCTTCGGCCACGGTCTGACCTACACCTCCTTCGAGTACGCCGGGCTCGCCGTCGAAGCGACGGAGGTGACCGAGCAGACGGGGGCGAGGGACGCCGTCGTGCGCGTCGGCCTCGAGGTCACCAACACGGGTGACCGCAGCGGCGTGGCGGTGCCGCAGGTGTACGTGGGGCGGCCGGGATCGGCGATCGCGAGGGCCCCGCGAGAGCTGCGGGGGTTCGCGTGGCTGGAGCTGGCGCCCGGGGAGAGCCGCGCCGTGGAGCTCACCCTCACGCGGCGCGACCTCAGCCACTGGGACGTCCGCCGGCACGAGTGGGTCCTCGAGCCGGGCACCGTGGCGGTCGCGGTCGGCGCGTCCTCGCGCGACCTGCCGCTGAGCGCCGAGATCGAGATCGTGGCGCCGGCCCTCGTGGCGCCGCTGACGGCGTACTCGACCGTGGCCGAGTGGCTCGCCCATCCGGAGGCCGGGCCTGCGCTGATGGCCGAGGTCGAGGAGCTCGGAACGATCCTCGATCCCGCCGCGGGTGACGCGGCCATGCACGCGTTCCTCGCGGCGATGCCGATCGTCAAGGTGCCGATGATGGGGCTGAGCCGGGCGTTCACGACCGAGACGCTGGCAGCGCTGCTCCAACGGTTCGGTGAGCGGTGAGCCGGCGGGGACCACGGACACCCGTCGTTCCGCGTAAAGTCTGTTCGGTGTCGGATCCGTTGAGCAACTCGCATGTCCTGGTGACCGGGGCGACCGGTTTCGTGGGACAGGCGGTCCTGGAGAAGCTGCTCTCGGCCTATCCGTCGACCCGCGTCAGCCTGCTGGTGCGGCCGCGGGGCGCTCTCACCGCGCAGATGCGCGTCGACAAGCTGCTCCGCAAGCCCGTGTTCTCGGCCTGGCGTGAGCGCGTGGGGGCCTCGACGGCGGATGCCGAGGCTGCCAGCCGCGTCACCGTGATCTCGGGGGACCTGGGCGACGTCCCCGACCTCCCGGGTGACATCGACGTCGTCGTGCACTCGGCCTCGACGGTCTCCTTCGATCTCCCGATCGACGAGGCGTTCGCCGCCAACGTGGACGGCCCGGTGAGCCTGTACGAGGCGCTGCTGCGCTCCGGCTCGGACCCGCACGTGGTGCACGTGTCCACCTGCTACGTGGCTGGTCTGCGCAAGGGCGTCTCCGAGGAGCGCTCGCTCGAGCACACGATCGACCGCAGCCTCGAGACCGCCCGGGCGCTCGCGGCCCGTGACGAGGCGGAAGCGGCGTCGCGCCGCCCCGACCTGCTCAAGCCGATGCTCGCGCAGGCGCGCGCTGCGCACCGCCGTGCCGGTGCGCAGGCCGTCTCGGCCGCGGCCGAGGAGGCGCGCAAGGCCTGGGTCAACGACCGTCTGGTCGAGGCCGGCCGCACGCGCGCGCTGTCGCTGGGCTGGCCCGACGTCTACACCTTCACCAAGGCGCTCGGCGAGCGCGTGGCCGAGCAGCTGTGGAGCGGCGAGCACCGGCTCTCGGTGGTGCGCCCCACGATCATCGAGTCCTCGCTCAAGCACCCGTACCCGGGCTGGATCGACGGCTTCAAGGTGGCCGACCCGCTGATCGCGGCGTACGGGCGCGGCATGCTCCCCGAGTTCCCGGCGCTGCACGACACGATCCTCGACGTGATCCCAGTCGACCACGCGGTCAACGCGATCCTCGCGGCCGCCGCCTCGCCGCCGCCGGTGGGGCAGGCGCAGTACTTCCAGGTCGGCTCCGGGCTCACCAACCCGCTCCGGTTCGGGGAGGTCGTCGGGCTGATCCGCGGTTACTTCCGCGAGCACCCGCTCCGCGACGACGAGGGCAGCTTCGTGCAGGTGCCCAACTGGACGTTCCCGAACGGTCCGGCGGTCGAGCGGAGCCTGCGCCGCCGCGAGAAGGCGGTCGAGGTCGCCGACAAGCTGGTGGGGAAGCTGCCCGCGAACGAGACCACCCGCACATGGATCTCCGGGATCTACAAGGCCAAGCGGGACCTGCGCACGCTGCGCAAGTTCACCGACCTGTACCAGCCGTACACGCAGACCGAGGTGATCTTCGATGACGCGCGCACGCGTGCGCTGCACGACGCGCTGCCGGAGGAGCGCAAGGCCGAGCACGGCTTCGACGTCACCGAGATCGACTGGCCGTACTACCTGCAGACCGTGCACATCCCGAACGTTCCGGGCCTGATGCGGGCGCGCGAGCAGCGCGGCAAGACCAACGGCAGCGGGCCGGTGAGGCTGCCCGAGCGTTCCGACGTGCTCGCGGTGTTCGACCTGCACGGCACGATCGCTGCCGCGAACCTGCTCGAGACCTACGTGTGGGTCGAGATGGCGCAGGGCCCGCACAAGGCGCTCGGCGAGGTCGGCGGCATGGTCGGTCGCTCGATGACCTACCTGCAGGCCGAGCAGCGCGACCGTGGCGACTTCATCCGCTCGTTCATGCGCCGCTACGCCGGCACCGACGAGGCCGAGCTGCGCCGCCTGGTCGCGACCAAGGTCGCTCCGCTGCTGCGCTCGCGCATGCTCGCCGAGGCGATGCAGCGGATCGAGGCGCACCGGGCGGCCGGTCACCGGCTCGTGCTGATCACCGGGCAGATCGACGTGTTCGTGGAGCCGATCGCGCACCTGTTCGACGACGTGGTCTCCGGCTCCATGGAGGTCGACGCCCAGGGCCGCTGGACCGGGCACCTCGCGATCTCGCCCCTGGTGGACGAGGCGCGCGCCACGTGGCTGGGCCGCTACGCCCGCGAGCACGGCTACGACCTCGCGCACTCCTACGGCTACGGCGACACCTACGCGGACCGGCCGTGGCTCGAGCTGGTGGGGCACCCGACCGTGGTGAACCCCGACGCCAACCTGTACCGCTACGCCCGCGAGAAGCGGTGGCCGGTGGCGTCCTGGACCCACGCGGCCGACAGCAGGTTCGGCACGATCGCGCGCAGCGTCGTCGGTGGCGTCACGGGGTCGCTGCCCGGCGGTGGTCGGTCTCGATCGGAGACGCGCCGGTGAGCGGCATCGACGGGCTCTCGCCGCTGCACGGCCGCGCGCTGGTGACCGGTGGCACCTCCGGCATCGGGTACGCGTTCTCACGCGCGCTGGCCGCGCGTGGCTGCGACCTGGTGCTGGTCGCTCGGGATCCCGAGCGGCTCGCGAGCGTGGCCGACGGGCTGACCCGCCGTTACGGCGTCGACGTCGAGGTCCTTCAGGCCGACCTCAGCGACCAGGACCAGGTCGAGAAGGTCGCAGCCCGGCTGCGCGACGAGGAGCGCCCGGTCGAGGTCCTCGTCAACAACGCCGGCCACGGCCTGCACGACCCGATCGCGACCGGCGATCTCTCGGTCCACACGCGCGCCGTCGACATCATGATCCGCGCGGTGCTCGTGCTCGCGGGCAACGCCGCGCACGTCATGGCGGAGCGCGGGCACGGCACCATCATCAACATCGGCTCGGTGGCCGGGATGATCGCCCAGAACAACTACTCGGCGATCAAGTCCTGGGTGAACACGTTCTCCGACGCCCTGTCGCTCGAGCTCGAGGGCACCGGGGTGCGGGTGCTGACGCTGATCCCCGGCTGGGTACGCACCGAGTTCCACGACCGGGCCGAGATCCGCACGTCGAAGATCCCTGACTGGCTCTGGCTCGAGTCCGACCGGTTGGTCCGCGACGCGCTCAACGACCTCGAGCGCGGCAAGGACCGCTCGATACCCTCGACCAGGTTCGCGATCATCGCCTTTCTCATCCGGCACGCGCCGCGCGGGCTGGTGCGGTGGGGGACCGCGATGCTGCGGAAGGGGGCGAAGGGGTGAGCCGGAAGCCGAGCGACCGCTACCACTGGGCATGGCACCGCGCCGTGCGGTACGTGTGTCAGCGCTTCATCCTGCGCACCGTGATCGGTGCCGAGGTGAAGGTCACGGTCGAGGGTGAGCGCAACGTGGAGGGGCTGCAGGGTCCCTTCATCGTGGTCGCGAACCACTCGAGCCACCTCGACGCCGCGACGATGTTCACCTACCTGCCGTACACGCTCACGCGTGACCTCGCCACCGCGACCGCGGGCGACTACTTCTACAACAACCCGATCCGCAGCAACCTCGTGGGGCTGTTCTTCAACTCCTACCCCGTGGACCGAGGCGTGCGGAAGTCGAAGAACGCCGGCCTGAGCGTCTCGCTGCTGCGCTCGGGGGTGCCGCTGTGCATCTTCCCCGAGGGGACGCGCTCGCGCGACGGCGTGATGAAGTCCTTCAAGCCGGGGGCCGCCGCCCTCGGCCGCGCGCTGCGGGTGCCGGTGGTGCCGGTCGCGATCGTCGGGGCGCACGAGGCGATGCCGGTGGGCCGGAACTGGCCCAAGCCCGGTCGCCCGCCCGTGAAGCTGCTGATCGGCAAGCCGCTGCGCGTGCGGGCCGGCGAGTCGCTCGCCGACTTCAACGCCCGCGTGGAGGGCCGCGTCCGTGCCATGTACACGACCCAGTCGACCACGGTGCTCATCCACGACGAGGACCGCTACCGCCGTCGCGGCCGTCACCTCGACGCGCAAGAAGACGCCTCGTGACCATGAACCACCCGGCAGACCCGGCGAAGGAGCAGAACCAGGCATGAGTGATGTCACGCACCAGAAGTGGTGGGGCTGGGGTGTCGAGGGCATCGCCTTCCACCACGAGGACAAGCCGCACTTCGCGCCGTTCGTGCTGGACAAGATCGGCATCGACCTGTCGCTGCCGGGCACCCCGCCGCCGCAGTTCGACGACATCGAGGTACCCGAGTCCCGCCTCGGTGAGGATCTCGGGAAGGCGCTGCGCTCCGCCGTCGGGGATCACCATGTCATCACCGATGACATGGACCGTGTGGTCCACACCTACGGCAAGGGCATGCGCGACCTGGTGTGGGTGCGGGCGGGCCACCTGCCGCGCGTCCCGGACGCCGTGGTCTACCCGGCCAACGAGGCGGAGGTGCAGGCAGTCGTCGACCTCGTGATCGAGAAGAACGCGGTGCTGATCCCGTTCGGCGGCGGTTCGAACATCTCGGGCAGCCTGACCCCACCCGCGCACGAGGACCGGGCGATCGTCTCTCTCGACATGGGTCGGATGAACCAGGTTCTCGAGATCGACGAGGGCTCGGGGCTCGCGCGCATCCAGGCCGGCGGTCTCGGCCCGGACATCGAGGCGCAGCTGAACCCGCGGGGCTGGACGATGGGGCACCAGCCCGACTCGTTCAAGCACTCGACACTTGGCGGCTGGATCGCGACCCGCTCATCGGGCATGCAGTCCGACCGGTACGGGGACATCAGTGAGATCGCGCGCGGCATGCGGGTGGTGCAGCCCGGCAAGGTGCTGGTGCTGCGGCCGCTGCCCTCGACCTCCACAGGGCCGAGCGTGCGCGAGATGATCCTGGGCTCGGAGGGCCGCCTCGGCGTGATCACCGAGGCGTGGGTCAACGTCCACAGGCTCCCTGAGAACCGTGAGGTCATCGCCTACCTGTTCCCGAACTGGGCGGCCGGTCTGGGCGCGATGCGGGACATCTCGACGTCGGACGCCTCGCCGTCGATCACCCGCGTGAGCGATGCGAACGAGACGGGCTTCTCGTTGGCGACGCGCAAGGAGTCGACCTCGCTGTCCGGCAAGCTCGGGCCGCTGGTGTTCGACCTGCTGGCCAAGCGTGGATGGGATCTGGAGAAGGTCTGCATCTCCTACATCGGCTACGAGGGCGGCGCCGCGAAGGTGCGCGCCGACAAGTCGATCGTCGGGAAGATCATCGGCAACCACGGCGGCATCCGCCTCGGCAAGGGCCCCGGCGCCCTGTATGACCAGAAGAAGTTCGACACCCCCTACATCCGCGACTTCCTGCTCGATCGGGGCGCGGTCGGTGACGTGTCGGAGACGGCGGCACCGTGGGAGAAGCTGGGCGAGGTGTACCACCGCGCCACCCGTGGCGTGAAGGCGGCGTTCGAGGAGATCGGCGTCAAGGGGTACGTCATGTGCCACCTCTCGCACAGCTATCACTCGGGTGCGTGCCTGTACTTCACCTTCGGGTTCCCTCCCAACCCCGAGGGTGACTTCCTCACCCAGTACGACGTGGTCAAGACCGCGATCCAGCAGGCCTTCATCGACGGCGGCGGCACCCTGTCCCACCACCACGGCGTCGGTACGGACCACGCCCCGTGGATGGAGCAGGACATCTCTGTTGCTGGTGTCGACCAGATGGTCGGGTTGCTGAAGGCCGTCGACCCGAGCCGGAACCTCAACCCTGGATCGTTGATCCCGCCAGCCCGCGAGTGGTGAGCGCGGGGGCCCTGCCCCCGCCGCCTTCCCGCGAGTGCCCACCCGGGCTCCGACCCTCGCTCGCGCACGCGATCGTCGTCCGGCACCAGATCGCCCTCACGCGGCGACGAGCTGGTGCTGCGCCGACGATCTCGTCCGCATGCGCCCGAGCAGGTTGGCGCCCAACCGTTGACCTCACATCCTGAACCGGCTACGGTGACATTTGCCCGACAACAACACCTAGTTGTCATGACAAACTCACACGGGCCCGCCGACCGACATCCCACCACCGACGTTGAGGATGCGGTGCCCGAGAACCCACTCCTCGGGAGCCCCCATGAGTCGCGTGTCCACCACGTTGACGGCGCTGGTCGCCGCCTTCGTCCTCGTCCTGAGCGGATTGACGGCGGTGGCGGTGCCGGCCGCTGCCGCGCCTGGCCCGACCGTCTACGTCTCTGCGGAGACCGGTGACGACGTAGCAGCCGGCACCGATCCGGCGCAACCGGTGCAGACCCTCGAGGCGGCACTGGCCCTCGTGGCTCCGACCGGCGGACAGGTCGTTCTCATGGACGACTACCCGCTCGAGGCCACCATCGTCGAGCCGGCACACACCGAGCCGATCCTTGTGACCAGCGACGACGGCGAGACCGACTACCCGGGGCGGCTCGTCTTCGGCGACACCCCGTTCATCGAGTACAACCTCGCCGGCCCCACGACGTTTGCCGAGCTCGGCGTCGTTCATTCGCAGTGGGCGGTCTTCGCCGCGAACTGGAACCCGATCACGTTCGGTGACGGCATGGTGATGGAGAGCGTCCCCACGCCGGGCAAGCGGCAGGTCTTCGTGGTCGGTGGGTACCACGGGCCCTCGGAGACGGACACGACTCTCGACGCCGACTCCCACATCACGATCAACTCCGGCACGTACTACAAGGTGGCGGGCTTCAGCCGAGGCAAGGGCGCCGGGACGCAGACCTACACCGGAACCTCGCACATCACCTTCAACGGCGGCATCGTCCAGGAGATCTTCGGAGCCTCGCTCGAGAACCACTACTCGGGGAGCACGGAGATCACGATGACCGGTGGCCGGGTCGGAGCCCTGCACACCGCCGGTGACGTGACCCGCTACATCGTCGGCAGCGCGGACGTCGAGCTGACCGGCGGACACATCAACACCATCGACATCAACAACGTCGTCGAGGATGTCAACCTCACGCTCGATGGTGTGGAGTGGGGTGCCATTCAGGCCCAGAACGCCTGGGGTGGCGAGGGGCGGCACCAGCAGATCCTCGACTTCGCCCCGGTTCGCACCGTGACCTTCGCGGGCCAGTACTACTCGGCGGAGCAGGTAGCGGCGCTCAGAGAGATCTTCGACGTCCTGAACAACACCGCCGATGTCCACGTCAGTGCCGGCGGCAGCGGCAGCGAGTGCACGGCGGAGAACCCGTGCGGCAGCCTCGAGACCGCGATCGGTCTGCTTGCCGCTGACGGCGGCGCGATCACGATCAGCGGTGACGTCACCTGGGACGTGGCGGCAGCCACCCTCGCCGCCGGAGCTGGGCGGATCACGTTCGTCGGCGACGGCTCGGCGTCGATCGCGTTCCCCGCGGACGCTGAGATCGCGTTGGCCCGCGATGTCACCTTCGAGTCGGTCGAGCTGGTCAACGCCGGTGCGCTGCAGCTGTTGGTCGACGGCGTCGATCTGACGATCGGCGAGGGCGTCGTGGTGGATGACGGCAGCCAGGTCGGCGTCGCAGGCGTCAGTGACGGCGCCTCGATCACCATCGAGTCCGGCGAGTTCGCCCGGGTCACGGGCATCACCGGCCTGATTGGTGACTCGGACGGCACCACCGACGTCACGATCGCCGGTGGTGAGGTCGACGAGGTATGGGCGGGAACCGATACGGCCCATGACGTCGCAGGCGTGACCGTGACCATCGCCGGCGGTGAGGTCAACATTCTGCATTCCTCCGCGGGCCGGGTCACCGGGTCGTTGATCGTCCGGTTCCTCGACGGCGCCGTGAAGGACGCGCAGCTTGCCCGTGCCGACGGCGATGTCAGGGTGCGGCTCGATGACACCGAGATCGACGCGATCTCGCTCTCGGACTGGTCGGCGGCCGAGGGCGCGACTCGTGCGCTGGTACGGCTGCCGGGTGCCGATGAGGACGTGATCGGCAAGATCGCGAGCGCGTTCACCGAGATCACCGACGACGAGGTCGTCTACCTGGCCGCCAGCGGCGATGGTGACGGCAGCAGCCCGACCCACGCCGCCGGCGACCTCAGCGCAGCGATCGCCGCGCTGTCGGGCGACGGCCGCGTGGTGCTCACGGATCAGTACACCGTCGATGGCTACGACCTGGGCGAGTACGGCTCACGCGTGGTCCTCACCACCGACGACGGCGACATCGACTTCGCTGCCGATGGTGCGGCCCTGCAGATCGAGGGACCGATGCGACTCGGTGGTCCGACGACCTTCGAGAACCTGCTGCTGCAGTCACCGACGACCAACGGTGCCATCTACGGCATGGGACACCCCCTGACGATCGGGAGCAACGTCGAGACGGAGTTCACTCGCCGGGGCGAGACCTACCTGACGATCGTCGGCGGGACCGATGGGACCACGCCGACACCGGCCGCCTCGGTGACCGTCGAGGGTGGGACATGGGCCAGCCTTCGTGGTGGGTCCGACAACACCGAGGCCGTGACGACCGGCGCCGACGTGACCGTGCAGATCGACGGCGGCACGTTCTTCGGGCCTGTCGTCCTCGCCCACCGGGGCGAGGGCTCAGGCTCGGTGTCCGCCACGTTCGACGGCGGCACGTTCATGCAGGGTGTCTACGCCGTCTACGAGGAGGACGGGAGCGACTACGCAGCCGACTACAGCGTGGACCTCACGGTGAACGGCGGCCAGTTCTGGTCGAGCATCGCGCCGGCGAGGTCACGCACGACCGAGCTGGACGGCAGCTACGACGTGACGGTCACCGGTGGTGACTTCGGGCACCTCACCGATCTGGTCGGCACCGAGGCATTCGGTGGAAGCATGACGAGCGAGCTGCACGTCGATCCCGCAGTCGCTGCGGCGACGCCGACCGGTGAGCTGACGTTCACCAACCCGCTGGTGCGGGCGGCGGACCCGTACATCTTCACCCATGACGGGCAGTACTACTTCCTGGCGACCTCCGGCACCACCATGGCGCTGCACAAGGTGGCCAACCCCTCGGACCTGTCCGAGTCGGTCGGCACGGTGATCTTCGCACCCGAGGACATGAAGAACCTGTGGTCCCCGGAGATCCACCACCTGACAGCCGAGGACGTCGGCGAGGAGAACGCCGGGTGGTACCTCTACCTGTCGGCGACCGACCCCAACGACCCGGCTGCCGAAGGTCAGCGACAGTACGTGCTGAAGGCGCTCGACGGCGACGACCTGCTGGGCCGCTGGGGCAACCCGGTCACCGGAGAGGTCAACGTCCCGCAGCGCATCACCAGCGAGAACGACCCCGACTTCAACACCGACGAGTTCGTGGCGGGCATCTCGTTCATGCGGGTGGCAGGCGAGACCTTCATCACCTACGTGCTCGAGGAGGGGCGCGGCACCTCCGAGTTCCACCAGACGATCAACATGACCCGGATCGCCAACCCGTGGACGTTCACGGGCGAGTCGAGCATCATCACCCAGTCCGAGTACGACTGGGAGGAGCACGGATACGCCCAGTCGACCAGCGACCCGAACATGTGGTGGCCCAAGGTCGTGGAGGGTGGCACCGCCGTCTACGGAGACGACGGCGAGGTCTTCCTCTCCTACTCCGCGAGCGGATACTGGACCATCTACTACGCGATCGGGTATCTGACATACACCGGTGGCGATCCGATGGACCGCACGAACTGGGTCAAGAACCCCGAGCCGATCATGAGCCTGAACGACGAGGTCACCGGTACCGGTACCGGCCCCAACTTCACCGATCATGAAGGCACGGACTGGTTCGTGTTCCAAGCTCGGCCAGGGCAGAACACCCAGACAGCCCGGCACGCCTTCATCGAGCCCTACACGGCTGACGCCGATGGCTTGAGCATCGGTGATGGGTCGGGGCACCCGGCGCCGCTGGCGACCGAGTACACCATGAGCGTGAACCCGATCCCACTCAGCGAGAAGATCAGCGGCTTCACGCCTGCGGACACGACGCGTCCGGAGGTGGAGCTGATCTCACCGTCGACGGCCGGCCCGATGTCCGAGATCACGATCGAGGTGCAGGCCAGTGACGACGGCGGGCTGCAGCGCATCGTTGCCAACATCTACGGTCCGGACGGGCTGGTGCAGAGCACGCAGACCCCCTTCACCGGGCAGACCGGTGGCGCTCACACGGCAACGGTGACACTTCCGGACGGGCAGTACACCATCAAGTACAACGCCCACGACCTGGCAGGCAACGTCTCGCGCACCTCGACGCTCGCCGTCGTCGTCGATACCACGGCGCCGACGGTGACGGTGAAGGACGGGCCTGGGTTCACCATCGCCTCTGGCGCCGCCTACGAGAAGGTGAGCTACAAGCTTCACGACGCGGGGAAGATCGCCAGGGCGGAGCTGAACGGGCACGTCGTCGACCTGGTCGACAACGCGTGGTCCGATCTCAACTTCATCCGCCCGGGTGTGTTCGGTGCGGTCCAGGGTGAGAACACGCTCGTGGTGTACGACGTCGCCGGCAACACGCAGACGATCACGTTCACGCTGGTCTGATTCCACCACTGCGGCCTGTGAGTGGCACGATGCCGCTCGCAGGCCGCAGTCATGCTCACAATGAGGTAACAGAAGCAAATGTAAGCACCTCCAGACATTGACACAATATGAAGGCGTGGATAGTCTGCGGAGAGCAGCACAGACAGACGCTCCCGAGTGACGGGGTGGGCTGCCCAGACAAGGAGGTTTGACGGTGGTCATCAGGAATCGACAGCTGAGTCGACGAGGGCTTCTCGGAGGCGCATTCGGTCTCGCAGGAGCAGGCCTGCTCACGGCATGTGGCGACGGCGGCGGTGGTGGCAACGGCACCTCAGGCGGGAACGAGAGCGAGCCGCCTGAGGACCAGGGCTCGCCCGAGGAAGGCAAGCTCGTCGTCTGGGGCGGTGTCGCGCCCGAGGACGGTCCGCAGGCGCTTGTCGACGCCTTCACCGCGAAGTACCCCAAGATCGAGGTGGAGTACGTCCGCTACGTCAACAACGACGAGGGCAACCTCAAGCTGGACACGGCGCTGCAGGGCGGCGTGCCGATCGACATCTTCTTCTCCTACTCGACGCCCCACATCGTGCGGCGCTCGGGGGCCGGGCTTGCGCTGGACCTGACCGAGCTCGCGGGTCAGGACGACCTCACGAAGGAACTGGTCCAGGGCGAGCCGGTCAGTACCAAGGTCGACGGCAAGCTCTTCTCGATCCCGACGACCTACTTCCCGAACTTCGCCGTCATCAACGAGGACGCGATCAACAAGGCCGGCATCGAGATCCCCTACGACTGGACCATCGAGGACTACCACCAGGTCGCGCTCGCGCTCAAGGGCGAGGGCTTCCACGTCGGCGCCTACAACGTGCCGCGGCACGCGGCCACTGGTCTCGGTGGCGACTACCTGTACAAGGAGGGCGGCCTGGAGTCCAACTTCGACCACCCGCTCTTCCGGAAGCGACTCGAGGACACGCTGGCCTGGGAGGACGACGGCTCGATCCTGACCCAGGAGCAGATGACTGCCGAGGGGATGAGTGGCTACATGCAGAACCACTTCCTCGGCGGCACCTATGGCATGCAGCTCGACGGGACGATCGCGATGCGGTACGTCAAGAACCTCGACGAGTACCCCCACGACTTCCGCACGACCTTCCGGCCGTACCCGATGCTGGGCAACGGCGAGCCGTACATCAACCCCGGCGTCCGGGGCGACGACGTGCAGATCGCGGCGAAGTCGCAGTACCAGGCGGCCGCCTGGACCTTCGTGAAGTTCTGGATCGACGAGGGTGCGCCGATCATCTCGGAGTCGGGCAAGGTGTCGCCGGCGCAGTTCGCTGCCGGCCCGGGCAATGCCGACCTGAACGCCGCACTGTTCGGACCCAACGCTGATGACCTGTTCGACGTCGAGGCCTTCGAGAAGACCTTCTACACGGACACCCCGCCGCTGTCGGTGAAGACCATCACCACCGCCTACAACGAGATCTCCAGCATCAAGTCTCAGGCCGAGGGCGAGATCCGACTGCGCACGCTGTCGATCGACGACGGCCTGGCACGGATGAAGGAAGAGGCCGACGCGGCGATCGCCAAGGCGTCGGAGTGAACGGGCGCAACTCGTGACAGCAGTGCAAACCTCGCCCGGCCGCGCAGGAAAGCTCCTGCGCGGCCGGTCGCCGTCCGATCACCGGCCTCGGAAGAAGCTGGTCGAGGGCTACAAGTGGTGGATCCCCTGGCTCTTCCTCGTGCCGACGATCGTCTCGGTCGCCGCGTTCCTGATCGTGCCGCTCGTGGCGGGGCTGGCGATCGCCTTCGCCGGGTGGAACGTGGTCTCAGGCATCGAGGGCATCGAGTGGGTCGGGCTCGCCAACTTCCGTGAGCTCCTCCAGGACGACATGTTCTGGGAGTCGGCCTTGCGGACGCTCTTCTACGCCGGTGTCGGGACGCCGCTGACGATCTTCGTCGGCATGCTGCTGGGGCTGGCGCTGAATCGGCCGATGCCCTTCCGAGGACTCCTCCGAGCGATCTTCTACCTGCCGTCCCTGGCCAACATCATTGCGGCGGGCACCGTCTGGCTGACGCTGCTCAACCCGCAGTCGGGCCTCATCAACCAGGCGCTGAGGGCACTGGGGATCGACAACCCGCCGGGGTGGTTCGTCTCGCAGGACTGGGCCCTTCCGGGCATCGTGCTGATGTCGGTCTGGATCAGCGCCGGCTACGTCTCGCTGCTGGTCATCGCCGCGCTGCAGGACCTCCCGACCGAGCTCTACGAATCGGCGAAGATCGATGGTGCGGGTGCGTTCCGGCAGTTCACGACGATCACGTTCCCCGGTCTGGTCCCGATCCTCACATTCCTGCTGATCACCTCCTTCATCGGACGCTCGCAGGGCTTCGGAACCATCCAGTTCATGACGCAGGGTGGCCCGGCGGACTCCACGACCGTGCTCTCCTACTACATGTACGAGGTCGCGTTCCAGCAGTACCGATTCGGATACTCAGCCGCGATCGCGATCATGAGCATGATCGCGGTACTCATCCTGTCCATCTTCCTGTTCAGGTTCCAGCGCGGGCGGGGGCTCTACACGTGAGGGGCGGGCGATGACTGCATCGACCGAGTTGATGGCGCCGCGCGCGGGCTACCTGCGGCGCAAGCGCAAGGAGCGTCTCGTCTGGCTGCTGCGCGGGCTGGTGATGTCGCTGCTGGCGATCGTCTTCCTCGTCCCGTTCCTGTGGATGATCTCGTCCTCACTGAAGCAGAACCTCGACATCTTCGAGCTCCCGCTTCGGTGGATCCCGGATCCGGTCGAGTGGCGCAACTACATCCAGGTCTGGACCGGCGAGCGGTCGATGCTGAGGTACTTCGGCAACTCGACGATCGTCGTGGTCGCCACGATCGTCGGCGAGCTGGCCGTGGTGTCTCTCGCCGGGTACGCGTTCGGGCGGCTGCGGTTCAAGGGGCAGAACGCCTTGTTCCTGGTGTTCCTCGCCACGTCGATGGTGCCGGCCCAGCTGCTGCTGGTGCCGCGGTTCATGTTCTTCCAGCAGATCGGTCTGTACGACACGCTCTGGGCCCTGATCCTGCCGGGTCTCTCGTCTGTGTTCGCGACGTTCCTGCTGCGGCAGCACTTCGCCTCGGCGCCACGCGAGCTGGGTGAGGCGGCTCGGATCGACGGCGCGGGGGAGTGGCGCATCTTCGCTCGCATCTACCTGCCGCTGGCACGACCGGCGCTGGCGGCGCTCGCGATTCTCATCTTCGACTCGACCTGGAACGACTTCGAGGGCCCGCTGATCATGATCAGCTCGGAGGAGAAGTACACGGTCCCGCTCGGGCTGACGCGCTTCATGTCGGATGACGGGACGGTCTCGATGGGTCCCGCGATGGCCGGCTCGGTCTCCTCCATCATCCCGGTGCTGATCATCTTCATCGTCTTCCAGCGTCATTTCATGTCGTCGATGGCACGGGTCGGACTGAGGTAGGTCGTTGAACAACGTCACGCACGAGGACATCACGGTCTCGGGCTGGTCTGCCGTCAGGCTGTCGAACGAGCAGCTCGAGGTGACGGTCGTACCCGGCAAGGGCGCCGACATCACCTCGATGATCGACCGGGCCACGGGCACCGAGCTGATGTGGAGAACCCGGTGGGGACTGCGACCACCGGGAGCGATGGCACCGCCGGCCTCGCCCGAGGCGGAGGCGCTCGACCGCTCGGGCGGTGGCTGGCACACCCTGTTCCCCAACGCGGGCCGTGCCTGCGTGGAGCAGGGTGTCGAGTGGGGGTTCCACGGCGAGGCCTGGCTCGCGCCGTTCGAGCACGAGCGCACCGATGACGGCCTGCGACTGACCACAACGCTGGCCCGCAGCCCCTTCACTGTCGTGAAAGACATCGTGCTCGACGGCGACCGGGTGAGCGTCACCGAGACGGTCACCCAGATCGGGGCTCACCCGGTCGATGTGATGTGGTGGCAGCACCCCACCTTCGGGGCGCCGCTCATCGGACCGGAGACGACGGTCAGCATCACCGACTGCCTGGTTCATCCGGACATGCCCGATGACGTCCCGGACACGGCACCGCCGCCGCGCTGGCCCGAGCACCGGCCGCCCGGCGGTGAACCGGTCGACCTGTCCCGGCTCACCGCGGCAGGCGAGGGTGGCAGCCGGCTGGCGTTCCTCGGAGAGTTCGAGGCCGAGCAGGTCCGCGCCGAGATCCGCAACCCGGCGCTGGGACTGGGTGTCGACGTCGAGTGGTCGGTCGACGACTTCCCCTATGGCTGCTACTGGTACGAGGCCGGAGGGCGGCTCGGGTACCCCTGGTACGGGGCTGCGCACGGCTTCTCGATCGAACCGGCCACCGGCTACCCGAGCGGCTTGGCACGCGCGCGTGCTCTGACTGGCACCGAGCTCACGATCGAGCCCGGCGAGACGAAGAGAAAGACGGTATCGGTACGTGTCCACCACGACTGAGCAGGCCACACCAGCACGGGTGTCCACGCGTGTGCTGCGCAACGACGACGGCACCCTCGGGCTGAGCCTGACGTCGCACCACGGTGCGGCGGCCGAGCAGACAACGCCGCTTCGCCTGAGCGTGTGGAACGGCGAGGCGGGCACCGATCCCGTCACGGTGACCGGCGGGTACGACTCGCTCCGCGGTACCGGAGGAGAGTGGGTCGGCACCGGCCGGCTCGAGAGCGGCCGGGGTACGGCGGTGCAGTTCACGGACCGCTGGAGCATCGATCAGGACACGGTGCGGCTGCGCCGCGAGGCGCGCGTGCATGGCGACGCCCCGGGCGGCTTCACGAGCGTGGCAGCACTGCGGCTCGTGGACGCCCAGCCGTGGCCGCAGATGGAGTGGTTCTCGCCCGGAACCCTCTACGGCGGCTTCGACCACCTGCGTGACAACTCCTTCGGCGCCGCGAACTACTACGTGCCGGGCGACTACACGATGTGGATCCGTGAGGACCGGTTGGCCGCCCCACTGCTGGCGACGCGGTTGCCCGACGGCCCGTCGTTCGCCGTTCTGAGCTCGGCACCGGACAGCCGGACGAACGCGGAAGAGGGCCAGAGCTTCTCGCGCGAGCCGATGGTCGGCGAGGCGTTCACGTTCGGCTCGATCCTCGCTGAGGAGCGGCCGGACGGCACGATGCTCGGCTACGCCGTGCCGGGCTCGGAAGGCACCCTGAGCTACGGCCCGAAGGGCGGCGGCGAGCACGGCGCCAGCGCGGAGCAGCAGTGGCGGCACCGCTACAACCCGCTCACGGACGGCTTCACCCAGCGCTACGAGGTGACGTTCCGGTTCGGCCATGCGGAAGGTACGAGCGAGCTGATCACCGACTCGTGGCGCTGGGCCTGGCGCACCCTGGACCCTCGCCCGAACCCCCAGGACATCGAGACGATGCGTTCGAGCATCGTCGATGTGCTGGCGGAGAACTTCCTCGAGGTCGAGGACCGCGCCGGCGTGCAGTTCGTCCGCGCGGCGGTGCCTGGCGGGCGGCAGCTGCCCGACTCGAAGGTCATCCTCGGGTTCACCGGCTACGCGCTCGGCTCCGCTGAGATGATGCTGGTCGAGGCCGCTCGCGATCCCGAGTCGGAGCGCAGCCAGGCGCTGGTGGAGAAGGCCGAGAAGTCGATCGAGGCATTCCTGCGCCGGCCCGTGGACCCACCGCTGGACGAGGGTTTCATGCTGGGCTCCGGTGCTCCCCAGGTCTCGACGTGGCCGACCGGTCGTGAGGTCACGACGGAGCAGGTGATCTTCCTGCGCAGCTTCACCGACGACATGAAGTCGCTGCTGCGTGCCTACGAGCGCGAGGAGCGAGCGGGTCGGGAGCGATCCAGCTGGCTCGCCTGGGTGCGCACGTTCGCTGACTGGTTGCTGACCCAGGAGCAGCCCGGTGGTGGCTTCCCGCGCGCCTGGGAGGCGTTGACGGGCAAGCTGAAGGCAGCTTCGACGACGGGCACGTACAACGCCGTGCCGTTCTATGCCCAGCTCTACCGGATCACCGGGGAGGAGACCTACCGGGACGCCGCGCTTCGTTCAGGTGAGTTCGGCTGGGAGTCCGGCGGACATGGCCGCGGCCGGTTCACCGGTGGCACGATCGACAACCCCGACGTGCTGGACAAGGAAGCCGCCACGATCGCGCTCGAGGGTTACCTCGCGCTGCACGCGATGACGCAGGATGGGGTGTGGCTCGAGCGAGCTCGCCTCGCCGCGGACGTGGCCGAGACCTGGATGTACATCTGGGACGTCCCGATGCCCGACGACGCCGACGACGAGCAGCTGCACTGGAAGCACGGTGCCTCGACCGTCGGGATCCAGCTGATCGCCACGGGGCACTCGCTGAACGATGCGTACATGGCGTGGGATGTCGAGAGCTACGCCAGGCTGGCGCGTGAGACCGGTGACGACCACTACCTCGAGGTGGCGCGGATCCTGCTGCACAACACCAAGGCGATGGTTGGCACGCCCGATGATCACCGTGGCACGCGCGGGCCCGGCTGGCAGCAGGAGCACTACTGCTTCACCCTTCCCCGTGGGATCGGGCGGCACCGCGAATGGCTGCCGTGGGTCCCGGTCAGCCACTTGCGCGGCATCAACGACCTGATCGACCTCGACCCGGAGCTCTACGCGGACCTCGCCGGGCTCTGACGGCCCGAGCGGCCGAGGTAGTACCACGCGGCCGAGGTAGGACCGCACGCGGTGCTACCTCGGCCGGCAGGTACTACCTCGGCGGCCGTGGTGTGGCGATCAGAACTCGTCGTCGAGCATCGCGTCGATCGATCCGTCGATCGACTGGCCGCCGTCGACGGTGATCGTCTGACCGACGATGAAGCGGCTCTTGGCCTTGTCGGCCAAGAACACGGCGAGCTCGGCGATGTCGGCAGGGGTACCGCCGCCCCCGAACGGGATCTTGCGGTTGAAGCCGTTCAGATCGCGCTCGGAGTAGCGGTCGAGCGCCTTGGTGTGGATCAGGCCCGGCGCGATGCAGTTGACGTTGATGCCGTGCTTGATCAGCTCGACGCCGATCGCCTTCGTGAACATGTTCAGACCGCCCTTGGCGGCCGAGTAGGGGAGCGCCTTGCGACGCACCCAGGTGACGTCACCGTGGATGGAGGAGATGTTGATGATCGCGCCCTGCACGTCGGTGGCGATCATGCTCCGGGCAGCGGCCTGCGCGCAGTAGGAGGCGGCGCTCAGGTTCAGGGCGATCTGGTTGTCCCAGTACTCGATCGGCATGTCCACGAAGCCGCCCGGTGGCATCCTCAGGGCGCCGCCGGCGTTGTTGACGAGCGCGTCGATACGTCCGAACCGCTCGACGAACGCCTCGACCATTCCCTGCGCCTGGCCGGCGTCGGCGACGTCAGCGGCGAACACCTCGGCCTCGACGCCCAGCTCCCGGCACTGCTGCGCGATCTTCTCGGCATCCTCGGCGGAGGACCGGTGGTTGATCCCGACGGCATAGCCCTCGCGCGCGAACGCCAGCGCGCAGCCGGCCCCGATCCCGCGCGACGCTCCGGTGATGAGTGCTGCCTTCATCGATCGTCTCTCTCGTCTCGCGCAGCCTTCAGGTAGGCGGCAACGGTGTGCATGGGGAGGAACAGCTTCTGTGGCTCGACGCCGCCGACACTCGCCACCAGTGCCTGCGCGATGGCCAGCACGTCATCGGTGCCGGCCGCTGCCATCCCGGTGACGAAGCCCCTGTCGTGCTCGTAGCAGCCGATCGCGGCTGCGAGGAGCTGGCGGGCAGCGTGCTCACCGATCGCGACCTCGCCGTGCGGCAGGTACGGATGGCCGCAGATGATGTTCTGGATCGGCATCGCCAGCAGCCGCTGCAGCGATCCCAGGTAACGCTGCGGGTCGAACAGCAGCGCGCATCCCTGCGAGATCGTCCCGTTGAGCTGCAGCGAGTCACCGGTGATGAGCGTGCCTGAACGAGTGTCGAAGAAGCAGCATGCGTCGGTGTCATGGCCAGGGGTGTGGATCACGCGCAACGGACCCACCATGGCGCCGTCATCCAGCAGCAGGTCGGGAGCCACGCCGTCGAGCACGGGCGGCGGAGCCGCACTGTGCTCGGGGAACTTGGCGCGGATCTCGCGGCTGTAGGCCAGCGGGTCACGCATCCGCCCATCCGACTCGCGCAGCACGCCGACCTTGATCGACGGCGCGAGCTCGCGCATCCGCGCGATACCGCCGACATGATCGCCGTGGATGTGCGTGGCGAGCACCCAGCCGATGTCGGCCAGGCTCAATCCCATCTCGGCGAGCGCCGGCACGATCGTGGAGTCGACGGTCTCGGACATGCCGCCGCTGTCGACGAGGATCGGTGCATCGTCGCTGAGCACCAGCGTCACGCCGGTCCACACGCCGGTGAAGGGGACCTTCAGCAGGTGCACGTCGCCGGCGATGTGGGTGAAGCGCTCCATCGCTCTAGGCCTCGGTACCGAGCACCGCGTCGATGCTGGCCTGATAGGCGCTGACCGAACCGTTGAGCACGTCCTCGACCGACACGATCGTGCCGCCGGCCGCCCCGGACTCCATCATCGCGTAGCAGAGCGCGATGGCCCGCATGCCCTCCTCGAGGCCGACCTCGGGCTTGCTCCGCGTGTTGATCGCGCTGCCGAACTCGGCGTACTCGACGGCCAGGAGCAGCCGGTCGACGGTCTCGAAGTCGAGCCCGTACGCGGCCGCTCGCGGGCCACCGAACAGGGCGGCGGTCGCGTCGTCGAGCTCGTAGTCGGGCACGAGCGGAAGAATCTCGGTTCCCGTGTAGGTCCGTGTGCGGTCGAGCGTCAGCACGAGCGCCTGGCCGCTGCGGTCCTTGGGGATCTCGACGGCGCCCGCTGAGCCGTGCACGCTGCGCGCCCAGCTGTCTCGGCCGTGCTCGGCGCGGTTCTCCGCGTACTGGCCGATCGCCCCCGAGGCGAAGTTCACCATGGCGTAGAGGGCGTCCTCGGCGGTGGCCTCGAACTCCGCAGGCATCCCGGCCTGCGACTGCCCGTAGACACCGCTCGGGTTCGATGCCGGTGCGCCGCCTGTGGCCGCGGGGTTGTAGCGGATCTTCTCGAACAGCCGCATCTGCGCGTAGACGCTCTCGACCGGTCCGAGGTAGTACTCCATCATGTCGGTGTAGTGCGTTCCTGCGTCGAACAGGATGCCGCTCTCGTTCTTCATGTGGCGCCACACCGAGATCGCCATCAGGTTGCCACCGCCACCTGAGCTCTGGTGGAAGTAGCGCGGCTCACCGAGCACACCGCCGTCGATCAGAGCCTTCACGAGCCGGTTCATCGGGTCCCGGCGGAAGTTCTCGGCCACGCTCAGGATGCGGTCGGAGCCGTCGATCGCCTGGGCGAGCTGCTGGCCGGCAGCGATCGTGAGCCCGACCGGCTTCTCGACCATCACGTCGAGCCCGAGGCCGATCGCCTCGGCTGCGAGGCTGTGGTGGAACTGCGGCACCGTGGTGATGTCGACGGCGGCGGCGCCGAGCCGCTGCGCCTCGGCGAGGTCCGTGCCGGGCGTGGGTCGGCGGCCGAGGCGGCGCTCCGCCTCATCGGCCAGGCGCTCGGCACGCTCGGGGTCGACATCGCAGACGGCCACCAGGTCGAACGGGTTCAGCCCCGCTCGCTCGAGCTCGGCAAGACCGAACAGATGGCGGGTCCCCATTCCTCCGCAACCGATGATCGCGACAGGAATCCGCTGCATGCTCTGCACCCTTCAGACGTGGTTCGGCTCCGCGGCCGATGGCATGCCGTACGCGACCTCGCGAGACGCCGACGTCAGGAGGCGGCGTCTCGCCCGGGTGCGCCGACGACGTCGAGCCTAGATGGCCACAGGTAAATATGTCAACACATTTGCACCCCGGCCACAGGCGGGTCTCAGCTCTCCTCGAGCACGAGGTCGATCGTGTACCCGTCCGAGCGGTAGGCGTGCTCGGCATGCTCGACCGGTGCCCCGCTGGGATCGAAGGCGGTCCGCGTCACGGCGATGACCGGGAGTCGACTCGAGATCTCGAGCAGCTTCTGCTCCTCTCCGGTCGGCAGTCGGGCGGCCACGGACTGGTGGGCGACCACCGAACCGACGCCTTGGTCGCGCAGCATGGAGTAGAGCCCCCGCTTCTCGAGCTGCTCCTGCGAGATTCGGCTGTGTCGCGGCGGAAGCCAGTTCTGCATGAGGGCGAGCGGCTCGCCGTCGGCACGGCGAAGGCGCTTGATCGCCAGCAGCTCTGTGTCGGGATCGAGGTCGAGCGCGGTCGCCGCCCGGGCGTTGATCTCGATCTCGTGCCGCAGCACCGAGGTGCTCGGGTGGCGGCCCTGGACCTCGAGATCCTCGTACAGGCTGCCCTTGCTCACGCGGCGGTGGACTCGGCGACTGGCCACGAACGTCCCGAGGCCACGCCTGCGCACGAGGAGCCCCTGGTCGACGAGGTGATGGATGGCGCGCCGCACAGTGGGGCGTGAGAGCCCCAGTCGCTCGCTCATCGCGACCTCGTTCTCGAACGGGTCGCCAGGCTGCGCACTCCCGTCGGAGATCGCCGTCGTCAGCTGTTCGGCAAGCTGGAAGTACAAGGGCACCGGGGAGGCGCGGTCGAGCGCCACCGGAACCACTGCTTCAGGTGCGGCCATGTGGTGCCCCCTCCTCGCCGCGGCAACATGTCATATCAACGTGACAATAGCCCGCACACCCCCGTCTCGTCACGAGGTCGGCGTCCATGCGAGTGGATCTGGTGCGTCCGGACGCCTGTAGCATGGCTATCTGGAGTTAATGGGCTGCTGTCTATACATAGTGACATATTGGCAAAGAAGCGCTACTGTCGGGATGTGAACTACTTCAGCAAGGGGGGATCGTGACGGCGCGACCATTGGCCTTCTTGGCGTTCGACCACCGGGAGCGAGCCTTCGGCTCGGTGCGGCCCGGCGGCATGAACCACGAGCAGATCCAGGACTCCAAGAGGCTGATCTACGAGGCGTTCGGCCGCGCCGTCGACCTCGGGCTCGGCGACGTCCGACCGGGAATCCTCGTCGACGAGCAGTTCGGCGCGGGGATCGCGCAGCGGGCCATCGCTGACGGCGTGCTCGTCGCGATGCCGGTCGAGCGCGCCAACGAGCAGGTGTTCACCTTCGAGTACGGCGCGGACTACCAGGAGCACCTGCTGCAGTTCCGGCCGAGCTGCGCGAAAGTCCTCATCCAGCACCGCACGACCGACCCGGCCGATGACAAGCTGACCCAGCTCACCCGGTTGCGCGAGCTCTCGGAGTTCCTGGCCGCTCAGTCGATCGACTTCATGTGCGAGCTGATCGTGGGGATGGGCGAGGAGAGCCTCGACGGCGTCCCCAGCGTCGATGTCGATGCGCTCTGCGCCTCCATGGCTGAGATCCAAGCCGCTGGCGTGCTCGTGACGATGTGGAAGGTCGAGGGGGTCGCCTCCCGCGAGGGTGCCGAGCGCATCGCAGCCCAGGCGGCGGCGAGCGACCACCCGGCGACCTGCATGGTGCTCGGTGCCGGCGCAGCGCCCAGCACGGTGGAGCACTGGTTGGCTGTCGCTGCCGGCACGCCTGGCTACATCGGGTTCGCCGTCGGCCGAAGCTTCTGGGGCGAGGCCGTCTCCGCCTGGCTCGATGGCAGACTCTCCCGCGAGGATGCGATCGAGTCGATCGCCTCGATCTACCGAGCCTGCACACTGCGGTACATGGGAGCCGATGTCCGGTGATGGACGCTGTTCGCAAGACTGGACCTCATCCTGACGACCTTGCGCTGCAGCAGGTGCCACGGCCGAGCGCTGAGGCCGGCCAGGTCCTCGTCGCCGTCGCGGCCTCGGGCATCTGCGGCACCGACCTGCACATCATCGACGGCAGCTACGGCTCCCGCCCACCCGTGACCCTGGGGCACGAGGTCAGCGGCACGATCGCTGCGGTGGGAGAGGGCGTCGACCCGGCCCGCATCGGTGAGCGTGTGGCGCTCGAGACCTTCTACTCGACGTGCGGTCAGTGCCGCGGCTGCCGGGGTGGATCGCCCAACCGCTGCCAGCAGCGGATCTCGATCGGATCCGGTGTCGACGGCGGATTCGCCGCCGAGGTTGTGGTGCCGAGCCGCAACGCCCGTGTGCTGCCCGAGGGCGTCTCGCTGGTGGCCGGCGCGCTCAGCGAGCCGCTGGCGTGCGTGTGCCGCTCGCTGTTCCAGCCCTTCCCCGCGGTCACGCCCGGGGACCACGTGCTCGTCATCGGACCCGGCGCGATCGGGCTGCTCGCCGCGCAGGTCGCCCGCACGGCCGGGGGCGTCGTCACCGTGCTCGGTACGCCCGCCGACAGCGAGCGACTCGCCGTCGCCCATCAGCTCGGCCTGACGGCGACCGACGACGCGGCGGCCGTGCCGTCAGAGGTCGACGTCGTGCTCGAGTGCTCAGGCTCAGGCCCGGGCATGGCGCTCGGCATCGAACGGGTTCGCCGCGGCGGCCGCTACGTGCAGATCGGTCAGCGCGGTGACGCCGTCCCGGTCAACCTCGCGCTCGTCTCGTTCCACGAGCTGGTCATCACCGGTGGCTTCGCCAGCACCCCGGACTCCTGGGACCGAGCGATGCAGCTGCTTCACGACGGCGTCATCGAGCTCGAGCCCCTCGTCAGCCATCGGTTCCCGCTGGCCGAGTGGGAGGCCGCGTTCGACGCCGTCCGCAGCAGCGCCGGTGTCAAGCAGATGCTGGTCCCGGAGGAGATCTGATGCGACTCGGCTACAACACCTGGTCGACGCCGAACCTCTCGTTCGCCGATGCCACCGCACACCTGGCGCGGATCGGCTATGACAGCATCGAGGTGACGGTCTGCGAGGACTGGCCCACCGATGCCATGCTCGCCTCGGACGAGGAAGCCCGCAGATGGCGACAGGACGCCGTCGAGAACGGCCTGGAGATCTCCAGCGTCACCGCGAACGCGCCGCTCGTCTGTGACGACGACATCTGGGCGACCAGCCGTCGCCGCCTCGCGCGCTCCTTCGAGGTCGCCGGGATCCTCGGGAACGGCAGCGCCCTCCCGGTGAGCCTGGGCGCCCACAAGCCGAAGGGCAAGCTGCTCGGCGGCAGCCCGCCGCCGATCACCGCCCAGACCAGCTGGGAAGCCGACCGGCAGCAGATCATCGACCGTTTCGGTGAGCTGGTCGAGCTCGCCACGGCGGCCGGCTGCTCGGTGGCCCTCGAGCCGCATGCCGGAGCCGTCGTCTCGATGCCGGAGCAGGCGCTCGCGGTGCTCGACGCCGTCGGTTCGCCCGCCCTCGGCATCAACCTCGACATCTCCCACTTCGCGGTGCGCGACTTCGACCTCGCGGAGGTGGTGGCGGCGCTGCTGCCCCGCTCCGTCGTCGTCGAGGTGAAGGACCATCGCCGCACCGAGAGCGGGTTCGACTTCCTGACCCCGGGCGAGGGCGAGTTCGACTACCCAGCCTTCCTCGGCCTGCTCGCGGCAGGTGGCTACACGGGCACCGTGTCGGTCGAGATCAGCGTCCGCCGTCAGGCGCTCCCGGACTTCGACGAGGTCGAGGCGGCCGAGCTGTCCTACCGCACCCTCGCGGCGGCCTGCGAGCAGGCCGGCGTGGTCCGCCCCGTGCGTCAGGTGCAGGCATGACGGCGGATCTGCGGGTCGGGGTGATCGGGCTCGGGAAGTTCGGCACCTTCCACGCCGAGGCCGCCGCGGCGCTGCCCGGCGTGCAGGTCGCGGCCCTCTGCTCGCGCACGCTCGATCGTGCGCAGGCGCTCGCCGACCGCTTCCCCGGGGCGGTGGCCTACGACAACGTCGCCACGATGCTCGCCCAGGCGAACCTGGACGCCGTGCTGATCGCCACACCCCACAAGCAGCACTTCGAGCCGGCCATGCAGGCGATCCGCGCCGGCGTCGCCGCGCTCGTGGAGAAGCCGCTGACCACCTCGCTCGCCGAGGCGAACGAGCTCGTCGTGGCAGCCGAGGAGGCAGGAGTCGCGCTCGGCACGGTCTTCCAGCGGCGCTACTTCCCCGCCGCGATCCGCATGCGCGAGGCGATCGAGCGGGGCCGGCTCGGGCGCGTGGCGGCCGCCGAGCTCGTCGCGCTCCTCGGCCGTGACCGCGCCTATTACGAGCAGGACGACTGGCGTGGGTCCTGGGCCGGTGAGGGCGGCGGTGTGCTGCTCACGATGGCGGTTCACTACATCGACATGCTCAACTGGCTGCTCGGCACGCCCACCTCCGTGTACGGCCGCTGGGACACGCTGAAGCACGGCGACTACATCGACGTCGAGGACGTGGCAGGCGCCGTCGTCACCTATTCCAGCGGCGCGATCGCCACCATCCAGGCGATGACGACGTTCGAGAACGGGTTCGCCTCGCAGCCGAGCACCACCACGCAGCACCGGGCCCCCGGGTTCCGGCTGGCGGTGCACGGCACCGCCGGGCACAGCGTCGGTCTCGACGAGAGCCCTGAGCTCGCGCAGGCGGTCACCGACCTGTGGACGTTCGACGGCGAGGAAGACCGCCTCGCGCAGTGGCGCGAGGCCGAGTCCGGGCGCCCGAGCGTGCCCGAGTTCCATGGCCGCCAGATCGCGGAGTTCCTCGACGCCGTCCGCGAAGGGCGGCAGCCCGCGATCACCGGTCGCGACGGGCTCAACGCCATCGAGGTGATCAAGGGCGTCTACCTGTCGCAGGAGCGCAAGCAGCCGATCGCACTGCCGATGTCGGATGCCGACCGGCGGGCCGCCGACGAGCTGACGGAACGTGGAGCATGAGCACGGTCGCCGTCGTCACGGGCGGAGCCACCGGCATCGGGCGTGCCACCTGCCTGCAGCTCGCACGCCGCGGCGTGCAGCAGATTCACGTCGGCTACTCACGCTCAGCCGCTGCGGCCGAGGAGCTGTGCCGCGAGCTGGAGGCACTCGGTGCCCAGGGCCACCCGCTTCAGATCGAGGTCTCGGACCGTGACGCCGTGCAGCGCGCAGCCGCACAGGTGGTCGAGGCGAGCGGTGGCGTGGACGTGCTGGTCAACAGCGCCGGCACCACGCAGAAGATCGACTTCACGGATCTCGACGCCCTCACACCGCAGGTCTGGGAGGAGATCCTCGGCGTCAACCTCCTCGGCGCGTTCTGGGTCTGCCAGGCGTTCGCTGCCTCGCTCAAGGAGCGCGGCGGCGCCATCGTCAACGTCACCTCGATCTCGGGCACGCGCGTGGTGGGCAGCTCGATCCCGTACACCGTGTCCAAGGCCGGGCTGGCGCAGCTGACGCGCGCTCTCGCGGTCTCGCTCGCACCCGAGGTGCGGGTGAACGCCGTCGCGCCCGGGACCGTGATCTCCGGTTGGCACGAGCGGCTGATCGGGGCCGAGGCTGCCCGCAGCAACTTCGACGCCGAGGCCGACCTCGTCCCCCTCGGTCGGCTTGCCGGGGCCGAGGAGATCGGCGAGGCGATCGCCACCTTGGCCCTCGACCTCCCCTTCGTCACGGGCCAGGAAGTGATCGTCGACGGCGGGAAGTCGCTGCGCTATTGACCTCGCCAGGCGCTGAACGCGCCTGGACAGGGGACCCGTGCCGCCGCCGGCCCGGAGCTGCTCGTGACGCGCGGGCGTCGGCAGCCCCGGGAGGCGATGCCCTTCAGGTGAGCGGCGCTCCGATCAGGCGGCTTCCCAGGCGTAGCCGTCCGGGTCGGTGAAGTCGCCTGCTCCGCTGGCCACTGCGATCCGGTGCGACCCGCTGCCCTCGGGCGTCACGCCGACCTGCTTGCCGATCGCCCTGCGGCCGTAGAGCGCCAGCTTGACCGTGCCTTCAGGTGCTGCGAACTCGACATACTTGCCGCCGAACGCCTTGCCGACCTCGAGGCCGCGATCCACGTAGAACTGCTTGGTGGCCTTCACGTCATCGACGCCGAGCAGCAGCACCACGTCGGTGACCTTCTTGCTCGCCGGGCCAGTGTTCTTCTTGGACTCGGACGCGACCTGCCACACGGTGCCGTCCGGTGCCGTGAAGGCGGCGCCGTAGCCCCAGAAGGACTTGGTCGGCGCCTTCAAGATCGTCGCGCCGGCGTCGGTCGCCGCCTGCACGAGCGCATCCACGTCGGCGGGCTGTGCGGTGATGAGCGAGAGTGCGAAGCCGCGGAAGCCGGACGTGGGGGTGTCCGAGGTGCGCACCGTGACGCCGCTCGTCTCAGGGTCGAGCCCGAGGGCGTCGACGTAGAAGCGGGTGGCGGCCGCGCTGTCGGCCACCTCGAGAGTGATGTGATCGATGGAGTACATGTCCATCACGTTAGGGACGCCGGCCGCAGCGGTGCTTCTCGATTCCTGACCGCTTGCGGCCAGGCTCAGATCGCCGCGTCCTCCGCAGCGTAGGAGAGCACGCGCGAGGCGTCCACACGGATCCAGGCGGTGACCCAGTCACCGCCGTAGGAGCCCAGGATGTGCGTCGGTGTCTCGTCGAGTCCCAGCGTGGTGGCCGGGCCTTCGACGAGCACCGCGATGTGCTGCTCGTCCTCGGCCTCGGGCACCACGAGCGTGAGCCACGGCTGGTGCGCCACGTTCCGTGCCCGGACCGTCTTGGTCATCGTCGGAAGCCAGAACGTGGTCCCGTGGCGGACGAATGCCGACATCGACGCGTGCGGCCGCCCGTCGGGCCGGGCCGATCCGATGACGGCGTAGCTGCGCCGGTCGAGGTACGCCTCGAGCTGCTCGGGGGTGAGTCGGCGCTCGGGCGGGTAGGACGTGTGCGTCGTCGGCCGCGCGCCGGCGAACGAGAGGTCCTGCAGCTCGCCGATCGTCATCGCCGGAGTGTCGACGTGCGTCGTGGAGTCCATGGGCCACACGTTACGGGTCGCGAGTGCGACGGCACGGAGCGCTCCTTGTGCCGGCCGTGCTCACCAACTACGGTAGGCCGAACTTTATAGTTCGATCAATCGGAGGGCAGATGCGTCGGACGTGCGCGGTAGCCGTGGCGCTGGTGCTGCTCGCGCTCGCGGGGTGCTCGAACCTGCCCGACGGCGATGATCCCCGCCCCGTGGTGCTCACCACCTTCACCGTGCTCGCGGACGTCGCACGCAATGTCGCCGGGGACCGGCTGCGGGTGGAGTCGATCACCAAGGTCGGTGCCGAGATCCACGGCTACGAGCCGACGCCGCGCGACGTGGGCAACGCCTCCGACGCCGACCTCATCCTCGACAACGGGCTCGGCCTCGAGGCCTGGTTCGAACGGTTCGTGGCGGAGACCGATGTGCCGCACGTGGTCCTTACCGAGGACGTCGAGGTCATCGACATCACCGGCGACGCCTACGCCGGCCACCCCAACCCGCACGCGTGGATGAGCCCGCTCAACGTCATCCTCTACGTCGACGCCATGGTCGATGCCTTCAGCGACCTCGACCCCGAGGGAGCGGACACGTACGCGGCGAACGGAGCGGCGTACCAGGACGAGCTCCGCGCGATCCACGACGATCTGATCGCCGCACTCGGCGCGGTCCCGCAGGACCAGCGCGTGCTCGTCACCTGTGAGGGCGCCTTCTCCTACCTGGCGCGTGACGCCGGCCTGACCGAGGCCTACATCTGGCCCGTCAACGCCGAGCAGCAGGCCACGCCGCAGCAGATCACCGCCACGATCGAGACCGTCAGCAGCCGCGACGTGCCCGCCGTCTTCTGCGAGTCGACCGTCAACGACGGCCCGATGCAGCAGGTCGTCGAGGCGACCGGCACGGACTTCGGCGGCATCCTCTACGTCGACTCCCTCTCCGAGCCCGACGGCCCGGTGCCCACCTACCTCGACCTGCTCCGGTACGACGTCGACCTGATCGTCGCCGGGCTCACCGGGGGCGCGCCGTGAGCGCCTCGGTCGAGGTCAGCGGCGTCACCGTGCACCACGGCGAGGTGCTCGCCCTCGATCGCGTGGACCTCACCCTGCACGCCGGCCGCGTGACCGGCCTCATCGGCATGAACGGCTCCGGCAAGTCCACGCTCGTCAAGACGATCACGGGGCTGCTGCGACCCGATTCCGGGTCGGTGATGGTCGACGGCGGGTCCCCGGCTCGTGCGCGCAGCCGTGGCCTGATCGGGTACGTCCCTCAGAGCGAGGACGTCGACAGGAACTTCCCGCTCTCGGTGCGCGACGTCGTCATGACCGGCCGGTACGGCCACATGGGACCAACCCGACGGGCCCGCCCGGCCGACAGGGCCGCCGTCGACCATGCCCTGGAGCGAACCGAGCTGACCGAGCTGGTGAACCGCCCGATCGGGCAGCTCTCGGGTGGCCAGCGCAAGCGGGCGTTCGTGGCGCGCGGGATCGCGCAGGAGGCCACGATCCTGCTGCTGGACGAGCCGTTCGCCGGCGTCGACAAGCGGTCGGAGGCCACGATCACGCGGCTGCTGCGCCAGCTCGCCGCCGATGGCGCCACTGTGCTGGTGTGCACGCACGACCTGCACGCGCTGCCCTCGCTCGCCGACGATGCCGCGCTGCTGATGCGCCGCGTGCTCGTGCGCGGCGAGCCGGCCGAGGTGCTGCGCCCGGAGAACCTCGCGCTCGCGTTCGGGCTCGACTCGTGGCAGGAGCAGGACCGATGAACCTGCTCGAGCTGCTGACCGAACCGCTCAGCTACGAGTTCATGCTGCGGGCGCTCGCGACGACGGCGATCGCCTCGGTCGTGTGCGGCGTCCTCTCGTGCTGGCTGGTGCTGATCGGGTGGTCGCTGATGGGGGACGCGGTGTCCCACTCGGTGCTCCCCGGGATCGTGATCGCGCACATCCTCGGGCTGCCGCTGGCGATCGGTGCGGCCGTGTTCGGCTTCCTCGCGGTCGGTCTGATCGGTCTCGTCCGAAGCACCAGCCGCGTGAAGGAGGACGCCGCGATCGGCACCGTCTTCACCACCTTGTTCGCGCTCGGGCTGGTGCTGGTGTCGGTCACGCCCAGTCAGACCGATCTCAACCACGTGCTGTTCGGGAACCTGCTCGGGGTCTCGCGCAGCGACCTGGTCGGCGTGCTGGTGCTCGGCGTCGCGGTGCTGGCCGTGCTGGTCCTCAAGCGGCGTGACCTCACGCTCTACGCGTTCGACCCCGGCCACGCGCACACGATCGGGCTCAGCCCCGCGTTCCTCGGCGGGCTGCTGCTGGGGCTGCTGGCCCTCACCGCCGTGGTCGCGCTGCAGGCCGTGGGGGTCGTGCTGGTGGTCGCGATGCTGGTGATCCCGGGCGCGACCGCCTACCTGCTGACCGACCGGTTCTCCTCGATGCTCGTGATCGCCCCGGCGCTCGCGCTGCTGTGCGGCGTGCTCGGTGTGTACGGCAGCTACTACCTCGACACCTCGACGGGTCCGATGGTGGTGCTCGCGCAGGGTGCGCTGTTCGCGCTCGTGTACCTGTTCAGCCCGCGCCGGGGCCTGATCGGGACGCGGCTCAGCGCTCGCCGTCGGAGGCGCCGCCTGGCCGCCCGACCGGCGTGACCCACACGGCGTCCGTGGCACTCTGTCCGAGCGCCACCGGCTCCGCCCCGCCGTCGACCACGACCTCGACCGACCCCGAGAACGGGGCACCCGCCCGGACCGCGAGGCCCACGCCCACGCCGATGCCACGGTCGGCGAAGAACCGCAGCAGGTCGGGGTCGTCGTCGGAGATCCGCTCGGCCGTCACCGAGGTGCCCGGCTCGATCGCGGTGAGCTGCACGGCGTCGGGTCGGGCCACGGTGCCGTCGGCGTGCGGGATGGGGTCGCCGTGCGGGTCCCGGGTGGGGTGCCCGAGGTGCTCGTCGATGCGGTCGATCATGAGGTCGGAGACCGCGTGCTCGAGGGTTTCGGCCTCGTCGTGCACCTGGTCCCAGCGGTAGTTGAGCACCTGCACGAGGAACGTCTCGATCAGCCGGTGCCGGCGCACCATCGCGACCGCGTGCGTGCGCCCCGCGGCCGTGAGCGTGACCGAGCCGTACCGGGTGTGCTCGACCAGCCCCTGCTCGCCGAGCTTGCGGATGGCGTCCGATGCCGTCGAGAGCGCCACGCCGGCCTTCGCGGCCAAGGCCGTGGCGGTGATCGGTTCGTCCGACCACTCCTGCAGACCCCAGATCGCCTTCAGGTAGTTCTGGGTGCTCACGGAGAGCTCGGAGACCGACATGTCCCGCAAACTATCAACGCTCGACGGCGCGACTCGCCCGGGTTGTTCTCCCCTGGTGTGACGCGCGCTCGTTGGGCAGGGTGGGGGCCATGAAGTCACGCCTCCTCGCCGTTCCTGCCCTGGCGCTCGCCGCCGTCTCGCTGACCGCCTGCGGCGGCGCCACCTCGTACTCCTCGCAGTGCGCGAACAACGTCTGCACCGTCTCGCTCAGCGGTGCGGGCGCCGAGGCCGAGATCCTTAACGACAGCATCACCGTCGAGCTGATCAGCTCCGCCGAGGGCACGGCCGAGTTCGCCGTCGACGGCACCTCCGCGACCTGCGCCGAGGGCGACGAGCAAGAGGTCGCCGGCTACCACGTCGTCTGCACCGAGGTCCCCGAGGACAAGCTGACCGTCGAGATCAGCTGACCTGGTCGGGCCGATCGTCACTAGCGTGTCCTCCGCACGTGGCTGGCACGTGCGGAGGACACGCTAGCGACCAGCTGCGTGCGTTCGAGCGGATCGCATCGCGAGTCCCGCGATGACGAGGCCGAAGGCCACGAGCAGCGCCGTGATCGGGAGCGCAGCGCCGAGGGCGGGGAGCGCACCGGTGCCGCCTCCGGTCCCTGTCCCGGTACCGCCGCCCGATCCTGCGGGCGGCACCACGGCGCCGGGGGTGTCCGTGCCCGGACCATCCGTCCCGGGTGTACCTGTGCCGGGATCCGTGGATCCGTCGTCCGGGCCGGGGACCTCGAACGGCAGCACGCTGATGAACACGTCGCCGCTGCCTGCGTTCGTGGTACCCGTCGGGGCGCCGTAGGTCAGCCCGGTGACCCACAACGAGCCGGGCGCGGCGAACAGGTTCGGGTCGTCCCACTCGTCGGCACCGTCGCGCTCGAGGGAGCCGAGCTGGGTGGCGGCGCCGACGGAGCCGTCCGGTCCGACCGGCAACGCGAACACGTCGACGCCGCCGATCTGGGTGCCGATCGCCCCGTAGCTGGTGCCGACCACCATGACCGAGCCGTCCGCACCGAGCACACCCGCGAACCCGCGGTCGTCGGTGGAGGTGCCGGTCTGGGTGGTCCACAGCGTCTCGCCGTCGGGCGACATCGCCAGCACGAGCACGTCGTGATCGCCGAGCGCCGCGGCGCCCAGCGCGGCCCGGGTGTGCCCGATCGCGACCACGGATCCGTCGGTGCGGGTCACCAGACCCCAGACCTGGTCGGTCTCCGCGGTGCCGATCTGCTGCAGCCACACGAGCGACCCGTCGGCGGCCAGCCGTGCGACGTAGGCGTCGAGCCCGCCCGCAGCGGTCGCGCCCGGCATCGCGGCGCCGGCAGCGCCGCCCAGGTAGACGCCACCGTCGGGTGCGAGCGAGACCGCCTGCCCCTTGTCCTCGCCGGTGCCGCCGAGCTGGGTGGACGAGGCCACCGCGCCGTCGGCTGCGACGTGCACGAGCAGCGCGTCCTTGTCGCCGGCGCTCGGAGCGGCCACCGAGCCGCTCGTGTACCCGGCCGCCCACGCGCCGCCGGCGCCGTCGGAGGTCACCGCGTAGAACCGGTCGGCGGCCGCGCCGTCGCCCAGCTGGGTGGTCCAGCTCAGCGAGCCGTCGGCAGCGATCGCCGCGACGAACGCGTCGTCGGAGGCCCCGCTCGGGTGGGCGCCGTCGAGATCGCCGCGCGTGTACCCGGCGACCAGCACGCCGCCGTCGGCACCCGCGACCACGCCGTAGGCGCGGTCGTTCGCCGCGGTCGCCAGCGAGGTCGACCACAGCACGGTGCCGCCGGCGTCCCGCCGCTGCACGACCACGTCCAGCCCCCCGAGGTGCGGGATCTCTCCGAACGCATCGGCGACGTTGAGGGCCACGACGCTGCCGCCGTCGGCCATCGGCAGCACGCCGCCGGCGCGGTCGTCGCCGGCGCTGCCGAGCAGCTCGCCCTCCCACTCGGGCACGGGCGAGGTGCGCAGTCGCGCAGCGATGTCGACGATGCCCTCGGCGAAGCCCGCATCCCAGACGTCCCAGTCATGACCGCCGTCGAGCACCCGCAGCTCTGCGGTCACGCCCGCGGCGCGGCGCGCGGCGGTGTAGAGCATGTGCGCCTCCATGTCGAGGTCGTGGAGTGCGTCCGCGGGGTCGGGGTTGGGCCACTCGTCGTCGCCCACGGCGATGAACATGTGCACCGGCAGCGTCGGGTCGAGGTCGGCGAGCGCCGTCGGGTAGGCGAGCTCGGTGTAGCGGGCCTCGTCGAACAGGGCGTCGCCCACCCCGTAGGCACCGTAGTCGCGCGTGGAGGAGTCGGCCGGCGGCTGCGGCACGTACACGGCAGGGCTCAGGATCAGCCCGGCAGAGAACAGGTCCTGGTGGCCGAGCAGCATCTGGACCGCTCCCGCGCCGCCCATCGAGTAGCCGCCCACGGCACGCGCCTCGCGCGTCGAGACGGTGCGGTACGTGGCGTCGACGTGGTCGACCAGATCCTGCGTCAGCGCGGTCTCCACCTGCTCCCCGGGGCCGCTGGCGGCGCTGCCCGTGTAGCTGGAGTCGGTGTACCAGCTGCCGCGGTCGTTCCACGGCGCGTCGGGCATCACCACGATCATCGGCGGGATGTCGCCGTCGCTGATGAGGGTGTCCAGCGTGGCGGAGACGTGCTGCCAGGCGGCCATCGTGTCGCCGCGCCCGTGCAGCAGGTAGAGCGAGGGGTAGTCCACCTCGGAGTCCTCGTACCCGGGCGGGAGGTAGATCGCGTAGTCGATCTGCCCGACGGCGTCCGAGGGCGCCTGCGCGGTGCTCACCTCTCCCGTCGCTGCCTGGGCGGGGGCGGCGGCCACGAGCGCGAGCCCGAGGATGCCGATCGCGGCGGCGGCGGTCGCCCGCAGCAGGCCGTGTGCGTGCCGAATCATGTCGCTCCTCGTCGAACGAATTGGAAACGTTTCCAACCTGAGTCTGTCGGCGAGTCTAGCCCCTCGGGAGCGCGAGCGCGCCGCACTGGCCCAGTCCGCCCGCCCGCCCGCCGTTCCGCAGGTCCGCCCGCCGAGTTCGTCGCAGACCGCCGAGGTCGCTGGGAGCACCCACCGAACTCGACGGTCAGGAACGAACTCGGCGCGCTGGCTCGCCCGACGAGCAGCCGCGGCTCGGCCTGCAGCGAGGTGTGTACCCGCGGCGGGATCGACGCTCGCGGCGCTGGCGTTGCGGAAGTGACATCCGGGCGGGTTCGGCCACGTGTGTGCCCGGTAGGTGTTGCGGACGTGACTGCACGGGCGGTCGTGCAACGGGGAGCTGGGCGTGAGCCGACGCGATGTCTCGGACCGTTCCGCAGGTCCGCCCGCCGAGTTCGTCGCAGACCGCCGAGGTCGCTGGGAGCACCCACCGAACTCGACGGTCAGGAACGAACTCGGTGGGGAGCGCGTCAGTCGGTCGTGAGGCTCTGCTCGGAGACGAGGCCGGTGGAGTCCTGAGCGGGGGCGACGACGAAGGCGACCGCGAGGCCGACGACGGCGAGGGCGGTGGCGACGGTCAGCCTGAGGAGGCCGCGTGCGTACCAAACCATGCTGCTGCTCCTGGCGTGGCCGTGGAAGAAGCGGCCGTCGATGAACGAGGGATGACGAGTTTACGGCTCCTGGTCACGTTCTGTTCATCTCTCGGACACCTGCGTGATCCACCCCACTATTCTAACGCTAGAATTTCTGGCACACTGGGGCCCGTGCCTTCACCGAAGAAGCCCAACGTCCTGCTGGTGATGACCGATCAGCAGCGCGCCGACATGACCCGGGCCACCGGGTTCAGCCTCGACACGATGCCTTGCGTCGACGCGCTCGGGCGCGCGGGAACGGTCTTCCGCTCGGGCTACACCGCAGCGCCGCTGTGCGTGCCCGCGCGGGTGAGCATGCTGACTGGCCGGTTCCCCACCGCGCACCGCGTGCGCCAGAACAGCACCGGGGAGCACGCCGTCTTCGACCGCGACATGATCGACGTGCTGCGCGAGCACGGGTACCGCCTCGGGTTCGCCGGCAAGCCCCACATCCACCGGCCGCTGGAGGACTTCGACGCCGCGCGCGGACCGTACTGGCACGAACGCGGCCCGGAGCGCAGCGCCGCCGACGAGTCGTTCGACTCCTGGCTGGCCGACCTCGACCACGGCGTCGCCACCGAGCCCACGCCGTTCGGCCTCGAGCAGCAGCTCCCGCACCGGATCGTTACCGGCGCGATCGAGGTGATCGACGAGCTGACCGCGACCCAGCCCGACGACCCGTTCTTCTGCTGGGTCTCCTTCCCGGAGCCTCACAACCCGTACCAGGTGCCCTCGCCCTATTTCGAGATGTTCGGCGAGGACGAGGTGCCCGAGCGCACCGCGGGCCCGGAGGCCCGGGACGCCAAGGGTCCGATGTTCCGCTGGCTGGGTGACCTCTTCGAGAGCAAGCGGCCCGGCTTCGATGACCAGTGGCGCCGCTACCGCTCCAACTACTTCGGCATGCTCCGACTGATCGACGACCAGATCGAGCGCCTCCTCGCTCACCTCGGCGATCGCGCCGAGGACACGCTCATCGTCTTCGTCGCCGATCACGGCGACTTCGTGGGCGAGTACGGGTTGCAGCGCAAGGGGGCCGGGATGCCCGAGGTGCTGATGCGCATCCCGATGCAGATCAGCGGTCCGGGCGTGCAGGCGGGCCAGGCCCTGGATGCGCCCGTGTCGCTGGTCGACGTGCTGCCCACGATCTGCGAGCTGGTCGGTGCCCCGATCCCCGACGGCGTGCAGGGGCGCAGCCTCGCACCCCTGCTGCGAGGGGAACCTGCGCCCGCCGTCGAGTTCGACTCGATCTACGCCGAGCTCGGCTACGGCGGCGTGCCCTACCGCGAGGACGAGCACCCGGACCTGCACTTCTCGTACGAGGGTCCCACCCTCGACGAGCTCAACACCGTGACGATGAGCGGCGGCACCCGGATGGTGCGTGCCGGCCGTCACAAGCTGACGCTCGATGTCGAGGGCACGGTCGAGCTGTTCGACCTCGAGTCCGACCCGGTCGAGCTCACCGATCTGTCCGGGCAGCCCGAGCTGGCCGGTGTGCGCGCCGAGCTGATGGAGCTGCTCGGCCGCTGGATGATCCGCGTGGCCGACGACCTGCCGCGCGGCGTGTACGTCCCCAAGACCGTTCCGCACAACTGGCGCTGGGCGCCGACCGAGCAACTCTCGATGGAGGAAACACCATGAAGGATCTGCAGCGACGCACCTTCCTGACCGCAGGCTTCGGCCTGGTGACCGCCGGGGCGCTCGCCTCGTGCAGCCGCGGTGGTGGCGACGACGACGGCGGTAGCACCGGCGGGGGCGACGCCTCCGGCTCGGGCGACGCCGGCAGTGCCTCGCTCCGGGTCTCCTGGTACGGCGGCCAGCCCGTGCACGACGGCATGGCCATCGCGCTGGAGGCGTTCGGCACGGACAACGCCGACGTCGAGGTCGCCACCGAGTTCGCGCCGTTCGGCGACTTCTGGGACCGCCTCGCCACCCAGACGGCGGCGGGGGACTCTCCCGACGTGTTCCGGATGTCGATGACCTACTTCGACGAGTACGCCTCCCGCGGCGCGCTGCTCGACGTCGGCGACGCCCTCGCGAACGGCGACATCGACGCGAGCGGGCTCGACGAGGACGTGGCGGCCAGCGGCACGGTGGCCGGCGGGACGTTCGGCGTCGGCCAGAGCTCGATCGTCTTCGCGGTGTTCGTCGACCCCGACCAGCTCGCGGCAGCCGGCCTCGAGCCGCCCGCCAACGGCTGGACCTGGGAGGAGTTCGAGGCGCTCGCCACCGCGTACGCCGAGGCCACCCCCGACGGCACCTACGGCTGCAACGACAACGGCGGCAACTTCCAGGCCTTCGAGGTGTACGCGCGCCAGGAGTCCGGCGACCTGTTCTCGACCGACGGCGAGCTCACCTTCGACGCCGCCGTCGTGGAGTCCTGGCTCGCCTACTGGCACCGGCTGCGGGAGGCCGGCGTCGCACCGCCGGCCGATGTCACGGCCGAGACGCAGGGCTTCGAGAACGCCCTGTTCGTCAAGAACCAGTGCGCGATGCAGTGGGGCTGGGTGCAGCAGGTCGTCTTCTACCAGGACGTCACCGACGCGTCGCTGCAAGTCGTGAGCGTGCCCGCGAAGACGGCCGGCGACCTGTCCGGTGCCTTCATCAAGGCTCTCGACTTCTGGTGCATCTCGGCGACCACGGAGGTCCCCGAGCAGGCCGCGGCCACCGTCGACTTCCTGCTCAACGACCCGCGCGCGATCGAGGCGATCGGGCTCACGCTCGGCGTCCCGCCGTCGAAGGCTGCCCGCGACCAGCTCGCCGCGGACCCCGAGTCGGCGCCCGGTCGGGCCATCGCGTACGTGGAGGAGCTGACCGACCAGGTCGGCCCGCCGCCGCCCGCGTGGCCCACCGGATACAGCGAGATCCTCAGCGCATTCGCACGCGCCAACGAGCAGGTGGCGTTCGGCGAGGCCGACCCAGCCACCGCCGCGGCCGGTGTGATGACCGCCGCGGAGTCTGCGCTGGCCTGAGCCTGGATCACGACGGCGGTCGGTACGGTTCACCTGTGCCGACCGCCGTCGCTTCGCCCGTGCCGCCATGGTGAGGGCGACGCTGCGCGAGGTCGCCGAGCGTGCCGGCGTCTCGCTCAAGACCGTCACGAACGTCATGCATGGCCGCAGCAACGTGCGCGAGTCCACCCGTGCACGCGTGCAGGCCGCGATCGACGACCTCGGCTACCACCCGAACCTGTCGGCCCGGAACCTCGCGCTCGGGCGCGCGGGCACGATCGCGCTGGTGGTGCCGCAGCTCGACATGCCCTACTTCGCCTCGCTCGCGATGCACGTTCTCGACGCCGCCGACCGACGCGGCTGGTTCGTGCTGATCGTGCAGACACGCGGCGATGTCGCTGCCGAGCGCCGCATCCTCTCCGGTGCCTTCCCGCAGCGGCTCGACGGCGTGATCTTCGACCCCCTGCACGTCACCGCCGACGAGATCCGCGACCGCCCGGACCCCACCCCGCTGGTGCTGATTGGTGAGAGGCCCCACCGCGGTGTCGCCGAGCACGTGGGCATCGACAACGCGGCGGCGAGCCGGACCGCTGTCGACCATCTCGCCGAGACCGGTCGCACCCGGCTCGCGATGATCGGCGCCACCTTCGGCGATCCCGGCAACGACCGCGGCGCGGCATTCCTCGACCGCGTCGCCGCCCGCGGCCTGACCACGGCACCCGACTGGATGCGACCGGTCGCGGCCAACACCGGCGAGCAGGGCGCCTCCGCCATGGCGGCGCTCCTGGACGGCCTCGGTGCTGGCGACCCCCCGGACGCGCTGTTCTGCGCGACCGACTGGCTCGCGCTCGGGGCGATCCGCGAGCTGACGACGCGCGGCATCAGGGTCCCCGACGACGTCGCCGTCGTCGGGTTCGACGACATCCCCTACGGGCGGGTCTCCACCCCGACCCTGACCACGATCGCCTCCGCGCGCGACGAGATCGCGCGTGCCGCCGTCGAGAGCCTGGAACGGCAGCAGACCGAACCGGGCGAGATCCGCGAGATCACCGCCGGCTTCCAGCTCGTGATCCGCGAGAGCACCGTCCGAGACATCACCACCAAGGAGATCTGAGTGTCGCGTCCCGTGAGGTTCGCCGTCATCGGAAGCGGTTGGCGCTCCGAGTTCTTCCTGCGGCTGGCGGCGGCCGCACCCGAGCGGCTGGAACCGGTCGGCGTGCTGGCCCGCCGCGCCGAGGCGCGGGAGCAGCTCGGCCGCCGGTGGGGCGTGCGCACGGTCGAGACGATCGCGGAGCTGCTGGCGCTGCAGCCGGAGTACGTGATCGCCGCGGTCTCGTGGGAGGCGATGCCCGAGGTCACGCGCGAGCTGGTCGCTGCGGGGGTGAAGGTGCTCGCCGAGACGCCGCCGGCACCGGACCTGGACGGGCTGCGATCGCTGTGGAGCGACGTCGGTGCCTCCGGGCTGGTGCAGGTCGCCGAGCAGTACACGCTCATGCCCGGCCACGCGGCGCGGCTGGCGGTCGCCCGGCGCGGCGTGATCGGGGCCCCGAGCGCCGTGCAGATCTCCTCGACGCACCTCTACCACGCGGTCTCGCTGATGCGGGCGTTCCTCGGCGCCAGCACCGAGGAGGTCGTGGTCAACGCCCGGCACTTCGAGGCGCCCCTGGCCGACCCGCTCACCCCCGCCGGCTGGGTGGAGCACCCTGAGCCGATCCAGCGCGGCACCACGATCGCGACCATCGACTTCGGCGGGGGCCGCATGGGCCTGTACGACTTCGTCGACAACCAGTGGTGGAACCCGCTGCTCTCCCGGCGCATCGTGGTGCGCGGATCACTGGGCGAGATCCACGACGACGCCGTCACCCGCCTCACCGCGGACGGCCCGGTGACCTCCACCATCACCTACCGCCGCACCGGCATCGACCTCAACCTCGAGGGCAACGACGTCGTCAACGCCACCTTCGACGGCGAGGTCGTGTACCGGAACCCGTGGGTGGGGACCCGGCTCTCGGAGGACGACATCGCCGTCGCAAGCCTCCTCGAGGACACCGGGTCGTGGGCACGCGACGAGGGCCCGGCCCCCTATCCGCTCGCCGACGGCTGCCAGGATCACGCCGTCGGGATCGCGATCGGGGAGTCCGCGCGGACCGGCGCGGATGTGCGCGTCGCCGCCGACCTCTGGCGCTGACCGGATCCCAAACACCCCCGGCGCCCACCGGCTGTTCGTAGGGTGGGGCGCGTGAGCACCGTCGTCGCCCTCCGTGAGCCGCACGGGGAGACGAGGGCCGCGCTGACCCCGGACGCTGCGCGGACGATCGCGCGGCTCGGTCATCGGGTCGTGGTGCAGACCGGTATCGGTGCGCACGCGGGGCATCCCGACGACGAGTACACCGACGCCGGCGCGGAGGTGCTAGAAGGCGCTCCGCTCGCCGAGGCGCTGCGTGTCGCCGACCTGCTCGCGCACGTCACGCCGCTGCCCGCGGAGCGGATCTCCGTGCTCCGGCCCGGGGCGCTGACCCTGGGCCTTGCGGGGGTCGACGACGGCGATCGCCGGGCTGCGCTGGCAGCCGCGGGTGTGGTCCCGCTCGCCTTCGAGCAGCTGCCGCGGACGTCGCGCGCGCAGACGATGGACGTGCTCTCGAGCCAGGCGCTGGCCGCGGGCTACCGGGCGGTGCTCGAGGCGGCGATCCGGCTGCCGCGATTCTTCCCGCTCGCGATGACAGCGGCCGGAACGGTGCCGCCGGCGAAGGTGGTGGTGCTCGGGGTCGGCGTCGCGGGGCTGCAGGCGATCGCGACCGCGCGGCGTCTCGGTGCCACGGTCGCGGCCAACGACATCCGCCCCGACTCCGCCGAGGAGGTCCGGTCGGTCGGCGCGACCTTCATCGACGCGGGCGTGGGCAGCGCCGAGGCCGCGGGCGGCTACGCGCGCTCGCTGGCGGCCACCGCTGCCGAGGCGCAGCAGCAGGCGATCGCCCCCCACATCGCTGACGCCGACGTCCTCATCACCACTGCTGCGGTCCCCGGGCGGCCCGCGCCGCGGCTGGTGAGCGCCGCGATGGTGCGCGCCATGCGGGCGGGATCGGTCGCCGTCGACCTCGCGGCGAGCACGGGAGGCAACATCGAGGGCACCGTGCCGGGCGCCGAGGTGCGGGTGCCATCGGCGCGGGGCGGCGGCGAGGTGACGATCGTCGGGCTCGCCAACGCGGCGGGCGACCTGCCCACCGACGCCTCCCGGCTGTATGCCACCAACGTGACCCACGTCGTCGAGCTCCTCACGGTCACCGGCCCCGACGGCGCCCAGCTCGTGCTCGACGAGAGCGACGACATCCTCACGGGCCTGCGCGTGGCGGGAGCGGGGAGCTGATGGACGGCATCGCGACCCTGACCGTGCTCGTGCTGGCGGTGTTCGTGGGCATCGAGGTGGTCTCGAAGGTGGCGTCGCGGCTGCACACGCCGTTGATGTCCGGTGCGAATGCCATCCACGGGATCGTGCTCGTGGGGGCCATCGTGATCACCGCGCGCGCCCAGGAGCCGTTGCTGATCGCCGTCGGAGCGCTCGCGGTCCTGCTGGCCACGATCAACCTGGTCGGCGGGTTCGTGGTGACCGACAGGATGCTGGAGATGTTCAGCGCCAAGCGGGGCGGAGAGTGAAGCTCCTCGCCGCGCCGGTGGCGGCCCTCGGCTACCTCCTGGCAGCCGCACTCTTCATCCTGGCCCTCAAGGGCTTGTCGGCGCCGGCCAGCGCCCGCCGCGGCAATGCGCTCGGGGCGCTGGGCGCGCTGGTCGCGGTCGCCGTCGTGATGCTCTCGACCGACTTCGCCGGATCGAACCTGGTGATCGTGCTCGTGATGATCGCGGCCGGTCTGGTGCTGGCCGTGCCCGCGGCTCGCCGGGTGAAGATGACGGCGATGCCCCAGCTCGTGGCGCTGCTGAACGGCGTCGGTGGCGGAGCGGCCGCGCTGATCGGCGTCATCGAGCTCGCGCTGCCCCCGATGATCCCTGAGGGCACCTATGGGTGGACTGCGTACGTTCCGGACGACGTGGCCGTGGCGACCGCGCTCGAGTCGTCCGTGCCCAGCGCTCTGCCGGCACTGGTGGCCACCGCCTTCGGTATCGCTGTCGGCTCGATCTCGTTCTCGGGCTCGGTGGTGACGTTCCTCAAGCTGCAGGGATGGCTGACCGCACGACCGCTGGTGCTGCCGGCTGCGCCGGTGATCATGGGCCTCACGCTGATGACGACCGTGGCGCTCGGCTGGGCGGTCGTCGCCAGCAGCAGCGTCCCGATCGCGATCTGGCTGCTCGTGGTCGCCGGCTTCCTCGGGGTGCTGCTGGTGCTCCCGGTCGGTGGCGCTGACGTGCCGATCGTGATCTCGCTGCTCAACGCCTTCACCGGGTTGGCGGTGGCCGCGACCGGCTGGGCGCTCGACAACGTGCTGCTGCTGGTGGCCGGCACGCTCGTGGGTGCGTCGGGCACGATCCTCACGCTCGCGATGGCCACGGGCATGGGCCGCCCGGTCGCGGGCATCCTGTTCGGCGCCCTCAGGGGCGGCTCGACGGCGGGGTCCACCGAGGCTTCGGAGCGCCCGGTCCGGCGCGCGACCGCCGAGGACGTGGCCGTGACCCTCGCCTACGCGCGCCGGGTCGTGGTGGTCCCGGGGTACGGGCTGGCGGTGGCGCAGGCGCAGCACACGGTGGCCGAGCTGGTCGACGCGCTCCGCGGCCGGGGCGTCGACGCGGTCTACGGCATCCACCCGGTCGCGGGCCGGATGCCCGGGCACATGAACGTGCTGCTCGCCGAGGCGAACGTCGGATACGACCTGCTGGTCGAGGCCGCTGACATCAACCCGACGATGCCCTCGACCGATGTGGTGCTGGTGGTCGGTGCGAACGACGTCGTGAACCCCGCGGCACGCACCGACCCGTCGGCCCCCATCTACGGCATGCCGATCATCGACGCCGATGCGGCCGCGCAGGTGATCTTCCTCAAGCGCTCGATGCGCCCCGGGTTCGCGGGCATCGAGAACGAGCTGCTGTTCGCACCGAGGACCCAGGTGCTCTTCGGTGACGCCAAGACCTCGCTCGCGGCGGTGCTCGCCGCGGTCAAGACGGTCTGACGGGTCAGCGGGCTGGGATGGGCTCAGGCCGCAGGGGACCAGGCCGGGTCCCGGCCGATAAAAGCGATCAGCCGGGTCTGCGGATCGGCATCCGCGGGCACCGGGACAGCCGGACCGTACTGGCCGGAGCTGCGCAGCACGTCCTCGATCTCCGCCATGCCGTCGACCAGCCGGGCGCAGAGCTCGGGGTCCAGCGCAACCTCCACCCCTGCCGCGCGGGCCAGGTCCCAGGTGTGCATGAAGACGTCGGCGGTGTAGAACGTGTCGATCGCCTGGCCCAGCGGCTGCGCAGGCACGTACGGCCGCTCGAAGGTGCGCTCCCCCGTCGTCGGGTCGTCGAGGAGGGCCTGCACGGCGGTGGCGTGCGCTGCCCACGCTGCGGTCGGGTCGCCGTCGGCCGAGGGCACGGCCGGGAGCGAGACCCCACCGCCCTCGAGGAAGCCGGGCAACCACCCCACGAGGTGCCCGACGACGTCCCTGGCCCGCCACTGCGCCACCGGCGTCGGCGTGTCCCAGTCCGGCACCTGCGCGGCCGCGGCGGTGAAGTCCGCCGCGACCGCCCGGTGCCGCTCGCTCGGCGCGAGCTCGGCGAGACCCATCAGGCAGCGCCCTCCGCGAGGACGTCGTCGAGCTTCGCGTAGCCCTCGTGCACGCCGACGTCCATGCCCGAGCTCAGCATGCCGTCGCGAGCCTCGAACGAGTCGCACAGCGACTGCGCGTGCATCCGGGTGTACCCGTTGCCGAGATCCTCGAACGTCATCGTCTCCAGCGCCACGCCGTCCGGGAAGCCCTCGTACGTGAAGGTCTGCACGATCTTGGTCTCGCTGACCTCGTGGAAGCAGCCGCGGAAGCTGTACTGCTCCTCGCCCCGGTGCTGCACGTAGCGCCACTCGCCTCCGGTCCGCGGCTCCCAGACCGTGATCTCGTTGCGCATGTCCTTGGGCCCGATCCACCGGCTGAACAGCGCCGGGTCGGTGTGCGCCTTCAGGAGCTGGGCCGGGCTGGCCTTGAAGTCCCGGACGATGCGGATCGCCGGGACCTGCTCGTCGGCCTCGATGGTGGCCTCGGCGATGATGCTGGTGGTGGTCATGATGCTTGTCCCTTTCCCTCGTTCTCCTCGGTGAGCTCCGCCAGGACGGCGTCCAGGCGCTGGTAGCGCTGCTCGGCCTGCTGCCGATAGCGCTCGATCCACTTGGTCATGAGGTCGAACACCTCCGCTTCCAGGTGCACGGGGCGGCGCTGGGCCTCCTTGGTCTTGGTGACCAGACCTGCGTCCTCGAGCACCCGGAGGTGCTTCGAGATCGCCTGCACGCTGACCTCGTAGGGCGCCGCGAGCTGGGTGACCGTTGCGTCACCCGATGCCAGCCGCGCCACGATGTCGCGCCTCGTCGGATCGGCCAGGGCCGCGAAGACCTTGGACAGCTCGTCCGCCACGTGCTCCTCCTCAACCAGTTGGTTGACAAGAAACCTACGCCCGACCCGTCACGCTTGTCAACCTCTTGGTTGAGTACGAACTGCCCTCGTCCTTCCCGGCCGCTGGGTGGCAGGCTGGCGCGCATGGGGTGGATGGACAAGTTCCGCAAGAAGGCCGACGACGGCGCAGCCCGGCAAGGTGGTCAGGGCTCGCTCCCTGGGGAGCTCACCGAGGCGGACCGCGCGGCGATCCTGCACCTGACGCAGCAGGCGTTCGCCGAGCGTGGGCGCGAGGTCGTCCCCGACGGCCGCGGCGGCCTGCACGGGGCCGACGGCCGCTCGTTCGGCACCGCGAACCTCGAGGCCACCCTGCGGCAGGCGCCGCGCGAGCACTGGCGGGCGATCGTGGCCAACCACGTGCGGATCATGGACGGGACGATCGACCAGGAGGCACGCTCGCTCGACGAGGTCCGCACCCAGGTGTACCTGCGGCTGCGTGAGCAGGCGGCGCTGCCGCGGAGTCCCGACTACGACTCCCGCGTGCTGCCCGGCATCGTGGGCATGGTCGCGATCGACTTCCCCGAGCACACCGAGGAGCTCGGCAACATCGACGCTCTCGGCAGCTGGGAGGAGATCAGGGCGCTCGCGATGGAGAACATCCGCCGGCTCCCCGCGATGACGCACCGCACAGTGCTGGCCGACCAGCAGCGGCCCGACTCGGCGATCCACGTGTTCACGACCGACGACTTCTTCGGCCCGTCGCGCTACTTCGCGCTCGACCAGCTGCTGGCGCAGGCCGGCAGCAAGGGCCTTTCGCCCGGGCTGCTGCTGGCGATCCCGAACCGGCACATGATCGCGCTGCACGAGATCGGTGGGCCGGGCACGGTCTTCGCGATGAACGGGATGGTCAACCTCGCGCTGGACCAGCACCAGAACCAGCCGGGTGCACTCTCGTCGCACGTGTTCTTCGTCGGCCGTGACGGCACCACCCAGCAGGCCACCGCGCACGCCGACGGTCGGGTCGCCGTCGAGGTCAAGGGTGCGCTGGCCGAGGCGTTCGAGCAGGGCGGCGTCGTCGGCAGCTGAGGCCGTATCACCACCGAACCCGCCGACTCCTGAGGTGTGGAGGTGGCGATGATGATTCCTCGATCAGGCAGAGCGGCGAGCCTTCACCGGTGGGTGGAGATCATGTCCGGTGCGCCGCCACGCTCAGCGGTGCGGTCGCCGTTCGTTCCCGCGCCGGTAGTTGCCGGTCGCGCGTGCGAGCAGGTGCTGCACCTGGTCGGGGTCGGCGCTCGCGAGCCGGGCGGCGAGACGCTCCGCGTCTCGACCGCCGACCACGACGACCTCGCGACCGCCGCGGCTGACCCGCACCTGACCTGACCGGGTGACCTGGTAGTCGAACGGGTCCTCGGCCAGGCCGGGCGGCAGCTCGCTCATGACGCGGCCGCACCCAGGTGGGCCAGCGAGCTGACGACGGCGGAGCGCACCCCGGTCTCGAGCGTCGGGTGCATCACCGGTCCGAAGAAGGGGGAGTGGTTGCTCGGGATCTCGAGCAGTCGGCCCGCGGCCTCGAGAGAGTCGAAGGCTGCCTGGTCCCAGCCGCCCACGAACCAGTAGGCATACGGGATCCCCCACGCGTGCGGCAGCCAGGAGAAGTCCTCGCTGCCGGTGATCTTCTCGCCGTCGACCACGTGCTCGCCCGCAGCCTCGAGCGCCGCTCGCACGCGTGCGATCACCTCGGGGTCGTTGTCGGTCAGGGGCACCTGGTCGTAGGCGGAGATCTCGGGCTCGCGAGGGCACCCGGCCGCCGCGGCCTGTCCGTTGACGATCCGAGTGATCGCCGCGACGATCCGGTCGTGCACGGCGTCGTCGTAGGAGCGGATGTTCAGGTGCAGCTCGGCGCTCGCGGGGATGATGTTCGCCTTCGTGCCGGCGTGCAGCAACCCGACCGTGACCACGCCGAACTCCGTGGCCGCCAGCGTCCGGGACACCACGGTCTGCAGGTTCATCACGATGGCGGAGGCCACCACCACCGGGTCGATGGTGTACTGCGGCATCGAGCCGTGCCCGCCCAAGCCGTGCACGACGACCTTGAGGTTCTCGGAGCGCGACATCGTCGGTCCCGGCCGCAGGTGAAGGCTGCCGGCACGTGCGCCTCCCACGTGCTGCCCCAGGGCGACGTCCGGGCGGGGGAGCCGCTCGACGAGGCCGTCCTCGATCATGGCGATCGCGCCGTCGCCGGTCTCCTCGGCGGGCTGGAACAGCGCGATGAACGTGCCAGACCAGTGCTCCCGACCGGCCGCGAGCAGCGCCGCCGCGCCGAGCAGCCAGGTCATGTGGAAGTCGTGACCGCACGCGTGCATCGTGGGGTGCTCGATGCCCTCGCGGTCCGTGTCGGTCGCGGTGGAGGCGTAGTCCAGCCCCGTGTCCTCCCGGACCGGGAGACCGTCCATGTCCGCGCGGAACAGCACGGTGGGCCCCTCGCCGTTCCTGAGCACGCCGACGACGCCGGTTCCGCCGATCTGCTCGCTCACCTCGTACCCGAGCTCGCGGAGCCTGGCCGCGCAGATGCCTGCGCTCCGGACCTCGCCGTGCGAGAGCTCGGGATGGCGGTGGAGGTCCCGATAGGTGTCCTCGAGCCAGGTGAGGGCGTCCAGTCCGGCGAGAACGGCGTCGGTGCGCGCCGGGGGAGGTGGGGTCATGCTCGAACGGTAGCCCGCGTGGCTGCTGGGACTCTCGCGATCCGCGAGATCGGACGCCGCCGTTCGCCCACTAGGCTCCTGCGGACGGATTAGTTCAACCCTCAGGAGAAGTCGATGTCCGCGCGCCCCAGTCACACCAGCGTCGTCGTCCCGAGCGGGGTGCGGGAGCCGCGGTTCCGGCCGCCGGCGGGCGCTGCGACGGCGTCATCGATCGACCTGAACGGCGACTGGCGGTTCCGGTTGTTCCCGGAGGCGGTCACGGGTGCCGACCCGGGCGATGCGGGCGAGGGGTGGGACACCCTGGCGGTGCCGAGCCACTGGCAGATGGCCGGTGCGCCGGACGCCTGGCCCTACGGCAAGCCCGCCTACACGAACGTGCTGTTCCCGATCCCGCTCGACCCGCCGCGGGTGCCGCGAGAGAACCCGACCGGTGAGTACCGCCGAGCGCTCGAGGTCCCGGCTGCGTGGCTGGACTCCGGCCGCGTGGTGCTGCGGTTCGAGGGCGTCGACTCCTGGTTCGAGGTCTCGCTCAACGGCGCGCCGGTCGCGACCTCGCACGGGTCGCGGCTGCCCACCGAGATCGACGTCACCGAGCACGTGCAGGCGGGCGAGAACCTGCTCGCGGTCCGGGTGACGCAGTGGTCGGCCTTCACCTACGTGGAGGACCAGGACCAGTGGTGGATGTCCGGCATCTTCCGTGATGTCGCGCTGCTGCACCGCCCCGAGGGTGGCATCGAGCACGTCGAGGTCCGCGCCTCCTACGACCACACCGCCGGTGAGGGAACGCTGCAGGTCGACGTCGAGACGACCGACCCGGCGGGCGCCACGATCACGATCGGCGAGCTCGGCATCGAGGTGAGCTCCGGCGAGGAGGTGAGCGCCGCCGTCGAGCCCTGGAGCGCGGAGAACCCGCGCCTGTACGAGGCGAGCATCGCGACCGGCGCCGAGACCGTGACCCTGCAGATCGGGTTCCGCACGATCGCGATCATCGACGGGGTGTTCACCGTCAACGGTGCGCCCGTCAAGCTCTACGGCGTCAACCGGCACGAGTTCGAGCCCACCCGCGGCCGCGCGGTCACGCCCGAGACGATGCTGGCCGACGTGCTGCTGGCCAAGACGCATCACGTCAACGCCGTGCGCACCAGCCACTACCCGCCGCACCCGCACTTCCTGGACCTGTGCGACACCTACGGCCTGTACGTCATCGACGAGAACGACCTCGAGACCCACGGCTTCGAGCCTGCGGGTTGGCGCGACAACCCGACCGACTCGCCCGCCTGGCGCGACGTGCTGGTCGACCGGGTGCAGCGCATGGTCCGGCGCGACGCCCACCACCCCAGCATCATCATGTGGTCGCTGGGCAACGAGGCCGGGACCGGCTCGAACCTCGGCGAGATGGCGAACGCGATCCGCGAGATCGACGACAGCCGACCGCTGCACTACGAGGGCGACTGGACCTGCGAGCACACCGACGTCTACTCCCGGATGTACGCCTCCACCGAGGAGACGCTGCAGATCGGCCGCGGCGAGGACCGGGCGCTGCAGCGGGGTCAGGGTGATGACACCATCGACGGCGAGGTCGACGCCCGGCGTCGCAACCTGCCCTTCATCCAGTGCGAGTACGTGCACGCGATGGGCAACGGCCCCGGCGGCTTCACCGACTACGACGACCTCTTCGAGGTCTACCCGCGCCTGATGGGTGGGTTCGTGTGGGAATGGATCGACCACGGCATCCTCACGCGGGACTCCGACGGCGTGGAGTTCTACGGCTACGGCGGGGACTTCGGCGAGGAGCTGCACGACGGCACCTTCATCGCCGACGGCCTGCTGCTGCCTGACCGCACGCCCTCGCCAGGCATGCTCGAGATGGCGGCCGTGTACGCGCCGATCCGCGTCGAAGGGTTCCCCGGGATCCCGGACACCCTCGAGATCCGGAACCGGTACGCGTTCCGCAGCACCGACCACGTCACCCTCGCGTGGGTCCTCAGCGCCGACGGCGAGACCGTCGCCGAGGGATCGCTCGACGAGGTCGTGGGTGTGCTCGAGGCGGGTGAGTCCGCGATCGTCAGCCTCGAGGCCGCCGGCATCGAGGTGCCCGAGGTCGACCCGGGTGCCGACGTCTGGTGGATCGTGCGCGCACGTAACAACGAGGGGGGCGAGCAGGCACCCGCCGAGCTCGGTGCCGGGCAGATCCAGATCCAGGCCCGCGTTCCGCTCGCGCCGGTCTCCGGACCGGTCGAGAGCGCCGATGACGCCTTCGCGGTGGGACCCGCGCGTTTCGACGGCGCAGGGCGGCTGGTCTCGCTCGGCGGGACCGAGGTGCTCACCTCACGGGCGGATGCCTGGCGGGCACCGACCGACAACGACGGCGCCGATAACGGCCCGGGCCGCCAGGACGGCGCGCTCTGGGAGGCTGCGGGCCTGACCCGTCTGCACGAGCGTCTCGACGACGCGGTGGTCGAGACCTCCGAGGGGGCCGGCGAGGCGCTGGTGGTGACTGGCCGTCTCGCGGGCGCCGCCAGCGACTGCGGCCTGTCGGTCCGCTACACCTGGCGTGCGGACGCCGACGACCCGAGCGTGGTCGAGCTGACGCTCGAGCTGGTGCCCGAGGGCCGCTGGGCCGCGCCGCTGCCGCGGCTCGGCTGGCTGCTCGCGCTCGAGCAGCCGAACGCTGCGGATGTGGCGGTCGACTGGGTGGGGCAGGGGCCGGGCGAGTCCTACGCGGACTCGACCAAGGCCGCGCTGTTCGGCCGGTACTCGCACACGGTCGCCGAGCTGCAGACCCGGTACACGCACCCGCAGGAGAACGGCGCTCGACGCGGCGTCAACCACGCCACGCTCGCGCTCGAGACCGGTTCGCTCGAGATCGTCGTGGGTGAGGTGGTCCTCGGGGCCGACGACATCGACGGCATCGAGCTGACGGCGCGGCCCTGGTCCGACCAGGCGCTGGCCGCCGCTGCGCACCCGCACGAGCTGGAGGCCGACGGTGCGCTGTGGCTGCACCTCGACGTGGCCCAGCACGGCGTCGGCAGCGCCGCGTGCGGCCCGGGTGTGCTGCCGAACGCGACGCTCAACCCCGCGCCCGCGAGCATGCAGGTGCGACTGCGCGTCGGGTGACGGACAGGCACGGCGACGCCTGACCCCGCTGAGTGCGCACATCCACGGTGAAAGCGCACCGTGCACAGTGCGCACCCACCGTGGATGTGCGCACTCAAGGAGGGTTCGGCGTGCTCAGTCCACCAGGCCGGACTGGTAGGCGAAGACCACGAGCTGGGCACGGTCCCGCGCGCCGAGCTTGATCATCGCGCGGCTCACGTGCGTGCGGGCGGTCGCGGGGCTGAGCACCAGCTCCTCGGCGATCTCGGCGTTCGAGTGCCCGCGGCCGACCAGCCCGACGACCTCGCGCTCGCGTGCGGTCAGGTCACCCAGGCGAGGGTGCGGCGTGTGCACGCGCGCTCGGGCGGCGATCAGCTCGCGCACCACGCGCCGGGTGACCGACGGCGCGAGCAGCGCCTCGCCGGCGTGCACCAGGCGGAGGGCGTGCAGGATCTCGTCCGGCCCGGCGTCCTTGAGGAGGAACCCGCTGGCGCCGTTGCGGAGCGCCTCGAGGATGTAGGCATCGGTCTCGAAGGTCGTCAGCACGACGACCCGGGTGCCGGCGAGATCGGGGTCGGCGCCGATGCGGCGGGTGGCCTCGAGACCGTCGACACCGGGCATCCGGATGTCCATGAGCACGACGTCGGGCCGCTCACGCTTGGCGAGTGCGACGGCGTCGAGCCCGTCGGCGGCCTCGCCCACGACCATCATGTCCTCCTCGTCCTCGAGCAACGACCGCAGGCCGCGGCGCACGAGGTCCTGGTCGTCGACGATCAGCACGGAGATCATCGGCTCTCCTCTCGGGGGATGTGGGCACGAAGCCGGAACCGGCCGCCGTCGTCGCTGGTCGTCAGCGAACCGCCGACGGCGGCCAGCCGGTCCTGCATGCCGGGGAGCCCCATGCCGGGGCTCGCCCCGCGTGGAGGATCGCTCGGCGCGAGGTTCTCGACCGCGAGGGTGACTGCGTCGGGTGCGTGCGTGATCACGACCGTGATCGGGCCACCGGTGCCGTGCCGCACGGCGTTGGTCAGGGCCTCCTGCGCCACCCGATAGGCGGCGAGGTCGGGTGCGCCGGTCAGGGGCGCCGTCGCACCTTCGATGCGCAACGTGACGGGCGACCCGGGCGCGCTCATGCGCTCGACGAGAGCCGGCAGGCCGGACAGGCCGGGAGCCGGCTGGTGTGGCGCGGCCTCGCCCGGGAGCCCGGCGAGAACCGACCGGAGCTCGTCGAGCGAGGCCGCGCTCGCGGACTCGATCGCGGCGAGGGCGTCCCGGGTGCGCTCGCGAGCGCGCGGGTCGTCGCGGTCGGCGGAGCGCAACGCGACCGAGGCCTGCAGGTTGATCGCGGCCAGACCGTGACCGACCACGTCGTGCACGTCACGCGAGAGGCGGAGCCGCTCGGCGTCGACGCGACGCTGCAGCTGCGCCTCGCGGTCGCGGGCGGTCGCGTGCCCGCGCTGCCGGATCGCGAACCCGATCGCGAACGGCACCACGGCCCAGGCCACGGCGACCGGCACGCCCGCCAGGCTCGGCTCTGCGCCGTCGCGGACATAGACGTGGCTGAGCAGCACCAGGATCGCGATGCCGGTGGCGAGCGCAGCGGGTCGGAACGGGCGGTGGTGGGCGACCGAGTAGACAGCCAGCACGAAGGTGATGAGCACGGGCCCGTAGGGGTAGCCGAGCGAGAGGTACGTCATCACGCTCGCTGTCACGACGGCGAGCGTGAGGACGGGTCGGCGCCTGCGCAGCAGCAGGATCGCGGCGGCGATCGCGATGAGGGTCACGCCGGGCAGGTCGAGTGGATCGCCGGCCATGCCTCGGCCCCAGCGCTGCGACCCCTGCGTGATGACGGGGATGGCGACGGCGCCGACGGCTGCCGGCACCACCTCTCGCCAACTCCAACGCTCCCGCACCGCTCCATCCTGACCGGGTGCGGGCGAATCTGCGTCCGTTACGGGTCGGCGCTCCGGCTACGTCCGCGGACGTACCTCACCGTGTCGTGACCGGCGCGCCGCGCCGCACGGCGTGCCTGCTGAGCGCCGTCAGCCACACCATGGTGAACGGGATCACCGTGACGTTCTTGATCGCGAGCTCCCACGACAGGTAGGTGGCGCGCTCGCTCTCGGGAAGCGTGGCCGCGACCGCGTCGGGGATCACCTTGGCGACGATCGTGAGCCCGACGAGCATGACGGCGGTGGCCAGCACGGCCCCGGTGCGGGTCCGGCCGAACCGGCCGAGGCGGTGGCCGACCTGCGACCAGCCGATGTCGTCGCCCGCGAACATACGTCTGACGAGCCACACCAGGAACAGGACCCGGACAGCGGCGGTGACGAGCTCACCCGCGAGGCCGCCGGCGAACGCGAACCGGTCGTCGCCACCCACCGCCAGGAACCGCTGCAGCGAAGCCACAGCCCCGAACACGAGCACGATCGGGTAGTGCCGGACGAAGAACCTCGTGGCGGTGGCGAGCACGCCGGCCGCTTCCACCCAGTGCTGGCGGCTGATCCGCAGAGACATAGCAATCCCTTCGCTCTACTAAATAGTTCAGTGTTCTAAACTATAAGCTATGGTGGATCATGTGGCCATGGCCGATCACTTTCCTGACCGCGGAACTGCACTCGGGAGCGAGCTGAGCGACGCCGTCGTCGCGTTCCACGAGGCGATCGGTGGGCTGCTCGGGTTGTCTGCTGCCGATCACAAGGCGCTCGGCATCCTGCAGCGCGAGGGTGCGATGTCGGCGGGCGAGCTCGCGGCGCGCACGTCGTTGACGGCGGGTGCCGTGACCGGGCTTGTCGACCGCCTCGAGGCGGCCGGCCTCGCGCGGCGGGACCGCGATCACGACGACCGACGGCGGCTCGTGGTGACTGCGAGCCGCCCCACGGACCCCCGGGTGGCTGCCGCGTTCGCCGCGCTCGGCTCGGCGATGGCCGAGGTCACGGCTGGCTTCACGCTCGAGCAGCAGCAGGTCATCGCGCGGTGGGCCGAGATGACCACGGCGGTGCTGCGGGAGCAGGCAGCGGCGCTACGTCGGTCGGCTTAGTCGAGGTCACGCGCCGCGACGGATGCCGCAGCGGCCTCCCGTGATGAGGCTGGAGATGTCCCATCACACGAAGGAGGCTCCCCATGGAGATCATCGGACACGTCCTCGCCGACGGCGGCTGGCACGGCGGCTACGGCCCGCCGTTCCCGTTCTTCTTGTTCCCGCTGATCTGGCTGCTCATCATCGGCGTAGCGATCACCGCCGTGGTGCTCGGTCGCCGGCACCGGGAGCGCACGGCCGGCCCCCGCGCCGGTGAGTGCGTGCTCGCCGAGCGGTTTGCGCAGGGCGACATCACGGCGGAGGACTACCGCACGCGGCTCGCCGCGCTGCGCGCCAAGCCGTAGCCCGTACGGCCCGACGGCGGCCGGTCGGTTCCTCGTGAACCGGCCGGCCGTCGTCATGCCTGGCGGCGGCGCGGGGGGAGACCCCCAGTGCTTGCGGTGGGGATCCGCGCTCCGCGCGTGACGCGTGGTCGACCCGCGACGTAGCCCGCGCGGCGCGCCTGAGCGCCCGGGCGTACCGCAGGTGACGTCGCCTGACAGATGTCGGCGCGGGCGATCCCCGGGAGCGTGGACGCATCGGATCACCCCCTACGAAGGAGCACCTCATGTCCACCATCCGCACCACCGCGCTGCGCACCCCGGGCGGCCTGAACGACCGGGTCCGGGACTGGCTCGCGGCCCACAGTCTCAGCATCCTGCGCATCAGTCTCGGCCTCGTGTTCCTGGCGTTCGCCATCCCCAAGTACGTGCCCGGGCTGAGCCCGGCCGAAGGGCTGGCCGCCGCGACGATCGAGGTCCTCACGTTCGGCATCGTCGGAGGCCAGGCGGCCGTGCTGCTGACGGCGGTCGTCGAGACCGTCATCGGGCTCACCCTGCTGACCGGTCGACTCGTCAGGCTTGGGCTCGTGGTGCTCGCCGTGGCGCTCGTCGGGATCATGTCGCCGCTGGTGCTGTTCCCCGAGCTGATGTACGCCGGCGGGCCCAGCCTCGAGGCTCAGTACGTGTTCAAGGACATCGTGCTGGCCGCCGCCGGTCTGGTGGTCGGGGCGCAGAGCCTGGGCGCACGGTTGCGTGCCGCGTGAGGTTCTCGCCGCCGCCGTGCCACGCCACCGGTGCGTGGCACGTGTGACCACTGTTGCCTGGGAGCCCACCGGGGCTGGCGAGGACGATGGCGCAAGGAGCTGTCCTGTGGACAGCCTGTGCAGCGAGGGTTGAACTCTCCGACCCCCGACCGAGGCTGGATCAGCGGGTTTGCTGGGGACCCGCAGGAGCCCTTCCGAGATGCCCACAGGGCTGTCCACAGATGTGGCCGGACTACCCACAGAAAGGGGTCCGCCTTGCACATCGACACGCCGCGAAGCTGTGGAGGACGCGCCCACGAGCAACACGCCGGACACAACATCTGTGGGTCTCGCGCTTTGTCGGCCACTAGGTGTAGTGTCGAAGACGTGGGGCGGAGCACAAGCGCCCACGAATGACATGGATGTAGTTACAACGCCGTGGTTCCGCCGGTGTCGTCGGCCTCACGAAGGCAGACAGCATCGCACCAGGGACCGACGGCGGGTGTGAGCACCGGGTACGTCAGGCGCTGCGCGAGCCGCAGCCAGGGAGGGGAAATCATGACCATCACCGTCTTCAGCAAGCCGGCGTGCGTGCAGTGCGACGCCACCTACCGCGCTCTCAACAAGCACGGGCTCGAGTACACGATCGTGGACATCAGCACCGACGCTGAGGCCCTCGAGTCGGTCAAGGCGCTGGGCTACCAGCAGGCACCCGTGGTGTTCGCCGACGGCGACCACTGGTCGGGCTTCCGCCCCGATCGCATCAAGGCCCTCGTGCAGTCGGCGCAGAGCGCCGCGGCGATCGCCTGACCCAGCGAGCACTCGCGGTCGGGTCACCGACCCGGGCGAGCTCCGCCGTCGAGCGATCGACGACAACTCCAGACCCTGCGAACCGGGGCCCGAGACACGATCCGGGCTCCGGTTCGCAGCACCACCACCGAGACAGCAAGGAGAAGCACATGAGCGGCACGCGCCTGTCGGTCGTGTACTTCTCCTCGGTCTCGGAGAACACGAAGCGATTCGTGGACAGGCTCGGGGTGCCCGCGCAGCGGATCCCGCTGCGACCCACCGAGCCGCACCTGCTGGTGACCAAGCCCTACGTGCTGTTCGTCCCCACCTACGGCGGTGGCAACGGTCAGGGCGCGGTGCCCAAGCAGGTCATCAAGTTCCTCAACGACGAACGCAACCGCTCACAGCTGCGCGGCGTGGTCTCGGCCGGGAACACCAACTTCGGGAGCGCGTACTGCATCGCTGGCGACATCATCGCCCGCAAGTGCGGCGTTCCCCACCTGTACAAGTTCGAGCTACTAGGAACAACCGAGGACGTACGAAGCGTCCGAGAGGGGATTGAACGACTGTGGCAGCAACCCTGACCGAGGCCGAGACGATCGAGACGGCTGGCGGCAACCCCGCGTCGAAGGGGGAGATGGACTACCACGCGCTCAACGCCCTCCTGAACCTCTACGGCCCCAACGGCGAGATCCAGTTCGAGAGGGACCGGGAGGCGGCGCGGGCGTACTTCCTCCAGCACGTCAACCAGAACACGGTCTTCTTCCACAACCTGCGCGAGAAGCTCGACTACCTGGTCGAGGAGGGCTACTACGAGGCCGAGGTCCTCGACAAGTACTCCTTCGAGTTCCTCACGGCGATCTTCGACCACGCGTACAACAAGAAGTTCCGCTTCCAGACCTTCCTGGGCGCCTTCAAGTACTACACCTCGTACACGCTGAAGACCTTCGACGGCAAGCGATACCTCGAGCGCTTCGAGGACCGGGTCGTGATGGTCGCGCTCACGCTCGCCGACGGCGACGAGCAGTTCGCGCTCACGATGGTCGACGAGATCGTCTCCGGCCGGTTCCAGCCGGCCACGCCCACGTTCCTCAACTCCGGCAAGAAGCAGCGCGGCGAACCCGTCTCCTGCTTCCTGCTGCGGATCGAGGACAACATGGAGTCGATCGCCCGCGCGATCAACTCCGCACTGCAGCTCTCCAAGCGCGGCGGTGGGGTGGCGCTGCTGCTGTCCAACATCCGTGAGCACGGCGCTCCGATCAAGAAGATCGAGAACCAGAGCTCCGGCGTCATCCCGGTGATGAAGCTGCTCGAGGACTCCTTCTCCTATGCGAACCAGCTCGGTGCGCGCCAGGGCGCGGGCGCGGTCTACCTGCACGCGCACCACCCCGACATCATGCGGTTCCTCGACACCAAGCGTGAGAACGCCGACGAGAAGATCCGGATCAAGACGCTCTCCCTCGGCGTGGTCATCCCCGACATCACCTTCGAGCTCGCCAAGAACAACGAGGACATGTACCTGTTCTCGCCGTACGACGTCGAGCGCGTCTACGGGGTGCCGTTCGCCGAGATCAACGTCAGCGACAAGTACCGCGAGATGGTCGACGACGGCCGCATCAAGAAGAAGAAGATCAAGGCCCGCGAGTTCTTCACCACGCTCGCCGAGATCCAGTTCGAGTCCGGCTACCCGTACATCATGTTCGAGGACACGGTGAACCGGGCCAACCCTGTCGACGGCAAGATCACGCACTCGAACCTGTGCAGCGAGATCCTGCAGGTCTCGACGGCGTCCACGTACAACGAGGACCTGTCGTACAACCACGTGGGCAAGGACATCTCCTGCAACCTGGGGTCGATGAACATCGCGTTGTCGATGGACTCGCCCGACCTCGGCAAGACGGTCGGCACCGCGATCCGTGCGCTCACCGCCGTCTCCGACCAGACGCACATCTGGTCCGTGCCGAGCATCGAGCAGGGCAACAACGACAGCCACGCGATCGGGCTGGGCCAGATGAACCTGCACGGCTACCTCGCCCGCGAGCGGATCCACTACGGGTCCGAGGAGGGCATCGACTTCACCAACATCTACTTCTACACGGTGCTGTTCCACGCCCTGGTCGAGTCGAACAAGCTGGCGATGGAGCGCGGCCGTGCCTTCGGCGGGTTCGAGCGCAGCAAGTATGCGAGCGGCGAGTACTTCGACAAGTACACCGAGCAGCAGTGGCTGCCGGCCACCGAGCGGGTCGCCCGGCTGTTCGAGGACGCCGGCGTGCACATCCCCACGCAGGACGACTGGCGTGCGCTCAAGGCCTCGGTGATGGAGCACGGCATCTACAACCAGAACCTGCAGGCCGTGCCGCCGACCGGTTCGATCAGCTACATCAACAACTCGACCTCCTCGATCCACCCGGTGGCGAGCAAGATCGAGATCCGCAAGGAAGGCAAGATCGGCCGCGTCTACTACCCCGCGCCCTTCATGACCAACGACAACCTGGAGTACTTCCAGGACGCGTACGAGATCGGCTACGAGAAGATCATCGACACGTACGCCGCGGCCACGCAGCACGTGGACCAGGGGCTGAGCCTGACGCTGTTCTTCAAGGACACGGTCACCACCCGCGACCTCAACCGGGCGCAGATCTACGCGTGGCGCAAGGGCATCAAGACGCTGTACTACATCCGCCTGCGGCAGCTCGCCCTCGAGGGTACGGAGGTGGAGGGTTGCGTCAGCTGCATGCTCTAGCGCACGGGGGCGCGACCCCGGCATCGACACCATCAGAAGCAAGGAAGTGACGCAGTGACCGCAGTAAGCGCAGCCCACGGCGACAAGCCCAAGCTGGTCAGCCGGGTGTCGGCGATCAACTGGAACCGGATCGAGGACGAGAAGGACGTCGAGGTCTGGAACCGCCTCGTCAACAACTTCTGGCTCCCCGAGAAGGTGCCGCTGAGCAACGACATCCAGAGCTGGCACACCCTCCGCGAGGAGGAGCAGCGCATGACGACCCGGGTGTTCACGGGTCTGACGATGCTCGACACGATCCAGGGCACCGTCGGCGCGGTCAGCCTGATCCCGGATGCGATCACGCCCCACGAGGAGGCGGTGTACACCAACATCGCGTTCATGGAGTCGGTGCACGCGAAGTCGTACTCCTCGATCTTCTCCACGCTGATCTCCACCGCTGAGATCGACGAGGCGTTCCGCTGGAGCGAGGAGAACGCGAACCTGCAGGAGAAGGCGCGGATCGTCCTCGACTACTACCGCGGCGACGACCCCGAGAAGCGCAAGGTCGCCTCCACCATGCTGGAGTCGTTCCTGTTCTACTCGGGTTTCTACGCCCCGATGTACTGGTCCAGCCGCGCCAAGCTCACCAACACGGCTGACCTGATCCGGCTGATCATCCGCGACGAGGCCGTGCACGGGTACTACATCGGGTACAAGTACCAGAAGGCGCTGGAGAAGGCCTCGCCCGAGCGCCGTCAGGAGCTCAAGGACTACACGTTCGACCTGCTCTTCGAGCTGTACGAGAACGAGGAGCAGTACACCGAGGACCTCTACGACCCGCTGGGCCTGACCGAGGATGTCAAGGCGTTCTTGCGTTACAACGCCAACAAGGCCTTGATGAACCTAGGATACGAGGGTCTGTTCCCCAAGGACCAGACGAACGTGAACCCGGCGATCCTGTCCGCGCTCTCGCCCAATGCCGACGAGAACCACGACTTCTTCTCGGGCTCCGGTTCGTCCTACGTGATCGGCAAGGCAGTCAACACCGAGGATGAGGACTGGGAGTTCTGAACACCACACAGCACGCGACCGCAGACCCGGCGCCGTCATCGCGCCGTGGTCGCGGTCTCGCGCTGCTGTGCGGACTCGCGGCGATCGCGTTGCTGACGGCGTGCGCCGGGCAGGCCCCGCCGCCGGTGAGCACCGGCGAGAGCACGTCGCCGACCAGCGAGCCGGCCACGTCCGCGGAGCCGGATCCCAGCTCGGAGGCGCCGACGACCGAGGACCCCTCGTCGCAGGAGCCGGCCACCGAGGAGACGACGTCGAGCACCCCGCCCGACGTCAACACGCAGGCGAGCGGCGACCTGACCGCGACCGACGTGGTCACCGGCCTGGTCACACCCTGGGACGTGGAGCCGCTCTCCGATGGTCGGATGCTCGTGAGCAGCCGCGACACGGGCGAGATCCTGCTGGTCGACACCGACGGCGGGACGACGGTGGTCGGTGTCCTCGGGGAGACCGCGCCCAGCCGCGAGGGCGGTCTTCTCGGACTCGCCCTGAGCGCCGACGAGCGGACGCTGTTCGCCTACGTCACCACCTCGCGGGACAACCGGGTGGTGGCGCTGCCGTGGAACGGTTCGAGGTTGGGCCAGCCCACGGTGATCGTCAGCGGTATCCCGAACGAGGACACCCACAACGGCGGTGGCCTGATCCTCGGTCCCGACGGCTTCCTCTACGCCTCGACCGGCGATGCGCGTGCGCCCAGCCTGTCGCAGGACACCGGCTCGCTCAACGGCAAGATCCTGCGGTTCACCGTGACCGGGGCGCCCGCGCCCGGCAACCCGTTCGACTCGTTGGTCTACAGCTACGGGCACCGCAACGTGCAGGGCCTCGCCTTCGACGACGAAGGTCGGCTCTGGGCCGCCGAGTACGGCAGCAGCGAGTGGGACGAGCTCAACGTCATCGAGGCCGGCTTCAACTACGGGTGGCCCGATGTCGAGGGCTTCGGCGGGTCCGCCGACACCGCAGAGCCTGTGCTGACCTGGACGACCGACGAAGCCTCGCCGTCGGGACTTGCCTTCTGGCAGGGGTCGCTGTGGATGGCGGCGCTGCAGGGTGAGTCGCTCATCGAGATCCCGATCGACGGCGCGATCCCGAGCCAACCGATCAGTCACTTCGGCGACTACGGACGCCTGCGCGCCGTCACCCCCGATGGCGACAGCCTCCTGGTGACCACCTCGAACACCGATGGCCGGGGCGACCCGGCGCCCGGCGACGACCGGGTCATTCGAATCACCTTCTGAGCCGAGACGGACGGCGCCCGGAGAACTGCTGCCGTGCGGACACGGATGGCAGAGTGTTCCCGTGCGCGCAAGCCCCAGCGTCCGATCTGCCGTGCGGCAGGGGATCTCCGTCGGACTCGCGACCGGCGCGTACGGGATCTCCTTCGGCGCGCTCTCGGTGGCCGCGGGCCTCGACGTGTGGCAGACCTGCGTGCTCTCGCTGCTGATGTTCACCGGTGGCAGCCAGTTCGCGTTCATCGGGATCATCGGCGCGGGCGGCGGCGGTGCGGCCGCGACGGCGACCGCCGCGCTGCTCGGGGTCCGGAACTCCCTGTACGGGCTGCAGATGGCGTCGCTGCTGAAGCCGCGCAGGCTTGTGCGGCTGGGAGCTGCGCAGATCACGATCGACGAGTCGACGGCGGTCGCGCTCGCCCAGCCCGACGAGCCCGCCGCGCGCGCAGGGTTCTGGTCCGCCGGGCTGGGGGTGTTCGTGTTCTGGAACCTCGCGACCCTCGGCGGCGCGCTGCTCGGTGACGTGCTCGGAGACCCGGCCAGGTGGGGGCTCGACGGCGCTGCGGCCGCCGCTTTTCTCGCGCTGCTGTGGCCACGGCTGAAGCAGCGACAGGCCCAGACGATCGGCGTGGTCGCGGCTGTGGTCGCAGCGATCATGATCCCGATCGCCCCTGCCGGTGTCCCGGTGCTCGCAGCGGCCGCGGTCACCGCCGGTATCGCGTGGTGGCAGTACCGCGAGCCGCCGCACGTCCGGAGCGCCGCATGAGCCTGTGGCTGTGGGTGCTGATCGCCGCGCTCGTGTGCGTGGCACTCAAGCTGGTCGGCTACCTCGTGCCGACCGAGGTGCTCGAGAACCGCCGGATGGCTCACACCGCGGCGATGGTCACGTGCGCGCTGCTCGCGGCGCTCGTGGTCACGCAGACCTTCGCCGAGGGCACGGCATTGGTCATCGATGCGCGGCTGGTGGCGGTGGCTGTCGCCGCCGGGGCGCTGTGGTTGCGGGCCCCGTTCATCGTCGTCGTGATCCTCGGGGCCGCGGCAGCGGCAGCGGTGCGTGCCCTGGGCTGGGGCTGAGAGCGCGCCGCTGAGCCGTGGCCGCGTGGCAGACTCGAGCGACTCGGTGAGGAGCTGATCGTGACCACGACCCCGTACGGTGTCCACTCAGAGGTGGGCACGCTGCGCAAGGTGCTGGTGTGCAGCCCGGGCATGGCGCACGACCGCCTGACACCCACGAACTGCGACGACCTGCTCTTCGACGACGTCCTGTGGGTCCAGAACGCCAAGCGGGACCACGCCGACTTCGTGCAGCGGATGATCGAGCGCGGCACCGAGGTGGTCGAGCTCCACGACCTGCTCGCGGAGACGATGGCGATCCCCGAGGCCAAGCAGTGGCTGCTGGACCGCAAGATCGTGGCGGCGAACGTCGGGGTCGGCGTCGTCGCCGACGTCCGCGCGTACCTGGAGTCACTCTCCGACCGCGAGCTCGCGGTCCACCTGATCGGCGGGCTGTCCACGCGAGAGCTGCCCGCCGACTTCCGCTCCTCCTACCTCGCCCTCGCTCGCGAGTCCGAGGGCGTGGCCGACTACGTGATGCCGCCCCTGCCGAACACCCTCTACACGCGCGACACCACGTGCTGGATCTACGACGGCGTCACGCAGAACCCCTTGTACTGGCCCGCTCGCCACGACGAGACGCTGCTGATGACCGCCGTCTACACCTTCCACCCGGACTTCGCCGGGCAGGTGAAGGTGTGGTGGGGCGACCCCGAGCAGGACTGGGGTCAGGCCACGGTCGAGGGCGGCGACGTGATGCCGCTGGGCAACGGCGTGGTGCTCGTCGGGATGAGCGAGCGCACCTCTCGACAAGGGCTGACCAGCCTCGCGACGGCGCTCTTCGAGCAGGAAGCCGCCGAACGGGTCGTGGTCGCGAGCCTGCCGCGGATGCGTGCCGCGATGCACCTGGACACCGTGCTCACGTTCGCCGACCGCGACGTGGTCACGGTGTTCCCCACGATCGTCTACGACCTCAAACCGTTCTCGTTGTACCCCGGGAGCGGCGGCCGCCTCGACGTCGTGGAGGAGCGCGCGCCCTTCCTCGACGTGCTGGCCGGCGCGCTGCGGCTGTCCTCGCTCAACGTCATCGAGACCGGTGGCGACACCTATGCCACCGAGCGGCAGCAGTGGGACAGCGGCAACAACGTGGTGGCGGCCGAGCCGGGCGTCGTCTACGCCTACGACCGCAACACCCACACCAACGCGATGCTGAGCAAGGCGGGCATCGAGGTGATCGAGATCGTCGGTGCCGAGCTGGGCCGGGGCCGCGGCGGCGGGCACTGCATGACCTGCCCGCTGATCCGGGACGCCGTCGACTACTGACCTCCCGCTCCAGGCCGCAACCGGCCCGCAAGCGGTTGCGGTACGGTTGCATCAGGTGCGCGAGTCGCACCCAGCCACGCAATCGATGCACAGGAGGATGTCCGATGCCGGAGCCCACCACCACGTTCACCGCGGGAGAGCTCCCCGTCGAGGTGTACGCCACGGAGCGCGAGATGGGGATCGCCGCCGCCGAGCGTGCGGGCGCCTCCATCCGTGACGCGGTCGCACGCCACGGCCAGGCGCGGGTCGTGATAGCGACCGGCAACTCGCAGTTCGCGTTCGTCGAGGCGCTTCGCGACCAGGACGTGCCGTGGTCGCAGGTGACCGTGTTCCACATGGACGAGTACGTGGGTATCGCGGCCGATCACAGCGCCGCCTTCCGCCGCTGGATCCGGGAGCGCATCGAGGAGCCCTTCCGCCCCGCAGCCGTGCACTACATCGAGGGCGACGCCCCCGACGCGCAGGCTGAGGCCGATCGCTACGAGGCGTTGCTGCGCGAGGCGCCGCTCGACCTGGTCTGCATGGGGATCGGCGAGAACGGCCACCTCGCGTTCAACGAGCCGTACGAGGCCGATTTCGACGACGAGCGCTGGGCGCGCATCATCACGCTCACCGACGAGTCGGTGAAGCAGCAGGTGGGCGAGGGGCACTTCCCCGACGAGGCCTCGACGCCCCGAACGGCGATCTCGCTGACGATCCCGGCGCTGCTGAGCGGCGCGTCGGTGCAGGTGTGCGCCCCGGAGAGCCGCAAGGCAGCAGCCGTGGCGGCGACCGTGACGCAGGACATCAGCCCCGCCGTCCCGTCGACCAAGCTCCGTGAGGCACCGCACGCCACACTGTTCCTGGAGCCGTCCTCGGCCGGGCTGCTGCCCGCCACCAGCTGACCGGCCCGGAACGGAGCACGGTGACACATCCCGACAGCGGCCGCCCGACGGTCATCACGGGCGCCGCGGTGCTCATGGCCGACGGCCGCGTGCAGCCCGGCTCGGTCGTGATCGACGGCAGCTCGATCGCCGAGGTCACGACCCGGCCGGTGCGCGGCCGCGGCGCGAACGTGATCGACGCCGAGGGTCGGCTGGTCGTGCCCGGTCTGGTCGACCTGCACCTGCACGGTGCGGGAGGTGCGTCGTGGGAGTCGGTCGTCGACCCCGGTACGGACGCGGCGCGTGAGTCCGCGGTGCCACGTGTGCTGCGGCACCTCGCCCGCGCGGGGGTCACGGCGACGTTCGCCTCCGTGGCGAGCGACGCCGTCGAGACCATGGCCGGACGCGCCCGTGCGCTGACAGGCTGGCGGGACCACCCGCTGCCGGACGGCGCCGAGCTCCTCGGCACCCATCTCGAGGGCCCGTTCCTCGCCTCTGCCCAGGGCGGCGCGCACGACCCGGCCCTGCTCGTGGAGCCGGCGCCCGACGCCGTCGCGCGCCTCGTCGAGACCCGCCCCGCCATGATCACGCTCGCGCCCGAGCTGCCCGGCGGGATCGACGCCGTGCGTGCGTTCGCGGCCGCGGGCACGATCGTGGCGATCGGCCACAGCGAGGCCGGCCCCGCCGAGGTGAGCGCCGCCGTCGAGGCCGGCGCCTCGCACCTGACGCACCTGTGGAGCGGGCAGTCGACCACGACCCGCTCCGGTCCCTGGCGCATGCCTGGGCTGCTCGAGGCGTCGCTCTCGAGCACGGGTCTGACCGCTGAGGTGATCGCCGACGGCAAGCACCTGCCGCCGGAGCTGCTCGAGATCGCCAGGCGCTGCCTGGGTGAGTCGCTGATCGCGGTCTCGGACGCGACCGAGGGTGCCGGGATGCCCGACGGGTTCACCTACGGGCTGGCGACCGTGCGCTGCGAGGTGCGCAACGGCGTCGGGATGGTGATCGGGCAGCCGGCGTTCGGCGGCAGCACCACCACGCTCGACGGCATGCTCGCCCACCTGTGCCTGGAGCTGGGCTGGCCGGTGCCGGAGGCGTTGCAGATGCTCAGCGCACGCCCGGCGATGATCGCGGGCGTCGGGGACCGCAAGGGCCGCCTTGCCGCGGGCTACGACGCCGACGTGCTGGTGCTCGACGAGCACCTCCGGCCGTGGCGTACCTGGGTGCGCGGCACCCCTGCCCTGCAGCCCTAGCCGGCCTTCGCCGTCGAGTGCGCACATTCCCGGTGAGAGCGCACTGCACACTGTGCGCACTCACCGGCCATGTGCGCATTCAGGAGCTGGGAACCCGGCTGCGTACCGGCTGCGTACCGTCTCGGGCCGGGCGGTGAGGGCAGCTGCGGAGCAGATCCGCTAGGACGTAGGAGCGGGTGCGGTGCTGCCGCGAATGATGAGGCGCGTCTCGAGCTGCACGACCTGGGGCGTGATCTCTTCGCCCGGGTGGTCGGCCATGTCCAGGACCAGGTCGACGGCGGTCATGCCGCTCCGGCTGCCCGGCACGTGGATCGAGGTCAGCGTGGGGTACGCCATGCCGGACATCGGGCTGTCGTCGATGCCGATCACGGAGATGTCCGGCCCGACCTTGACGCCGCGCTCGGTCATCCGCGCCATGAGGCCGAGCGCGATCAGGTCGTCGTAGGCGATGACGGCCGTCAGCGCCTTGCTGTGCACGAGATCGGCCGCGCGCACACCAGCCTGGATCTGGGGCTCGAACGGGCCGAGCTCGACCAGCTCGATGCCCAGCTCGGTGCACGCCGCGCGGACGGCGGTGCGTCGCTGCTCGTTCGACCAGGACCGGCGCGGGCCGTTGAGGTAGCCGATGCGGCCGTGGCCGAGCGAGGCGAGGTGCTCGACGGCCTCCTGCACGCCCTCGGAGGCATCGACCAGCACGCTGGTGGCACCCGGGACCTCGCGGTTGACGAACACGATCGGCGCCAGCTCGACCAGCTGCGACATCGACTCCGCCGGCGTGCGCGGCGACACGACGATGAGGCCGTCCACGCGCTTGCGCATGATCCTGGCGCGCTTGATCTCGTCGGCGGGGTGCTCGTCGACATCGGCGATCAGCACGGTCTTGCCCCGGCTCGCGGCGCGCGCCTGCACGGCCTTGATGATCGGCGGGAAGAACGGGTTCGCGATGTCAGGGACGATCAGCCCGAGGATGTCGCTGCGCCCCGAGGTGAGCGAGCGCGCCACCTGGTTGGGCTCGTAGCCCATCTCGCGCGCGACCTTGTGGATGCGCGCTCGAGTGGCCTCGTTGACCTTCTCGGTCCCGGACAGGGCCCGCGAGACCGTGGATGCGGACATGCCGACAGCGCGCGCGACGTCGGCGAGGGTGACCGCCATCGAACCCCCTTACTGAGGCGACTGCACGAGCCCGACGGCCGTGCCTTTCGTGCAGCAACGTGCGCATGAGGCTATCGCAGCCCCGCGGACATCTGCGGACTTCCGACGGTGTGGGAGCAAGCGGAGGAAAGCCTTGCCGCAAGCGCTTGCATTCCGTAGCGTAGCCAACCATGGCGACGAACGTGAGTCCTGACCCTGCCGGCACCAGTCCCGCGGAGGTGCGGCCGTTACGGCTCGGACTCGTGGGCAACGGCAACCGCGGGGTCATCGCACGCACCGCCGTCGCGGGCGATCCCGCCGCCGCCGTGGTGGCCGTGGCAGACCCGCATCCTCGCGCGCAGGCGCGCGCCGTGGAGCGGTTCGGGCCGGAGGTCGCGGTGCACGACGACGTGACCGGGCTCCTCGAGCACGGGCTGGACGCCGCGTTCGTCACCTCGCTCGACCACCAGCACGCCGACCACGTGGTCACGCTGCTGCAAGCGGGTGTGGACGTGTTCGTGGACAAGCCGATGGCCACCACCGTCGAGGACGCGGACCGCATGCTGCGCACCGCGTACGAGACGCGCAGTCGGCTCTACGTGGGCCACAACATGCGGCACATGCCGGTGATCTCGCTGATGCAGCAGCTGGTGGCGCAGGGGCGGATCGGGCGGGTCAAGGCGGTCTGGTGCCGCTACTTCGTGGGCGACGGCGGGGACCGGTTCTTCAAGGACTGGCACGCCGAGCGGGCCAACGTGAACTCGCTGCTGCTGCAGAAGGGCGCCCACGACATCGATGTCATCCACTGGATCGCGGGCGGCTACAGCACCCGCGTCAGCGCGATGGGCGGTCTCACGGTCTATGGCGAAGTGACCGATCGCGAGGATCGCAGCGGCCAGATGGTCAGCGAGTGGCTCGACCGCGAGAGGAACTGGCCACCGCTCGCGCAGCGAGGGCTCAACCCGGTCGTGGACGTCGAGGACCTCTCGATGATGACGATGCAGCTCGACAACGGCGTGTATGCGACGTACTCGGAGTGCCACTACACCCCTGACTACTGGCGCAACTACACGGTGATCGGGACCGAGGGCAGGATCGAGAACTTCGGTCTCGGCGCAGAGGGTGTCGTCAGGCTGTGGAACCGGCGCTCCGGCGAGTACCTGGAGCACGGCCACGAGGAGTTCCCGATCCCGGACGCGCCGGGCGGTCATCACGGGGCAGATCCCTCGCTGCTGCGCGAGTTCTTGGCGTTCGTGCGCACCGGCGCGCCGACCCGCACCTCGGTGGTCGCGGCACGGGAGGCGGTGGCGACCGCAGCGACCGCCACGACGTCGATGCGCACCGATTCCGCGGCCCTCGACGTGCCGCCGCTCGATCCCGCCCTCCGACGCTACTTCGACGCCGGGCAACCACGCTGACACAAACATTTGACATTGCCGCAACCGCTTGCGGTGCTATGGTCGACGCCGAGCGAGGGAACGTAGCACCGACGCCGTGACCTGAAGGAGAGCCGATGTCCCAGTCCCCGATGATGACCCGACGCACGCTGCTGGTGATGGGCGGTGGCGCAGCCGCAGCGATCCTGACGGCCTGCTCGAGCGAGGAGCCGCCCAATCCGTTCGACGGTGCCGAGGGCGCACTCGAGTCGCCCATGCTGGCCCAGAAGGTCGAGGCCGGCGAGCTGCCCGAGCTGGCCGAGCGGCTACCCGCGGAGCCCAAGGTGGTCGAGGTCCACGAGGGTCCGGGCACCTTCGGCGGCACCCTGCAGCGTGCCCAGCTCGATGTCGGTGACGCCGGCGCGCTGACGGCGTTCGCCGCCGTCGGCCTGCTCGAGTGGACCTGGGAGGCCGACGGCGCCGAGCCGAGCCTGGCCGCCGAGTTCAGCAAGAACGACACCAACACGGAGTTCACCTTCGTGCTGCGTGAGGGCCTGAAGTGGTCCGACGGCGAGCCGTTCACCTCCGCCGACCTGGCCTTCACGGTCAACGACGTGCTCCGCAACACGACGACCATCCCGTCGGCGCCGTTCTGGTTCAGCGACGGCGAGGACCGCCCCACGATCGAGACGCCCGACGAGCTGACGATCATCTTCCGCTACAACAACCCGTTCGCGCTTTTCGAGAAGTACATGTGCCACCCTGCGGTGAGCCACCAGTTCCTCAAGCCGGCGCACTACCTGAAGCAGTTCCACCCGGATCACACCGATCCGGCCGAGGTCGATGCCGCCACCGCCGCGGCAGGCTTCGACTCCTGGGACCAGTACTTCGCCGACCGCGACAACTGGTGGACCAACCCCGAGCGGCCCGTCCTCGGAGCCTTCATGGTGACCAGCCCCGCGAACGCGCAGAGCGGCACGGCCTCGCTGGAGCGCAACCCCTACTACTGGAAGGTCGACGGCGAGGGCCGCCAGCTGCCCTACCTGGACGGTATCCAGGTGCAGGTCCTCACCCAGGACGCGATCGACCTGCGGGCCGCCAACGGCGACCTCAACTTCCAGGGACACAACCTCGGTTACGGCTCGGCCCAGGTGTTCCTGCAGAACGAGGAGACCAACGCGTTCCGGATGCTGCGCTGGCGCAACGACGCCACGCTGCTGTCGATCTGCCCGAACCTCTCGCACCAGGACGAGGTGCTGCGCACCCTCTTCCTCGAGCCCGACTTCCGTGCCGCGCTCTCGCTCGGCATCGACCGCGACGACATGAACACCACGATGCTCGGCGGTCTCGGTGAGATCCGGCAGCCCGTTCCCACCGACGCCTCGGAGTACTACCTCGAGGGCACCGGGCAGCGCAATCTCGAGCACGACGTGGACCAGGCCAACGCCCTGCTGGACGGGCTCGGGCTCGCCCTCGGCTCCGACGGCAAGCGCCAGCGCCCCGACGGTCAGCCGCTCGAGCTCGTGCTCGCCTACGTGGACAGCACCGCCGGCGTGCCCACCGGTGACGCGTTCACGATGGTGCAGCGGTACTGGCAGGAGATCGGCATCGGGCTGAGCCTGCGCCCGGTCGACCCGACCCTGTACACCGAGCTGCGCAGCGCGAACGACTTCGACCTCGACGGCACCACCATGCCCAGCGATGACTTCGACATGGAGCCCGTCTGGCTGATCCCGACCGGGTCGAACAGCCACAGCGCGCCCGGCTACGGCCAGTGGTACGCCACCGGCGGCGCCGAGGGCATGGAGCCGCCAGCAGAGATCAAGGAGCTCATCGGCAGCTGGGACGCGCTGCGCTCCGCCGAGACCGACGAGGCGCGCCTCGAGGCCGGCCACGCCATCGTGACCCAGCACGACGAGAAGATGTACGCGATCGGTCTGCTGGCGCTGCCGTTCCAGCCCGTGGTGGTGACCGACGACATGCGCGGGGTCCGCGACGACGAGCCCAAGCTGTCGTTCTACTACGGCCGGGAAGGGATCACGAAGCCGGAGCAGATCTCCTTCACCGCAGCATCCTGACCGTCAACCCCGCGTCGCCACGGCGCTCACGTGAGGAGGTTGCGTGCTCCGGTTCACCCTGTACCGAGTCCTGCACGTCATCCCGACGCTGATCATCATCTCGATCATCTCGTTCTTCATCATCCAGCTGCCTCCCGGTGACTTCCTCACCACGCAGATCGCCGCGCTGGAGGCGCAGGGCGAGAGTCTCGACCCCGCACAGCTCGAGGCGCTGAGGATCCGGTACGGGATCGGGGAGCCGTTCTGGGTGCAGTACTGGAAGTGGATCAGCAACATCGTGCTCCACGGTGACTTCGGGTTGTCGTTCCAGTACCAGCGGCCGGTGGCCGACCTGATCTCCGAGCGGCTCGGCCTGACCGTGCTGCTGGGGCTGGCGACGCTGATCCTCACCTGGGTGATCGCCCTGCCGGCGGGTGTGATCTCGGCGATCAGGCAGCACAAGGCGGCGGACTACATCATCTCGGTGCTCGGCTTCGTCGCGCTCGCGGTGCCGAACTTCCTGGCGGCGCTCGCACTGGCCTACATCGGGTTCCGGTTCTTCGGGCAGAGCGTCGGTGGCTTGTTCTCGGCCGAGTACGTCAACGCGCCCTGGAGCTTCGGGAGGGTGCTCGACCTGCTGGAGCACCTCTGGATCCCGGTGGTCGTCATCGCGCTCGCCGGCACCGCCGGCATCATCCGCACGACCCGCGCGAACATGCTGGACGAGCTGCACAAGCCCTACGTCACCACGGCGCGGGCGAAGGGACTCCCCGAAGGCCGCACCATCCGGAAGTACCCGTTGCGGATCGCGCTGAACCCGTTCGTGTCCACGGCGGGCTGGAACATCCCCTCGATCTTCGACGGCGAGGTGATCGTCGCGACCGTGCTCGCGCTGGGCACCACCGGTCCGCTGCTGCTGGGTTCGCTGCGGTCCCAAGACATGTATCTCGCGGGAGGGATCATCCTCATCATCGCCGTCCTCACGGTCATCGGAACCTTCATCTCCGACCTGCTGCTGGCCGCCGTCGACCCTCGCGTGCGATTCGGAAAGGCCTGAGCGATGAGCCAGCCCCAGCTACCGGTCGCCGACCCCGAGCCCGACGAGACCGGCACCACGGAGGACCTCTCGGCCGAGACGGGCCGCAGCAGCGGAGCGGTCGCGTCCGCCTCGCAGCGACGGCTGATCTGGTGGCGGTTCCGCAAGCACCGCCTCGCCATGATCGGGATGTGGCTGCTGGTGATCATGTACACGGTCGCCGCCTTCGCCGGCTTCTTCGCTCCCTTCAGCACCAGCAGCTACGAGGGCCAGCACGCCTATCACCCACCACAGGTGCCGCAGTTCTCGTTCGCGGAAGGTCTCTACGTCCACCCGACGACCGGGCACACCGACCTCGAGACCCTCGCCCCCGTGTTCGAGGAGAACACCGAGGAGTTCATCCACCTGCGGTTCTTCGTGCACGGTGACGAGTACAAGCTGCTCGGCCTGATCGAGACGGACATCCACCTGTTCGGCCCGAGCGAACCGGGTGAGCGCTGGTACGCGCTCGGCGCCGACCGCACCGGAGCCGACCTGCTCTCGAAGATCATCTACGGGTCGCAGATCTCGCTCTCGATCGGTCTGGTCGGCGTGGCGGTGTCGTTGCTCCTCGGACTGCTGCTCGGCGGCATCTCCGGCTACTTCGGTGGCACCGTCGACACGATCCTGCAGCGCGTCATCGAGCTCTTCATGTCGATCCCGACGCTGCCGTTGTGGCTGGGCCTCGCGGCCTCGGTGCCACCGCAGTGGGGGGCGGTGCCGACCTACCTGATGATCACGGTCATCCTGTCGCTGCTGGGATGGACGAGCCTGGCCCGTGTGATCCGTGGGCGGCTCCTGCAGATCCGCGACGAGGACTACGTCCTTGCGGCGAATCTCGACGGCGTCTCCACCGGCCGCATCATCTTCCGGCACATGGTGCCCGCCTTCACCTCGCACATCATCGCGACGGTCTCGCTCGCCGTTCCGGCGATGATCCTGTCCGAGACGGCGTTGTCCTTCCTCGGGCTGGGGCTTCGTGCGCCGGCCGTGTCGTGGGGCGTGCTGCTGCAGGACGCGCAGAGCGTCAACGTGATCGCGACCGCTCCGTGGCTGCTGATCCCCGGTCTTGCCGTGGTGCTCGCGGTGGTGGCCTTCAACTTCGTCGGTGACGGTCTTCGCGACTCCGCCGACCCCTACGGGAAGAGGTCCTGATGGCTGTCTCGTTCCTGCGTGCCCGCCGCCGTCGGAAGATGGCACCGGTGAAGGCGCCCCGCGAGCTGGCCGCCGTGGCGGTCGAGCCCGAGGAGATGTCCGACCCGGGAGCGATCCTGGACATCCAGAACCTGCGCACCACGTTCCGGACCGACGAGGGCGAGGTCAACGCCGTCAACGACATCAGCCTGGTGGTGCAGCGCGGCCGCACTACCTGCATCGTGGGCGAGTCCGGGTCCGGCAAGTCGGCGACAGCACGGTCGATCATCCAGGTCGTCGACAACCCGGGCATGGTGGAGAGCGGTCGGATCCTGTTCCGGGCCGAGCCCGAGGGGCCGGTCCACGACATCGCGGCGCTGTCAGAGACGGGCGATGGCATCCGATCGATCCGTGGCAGCCAGATCGGCCTGATCTTCCAGGAGCCGATGTCATCGCTCAGCCCGGTCCACACGATCGGGAACCAGATCGCCGAGGTCCTCGAGCTCCACACCGACCTCGACGAGACGCAGATCCGGGAGCGGGTCATCGCCGAGCTCACCGCTGTCGGGATCCCGGATCCCGAGGAGCGGATCGACGCCTACACGTTCCAGCTCTCCGGCGGCATGCGGCAACGCGCCATGATCGCGATGGCGCTGATCGCACGGCCCTCCCTGCTGATCGCGGACGAGCCCACGACGGCGCTCGACGTCACCACCCAGGCCCAGATCCTCGACCTGCTGGCCGACCTGAAGCGTGACCTGTCGATGACGATGATCTTCATCACCCACGACCTCGGGGTCGTCGCGGAGATCGCCGACGACGTCGTCGTGATGCGGCACGGCAAGGTGCTGGAGACAGGACCGGTCGAGCAGATCTTTCACGCCCCGCAGCACCCTTACACCAAGGAGCTGCTCGCGAGCCTGCCGCAGCGGGAGAGCGGCACGGGTGCGACCGAGCCCGTGCGCGAGGTGCCCCCACGGGTCGAGGTGAGCGACGCCGTCGAGATGTCCGTGCGGCACGACGAGCCCGACGTCGAGCCGCTGCTGCGGATCGAGGGACTGCGGATGGAGTTCGACAGCGTCTCGGGGTCGATGTTCAGCCGGGGGCAGAAGAAGAGGATCGTCGCCGTCAACGATGTCAGCCTGCAGATCGCGCCGGGCAGCACGCTTGGCCTCGTGGGCGAGTCGGGCTGCGGCAAGACGACGCTCGGGCGGTGCGTCATGCGCGCCTACCGACCCACCGCAGGGCAGATCCACTACGACGACGGCGGGCACGCCGTCGATCTCGCCACCCTGAGCAAGAAGGAGCTGCGGCCGTACCGCCGGCTGATCCGGATGGTGTTCCAGGACCCGTACGGCTCGCTCAACCCGCGCATGACGGTGCGCGAGGTGATCGGGGAGCCGCTGCGGGCAGCCGGGCTGGCGCAGGGGTCGGAGCTCGACGACCGGGTCGAGGCGATGCTCGAGCGGGTGGGGCTGCGGCGCGCGATGGGGAGCCGCTACCCGCACGCGTTCTCCGGAGGCGAGCGGCAGCGGATCGGGATCGCCCGCGCGCTGATCACCGACCCGACGCTCGTGGTCGCCGACGAGGCGGTGTCCGCGCTCGACGTGTCCGTGCGCACCCAGATCCTTGAGCTCCTCGCCGAGCTGCAGCAGGAGCTGGGCCTGACCTACCTGTTCATCTCGCACGACCTGTCGGTGGTGGAGCGAGTCTGCGACCGGGTGGCGGTCATGTACTACGGCAACCTGGTCGAGGAAGGACCGGCGCAGTCGGTGTTCGAGAATCCGCAGCACGGGTACACCCAGGCGCTGCTGTCGGCCGTGCCGATCCCCGACCCGCGCCTGCGGGGCAGCCGCCCCCGGATCGTCTACCGCCCGGAGGAGGCGGCGTAGGTAGACCTCGCGATCAGGAGAGTTGGAGCCGGTCGCCCAGGATCTCGTGCACCACCCGCAGGGGAGCGTGGCGAGCGAGACCGACGATCGTGCTCTGCCACTCGCCACGGCCCTGGTCGTAGAGGCGTTCGGTGAGCATCCGCTCGGGGTCGACGACGTCGTCGGTCACCGTCAGCGTCGCGATCCTGTCGTCGACCACTGCGGCGAGCTTCGCGACGAACGCGGGCACGCCGTCGGCCTCGATGTGCACGGGGCTGTCGGTACCCAGCCCGGGCAGCAGGGTCGCGAGGTGCGGGTCGTGGAGGGCCACGTCGATCGCTCGGGTGATGTCGAACGCCTGCCCGGCGGCGAGGGAGTCGTCGAGCCAGAGCAGGTCGCAGAGAAGCTTGAACACGGCGGACCTGTGATCGCGGGCGTCGTTGCCATCCTTGTCGTGGGGTGCGAGCGCGCCGCGGCCGCGGACGTCGATGGCCAGAACGGCCTCGGTGCCGCCCCGCGCGGCCGGGTGATCGGTGGTCAGGCCGTCGGTGCCGGAGTCCAGCAGGAGCAGGCGGAGCGGGCGGGGACCCACCGTCGGGGCCGGGTCGGCAGCCAGCAGCACGCCGGCCCCCCAGACGTCGCGCTCGCTGCGCCACATGCCGTGCAGCGACTCCTGCGGGCGCGGGAGCCAGCGCGCGAACGGCGCGCGTGGCATGGCGCGGTGCGCGCGCACGCGTTCGGTCAGCCAGGCGCGTGCGGCCTCCGGCGCCGGCCTCGTGAGCGCATCGGCCTCGGCCCGCACGAGGTCGTGCACGAACTGCGACCCCGGCCGGTCGATCGCGACCTGGCCGCTCGGCATCGCCCGCATCCGGTCGGCAGGCGCGGGCTCCTCGGTGGGCGCGAGCGCAGGTGCGGGAAGCCCGAACGCCTGGCAGAAGAACGTGGCTGCGTCGTGCGCGAGCGGCGGTGGGTAGGCGTGCGTCGAGGCTGCGCTGTGCAGCGAGATCGCCTGCTCGGCGTCGAGAACCGCGTAGGCCCTCCGCGCGCGCTCGAACGACTCGAGCGTGCCCTCCATCGGGAAGAAGTCGAAGTCCACCGCCAGCACCGCGAGCGGCCGCGGGGCGAACGAGACGAGCAGGTCGGCGTGATCCACGCCGTTCGCCGTGCCGCCGGGCAGGATCTGCTCGGCATCCTGGCTCTGACCGGACCACAGGTACACGCCGCGGCTGGTCACGAACGTGCCGGGCGCGGCTGCCGCGAACCGGTCCTCCAGCGGCAGCAGCCACGTGGTCAGCGTGCCGCCGCCGCTGTTGCCGGTCACGCCGATGCGATCGGCGTCGACGTCGGGCAGCGTCTGCAGCAGGTCGACGGCGCGGCGGGCGTCGTGCACGAACCAGCGCGTGATGCTCTGCCCGAGCAGCCAGGCCGGGATGCCGGCGTAGGTGTGCTCGGCAGTCCCGACCGGGACCTGCGGGGTGCCCTCGGCGTCGAGGTAGCCGAGCCGCTCGCCCTGCCCGAACGGGTCGATGGCCAGCACCACCATGCCCGCCTGCGCGAGGCGCGCACACACCTGCTGGTAGCCGGGGTTGGCGCGGCCGTCCGGCGTGTGGCCGCACACGAACAGCAGCGCCGGTCGGGGGCCGTCGCCCGAAGTCGGGCGGTACAGCGTGGCCGTGACCGGCACGCCTGGCAGGGAGTCGAAGACCAGGTTCTCGACGACGCAGCCCAGCATCCGCTGCGGTCCTCGCCAGGTGGTCCGCGGCGGACCGTCGGGGCGCTCGGGCAGCCCGCCGATCCCGGCCAGCACAGCCTCGCGCGTGGCCCGTTGGCGCGCCCGGATCGCCTCGGCGTCGTGCGCCTCGTCAAGCCCGACGGCGGTCTGCGCCAGCACCTGCTCGGTCCGCCGGTTGACGTGCAGCAGCAGATCGAGCGAGACGTCGTGGTGACCGTCGAGATTCCGGTTCCACCCCAGCGCCGTCGCCATGCTGATCCCTCCGTCGGATGCGTTCGATGGTTAGGCTAGGCGCTTGCATGCGGTTGCTGCAATTGCGGTCCTGACACCTCCGGAGATTCCCGATGACTGAGACGCCACCCACACCCTCGAGCGACGCCTCTCGTGAGGAGCGACGGCGGTACGCCCTCGTCGGGGTCTCGAACCGCGGCGTGGCGAGCTTCGCGAAGCCGCTGATCGGATCGGTCGGCGGCGTCGAGAGCGCACACGGCTACGGCGCGAACGCCGACGACCTCTCGGGTGCGGGCGTGCTCGTGGCGGTGGTCGACGTCGATCGGGTGCGCGCGGAGCGGTTCGTGGCCGAGCACGTGCCGGCGGGCTATCCGCAGGTCCGGGTCTACGAGCCCGAGCGCCTCGGCGAGATGTTCCGCGAGGCGAGGCCGGACGCCGTCGTGGTCGCCTCGCCCGACCACACGCACGGGCACTACATCCTCGCGGCCCTCGAGGCAGGGATCGATGTGATCTCGGAGAAGCCGATGGTGGCGACCGCAGCGGAAGCGGCGCGCGTGGTCGAGGCCGAGCGGGCAAGCGCTGCCACGGTGCACGTGACCCACAACTTCCGCTACCCGGCACGGCACCGGCACATCAAGCGGCTGCTGACCGAGGGCGCGATCGGGCGGCCGCTGCACGTGGACCTCTCGTACTACGTGGACACCCGGCACGGCGCGAGCTACTTCCTGCGATGGAACCGCACGCGCGCGGCCTCGGGTGGGCTCACGATCCACAAGAGCACGCACCACCTCGACCTGATCGCGTGGTGGCTGGGCGCGGACCCCACGCGCGTCTACGCGGTCGGCGGGCGCGACTACTACGGGCCGGACAGCCCGCACCGCCCTGCCGGTGCGAGCACCGCGGACGAGGTGCGCGCGCGCGACCCCTACCACCGGGCGCAGCAGGGCAGCGGGACGTTCCCCGAGCCGACCGGGAAGGCCCGGGTGGGGCTGTTCGACCTGCCGTACGAGGTGCAGTACCCGGCCTCGCAGGACATGACGCTGTACGACGACGAGATCGACATCGAGGATCACCTCGCCAGCCTGATCTCGTACGCGAACGGCGCCACGGCCGCGTACTCGGTGCAGTTCTCGGCACCCTGGGAGGGGTACCGGCTCACGATCACCGGTACGCACGGCTCGATCGTGGCGTACGTGGGGCGCACCCCCGAGAACGAGCAGCTGCCCGGCTCCGGCGAGATCGTGCTGCGGCGGCTGTTCGAGGAGCCGGAGCCGATCGAGGTGCCCGTGGTGCTCGGCGGTCACGAGGGCGCCGACCCGCTGATGCGCCGCGACCTGTTCGTGGGCCCGGACGAGGAGTCGATCGCGCTGGGCTTGATGGCGGATGCCCGCCAGGGTGCGCTCGCGGTCGCCACAGGTGAGGCGATGTGGCGGTCCGCCCAGGAGGGACGCGCGATCGAGATCAGCGAGCTGCTCAGCTCAGCGTCTCGGTGAGGGCCTGGTTGCGCAGCTCGGGCAGGAACACGGTAGCGAGCATCGCGATCCCGAACGCCGCCGCGAAGACCCCGAAGGTGAGCGTCGTGCCCCCGGCCGCCAGCAGCGGTGGCACCAGGAGCGGGGCGATGATCGAGGCGAGCCGGCCGAAGGCCGCGGCGGCACCGGCTCCGCTGCCGCGCATCGACGTCGGGTAGATCTCCGGCGTGATCGCGTAGAGCGCGCCCCATGCCCCGAGGTTGAACGCGGACAGCACGATGCCCGCGATGAGGATCGTCGCGATGCTGTTCGCCTGCCCGAAGGCGAACGCCGCGACGGCGGAGACCGCGAGGAAGGTGATGAGCGTGGGGCGACGACCCCAGCGCTCGATCAGGTAGGCCGCCAGCGCGTAGCCGGGGAGCTGCGCGAGCGTGATGTAGAGCGTGTACTCGAAGGACTTCACGATCGTGAAGCCGGACTCCACGAGGATCGAGGGGAGCCACAGGAAGGCCCCGTAGTACGCGAAGTTGATCCCGAACCAGACGATCCACAGGGCCGCCGTCCGACGGCGCAGGTCCGGTCGCCAGAGCTCTCGCCACCGCGGGGGCGTGGGCTCGGCGGGGATGGGCTCGGAGGGTACGTGCGGGACGCCCGCGGACACCTCGAACCTGCGGACCGCGGCTTCGGCCTCGTCCACGCGGCCCTTGCGCTCGAGGAACCGCACCGACTCGGGCAGGCCCCGCCGGACCACGACAGCGAACAGCGCCGGGATCACCCCGATGACGAAGGCCCAGCGCCAGCCGTTCTCGAGCGGCACCACGAGGTAGCCGATCGTGGCCGCGGCGATCCAGCCGACCGCCCAGAACGCCTCGAGCAGCACGACCACCCGGCCCCGGATCTTCTTGGGTGCGAACTCGCTGACCAGCGTCGAGGCGACCGGCAGCTCGGCGCCGAGACCCAGCCCGGTGACGAAGCGCAGCACGAGCAGCGCCCCGACGCTCCCCACCAGCGCGGTCGCACCGGTGGCCAGCCCGTAGACCAGCAGGGTCAGCGCGAACACCTGCCGGCGCCCGATCCGGTCCGCCAGCAGCCCGCCGACGCTGGCGCCCACCGCCATGCCCGCGAACCCGATCGAGACGATCCACGACACCTGGGTGCCGCTCAGCGACCACTCCTGGGCGAGCGAGGCGATGATGAACGAGATGAGCCCGACGTCCATCGCGTCGAGCGCCCAGCCCGTGCCCGAGCCGCCGAGGAGCTTGCCGTGCTGCCGGCTGAACGGCAGCCGGTCGAGGCGCTCGGTGCGCGTCAGCGACGCCGGCTGGGTAGGCGTGGGTGCGGCGGACTTGTCTGGCACGGAGACGAACCTCCCACACCCGGTGCGTGTTGGCGACATCTCCGGCCCTGGTCTCACCGCCGAGGCCATGTCGCCGAGTTCGTGGCGGGTCGTCGAGTTCGCTGGGAGTACCGCACGAACTGGACGATCAGGGACGAACTCGGCGGTCCAACACCCGGGTCGCCACGCCCGGCCGGCCACTCAGGTGAGGGCGGCGGCGATCGTGGGCAGGGCCCGCGGGTCGGTCTGGATGATGAGCGTGGTCACGCAGGTGGCCTCCCACGTGCGCACCTGCGAGGCGAGGTCCGACGGCGAACCTGCCAGGGCGACGTCGAGCACGAGCTCGGTGGGGACCGCCGCGGCGGCACCCGCCTTGTCGCCGGCCAGGTAGCGCTCGGTCACCTCGGCGCAGGCGTCGTCGTAGCCGAGGCGCAGGACCGCCTCGCGATGGAAGTTCGTGGCCTCCGAGCCCATGCCGCCCACGTAGAGAGCGATGTGCGGCTTGAGCAGCGCCGCCGCGCTCTCGACGTCCGCACCCACGGCCACCGGCACGCTGGCGCACACCTCGAACTCCGCAGCCGGGCGGAGGTCACCCGAGCGGCGCGCGAAGCCCTCCTCGAGGTGTCCCCGGGCTGCGCCGTCGAGCCGGGGGGAGAAGAAGGCGGGGAGCCAGCCGTCGGCGATCTCGGCGGCGAGCGCCGTGTTCCTGGGACCCTGTGCAGCGAGGTGGATCGGGAGATCGGCGCGCAGCGGGTGCACGGTAGAACGCAGCGCCTTGCCCTCGCGGCCCGGCAGCGGCAGCGGGTAGGCGGGCCCCGGTGCCGTGACGGGCTCTTCGCGGCGCAGCACGCCCCGGACGATCGCGAGGTACTCGCGGGTGCGGGCGAGCGGCTTGGCGTAGGACTGCCCGTACCAGCCCTCGACCACCTGCGGGCCGGAGGCGCCGAGCCCCAGCACGAACCGGCCGCCGGAGAGATGGTCGAGCGTCAGCGCCGCCATCGCGGTGGCGGTCGGGGTGCGGGCGGACATCTGCGCGATGCCGGTGCCGAGCCGCACCCGCGACGTCGCAGCGCCCCACCACGCGAGCGGGGTCAGCGCGTCAGAGCCGTAGGCCTCGGCGGTCCACACCGAGTCGAGGCTGAGAGCGTCGGCACCGGCGACCGCCTCCGCCGCACCTGGAGGGGGGCCGGAGGACCAGTAGCCGGTGTGAAACCCGAGCCTCATCGCTGCGTCACCACCCCGCGACGCTACCCCAGTCCGCCTGCCCGCCCCCTTCTTCTCAGAGCTGGGTCACGACCTCGCGGGCGATCAGCTCGAGGTGGTCGAGGTCGTCGAGGTCCATGACCTGCAGGTAGAACCGCTCGGCACCGGCCTCGCGGTAGGCGCCCAGCGTGTCGACGACCTCCGAGACCGTGCCCGCGAAGCCCTGGGTGCGCAGCTCCTCGGGGTCGCGACCGATCGCTTCGGCGCGACGGCGGTACTCGGCCTCGTCCTTGCCGACCACCGTGGCGTGCGCTATCGAGGTGATGAGCGAGGCGCGGTCGCGCCCGGCCTTCTCGCAGGCTGCGCGCACCCGCTCGAAGTTGTGCGCTGCGTCCGCGGCGGAACAGAAGTTCGCGTTGTACTCGGCGGCGAAGCGGGCGGCGAGCGCCGGCGTCCGCCTCGCGCCGGAACCGCCGATGATGATCGGGATGTCGTGTGCCGGCTTGGGCAGCGCGGGGGACTCGGCGAGCTGGTAGTGGTCGCCCTCGAAACTGTAGGTCTCGCCCGTCGGCGTGCCCCATAGGCCGGTGACGATCTCGAGCTGCTCGGCGAAGGGACCGAACCGCTTCGCCGGGAACGGCACCCCGTAGGCCGCGTGCTCGGCCGCGAACCAGCCGGTCCCGAGCCCGAGCTCGACACGCCCGCCCGACATCTGGTCGACCTGCGCCACCTGGATCGCGAGCAGCCCGGGCCAGCGGAACGTCGCCGAGGTGACGAGCGTGCCGAGCCGGATGGTGCTGGTCTCGCGCGCCAGCCCGGCGAGCGTCACCCACGAGTCGGTGGGCCCAGGCAGGCCGTCGCCGCCGCCCATCGCCAGGTAGTGGTCCGAGCGGAAGAACGCGTCGAAGCCGAGGGTCTCGGCGGCCTGGGCCACACGGAGCTGGTCGTCGTAGGTGGCGCCCTGCTGGGGCTCGGTGAAGATGCGGTAGTCAGTCACGGCACACAGCCTGCCAGGTCTCGCGACCGGTTCTGTTAGAGTAAACAAACGTTCATTCAACCGGAGGGCATGTGCCACGTCGACCCGAGCAGCTCGAGAAGATGCGCGACGTCACGCGCGAGAACATCCAGACCGCGGCCGTCCGGCTCTTCGCCCGCCACGGCTTCGCGGCCACGACGATGCGGCAGATCGCGGCTGCTGCGCAGATCAGCGCAGGCCTGATCTACCGCCACTACGCCAGCAAGGAGATCCTCTTCGAGGAGCTGCTCTCGCAGGCGGTCACGGGCCTGGGTGCGATGGCTGCCACGCTGCGCGAGGCGGATGATCCCGCGCAGACCCTGACCTCGGTCACCCGATCGATCCTCGACGGTCTCCGTGCCGACGACGGCGCAGCTGAGTTCTTCCTGGTGATGAACCAGGGTTTCGCGACCGACGACCCGCCCGGGACCGCTGCCAGGCTGACCCGCGAGCACACCGAGCTGTGGGACGCCATGACCGCGCTGGTCGGCCGCGGGCAGCACACGACCGCCGACGCCGCCGAGCTCACCACGTGCTACTTCGCGACGCTCTCGGGTCTGGTCACCCTCCGCGCAGCCCTCGGCCCCGCCTTGGCGATGCCCAGCGCCGAGCTGCTGACCCGACCGCTGCTGGGGGACCGAGCATGAACCCGGAGATCCACCGAGCCGACACGCTCGGAGAGCCGCACCGGCGCGGGATCGCCGAGGTGCTGGTGCGCGGCTTCGCCGAGGACTTCGCCTACTTCTCCACCGATCCCGAACGGCTCGCGGACGCCTTCGAGCACATGATCCTGCTCGAGCGCTTCTACGTCGCGCTCGTCGAGGAACGGCCGGCAGCGATCGCCTCGTTCACCGAGGGGGCGCAGGAGTGCTTCGCGCCACGCTGCGGGCCGATCCGCCGGCACCTGGGTCCGATCCACGGCACGATCACCTACGCCGTGGTGCGGAGTCAGTTCCTCGGCGCACCGCCCGACGCGCGGCCCGGTCTGGCCGAGATCGGGTTCGTGACGACCGCGCCCGACCACCAGGGGCGCGGGGTGGCGACCGCCCTGATGCGGCACCTGCTGGCGCTGCCCGGCTACGACGAGTTCCTGCTGCGGGACATCAAGGACACCAACGCGGCCGCGCTGGCGCTGTACCGCAAGCTCGGCTTCGAGCAGTCCGCGAGCCGGCCGATGCGGTCGCCGGCGCGCGCCGGGTTCTCCGAGTACGTCTCGATGCGACGCCCCGGCACCCGGGCATGACGAAGGCCCGCGTCTCCCGACATGGTGTCGGGGCACCGCGCTGGACGAGTGCGCGGCTCCGCGGGCCTTCGGGTGACTGCCGTGTACTCCCCAGCGCTCACGCGCATCGGAGGGGCAGACGCCGTCCGTCGGCGGGAGAGCCCTAGAGGGCAGTCACCTCACGAGTCCCAAGAATCTTCATTGCTTGGACCACCTCCTTTCGCGTGTACCGCCACGCTATGCCTGACGGCGGAGGCCTGCCAAGCATTTTCGCCGCACTCACGGCGAGCGCACGACCGCCCCGGGGCGGTGGTGACACCGTCAGGCCTCGGCGAACTCGATGGTGCCGTCGCGGCGGCCGGTGGTGACGAGGCGCTCGAGCAGGAGCGCGCCGATCGTGTACCAGCCCAGGGCGACCAGCACGGAGAGCCCGAGATGGAGGAGCACCTCGCGGGCGGTGTACGTGCCGCTCTCGAGGAGGCGGATCACCTGCAGGTCGTGGGTGAGCGGGAAGATCTGCGCGAACCACTGCACCCACGGCGGCCAGAAGGTCAGCGGGACCATGACGCCGCAGACCAGCATCATCACCGTGTAGGACAGGTTGGTGGCCCAGTTCCGCAGCCGCATGAAGCGCAGCACCACGGCAGCGAGGGCGAGACCGTAGCCGTAGGTCGTGACCGCCACCAGCAGCAGCACGCCGAAGGCGGCGAACCCGTCGCCCAGCGTGAACGAGACCCCGAACGCGTGCCCGACCACGAACAGCGCCACCGTGGCCGTGGCCACGCCGCTCGGCAACCACTGGACGCTGCGTCCCAGGAGAACCGGCCACAACCGGGTGGGTGCGGCGACGAGCAACGGGAGCGTGCCCGAGTAGCGCTCTCGCGTGGTGGTCGAGACGACCAGCAGCGCCTCCATCGCCGTCGCCAGCACGGCGGAGCCGATGAACAGGTACCGGATCCGATCGGGGCTGCCGAGCAGCGAGCCGATGAGGGCGTAGAAGACGACCTGCGCGATGATCCTGCCGAGCCAGCCGAGGGTCCAGGACGTGATGGTGAAGGTGGCGGTGAGGTCGGCCCAGGCGTTGCGGGTCGAGGCGAGCACGACGCGCGCGGTGGTGCCGCGGGGGAGCTTGGTGGCGACCTCGGGGCGGGGGCGGCGGGTGCCGGTCCTGGAGTCAGGCATGGCCGATGGTCCCGGTGCGGCGGATCTCGGCGAGCGCGCGCCGGACCAGCACCCCGCCGATGATCGCGCCGACCGTGCCGAGCAGCACGATCATCACGAGGTGCAGGGCCACGTCCGGGACCGGTTCGGGGCCGACCGCGGCGCGCATGAGGTCGGAGGACCAGGACAGGAACACCAGCCGGGTCAACGGCTCCAACCAGTCCGGCAGGTAGCTGACCGGCACCATGACGCCGCCGAGCACGTAGAACGGGTAGGTCAGCGAGTTCTGGAAGGCGCGGGCGGCTCGGGTGCGGACGAACAGTGCGGCGAGCGCCATCGCGCTGCCCGCCGTGGCGTAGCCGGTGGTGAGCACCGCCCCCAGGAACACCGAGGGGTGGTGGATCTCGACGTGGACCCCGAACACCAGCCAGGCCACCACCCAGGACTCCACGAAGCCCAGCAGCGACACCGCGGTCACGGCCGTGATCCGGCCGGTGATGACGGCGGGGAACGGCGCGGGCGCGACCACCAGTGCCTCCAGCGACCCGTTCTCGCGCTCGCTCTCGACGGTGTCACCCGAGGTCTGCAGCGCCATCTGCCACAGCACTAGCAGCGCGGGGGCGAGCACCGCGAACGAGGCCAGGTCGTCACGCCCGGCATGGAGCATGATCGCCAGGAACACCAGCGTCAGCATCGGTGCTGTCACCAGCGCCATCAGCCGGTCGGGGGAGCGCCGCAGCTCCCGGAGCTCGCGCTCCAGACCAGCGAGGAAGCCGTTGAGGTACGCGAGCGCCCCGTAGCCGTGGCTCTCGACGGTCGCCGCGGTCATCAGTCGACCCGCATCCCGCGCTTGCCGATGACCTGCAGGTACACCTCGGCGAGGTCGGGCCGAGTGGTCGCGACGTCGGTGATGCCCAGCTCGAGCAGCAGGCGCAGCACCTCCGGGGCGGCGCCGTCGGCGGCGGTGTCGACCACCAGCGTGCCGGGTGCGGACTCGCGGACCGCGGCGACACCGGAGAGCGCCTCGAGGGCGGCGGTGACCGACGAGACCCGCTCGGGAGGCACGCCGTCGGCGCGCACCCGCGCGTACCGGGTGATCCACGTGCCCAGGGTGCTGGGGCGCTCGGTCGCCAGGATCGAGCCGTTGTCGATCAGCGTGACGCGGTCGCAGATCGCCTCCGCCTCGGCCATGTCGTGGGTGGTGATGAGGACCGTGCGGCCCTCCGCTCGCAGGCCGCGGACGAGGTGGCGGAACTCCTGGGCGGCCACCGGGTCCATGCCGGTGGTGGGCTCGTCGAGGATGAGCACCTGCGGGTCGCCGATGAGCCCGCGGGCGAGGTGCAGGCGCTGCTTCATGCCGCGGCTGAAGGTCTCGACGCGCACGTCGGCACGCTGCTCGAGGCCGAGGCGCTCGAGCAACGTGGTCACGCGCAGCTGGGCCTGTGCGCCGGACAGGCCGTAGAGCGAGGCCCAGAACTGGAGGTTCCCGCGCGCGGTGAGCCGCGTGTACAGGCCTCGCTCGCCTCCGAACACGATGCCGATGAGGCGCCGCACCGCGGCGGTGTCGGCCACGACGTCGTACCCGCAGATCTCGGCCCGGCCGCTGGTGGGCAGCAGCACCGTGGACAGGATCTTGCACAGGGTGGTCTTGCCGGCGCCATTGGGTCCGAGAAGCCCGTGGATCTCGCCCTCGGGGATCTCGAGGTCGACGTCACGGAGCGCCGTCACGAGTCGTTGCCCCCTGCGGCCCCCGAACTCGCGACGCAGCCCAGTCACTGCGACAGCGGATCCCACGTGCTGACGTTACTGCACGGTCAGGTCATCAAAGAAACACGGTCAGGCAAAGAGCTTGGGTTGCGGCGGCCCGAGCGTGGGGTCCACGCCGTCGAAGAGGCTCGCGACCGACTCGCCGGCGTGGATGCGTCCGATCGCCTCGGCGAACAGCCCGGCGACAGATCGGATGGTCAGCTCGGGCCAGCCGCGCGGCGCGGGCACGGTGTCGGTGGTGACGACCTCGGTGATCATCGGGTGGCCGCGCAGCCGGTCGACCGCCTTGCCGGCGAAGAGCCCGTGCGTGCAGGCGACCGCAGCCTCGGTGCAGCCCTGCTCGGCCAGGCGCTCCAGCAGCTCGACGATCGAGCCACCGGTGGCGATCTCGTCGTCGAGCACGATCGCCCGCTTGCCGGAGACGTCGCCGACGATCGAGTCGATCACCACCCGGTCGTCCGCGAGCCGCTGCTTGTTGCCCGCCGCGACCGGCAGCCCGAGAAGCCGCGCGAACTGCGTGGCGGTCTTCGCGTTGCCGAGGTCGGGAGACACGACGACGCTGTTGCTGCGGTCCTGCTCCAGGAAGTGCTCCGAGAGCACACCGAGCGCGGTCAGGTGGTCGAGCGGGACCTTGAAGAAGCCGTGGACCTGGGGGGCGTGCAGCGTCATCGTGAGCACCCGGTCCACGCCCGCCGTCTGCAGCATGTCCGCGACCAGCCGGCCCCCGATCGAGATCCGCGACGCATCCTTCTTGTCCGAGCGCGCGTAGGCGTAGTGAGGGATGACGGCGGTGACCGACGACGCCGAGGCGCCCCGGGCGGCGTCGATCATGAGCAGCAGCTCCATGAGGTGCTCCTGCGTGGGCGGCACCAGCGGCTGCACGATGTAGACGTCACGCTGCCGGCAGTTCACCTGGAGCTGCGCCTGCAGGCAGTCGTTCGCGAACCGCGTGATCTCGACGCCGGCGAGCCGCACCCCGAGGTGCGCACAGATCGAGGTGGCGAGTGGTCGGTGGGCGCTTCCGGAGAAGACGACGATCTCGCGCACGTTGCTCCGTGGTGGGTGGGCTGGGTCGTGCTCACACTAACCGGCGCTCGAGTGCCTCACATGCTCCTCCAGCTCAGCACCGTGATCGAGTGCGCCGGGAAGGTGTGGCAGCCATCCTCGAGCTCGACGGCGGTGGGTCCGCTCAGCGACAGCCGGTCCGGCTGGTCGAGGGTGTTGACGGCGAACAGGTCGCTCTCGCCGACCCCGAGCGTGCGGGCGCTCACCCGGCTGGGCAGGCCACCGGGCACCACGAGCCTGGCCCGGACGTCCTCGGACGCGGACCGGTTGATCACGGCGAGATACGCCGTCGAGCCGTCGGCCGAGTGCGACGCGGAGGCGTCGAGGTGACCGATGACGGCGGGGGTGGTGCGGAAGTCACCGCCGGCGCGGCGGTCGTCACCCTGGCGCACGGGCTGGGTCCACGAGGGCCCGTCGACGCGGGCCGGCACGTGCACCGGGCCGGTGTGGCTCTGGTAGAGGTCCCAGACGTGGAAGGTGGCGGCGCGCACCACGCCCTCCGGGCGGACCTCCAGCAAGCCGTTGGCGTTGACCAGGTTGACGGTGTTCGCCATCGTCACCGGCACCTCGAGGACGCTCGCGCGGTGCATGGCGTGGAAGACGCCGGCGTAGAACAGGGCGTCGGCGAGCGTGCGGGGGGAGGAGCGGTTGACGCGTCGCAGCGCGGGTCCCTCGAGCGACTCGGGCTCGGGCAGCTCGCGCGGTGCGATCCCGCCGCGGGCACCCGGCTGGGGCTGCGGCCAGGTCCCGGGCTCCATGTGCCGGATGTTCCACTCGTCCATGGCGATCCCCAGCGGTCGGCGCTCGCCGCGGCGGGTGGCCGTGGCCGCGATCAGCTCGGCCTGATCCGCGATGGCCTGCTCGAAGTACCGGGCCTGGGCGACCACCGCCTCGTACTCGGCCACGCTCGGGTCCACGAGGTGCCGGCTCGCGCCGTACAGGTGCAGCGATACCCAGTCGACGACGTCGCCGAGCTCGGCCACCACCTCGCGGGTCCACTCGCGGTGCTCGTCGCCGACCGCCACGAACCGCAGCGCCGGGTCCACCGCGCGCATGAACCGCGCGTGCTCGCGGGCGTCGTAGATGTACGCCTCGACCGGGCGGTGCCCCATCTGCCAGCGTCCGTAGACCTCGTTGCCGATGCCCCAGATGCGCACGTCCTGCGGGTCGGCCAGGCCGTCGGCGGCGCGGCGCCGGGTCATCGTGGTGTCACCGCCGTAGTTGGTGTACTCGACCCAGCGGACGGCGTCGTCGACCGAGCGGGCGCTGTGGGCCAGGTACGGGGTGGTGCCGACCTCGCGGCACCAGGCCAGGAACTCCGGGGTCCCGAACCGGTTGCTCTCCTCCGAGCCCCAGGCGAGCTCGAGCGTGCGGGGGCGTCGGTCGCGCGGACCGGTGCCGTCCTCCCAGCGGTACGGGGAGGTGAAGTTGCCGCCCGGCCACCTCACGATCGGCAGGCCCAGCTCGCGGCACGCCTCGATGACGTCGGTGCGGCAGCCCTGCAGCGGACCCGGGTCGGTGATCGAGAGCGGCGAGCCCTCGTCGAACACGCCGCCCTCGATGTTGCCGAAGAACGCCGACTCCAGGAAGTGGCCGTAGATCTGGGGGTCGATCGTGCTCGACGGAGTCCCGTCGATCGTGATCGTGGCGGTGGGATGGGCGGTGGTGGTGCTGGGCAACGTGGCTCCTTGGGTAGGTGGGGTCAGCCCTTGACGCCGCCCTGCGACACGCCTTCGATGACGTATCGCTGGGCGAACACGAACACGGCGAGCACGGGGACGCTGGCGATCACCGCGCCCGCCATCAGCAGGTCGTAGCGGGAGGCGTACTCGCCCTGCAGCTGCGCGAGCCCGGCCGGCAGCGTCAGCATGTCGGTGCTGAACAGCACGAACACCGGCCACAGGAAGTCGTTCCAGCTGGACAGGAAGGCAAGGACGGCGAGGGTGGCGATCGCGGGCATCGCGAGCGGCACCATGATCCGGCGGAACACCTGCCAGGCGTTGGCGCCGTCGATGCGGGCCGCCTCCTCGAACGCGGGGTCGATGCCGGCGAAGAACTGCCGCACCAGCACCACCCCGAACGCGCCGGCAGCGGATGGCACCACGAGCGAGGCGTAGCTGTTCAGCCAGCCGAGCTGGTTGACGATGAGGAAGTGCGGGATCAGGAAGATCACGCCGGGTACGAACATCGTCGCGAGCACGACGCCGAGCAGAGCGTTGCGGAACGGCAGGTGCAGCCGGGCGAGGGCGTAGGCCGCGGTGGTCGCCACCACGACCACGAGCGCGCTGTGCAGCACCGCGGTCAGCAGGCTGTTGCCCAGCCAGCGCAGCACCGGCAGGCGGTCGTTGCCGAGGATCTCGGTGTAGGCGGCCGTGGTCGGCTGCTGCGGCAGCAGGGTGAAGGTGAGGGAGTTGGCCTCCTGCACGGACTTGAACGACGTCGAGACCATGAGGACCAGCGGCAGCACGAACACCACGGAGAGCAGCACGAGGGTGATCCCCAGCGCGATCCGCCGAGGAGGGCGCCGGGTGGCCGGCTTCTCTGCCACCGGCGCAGCGGGACGATCGAGCGTGGTCGCGGTCATCGGTCGTTTCCTCCGAGCTTGCGGAACCCGAGCACGACGATCCCGCTGAGGAGCATCAGCGTGACCGCCAAGATCATGCTCATCGCGGACGAGGCCCCGATGTCGAAGCCCTGGATGCCGGTCTCCGCGATGTAGCCGATCGCGGTCCGGGTGTCGCTGCCCGGCTGCTCCTGGGTGATGAGTGCGGACTGGCCGTACATGTTCGCCGAGGCGATGATCGTGATGGCGACGACGAACTGCAGCACCCGGGTGATGCCGGGCACGGTGATGGCGGTGAAGCGCCGCAGCGGGCCTGCGCCGTCGACCGTGGCGGCCTCGTAGAGCTCCTTCGGCACGTCCTGCAGCGCTGCGAGGTAGATCACCGAGTTGAAGCCGATCGTCCACCACAGCGTCGCCACGACCAGCGAGACCCACCCGGCCGGCAGCGTGGTGGTCCAGGCGACGTCGATCCCGAGGATCTGGTTCACCGGTCCGAGCTGGCGGTCCAGCAGGTAGCGCCAGAGCAGCCCGATGACCGCCACCCCCAGCACGTACGGGGCGAAGTAGAGGGCCCGGAAGAACGTGCGCCCGGGAAAGCGCCGGTGCAGCAGCATGGCCAGTCCCAGCGGCAGCGTGATCAGCAGCGGCGCGCTCAGCGCCGTGAAGATGCCGGTGGCCTTCATGCCCTTCCAGAACTCGACGCTCATCACGGTGCTGCCGGCGAACAGCTCGGCGTAGTTGGCTCCGCCTACCCACGGGGTGCCGGGCAGACCCAACGACCAGCGGTGCAGGCTCGCCCACACCGCCGAGGCGACCGGCACGATCACGAAGACCGTGAAGATCACGAGGAACGGTGCGAGGAACGCCAGCGCGGTCCACGGCGAGCTCCGGCGCAGCCGCGGCTTCGAGTCTCGTCGGGACCTCGAGAGCTCGGTGGAGCTGACGGCGGTCATAGGAAACTCCTCGTTCGTCGGGTCGGGTTCATCCGAGCAGCTCGTTCACGTCGTCGAGCTCGGCCTGGGCGGTCTCCTGCGCGAAGGCGAGCGCTGCGGCCGGATCGACCCCACCGAGCACCGCCTCGCCGACCGCCCGCTGGAAGCTGTTGCCGGCGATCTCTCGCGACCCGGGGATCTGCGGCAGGAAGGCCGCGACCTCGAACACGCCCTCGGTGGCGAGCGCGGCCTGCGGCGAGGACCGGAACTCCTCGGTCTCGCGCACAGAGGCGCGCGCCGGGGTGTTGCCGCCGGCGATCCAGGGGGCGGAGTTGCGACTGACCCAGTCGACGAACGTCTGCGAGGCGTGCGCGGCGTCGGCGTCCCGCTGCGACTGCCCGGTGAGCACGAAGTTGTGCGAGTTCGCGAACACCCCCGGCTGCGGTCCGATCTGCGGGAACGGCGCGACCCTCCACTCCAGGTCGGGCGCGGTCAGCTGCAGGTCCGGGATCGCGGCGGGCAGGTCGGCCAGCAACGCGGCCGTGCCGTTCTTGAACGGGGTTCGTGGATCCGTCACCCCGCCGGGGCTGACACCCCGGTCGATCTGCTCGACCATCCAGCTGAGCGCCTGCACCCCGGCCTCGGAGCCCATCTCCGCGACGGTGCCCTCGGGGTTGTACAGACGACCGCCGAACTGGGCGAGCAACGTCACGAACAGCTGCCACGAGGGCGGCACCCAGAACGGTTGCGCGAGACCGTTCGACTGCAGCGCGGCCACCGTCTCGGTGTATCCACGTGCGTCCAGGACCGGCCCGGGGGTGCCGGCGGAGGCGAGGGCGTCGGTGCTCCAGTACTGCGCCATCGTGAACAGGTCCAGGGGGATCCCGTACCGCGCGCCGCGGTAGACGCCGTTGTCCCAGGCCGCCGGGACGAAGTCCTCGCCGTCGACGCCCAGGCCCTCGACCACCTCATCGAGCGGCACCAGGGTGTTGCGTGCCGCGAAGGTGGCGAGCTGGTCCAGGTGCATGATCGCGATGTCGGGCCCGACACCGGCACCCACCGCGGGCATCACCTTGGTGTACATGTCGTCGGCGACCAGGGAGGTCATCACGACCTCGATGTCCGGGTGGGCGGCGTTGAACGCGTCGACCATCGCCGCCATCGCCGGGCCGTCACCACCGGTGAAGGGGTTCCAGAACTGCAGGCGCTGCCGTGGCCCGGTGTACTCGCCCTCCCGGTACCGGGCGGGCTCCTGGGCGGTGCCCGCACCGATCGACGGTGCGCACGCTGCGAGCAGGGCTGAGCTGCCGAGCAGGCCGAGGAAGGTGCGTCGCGAGGCCGGGGTGGCCGGCCGCCGTCGGGCACTCACAGCTGGGTCCCGCCCTCGAACGAGCTGAGCGAGGTGTCGTAGCTCTTGTCACCGACCGGGTACATCGAGGTCATCCAGTGGTAGAAGTTGTCGCCGCGATCGCGGAGCTGCCGGTACAGGCGCCCGAGGAGGTCGTCACGGATGTCGCGCAGCGCCGGGTCGTCGTAGGCGTTGCGGAGCTCGTGGGGGTCGGCCTGCAGGTCGTAGAGCTCGTTGACGGAGTCCGGGTTGACCACGACCTTGTACCGGTCGGTCACGAGCATGCGCTGCGGGTAGGGGAAGTGGTGGCCGTGGAACTCGGCCAGCAGGTCCTCTCGCCAGCGGGTGTCCTCACCGCGCAGCAGGGGCATCAGCGAGGTTCCGTCGACGGCGCGGGCCGGGTCGAGGTCGGCCAGCTCGAGCACCGTGGCGGTCATGTCGATCAGGTGGACCAGCGCGTCCGAGGACTGCCCCGCGACGCAGTCCGGGATGCTGACGATGCCGGGGATGCGATAGATGTCCTCGTACATGGCCGGCCCCTTGTCGTGCAGCCGGTGCGCACCGGTGAACTCGCCGTGGTCGGCGGAGAAGAACACGGCGGCGTCGTCGAGGAGCTCGAGCTCGCGAGCGGCGTCGAGCACGCGGCCGATCTGGGAGTCGACCAGGGTGACGTACCCCCAGTACGCGGCGATCAGCTCGCGGGAGGTCTGCTCCGAGAGGGTGTCGAACGTCCAGTGCGCGCTGTAGTTGCGCTGCACCGGCGGCTTGCCCTCGAAGGTCTCCGCGATCGAGGCCGGCAGCTCGATGTCGTCCGGGTCGTACATCTCCCGGTACTCCTGCGGCAGCACGTACGGCAGGTGCGGGCCGAAGAAGTGGGTGGCGAGGAAGAACGGCCGAGAGCGATCCTCGGCGTAGGAGCGCAGCAGCTCGATGCTCCGGTCGGCGAGGTAGTGCTCGAACGTGGCCTCCAGCGGCTGGTGCAGCGTCGCCGCGAGCAGGTTGCCCGGCTCGCCGTTGGGGAAGGTGCCGCGGACCTCGTCGCTGATCCGGTAGGGCGGCAGCCCGCGCTCGTCGAGATAGCGCAGGTAGTCGGGGTGATCGACAGGGTTGTGCCAGCCCGGCAGGTCCGGCCCGTCGAAGCCGAAGTCGGAGGCCTTGCGGTGCGTCCCGACGTGCCACTTCCCGATCAGCCCCAGCTGGTACCCGGCGGCCGCGAGGTCCTCGCTGAACGTGTACTGGTCATCGGGCAGGTCCTCGAGGTAGCCGACATTGCGCTCGTAGTTGGCCAGCAGCTTGTGCCGGAACGGTGCCTCGCCGGTCAGCAGGCTCGCGCGCGCCGGGGTGCAGATCGCTGACGGCGTGTAGCAGCGGTCGAACCTCGTCCCGCCGGCAGCGAGCGCGTCGAGGTTCGGCGTCCGAACCGCGGCGTTGCCGTAGCAGCCGAGGGTGTCGGTCCGGTGCTGGTCGGTGAGGAAGAACAGGACGTTGCGTGCCATGAGGCCTCTCGGGTGGGTGCGTCGCGGTCAGGACGCGGCTGTGGTGGTCAGTGGTAGCGGGAGGTTCGGGTCGCGCAGCAGGGCGCCGATGCCGCCCAGCGCACCTGCCGGCTGGCCGAGCTGAGCCAGGTGCAGCCGCGGTGGTTCGGCGCCGCTGGGCAGCGTGTGGCGGGCGAGCGAGGACCGCAGCGGTGCGAGTAGCTGCTCGCCGAGCGTCGTCAGCTCGCCGGCGATCACGGTGTCGGCGACGTCGAGAGTGGTGCAGGCGCCCGCCAGCACCCGGCCCGCCGCCTCCGCGGCGCGGACCACGGCCGTCTCGGCGCGCCGGTCGCCGGCGGCCAGGGCTGCGACCAGCAGATCGAGGTCGGTCACGCCGGCGGCGTCGAGCAGAGCCTGTCGCCCCGCGACCGCCTCCAGGCAGCCGACCTTGCCGCAGCGGCAGGGGAGCTGCTCGTCGGTGACGTTCACGTGGCCCAGCTCGCCGGCGAGGTTCCGCGCTCCCAGGCGCATCACGCCGTCGAGGATCACGGCTCCGCCGACCCCGGCGGCCAAGCGCAGGTAGACGACGTCGCGCAGGCCCCGTGCGACACCCCAGACGTGCTCGGCGAGCCCGGCGAGCCGGGTGTTGTTCTCGAGGTGGATCGGCACCCCGAAGCTGCGCTGCAGCTCGTCACGGGTGTCGGCCACGACCGTCTCGCGGTGGGCGATCGACCCGGCGACCCCGACCCCGATCCCGAGCAGCCGCGGCGTGCCGCGGGTGGCGAGCAGCGATCGGACCATCGCGGCAGCGGTGCGGGTGCGGTCGGGCCAGGGGGTGGCGGCGTCGCACCGCATCGTCCTCGTGCCGACCACCACGTGGGCGGCATCGGCGGCGGCCACCGTGACGTGCGTGTGCCCCAGATCGACGCCGACGATCAGCCCGACGTTCGGGTTCAGGGTGACCAGCTCGGGCCGGCGCCCGGTGCGTCGACGCGGTGCGCTGCCGGTGGTCACGCCCAGGGCGCCGGAGGCGAGCAGGTCACGGGTGAGCGTGGAGACCGTGGCCCTGGACAGCCCGAGCGCCTGCGCGAGCGCGGCGCGATCGGTCGCTCCGTGGGCCCGCAGGTGGTCCAGCAGCTGGGCCTCGTGGGCCTCGCGGCGGCCTCGGCTCGGGTGCTCGCGTCGTTGATGCACACCGCATGGTCGGATGCCCGGCGCTAATGCGTCAACATGTGACAGAACTTCTGTCGGGGTGAGCCGTCAGGTCGACAGAACAGGCCCGACTGCGCTTGTCGGTGCCCGAGGACCCCTGCGTGGCGGGAACGGAATACCCTCGGGGCAAGGGTGGACGGCGAGGGAGGGCGCACGTGGCAGACGACGACTGGGCACCTGCCGCCGGCAGCGCGCTCGAGGAGGTCGCCGGGACCGGCTCGGAGCCGAGTCGGAGCATCGAGGTCCCCGGCTACACCGACCTTCGCGAGGTCGCCCGCGGCGGCGACTCGATCGTCTATCGGGCACGGCAGCTCAGCGTCGACCGCGACGTCGCGATCAAGGTCATCCAGGTGACCGACCCCGGGGCCGCGACCCGTTTCGAGCGCGAGCTCGCGATCACGCTGCGGCTCGGCCGGCAGCACCCCCACATCGTCACGGTCCTCGACACCACCACCGCCGCCGGCGGCGAGCCCTGCCTGATCATGGAGTTCCACGACCTCGGCTCGTTGCACGACCGGCTTCGCGACACCGGTCCGCTGCCCACCTCGGACGTGGTGACCGCCGGCACCGCGGTGGCTGACGCGCTCGCGTTCGCGCATGCGCACGGGGTGCTGCACCGCGACGTGAAGCCACAGAACATCCTCGTGCTGCCCACCTCGTACGTGCTCTCGGACTTCGGTATTGCCCGCATGGCCGACGCCGGTCACACCGCGACCCTCGAACGCTTCAGCTACCGGCACGCGAGCCCGCAGGTCCTCGACGGTCTGCCGCCGACGGAGGCCGACGACGTCTGGTCCCTCGGCTCCACGCTGTTCACGCTCCTCGACGGCCGCGCCCCGTTCGCCTCCCTCGAGCCCGGCGAGGACACCGCGCTGTCCTATCTTCGCCGCGTCCGCACGGGCGAGCGCCGCACGCTCTCCCGCGACGACGTCCCGCCCGAGCTCGTCTCCTTCATCGACGACTGCCTCGTGGCGGACCGCGACCAGCGGCTCGGCACCGCCGCCCAGGCACTGCGCCGCCTCCGCCGCATACGCACCGAGGACCGCTCCTGGAACCCGGCGCCTGCGGGGCTGGAGGAGGCGGACGTCGCCACCAGCCCCCGGACCGAGCACGAGCACGATGGCGAGCTCGAGCAGGTCGCTGCCGAGCCGGAGTCCGTCGCGTGGGCTCCCGCGACCGGGGGAGCCGAGCGGTCCGAGGGTGACGAACCCTCCCCGGTGGCACCCTCGGTGCTCGCGCACGTGGTGCAGCAACCCTCCCGGCCTGCTGCGGAACCCGACGCCGAGCACACCGGCCTCGCGCCGCAGCCTCCCGAGGAGGACCCCGAGAGCAGTGACGCCGGCGGCGGGACGTGGCGGCGGGTCGCGGCCTTCATCGGCGGGGCGCTGCTCGTCGGGGCGGCGATCGGCGTGGGCTCGGCGATCATCCAGAACATGCGGGCGGCCGGCGAGCAGCCCACGGACGACGTGACCAGCAGCGACCCGGTACCGACCGAGGGGCAGTCGGGCGGCACCGTCAACATCCAGGTGCTCGACCCGGCGCTCTCGCCACGGCAGCTGACGATCGACCAGGACAACGGCACCTCGGTCCAGCTGAGCTGGACGGCTCCCGAGCAGCCCGTGGATCTCTACACGGTGATCGAGATGGCGGACCGTGACGACCTCGAGGACCCGATCGCGCTGGACTCGCTGGCGCCGCCGCTGTTCCAGACCACGATCGAGGGGCGCGACCCCGACGGCACCGAGTGCTTCGCCGTCGTCGGGCTGATCAGCGCGACCCAGGAGGCGGGGATGTCCGAGATCGTGTGCCGCTGACGGGTTCGACGGCGGACAGGCGCCGCGTTCCTCAGCGGCGCCAGACCCGCGGCGAGAACCACCAGAGGGCGCGCCGCCACCAGGCCGAGCGACGTCGCAGACCTGAGACGACCTCACGGCTGAGCGCCCACGCGGCGGACTGATCAGCGGGCTGGGCCTGCGCCGGCGCGAACGCCTGGGCCTCGGCGCGCTCCGCGAGCGCGAGCGCGGCCGGTGCCACCGGGGCAGGGAGCGACGCGGCGAGATCCGGCGCCGTCGCACCGCGTGGGGGTGGCGCACCGGCCAGCCGCATCGCGTCCTCGACGTGCGCCCAGGCACCGGGCTCGCCCGCGCGACGCCAGCGGGAGGTACGGACCGTGCGCGCGATCGCCAGCCCGAGCACGCCGAGCAGTGCGAGGACGAGCGGGATCACGGCGAGCACGAGCGGCAGCGAGCTCCGCTCCTCGCCCTCCTCGCCGTCGATGACCTGGTGGTCGGTGCCGGCCTCGGTGGGGTCGGGCTCAGGGTCGTCACCGCCCTCACCCTCGGCCTCGGGCGTGGGCAGCTCCGTCGAGATCGCCGAGTCCGGGCTGGGGTCGACGGCGACCCATCCGACCCGCGAGAGGTACACCTCGGCCCAGACCCGAGCATCCTCGCCGTGCACCACGGCGGTCCCGGCGGCGTCGGCGGGCGGGACCTGGAACCCGACGACCAGCCGGGTGGGGATCCCGAGGGTGCGGGCGAGCATCGCGAACGACGCGGCGAACTGCTCGCTGGTGCCGACCTGGCCGCCCTCCTCCGGGCTTGCGGACAGGAACTGCCACAGCCGCGCGTAGGAGGATCCCGACCGGGCGCCGTGGTCGAGCACGCGCTCCTGGCCGGTGGCATCGGTGCGCAGCGTGTCGTTCCGCACGGCGTCGGCCAGCAGCGACACCTGCTCCCAGCGGCTCGAGACACCACCGGTGATCTGGCGGGCGACCTCACCGAAGACCGGCGGTACACGCGGGAGCTCGAGGTACCGCTCGATGTCGGCGGCCTGCGGGACGCTGGCGGTGCCGATCTCTGCCGGGGTGGAGGCGCCGATCGTGCTGGTGATCGTGGCGGCGGTGTCCGCGCTCGGCCAGCCGCCGGGGATGACCAGCGTGCCGGTGTCGAGGTCGAGGAGGGTCGAGACGCCGGTGACGTCGGTCGCGGTCCCGGCCGCCGGGAGCCACGCCTCGGCGTACTGGCCGGCCATGATCGTGTAGGTCGCGGTGCGGGTCCGTGCCGCTGGCGCGGTGTCGGGCTCGGCGACGACGCCGACCGGGCGGAGCCGGGCATCGAGGGTCCACGCGACGCCGGTGTAGTCGGGCAGCACGACCGCGGACAGCAGCGTGGGCAGCGCGCCCTCGACCTGGGTGACCGAGAACAGCTCGGTGTCGGGCGACTGGGCCCACACCGCTGCCTGCGGGACCGGGTTCGCGGCGTCGGTGGGCAGCTGGGGTGGTGGGACGAGGGTGCGCGGCTCGAACGAGGAGGCGGTCGGGACCGCGACGGCGGTCAGCGCGAACGTCGCCACCACGGTCGCCACGAGCGCCGGCAGCAGCACCCCGCGGCGGCGGCGCAGCTCGGTCGACCTGGCGCGCGTGGAGCTGCCGACGGTCGGTCGTTCGGTCGCGGGCAGCAGCACCCAGCCCACCAGCAGCGCCAGCGCGGTCGCGAGCGCGGAGGTGCCGATCACGTCACCGCGCCCCGCCGTGAGCAGAGCGCCGGCGATGTGCAGGGTCGCGGCACCGATCAGCGGCGCCACCCCGGCGCGCCTGCCCCCGACCGCCGCGAGCGCGACCCCGAGCCCGACGATCCAGACCAGCAGCGCCGCCGGCACCAGCAGCGAGGGGTCGGGCGGTGCGGGCCGGGGTGCGGTCAGCAGCCGTGGCACCGCGTCGATCAGCGGGCCGAGCGCACTGAGGCCGGGACTGCCGCGCCAGGCGGGCAGCATCCCGCTCGAGGGGTCCACGCGGTCGGCGAAGACCAGCGCGACCACCACGCCGACGATCAGCCCCGCCGTCGCCGACGTCCATCGCGGCACCCGCGCGAGACGCCCGAGGGCGGCGAGCCCGAACGGCAGCACCGCGCAGGCGGCGAGCACGGCGAACGCCCAGCCGGCCGCGTAGCCGGCGGCGAGCGGTGGCAGCGCGGTCAGCAGCACGACCGCCGCCCAGATGACGGGGGCGAGTTTCTTCATCGCGGCCCCCCATCGCCGAGTGCGCACATCCACGGTGAACTCGCACTCTGCACGGTGCGATCTCGCGGTGGATGTGCGCACTCGCGCGGGCCGATCACCGCGCGACCGCCGATCGCCAGGCGTGCACGAGCTCCTCGGCGCGGGGGCCGCGCAGCACGGTGATGCCGCGGCTGGCGCTGACGAGGTGCTCCGGCTCGTGGTCGACGATCGCGATGATGCCCACCGGGGCGGCGGCTGCGTCGGAGAGCAGCGGCGCGAGGGCGGCCTGGGCGCCGGTGACGATCACGAAGATGTCGGGCGACCCGCTGAGCTGGTGGGCGCCGGTGCCGCCCTCGGCCGTGGCCTGCACGGTCGCGAGCCGGCCCAGCAGCTCGGGCTCGAGACCGGTGGCGACGGCGGTCGGCGGGCTCGTCGTGGTGACGTCGATGCTGCCGCTGAAGGTCACCACGCGGCTGGGGCTGCGCGAGGCGGCCGCGGTGGCGAGCAGCGAGGCGGCGACGTCGACCGCCTCCTCGAAGCCCTCGCCGTCGTAGCTGGTGGCGCGGTCGTCGAGGAGCACCGTCAGGTGCGGTGCGGAGGGGTCGGCGTCCTCGCGGATCATGAGCGAGCCGCGCCGGGCGGAGGTGGCCCAGTGGAGTCGGCGCAGGTCGTCGCCGGGAAGGTACTCGCGCAGCCCGGTGAGGTCGGTGCCGCCGTGGGCGATGCGCTCGTCGGCGCCGATGTGGCCGCGGCGGGTGCCGGCCGGCAGCGACAGGGCGTCGAGGACGCGGGGTTCGACGAGCACGGTGGTGCGGTCGCCGTAGGTCTGCTTGACCTCGGCGAGGTCGGCGAGGGCGTAGCGGTGCAGGATCAGCGGGCCGAAGCTGATCTCGCCGCGCCTGCTGGTGGGGATGGGGAGGTCGGTGTGCTCCTGGGCCCCGGGGGCCAGCCGGGGGAGGTCGAAGGGGAGGTCCAGGCCGCCCACGCGGTCGTGACCGGAGGCGGTGATCGGCAGCCACGTCGAGGCGTTGCGGACCACCACGGTGGCGGCGCAGTCCGCCAGCCGCGGCACCCGGGCGGGCTTGACGGTGCGCGAGATCCGCACCGGTACCGGGACCGCCACCCCGACCAGGGCGGCGAGCAGGGCGACGCCCAGCGCCAGCCCCAGACCGACGAGCCCGGGGTAGGAGGCCCACAGCCCGAACCCCAGCAGCACCGAGGCGCACGCCAGCACCGCCGCCCCCCGGCGGGTCAGCCGCAGCCCGGTCAGCGCGCCCATCGCCCAGCCCTCCGGCTCGCCGTCGGCCGTGAGTGCGCACATCCACGGTGAGAGCGCACACCGCACGGTGCGGTCTCACCGTGGATGTGCGCACTCAGCGGGAGACGGCGGCGCGCCGAATGCGGGTGCGGGGACATGGGTGGCGTCCCCGCTCAGGCGGGAACCGGGCGAGGTGCCTCGACGCCGGCGACGAGGTCGGCCACGATGGCAGCCGGGTCCTCGCCCGCGAGCAGCGCGTCCCGCGTGGGGATGAGGCGGTGGGCGAGCACCGGCTCGGCGAGGCGTTGCACATCGCTCGGGACCACGTAGTGGCGCCCTTGCGAGGCCGCGAACGCCTGGCACGCGGAGATGAGGCCGCGCAGCGCCCGGGTGCTGGCGCCGAGGCGAAGGCGGTCGTCGGAGCGGGTCGCGGCGCCGATCGCGCGGACGTACCCGAGCAACGGGTCGGCCACGTGGATGCCGCGCAGCGACGCGGCCACGGCGGCCACGCGATCCGGGTCCGTGACCTCCGTGACCGCCTCGACGACGCCCGCACCGCTGCCCGGTCGCAGCACCTCGATCTCGTGCTCGGGGTCGGGGTAGCCGAGCGTGATCCGCATGAGGAACCGGTCGAGCTGGGCCTCGGGGAGCCGGTAGGTGCCGTCGAGGTCCACGGGGTTCTGGGTCGCGATGACCACGAACGGGTCGGGAACGAGGTGACCCACGCCGTCGACCGTGACCGTGCGCTCCGCCATCACCTCGAGCAGCGCCGACTGGGTCTTCGCGGCGGCTCGGTTGATCTCGTCCGCGAGCAGCACGTTGGTGAAGACCGGCCCGGGTCGGAAGCTGATCTCGCCGCTGCCAGGCTCGAACACCGCGGTGCCGGTGATGTCGGCGGGCAGCAGGTCCGGGGTGAACTGGATGCGCCGCGAGCTGCCGCCGAGGGCCGCCGCGATCGACCGCGCCAGCGTGGTCTTCCCGGTGCCGGGCACGTCCTCGAGCAGCACGTGCCCGCCGGCGAACAAGCACGTCACGGCCAGCTCGACGACGGCGCGCTTGCCCTGGATCGCCCCGCTCACCGCGTCGACGATGTCGGTGTGCAGCAGCCGGAAGTCGGCGACCTGCTGCGCGGAGGGGGTGCTCATCTGTGGGCGTCCTTGTCTCGTGTGGTCTCGGTGGTCGCCATCGCCTCGGCCGGCGTCTCGAGAAGGCCCCGACGGCGCAGCGCACGCAGGGTGCGCATCGTCCCCGCTCCGAAGAGCAGGCCGACGCCGGCGATCAGGACCGGCGGGTTCGGCGGCTCCGGTGGTGTCCAGGGGAGGGGGTCGATCTCGACATCGGGGTCGTCGGGATCGAGCGAGGCCACCTGGTGGCACCGCTCGCCCTCGCCGCTGATGTATTCGCACCACGCCTCGCCTGGCATGGTCACGCCCGTCGAGGACGTCGCGCTACCACCCGGCCAGGTGATGGTCACGCTGACCCAGCCGTCGAGGCCGATGTGCCGCTGGCCCGTGCCCGACCACAGCACGGCCGACTGGCCACAGCTGAACGCCTCAGGCGGTCCGCCGTTCACCGACGCCGTGCAGGAACCGCCGGAGCTCGCCCAGCTCGGGATCGGGACGTAGCTGATCGAGCCGTGGAACTGGCCCTGCTCCGCATCGCTGCGGTCCTCGACGGCGTCGAGCACCCCGTCCCCGTCCTTCGGTGTGGGCGGGGCGGGTGTGCCGCCCGCGGTGACCGAGGCCACCGCGGCGGGACCGGCGCCGATGGCGTTCGAGGCGCTGAGCCTCACCTCGAAGTCGGGAGCCTCGATGACCTCCGAGCAGGGGTCGCAGCTGACCTGCTCCGACCACGACGTCTGCCCCGGGCCGAGATCGATCGTGCGGCCGTCCCACACGAGCGTGTAGCCGGTCAGCGGTGATCCGCCGTCGCTCGGTGCGGTCCAGGTCACCGTGTTGGTGACGAACGGCGGCGACTGGTTCGTGGACGCCTGCACGTTCGTCGGTGCCCCCGGCGCGGTGGCCGGTGCGGGCACGGTGACGCTGTTGCTCGCGGCCGAGGTGGCGGTCTGGCCCTGCCAGCGCGCCTCCACCGTGAACGTGTACGTCGCACCCCGCGCCACGGTCAGCGTCGCCGAGGTCGCGGTGCCGGCCGAGACCGATCCGCCGCTGCTGGGGAACACCACGTACTCGGCGGCGGCAGGGCTGGAGCCGCTCCACTCGACCTCCACCTGGTCGCCACCGAGATGGGTGGCGGTGACGCCGGTGGGGGCGGTCAGCGTCGGCGGCGTCGTGGTGGTCGTGCAGGTGTTGCTCAGCTGGTTGGACTGCACCGGGCTCGCGGTGCCGTCGGCGTGGTTCGCGGTCACGGTCAACCGGACGGTGGCCACGCACGGGATCGCGACGTCGAGGCTGGTGGCGCCCGCGCCGAGCGTCTCGTCGACCCCGTTGCCGGTCACGGTGAAGCCGGTCGGTGCGATCACCGGGGCGGTCCACGTCAGCCGGTAGTCGTTGCCGGAGATCCGGGTCAGCGTGACGTCGCGGGGCCGCTGGTCGGCGGGGTCCACGGCACAGGTCTCGGTGGTGCTGGCGGAGCCGGCCGAGTACTCACCGGCGTCCGGGTGCACCGCCGTGACCTCGAACTCGATCGGGTCACCGCACGCGACGCCGGGGATCACGACGCTCGTCTCGGCGCCGTCGACCGTCACCGACTCGCCCATCCCGGTCACGACGTACCGCTCGGGCGCGATCTCCGGCGCCGTCCAGCCCACCACGATGTCCTCACCGGCGCGCTCGGCCACCACCCCGTCGGGCGTGAGCTGCGAGGGCGCGGGCGGGTCCACGCACGCGGAGGTGTCGACGTCGGTGGCCGCCCCGACCATCTGCTCACCGTGCTGGGCGTAGACGGTCAGCCGCACCGTGGTGCCACAGGTGAGTGTCGTGAGCGTCGCGCTCGTCCGGTCGGCTGCCACGGTCTGCGTGACCGCCCCGTCGGAGCTCACGATCAGGTAGGCGTCGGGCTCGGTCACCGCGGGCGTCCAGGTCACCACGACCGAGTCGTCGGGCTCGACGGCGGCGCTCACCCCTGTCGGTGCCAGGTCCGGATCGACGTCGCTGCCCCCGTCGGTGGTCGGGCCGTCCCCACCACCACCGCTGGTCGGTGCGTCGGTCGAGCCGTCGGCGGGATCGCCCGTGCTCTGATCGGTGGCGTCGTCCCCGCCCGACGGCGGCTCGCCGGTGGGGCTGGTCGTGCTCGGGGGCTCGATGTGGACCGGCGGTGTCGTTGACCCGCCCTCGGGCGGGGTCGTGGTGCCCGTCGTGACCGGCGGCAGCGGCTCGGTCTCCTCCGCCTCGGCGATCGGCACCTCGGCACCGTTGAGGTCGGTCACGGTGGTGCTGCCGTCCTGCTGCACGACGACGATGCGCCCGTCGTCAGGGTCGTGGACCACGAGCCGGCCGTCGTCGACGATCAACGCCGGGTCGCCGCCGCCCGGTACCACGATGTCCGGCCCGGCGCTGAGGCCGGCCGCGTCGAGCACGACGACCCGCCCCGCACCGCCGCACGGCACGTACACGCGCCGCTCGAACACCGCGGGCCGCAGCGGGGACTCGCACTCGATGCTGGCCATGTCGACCGTGAGCAGCTGCCGGCCGCTGATCATGAACACGAGGCTCTCGTCCGTCGCCGACGCCGGCGAGAGATCCGCCGGCGACGTGCTGGCCGCCTGGACCTCGCCCTGCAGCGCGGGGACCTGCTGCACGTAGTCCGCGCCCACACCGATCTGCAGCACCGCACCGCCGTCGGGCGCGAACACCGTGACCCCGGAGGAGTGCGGCACGAGCCGGGTGCCGGGCCCCGCACCGGCGACCGGGCGCTCCAGCGAGACGGAGAACTCGCCCGACTCCGCGATCCAGTCGAGCTCCCGGAGCTCACCGGAGGTCGTCATCATCCAGACCGTGCCCTCGTCGTCGATCACGACGTCGCTCAGGTCCGCACCTGCGCGGTAGGGCGCGCCGACGCTCTGCATGGACACCGGGTCCACGACCTGCACGAACCCCGGCTCCATCTCGGCCAGCATCACCACGCCGCCGCCGATGAGCACGGTGGTCTCGCCGTCGGTCTGGCGGCCCTGGCCGGCGACCAGACCGGCGAGGTCGATCGAGGTGACCACCCCGGTCTCGAGATTGGTGACCACGAGCAGGCCGTCGTCCTGCGTGACCTCCATGCGCTCGCCGTCGCCGCCGATCACGATCCGGTACTCGGGCTGCCCGGTCGCAGGGTTGATCTGCACGACGGAGCCGTCGTCGCTGCCGAGCCAGGTCTGCCCGTCGGACATGTCCATCGCCGCGGCGGCCACACCGTTCCCGACGACCGCGCCCACCACGAGCAGGCCACCGGCCGCGGCGATCCCCGCCTCGACCATGCCGCGCTCGCGGCCCGCGCTGCTGAGCCGGCGGCGCCACCACGACATCTTCTGCGCGCTCATCGGACACCCCCACTGTGACTCGCCGATAGTAGTTGGACCACGTGCGTGCCGCCTCCGGCGACGAGGAGAGCTCTGCCCATGCCGGACAGCGGCTCGGCGGAGTGCATCGGGATCGTCACCGAGGCGAGCGACCCGTCGGACATCTCGGGCGAGATCAGCGCGATCCGGCGGTGCCGGCGCAGCGCCTGGGTCAGGCCGGGGACGTGCTGGCGCGACCGGGCGTCGTCGGAGTCGGAGACAGCGACGACGGCGATGCCCGACCGGCTCGGCAGGCTCTCCACGAGCGCTTCGACGGCGGCCCGCTCGGTGCCGTTCTTCTCCCACGCTCGTTCCCACTCGTGCAGGTCGTCGATCAGCACCAGGTGCCAGTCGCCGTCGGCGGGGCTGGCGAGCTCGGCGGCCCAGGCGGTGACAGCCGCGGGATCGGTGAGGACCTCGTCGGCGAGCTCGGCCGACTCGACCACGCCGTCGGGCGTGAGGACCCCGCCCGCAGCGCGCGGGCCGATCAGCGTGACACGAGCAGGTGGTTCCGCGGACCGGCGTGCGACCTGGCCGAGGCCGAGCAGGGCCGAGGTGCGACCGCTGCGGCTGCGACCAGCGATCAGCAGCGGCGCCTCCAGCAGCGAGAGCGTGACGGCGCTGACGTAGCCGTCCTCGACGCCGAGGCAGACGTCGTCGCGAGCAGGTGCCGGGGCGAGGTGGGCCGGGACGCGACTGGGCATCGCCGGCACCGCGGTCGCGGGTGCCCCCAGCGGCTCGGCATAGCGATCGGCGACGATCGCGCACAGCTCGTCGAGGCGCTCGGCCTGCAGCGGGGTGCCGGCGCCGCCGACAGTGGCGATCTGCACCTCGTCCTTGCCCACGAGCCCGCGGCCGGGGGCGGAGTCGCCGTCGAGGACGTTGCCGGGGACACCGAGCATCGCGTAGTCGTCGGCCACGGTCATCCGCAGCACCATGCGCTGACCGAAGGTGGCCTGCACGGGCGAGGTGAGGCCGGTGCGCTGCGGGGTCGTGGCGGTCACGTGCACGCCGCAGCGGCGACCTTCCTGAAGGATGGTGATGAGGTGCTCGGCGTGCTGACGGCGGACCGGACCACCGCCGTCGAGCGAGTCGAGCACGGCCGGCAGGTTGTCGATCAGCAGATGGATCCGCTGCAGCGGGATGCCGAGGGCGGCGAGCGCGGCGACATCGGCTGCGCCGTGCGCGGCGAGCAGCGCGTTCCGCTCCTCGATCGACTTCGCCAGCATGCGGACGAGCCGCAGCATCCGCTCCTGCTGCTGCTCGAGCACGATCGAGCCGACCGAGGCCATCCGCTCGAGCACCGTGAGCGCGCCGCCGCCGGCATCGATGCCGTAGACGCAGGCGGGGGTCTCGGCGGCCGAGCCCGCGGTGACGGCGGCGGCGACGGTGCGCAGCAGCTCGGACTTGCCGGCGCCCGAGGCGCCGAACACCAGCAGGTGACCGGCGCGGGCGTAGTCGATCACGAACGGCAGCTGGGTCTGCTCGGCAGGGCGGTCGATGAGGCCGAGGACCGCTTGGCCCGGACCCTGCACGAGCGTGTGGGTCTCGGCGTGGGTGCCGGCCACGAGCGCTTCGTCGTGCGCGCCCTCGCCGAGCACGAGCCGACCCGGGGCGGTGCACACGAGCGGGACCTCCTCGGGCAGCGGCGGCAGCCACGGCTTCTTCGGGGTGGGGCGGCCGGTGCGCAGGAACGCGGTGCCGGTGGCGGTGACGATCCGGTCGAGATCCGACCTCGGGTGCACGGTGGTGCGGCCACCGGCGCGGCCGGTGAGCTCGCGAGCGGTGAACGGGCTGATGCGGACCTTGCCGCCGTCGGTGTGGATCTCCTCGTGGGCGCCGACCCAGGCGACCTGCACGAGCTCGCGGGTGCCGTGGCCGGTGCGCCGCAGCCACGCCCGGCCGGGGGTGCGGCGGGAGATGTGGGCGGCGTCGGGCGCGTCGATGACGTCCATCGAGTCATCCGGGGCGGCCACGCGCAGCGCGATCCGCAGGTCGGTGTTGGCCTTGATCTGGGGCGTCACGACCCCGGCCGGGCGCTGGGTCGCGAGCAGCATGTGCATGCCGAGGGAGCGGCCCCGCTGCGCGATCGAGACCATGCCCTCGACGAACTCGGGCACCTCGGCCAGCAGCGCCGCGAACTCGTCGACGCAGATGAGCATGCTCGGGGGAGCGGCCTCGGGGTTGCTGCGCTCGAGGGCCTGCAGGTCCTTGGCGCCGTACTGCGCCAGCAGGTGCTCGCGGGAGGTGAGCTCGGCGTGCAGCGAGGTCAGGCAGCGCTGCACCAGCGCAGGGGTGAGGTCGGTGATGTAGCCGACGCTGTGGGGGAGCTCGGCGACCTCCCGGAAGGCGGCGCCACCCTTGTAGTCGACCAGCAGGAACGTGATGCGCGAGGGCGGGTTGTTCATCGCCAGCGAGCACAGCAGCGACTGCAGCAGCTCGGACTTGCCGGCGCCGGTGGTGCCGGCCACGAGGCCGTGCGGGCCGTCCTCGCGCAGGTCGATCGTGACGACTCCCTCGCCGCCGGTGCCCAGCTGTGCCCGCAGCCCGGTCGAGGTGGCCCACCGCTCGATGAGCCGCTCGACGTCGTCGGGGTTCTGGAGATCGCCCGAGAGCCCCGGCAGCCGTACCTGCGGGGGGAGCATCGACTCGGCCGCGAGCACCGCGGCCTCGTCGCGGTAGCCCGACAGCGCTCGCGCAGCGCGCCACACCTCGGTGAGCCCCAGCGCCTCCACGCGGGTCAGCGGCTCCACGCCGCCCCGGTCCCGGTACAGCACGCGGCCCGCCTGCTCCGCAGCTCCCAGATCCACCACCGTGGCCGTGGTGGCCGGGACGCTCTCCTTGCTGGAGCCGAGCCACAGCAGGTGCAGGCGGCGCTCGACGGCGTCCGCGGCCACCGCCTCGACCAGGCGACGGGGCAGGCCCGCTGCCTCGTCGACGAGCACCAGCGTGTGAGCGGTACCGCCGTCGGCGCTCGCGAGCTCCTCGAGCAGCGCCTGCCCCTCGGTGGCGCCGATGCCCACGCACGCCATGCCGCCGTTGCGGGGCGCCGCGTGCGGCAGCCACCGCAGCCAGGACTCGATGTGTGCCCGGTTCGGGCCGAGTGCCGCAGCGACCTGCAGATCGGTGGGGGAGTGGGTGACGGCGAGGCGGAGCACGCTGGCGCGCACCCAGGCGTCGACCTCGGCCGCGGTACCGGTCACGGCGGCCAGCCCGGCCTCGGCCAGCTCCAGCGGCACCGGCAGGTCGGCGAGCGTGGCCCGCTCGGCGATCGCGCGGCTGCCCTCGGCGCGCAGGCCACGGTCGCCGTTGGTGATCTTCTTGGCGGTCAGCAGCGCGGGGCGTGGACCGCGGCCGGCGCGGACCGCGAGGAAGTCGTCGCTGTCGGGCCGGCGCACCCAGAGCCGGTGGTCGCGGGCCACCGCGCGGGCGAGCACGACCTCGAGCTCGGGCTCGTCGTCGTCGGCGTTCTCGCGCTGGGTGGTGGCAGCGGCGTCGAGCGCCCCGAGCACCCCGCGCATGTCCTCGCGCCAGATCGCGGACTCGGCCGCGAACTCCCGCCGAGCCGCCCGGCGCTGCATGAGCCAGGTCAGCAGCATCATGCTCGGGAACCCGAACATGAACACCAGCGACAGCGGGCTGCGGCTGACGCTGAACATCACGCCACCCATGAGCACCGGCATCAGCATCATCGGCCAGGACAGCGGGGTCTTGCGCACCGAGGAAGGCGGCGCTGGGGTGTCGAGCTCGGCCTCGGCCACGGAGTCACCGAACCGGGGAGAGCGGAGCACACCGCGCTCGCGGGCGGCCTCGCCGTCGCCGGGGTGGATGACGACGACGGTGTCGCCGAACGTGATGCGTTCCCCGTAGCCGACCGGGGTCGAGCGGGTGATGGTGCGGCCGCCGACGATGGTGCCGTGCGCCGACCCCTGGTCGAGCACCACCGGGGTCTCGGCGAGCAGGATCCGGGCGTGCACCCGGCTCACCAGCGGGTCTCGCAGCCGCAGGCCGGCGGTGGCGGCGCGACCCACGACGAGGGTGTCGCCCGTGATGTCCGCGACCAGGCCGACGTCCGGGCCTGCGACGACGTGGACCGTGGCACGGGGGGCGCGGCGAGGGCCCGGGCGGGTGCGCCAGTCGGTCGGCACCGAGCTGACCTCGAGGACGTCGCCATCGCGCAGCCCGGCCTCGGCGAGAGGGGTGTCGGCCGGCCACGTGCGCCCCTCGCTGGTGGGAGCCAGCAGCATGCCCCGGCCGCCGAGGTGCTCGCCCAGGCCGGCTGCGAGATCAGCGACGGTCGACCCCTCGCCGGCGTCGACGACGACGTCCACCGGAGCCAGCTTGCTCTCCGGTGTCGGCAGCACGCTCAGTCGCCACATGCGGTTCGTTCTCCTGCTCGCTCGTCGGTGCTGACGACGCTAGGGAGACATACCCGCGGGGGCCAGTGCGGCTGGGGTGGAAACTTCCGCCGTGCGGCGCCTGGTCCCGGCTCCTCGCCCAGGGCGGGCCGGGTCCGTCAGCCGCCTCTCGCGAGTGCGAGCAGCTCGCGGCGGCTTCGCACGTGCGTCTTGGTGAAGATGGACTTCAGGTGGTCCTGGATGGTGTGCTCGGACAGGTAGAGCCGAGAAGCCAGGGTGCGGGTGTCGTCACCCTCTGCCAGGTAGACGAGGACGTCGCGCTCGCGGGCGGTCAGGCCGTTGGTGCGGCAGAACAGGTCCCAGCGCTGCCGTTGCTCGACCGGTCCGATGGTGACCGCGATGTCCTCGCCGAGCCGTTCTGCCTGGACGCAGATCCACTCACCGGGCGCCACGGCGGTCAGCGCGACGGGCCGGTGGGTGTCGACGCCTGCCTCCAGCGCGAGGAGCTGGGCGGCGACGTTGTACGCCGCCGCCGGCACCGGGCGGCGGGTGGCTGCGGTCGGTAGCAAGGCCCGGAGCTCGGCCTCGGCCTCAGCTGTCTGGGTCCGCACCGTCAGATCCGGTGCGAGCAGCAGCACGGCATGGCCCGATGTTCGGTCAGCCCCAGCGACCGGGCCGAACATGACTGACCGGCAACGCCGGAGGGCGGCCGTGACCGGGTCCGTGAGGAGGCCGAGAAGGCTGATCTCCTCGGCCGTGAATCGAGCTCCGATCCGCCAGAGGTCGAGGAATCCCCACCAGCCGAACCGGTCCTTGAACACGACCGAGACGACGTCGCTGACGCCGTAGCCCGCGAGGAACCTCTCCAGCTCGGACCCGGCAGGGACGGGACGGTACGGGACGCCGTCATCGGCCGAGGTCCAGCGCCGAGCCGCGGTGTACCTGAGCGCGATCAGGCGAGGCAGCTGATCGAGGCAGGGCACCTCGGCGAGGGGCGCCGTTCCCACCGTCGTGTCCGGATCGGTGAGCAGCCACGCGAAGGCGTCGAACGGGATGCTGCGGCGCACCTGCTCGATGATCGCGCGGCGCAACGTGCGGTCATCGTCGACAGCTGCGAGTGAACCTCGTACACCCGCCAGGAAGGTGTCAGCGGACACCCCACCAGCCTAGGGACCGTGCCGCCGGTTCAGAACCCCACAAACCTGGGATTCCGCCGGGCAGCGGGGCCGCGCACCATCGACCACATGAGCACAACACTGCACATCGAGCACGACATCACCGACTACCCGACGTGGCGGGCTGCCTTCGATCGCTTCTCCGATGCCCGCACGCAGGGCGGCGTCACGGCCGCGCGGGTGCGGCTCGCCGACGACGACCCGCATCACATCGTCATCGACCTGGACTTCGAGGGGCGCGAACCGGCGTCGGCCTTCGCGACATTCCTCCACGAGCGGGTCTGGGGGACGGGCCGTGCCCCCGCGTTGGCGGGCACGCCGACGACGCGGCTTCTGGTCGACCCCGACGCCCGACCATGAGCAGCTCGTGCTCGTGCTCGCGGTCGGCGTGACAGCGGGAGCGGCGGTGGCACGGCGATGGCCCGGCCCCTGGGCAGAGGGACCGGGCCACCGTGGGGCCGGGCGTCAGCTGGAGGCGTCCTCCTGCGACTGCGCCTGGGCGTAGATCTGCTGGCTGTTCTCGCGCAGCGCCTGCACGACCGAGCTCAGGGCCGGCACGTACTGGCCGGACCAGTCACCCTTGAAGCGGGTGGCATCGGGGCCGTACCAGGGAGTGCTCTCCAGCATCCCCGTCAGGCGCGTGGTCAGCGTCTCGATCTCCGTGGCGTCCGCGTCCATCCGGGTCGCGAGGTCGCGGCCGGCCTGGATGTCCATCCCGTACACGTTGGCAGTGGTCATGGTGTGTTCCTTTCGAATGAGCGCTGCTCAGGTGCAGCGCGAGGGTGGTGTCCTGAAGGTGTGGTGCGGGTGATCACCCGATGGTGATCGGTGGGTTCAGAGGGCCTCGTCCTCCCCGTCGTCGTCAGCGCCGTCATGAAGGCCCTTGGCGCGCAGCGCTGCGAGAGCAGCACCGCCGACGCCCGCGAGGCCGAGCGGGGCCGCCGCGAGAGCCGCAGACGCGCCACCGCCGGCCACCGGGGCAGCCACGTCGAGGGAGCCGGCGCCGGTCCCGGTGGCCGTGGCCCCTGCAGGTGTGCTCCCAAGGACCGCGCGCGAGGCGAGCGGCGAGCTCTGCACCGGCGGATCGGATGCCGGCGCGCCGGTCGTGCCGTCGCCGGCACCACTGGATCCGCCGTTCCCGCTCGAGCCGCTGCCGATCGCACCGGTCGGCGGGCCGCCGGTGGCACCGGAGCCTGCTGGCCCGCTGCCACCGATCGTGGTGCCGCCGCCGATGCCGAGGTCGGCGCCGGATGTGACAGGTGCGGGGGTGGCGTGTCCGCCAGGCCCCGCACCCAGCCCACCGGTCGAACCGGCCGCAGCGATCGTCGCCGGGGCGGTCAGGGTGGCGGGGGTGACGCTGCCGCTGACGGTCGTGCGGGTCCAGAGCTCGCCATCGGAGGTGATCCCGGTGGTTGTCGTGATCGTCCCGCCGCCCCTGACGTTGCCGGTCGTGGCGCCGGCGTCCGTGCTCCCGATCGGGGTGGTCGGCGTGACGGAGGTCCCGCCGCCGGTCTGGGCGCCGGTGCCGGGGGCGGTCTGCTGGATGGCGGGCTCCGGGCTGGCCAGCACGGGCGGGTTCACACCGGGGGTGACCGGGGCCGGCGGCGGGTTCCACGCGGTGGCGGGGATGCTTACCGGCGGGGCGTCCTCCGAGGCGTCCTTCTGCTTGCTCGAGGCGAGCTGAAGGAGTCCGCCGAAGACCCGCAGGCACCTGGCGATGTACTTCACCCACGGGATCACGACAGCCTTCAAGTAGGCCGCGAGCGCCGCAGCAAAGCCAGTCCAGCTCATGGCCTCGAGAGCCGCGACCAGGATCTCGAGGGCCCTCGCAACGGTGTCAGCGAAGTCCGCACCCTCCATGCAGCGGTTCGCAGTACGGTCGAGGCCGTCGACGTCTGCTCCTTGGAATGACACCTGCTCCACCTCCTTCTGGTTCGTTCGTGGTGATGTCGTGTGCTCGACGCTAGGCAGATCGGTGTGTGCGATCCAGCGTCGGTGGGGTGGAAGCTTCCGCCCCGGGGCTGCTACGCGGAGGCCTGGTCCTGCAGGTCGGCGCGCCGCTTCATCTCGGCTGCGTTGCCGCGAAGCGTCTCGGCAGCTTCCTGCATCTGCGGCTTCATCGAGCCGTCCCAGTCCGACTTGAAGCGTTGCGCGCCCGGCCCCAGCCACAGCACCGACTCCATCAGCGCGCCGATGTCGTTGACCATGGCACCGAGGTTCTCGGCGTTGGCATCCATCTGCTGGGCCTGGCTGCGGGTCTCGGTGGTGTCGAGGCCGTAGAAGGTGCTGCGGTCGTAGCTGGTCATCGTGTCTCCCTCGTCGGTGCGATGGCAGCGACGCTAGGCAGCACGCAGCACCCGGCACCAGCGCCGCGGGGGTGGAAACTTCCGCCGTGGGGTCAGGCGGTGGGGTTGAGGCCGGCGCCGCGGGACTGGGCGTCGAGGACGGCTTCGAGGTCGTCCGTCGTCACGAGGGCGGTCTCGGCCGCTCGACGGCCGACGGCAAAGCGCACGTTCTGCACGCGGCCCAGCGTCACGGTGAAGGGGTCGTCCGCGGGGCCGAAGGCGAGGCGGGCGATCGAGCGGATGGCGTCGTCGACACGCTGAGCGCGCTCCAGGTTCCAGGCGTGGCCACGCCAGGACAGGACACGCTCGTAGATCTCGCGGTTCGACGGTGGCCGGGGATAGTCGTCGGCGCCGGTGAGCCAGGGTTCGGCGAGGGCGAGGGCGACGTACCACTCACGTGACCACCGCTCGAGGTGCGGCGCATCGGCGGTGGCTGCGCCGTCGGGATCGTGCTCGGGCACGAACGGCGAGGCCTCCGGCTCGGACCCTTCACGTACCTCGGCGACGTCGACGACCAGCACGAGGTCGGTGAAGCCCTTCGAGTCCTCGCGGCCACGGAGCAGCAGCACGTGGTTCTCGCCCTCGTCGAGGAGGGCGGCCATGCCGGTACCGAGCGCGACGCGGCGAGCGCCGCCCGGGGCGTCGAACAGGCTGGAGAGCTGAGCGCCGGTCGACCCGTGCCAGCGCAGCCGCGCCACCTCCTCACCGACCGCAAGCTCGCCGACGACGCGCGAGACGTGGGCGGCCGCCCGCGGCAGCGCGAGCGCGGTGGTCCGGAGCTGGGCGTCGACGTCACCCTCGGGGAGGGCGACATCCGGCGCGCGGCCGAACATCAAGGACTCCCCGCTGCCGAGCACCACGTTCGGGACACCACGGCCTCGCAGCGTCACCCTGAGCACGTGTGGTTCCCCCTCGATCGCGTCCTGAACCCTCAGCAGGCTATCGAGGTGCGCACGCGCGCCACCAGTGCAGACCTGCCCACGGGGCGTGCGCCGGTGGCGCGCGTGCGTCAGATCATCGCGTGGCGCTTGCGGGCCACCGCGTTGGCGCCGGGCTGCACCGGCTCCCACATCAGCGTCATGCCCGCCTGCTGCGGCGTGCGGCCACCCTTGCGCTCGTTGCAGGTGCGGCACGCAGCCACCGAGTTCTGCCACGTCGAGGGGCCGTCCTGGCAGCGGGGCACCACGTGGTCGACCGTGGTGGCCGACCGCCCGCAGTACGCGCAGGTGTGGCGGTCGCGCTGCAGCACGGCCTTGAACGAGTAGGTGGCCGGCACCGTGCGCTCGTAGCGCCAGCGCGCGTAGACGTAGCGGACCAGCTCGACCGAGACCGGCCGCTCGTACGGCCCGAACGCCTCACCGTCAGAGGCATCGAGCACCCGTGCGACCCCGCGGTGCAGCATCGTGACGACGTGGCGCAGCGGCTTGACGTCGTGCACCTCGACGCCACCGGCGTTGTAGATCAGGACCATCGCAGCCACGCTGCACCTCCTTCACGCTCGCTAACGGTATGACAGCACTCCCGCTTGCGCACGGCCATCCGCCGCGCCCGAGCGCCTTCGTGATCGTCGACCACGAACCGCCTCTTCGCCACCGGATTTCCGGTGAGCACCCCACGCCGAGCGCGAACGGCGGCGCTCCCGCCCACGACTGGTCGACAGGTGCTTCCGCGGAAGCGTCAGCGGCCGCCCGAGCTGCCGCCTGCCTCGTCGTCGGCTTCGCTCGAGGTACCGCCGCCGTCGGTGAGCACGTCCCAGGCCGCCACGGCGAGGTTGCCGGGCACGATGAACATCCCCCCGGCGCCCAGGGTGTCGAAGGCGGCCTCGTTGCGGCGCTCGAAGGCGTCGCCGTAGCTGGTGCCCTGGATCCCCTCGTTGATCTGCGTGCCGACGAACCAGCCCGCTCCCCAGGCCGCGCCGACCGCCGGCCCGCCGGCCGCACCGGCTGCGAGGCCACCGATGCCGCTCGTGGCTTGGACGGCGTCGCCCCTGACCAGCCCGGCGCCCGCGTCGTACACGTTGAGGACGTTGCCCACGTGACCCGCGGCGCGCAGCGTGGCCCCGACCGCGGGCTTGCTCGCGCCGATCAGCGAGCTGATCAGGGCGTACTGGTCCCTCGTCATCGCCAGCGCGCCGCGCCCGCCAGCCGCCACGACCGCGGCGACCTGCGCCAGCTCCGGCCCGGTGGTGAGGGCGTCAGCGAGGGTGCGAGCGCGTTCCAGCAACGTGGTGCTCGTACCTGCGGTGGTTCCGGTCCCGCTGGGGTCGGGCACGCCCGAGACAGGCGTGCCCGACGGCGCAGCGGCGCCGTTGGCCTGCTCGCTCACCTGCCGCTGCTGCCGCGCCTCCTCGAGCACGACCCCCGCTGCCTCGGCGAGCGCCTTCGAGACGTTCCGGATCCGCGGCAGCTCCACGCTCTCCCAGTGCCGCCGGGCGCGCTCGGCGTCCGGCCCGGACCACCGCAGCGTCGCGAGCTCGTTCTGGGTGCGGATGCCCACGCCGAGCGTGTGCTCGGCGTGGTTGAGCATGTCTTCAGCGAGTCGCTGCAGGGCTTCGGGGTCGGCGCCGTGCGTCACCGCGGTCATGGGTCTCCTCGTGGTCCGATGCCGTCATCGTCGACGACACCGGCGGGAAGGGACAGCCGTGACGGGGTGGAAGGTTCCGGTCAGAACGCCCCGGACAGGGCCGCGACGAGGAGCGAGATCACGATAACGGCGCCGACGATCCCGCCGGCGATCGCGAAGCTCTTGCCCCAACCCCAGTCGACGACCTTGACGCCGCTGGCGCGCAACGTCTGCACCCACCACGACTGCGGGGGCACCCCGCTCATGGCGGTGCGGCGCGCATAGGAGTCGGCCGACTCGTTCGGCTCCGGGGCGATCATGCTGCCCAGCAGCGACAGCTTGATCGTTGGTCCCGCCTGCGGCTTGAACACGAGCATCGACTGGTTGACGGTGTGGTTCGAGACCTGCCGCAGCCCCGGCGGGGGTGTGTCGAGCAGCACCGCCGGCTGCTGCCCGGGCTCGACCTCGACGATGCGGATACGACCATCCGGGGTCCACTCGAGGGTGGCGTTCTTGGTGTTGAAGACGGTCGCGCCCATCGTCTGGGCGGTCACACGAACCGGGGTGTTCATCGATGCTCCTGATCTCGGGTACGGCGTGGCCGCGTCAGTAGTAGCACGCTCGCCCGGCACCGACCCGCGGTGCGCAGGGGTAGAGGTGTCCGCTAGCGCGCGCTGATGCACCCCTGCACGTGGTCGTCGACATACCCGAGGGCCTGCATCGCGGCGTAGGCCGTGGTGGCTCCCACGAAGCGGAAACCTCGCTTCTTCAGCATCGTCGCGAGTGCAGCCGACTCCGGTGTGCTCGCCGGGATCTGGTCGAGACGCGAGAGGCGGGCGGCCCGCGCCGGCGGGCGGTGCGCCTCGAAGACATCGGCCAGCCGCTCACCGTTCTCGTGCAGCGCCAGCAGTGCCCGTGCGTTGGCGATCGTGGCGTCGACCTTCGCCCGGTTCCGCACGATGCCGGCATCGGACATGAGCCGAGCGACATCGCCGTCGTCGAACGCCGCGACGGCCGCGGGGTCGAAGCCGGCGAAGGCGGCGCGGAACCCCTCGCGCTTGCGCAGGATCGTGATCCACGCCAGCCCCGACTGGAACGCCTCGAGGCTCATCCGCTCGAACAGCTCGCGCTCATCCGGGCTGCTCGACGGCGGCACTCCCCACTCGGTGTCGTGGTACGCCTCGTAGAGCGGATCACCGGACCCGAAGCAGCGGAACGTCTCCATGAGCGCGATGGTAGGCGCGTGGGCCGACACCGCCGGGCCGCAGAGGGGAGAATGAGGCATGAGCACCCCATCGTCGCCGTCCGAGACCGCCCTCGCATCCCTGCGCAGCCTCCGGCAGTCGCGGCGGTTCCTGCCCGACCCGATCGCGCGTGACGATCTCGAGAAGCTGCTCGAGGTGGCGCGATGGACCGGCAGCGCCAAGAACACCCAGCCCTGGCACCTCGTGGTCGTCACAGATCAGGAGACCAACGGTGCGCTCGCCGGCATGGGTGCGTTCGCCGGGTTCCTGGCCGGGGTCGCGGCTTCGATCGTGGTGGCCGTGCGCGGTGACGGCCGCTCGGTGGCCTACGACGACGGCCGGCTCCAAGAACGCGTCATGCTCGCGGCGAGCCACCTCGGGATCGGCAGCGGGACCGCCTGGTTCAGCACCGCCGAGAACCGACAGCAGGTACGTGACCTGCTCGGTATGCCCGCCGACCTCGAGCCGTGGTCAGCGATCGGGCTCGGCTACACCGACACGTCCCAGGAGCAGGCATCGCCGCAGCTGTCGGGTCGCAAGCCGCTGGCGGAGATCGTCAGCTGGGGCCGTTACGGGGCCCAGCCCTCGGCCTGACCGCCGCAGCCACGCCGCGTGGCGGCACTCACGCCGCCGCGGCACTCGCGGCGCGAACCTCCCGCCTGGATGCGCGCAGGCTCGGCCAGCCGCAGAGGAGCACCGCGGCCATGCCGAGCAGCCCGCCCCCGATGAAGACCGCGCGCGGTGAGGCGAGCGCGCCCACCAGGCCGCCGAGCCCGAGGGCGAGCACCGAGCCGGTTCGCGCGATGCCGTTGAGCGCGGCACCGACCGTGCCGCGCTGGGCATCGGGCGTCCGCGTCATCACGAGTGCGCCGTTGGCGGCGTTCCCGATCCCGGCGGCAGCGGCCACCACCACCATGAGGCCGAGATAGACCCAGAACGACGGCGCACCGCCCGCCACGGCCAGGCCCGCGCAGGCGGCGGCGAAGCCCGCGATGACGGCTCTCACCCACGCCCGATCGCCAGCCAGCCGCCGCGCCGCCAGCGCGGCGCCGAGCACGCCGCCCACGCCCGCCGCGAGCTCGCCCAGGCCGTACTGCTCCGGGCTGGCGCCGAGCGTGTCGCGGGCGAGGAACACCTCCACGGCGTTGACGCCCTCGACCATGACCACCATCGGGAGCAGGGCGAGGAACACCGGCCACACGACCTTGTCCGCCCGGAGCACCGCGACCCCGGCGAGGATGCCGGACGAGGTGGGCACCGCCGTCGAGCCCGCGGTCGAACGCGCCTCAGCGCTGAGGTGGCGGCGGGTGCGGATGAGCTGGACCGCCAGCAGGAGCACGGCGAACGCCGCGGCGGCGACCAGGAGCGCCGGCCCCGCGCCGACGCTCCCGTAGAGGACGCCGCCGAGCGCCGCGCCGAGAGGTGCCGCGACCGCACCGAGTCCCTGCTGCCACGCGATGACGCTGCCGATGCCGTCCTGGCCCACGACGCGGGGGAGCAGCCCGCTCCAGACCGGGCCGATCACCGCCTGCCCGAGCTCGAGCAGCACGACGCCGACCAGGGTGAGCGCCGCCGTCGGGCTCCAGGCGAGGAAGGCGAGGGCGAGGACCTGGAGCGTGATCCCTGCGGTGAGCAGGTGGCGGGAGTCGAGGGTGTCGGCGAGGCGGCCGGCGATGCCCATGGTGGCGATCGCCGGCAGCGCGAGCGCGATGAGGAGCGCAGCGACGCCCATCGTGCCGACGCCGCGGTCGTGGGCCTGGAGCAGCAACGTGACCAGTGCCGTCGAGTGCCCGGCGAGCGAGAGGGTGCGCGCGGGGAGGATCAGCCGGACGTCACGGTGCGACCACACGCCGGTGTCGATCTGAAAGGAACGCTTCATAAACCTGAAAGGTATGCTTCATAACATGGCGAGTCAAGAGGCAGGGCTTCCGAAGACGTTCGTGGTCGAGGGTGCGCAGGGTCTGAAGCTGCTCGCGCACGAGGCTCGGCAGCACGTGATCTCCGTGGTCTACGAGGGGAACGAGCTGACCGCGACCGAGGCTGCGGAGCTGTGCGGGCTCACGCCCTCGGCCATGAGCTACCACCTGCGGATGCTCGAGAGGGCCGGAGTGCTGCTCGTGGCAGAGGGCAGCGACGGTCGGGAGCGCCGCTACAGGCGCGCCGCCCGCTCGTTCCAGGTGCGCGGCGGTGACCGAGGCGGCGGCGCAGGCGTGCAGCTGCGGTCGACGATCGGGATCTGGATCGACACGCAGACGCGCGCGATCGAGCGCTGGCTCGGAGCCGGCGCACAGGGCACAGGGGCGATCCAGACCCAGGTGCTGCGGCTCACGGCCGAGCAGAGCGCTGAGCTGGTGGAGCGGATGAACGCCCTGTTCGAGGAGTACGACGAGGTGTCGGAGGCCAACGACCCGGACATCGGTGAGTGGGAGACGTACTGGGCCCACCTGCCGCGGGTGCGCGAGCCGCGCTAGGGCGGACCGTCGCTGCCGGCGATGACACAAACTCGTGGCCAGATGCCGCGATCCGCACCGAGATCGTCGGAATCGCTCATCTGGCCACGACTTCGTTGCACGCGAGCAGCATCTCGCACGCCTCGATGAGGCGGGCACGCAACGGAGCGCCGCGCTCGGCGAACCCGGCCTGAGCCGCCGCGTACGTCCGCTTTCCCTCGGCGGTCTCGACCCGTACCGGCTGGAAGCCGAGGTCGGCGAGGTCGTAGGGCGCTGCGCGCATGTCGAGGACGCGGATGTCCCGCGCGAGTGCGAAGCAGTCGGCGATCAGCTCCGAACCGATCAGCGGCGCGAGCCGGAAGGCGTGCTTGTACAGGTCCATCCCCGCGTGCAGGCAGCCGGGCTGCTCGAACGCGGGGCGGTCCTCGGAGCGCGGGCGCAGCGTGTTGCGGTCACGTGCGGCGGGGGTGAAGAAGCGGTAGGCGTCGAAGTGGCTGCACGTGATGCGATGCGACTCGACGACCTTGTCGGTGCCCTCGGCGCCGAGCCGCAGCGGGTGCGGGTGCCGCGTGCCCTCGCTCCGGTACACCATCGCCCACTCGTGCATCCCGAAGCAGCCGGTGTTCGCGGGACGTGACGCGGTCGCGGCCAGCAGTGCGTGCGTCCCCGCGATCAGGTCGTGCCGCTCGGCGAGCATCGTCGGCGAGACACGAGCGACGTCATCGACGATCTCGTAGCCGCGCCGGTCGGCGTACTCATGCGCGTTCTCCAGCCCGACGCCGTAGCCCGGGTGCCAGCGCCGGAGCTGGCTCGGTCGGTAGGAGTAGTAGGAGAAGAGGAAGTCGTGGACCGGGTGCGGGGCCCCGTCGCGCTTGCGGGCGAGGTGGTCGGCGACCAGCGCGTCCACGCGCTGGGCGTGTGCGCGGGCACGCTCACGCCAGACCTGCTCCTCGAGAACCTCCACGCAGAGCACGGTAGCCCGCCTCAGGCTCACGCTGGCCCTCGGAGCATCAGTCGGTCAGGCGCGCTCGCAGCGGCGTGAACACCTCGAGCAGCGTGTGCGCCTGCTCCTCGGTCAGCTCATCGAGGAACAGCTCGTTGACATGACGGGCGTGCGCCGGTCGGGCCGCACGCAGCGTGCGGCGCCCCTCGGCGGTGAGCACCGCCTCGTAGCCGCGCCTGTCCTCGGGACACGGGGCGCGCTGCACCAGACCCCGCTTCACCAGCTGGTCGATCCGGTACGTCAGCCGGCCAGGCCCGAAGGCCACGGCCTTGGCGAGCTCCCCGAGCCGCAGCCGGCCAGCCGGAGCCTCGCTCAGCACCAGCAGCAGGTTGAAGTCACCGAAGTCGATGCCCGAGTCGGCCTTCATGCGCCGCTCGAGCTCAGCGGTGAGCAGCGCCGTGGTCTCGAAGTAGGCCCGCCAGGCACGTGCGTGGGTGCCGGATGCGCGTGAGGCGTGCTCCGCCGTCGTCGTCATGATTCCCCGAGCAGCGACTCGAAGTCGACGAAGCCCGAGCTGGTGGTGTCGAAGGGGTCGCTGCGGTGCCGGCTGGGCAGGGCGATCAACAGGTCGGCGAGCTCACGGCCCGCGCGCTCGATCCGGACATCGAGGCCAGGGCTGCCCCAGTCCTCGGCCGAGGCGTAGACCGCGGTGGGCAGGGTCAGCGCCTTCAGGTACGACAGCAACGGCCGCAGCGAGGTGTCGAGCACCATCGAGTGACGGGCTGTCCCGCCGGTGGCGGCGAGCAGCACCGGCATGCCGGCGAGTGAGCCCTCCTCGAGCACGTCGATGAAGGACTTGAACAGCCCCGAGTAGGACATCGAGAACGTGGGTGTGACGATGATCAGCGCGTCCGCATCCTGCACGTTCGTGCGCGCGAGCGAGAGCTCGGGGCTGGCGACCCGGGTGAGCAGCAGGTCCACGACATCGTGCGCGAGCGTGCGCACCTCGATCGTGGTGGTCTCCACCGCGGCGCCGCGTTCGTGCAGCGCCTCGGTGGTCGCCTTCTCGAGCCGGTCGGCCAGCAGCCGGGTCGACGACGGCTCGCTGAGCCCGGCGGTGATGACGGCGATCCTCATCAGAAGTCCTTCGCGATGGCGGCTGCGGTATCCACATCATCTCGCTCGACGTGAGTCTCGGCGTGCGTGGCACCAGCGGCTGCGAGCAGCGCGGCGTGCGTGGGCGCGTCGGGGACGCCCGGCGCGCGCAGGCGGTCGAACTCCTGGCGGAGCACCGGGACCACCTCGGTGCCGAGGATCTCGATCTGCTCGAGCACCGCCTCCTGCGGCAGCCCGGCGTGGTCGATGAGGAACAGCTGGCGCTGATAGTCACCGGCGTAGTCGCGGAAGCCGAGGGTGCGCTCGATGACTTCCTCCGGGGTGCCCACGGTCAGTGGCGTCATCTCCGAGAAGTCCTCGAGGCTGGGGCCGTGCCCGTACACCGGGGCGACGTCGAAGTACGGGCGGAACTCCTTCATCGCCTGCGCCTTCGTCTCAGCCATGTACACCTGTCCGCCGAGCCCGACGATCGCCTGCTCCGGGGTGCCGTGCCCGTAGTGGGCGAATCGCTGGCGGTAGAGCTTCACCATCTGCTCGGTGTGCTCCTTGTTCCAGAAGATGTTGTTGTGGAAGAAGCCGTCGCCGTAGTAGGCGGCCTGCTCCGCGATCTGGGGCGAGCGGATGGAGCCGTGCCAGACGAAGGGGGGTACGCCGTCGAGCGGTGCCGGGGTCGAGGTGTAGCCCTGCAACGGGGTGCGGTGCTTGCCCGACCAGTTGACGACCGGCTCGCGCCACAGCTGGCGCAGCAGCGCGTAGTTCTCGACGGCGAGCTCGATGCCGTCGCGGATGTCCTTGCCGAACCAGGGGTAGACCGGGCCGGTGTTGCCGCGCCCGAGCGTCAGATCCACGCGACCGCCGGAGACGTGCTGCAGCATCGCGAAGTCCTCGGCGATCTTCACCGGGTCGTTCGTAGTGATCAGGGTGGTGGTCGTGGTCAGCAGCAGCCGCTTGGTCTTGGCGGCGATCCAGCCGAGCATCGTGGTGGGGCTCGAGGGCACGAACGGCGGGTTGTGGTGCTCGCCGGTGGCGAAGACGTCGAGGCCGACCTCCTCCGCCTTGAGCGCATACGAGAGCATCGCCTGGATGCGCTCGCCCTCGGTGGGAGTCGTGCCGGTCGTCGGGTCGGGCGTGACATCACCGACGGTGAAGATCCCGAACTGCATGCTGGTCATGGGCTCATCCTCTCACAAGTGGTTCAAATCTGAACTACTTAACACGAGTGAGGCGGGATCCATTCCCGACGGCGTCGCTCGCCTCCCCGTGCGGCCTTGCCTCGTGAGTGCGCACATCAACGGTGAGCTCGCACCGTGCTCGGTGCGCACTCACCGGGCGTGTGCGCACTCACCGGGGACGGGACGTCGGTGGCGGGTCGTAGCCTGGCGTCATGCGGATCGGATCACACGTCGAGTCAGAGGACCCCATCGCCGGCGCGAAGGCGCGAGGTGCCGATGTCGCCCAGATCTTCCTGGGTGCGCCGCAGGCGTGGAAGGACCCCGAGGTGCTCTACCCGGGGGGTGCGCGGGCGCTGCGGGAGGCGGCGGCCGAGGCCGACCTGCAGCTGGTGGTGCACGCGCCCTACCGGATCAACGTCGCCAGCACCAACAACCGCATCCGGATCCCCAGCCGCACGTTGCTGCAGAAGCAGGTCAACGCCGCGGCCGAGATCGGGGCGATCGGCCTGGTGGTGCACGGCGGCCATGTCGGCGCCGATGACGCCCTCGAGGTGGGATTCGACAACTGGCGCAAGTGCTTGGAGAAGCTCGAGCGCCCCACCGCCGTGCTGATCGAGAACACCGCCGGCGGCGAGGGTGCGATGGCGCGAGGCGTCGATCGGATCGCTGCGCTGTGGGAGGCCGTGCGTGCGGCCGGCGAGGAGAACGTCGGGTTCTGCCTCGACACCTGCCACGCGTTCGCCAGCGGCGAGCCGCTCGTGGGGCTCGTGGACCGCATCACGGCAGCCACCGGCCGTGTCGACGTGGTGCACGTCAACGACAGCCGCGACCCGTTCGGCTCGAACGCCGACCGTCACGCCAACCTCGGCCAGGGACACATCCTTGCCGACGACCTGCTCGCGGTGATCCGCGACGCCGACGCACCTTCCCTGGTCGAGACCCCCGGCGCCTACCTCGAGCAGGGGACCGACATCGCCTGGCTGCGCGAGCGGCTCTGACCGGATCGGCGTCAGCGCGTCGCGAGCGCCTCGTCAGCCTCGCGCCGGCGTCACCGTGCCGATCAACGCCCGAGTTCGCTGCAGATCGTCGGGTTCGTTGGGAACACCCAGCGAACCCGACGATCTGCGACGAAGTCGGCGACAGCGGGCCGCCGCTACTGCGCGATGATCGCCTCGTTGCCGGCGTCCTGCGCCTGCTGCAGCGCCTCCTCGACCGTGATGGCACCGAGGAACATGTCGCCGAGGTACGGCCCGATCGCCGTCAGGCCGGCGTTGGAGCTCGGGCCGACCGGCGCCGGGGTGGTCTGACCCGCGGCCTGCTCCACGAACGCGGCGGTGTCCACGCCCTGCTCGGTCCAGTAGTCGGTGAACGCCTGCTGCGCGTCGACGGCGGCCGGGAAGGCCGAGCCGTCCTCGGCGAGGAACATCTGGCCTTCGGCGGACCCGATCCACGCGAGCACCTCGGCAACCTCCTCCGGGTGCTCCGTGGCGGCGTTGCCGAGCGCGGCCACCGAGTGGACCACGCCGATGCGGCCCTCGGGGCCTGCGACCATCGGCGCGATGCCCCACTCGAAGCTGTCGCCGATGTCGGCCATCGCCGGGAGCGAGTACTGACCGGACTGGAACAGCGCGAGCTTGCCCTGCACGAAGTACTCGCGTGACAGATCCCCGTTGGCGTTGGTGTCGGCAGCCGGCGGCGCCACGTGGTGCGTGTTGATCAGGTCCACGAGGTACTGGAACGCAGCCACACCCTCGGGGCTGTTGAACGCGTACTGGTCGCCATCCTGGAACTGCGCACCGTTCTGCGCGAGGAAGTCGATGTAGATCGCCTGCAGGTCGTTCTGGGCGTTGAACCCGTAGACCTCGACGCTCTCGGGGTCGAACCCCTCCTCGGCCGCGGTCACGCCGGCAGCGTCGGTGGTGAGCTGCTGCAGCGCCGGCAGCAGAGTGTCCTCGTCGGGGTTCGGGCTCCAGGCGAGCTCGTTCGGGTCGATCCCGGCCGCGTCGAGCAGGGTGGCGTTGTAGAACAGCGCGATCGAGTCGGTCAGCTGCGGCACGCCCCACAGCGAGCCGTCGCGCGTGTAGAGGTCAGCCGAGCCGGCGCTCCACTCGTCGTGGTCCTCGCCGAGCACCTCGGAGATGTTGAGCAGGTTCCCGTTGTCGGCGTAGATGCCGTAGTTCGAGGTGTTGGTCCAGAAGATGTCGGCCATCTCGCCGGCCTGGATGTCGAGCGGCAGCTGCTCCCAGTAGTTCGCCCACGGCACGGTCTCGATCTCGACCTCGATCTCCGGGTGCTGCTCGGTGAAGGCATCGAAGGACGCCTCGTAGGAGGCGGCTGCGGCCTCGTCCCAGAGCCGGAAGGTGACGGTGGTGGCGTCGCCGCCCGCGGAGCCGCCTGTGTCGTCGTCGGAATCTCCGGATCCCGGCGAGCAGGCCGCGGCGGCGAGCAGTGCGCTCGCAGCGACGAGCATCATGAGGCGTCGTTGGGCGCGTGCAGTCATGGTTGAGATCCCCTTGTTCACGATGGTGGGACCACCGTAGTCGCAGCCGCCGCCCGTGCGCCGCGGTGGTTCGGGTCCGTCCGCATCGCGACCGGAGCCCTGACCTTCGTCGTCAGTGCGAGCCCGACCCCGGCAGGTCGACCGCGTCGTTCTCGCCGACGTCGGGGCGCTCGCCGGTGATGGCGGACTGGACGAACGCCACCGCCGCGGCGATGGCTCCGCCCGGGGTGTCCCAGTACTCCGCGCTGGTGCCCCGCACGTGCAGCAGCGCCAGATCGGCGGACTCGCGGCCCTCGGGGAACCACGCCTCGGCGGCGCGATCCCAGAGCTCGTCAATCTTGGCCTCGTCGCGCACCACTTCGGCTGTGCCCGACAACGACACCCACGATGAGCCGTCGTCGAACGAGGCGTTGACGCGCGGCGCCAGCGCGATCTGCCGCGCCTGGTCGCTGTCGGAGGAGACGAAGCACCACAGGTTCCCGGTGTCGGTGACCTGCTGGGGTGTCATCGGGCGCGAGCGCAGCTCGTCACCATCCCGTGTCGTGATCATGCAGAAGCGTGCTGCGCGCATCAGTGTCAGCACCTTCTCGACGTCGCTCATGTCCGCCCCGCCGATCGCGCGGTCAGTCGGTGCCGAGCTCGTCGTGCGCAGCGGCGGCAGCCGCGGACTCGGAGTGGGCGCCGGCGTTGGCGAGCCGGCCGCCGCTGTTCTCCAGGTGCGCGCGCACGAACCACTGGAACAGCTCCAGCTGCCGTACCTGGCCGACGAGCATGTCCTCGGTGATGGGGTCGATCTCGCCGACCTCCTTCTGGACCGTGCGCATGTCGGAGATCACGCCCGTGTAGACGAGGTCCAGGGCCGCCAGGTGCTCGACCGTGCTCGCGCGCCCGATCGAGTAGTCGTCCCACGTGCGGGACGCGACCAGGGCGCCGGGGGTGCCGTTGGGCGAGACGCCCATGGTGGCCATGCGCTCCGCGGTCTCGTCGACCATCTCGCGCACGGCGTCGATCTGGGGATCGAGCATCTCGTGGACGCCGATGAAGTCGGGGCCGACCACGTTCCAGTGCGCGTGCTTGAGGGTCAGCTGAAGGTCGTTCAGCGCGTGCAGCCGCAGCTGGAGCAGCTCGCCCACGCGGTGGCCCTCCTCGATCGAGAGGCCGGGAACGGTGAAAGCGGCGTCGGGGCTGTCGTTGTGGTGTGTCATTGACCCAGCCTGCCACGGACCTGCGACATGGGCGAGGCAACGGCACCTGGATACTGGGGCGATGACGTTCACCACCCGCCCCGAGCTGATCGGCACGTTCGGCATGGTGGCCTCCACGCACTGGCTGGCATCGGCGAGCGGGATGGCGGTGCTGGAGGCGGGCGGCAACGCCTACGACGCCGCCGTGGCCACCGGCCTCACCCTGCACGTGGTCGAGCCGCACCTCAACGGGCTGGCGGGCGAGGTACCGGTCATCGCCCACGAGGCCGGAACGGGGCGCAGCTTCGTGGTGTGCGGGCAGGGCGTGGCACCAGCGGCAGCCACGCTGCAGGCGTTCGCCGGTCTCGGTGTCACCGAGATCCCCGGCGCCGGGCTGCTGGCCGCGACCGTGCCCGGGTCGTGGGGTGCCTGGCTGCACCTGCTCAGCCGGTACGGAACGCTCCCGCTGCGCGACGTCGCCCGGTATGCGATCGGCTACGCCCACGACGGTTACCCGCTGCTGCCCACCGCCGCCGCCACGATCGGCACGCTCGCCGAGACCTTCCGTGAGCACTGGCACGGCTCGGCTGCGCTCTACCTGCCCGACGGCGCGGTCCCCGCCGGCGGCGCGCGGTTCCGGAACCCGGCGCTGGCCGCCACGCTCGAGCGGCTGGTCGCCGAGGGAGAGGCAGCCGGCGGCAGCCGCGAGCAGCAGATCGAGGCCTCTCGCCGAGCCTTCTACTCGGGCTTCGTGGCCGAGGCGATCGAGGAGTTCGCTCGCACGCCGGCCTGGGATGGCGCCGGCGCGCACGCGGGGTTCCTCACGGCTGCTGACCTCGATGCCTGGACCGCGACCGAGGAGGAACCCGCCGCCGTCGACGTGCTCGGCCATCGCGTGCTCAAGACCGCGGCCTGGGGGCAAGGGCCGGTGCTGCTGCAGCAGCTCCAGATGCTCGAGACGCTGGGCGCGCACGAGCTCGAGCCGGGCTCGGCCGACCTCGTCCACACCGCCGTCGAGGTGGCGAAGCTCGCGCTCGCCGACCGGGAGGCCTGGTACGGCGAGCAGGGCCAGAGCGGCCTGGTGCGCGACCTGCTCGACCCGAGCTACGCCGTCGAGCGCGCTCGGATGGTCGGCGAGACCGCCGACGGCACCCTGCGGCCCGGCTCCCCGGGCGGCCGCGAGCCGCGCCTCGCGCAGGCGGTGACCCGTGCGATGGCCGACGGCGGAGCCTGGGCCGACGGGCTGGCCTCACCTGTGCAGCCGGGACAGGGCGAGCCGACCGTGCCGCGCGGCGACACGTGCCATCTCGACGTCGTGGACCGCTGGGGCAACGTCGTGGCGGCGACGCCGTCGGGCGCGTGGCTGCAGAGCTCGCCGACCATCCCCGAGCTGGGCTTCGCGCTCGGCACCCGGGCACAGATGTTCTGGCTCGAGGAGGGCTTGCCCGCCTCGCTGGTGCCGGGCGCGCGGCCGCGCACCACGCTGAGCCCCGGGATGGTGCTGCGCGACGACGGCTCGCCCGCGTTCGCGTTCGGCACCCCGGGCGGCGACCAGCAGGACCAGTGGACGGTGCCCTTCCTGCTGCGACACCTCACCGGGGGTGAGGACCTGCAGGCGGCGATCGACGCGCCGTCGTGGCACACGACGCACGTGCCGAGCTCGTTCGCGCCGCGGGTGGCCGAGCCGCGCGGGATCCGCGTCGAGGAGCGACTGGGGGAGGGCGTGATCGCCGAGCTGCGGCGCCGCGGTCACGAGGTCACGGTCGCCGGTCCCTGGTCGCTGGGGCGGATCAGCGCCGCGGGGATTCGCGGGGACGGCATGCTCCGCGCCGCGGCCAACGCACGCGGGATGCAGGGGTACGCCGTCGGGCGGTGAGCGCCGTGTCTCCGCCTGGCGCCGCGTCGACGCCTAGCATGACCCGAATGGTGACCCAGAAGGACATCGCCCGTCGAGCCGGCGTCTCCGTGTCGGTGGTCTCTGCCGTGGTGAACGGCACGTCCCACACGCGGATGAGCGACGAGACGCGCGAGCGGGTCGAGGCGGTGCTCACCGAGGTCGGCTACGTGCCCAACGACGCCGCGCGGTCGCTGCGACGGCAGCGGGCGGGCACGATCGCTGTGGTCGTGGAGAAGGTCGACAACCCCGTGTACCGGGACATGTTCCACGGGATCTACGACGCCGCGGAGGCGCGGGGGTGGGCCGTGGTGCTCGGTGACACCATCTGGATGCAGTCGGGCAGTCACTTCCTGGCGCGACTGCTCGGCCGCGGATCGATCGACGGCATCCTGCTGCGGCACGACGGCATCATCGACGAGACCGTGATGCGACTCCTGCGCACGCAGCAGACACCGGTCGTCACGCTCGAGGGGCGGCACGCTCCTGATGGTCGGTGGCTTGCCGTCGACGACGTCGGGGCCGGCAGGATCGCCACGGCGCACCTCATCGAGCTCGGGCACCGGGAGATCGCGTACGTCGGGGGTGGGCGCGCGTTCGTGACGACCGCACGCTACGACGGCTACGTGACGCAGATGCGGGAAGCGGGTCTGACGGCCCGGGCGCTGGTCGCGACCGAGTTCGGCTTCGAGGCCGGCAGCAAGGGTCTGGTCATGGCGCTCGCCCAGCGGCCACGCCCGACGGCGGTCGTGGTGAACAACGTGATCTCCGGCATCGGGCTGCTCGCCGCGGCGCACGACGCCGGCCTCCAGATCCCCGAGGATCTCTCGGTGATCGCGATCCACGACGCCGAGATCGCGGACAACGTCCGGCCGACGTTGAGCACCGTGAAGCTACCGATGGCCGAGCTCGGCACGCGCGCGGTGGAGGAGATCGCCACCGCGCTCGACGGGCGACCGCCGCGTGCGGGCATCCTCCACGACCCGGCGCCCCAGGTGATCATGCGGGGGAGCAGCGCGCCGCCAACGAGTGGCCAGCCGAGCTGACCGTCTGAGCCGCGGTGACGTGACGTCACGTCACAGTCTGGTCACGGGGCTTGACGCCAGGGTGTGATGTCGTGCACAGTTGACGCAACGATACGTCAGCATCGAAGCCGACCGTCAGGCACCGCCGCCGCCATGGAGGATCCACCGTTGAGTCACGCCAGTACCCGCACCGTTCTGCTCCGCTCGTCCTGGGCCAACGTCAACATCGGCGACGTCGCCCACTCGCCGGGCCTGATCACGGCCCTCCTCGGCGCAGCCCCGCAAGCGCGCATCATCCTGTGGGCGCAGCGTCTGGGTGAGCGGGAGGAGGCGATGCTGCGGCGAGCCAACCCGACGATCGAGATCGTCCGCGGAGACATCGACGACGACGGCGTGCCGAACACGCCGGAGCTGCTGGCAGCCTGGGACGACGCCGACGTGCTCGTGCACGGTTCGGGTGCCGGCGCCTTCCGCGATGATCTGATGCTCGCCTGGCGGGCGCGCACCGGTCGACCGTACGGGTACGCGGGTGTCACGGTCGATCCTCTGTGCCCGCCTGCCTGGGGACCGCTGGACCAGCTGCGGACGATGACGCGGGACCTGCCCCCGACGTACCTCGAGCCGCGCACCCGCGAGACGCTGGCCGGTGCGGAGTTCATCTTCGCGCGAGACTCGATCACGCTGGAGTTCCTGCGCGCGCAGGGTGTCACCGCCGGTTCGCTCGAGTTCGGGCCCGACGGCACCTTCGCCTACACCCACCGCGACGATGCCGCCGCCGACGCCTTCGTCGCCGAGCTCGACCTCACTGCCGGGGCGTTCGGGTGCTTCGTGCCCCGGTTGCGCTACACCCCCTACCCCGACATCTACGGGACAGCGCGCACCCGCGAGTTCGACCGGCGGTATGCGATCAATGCCGGCACCGTGGGGCCCGACCTCGACGCGCTCGCCGCGGGGATCGCCGCCTGGGTCCGCGCGACCGGGCAGCCCGCGGTCGTGGTGCCGGAGATGAGCTACGCCGTCGAGCTGGCGCAGCGTGAGCTCGCGCCGAGGCTGCCGGCCGATGTCGTGGAGCAGGTTCTGGTGCTCGGCCGCTACTGGCCGCTCGAGGAGGCGAACGCCGTCTACGCCAGGGCCAGGGCGGTGGTCTCGATGGAGTGCCACTCACCGATCCTGGCTTCGGTCCACGGCACCCCGACGCTCTACCTGAGGCAGCCGACCGACACGATCAAGGGGGAGATGTACGCCGACCTCGGCGCGGGTGACGCCGTCGTCGAGATCGAGCGCGACGGCGCCGCGGGAACCGCCGCGGCGGTCGAGCGGCTGCTTGCCGACGAGGAGGGAGCGCGAGCGAGCTCGCGTGCACTCAACCGCACCGCCGTCGACCGGCTGCACGCGGTGGCCGCCACGGTGCTGACCGGAGAGCCCCCTCGGCCATACCCGCTCGCGAGCGAGGACCTCGCCGGTGTCGCGGCTCGCTGAGCGGCCGCTGCCGGCCAGCCGGGAGCGGCCGCCGGCACCGCGCGCTCCCGTCAGGCGTTCGGTGAAGCCGTTGGCGCGGTGGCGGCGTGACCGCCTGCTGCTGCTGCTGGCTGCGCCCGGCGTGGTGGTGGTGCTGCTCTTCCACTATGTGCCGCTGCTGGGCAACGTGATCGCCTTCAAGGGCTATCAGCCGTTCCTCACGATCGCTGAGAGCCCCTGGGTGGGGTGGGACAACTTCCGGGTGATCTTCTCTGGTGACCCCGTCTTCGTGAACGCGTTGACGAACACGTTGATCATCACGCTGATCCAGGTGCTGTTCGTGTTCCCGCTGCCACTGGCCCTCGCACTGCTGCTCAACGAGGTGATCTCGGAGCGGCTGAAGCGAACCGTGCAGTCGATCCTCTACATGCCCCACTTCCTGTCGTGGGTGATCGTGGTCGCGATCTTCCAGCAGGTGCTGGGCAACGCCGGCATGATCAACGCCTTCCTGCGGGCGCAGGACCTGGAGACCTTCTCGATCATCGGCGTGCCGGAGCTCTTCAAGGTCCTCATCACCTCACAGGTGATCTGGAAGGACACCGGATGGGGCACGATCATCTTCCTCGCCGCGATCAGCCGGGTCGACACCTCGCAGTACGAGGCGGCCGCGATGGACGGCGCCGGTGCGGTGCGCCGGATGTGGCACGTGACGCTGCCGGCGATCCGGTCGGTGTTCATCCTGCTGCTGATCCTGCGTCTGGGTGACGCGCTCACCGTGGGCTTCGAGCAGATCATCCTGCAGCAAGGAGCTGTCGGAGCGACCGCGAGCGAGGTGCTGGACACCTACGTCTACAACCACGGCATCGTCGGTGGGAACTGGGGGCAGGCCGCGGCGGTCGGCCTGACGAAGGGTGTGATCTCGGTGCTGCTGGTGCTGGGCGCGAACAAGCTCGCGCACATGTTCGGCGAGCGGGGGGTGTATCAGAAGTGACTACCGTCTCCCCGCTGGGTCTCACCTCGAAGCCACGCACGCCGCGGCGTCCGCCGAACGCCGGCCGGCCGGCCTGGATGGGCAAGCCGAACCGGGTGCTGATGGCGCTCCGCGGCCTCATCCTCGGGCTCGGGTGCGCCGCCGTCATCCTGCCGTTCGTCGCGGTGGTCTCCACCTCCCTGGCCACCCAGCAGGAGGTCACCGCCAACGGCGGCTTCGTCTTCTGGGTCCGGGAGCCGACGCTCGCCTCTTACCAGGCCATCCTCTCGGGCGGTGTCGTCACCCGGGCACTGGCGGTCAGCATCCTCATCACCGCAGTCGGGTCGTTGCTGTCCCTGGTGTGCACGGCCGCCCTCGCCTACGCGTTGTCGCGGCCCGGCTCGCTGGGCTCACGGCCGATCCTGCTCGCGGTGCTGTTCACGATGCTGTTCAGCCCGGGGATGATCCCGATGTACCTGGTCGTCAAGCAGCTAGGTCTGCTGGACAACCTGCTGGCGCTGGTACTGCCGGTGCTGATCAACGCCTTCAACGTCATCGTGATGCGGGAGTTCTTCCTCGACATCCCCGCCGAGCTCACCGAGTCGGCCCGCATCGACGGTGCTAACGACCTCACCATCCTGGCGAGGATCGTGCTGCCGCTGTCGAAGGCCGTCATCGCGGTCATCGGCCTGTTCTACGCGGTCGGGTACTGGAACGCCTTCTTCAGCGCGCTGCTCTACATCAGCTCGCCGGAGAAGTGGCCGCTGCAGCTGGTGCTGCGCACCTACGTCGTCAACGAGACACCCATGGGCGTCGACGATGTGGGATCCGGGTCCGACAGCCTGCCCCCGCAGCTGTCGATCCAGATGGCCATCCTCGTCATCTCCATCGTTCCGATCCTGCTCGTCTACCCGTTCCTGCAGAAGCACTTCACCAAGGGTCTGATGATCGGCGCCGTCAAGGGCTGATCGTCAGGGCCATCCCCCTGTCCTCGATGTAGCGGAAGGTTCTCCATGTCTGTCTCCCTCTCACGGCGCTCGTTCCTCGGCGTCTCCGGTGCGCTCGGCGCGATGGGCCTCGTCGCGGCCTGCTCCTCGCCCGGAGGCAGCACGCCGGGCGGCGGCTCGACCACCGGCGGTGGTGGCGCGACTGCCGGGCTGCTGCCCACCTACCAGGCGTTCGAGGGCTTCCCCCCGGACCTCGGCTCCAGCAACCCGGACGTCTCACCTGGGTACTTCAGCTACCCCGCCCCGCCGACCGCTGTCACCGGCGGCGCGCCAGCCACCTCCGGCCAGGCGATCCGCGCGCTCACCTTCACCTACGACCCGGTGGCACCGGAGATGGGGAGCAACGCGCTCTGGCAGAACCTCAACGAGGCCCTGGGTGCCGAGCTCGACCTGGAGTACACCCCCTCGGCCGACTACAGCGCCCGGTTCGCCACCACCATCGCCGGCAACGACCTGCCTGACCTGGTGGCGGTTCAGGGGCAGCACCAGCAGATGCCGGCGATGCTCGCCGCGAAGTTCACCGACCTCACCGAGCACCTCTCCGGTGATGCCGTGCTGGACTACCCGAACCTGGCCGCGCTGCCCACGCCTTCATGGCTCGGCTCGGTCTACGACGGGAAGATCTGGGGCGTCCCGGTGCCACGCTCGCTCATCGGCACCGTGCTCTACACGCGGGCCGACATCCTCGAGGAGCACGGCCTGTCGCTGCAGCCGGAGTCGCTCGAGGAGTTCATCGAGATGGCGAAGGCGCTGACCGACGAGCGTGCCGGTCGGTGGGCGTTCGGCCAGACGCCGTTCTCGCAGATGCTCGAGGTCAACGGCATCGCGAACGCGTGGTCGGTCGACGACTCGGGCGTCTTCACCCACAACGGCACCCGGCCCGAGTACGAGCAGGCGCTCGCCGACGCGGTCGCCCTCGCCGAGGCCGGCGTGGTCCACCCTGACGGCAACGCCGCTCAGAACACCCAGCGCAACGAGTGGATGATGGCCGGCATCACCGCCTTCCAGATCGGCGGTTACGCGGGCTGGCCGAAGTTCTACATCCAGGGCGCCAGCATCGACGGCTTCCGGCTCACCGGCATGCTCTCGCCGGCTCGTGAGGCGGGCGGCACGATGGTCCGCACCGCCGGCAACCCGTCGTCGCACTTCAGCGCGATCGCCAAGCAGGACGACCCCGAGCGTCTGCTCGAGATCCTTCGGGTGCTGGACTGGCTGGCGGCGCCCTTCGGGAGCTCGGAGTACATCACCCGCCGGTTCGGCGTCGAGGGCGAGACGTACAACCTCGACGGACCGGACCCGGTGCTCACCTCCGCGGGCGTCAACCAGGCCACGCTGCCGGTGCGGTACATCACTGAGAACTCGCCCGTGATCTGGGAGTCGCAGAACGAGCAGGCCGTGCACGACCAGTTCGACCACCAGGAGACCGGCCTGCAGTACACGATCCCCAACCCGACGGTCGGCCTGTACTCCGAGACCGCCGTCAGCAACGCGGCCAGCGCCCAGCAGGCGCTCAGCGCGACCCAGGGCGAGATCCTGCTCGGCAACCAGCCGGTCACCGACTGGGGCCCCGCCGTCGAGGCCTACATGAGCGCCGTCGGTACCACGATCAAGGCCGAGTACGAGGAGGCCTGGGCCGAGCTGAACGGCTGATCGAACGACGCCGGTCACTGGACCTGCCGGCCGGTGGGTCGGCGGAGAACGCCGTCGGCCCACCGTGCCCCGACGCGCCAGCGTGCGGTGCCGACCGACGCCGCCCGCACGCCTCACCAGCACTCACCTGACTCTGCCTGCTCACCTCTCGCACCAGGAGGATCGATGACGATCCAGCGCGCCCGTTCCCGCACCACAGCGTCGACCCGCCGCCCGCGTGGCGCTGCCGCACTTGCCGCAGCCCTCGGTGCCGGCCTCGTCCTGACCTCGCTCGCACCCGCGAGCGCCGCACCGCCCATCCAGATCCAGACGGAGGCCGAGCCGGTGCTGACACCGCCTGAGGACATCGCCGCACTGATCACGAGCTCACACCCGCGGCTGATGGTCGATGACCCCGCGCTCATCGGGATCTCCTCCCGGATCGCCGCCGACGACCTCACGTCCGATCTCTACGACGACCTGCTGCTGCAGGCCGACGAGTACCTCGACGCACCGCTCGTCGAGTACGAGTTCGGCAACGGCCGCACGCTGCTGCTGGAGACCCGGGAGGTCCAGACCCGCCTGTACGTGCTGGGGCTGGCCTACCGGCTCTCCGACGTCGAGGCCTACGCCGAGCGCGCCTATGCCGAGATGGCATCGGTCGCCGCGTTCCCCGACTGGAACCCTGAGAGCTTCCTGTCGGTGGCCGAGCTGCTGAACGCTTTCGCCGTGGGCTACGACTGGCTCCACGACTGGATGGATGCCACGCAGCGGTCGGTGGTGCGCGAGGCCATGGTCACCTTCGGCCTCGAGCCGGCGATCGCGCAGCACGAGAACGGCGCCTCCTGGACGACGGCGACCCACAACTGGAACGTCGTCTGCAACAGCGGGATGATCATGGCCGCGTTGGCCATCGGCGACGAGGAACCCGAGCTCGCCAACGAGGCGCTGCACCATGCCTTTGACTCCCTGCCCACCGCGCTCGCGGAGTACGGGCCGGACGGCGGCTACCCCGAGGGGATCGTGTACTGGGGGTACGCGACCCGGTTCCTGGTCTCGGCGATGTCCTCGCTGGAGACCGCGGTCGGTGACGACTTCGGGATCACCGAGGTGCCGGGCCTGGACCGCACGGTCGACTTCGCGATGGCGATGACCGGGCCGACCGGGCTGCAGTTCAACTACGCCGATGCCTCGACGGGCAACCACACCGGGTCGCCTGCGACTCACTGGTTGGCCGATCACTACGGTCAGCCGGCGTACGCCTGGTGGGGCGAGGCGGGCGCTGCACAGGCGCCGCGCACGCTGCCGCCGTTGCACCTGATGTGGCAGGGCCTGGTGACTCCGGTCCCGCCGAATGAGGCGGAGCTGCCGCTGGACCGCGAGTTCGTGGCGACGACGACCTATCTCTCACGCAGCGCGTGGGACAGCCAGACGGCGAACTTCTTCGGTTTCCGTGCGGGCAACAACGCCGCCAACCACGGCGACCTCGACATGGGCACGTTCGTCATCGACGCCTCCGGGACCCGGTGGGCGATGGACCTCGGCCCGGAGCACTACAGCCAGCCCGGCTACTGGGAGACCGGCCCTGAGGGGCGGCGCTGGACCTACTACCGCAAGCGCCCGGAGGGTCAGAACACGCTCGTCATCAACCCGGACGCGACGACGGGCCAGTCCACCAGCGCGACGGGCAGCATCATCGCGACCGGCGGCGGCCCGGACGGCAGCTTCGCCGTGGCCGACCTCTCGGAGGCGTACGCCTCGCAGGGCGTCACGAGCTGGGAGCGGGGCGTGGCGATGATCGACGGCCGCAGCCGCTTCATCGTGCAGGACGAGCTGACGGCGACCTCGCCGGTGGACCCGTGGTGGTTCATGCACACCAACGCGCAGATCGAGGTCGCTGCGGACGGGCAGAGCGCCACGCTCGAGCTCAATGGGCGCACGATGCTGGCCCGGCTGCTCGACGCCCCGGCCGGTGCACAGTTCTCGGTCATGGACGCCGTGCCGTTGCCGACCTCACCGAACCCGGACGGGCAGACGGCGAACGCCGGGGTGCGCAAGCTCGTCGTCACCGCCGACCCGACGGCGCAGTTCCGGCTCAGCGTGCTCCTCGAGCCGCTCCCGACCGGCGAGGCCGGACCGTTGCCTACGGTGACCGACCTGGCGGACTGGGACGTCGAGCCCGCAGGTGCCGCCGAGCTGAGCGACCTGCAGGTGGACGGCGAGACGGTCGAGGGCTTCTCACCAGAGGGCCGCACGTACCTGCTCGACCGACCGGGTGGCGCGGGCCTGCCCGTGGTGAGCGCGACGGCCGCGGCCGGCACGGCGGTCACCATCGACCAGGTCGATGCGCTGCCGGGCGAGGCCGAGGTGTGCGTCGCGGACGGCGCCGAGGTGTGCGCTGCCGGTTACACGGTGGCGTTCGCCGATCCCTTCGCCGCCGACGTCGTCGCGAGCGTGGTGGGGACCAACCCGGCAGAACGCGCCACCGACCATGACCTGAGCACCTTCTGGTCGGCGCAGGGCGATGGGCACTGGATCCAGGCGAACTTCGATGAGCCTCGTACTGTCGACGGCGTCGGGCTGGCCTGGAGTCTCGGTGACCAGCGGGTGTACGACGCCCAGGTGGTGACGTCGCTCGATGGCGTCACCTGGAGCGCCGCGACCCCGGCGGTGAGCTCGGGCACCACCCTGGAGATCGAACGGCATGACCTCGCACCGGTGCAGGCGCGCTATGTCCGGGTGATCGGTTACGGGAACTCCTCGAACGCGTGGAACTCGCTGTCCGAGCTGCGTGTGTACTCCGGCTCGCAGGCATGGCCGGAACCACCTGAGCCGGAGGTGGTGCTCGAGTCGCTCGAGCTGGGAGCGGAGCACCTGTCGCTCGACCTTCAGGACGTCGCGCAGCTGAGCATCGAGACCGCCTTCAGCGACGGCTCGACGCAGCCGCTCGATGCGATGGATGTCTCGCTCACCAGCACCGATCCCACGATCGCCGCGGTCACCGAGGACGGCCGCGTGCTGGCTCTGGCCGCCGGCACCGCGTTGCTGACCGCCCGCTACCGGCACGACGACGGACATCTCGCCTTCGCCCGGCTCACCGTGGAGGTCGTCGATCCGACCATGATGAGGATCCCCGCGTCCCGCGACGGCTATGTCCGCGACGGCGAGTGGTCCGATGAGAGCTACGGTCACCTGTCGTCGATGGTCGTCAAGGACGGGCGTGGCGCTGCTGGCTACACGCGCGAGTCGTACCTCGCCTTCGACCTGACCGACGTCCCGGCCGAGAACCTGGTGTCGGCCAGCCTGCACGTCTGGGCGAACGTGGCCGCCGACCGCTCGATGGAGATCGCCGTCCATGCCACGGCCACGGACTGGACGGAGGCAGGCCTGACCTGGGACACGCGGCCGACCGTCGAGCCGGATCCGGTTGGCACCTTCGTGGCTCCGCCGAGCCGGACCGAGCTGGTGGTCGACGTCACCGAGCTGGTCCAGGGGGCCGCCGGAGCCGAGCTGGGGCTCGGGCTGCTGCAGGCAGCCGGGGATACCCAGGCGCACGGCACGAGCGTGGCCAGCCGCGAGGCCGGTGATGACGCGCCGGTGCTCGAGATCGTGCTGAGCGATGTGCCGTGCGAGGTGGAGATCACGGGTGCGCGGCCGGGCCCGCTGTCGGTCGGTGCGGGCGAATCGGCGTGTGTCACGGATGCCGATGTCCGAGGACCGGTGTCCGTGGCCGACGGCGGTACCCTCGTCGTCTCCGAGTCGGCGCTGACTGGTCCCGTGGCGCTCACCGGCGATGCTCGCGTGGTCGTGACCGATACCACGCTGACCGGTCCGCTGACGAGCACGGGCGCGAGCTCAGTGCAGTGGTGGCAAGACGTCGAGATCGCCGGAGCGGTGCACATCGCCGCGGCGAGCGCCGACGTCGTGCTCGCCGACGTCTCGATCACCGGGGCGCTGTCCTGCGTCGGCAACGACCGGGCACCGGTCGTGCTCGGCAGCACTGTCGCGAGTGTGACGAGCTGCACGTGAGGATCGCCTGACGTCCGACGCCTACCGCACCCCGACCGGGTGTCGGTCGGGCTCGGGACCGAGGCTCACGACCCGATCGGGGTCGTGGTGGCCCGCAGCGCGAACGGTACCCACAGCATCGACGGCCGCTCGGCCACCGCGACGACCCACTCGGCGGCGTCGCGGTGGCGGGGCGGCCGTCGGATCGCGAGCGTCAGCTCGTGAGGGCCGGGTGGCAGGTCGATGTCGACGAACTGCCCCAGCGGGGTGCTGTGCGGAGACGGGAACAGGTACTGGCTTCCCTGTGACCCGAACAGGCACTCGCCGTCGAGCCAGACCCGGAGGTGCTCGGTGCAGTTGACGACCAGGCGGATGTGCTCGGAGCCGCGACCGTCGAGCGGGTACGTGAGCAGCTGGATCGGGCTCACGAAGTCTGCTCGCGGCATCCGCACCCAGGTGCCCGGCAGCTCGATCGGCTCGCCCGGCACGCCGAAGTCCGGGAGTGCCGCTCCCTGGGGCGGCAGCCCGGTCAGGTCACGTCCCTGCCAGGACTCACGGTCGGTGCTGACCCAGGCCCGGGTGACGGCAAGCCCGCGCGGGGCGGAGCGGCTCTCGAGCGCTCCCCGCGTGGGAGGCGCGCCACCGATCCGCTCGCGCAGCTCGGACACGAGATCCGCGAAGGCGGCGATGGTCGGGGGCGCGGTGATGCCCCGGATCTCCGGGTTGAGCACGAGGTCGTCCCCGATCGGGTCGAGCCACCGCTGAGGGATCGACGACGGGTCCAGGATCGCGAGGAGCGCGCCGACCGAGGCGGTGGTCGAGTCGGTGTCGAACCCGCAGTTGTTCGTGATGAGGATTCGCTCCGAGAAGTCGCGCCCTGCGAGCAGGCCCAGCACTACGAAGCCGGTGTTCGGCCGCACGTCGGTGAAGTCGTCGCCCGCATAGGCGTGCACGACTCGCTCCCGGACCGCGCGCCAGTCCATGCCCTCGGCGTGCCAGCTCCGCACGTCGCGGACCACGTGGGCGATGCCGCTCTCGGGGTCGGTCGCCGCCAGTGCGAGATCGAGGATCCGCTCGATGCCCCGAGCGCCGGTGTCGTGCTCGACGAAGGCGAGCGCCTCCATGCGGGCGAGGAGCTGCGCCGCGACGATGCCGTCGCCGGCATGATCGAAACAGGCGTCCTCGTAGGCGTAGGCAGCGGCGAGATCGGGATCGCCGGGGGCGAGGCAGGCCCACAGCTCGGACCGGATCGCCGCACCCTCGCCGCACGTGAACCAGTTGTCGTAGGAACCGGTCTGCGGTGGCAGCAGACCCTCGGCGAGATTCCGCATCCCGACGCCGTACTCGTTCCACGGGAATCGCACGTGGTCGGCCCACGCCTGCGCCAGCTGCATCCGGCCGACAGCAGGTTGCTGGTCGGCCGCCAGCACGCAGGCATACAGGACCTGGAGATCGAGGTCGTCGTTGGGAACCATCCCGCTCGGCACCGGGTGGTAGAAGTCGGCGTCGAGCGGTCCCTCCAGTCCCTCGAACGTCTGACCCAGCGTCCCGCCCACGGCCTTCCCGCGCCAGCAGGCGAGCAGCCGTGAGCGGTAGTCAGGCACCTGCTCGGGTCTCACAGGTCGAAGGTCTGTGTCGCCACTCGCGGTCGGCCGGGCCCGCGGGTTGTCGCGACGGCGACACCGGGAGCGGGTACCAGCCGATCGTTGCGGAACGTGCCGATGGCGCCCTGACCTGGTGCGACCTCGCGGAACGTGCGGGTGCCGGCGGCCGTGACGACCCGGAGGTCGATCGGCTCCGTGTCGAGGTTGACGGCATGGACCACCGTGTGCCAGGCGCCTGCCCGGAGCACGGAATGGGAGGTCACGGAGAACGGCACTCGAGCAGGCATCTCGCCGAGGTCGATCGTGGTCACCTCCACCGTGATCATGCCGCTGTGCTCGATGGCGAGGACGTGGTGTCGCAGAGCGCCCAGGTAGACGCGGCTGGTCGGCGCGAGGGAGGCTGCCAGCGCCTCGCCCCAGCTGACCTGCACGCGGATCGAGCCACGAGTCACGGCGAACCAGGTCGCGGTGGTCGAGAGCGCGGTGCCCGGCGTCCCGGTGGTGCCGTCCGACAGCTCGAGGACGTCGCCGTCCTTCAGTAGCAGCGGCACCATCTCGGTCGACGACTCCGCCACGGAGACGGCGCGGACCACAGCGTCGTGCAGATGGGTCACGTCTGTCGTGACGGCGCCGTCGGCGGCGACGTAGTGCCCGGTGAAGGCGCCCGTGATCTGGCCGAGCTCGTCGGGGTCGATCGTGGGCGCCGACGCATCGGTCCCGTCGTGGAACGTGGCCACGAGATCGGTGAGCGCGACGTCGAGGCCCGACGCCGTCATCGTGGTCCAGTGGTCGTCGGCGGCGTTGTTGAAGGAGGCGATGACGCTGCCGGCAGTCGGGTGCCAGAGCATGCCGGGACCAGACCGAGTCCGAGTGCTGCCGCGATGGCCGAGAAGCGTCGCGAGGTAGTAGCCGGGACGCCGCACGAACAGCAGCTGCTGGTCGATCGTGCCTTCGCGGTACTCGGTGAACGCATCCTCGGCTACCGGGCGTAGCGAGGCGATGATCGCCTCGCGCCCGCTCTGACCGAGGTTGTCGGGAGCGTTCGGCACGTGCGCGTAGAGGCGCGGCGACGTGTCGCCCTTGGCTCTGGGCCGCACGGGATCGGTGCTCGCGGCCCAGGCCGCTCGAGAAGCTGCCTTGTCCTCGGCCGGTGCATGGAAGGCGGCCAGCAGCGGTACCTCGGGGAGGAAGGCGCGCCCAAGGGCTGCCCGATCGGCATCGTCGGCGGCCGTGATGGTCATCGTCGAGGTGGAGTTGCGCATGCTGGCGGCACCGAACGTGACGTAGCCGGGCAGACCTGGCTCGGGCAGCAGCACATACTGCGCGAAGTCGGCCCAGCGGCTGACGTGCTCGACCAGGGCGGGGTCGCCGGTCTGCTGGTAGAGGTCGCCGAGATCGGGAAGCGCCACGGTGAAGTTGTAGCCATGGTCGAATCCGAGCGGCTCGTGGAAGTAGCCGGCGGGTGCCTGCCCGTGCTCGATCAGGTAGGCGGTGCGGTCAGCGAGGTCGGCAGCGATCGCCGGGTCCTCGAGGACCGTGGCCGCATGGCCCACGCCGGCGAGTCCGCCGACCAGCTGGTTGTGGACCCGCAGCGGGACGGCCCAGTGGTCGTAGGACAAGTCCATCAGCCAGTCGGCGGCCGCTCGCATCGCCGTCGCCATCTCGGTGCGGCGGTCCGCCAGCAAGTCGTGAGACGCCAGATCGCGGTAGGTGAGGGAGAGGGACACCAGACCGAACCCCGTCGTGGCCAGCGATTCCGACTCGTATGTCACCGGCCACGCACCACGTGGCCCCTGCAGGCTCAGGTAGTAGCCGAGCGCCGCGTCCAGCCGGGCCTCGAGGCGCTCATCGAGGTAGTACGGGTTCCAGTCCCGCTCGTGCGTGAGGAACCAGGCGAGGGTGGCGACGTGCTCCATGATCCGGGAGTTGAGGGGGTCGTTGGGGGTACGCCACCAGCCATCCTCCATCCAGCCGTAGTTCGGGTCGAGGTCTCGCACGCTGTTGGCCAGCGGGGCGACGATCATCAGATAGGAGGCGAACACCTGCTCGTGGGGAGCGAACAGCGAGCGGTCGGGGGCGCCCGCCGGCAGCGGGTCGACCAGCGGGAGCACCGTGCCGCCGGACGTCGCCCGGGCCGAGGGCGCCGGCCAGAGCGTGGCGGCACCGGTGGCCAGTCCGAGGGTGCCCAGTCCGAGCAGGGCTCGACGCGACAGCGGTGGCAGGGCGGGGGTGCGGTTCATCTCGACTCCTTCGTCGGTGGCTGGTCAGCGGGGATCTCCCTCTGACGCTGACGTAACGTTGTGTCAACGGTAGCGGGGCGCCGGGTCGTCCGTCTAGACTTTCGACGCAAGTTCTACGAAAAGTTTCTGCCCACGACGAAGGGTCGCCCGTGCACGACCAGGTCCCCGGCCTCGTGTGGCCGGACGCGGTGCCGGATCAGCTGGCGCACCCGCTGCCGGGGCGCGTCCTCGTCACCGGTGCCGGCGGCTCGATCGGAGGAGACGTCGTCGGCCTGCTTCAGCTCTACGGCACCCACGTGACGGCACTCTCCAGCACGTGGCGCCGCCCCAGCCCCGCCGACGTCGTCATCACCGGTGACGCGACCGATCCCGACGCTGTCGCGGCGGCGCTCGACGGTGTCGAGGCCGTCGTCCACATGGCGGCGATCCCGGGCGAAGGGCTCGCTGAGCCCTACCCGGGCTACCGCACCAACACCGGCGCGACGTTCAACGTGCTCAGCCGCGCGGGCGAGCTGGGCGTGCACCGCTGCGTCCTCGCGAGCAGCATCAACGCGTTCGGCGTCCCGGCCAACCATCATCAGCGGCTCCCCGCGTACTACCCGATCGACGAGGAGATCCCGCGGGACCTCGACGACTGGTACTCGCTGTCGAAGGCCAGCGACGAGCTGAGCGCCGAGATGGCAGCGAGCCACTGGGGCATGACGGTCATCGCGCTCCGCTTCCCGCTCACCTCCCTGCCCTCACGGGTCCGCGAGCTGTCGCGTCCGCATCGGCACCGGCAGGTACGCGAGGGCTGGTCCTACCTCGACCGACGCGATGCGGCACGCGCCGTGCTGCATGCCCTGACGGCACCGCTCACCGGTGCGCACGTGATCGGGCTCTCCGCCGTGGACACCTTCCGCGAGGAGGACACCGAGTCCCTGCTCGACGCCTACGCCCCTCATGTGCCCCGCCGCCGCTCCTTCCTCGGACGAGCGGCGCTCATCGACACCACCCGCGCCGAGGTGAGGCTCGGGTTCCGACCACGCCACACCTACGACGAACCCGACCCCGCCCTGATCGACTGATCGCGACCGAGTGCCCAGGAGCCACGATGACCGAGACCGACGCCGTCCCCACCTTCGCGCAGCCGTGGGACGTCCCCGCCGACGTACGCATCACCGGCGTCCGCGCGATCGTCACCGCGCCGTATGGCGTGCCGATCGTGGTCGTGCGCATCGACACGACCGACCCGGGCCTGTACGGACTCGGCTGCGCGACCTTCACCCAGCGCTGGAAGGCGGTCGTCACCTACGTCGAGGAGCACCTCGCGCGACTGGTCGTCGGCCGGTATCCGGGGGACATCGGCGACCTCGTCCGGCTGGCCAAGTTCTCGTCGTACTGGCGTGAGGGTCCCGTCGGCAACAACGCGATCTCCGGCCTCGACGAGGCGCTCTGGGACATCGCCGGCAAGCGGGCCGGACAGCCCGTCCACGAGCTTCTGGGCGGCAAGGTGCGCGCCGCCGCCGACACGTACGTGCACAGCGCGGGCCGGGACATCCCCGGGGCGGTGGCCGACGCCCGCAGCAAGGTCGAGGCGGGCTGGCGCCACGTGCGGGTGCAGGTCTCCCAGCCCGGCGCCGGGACCTACGGAAGCGCGGTGCTCGACGGCGACACGATCGATGGTGTGCCCTACGCGCGCGGATGGCGCGTCTCGGAGTACCTCTCGCTGGTGCCACGTCTGTTCGAGGCAGCACGCGAGGAGCTGGGCGACGAGGTCGAGCTGCTGCACGACGTGCACTCGCGGCTGACCCCGAAGCAGGCGGTGACGCTCGCACGCTCCCTGGAGCCGTACCGGCTGTTCTTCCTCGAGGACGTGCTGCCGCCCGAGCACTGGGACGCGCTGCCCCAGGTGCGCGCGGCGTCACCGGTGCCGTTGGCGGTGGGCGAGCTGACGACCTCGGTCACCGATGCCGCGCGCCTGATCCTGGGCGGCGGCGTCGACCTCATCCGCTCGCACGTGTCCGCGATCGGCGGCGTGACGCCGGCGCGCAAGCTCGCGGCCGCCGCGGAGCTGGTGGGCGTGCGGACGGCGTGGCACGCTCCGGGCGACACCTCCCCGGTGGGGGTGGCGGCGAGTGTGGCGCTCGATGTCACCAGCCCGGCCTTCGGGATCCAGGAGTGTCATGTCTTCGACGAGCTGACGCACGAGATCTTCCCCGGCACGTTGGCCCCGGTGAACGGATGGCTGACGCCCAACGACAGCCCCGGCTGGGGTATCGACCTCGACGAGAACCTCGCTCGGCGGTACCCGCCGGGGCTGTCCTCGTTCGATGCCTGGGCGGCCGGGGTGCGAGGGCTCGACGGCGGGCTGCTGGCACCGTGACCCCGCCCGCCGTCCGCGGACGTCGGGCGGGATCACGCCAGGCTCCAGCTCCCGCCGGGACCCGGGAGGTCTAGACCTCGAAGCGCCGCGTCGCTGCCCGGACCCGGCCGCTGCCGCGCGTGGTGGCGACCGCGACACCGGGTGCCGGTAGCCGCCGCTCGTTCCGGAACAGGCGGTAGCCGCTGGCCCCGGGAGCCAGTCCACGGAACGTCTCCCTGCCCGACGCGCTCACCACCCGGATGTCGACGGGCTCCTGGTCGAGGTTGATCACGTGGAGCGCGGTGTGGTGGGCGCCGTCGCGCTCGACGGTGTGCGACGTCACCCCGAACGCGACCCGCTCGCCCGCCACCTCGGCGAGATCGACCGCCGTGAGCTCGGTGGTCAGCTCACCGACGAAGCTGACGGTGAGGATCCGTTGCGAGCGGGTGCCGCCCAGGAACGAGGTGGAGGTCGGCGCGTACGTGGCCTCCCACTCCTCGCCCCAGCTGATGACGAGCCGGACGTCGCCCCTGGTCACGGTGAGACCTGAGGCGACCGTGATCGTCTGCTCGTCGTAGGGGGCAGGTGTGCCGTCGAGGAAGGCGACCTCGTCCTCGGGGCCGATGATCAGCGGGATGCGCTCACGTGAGGCTCCCGTGGTGGCCATCGAGCGCCGCAGACCGTCCTGCCAGTGGCTGACGTCGGTGGTGACGGCGGCGTCAGCGGTCGTGTAACGCGTGGTGAACACGCCTGCGAAACCCGTGAGGTCGTCGGCGGTGATCGCCGCTCCCGAGGTGTCGTCGCCGGCGTGGTGCGCTGCCGTGACCTCGCTGCGCGAGGTGGCTGTGCCGGCGACGTCGTCCACGGTGGTCCAGTCGTCGGGGCCCGAGGTGTTGAGCGAGAGCACGAACATGCCCGCCTCCGGGTGCCAGAACGCGTTGGTGCCCATTCGTTGGCTCGCGTACGGGCGGACACCGTACGCAGCAGCGGTGTAGCAGCCCGGGCGGCGGACGAACGCGTACTGCTGATCGAGTGTGCCCCGCCGCAGCTGGGTGAAAGCGTCCTCACGAAGGTACGGAAGGTCGGCCACACGAGCGTCGCGCTCGGCGGTGCTCACGCCGTCGGGAGCGACCGGCACGTGCATGTAGAGGCGCGCGGAGGAGTCCTGCTTCTCGCGTGGCTGCACCGGCTCGGGGTCCAGTGCCCAGGCTGCCCGGCCGGCCTGTTTCTCCTCCGCCGTCGCGTAGAACGCCCCGAGCGCGGGGACCTGCTCGAGCAGCGCTCGCCCGAGCGCGCTCCGGTCGAGATCGTCCTCGGGGGTGGTGGTGAATGTCGGCAGCACCCCCCGACCGCTCGTCGCCGACAGCACGAAGCCCTGCGGCTGGCCCGGCTCCATCACCACGATGTACCCGAACCACTCGGCGAACCGCCTCGCGAGCTCGACGGCCGAAGGGTCCTGGGTCTGCTCGTAGATGTGCCCGACGTCAGGGAGCATCACCGTGAAGTTGTACCCGGCGTCGGGGGTCAACGGCTCGTTGAAGAATCCGGCAGGTGCCTGCCCGTGCTCGAGCAGCGCCGCCATCCGGTCCGAGAGCGAGGCCGCCATCGCGGCGTCGTTCATCACGGTGGCCGCCTGCGCCACTCCCGCCAGGCCGGCGACCACCTGGTTGACGAACCGCACGGGCAGGTTCCAGTGCGGGCGGTCGAGGTCGACGAGCCACGCGCTGCTCGCGCGCAGCGCGGTCTCGATCTCGCCACGACGCTCGGGCAACGCGTCGACGCTGAGGAGGTCGCGGAGCACCGCCGACTGCGCGACCGTGCCGAACCCAGTCGGGGACAGGTGGTGCTCCGTGGGCGAGTACTCAGGGTAGGAGCCGTCGTCGTGCTGCAGCGACAGGTAGTAGCCGAGTGCGGCGTCGAGGCGCCTGAGGAGGTTCGGATCCAGGTAGTAGGGGTTCCAGACGCGTTCGTGGGAGTAGAACCAGGACAGCGTGGCGACGTGCTCCATGATGCGCGCGTTGAAGGGCTGGTTGGGCAGACGCTGCCAGCCGTCCTCCATCCAACCGAACAGGTCCTCGTCGTCGTCGACGACGCTGTTGGCCAGCGGCGACAGGATCATCAGGTACGCGGCGAACACCTGCTCGTTCTCGGCGAACAGGGCCCGGTCCGGGGCGCCGTCGGGCAGGGCCTCGACCAGTGGCAGGACGGTGCCCTCAGAGGTGGCGAACGAGGGTGCGGCCGTACCCAGCTGCGCGAGAAGTGCCGCAGCCGAGGCAGCGGTCACGCCGCCGATGAATCTGCGTCGGGACAGCGGCGGCAGCCCCAGGGGTGGGCGGTCGGTTCGCTCGGTGGTCATCGTTGACTCCTTCGGTGGACGACCGGCATGGGGGCGTGCGCCACCCAGCGACGGCCGGTCGGTGCGGCGCCGGGCGCGGTCTTCGGATGGCGGCGGGTCGTCGGGGCGATCAGCCCTTCAGACCGGTCCGCGACAGGCCTTCCACGAACTGTCGTTGGGCGAACAGGAACACGATGATCACGGGGATCACCGTGAGCGCGGTGGCGCCGATCTGGGTGTTGTAGATCGGCTCGCCGTATCCGTCCTGGTAGCGCGTCAGGGCCAGGCTGACGGGGAACAGCTCTTCGCTGCGCAGGAAGATCAGTGGCTCGAAGTACATGTTGAAGGCGGCCAGGAACTTCATGATCGCCACAGCGGAGACGGCTGGACCGGCCAACGGCATCGCGACGCGGGCGAAGATGCCGAGCCGGCCGAGACCGTCGAGCCGGCCCGCCTCCTCCAGCTCCCCAGGGAGCGAGAGGAAGAACTGACGGAAGATGAAGACGCTGACCACGGCGCCGGGGCCGAAGATCGGGATGAGGATCAGCGGCCAGTGCGTGTTCATCCAGCCCAGTTCAGCTACCCACCGGAAGATCGGGATGATGGCGACCTCGCCAGGGATGAACATGCCGGACATCAGCACGAGGAACACCTTGCCCGAGAGCGGGAACCTGATGCGCGCGAACGCATACCCGGCGAGCGACCCGACCAGCACCGAGCCCACGGTGACGATGGCGGCGATGTAGAGCGAGTTCAGATACTGCCTCGCGAACGGCATCACCGTGAAGATCTTCGAGACGCCTTCGAGCGTCCACTCGGTCGGTAACAGCGTCGGTGGGATGGCGAAGATCTCGTTGGCCGGCTTGAAGGAGGACAGCACCATCCACAGCAGCGGGTAGACGAACGGGATACTCAGCGCGATCAGCAGCACGTACAGGACGACGCGCGAGACGATCCGGCGGGTGCCGTGCGATGTCTCAGACCTCATCGTGCACCCACCTCTTCCTGGTGCTCCACTGCAGCACGGCGAGCCCGAGCATCACGAAGAACAGCAGCACGCCGATAGCAGAGGCGTAGCCGAAGTCCTGCTGCACGAACGCCGTGCGGTACAGGAGGTAGGAGATCACCGTGGTCGAGCGACCTGGTCCGCCCTCGGTGAGGATCTGGATCGGCGCGAACACGTCCATCGCACCGACCATCGTCAGCATCGTCACGAGCAGGATCGTCGGCGTCATCAGCGGCAGCGTGATCGACCGGAACACGCGGGTGGCGCGGGCACCGTCGATTCGCGCCGCCTCCTTCAGCTCCGCGGGCACGTTCTGCAGCGCGGCCAGGAACAGGATCATGTTCATGCCGACACCCTTGAAGACCTGGATCACGACGACGGTCGGCAGCGCCAGGGAGGCGTCACGCAGCCAGTTCGGCCCGGTGATGCCGAGCATCGCCAGGACGCCGTTGATGCCGCCGTTCTTGGCGACCAGGAAGTTCCAGATGAGCACCCACGCCACCGTCGAGACGATCACCGGTGAGAAGAAGAAGGTGCGGAACGTCGCGGTTCCGGGGAGCTTCTGGTTGAGCAGGATCGCGAGCCCCATGGCAAGGGTGACGTTGAGGACCATCAGCAGCGCGGCGAACTTGAAGGTCGTCAGCAGCGATCCCCACACGTCGCCGTCGGTCAGCAGCCTCGTGAAGTTCTCACTCCCCACCCAGGTGAACTGTCCAGTCAGCGGCTGCCAGTCGTGCAGGGCGTACCAGACCACGTAGCCGAACGGCACCAGCCCGAGCACGATCGCTCCGATGAGGACCGGTGCGACGAACGCCATGCCGATCGCGGCGTCGATGCGCGCCAGACGCTTGCTGGTGCCACCGCCCGGTGCCGGGCGGCGGTGGGTACCACCACCTGGCAGCCGTGAGGCCTGGGTGCTCACGCGTCAGGCGCCGAGGAGGGCCTGAGCGGCGTCGTTGGCAGCGCCCAGTGCAGCCTCGACATCGGCGTCGGCGGTCCACAAAGCGTCGAGCGCGATGCGCACCGGGTCGCTGATCTCGCTCATCTTCGGGTTGCCCGGCTTGGTCACGGCGGCCGAGGCCTGGTCGATGATCGTGCCCTGCAGCTGCGTCTGCGTCAGAGCCGGAGCCGCTGCGGCGAGGGTCTCCAGGTTCAGCAGGGAGGTGCGCGGCGGCGGGAAGAACTGCGCGAGCAGTCTGGAGTTGTCGGGGTTGGTGAAGAACGCCAGGAAGTCAGCCGCGATCACGGGGTTCGGGCCCTGCGTGAGCACCCCGACACCGCCCTGACCCACGACCGGGACCGTCCCGGCTGGGCCCTCGGGCAGCGGCAGGAAGTCCCAGGCGAAGCCGGCCTCGGCGAGCCCGGTCGAGGCAGACAGCTGCGACATCCGCGTGGCGATCTGCCCGGTCGCGAAGTCGTACTCCTCGCCGGGGGCGATGATCGCCAGCTTCCCGTAGACCTGGTCGTGGTACCAGGTGAAGAACTCGACCATCTCGGCAGAGGTGAAGGTCGCCGTCGAGCCGTCCTCGGACCAGGCGCTGGCCCCCCAGGACAGCCACATGGGGGCGAGGGCGTCGTTCCAGGCGGTCGCGGCGTCGGCAGGTGGTTGGAACCCAGCCACGCCCTGGCTCGCCGCTGTGGCGGCCGACAGCTCCATCAGGGTGTCCCACGTCCAGTCACCGCTGGCGATCAGGTCACGCGGATCGGGCTGGCCGGCCGCAGCGAGCAGGTCATTGTTGACGTAGATCCCGAACGGGCTGTTGGAGAACGGGTAGCCGTGCAAGCCGTCATCGGAGCTCCACAGCCCGATGGCGCCGGGGATCAGGTCGTCGTACTCGTAGCCGTCGGCGGCCTCGAAGGTGGGGGTGAGGTTGGTGAACACACCAGCCGCGACGAACTGGGCGGCGAACGACTCCATCGCCCAAGCCATGTCGGGTGCCTCGTTGCCCGCGATCTGGGTGGTGAGGGCGTCGACGTACCCGTCGGTGAGCGCCTCGAAGGAGACGGCGCTGACCTTGTCGGGGTTGGCCTCGATGTAGGCATCGGCGATCTGGTTGAAGATCGCGTGGTGGCCGTCGTTGGCCGACCACACGGTCATGCGCAGCTCGACCGGGCCGTCGGGTGCGCCATCGGTGCTGTCGCCGTCGGCGCTGCAGGAGGCCAGAGTCAGTCCGGCAAGACCGGCAGCGGGGACGGCTGCCAGCAGGGCGCGGCGCGTGATGGGTCGTGTCATGTGTAGGTCCTCTCGGGACGCCGTCGTCATCCCCGACCTCGATGTCCGGGGGCAGCGCGTGGGCCGCAGACACGACACTAATGTGGCGGCACGAAACTGTCTAGAGAAGTTCGCAAGAATTTTCGGGGCTCCTGGGCGCCCGTGTACGACGACAATCGCGATGCCCGCCGTGCCGGCGTGCGGGCCGGGTCGTGACGCTTCGTCAGGCCGCCGGCGGCGCCGTCGAGCCCCGCACCACCAGCCGCGTGGCCAGCTCGGTGTGAAGGGCGTGATCCGGTGGGCCATCGGCGATGAGCGCAGCGATCATCTGGACCGCGACCGCTCCCATCTGGTCGAGCGGCTGCCGCACCGTGGTCAACGGTGGCGCGGACACCTGGGCCATGATGAGGTCGTCGAAGCCGACGACGCTGAGGTCCTCAGGCACGCGCAGCCCGCGCCGCCGCGCCGCCTCGATCACGCCGAGCGCTGGCAGATCGGAGGCGGCGAAGACAGCGGTCGGGCGGTCGGATCGGCGGAGCAGCTCGGTGCCCAGCTCGAGGCCGGAGTCGTAGGTGAAATCGCCGTCCAGCACCATGGACTCGTCGAGCTCGATGCCTGCGGTCCCCATGGCTGCCCGGAAGCCCGAGACCCGGGCGCGGCTCGCCATCGCCTCCGGGAAGCCCGTCAGCATGGCGATCTTCGTGTGGCCCAGCCCCAGAAGGTGCTCGGTGGCCTGCAGTCCACCGGCCCAGTTCGTCGCGCCGACGCTGGTCGTCGACTCGTCGGGTCGGTTGAGCGGGTCGATGGCAACGACCTCGAGGCCGTGAGAGCGGAACCTGGCCCGCTCGTCGTCGTCGAGAATCGAGGTGAGCGCGATCACGCCACGCCTGCCGGCGGCGTGGATCTCGTCGATCCAGCGGTGATCGGGTGCGTTGTCGGGGTAGCGCGACACCGAGATGTCGAGACCGGTCGAAGCCGCGGCGTCGATGATGCCGCGCAAGACATCGAGTGTGAGCGGGTTGTACATGTCGCGCGTGATCAGCTCGACCGGGATGAGCGATCCGCGCCGCTTGCGGGTCGCCACGTATCCACGCTCGGCGAGGATCCGTTCCACTCGCTCGCGTGTGGCGTCGGAGACGTCGACGCCACCGTTGGCGACCTTGGACACGGTCGAGATCGAGACGCCGGCGATCCTGGCGACCTCCGCCAGGGAGGGCTTCTTGCGCCGACGCACCGGTCCAGCCATCTGTGCCCTCCTTGGTCTCCGCCCGCCGCCGTCGACTCGGCGCCGAAATCTCAGCAAGAATTCTACGAAAACGTACTAGGGTTCTCGACAGGTCAACCGGACCCTACTCGACGGAGAGCGACAGACTCATGGAACTCCAGGCAGACGTGGCGATCATCGGAGGCGGGGTCGGGGGCGTCTCGGCAGCGCTGGCGGCGCTGCGAGCAGGCAAGCGGGTCGTCATGACCGACCCCACGAGGTGGCTCGGGGGTCAGCTGACCAGCCAGCTGGTGCCATCGGACGAGCACCGCTACATCGAGGACGACGGCGCCAACGCCTCGTACCGGGAGTTCCGGAATGCCCTGCGGGGCTACTACCGGTCGCACTTCCCGCTGACCGACGCCGCCAAGGCCGACCCGCACCTCAATCCCGGGCACGCCTGGGTGAGCCCGATCAGTGTGGACCCGCGTGTGATCGTCAACGTGATCGAGGAGCTGTTGCAGCCCTACCGCTCGGCCGACCGGCTGGTGGTGCTGATGCAGACCGAGCCGGTCGCGGTCGAGGTCGACGGCGAGCGTGTCACCTCGGTCACGGTCCGGACCACGATGGGGGAGGACGCCGGCGCCGAGCACGTGGTTGCAGCGCCGTACTTTCTCGACGCGACCGAGCTCGGCGATCTCCTCGCGCTGGGCGGGATCGAGCACGTCTCCGGCCGGGAGTCGCAGGAGATGACCGGCGAGCCGGGCGCGTGGCCGACGGCGGACCCCACCGACATGCAGGGCGTCAGCTGGTGCTTCGCGATCGACCATCTCGACGGCGAGGATCACACGATCGACCGCCCTGCCGACTACGAGTACTGGCGAGATCTGAAGCCGCACCAGCTCGACGGCCGGAACATTCTCAGCATGGGCAACGACCTCGATGCGCACGGGCAGCCGGTCCGCGCCGATGGCACGCCCGGAAAGCGGTGGTCGCTGTCGCCCAACCTCGATGACGACGTGATCGACCTCGACCACCGCAACATGGGTGCCTGGAACGAGCTGTGGAACTACCGCCGGATCGCGGCGCGGCGGCAGTTCAGGCCTGGCTTCTACCGGTCCGACGTGGTGGTCGTGAACTGGCCGATGAACGACTACGTCGGCGGACCGCTGTTCGGCATGCCGGATGCCGCACACCACTGGGACCAGGCGAAGGCGCTGTCGCGGTCGCTGCTGTACTGGCTGCAGACGGACGCTCCCCGCCCGGACGGCGGTACGGGGTGGCCGGGCCTGCGACTGCGTGCCGACGTCGCCGGAACCGCCGACGGGTTCGCGATGTACCCGTACATCCGCGAGTCACGGCGGCTGCAGGCGCTGCACACGATCGTGGAGCAGGAGGTCTCCACGACGTATCGCGGCGAGGGTGGTGCCGAGCGCTATCCCGACTCGGTGGGGGTCGGCCACTACTTCTGGATCGACCGCCATCACACCACCGGCGACGGGCGTGGCAAGGGCGGCCTGCCCCACCCCTTCGAGATCCCGCTGCGTTCGATGATCCCCGTGCGGGTGCGCAACCTGCTGCCCGCGTGCAAGAACCTCGGCACCACCCAGATCACGAACGGCTGCTACCGCCTGCACCCCGTCGAGTGGAACATCGGCGAGGCGGCCGGCGCGCTGGCTTCCTACTGCCTGGACAACGGGACCGAGCCGCACGCGGTCGTCGAGAGTCCGGGCGCGGTCTCCGACTTCCAGCAGCACCTGACCGACCGTGGTGTCCAGCTCCGCTGGGACGAGAACAAGCGCTGGTAGATGGTCTGAGCATCCAGGTCGCCTGCGGGCACAGGCGTCCGCAGCAGGGTGTCGGCCCGATCGCCAGTAGCTGACCACGGCCTGCGCCGCGCGGGCACCACATCTGAGGATCGTCGACGTCTTGACGCCGTCGTCGTGACAGCCCTACCGTTGACGCAACGATACGTCATAGTCGACGCACGACTCGCTCGAGCCGCGGTGAACGGCTGATGGACCGATGGAGGTTTCCGGTATGAAGCGCAATCACGGTCGTGCCCGTGCCGTCACGGCGGCAGTCGCCGTGGCGGTGGGGATGACGGGCCTGTCGTCGATGCCTGCGGCGGCTGATGACATAGCACAGCTCTCAGAGATGCTCGATCTCACCCGTCCGGAGCTCGCTGCCGTGGCGGCCCGGCTTGCCGACGGCGACGAATCGGGAGCCGCCGAGGAGCTCGTGGAGTTCTACGCCGGCCGCACCGGGATCGAGTTCCCGGCTCGGAGTGGCGGGGGAGCCGGTGACGCGACGGCGGACGAGCTCGCCGCCGGGATCTTCCGCTTCGGGGCGGAGACTCGCGACTTCTACGACGACGAGGCGCAACGGATCGACGTCGACTGGGAGGACACCTGGGGAGGCACCGAGGAGATTCCCGGCGGCGCGCGCGTGCTGATGACGGACCTGTCCTTCATGCCGACGCTCGTCTACGCCTACCTGAACGAGACCGATCCGCAGCGACGGCAGGCGTACGCGGCCGCGTGGATGCAGATCTCGCTCGACCTCTTCGCCGATGTCACGACCTGGCCGACGAATCGCAACCTGTCGGCGGCGAAGCGGCTGGCCCAGCTCGTCAGCGCGTTCGCAGTCTTCCGGGCTGAGCCGACCCTCGACGCCGGGGACCTCGTCTCGTACCTCGTCGGCGTTCACGCGACGACCGATCGCCTCACCGTCGTGCTGCCGCGTCACGGCGGGAACAACCAGTACCTGTCGATCGCACGCTCGATCTACTACACGGCGGTGTACTTTCCCGAGTTCTCGGCGTCCTTCGTCTGGGAACCGTCCGCGGCACGGTCGGTCGAGTGGTTCGTCGGCCGCCACATCAAGAGTGACAGCGTGTACAGCGAGCCGACCGTCAACTACCAGGCGTACGCGGCGGACCTGCTCAACGGCGTCGTCAGGATGGCAGAGCTCAACGGGCGCAGCTTGCCGGGCTCGATCGCCCGAGCCTCCGACTGGATCGCGGACTCGCTCTTCGCCACCCGGATGCCGAACCTCCAGGCCGCGCTGGTCGGGGACGCGAAGACTCCCCATGCCGGGATTCACGCCATCGGGACCAGTGGCGAGCGCAACGAGTGGTCCGACTTCGCATGGGTGGCCTCCGGCCGCACCGAGGGGACGGAGCCGACCCTCGGGTCCACGATGTATCCCATCAGCTTCGCCGTCCAGCGCTCAGGCTGGGATGCGGACGCCCGATACCTGCTGATCAACAACCAGAACACGAGCTACACCGCGTCGCACCGACACCCCGACGACCTCAGCGTGGTGATGGCGGCATACGGACGCCCGCTCATCGTCGACCCCGGCGCGCACGAGTACAGCGCCACGCCCACGAACGACTGGATGCGGAAGACGACGGAGGCGCACAACACGGTCGAGGTGGACGGGCTGCCGCAGGCGGCAGGCGTCACACGAGCCACCTGGCTGTGGCGCTCCAACGACGGGCTCGACGTCTACCGGGGCGAGGCGCTCGGCTACGACCCGGTCTCTCACGACCGCGTCGTCTACTTCGTCAAGCCAGGCTTCTGGATCGTCTCCGACAGCTTGACCGGCGATACCGCCGCGCACGACTACCGACAGCTCTGGCACTTCCCTGGTGACCCAGTCGTCGTGGACCCGAGCACCCAGGTCGCCACGGTCGGCTTCGACACCGTGCCGGGCGCCGACCCGGTCGCCGGGGTGCAGCTGGTGCCCGTGGCGGCAGGTGGCGCCGGACTCACACCGAACATCCACGATCACGGTGCGGTCCAGCTGGAGGACAGCGAGCTGCTGACGGACGTCGACTTCCTCTCCTACGACTGGTCGGCAACCGGTGCGACCGGTGTGGACACGGTCGTCTTCCCCGGCGAGGCCGGGCCAGCCCCGACCGTGTCAGCGACCCGCATCGACCTTCCGGGCGTCGATCACTCGGTGGCCACGGCGATGCAGATCGAGCTGCCGGACTCGGTAGGGCGCTTCTACCTGTCACGAGAGGACGCGCCGACACCACGAACGTTCGGCACCGCCACGACCGATGGCGAGACCGCCTACATCGAGCGCGGGGACGACCGGCACCTCACCCGGTACGCGCTGACGTCGGGAACGTCTCTGGTCGATGGCCGCGAGCCGCTCCTCGAAGCGTCAGGAACGGTCTCGGACATCAATGTGGAGCTGGCCGGCACGACCGCCACGATCTCGCTCGGCGATCCCTTCACGGGCACGATCACACTGCGCGCCCCGGACGCCGGCGTCGTCATCGTCAACAACGAGCCGGTCACCTTCACCCGGACGAAGGACGTCATCACGATCACTCTCGAGGAGTCCTTCGACCTCGAGACCGTGCTGACCGATAAGTTCGATGCCGACAGCCTGTCCAGCACCGTCCACGACTTCGACGATGCCTCCTTCGGGAGCTGGTCGCCGGTCGAGGGCGACTGGGCGATCGGCAGCCAGGCCGGCGGAGCGCTCGCGCAGACCTCCACCGCAGACATCCAGGCGTTCGCCGTGCACCAGGACGTGCCCACCGACCTGGTCATGAGTGCTGAGGTGGAACCGGGTGCGGGCGGCTCGGCTACCACGCGGACCGGGCTCGCCTTCAGATACCGCGACTCTCGGAACTACTATCGCGCGAACCTGCTCAACACGAGGGAGGGCGTGACGCTGCAGATCATCAAGGTCTACAACGGCGAGCTGGATGTCCTCGCAGAGCGGAGCGTTCCGCTCGATCCCGGTGCCGCGCACACCATGACGATCTCGGCTGTGGGCAGTCACCTGACCGCGACGGTCGGGGACACCTCGATCTCCGTCGACGACACGCGGCTGTCGAACGGCGGCGTCGCTGCCTACACGCATCGGCGCGCCGCCATCTTCGACAACGTGACGATCGCCGAGGCGCTCGACCAGGAGCACTGGCAGGGGATCAGCGGCGACGTGTCCGTCGACTCGGGTGAGCTTCACATCGTGCCGACCGGCGGCCGGGCGCACGTCCTGGTCGCCTCGACGTTGCCGGCCCGCTTCTCCGAGACCTGCGACTACGACGTCTCGACGACGCTCACCCTGAGCGGTGTCGGCACGGCCGGAGTGTCCTTGCGTGATAGCACGGACTCGTACGGGTACCGGATACACGTCGGCAAGACGAGTCACGGCACCCGGTACGCCAGCATCATCCGGGAGGCGCACCGATCCGGTCCGGTCACGGTGGCGACGACGCCGCTCGATGATCCGCTAGTGGAACCGGTCGACCTGGACGCATCCGTCCACGGCGATCTCATCACCGTGACCGTCAACGGCGTGCAGGTCCTGCAGGCCCGTGACACGGTCGTTCGCAGCGGTGGTGTCGGGGTCTACGCCACCTCCTCGGAGGCCACCTTCTCGCGACTGTCGATCGCACAGACATGCGGGCACGAGCCGCCCGACCTAACGCCGGCGCCGCAGGTGTGGGAGCCCGACGCGGTCTACGACGAGGGTGATCTCGTCAGCGACGGCAACGCTACCTGGGTCGCCTCGTGGTGGACGCAGAACCAGCAGCCGGGCGACCCGGACGGGCCGTGGCAGGAGGTCGCGGTCGGGAACGGCGGCGCCTCGTCGTGGACGGCCTCGAGGATCTTCGATGCCGGCGACGTCGTCGTCCACGAGTCCGCCCGCTACCAGGCCGCGTGGTGGACGCGCGACGACGTTCCAGGCGACGGGGACGGGCCGTGGGTCCTCCTCGAATGACGGACGCCGCTCGAGCGCTTCGGGTAGCCGGCAGGCGATGGTTCGATGAACTCCTCGAAGGGTTCGACTTCCAGCAGCACCTGACCGACCGTGGTGTCCAGCTCCGCTGGGACGAGAACAAGCGCTGGTAGTCGAGCAAATCGTTATCATGGCGGCCGAGCGCCTGAGCTCGTGTGCTCGTGTCCACTCACGGCGGAAGGCCGGTCATGCCCGCACGGATCCGTGCTGCACGGCGTGTGCTCACCAGCGTCCTTGCTGTGGCAGCGCTGCTGCTCGCCGTGTCGGTGACCCCGGCCGCGTCGGCGCCCCTCAACCCTGCGATCCGCTTCTTCGCGGCCCAGCAGATCGGCCAGGGCTGGCGCAACCCCAGCGGCATGACGCAGGCCGGTGACGTCCAGCGCAACGGTCAGCAGTCCTTCTACCTCGTCAACGCCGCCGGCCAGCTGTTGTTCTACGGCCGGACGAGCACCGGCGGGTTCCTCGCCCCGAAGGTGGTGGGGCGGGGGTTCGGGAGCGCCACGCAGCTGATGGGCGGGGTGGACTTCAACCTCGACGGCATCCCTGACCTGCTCGCGACGTTCGGCGACGGTCGCCTGATGTTCTACCCAGGCAACGGGAGTGGCGCCTTCTCCGCCTCCCGTCAGATCGGTCACGGCTGGCAGGTGATGACGCATGTCACCGCCCTGCAGTTCTCGGTGGGTGGCAAGCCCGGGCTCGCGGCGACCGATGCGCGCGGCGTGCTGCGCATCTATCCGACCAACGGCAGCGCCTCCTTCGGCAAGCCGGTACAGGTGGGCTCGGGGTGGAACCGGATCGCGCGGGTGGTCGGCGGCAGCGACTGGGACCGCAGCGGGTGCTCCGACCTGGTCGCTGTCGATGCCACCGGTGCCCTGCTGCTGTACAGCGCGCGAGCCGGCTGCGCGTCGTTCTCTGCGTCCCAGATCGGCAACGGCTGGGGCGGTATGACGTGGATCGGCGCCAGCGAGACCCGTGCGCAGGGCGGCTTCTGGAGCACGGTCTGGGCCACCAACGCGGCCGGCCGGCTGCTGAGCTACCCCGCGCGGTTCGCCCCGGGGGCTGGGCCCACACTCGCCCGGGGCGTGCTGCTCGTGAACAAGTCGTACCCGCTGCCCTCCAGCTATGGCTCAGGGCTGATCTCGAGCACCGCCAGCGCATTCAGTGCGATGCGCAACGACGCGGCACGTCAGGGGCTGAGCATCTTCATCGCCTCCGGGTTCCGCAGCTACAGCCACCAGAGCAGCCTCTACCGCTCGTACGTGGCGCGGCACGGAGCTGCGGCCGCCGACCGGTTCTCGGCGCGCCCCGGGCACAGCGAGCACCAGACCGGGCTGGCGGTGGACGTGAACTCCACCTCGGGGTCCTTCGGCAGCACGGCGGAGGGGCGCTGGGTGGCGCAGAACGCCCATCGGTACGGGTTCATCGTGCGCTACCCCTCCGGCGGCGAGGCCATCACCGGCTACATGTACGAACCCTGGCACCTGCGTTACGTCGGCACCGATCTGGCCTCCTACCTGTACCGCAGCGGCTTCACTCTCGAGGAGTACCTCAACGTGTGGTCGGCCTACTAGGCCACGTCCATCGCGCTTGCGGACGCCCCCGGGTAGCCGGCAGGCGACGCTGGGATGAACTCCTCGAGCGCTCCACGGCATCACGGGGCTCCGGCGCCCGGGTCACCCTGCGCGCGGCTTATGGTCGAGGTATGCGCATGCTCCTGATCCGCCACGGCCAGACCCCGAGCAACGTTCTCGGGGCCCTCGACACCGCGGCTCCGGGTGCCGGGCTGACCGCCCTGGGCCAGACCCAGGCCCAGGCGGTCCCGACGGCGCTGGCGGCTGAGCGCATCGCTGGCATCTACGTCTCGGGCCTGGTGCGCACGCATCTGACGGCGGAGCCTCTCGCCGCCGTCACCGGCCTCACTCCTCGAGCGCACGAGGGTCTCAACGAGATCGCCGCCGGCGCCTTCGAGATGCGACGCGATCCCGAGGCGGTCCACGCCTACGTCGACTGCGCCGAGCGGTGGGCCCGCGGTGAGCTCGACGTCACGCTGCCGGGCGGCGAGTCCGGGCACGAGTTCCGGCACCGCTACGAGCAGGCGCTGCGCGCCGTCGCCCTCAACCACCCAGAGGACGCCACGGTCGCCGTGGTGAGCCACGGTGCGGCGATCAGGGTCTACGCGGCCATCGCCCTCGCGCACGACCCCGCCGCCGTCGAGAACCGCAGCCTGAACAACACGGGCATGGTCACCCTGGAGGGTCACCTCGACAGCGGCTTCGCGCTCCGCGACTGGGTCGAGCACCCGGTCGGGGGCGCGCACCTGACCGGCGACACCGAGCACGACGTCACCGCCGACCCGGACGCTGCCCCTCAGGGCGTCAGCGCCTGAGGCGACGCACGACATCGAGGTCGGTGGTCCGGTCGAGGGCGACGGCTGACCGGATTCCTCTACGGTGGCTGGGTAGGTGATCGACGACTGCTCGGCTCGCCAGCCGGGCGGGAAGGACGACCCGTGACCTCAACGCCGCCCGACTCGACGACCGCTGTCGATGACGATCGCTCCGGTCCGCGGCGTGAGAGATCGCTGGTCTTCAAGCCGGTGTTCATCCCGGCGTCGATCGCGATCTTCGGGCTGATCGCGGCCACGATCGTCTTCTCGCGGGTGGCAGGTGACGCGCTGGAGGATGCGACCACGCGCCTCAACGACGCGATCACCAACGGTGTCGGCTGGTGGTACGTCATCGCCGTCAACATCTTCCTCGTGTTCGCGCTCTACTGCGCCTTCTCCCGCGTGGGCCTCATCAGGCTCGGGCGCGACGGCGAGTCGCCCGAGTTCGGTGCGGTGCCGTGGTTCTTGATGCTGTTCAGCGCGGGCATGGGCATCGGCCTGGTGTTCTTCGGGGTGGCGGAGCCGCTCAGCCACTACGTGGCGCCGCCGGAGGCGTTCGGCAACTCCCCGCAGTCCGACGCCGCGGGCCGGGAGTCGGTCGGGCTTATGATGCTCCAGTGGGGGCTGCACCCCTGGGCGATCTACGCCGTCGTCGGCCTCGGACTCGCGTACATGTCCTTCCGCCGCGGCCGGCCGCTGGCTGTGCGGTGGCTGCTGGAGCCGCTGATCGGCCGCCAGCGCGTCGAGGGCTGGATGGGCCACGTGGTGGACACGGTCGCCATCGTCGGCACGCTGTTCGGGGTCGCGACATCCTTCGGCTTCGGCGTCACGCAGATCATGGGCGGCCTGGAGTTCATGGGGTGGGCGCAGCGGTCGAACCCGCTGATCATCGGGCTCATCGCCGTCGTCACCGCGCTCGCGGTGTGGTCCGTGGTCTCTGGTGTCCACAAGGGCCTGAAGTGGCTGTCGAACTTCAACATGTCGGTCGCCGCGCTGCTCGCTCTCGTGGTCTTCCTGGTGGGGCCCACGATCTTCCTGCTCAAGGCGATGGTCGAGAACGGCGGCACCTACCTTGCGTTGCTGCCGCAGACCATGTTCCACACCGGCCCGTTCGCCACCGACGGCTGGGAGGGCGCGTGGACGATCGCCTACTGGGGCTGGTGGACGAGCTGGGCGCCGTTCGTCGGCATGTTCATCGCCCGGATCTCGCGCGGGCGCACGATCCGCGAGTTCGTCGTCGGTGTGCTCCTTGCCCCCACGATGGCGAGCCTGCTGTGGTTCACGATCTTCGGCGACTCCGCCATCCTGCGGCAGCGCGAGCACGGTGACATGCTGGTGCAGGATCCCGAGAGCGGGGAGATGGTCGTCAACAGCGACACGGCGCTGTTCCAGTTCTTCGAGTCCTTCCCCGGCATCATGCCGATCATCCTCAGCGTCGTCGCGATGCTCGTCATCGTGATGTTCTTCGTGACGTCCTCCGACTCCGGCTCGCTCGTCATCGACATGCTCGCCAGCGGAGGCAGCACCCAGACCTCGCGGCTGACCCGGGTCTACTGGGGCTGTCTGGAGGGGGTCGCCGCCGCGGTGCTGCTCGTCGTCGGTGGCAGCGTGGCCCTGACGGCGTTGCAGACGATGGCGATATCCACGGCCGCCCCGTTCTCGGTGATCCTGGTGCTCGCGTGCGTCTCGTTGCTGCGTGCGTTCCGGCACGAGGTCGCGGCGATGCCGAGCTTCATCCAGCTGCTCCCGCAGACGCAGCAGGCCGAGCGGCCGGCGGCAGCGCCAGCGGCCTCGGGTGCCCGCCGTGGCGGTGGTTTCGGCGCCCTCTCGACCACGCTCGACGGGTTCGCTCCCACCTCCAACGGGGAGTTTCCCGAGTCGGAGTCGCAGATCATCTCCTACCGTTCCCTCAGCAACAGCGCCGTGGCGTTCGATCCGGCGACCGGCGATCCCCAGGTCGTCGACGTCGTCGAGGACCCGTTGGCGGGCGAAACGTTCGAGACCCCGGAGTTCGAGTCCTCGCAGGAGTTCCTCGACCAGGGCGGGCAGCCGGTCGAGACCGAGTCGGAGCCGTCAGCGGGCGAGCGGTAGCTCCCCAGGCCGATCCATTGCGCGCGAGCTCGAGGACAGCTAGCCTGTCCATCGATGCGTATCGACGAGGATGCTGCGCCGACAGCTCGCCGCCGCCCGGCGCCGACGAGCAAGGATGTCGCGCGCGTCGCCGGCGTCTCGCAGAGCACGGTCTCCTACGTGATGAGCGGCAAGCGCCCGATCTCCGCCGCGACCCGGCAGCTGGTCCTCGACGCGATCGATCAGCTCACCTACGAACCGCACGCGGGGGCTCGAGCGCTGGCGGGCCACCGCACCAACGTGGTCGGGCTGATGATGCCGTTGCCGGACCCCGAGTCGGCGGGCGGGCTGATGGCCTTCACCGAGGAGATCGCCCTCAACGCGCGCAAGCACGACTACGACGTGCTGATGCTGACGGCCGCGGAAGGCCCGAAGGCGTTGGCGCGGGTGCAGCGGCGGGCGATGTGCGATGCCGCGATCGTCATGGAGATCGCCACCGACGACCCGCGGGCGCCGCTCGCCCGCGAGCTGGCGATGCCGGTGATCTTCATCGGTGTGCCCGACGACCGCGACGGCCTGCACTGCATCGACTTCGACTTCGAGACCGCTGCGGAGCTGCTCGTCGACGAGCTGGCCGACGTCGAGTGCCAGGAGATCTCGGTGCTGGGCTGGTCGGCCGAGCGCGTCGCCCAGAAGATGAACTACGTGCCGCGGTTCCGCGAGCGCGCGGAGGCACGCGCGCGCAGCCGCGGCATCGCGATGCGCTGGATCAGCGCACCTCACACGCGGGCGGGTGTCGACGACTATCTCGACGGCGTTCTCGCCGACGGCGACCGCCGCCCCGGGCTGCTCACCGTCCACAGTCCGCACGAGGTCGGTGCCGCGCTGCAGCAGCGCGGTCTCGTCCCCGGCCGCGACCTCGACCTGGTGTCGCTGTGCACCGACGCCGAGGCCGAGGTCCAACCCGTTCCGCCCACAGCGGTGTCCACCCAGCCGCGCGACGTGTCGCGACTGGCGATGTCATGGCTGTTCGACCTGCTCGACGGGGACATCCCCGCAGAGCTGCGTCTGGTGGAGGCGCGCCTGACCCGGCGCGGCTCCGTCCGTCACGCCGGCTGACCGCTGGTGTCCCTTGTCCGTCCCCGACACCCTCACAACATCGATGCGTATCGACAGTCTTCAACGATCCGCCTCGGGAACGACCCCGAGGCGGCCGCGTCCACGAAGCCGTGGACAAGAAAGGGAGGAACTCGACATGCCGAAGCCCACCAGGTCCCGAGGCCTGATCGCCGCAGCCGCGGCCGCGCCACTGCTTCTCCTCGCGGCGTGCGGAGGAGGTGATGGCGGGGGCGGCACCGGCGACGGCGGGGTCACCGAGCTGCACGTGCTGGACTACTACAACACCGATCCCAACAAGTCGGCCTGGCAGGGTGTGCTCGACGGATGCGCCGACGAGATCGGCGTCAGTCTCAACCGTGAGACCGTCCCTGGCAATGACCTCATCGCGAAGGTGCTCCAGATGAGCTCCTCCCGCACGTTGCCCGACGTCTTGATGCTCGACAACCCCGAGGTCCAGCAGATCGCCGACAGCGGTGCACTGGCGCCGCTCTCGCAGTTCGGCCTGGACCCCGGCGGCATCACCGAGGAGGTGCTCGCGGCGTCGACGTACGACGGCGAGCTGTACGCGCTGCAGCCGGTCACCAACACGATCGCGCTGTTCTACAACACGGCGATGCTCGAGGAGGCCGGCGTCGAGCCGCCGACCACCTGGGACGAGCTGAAGGCGGCGGCCGCCACGCTGACCGAGGGTGACCGCTACGGCATGGCGCTGTCGGCGATCAACACCTACGAGGGCACGTGGCAGTTCCTGCCGTTCATGTGGTCCAACGGTGGCGACGAGGCCGACATCGCCACCCCGGAGGTCGCCGGAGCGCTCCAGCTCTGGAAGGACCTGCTCGACGCAGGCTCGATGTCGCAGTCGGTGGTCACCTGGTCCCAGGGGGACGTAGCCGACCAGTTCTCCGGCGGCAACGCGGCCATGATGATCAACGGCCCGTGGAACTTCGGCACCCTCGAGGCGGTCGAGGGGCTGAACTACGGCATCGTCCCGATCCCCGTGCCGGAGGCCGGCGGCACCACAGTCTCTCCGTTCGGCGGTGAGGCGTGGGCCGTCCCGCAGACCGGTGACGAGGCGCGGATGGAGAAGGCAGCCGAGTTCGTGCAGTGCCTGGTCGGCGAGGAGGCAGTGGTCGCGGCCGCCGTCGGGACCAACACGGTGCCGACCGACCCGGCCCTCGCCCCCGATGTCATCGCGCAGGTGCCGAGCCTCGAGTCGTTCGCGGTCCAGGTGCCCGACCTGCGCTCCCGGACGGGCAAGCTCGGCGCCGAGTGGCCGGCCCAGGCGACTGCGATCTACGAAGCCGTCCAGAACGCGCTCGTGGGTGGCATGAGCCCGGAGGACGCGCTCGACCAGGCGCAGAATGGCTGAGAGCCGCTCAGTCGCGACGGCGACCGGTCCCTCCGGCGGGCTGGCCCCGCCGCGGCCCGGTCGCCGTCGGAGGCGCCCGGTCGCGCGGCACCGTGTGGTCCAGGCCGCGTTCCTGGTGCCCGCGATCGTCTACATGCTGCTCTTCTTCGGCTACCCGGTGGTCAAGAACCTCGTCATGGGCTTCCAGGAGTACACGACGCGGACGTTCTACACCGGCGAGGCGCCCTGGGTCGGCCTGGCGAACTACGCGACCGCGATCTCGGACCCGGTGTTCGACCGGGCGCTGCTCAACACCGGGCTCTTCACGGTGGGTTCGATCGCCGGGCAGTTCACGATCGGGCTGCTGATCGCGCTGTTCTTCCACAAGCGCTTCCTGCTCTCGGGCGTGCTGCGGTCGCTGCTGCTGCTGCCGTGGTTGATCCCGATGATCGCGGCCTCGGCTGTGTGGCGGTGGATCCTCGACACCGACAACGGCGTGCTGAACCGCACGCTGGGACTGCTGCCGTTCGTCGACGGCCGGCCCGCCTGGCTGACGTCGACCTCGTTGGCTCTGGTCGCCGTCATCGTGGTGAACATCTGGCTCGGGATCCCCTTCAACGCGACCATCCTGTACGGCGGTCTGCAGGAGATCCCGGAGGAGCTCTACGAGGCAGGGTCGCTCGACGGCGCGACCGGCGCACGAGCCTTCTGGTGCATCACGTGGCCGCAGCTGCGCGGCGTGGTGACCGTCGTCCTGGTGCTGGGTGTCGTCTACACCTTGAAGGTGCTCGACGTCATCCTGGGACTGACCAACGGTGGGCCGGCCAACGCCACCCAGACGATCTCGACGTTCTCGTACCACATGTCGTTCCGCGAGTTCGACTTCGGGGTGGGTGCCGCGCTGGGCAACATCCTCGTGGTGATCTCGCTCGTGTTCGCCGTCGTCTACCTGCGCGTCAATCGTCGCGCGGTGGACGAGTAGAGGCAGGAGGCCACCATGACTGCCGTTCCGATCACCCGGCGGGCGCCCACGCGCGTTGCCCGCCGCGCCGCGACCTCGCGGCCCCCACGACGCCTCGGCCACACGATCCTGGGTGTCGTCATCATCGCCATCATGCTGTTCCCGCTGTACTGGATGCTCAACGTCTCGCTGCAGCCGGCGGGCAATGCCGCGGCCACTCCGTGGCTCCCGTTCGACTTCTCGCTGCGCGGCTACGAGACGGCGATCGCCGAGCAGGGCGGCAACCTGCTCACCAGCCTCATCGTCAGCCTGGGCGCCGTCGTGCTCAGCCTCGCCATCGCGGCGCCTGCTGCCTACGCGCTGGCTCACTTCCGCTTCGGCACGTGGGTGAGCGTGCTCCTGTTCGCGGTGCTCACCACGCAGATGGTCCCCGGCATCGTCGTCGCCAACGCGTTGTACAGCGCCTACAGCGACCTGGGTCTGCTGAACACCTACGGCGGGCTGATCCTGGCCGACTCCGCAGCAGGGATCCCGTTCTCGATCATCTTGATGCGAGCCTTCATGATGGGCATTCCCGCATCGATCATCGAGGCGGCCTATGTCGACGGCGCCGGTCCGATTCGCGCGTTCCTGGCGGTCGTGCTGCCCATCAGCAGGAACGCACTCATCACCTCGGCGCTGTTCACGTTCCTGTTCGCGTGGGGCGACTTCCTGTTCGCCCTGACGCTGACGACGACGGAGAGCATGCGCCCGATCACGCTGGGCCTGTACAGCTACATCGGCGGGTTCGTCAACGACTGGTCGCCGGTCATGGCGACCGCCGTACTCTCGTCGTTGCCGGCCATCGCGCTGCTGATCGTCGCCCAGCGCTACGTCGCCGCTGGCGTCACAGGAGGCGCCGTCAAGTCCTGAGCACGCGAACCATCGAGCACCGACCGACCCCGATCATCCACATCACCCACCACCTCGAGGAGAGCACCACCATGACCGATCCGATCCGCATCCTGGTCTGGGGCGAGAACCGCCACGAGCAGCTGGAGCCGAGTGTCGCCGAGCGATACCCGGACGGCATGCACGGCGCCATCGCGCAGGGGATCGAGGCGAACCTCGGCGAGCGCGCCCGGGTCCGCACCACCACGATGGACCAGCCGGAGCACGGGCTCACGGAGGAGGTGCTCGCCGACACCGACGTGCTGATCTGGTGGGGCCACGCCGCGCACGGCGAGGTCTCCGACGAGGTCGTCGAGCGCGCGCACCGGCACGTGCTGGAGGGGATGGGCCTGATCGTCCTGCACTCCGGGCACTGGTCGAAGCTCTTCATGAAGCTGATGGGCACGACCTGCACGCTGCGCTGGCGAGCCGAGCACGACCGCGAGCTCGTCTGGACCGTGGATCCCACGCACCCCATCGCCCAGGGCATCCCCAACCCGATGATCATCGACGAGGACGAGATGTACGGGGAGTTCTTCGACATCCCCACGCCCGACGAGCTGGTCTTCATCTCCTCCTTCACCGGCGGCGAGGTGTTCCGTTCCGGCTGCACCTTCAAGCGGGGCCACGGGAAGATCTTCTATTTCCGCCCCGGCGACCAGGAGTACCCGACCTACTTCCACGAGGGCGTCCGCAGGGTCATCTCGAACGCCGCCGAGTGGGCCGTCACGCTGCGTCCCGAGCGCGAGATCCCCACGTTGCTGCGCTACCGCACCGGCGAGTTCTACGTGGGCGCCGACTACGAGGGTGCGTTGAGTCCCGAGGCTGCCGCGGCGCAGGCGGAGCTCGAGGCCGAGCAGGCCAGCGGCGAATGAGCGAGCCGCTACGCATCCTCCAGGTCGGCGCCGGCGGCATGGGCCGGGCGTGGTTGAGCACGATCGCGGCTAACCCTGACGCCGTGCTCGTCGGGCTGGTCGACCTCGATCTCGACGTCGCGCGGGCGGCCCTGGCCGCTGCGCCGGGCGGGCTCGCCGACGGCGATGTCGCGGTGGGCACCGACCTCGGCGAGATGCTGGCCACGACGCAGGCGAGCGCCGTCGTCGATGTCGCGATCCCGATCGCGCACCACTCGATCACGACGGCGGCGCTGTTCGCCGGACTCGACGTGCTGGGTGAGAAGCCCGTCACCGAGACCGTGGCCGAGGCGCTCTCCCTGGTCGCGGCCACACAGGTGACGGGGCGGCGGTTCGTGGTCAGCCAGTCCCGCCGCTTCAACCAGCAGGCGTTCCAGCTCCGTGCCTACTCCCGTGCGCTGGGCTCCTCCGGTTCGCTCGCGTGCGAGTTCTTCAAGGCACCGCACTTCGGTGGGTTCCGTGAGGAGATGCCGCAGCCGCTCCTCGTGGACATGGCGATCCATCAGTTCGACCTCGCTCGGTTCGTGCTCGACGCCGACCCGGTCGCCGTGTATGCCGAGTCCTTCAACCCGCCGTGGAGCTGGTACGCCGGCGACGCCTCGGCGGTCGCGACGTTCGAGATGAGCGACGGCTCCCGCTTCAGCTACACCGGCTGCTGGTGCGCACCGGGGCTGGAGACATCCTGGAACGGGTCCTGGCGGCTCTCGGCCGAGAAGGGTGCGGCGACCTGGGACGGTGACCATGCGCCGTCGTACGACGCGGGCGGCGATCTCGCGGTACCGCAGGAGGCCGACCCCGGCCGGGAGCTCGCCGGATCGCTCGCCGCGTTCGTGGCAGGGATTCGCGAGCGCGCGCCGATGATGTGCGAGGCCGCCGACAACGTGCTGAGCCTCGCGATGGTCGAGGCGGCCGTGGCATCGGCGGAGACAGGAGTGCGCGTGAGTATCGACGAGGTGCTCGAGCGCGCCCACGAGGTGGCGCTCGCGTCGGAGTCCCGTGACGACGTCCGCGCTGCTCTGGTGGGCTGGCCCTCGGTACGGGAGGGTCTCGCGCTCTCGACCGCCTGAGGTGCGCCGGGTGTGGCAGGCGCGGGCCGCGCGTCACACCCGGCCGCGCTCACTCGTGGGGCAGAGGGCGCGACTCATGGACGAGCCCGCGGGGTGCCATCTCGGCTTAGAGTGGAGCATGACGACCTGGGCGCGACGAACGAGCGGGGTGGTCGCTGCCGCTCTGCTGATGCTCGGCCTGGCCGCCTGCCAGGAACCCGATCAGGGCCGGAGCCCGGAGCCGGGCGAGGGCGACGCCACCACGCTCACACCCACGGACGAGGCGACCGAGGACCCGACGAGCGAGACCTCGGAGCCTGACGGGTCGCCGTCGGGAGACATGGACGAGCGCGTCGAGGCGGCGGTGACGGATCTGGCGCAGCAGCTCGACGTCGACCCGGCCGCCATCACGCCCGGTGAGCTCGAGGAGGTCACCTGGAGCGACGGCTCGATCGGCTGCCCGGAGCCCGACCAGATGTACACGCAGGCGCTCGTGCCCGGCGCCCGGCTGATCCTCACGGTCGACGGCACCGAGTACGCCTACCACGGCGAGGGGGACGGGCCGCTGTTCTACTGCCAGAACCCGGTCGAGCCCGCACCGTCCGACGAAGCCACCGCCTGAGCGCTGGCAGCACTTCGTGCGGAGCCGCAGTTTCTGCGGTACGGTGGGTCATGCCCCTCGACCCCACCACCCTCGCGGCGATCCGCGGCGCGCTCGACGACGCCGAGCGGGCCGGTGCCGACCGGATTGCGGACGCGCTGCCGCGGCTGCGTGACGCCGCCGATCGGCTGACCGAGCTGCTCGACGCCTCGATGGCGCAGGCCGTGCTGGAGGAGGGTGACAGCCTGCGTGCCGCCGGCCAGAAGGCCGGGCTGAGCGAGAACGCCGTCGGGCCGCGTCTGGCTCGGACCCCGGCGCTCGCGGCGTACGCCAACGCCGATGGCCGTGTCACCGCGGCCGGTGTCGAGAGGGCGCGCTACGACCTGGAGACAGGGACGCCACGCGCGCCCGCCCACCCACCGAAGCCGATGCGCTTCACACCACGAAGGAGGACGCCATGACCCGTCCCGATCTCACCCACCTGTACTTCCTGCTCGACCGCTCCGGGTCGATGCAGTCGATCAAGGCCGACACCGAGGGCGGGTTCGCTGCCTTCATCGACGAGCAGGCGCGCAGCGCGGCGACGAGCGAGTGCCGTGTGACGCTCGCGCAGTTCGACAACACCTACGACCTCGTCTACTCCGACATCCCGCTCAGCGACGTGCCGCCGCTCGACCTCGCGCCGCGCGGCAGCACGGCGCTGCTGGACGCGATGGGCACGCTTATCACCGAGGCGGGCGCGAAGCTCGCTGCGCTTCCCGAGGAGGAGCGCCCGGGCACCGTCGTGGTCGCCGTCATGACCGACGGTCATGAGAACGCCTCCAGGGAGTGGACGCACGCGGCGATCAAGTCCCTGGTCGAGCAGCAGACCGAGCAGTACCGCTGGCAGTTCATGTACATGGGCGCCGACCAGGACGCGATCGAGGTCGGTCGTTCCATCGGGGTGAGCGCCGAGCACGCGGTCACCTACGGTCGGGGCAAGGCGCGTGAGGCGATGGCGGCGACGTCGGCCAAGGTCGCAGGCCTGCGTGCCGCGCGTGCGGTCAACCCGGCGGCGATGGCCGATGCCTACTCGCAGTCCGAGCGCGACGACCTCGCGCGCTGACACCATGACCGACATCCGGACCGGTGTCTCGGGCTGGCGCTACCCGGGCTGGCGCGGTGTCTTCTACCCGCCCGGGCTGCGCCAGCGTGACGAGCTCTCCTACCTGTCCGAGCGCATGGCGACCGTCGAGGTCAACGGATCGTTCTACTCGCTGCAACGCCCCAGCAGCTGGCGCTCCTGGGCCGCGCAGGTGGCCGACGGCACGGTGATGGCGGTCAAGGGGCCGCGCTTCATCACGCACATGTTGAGGCTGCGGGATGCTCGCGAGGCGCTCGGCACCTTCTTCGCGAGCGGCCCGCTGCTGCTCGGCGACCTCACCGGGCCGTTCCTGTGGCAGCTGCCCGCCCGCGACGCGTTCGAGCCCGAGCGGCTCGAGGCGTTCTTCGCGTTGCTGCCCCGCACGGAGCGCGAGGCGGCGCGTCTCGCCCGGGGTGGCCGGCTGGCCCAGATCGAGCGCTGGTCCGAGACCCCCTGGACCCGGGCAGCTCGCGCCGACCGGCCGCTGCGGCACGCGATCGAGGTACGCCACTCGTCGTATGAGGACGAGGCGTTCCTGGCGATGTGCCGCCGCCACGGGGTCGCCGTCGTCGTCTCCGACGGCGCCGGGCAGTGGCCCACGATCGACGCGGTCACGGCCGATCACGTGTACGTGCGGCTCCACGGCGGCGACGAGCTCTACACCAGCGGCTACTCGGCCACCGAGATCGAGGACTGGGCAGCCCGGGTGCGGGGCTGGGCGGCGCACGACGGCGTCGAGCAGGTCCTCGTGTACTTCGACAACGACGCCAAGGTCCACGCGCCGCGCGACGCGATCGCGCTCGCCGCTGTCCTCCCCGAGCGGCTCAGCGCACCCCGGTGATCCCGAGGCTGGAGGTGATCTGCTTCTGGAAGATGAGGAACAGGATCACCAGCGGCGCCAGCGCGAGCGTCGTCGCGGCCATCACGAGCGTCCAGTTGCCGTTGTACTGCGTCTGCAGGGCCGCCGTCGCGACCGTGATCACGTGCCACTCGGACTTCGGCGCGATCACCAGCGGCCACATGAAGTTGTTCCACTGGCTCACCACCGTGATGAGCAGCAAAGTCGCCAGGATCGGCTTGTTCATCGGGACCATGATCTGCCAGAGCCGTCGCATCACGCCGGCGCCGTCGATGCGGGCGGCGTCGAGCACGTCCGACGGCGTGGACCGGAAGTTCTCACGCAGCAGGAAGATCGCGTACGGGGACCCGAACATGAACGGCACCACGAGCCCGGCGAACGAGTTCTTCAGCCCGAGCGAGGTCATCATCGAGTACAGCGGGATGATCGTGACGACGGCGGGGATCATCAGCGTGGACACGTATACCCAGAAGATCGCGTCCCGCCCAGGGAACCTCAGCTGCGCGAACGCGTACGCCGCCAGGATCGACGTCATCATCTGCCCGAGCACCAGCACCAGCACCACCTGCGCGGTCACCGCGATCGGCACCACGAAGTCGTACCGCTCGCCGAACAGCGAGACGTAGTTCTCCACCGTGGCCGGGTCGGGCGCGGCGAGCGGGGAGCTGGTGTTGAACTGCTTCGGGGTCTTGAGCGAGGTCAGCACCGAGAACACGAACGGCGCGACCATCAGCAGCGCCGCCGCGAGCAGGAACGCGTACGTGAGCGCGTTGGCGAACAGGCGCGCGGCACCCGCCGAGCGCGTTGCGCTCGGCTGCCGGGACGCCGTCGGGGCTCGGTCGGTGCTCATGACATGTCGTAGGTGATGCGCTTGCGGAAGTAGCGCTGCTGGATCAGCGTGATCGCCACCAGCACCACGAACAGCACGACAGCCATGGCGCCTGCGCGGCCGAGCCGCAGCGCCACGAAGGCCTCGTCGTAGATGCGGGAGGCGATGACGTCGGTGGTGAACCGGGGGCCGCCGCCGGTCATGGCGTAGACCGAGTCGAACACCTGGAAGCTGGAGATGATCGAGGTGACCGTCACGAAGAACATCGTGGGCCGCAGCAGCGGCAGCGTGATCGACCAGAGCGTGCGGGCGGGGCCGGCGCCGTCGAGCTTCGCGGCCTCGTACACCGAGGTGGGGATCTGCTGCAGGCCGGCGAGGAAGAACAGCGAGATGTAGCCCACCGTCGACCACACCTGCACGAACGCGACCGAGGGCAGCGCGAGATCGACGTCCGCCAGCCACTGGATCCGCCGCCCCAGGATCGCGTTGAGGGCGCCGTTGGTGGGGTCGAGGATCCACCGCCACACCACCCCCAGCGCGAGCGGTGCGCACACCCACGGCAGCACGTACAGCACCCGCAACCAGCTGGTGCCCGGCAGTCGCCGGTTCACCGCGACGGCGAGCAGCAGCCCGATCGTGATCGAGGCCGGGATGGTCATCGCGGTGAAGAGCAGCGTGACCAGGAGCGAGTTGCGGAACCTGTCCCAGCCCAGGATGTAGGCGTAGTTCTCGAGGCCGTACCACTGCGGTGGGCTGATGAGGTTGTACTTCGTCAGGCTCAGTCCCAGCACCACGAGCACCGGCAGCAGCAGGAACACCCCGACCCCGATGAAGCTCGGGACGAGCATCAGGTAGCCGGCGCGCGCCTCGACCCGCTGCCGTGCGTTCATGCGCCTCCCTCGACCTGTGCGAGGAAGCCTAGGTGAGGTCAGCGCTGTGCCTGGAACCAGGCGCGCGAGGTCCGCGACATGAGCAGCCCGACCGAGAGCGCGATCCAGATCATTCCCACCAGCACCCCGCTCTGGCCCTGGATCATGCTCCAGATCGCGAGCAGGATGTACAGCGCGCCCACGACCGCCAGCGCGATCGCGGCCCACCACTGACCGCGGAGCGCCAGGATGCCGAGGACGAGCACCACGAGACCGACCGCCACGACGACAGCCCCGATCGTCACGAACCACGAGGACGGGAATCCCGCCTGCGCGAGGACCTCGTCGGCGTCCTCGATACCCGCCACGATGAGGAACAGCCCGCCGATCAGGACGGCGATGACGCCTCCGATGATGGCCAGCACGGAACCCGAGGTGACCGAGCCCGGGCGCGGCATCGTCCCGTTCCACTGCGTGCCGCCGTACCCGTACTGACCCGGCTGCCCGTAGGGCGGTGGCTGCCCGTAGCTCGGCTGCTGGGCGTAGCCCGCCTGGTCGTACTGCCCCTGGCCGCCGTAGCCAGGCGGCTGCGACCCGGGGCCCTGCAGCGGCGCCCCGTACGGGGGAGGGGTGTTCGGGTCGGGGTGCTGGCCGTACGACATGACGTTCCTTCCGCGCGATGCCCTGAGCCTATGGGCTGCCGGTCGCCCGTGCACGGGTACCTGACCGAGCGCCGTCGTGCGGCAGAATCGCAGGGTGCCACCGGACCTGGATCAGCTCAGCCGCGTCGTCGCCCCGCAGGGCTGGTCCACGCGCCCCGTGGACCTGATCGCCGCGGCACACGATGCCTCGCACTACCTGCTGACACCCTCCGCGCTGGCGACGCCCGCCGATCTCGGCGAGCTGACCGCCCTCCTCGTCGCGGCGAACCGCGCCCGTACGCCGGTCACCTTCCGCTCGGGGGGTACCAGCCTCTCCGGCCAGGCCGGGACCGCTGGTGTCCTCGTGGACACCCGCCACTCGTTCTCCTCGATCGAGGTGCTCGACGGCGGTGCTCGCGTTCGGTGCGAACCCGGGGCTGTGCTTCGCCGCGTCAATGCTGTGCTGGCCCGCCACGGCCGCCGGCTCGGTCCCGACCCGGCCAGCGAGATCGCGTGCACGATCGGCGGGGTCGTCGCGAACAACTCCTCGGGCATGACCTCCTCGCACACCGCGACCGCCTACCGGACGCTGCACTCGATGAGGTTCGTGCTGCCCAGCGGCACCGTGGTGGACACCGCGGCCCCCGACGCCTCGCGCGCGCTGGCTGCCGCCGAGCCCGAGCTGGTCGCGGGGCTGCTGGCGATCCGGGACCGGCTCCGTGGGGACACCCGGCTGCGCGGCATCATCGAGCACCAGTTCTCGATGAAGAACACGATGGGCTACGGCCTCAACGCGTTCCTGGACCATGACGAACCCGCCGACATCCTCGCTCACCTGCTCGTGGGTTCGGAGGGCACGCTCGGCTACGTCGCCTCTGTCGTGCTCGACACGGTGCCGGCGCTGCCGCACGTGGCGACCGCGCTCGCGGTCTTCGACGGCATCGACGCCGCCTCCGCCGCGGTGCCCGCGCTGCTCGCGGCGGGTGCTGTCGCTGTCGAGCTGATGGATCCCTCCTCGCTGCGGGTGGCGCAGGGGCTCGCGGCCGCGCCGAGCGAGATGCGGGCGATCGTCGTCGAGAACCACACCGCGCTGCTGGTCGAGGCGCAGGCCGCGACCCAGGCCGAGCTGAGCGACGCGGCTGCCGTGCTGGGGACGGCGATCGGCGGGCTGCCGCTCGCGCTGCCGACCGCGCTGACCACCGATGCCGGCGACCGTGCGGCGATGTGGGCGGTGCGCAAGGGGCTGTACGCCGCGGTGGCTGCGGCGCGGCCTGCCGGGACCACGAACCTGCTCGAGGACATCGCGTTCCCGGCCGACCGGCTGCGCGTGGGCGTGGCCGGGCTCGGCGCGCTGCTCGAGCGGTACGGATATCGCGAGGCCGTCACGTTCGGGCACGCCCGCGATGCCAACCTTCACTTCATGATCACGCCGCATCTCGACGACCCGAGCGAGCTCGCCACCTACGAGGCCTTCACCGAGGACCTGGTCGAGCTCGTGCTGGGGGAGGGCGGGACGCTGAAGGCCGAGCACGGTACCGGCCGGATGATGTCGCCCTACGTGAAGCGCCAGTACGGCGAGGACCTGTACGAGGTGATGCGCGAGGTGAAGCGACTCTGCGACCCTCACGGGATCCTCGCTCCGGGCGTCGTCCTCGACGAGGACCCGCATGCGCACGTGTCCAACCTGAAGACCTTCCCCACCGTGGACATCGCCGTGGACACCTGCGTGGAGTGCGGATACTGCGAGCCCGCATGCCCCTCTCGCAACACCACCACGACCCCACGTCAGCGGATCGTGCTGATGCGTGAGATCCGCCGTGCCGAGTCCGAGGGGCGGCACGCGGATGCGAAGGGGCTGCAGGACGACTTCGAGTACGAGGCGGTGCAGACCTGCGCCGCCGACTCGATGTGCGTGCGCTCGTGCCCGGTGTCGATCGACACCGGGGCCGTGATGAAGCGCCGCCGCGCCGGTGGGCTGGGTTCGCTCGCGCAACGTGGCGGCGTGGCCGTCGCAGGGCGTTGGGACACGTTCGAGGGCGCGGCCCGGCTGGGCCTGGGGGTCGCCGACGCGCTTCCCGACGGCGTCGCTCCCCTCGCGAGTCGGCTGGCCAGGCGGGTGCTGCCCACTGAGGTCGTGCCCGAGGTCGGGCGGGATCTGCCCGCCCCGGGCCGGCCGCGCAGCTCGCTGGCCGGGGCGGTCGAGCCGGCCGTCGCCGACGTCGTGCTGTTCCCCAGCTGCACCGGCGCCCTGTTCGGCGGGCCGGCCTCGTCGTTGCTGGCGCTGTGCCGGGCAGCGGGGCTGGCGGTGACGATGCCGGAGCGGGTCGACTCGCTCTGCTGCGGCACGCCGTGGTCCTCGAAGGGCTTCACCGACGGCCACCGTGCCATGGGGGAGCGGGTGGTCGACGCGCTGTGGCGAGCGAGTCGCGAGGGTGAGCTCGCCGTCGTCATGGATGCGGCTTCCTGCACGCACGGGCTCGAGGGCCTGGACGCGGTGCTGACCGGCACCCATGCCGAGCGCTTCGCTCAGCTGCGGGTGATGGACGCCGTCGCCTGGGCGCGAGAGCAGGTGCTGCCGCGCCTCAGCGTGCCGGAGGACCGCCGTCTGGACCGCGTGGTGGTCCACCCGACCTGCGGTACCGAGCACCTCGGCGCCACGCCTGACCTGGTCGCGCTCGCGCAGGCGGCCGCACGCGAGGCTGTCGTACCGGCGGCCTGGGGCTGCTGCGGCTTCGCGGGCGACCGCGGCATGCTGCACCCCGAGCTGACCGAGGGTGCGACCCGTGACGAGTCCCGCGAGGTCGCCACGATCGAGGGCGTCGATGCCTACGTGAGCGCCAACCGCACCTGCGAGATGGGGATGAGCCGAGCGACCGGGCAGCCCTACCGCCACGTGCTCGATGTGCTGGCCCAGGTCGTCGGAGAGAGCTAGATGCCCGGCATGGCGAGTGGCGTCTGGACCGACGACTTGCGGCAGCGGCTCGACGAGCTGTTGGACGAGCACCGGGCGATGCTGCACCGCAGCCTCGACGGCCTCACCGAGGAGGAAGCTCGGCGCTCTCTCGTGCCGTCACGCACCACGTTGCTCGGGCTGGTCAAGCACGTCACCTATGTCGAGCACGTCTGGTTCAACCAGGCGCTGACCGGACGAAGCCTGAAGGAGCTGGGCGCACCGTCCACACCCGACCGCTCCTTCATGCTCCGCACGAGCGACACGATCGAGAGCATTCAGGCGGGCTACGCGGCCGCGTGCGCCACGTCTCGGCAGCTCGCCGCTGAGCTCGCGCTGGAGGATGAGGTCAGCGGTCGCGGTCCGCGTGCCTTGTGGGCGATCTACACCCACATGCTGCGCGAGCTCGCGCAGCACTGCGGGCACGCCGACATCCTTCGGGAGCAGATTCTCGCAGCGCGAGAGTGAGGCTGATGGTCAGTCCGCTCGTCTGCTCAGGCCTGGGAGGCCCGAGCGCGGCGGACGAGGAGGACACCAGCGCCCGCTGCGATCGCAACGAACGCGATCAGTCCTGTGAGGCCGGCCACGCCGGTGTCGGCGAGCCCGCCGCCCGCGCCGCCGGTGGCGGCGGTGACCTGGAACGACACCTCGGCCGTGCCGGACTCGGCGCCGACCACCACCAGGCGGTGGCTGCCCACCTCGGTGTCGGCCGGGACCCGGAACGACAGGGTGGCGGTGCCATCGGCGGTCACGGTCACGGTGCCCATCTCGACCGGGACGGAGTACATCGTCCCGGTGAGCTCGTCGCCGGCCACGCCGCCCGAGATCTGCGCCGCCACCGTCTGCCCGGGCCGAACGGGACCGTCGATGACCACGGCGAGCTTCGCCGTCGACCCTGTCGGCTCCGAGGTCGGCTCACCCGGATCGGTGCTGGGTGCCGTGGTCGGTTCGGTCGTCGGGTCCGTGGTGGGATCCGTCGTCGGCTCGGTGGTCGGCGTGGTGGTGGGCGGCTCGGTCACGGTGGGCGTGATGGCGAACAGCGTCGTGGTGCCGGAGACCTCGTTGCCGACGGCGATCATCGGCTCGCCCGTGGGGGAGTCGGCGGCACTGATGAAGGCGATGCTCTCCGGGCCGAGGTCGCCGGCGTCGTCGAGCACCGCTGCGGGATCGTCCGCGTCCTCGAGCGAGATCGAGAAGTCACGGTTGTTGATGTAGGTGACCCAGAAGACGTCCGTGGGGTCGGTGATGTCGAAGACGGCGATGCCGCCGACGCGCTCGAAACCGACGAACGCGTAGCTGCGACCGTCGACCTCCCCTACCGTGACGGCTTCGGGCTCGGGGCCCTTGTCGTCGCTGCGCCCCTCGAGGTTGGACTCCGAGTGGTTGGAGTTGAAGAACTCAGGTGCAGCGCCGGCCACGATCTCCTCGAGCTGGGAGCCGGAGTCGAACACGAGGTCGCCGTCGGTGCTCCAGATCGAGAACGAGCGGCCGCCGAAGAAGTAGAGCTGCTCGTAGCAGGTGCGGTCGGCGTTGAGGCCCTCGGCTGTGGTGACGTTGAGGCGGCCGAGCTGGTCGTCGCCGGTCATGCCGGCCAGGATCGAGTCCCCGCAGATCGGCAGGAGGCCGTCGTCGCCCAGGTCCTTCACGCGCGCGCCCTCGACGTAGTCGCCCCACTCGCGGGCGTCACCCTCGTTCGCGGTGACCAGGTAGGTCTGGTCGGCCACCGTGTAAGGCGCGACCGTGTCCGGCATGTAGAGCCCGAGTGCGGGCTGCGGGGCGATCGTGATGGTGGGCTCGCCGTCCGGTCCGTCGCGGTCGCTCACGTCGAGTGCGTTCTCGGGGAGCGAGTGGTCCTTCGCGCCTAGCGGGAGGATGTCGGTGACCGTCGCGGAGGCCAGGTCGACGACGGCGAACGCGTTCGCCTCCTGCAGGCTCACGTACGCCATCGTGCTGGTGTGGTCGATCGCGGCATACTCGGGCTCGAGGTTCGCCGAGACCGGGAACTCGGTGTTGACCTCGGGGCCGAACACCCGCACCCCCTCGGGCAGTGCGCCCTCGGCCTCGTAGGCGTGGAAGTCGGCGATCCGCACGTCGCTCTGACCGGGTGCTCCGAGGGCGGCAGGTAGGTCGATGACGGCGATCGAACCCTCGGGGTCGACCGCGAAGTCCTCGTCGGGCTCGCCCTCGTTGGCGACCACGGCGCGGGCGCCGTCGGACGAGATCACCACGTTGTCCGGGAGCGATCCGACGCGCACCGCGCCCAGCGCGCCGGCAGCGATCGCGTTCGCGTCGAAGAACGCGACCCAGCCGTGGCTGACCTTGTCGGGGGCCTCGAGCGCGACGGCGATCAGGCCGTCGGCGCGCACGGCCACGGAGTTGGCCACCGCCCCCATCTCGATCACCGATCCGTCGCCGGCCGTGGTGCCCACCGGGCTGAGCTCGCCCAGGTGGGCCGGCGCGCTCGGGTCGGAGGCGTCGAGGACGTCGACCGTGCCGTTGTCGGCATTGACCACGAACAGCTGATCGGTGCCCGCGTGGAAGACGACGATCTCGGCGGCACCCTGGTCGATGACGCCGGTGCGATAGGTACCGAGGGGGGCGAGCTCGATGGCGGCGTCGTCGGCAGCGGAGACGATCGGCGCATCGACGGCATGGGCCGCGTCGAGGAGCCCGGGAGCCGCGAGCGCGGCGAGGGAAAGCGCGAGGACCGCGGTCACCGCGAGGCGGCGGGCGGCGGGCGAGCGTGGGGGCGTCGAGGTCGGCACGACGGGAACCTAGGGCAGCCGGGCATCGAGCGGATGGCCAGGCGGTGAACGAGCTGTGGGCCAGCGCTCGGGCGGCTCCTGTGCCTACGATGGCGGTCCGCCAGGCAAGGAGGCATCGCCCATGTCCATGTACGGCTCGCTGGCGTTCTTCGTCATCGCGGCGGCTGCGGTCGTCGCGATCGTGATCGTGCTGCTGCTCGTCTTCGGGCGCAGGAAGAACGACTGGGCGGGCGATCCCCCACCTCAGCCGCCGCAGCAGCCACCGCCGCCGCAGCAGCCACCGCGGTCCATCGACGACTCCGGGCGATTCCGCGAGCAGAACCGCCCGACCGACCCGCCGGCGCCGCCTGCCTGAGCGCCTGGTCTGACGCCGGCCGTGTCAGCGCTCGAACTTGGTCGACAGGATGATCGAGGTGGTGGTGCGCTCGACGCCGTCGAGGGCGCCGATCCGGTCGGTCAGCCAGTCCATGTCCTGCACCCCGGTGGCGACGACGATCGCGACCAGGTCGTGCGTGCCGCTGACCGAGTGCAGGCTGCGCACCTCAGGGAGCTGGTGCAGCGCACGCACCACCGCATGCGTCTGCTTCGGGCCCACCGTGATGAGGATGTGCGCGCGTAGCCGATCTCGTTCGGCCTCCTCGGCGACCCGCACCGTGTAGCCCTGGATCACGCCGTCCCGCTCGAGGCGTTGGATCCTGCTCTGGACCGTGGTGCGGGAGAGCTCGAGCCGGCGCGCGATCTCGGCCGTGGAGGCGCGCGCGTCCTCGCGGAGGATCGAGAGCAGCTGCTCATCGGTCGGTGTCAGCCTCATCGGTCCTCCGTTTCGGCGGATCGCCGAGATAGGCCACGAACTTGTGCATTTCGAGACTACCAATCGCCGACGGCGTCCCGCATGCTGGGATCGGACCCACCCTCGTGGTCCCTCGCTGCGCACAGGAGGACGACGATGGCGCACCCCGACACTTCCATCGCCCTGATCGACCGGCTCGCACCGCTGCGGGCTCATCGCGGTGCCCGCCGCACCGTGGGGCTCGACGATGCCACGATCGAGCGCTTCGCCGCCCATGACTCCGACCTCGTCGCCGCCGTGGACGCCGCGGTCCTCGAGTACGCGTCCGTGCGGCAGGCCGCCGACCTGCGGGCGATCCTCGATCTCGACGAGGACGACCAGGTGGCCACCGTGCAGGCCGGTTACGTCAACTTCTACCCGCAGGACGGCATCAACCCCTACGTCGCGCTCGCTGCGCGCGGGCCCTGGGTCGTCACCCTCAACGGCGCGGTTCTCTACGACACCGGCGGTTACGGGATGCTCGGCTTCGGCCACGCCCCGCAGGCGGTTCTCAACGCCATGGCCAAGCCACAGGCGATGGCGAACATCATGACGCCGAGCCTGTCCCAGCTCCGCGCCGACCGGGCGCTGCGGGCCGAGATCGGCCACACGCGCGGCGAGTGCCCGTACGCCAGCTTCATGTGCCTGAACTCCGGGTCCGAGTCGGTGTCGCTGGCCGCGCGGATCGCCGACATCCACACCAAGACCATGACCGACCCCGGTGGTCGCCACGCCGGGCACGAGATCAAGCGTGTGGTCGTCAAGGGCAGCTTTCACGGGCGTACCGAGAAGCCTGCGCTCTTCTCGGACTCCAGCCGCACCACCTACACCGAGATGCTGGCGAGCTTCCGCGGCGAGAGCTCGGTGATCGCGATCGAGCCCTACGACATCGCCCAGCTCACGCAGGTGTTCGAGGACGCCGAGAGCAACGGGTGGTTCATCGAGGCGCTGTTCCTCGAGCCGGTGATGGGCGAGGGCGACCCGGGTCGCAGCGTGCCGCCGGAGTTCTACGCCGCCGCCCGTGAGCTGACACTGGCCCACGGCTCGCTGCTCCTGGTCGACTCGATCCAGGCCGGCCTGCGAGCGACCGGATCTCTCTCGATCGTCGACTACCCGGGCTTCGAGGGCCAGCAGGCGCCCGACATGGAGACGTACTCGAAGGCGCTCAACGCGGGTCAGTATCCGCTCTCGGTGCTCGCGCTCACCGAGCGGGCCGCCGTGATCTACCGCCGGGGCTCCTACGGCAACACCATGACGGCGAACCCGCGCGCCCTCGACGTCGCGTGCGCCGTCCTCGGCCTGCTCACACCGCAGCGGCGGGCGAACATCCGGGACATGGGGAGCTACGCCGTCGAGCGCCTGGAGGCGCTGAAGGACGAGCTCGGTGGCCTGATCAGCCAGGTCCAGGGGACCGGTCTGCTGTTCTCGTGCGAGCTGGACTCGCAGTTCAAGGGCTACGGCGCCGGCTCCACCGAGGAGTGGCTGCGCATGCACGGGCTCGGCGTGATCCACGGCGGCGAGAACTCGCTGCGCTTCACGCCCCGCTTCGAGGTGACAACGGCCGAGATCGACCTGATCGTCGCCCTGGTCCGGCGCGCGCTCCTCGAGGGTCCCCGGCAGGCATCGGTGGACGCTGCCTGAGAGCAGGCATGGCAGGCCTACGCCTCGGCCAGTGCCTTGCGGATCCGCTTCTCGCTCACGGTCACGGCGGTGCCGAGCTGCTGGGCGAAGAGGCTCACGCGGAGCTCCTCGATCAGCCAGCGGACCCGGGCGAGATTGCTCCGGCGCGCCAGCGGTGCGTGCTCGGCCGCGGCGTTGGCTGCCCACCAGGCATCGACGAGCTCGCGGACCTGCCACGCGAGCTGGGCGTCGCGAGCAGGGCTGGACTCGGCCCGTCCGATACGCACCACATCCGCCTTCAGGTACCGCGCAAGATGTGGCAGCTGGTCGGAGGGTGTCCGTGAGATGAAGCCGTCACCGAGGAGGGACGACTGGTGCGCGCGGACGTCCTCGAGCGTGGCGAGCAGCGCCATCGACGTCGCACGCCGGACCTCGCCGTCGAGCTCGCGGGAGGCGGTCAGCGCGGCCGCCGCCTGCCGCGACACCTGGAGGACTGCGTCCTCGAACCGCTCGCGCAGCGAGGCGGCCAGCGACTCGACCTCGGTGCGGCTGCGCAGCTCGCGCAGGCTGTGATCGGCCGTCAGCATCGAGGTGGCGGCGAGCTGGATGTCGGCGACGAGGGCATCGGTGCTGGCGTACGGGCTGGCCGCCAGTGCGAGCGTCTCGCTCGTCGACCAGCGGCTCGTCACCCGCGCGACCGGCAGCGCCAGCATCTCCGTGACCAGGTGCCGCACCGCGCGCGGGTGCTCGGTGGCCTGCTGGTCCGCCGTGGCGAGCACCCGGATGGTGACGGCTGCGCCCGTGGCAGGGGCGCCGTCGAGCACCAGGGAGGGGAACCCGACCACCTCCTGCCCGTGCGAGCGGCCGGCGACCGACTCCTCGACCACCCAGTCACCGACCAGGGGCTTCTCCCCCGTGTCGGGGCTCTGATCGGCCGGTACCTCCTGCTGGGGGGTCTTGCCGGCCTTGCGGACGGCGGCGCGCACGGCGTGCTGCACCGCCTCGCCCGAGTGCCGCGCGAGGGTGCGCTGGAGCTCGGCGAGGTTCTTGCCCTCACCGAGCACGGCGCCGCGCTCGGCGTGCACGCGGAACGTCATGCGCAGGTGCGCGGGCAGCTTGGTGGGGTCCCACGCCTCGGCGGGGATGTCGACATCCCGCAGCCGCCTCGCGGCATCGGTGAACGCCTCGATGTACGACGGCGCCCCGTCCGGCGCCGGGGCGACGCTCGCCCACGCGGGCAGCCGGCCCCCGATGGCGGCCGCGACGTCTGGCGCCGGCACCAGCTGCACCCGCACCGGCTTGGGGAACGCGCGGATCGTGGCGACCGCCAGCTCATCGGCGAGCCCGGGCACGAGCCAGTCGAACCCGTTCGGTCGCAGCCGTGGCAGCACCGCGATCGGCACGTGCACGGTGACGCCGTCGGCGTCGTCACCAGGGGCGAACTGATACGTGAGCGGCAGCTCGAGGTCGCCCTGGCGCCACGAGTCGGGGAAGAGGTGTGGGTCGGATGCTGACCCCGCGTCGGGGATGAGGTCCTCGAGCGTCAGCGTGAGCAGGTCCGGGGTCTCCTGACGTACCTTCTTCCACCAGGCGTCGAAGGATCGTGCTCCGGTGACCGACGCCGGGAGGCGGGCGTCGTAGAAGGCGACCAGGGCGTCGTCGTCCACCATCAGGTCGCGGCGACGGGAGCGCGCTTCGAGCTCCTCCGCCTCGGCGCGCACCGCCTCGTTGTCCTTCACGAACCGGTGGTGGGTGCGCCAGTCGCCCTCGACGAGGGCGTGGCGGATGAAGAGGTCACGCGCGTCTGCTGGGTCCACGCGGGCGTAGGGGACAGACCGGTCCGCGATGATCGCGATGCCGTAGAGCAGCACCTTCTCCTTCACCATCGCTGCGCCCTGCTTGGAGGACCAGTGCGGCTCGGAGTAGGTGCGCTTGAGGAGGTGCTCGGCGAGCGGCTCGACCCACTCGGGCTGGATCCGCGCGACCGTGCGCGCGAACAGCCGTGAGGTCTCCACCAGCTCGGAGGCCATCACCCAGGCCGGTGCCTTCTTGGCGAGCCCGGATCCGGGGAAGATCACGAACCGGGTGCCGCGGGCGCCGAGGTAGTCGCGCTTGCGCTCGTCGTAGGCGCCGATGTGCGAGAGCAGCCCGGCGAGCAGGGCCTGGTGCACGCGGTCGGGGTCGGTGGCGCCGCGGTCGCGCGGGTTGACGTGCATGCCGAGCGGCTTCGCGAGCTGGCGGAGCTGGCTGTGCACGTCCTGCCACTCCCGCACGCGCAGGTGGTGAAGGAACTCGGCCCTGCACAGCCGCCGGAAGGCGCTGCCGGACAGCTCGTTCTGCTGCTCCCGCAGGTAGTCCCACAGCTTGAGCAGGCTGAGGAAGTCGGACGTGGGGTCGGCGAAGCGGCGGTGCTTCTCGTCGGCCTGCTGCTGGGCGTCGGCGGGGCGCTCGCGCACATCCTGCACGCTCAGCGCCGCGACGATCACCATCACCTCGCGCACGCACCCGAGCCGCTCCGCCTCCACCAGCATCCGGCCCAGCCGCGGGTCGATCGGGAGCTGCGCGAGCTTGCGGCCGACGTCGGTCAGCCGGTTCCCCGAGGCATCCCCGCCGCGCCGCGCGGAGGCGGTCACCTCGAGGGCATGGAGCTCGGTCAGCAGCTGCATGCCATCACGCACAGCTCGCGCGTCGGGTGCGTCCACGAACGGGAACGCGGCCACGTCACCCAGGCCGAGCGCCGTCATCTGAAGGATCACGCTCGCGAGCGAGGTGCGCAGGATCTCCGGCTCGGTGAACTCGGGGCGCGAGTCGTAGTCCGCCTGCGAGTAGAGGCGGATGCAGATGCCGTCGGCCACGCGGCCGCAGCGGCCGGCGCGTTGGTTCGCGCTCGCCTGCGAGACCGCCTCGATCGGCAGCCGCTGCACCTTGGTGCGGCTGGAGTAGCGCGAGATGCGTGCGGTACCGGGGTCGACCACGTACCGGATGCCGGGCACGGTCAGCGAGGTCTCGGCCACGTTGGTCGCCAGCACGATGCGCCGCGTGGTGTGCGCCTCGAACACGCGGTGCTGCTCGGCTGCCGAGAGCCGCGCGTACAGCGGCAGCACCTCGACGGCGCCCGGCACCGTGCTGCGTTCGCCGGGCCTGGTGTACCGCGCGCCGAGATGCTCGGCGAGCGCGTCGGCGCCGTCGCGGATCTCCCGCTCGCCCGAGCAGAACACGAGGATGTCGCCCGGGCCCTCGGCCATCAGCTCGTCGCAGGCCTGCACGATGCCGGTGGTCTGGTCGATCGCCTCTTCCCTGCCGGGCGGCGGGGCCTCGCCCTGCTCGCTCTCGTCACCGACATCGGGAACGAGCGGGCGGTAGCGGAGCTCGACCGGGTAGGTGCGGCCGGAGACCTCGATGACGGGCGCGGGCCTGTCCCGGGGGCCGAAGTGCTCGGCGAAGCGTGCCGAGTCGATCGTCGCCGAGGTGATGACGACCTTGAGGTCGGGGCGCTGCGGGAGCAGCCGCTTCAGGTAGCCCAGGATGAAGTCGATGTTGAGGGACCGCTCGTGCGCCTCGTCGACGATGATCACCTGGTAGCGGCGCAGCAGCGGGTCGCGCTGGATCTCGGCCAGCAGGATGCCGTCGGTCATCAGCTTGACGAGCGTGGTCTCGCTGACGTGGTCGGTGAAGCGCACCTGGTACCCGACGGCGCCGCCCATCTGGACGCCGAGCTCCTCGGCGATCCGCTCCGCGACGGTGCGCGCCGCGAGCCGCCGCGGCTGCGTGTGCCCGATCGACCCCTCGATGCCGTAACCGAGCTCGAGGCAGATCTTCGGGATCTGCGTGGTCTTCCCCGACCCGGTCTCGCCGGCGACGATCACCACCTGGTGGTCGCGGATGGCCGCCGCGATGTCCTCGCGCCGCGCCGAGACCGGCAGCTGCTCGGAATAGCTGATGCTCGGGATCGCGGCGCGGCGCTTGGCCAGCAGCTCCTCCGACGGCGCCACCCAGGCCTCTCGGCGGGGGCCACCCGAGCGCCGCGCCCCGCTGCGCCGTCGTCGACCACGGCTCCGGGTCGCGGGGTCGCCCGACCCGCGGCCGGCGTCGGCCTGCGGTGTCTGGGCATTGGTGGTCACGACCACCCATTCTCGCTGAGGTGTCCAGCCCGATTCGCCGCACACCCGACCACGACCCGGTTTCACCGCACGATCGTCGGGTGGCAGAGGTCGCGTGGAGATTCAGCGGTGGTCGAACAGGTGGTACTGCCCGGTCGTACCCGCCGATCAGGTGGTTCCGCCCGAATAGCGGGCACATTCCGGGCATAACCCCCTGTTGGGTGCCGGAACGCGGGCAGAACCCCCTGTTCAGCACCTGCAGTCGAAGAGCGTGAGCTGCTTCGGGCGCGCCCGCCGGGTCGTGACCGTGGGAGGCTGAGCCTGTGAAGGCGGTCGGGTGGGGCGTCGTCGCCGTCCTCGGGATCGCCGCGGTGCTGACCCTCGACCCCGCGATCGTGGGGCTCTCGGAGGTCACCCCGGTGGCGCAGGCGATCGCGCTGCGTGGTGTGCTGGCGGCCGCGGCGCTGGTGCTCGGGCTGGTGCTCGTGCTGATCGCTGTGCTCGCGCGCAGGACCGAGGGCAGGGCGCGGCGCACGCTGGTGGTCGGCGTGGTCGCGCTGCTGGTCGGCGCCGGTCACGCCGGGGTGCTGATCGAGCGCGGGAGCGGCGCGGGCGGGGCTTTCGGGGCCGCTCCCGAGGGTGCGATCGACGTGCTCACCCTCAACACGCTGGGTGCCCGCGGGAACCTGAGCGGGCTGGTCGCGCTGATCGACGAGGTCGCGCCCCATGTCGTCGCGCTCCAGGAGACCCCGGCCGACGACGCGCAGCGAGTGGTCGACCAGGTGGCGGGGGAGTACCAGCTGTTCACCGCGAGCACCGGTCCGGACCCCGTGCAGGCGACGGCGCTGCTGGTCTCGACCGATCTCGGCGAGTACGCGCAGAGCGAGGCTCCCGCCACGAGGTTCGGCGGCGTGTGGGCGAGACCTGTCGACGGTGAGGGGCCCGAGCTGCTGTCGGTGCACCCGGTGCCGCCGGTGCCCAGCAACGTGCCGACGTGGCGGGAGGAGCTCGGCGCGCTCACCGAGCTGTGCGATCGGGTCGAGGGTGTCGTGCTCGCGGGCGACTTCAACGCCACCATGGATCACGCCACGATGCGCGACGGCGCCTGTGCCGACGGCTCGGTCGACACCGGTGGTCACGGCACGTGGCCCGCCGGGTCCTCACCGCTGATCGGTGCGCCGATCGACCACGTGCTCATGGACCCCGGGTCGTGGCGGCCGGTGGCCTCGCGCGTCTTCGACGCGCCGAGCGGTGGTGACCACCGGGCGGTGCTGGTGCGGATCGCGCCCGCGCTGTAGCGGCCCGCGGGCGCCCGTGCGGTAGGAATGCCTCATGGTGTGGACCTCAGATGCCAGCTCACGGGGCGGGGCGGAAGCCAGAATCGCAGCGCTGGAGGCCGCGGTCGCTGACCTGCAGCGCCGGCTGGACGCGCTCGAGCCCGGCTGCGGCGGCGCGACCTCGAGCTCGCCCTACGGGAGCGTGCAGCCCGAGGTGAGCGACGCCGTCGACCCCTGGTCGGTGCCGCCCTGGCCCGAGATCGTGCAACTCATCCTCGCCGACCGCAAGATCGTGGCGATCAAGGTCTACCGGGCGCACTTCGGCGTCGGCCTCAAGGAGGCCAAGGACGCCGTCGAAGAGGCCGAGCGCCGCGTGCGCGGCTGACCTCTCCGACGGCGATGCCTAGCTGCGCTGGGCAGCGTTGGCGACGAAGGCGTCGCGGATCCACTCGCCGTAGCCGGGCAGCTCGCTGCCACCCATGCTGGCGAGGTACCTCGGGTCGGCGACGTACAGGTCGGCCAGCTTGGTGTGGAAGTCCGGCGGGCAGTCGTAGTACCGGCGATCGATGTGGAGGCGGTGTGCCTCCGCGGCCTCGGTGGCGCCGGCCGAGTCCGGCGCCACTCCGGTGCGGAACACCTCGAGAAGCCCGGCGTTGACCGCGTCGGCCTCGGCCTTGATCTCGACCCAGTCCTGCTTCGTGTACCTCTTGGTACGCGCCGCTGACTGCTTCCACCGCGGGCTGTCGCCCCAGCGCTCCTGCGCCTCCTGCTGGTACTCGTCCTTGAAGGAGTCGCCGAACAGCTCGCGCATCTCCTCGTGGGACAACGGTTGGTGGTTCATTTCCTTCTCCAGTGCTTCATCGAGGGCATGAACGAGCGTGTCGAGCTCGTCCATCCGGGACCTGACCGCATCGCGCTGCCGCCTCAGGTGCTCGACCGGGTCGGCGTCACCGGCGAGAAGCTCGGCGACCTCGTCGAGGGGGAAGCCGAGCCGCCGGTAGACGACGACCTGCTGCATCCGCTCCAGGTCGGCCGGCGTGTAGAGCCGGTAGCCGGAGTAGCTGCGTTCGCTCGGGCTGAGCAGGCCGATCTCGTCGTAGTGATGGAGCGTGCGCACCGTCACCCCGAAGCGGTCGGCCACCTGGCCGACCGTCAGCGCGTCCCGTTCTGTGCTTGTCATCGCGGTCATGTCCTCGATGGTGGGGCCTCACGTCGCGTGAGGGTCAAGTGGGTACGAGAACACCCAGGGTGCCAGGGGAATAGTTAGCCGCACGCGCGGTTGACTCTACCGACCATATAGTCGGTACTGTTAGACGTGCCGGTCGGCAGACCGATCCTCGACGAAGGAGCTCCCCATGACTGACGCCCCTCCTAGGGCAACCCTGAAGAGCTGGATCGGACTCGCTGTGCTGGCGCTTCCGCTCCTGCTGATCACGATCGACGGAACGGTGCTGGTTCTGGGATTGCCGGCGATCTCTGCCGAGCTGAGTCCCACCGGTGTCGAGCAGCTGTGGATGATCGACATCTACTCGCTGGTCCTCGCCGGCCTGCTCGTGGCGATGAGCGCGCTGGGTGACCGGTTCGGGCGACGGCGGAACCTGCTCATCGGCGCCGTCATCTTCGCGATCGCCTCCGTGAGCGGCGCGCTCGCCACGGAGCCGTGGATGCTGATCGGCGCCCGCGCCCTTCTCGGCGTCGGCGGCGCGATCATGATGCCCTCCACGCTCGCGCTCGTGCGGACCATGTTCCTCGACCGGCAGCAGCGTCGATACGCGATGGCGGTGTGGGCCGCGATGGCATCGGTCGGTGCTGCCGCCGGCCCCCTCGTCGGTGGCTGGGTCATCGAGACCTTCAGCTGGCAGGCCGCGCTGCTGATGAACATCCCCGTCATGATCGCTCTGCTCATCCTCGGCCCGGCTTTGCTGCCCGAGAGCCGGAACCCCGATCTGCACCGTGTCGACGTGCCCAGCATCGTGCTGTCCCTCGTCGGCATGGTCGGCGTCGTCTACGCCATCAAGACGCTGGCCGGTGGCAAGGGCGTGGGGCTCGGGCTCGCAGTGCTCGCGGTCGGGCTGGCCGCCGTCGTAGTGTTCGTCCGTCGTCAGCTGGTGCTCCCCGCACCGCTGCTGGATGTCCGGCTGTTCGCGGTGCGCTACTTCCGCGGCGCCGTGATCGGTGACCTGTTGTCGATCTTCGCGATGGTCGGCGCCCTCGTCGCGCTCGTCCAGCATCTCCAGCTGGTGCTCGGGCTCACGCCGATCCAGGCGTCGGTCTGGCTGATCCCCCAGGCGATCTTCGCCGCTGCGGCCGCGTTCGCCGCGGCGATGCTGGTCAAGCGGTTCGCCCCCGCCCGGGTCGTGGCCGTGGGGCTGCTGGTCGCGGCGGCCGGGTTCGGGCTGACCGTGTTCCTGACGCCGACATCGAGCCCAGCGCTGATCGCGACGTCGCTCGCCCTGGTGGCGCTGGGGGCGGGCATGGGCCTGGCGCTGAGCAACGACATCATCATGAGCTCGGTCGAGCCGAGACGTGCGGGGCAGGCGGCAGCCATCTCCGAGACCGCCTACGAGCTCGGCACCACGCTCGGCACCGCCGTCCTCGGCAGCGTGCTGGTCTCCTGGTACACCCGAACCGTGACGGCTGAAGCGGCGGCGCTCGATCTTCCCGCCTCGCTCGCTGAGCGGGCGGCGTCGACCATGGCCGAGGCGCTGCTGGTCGCGGCCGAGCTCGGCGGCAGCGCGGGAGCCGCGATCCTTGGGATCGCGCAGGCGGCATTCACCGACGCGATCACGGTCACCGGTATCGCCGGCGCCGGCGTCATGATGATTGCCGCAATCTGGGCTCTCGTCACGCTGCGGGGCGCGTCACCCCACGAGGACCTCGCGGTCGAGAGCGCGAACGAGAAGGAGCCGGTGGCGTGAGTCGATCGGGCGACGACGGGCGGCATGAGCTCGTGTGCGCGCAGGATGGCGCAGCGGTACGTTCGTGCCGTCCTGAAGACCGATCGGTCGGATCTCGTGGTGAGGGGTGGGTTCTCGGTGGCTGACGCACGGGCGACACGAAGCACGCAGCGGACGCGCCGCGCCGTGCTCGACGCGGCCATGCAGGTCATGCTGGAGAAGGGCGCCGCCATCAGTCTGGCTGAGGTGGCGGCGCTCGCGGGCGTCTCGAAGAGCGGCCTCATCCACCACTTCGGCACGCGCGACCAGCTCGTCCTCGAGGTGGTCAAGGATGTGCACGAACGCTTCCGTGAGGTGGTCCTGAGTCATCTCGACCTGTCGGAGAACATCCCCGGCAAGATGCTCCGCGCCTACGTGCGAGCGCTGTGCGACCCGGTCCCGGGCACTGTTGCCGGTAGCGTCACGGCAGCCGCTGCCTGGGGCGGGCTGCATACGATCACCGAGGTCGCCGCCATCGCTGAGCAGCAGCACGCGTGGTGGAAGGAGCAGCTGGCCGCCGATGGACTGGGCGCCGAGCGCATCCAGATCGTCAGACGAGCGGCCGAGGGCGTGGCCGCTGCGGCCCTGGCGGGCGATGAGGACGAGGCCGGTATCGCCAGGGCGCGCAGCCTGCTGCTGGAGCTCGCGACCACGGGCGGCTTCAGCACCCCGATCTGAGACGCAGCCGACCGGGAGCGGCCCACTGATCGGTGACCGCTACGGGCTTTTCACCGACGCGAAGGTCTCGCTCTCGAGGTGAGGCTGGGACGGTGTCAAGCACTCAGGAGCACTCGGCCCCCAGCAGCCAGCACCCGACGGCCGCGCCCGACCCGGTTCGCCGGCGGCGATGGCCTCGGATCCTCGTTGGCGCGCTCGTCGGGGTGCCGGCCATCGTGACCGCGCTCACCGCGGTGTTCCAGCTCGGTCTTCCCTGGTGGATGGCTGACGGGGATCACAACCATGTGCACGAGAGCGCCGCAGGGTCGATGCGCTACCAGGTGCACGTCCCGCCGCAGCAGGACGGCACTGCACGGCTGCCGGTGATCATGGCGATCCACGGTTGCGGGATGACCGGCTACGGCTGGAACTCGATGAAGTTCACGACACAGCTGAACGACCTCGCCGATCGTGAGGGCTTCCTGGTCGTCTACCCGACACAACGCATGTTTCGCAGCGCGATCAACTGCTGGAACTCGGCCGATCCGCGTGAGCAGCACCGCATCGACGGCGAGCCCGCGCTCCTGGCCGGCGTGGCACGAGAGGTGGTCGAGAGCTACGACGCCGATCCCGACCAGGTGCACGTCGCGGGCGCCTCGTCCGGGGCGGGTGCGGCGGTCATCCTCGCGGCGACGTATCCGGATGTCTTCGCGACCGCGACGTCCGTGGCGGGCGGCGAGTACGCGCTGAACCAGGTGGATCCCGAGAATCCCGACGCCACTCCCGTGAGCTACACCGCACGCCAGGCCTGGTCGCAGATGGGCGATCGCGCGCGGCACGTGCCGCTTCTCGTGGTCCAGGGCACGGACGACGACGTCGTCCCGCCCCTCGTCGGTGACCGTCTCGCTGCGCAGTGGGTCGCGGTCAGCGACCTCGTGGACGACGGCTTGCTCAACGACTCCCTGGACCTGGTCGTCGACACGGCGGCTGTGCCCGCGGAGCAGGATCGCCATGCCTACACGCTGCAGTCCACCTCGCTTCCGGACGGCACGTCCGTGGTCGAGCACTACCTCGTCGACGGCATGGGTCACGCCTGGTCCGGCCCGGCTGCGGACGGGCTCTTCACCGACCGCGCGGGCCCGGATGTGAGCGCCATCCTCTGGGACTTCGCGCAGCGCCACCCGCGAGGACCGCAGCCCTGACCGGTCTCCTCGGCCGCACCGGCGACACACCATTGCCTTGTCTGCCCGCATCTGCGATCGATGCTAGACACGCAGATACTGTGCGAGCGTGGACCCGATCAGGAACCCGTACGCCCCCGGGGCGGGGCAGCGCCCTCCCGAGCTGGCCGGCCGTGACGCTGTGCTCGACGCCTTCGACGTGGTGCTCGAACGGGTCGCCCGCGGCCGACCCGAGCGCTCGATCGTGCTGACCGGGCTGCGCGGGGTGGGCAAGACTGTGCTGCTCAACGCGCTGCGGTCGGCGGCCGTGCGGGCGCGGTGGGGGACCGGCAAGCTGGAGGCGCGCCCGGACCAGTCGCTGCGCCGTCCGCTCTCGGCGGCCCTGCACACGGCGGTGCGCGAGCTCGGTCGCCCGGCCGACTCCGACGCCGTACTGGGCACGATCAAGGCGTTCGCGATGAAGGCCGCTCCTGCCAAGGCGGCGATGCGCGACCGCTGGAACCCAGGCATCGACGTGCCCGCCACCACCGGCCGGGCCGACTCCGGCGACATCGAGATCGACCTCGTGGAGCTGCTCACGGACGTGGCCGGTCTGGGCGCCGATGCGGGCAAGGGTGTCGCGATCTTCATCGACGAGATGCAGGATCTCGAGCCCGAGGACGTCTCCGCGCTGTGCGCGGCGTGCCACGAGCTGTCGCAGTCGGGGCTGCCGCTGATCGTCGTCGGCGCCGGGCTGCCGCACCTGCCCGCGGTGCTCTCGGCGTCGAAGTCCTACAGCGAGCGGCTGTTCCGCTACACCCGCATCGATCGGCTCGACCGCGCTGCCGCCGACCTCGCCCTCACCGCTCCCGCCTCCGACGAGGGCGCGGAGTTCGACGACGGCGCACTCGCCACCCTCTACGAGCTCACCGCCGGCTACCCCTACTTCGTGCAGGCCTACGGCAAGGTCGCGTGGGACGTCGCCCCGCGCTCGCCGATCAGCGCCGACGACATCGGCGTCGCCGCCCCCGAGGCCGAGGCCGAGCTGGCGGTCGGGTTCTTCGGCTCGCGCTACGAGCGCGCCACCCCGGCCGAGCGCGAGTACCTGCGAGCGATGGCCGACGTCGCCCACGAGGGGGAGGCCGAAGGTGACGTGGAAGCGGTGCCCACAGCCGCCGTCGCCAAGCTCCTGGACCGGACCCCGCAGTCGCTCTCGCCCGCGCGTGACGCCCTGCTCAAGAAGGGCCTCATCTACTCCGGCGAGCGCGGCAAGATCGCATTCACCGTGCCCCACTTCGGGCGATACCTGCGCGGGAGCGCGTGAGCCTGCTGTCAAGATGACCGGCATGGAACCAGTCCCGCCGGGCGGCGTGCGACGCCGCGTCACCCGCGCGGACGTGGCGCGGCTGGCCGGCGTCAGCACCGCGGCGGTGAGCTACGCGCTCAACGACACCTCTACGAAGGTCTCCGACGCCACCCGGGCGCGGGTGCTCGAGGCGGCAGCGACGCTCGGCTACCAGCCCAACCAGGCGGCGCGGGCGCTCAAGCTCGGGAGCACAGCGCAGCTCGGCCTGGTGGTGCCTGGCGTCCTCAATCGGTTCTTCGCCGAGATCACCGATCGTGCCGAGCTGGCGGCGGCGGCGCGCGGGCTCGCCCTCGTGGTCACGAGTGCCCGCCAGGGCGCCGCGGTCGCGGTCGAGCAGCTCGCCGCGCGGCAGGTGGACGGGGTGCTGCTCGCCGTCCGCGTGGAACCGGATGATCTTTCCCCGTTGCGGGCATCCGGCATCCCGGTCGGCACCCTGACCACCAGGCTCGACGGCGTCGCGAGCGTCGACTCCGACCGCTACCAGGGTGGGCGGCTGGCCGTCGAGCACCTCGTGGGCCACGGGCACCGGCACATCGGCTTCGTGGGCCCTGCGTTCGAGGGTCGGCGCCGGCGGGCGTGGGAGGACGTCCTCGCCGAGGCCGGATACCCGCCCGGGCCGCTGCTGCCGACCGACTTCAGCCGGGAGCAGGGCTACCAGGCGGGGCGCGCGCTCGCGGAGATGCCCGACCGGCCCACCGCGGTGTTCATCAGCTCCGACGAGCAGTCGATCGGGGTCCTGCTCGCGCTGCACGAGGCCGGCGTGCGGGTACCGGAGGACATCGCGATCGTCTCCTTCGACGGGTCCCAGGAGGCTGCGTACTGCTGGCCGCCGCTGACCACCGTGGCGCAGCCGCTCGAGGCGATGGTGGGGCTGGCCGTGGACCGGATGCTCAAGGGAGAGCCAGGGTTCACCGAGCTGGAGACCGCGCTGGTCCTCCGGCGCAGCTGCGGCTGCGAGAGCTCGCCGAGGTGACACGAGTAACCTCAGACATCTAGTAGGGTTTGCTTCATGAAGATCGGTGTCATCGGAACAGGCCAGTTCGCGCGCAGCTTCATCTCCCTGTGGCAGCTCCATCCGGATGTGGAGGCCGTGTACGTGTGCGACCTCGTGCCGGAGCGGGCCGCTGAGCACGTGGAGAAGTACGGGCTGGCGGGCTCGTTCGCCACGGCCGAGGAGCTGATGGCCTCCGACGTCGACTCCGTCGCCGTCATGACCCAGCGCTGGACCCACGGCGAGATGGTGCTGAAGGCCCTGAAGGCCGGCAAGAACGTGTACTCGTCGGTGCCGATGGCCATGACCCAGGAAGAGATCGTGGAGATCGTCCGTCTCGTCGAGGAGACCGGCCTCATCTACATGATGGGCGAGACGAGCTACTACAACCCGGCCGTCGTGTGGGCGCGCGAGAAGGTCGCCGCCGGTGAGCTGGGGCGCGTCTTCTACTCCGAGGGCGACTACGTGCACGACATGGACAACGGCTTCTACGCCGCCTACCAGTACAGCGGCGGCGAGAACTGGAAAGCCACGGCGAGCTACCCCCCGATGCTCTACCCCACGCACGCGCTCGGCGGCGTGCTCGGCGCGTTGCCCACCTACGCCACCAGCGTCAGCTGCATCGGTATCGAGGACGACCGCGGTGACGGTGTGTTTGACGCCGACGTCTCGAGGTGGGGCAACACGTTCTCGAACATGTCCGCCCTCTTCCAGCTCGCCGACGGCGGTGCGATGCGGACCAACGAGTTCCGTCGCGTCGGGTACTGGAAGGGCCACGAATCCCGGTTCCGCTTCTACGGCACCGAGGCCGTGATGGAGCAGACCGGCGATGGCGCCACGCTCAGCGTCAAGACCGAGGGCGAGGACTACGCCAAGGGTGCCACCCTCGACATCAGCGACCTCTTCTACACGAAGGAGGGGCAGCTGCCCGAGGAGTTCGGCGACGTCGACCCCGCCCTCATGCAGAGCTTCTCCTCCGGGTTGGCGAAGGTCCACGACAAGTCGCGGCTCCCGAAGGAGTTCGACGGCGCCCACAACGGTCACGAGGGCGCTCACCACTTCCTCGCCGACGACTTCGTGCGCGCCGTCACCACCGGCACGCAGCCCCCGGTCAACGCCTGGAAGGCCGCCCGGTTCACGCTGCCCGGTGTGATCGCGTACGAGTCCGCGAAGCAGGGCGGCGTGCGCCTGGAGATCCCCGACCTCGGAGACGGACCGGCCGACCCGGGCTGGTGACGCTCGACTCGGACCGGCCCTCTCGGGCGCGGTAGCCGTCGCGCAGCCGGCGGCGCCTTTGGGCATGGGTAGGTTCACCCCTGTGACCCAGCCGGCCATCGCGCGCGTGTATCTCGGCGTGCAGGCGCTCGCCGGTGCTCTGTGGTGGATCGGCGTCTTCGGATCCGACAGCATCCGGCTCTGGACGCTCGGGACGTGGGACCCGAGGCTGCTCGTCGGTCCCGATCTCGTGCTGTTCGTGGGTGGTTCCGCGCTCGCGGCGGCTCGCTCGAGCTGGCGGGTGGCCGCGGTCACGACCCTCTGGACCGGGCTGCTGACCGTGGCTCTGCTGGTCTACGGCCTCCTCGAGCGAGCGGCCGGATGGGGTGTGCTGCTGATGGCAGCAGCCACGATCGGCTCGCTCGCTGCGACACTGACGCTGCGTTCGGGCCGGATGCCGACCGGGTGGTTCTTCATCGGCCCCTTCAGCTTCCGGCCGGCTCCGGAGAGCTCTCGACGGCGTCATCTCGCTGCCAGCCTGCTCCAGCTCGTCGTGTTCTGGGTCGGCTTCTTCGCGGTGATGCCGCTGCTGCTCGTTGCGTTCGAGGCGCGCCTGCGGGTCCAGTGGGACGCCTTGAGCCACGCGCCGTGGCCCGTGCTCGGGCTGGTGATGTTCCTGGTGGCCAGCCCGCTCGGCCTCGCCTCGTGCCTGGTGATGGCGCGCCGTGGGGAGGGCTCGCCGTTGCCGTCGCGGACCGCGCGGAAGCTGGTGGTCGCCGGACCGTACCGGTGGGTGCGGAACCCGATGGCCACGGCCGGCGTCGTGCAGTCGGTCGGCGTCGGTCTGTGGTTCGGCAGCTGGACGATGATCGTCGCCGCCGTGGCGGGCGCGATTGCGTGGCACGTGGGCATCCGGCCCGTGGAGGAGGCTGACCTGCTGGCTCGGTTCGGTTCGCCGTACCGGCGGTACTGCGAGCAGGTGCGCTGCTGGGTGCCGCGGCGCAGGGTCAGGTAGGTGTGGTCCCGCCCCTCCGACAGCGTCCGGGAATAGATCCCGGCGGAGAACGTTCGTTCTCGGTGATGGGCAGTGTCGTCGGAGGACGTTGATTCTCCGCGCTGGCCACAGGATGGAAGTGATCATGGGCTACATCACCGTCGGCGAGGAGAACACCACCCCCGTCGAGCTCTACTACGAAGACCACGGCGCCGGTCAGCCGGTCGTCCTGATCCACGGCTACCCGCTCGACGGCCACAGCTGGGAGCGGCAGTCACGCGAGCTGATCGCTGCCGGCTATCGGGTGATCACGTATGACCGTCGCGGCTTCGGCAGCTCCTCGAAGGTCGAGGTGGGCTACGACTACGACACCTTCGCGGCAGATCTGAACAGCCTGCTCGAGAAGCTCGACCTCCGCGACGTCATCCTCGTGGGCTTCTCCATGGGCACCGGGGAGCTGGCGCGGTACGTGCGCACCTACGGGGCCGACCGAGTGGCCAAGCTGGCGTTCCTCGCCTCGCTCGAGCCCTTCCTCGTGCAGCGCGACGACAACCCTGACGGTGTCCCGCAGGAGGTCTTCGACGGCATCGCCGAGGCGGCTCGCAACGATCGCTACGCGTGGTTCACGCAGTTCTACAAGGACTTCTACAACCTCGACGAGACGCTCGGCGAGCGCATCGGCGAGGAAGTCGTGCACGCCAGCTGGATCACCGCCGTCGGCAGCGCGCCGGTCGCCGCGTACGCGGTCGTCCCGTCGTGGATCGAGGACTTCCGGCCGGACGTCGACGCGGTTCGCGAGGCGGCTGTGCCCACGCTGATCCTGCACGGGACTGCAGACAACATCCTGCCGATCGACGCCACGGCGCGGCGGTTCCGTCAGCTGGTTCCGGACGCCGAGTACATCGAGATCGACGGCGCTCCGCACGGTCTGCTCTGGACCCACGCGGCCGAGGTGAACGAGGCGCTGCTGCGCTTCGTCCGGGCCTGAGATCCGCGCGGGTACCGTGGTGAGATGACCGAGAAGGGCGTGCGCGCGCGGATCGTGGAGGCCGCCGACCGGTTGTTCTACGGTCACGGCATCGGTCGCGTAGGGATGGATGCGGTGCGGGACGAGGCCGGTGCCTCGCTCAAGGCGATCTACCGTGAGTTCTCGTCCAAGGAAGATCTCGTGCTCGCTGTGCTGGAGCACCGGCACCAGCTCTGGACCGCCGGGCTCGAGAGCGCGATGGTCGGGCTCACCGAGCCGCGCGAGCGCCTCCTCGCCGTGTACGACTACCTCGCCAGCTGGTTCGACGAGGCCGACTTCCGCGGCTGCGGCTTCATCAACGCCTTCGCGGAGCTCGGTGCTGACAGCCCACGGATCGCTGCGGCGGTCCGGGACCACAAGGCGTCCTTCCAGCGATACGTGGACGCCCAGGTCGTCGAGATCGGCGCCGCGCCGTCCCTCGGTCCACAGCTGGCGATCCTGGCGGAGGGCGCACAGACCTCCGCTGCGATCGCCGGCGCTCCCGATGCGGCGATGTCCGCACGCGCGGCGGCCGAGGTGCTGATCGACGCCGCGATGGCTGGGCAGGCCGACCGGGGCTGACCTGAGCGCCCTGCCCCGACATCGCGCGGAGCACACACATCAGGCACGACGGCGGTGACGGGGGCACCCCGACCGCTGTCGTTGCCAACCCCCACCCAGGCTCGAGAGGAGCCCGCACGACCATGGACGCTTCACAGATCGAGTTCGGTATCGACAGCTTCGGAGACCTGCCACGCGACGATCGAGGGGAGGTCGTCTCGCACGCGGAGGCGATCCGTGCGACCGTGGCCGAGGCCGTGCTCGCCGACCAGATCGGCATCGACGTCATCGCGCTCGGCGAGCACCACCGGCCGGAGTTCGCGATCTCCAGCCCCGAGACGGTGCTCGCCGGCATCGCGACCGCGACGAAGCGCATCCGCCTCGCCTCGGGCGTGACCGTGCTGTCCTCGGACGACCCGGTGCGCGTGTTCCAACGTTTCGCCACGGTCGACGCGCTCTCGGCCGGCCGGGCCGAGGTGATCCTGGGACGAGGATCCTTCACCGAGTCCTTCCCCTTGTTCGGTTACGACCTGCGGGACTACGAGGTGCTGTTCGAGGAGAAGATCGACCTCTTCCACCGACTGCTCGAGGAGACGCCCATCACCTGGGAAGGAACCACCCGCGCTGGGCTGCACGAGGCCGACGTGTATCCGAAGACAGAGTCCGGGCGGCTGCGCACGTGGGTGGGCGTCGGCGGGTCGCCGCAATCGGTGATCCGCACCGCCCGCTACGGATTCGAGCTCATGCTGGCCATCATCGGCGGTTCCCCCGATCGGTTCGCGCCCTATGTCGACCTGTACCGGCGAGCGGCCGAGCAGCTCGGCACCACCGTGAAGCCGGTCGGCATGCACTCGCCCGGATTCGTCGCCGCCACCGACGAGCAGGCCCGAGAGATCTTCTACCCCGGCTACAAGGAGATCCGTGACCGCATCGGGGCCCAACGCGGCTGGCCACCGATCCGACCGGAGGAGTTCGAGGCGGAGATCGAGCACGGCTCCCTGTACGTCGGGTCGGTCGAGACCGTCGCCGCGAAGATCGCGCACGCGATCCGGACCCTCGGCGCCGGCCGGTTCGACATGATCTACTCGGCCGCCGGCACCGTCACCGCCACGGCGCGGCTGCGATCGGTCGAGCTGTACGGCACCCAGGTCATCCCTCGGGTCCGCGAGCTGCTCGCGGAGCAGCCGGATCTCGCGGTGGCGGGCCGATGACGGCCCGGGGCACGATCGGGATCCTGGGAGCCGGCAAGTTCGGTACCACCGTGGCGCGCCTGGCGCTCGCAGCCGGTTACCGCGTGCTGATCTCGGGATCGGGTGACCCCGCGAGGATCGCGCTGACGACCGAAGTCCTCACGCCCGGTGCGGCCCCGGTGTCCGCCGCCGACGCCGTCGAAGCTGCGGACCTGATCATCCTGGCGCTGCCGCTCAGCCGGTACCGCGACCTGCCCGCAGCCCAGCTGGGCGGCAAGCTGGTCGTGGATGCGATGAACCACTGGTGGGAGATCGATGGCCCCCGTGAGTCGATCGTTCCCGCGGAGCTCTCCTCGAGCGAGGTCGTGCAGCAGCATCTCCATGGGTCTCGGGTGGTGAAGGCGCTGAACCACATGGGCTATCACGATCTGGAGGACGAGGCTCGACCTCATGGCAGCGCGCGGAAGGCGATCGCTGTCGCGGGGGACGAGCCCGAGGACGTCGCGATCGTCTCGGAGCTGATCGATGCCCTCGGGCTCGAGCCGCTCGCGATCGGTGATCTCGCCGCTGGGCGTCGGCTCGAGCCCGGCACGCCCGCCTTCGGTGCGAACGTCGACGCCGATCGGCTTCGCCGGCTGACGATCGAACCAATGACGCCGGAGGAACCGATCGCTGCCAGGGCCGGCGGTGCCTCTTGACACTGTTCCCGCCACACGGTGTTCACTGATCGAGCGGCAGGACGTCCGCGCGAGATGACTGGGAGGCGATCTCATGATCGAGGAGACGAGCAGCCGCGCGGCTGACGCACTGATGGACAACCGCGGCGTGAGCGTCTCGGTCGAGCTCGAGACCGGTGACCCGGTCGGCGCCTTCACCATCGCCGTCGACGGCGGTCCTCCGGTGGGCCGAGCCGAGTTCGTCGACCCTTCGGGAGCCGAGGGTGAGCGGATCTTCTTCCATACCGAGGTGGATCCGGCGTTCGGCGGCCGGGGACTGGCGAACCTCCTGCTGGCCGAGGCGCTGGCGGAGAGCATCAGTCATGGCCGCACAGTGGTCCCGTTGTGTCCGCTGTTCGCCCGCCATCTCGAGCGCAACGGCGCCGAGTTTGTCGCCGCAGGCGGCGTGTTCCGCGTCTCGACGCGTGCGGACATCACGCTGATCAGCCGCCTGACCAAGCCGCGCACCTGAGCAGGGACGGAGACAGCAGATGCGGTCGATGATTCCTGATTACCTGGACGAGGTGCTGGCAGGCGTGCGAGCGGATGCCTCGGGGCAGACGGCGAGCTACATCCCCGAGCTCGCCGCCGCCGATCCCGAGCGGCTCGCTGCCGCCTTCGCCACCGCCGACGGCGAGGTCTACGGCTCCGGTGACGTCGACGTCGAGTTCACGATCCAGTCGATCTCGAAGCCGTTCGCGTACGCGCTGGCGTTGTCCGATCGAGGGGTCGAGCCGGTGCTCGCGAAGATCGGTGTGGAGCCATCGGGGGAGGCGTTCAACGAGATCTCGCTCGAGAGCGACACCGGCCGCCCGCGCAATCCCATGATCAACGCCGGGGCGCTCACCGCCCACACGTTGGCGGGTGGAGCGCGGCTGGACGCAGGCGAGCGTGTGGAGCGGGTGGTCGAAGGCTTGTCGGCTTTCGCCGGGCGCCCGCTCGAGATCGACGAGGCCGTGTGGGCCTCGGAGATGGCACATGCGCACCGCAACCTGGCGATCGCCCACATGCTCCGCAGCCACGCGATCATCACGGAGGACCCGATGGGCGTGGTCGACGGCTACACCCGCCAGTGCTCGGTGCTCGTGACGACTCGGGACCTGGCCATGATGGCCGCGACGTTGGCCAACGGGGGCGTGAACCCGCTGACGAACGAGCAGGTCGTCGACGCAGCGGTGGTGCGGCAGGTGCTGAGCGTCATGGCCACGTGCGGCATGTATGACGCGGCGGGGGACTGGGCGACCCGGGTCGGGATCCCTGCCAAGAGCGGGGTGGCCGGGGGACTGATCGGTGCACTACCGGGTCAGGTCGGCATCGCCACCTTCTCACCTCGGCTGGACGTGCACGGGAACAGCGTCCGCGGTGTGTCGCTGTTCGAGCGGTTCACCTCGGACATGGGGATGCACGTGATGGAGGTACCGCCGCCGGCCCGGGCGGTCGTCCGGTCCAACAAGGTGCGAGGCGAGGGCGACGCCGCGACCCGGATCCTTCGGCTGCAGGGCGGGATCCGGTTCGCCGGGGCCGAGCGGGTCGTGCGCGAGGTGGTCGACAGCGCGCCCACGGAACCCCGGGTGGTCCTCGACGTCTCCCTGGTCCACTCGATCGACGACGTGGCACGGCGCATCCTGCTCGAGGTCGTACGCCGGCTGACGTTGGACGGGCACGACGTCTATCTCGTCGATCCGGAGCGAGTCATGCCCGACCCGGATCCCGGGGACGGTGGTCGGCTCACCGTCGTCGACGACCTGCAGCACGCGCTGCAGCCCGAGCGCGGCAGCGCGGTCTCAGCCCAGCACGTCCTCGGCGAGTCGCAGATTCCCAGCGGTCAGTCCGCCGTCGACCATGATCGTGGTACCAGCGGGTGAGCCGCTCTTCGCGGCGCCGGTGATCAGGACGACCCGCTGCGGTGTCGTGGACATGATTCTCCTCGGGTCCCTCAGAAGGCGGTGCGGACGGCGTCGACGAGCAGGCCCTGGTCGTCCACGACCCCGATCGCGCGCCACTTGTCGATCGTGGTGCAGGGGTGCGAGATCCCCAGCACGAGGGCGTCGCCCACCTGAGGGACCGTCCCGGCCGCGCTCGGTACGCCTCCTGTGGGGAGCGACAGGTAGGTGTGCTGATCGTTGAAGCCGGTGATCGCCACCTCCGGGTGCGGCAGGTGCCTCGTCCCGTCCCGCACGATGCCGAGCACCACGGGCATGCCGGCGTCGCTGGAGATGTCGCGGCGGCCCACATCCGCCAGCGCGAGGCCCGGTTCGGGTGCCGACAGCACCCGCGCCCACACCTCCATCGCCGCCTGCAGAACCGGCCGCGAAGGATCGGCTGGATCGGTGTTGCGGGCGTAGACGCCGTGATCGTGCACCAGATAGCAACCCGGTCGGATCACGGTGCGCAGACCCTCCAGCTCGTTCAGCTCCTCCGCGACCAGGTCGTAGAACAGGCTGCCGCCGGCGGTCACGATCCCGCCGCCGCTGCGGTCGATCCAGCCGCGCGAGACCATCTCTGTCCCGAGCCGGCGGAGCTCGTGCAGGTAGTCCCGCACCGCGGTCAGCCCCTCGGGTGTCCGGTCGCTCGCGATCACGCCTTCATAGCCACCAACACCGGCGAGCGAGACGCCCTCGGCAGCAACCACCTGCTCGGCGAGCCGCACCGCCTCGTCGTATGTGCGTACGCCCGCGCGGCCGCCCGCCACCCCGAGATCGACCACCGCGCCCAGTGCGCCGCCGTGCTCGGCAATCACCCGCTGCAGCAGCTCGATGCCGGGCGCGCTGTCGACGAACAGCAGCACCTCGAGCCCGGCGTCCTGGCTCGTACGTTCGGCGAGCCAGCTCAGGCCGTGCTCGTCGAGGCTCTCGTTGGCGATCAGCACTCGCCGCGACCCGAGCTCGATCTGCACCCTCGCCTGCCAGGCGGTGGCCGCCGTCGTGCCCCAGACGCCTGCCTCCAGCTGCCTCTGCATCAGCTCGGGCGACATCGTGGTCTTCACGTGGGGTGCGTGATCGACATCGCGCTCGCGGCACCAGGACGCCATGGCATCGAGGTTCTGCTGCAGCGCCGAGGCGCGCAGGGTCGCGAACGGCGTGCTGACATCGTCGGGCACCAGGAGGTTCAGCCCGGCGAGCTCGGAGCGAGATCGGCCGTGGGTCGCGGTCGGGAACCCCTTGTGCTCCCAGCCGAGCACCCAGCCACGTTCGGTCATGACCGAGCGGCGGCGACGACGTCGATCTCGACCAGGATGTCCATGAGGTCCGAGCCCACCGTGGTGCGGACCGGGCGGTGCTCGCCGAACCGCTCGGCGTACACGGAGTTGAAGGCCGCGAAGTCGCGCTTGAGGTGCTCGAGGTGCACGGTCGCCTTGATGACGTCGCTCAGGTCGAGCCCGACGACGGCGAGCGCACGCTCCACGTTGTCCAACGTCGCGTTGGTCTGTGCCTCGACGCCCTCGGGGACCGTGCCGGTCGTCGGGTCCTGCGGGCCGAAGCCCGCGGTCCACACGAGGCCGTGCGCGCTCGCGACGTGCGAGTACGGGCCTGCAGGCGTGGGCAGGTCGGGGCTGATCTGGGTCTCGGGCATGGTGCTCACCTCTCGGTCGGGGTTGTCAGTCTTGCCAGGTCAGTGGTCGGCCTGGAAGGGCCTCGGTCAGCTCGCCGCCACGCAGTACCTGCTGGCCGGCCACCCACACGTCATCGATGCCGACGGCGAGCTGGCGTGGGTGGTCATAGGTCGCCACGTCGGCCACCCGCTCGGGGTCGACCAGCAGCACATCGGCGGGTGCACGTTCTCGGATGCGTCCACGACCGCCGAGGCCGAATCGCTCCGCTGGGGCCGCCGCGAGGTGTGTCGCAGCCTGCGCCCAGGTCCAGTCGCCGAGCTCCCGCACGTGCCGGGCCAGGAAGCGCGGGAAGGCGCCCCAGGCGCGGGGATGAGGGCGCCCGCCCACCACGATCCCATCCGAGCCGCCCATGTGAGCAGGGTGCCGCAGCAGGGCGCGCACGTCAGCCTCGGTGCTGGTGGCCGGCTGCTGGAAGACTGCCGTGACGGCGCCGGCGGTGGCGGCGATCAGGTCGAGCACCAGCGCGGGCGCGCTGGTCCCGAGCGAGTCGGCTGCCTCGCGCAGAGTCATGCCTTCCAGGACCGAGCGGCCGGGCACCCCGGCGAGTGTGATCCGGTCCATCTCCTGCTCGACGGCGTCGCGCCAGCCGGTCGGCATGCTCGCCAGCGCCGCCGGCCGGGACAGGCGATCCGCCAGCTGCTCCGGCGCCAACCGCAGCAGCTCCCACGGCAGCAGCGGGACGCTCAGCAGGCTGAAGCCGGACAGGTACGGGTAGGAGTCGAAGGTGAGGTCAGCCCCCGCCGCCTCGGCCGCGGCGATCTCGGTGAGCAGCAGCTCAGCCGGGCCGTGCAGGTGGGAGACGTGGACTCCGACGCGGGTGCGCCGGGCGATCTCGACCACCTCAGCCATACCTACCGGTGACTCCGCCTCGTAGCCACGCATGTGGGTGACGTACGGGCGGCCGGCGGCAGCGAGCGGCTCAACCAGCGTGGCAAGCTCGTCGACGTCTGTGTAGACGCCGGGGATGTAGTGAAGGCCGGTGGAGAGCCCGACGGCGCCGTGCTCGAGACCGGCCTCGACGTCGTCGCGGAGGGCCATCAGCTCGGTGGGCTCGAGCGCCTCGCGCAGCTGGGCGCGTTGGTAGCGAAGGGAGCCGTGCGCGAGCAGGTGAGCGGAGTTGAGGCGCAGCGCACCGGCGAGCTGGTCGCGATACGCGGTGAGCGTGGGAACGGCGGGTGCGACCCCGTTGATGCCGGCGAAGTAACGCGAGCCCCATGCTCCGCCGTCGAGCCCTGCGCCCGCGTGCGAGACGCCGTCCTGCCCCGTGATCACGGTGGTGACGCCCTGCCGCAGCAACGCGAGCTGGACCGCCGGGTCCACGACATGGATGTCGGTGTGGGAGTGGGCGTCCACGAAGCCCGGCATCACGAGGCGGCCGGCGGCGGACACGCTCTCAGCAGCCTCGACCGCGGCGAGGTCGCCCACCAGGGCGATCTCATCCCCTGTGATCCCGATATCGGCGACGAAGGGCTCGCCACCGGAGCCGTCCACCACGGTGCCGCCGCGCAGCACGAGGTCGGCCCTCATGGCCCGCCCCCCATGGCCGACATGAGCCAGACCGTGCCACCCGGCGGGTCGACCTTGCCCCGGCGGACCACCTCGCGGTCATCGAGCACGCGTCGACTCTATGGCGAGGGCGAGTCCAGCGCCATCAGCTGACGCCCTGCAGCTGCCACCGTTCCGCGACCACGCCGACGGCGTACTTGAGGTCGAGCGACCCGCCATGCAGGGGGTCGAGCGGCAGGCGCCCGTCGACCAGTGCCTCGTCGTCGGCCGAGGTCAGGATCGATCGACCCGGGTCGACGAGCGGAAGTGGTGGTACGGCGGGAAGCGGATCGCCCGCCGGGTCGTAGACGGTGACCACTGAGCCGCGTAGCTCGAGGCGGTACTCACCCTCGTGGAGCAGACGATGGTGCTGGCCGCAGAGCAGCACGAGGTTGTCGAGATCGGTCGGGCCGCCATCAGCCCAGTGCCGGATGTGGTGCGCATGGAGGTAGCGCCGGCGTTCACAGCCGGGGAATCGGCAGCCGTGGTCGCGGACCCACAGCGCGCGCATCAGCGCGCGGCTGGCCAGGCGGCGCCGTCGGCCCATGTTCAGGGTGCGGCCAGGGCGGGCGTTGGGCACGATCCTCACCTTGGGGCTGGACGCCTCGTGCGTGTTCAGCACCAGCCCGGTGTCGCAGCACAGTCGTCGTGCTGTGCTCGGGTGGAGTGCAGGACCCATCTCGAGCCGCGGCCCGATCCGTACCTCCGGCTGGGACGGTGCCGCTTCCGCGGAAGCGCTCAGACCGCTGGCTGCGGCCTCGGTGAGCTCGTCGAGCGTCACGTGCAGCACGGTTTCGCTCCGCCTGGAGCCGATCGCCTCGTCGGCCGCCGTCGGGTCTTCAGCAGCACCGACAGCCGCCTCATCACAGAGCAAGACCAGGGCGTCGAGCAGATTGCGGCCGGCGCCGGTTCGTGGGCCCTCGCCGGGCAGTGGCGGCTCGTCGGTGGTGTGCTCGGCGCCGAGCGTCTCCGAGCACGCTGACTCGGTGCGCTCCAGGTAGTCCTGGATCAGGCGCAGCCGCTCGAGGATCGCGGCACCATCTTCGGGTGAGCAACGCCCCGAGAAGCTGACGGAGCCGTCATCCTCGAAACGGAACGTGAGATAGCGCGCGCTGTGCCGCTCGTTGATCGTGTCCACGCTGGTCGCCGTGCCGACACCGGCGACGAACCGGTCCAGCTGGTTCGCGGTCGCGGACTCAGCGATCTCGAGCAGCTCCGCCTCGGTCTCGGCGGTGGCCACTCGGGTGATGGCGCGGACCTTCGAGTAGGAGAGCTGGCCCGCTGCGAACCGTTCGACCGTCTGGGGCAGATCGACCAGTCTGCGGGCGACTCGGACCTGCTCCCGGGCGGTGCTACCGCTCATGCCACAGCGCCAGCTCAGCCATTGGCTCGTCGAGGCGATCCCCTGCGCCTGCCACCCTGCCCGCCGATCGAACTCCGCCAGCAGCAGCAGGAACTGACACGTGGTCGCCGCCAAGGTGGCTGCCAGACTCCCCAGCTCGCTCGCGATCTGGTCCAGGTCTCGCTCGCTGTTGAGCTCGTCCTCGGCCACCGTCAGTGTCGCCGTCGCCGTCATCATCGACCTCGTCCATCGTTCGTACGTTTGTACCAAACTCTAGGAGTGGGGTGTGACATCCGCGCTTCCGCGGAAGCGCAGGGCGCGGGTGAGGGCCTCAAGCGTCGGCCTACCCCAGCGGTTCCACGAAGAACCGCCCCCACGCGACGAACGCAGCGACAGCGAAGAAACCGAGGTCGCCGAGCATGTAGCGCCACTCGCTGCGGGTGATCCGTACGGTCGCCGCGCCGGTCATCAGCAGCACCAGTCCCAGGGCAGCCAGCGGCACGAGTCCGTGCGCCACGCCCACCATCGGCGGCAGCAGCAACCCCGCCACGATGAGCAGCTTCAGCACGCCGATGGCCTTGATCATCCCGGCGCTGAACTCGTCGGCGTAGTGCTGGCCCTCCGAGATGTTGCGGAACCGGTCCTTGGGCAGCAGCAGCATGCCGAGGCCTCCTGCCAGGTAGCCGACCGCGAGCAGTCCGGTGGCGATCCACAGTGCGATGTTCATGGTGCTCCTCTCTGGACAGACCCCTCGGGATCCGATGGGGTGGTCAGGACGAGACGAGGCAAGGCGCAACCCTGTGACGCGGCTCGGCATGTCACACCCGGGACACCTCGCCCGTCACGTGCGGCACGAGCTCGACAGGAGGTGAGACATGGCAGACGTCGAGGGGTTCGAGGACCTGCGCCCGTTGGTCTTCGCCATCGCGTACCGGATCCTCGGCACCGTGAGCGAGGCCGAGGACGCGGTGCAGGAGACGTGGCTGCGCTACGAGGCCTCGGGCGTCGAGCCGGACTCCCTGAAGTCCTATCTGGCCACCATCGTGACGCGGGTGTCGATCGACGTGCTCCGCTCGGCCCGGATGAGGCGGGAGACGTACGTCGGCCCCTGGTTTCCTGAGCCGGTGCTCACGGACGTGCAGCCGGGTGATCGCTCGGCAGACGTGCTCACCGGTGACCCGGCGGCCGCCGCCGAGCTCGCCGACTCGGTCTCCATGGCGGCGCTGCTGCTGCTCGAGCGACTCAGCCCGCTGGAGCGCGCCGTCTTCGTGATGCGCGAGGTGTTCCGATTCGACTACGACGACGTCGCGGCCGCCGTGGGCCGGTCTGAACCCGCGTGCCGCCAGCTCGCAGCTCGGGCACGCCGCCACATGGAGCAGGGCAAACCTCGTTTCGAGGCCGACCGCCGCAAGCGTGAGGAGCTCGCCGACCGGTTCTTCGACGCACTGTCCGCAGGTGACCTCGACGCCTTGCAGGCACTGCTGGCTGCCGATGTGGAGGCAGTGAACGACGGCGGTGGGGTGGCCGGAGGAGCGGGTGGCACCTTTGGTGCCGAGCGGGCTGCGCGGATCCTGCTGGCAGCCGTGCCGCCGCTGCTGGCGGCAGGCGCCAGCATGGAACGCCGCGAGATCAACGGCCACCCGGGCGCCGTCATGCACGACCACGTCGGCGACATCGTCGGCACCTGGACGCTCGAGATCCTCGACGACAAGGTGATCGGCATCCGGTCGATCACCTCACCGAGCAAGCTGCAGCACCTCGGGCCTGTCGGCGACCTGCGCACCGCACTGAAGCGGCGTCAGGCCGCTCGCCGGGCCCAGCGGGGTGAGCGGTAGCGGACGCTGCCTGCGGCATGATGACTCGGTGGTCGAGAACGCACCCGTCCTGATCGAGGAGCTCGATCGCCGCAAGGCCGCGCTGGCGTCCGCCCCCGGCGCACCCCAGGCCGAGATGGCGCTCTGGGAGTCCGCGGCCCAGCTCGGCGTCTGGCACGTCGTCAACCGCGGAACCCCCGATCAACCGAGCCCGAGCGGGTTCGAGATCGATGGCATCGGGCGACTGCTCGCCGTGTACAGCACCAGGGCCAGGGCGGCGGCCGTGGCGGGAGAGGGCGGTACCGTGCTCGCCGTGCCGATGCCGCAGGCGCTCGACTGGCTGGCATCGTTCGCGTCGCGTGGTGTCACGGGCATCACCCTCGACCACCCGGGCCCGTGGACCCCGCTGCCCAACCTGCGCTACTTCAAGCAGTGGGTCCCGAAGTCACAGTCGGCCGTGACCACCGGCCCGATCGTGGTCGCTCCGCAGGTCCAAGCAGCCACCGACGCCTATGCGGCCGACCAGAACGACCAGACCTACGCGGCGGTGGTCCGGCAGATCGCCGCCGCGGACCTGTTCGTCGTGCTCGATCCGCGAGGCGACGGCACGACCCCGACCAGCATCGTCAACGGCCGGGGTGAGCGAGTCCTGATGGCCTTCACCGACTCCGAGCGCGTGAAAGGGATCTACGGCGGCAAGGCCGTCCAGGTGCAGGCGCGCGCGGGCGGCGAGATCCTCAGGCTGGTCGGGGAGCAGTTCGACGTCCTCGTCCTCGACCCGCAGCACCCGTCGTCGTTCGCTGCGACCCCGGAGTGGATCCGCAGGGCGCTCGACGGCGGCGGGGCGGGCGGGCGCTAGCGGGTGCCGCGAACGCTCACGCCGCGCGCCATGTCCTCAGCGAGACCACGTGCGCGCAGCGGGCGCCGTTCGTCGCGGTCACGACGAGCCGCACCATGCTCGCCTGCACAGGTGCGTCGAGCAGGTGTCGGCGGTGGCGTGCCCGATTCCCGGCGACGTCGGCGAGAACGGACGTACCGCCGTCGGGCATCACGGCCTCGATCCGGTAGTCGCGCACGAGCGTCGGCAGCACCTCGTGCGGCGTGGTGTGGTGGTGGAGGTTGATGAGGTCGACGTCGACATCGTCGTCCAGCACCACGCTCACCTCGCCGACCATGACCGGCTGCGGCCACGTGAGCTCGATCGTCGGCTCCGGGTCCTGCGTGAGCGGCTGCGAGCTCCACAGCTGCGGGCCGCCGTAGGGGCGCTGATAGCCACCCACCACCAGCTCCGGGCGGTACGCGGCCGTGTGCTCCACGCGCAGGCACGGCACACCTTCGTCACGCATCGGCTTCCACGGTCGCCACTCCTGGTTGGCGTCGGCGGGCGGGTCGTCGCGCAACCTGAAGGCCACGACGCCGGGCGGGACGTCGTTGCTGAGGTGCGCGCGCAGGCCAACACCGCGCATGACGACGAACGCGTTGCGCGCCCGGTCCGGCTGCCACGCGAGCGGGACGGTCAGCCACTGCTTCTCACCGGCAGCCACCGGGACCGCGACCTGCTGCACCAGCTCGTCCGGCAGGTAGTTCTGCGGACGGCTGGTCGTATGGATCTCGACCACCAGCTCGGCCGCTGCGTCGGCGTCGAGCAGCAGCTCCAGGTCGCCGAGCGCGGGGTCCGCCGGTAGCACGACCGCCAGGGGAGTGGCCAGATCGTGCGTGGACCCGGGTGCGTCCACCACGATCGAGGTGAGCGTCGATGACGCGGTGACCCCCGCCGTCAGGGCCAGATCGGCCTCGTCGGTGTGCTCCAGCCCCATCACCGAGGCGTCCGACCGCACCAGGGCCTTGCGCACCAGGTCGAAGCGCTCGGTCGCGAGCTCACGCGGGCTCAGCCGTTCCTCGACGGCGATCGCGGCCGCGAGCCCGGCGGCCTCGCCGATGACAGCGCACGTGGCCATCACGCGCGTCGAGCCGAACGCCACGTGCGTGGCTGAGATGTCGCGCCCGGCCATCCACATGTTGCCGACGTTGCGCGAGTACAAGCTGCGCAGCGGCACGTGGTAGACGCCGTCGGAGTACCAGTGCCGCGACCCGGGCTCGCTCGCGTACACACCGCCGGCCGGGTGGAGGTCGATCGACCAGCCACCGAACGCGACCCGGTCCTCGAACTCCTCCTGACCGAGGATGTCGTGCTGAGTCAGCACGTGGTCTCCCACGAACCGTCGGTACTCGCGCTTGCCCGGGACCGCGCCGATCCACTCGAGGGTGAGGGTGTCGGCGTCGAACTCGCCCGAGTTCTTGATGTGGTCCCAGATGCCGTAGCAGACGGCCTGCAGCTCGTCGCGAATCCGCTCGTTGTCGGCCACGATGTCCAGCTCGCCGCCCCACTCGATCCACCAGTAGGCGCATCCGTACGCGTCGACACGGATCGGGCGGGTGGAGGGGATCGCCGTCGTGCTGATGTCCTTGCTGAAGGACGGCGGCACGAACTTCTCGGGGCGACCGGTGTCGCGCGAGTAGAACAGGATCGTCGAGCCGAGGGTGTTGCCGTCAGGCACCTCAGGTGCCCACGCCTCACCGGTCTCGGCGCGCGACTCGCGGCCGGTGCGGTGCTCGGCGCCCGCGAGATAACCGATGAGGCCATCTCCGGTCGCGTCGATGAAGGATGGCGAGGTGAAGGTGATGACCTTCTCCGACCCCATCTGGAAGCCGGTGACCGAGCTGATGCTGATGCCCGACGGCGACTCCTGGGTGGTCAGGTCTCTCACGTCGGTGTTGAGGTACAGCGCGATGTTCGGCTCGGCGCGCACGGCCTCGAGCACCACCAGGTCCCAGTAGTAGGGGTTGCCCTGCGGGTTCCGGAACTGGTTCTCGACGAACAGCTCACCCATGATGCCGGTCTCGCGTGCGAGGCTCTGCTGTCCGTGCGCGAGCGCACCGCACACCCAGACGCGCACCTCGCTGGAGGAGTTGCCACCGAGCACGGGGCGATTCTGGACCAGCGCGACGGTCGCGCCCTGGCGGGCCGCGGCGATCGCGGCGCACACGCCGGCGAGGCCACCGCCCACCACGGTGAGGTCGGTGTGGACGTCCTGCTGGTCGAGCCGAGCGGTGGTCATCGTGGGTTCTCCGAGTCGGGGTGCAGCAGGTCGTGGAGCCGGCCGAGCGAGTCGGGCGTGCGTTGGGCCACCAGCAGCCAGAGCAGCGAGCAGGCGAGGGTGTCGCTGGCGCGACCGGCGAACACCGACGTCCAGGTGGTGCTGCGCACGCCGGTGCCGAGGACGTGATCGGCCTTCGCCGCGAGCGGGCCGTCGGGATCTCCCGTGACCAGCGCGGTGTGTGCGCCGCGGGCGGCAGCTCGGTCGATCAGATCGGCCGAGTCCGGATCGGCGCCGGAACGGGAGAGCACCAGCAGCAGGTCGTGCTCTCCCACCATGCCTGCTGCGACCCGTGCCGCAGTGGCATCGGCGTGCAGCCACACCGCGATCCCGAGCCGCAGCAGGCGCAGCCGTAGCTCCTCAAGAGCGATGGCATCGGCCCAGCCGCCGTGCAGGAGCACCCTGGGCGCCGCTGCGATCAGCGAGGCGATCGTGTCCGCAGTCGCGGCGTCGAGCCGGGCGAGGCTCGCCTGTGCCGCCCGATGCTGCTGCGCGGCGAGGCCCTCGAGGAGACGCTGCGGCGGGTCGTCCGCTTTCAGCTCGGTGCCGATGTCCCGCTCCCAGCCGCCCTGCAGGGCGCGGCCGTGCTCGGTGGCCAGCGCGGCGCGCAGGTCAGGAAAGCCCTCGTAGCCGAGGCGGGCGGCTAGCCGGGAGACGGTCGACGGCGCCACGCCGCACTCCTGCGCCAGCACGGTGACCGAGGCCCGGGCGGCACGCTCGGGTTCGTGCAGCAGGTGCTCGGCCAGGCGGCGTGCCGCGCCGCGCAGCGAGGGGAGTGCCTCGCGCAACGAGTCGGTCGGGTTGGTGGCGGCGCTGTCCATCCCGCACAGACTAATGCATCTCGGTTGCTAGGGCAGCAGTCGACCGCACAAGTTGTGCGATTCGTGTCACGGCTACCGGAGGTCCGCCACGAGCTCAGCCATCGTGGCGCGCAGGTCCTTCTTGCCCTCGAACCCGATCCCGGGCAGCTCGGGCAGGGTGACGTACCCGCTCTCGAGCGCGACGCCGTCGGGAAAGCCGCCGAACGGCTGGAACAGGTCCGGATAGGACTCGTTGCCTCCCAGCCCCAGGCCGGCCGCGATGTTGAGCGACATCTGGTGCCCGCCGTGCGGGATGCAGCGCGACTGCGACCAGCCGTGCTCCTGCAGCATCTCGAGCGTGCGCAGGTACTCCACGAGCCCGTAGCTGAGCGCGCAGTCGAGCTGCAACCAGTCCCGGTCCGCCCGCAGCCCGCCGTAGCGGATGAGGTTGCGGGCATCGACGGTCGAGAACAGGTTCTCGCCGGTCGCGAGCGCCCCCTGGTACGCCGCCGCCACCTCAGCGTTCAGCGCGTAGTCGAGCGGGTCGCCGGGCTCCTCGAACCAGAACAGGTCGTACTCGGACAGCGCCGAGGCGGAGGCGAGCGCGGCCGGCAGGTCGAGCCTGCCGTTGGCGTCGACCGCGAGGTGCTGGCCGGGCTCGAGCTTCTCGAGCACCGCCTCGATCCGACGGCGATCGGTATCGAGATCGGCGCCCGCGATCTTCATCTTGACGACCGTGTAGCCCAGGTCGAGATAGCTGCGCATCTCGTCCTGCAGCGCGCGCAGGTCCTTGTCGGGGTAGTAGTAGCCGCCGGCGGCGTACACGAACACGCGGGGGTCGGCTGAGCCGTTCCCGTGACGCTCGGCCAGCAGCCGGAACAGCGGCTGCTGCTCGATCTTCGCCACGGCGTCCCACACCGCCATGTCGATCGTCCCGACGGCGACCGACCGTTCCCCGTGCCCGCCCGGCTTCTCGTTGGTCATCATGGCCGCCCAGACCGCGCCGGGGTCGAGGTTCTGCCCGGTCGGGTCGAGCAGCGACTCCGGGTCGGCCGCCAGCACGCGTGGGATGAAGCGGTCCCGCATCATGGGCCCCTGCCCGTAGCGGCCGTTCGAGTTGAAGCCGAAGCCCACCACCGGTCGGCCGTCGCGGATCACGTCGGTGACCACCGCCACCAGGCTGAGCGTCATCTGGCTGAAGTCGATGTAGGCGTTCCGGATCGGCGAGCTGATCGGGAAGGTCTGCTCGCGGATCTCGACGATTCTCGGCGGTGCGCTCACCCTTGGCATTCAACTGCACGGTGACGGCGGGCGGCAGCCCGATCGGGGTACCGTTTGCTCGTCTGACGTGCCCGCCCGGCGGGACGACTCCGCGGTCCAGTGAGGGCGGGACTCGGCGATTCTTGCGGGTGCACGGACATCACCAGGAGGGTGATGTGGGCAGCAACACGGCGACGCCGCAGGACCAGCGACTGATGACGGGGGTGATCGATCGGCCACGGCTGAGACAACGCCTGGAAGCGCCTGCTCCCCGGATCTGTGTGCTCCGCGCTGCGAGCGGAGCGGGCAAGACCACCCTGCTGCGTACCTGGATCGTGACGCGCGGCGAGCGCGAACGGCTCGTGTGGGTGACGGTGAGCACCGCGCTCGAGTCGGCTGCGACCTTCTGGACCCGCGTCGCGGAGGCGGCGCGCCGGGGTGGTCAGCTCGACCCATCGGCCGCCCGGTCGTTGGTGCGCCGACTGGCTGCGGATCCGGAACCGATCGGTACGGTCATCGATTTCCTCCGTGATGCCGGCGAGCTCACCCTGGTCGTCGACGCCTACGAGAAGCTCGGCGAGCGGATGGCTGCGGAGATCGACGAGGAGCTGCTCCGCCTCGTCGAGGAGGTTCCCGGCTTCCGCGCCATCGTCGCGACGCGAGGCGGCACCGGTCTCACGGACCCCTCGCTGCGGATCCGTGATCGCGTGCACGTGATCGACGATCGTGACCTGGCGATGACCGAGGCTGAGGTCGAGGACCTGATGACGCTCCACCTCGGTGACGAGGCGCGACGGTCGGCACGGGAGGCTACGGACGTCACCGGTGGGTACGCGCTCGCAGTCCGCGCCCTGATCCTTGCGATGTCCGCCGGAGGTGGTGTCCCGGAGGGCAGCAGCTACGCCTGGGGCGATCTCGTTGCTGCCGATCTCCGCTCCCAGCTTCCCGACAGATCGATCGAACGGTTCGTCGCACTCACGAGCGTGCCCCAGTACTTCGACCCGCAGCTGGCGACGCGGTTGGCCGGCCGGAACGACGTCGTGGCGACCCTCACCGCGCTCGAGCGGCAGGGCTTCGGGAGGTGGATCCCCTACGCGCCCGATCGGCCCGTGTTCCAGTATGTCGACGCCGTGCGCGACACCTTTCGCCGCGAGCTTCGCGAGCGTGACCGCGCGGGTCACCGGCGCGCGGCCGCCACCGCCGCGCGCTGGCTCCATGAGCAGGATGACCACGAGTCGGCGTTCGAGCTCGCGATCCTCGGCGAGGACTACGCGCTGGCCGGGGAGATCTTCGTCAGCCTGCTGCGGACCTACCCGGAGAGCTATGCGACAGATCGCCTGCTGCCGCAGCTGGAACGGCTTCCGCGCCGCGTGCTGAGGCTCCATCCGATCCTGGCCTTCGCCCTTGGCCTGGCTCAGATGGCGAACCCCGTGCTGCGCACCGCCGCACCGGCGACCTTCCAGATCGCGGCGCGGCAGCCTGTCGACGGTCGCATCCTCGGCCTCCGGCTCGACAGATTCGTGGCGACGAGCGTGCGTGCCGTCAGCCTCCGACTCGCGGGGAGGTTCGACGACGCTGCCCGGCTCACCCAGGTCGCGGTCGGCGAGCTCGACTCACTGAGCGATGCCGAGCACGACGAGTTCCGGGAGCCGATCGCGATGATGCTCCGACAGCTCAGCTACTCGCTGCTGCAGGGTGGCCGGTACGACGAGGCGCTTGCCACGATGGTGCGGTCGGCCACGATGACCAGGGTCCGCGCCACACGCAACTATGCGCTGGCCTACGTCGTGGGGGCGAGCGGGCACCGCGGTCATCTGAGGTTCCTGCGAGAGGCGCGCGCCCAGATCGACGCCTCCGCGTGGCCGCGCAACCACGAGGAGAGCTATCTCAACGCGATGACCCTGGTCGGGGAGGGCCACGCCTTTCTTGACGACGGCGACCCGTCGGCTGCCCTCGAGCGCGTGCGGAAGGTGGCGACGGTGAGCAGGCTCTCCGAGTTCTGGCCGTTCGTCACTGCTGTCGGCCTCCACGCGAACCTCGTCCTCGGGCGCGGGCTGCCGGAGGCGCGTCGGGTCGAGGCGGAGCTGTCCGCGCACTTCCCACCCCCGGGCGTCGGCGACAACGTGGGCACTCGGTCGGTGCTCAACCTGCTGGCGATCGCGTGGCTGGCGGCGGGCAGGATCGCGAAGGCCGAGCGCATCATCGGTGAGCAGCGTCGCCGGGATGCGGAGATCGTGCCGGCACGGCTCGTGCACGCCCTGGTGACGAACCGGTCGGCGAGCGGTGTCGAACGGCTCGCCACGTGGCTTGCGCTCGAGGGGCACACGACCCGCTCGCGGGCAGCCACGTTGGTGCTCGGCGCCGCCGTCGCGCTCCGGGCCGGCGCCGCCGAGCTGGCGCGCCCGCTGGTCCATGAGGCGTTCGACCTCTACCGCAACCACGGGCTCACCGCTCATCTCGACCTTCTCCCGACTGTCGATCGCGACGCCTTGTCCGGCCTCGTCGCCGGCGACCGCGATATCGTCGCCCACCTTCGGTCGCGCGGTGGTGCCGGCATCCCGGGAACCGTCACGACAGTCAGGTTGAGCAGACGTGAGCATGTGGTGCTCACCGTGCTGATGACGACCGCGTCCAGGGACGACATCGCCGCTCGCCTGTCGGTCTCGGCGAACACCGTGAAGTCGCAGCTGCGCAGCATCTACCGCAAGCTCGGCGTCTCCACCCGTGCTGATGCGCTGCGAGCCGCCATCGAGCTCGACCTGATCACAGGGTGAGGTTCCCGCACGCCACAGGGTGAAATCCCCGCTCCGGGGCGACGTCGTCATCGCTTCCTCCTCGGTGCAGGGGCGGCATGTCCGCTCTACTGACCGACGCCGCGCGGCCCGGTTGTGGAGGGGGGCCGGGGAACGATCTGCCGACGCACGCTGTCGGCATCGACACATGAGGAGCCTGGCTGTGGGAGCCGTACGGGGATTGACGTGGCGCGCTGAGGCTGCGCCGAGCGGATGGCGGTGGGCCTCGTGGCGCATCGCGCTGATGGCGCTGCTGGCCGTGGTCGTCGCCACGGTCGGAAACGTGCCTCCCGCGCAGGCAGCACCGGTCTCCGAGATCACGGGGACATGGGTGACCCCGCCCGCCGAGATGACGTCGGGCGACCCGGTCGTCGCGGACTGGCGGGTCAACGTCAACGACGACGTGCAGCCGCCGAGCAACGACCCGGTGGACAACATGGTGGTCACCTTCACGATCGGGAACGGCGAGTTCGCCGAGATCCCCGACATCTGCCTGACGGGCGGTGTGGACCCTGTCTCCAGCATCTCCGACGACGGCCTGGTCCTGCTCTGCAACCTCGGTACCGTCGCGATGGGCACCGCACTCGCGGTGCAGACACCGGTGGTCGCCGATGGTCCGACCGGCAGCGAGCTCACGCTGGGCGGCGCCATCGACGGCCTCGAGGTCGACCTCCCGCCGATCCCGATCGTCAACCCGTTCCTCATGGACGTGGATGTCACCAACCCCGCGGCGCGCGCCCAGTGGAACGGCGACCGGACCGCGGTCACGATGGACTTCTCGTGGACCCTCTACCTCGGCCGGAACTCTGACCAGGGGGAGCCGAACGTCACCCTCCCGCTGCAGGTGACGTCCTCGACCGGGTCGCCGATCAGCATCGGCACCAGCTTCGACCCGGCCAGCCCGGGGACGGGGTGCCTCCCGAGGCTGACCGGCGGTGGCAGCCACCCGTGGTCCGAGGGCTCGGCCGTCGGCGATGCCTCACGGGAAGCGCCGTTCGTGGACAGCTGTGAGCTCGTCGTCGTCGACGCCGCCGCCGGTCGCTACGACCTGGTGCTCACGGGGATCGACTACTCGTTGACCCAGGTGCCCACCCACGCCGGCAACGGTCTCACGTTGCCGGCCGACCGGTACGCGATCGCCACTGGCGGCCTGTGGTTCCGCGTCGACACGGTGGAGTCCGGGTCCTTGCAGATCGACGTGCTGCCTCACACCTACACGGGTCCGGGTGGCCAGAGCGTCGATGACGACACCGCCAACAACAGCACCAACAAGGCCTACATCCGCGAGGGCTCGTGGGTCGCGGCATGGAACCGCGGCTTCACCGGCAGCGGCGGCACGCCGTGGGACGACTCCTACCGGGTGGCCCCGGGGACCGAGGTGCAGCAGAACGTCAACAACAACCACCGCACCTGGGCGCCCCCGGGCTCCACGCTGCCGTTCGGCAACTGCCTCGCGTTCGACACCCGGTGGGTGACCTACGTCTCGTCCGAGATCTACAACGTGGCCGACCCCGACTCCATCGCGGTCGAGTACTACACCGGAGCCAGCCCGCTGCTCGACCCGACGCCGGGGAACGCCGCCTACGACCCCGACGCGTTCGACTGCGGCGTGCCGGCCGGGTGGAGCACCACGCCTCCGGCCGATCTGGCGGACGTGCGTGCGGTGCGCATCGTGTACCCCTTCTCCGAGTACGAGGCGTCTCCGTTCCCGAACCAGGCGATCACGCTCTTCGCCAACACCCGGATCAGCGACGACGCACAGCCCGGGCAGGACATCTGGATGTTCGGCTCGATCCTGCGCGGGCAGGGCGTGTGGGTCGGCCAGGGCGCGGGCAACGTGGTCACCCCGACTCCTGACGCGCGCTACCCCGACACGAACGGGCGCCGTGACATCCTGCGGATCGCGACGGTGCTCCCGGCGGTCGAGAAGGAGGTCGAGCGACCGACCGTCGTGGCCGGGGTTCCGGTGGGGTACACCCTCACGTACTCGGCGAACGGCACCGGCATGATCCCCGACTCGGTCGACGGGTACGTGATCGAGGACCGGCTGCCCGTGGGGATGACCTATGTCCCAGGCTCCGCCGATCCCGAGCCGGTCGTCACGGTCGAGGCCGGTCAGCAGGTGCTGACCTGGACGCTCGACGGCGTCACGACGAACGCGGAGCACACCCTGACGTACGAGGCTGTCGCCGACTCGAGCATCGAGCCCGGCGAGCTGCTCACCAACACGGTCGTCTCGACCTACGGCCCGAGCGCGTCGTTGCCCGACGACGCGACGGTCACCACCTCGAGCAACGGCTACACGACGATCCTCAAGACCTCGGACGTCGAGTTCATCCCGAACCAGAACGGTGACGGCATCGGCGAGGGTTCCTGGACCGTGACGATCGAGTCGCACGACCCGTACCCGCAGGCCTTCACGGACACGATCGACATCCTCCCGTACAACGGGGACCAGCGCGGCACCGCGTTCTCGGGAACGTACGTGCTGGGGGACGTCGTGCTCCCGGACGGCGGCACGGTGTACTACACCACCGCCGACCCGGCGACGCTGACCTATGACCCGGCCGACCCGTCGAACGGTGCCGCCGGTGACGTGACCGGCAACACCGTCGGCTGGACCACCACACGACCTGAGAACCCGACGGCGATCCGGGTGATCGGAGGCGTGCTCGCCCCGGGCGGGAGCTATTCCTTCCAGGTGCCGATCACGACCGAGGGAGCCCAGCCTCAGGACGTCTACGTCAACAGCGCGCAGGCGCGAGCAGAGCACACCACGCTGGTGATGCGGACCTCCGCGGCGCTTGTCGTGACCGACTACGTCGTCGAGAAGACCTCGGACGTCCCGGACGGCGAGAGCCTTGCTCCTGGGGACGAGGTCACCTACACGATCACCGTGACCCAGCAGGGTCCGGTCCCGGCGGGCGCCGTGCTGGTCGACGATCTCACCGAGGTCCTCGACGACGCCGACGTGGTCGGGGAGCCGATCGCGAGCATCGGCACCATCACGGCGGTCCCTGAGGGCTTTCGGTGGGAAGGTGTCATCGAGGTCGGAGGCACGGCGACCATCACCTACACGGTTCGCGTCAAGGACGTGGCCGGCCTCAAGGCTGACGGCGACACGGTGCTGACGAACGTCGTCGACTCGCCCGGGTGCGTCGAGCCGAACGCCTGTCTCGTGGAGGAGCTCGCCGGGTACTGGGAGTACTCCAAGACCTCGGTCCCGGCTCCCGGGCAGAGCGTTCGTGCCGGCGAGGTCGTCACGTACCAGCTCCAGATCCACCAGCGTGGTGAGGGAGCGGTCTCCGCCGCGGCGATCGAGGACGATCTGAGCGGGGCGCTCGACGACGCGAGCTGGAACGACGACGCTCAGGCCTCCTCGGGGGCGATCACCTACGCGGAGCCCACGCTCACCTGGAGCGGACCGCTCGCCGTCGGCGAGGTCGTCGACCTCACGTACTCGGTGACGGTGACCGGTGGCGGCGACTGGCGGCTCGCCAACGTCGCGATCCCGGCCTGCCCGGAGGAGGATCCCGGCTGCGACGTGCCGCCGCCCCCCGAGGACCACTGCATACCTGCGCCGGACCAGAACGAGGACTGCCTGACCGAGCACCTGCTCGGGGACTACCGGGTGAGCAAGACCTCCGATCCGGGCTCGGGCTCCGCGGTGCAGGTCGGTGACATCGTGACCTACACCGTGAACGTGTGGCACATCGGTCTTGCCGACATCGAGGCCGAGCTGACGGACGATCTGACCGACGTCCTCGACGACGCCACCTGGAACGAGGACGCCGAGGCCACCTCCGGCGAGCTGTCCTACACCGAGCCCACGCTCGTGTGGAGCGGCATGCTCGGAGAGGGCGACGAGGTCACGCTCACCTACTCGGTGACCGTGATCGCCGCTGGCGACCTCACCCTGCGCAACGTCGTCACGACCCCGCCGGGCGACCGATGCGTGCCGGTCGAGGGTCAGGACGAGGCCTGCGTCACCACGCACGACAAGGGTCGTTACACGTACTCCAAGACGTCCGACCCCGAACCCGGGTCCGAGGTCACCGAGGGAGACGTGGTGACCTACACGGTGACGGTGACACAGGTCGGACCGGGATCGGTCGCCGGGGCGTACCTGGTGGACGACATCTCCGACGTGCTCCCCGTGGCCTCGTGGAACGGCGACGCAGCCGCGTCGTCCGGCACGGTCGCACGGCTCGGGGAGGAGGTGCGCTGGGAGGGTGACCTCGCCGTCGGGCAGGTCGTCACGATCACCTACTCGGTGACGGTCGGTGATCGGGAGGGCGCGACGTTCCGGAACGTCGTCACGAGCCCTGACCCGCGCAGCGCGTGCGTCGACGCCCCGGATGGCAACCCGGGTTGCGAGACCGAGCACCACACGCCCTCGGGTGCTCTGCCATCGACGGGTGCATCGATCGGGATCGGTGCCGGAGCTCTCCTTCTGGTGCTGCTGGGGGCGCTCGCCGTGGTGATCAGCCGCCGGCGCGCGATCGGCGTCCAGTAGGAGAAGCCGCCGCTGCCCTACCCGCCCCCGTCAGGAGGGCAGCGGCGGTGGGCTGGGCCGGACCAGCAGCCCACGCTCCTCACGCACCCACCAGACGCCGTCTCGCCGCCGCTCGGCGCCGGTGGCGTAGCGGTACCGGAACACGCGAGCGCGGATCCAGCGGGGCCGCTCGCCGTCGAACGGGTCGCGGTGCAGGAGCTTCAGGGTGGCGGGGTCGGCCGCGAGCAGCCGCAGCAGGAAGCGCTCGAACCAGACATGCTGCGACGGCGACCCGAGCGCCAGGAACCACATGCCCCAGTCGAGCCTCAGGTGGTAGGGCGCCCACTGCCGCGGCCGCTGCGTCACCGGGCCGGGCTTGCCCTTGAACTCGTACTCGCGCCACGAGCTCTCGTCGTCGGGATCGCCTGCGAGCGATCCTTCGACGACCACCTCGTCGCGCCGCCTCGTGATCGAGCCGAACGCTCCGTATGCGCCCACGAGGTGCCAGCGGTTGAAGGACGCGTTCATCTGCTGCCGTGGTGACAGCAGGTTCCGCACCGGCCAGAAGGAGAGCACGACGACGGCGCTCGCCATCACCAGCACGGTCACCGCGAACCAGACCGGACCTACCGAGGCAGTCGCCGGTGAGACCGGCAGCACAGGCGCCAGGACGCCGTCGGACACGGCGGCGAACGCCAGCAGCAGCGTCAGCCAGTTCAACCACGCGAAGTTCCCGGAGATCACGAGCCACAGCTGGGTCACGATCACGAGCGCGGCAGCCCACGTGGCGACCGGCTGCGGCGCGAACAGCAGGAACGGCACCCCGAGCTGCACCACGTGGTTCGCGAGCACCTCTACCTTGTGCAGCGGTTTCGGCAGCGCATGGAAGTACGCGGAGAAGGGACCGGGCATCGGCTGGGTCTCGTGGTGGTAGTACAGCGCGGTGAGGTCCCGCCAGCACCGGTCCCCGCGCATCTTGATCAGCCCGGCCCCGAACTCGACCCGGAACAGCAGCCAGGTGAAGGCGAGCAGCACCAGCTTGGGGACCGGCACGTCGTCGGACCCCAGGAACGCGGCCAGGAACCCCGCCTCCAGCAGCAGCGACTCCCAGCCGAACCCGTAGAACACCTGCCCGACGTTCACCACCGACAGGTACAGCAGATACAGCACCCCGAACGCGAGCATCGGCACCCACGGCGGACCGGTCTGCGGCAACCCGGCCACCAACGACAGCGCCACCAGCAGGCCGGTCCAGCCGACCGCCGTCAGCAGCCGGTCGGAGTAGCGCCAGCGGAACAGCGTCGGGCCGGCACGGCGGCCCACCCGGTCGAGGTAGGCGGGTACGGGCAGCAGCCCGCGCTCGCCCAGCAACGGCACGAACTGGCGCAGCACCGCGACGAACGCGACCACGTACACCAGCGCGATGCCGCGCTGCAGCACCAGCCTGGAGACGTGGTGGTCGGTCGCCCAGAACCAGCCGCTCGCCCAGTCGACGACGAGGTTCATCACGCCATCGTCGCGCAGCCGGGTCCCGATGTCAGGCGAGCGAAGGGGCCGTCACCGGCGTGTAACGAGGGTTCGAGGGGTGGTCCTCCTCCGTGCCCCACCACCTGAACCACATCGGGAACCGCACCTGGAAGGCACGGGCCTCCGTGTGGGTGGCGGCGGCCACGATCAGGCCGGTCGCCATGTCGAGCACCACGACGTCGATCGTCGCCGACGCCGAGACCACCAGGCGGGACGCGCCCAGTCGCCGCTTGAGCGACACCTGGTGCGCGTCGATGCGTGCCGGCATGACGATCGCGACGTACGCCGCTGCGGCGTCGGGGCCTAGCAGCAGCTGGTCGGCTGTGGCGGCCGAGTGCAGCGGGCTGGTGCCGGTCGCCGGGTCGATCTCCCGCACGGTTGCGGTGAGCTCGACCATCGTGGCGCTCAAGGCTTCGGCGCGCGTCTGGCGCAACAGGTATGGCTCGAGCTCCTCGGCCGGTGGGTCCTTCCCGAGCGCAGCGATGGCGTGGGCGGCCGCTGCTGCGATCGCATCGAGCTGCGCGATGACCGGCGCGAGTGAGGCGAAGGCATCGATGACGCGGTTCCCGGGCGCCGGGATGCCGAGGGAGGAGTGCAGCACCGGGACCTTCTTGACCAGCAGCTGCTGGATCACCGGGACGTGGGTCTCGAGCTCGGTGGCGGTCCCGCTGGCGGCGGTGACCGTGGTCTCGACCGAGAGGAGGTTGAGAGCAGCCACCGCGAGCGCGGCCGCCGCCGCGATCGGGTCCGACGGCGGAGCTGACCCGGTCTCCTTGGCCTCAGCCGGCGTGACCTCGTCGTGGTCTTCAGCGATCAGCTCCGCTGCCGCGTCCTGCAGGCTCGTCACCGCGGCGAGGAGGGAGCGAGCGGCCAGCACCGACTGGGTCTGGTCGGTGCGCCCCGTCACCAGCACCGGCTTCGCCTCGGCAGCCTCGGGAGGCTTGGCGACGCCGTCGATCGTCGCCGCCACCCGTGCCGCGGCCGCAACCAGCGCAGCCGAGCTCAGCTCCCGCTGCCGGAACACCTCCGCCGGCAGCGTCAGCGTGCCGCCGGTGATCTTGCCGAGCTCGGTCGCGACCCCGGTGAGGGCGGCTGCCGTGGCTGCCTGCTTCTTCGCACGAGCCGCCGCCTCGGCTGCCTCCTTCGCGGCGGCAGGATCCTGCTTGTCCTGCTTCGGAGGGGACTCGGCCTCGAGCTGTCGGAGCTGGAGCTCGTACGTGTCGACCTGGAGCCCCAGCACCTCGCGCTGCAGCTCCTCGACGGACTTCTCGGTCATGGCGACGTCTCCTGTCGCGGCGAGCACGGCTCGACGTGGCTGGACTCTATCGACGCGCCCGCGCGGGCGCGCGCCGTTCGGCGCTCAGTCCTTCGTGGGCACCGACGCCAGCGGCCTGCCGAGCCTGCTCAGCGTGGCGTGCGGGTGTCCGGCGAAGTCGAACCACGCCTGGTTCTCCCACGAGCACCCGGGGTGCGGGAAGCCCGCGTGCACCGGGTCGTAGTCGGCGGCGTGGCGCGACATCCAGCCAGAGCCGAACCGGTCCCACAGCATCTGGTTGGCGGAGCGCTCGCTCGGCGGCCCGACCGGCAGCCACGCGGGCTCCCAGTAGAAGACGCCGAGGCCCGCGGGGCCGACGTCGGCGACCGCGCGGTGCACGTCCTCCCAGGCCTGGGCCTGGCCATCGATCGTGGCCGGGTAGGCAGGGTGAGCCTCGGTGACCGCGTTCTCCGAGCCGTCGCCCTCCTCGAGGGTGTAGGTCCAGGAGGTCTCCGCGACCATCACCTGCTTGCCGTAGCGATCCACGATGTCGTGCAGCAACGTGGTGAGGTTCTCGAGCGTCCCGTGCCAGAACGCGTAGTACGAGCTGGCGAACACGTCGTAGTCGACCCCCGCCTCGGCGAGCGTGGCGGCGTATCGCTCGTACCGCCCGGGCTCCTCCGGGTTGGTGAAGTGCAGCGCCACCAGCGCCTCCGGCAGCACGCGGCGCACCGCGGCGCTCCCCGCTGCGAACACCGCGCACATCTCCGGCCACGTCTGCAGGCCCGCGACCGCCTCGTTCGTCTCGTTGCCCACCTGGACCATGCCGACGTCGACCCCAGCCTCCCGGAACTGGGTCAGTGCGAGGGCGGTGAAGTCGCCGACCGCGGCCGCGACCCCGTCAGCGTCCAAGCCCGCCCAGGCCTTGGGGACCAGCTGGCGCAGCGGGTCCGCCCAGAAGTCGCTGTAGTGGAAGTCGACCAGCACCCGCATCCCGTGCGCGGTGGCGCGGCGGCCGATCTCGACCGCACGGTCGACGCCGACGTTGCCTCCGCCGTAGCCGTTGCCCTCGGCGTCGAACGGGTCGTTCCAGACCCGCACGCGCACGTAGTTGACGCCTGCGCCTGCGAGGATCGACAGCAGGTCCTCGGGCTCGCCGTCGGGCCGGCGGAAGATGACGCCGCTCTCCTCGAGCGAGAGCATCGAGGAGATGTCGACGCCGTTGATGTAGCTCACTGCAGCTCCAGATGTGAGGTTGGGTCAGCCCTTGACGGAGCCGGCGGTCAGGCCACCGACGATGTACTTCTGCAGGGCGAAGAACAGAATGAGGATCGGCAGGCTCGCGATGACGCTGCCGGCCGTGAACAGCCCCCAGTTGGCGTTGAGCTCGCTCGCGACCCACTGGTACATCCCGACGGCGAGCGTCCATGAGCTCTCCTGCGTCAGGATGATCCGGGCCAGGATGAAGTCGCCGAAGGTGCCGATGAAGCTGAGCAGCCCCACCACCGCGAGGATCGGGGTGACGAGCCGCAGGATGATGCCCCAGTAGATCTGGGAGTGCGTCGCGCCGTCGATCTTCGCGGCCTCGTCGAGCGACTTCGGGATCGTGTTGAAGAAGCCATACATGAGGAAGGTGTTCGATCCGAGGGCGCCGCCGAGGTAGACGGCGATGAGCGCGAGCTTGGAGTTGATGCCGAGTGCGGGGATCACGTCACCGATCGTGAGCAGCAGCAGGTAGATGGCCACGAACGCGAGCATCTGCGGGAACATCTGCACGATCAGCAGCGAGGTCAGTGCGAAGCGGCGGCCACGGAACTGGAACCGTGAGAAGGCGTACGCGGCCGCAGCCCCCATGAGGACCGAGCCCACCGCCGTCGCACTCCCGATGATGATCGTGTTGAGGCACCACGTCCAGAACGAGGTCTCTCCCAGGGCGACGAAGTTCGCCGTCGAGAACGAGCCGAACAGCCGGGTGGAGCCGGTGAGCGTGCTGTTCTGCGCCACGGCCACCGACACCACGTACAGCAGCGGGAACGTCGCGAGGAAGATCACCACGAGGGCCAGCGGGTACTTCCAGCCGACCTCGGCCAGCCAGCGGGCTCGGCGCGCGCCGCGGCGCCGGTCGACGACGATGTCAGCCATCAGAGGATCTCCTCGAGCTTGCGTGTTTGCCGGAACGCCAGTGCGGAGATGGTGCCCACGACGAGGAACACCAGGATCGAGAGCGCGGACGCCAGGCCGTAGTCGGAGCGACCGCCCGCCGCGCCCGAGATCTGGTAGATCATCGAGATGAGGATGTCGGTGTGCCCCAGCGCGGCCGAGGTGTCCGTGAAGCGCGGCCCGCCCCCGGTCAGCATGAAGATCAACGCGAAGTTGTTGAAGTTGAAGGCGAACGACGCGATCAGCAGCGGCGCTGTCGAGACGAGCAGCAGCGGCAGCGTGATCGAGCGCCACGTGCGCCAGCCGCCGGCACCGTCGATGCGCGCCGCCTCCATCACGTCGTCGGGCAGCGACTGCAGCGCACCGGTGGTGATGACGAACCAGTACGGGAAGCTCAGCCACAGGTTGACCACGAGCAGCGCGACCTTCGCGAGGAACGGGTCGCTGAGCCAGCGGATGTAGGCGTCGAAGAAGAACCAGTCGTTGATGAGGCCGTACTGGGGGTTCGGGTTGAGCATGCCTCGCCACAGCAGCGCCGACAGGAACGCCGGGAAGGCGTACGGCAGCACGAACAGGGTGCGCATCAGCTTCCGAGCGCGCAGCCGGGTGTCGTCGAAGACGATCGCCAGCGCCAGCCCTACGAGGAACGCGCTGGCCACCGAGAGCGCGGCGAAGGCGAAGGTCCACAGCACGATCCGCAGGAAGGCGGTGCTGTAGTCCGCCTCGGTGAACGCGCGCGTGAAGTTGTCGAAGCCGACGTGGACCCGCCAGCCCACGGTCAGCGCGGTGCCGTCCTCGGCGACGAACAGCCCCTGCTGCTGATCTGCGTGGTAGACGACGCCGGAGGCTGTGTCGGTCATGGTGCCGGCGTCCTGGTCGTACTCCAGCGAGGACCGGTACACCGCGCCGGTGCTGCCCTCGCGGGTGCGGATCGAGCCCTCCTCGGCGTCCTCGCTCACCGGGACGCGGAGCGCGAGCACCGCCTCCTGCAGCTCCTGGTCGGTGAGCACGTCGGTGCGTGGCACCACCTCCCAGCCGGGTACCTCCACGATCGAGGTGCCGTCCACCACCGCGTCCGGGGCGTCGGCCAGGGCCTCCTCGGCGGTTCCCACCCGGACGGTCTCGCCGTCGAGGATCGCGAACCCCAGCGCATCCTCGTCGCGGACCACCACGAGCGGGTAGCTGGGGGAGTCCTCGCTGCGCCGCTCGTTCTGGATCATGATGGCGTCCACGGCCTGATCCATCGTGGTGTTGTGGCCGGTGCTGTAGTTGGTGAAGGCGACGTAGCCCGTGTAGAGCATCGACCCGAGCTGGAACACCAGGAGGAACAGCAGGCCGGGGACGATGTACTTCAGCGGCAGCGTGCGCTTGGCGAAGTAGATCCAGTCGACCACCACGAGGATCACGGCCGAGCCGATCGCGATGCCCCAGGACGACTGCAGGTATGCGGCCCAGATCGTGTAGACGCCGAACGCGTTCACGAGCGCCATCAGCAGCAGCTTGACGGCGTAGCCGGGTCGCCAGTTCCGGGCGTGGGAGGTCGTGGGCAGCGGTTCTGCCCCGCGGGTTGTCGTCACTGACATCGTCTCGCCTCGTTGAGGTGGGCCGTGGGGGCCGGCAGCACCGGCCCCCACGGAGGGGGTCAGCCGATCGCGCCGTTGATGTCGGCGATCATCTTGTCCCAGGCGGGGCCGGCCTCGGCCGCGCCGGAGATGATGCTGGCCTGCGTCACGCCCCAGAAGTCCCAGACGCTGTTCATCTCGGGGATCGACGGCATCGGGGCACCGTTCTCGGCCGCGGCGAGGAAGCCGGTCAGCACCGGGTCGTCGGCGAGGGAGTCCGCCACCGCGTTCATCGCGGGCGGCCGCGGGTCGGAGGTGTAGATGGCCGTCTGTGCCTCCTGCGTCGCCATGTAGTTGACGAGGAAGTCGGTCGCGAGCAGCTGGTTCTGGCTCTGCGCGCTCAGATAGAAGCCCTGCACGCCCACGAACGGAGCCGCGGTCTCGGGGCCGGCCGCCGGGATCGGGTCGACGGCGATGGTCAGGCCCGCGTCCTCGTACTTCGCCACGTTCCAGGGCCCGTCGATGATGTACGGGGAGTTGCCCGCCATGAACTCGGCCTCGGCGATGTCGAGCGTGATGTCGGTGTTGAGCAGGCCGGTGCCGGTCTGCCCGTTCTCGGCCAACCAGGTCGCGAACGCCTGACCCCCCTCTTCGCCCATGCCCAGCTCCGAGGCGTACGAGCCGTCGTCGTTCTGCTGGAACACCGGGGCGCCGAACGAGGTCTGGAACGCGTAGTAGGTGTACGCGTCGCCCTCCGGGCCGGTCTTGATCAGGAACGGGTACTGCGCGCCCGTGGCCTCGCCGCTGGCGACCATCTCCTCGAAGGTGCCACCCACCGGGTCGGGGGCGAGCTCGGTGTTGCGGATCAGCCCGACGGACTCGACCGCCGTCGGCAGCCCGTAGAGCTGGCCCTCCCAGGTGAAGGCCTCGAGCGAGACGTCGGAGAACTCGGAGGTCTTGTCAGCGAGGTCGACCGAGGAGATCACGCCGTTGACGATGAAGGAGCCCAGCCAGTCGTGCGCTCCGACGGCGATGTCGGGACCCTCGCCCGTGGGCACGAGCGCGAGGAAGTCGCTCCTGATGTCGCCGAACTCCTTCTGCACCACGGTGACGGCGACGCCGGTCTCCTCCTCGAACTTCTCGGAGGCAGCGATCACGCCGGGCTCGCGGTTGGCGTCGACCCAGATGACGATCTCGCCGGCGCCGCCGGCAGCGGCGCTGGTGGTCTCCTCGGCGCTGGAACCGGTGGTGGGTTCCGCCTCGTTCCCACCACCTCCGCCGCCTCCGCAGGCGGCGAGCAGTGCTGTCGCGGACAGGGCCGCGACACCGACGATGAGTTTCCGCATGGCTGTTCCTCTCAGGTGGTGCCGCCGTCAGGCATGAGCGGCGGCTCGGGTGCGATCGGACGGCAGGCTGGTCACCGCGGCCCGGATGACAGCGACGTCACCCGGGTCCACGGCCAGGATCCCGCCGACCGGTGCGTGGCCGAGCAGAGCGTCGTGACCGTGGACCGGCACGCGCGCTGCTTGGCCTGTGTGGTTGATGACGAAGGTGAAGCTGTGCTCGGCACCCGTGCGGGTGACGACCTCGACGCCCGGCTGGTCGGTGCCGGCCAGACCGGCATCCCGGTAGGCGGGCGCGAGCACGGCGGCGAGCCCGGCCATGTCGGGGCAGGCGCTGACGTACCAGGCGGTCCCTGCGCCGTGCACGTGCCGCGTGACGGCCGGCTCGCCGGGCGCGTAGCCGTCCCGATACGTCCCGACGGCGGTGGCGCCGGTGAGTACGACGGCCTCCTGCCAGACCGTCCCCGGCACGGGCTGCCCCGCCACGTCGATCGTGACGCTCTCGTCCTCGCGCAGCGGCAGGTACTCGTGCACCTGGATCCCGAGCACCTCGGACAACGGTGCCAGGAACCCTCCCTCGTGCACGGCGTCGTGCTCGTCCACCACCGCGCTGAAGCAGCCGACCACGAGCGTGCCGCCGTCCTTCACGTACGCCGTGAGGTTCGCCGCGGCCGCACGGGTGAGCAGGTAGGACGCCGGCGCGAGCACGAGCCGGTAGCCGGACAGGTCGGCGCGCGGGTGGGCGAAGTCGACCGTGAGGCCGTCGCGCCACAGCCGCTCGTACCAGGTCCGGATCCGCTCCTCCGGGTCGAGCCCGACGCTCGGGCGCCACGGCAGCCGCTGCGCCCAGTGGGACTCGGCGTCCCACAGGATCGCGACGTCGGCCTGCACGCGGGTGCCGGCGACCTCGCCGAGGTGGTCCAGCTGCGCGCCGAGCTGCACGACTTCGCGCCAGGTCCGGGTGTCGCGACCGGCGTGGGGCAGCATCGCGGAGTGGAACTTCTCGGCCCCCACCCGGGAGGCGCGCCACTGGAAGTACATGACCGAGTCCGAGCCACGCGCTACGTGCGCAAGCGAGTTCCGGCGCATCTCACCCGGCTGCTTGGCCACGTTGCGGGGTTGCCAGTTGACACCGGAGGTGGAGTGCTCGAGCAGCAGCCACGGCCGGCCGCCCGCGAACGACCGGCTGAGGTCGGCGGCCATCGCGAGGCCGATCTCCGGCTCGGCATCGGCGGCCGTGAGGTAGTGGTCGTTGCTGACCACGTCGACCTCGGCTGCCCACGCCCACAGGTCGGTCGTGGGGCAGCTGCCCGCCATGAAGTTGGTGGTGATCGGCTGGGCCGCGTGCGCACGGATCGCGTCCCGCTCCGCCAGGTAGCAGGCGCGTAGCTGGTGATCGGTGAAGCGGTGGAAGTCGAGCTGCTGGGAGGGGTTCGGCGCCGACGGCGTGGGCCCGGGCAGGTCGACGTGCTCCCAGTCGGTGTACTGCTGCCCCCAGAACGCTGTGCCCCAGGCGGTGTTGAGCTCCTCGAGCGAGCCGTAGCGGTCCTGAAGCCAGCCGCGGAACGCTGCCCGGGCGTGGGAGGAGAAGTCCTCGCCCACGGGTGCGCCGTACTCGTTGTGCACGTGCCACAGCACCACGGCAGGGTGGTCCGCGTACCGCCGCGCGAGCGCGCCTGCGATACCGACGGCGGCCCGCCGGTACTCCGGTGAGCTCGGCGAGGCCATTCCCCGCGAGCCGAACCCGAGCGGCACACCCTCACGCGTGACCACACGGGCGCCCGGGTAGGTGGCGAAGAACCACGCAGGAGGGGACGCCGTCGGGGTCCCGAGATCGATCGCGATGCCCGCCTCGTGCAGGAGATCGATCACGGTGTCCAGCTGGTCGAAGTCGTAGACACCCTCGCGGGGTTCGACGACGGCCCAGCTCCACAGCCCGATCGTCACCATGCTGACGCCGGCCTCCCGCATGAGCGCGATGTCCTCGCGCCACTTCTCGAGCGACCACTGCTCGGGGTTGTAGTCGCCGCCGAAGGCGATACGACTCCGCATCCGAGGGTGCGGCCAGCCGTCGGTCATGACACTCCGTTGGGTCGTGGGTAGTGGGTCGTTCGTCGTCCCAGCCCAACTGGGACCGGTCACAGTCTTACCCACGAGAGCGATCGAGCAACACCGCAGAACATGATCGTTATGGGACTGTGACCGTGCACAGTTGGCTCAAGCGTCGATGCGTGCGTGAACGCGGCCGGGCCGTTCTAGAGTCAGCGGGTGGAGCAGCGCCGACGACCGACGATCCGCGATGTCGCGGCCGCAGCAGGCGTCTCGCGCGGCACGGTCTCGCGCGCGCTGAACGGTGATCGATGGGTCTCGCCCGCGGCGCTGGCTGCCGTCGAGCGCGCCGTCAAGGAGACCGGCTATCGCGTCAACCAACATGCACGCAGCCTCGCCACCGGGCGTGCGAACTCGCTGGCGTTCTTGCTGACCGAACCGCAGCACCTTCTCTTCGCGGACCCGAACTTCGCCTCGTTGCTCCGTGGCGCGGCGGATGCGCTCGCCCAGCGAGGGCAGACGTTGATCATGCTGGTGGCCGGCACGCCCGCCGAGCGTGAGCACGTGGTCAGCTACCTGGCGGCCGGTCACGTCGACGGCGTGCTGCTGATCTCCTCGCACGAGAACGAGCCGCTGGTGGAGAGCCTGCTGACCGAGCAGATCCCGGTGGTCGCCTGCGGGGTGCCGCTCGGCCACGCGCGTGACGTCGCCTGGGTCTCGGTGGACGAGGAGCACGCGGCCCGGACCATGGTGGCTCACCTGCGTTCACGGGGGCGTGAGCGGATCGGGTGCATCGTCGGCCCGCTCGACACCCCCGGTGGCCGGTTCCGGCTCGACGGCTACCGAGCCGAGGTCGCCGAGCTCGAGCTCGGCGAGGACCACATCGCCTACGGCGACTACTCGGTGGCCTCAGGTCGGCGCGCCATGATCGAGCTCCTCGACCGTGCCCCCGACCTCGATGCGGTCTTCGCGGCCAACGACCTCATGGCCACGGGTGCGCTCGCGGTGCTGCGGGAGGCCGGGCGGCGGGTGCCGGAGGACGTGGCGGTCGGCGGTTTCGACGACACCGCCGCGGCCGCCGAGGCCAGTCCACCGATGACGACGATGCGACAACCCTTCGGGGCCATCAGCGCCGAGATGGTCTCGGTGCTGCTGAGCATGGTCGAGGGTGGTCGGCCCAAGTTCGTGACCCTGCCGGCCGAGCTCGTGGTGCGCGAGTCGACCTGACGGGTCAGTGCCCCCGGTCGATCCACTCCTGGCGGTGCGGTGCCTCGGCGCCGATGCTCGTGTCGTCTCCGTGGCCGGTGTGGACCACCGTCTCGGGCGGCAGCGTGAGCAGCCGCCCGGTGATCGAGTCGATGATCGTGGGGAAGTCGGAGTAGGAGCGGCCGGTCGCGCCGGGCCCGCCGTTGAACAGCGTGTCGCCCGTGAAGACCCGGTGCAGCGCCGGCAGGTGGAAGCACACGGCGCCCGGGCTGTGGCCGGGAGTGTGCAGGACCACGAGCTCCTCACCGGCCACGGTGAAGCGCTGCCCGTCGGTGAGCTCGCCGTCGGGGGCGACGTCGTGCACCACGTCCCACAGCATCCGGTCCTCGGGGTGCAGCCAGATCTCCGACTCGGTGGTCTCAGCCAGCTGCCGGGCGGCACCGATGTGGTCGTCGTGAGCGTGCGTGAGGAGGATCCCGGCAACGTCTCGCTCACCCACGGCCGCCAGGATCGCCGTCGCGTCATGCGCGGCGTCGATGATGACGCACTCGGTCTCGTCCCCGACCACCCAGACGTTGTTGTCGACGTCCCAGGTTCCGCCGTCGAGCGAGAAGGTGCCCGAGGTGACGACGCGTTCGACGCGGAGGGTCATCAGATCATCACCACCGAACGCAGCACCGCACCGTCGTGCATCTTGGTGAAGGCTGCCTCGACGTCGCCAAGACCGATCCTCTCGGTGACGAACTTCTCCAGCGGCAGGCGACCCTGCAGGTACAGGTCGATCAGCATCGGGAAGTCGCGGCTCGGCAGGCAGTCGCCGTACCAGGAGGACTTCAGCGAGCCGCCGCGGCCGAACACGTCGATCAACGGGAGCTCGATCGTCATCGTCGGGTTCGGCACGCCGACCAGCACGACCGTGCCCGCGAGGTCGCGTGCGTAGAAGGCCTGCTCGTAGGTCTTCGGGATGCCGACGGCGTCGATCACCACATCTGCGCCGTTGCCGTCTGTCAGCGCCTGGATGGCTTCGACCGGGTCGGTCTGACCGGAGTTGACGGTGTGCGTGGCACCCATCTCGGTCGCCCACTCGAGCTTGGTGTCGTCGAGGTCGACGGCGATGATCGTGGCTGCGCCCGCGAGCCGGGAGCCCATGATCGCGGCGTCACCGACGCCGCCGCAGCCGAAGACCGCCACGCTGTCGCCGCGGCCCACGCCGCCGGTGTTGATGGCGGCGCCGATGCCGGCCATCACCCCGCAGCCCAGCAGGCCGGCGACCTCGGCAGCCGCGTCAGGATCCACCTTCGTGCACTGGCCCGCGTGCACCAGTGTCTTCTCGATGAAGGCGCCGATGCCGAGCGCGGGGGAGAGCTCGGTGCCGTCCTCGAGCGTCATCTTCTGCGCCGCGTTGTGCGTGTTGAAGCAGTACCACGGGCGACCGCGAAGGCATGCGCGGCACTGACCGCAGACCGCGCGCCAGTTGAGGATCACGTAGTCACCGACGGCGACCTCCGTGACGCCGTCGCCGATCGTCTCCACCACGCCCGCCGCCTCGTGGCCGAGCAGGAAGGGGAACTCATCGTTGATGCCGCCGTCGCGGTAGTGAAGGTCGGTGTGGCACACGCCGCACGCCTGCACCTTGACGATCACCTCGCCCGGGCCCGGGTCGGGGACGACGATCGGGACGACCTCGACCGGGGCGCCCTTGGCTCGGGCGATGACGCCCTGGACAGTCTGTGGCATGCCCTCAACCTAGCCGAGACGCCTCTCTCGCGCGGCGCTCGAGGAGGGTGCGCTCGGCGAGGTTGCTGGTCGCCCGCGCAGCTCGGCAGAAAGCCTCCGCAGCCGCTGCGTGCCGGCCCGCTGACTCGAGGAGCTCACCTTCGACGGCCGAGCGCTGCGGGTAGTCGACGAGTTCGTCTGGGGGCACCGTGGCCAGGATCGCGAGCCCGGCCTCGGGACCGTGCGCCTGCCCGTGCGCCGCCGCGCGGTTGATCGTGACCACGGGGTTCGGCCAGAGCCGGGCGAGCACGTCGTACAGGGCCGCGATCTGCCGCCAGTCGGTCTCCGCCGTGCTCGGCGCCACCGCGTGGCAGCCGGCGATCGCCGCCTGCACGCCGTACCGCCCGACCGTGCCGAGATCCTGCACCCTGGCCAGGGCTGCGAGACCGCGGGTGATGTGCCCGCGGTCCCACCGCCGTCGATCCTGGTGCTGGAGCAGAACGGGTGCGCCGCTCGCGTCGATCCTTGCTCGCCCGCGCGCCTCGGTGAGCTCCAGCAGCGCGAGCAGACCGTGCACCTCGGCGACGTCCGGCAGCAGCGCGGCGGTCCGGCGCGCCAGCCGCAGCGCCTCATGGCTGAGCTCGGGGCGCATCCAGTCGTCGCCGGCGGTGGCGCTGTAACCCTCGTTGAACACGAGGTAGATCACCTCGAGCACGGAGTCCAGCCGTGGCGCCAGGTCGACGGCGGTGGGCAGCTCCAGCTGGATCCCGCGGTCGCGCAGTGCCTTCTTCGCGCGAGAGACGCGCTGGCCCGCGGCACTGCTGGGGATGAGGAACGCGCGGGCGATCTCGTCGGTGCTCAGCCCACCGAGGCAGCGCAGGGTGAGCGTGACCCGGTACTCGCGCTTGAGGGCGGGGTGGCAGGCGGCGAACAGGAGCGCGAGCTCGTCGTCACCGACGGCATCGTCAAGGCGGCTCTCGATCTCGTCGCGCTCACCGGTGTGGGTCTCGGCTCGCGCACCGAGGGTCTGCATCGTGCGGTGGTGCAGGGCATCACGGCGGGACCGGTCGATCGCGCGGCGCTTCGCCGTCGTCATCAGCCATCCTCCTGGGTTGGGTGGTGGGCCCGTGGTGGGCCACTGCTCCAGGGCCGTCACGAGTGCGTCCTGGGCGAGCTCCTCGGCGAGCGAGAGGTCGCCCGTGTACCGGGCGAGCGCCGCGATCAACCTGGCGGACTCGATCCTCCAGATCGCCTCGACGGCGGCTCGCCCGGCCTCGGCCAGGCTCGGGTCGGACACTCAGCTCGTGGGCTCGGCCGGTGGGGCGAAGTCCTCCGGGCCCATGATCTTGAGGACGCGTGCCGCGCCGGTCCACTCCGGCCAGTGCTCGTGGTGCAGGGCCATGAAGCGACGTGTCCACTCCACCGCCTCCTCCTTGGTGCGCGTGTCGTAGAGCGCGTAGCTGATCATCTCCTTCGACTCGGCGAAGGGGCCGTCGGTGATCCGGACGCCGTCGGCGTCGGCGGTGACCAGGGCGCCCGTGGCGCTCGGCGCGAGACCGGCGTTGTCGAGCATGACGCCTGCCCTGACGGCCTCTTCTCCGAGCTGCATGATCCCTTCCATGAGGGCTGCAGGCGGGGCGGTGGCGGGGGCGGTGCCCTCGAGGACGACGAGATAACGCATGGTGAGTCTCCTTCGGTGATGGGGGAATTGTGTCGGGGGTCGGGGATGCGTCGTGCTGCTTCTCAGCCGTCCGTGCTGGGCATCTGGCGGTAGCGGTGCACCGCCAGCACGCTGAGCAGCGTCATCACGGCGACCACGGCGACGACGAAGGCGATGATCCCGGCCCCGCCCAACGCCGTGGAGGCCATCCCGGCGAACGCGAGGAAGAACGCCACGGCGATGACCCTGGTCCAGGCGGCCAGGCTCGAGAAGCCCTCCCGGGAGAGGCGACGGGCGAGCACGAGCAGCCCCGCCGTCAGGCACGAGAAGCCGATGGCGCCCGCCCCCAGGTGGATGAGCCCGCTCGTGCTGATGGCCGCGGGCGAGGGGACCCCGACCGGGAACCCGGCTGCCGGGTCGACCTTGACGATGCCGGCCGCGATCATGCTCACGCCGAAGGCGCCGACCAGGATCGGTGACCACCGTGCGGCCGGTCCGTGCCCGAGCGCGCGGGCGAGCCCGACGGCGAACGCGATCAGCATCGCGCCGGTCAGCACGAAGTTGACGACCTGGATCCAGCCGGGGCCACCGAGCGCGAGCTGGCTCCACGCGTGCCGGGTGAGATCGAAGCCGTCGCGCAGGACTGCCTGGGCGAGCGATGCCACGACGTAGATCGGACCAGCGATCACGCCGTAGCCGAGCAGGGACTTGGTGACGCGGTCGGCGGTCAGCGCCTCCCGGGTGCTGACGGTGCCGGCACGGGTCGGGATCAGCGGGCGAGCGGTGCGGGTCGAGGTGGACATGATGCGCCTCCGAGCGGCTGGTACCCCGGCGGTTCCGGGGCGACTCACTCCTCCGACGAACGGGTCGCGCCGTTTTTGCAGTGGCACGATCGAGACATGTCCAGATACGTCATCGACGCCGCTGTCGCGATCCGACTCGCCCGCGAGGGTCTGCGACCGGACCGGCACCATCAGCTCGTGGCGCCGAACCTGCTGCGCTCGCAGGTGCTGAGCGAGATGTACAGGGGCGTGCGCGCCGGCGAGATCGAGGAGGCCGAGGCCAGGGCCGTGCTCGACCACGTCACCACGACGAAGATCCGACTCCTCGGGGACCGCGTCTCGCGGGCGACGGCGTGGAAGATCGCCGCCGACCTCGGCTGGGACGACACCCCGGTGGCCGAGTACCTCGCGGTGACGCGCCTGCAGGCCGACGCGTTCGTGACTCTCGACGGCGATCTCGCCCGCCTGGCGGCCGATGTCGTCCCGCTCGCCCCGTACGAGGTGCTTGCGACGGCCTGAGCTCTCGCGACGGCCCGAGCGAGGTCTCACGACTGTCTCCGCAGGGTGGGGCGTGAGGTCGACGCCCACCCGTGGTCACCCGCGCGAGAGGTTTGCTCCCTGGCCCGGTCGTCCCCGTTCCACCCCGGTCGACGGCGGTGCGCGGCCCGGTTCGCACCGCTGGCCACCCCTGCCACTGCTGCCTCACGTGCCGCTCCCCTCCCGTGGTCACCCCGTCGAGCACGGACGCGCACCGCGGTGGCGCCCTCCGAGGACGCCAGGCTCACCCCCTTTTCCTGCTGATCCGAAGCCGTTGGCCTTCGGCGGCAGTCCTCCCGTGATCACCCGGAGCACGAGGCGCCCCTCGGACGCGTCTGCCACGTGCGATCACCCACTGTTGATCCCGCGGACCGTCCCGGCAGGGTGGTGTGTCGGTGGTGCGTGGTTGAGTTCTCGTATGGATGTTCTACCTCTTGGTCTGGTCGGTGACGGGGCGCTGCGTGCTGCCGTGGCCGCTGATCGTGAGGTGACGCGCATGGAGGGTGCTCGGCTCGATCATCTGGCGCAGTACCTGGCCGAGGCCCGGCAGGGCTACGTGGCGCCGCCGGTGGTGCTGCCCGGTGAGGAGCTGTTGCTGCGGCTGGGTGGGGTGGGGACCCCGGAGGTGGCCGAGTTCACCGTGTGCGAGGTAGCCGGGGCGCTGGGACTGTCGCAGGCCGCCGCGACGGGGTTGTGCGCCGATGTGCTGGACCTCAGCTCGCGGTTGCGGCAGGTCGCAGGGTGCGTGCGCGATGGGTCGTTGCCGTTCGTGCGGGCGCGGATGATCGCCCGCCGCACCCGCGACCTCACGGTCGCCGAGTGCGAGCTGGTGCAAGCCCGGTTGCTGCAGCTGCGGGACACCGGACGCGGGCCGATGCCGGTGGCGGCGCTGGTACCGATGGGCCGGTTGCGGCACATGGTCGATCAGGCCGTGCTGACCGTGCGCGGACCCGACACCGTGGAGCAGGCCGAGGCCAAGGGCGCCGCCTCCCTTCATGTCGAGGTCGTGCACGAAGCCGGAGGCGCCACCGACCTCGCCGCCCGCCTCGCCACCGCCGATGCCGCCCGCCTCGACGCCCGGCTGGACGAGATCGCTGGCTGGCTGACCGACCTCGGTGACGGTCGTCCGAAGACGATCCTGCGCGCCGTCGCCCTGGGGCTGCTCGCCGACCCCGACCTCCTTACCGCGCTGACCGAGATGCGCGACTACCACCGCAACGCCATGGCCGAGGGCCGCGCGCCCGACGCGATCGCGAACCAGGCGGGCGCTGCGGCGGTGACGCCCGCGGCTCCCGCTGCTGGGGTGGCGGGGTTGCCGGCAGGTGTGCTGGAGAAGCTCGCCAAGATGCGGTCCACGGTCCTGTACCTGCACCTGGACCGGGCGTCTGGGACCTGGTGCGAAGAGGGCGCCGGAGTGCTTAGCAAGGAGCAGGCGCGCCAGATCGTGGGCCATTCCCAGGTCACGATCAGGCCGGTGCTGGACCTGTCCGAACCGCTCGCCTACACCGGGTACGTGGCGCCGCCCAAGCTGAAGCGACAGCTCGCCCTGCTCAACGCCGGCTACTGCACGTTCCCGCACTGCCACCGTCGCGCCATGGTCAGCGATGTCGATCACCAGCACCCCTACGCCGACGGCGGCCCGACCGCCTCGCTCAACACCCACCGACTGTGCCGCAAGCACCACCGCGCCAAGGACCAAGGCCGCTGGCGAGTCGTCCAACCCGCGCCCGGGATCTGGATCTGGTCCTCCCCCGCCGGAGCGGTCTGGCTCGTCACCAACGGCACCACCACACCACTGAACGGGATCTTCGTCACGCCTGCCGCTCGCGGCCTCGGTGAGCCGGGGCCAGGCGCCGGCCACGACCCCGGAAATCTGAGGGGATGGCCGCTCACAGCCGAGGAGTACGACGTCACCCACGGCTTCGTCGACACCGGATGACCCATCGGGTCACCCCGCCGGGTTGATCGAGGCGATCAGGTCCGGTCCATGCGAAAGACCGGATGGTGTCCGGCGACCTGGTGGAGATCGGAGACCGATGCCTCGCGGCGCACGCCGACGTGAGGGCGTGCGCCTGGTGCGATGGCCAGATAGCGGCGCAGGATCGGTGCGCGCTCACCGACGGGCACGAGCGTGAGCCGAACACGCCGGTCGCGACCGCGGCGTCGGATGCGGGCACGGCCGCCCAGGTCGACGATCACGATCGGCACGGCATGCGTACGGCCGGACCGCCGGCCTGGCACCAGGAGCACGGCCGCCTGGTGGGGTGTGCCCCAGCCCCGCGAGTAGAGCGCTACGTCGAGGGCAATCCACCACCGCATCAGCCGGCCGGGACGGCCACCGGCGTACAGCGCGCGCTTCAGTGCGGCGAACCGGCTCAAGCGCGAGCGTCCCGTCGCCACAGCTTGACGACCGCCACGACCCCGGGCAGCACCGGGAGCAGCAGCAGCCAACCCATCACGGGCGCCAGTCCGACCTCGCCCGAGGTATCGACCGTCGTCAGCCCCGCCAGCGCGATGGCGACAGCGGCCACCAGCGCCACCGTCGCCAACCATGCCGACCAGGCCTTGCCGGATCGGGCCGCCCAGATCGTGCTGAGCCAGCCCAGGGCACCGAGTCCGGTGACCGTCAACAGGATCGCGACGTACGCCTGCACGCCTGCCTCGACCTCTCGGGCGCCGAAGGTCGGATAGGTCGCGCGCAGGTGATCGGCGAGCACCTGGGTCGTGGACACGTCGATCAGCGCATAGGCGCCGACCGCGAGGGTCAGGGCGAGCCCGGCCCACAGGGCAGGCAAGGCGCGGCGCTGGCGCGGGGCAGTCGGGTGAGTCGTCGTGGTCATGTGGACCTCCGTCCCTGGTGGTTTAGACAGTGACTGTCTGCTTGCACTTCACTGTGCCATCGCGATTGCCAGCGAGTCAATGCCATTCAGAGAGTTACTTCCTGCTTGCTACGATGGGCGACATGGCAGGTCTCCGCGAGCAGTGGCGCCACGCTGCGATGCGCACCATCCAGGAACGTGCGCTCGACCTGTTCGACGAGCGAGGGTTCGACGCCGTCACGATCGAGCAGGTCGCGGCGGCAGCCGAGGTGTCGCCGTCGTCGGTGTACCGCTACTTCGGGACGAAGGAAGGACTCCTCGTCGCCGATGACTTCGACACCCTCACCGATGAGCAGCTCGCGTCACTGGTGGACCCGACCGACCCGATCGGGAGCCTCCTCGGCTCGGTGCTCAGGTACGAGGACCCCGGTCAGGAGGAGGCCGGCGAACCGACATCGCGCCGTCGGGTGCGCTACTTCTTCAGCGAGCCTTCGGTGCGCGCCGCCGTGCTCGCCACGCTCGACCGCGCTGCCAAGCGCCTCGCACCGCTGCTCGTTGCCGAGCGCACGCTCAGTCCCACCCAGGCGCACGTCGTGACGCATGCGCTCGCCTTCGGGTATTTCGCGGCCCTCGAGCGCTGGTTCGACGAAGGCAGCACCCGCCCGATCGCCGACTACGTCGACGAAGGGATGGGACCGCTGCGGTCCATCTGGCCGAGCGGCTGACGGTCGTCAGCGTCGCCGGGCTCATCGCAGCGGCACGAACCGATAGCTCCCGTGCTCGGTGACCTCGTCGACCCCGCCCCGGCGGTCGACGAGGGTCATCGTGCCGCGCACGGGAACCACGAGCCGGGCGTCGTCGGCGAGGGAGCCCAACAGGTCGCGCGGGATCTCGCGCGCCTCCGCGGATACGAGGATCCGGTCGTACGGGCCGTGCTCCGGGATCCCGACGACGCCCGGCCGGGCGGCCTCGATGCTCGCCCAGGGCCACTCGCCCTTGGCGAGGTTGGTCTGCCCCCAGGTGACGAGCGCGGGCTCGAGCTCGACCCCGCGGACGCGGCCGGTGGGCCCCACCAGCTCGGCGAGCAACGCCGTCGTCCACCCCGAGCCGGAGCCGACATCGAGCACCGAGTCACCCAGCTGCGGATCCAGCAGCGCGAGCATGTCGCGCACGGTGCGCGGCTGCGAGCACGTCTGCTCGTGGCCGATCTGGATGGGACCGTCGAAGGCCGCGCGAACCCGCGCGCCCTCAGGAAGGAACCACGACCGCCGGGCGGCGGCGAACGCGGCGTCGAGGCGATCACCCATCGGTCCACCCAAGCATGCGACCGCGCGTCGCGTCTCGACATGTGGTCCAGATGATGAGCGAGCATGACCGCCAGGCGGGCAGCTCCTACGCTTGCCACATCCCATCCAGAGCGGCCGAGAGTCCTGGCTCGTCGACGCCGCAGCAACCCCCAGTGGCAGGCCTGCCGAGGGAAGGGTGCTAACGCCAGGACCGATGGAGTCCCCATGGCCACCACTGTCTGCCTCGTCCGCGAGGCCCCCCGATGAGCACGGCTAGCCTCTTCTCCGTGCCCGCCGTCAGCCCGACCGTCTCGTTCGAGCTGTACCCGCCGCGCACCCCGCGCGGTGCCGAGACGCTGCCCGCGACGGTCGCGCGGCTCGCCGCCGTGCAGCCCGAGTTCTTCTCGGTCACCTACGGCGCGAGCGGGAGGACGGCCGAGACCTCCGGAGCGTTGCTCGCCCACATCCTCGAGCACACCAGCGTGGCGCCGATCGCCCACCTCACGTGCGTGGGGGCCTCGGAGCAGCACCTCGACGAGGTGGTCACCGGCCTCATCAGGATCGGCGTGCGCGACTTCCTCGCGCTGCGCGGCGACCCGCCCGAGGGGGAGCCGGACTGGCGCCCGCACCCCGCGGGGTACACGACGGCGAGCGAGCTCGTCGCGCTGCTGCGCCGGGTCGAGGCGCGCGAGCTCGCGGGCAGCGAGGACACGGCGAGCCCGCTGAGCATCGCGGTCGCGGCCTATCCGGGCGGCAGCTACGACGAGGCCGGCCGCCCGCTGATCGAGCCTCACACGATCCAGGCGTTGCGGGCCAAGCAGGATGCCGGTGCCGACTATGCGATCACGCAGGTCTTCTACGAACCCGCCAGCTATGCGGCGTTCGTGCAGGCCGCGCGGGATGCCGGCATCCACATCCCGATCGTGCCTGGCATCATCCCGCTGACCGATCCACGGCGACTGCGCCGGCTGGAGTCGCTCACCGGGGTGCCGGTGCCGCAGTCACTGCTCGATCACCTCGACTCGGCGACGGACCCCGAGGAGCGGTACGCCCGCGGTCTCGCCGCGGGGGCCGCGCTGGTGCGGGGCGTCCTCGACGCCGGTGCCCCAGGCCTGCACGTCTACACCTTCAACTCGGCGGGCCCCTCACTGGACCTGCTCGCCGCCGCCGGCATCCGCACCGCCGCCGACACCCACTGAGCCCTGCCTGCCCGGGCCCGGTGCCCTCGGGCTCCGGTCACCACCCCGTTCGGCATGCCTTGACGACACCTTCCGCGCACTCGAGCACCTGGAGATCCACCGATGAGCACGCCCACTGCCGCCCCGTTCCCCGCCGCCACGATCCTCGGCTACCCCCGCATCGGGCCCCGGCGCGAGCTGAAGCGCGCGATCGAGTCGTACTGGGCCGGTCGCTCCGACGCCGCCACGCTCACGAGGGCGGCAGCAGACCTCCGCCGCCGGAACCGGACCCGGCTCGCCGAGCTGGGGCTCCGCACCGACGACGCCTCGATCCCTTCGGACTTCACCTTCTACGACCAGGTGTGGTCGATCGCGGCGCAGATCGGTGCGATCCCGAAGCGGTTCGAGCACCTGCGTGCCAGCAGGGACGGCGTGCTCGGCTCCCTCGACCTGGCCGGCCACTTCACGGCCGCCCGCGGCGAGGGCGATCTCGCTCCGCTGGAGATGACCAAGTGGTTCGACTCCAACTATCACTACCTCGTTCCCGAGATCGGGCCGGACACCGACTTCCGGCTGGTCGAGACCGCGTCCGTGGCGTACTTCTCCGAGGCCCTGGCCGACGGCGTGCTGACGCGGCCCGCGCTCGTGGGTCCCGTGACCTTCCTCCTCCTCGCGAAGGCGGCCGACGACGCACCGGAAGGCTTCGACCCCTTGAGCAGGCTCGACGACGTCGTCGCGGTCTACACCGAGCTGCTCGCCGCGTTCGCACGGGCCGGTGCGACCTGGGTGCAACTGGACGAGCCCGCCCTGGTCTCGGACACCTGGGACACCCCGCGCGAGGAGGTGAAGGCCGCGGTGCGGCGCGCCTACTCGGTGCTCACCGAGCCGCCCGTCACCTCGGGCGGCCGACCGGGCCTGTTCGTCGCAGCCCCGTACAACCGGATCGGCTGTGCCATCCGGGACCTCGCGACCGCCGGGGTCGAGGCGATCGGCGTCGACCTGGTGCGCGGCGAGATCCCGGACGGCGACGTCGAGGGGATCGGTGACGTCACGCTCGTCGCCGGCGTGGTCGACGGGCACAACGTCTGGCGCACCGATCTCGACGCGGCGCAGCGCACCCTCGCCTCGCTCGCTCCCGTCGGCGCCAAGCACGTGACGATCTCGACCTCGACCTCGCTGCTGCACGTGCCGCACACCACGACCGACGAGCCGGACCTGCCGACCGAGCTGCGCTCCTGGCTCGCCTTCGCCGACGAGAAGGTCGGCGAGGTGCTCGCCCTCGCCGCGGGCGAGGAGGCGGCGCCCGAGCTGTTCGAGACCAACCGGGCTGCCATGACCAGCCGAGCGGGCGCCGTCGGCGTCTCGGTCGATGCGGTGCGCGAGCGCACGGCCGCGCTCACCGAGGCGGACTTCAGCCGGGGCGACTATGCGACCCGGGTCGCGGCGCAGGACGAGGTGCTCGATCTGCCGCCGCTGCCGACCACCACGATCGGGTCGTTCCCCCAGACCGGCGACCTGCGGCTCGCGCGTGCTCGCCTGCGCAAGGGTGAGATCGACGAGCCGACCTACGCCGAGGCGATGAAGGCCGAGATCCGCGAGGTGATCGCGCTGCAGGAACGCCTCGGCCTCGACGTCCTCGTGCACGGGGAGCCCGAGCGCAACGACATGGTGCAGTACTTCGCCGAGCACCTCGACGGGTTTGCGACCACCCAGAACGGGTGGGTCCAGTCCTACGGGTCGAGGTGCACGCGCCCCTCGATCCTGTGGGGTGACGTGTCGCGGCCCGCGCCGATCACGCCTGCCTGGTCGAGCTACGCCGCCTCGCTCACCGACGCACCCGTCAAGGGCATGCTCACGGGGCCGGTGACGATCCTCGCCTGGTCGTTCGTGCGCGACGACATACCGCTCGCCGAGGCCGCGAACCAGGTGGCGCTGGCGCTGCGGGACGAGATCGCCGACCTGCAGGCCGTCGGCATCGGGATCATCCAGGTCGACGAGCCCGCGCTGCGCGAGCTGCTGCCGCTGCGCCGCGAGCAGCAGCAGGCCTACCTCGACTGGTCGGTGCGATCGTTCCGGCTCGCGACCTCGGGGGCGAGCGATGCCACCCAGATCCACACGCACCTGTGCTACTCGGAGTTTGGCGAGATCATCGATGCGATCGACGGCCTCGACGCCGACGTCACCTCGATCGAGGCCGCACGCTCGCGCATGGAGATCCTCGCCGATATCGCCGGCTCGGGGTTCGAGCGCGGCATCGGGCCGGGCGTGTACGACATCCACTCGCCCAGGGTTCCCTCCACCGCTGAGATCACCGAGCTGCTGAGGGCGGCGCTCACCTCCATCGGTGCGCGGCGGCTCTGGGTGAACCCCGACTGCGGGCTCAAGACCCGTGGCTACGAGGAGACCGTCGCGAGCCTGGAGCACCTCGTCGCGGCGGCCCGCACGGTCCGCGCCGCGGGCTGAGCGTGCGCGTGCGAGACTGGGAGCCGCACCACGACCCGGGAGGTTCACCATGAAGGGCAAGGCGGCATTCATCGTCGGAGCGGCCGTGGGCTACGTGCTCGGCACCCGCGCCGGTCGCGACCAGTTCGAGAAGATCAAGGCGAGCGCGAGGTCGGCGCTCGAGCACCCGGCGGTCAAGGACAAGGTCGCGCAGGCCGAGGAGAAGATCAACGACGTCGTGCGCGAGCAGGGTGCCAAGGTCACCGACCAGGTCGCGAGCATGGTCAAGGAGCGCTTCGCCGGTGGCGGCTCCGGCGGATCCGCCGCGCCCTCGGCCGGGACCGCTGACGAGCCCTCCAACGGTCCGACGAGCACCTGGGACACGCCACGCGGCTGACCGGGCGCTGAACTCCTGGCCCGTGTCGGGGGCCAGTTGTAGCGTTTCGGGAATGAGCGAACCCGACCTCGCCAGCATCCGCGGCCGTGTGCTCCGACCGGGCGATCCCGACTTCGGGAAGCACAGCCAGGCTCATCAGCTCGCCGTGCAGCAGAATCCCGCCGCCGTGGTCGACGCCACCTCGGTCGACGACCTGCGTGCGGTGCTCGATGCTGCGCGCGCGGCCGGTCTCACCGTCGCCACCCAGGCACACGGCCATGGCGCCAGCGAGGATCTCACCGGGTCGATCCTCGTCCGCCTCGGTGCATTCGACCGGATCGAGGTCGACGAGGCGACCGCGACAGCGGTCGTCGGGGCCGGCGTGACGTCGGAGGCGCTGCTGACGCGACTGGCCGGCACGGGTCTGGTGCCGGCCATCGGTACCAGCGCCGACGTGTCGCTGGTGCCGCTCGTGCTCGGCGGCGGCCACGGCTGGCTCGCGCGACAGGTCGGGCTCTCCGCCCAGACGGTGAGGCGGGTCGAGCTGCTGCGACCGAGCGGCGAGCACGGCTGGGTCGACGACGAGAGCGACGCCGATCTCATGCGTGTGCTGCGCGGGGCAGGCGGCCTCGTCGGGATCGTGACGGCGGTCGAGGTCGATCTCGTGCGCGCGCCAGCGCTCGCCGCCGGTACCGCCACCTTCCCGACCGAGGCCGGGCCGGCGACGTGGCGCGCCGTGCGCGACGCCGATGTCCCGGCCTCTCTCAACATCTTCCTCAGCTCGGTGCGTATGCCCGACCTGCCGTTCCTGCCCGAGGCGATCCGCGGGCGCAGCTGGTTCGCCGTGCAGGCACTGAGCCTCGACGGCGATCTCGGGGTGCTCGACCCGGGCATCGTCGGGGGCGCCACGGCCAGCGCCTTCGGACCGATCGATGTCGCGGAGATCCCGGCGATCACGCAGGACCCCCGTGATGCGGGCGCCAGCGCCACCGTGGGCGTCGCCCTCGCCGAGCTGCCCGACGAGGCGATCGACGCCGTGCTCGCCTGGCACGGCAGCGAGGCCGGCCGACCGGCCGTGCTGCTCGGGGCCAGGCTGCTCGGTGGTGCGCTCGACGTGGAACGCCGCGGCAGCGTGACGACGCTCGCGGGCGCCCGGTGGCTGCTGAGCGCGATCCTGCCGTTGCCGCCCGGTGCCGACCCGGCTGCCGCCCAGGCCGTGGCCGCCCAGCTCCTCGAGATCCTCCGGCCCTGGACCGTGCCGGGGCTGCCGCCCACCTTCCTCGGAGCGCACCAACGCCTCGATGCCGCCCTGGCGCCCGATGAGCTGTCGCTGGTGCGAGCCACCCGAGAACGGCTCGATGCCGCTGTCATCCGGCCGGTGAGGCTCTGACATGGCCGACGCCGGGAAGGTCACGCTCCGCCGCGGCATCACCGGCGGGCTGCTGTTCGTGTTCATCCTCGGCGACGTGCTGGGCGCAGGTGTCTACGCGCTGATGGGTGAGCTCGCCGGGGAGGCCGGCGGGATGACCTGGGTGCCGGTGCTGATCGCGCTCGGGATGGCATTGCTGACCGCCGGCTCGTACGCCGAGCTGGTCACCAAGTACCCGAAGGCCGGCGGTGCGGCTGTGTTCGCCAAGCGCGCGTACCGGCGGCCCATCGTGGCCTTCCTTGTCGGCTACTGCATGCTGTGCGCCGGCATCGTCTCGGTGGCGGGGTTGGCGGTCGCGTTCGCGGGCGACTACCTCACCGAGCTGGTCGCGCTGCCGGTGGCGCTGGTGGCGCCGGTGTTCCTGCTCCTGATCGCAGCCGTGAACCTGCGCGGCATCAAGGAGTCGGTCGGCTCGAATGTCGTGATGACCGCGATCGAGGTCAGCGGGCTGGTGCTCGTCGTGGTGGTGTCGGCGGTCGCGCTGGCCGGCGGTCTGGGCGATCTCGGACGCCTGACCGAACCCCCGGTCGACGGGCCCGTCTTCGCCCTTCTCGGCGCGGCGCTGCTCGCGTTCTACAGCTTCGTCGGGTTCGAGACCTCGGCCAACGTCGCCGAGGAGGTCAAGGACATCAGCAAGGTCTATCCGCGTGCGCTGTTCGGCTCGCTCGCCGCCGCCGGTGCGATCTACCTGCTCATCGCGGTCGGCTCCTCCTCGCTGCTGGCCCCCGAGGAGCTCAGCGACTCCTCGGCACCGCTGCTCGACGTGCTGGGCGCCTCCGGTGTGCAGATCCCCGGCTGGTTGTTCGCGCTGGTGGCCCTGGTCGCGATAGCCAACGGAGCCCTGCTCACCTCGATCATGAGCTCGCGGCTCGCGTACGGCATGGCGGAGCAGCGGCTCCTCCCTGCCGTACTCGCACGGTTGCTGCCCGGTCGCCGGACGCCGTGGGTCGCGATCGCGGTCACCACCGGGCTGTCGGCCGTGCTGGCGGTCTTCGGCACGCTGCAGCTGCTGGCCGAGACCGTGGTGCTGTTCCTGCTGGTCGTGTTCCTGTCGACGAACGGTGCCGCGCTCGTGCTCCGCAAGGACCGGGTGGAGCACGAGCACTTCCGTGTCCCGGTGGTCATCCCTGTCCTCGGCATCGTCAGCTGTGTGGTGCTCGCGACGCAGCAGGCGTTGCCGGTGTGGACGCTGGGCGGCGCTCTGCTGGTGGTGGGTGTGCTGATCTACCTGCTCATGCGCCGCGCGGGTCGACAGGACGCCGTCAGCGCGGCTTGAACGCCGTGAGCCGCTGCTTCGCGAGAAGCGCCTCGACCTGCTCGATCTGCTCCTCGACGTCGGCCTGCCAGCGGGTGAGCTGGTCGGTGTCGAGCTCGAGCTCGACCGCCCACTCGCGCATGGTTCGCCAGCCCGACCGCTTGCCGCGCAAGCCTGATGCGAGGAGCTCGAGCTCGAGCAGCGGCGTCAGCGGTGAGGTCTGGAACAGGCGGCCGTTGAGCTTGAGCCGGCCGACGAGCTCCCCGAGCGTGGTGGCGGTGGCCTTCCACCGGCTCACCGACAGCCCGTCCGAGGCCATCACCTCGAGGATCCAGTCACGCTCCCGGGTCAGTGCCTCGGCCAGCTGTGCCGTCACGGCGGCCAGCTCGCCGTCGTAGCTGTCGGCCATCCGCCGGAGCCGGCCGATCATGGCGCGCGCTGCGGCGGCGTGATCGCTGAGGTAGATCTCAACGAGCTCGTTGTCGGTGGTGCGGTCCCCGGTCATGATGGCTCCTCACGCCTCATCACACGATAGGCGCTCGCACCTCGCGGGAGGCGTGTTCACCGATCCGGAGAAACGCCGCGAGATCGGCGAGCTCGCGGGGTGCGGTGGGCATGGTGCGGGTCAGCGCGGGGGAGCGGACGATCACAGCGGCCCACTGGCCGCGCGAGAGCGCGACGTTGATGCGGTTGCGATCGAGCAGGAAGCGGAGCCCGCGGGCGGCCTCGCGCGCGGTGGACGCGGCCAGCGACAGCACCACGACCGCCGCCTCCTGTCCCTGGAACCGGTCGACCGTGCCGACAGGCACCGCCGTGAGGCCCGCGGCGTCGAGCTGCTCGCGGATGGTCTGGACCTGCGCGTTGTAGGCGGCGACCACGATCACGTCGCGTTGGGTCAGCGGCCGTTGCCCACGCTCGTCGGTCCACGCACGCCCGAGCAGTCCTTGGATCTGGGCCACGACCGCGGCTGCTTCCTCGGGCGAGCGCGCGAGGTTGCCGTGGTGCTCCACGAGCACCTCGTGCACGCCGGGCGCGAAGCCCTCCAGGGAGCGCGCCGCCGCGGGCGGGGCGCTGTGGAGGCGGCCGGCGTAGGACAGCTCGGACACGGCGGTGCACAGCTCGGGATGCATCCGCCAGGTGCGGTCGAGGAAGAAGCCCCGGTGGGCGGGCAGCACGTCAGCACCGTCCATCAACCAGCCCAGTGCGGATCGATCGACGGGCGCGGGGTGGCGGCCCTGGCTCACCTGCGGGAGCTGCTGCGGGTCACCGAGCAGCAGCAGCCGGCGGGCTGCCGTCCCTGCTGCGAGCGTGTTGGCCAACGCGTACTGACCGGCCTCCTCGATCACCAGCAGGTCGAGCGAAGCCACCGGCACCCGGTTGCGGTTCGCGAAGTCCCACGTGGTGCCGCCGAGCACGCAGCCGCCCTCGGAACCGTTCACGAAGTCGAGGTGGCCGGTTCCGCTGAGTCGGCGCCAGTCGCCGCCGCCACCTCGCTTGGCCACCAGCTCGGCCGGGACACCCGCCGCCAGCACCCTCTCGAGCATGTGCTCCACCACGGTGTGGGACGCCGCCACGACGCCGACCCGCCAGCCGTGCTCGCGGACCAGCCGGGCCACCACCTCCGCGCCGAGCATCGTCTTCCCGGTCCCGGGTGGGCCCTGCACGGCCACGTAGGAGTCGTCGGAGTCGAGCAGCGCCGCCGTGACATCGGCAGGCAGCCGCCCGCCCTTCTGGCGGGGTGGGGTGCGCCGCAGCAGGTCGAGCGCAGCGCCGGCGACGGGCTCGCTGTCACCGAGGACGCCGCGCGCCACGGCGCCGATCGCCTCGACGAGGGTGCTGGTGCGCGGCGGTGCGCCGGGCGCCACGAGCATCGGCATCAGCGAATGGGGCTGCACATCCTGGTCCAGCCGCTCCCGGACCTCGAGCACGTCGAGGCCGCTCTCGGTACGCGCACGGGAGAGCAGCGCGGCATAGCTGGTGGCGCGGGCCTGACCGGCGCGGGCGCTCATCCCGTGCGGCAGCGGCGGCCGGTACACGCAGAACACCTCGGCGCCCGCGTCGATCGAGCTGCCGGCGCCGAGCCGGCCCTCGAGCGCTAGCTTGCGTCGCCACCGCCCGGTCGGCCCCAGCTCCCAGGGACCGGCCTCGGCGTGGTGGACGTCGAGAACGTCGCGCTCGTCGAACCAGTCCGGTGCCCCGGCGTCGAGGCGTGCCCGGTGCGCCTTCCAGAACGGCTCGTCCTCGTTGCGGTGGTAGGTGAGCGCCGCGGCGAGCAGCGGCAGCGCCGGATCGGGGTTGTCCTCGCTGCGCGCGCGCACCCGCCGGGCCAGCACGTCGTTCTCCCGCAGCCGCACCCCGCGCTCGGGCTCCGGCAGCAGGGCCGGCTCTTCGACCGCGTCGAGCTCCATCAGCGGGTCGCCGCCGAGGGCTGCCACCGCATGGGCGACCGCCTCCTGCAGGCCCTCCCGGTGCGCCTCGTCGCGGAGGTCCAGCAGCCAGTTCCGCAGCCTCAGCGTGGACTCGCAGTCGTACCGGTTGTACTCCGCGAGCGCCTGGAGCCGCTCCTGCCAGCCGGCGACATCGCCCGCATCGCGCAGCGCCGTGGCCTCCGCATACGCCACCACCGAGGCGCCGCCGTCGGTCACGCCGTCGACGTCGCGCAGGTGCTCGCCCATGTAGAAGGGCTCGAGCTTCTTGATCGAGTACGACCGTTGCGAGACGTGCACGCCTCGCTTGACGGTCTCGTACAGGTCGACGAAGGTCTCGAGCGCATCCTCGATCTCCTCGCGTGGCACGCGGTGCCGCGCGCCGAGCGCCCGGAGGGCGGCGGGCTCGTAGAACGCGTAGTGGTAGACGTGCATGCCCGGATGCTCGGCGCGCCGCTCCCGGAGGTAGTCGAGGAAGTCGAGCAGCGCCTGCTTCTCCGAGGGCCGGTCGTGCGCCCAGAACGTGACGTATCTGCCCTCGGGGGCGGCCTGGTGGGGGTTCTCGAGGATCCCGAACAGGTACTCGAGCCCCCACTCGTCGCGGTTGTCGTCGACCCACATCGGGTCGCCCTCGAAGTCGAAGAACAGGTCCCCGGGGTCGGGTGCCGGCAACGCGTCCAGGGGGGCGAGCGAGTGCACGCGTGCCGAGATCGCCGGGGTGGTCCCGGCCGCCTCCGCCCGTTCCTGGGCCACCTGCATCCGGGCCTGCGTCCGGTACCGCTCGAGCGCGGCCGGGTTGACGCCCTCGAGGCTCCCCTCGGAGTCGGCGAGCGCGTCGATCGTGGTGATCCCCGCGGCGCGCAGGGCCTCGCGCGTGCGGGCGCGCAGACCCCAGACGAGCCGGACGTCACGCGCTGCGTCGATCGCATCGGCGCAGTAGTCGCACCACCCGCAGGCGGTGATCCGGTCATCGCCCCAGGCGACCTGGTGCTCGCCCGCGGCGTGCTGCTCGAGGAGGACATCGACCCGCGAGCGCACCTCGCCGAGCACGGCGAGGCTGTCACGCGTGCTGTGGTCGGTGACGGCGTCGTTGCCGAGGTGCAGGTGGGTCAGCGGCGTGACCGGCACGCCCGCCCGCAGCAGCTGATCGGCGTAGGCGGCCACCTGCAGGATCGCCGTGCCCTTCGCGCGGCGGGCGAGCTTGGCATCGACGACGGCGTATCTCGGCCGGCCGGCCTCATCCTCGCCTTCGCGGACGAGGAAGTCGGCGCGGCCGTGGAACTGGCCGTCGAAGAACCCGCCCTGGGCGACCACGGGCGCGCCGGAGACCAGCGCGGCGATCGTGGCATCGTGCTGGCGCCGCAGCTCCTCGCGGGTCCACTCCGCGACCGGCTCGATCTCGAGGACACCCGCACCGAACCGCTCGCGCAACATCTCGAGCACGCGCTCCTCGTGGACATCGCCGAGGGCGGCCGCACGATCGCGCATCGCGTTCTCGGTCACCAGCCGGGGCGCGCGCTCAAGGACCTCGTCCACGCGGCGCAGCAGCGCGTACTCGCAGGTGAGCGCGACGGTGAGGTCGGTGGCCGAGATGACGATGTCGTCGTCGAGTGCGAACACGGCCGCTCCTTCCTCTGGTCGTCGTGCTCACCGGGTGGGCCCGGGTGTCGCTCGTGACATTAACGCCCAGGGCTGACAGCCCGGCAGCAGCGGGCTGCGGCGGGCAGCGTGCGAGAGCGTTCGAGAGCGCCGCGACCTCCTCGCTGGTGACGCCGATCCCGTAGCTCGACTTCACCAGGACCTGCTGCACCGCGTAGGCGCAGTGGAAGCCCTGGTTCGGCGGCAGCCAGCCGGCCGCGTCGGCTGCGCTCTTGTCCTGGTTGACCGCGGCCTCGGTCGGCACGAGGTTCGCCGGGTCGTTGGCGAAGGCGAGCGCGAGGTCGGCCGGCCAGTCGGCGGCACCCTTGCGCCACGCGTCCGCCAGCGCCACCACGTGGTCGATCTGCACCTCGGCGCTGGTCTCCGGCCCCCGGACGAAGTCGACGAGGTGCCCGGTGTACGGGTCGCGCAGCGTCCCCGACGCGATCAGGCACGGCCGGGTCGGGTCGGCGGCGATATCGGTCAGCCACGCCGCCAGCACGTCGTTCCGGGTGTCGCAGCCGTTGCCGTCGACATCGGCCCACGGCTGCCCGAAGAACTCCCGCTGGTAGCCCTCGAGCGGCAGCGGCTCGGTGACCCGCACGGCCTGCAGCGCAGCCCGCGCCGCCGACACCCTGGCGGCGTCGACAGGTGTGGCCGGGACCGGCCGCACCCGAGCCCACCACAACGGCACCACGCACACCACGGCGGTCGCGAGCGCGGCGAGCACCAGCAGCGTCGTCAGCTGTCTCAACCGGGTCCGCATGCCGCCAGGGTGACGTGGCTACGCGCGGGCGCACCGCCGTCGGGCACCCCTGCTGTGGACGGCGGTGCATCGGCGTGCACCTGTGGACAGCCTCAGCTGAGCCCGCGCGCGATCGCCTGCTCGCACCCGAGCAGCAGCACGCCGGCGCTCCACGCGTGCGAGAGCCCGAGCACCATGCCCTTCGGCTGGAAGCAGTCGGTCTGGTAGTACCGCTCGGGGATCATGCCGCGGTAGGAGTTGAGGTCGCCGTCGCGCACGGGCAGCAGCTGCCGGAAGCAGGCGAGGGTCTCGAGGGCGCGCCGGCGGTACCAGTCGTCACCGGTGCGATCGCTCAGCTCCAGCAGCTCCTCGGTGCACACCAGGCCGTACGCGTGCACGTGCTGGTTCGAGGAGCTCGCCTGGTCGGCGCCGGTGGTCCGGAACCCGTAGACGCCGAGCGGTGTGCGCGGCCCGAAGGTCACGTCGTAGGTGTAACGGAACGTGAACGTCCACTCCGCGGCCCGGCGCGCGAGGTCGAGCCACTGCTGCTCCCCGGTCGCGCGATGCAGCGCCATGTAGGCCATCACGGCGACGTACCCGTCCTCGCTGGTGGGGGCGAGGTCGACGTCCTCGGGCGCGCCGTGCAGCAGCTCCTCCTCGACGAACCGCGCGTAGAACTCGCCTGCCCGCACCGCTGCGGGCAGGTACCGCTCGTCCCACTCCCGCGCTCGCAGCAGTGCCGGCACCCACGCGAGCGACGCCGAGCCCGCCCACGACAGCACCTCCCCGCTCTCGGCGTGGTGCACGAGCCCGAGGTTGCCGTCGCCCCGCTGCCGCTCGACCATGGCGTCGAGGTTCGATCGTGCTGCCGCGCGCCACGCAGGCACCTCGTGCAGCTCGAGCGCCCGCAGCAGGAAGTCGGTCGCCTCGCCGAGCGTGCGGCCGTGCAGCCCGCGCGGCAGCGGCGACCAGCTCTGCGTCCAGCCCCGGCCGCGGTACCAGACACCCCAGAAGGTGCCCGAGGGCGAGAGCTCGGCGCAGCAGAAGTCGATCACCGCACGCGCCGCCCGTTCGGCGTCGCCGTCACCCGTGCGCGCCGCGTGGGCCAGCAGTGCGTACGCCCACGGGATCCCGCTCACCCAGCCGACGTGCATCGCCTGCCGGTCCACCGGCTTGCCGTCGTTGCCCCCGATGCCCCGGTCGAAGCCGACGGTCTCCAGCAGCACCCCCGGGTCCGGGTCGAAGTGCCACCTCACCAGACCCTCGGCCGCGATCGCTGCGGCCTCCGGCAGGTCGACCCACGGCGCCGGCGGCTCGACCCCGGTGTGCAGCTGCCGCAGCAGCCGGTCGTAGTCGTGCCGGTCGGAGCCGATCGGGTAGAGCCGTGCCCGCAGCCGGACCCGCTCGCCGGCCGCGAACGCGTGACGGCGGACCTCGGGCTCGTGCGGGGTGCCGTCACCCAGGTAGCGCACCGGGAACTCCCGCAGCGGGGCGGTCACCGACAGGCTCACCAACCCGCCCCGCGCGGCGAAGCCGAGCGACTGCTCGCCGAGGTCGCCGACCTCCTCGGTCGCGAGGGCCAGGCCACCCTCGCCCGGCCCGGTCCACGCCATCACCAGCGGAGCCGCGGCCCGGTCGACCCGGAGGTGCCACTCGTCGCTGACCAGGCCCTCGTGGTCGACGGCGGAGCCCGCCCCGAGCTCGAACCGCGGGAAGGTCCGATCGTTGCCCGCAGGCCTGTTCTCGCCGTAGAAGGCACCGGGCACGAGCACGTGCGGGTCGGTCGAGGGCAGTGCGACCGAGAGCCGGACGGCGGCGCTCACCGCACGCAGCGCCGTCACCTCGACCTCGACGTCCCAGCCGTTCGTGGTCTCGCGCCAGGTCTGCGCGAGCTCGAACGCCGCCGGGTCGGCATCGAGGATCTCGACCTGCAGTGCCGGTGGCGCGGTCACGACAGCGGCAGCTCGAGCAGGTCGACCTCCACCGGTTCGCCCTCGCGCGGCACCCGGAACGTGCGCACCTGGTAGGGCCCCCAGTCGGCCTCGATCGTGCGGTCCAGCAGCGGGACGGCGATGCTCGCCCGGGTCGCGACGCCGCGGGTCTCGACCGCGCGCACGATCAGCTCGGTCTCACCCTCCTCGCTGACGTCCTCGGAACCCTTGACGGCGGTCACCATGACCGGTGAGCCGCCGTCGTCGGCGAAGGAGTGGCTGAGCGGCAGGTGACCCTCGTGCGAGGACTCGAGCATCGCGCGCGGCGCGTGCCCGAGCTCGAGGCCGCGGCGGGTCGGCTCGCCCTCGTGGTGGTCGCCCGCGTGCGGGGCCATCACGTAGCTGAAGCGCTGCGCGCCCTGGTCCTGGAACGCATACAGGCCCTCGGGGTCGAGCAGCCGCGGGTCGTGCCAGGAGTACACGGGGCTGCGCACGGCCGTGATCCCGATCGAGGCGTCCGGCGAGACGTCCCAGCCGTGCTTGTTGGTCGCGATCACGGTGAGCCCGGCCGCCGCGCCCTCGACCGTGCCGGTCAGGTCGACCCAGGTCTGGGCGGGTTCCTCGGCGCCGTCGACGCCTCGCTCGAGCTCGCCGTAGGGGATCTCGTAGGTCGCGCGAGGATCGGTGAGCGCGGTGGGGAAGCGCAGCTTGAGCAGGTGCGCCTGCTCGCGCCAGTCGAGCGTGACGTCCACCCGCAGCGTCGTCGCGTCGTGCCCGAGGAACAGCTCCTCGATCAGCCGGGACGCACCCCAGCTGCGCTCGATCCGCACGCGTGCTCCCAACGGCCCTTCCTCGCGCACCACGATGCGGTCGAGCTGCATCGGGGCGCCCTCCCACGCGTAGGAGATCACGCGGTGGCCCCAGGTGTCGGTCGGGTCCTCGCACACCTGGGTGTGCGCACCCTCGGGTCGCCCGACGACGTCGATGCCGGCGCGCTTGTCGAGCAGCGATGCCACGTCACCGGTGGCCGGGTCGAGCTCGATCCGCAGGTGCTCGTTCTCGAGCAGGGTCTCGGTGACCGTCAGCGGCCCGGTCGGCGGCGGCGCGCCCGGTCCGGAGCGCATCCGGTAGGTCCGGTAGCCCAGTGCGGGCACCTCGGCGCGGAAGACGACGGCGCCTCGTCCCTTGTCGGAGGTCGTCGCCACGGACTGGGTGGTCTGGGATGGCACCTGCACGCCGTCGTCCTCAGGGACCAGGTGCACCCCGGTGGGCTGCACGCCGTACTGCAGCTCGATGTCGGCGCTGACCGGCCAGGGGTGCGGGTTGAAGACCAGCACCGGCTGCGTGCCCTCGACGAGCGGGATCGGGATCTGGCGCGAGAGCACGTTGTGGGCGCGCGTGATGATCCGCTTGGAGATCGCGATCGCCTCACCGAGCTGGTCGCGGGCGTCGTCGTAGGCGGACTCGATCGCCGAGCCCGGCAGCACGTCGTGGAACTGGTTGAACAGCACCTGCTTCCAGGCATGCTCGAGCTCGCCGCGCGGATAGTCGAGACCGTCGTGGAACGCGACCACCGCCGCCCACCGCTCGGCCGAGAGAAGCGTCTGCTGCGCCTTGCGCTGCCACGCCTTGATGCCCGAGTGCGCCGAGTAGCAACCCGGCGCATGGTGCTGCAGGTCGTCGCGCCGCACCGGCAGCGAGTCGAGGAACTGCTCGCCCCGGGCGGTCATCTCGTCGAAGTACGCGCGCGGGTGTGACATCCGCATCCTTCCGAAGGAGCCCATCCGGTCGTACCGGTGGATCGAGTCGATGTTCGCCTTGGTGGGGCCGCCACCATGGTTGCCGACGCCGTAGAACACCATCGCCTCGCCGAGACCCCTGTCGAGCTGGGCGATCGCCTTCTCGGTCTGCCCCGAGACGTCTCCGGGCGGGCTGCAGTACTCGAACGGGATCCGGTAGGCGAGCACGCGCGAGCCGTCGGGCGACTCCCACCAGAACAACGTGTGGGCTGAGCCGTCGGCCTCGTGAGGGCCGGGCCGCATGAACGTGTAGGCGTCCATGCGCTGCTGGCGCAGGATCTGCGGCAGCATCGCGTGGTGACCGAACGGGTCGACGTTCATCCCGACGTCGGCCATCTTCCCGAAGCGGGAGTCCAGGTAGCGCTGGCCCACGAGCCCCTGGCGGGCGAACGACTCACCCATCGGCATGTTGCAGTCCGGCTCCACCCACCAGCCGCCGACGTTGACCCAGCGGCCCTCGGCGACCCGCTCGCGGATCCGTTCGAACAGCTCGGGGTCCGACTCCTCGACCCAGGAGAGCAGCACGATCTGGTCGCACGTGAAGACGAAGTCGGGGTACTCCTCCATCCGCTGGATGGCGGAGGCGAAGGTCGCGCGCGCCTCGGCGTACCCCTCCTGCCACGGCCACAGCCACACCGGGTCGAGGTGGGCGTTGCCGATCATGTGCAGGGTGCGCTCGGGGGTGGCGGCCGGCCGCACGTCCGGCGGCAGCCCCGGCGGCTGCGCACCCGAGGGTGCGTTCGACAGTGGTGCCCTCATGCCCGTGCCCGCGCTCACGCCGTCGCCTCCTGCTCCGCCCATGCATCCAGCATCTCGGAGATCACGTGCAGCAGGAAGGTGTGCATCTCTTGGATCCTGGGCGTCTGGTCGGACGGGACGATGAGCGTGAGGTCGGCGTACGAGGCCGCGGGGCCGCCGTCGCCGCCCCCGAACAGCACCGTGGTCGCGCCGTTGGCCTGCGCGGCACGCAACGCCTCGACGACGTTGGCGCTGCGGCCGCTCGTCGTGAAGGCGGCCACCACGTCACCGGGCCGCGCGAGCGCGCGCACCTGCCGGCTGAACACCTCGTCGAAGCTGTAGTCGTTGGCGATGCAGGTGCTCACGGTCGCGTCCGTGGTCAGCGTGACCGCGGGCAACGGGCGGCGATCGCGCCGGTAGTGGCCGATCAGCTCGCCGGACAGGTGCTGCGCGTCCGCCGCGCTGCCGCCGTTGCCCAGCGTGTACAGCACCCCGGTGCCCCGGTACGCCTCGATCAGGCGCTCGGCGACCGCCACGGCCGCCGGCAGCAGATCGGTCATCGAAGCCGCCACCTCGCGGTGCTCGGCGAGCTGGGATGTCATCCAGGTGGGCACGTGGTCAGGCTGGGGCACGTCGGGTCTCCTTGAGGATCTCGTGGGCGCGTGCTCCGGCGCCGACGACGCACACGGCGTCGCCGAGCTCGGCGAGCACGACCCGGCAGGTCTGAGCGATCGGGTCCATGGCGGTGGTGGCGACGGCGTCGCGGACCGGGTCCAGGAGGACCGCGCCCGCGCGTGTGACGCCACCGCCGAGCACCACCACCTCGGGTTCGAAGGCGTTCACCAGGTCGGTGACGCCTTGGGCGAGCAGCGCGGTCGTCTCGTCCCAGAGACGAACCGCCACCTGGTCGCCGGCTGCCGCGTGCGCGACGACGTCCTCGGCGCGGGGGAGCGGCAGGGCGGTGAGGCTGCTCGGCTCGCTGGTGATCGCCTCCCGCGCACGCTCGGCGATCGAGGTGCCGGAGGCGTAGGCCTCGAGGCAGCCTCGGCGGCCGCAGCTGCAGAGCCGGCCGCCGGGGCGCACGGTGATGTGTCCGAACTCGCCGCCGTTGCCGGTGGCGCCACGGTGCAGCCGACCGTGGATGACGGCGCCGCCGCCGACCCCGGTCGAGATCGTCAGGTACAGGGCGGTCGTGGCTCCGCGTGCTGCTCCGAAGGCATGCTCACCGAGCATCCCCAAGGTGGCATCGTTCTCAACGACGGCGGGCACCTGGTAGTGCTCCGAGGCGATCTGCGCGATCGGGACCTCATGCCAGCCGGGCAGGTGAAGCGGTGCGTGCAGGATCCCGCTCCTCGAGTCCAACGGGCCCCCGCTCGAGATCCCGACAGCCTCGATCGTGCGCCCGGACGCCTCAACCGCCTGATCGCCGAGAGCCAGCATCCGCATGATCACGTCATCCTGGCCACGCTCGCGGTCGGTCGGCTCGACAAGATGGGCGAGCAGGGCGCCGGCGTCATCGACGACGCCGGCGGCGAGCTTGGTGCCCCCGATGTCCAGTGCCAGCACGGCGATCTCGTGATTCATCTCGTCCCTCGTCGTCACACCCCAGCGCTATGACATCGTTCCCACATCGTAGGGACAGGGTCGACCGTGGTCAACCTCCGAGCGCGGGCCGCTCAGCTCAGCGGCGAGTCGCGATCGCGGTCGAACCGCGGTGGATCATCCGGGTCGGGATGGTGACCGTGCGAGGTGCGCGCTGGGTGCCGCGCAGCTCGGCGATGAGGGATGCCACGGCAGCCGCTCCGACCGCCTCCGCGTCCTGGGAGACCGCGGTGATCCCCGGCTTCACCATCGACATCCAGGGGGCGTCGTCGAACGCCACGAGCGAGAGCTGGTCGGGGATCGAGATCCCGAGATCGGCGGCGGCGCGCCAGGCGCCCTCGGCGAGCAGGTTGTTGGCCGCGAAGACCGCCGTCGGGGCGTCGTCCCGCTGCAGCAGCGTGCGCGAGGCCGCCGAGGCCGCGTCGACGTCCCAGCCCGTCGGCACCGTCAGGGTCGGGTCGACGTCGTGGCCCGCGGCGCGCAACGCGTCGGCGTACCCGGCGGCACGCTCGCGGCCGGTGGTCCAGGCGGTCTCGTCGAGCAGCAGCGCGATCCTGCGGTGCCCGAGGGCGAGCAGGTGCTCGGTCGTGGCTCGCGCGGCCGCCCGGTTGTCGACGACGACCGCCGACACGCTTGCCTCGGAGAAGCGCCGGTCCGCCTCGACCAGCGGGATCCGGTGCCGCCCGAGGTACTCGGACAGCGTGGCGGACACGGGCGTCCCCACGACCCCCGCGACCCGAAGCGCGACGAAGGTCTCGGCCGCCGAGGTCTCCTCGTCGCCGTGACCGCGGTCGTCGAGTAGCACCATCGTGTAGCCCTCGGATCGGCAGGCGTGCGCCGCGCCGGCGGCGAACGCCGAGTAGAAGGCGTTCCGCAGGTCGCTGACCAGCACACCGATCAGCCGGCTCGACTGCTGCTTGAGGCTGCGTGCCGTCGCGTCGACCACATAGCCGAGCTCCTTGGCGGCCTGGCGGACCCGCGAGCGCACGTTCTCCGCGACGTAACCGGTCCCGGAGAGCGCGCGCGACGCCGTCGACCGTGACACGCCGGCCGCCTCGGCGACCTCTTTGATCGTCGCCCGGCGCAGGGTGTTGCTGTGGGTGTTCACGCGGTTGCCTCCTGGACATCGACGACGACGTGGGCATGCTGCCCGAGCCTCAGGTCGCCGATCGTGACGTCGACCGCGACCGGTTGCCTGCGCCCCGCGGTCGTGGCGACGACCGTGAGCACCGCCTCCCCGTCGTCCTGACCGTCGAGCTCGAGCTTCTGCTCGCCTTCGACGACTCGCCATCCTGCCGGCGGCACGAGGCGCACCAGGATGGCGGCCCACTCAGGGTAAGGGTTGCGGACGTGCACGGTGATCGCCAGTACCTCGCCCTCGAGGATGGCGGCGCGGTACGGGCTGAGCCGGACTGCTGCGCTGTCGGCACCGAGGTCCAGGTCCTCCAGCGGCAGCAGCTCCCGGTGCCTGGCGTCGAGCGCGTCAGCCTCCTCGCTGAGGTAGTCGAGGTACGCGGCGGTGACGGTACGTGGTTGCCAGTGGCCGCTCGCGAGCAGCCCGGGAGCGAGGCGGCGGTAGAGCTGGGCGGACGCGACGTAGTCGCCGATCCGGAAGCGGTTGCGGTACTGGTAGTTGAGGACGTCCCGGCCGTGGGTGCCGCGCGCACCGTCCGGACCGCCCACGCCTTCCTGCTGGTCGCCGGTGAAGACGACGTCGATACCGTCCACGCTGACGCTGTAGGCCACGGCGTACAGCGTGTGGCCCGGTTGGGGGTGGACGCCGATCGTGTACTCGTTCCACGTGAACGTGCCGTCGTCCGGGAGCACCCGGTCGGCGGGGATCGGGTCGTACCACTGGCACGGCAGGTCGTGCGCCCACGGGTCGGCGAGGATGTCGGCCACCGAGGCGGGCATCCACAGCTCGGTGCCCTCGACGTCGCGCAGCAGCGGCATGCCGGCCACGTGGTCGTCGTGGTAGTGCGTGGGCACGGCCACGCTGATCCGGGTGACCCCGTACCGCTCGCGCAGGGCGGGCAGCGACTCCAGCCAGGGGCGCCGGGAGGCCCGGTCGTTGCCCCAGGCGGTCCCGAAGAACATGTCGTAGCCGTAGTCGATCAGCAGTGCCTCGCCGGTGCCCGAGAGCAGCACGTAGCTCGACGACATCCACGAGGAGGTGTTGAGCAGCAGATGGTCGGTGATCGCGACGAACGGGTCGTCGAGCTTGGCCAGCCCGTCGTAGTCGTGCTCGCTGCGGCTGTCGGCGTACTCGCCGATCCGCTCCGCCAGCAAGGCCAGAGCAGCCTGCGGGTCCGCCATCGGCTCGCCGTGCGAGGGCAGCAGCAGATCGGGAGCGCGGCGTGCGAGCAGCACCGCGCTGACCGCCAGGTAGCTCGGGCCCTCGCGCCCGCTGTAGGTCCACTGGGTGGCGGCGAGCGACCACACCTTGCCGGGGGCGTAGATGAGGTCGCCGGAGAAGGCGAGGCGACGGCCGTCCCGGTCCAGCAGGTAGGACACGGACCCGACCGTGTGGCCAGGCGTGGGCACCGTGGTGATGGCGACCCCGCCGAAGTCCGCGGTGCGGTACTCGGGGACCGTGCTGGCCACCGGCACGGAGGCGGTCAGCGAGAACCAGTCCTGCCGGAGGTTGTAGTCGTTGTCGAGCTGGCGCGTCTGCCACATCTCCTCGACGGCGGAGAACAGCTCGACCTCGACCGGGGGCACGTGGATCCGGGCACCGTGCTCGACCGCGCGCGGCAGGCCCTGGCCCTGGTCCCGGTGATGATGGGTCATCAGCACGTCGGTGATGCGGTCGATGCCGACCTCGGCCAGGTGGTCGAGCACCTCGCCCGAGCCGAAGTCGATGCAGATCCCCGCGCGCGGGTCGGTCTCGCTGCGGATCAGGTAGACGTGAGCGGTGTCGGGTACCCGGTACACGCCGTCGGCGATCTCGATCATGAGCCCACCTGCTCCCGGTAGCGGTGCCACCCGGCCGCGACGCGGCGCAGATCCTGCTCCGTGACCGGCTCGCCCTGGACCGCCTCGACGTAGTAGAGCGCCGGCACGCCGAGATCCACCTGGGCGTCGGCGTACGCGAGCCACTCGGCGCGGCTCGGCATCGGCCACTGATCGGTGTCGATCAGGTGCGTCGGCAGGCTGGCGCGCACGATCGCGACCCTCGAGCGCAGCTGGTCGGCGACGGCGACCGGCTCGCCGCGGAGGTCTCGCTCGAGGACGTCGTTGGTGCGGATCATGTCTGCGCAGTCGCCGAAACCGGGGTGCACGGCGTGCGTCACCACGAGCGAGTCGGGCTTGACGGCGGCCGCCGCGTCGTAGAGCTCGCGCAGCAGCAGGTGCAGCGCCGCCACGCCCCAGGCGTCGGTGTCGGCATCGGGCGCGCGTCGGAGCGTGGCGCCGCTGGGGGCGCGCTGGCTGAAGTCGACCTTGAAGCCGTCGGCGTCCAGGCCGTCAGGCCCGAGCATCGCGGACACCAGGTCGCGCAACCGCGCCCGGTACCTGGGGCTGGCCGGGTCGACGGCGATCGGGTCGCCGGCCGGGGTGGTGATGCACTCCGCGACGGGAGCGGCGGAGGGGTCCCAGCACTTCCACCAGAGCAGCACCCGCCGGCCCTGGCGGTGCTGCTCGGCGATCCATGCGCGCATGTCAGGCCAGCGTTCCGGATCGGGGATGCCCGAGCCGTAGACCGACTCCCAGCGATCGTCGACCACCACCGTTCCCGGCTCGAGCCCGGCCTCGGCGAGGATGGCCAGCCACTCGTCGTAGCCGGCTCGGGCGGACTGCCGGGCGGCATCGCCGCGCTCGACCTGGGCACCCCAGCCGCAGAAGAGCGGCTCGTGCCACCAGTCCTGCCGGGCACGGGGCGGCCCTGCGGGCGCCAGCCCGTGGGCCATCAGGTCGTCACCGTGATCGCGGACCGCCGCCGTCGGGTCCAGCGCGGGGCCGATCGCGAGGGTGGGGGAGGACCAGGCGCCGTCGACCACGGTCTGCAGCTCGTGGTCCAGCTCGATGACCGCACCGCCGTCGAGCGGGAGCCACCGCAGCTGGGTGAACCCGCACGCCGTGGGCGCGGCTCGCAGGTGGAGTCCGAGCCAGTCGCCGGGCGGTGGCGCCGTCGCGGAGGTCGCCTCGCCGCGGCCGAGCGTGAGCACGAACGGCGGCGGGGAGAAGATGCCGTGCAGCCGGCCCGGGTCGGCGTCGCCCACCACGCCGAGCTGCGCGGGTGCGTGCGGCGACCGGATGAACGCCACGGGCTCGGTGGGTACCGGGACCGCGAGCGAGCCCGCCTCGAACCCGGTCCGGAAGGTCCCCGAGGCCCCGGTGGGCAGGGCGGCGTGGCCGCCCAGCAGGGTGACCTTCCCGAGCCGGCCGCTGCCCTCGACGTGCAGGCGGAGCTCGACGCCGGTCGGGGTGAGGCGGAGCTCGACCTGCTTGCGCCGCCAGGCGGTGCTCGCGGCGTCGAGGCGGACGACAACGTCACCGGCCTCCTGCTCAACACTCGCGTGCTCGATCTGCCATGTCTCGTCACGCGAGATCGCGGTCTCGGCGCTCGCGATCAGGCAGAGCTGCAACCAGCGCCGGCCGTCGGGGTCGGCGATCTCGATGTACGGCCGCGCTCGCAGCCTCTCGACACCGCCGGGAACGCGCGCCTGGTAGTCGGCCGTGCGCACCACGAGGTCGGGTGCAGGCAGCCAGGTCAGGGGCTCCGGGAGCGCCGTCGTCGGATCTGAGGTGGATGACACTAGGAAGACCAGTTGTGAGGAAGATGGACGGCGCCCGCGCTCGACGTCGCGGCGCCGCGCGGGCGCAGGCGAAGGCGAATGGTCTCGTTCACGGGGCAGCCGCCCCCAGTGGCCCGTTGGGCTCGCCGGAGCTCGCGTGCACCGGGACTGAGCCGCGCCGGTCGGGCGCTCGCTGCCGGTCCCGATGGATGCCGCCGTCTTGACATCCGTCCTCCCTGAGTGACAACGATCCCATGTACTGGGGGGTGAGCGCCACTACGCGCCGTGTGTGTCGGGCGCGCGCCCCGTCGGATCGTGCGCGCGGGTGCCTCAGGCGATCGTGGCGAGCTCGAGGGCTGTGGTGGCGACGGCGCTGGCTCCGCCGCGGGTGCTGCGTATCGCGAAGGAGGCCCCGCCCAGGTCAGCATCGAGATCGAGGCGAGCGGCGCCGTCGTCGTCCGCCCAGGTCAGGCGCAGCGCTGCCGGCCCCGTGCGGGTCCAGCTGAACCGACCGGCGAACGCGGGATGGTCGCGGCGCAGCCGGACCAGCCCCAGGATGGCCTGCGGGACCGGCCGCGCGAGCGCTTCCCTGACCTCGGCGGGCTCGTAGCGGTGCCGGTTGACCTCCCGGCCTACCCCGGTGGCGCGGAACCGCTCGACGTCGTCACGCCCGTCGAGCAGTCCGACGTAGTAGATCTGCGGCTCGCCGGGCAGGAACAGCTGCACCGCACGGCACAGCAGGTAGGCGGCGTCGTCGTCGAGCACGCTGGGGAAGGTCGTGTTGATCTGGTGGGGCAGCTCCGCCCACTGCGGCACCACCGAGGCGATCGCGCTGTGCCCGGCCGTGGCGCGCGCGGCGCGCTCGAAGATGCCGCGCATCTGCTCGTGGTCGATCAGCCCAGGTCGGTCGGCCGCGGGGCCGGCGTCGATGACCCCGATCCCGTCGTGCGTGTCGAGCACGGTGATCGCGTTCTCGGGGCGGATCTCCAGCCAGCGCAGCAGCGGCTCGACATCGCCCGTGCCCAGCCCGTGCAGCAGCAGCGGCGGCAGCGCGAAGTCGTAGACGAGATCCACGAGCGGGGCGATCTGCTGCTGCAGCGAGTGGTGCGCGTGCACCTCGACGAGCACCCGCAGGCCGGCTGCCCGCAGCCGGGCGGTCAGGGCAGCGACGTACTCGAGCGTCGCGGCCGTCATGAACGACGCCGAGCCGGGGGTCTTGATCGCGTAGCCGACCGCATCGAGCCGGACCACGTGCACGCCGCCGCTCACGAGCGCCGCCACCACCCGGTCGAGGTAGGCGAGCGCCGCGGGGTGGTGCAGGTCGAGGTCGATCTGCGTGGGCTCGAAGGTGGTCCACACGATCCGGCGCCGGCCGGCCACTGCCACCGGGGTGAGCGGCAGCCCCGGCCGAGGGCGGTAGAACGCGGTGAGCGACGCCTCGTCGGCACCGTCGGGCAGCACGGTGTCGAGCGTGAGGAACATCCCGTCGTAGGGGCTCGCCTCTCCGCGGGCGCACCAGTCGAGGAACTCGGCCGAGGACGAGGAGACGTGGTTGACGATGATGTCGGCGACGACCTCGCGGCCGGACGCGATCGCGGCGACGTCGGTCCAGGTGCCCAGGCGAGGATCGACCGAGGTGTGGTCGATGGGGTCGAAGCCGGCGTCGTCGCCGTCGAACGGTGTGTAGAACGGCAGCACGTGGACGCCGGAGAAGTCGGCGAGCGGTCCGTCCAGCAGCCCGTGCAGACCCGTGAGATCGCCGCCGAGGCGGTCGGCGTAGGTCAGCAGGCCGACGCCGCGTGCGCTCATCGCTGACCTCTGGCGACCTCGATGACACGGCCGAGAGCCGAGGCCGGCGAGGTGAGGATCGGCACGTCGGTCGCGGCGGCTGCGGCGGCCTCGGCCATCGAGGCCTGGGCCAGCACGATGACGTCGGCGCTCACCGCCGCCTGCACCACCGCCTCAGCGATCAGCGCGTCGTGGCGGGCCTGGTCGCCGGACTCGCGGGCGGCCAGCGCCTCGCCCAGCACGTGGACGTCGATCTCGATCTCGATCTCGCGGGCCGCCGCGGCGCGGTGCAGGATGCCGGTGGTGGGCCCCATGGTGGCGGCCACAGTCGCGAGCACGGTCACGCGCGGCCGGTCGGCCGCGCGCTCCTGAGCGAGAGCCACGGCGTGCTCGGCCATCGCCGCGTCGACCCGAACGACCGGAGCGCCCTCACCGGATCCGGCGCGCTCGGTCGCGTCGCCCAGGGTCGAGCAGGTGACCAGCACGGCGTCCACCGCGTCCTCACGGAGGTGGCGGATGTGCGAGGCGAGCCGGTCGACGACGGCCTCGTCGACCCCGGTGCGCCGGGCGTGGGCGAGCAGGTCGGCGTCGACCACGTGGACCGCGACGGCGCCCGGCACCTGCTCCTGCAGGTCGCGCTCGAACGCGGCGGCGAGGGCGGGGACCGTGTGGACGAAGCCGATGCGCATCGATCTCACGCCTCGTGCCAGGGGCGGGCGTAGGTGTCGACGATCTCCACGAGTCGCTCGAGTCGCGGGCGCGAGCGCTCGGCGAGCGCGGCAGGGACGTCGGGTGCACCGACGACGTCGCTCCACAGCGCCCTGCCCGCGAGGAAGCCGCTCGCGCCGGCACGGCAGGCTGCCTCGACGGCCGCGGCGAACCGGTCCTGCGGGACGCCTTGCGAGAGCACCACCCACGGTCCTGTGATCACCCGGGCGAGCTCCTCGCTCGCTCGCTGCTGCTCGCTGGCGTCACCCGCGCCGGCGAGCGGCACCTGCACCTTGGTGAGCGAGGGCCGGAGCGGGCTGAGCTCGGCGGCAGCCTCACGGATAGCGACGTCGAGATCCCAGCTGCCGTCGTCGAGCTCGGCGGGGGTGGCGCGCACGACCGGCTCGAGCACCGAGAGCACGCCGTGCTCGCGGGCGGCGTCGATGAAGCGCCGGGCGAGCTCGACGCGCTGCGCTCGCCGCTCGTCGCGGCGCCAGATCAGCAGCAGCTTGATCGCGTCGACGCCCTCACGGATCGCCTGGAGGGCGCCCTCATCGAGACCGGTCTCCTCGACCGGCCCGCCGGGCTGCTGCTCGAGCGCGTCGGCCGCGAGGATGAAGCCGCAGCTGGGCGGCAGCAGGCCGTCGGCAAGGATGTCGAGCCCGCCGAGATCGCGGTCGACGAGGAACGCCGAGCCCAGGTCACCGAGCGCGCCGGCCACGTCGCGCTTGAAGCGCACGAGCACCTCGTCCTCCGGTCGACCGGCCCCGGCCTGGTCGAACATGTGCCGCAAGCTCTCGCGCTGGTCCATCGCCACCATCGCCAAGCCGCCGGACGGGCGGGCGATCGCCTCGAGTGTCGTCATCGTGCACCTCCTGCTGACAACGTTCCCACACGGGTGCGCCGAACTCAACCGGCGGCGCGGTCGGCCGAACTCGGTGACTCTCGCGCCACGTCGGCAGTCCATTCCCGCCGGAGGGTCGAGCCGGGCAATGTCGCGTTCCCCCGCCCCGGTTCTCTCCGCCGACCAGGGGGTGCTGCCCGGATCGCGGCTCCATTCCGGGCAGAACCTCCTGTTCGCAGCCACGACGAAGCCAGCGAGTCGGTGTAGAACCGGTCAGGGCGGCGGGGCCAGGACTGCTCCATGGGAGCGCAGGTGCTCCTGGAGCGCTGTCACGTCGAGATCGTGCAACCGCCGGTCGGTGCGGAGGGCGAGCGCCGCAGCCGTGCCCGCTGCCTCGCCGAGCATCTGGTATTGCGGCTCCATCCGGATCGAGGAGAACGCCACGTGCGAGGCCGAGACGCACACGGCGGCGAGGACGTTGCTCAGCTCCTCTCGTCGCGGCAGCAACGAGGAGTAGCCGATGCCGTAGATCGGGACCGCGACCGAGAGGTATCCCTCGTTGACGACATGGTGCTCGGGGTCGGGGTGCTCCCACGCGGTCACCCAGCTGCGCTGCACCTCGCGGATGTCGAGGTGGTAGGAGCCGAGCGCCACGGTGTCCGCCGGCACGGCCCCGGCGCGGAGGTCCTGCTCGGTCAGCACGGTCTCGCCGACGAGCCGGCGCGCCTCCCGGACGTAGAGCTGGTGCGGCAGGTGAGCCGTGTCGGCGAACTCGTCAGCCGCGTAGCCCCAGCGCGCGATCTCCTGGCGCACGCTCCGCGGCACGGTGGGGTCGTGTCGCAGGAACCACAGGAAGGAGCGCGCGTGCCGCTCGTGGTGCGCGCGGATGTGCTCACGCTCGAGCGGCGTGGCCTCGGCCCAGCCCCGGGCGGTGCCGTCGAGGACGCTGAGCGAGGTGGGGCCGAGCGAGTTCGCGTCGCACTTGCCGCCGGGAAGGTTCTCCTCCAGCCCGAGGAACCAGCCTGCGGGGCGTTCGCCGAGGCGAGCGATCGCCCGGCGCGCGACCTCCCAGTAGGCCGGGTCATACCCCTCCGGCTCGGTGATCTCGACGCGATCGGCGGCCCTGGTCAGGCACAGCCGATACCCGTAGGACATCACCTCGCCGTCGCCCTCGCCCACCTCGACCATCGGTCGAGGCGAGAGCTGCGCGATCGGCGTCCCGCCGTCGTCGAACGGGTCGACGCCCCAGGGCATCGAGTGCCGCCCGGGTCGGATCTCACGCCGGCCCGCGAGCTGCTCGCCGTGGCTGCTGCGCGACTCTCGCCCGATGCGCGTCGTGGCGCCGGCCAGCGCGAGCACGTCGCCCTCGTAGGTGGCATCGATGACGACGGCGGGGCTCGCGACAGTGCCGTCGCTCAGCACCACCTCGGTCACCCAGGTGCCCTCGCGCCGAACCTGCGCGACGGACGCATCGAGAACCACCTCGACGCCGGCTTGCTCCAGCCACGACACGAAGATCGCCTCGGCGACGTGGGGCTCCGGGCCCGCGTACCGCCCGACCGGAACGCGGTAGTGCTCGGCGATCGACTGCCGGAAGCGCGCGGCCAGCCCGCCGAGCGCGCGGACGTCGCCGACGTCGGTGTACCCCAGCCCGCCCGACATCATGCCGCCGAGGTGGCGGCCGTCGGCGACGAGCGTGACGGCCGCACCGCCGTGGGCGGCCGCCACGGCGGCACACACCCCGCCTGCTGTCCCGCCGACCACGAGGACCTCGTTCATCGCCACGCTCCGCCGACGTCGAGACGGGATGCGGTCCGGTGCGGTGTCGATGTGCCCATGAGGGGTGAGAACGTACCCAGGGCGGTGCGTCGTGGTCAACGGTGGTTGCGCCACGCGGTGCCCGCGCTTATAGTCGAGGCGTCGATGTGGCATCGTTACCACATTCGTGCGGACATGGCAGTCCTAGGAGGGTGACAGATGGTCGGCACCAAGGCTCACCGAGACCGGCTGCGAGCAGCCCGATGACCGCTGCACCGGCGAGCGGCACGCGCGAGCAGCCGACGCGGCCACCGATCAAGAACCGCAAGTACAACCGCCGAGAGGCGCTGGCCGGGCTCGCCTTCATCTCGCCCTGGCTGCTGGGGTTCCTGATCTTCACGCTCGGCGCGATGATCTACAGCCTGTACATCTCCTTCAGCTACTACAACCTGGCGACGAACACCGCGGTACCCGCCGGCTTCGCGAACTATGAGCTGCTGTTCGAGGACCCGAAGGTCATGCTCGCGCTGGGGAACACGCTCTTCTACGCGGTGCTCGCCGTCCCGCTGGAGCTGATCGTGGCGCTGTCACTGGCGCTGCTTCTCAACAGCGTGCGTTTCGGCTCGGGCTTCTTCCGCACGGTCTTCTACCTGCCGAAGATGACGCCGGCGGTGGCGACCGCGTCGGTGTTCCTGCTGCTGCTCAACGGCAACCAGGGTGCGATCAACAAGGGGCTGGCCCTGTTCGGGATCCAGGGTCCGCAGTGGTTGCTCGACCCGGACTGGATCAAGCCGTCGATCGTGCTGATGACCCTGTGGGCCGTGAGCGGCACGATGGTGATCTTCCTGGCGGCCCTCAAGAACGTGCCGCGGGAGCTGTACGAGGTCGCCGAGCTGGACGGCGCCGGGAAGGTCCGGCAGTTCTTCTCGATCACGGCGCCGATGATCTCGGGGGCGCTCTTCTTCAACTTCATCGTGCTGACGATCGCCGCGCTGCAGGTGTTCGACCAGGCGTACCTGCTCTTCTACCGTGACACGGCGATGGCCGCCCCCGACGCCTCGCTGTTCTACGGCGTGTACCTCTTCCAGCAGGCATTCCGACAGTTCAACTTCGGGTTCGCGTCAGCCATGGCCTGGCTGATCTTCGTGATCATCATGGTGATCTCGGTGATCCAGGTCAGGCTCGGCAACCGGTTCGTGTACTACGAGAGCGAGCGCTGATGGTCACCACGAAGGATCGGGTCCCTGCCGCAGCGGGCGAGCTGACCGACCCGACGACGCCGCCACCACCGCGGCGCCGTCGTCGGATCGCGCGCGGCGACGACGCCCCGCTGAGCACCGGCGGCAAGGTGGGTCAGGCCGTACGGTGGGTGCTGCTCATCGGCATCACCTTCATGTTCATGTACCCGTTCCTGTGGCTGCTCGCTGCGAGCTTCAAGCCGCGCGGTCAGGTGTTCGACAACCGCCTGATCCCGCTCACGTGGCAGCCCGAGAACTACGCCAGGGTCTTCGACGAGCTGCCGTTGCTGAACTGGATCGGCAACAGCATCTACATCGCGCTGCTCGCCGCTCTCCTCGTGACGCTGTCCAGCTCGATCGTGGCCTTCGGGTTCGCCTACTTCCGCTTCCCGCTGCGCGGCCCGCTGTTCGGGCTCGTGCTCGCCACGATGATGCTCCCGGGCGCGGTGACGTTGGTCCCGCAGTACCTGATCTGGAACAACCTCGGCCTGGTCGGGACCAACGTGCCGCTGTGGGGCGCGAACCTCTTCGGCAGCGCCTTCTACATCTTCATGCAGCGGCAGTTCTTCCTCGGCCTGCCCCGCGAGACCTTCGAAGCAGCCCGGATGGACGGACTCAACTACTGGGGCATGTTCTGGCGCATCGCGCTGCCGCTCTCGGTCCCGTCGTTCATCATCATCTTCCTGTTCGAGTTCCAGGCCAGCTGGAACAACCTGCAGGCCGCGCTGATCTACCTCAACGCCGGCTCGCCGGACCAGTACACGGTGCCGCTCGGCATCGCCTCGGCCATGGTGAAGTACAGCCCCACGGCTGGCGGGCACGGCGACTACCAGTACGTCATGGTGGCCTCGCTGCTCGTCACCCTCCCGATGCTCGTGCTCTTCGCCTTCGGGCAGCGGTACTTCATCCAGGGCATCGCCACCCAGGGTCGCAAGGGCTGATCCGCCGCCGAGTGGGATCGCCGGCCGCTGCGGTGGGCCTGGGAGACACCCGGGGCCTACGAGATCGTCGGCCTCGGAACGAGATTGTCGCGTGCGACAACGAGCTGGTGCCGTAACGATGGTCTCCGGACGCGGACGTAGCCGCGGGGATAGGTCGGTGAGTGCTCCACCTGCCGTACGTCGCGCCGGGCGCTCTGGCCGGCGTTGCGGAGTTGACCACGGTGTCGGGTTCTGCAACCTGTCCCCGCTCGCAGCGTTGCGGAGTTGACCACGAGGTCGGTTTCTGCAACCTGCACAACGGTCGGCGAAGCTCCGTTCTCCTGACCGCGACCCGCCCTGCGACGCGCCGTCCACGCCCGGTCATGAGCAGCGAGCCGGACATCCCCGGTTGTCGCCGGGTGAGGAAAGCGCGCAACGCGGTCGAGGAAGGTGTCGGGCACGCCAGAGGGCGGGCACCCGGTCGGTGCCCGCCCTCTCAGCCATCCGTCTGGCTGTGCGCCCCCCGACGCTCACGCAGGAAGTTGCGACTGCCCTTGCGTCACCCCTGGCCGGCTGCCGCCTGCTCGTAGGTCCGCATCGCGGCTTCCTGCGCTGCGGCCAGAGCTGCCGCAGGCTCCTGCTCGCCGAGCAGTGCAGACGTCACCGCGTTCTGCACCTCGGTCTGGATCTGCTGACCAGCCGGCGACGAGCCGAACGACTGGCCGCTCGAGGCGACCTCGTAGTACGTGGCGATCGTCTCGTTGAAGCCGGTGTACTCGGTGTCGAGCACGTACTGCTCGCGGATGGACTGGTCCGCCTCGGGCGAGCCTGTGAACAGACCCGCGTTGATCCCGTTGCGGTCCGGGTCGTTCGCCGTGGTCTCGGCGCGAGCCGCGCCTGCCGCCTCCCAGGCCTCGAGCGAGGTCAGTGCGACGAGGTACGCACATGCAGCTGACGGGTTGTCGGACGCCGTGGGGATGACCAACGACGAGCCGCTCGCGGCGGTGATCGGCTCACCGGTCTGCGCCATCAGCGGCATGCCGCTGATCTCGATCTGGTCCACGTAGGGCGTGAGCACGTTGACGTACCACTGGTCGAACAGTGCGGCGCCGACCTGGTCCGCGACGTAGGAGTTGTTGTCGCCGAACACGTCGAAGCTGTCGACGAAGCTCTTGACGTTGGCGTATCCGCCCTGCGCGTCGTACAAGCGCGTGAGGAACTCCACGGCCTCGACGTTCGCCGGGTCGTCGAGCATCGGCTTGCCCTCGTCGTCGATGATGCCGCCGCCGAAGCTGAGCATCCACAGCGCCGCCTTGGCGACGCCCTGCGGGTCGAACCCGATCCGGGACGGCGTGGTGCCGTCGAGCACCGTCATCGCTTCCGCGGCCTCGATCATGGCCTCCTGGTCGGAGGCATCGAGCTGGTCGGGAGTGACCCCGACCTCGTCGAGCACGCGCATGTTCAGGATGATCGCGGGCGGCTGGTAGAACTGCGGGACCGCCCACACCTCGCCCTGGTAGGACACGTCGTCCACGACCTGCGGGTACCAGTACGACGTCGGGTCCACACCCTGCGCGTCGAAGCACGCGTCCAGGGGCATGATGAGGTCCTGCGCCGCGTAGGTGGCGACGAACTGGCGGTCCATCAGCACCATGTCCGGCAGGTTGCCGCTGGCTGCGAGCGTCGTGAACTTCTGTGCGTCGAAAGCCGAGTTGTCGGTCTCGACGGTGACATCGGACTCACCCACGGTCGCCTCGGCAAGATCGATGCGCGACTGCGCCACCTCGTCGGCGTTCTCGAAACCCCACAGCTCGAGGGAGCCGGAGATGTCGGTCGAGAACTCGGGCTCGTCGCCGCCACCGCCGCCACCGCCACCTTCGTTGTCACCACCCCCGCAGGCTGCGACCGCGAGCAGGCTCGCTGTCGCGACTCCTGCGAGGAACGTCTTCCTTGCGTGCTTCATTGCATGTCCCTTCGGGGGAAGCCACCCGGCAGCGTCGTAGCTGTCGGTCGTGCCCGTCTGTTGATGTGGGAACCATCCCACATCGGGGACGTTACCGGACCTGGCCGCAGGGGACAAGGGTCCACCCAGCGCGCACAACAATCGTGACCGTCCCGTGATGCCGGCCAGGTGAAGAGCATGCCGCATCTGACTAGGCTGGTCTGGCATCGATCCCAGACGGAGTGGTCCAGGAGGCCCCGTGCATCGCGACATCGCCGACGACATCCTGCGTATCCGAAGGGCGCTCGAGCTGCGGCTGCGGCCCGCCGTGCACGCCGAGCGGGTCCCCGCCGACGTCACGGTCACACACCTTCCAGGTGAACCCGAGCCGTTCCACGACGCCGTGGCCAGGACGTTCGAGCCCTTCCCACCCGGTTCCCCCTGGGGGCCGGCCTGGAGCACGTCCTGGCTGCGGGTCGAGGCCGAGGTGCCGGCTGCGTTCGCCGGTCGAGAGGTCGAGATGCTCGTCGACCTCGGCTTCAACACGGGGGGCCCGGGCTTCCAGGCCGAGGGCCTGGCCTACGACGAGGGCGGCGCGGTCGTCAAGGGCGTGGAACCGCGCACGACACACCTGCCGCTCGGTGCAGGGCTGCGCGCCGGCGAGCGGGTCCGCTTCTTCGTCGAGGCAGCCGCGAACCCCCGGATCCCCGGTCCGCTGCCCACACCGAACGGTGACGTCCGCACCAGGGACGAGCGGCCGCTGTACGTGTTCACGGGCGCCTGGCTGGCCGCCTTCGACCGCGAGGTCTGGTCCCTGGCGCTCGACGTCCAGGTCCTGCTCGAGCTCGCGCTGGAGCTGCCGGAACGGACGCTACGGCGCAGGCGCATCGTCGACGGGCTCGGCGCGATGCTCGATCTTCTCGACCCTCTCGATGTCGCAGCCAGCGCCGCCCGATGCCGCGAGGCGATCGCGCCGCTGCTCGACTCCCCGGCGCAGCCGACCGAGGTGGAGGTCACCGCGGTGGGTCACGCCCACATCGACTCCGCCTGGTTGTGGCCCGTGCGCGAGACCAAGCGCAAGTGCGCCCGCACCTTTGCGAACGTCCTGCAGCTGGCGGAGCGCTACCCCGAGCTCGTCTTCGCGTGCTCGTCGGCGCAGCAGTACGAGTGGGTCAAGCAGACCCAGCCCGGCCTGTGGCGCCGTCTGCTCGACGGCGTGGCCTCGGGTGCGTTCGTGCCGGTCGGCGGCATGTGGGTCGAGTCCGACACGACCATGCCGGGTTCGGAGGGGCTGGTCCGCCAGCTCACCGAGGGGGCGTCCTTCTTCGCCGACGAGCTCGGCGTCGAGTGCGAGGAGACCTGGCTGCCCGACTCCTTCGGCTACTCCGGCGCGCTGCCACAGCTCTGCCGCCTGGCGGGTTCGAGGGGGTTCCTGTCGCAGAAGATGAGCTGGAACGCGACGAACACGTTCCCGCACTCGTCCTTCTGGTGGGAGGGCATCGACGGCACCCGGGTGTTCACACACTTCCCGCCGGCCGCCACCTACGGCAGCGAGCTGTCGGGGTCCGACCTGGCGCGATCGGTGCGCGATCACCGGGACCTCGGCCCCTCGGGCACGGCGCTGCTGCCGTTCGGATGGAGCGACGGCGGCGGCGGGCCCACCCGGGAGATGCTCGAGGTGGCGCGGCGCACGCGTGACCTGGAGGGCTCGCCGCGGGTGGTCCAGCGCCGTCCCGCCGAGTTCTTCGAGCGGGCGATCGCCGAGAACCCTGACGCGCCGGTGTGGCGCGGCGAGATGTACTTGGAGTACCACCGCGGCACCTTCACCTCGCAGGTCGCGATGAAGCAGGGCAACCGCCGGATGGAGCACCTGCTGGCCGAGGCCGAGGCGTGGTCGGCGGCCGCGTCGCTGCGCACCGGCGCCGCCTATCCCTACGACGAGCTGCAGCAGCTGTGGCGCGGCACGCTGCTCAACCAGTTCCACGACATCCTCCCGGGCTCCTCGATCGCGTGGGTGCACCGTGAGGCTCGGGAGCAGTACCGGGACCTCGGAGAGCGGGCGGAGGCGCTGATCGTGCGTGCCCTGCACGCGCTCGCGGGGGAGGGGGAGCGCGAGCTGGTCGCGAACCCGGCGCCGCACGAACGCCGGGGCGTCGCGGCCACCGCGCTGTCCCTGGCGCCGGGCGGATCCGACGGCACGCCGGTCACGCTCGCGCAGCACGGCGAGGACCACGTGCTCACCTCGGCCCACCTGCGGGTGGTCGTCGGCCCCGAGGGCACGCTGCGGAGCGCACACGACCTGGCTGCGGACCGGGAGGTGCTCAGCGCCGGCAGCCACGGCAACGTGCTGGAGACCTACCAGGACACCCCGAACAACTTCGACGCCTGGGACATCGATGCCTTCTACGTCGGCAGCCGCCGTGCGCTGACCGACCGCAACGCGGTCGTCACCACCGGGATGCGCGACGGCGTCCCGCACGTGCGAGTCGAACGCCACCTCGGGCGGGGCTCGACCGCCGTCCAGGAGATCAGCCTCGCCCCGGAGGCCGCCCGTATCGACCTGCGTACCCGTGTCGACTGGCACGAGCAGCACACGCTGCTCAAGGTTGCCTTCGACCTCGACCTGCACGCGGAGCGCTACGCCGCGGAGACGCAGTTCGGCCACGTGTGGCGCACGACCGACGTCAACACCTCGTGGGACGCGGCGCGCTTCGAGACCGTGGCGCACCGGTGGGTGTACGTGCCCGAGCCCGGCTACGGGGTCAGTCTGATCAACACCGGCACGTACGGCCACGACGTGGGTCGTGGCTCGAGCACGGGAGACGCCCGCGGCGCCGGCACGACCAGGGTCGGCCTCAGCCTGCTCCGCAGCCCTGTGCACCCCGATCCCGAGACCGACCAGGGCGAGCACGAGTTCTCGTATGCCCTGCTGGTGGGGGCGGACCTGGTCGACACGGTCCGCGAGGGCTACGCAGCGGCGATACCCGAGCGCACGGTTCGTGGCGGCTCGCCCGCCGCGCCCCTGGTGCAGGTGGACGACCCCGGCGTGGTGGTGACCGCCGTCAAGCTCGCAACCGATCGCTCCGGCGACCTGGTCGTCCGGTGCTACGAGGCCACCGGGGCGCGGCGTCGGCCGACCTTGCGGCTCGGGATCCCGGTGGCGCGGGTGCAGATCACCGACCTGCACGAACGGCCGAACGAGGAGGTCGCCGCGCTCACGTCCGTGACGCGCGACGGCGACCTCCTCGCGCTCACGCTGGCGCCGTTCCAGGTGGTGACGTTGCGGTTCAGCTGACCTTGCTCCGGTAGATCGACGCGGCAGCCAGGTACGCCACGGCCAGGATGCCGACGCACCACGCCAGCGCGATCCAGATGTCGGTTCCGGCCGGCTCCTGGGCGAACAGGGCGCGGATGGTGTTGACGATCGAGGTCACCGGCTGGTGCTCCGCGAACCAGGCCACCGGTCCCGGCATCGTGGCGGTGGGCACGAACGCCGAGCTGATGAAGGGCAGGAAGATCAACGGGTAGCTGAAGGCGCTGGCGCCGTCGACCGTCTTGGCGGAGAGTCCTGCGATCACGGCGAGCCACGTGAGGGCGAGCGTGAACAGGATCAGAATGCCGGCCACCGCGAGCCAGGCGCCGATGGACGCACTGGTACGGAACCCCATCAGCAACGCCACCCCGATGACGATCGCCACCGAGATCATGTTGGACACCAGCGACGTGAGCACGTGCGCCCACAGCACGCTGGAACGTGCGATCGGCATCGACTTGAAGCGCTCGAAGATCCCCCCCTGCATGTCGAGGAACAGCCGATAGGCGGTGTACGCGATCCCGGAGGCGATCGTGATGAGCAAGATGCCGGGGAGCATGTAGTTGATGTAGGACTCGTTCGAGCCGGTGTCGATCGCCCCGCCCAGCACGTACACGAACAGCAGCATCAGCGCGATCGGCGTGACCGCGGTGGTGATGATCGTGTCGGGGCTGCGCAGGATGTGCTTCAGCGACCGGCCGGTGAGGACGCGGGTGTCGGTGAGCGCGTGTGTGGTCATCGCGGCTCCTTCCCTTCGGGTGTGCTGGTGGTGCCACCGACGAGTGCCAGGAACACCTCTTCGAGCGTGGGCTGCTTCTCGACGTAGGTGACCTTCGCCGCCGGCAGCAGCTTCTTCAGCTCGGCGAGGGTGCCGCTGCGGATGATCGTGCCCTCGTGAAGGATCGCGATGCGGTCGGCGAGCTGTTCGGCCTCATCGAGGTACTGCGTCGTGAGCAGCACGGTGGTGCCGCCCTCGGCGAGCCCCTTCACGGTCTGCCACACGTCGATCCGAGCCTGCGGGTCGAGCCCGGTGGTCGGCTCGTCGAGGAAGATGATCGGCGGATCGCCGACCAGGCTCATCGCGATGTCGAGACGGCGGCGCATACCACCGGAGTAGGTGGCGGCAGGGCGGCTCCCGGCCTCGGTCAGCGAGAACCGGGCGAGCATGTCGTCGGCGATGGCACCAGGATTCTTCAGGTGCCTGAGCCGGGCGACCAGCACGAGGTTCTCCCGTCCGGTGAGTACCTCGTCGACAGCCGCGAACTGCCCCGTCAGGCTGATGGACCGGCGCACGTGGTTCGCCGCCTTCGCGACGTCGAACCCGTCGACGACGGCGGTGCCTCCGTCTGCCCGGAGGAGCGTCGACAGGATGCGGACCAGGGTGGTCTTGCCTGCGCCGTTCGAGCCGAGCAGCGCGACGATGCTGCCTGGCTGCACGTCGAGGTCGACGCCTCGCAGCACCTGCAGGTCCCCGAACGCCTTGGTGACACCGCGCACCTCGATCGCTGCGGTCGCAGTGGCGGTGGTCATCGGTCACCTCGCTTCGCGTCGTCGATCGCCTGGACGAGACGAGCGCGCTCCTTGTCGAGCCAGTGCTTGGCCTGGTAGGCCTGCATGAAGCTCTCGATGAACTCGACCGGGTCGTCGCCGACGACGTCCGCCACGGGCGTCCCGTCGGCGGCAGAGCGCTCCCACAGGTCGGCGAAGTCGGTGAACATCCTCACCAAGGTGTCGCCGTCGGTGATGCCGCCGGTCTGCATCAGGTAGCGCTGGAACGCCTTGGCTGCGGCCCGGTAGGGCTCCGGGAGTACGTCGATACGGGCGACGTCAGACTTGTACTGCTTCTTCTGCTCGAGCGAGCCGGTGAGTGCTTCGATCCATCGTGCGGCCATGGTCATGCTCCTTCGGTGTGCTGCTGGTCGGTGTGTCGGAGCTGTTCGATGCGCGTGGCGACAAAGCTCCAGGTGCTCCAGAACTCGGCGAGCTGGTCACGCCCGCTCGCGTTGAGCGAGTAGACCTTGCGCGGCGGGCCCTTCTCCGAGGGCACCCGCTCCACGTCGACGAGGCCCTTCTGCTCCAGGCGGACGAGCAGCGCGTAGATCGTGCCCTCAGCGATATCGGCGAAGCCGGCCTCGCGGAGCTCGGCCGTGATCTCGTAGCCGTACGCGGAGCGTTCGGACAAGATCGCGAGGACGATGCCCTCGAGCGTGCCCTTGAGCATCTCCGTCATCTGGTTCGGCATGTCCCACCTCCTTTACTCGGTGTCGCTAAGTACTGGTAGACAGTAACGCTAAGTACCGATACTCGGTAGTGCTAAGTACCAAGTGTGACCCAACACACACAAAGCGGCGGCCCGGATGCTCACGCACCCGGACCGCCGCCGTTCAGAAGGCGTCGTTGACGCTACTTCGACGCCTCCCAGGCGTCCTGGTAGATCTGCACGTACTGCTCGGCGCCGTTGGCGGCGAGCTCGTCCTGGAACGCCTGCCAGTCGGCGTCGTCGTCGATGTCGCGGACACCCGTGACGAACTCGGCGTTGGCCTGCAGCACCAGGTTCTCGATGTTGGTCTGCGCGGTCGCGAGATCGGCGGACTGCTCCTCGGGGATCCACAGGTTCCAGTACGGGAACACCTCGGCCGGGCTGTTCTCGGCGTACGGGATCGTCGCCTCGAACAGGCGACGCTCGTACCCGGCGAGGTCGTAGATGTCCTCGGGCACGACCTGGCCACCGCGGAACTCGGCGCTGCCGTAGTACTGCGCGAGCGGGCCCCAGGCGACGTTGGCGTTCTCGGTCGCCTCCGCGCCGCTCAAGCGGTAGCGGATGAAGAGGGGATCCATCGACTCGTCCAGCGCGACGTCGTCGGGACCGGGGTAGTCCCATGCCACGCCCTCCTCGCCCCACTCGGCGCGCAGGTGGTTGTCGAAGTCGATCATCCAGTCGACGATCTGCGTGATCTTCGCGGCCTCGTCGTCGCTCGCCTGGTTGGTGACGACGAACGTGGCGCCGCCGACAGAGGACAGCAGCTCAGAAGCGGGGGACCCGTTCGGACCAGTCAGCGGCGGCACCGGGTCATAGTCCTTGTCCCGACCGTCCTCCTGGCCGATCGTGACGAACACGCCAGGGTGCCCCACCACGGTCGAACCCAGGATCGGGTCACCAGCCTGGTCGCCGAGCGCCAGGATCGCGTCCTGGTTCGCGGTGAAGGTCGAGCCGTCGAGCAGGCCCTCCTCGTGCAACGAGTGCACGTAGCGCAGCCCGTCGCGCCAGCCGTCGAGCGTGGGCTGCAGCGTCACGGTGTCGCCCTGCAGCGCGAGCGAGCCCGGCACCACGCCGCCGGTGGAACCCGTGGCCATGTAGACGAAGGGGTTCATCAGGTACGGCATCACGGCGCTGTTGAAGCCCGACATCGGGATCTCGTCGGCCTGGCCGTTGCCGTTGGGGTCCTCGTTCTTGAACGCCGTCAGCACCTCGCGGAGCTCCTCGGGCGTGGTCGGCTGCTCCAGCCCGACCGCCTCGAGCCAGGCGGAGTTCATCCACAGCTTGGAGGGGTAGGTGCAGTGGAAGCAGTCGTTCCACTGCGGCAGGCCCCAGACGGTGCCGTCGGGCGCCGTGGACAGGGCCTCCCACTCCGGGGTGGTCTCCCACGCGGCCTGCAGGTTGGGCGCGTTGTCCGCGATCAGGTCGTTGAGCGGGCGGATGACGCCTTGGCCGCCGAGCTTGATCAGCTCGGCCTGCGTGAACTGGTTGACCCACGGGATCAGCAGGAACGCGTCGGGGTAGTCCCCGCTGGCCAGCGTGATCTGGCGAGCCTCGGCGGCCGAGGCGGCATCCCAGGTCGTGGTCTCGAACTGGAGGTCGACGTCGAACTCTTCCTCGAGGAAGAGCGTGAACTCGTTGGTGTTGAGGTCGGAGTCGACACCCTGCTGGCTGAAGATCGTGATGACGCCGTCATCCTCGCCGCCCTGGAAGGTGCCGTCGCCGTCGCCTCCTCCGGTGCCTCCGCCGCCACCGGGCGCGCAAGCCGCGATCGTGAGTGCTACCGCACTGACACCGACGGCGATCGCCGTCGTTGAGTGCCTCAGTCGGCGTGTCATGTATTGCCTCTCTTCGTCGTGAGGGTGACGTCGCCCGGGTTGGCGACGTCGGGTGGGGTGGGTCAGCCCTTCACAGCGCCCAAGGTCAGACCCTTGGTGAAGTACCGCGCCACGAACGGGTAGATGAGCATCACCGGGATCGTGGAGATCACGATGAGCGAGTACTTGAGCAGGTTGGCGAGCTGCTGCCGCTCGAGGGAGGAGGTGGCGTCGCCACCGCCGTCGGTGTTGAGGATCAAGATGTTCCGCAGCACGAGCTGGAGCGGGTAGAGGCTCTCGTCGCGCAGGTAGATCAGCGCGTCGAAGTACGAGTTCCACTGCACGATCGCGTACATCAGGGCGATCACGGCGAGCATCGGCGTAGCGAGCGGGAGCACCAGCTTCCAGAGGATGCGGATGTCGCTGGCGCCGTCCAGCTCGCCGGCCTCTCGCACCTCGTCGGGGATCGCCGTGCGGAAGTAGGTGATCGCCAGGATCGCGGGCCACACCGCGACCGCGTTCGGGATCAGCAGCGCCCAGCGGGTGTCGAGCATCCCCATCGCCTGCACCACGAGGTAGGTCGGGATCATCCCGCCGGCGAAGAGCATGGTGAACACGACGGCGCCCGTGAGCACCCGGCGACCCACGAAGTCAGCGCGCGAGAGCGGGTAGGCGAGCATCACCGTGAGCGTGACGCTGATCAGCGTGCCGGCCGCCGTGTAGAACAGCGAGTTGGCGAACCCGCGGAGGATCTTCGGGCTCGACAGCGCGACCTCGTAGCCGCGCAGCGTGAACTCGACCGGCCACAGGAACACGCGCCCCGAGGAGACCGCACCCGGGCTGCTGAGCGAGCTCGCCACGATGTAGACGAGCGGCAGCAGCACCGCGAGCAGGAACGTGATCAGCAGCGCGTAGACCCCGATGAGGAAGATGCGGTCCACGAGGGTCTCGCGCTTCCGGGCAGGTCGGGAGGTGCGGACCGTGCGGACGGGCCGCTCCGAGCGCTCGGTACGGTCTTCGGTCACGGCGGCTACCACAGTCCGTTTCCTGTCACTCGCTTGGAGATCGCGTTCACGCTGACCAGCAGCACGAGGTTGATCACCGAGTTGAACAAGCCGACCGCGGTGGCGAGGCTGAAGTCGGCGTTGAGGATGCCGAGCTTGTAGGTGTAGGTCGCGATGATCTCCGACTGCGACAGGTTGAGCGGGTTCTGCAGCAGGAACGCCTTCTCGAACCCGACGGCCATGATGCTGCCGACCGAGAGGATCAGCACCACCACGATGGTCGGCATGATGCTCGGCAGGTCGACGTGCCAGATCTTCTGCAGCCGGTTCGCACCGTCGACCCTTGCGGCCTCGTACAGACCGGGGTCCACGGCGGACAGTGCCGCGAGGTAGATGACGGCGGAGTAGCCGGCTGTCTGCCAGACCTCGGTCCACACGTACACGTGCCGGAAGAAGTCGGGCTGGGCCAGGTAGTCGGTGGGCGGCACCCCGAAGAAGCCGAGGATGTCGGTGGCGAGCCCGATCCGTGGCGACAGGATGAGGATCGCCATCGACACCACCACCACCGTGGAGATGAAGTACGGCGCGTAGGTGACCATCTGCACCGTGCGCTTGAAGAGGCGACCGCGCACCTCGTTGAGGGCGAGCGCGAGGATGATCGGGATCGGGAAGCTGGCGATCAGTGCGTACAGGCTCAGCAGGAAGGTGTTGCTGACCACCGTGGTGAACATCGGGTTCGAGAAGAACCGCTCGAAGTACTCGAAGCCGACCCACTCGCTGGCCCAGATGCCCGCGATGATGTTGTAGTCCTTGAACGCGATGATGCCGTTCACCATCGGCACGTACTTGAACATGAGGAAGTACGCCAGGGGCGCGATCACCAGCAGGTAGAGCTGCCAGCGCCGTCGGATGGACTTCCGGAGCTTGCCGGGCCTGCCGCGGACGTCTGCTGTCGCGCGGGTGGCCGCGGCCGCCGGCAGGGGTGCCGGCGTCATCGCGTCCCTCGTGCCCGTGTCTGCACTCCTGAAGGTCCTCTCCGCTTCAGGTCCGGTTGCGCTGTGCCGATCGGGCGCGTGCGCACCTGTGACCTCGTCGTCAGGTGAATCGTTTGTCTGGATGCTAACCACGTCTGACCGTGAGGCGCAACCCCGTCTTCGCCCTAGATGCGGCGGGATTGTGCGTAGCCCTTGCAGGAAGGGTGGTCGATCAGTCTATGGTGAGCACCACCCAGTAAAATCGATTCTCCGGAGCGACAGAGTTGTCAGAGTCGTCACAGCCCATGCTCGCCGGCCACCCGGCGCACCGGCTCGAGTTCTCGAGCGCGGCCGCCGAGTGGGTCGAGGCCGTGCCGCTGGGCAACGGTCGGCTCGGCGCCATGGTGTACGGGGGCGCGGCGACGGAGCTGATCTGGATCAACGACGGGTCGGTCTGGTCCGGACCGCCGCGACGCCCGGAGCCGCATCCGGTGACGCCTGAGATCGCTGCCGCGGCGATCGCCGCCTCGCGGGAGGCGATCGCAGCGGGGGACCCCGTCGCGGCCGAGACGGCGCTGCAGGCGCTGCAGTACTCCTACCCGCAGTCGTTCCAGCCCGTGGCACGCCTGCGCCGCACCCTCGGTGCGGCGCCCGAGCCCGCGCCGCAGGCCGAGGTCGTGCCCGCGAACGATGCCGTGGACACGCCTCCGGGCGACTACGCCCGCGGTCTCGACCTGAGGGCCGCGCAGGCCTGGACCCGCGCTGAGACGGCGTCGGGGCCGGTCGCGCAGCGGGCGTTCGTGAGCGCGCCCCACCAGGTGATGGTGCTCGAGGTCGAGACGGACCGCCCGGTCGCCTTCACGCTCGACTCGCCGCTGCGGCTCGAGGAGTCCGGCGCCGCCGACGGCGAGGCCTGGGTCGTGCTGCGCGCCCCGGACGACGTGGTGCCCTCCTTCCAGCGTGAACCCGACCCGATCCGCTGGGCGGACGACCCCCGCGGGGTCCAGGCCGCGGTCGTCCTGCGCGCCGTCGGTGGCGCGGTGCGCACGCGCACGGCGCCGCACGGCATCGTGATCGAGGTCGACGGCGGCGCCACCCTGGTGCTGGCGGTGCGGACCACCTTCACCCGGCTCGGGCAGGACCCCTCGGGGCACCCGGAGGAGGCGCTCGCGCAGGCTCGTGCCCTGTGCGAGGGGGCCGTGACCGCAGGTGTGGAGCGCGTGCGAGCCGACCACCTGGCCGCGCACCGCGACCTCTACGACCGGGCTGAGCTCCGGCTCGGCACCCGCGCCGAGCCGGCCGCCGATGCACCGGCCGACACCGACGCGCTGCTGGCCTCGGTCGCCCAGGGGGACACCGCACGGGCGGGCCTCGCGCCCGAGCTGACCGCGCTGCTGTTCCAGTACGGGCGCTACCTGCTGATCTCCAGCTCACGCCCCGGCGGTACGCCCGCCAACCTGCAGGGCATCTGGAACCAGCAGATGCAGCCGCCGTGGAGCTCGGACTTCACGATGAACATCAACACCGAGATGAACTACTGGCTCGCCGAGACCACCGGCCTGACCGAGTGCCTCGCGCCGCTGCTCGACCTCGTCGAGGCGTTCGCCGAGCGCGGCCGCGAGCCGGCGCAGCGCATCTACGGCTCGCAGGGATGGGTGGCCCACCACGCGAGCGACGTGTGGGCGTTCGTCGACCCCATGGGCGACGGCACGCACGACCCCTCCTGGGCGTTCTGGCCGTTCGCCGGCGTGTGGCTCACCTCGCACCTGGTGGACCGGGTCACCTTCAGCCACGACGAGGTCGCCGCCCGCCGCTTCTGGCCCACGCTCGTGGGCGCCGCACGCTTCGTGCTCGACTGGCTCGAGCCCCGCCCCGACGGCACGCTCGGCACCTCGCCGTCGACCTCGCCCGAGAACCGGTTCGTCGTCCCAGGCACCGAACGCGGCTCCTCGGTCGCCGCCGACTCGACCATGGACCTCGAGCTCTCCCGGCAGCTGCTGCGCTCGTTGCTGCGGGTCGCGGAGGTCTACGGCTTCACCGACGAGGAGATCCTGCAGGAGGCCGCCGAGGCGCTGCCCCGGATCAAGGAGGTCGGCGTCGACAGCGCGGGCCTGCTGCGCGAGTGGGCGGACGTCGAGGAGATGGTCGACCCCCGGCACCGGCACCTCGCCCACCTCGTCGGGATGCACCCCACGGACGCCGGGCCCTCGGACGCGATCGCGGCCGCAGCCGCAGCCAGCCTGGACGCGCGCGGCGACGACGGCACCGGCTGGTCGCTGGCCTGGAAGATGGCGATGCGTGCGCGCCTGCACGACGGCGCGGGCGTGCAGCGACTGCTCGACCTGTTCGTGCGGCGCGCGATCGAGGTGGCACCCGGCCCGACCGGCGGTCGCTGGCGCGGCGGGCTCTACCGGAACCTGTTCTCGGCCCACCCGCCGTTCCAGATCGACGGCAACCTCGGGGTCGTCGCCGCACTCGCGGAGGCGCTGCTGGGCTCGCACGGGGGCAGCCTCGAGCTGCTGCCCGCCCTGCCACCCGACCTGCCCGACGGCGAGGTGCGCGGACTGCGTGGACGCGGCGGTCTCGTCGTCGACCTGCAGTGGCGTGACGGCGCGCTCACCGGTGCCCGGATCACCTCCGAGCACCCCGCCGCCCAGACCCTTCACCTCGTCCACCGCTCGCACCAGCGTGACCTCGACCTCCAGTCCGGCCAGACCGTGCGTCTGGGCCCTGATCTCTCCCAGGAGCAGCACCGATGACCGCCTCTCAGCCAGGACTCCCTCGACCTCTCGAGGGCTTCCTGGTCCTCGACTTCAGCCAGTTCCTGGCCGGCCCGGTAGCGGCGCTGCGGCTCGCCGACCTCGGTGCCCGCGTGATCAAGATCGAGCGCCCCGGCTTCGGCGACATCGGCCGTGGGCTGGCGTTCGCGGGTGCGAGGGCAGGGACCGACACGGTCTCGTTCCACGCGATGAACCGCGGCAAGCAGAGCGTCGCGGCGGATCTGAAGGATCCCGAGCAGCTCGCGTTCGTGAGGGAGCTGGTGGAGCAGGCCGACGTCGTCGTCGAGAACTTCCGACCGGGTGTGATGAAGCGGCTCGGCCTGGACTACGAGACCGTGAAGCAGGTCAACCCCGGCGTCGTCTACGGGTCGATCACCGGCTACGGCAACGAGGGCCCCTGGCGGGACCGCCCGGGCCAGGACCTGCTCGCGCAGTCGATCTCCGGGTTGCCGTGGCTGCAGGCCGACCCCGAGCCCAGCCCGTTCGGCCTCTCGATCGCCGACCACCTCGCCTCGTGCCACCTCGCGCACGGCATCACGGCGCTGCTGCTGCGCCGGTTGCGGACCGGCATCGGCGGCCAGGTGGAGACCTCGCTGCTCGAGGGCATGCTCGACCTCCAGTTCGAGATGCTCTCGGTGCGGATGACCGAGCCGGATGCGGTGAACCCCCGCCCGCGCGGCCCGCACAGCGCGCACACCTACCTGCCCGCGCCGTACGGCGTGTACCCCACCTCCGACGGCTACCTCTCGATCGCGATGAACCCGGTGCCGCAGCTCGGCCGGCTGCTGGAGATCCCCGAGCTGGTCGAGCTCGCCGACCCGGAGAGCTGGTGGGAGCACCGTGGGCGCATCGAGACGCTGCTCGCCGCTCGGCTCCGGACCGGCACCACCGCCGCGTGGCTCGAGGTCCTCGACGCTGCCGACGTCTGGTGCGCGCCGCTGCACACCGTCGACGAGCTGGTGGAGCACGAGGGCTTCCGCGCGATCGACATGGTGCAGACTCTGCAGCGCGACGAGGTCGACGGCTCCCGGACCGAGGTCACCACGACGCGGCTGCCGATGCGTTTCGACGGCGAGCGACTCTGGGGCTCGGCCGCCGCCCCCACGCTCGGGGCCGACACCGAAGCGGTGCGCACCGAGCTGACCAGGCCTGCCGCCGAGGTGGTGTCGTGACCACCCGGCTCCGTGGCATCACCTGGGACCACGAGCGCGGCCGCGGCAGCGTCGTCGCCGCCTCGCGCGCGTACGCCGAGAGCCACGACGTCGAGATCACCTGGGAGGCGCGGTCCCTGCAGGCGTTCGCCGACCAGGGGCTGGAATCGCTGACCGCGTCCTACGACCTGCTGGTCATCGATCACCCGCACATACCGCACGCCGCGCACGCCGGCCTGCTGGCCGCGCTGCCCGACGGCGAGGGCCCGGCAGCGTTCGTCGGTCGCTCCTACGAGAGCTATCGCTGGGACGGCGCGCAGTACGGGCTCGCGATCGACGCCGCCGCCCAGGTCGCGGCCTATCGCCCCGATCTTATCGCCGAGCCGCCCCGCACCTGGGACGAGGTGCTGGACCTGGCAGCCGACGGGGCCGTGCTGTGGCCGAGCAAGCCCATCGACGCGCTCGCCTCGACCTTCACGCTGACCTCGGGGCTGCAGGGGTCCGACGCCGGTCGATCGGGTTTCGGCGACCCGGCCGCCTTCGCGGAGGCCTGGGACCTGCTGGGCCGGCTGCGCGACCTCGTGCCCGCCGAGTGCCTGAGCGCGAACCCGATCGAGACCGCCGATCGGATGGCAACCGAGGACCGCTGGGCTTACGCGCCGCTGCTCTACGGGTACAGCAACTACGCGCGGGAGGGCTTCCGGGACCACCTGCTGCGGTGGACCGACATCCCCGAGATCGACGGCGAGCCGCGCGGCTCGATGCTGGGTGGCGCCGGGCTGGCGGTCTCCTCGCGGAGCGCACACCCGCAGGAGGCGATCGCGTTCGCCACCTGGGCGGCGACCGGTGACGTGCAGCGCGGCGTCTACGCGCTCGGCGGCGGCCAGCCCGGTCACGTGGCGGCGTGGCAGGACAGCGACCTCAACGCGCTCACGAACGACTTCTTCACGGGCACCCGCGCCACGCTCGAGGCCGCGAGCCTGCGCCCGCAGCACCCGGGCTTCATGGAGGTGCAGGACGCGGCGTGCGAGCGGGTGCACCGCGCCCTGACCGGCCGTGAGGTCGCCGCCCCTGTGCTGGCGGACCTGGACCGGATGTTCGACTCGTTGGGAGATCGTGGATGAACGTCGTCGACCGCTACCTCGAGGACTACCAGGTGGGTGAGGTGCGCCGCACGCTGGGCCGCCAGATCACCGAGGCGGACGTGGTGCTGCACGCCGGGCAGACCGGCGACTTCTTCCCGCACCACATGGACGAGCGGTGGGCTATCGAGGCCGGCCTCGGCGGGCGCATCGCGCACGGCACGCTGATCGTGTCGATCGCCGTCGGCATGACCGCGGGTGACGTGAACCCGCAGGCGATGAGCTACGGCTACGACCGGATCCGCTTCATCAAGCCGGTCTTCATCGGCGACAGCATCACCGTGAAGGCCGAGATCACCGAGGTCAGCGACCACCCGCGACGCCCCGAGCTGGGCCGCGTCGACGAACGCGTCACCGTGACGAACCAGGACGGGGATACGGTGCTGTCGCTGGTGCACCTGTACGTGGTCAACAAGCGGAGCTGACATCGTGATCGACGCCCACCTGCACACCTGGGATCGTTCGCGGTCCCGCTACGCCTGGCTCGACGGCGCGCCCGAGCACCTGCAGGCCGACCACTCGCTCGCGCAGGGTTTCGCGGCCCTCGCGCCGTTCGGTGCGGACAGGGCCGTGCTGGTGCAGGCCGACGAGACGCTCGAGGAGACCGCGTACCTGCTGGAACTGGCTGCCGCCGCCCCGCGGGTCGTGGGCGCGGTGGTCTACCTGCCGCTCGAGGCTCCCGACGTGGTCGCCGCGCAGCTGCCGGCGCTCGCGGAGGACCCCGGGTTCGTCGGTATCCGCAACCTCACCCACGACCGCCCGGACCCGGACTGGATCCTCGGCGCCGAGCAGCGCCGCAGCATCGAGCTGATCGAGGCAGCCGGCGTACCGCTCGACTACGTGGCCGTGCTGCCGCGGCACCTCGAGAACCTGGTCACGCTCGCACGCGGGCACGCCGGTCTCACTTTCGTGCTCGACCACCTCGGTACCCCACCCGTGGGGATGTCCGACGGCGACTGGTCGCGCTGGGAGGACCAGCTCGCCGAGCTGGGCGGGTTGCCGAACGTGGTCGCCAAGGTCTCGGGCATCTACCGCCGCGACGAGCCGGGTGTGCCCAGCGCCGAGCAGCTGGACGCCGTGCTGGCGGCCGCCCTCGCGGCGTTCGGCCACGACAGGCTGCTGATGGGCAGCGACTGGCCGGTCTCCACGATCTTCGGTGGCGACGAGCCGAACCTGCGGGCGCTGGTCGAGGCGGTCGACCGGCTGCCGGCCGAGCAGGCGCAGTCGCTGCGCACCCGGACCGCCACCCGGGTCTACGGGCTGGCCTGATGGTCGCACCCGAGCGCGAGCCCGATCCCGCCTACCTCGCCGGGCCGCCGAGCGCGCCGCGGCCGATCGTGCTGGTCGGTGCCGGTGGCATCGCCCGCGATGCCCACCTGCCCGCCTACGCCAAGGCCGGCTTCCCGGTCGTGGCCATCGTGGACCGTGACGAGAGCCGCGCCTCCGAGCTCGCGGCGAGCTTCGCCGTCGAGCAGACCTTGACAGACATCGCCGACGCGGTGGCGACGCACGGGACCGAGGTGATCTACGACGTCGCCGTCATGCCCGATGCGTTCGTCGCGATCCTCGAGGCGCTCCCCGACGGCGCCGCCGTGCTGCTGCAGAAGCCGCTCGGCTACACGTACGCGCAGGCGACCGAGCTCGCGGCCATCGTGGCGCGGAAGAACCTCACGGCCGCCGTCAACACCCAGCTGCGGTTCGCGCCGCACGTCGCGGCGGCGCGGCGACTGATCGCGGAGGGGGCGATCGGCGACCTCATCGACCTCGAGGTGCTCGTGCGGGTCGAGACGCGGTGGGAGCTGTTCCCGAGCGTGTTCGGCCTGGAGCGCATGGAGATGCCGATGCACTCGGTGCACTACGTGGACCTGGTGCGCTCCTTCGTCGGCGACCCGAGCGGCGTCAGCGCGGTCACCGTGGGGCACCCGGCCAAGCCGGATCTCGCGAGCACCCGCACCGCCTACCTGCTGCACTACGCCGAGCGGCCGCTGCGGGTGACCATCTCCACCAACCACGACCACACCTACGGCCCCGAGCACCAGGAGGCCACGGTGCTCTGGCACGGGACCGACGGCGCGATCCGGACCCAGCTCGGGCTGCTGCTCGACTACCCCCGCGGCGGCCCGGACCTGCTGGAGATCAGTCGCGGCTCGGGGTGGGAGTCGATCGAGGTCGAGGGCTCCTGGTTCCCGGACGCCTTCATCTCCTCCATGGGCGTGCTGCAGCGGTTCGTGACCGGGGAGTCGGAGACGCTGCCGACGTCGGTGGCCGACGTGCTCCGCACCATGGCCGTGCTCGAGGCCGCTCACTCCTCGAGCAGCGCCGGCGGCCACCCGCTGCCCTGAGCGCCGGCTACCTCAGCGCTCGATCGCGTCCAGGTGCAGCATCCGGGCAAGGACGCCGTCGAGCTCGTCGTCGCGGAAGATCTTCTTCCAGTCGTCCTTGATGATCGACTCGCGGCCGTAGTCCATCGCGATGAGGCAGGCATCGCTGAAGGGGTTGTCGCCACGCAGCCCGTTGGCGAGGGCCACCTGCGTGTGGCCGAGCAGGATGCTGCGCGCAGCCGCCTCCGGGACGCCCAGCTTCACGGTCTCCTGCAGGGCCTCGTTCAGCAGGCCGCCGATCATGCAGGCGACGGTCTCTACGAGCGTCGGCTCCAGCTGGGCGAGCTGCTTGAGGGTGACCCAGTGGACGTCGATCACCGGGGCGTAGATGGCGCGGACCACGGCCTCGACGTTGTCGCGGTCCTGCTGGCGGTCGGACTCGACCGAGGCGATCGCATCCTGCGGGGCCGCGATCCCGCCGAAGGTGTCGGCCCACTCCTCGGGCGTGCTGCGCTGCAGGAACACCGACGGGTGGCAGGGGTGGGCGCTGGCGTAGACGACGTCGTCGCGCTCGGCGAGCAGCCCCGCGTAGGCCGCGGCCGGGTCGAGCGTCAGCACGATCGCGCCCGACGTGCAGTGCGGCACCAGCTCGCGGGAGACCGGCCCGAGGGCGCGGTCGGGGACGGCGAGGATCACGACGTCGGCGTCGGCGACCGCTTCGGTGCCGGGTGCCACGGTGCGCCCGACCGCGGCCAGTGCCTGCTGCCCGGTCTCGGAGCTCTCGACCCAGAGCACCCGGTGATCGGTCTCGACCAGGTTGTCGCCGGCGCGGAAGCCCATCTTGCCGCCGGCGCCGATGAGGGCGATCGTGAGGGTGCTCATGCGTTCTCCTTGAGTACTCGGATGCTGTGGTCGGTCCATGCGCGCTCGCGCTCGCAGCTGGTCTCGGAGTCGCCCTGCCAGGGGAGCCAGTGCTCGACGACGCGGTTCGGGTGCGGGGCTGCCTGCAGCAGGTGCTGCAGCGGCAGCAGGCCGTCACCGAGCGGGGCGCCGGCAAGGCTGAATCCCACCCACCCCTCCGTGCGGGTGAAGGCGAAGTCCTTGATGTGCAGGTTGACCGCGTGCTCGGCGGCGAGGTCGATGACGGCATCCGGGTGCTCGAGGACCGCGACGTTGTTCGCGGGGTCGAGACAGATGCCCACGTGCTCCCGGCCGCTGATCAGACGGACGAGCTCCGCCGTCGGGATCTGCTCGTAGTTCTCCAGCGCGAGGGTGACGCCGGATGCGGCCAGCTCGGGCTCGATCGCCTCGAGGAGTTGCTGCGCCTGCTCCGCCGGGGTGTTGACCATCGACCGGACGAGGCCTGCTCCGAGCGTCTGGGCGATCTCGAGGTAGCGGCGCAGGTGTGTGGTCTCGAGCCCACGGGTGCCGAGCTCGAGCACCAGACCCAGCTCGTCGGCGACCGCGCGGACGGCGCCGAGGTCGGCGGTCTCGATCGGCGGGTAGTCGCAGATCTGGAACAGCGGCACGCCGAGTGCGGCGGTGTCGCGCAACGCGTCCTCGAGGGACATGCCCGCGCGGTGGCGCCAGAAGTAGGCGTAGCTGCCGAGGCCGATCATGCTCATCGACTCGATCCTAGCAACCGGTTGATAGGTTCTAGATCGCGGCTACGCTACCGGCATGCCCGCCTTCCGAGACGACGTCACCGCGGACATCGCGGCCAGCATCGGAGCCGTCGACTCGCGCGCGAACACCTCGGTGGCGAGCAGGCTCCTGGCGATCTTCACCACGGGCGAGATCGAACCCGGCACCCGGCTCCCCCCGGAGCGGCAGCTCGCCGCCACGCTCGGCGTGGGCAGGTCCGCCGTGCGCGAGGCGTTGGCTGCGCTGGAGATGCTCGGCATCGTGACCGTGCGCATGGGCGCAGGAACGTATCTGCGCGGGCGTACGAGCGAGCTGCTGCCGCAGACGCTCAGCTGGGGGCTGGCGCTCGGGGCGCGGCAGACCGAACAGCTGATCGAGGTGCGCAGCGCGCTCGAGATCTACGCCGCCCGGGTGGCCGCGACCCGGATGAGCGAGGCCGCCGTCGCGCGGCTCGGCGAGCACCTCGACGCCATGCGAGGCGCGGAGGAGGATCTGCCCGCGTTCGTGGAGGCGGACCTGCAGTTCCACCTCGAGCTCGCGCAGGGCACCGACAACGAGGTGCTGCTGGAGCTGCTGCAGACCATCCGCTCGCTGCTGCGGGTCTGGGCGGACCGGGCCGCGCAGAGTCCCGCGGAGGCACGGGAGGCGATCGAGCAGCACGCGGCCGTCGCCGCTGCGATCGCCGCCCGCGACCCGGACGCCGCCGCCTCGACGATGGCGGCGCACATGCACACGGCGGCGCGGCGCCTCGCGGAGCTGGCTGGATGAACGGAGCAACGATGCAGGTCGAGCAGGTGTGGTCCGGAGCCGAGTGGGCCGAGGGGCCGCTGTGGCTGGCGAGCACCGGTCGGGTGCGCCTCAGCGACATCCCGAACAACCGGATCCTCGACATCGACCCGGCCGACGGGTCGATGACCGTGGTCGACGACGCCGCCGAGTACCCCAACGGCCGCACGCTGGACCTGGACGGCATGATCCTGCAGTGCAGCCACGGGCGCCGCGCGGTCGAGCGGGTGGCCGGTGGCGTGACCACGACCGTGGTGTCCACCTGGGGCGAGGGGGTCCGCTTCAACTCGCCCAACGACGTCGTGGTCGCCGCCGACGGCGCGATCTGGTTCACCGACCCGCCGTACGGGCTGCACCCCTCCGGCCGCGAGGGCTACCCCGGCGAGCAGGAGTACGAGGGCTGCTACGTGTTCAGGTACGCCGACGGCGTCGCGGTTCCCGTGATCACCGACATGGTGCACCCCAACGGGTTGGCGTTCTCGAACGACTTCACGCGGCTGTACGTGGCCGACTCCGCGCGCGTCTGGGACCCGCACGGTCCGCACCACCTGCGGGTCTACGACCTCGCGACCGGCACCGGCGAGGTCTTCGCCGAGATCGACCCGGGCTTCCCGGACGGGCTGCGCGTGGATCCCGCCGGGTTGATCTGGACCTCCGCAGGCACGCAGGTGCGGGTCTACGCGCCCGACGGCGACCTGCGGCAGGCGGTCGACGTGGGCGAACCCGTCTCCAACCTCACCCCGTACCCCGGCGGCTGGTACGTCACCGCCGGGCACTCGCTCTACAGGCTCACCACGGGCTGAGCCTCAGGAACGAGGCGGAGCGGTCGAGTCGCGGACGATCAGCTCGGGCGCCGGGTCGTCGACCGTGCGGGCGCTCGGCTCTGCCTTGTCGATGCCGGCGAGGAGCACGTCGACGGCGGTCGCGCCGAGACGCTTCATCGGCAGCCGCACCGTGGTCAGCGCCGGGGCGCAGGTGATCGCGGGCCAGATGTCGTGGATCGCGACCACCGAGAGGTCGTCCGGGACCCGTACGTCCATCTCGGCGGCCTCGGTGATCGTCCCGATGCCGGCGTTGACGTTGCCGACCACGAGCGCCGTCGGTGCGTTGCGGCGGCTCAGCAGGAGCCGGGCGGCGTCGCGGGCAGAGCGGTAGGTGTAGCCGAGCGAGGTGGTGTGCTCCCGAGCCAGGGTCAGCCCGGCGTCGGCGAGGGCCTTCTCGACGCCACTGCGTCGTCTGTCGTTGGAGTCCGAGGTCGGCACGCCACCGATGTAGCCGATCGTGCGGTGGCCGAGGTCCAGCAGGTGCTGGGTGGCGAGCGTGGCCGCGGCGACGTCGTCGATCGCGATCGTCGACACCCCGGGCACGGGGCCGGAGTTGATCAGCACGGTGCGCTCGGGGTGGGAGAGCGCGCGCGAGACCAGGTCGATCGGGGCGTCGTCGCCCTTCTGCAGCAGCACGCCGTCGACCAGTCGTTCGCTCAGCAGCCGGGTGAAGCCGTCGCTGCCGGGCTGCATGCGGGGGCTCGAGGCGAGCAGCACCGAGTAGTCCTTGTCGAGCGCGCGGGACTCCACGCCGGCCACGAGATCGGTGAACGTGGCATTGGTGACATCGGGCACCACGAGGGCGAGCAGGTTGGTGCGTGAGCGCCGTAGCGACCGCCCCGCCATGTTCGGGGCGTACCGCAGCAGCCGGGCGGACTCCAGCACTCGCTCCCGCGTCTCGGGTCGGATCCTGATCGAGGGGTCCGAGTTGAGTACGCGGGACACGACGGAGACCGACACGCCCGCGTGCCCGGCCACATCTCGTAGCGTCACCATCCCTGGATCGTAATAGCGTGGGCAAGCACCCAACACAAACGTTTCACCAGAGGTCATGGTGAGAGAACTGGAGCCAGCGCACGTGATCGACAGAGCAGCCGTCGTCCGCCGCCACACGATCCGGTACGAGAGCCCGCGCCCCGAGGCGCCGCTCTCGGTCGGCAACGGCGAGCTGGCGTTCACGGTCGACCACACCGGGCTGCAGACCTTCGCCGACCGCTACGAGCGCAACGCCGCGCGCGCTCGCGGCGAGGTCGCGATGCCGCTCGGCACTCAGGCGCAGTGGGGCTACCACTGGGAGCCCAACCCCGGTCACGAGCTGAGCGACACCCTCGAGAGCTTCGACAGCCCACGCGGCCCGATCTCGTACCCGACCGCCTACGACTACATGGAGGACCGCGAGCAGTCGGCAGCCTCCGGCCGCGCTGCGGGCTACTACTACTGGGTCAACCCGCAGCGCCTGCACCTCGCCAAGATCGGCCTGCTCCTCGACGGCCGCACCCCCGAGTGGGGCGAGGTCGTGGTGCGCTCGCAGGTGCACGACCTCTGGACGGGGATCGTGACCAGCCGCTTCGAGGTGGTGGGCGTCCCGGTCGAGGTGCGCACCGCCGTCGACCCCGAGCGCGACGCGATCGCGTTCGCGATCTCCTCGGACCTGCTCGACGGCGGCCGGCTCGCCGTCGAGATCGCCTTCCCCTCCATCGAGGAGAGCTTCGAGGCACCGCCGGTGTGGGACGAGCCGGAGGCGCACACGACCACGCTGCGCCGCGAGGGCGACGCGCACGTGTGGGACCGCCGGATCGACGACGCCAGCTACCAGGTGCGCGCGGCGGGCGACGTGGTGGTCTCGGGGGAGGGGCACCGTTGGCGGCTGACCGCCGCCGGCGATGCGTTGCATGCCGTGGTCGAGCTCGCCCCGGCGCTGGGTGCGGACGTGCTGGTCGACGCCGAGGCGGTCTTCGCGCGATCGGCGAGTGGGTGGGAGGCCTTCTGGCGCAGCGGCGCCGCGCTCGATCTCAGTGGCAGCACCGACGAGCGCGCCCACGAGCTCGAGCGCCGCATCGTGCTGTCGCAGTACCAGACCAAGGTGCACAGCTCCGGCAGCACGCCGCCGCAGGAGACCGGCCTGATCTGCAACAGCTGGGGCGGCACGTTCCATCTCGAGATGCACTGGTGGCACGCGGCCCACTTCCCGGCCTGGGGTCGGGGCGAGCTGCTCGAGCGCAGCCTGGCCTGGTACGCCGACATCCTCCCGGTCGCCCAGCGGATCGCTGCCGACCAGGGCTTCCGTGGCGCCCGCTGGCCCAAGCACGTGGGACCGGAGGGCATCGAGAGCCCGAACGTCATCGGGCCGCTGCTGCTGTGGCAGCAGCCGCACGTGATCAGCTATGCCGAGCTGCTGCGGATGGGTGCCGAGGATGTCGGCGCCGTGCGCGAGCGCTACCGCGAGCTGGTCGACGAGACCGCGGAGTTTCTCGCCTCGTTCGCGTTCGCGGGGCAGGAGGGGGCGTTCCACCTGCCCCCGCCGCTGATGCCGGCGCAGGAGGTGTACGGCGCGCGCGAGACGTGGGACCCGCTGTTCGAGGTGGCGTACGTGCGGTGGGCGCTGCAGACCGCGCTGGCGTGGCGGCGGGCCGACGGCCGCGAGGAGCCGGCCGAGTGGGCCGCCGTGGCCGAGGGGCTACGGCCGGTGATCAGCGAGGACGGCCACTACGACGCGGTCCAGAACCCGCCGCGCACCGCCTATCGCGACCACCCCTCGATGCTCGGGGCGCTCGGCGTGGTGCCCGATACCGGCGTCCTCGACCACGACGCGATGCTGCGCACCCTCGAGCGCGCCTGCGAGCAATGGGACTGGCGCAGCGCGTGGGGCTGGGACTTCCCGATGATCGCGATGTGTGCCACCCGGCTCGACCGCTCCGACATCGCGCTCGACGCGCTGCTGCGGCCGGAGGCCAAGAACACCTACCTCGCGAACGGGCACAACCAGCAGGTCCCGCACCGGATGCCGCTGTACCTGCCCGGAAACGGCGGCCTGCTGATGGCCGCCGCGCTGCTGTTCGCGGGCTGGGTCGACGGCGACGGGTCGCCTCGTCGGGTCGAGCTGCCCGAGGGCTGGGTCGCCGAGGTCGAGGGATTCCCCGCGCGCCCGTAGCCGGTCGGGGATGCCTCGCCCCGGCCCGCGGCTGAGGTGACACAGACTCGTGGCCAGATGCGGCGAACGGGCGACAAAGCCGGCTGTGGTGCCATCTGGCCACGACTTTGTGTCACCCGACTACCACTCGGCCAGCAGTCGGGGGCTCCCACGACGCCCACGCCAACGTGAACAATCGTTATCCTCGGTCCGATGAGCAGCGATGCCCTGACGACGCACGGCGACTGGGTCACGCACCCGGCGTGGGCGAGCGACGACCCGCCGTGGGAGCAGCCGACGCTCCGCACCCGCTGGACCCTCGAGAGGCTGCCACGGCGCGCCACCCTGCACGTGCTGGGCCTCGGCGTGTGGCACGCGACGATCGGCGGGGTGTCGGTCAGCGAGGACGTGCTCGAACCCGGGCAGAGCCGGTTCGACGTGCGGGTGAGCGCTCGGTCCTACGACGTCACCGACCTGCTGCGGGCGGGCAGCAACGAGCTGGTGGTGCAGCTCGGCGAGGGCCCGGCCCACGTGCGGCGCGCGCCAGGGCGCTACACCAAGTTCGTCGGCAGCCCCGCGGGTGGCCCGCGGGCGCGCGTGGTGCTCGAGATCGAGGACGAGGACCAGGTGCGGCTGCTGGCCTCCGACGCGAGCTGGCAGGCCCGGCTCGGGCCCACCACGCTGGCGCACTGGTACGGCGGCGAGGACTACGACGCCCGCCTCGAGCCGCATGGCTGGATGACCCCGGAGGGTTCCGACGACGAGGGCTGGGTGAGCGTGGCCGTCGTCGGCACGCCGGCCGACGGGCCGCAGCCCTGGGACCGGCGGGCGCCCGGCATGCGGGTCCTCACGGTGCTGGGCCCGGTCCGCACCTTCGAGCACGACCTGTCGTTCGTCGTGGACCTGGGGTACAACGTCGCGGGGTTCCCGCGCGTGGAGGTCACCGGACTGGGGGCGGGCGAGTCCCTCACGCTGCGGCCCGCGGAGTTCATCTGGGACGACGGCACCATCGACCAGAAGTCGATCGGCATGGAGGTGTGGGACACCTTCACCAGCAACGGTGCCGACACCACCTGGCAGCCTCGCTTCAGCTATCACGGCTTCCAGTACCTGCAGGTGGAGCAGCGCGACGCGGCCGGCGAACCGGTGCAGCCTGATCCTGCAGCGATCCGCGTGCAGGGGCTTCCCGTGATGGCGAACGACCGCCGCACCGGGCACCTGCAGCTCGGCAACGACGTGCTGCAGCAGATCGACACGCTCATCACCCGTGCGGCGCAGTCCAACATGATGACGGTGCCGACCGACTGCCCCCACCGCGAGAAGCTCGGCTGGCTCGAGCAGACCCATCTGGTCTTCGAGCCGCTCGCGTTCCGGTGGGACATCCGCGACCACTGGCACGACCTGGTCACGCACATGGCCGACGCCCAGACGCCCGAGGGCCTGGTGCCGGACATCGCCCCCGAGCTGGTGGTCTTCGACTTCGACTGGGAGCCCGGCTTCCGCGACGACGTCAACTGGGGTGGCGCGATCTGGCACCTGCCCGCGCTGCTCCACCGGCACTACGGCACCCTCGAACCGGCCCGGGACGCCTGGGACACGGGCATGCGGTACTGGGACTACATCGAGACCAAGGCGGGTGACGGCGTGCTCGGCACCGGCCTCGGTGACTGGATCGCGCTCGACGAGACCACCCCGCGCCCGCTCGTTGCCGGCTGGGGCCACGGCCGGATGCTCGACTCCGCCGCCACCGTGGCGGGCGCGCTCGACCGGCCCGAGGACGCCGAGCGCATGCAGGCGCGCGCGGCGCAGGTCCGCCGGCAGCTCGCTGACGCCTACCTCGACCAGCTGGAGACCGGCTCCCAGGCGACGGCGGCGCTGCTCGCGGATGCAGGCGTGCTCGACGCCGAGGGTCAGCAGCGCGCCGTCCGTCGCATCCTGGCGCTGCTGGCCGCGGGCGACGACCAGCTCACCGTCGGTGAGATCGGGCTGCCGGCGATCCTGCGGGTGCTCTCGGCCGCCGAGGAGCACGAGGCGATCTACCGGTTCGTCACCCAGACCGCAGGGCTCAGCTACGGCAGGATGGTTGCCGACGGCGCCACCTCGCTGCTGGAGCACTGGACCGGGATGCAGACCCGCAACTCCTCGAACCACGTCATGCTGGGCGCCGTCGGGACCTGGTTCCTGGAGTCGATCGCCGGCCTCCGGCAGGCGCCTGAGAGCGTGGGCTGGGCCCACGCCGTCGTCTCACCCCGGCCGCTCGCGGACGTCCCGACGGCGTCCCTGGTCTTCGACAGCCCGGCCGGCACCTACGAGCTGAGCTGGGTCAGCGACGAGACGGACCTCCGCGTGCACGTCGAGGTGCCCGAGGGTACCGAGGCGCGGCTCGACCCACCGCCGGGCTACGAGGGCGCCAGCGAGGTGCGCGGCCCCGGCACCCACGACGTGAGCTACAGGAGGACAACGTGACCACCGACCCCGCGGCACCGTTCGCGACCCCGCACAAGAGCCCTGATCTCGTGCTCGAGCCGACCTTCCGGGTCGGGGACTTCACCTCGCACGGCGTCGACTGCCCCTTCGTGTTCCATCACGAGGGCCGCCTCGGCATGACCGTGGTCGGGTGGGACGGAGTCGGCTACCAGACCGGGCTGTCCTGGTTCGACGGCGAGGCGTGGTCCGAGCCCGAGCTCGTCTTCCCGCGCGTGCCGGGGTCCCCGCACCGCCGCTACAACGCCGCGCTCACCTCGATCGCACGCGATCCCGACCTGCGCGGCACGGGTGAGCTGGTCGCCGTCGACGGCTGGTACTACGGGACGTATCACGCCTACCCGGGCGCGGGCTACGAGTCCGGTCCGGGCGTGATCGGGATCGTGCGCAGCCGCGACCTGCGCAGCTGGGAGGAGTACGGCGAGCTGCTGCTTCCCGAGGATGGTGCGCCCTGGGAGCAGGGCGGCCTGTACAAGTCCTGGCTGATGTTCCACGAGGACCAGTTCTGGCTGTTCTACAACGCCAAGGACGATCGTGAACGGGGCTGGCAGGAGCAGACCGGCCTCGCGCGCTCGGTGGACCTGGCGCACTGGGAGCGGGTCAGCGACGAACCGCTGGTCCGCAACGGCGAGACCGGCGCGATCGACGACCGCTTCGCCTCCGACCCGTGCGTGCTGCGCGACGGCGACACCTGGGTGATGTTCTACTTCGGCCTGTGCAGCGATGGCCGCGCCCGCGAGACCTTCGCGACCTCGACGGACCTGCTCACGTGGGAGCGCTCGGAGCACGTGCTGATCGACGTCGGACCCGAAGGCAGCATCGACTCGGCCTATGCGCACAAGCCGGCCGTGATCACCCACGACGGGCGGCTCGAGCACTACTACTGCGCCGTCTCCCTGCTCCGCGAGCCGGTCATGATCGGCGAGTACAGCCAGCGCGAGCGGCGCGGGATCGCGGTCGCCCGCTCTTGACGCTGCCGCCCGGGTGACTCAGTTGCCGTTGCGGCACTCAGGTCACGGTGCACCCCTGGAAAAGCGTGACGTGATTGCCTTTCGGGCGCCCGAGTCACGTACGCGTGCCGCGAGATCAGCCCGAGTCGCCGGTTGTCGCCAGGCTAAACAGCAGAGTGCCTGCGACCACGACGGGCAGCAGGCTGAACACAAGGACGACGACACCCAGGGCGTTTCGGAGACGGCTGAACCCGACGATCCCGCAGACGAGTGCGATCGCACCGGCCACGAGAGCAACGAGCGGGTTCAGGATCAGAGACACGATGGCGAGGACGGCAGCAGCGATCGCCGTCAGCGACACGACGGTCGCCGGATGCCGACGCTCCTGCAGCTGCATGCCTATTGATAGCAGGCCGACACGATGCTCACCTGAGGATGCTGGCTTCTGTGGAGCGATCGACAGCGACCCTCACGTCTGACAACCTGGATGTTCGACCAGTCGCGCTCGAGGGGGAGCACCGTGAGGGAGCAGGCCGTACCGGTCGGCCCAGGGCCACGGATCGTCCAGGCAGTCCTGGGCGTCGCGTTGGGCGGCACCTATGTGCTGGCCAGCGGCATCCTCGGCATCCAGGCTGAGGCCGCGCGGTCGGGCGCGACGGTCAACCTACGGAACGAGCTCACCGCAATCACCGATCCTGGGACGCCGATCCCACAGCTCGCCGCGGCAGCCCTCATCGGCGCGGTGGTCTGGTTCGTGGTGACGGCCGGACGACGTCGGGAGGTACGGATCGCCCGGGTGCTCGGGTTCGCACTGGCCTCGCTGGCGCTGATCGCCTGGGCGCTCGTCGTCGAGGAGTCGCAGGAGTTCGGCGGGCCGCCGTGGGCACCCGGGTATCTCGGATGGGTGCAGGTCGGCGGACAGTACGGAGGCGTGCACCTGCTGACAGTGCTCACGGTCGCCTCGCTCTGGCTGCCGCGCGGCAGCAGCGACTCAGCGAGCAGCGTGGCTCAGACGGCCTCCCAGAGCAGCCGGACGTCCCAGGCCCCGAGCTCCAGCTGAGCCCACGTCGCGCCGTCGGCGTCCCGCTGGCCCTGGGGCCAGGGGATCGTGACCGGGTCGCCGGACCAGTTGAAGTAGAGGTGCACGCGCTCGGTCTCGCCGGTCGCGGAGGAGTGGGTCACCGAGGGGGCCGGACTGGTGAACGGTCGCAGCCCGCTGCGCTCGGCGACCCCGCGGAGAAGACCGACGGCGGCGCGGTCGTCGGGTACGAACCCCACCGTGGTCACGCGGCCGGGCCCGTGCGTTGCCGTGGTCGCCGCGGCGAACGCGCCCAGCTCGGGGTGCTCGTACCGCGCGAGCTCCTCGGCGCCGTCGGGCTCGAGCAGCTCGGCCCAGCCGTGCGCCGATCCCAGCCCCTCGCCGTCGGGCGAGACGACGGCGACCGGCTCGCGCAGCGTCGTGAACTCCTGGTAGCCGGCGCCGGCGAGATCAGCGAGCCCGCCAGGCTGCCGCTCGCGCCGTGACACCGCCCATTCGTCGGCGTACCCGGTCCGCGGTCCGAGGACCAGGTGACCACCCGCGGCGACGTACTCGCGCAGGGTGGCCAGCACGCCGTCGGCAACGGTGTACAGCCCCGGCACCACGAGCACTGAATACTGCGCCGCGAGCTCGGTGCCGCCGGGCAACGCCCTGTCGTGCAGCACGTGCGCCTGCAGTCCGGCATCGAAGGCGCCCTTGTAGAAAGCCTCGAAGATCCGCTGGTAGCCGCGCGAGTGCGGCGCCGCGTTCTCGTCCGGGAACACCGGCTCGAAAGCGAGCGCGTACTTGGACGGCGTCGAGAACACGAACGCGAGATCGGCGTCGGGGCTCGTGGCAGCGACCCGGTCCCCGATCGCGCGGATCTCCTCGCCGAGCTCGGCGATGTTCCGGTACACGCGGCCAGGCTGCTGGTCGTGCGGGAGCACCCCGACCCAGTGGGTCTCGGTGCCGTAGTGGTTCGTGTGCCAGTGCCAGTACTCGATCAGCCGCGCACCGCGACTGATCTGAGCCCACGCCGCCTGCCGCCACTGGCCGTCCCAGCCCGGCTCGCTGACGTTCGCGAAGTTGATCGCGCCCGCGTTGGTCTCGGTGACGAGGAACGGAGCGCGGCGCGTGCCGAACATCCGGTCCGCCTGGCCGAACACGCTCCAGGTGCCGTCGGTCATCCAGGCCTGCGGACGCATGGGCGCGGGATGCGCCAGGCCGTCCTGCATCCGGTAGTAGGCGTTGCCGGAGGCGATGTCGAGCTCGGCACCGATGCGCAGGTCGTCGGCGGCCACGCGGTCGTAGGCGATGCAGGTGGTCAGCCACTGGTCCTGGCGGGCGAGCTCGCGCACGATGCCGGCCTGCCAGCCGATGAACTCGGCGACGACCTCGCCCTGGAACAGCCGCCACGCCAGGTCGTACTGCGGCTGGGCGTTGCCATCGGGGCGCCAGAGGTCGTCCCAGGTGGACAGGCGGTGGGACCAGTAGGTCAAGCCCCAGCGGTCGTTGATGTCCTCGACATCATCGAACCGCTCAGCCAGCCAGCCCTTGAAGGCCTCGAACACCGCGTCGTTGTGCAGCAGCAGCACACCGGGCTCGTTGTCGAGCTGATAGCCGACGACGGCCGGGTGGTCCGCGAGCTCGCTCACCATCGTGCGGATCACCCGTTCCGCGTACCGCCGGAAGGTCGGGTTGGTGATGTCGATCTCCTGGCGGGCGCCCCACGGGCGCCGCGCACCGGTCTTGGTCTCGGCGGCGATCTCGGGGTGGGCGCGCGCCAGCCACGGCGGCGCCGCATAGGTGGGCGTACCGAGGATGACGTCGATGCCGTGCTCGTGCGCCGCGTCGAGGATCTCGCGCATCCACGCGGTCTCAAACCGGCCGTCCTCGGGCTCCCACGTGCTCCACGTGGACTCGCCCCCGCGGATGACGCTGAAGCCGGCCTCCCGCATCAGCCGCATGTCCTCCGCCAGCCGCGGGCTCGGCTGGTACTCGTGGTAGTACGCGGCCCCGAAGCCGATCGGTGCCTTCATCGCTGGATCGTCCCTTCCGTCAGTGACAGCCGCAGGTGCAGCTCGACCGGTCGTGGGTGCAGCCGGTGCTGGGGCAGCACGCCCGGTCCGCACGCCGCGGTGCCGACGCCGTGCACCGCCGCGTTGAGCGACAGCACCAGCCGGTCGGTCGTGGGCAGCTCGTCCGGGTGATCCGCTGCATCGATCTCACGATCGCTCCAGGGCCGCAGCGAGAAGGCGAACGGCTGTCCGGCGATCTGCAGCGTCTGCTCGCCGTGCTCGATCCACAGCGCGCGGACGTCGCTGCGCAGCCCGTTGTCCTGGGGCCGCAGGTAGTGCTCCTGGAGGTCGGCCACGGTGCCGCCGAACCAGCCCAGCCGCATGCCCGATCCGGTGTCCGGATAGGTCTGGCCGAAGCCGCGCCCGAACCAGCGCACACGCGTGTCGAGCCCCAGACCGGGCAGCTCGAGGTCCAGGCCGATGCGCGGCAGCGTCGCCTCGACGGGCAACAGCCCGAACGGGACCAGGCGGGTGTCGAGGTGCAGCACACCCTCGTGCTGGCGGAGCCGGGTGGACTCGGCGAAGCCGACATCCCGGGCGGCGCGACCCCAGCGCCGGCGGATGTCGACGGCGTCGCCCTCTCGTTCCAGCGCCACCATCCGGCCGGCGGGGGCGTACAGGAACATCTCGGCCCAGTCGGCGGCGTCCGAGGTGTCGCCGAGCTCGACCATCCGCACCGCGCGGTCGTTGTCGGTCGGGGCGCGCCAGGCGCCCAGCGTCGGTCCGTCGAGGCGGACCCCCGCCGCCGTCAAGGAGTCGTCCTCGACCTGCCAGCGGTGCGGCCGTGCCGCGCGGAGGGCGGGCGTGCCGAGCAGCTGCTGCCCGAACGCGATCTCGTGACCCGCCGGTGCCCAGGTGGCCGGCTGCGCGAGGCGAGCCACCACGGTGACGAGCGCTGCGCCGTCGGGCACACTCAGCGGGACGCGCGCACGCTCCCCGGGCAGGAGCACGGGCACGGTGAGCGGCTCCTCGGTGACGGCGCCCGAGCCGTCGGACCACTGCGCCACGAAGGTCAGCGCCGAGGTGTCGGCGACGTCGTAGCGGTTGACGAGGCTCACGGCGCCCGCGTCAACGGTGACGTCGATCGGCGCGTAGGCCGCCTTGAGATCGGTCAGACCCGGGCGCGGCCGGCGGTCGGGGCCGAGGAGGCCGTCGGCCACGAAGTTGCCGTCGTGGACGACCTCACCGAAGTCCCCGCCGTAGCCGTACCGGAGGCTCCCGTTCGGGGCGGTGGTGGCGATGCCGTGCTCGATCCACTCCCAGACGAACCCGCCCTGCAGCCGCGGATAGGTGCGGAACAGCTCCTCGTACTCGCGCAGCCCACCCGGCCCGGTGCCCATCGCGTGCGCGTACTCGACCAGGATGAACGGCTTGCTCGCGAGCGCGGCGGCCTCGGCACGGCTGCGCTCCCCGACGATGTGGCTGCCGGTCCCGCTGCCGGTGCCAGCGTTCGGGTCGAACCGCCCGATCCGCGCGAGCACGTCGACGGGGGTGTACATCAGGCTCATCACGTCGGAGTGCTCGAAGGAGTAGTCGCGCTCGTAGTGGATGGGGCGGGTGTCGTCGAGGGCGAGCGCGGCGGCGCGCATCGAGGCGATGTTGCGGCCCGCGCCGCTCTCGTTGCCCAGCGACCACATGATCACACTGGGATGGTTGCGGTCGCGCGCGACCATGCGCTGCATCCGGTCGACCAGCGCCGCCTCGAACGCGGGGTCGTCGACCGGGTTGGCGCGGTCGCCGACCTCGACGAAGCCGTGGCTCTCGAAGTCGGCCTCGTCGATCACCCAGAGGCCGAGCTCGTCGGCGAGGTCGAGGAGGCCGGGCAGCGGCGGGTAGTGGGCGGTCCGGACCGCGTTGACGTTGTGCTGCTTCATGAGGAGCAGGTCGGTGCGGACCTCGTCGAGGGTGACGGCGCGGCCGCGCTCGGGGTGGTGGTCGTGCCGGTTGACGCCACGGAACCGCAGCGGCACACCGTTGACGCGCAGCTGGGCATCGACGATGTCGATGGTGCGGAAGCCGATCGGCAGCGTCACCCGCTCGCCGGAGGTCTCGACGACGAGCTCGTACAGATGCGGGTCCTCGGCGGACCAGGGCCGGATCGCGGGGATGCTCACGGGCCGGCCGGGGCGGATCTCGACATCGAGACCGGTGAGCCGGAGGCGCGGTGCCGGGTCCTCGGAGTCGACGTCGACCGTGAGGGTGCCGGTGCCGGTCGTGTGGTCGAAGTCGGCGCGGACGCGGACGTCGTCGACGCCCTGCGCCGGGCGCAGCAGCACGGCCACCGGGCGGAAGATGCCCGAGAGCCACCACATGTCCTGGTCCTCGAGGTAGCTGCCCGTGCTCCACTGGACGACGCGGACGCGCAGGTCATTGCTGCCCGGGCGTGCGTGCTCGGTCACGTCGAGCTCGTGGGTGTTGCGGCTGCCCTTGGTGTCACCGATATAGGCGCCGTTGAACCAGATGGCGGCGGCGCTGTCGATGCCGTCGAACCGCAGCAGCACGCGCAGGCCGTCGAGGTCGGCGGGCAGGTCGACCTCGCGCTGGTAGTCACCGGCGGGGTTCACATCCGGCACGTGCGGCGGGTCGACCGGGAACGGGTACCTGGCGTTCGTGTACGCGGGGGAGCCGTAGCCCTGCAGCTGCCACATCCCGGGCACCGCGATCAGGTCGTCGCCGACCTCGGGGACCTCCGGCGCACGGTCGGCGCGCGGGTGGTAGCTGAACCGCCAGTCACCGCTGAGGTCGATCTCGACGGCGTCGCTGGCCAGGCGTGCGCGCGGGGCGAGGGTGCCCTGCCCCGGCCCGCAGGAGGTGATGATCGTGGTGGTGGGTAACATCCGTGTGAGCAAACGTTTTACTTCCTACTCTAGTGCCGGTGGTGACAGCGGAGCAACCGCGAGATCGTCGCTGTGGCACGAGATCGCCCTCGCGCGCCGACGGTCTCGTGCCGTATCGACGTTCTCGTGGGCCAGACGGTGGCGCGGTGCTCACTCGGACAGCGCCTCGACGAGCGCATCGACCGTGAGCTGGCGGTAGCTGACGCCGTGGGCGTCCTGGTGGTGGCGGTCGAAGTAGTCCCGCGAGCCCATGTGCTTCATGGGCCCGATGGTGCGCAGCGTGATCCGGCCCGCGTGCACCGCCTTGTGCCAGTCGGACAGCGGCGCGGTGGGCCAGCGCCCGGGGAACACGAGCGGGCCGAGGTGGTGCGTGCTGTCCCGAGAGCCGTAGAAATGCCACACGTGCTGCACGCGCTGCAGCGAGGGGTCGTCGCTGAGCACGCCGCCGATCGAGATCACGGAGACCGGGACCCCGAGCGCGGCGAGATACCAGCAGCTGCCGAGCGCGATCTGGCCGCCGCCGCTGTAACCGATGACCGTGACCGGGCGCCGCTCCTGCCAGTCGTAGCCGTGCCGGGTCAGCGACTCGGCGATCTCCTGTGCGACGGCGAGGTTGTACGTCGGGCCGTAACGGGGGTCGGCCGAGACCAGCACCCGGAGCGCGTTGCGTAGGTTGATGAGGTACGAGGCGGTCTTGGCCACCGGGATCCGCTGCAACCGCTGGAGCCGCTTCCAGAACCAGGTCGTCGCGCGCTGCGTCAGCCCCCGGTTGTCGACCGCGTACGGGAAGACGTCAGCGGCGACCACCATGTCGGGGAGTCGCTCGAGCACGGCGTCGAGGACCGCCTGCTCGCGGCGCGAGCCGGTGGTGCCGTCGACGGCGCCGATCCCCGAGAGGTACACCACGAAGCGGCGAGGCTGCGGGGAGAGCACGGCTCCGCCGTCGGCCTCGATCTCGGCGCGGGTGAGCTCTCCCAGCACCTCGTCGTCGCTGCGGCGGCTCCACCAGCGCAACGACTCCAGCGGTGCGAGGAACGCGAACGCGAGCAGCAGGGCGACCCCGCCGGCGACCAGCATGCTGATCACGGGCGCTTCTCCTGACGCTCGAGCGGCACGAACGTGGCGCCGGTGAGGATGTCCTTGGCGGTCACGAGGCTCGCGTGACCGGTCGCGAGGGTCCACGCGCGCGAGGTGAGCGCGGCGACGGGTCGGGCGAGCATCCGGGAGACGAACTGGCTGAGGAACCAGCCACCGATCCCGATCGCGAGGGCGGCCCAGCGGCCGACGCCGAGCACCGGGGAGAGCAGTGCGACCAGGCAGAGCACGCTCCAGATCTCCAGCAGCCGCCCGATGCCGAGACCGAGGTGCGGGATGAACATGAGGAAGCTGAGGGCGAGCGGTGCGAGCGCGAAGAGGTAGGTGATCGCGATCATCGCGCCGTCGATCCGGCCCTGTGTGACAGCCCAGGCGGCGAAGGCGATGACGGTGGCCGACAGCATCCGCAGCAGCGCCATGAACACCGCGCCCATCGCCATGCCGGCGAGCATGCGCAGCCCGCTGACCCGGTTGATGGTGAACACGACAGCGTTCCCGATCATGATCGACAGCCCAGCCAGGACGGCCACACCGACCGCCGGTGCCCACATGGCCTCGTCCGGATCGCTCAGCCGTGCGGGCGCGCGAAAGGCCCAGACGTCGCCGACGGCGGCGAACACGGCGGACAGCAGCTCCAGCACGGACATCGGGCCCATCCTTGCCTGTCGGCGGGCGCACCGACAGCCGGTGAGGGCGCGGGTTCGACCTGTGGCGCCGCGGTCGCACCGCAGGCCTACCCGCTCCCGGTGCCAAGATGGGACCGTGAGCACCTCCACCCCCAACCGCGCCGACATCCAGAAGTGGCGCCGGTACCTGGCCGAGGAGCGCGCCGAGGCCGCGGTGTACCGCGAGCTCGCGGACCGCAAGGAGGGCGAGGAGCGCGCGATCCTCAACGAGCTGGCGATCGCCGAGCAGCGTCACGCCGAGCACTGGGAGCAGCTCCTCGGGCCCAAGATCGGGCTGCCGCTGCGCCCGTCGGTGCGCTCCCGCATGCTCACGTGGCTGGCAGGCCGGTTCGGCTCGGTGTTCGTGCTCGCGCTCGCGCAGCGGGCCGAGTCACGGTCCGCGTACTCGACCGACGACCACGCCACCCCCGCGATGGCCGCCGACGAGCAGATCCACGAGGAGGTCGTCCGTTCGCTGGCACAGCGCGGGCGGGCGCGCATCTCCGGGACGTTCCGGGCCGCCGTCTTCGGCATGAACGACGGCCTGGTCTCGAACCTCGCGCTCGTGCTCGGCATCGGGGCGGCAGGCACCAGCCGGGCGACGATCCTGCTGACCGGGCTCGCCGGGCTGCTCGCGGGTGCGCTCTCGATGGGGGCGGGGGAGTACGTCTCGGTGCGGTCGCAGCGCGAGCTGCTGGCCGCCTCGACGCCGAGCCCGAAGACGCACGGCGTGCTGCCCGACCTCGACGTCGACGCCAACGAGCTCGCCCTGGTCTACCGGGCGCGCGGCATGAGACCCGAGGAAGCCGCGCAACGCGCACAGGAGCGGCTCGCCGCCGCGCTCGGCGGCGCCGACCCGGAGCGCCACGAGGGGCCCGCCCACGAGGAGGTGGGATCCGCCTGGGGCGCCGCGATCTCCAGCTTCCTCTTCTTCTCCTCGGGTGCGCTGATCCCCGTGCTGCCCTACCTCTTCGGGCTCGAGGGCCTGACGGCGGTGCTCACCGCAGCCGGCCTCGTGGGGGCTGCGCTGCTGGTCACCGGAGCGGTCGTGGGCGTGCTCTCGGGCGGGCCGCCGCTTCTCCGCGCGGTTCGCCAGCTGGGGATCGGCTGGGGTGCAGCGGCAGCGACCTACGCCCTCGGCCTGCTGTTCGGGACGACGCTCGGCTGAGCCTCGCGGCGGCCTGTCGCACCCCGGGTGCCGCCGAGTTCGTTGCAGACCGTCGGGTTCGCTGGGAGCACCAGGCGAACGGGACGATGTGCAACGAACTCGGCGCGGTGAGCGCACGGGGCGCGGTCGGTGGACGCGCGCGACGTGGCAACGGGCGTCACCGCCCGGGAAGGGGCGTCAGCGCTCCGGGGCGTCGAGCGCCGAGACGCGCGCGATCTCGTCGTCGGAGAGCTGGAAGCCGGTCACGTCGAAGTTCGAGGCGATCCGCTCGCGGTGCACGGACTTCGGGATCGCGACGACGCCGGTGTCGAGGTGCCAGCGCAGCACCACCTGGGTGGGCGTGACGCCGTGCGCGTCGGCGATCTCCCTCAGCGCCGGGTCCTCGAGGTTCGTGCGCTTGAACGGGCTGTAGCCCTCGAGCACCACATCGCGCTCGCGGTGCGCCGCCACCAGGTCGGCGTCGAAGTCGCTCGGGCTCCAGGGGATCTGGTTGATCGACGGCGTGACTCCGGTGGCGCTGGTCAGCTCGTCGATCTGGGCGATCGAGTAGTTGCTGACGCCGATGGCGCGGGTCTTGCCGGCCTGCTGCGCGGCGATCACGTTCTCCCAGACGTCGGGGCGGGCCTCCTTGTTCGGCGGCCAGTGCACGAGCCACAGGTCGAGGTGGTCGAGCCCGAGCTTGGCCAGCGACTCGTCGATGATCCGTGGTGCGTCATCGGCGTCGTCGGGCGGCAGCTTCGTGGTCAGGAAGATCTCCGCCCGATCGAGGCCGGAGTCGGCGATCGCGCGGCCGACCGCCTCCTCGTTGCCGTACGCGCGAGCGGTGTCGATGTGGCGGTAGCCGAGATCGAGGGCGGTGCGGACCGCCTCGTACGCCTCGGCATCGGGCGCCTGCCAGGTGCCGAGCCCGAGCAGCGGGATCTCGACGTCGGGGCGCAGGGTGGTCGTGGGGATGGCGTTCGTGTGTGAGGTCACGAACCCCACTCTGCCACCCTTCTGGTCAACTACGGTCGGGTCATGGGTGAGCCTGAGCTGAAGCCGATGCCGGAGGACTGGGACAGCGCGCTGGCGATCGTCGCGCATCCGGACGACATGGAGTACGGCGCCTCAGCCGCCGTCGCACGCTGGACGGCGCAGGGCAAGACCGTCAGCTACCTCCTGGTGACGCGGGGGGAGGCGGGCATCGACACGATGGCGCCCGAGGAGACCATCCGGGTGCGTGCAGCCGAGCAGCGCGCGGCGTGCGACGCCGTCGGGGTCGAGAGCCTCGAGTACCTCGACCACCCGGACGGCACCATCCACGACGTGATGCAGCTGCGCCGCGACGTCGCGGCCGCCGTCCGCCGGCACCGCCCGGACGTTGTGCTCACCGGCTCGCCGCGCGACTTCTTCCCCGGCGGGATGTACAACATGGCCGACCACCGCGTGGTGGGCTACGCGGTTCTCGACGGCGTCCGCGACGCCGCCAACCGCTGGGTCTTCACCGATCTCACCGGGCCCGACGGCGAGGTGCTCGAGCCCTGGAGCGGCGTGCGGTTCACGGCCCTGGGTGGCTCGACCGAGCCCACTCACGCCGTCGACGTCACCGACTCGATCGACGCCGGCGTCGCGTCGCTCCGTGCGCACCAGGCCTATCTCGCCGCGCTCGACTGGCACCCGGACCCGGAGGAGATGATCCGCTCCTTCGCCACCCAGGATGCCGAGCGGTTCGGCGGCAGGCTCGCGATCGCGTTCGAGGTGATCGGGCTCGCCGAGTAGCTCAGCGGTCCTCGAGCGCCTGCCGCAGCTTGGGGGCGAGCTCACGCCCGTCCGCGCCGGCGACCTCCGGGATCGAGGCGCTCCTCGGTGTCCACACCGTGTCGAGGTTGGCGACCGGGGTGCCGTGCGCGAGCACCTGCTCGCCCGGTGTCAGCTCGCGGATCGCGATGGCCGCCACCCGGTCCGGGTGCTCGGTCGCGAACTCGCGGTAGATCATCGGGTCGTGCTGGCCGTCGTCGCCGACGAGCACCCACTCGATGTGGGGAAACTCCGCGCGGAGCCGCCGCAGCGCCGACCGCTTGTGCTCCTGACCGGAGCGGAACCAGCCGCTGTTCGTGGGTCCCCAGTCGGTCATCAGCAGCGCACCGGCCGGGTAGCCGCCGGTCCTGAGGACCTGTACGAGCGTCGGCAGGATGTTCCATGCCCCGGTCGACAGGTAGAACGTGGGGGCGCTGGGGTTGCGCGCGATGACCTCGTCGTACATCGCCGCCATGCCCGGCACCACCCTGCGGGCGCTGCCGTGCCGCACGAACGTGTTCCAGACGGCGATCAAGGGCCGCGGGACCGAGGTCACCATCACGGTGTCGTCGATGTCGCTGACCAGGCCGATCGTGGCCTCGGCCCCGACGATCTGCACCCGGGCGGTCTCGGGCCGGGCGGCCCGTGCGGCGATCGTGACGTCGTGCCAGCCGGGGGCGAGGCCGTGGTCGCGGATCTCGACGTCGATGTAGCCCGAGCGGTCGGTCTTCGTGCGGTAGTCGACATCGCCGATACGCACCGTGACCGGGAGGTACCCGACCGGGGCCGTGACGTACGAGCGCCAGCCGCGGCGTGTGAAGACCGCCTCCGCCAGCTCCTCGGGCGTGGCGGCCGAGTCCGCGTTCGCCTCCGCCTCGATCCGACGCCCCAGCACCACGCGACCGAGCACCCGCACGAAGCGCTCGCCTCCGTAACCGACGTACGGGATCGTGCGGGGGCGCCACCCCCGCGTCTTGAGATAGGCGGTGAGCCGGCGATGGAACGAGTCCTCCCAGCGGGCAGCGACGTGTGTTCCGGCCATGCCTGCCAGCGTATCGAGGTGCCGCCACCACCGCGTCGACCGACCGCCGAGGATGACCTTCGTCCTAGGTATTCGGCGTCCTGGCGCGGAATCATGGGGATATGAGCACCACGAGCGATGTTCGCGACACCCGCCCGATCCTCGTCGGCGTCGACGGTTCCCCGACGTCGATCCAGGCGCTGCGCACCGCAGCCCAGCTCGGTCCCGCGCTCGATCGTCCGATCCGTGCGGTCACGACGTGGGTCGTGGACCCCGGGTTCGGCGGATACGTCCCGGTCGACATGTTCGGGCCTCAGGAGATCGCCCAGGAGATCCTCGACGGCGCGCTCGACGCCGCCTTCGGAGGTGAGCCGCCCGTCGATCTGGAGGCCGCGCTCGTCTACGGGCCCGCCGCTCCCACGCTGATCGAGGAGAGCGAGCGCGCGTCGATGATGATCGTCGGCAGCCGCGGCCTCGGAGGGTTCCGCGGCATGCTGCTTGGCTCCGTCAGCGTGGCCTGCGTCCACCACGCGCACTGCCCGGTGCTGGTGATCCGGCCCGAGGACCGTACCCAGCCCGCTTGAGCAGGGGACTTCTGCCCACCGGTGACGCGGATCGCGGTCGCGCGACAGAATCCCGTCAAGGACAGGATGGGAGTCGGCGATGAGCAGGGCACGCATGTGGTCGATCGTGGCGCTGAGCGCCGCGCTGATGGGCGGCGCAGCAGCGTGCGGCGACGCGCCGGGAGGTGACCCGACCGCCGGGTGCACCGACGAGACCCGCACCGCCGGTGCGCCCGGCGACGCCGAGCCCCTGCTGCTGTTCGGCGCCGGGGCCTACGCGCCGACCATCGTCTACGCCGACGGCGCCGTGGTCATCCCCGCGGCCGCGCTCGACCACCTCGGCACGGACGCCACCGGCTACCTGCGCCTGCCGATGATGGCGCCGGGCTTCTCCGGTGAGCAGCCCGGTGGCTTCGTGGCGGGCTGGCTCTCGGACTGCGAGCTCGAGGCGGTGATCGAGGCGGCCGAGCCGCTGTTCGACGGCGTCGACTTCGGGACGCCGCAGATCACCGATCACGCGAGCACGCCCTTCACCTTCGAGGGCACCGAGATCTCGCTGTACGCGTTCGACCGGGACGATCCGGGCGGCGGCGTCAGTGGCGCCCAGGCCCGGGCCCGCCAGGACCTCGCTGACCTGTGGACGCTCGTCGAGGACGCCACCGAGCTCACAGGCGAGGTCGAGATCGACCGCGTGTTCGTGCACACCTACGTCTCGATCGATGACGGCGAGGTCACCGACTGGCCGCTCACGACACCGGTCTCGGAGATCGCGAGGCTCGGCTGCCTCACGGTCGACGACCCCGGCGACGTCGAGGCCGTGCTCGCGTGGCTGGACGGTCCGGGCAGCGACGACCTCCAGTGGCGGCTCACCGTGGTCGCGGCAGCACCGGGCGTGCGCGACTGCGCGGACTGAACCGCGCTCCGCCCAGCCGAGGCAACCTCATCCGAAGTCGACACCTTGCGCGAGCGGCAGCTCGGTCGAGTAGTTGATCGTGTTGGTCGCGCGGCGCATGTAGGCGCGCCAGGCGTCCGAACCCGACTCCCGGCCGCCACCGGTGGTCTTCTCGCCGCCGAAGGCGCCGCCGATCTCGGCGCCGGAGGTGCCGATGTTGACGTTGACGATGCCGCAGTCGGAGCCGTCGGCGGCCATGAACCGCTCTGCCTCGCGCTGGTCGAGCGTGAAAATCGAGCTCGACAGCCCCTGTGGGACGGCGTTGTGCATCGCGATCGCCTCGTCGAGGTCGTCGTAGCTCATCACGTAGAGGATCGGCGCGAACGTCTCGCGGTGCACCACATCGGACTGCGCGGGCATCCGCACGAGCGCGGGGGAGACGTACGCGGCTCCGGCAGCGCCGTCCACGTCGACGGCCTCGCCGCCGACGACGATCTCGCCACCCTCGGCGCGCGCCTGCTCGAGGGAGGCCAGCATGCGCTCGCGGGAGGTCTGGTTGATGAGCGGGCCCACGAGCGTGCCCTCCTCGCGCGGGTCACCGATCGGCAGCTTCGCGTAGGCACGGCTCAGGCGCGCCACCACGTCGTCGACGATCGAGCTGTGCACGATCAGCCGACGCAGCGAGGTGCAGCGCTGCCCGGCCGTGCCGACAGCCGAGAACACGATCCCGCGCACCGCGAGATCGAGGTCGGCCGACGGCGCGACGATCGCCGCGTTGTTACCGCCCAGCTCCAGCAGCGACCGCCCGAACCGTGCCGCCACGACCGGGCCCACCTCGGCGCCCATGCGCTCGGAGCCGGTGGCCGAGAGCAGGGCGACGTCGCGGTTGGCGACCAGCGCCTCGCCCGCCTCGCGAGCACCGAGCACGACGGCGGAGACACCCTCGGGTGCGCCCGCCTCGGCGAGCGCGCGGTCGAGCAGGGCCGCGCTCGCCAGTGCGGTGAGCGGCGCCATCTCCGAGGGCTTCCACACCACGGTGTCACCGCACACGAGCGCGATCGCGGTGTTCCACGCCCACACGGCCGCCGGGAAGTTGAACGCCGAGATCACACCGACCACGCCGAGCGGGTGCCAGGTCTCCATCAACCGGTGGCCGGGGCGCTCCGAGGGCATCGTCTGGCCGTAGAGCTGCCGCGACAGGCCGACCGCGAAGTCGCAGACGTCGATCATCTCCTGGATCTCGCCCAGCGCCTCGGCGGTGATCTTGCCGGCCTCGAGGGTCACGAACGAGGCGAGGTCCTCCTTGTGCTCGCGGAGCAGGTCACCCCACGCCTTGACGACGGCGCCGCGAGCCGGGGCCGGCACCGTGCGCCAGGTGGTGAAGGCCGCCTTGGCGCGCGCGACGACGGCGTCCACCTCGGCCGCTCCCGCCTGCGGGAGCGTCGCGATGACGTCCCCGGACAAGGGCGAGCGGACCTCGAAGGAGGCTCCGCCGTCGGGAACGGCGGGAAGCTCGACGCCGAGGCTCGCGAGAGCCTCGGCGGCTGCGGTACGGACATCGGTGGTGGCGGTCATGGTGGGAGTCTCCTTCACGAGTTGCGTGAGTGCGCACATCGCCGGTCAGTGCGCACGGTGCGAAGTGCGCACTCACCGTGCATGTACGCGCTCACGGCGAGGGAATGCCCGGGTGGGCGGCGCGCAGGTCGTCGAGCGAGGCCTGCTGCTGAGCGGCGTAGAGATCGAACGGGTCGAAGAGGTCGCGCCCGAGGGCGCCGGCCATCCAGTCGGCATCGAGCGCGGTGGCCTCCTGGGTGGTGTCCTTGGCGCCGTCGGAGGTCAGGTTGGACTGGAAGATCCCCGCTGCGCTCGCCGGGAGGAAGTCCTCGTAGACGATCGGCGTGCGGGTCGTGGTGCCCGCCTCGTCGAGCGCATAGGTGAAGTAGGCGAGGCCCTGTTCCGCGAGGCCGTCCTCTCCTGTCGGGAAGTCGCGGCGCCAGAGCTCGCGGAGGACCTCCTGCCGGCCCTCGGCGGTGGCGACACCACGCTCCGCGTACAGCTGCTTCGCCTCGACGATCGCGCGGTCGTAGATGTCGCGGCCGGCGCGGGTGAGCGCGATGCCGCGCGCCTCCACCTCGCCGAAGCGCACACGCAGCGAGTCCTGCGAGATCGAGCCATCCGGCATCCGGAAGGTGCGCGGCTCGGCGAGGGCACGGAACGAGGTCTGCCGCAGCAGCACATCCGGGCCCTCCCAGCGAGGCGGGCCCTGGATGTCGTCGATCATCGTGATGCCGCGGGCCTCCATGCGCTCGTAGAGGGCGTCGATGTCGAGCACGCGCGGCGTGAGGTGGTTGATGTGGGTGGAGCTCACACCGCCGATATCAGCCGCGACCGCGCTGACCCTCTCGAGCTCGTCATACCAGGCGCGGTCGACCGGCTCGGGCGAGAGCTCGAAGACCGCGGTGGCGAGCTCGAGGAACCGCTGGGCCTGCTCGTGCGCGAGGCCGCGGTCGGCCTCGGCGCGGTCGGCCAGCTCCAGCAGCTCGGGGCCGAAGATCTCGCGCTGGGCGAGGAAGGTCTCCAGGCGCTGCTGCAGATCCTCGCTGAAGAAGCGCCGGTCGCTGGGCGTGATCACGGAGGTGAACACCCGGAACGGGTTACGGGCGAGCTCCTCGGGCTCGATCGGACGGAACGCCGTCGAGACCACCGGCACCGCCGAGGTGGCGGCCTCGCGAAGGTCGTAGAAGCCGACCGGGTGCATGCCGATCGCGCCGAACACCCGCGCCACCTGCTGCATCTCGGTGGGGGTGCCCAGCCGGATCGCGCCGTGCCGCTCGGCCGTGACGCGGTCGATGGTGCCGAGGCGCTGCGCGGCGTCCGCGTCCTGCGCCATCACGTCGGCGTTGACCTCGTGGCTGACCTCGAGCAGCGTCGTGTACGCGGGCACCTCGGTGCCGTACATGTCCGAGAGGCTGCGGGCGAACGCAGCCCGCAGCTGCCACTGCTCCACGAACCCGCGCTGGTTCATCCGACCCTCTCTCTCGTGGCGAACGCGCGGCTCGTGCTGCTCTCCCGTGGGGAGCAGCACATCGTCCGCGCTCGGCACTCCGTGCGGCACCTGGTGCCCCTCCGGCACCGGCGCTCGTGCGCCATTCTGCACCGTTGGTCCACCATGTGGACACCATGCCACGGGTCGGTCGTCGGCGTCTCAGCCGCCGGTCGTGGCGAGGCGGCGGGGGTCAGCGGTCGAGATAGAGGCAGAACGGGTGGCCGTCGGGATCGAGGAGCACACGGACATCCTCTTGCGGCTGGAAGTCCGCGAGCTCGGCGCCGATGTCGAGGGCGTCCGCCACCGCGCCGTCGAGGTCGGTGACCCCGATGTCGAGATGCATCTGCATCTGCTGGGTGCCCGGCTCACCCGGCCAGACGGGCCGCACGTGGGCCTCCTCGAGCTGGAACGCGAGGTTGCTGGAGATTCCTCTGCCCTCGCGGTCGCGCATCCCCATCGTCACCCAGGTGGGGTCGGCGATGGAGATCTCCCAGCCGAGCAGGCGTTCGTAGAAGCGGGCGAGGGCCACCGGGTCCGGGCTGCCGAGCACGGTCCCGACCCAGGACGTGAGCCCGCGGATACCAGCCATCGCCTCAGGCTACGTCGCGAGCGCGCGGCGCGGGGGCCGTCCAACCACGCCAGAGCGCGAGCAGCCTCACCACCACGATCGCCGCCCCAGCAGCCACCACGACGGCGCCACCTCCGACGGCTGCCGCCTCGGCGGCCACGATCAGAGCGCAGCCCAGCACCGCGGGCACGACGTACAGCTTGGTGTCGCGGCGCAGCACCGAGGGGATCTCGCCGGCCAGCACGTCCCGCAGGACCCCGCCGGCCACACCACCGACGGTGCCGACGAGCACCGACTCCAACGGTCCCAGCCCGCTCTGCAGCGCGATCGTGGTGGAGCCGGCGCAGAACAGCCCCAGGCCCACGGCGTCACAGCTCAGCACCGCCCGCCGCAACCGGTCCACCGCACCGTGGAAGAAGAACACGATCGCGGTCGCGACCGCCACGATCAGCCACCACCACGGGTTCCTCAGAGCCGCCGGTGGCAACCCGAGCAGGATGTCGCGCGTGAGACCGCCACCCACCGCGGTCACGGCCGCCAGCACGAACATCCCGATGACGTCCATGTGCTTGCGCACGGCCATCAGGGCCCCCGAGAGCGCGAACGCGAAGATCCCGATGCCCGTGAGGGCCGCCTCTACCGTTGACACGGGACCCAGTCTGCTGGGTCCGCAGGGTGCGGATGGGTGCGTGCGCCGGGCAAGTGCGACACCATGAGCTCCACCACCCACGTCGTGGCAAGGTTGTCACCATGCCGACAGCGATCGTGGCGGGCGGTGGTATCGCCGGGCTGGCCTCGGCGCTCGCGCTCACGCAGCAGGGGTGGCGGGTCACGGTGCTCGAACGTGCAGCCGTGCTGGGCGAGGTGGGCGCCGGGGTGGCGCTCGCGCGCAACGGCGTGGCCTCGCTGCAGGCCCTGGGGTTCGACGACGGCGCGATCGCCTCGATCGGCACCCTCAGCCGGGCAGGGGGCACCTTCGACCTGCGGGGCCGCCCGATCCTCGCGCTCTCCGAGGACGTCGACGGCGTCACGATGCGCGGTGTCCACCGCGCCCGCCTGCACGGTGCCCTCCTCGAGCGCGTGCAGGAGCGAGGCGTCGACCTGATCACCGGCGCACAGGTGACGAGTCCGGTCCCGGGTGTCCCGGGCGGTGCGCAGGCCGAGGTGACCGCCGACGGCATCACCTACCGCGCCGACCTCCTGGTCGCTGCCGACGGCGTGAACAGCGCCGTGCGTGCAGCGCTCGCTCCCGTGCCGCAGCCGGTCTACTCGGGCTACTCGAGCTGGCGTGCGGTGCTCGACCACACATTGGACCCGCCCGTGCTCACGCAGTACTGGGGGCCGCACGCTGAGCTCGGCACGATGCCGATCGACGACGATCGCACCTACTGGTACGGCTACGTGAAGATGCCCCAGGGCACGCTGCTGCTGGACGAGCACCTGGCCGCGAGCGAGCGGTTCGCCGACTGGGCCTCGCCCGTGCGCCAGATCATCGCGGCCACCCCGCCGGGCGCCGTCATGCGTCACGACGTGTTCCACCTGCCCGGCGGCATGGCGCGCTACCACCACGGCCGCGTGGTGGCGGTCGGCGACGCCGCGCACGCCATGCTGCCCACCATGGGCCAGGGCGTCGCGACCGCGCTCGAGGACGGGATCTGCGTGGGCAAGCTCGTCGGGGAGCCGGTGGCGGCCGGCGGCGACCTGGCGACCGCGCTCGCCGACTACGACGCCGCGCGTCGCCCACGATGCCGGACCATCGCCCGCTCGGCGCTGGCCTCGGCCATCGCCGGCTCCCACCTGGGCCCAGGGCTCCAGGGTGTCCGCAACGCGCTGATGCGGCTCACTCCCCGCAGCGCGATCTCTCGAGGCGCCGACGCCGTGATGGGCTGGACCCCGCCCGTCTGAGGTGTGGTCGGGCACGAGGCGGGCACGTGATGACGCCCGATCGGGCATGAACTTCCGTGACCAGGTGCCCGATCCGCCGTCGGGAATGCCCGAGATCAGGCAAGAATCGGGCATCCGGCGAGGGGCAATCCCACTTGGGTTGTGCCCGGGGCCGGGCTACAACTGGGGGTGAGCGTTGACGCCCGACCCCCGACGAAGTGGAGGCAGCGATGCCTGATCAGGCAGGCGACGCCCGCCGAGCAGCCATCCTCGCCCAGGCTCGCGAGGAAGGGTCTGTCGCGGTAGCCGAGCTCTCGGCGACGCTCTCGGTGGCCACCGAGACCGTGCGCCGCGACCTGCGGGCACTGGTCGACGCCGGGCTCCTGCGACGCACCCACGGCGGTGCGAAGCCGGTGGAGGGCGCGGGGTTCGAGACTGCCCTCTCGCACCGCGCGACCTCGATGCTGCCGGAGAAGCAGCGCATCGCCGAGGCCGCGCTGGACGAGCTCGGCAACGCCGAGTCCGTCTACATCGACGAGGGCTTCACGCCCGACCTGGTGGCGCGTGGCCTCGGCAGGGTGGCCCGCCCGCTCGCGGTGGTGACCAACTCGCTCTCGGCGGCGCAGCACGTCGCCGAGTTCACCCAGCACAACGTGTACATCCTGGGCGGCCGGGTGCGTGCCCGCACGCAGGCGTCGGTCGACGAGTGGGCGCTGCGGATGCTCCGGGAGTTCACCCTCGACGTCGCAGTCCTCGGCGCGAACGGCGTCAGCCACGAGCGCGGGCTCACCACACCGGACCCGGTGGTCGCCGCGGTCAAGCGCGCCGCCGTCGCCGCCTCGCACCGGCGCATCTTCGCCGGCATCCACACGAAGTTCGGCGTGCGCAGCTTCGCGCACTTCGCCGACATCGCCGACTTCGAGGTCCTGATCACCGACACCGGCCTCAGCTCGACCGAGGCCCACCGACTCACCGCGCTCGGGCCGCGGGTCGTCCGCGTCTGAAGGAGGTTCCGCCGCCCGCACCCCGTCCTGACGGCACAACGAAGTACGAGGAGACAGGGAATGACGAGAAGATCCCAGGCACGACGGCGCTCGGTCGCCCTCGCGGGCATCGCCACCATGGCGCTCGCGGCGGGCTGCACCGCAGGGGCCGGAGGGTTCGACAGCTCGGAGCACTCGATCAACGTGCTGATGGTGAACAACCCGCAGATGATGGATCTGCAGGCACTCACCGCCGAGCACTTCACCGCCGAGACCGGCATCACCGTGAACTTCACGATCCTCCCGGAGAACGACCTGCGCGACAAGGCGTCCTCGGAGTTCGCCAACCAGGCGGGCCAGTACGACATCGCCACGCTGTCGAACTTCGAGATCCCGATCTACGGCCGCAACGGCTGGCTGACGCCGCTCAACCAGTACACCGACGTGGACTCCGAGTTCGACCAGGACGATATCTTCCCGGCCGCCACCGACGCGCTGAGCGTCGACGGCACCATCTACGGGGAGCCGTTCTACGGCGAGTCCTCGTTCCTCATGTACCGCACCGACGTGTTCGAGGAGGCGGGTATCGAGATGCCCGATCGGCCCACGTGGGACGAGGTCGCCGAGGCGGCCGCCACCGTGGACGGCTCGCGCGACGACATGGCAGGTATCTGCCTGCGCGGCCAGCCGGGCTGGGGGCAGGTGATCGCTCCGCTGACCACCGTCGTCAACACCTTCGGCGGCACCTGGTTCGAGGAGGACTGGACGCCCGGCGTCGACTCCCCGGAGTTCACCGAGGCGGTCCAGTTCTACGTCGACCTCGTGCGGGAGCACGGCGAGGCCGGTGCGCCGAGCGCCGGCTTCACCGAGTGCCTCAACGCGATGATCAGCGGCCAGGTGTCGATGTGGTACGACGCCACCTCGGCCGCCGGCAGCCTCGAGGCTGACGGGTCGCCGATCGCGGGGAACGTCGGTTACGCGCAGGCCCCGGTCGTGGAGACCGACTCCTCCGGGTGGCTGTTCCTGTGGTCGTGGGCGATGCAGGCACGCATCGCCGAGGAGGACCCCGAGCGGGCAGCCGACGCATGGGAGTTCATCTCGTGGGCGTCCTCCGCCGAGTACGAGGCCCTCGTGGGCGAGCAGTACGGCTGGGAGCGTGCCCCGGCGGGCAAGCGGCAGTCGACCTACGACAACCCCGACTACCTCGAGGCAGCCGGCGCGTTCGCCGAGGCCACCCGCACCGCGATCCTCGAGGCGGACCCGAACAACCCGGGCATCCAGCCACGCCCCGCGCCGGGGATCCAGTTCGTGGGCATCCCCGAGTTCACCGATCTCGGCACCAAGTTCAGCCAGTACGTCTCGAGCGCGATCGCGGGCAGGACGTCCGTGCCCGACGCGGTCTCGCAGGGCCAGACGCTCGCTGAACGGGTCGCCGACACCTACCAGGACGACTGAGGAAGGAGGACGTCATGACTGCCACCGAAGCTCCCCCCGCCACGACGAGCGCACGGACGATCCGTGCGTCCCAGACGGACGCCCAGGGCTACCCGACCGAGCCACGCGCGAGATGGATCCGCAGGGCTCCGCTCGTGCCGGCCTTCGTCTTCATGATCGTGGTCACGCAGCTGCCGTTCGTGGCCACCCTGGTGATCTCGTTCTTCCGCTGGGACGCGTTCCGCCCCGACGATCGGGGGTTCGCGTGGTTCGACAACTACGTCAACGTCTTCGTCGACGCGGACATGCGGGCCTCGGTGCTCACCACGATCACCCTGACCGTCAGCGTGGTGCTGCTGAGCCTCGTCCTCGGTCTGGGTGTCGCGTTGCTGCTGAACCGGAAGTTCTTCGGCCGCAGCCTGGTGCGCACCATGATCATCGCGCCGTTCCTCGTGGTCCCCGTCGCTGCCGCGCTGCTGTTCAAGCACGCGATCTACAACCCGACCTTCGGGCTGATCAACGGCGTGCTCGGCTGGTTCGGCCTCGAGGGCGTCGACTGGATCACCCAGTTCCCGCTGGGGTCGATCATCTTCCAGCTCGTCTGGCAGTGGACACCCTTCATGACACTGATCCTGCTCGCCGGGCTGCAGTCGCGTGACCACGAGGTCCTCGAGGCCGCAGGTCTCGACGGCGCCAGCTCGTGGCAGATGTTCGTCTTCATGACGCTGCCGCACATGCGCCGCTATCTCGAGCTCGCGGGGCTCCTCGGGGCGATCTACATCGTGCAGAACTTCGACGCGGTCTTCACGATCACGTCCGGCTCGCTCGGCACGGCCAACCTGCCCTACACGATCTACCAGACCCTCTTCACCGCGCAGAACTACGGGCTCGCATCCGCGCAGGGCGTGCTCGTGGTGATCGGCACGATCATCGTGTCGACCTTCGCGCTGCGATCGGTGTCGAGCCTGCTGAAGGAAGAGGCATCACGATGACCGCCGTCGCTGCTGCACCCACCCGCCGCGTCCGTGCGGCATCCGCCCCCGGCCGCAGTCGCGAGTCCCGTGGCACCCGCCTGGGTCTCGGCCTGGCCGCCTGGGCCGTGGGACTGCTGTTCGTGCTCCCGCTCGTGTGGATGGTGCTCACGAGCTTGCACTCCGAGACCGACGCGGCGAGCCCCTCGCCGCAGGTCTTCGCACCGCTCACGCTGGAGGGGTACCGGGAGTTCTTCGGCGCGGCCTCGGGGGCGAACCCGTGGCCGGCGCTGATCAACTCGCTGTGGGCAGCCGGCGTCAGCACGATCCTCGTGGTCCTGCTCGCCGTGCCGGCCGCGTACGCGCTGTCGGTGAAGCCGGTCCGCAAGTGGTCCGACGTGATGTTCTTCTTCCTCAGCACGAAGTTCCTGCCCGCGGTGGCCGGACTGATGCCGCTCTACCTGATCGCCGGGCGGCTGCAGATCCTCGACAACATCTGGTTCCTGCTGATCATCTACGCGGCGATGAACCTGCCGATCGCCGTGTGGATGCTCCGATCGTTCCTCGTGGACATCCCGCCCGCGCTCTTCGAGGCAGCATCGCTCGACGGCGCGGGGCTGCTGACCACGCTGCGCCGGATCATCCTTCCGATCATCTCGCCGGGGGTGGCCGCGACCGCGCTGATCTGCTTCATCTTCGCGTGGAACGAGATGCTGTTCGCCCGCGTGCTGACAGGCGTGACCGCGAACACCGCACCGGTGTACCTCACCGGTTTCGTCACGTCGCAGGGGCAGTTCCTCGCCCAGGTGTGCGCCGCCGCCACCGTAGTCTCGCTCCCGGTGCTGATCGCCGGGTTCGCCGCGCAGGACAAGCTGGTGCAGGGACTCTCGATGGGAGCAGTGAAATGACGCAGGAACCGATCCCGCTCACCGCGGCCAACCTCGAGGCGATCGCCGCCCGCGGGGTCACGGTGCCCACCTACGACCGCAGCGCGGTCACCGCCGGCATCGTCCACCTCGGTGTCGGGGCCTTCCACCGGGTGCACCAGGCCGTCTACACCGACGACGTGCTGGCCGCCGGCGCGACCACCTGGGGCATCTGCGGCGTCGGGGTGCTCCCGCAGGACGCGCAGATGGCCGAGGTGCTGCGATCCCAGGACCACCTCTACACGGTGCTCGAGAAGGTCGACGACGGCGTCTCCGCCCGGGTGATCGGCTCGATCGTCGACTACCTGCTCGCCCCCGAGGATCCCGAGGCCGTCGTGGCCAAGATCGCCGACCCGGCCACGAAGATCGTCTCGCTGACGATCACCGAGGGCGGCTACAGCGTCAACGAGGCCACCGGCTCGTTCGACCCCACGCCCGAGGTGCTGGCCGACCTCGAACCGGGAACGACGCCGTCGACGGCTTTCGGTCTCGTCGTGGCCGGGCTCGCCCGACGGCGGGAGAGCGGGACCGGCCCGCTGACGGTGATGTCCTGCGACAACCTGCCCGGCAACGGCGATCTCGCCAAGCTGGCGTTCGGGGCGTTCGCGGAGCGCATCGACCCCGAGCTGGGGCGTTGGGTACGGGATGAGGTCGCGTTCCCGAACACGATGGTCGACAGGATCGCGCCCGTGACGACCGATGCCGATCGCACCCTGCTGGCGGAGACCTTCGGTGTGGTCGACGGCTGGCCCGCCGTGTGCGAGCCGTTCCGGATGTGGGTGGTGCAGGAGCGGTTCGTGGCCGGCCGACCGGCCTGGGACGAGGCCGGCGCCACGTTCGCCGACGACGTGCGCCCGTACGAGCTGATGAAGCTCGGGCTGCTCAACTCCTCGCACCAGGCGCTCGCCTACTTCGGCCACCTGCTCGGGCACGTCTACGCCGACAAGGCTGCGACCGACCCGGACATCGCCGAGCTGGTGCGGCGCTACCTCGCCGAGGCCACCCCCGCCATCCCGCGTGAGCCGGAGATGGACCTGGAGGGCTTCCGCGACGAGCTGCTGCCCCGGTTCTCGAACGCGGCGATCGGCGACACCGTCGCCCGGCTCGCGGCCTACTCCTCCGACCGCATCCCGCAGTGGCTGGTGCCGGTGATCCGCGAGAACATCGCGGCAGGCCGTCCGGTGACGCATGCGGCGGCGATCGTGGCGAGCTGGGCCAGGTACGCCGAGGGCATCGACGAGCAGGGGGAACCGATCCACGCCGTCGACAACCGGTGGCAGGAGCGGCACGCCGCCGCGCTCGCCCAGGCCGAGGACCCGCTCGCGTTCGTGCGCAGCACCAGCATGTTCGGCGACCTGGCTGAGCGGCCCGAGTTCACCGAGCCGTACCTCGCTGCCCTGCACACCCTCCGCACCGACGGCGCCCGCGCCACGCTGCAGCAGCTGCTGGCCGGCTGACACTGCCGGCCCGCGGCTGCCCTGTCGTCCGGGCACCGCGAGGCCGGCCGCGGCCTGCCCTCCCGCCTGCACTCCCGCGCGCGTACCAGCGCTAGCCTCGCGCCCGCGTCGGCGCCCCGGTCCGCCCTCCCTCTTGCGCCGAGTTCGGTGCAGACCCTGACTGCCAGACTGCTTGTGAGTCAGTTGTCCTCGATTTGAGGAGCTGATTGTTGTGTCTGTTCGAAGGTTCCGTACTGCGGAGCAGAAGCGAGAGCTGGTCTATGAGTATGTCGGGCTTGGGT
>NZ_WNXZ01000005.1 GCF_009733845.1 Pseudactinotalea terrae
GGGTCAGCGAAGGTAGCGTCAAGCACGTCGAGGTCTTCCAGATGGGCAGCGTGAGAACTCCCATCATCGGAGGACCTCGACCCACGCCTGGCTCAACCCGCCGCTACACCCTCAACTGCGAAGAGCCCCGTAACGTCGGGCACGTCGAGGTCCTCGAGACTGGATCAGTGGTTGGCGCTTCTGATCCTCGGGGACCTCGACCCCTACCCCTCGGCTACCGCGCCGACAACCCGCTCCCTACCGAATGTCCCAAGAGCCGCTAACCCCCACCGGATGTCCCAAGAGCCTCACAACGAGCAGATCAGCAGATCGCTCGACGCCTCCACGTGCACGACGCCCAGGCCTAGTATCAAGTCGCAGCGCGGGCACGGGTCAGAAGAAGTGGTGCGGCAGCGTACCCCGTAACGTCAGGCACGTCGAGGTCCTCGAGACTAGATCAGTGATTGGCGCTTCTGATCCTCGGGGACCTCGAAACCTACCCGCGCGCTGCCGCGCCTTCAGCCCCGCTCCCCACCGATGTCCCAGAGCCGGTTGACCCCCTCATCGGCCTCCGTGACGGGCGGATTCAGGCGCGACGACGCCGCGCATCCACCGGTACGTTGCCTCTAGTCCGGAGGCCAGCTGAAATGGAACGATTTCGGGAAACAGGTTCCGGAGGGTAACGTTCTCAGCCTGTGAGTGCGGTACGTCTCCCGCGCGAGGTGCACGGAAACGCACATCGAACTCGGTGCCCGCAATGCTCCGGATTTCCTCTACCAATGCTAGCAAGCTGGTGTTCGTGCCGTACGCTAGATTCACTGGCTCGTCGCAGTGGACACGCCGAGCAGCCGCCGAAAGGAGGACATCGCATACTGTTTCGACATAGGTGAAGTCGCGAGAATTCGATCCGTCTCCGTTTATCCATACGGGCTCGCCACGCAGAATGGCGTCCAGCCAGGTCGGAACGACAGCGGCGTACGCATGGCCAGCACGTTGGCCCGGCCCATAGACGTTAAAGAACCGGAACGCGAGCGTCTCAAAGCCGTACGATTGCTGATATGCAAGGGTGTACTGTTCAGTCGCGAGTTTCGTCACAGCATAGGGGCTCATGGGTCGAACCCACTCGCGTTCACCCTTCGGAAGAGCTGGATTCATCCCGTAGACGGAACTGGATGATGCACTCACAACGTGGGTCACGCTGTGTCTGCGCGCTTGGTCCAACAGCGTCAGCGTGCCGGTGGCGTTGGCGTGGTGGCTTCGCATCGGATCCTGGATACTCCGCGGAACGCTACCCAGAGCCGCAAGATGGATGATGGAATCCATTCCCCGGACGGCGTCGCCCACGGCACTTTCCTCTAGAAGCGACGCCTCCCGAAGGTCTACGTCGAGACCATCTAGATTGTCACGGAAGCCCGTAGATAGATCGTCGAGCACTCGCACTTCGTGGCCAGCGGCTAGCGCCATCCTAGCGAGGTTGTGCCCGATGAAACCCGCACCGCCGGTTACAAGAATTCTCACGATGTCCCGCATTCTTCAGAGAGAACTGATTATTGACGACACGCAGACGACTATAGACGAAGGTCGGAGTCCTTTCTCGGCAGTATGCTCTTGAGGTCGAAGAACACCTGCGACTTCTTGCCCCACCTCTTGACCGCGGCGGCGCCCTGTATCTGGAAGTCGCGATGCCCCACGGCAAGGATGATGCCGTCATAGGTATCGGCCTTTGGTTCACGCAGCATTTCTAGGCCGTACTCGTGTTTGGCCTCAGCCGGATCGACCCAAGGATCATAGACATCGACTTCGATCCCGTAGGACCTCAACTCGTCGATGATGTCGACAACACGGGTATTCCGAAGGTCTGGAGTATTTTCCTTGAAAGTGAGTCCGAGAATGAGAATGCGCGCATTGCGTAGATCTATGCCTTGCTTAACCATGGCGCGCACCAGTTGTCCCGCCACATACTCACCCATCGAGTCGTTCAGACGCCGCCCGGCGAGGATGATCTCCGGATTGTGCCCAACTGCCTGCGCCTTATGAGTGAGGTAATAGGGGTCCACTCCGATGCAATGACCTCCAACGAGGCCGGGCTGGAAACGTAGGAAGTTCCACTTCGTTCCGGCGGCCTCGAGCACATCCTGAGTGTCGATCTCCAGTTTGTTGAAGATCATAGCCAGCTCGTTGATTAGCGCAATATTGACGTCTCTCTGGGTATTTTCGATAACCTTTGCTGCCTCCGCCACCTTGATCGAGGGTGCCTTGTGGGTGCCCGCGACTACGACAGAGGCGTATAGGGCGTCAATGAAGTTGGCGGCTTCGTCGGTCGAGCCGGACGTGACCTTGGTAATCGTCTCGAACCGATGCTGCTTGTCGCCCGGATTGATCCGCTCTGGGCTGTAGCCGACCCAGAAGTCTTTGTTGAGGCGTAGCCCAGACAACTCCTCGAGCAGTGGGACGCACTCCTCCTCCGTGGCTCCGGGGTATACGGTCGACTCGTAGATGACCGTGTCGCCAGGACGTAGCGACGCCGCAACCGAGCGCGTGGCGGCAAGGACCGGACCTAGGTTAGGTGTCTTGTGCTCGTCGATTGGCGTTGGAGTCGTGACGATGTAAACGTTCACGCCGTCCAAGGAAACCGGGTCGCCGCTGAAAGTCAGTTGGATCGCCGCGCTCAACTCTTCACGGCTCAGTTCGCGCGTTCGATCGTAGCCTTGCGCCAACTCTGCGATTCGCGATTCGTTGATGTCGAACCCAAGGACCTCGTATTTCTTTGCAAAGGATACGGCAAGTGGCAGACCGACGTATCCTAGTCCTATGACGCCTATCGTTACCTCGCCTGGGCTCATGCCTTGCTCGCTTGCCCTACTCACCATGGCGCGTCTTGCTCCCGTCCAGTTCTATAATTCCTGCGCCCAGGGGCACCGATCATAAGGCCGGCCACTCCGACTGGACCTCCCGCACGAGGACATGCCCAGCGCATGCCTCAAGGCGGTCGCCGCTCGCGGATTCGCCGTCAAGGCGAGAGTGGTGGTGCCGGTCACCCTTCACCTCACCGGCAACCCGTTGACGAACAGCGGGCCGATCGGAGCGGTGGCGCTCCCGAGCACCTCGGTTTGCTCGTGCGCGACATCCGCGGAGTGCTCGCGGCGCCAGTGGCTGTCCCACCGCTGCCGGTCGAGGTCTTCAGGCGCCAGCGGGGGCACCGTGGCGTGGGAGATCTTTGGGTGCACCATTGACTGCGCTGCCTCGTCCACGCTCACCAGGTCCTCGTGCAGCTTCTCGTGCGGTCGCAGCCCGGTGAACACGATCTCGATCCGCTTGCCGGACATCGAGATCATCCGCTTGGCGATGTCCAGGATGCGCACCGGCTCACCCATGTCCAGGATGAGGACCTCGGCGGGGCTCCCGATGGCACCGGCCTGGATCACCAGTTGGCACGCTTCCGGGATGGACATGAAGTAGCGGGTGATGTCCGGGTGTGTCACCGTCAACGGACCCCCGGCGTCGATCAGTGAGGCGAAGGTCGGCACCATCGAGCCCCGGCTTCCCAGCACGTTGCCGAACCGCACCGACAGATACCTCATCTTGGTGGAGTCCGCGAAGCTGGCGGTCAGCCGTTCGGCGACCCGCTTGGAGTGGCCCAGCACGCTCGTGGGGTTGGCCGCCTTGTCCGTGGAGATGTTCACGAAGGTCTCCACGCCCGCTGCCTCGGCCGCACGCAGCACGTTCAGCGACCCCACCACGTTCGTCTTCCACGCCTCGGCCGGGTACTGCTCCAGCATCGGCAGGTGCTTGAGCGCGGCGGCGTGGAACACCACCTCCGGCTGCCGCTCCCGGAACAACGAGACGATGGTCTCGGCATCCCGGATGTCCGCGAGCACCACCTCGGGTGTGCTCAGCAGACCGTGCCCATGCACCAGTAGCTGCACCTGCTGCAGCGCACTCTCGTCACGGTCGAGCATGATCAGCTCGCTCGGCTCCCAGTCCGCCACCTGGCGGCAGAGCTCGGCACCGATCGAGCCGCCGGCACCCGTGACCAACACCCGCCGGCCCCGCAGGTACCCGGCGATCGAGGCCACGTCGGTGTCGACCGGGTGTCGGCCCACGATGTCCTCGATGCTGATCGAACGCAGATCCTTGACCTGGCGGCGGCCCGCGAGCACGTCCGAGAACGGCGGCATCACCAGCACCTGCAGCCCGCACTGCATCGCGCGGTCGTTGACCTGGCGCAGGAATGCGGCGTCGGCACGAGCGATCGCGACCACCAGGTGTGTCGCGTCCGTGCGCTCCACCACGTCCTCAAGGTCCTCCAAGGATCCCAGGACCGGCACGCCATGGCGGATCGCCCCGCGCAGCTGCGGCGCGTCATCCACGATGCCCACCGCGCGGAAGGCCGACTCCGGGTCGGTCCGCATGCTCCGGACCAGCTGTGAACCGACTGCTCCCGCGCCATAGACCAGCGTCGCGTGAGCATGCTCGCCCGGCCGCTGCCCGCGCTCGAGGGCCAGTCGTTTGAGGTAGCGGCTCGCTGCCATCGCGACGAACGCGATCGGCGTCGCGATCAGCATCGTGCTCCGGGGCGCGCCCACCAGCGGACCCCAGAACAACATCGGAACGCCCACGGCGACCGCCGTTGCCGCTACCGTGCTCGTCAGGCCCACGACCTCGTCGAAGCTGCCGTAGCTGTATCGCCCCCGATACAGGGAGAACAAGAGCCCGAACACCACCTGCAGAAGCAAGGTGGCCGCCATCACGACGACGATTCCGAGGTTGTTGGCGGCAGGGATGCGGAACTCGAACCGCAGCCACACGGCCAGTGGCACAGCGATCGCCCAGACGATGAGGTCGACAGCGACCTGCGGCGCCACCTGCGCGATACGGCCGCGTAGGTAGAGCGTGCGAATCAAGTCGCGAACGAGGTCAGCGATCCTCTGCAAACGACCCTCCCGAACTCTCTCGCCGCGACACGCGCCTCCGTCAACGTTGCCTGGATGCGCGCCGAGAAGATGTTTCAGTGTGACATACACCAGCGACACCGCCTTCACCAAGCGCCGTGTTATTGCACACGCTTTCTTCACGTCGAGGCGTGAGGCCTGGCCTCAGGTGAGCAAGATCTCGACGACGGACCGCCCCGCCACGGGCTCCTCGAGCACCCCGGTGAGCTCCGCCGTCGTACGCACGAGTCGGTAGGAGGCGCCGAACCCGGCCGCGAGCGCCGCGATGTCCATCTGCTGCGCGGTGCCGAAGTAGCGCGAGTACACGGGCGCGTGTTCGGGGCGGCCGTGCTCGAGGGTGGCGAAGATGCCGCCGCCGGCGTCGTTGAGCACGATGACCTGCAGATCCACCTCCGGCTCGTGCACGCCGTGCGCCAGCCCGCCCACGTCGTGGAGGAACGTGAGGTCGCCGACGACGGCGCGCACCGGGGCGCGGGTCGCGAGCACGAGTCCGGTGGCCGTCGAGATCGTCCCGTCGATCCCCGCCAGCCCGCGGTTGGCGACCACCCGCGCGGGCGTGAACTCCGCCCCCGCGCCCGCGGCGAGGTCCGCGTACCGGACCGTGAGCGACGAACCGAGCAGCACGGTGTGCTCCTGGTCGGCAGCGAGCACCGCGTGGAGCACCCGGTGCCCGGTGAGCGCCTCACCCATGAGCAGCGGCCGCCGGCCGCGCTCCCCCGCCGCGCGCCAGTCCTGCAGCCACCCCTGGTCGGCGGTGCCGGTCGCCCTCACATCACCGGCGACGACCGCCGCCGCACCCGCCACGTCCACCCAGCCGGTGTCGAGCGACCCGACCACGATCGGGATGTCGGTACGAGCCAGCAGCGCCGAGACGTCACGGCTCAAGGTCGGCCGCCCGAGCACCACGATCTGCTCGATCTGCGCGCCGAGCTCCGCCAGCGCCGACCGGTACCCGGCGATCGCGTGGGGGCTCCGCCGCACACCCGAGGAGGGCTCGGCCAGCAGCGGCCAGCCCGCACCCTCGGCGAGCGCCGCGGCCTCCGCGCCGGCAGCGTCGCCGGCCACGACCACCCCGCGCCGGGTGCCGTCGACCACTGCGGTGCCACCGGCCCGCCGCGTGGCCGCGACCTGCGGGAACGGATCCTCGGGCAGTTCCCCGGGCTGCCATACCGCCGCCGGCGTCAGCGGGTCGCGGAAGGCGACGTTGAGCTGCACGGGCCCGGCCTCGCCCCAGCGGGCCCCGGTCGCGGCGACCACCGCCCGGGCGACGGCGGAACGCACGCCGCGCGGTTCGCCATCGAAGGCGGGGATCTCGACGGCGGCACGCACCGCCGCCCCGAACATGCCCGGCTGGTCGGTGGTCTGGTTGGCGCCGACCCCCCGCAGCTCGTGCGGCCGGTCGGCGGACACGACGATCAGCGGGAGCCGTGAGTGGTGCGCCTCGAGCACGGCCGGGTGCAGGTTGGCGACCGCGGTACCCGAGGTGGTGACCACGGCGGCGGGTCGCACGCGCGCGATCCCGAGCGCCACGAACCCGGCCACCCGCTCGTCGATCCGCACGTGGACGCGGAGCCAGCCCGCTGCCTCGGCGGCGGCGAGCGCGTACGCGAGCGGGGCGCTGCGGGACCCTGGCGCCAGCACGACGTCCTTGACGCCCTGGTTTACCAGGGCGGTGACGATCTCACGTGCCGCGAGCGCGGCCGGGTGCTCGGCCAGATAGCTCACGCGGGCTCCCCGATGGAACGAACCTGACGCTCGAGCGCCCGGCGGCGCCCACTGACACAGTTCAGGGCACAGCGAGCGTCAGCTTTGTTCCACACAGTCATCGCGCGCTCCCGACCACGGCGCGGATGCGGCGCTGCCAGCGGCGCTCGGTGTCGGCGTCGGCGTGCATCGCCTCGAGCGCCTCGGTGCTCGGGGTGACGCGGCGCACGGGGAGGTGCCCGTCGACCGGGAGCAGCGGCTCGTCGGTGACGTCGTGCTCGAAGAGCTGCACCGTGGCGAGCCCGCACGCGTAGGGCAGCTCGGGCAGCGCGGCTGCGAGCGCCACACCCGCGGCGATCCCCACCGAGCTCTCCAGCGCCGAGGAGACCACCACCGGCAGCCCCGTCTCCTCCGCGATCCGCAGCGCGGCACGCACCCCACCGAGCGGCTGCACCTTGAGGACCACCACGTCGGCGGCCTCGGCGCGGACCACGGCCATCGGGTCCTCGGCTCGGCGGATGGACTCGTCGGCCGCGATCGGCACCTCGACGGCGCGGCGCACAGCCGCGAGCTCCTCGACCGTGGCGCAGGGCTGCTCGGCGTACTCGAGCCCACCGGCAGCCCGGTCGAGCACGCGCAGGTGGGTCACGGCGGTCTCGACATCCCAGGCGGCGTTCGCGTCGACGCGGATCCTGCCCGCCGGCCCGAGCGCTGCCCGGACCGCCTCGAGCCGAGCCTGCTCCTCGGCCAGCGACTGCCCAGGCTCGGCCACCTTGACCTTCGCGGTGGTGCACCCACCGGAGGCACGCACGATCTCGGCCGCGCGGTCCGGAGCCACGGCGGGCACGGTCACGTTGACCGGGACCCGGTCGCGCAGCGGCTCGGGGAAGCCCTCGTCGGCCGCTTCCCGGGCAGCGGCCCACCACCGCCGCGCCTCGGCGTCGGAGTAGTCCCAGAACGGCGAGAACTCGCCCCAGCCGGCCGGTCCGTGCACCAGTACGCCATCCCTGGTGAGCAGGCCCCGGAAGCGCGACCGCATCGGCGTCGACCACACGAACGCACGCGGCAGGGAGGTCACAGGAGCAAGCGTATCGGGGGCCACGAAGCCCGCTCTCAGCGGCGTTTTGCCACCCCGAGGCGTGACCGCCGTGACTATGCTGACGAAACTGAGCGGTCACCCTGGCCGTCGCGACACAGGAGCAACACCATGGGTTATGGATTCGGAATCTTCCTGGTAGCCGCCGGTTTGATCCTCGCTCTCGCCGTGCAGGACCGGATCGAAGGTATCCAGCTCGGGATGATCGGTTGGATCCTCGCCGGCGCCGGCCTGGTGATCGTGCTGATCACCGCGATCCAGGCCAACGCGCGCCGTCGGGCGACCACCACCGCCACCACCGTCCAGCCGGATGGCTCGCAGGTCACCGAGCGCCGCACCACCGAGCGGCAGGACCCGCCGCCGGTCGCCTGAACCACCGCTGCTCGAGGCTGAGGACGTGGCGGTCGAGCCGACGCAGCTCCTGGAGGAGCTCGCCGCGGCCGTCACTGCCGCGCTGGGCGACGACCTGCTCAGCCTGACCGTGCACGGCTCCTACGTCGCGGGCGACTTCGAGCCCGACCGCAGCGACCTCGATCTGCTCGCGGTGCTCGACGCCGAGCCCGACCGGGCGATGCTGGAACGGCTGCGACCTCTCCACGAGAGGATCGCCGTCGAGCACCCCCGCTGGGCAGACCGGGTCGAGGTCGACTACCTCTCGCTCGAGACGCTCCGCACGCTCGCGGAGCGGCCAGGGCCGATGATCAGGATCAGCCCGGGTGAGCCGCTGCACCTGTTCGAGGCCACCCGGCACTACCTGATCAACATCGTCTCGGCGCGTCAGGACGGTCAGACCCTGCGCGGCCTGGATGTTCCCTCGCTCGTGCCGTTCGTGCCGAAGGACTCGCTGTTCCCGGTGATCCGGGAGCATGTCGAGAGCTGGCCGGCCTGGGTGCAGGATGCCCGCGGGCGGCCTGGTGCCCAGGCGTATGCAGTGCTCACCCTCTGCCGGGCCCTGCACCTCCTCGAGATCGGCCACCAGAGCTCCAAGCGGCAGGCAGGTGCCTGGGGCACCGCGCGGCTGCCGGAGTGGGCCGAGCTGATCGCGTGGGCGTCGGGCTGGTGGTACCACGGCGGCAGCGATGCCGACGGGGGTCGGTTCGAGGAGGTCGAGGCGTTCGTCCACGCGGTCAGAGACGAGATCGCCGGCACACGCTGAGCTACTGATTCCCGCGGTAACGGGCGGTGCGGAGCTCCACCTCCCACACGTCGGCCGTCGGCATCCCGAGCCGGTGGGCCACGGCCACCTCGGCGTCCACGTCGTAGGGCACCCGCACGAGGTGGAGTCCGAACGGAGCAGGCTCGGGGCTCTCGAGCGCGCCCTCGAGGATCAGGTAGCTGGGCGTCGGCTCGTCGAGCGGGTTGCCGCACGAGCCGGCGTTCGCCAGCGTGCGACCGTCGCGGGTCTCGACGTAGGCGTCGTGGATGTCCCCGTAGATCACGACATCCGGCTCGGGACCCGGCCCGGTCATCTCGGTGGCGCGGAACATGGCCTCGAACTCCTCGGCCGTGTGGTCGAAGAACACGCGCACGTGCGGGCTCTGCGCGGACGCGTGGAACAACCGCACCCGCCGCCCGCTCATCACCAGGTCGTGGCTCAGCGGGAGCGAGACCAGCCAGTCCTTGTGCTCCTGCCCGAGCTCGTCCCGCCACCACAGGAGCTCCGGGCTGCGGTCATCGCCGATGACCGGCAGGAACTCGTCCCAGTTCCCCCGGACTGTCACCTCGCACACCTCACGACAGCGCTCGACGGCGAGAGCTCCCCCGGTCCCTTGCCGGCCACGTCCCCGAGATTGATGATCCGCTCGATGCGGTCAGCCACCCAGGGCACGATACCGACGCCGCGCACGGCGACCCCGCGCGGCGGCCTACGCTGGCCCGGTGAACGACGTACTGGTTCCCGAGCAGGTCTCGGAGATCTTCGACCCGCAGCGCTGGCGCGACATCGACGGGTTCGACCTGACCGACCTGACCTACCACCGAGGTGTGAGCCGCGCCGGCGACGGAACGGTCGAGGATCTGCCCGTGGTGCGGGTCGCGTTCGACCGCCCCGAGGTCCGCAACGCGTTCCGGCCGCACACGGTGGACGAGCTGTACCGGGTCCTCGACCACGCGCGCATGAGCAGCGATGTGGCTGCGGTCATCCTCACCGGCAACGGGCCGAGCCCCAAGGACGGCGGCTGGGCGTTCTGCTCAGGCGGCGACCAGCGGATCCGCGGCCGCGACGGCTACCGCTACGCCGCCGACGGCGCCGACGAGACCTCCGCCGCCGTCGACCCGGCACGGGCCGGGCGGCTGCACATCCTGGAGGTGCAGCGACTGATGCGGACGATGCCCAAGCCGGTCATCGCCGTCGTGCCGGGATGGGCCGCCGGGGGCGGGCACTCCCTGCACGTCGTCGCCGATCTCACGATCGCGAGCCTCGAGCACGCGCGGTTCAAGCAGACCGACGCCAACGTCGGTTCCTTTGACGCCGGCTACGGCTCCGGGCTGCTCGCGCGGCAGGTGGGCGACAAGCGGGCCCGGGAGATCTTCTTCCTCGCCCGCGAGTACTCGGCCGAGCAGGCGGAGCGGTGGGGCGCCATCAACGAGGCGGTCCCGCACGCCGAGCTGGAGCGCGTCGCCCTCGACTATGCGGCGATCATCGCCACCAAGTCCCCGCAGGCGATCCGGATGCTCAAGTTCGCGTTCAACCTCGTCGACGACGGCATGGCCGGCCAGCAGGTCTTCGCCGGCGAGGCGACTCGGCTCGCGTACATGACCGACGAGGCCGTCGAGGGCCGGGACGCCTTCCTGCAGCGCCGCGAGCCCGACTGGTCAGGATTTCCGCACTACTTCTGATCGGCGCGCCTGCGCAGCTCAGAAGATCTCGGCACGCCGCGCGTGTCAGACCATGACGGCGAGCAGCTCACGGCACGCCGCCTCGCACGCCCGGCAGGCCTCGGCGCAGACGCGGCAGTGCTCGTGCATGCCGGCGTGCTGCTCGCACTCGTTGCCGCATGCCTGGCAGACGACGATGCAGCTCTCGAGCGCCGCTCTGACAGTGGCCAGGTTCTGGCCGGTGCGACGGCTGAGGATGTACCCGGTAGCCGCGCAGAGATCAGCGCAGTCGAGGTTGAGCCGGATGCAGCTGCGCAGGTCCGCGACCATGTCCTCAGCCAGGCAGGCGTCGGCACAGGCGGTGCAGGTCTGGGCGCATCGAGTACAGGCGGCGATGCAGTCGGCGAGCTTCGTGACGTCCAGACCCGCGGCGCCGTCGGGGTGTGTCTCGATCATTGAAGCGATGTGAGTCATCGGTGCGCTCCTTCTTCTCCGAGTCGATGGCCAGGGGTTGCCTGGCTACCGTCGACGCTAGCCCGAGCACCGGCTGCGGGACCGGTGTTCGAGCAGCCGTCACGAGATCAGGGACGCTGGCTTCGCGTGCACGACGGCGGGGTAGAGCCCGGGGCTGCCAGGCCCTACCCCGCCTGGGTCGGCTGGGTCGGATCAGCCGGTCGTGTCGCTGAGCGTGCCCAGGATCGAGCCCATCGTGGCGATCTCTGCCTCCTGGGTGGCGATGATGTCCTCGGCGAGTGCGATCGCGTCGGCGTTCTGGCCGTTGTCGACCTGCTCCTGCGCCATCGCGATGGCTCCTTCGTGATGCATGATCATCTGCTCGAGGAAGAGCCGGTTGACCTCGGCACCAGAGGCTGACTCGAGCTCGGCCAGGTCCTCGTCACTCATCATGCCGTCGTCGCTGCTCATGTCACCGTGGTCCATCGGCGCGGACGAGTCGACACCCCACTCGGTGAGCCAGCCGTTGAGCGTGTCGATCTCGGGGCCTTGGGCGGCCTTGATCTCCTCGGCGAGGGTGGCGACCTCGGTCATGGCTGCGTCGTTGGCCAGCAGGATGTCGGACATCTCGATGGCCTGCTGGTGGTGCGGGATCATCATCTGGGCGAACATCACGTCTGCTTGGTTGACGTCGGCGGCGATGCTGGTGGTGGACTGGTCGGTGCTGTTGTCCGTGCCAGTGGGGTCGTCGTTGCTGCACGCGGCCAGGGTGACCGCTGCCAGGAGGGCGCCGGTCGCCAGGACGGCGGTGCGGGTGTGTCGAGCCATGGGTGTACTACCTCTCGTATCACTGCTTGTGGTCGGCTGAGACGGCGCTGGTGAGCGCCTGGGGCCCGGAGCGTGGGGCCATCAGGGATGGCCGGGACGCCACGGAGCGGGTCTCAGGTCCGACTGATCGAGAGAGCGGTGAGCGAGGGTGGCGCGGACGTCGCCTGTGGAGGGCTTCCGACGCCGGGCCAGGCGGTCAGCTGGTGCGGTGCCGGCGCCAGCTCGGTCACCGACAGCAGAGGCTGACTGCTGCCGGCCTTGCCCGGGGCGAGGGCGCAGACGCTCGTGGTCTCGTGGTCGCAGCCCGGGCAGCTCCCGCACGGGTGCCCCGTCGAGCCCCGATCGTCGCCCGGAGCGAGACGGGCGTCCGGCTCCACGGCGGGATGGCTGTGCGGTGCATCTCCGTGGTCGAGAGCGAGATGCTCGTGCGTGACGTGCCCGGCGTCCGGGGGTGTCGAGGCGTCGGCCGCACTCGGCAGGACCAGGGTGTGCATCGTCAGCAGGCCGAGCACGGCCAGCAGTGCCGCGACCAGGAGTGGTCGCGGCACTGACTGGTGGCCGGTTCGCCCGCGGTGCATCAGACCATCATGACTGTTCTGCTGCCAGGATGCGCCTCGTGCTGCTCTGCGGTGTCAGGTCCAAGCGGCGCAGCAGCTGGGCGTTGAGCGCCACGACCACGGTGGAGGCAGACATGAGGATCGCGCCGATGCTCATGGGGAGCACGAAGCCGATCGGAGCCAGCACACCGGCAGCCAGAGGGACCGCGAGCAGGTTGTATCCGGCCGCCCACCACAGGTTCTGCTTCATCTTGCGGTAGCTGGCGCGAGACAGGTCCACGACCGAGAGCACCGAGCGGGGGTCGTCGCTGGCCAGGATGACCCCGGCCGAGGCGATCGCGACGTCGGTGCCGGCGCCGATCGCGATCCCGACGTCGGCCTGTGCGAGGGCCGGGGCGTCGTTGACGCCGTCACCGACCATCGCCACCTTGCGGCCCTCGCCCTGGAGCTCGGCGACCTTGGCCGACTTGTCCTGCGGCCGCACCCCGGCGAAGACCCGATCGATCCCGAGCTCGTCGGCGACCGCGTGTGCCACGGCCTCGGCGTCGCCGGTGATCATCACCACCTGCACGCCTGCGGCGTGCAGTGCGTCGACCGCCTCTCGGGACTCGGGGCGGACCTCATCGGCCAACCGCAGCGCGGCCGCGACGGCGCCGTCGATGTGGACATGCAAGATGATCGCGCCCTGGTGGCGCCACTCCTCGGCGACCGGGAGCTCGTCGGCGCTCTGCTCGCTCAGCAGGTGCGGCCCTCCGACCCGCACCTCCGCACCGTCGACGACTGCGCGCACCCCCACAGCAGGCGAGGAGCTGAAGTCGCTGCTGGCGGGAATCGTCAGGCCGCGCTCACGTGCCGACCGGAGGATGGCCTTGGCGAGCGGGTGCTCGCTGTCGGCCTCGGCGGCTGCGGCCAGTGCCAGCACTCGGTCGGCGTCCTGACCCTGGACGGGTTCGACGGCGGTGACGGTCGGCTCTCCCCGGGTCAGGGTGCCGGTCTTGTCGAAGAGCACCGTGTCGACCGTGCGCATGCTCTCCAGCGCCAGCCGGTCCTTGACCAGCACGCCGCCCCGGGCCGCGCGCTCGGTGGCGATCGAGACCACCAGCGGTATCGCCAGCCCGAGGGCGTGGGGGCAGGCGATGACCAGCACGGTGATCGTGCGGACCACGGCCGCGTCCGGCAGCCCCACGACCGCCCAGACGATCGCGGTGATGACCGCCGCCGACAGCGCGAACCAGAACAACCATGCCGCGGCAGTGTCGGCGATGCGTTGCGCGCGCGAGGTCGAGGACTGCGCCTCGGTCACCAGGCGCTGGATGCCGGCCAGCGCGGTGTCATCGCCGGTAGCGCTGACCCGGACCCGCAGACCGGAGTCCGTGGCCACCGTTCCCGCCACCACCTGCTCGCCCACCTCACGGCGCACCGGCTTGGACTCCCCGGTGATCATGGACTCATCCATGCTGGCCGAGCCCTCCACGATCTCACCATCGGCCGGCACCGAGGCGCCGGGGCGCACGATCACCACATCGCCCACGTTCAGCTCGGCAGGCGCCACCGTGACGACGTCGTTGCCCTCGATGCGCTCGGCCTCATCCGGCAGCAGCGCCGCCAACGAGTCCAGCGCCGAGGTGGTCTGCGCCAGGGACCGCATCTCGATCCAGTGGCCCAGCAGCATGATGACGACCAGCAGCGCAAGCTCCCACCAGAAGTTCAGCGCATGGTCCAGCAGCCCCAGACTCGCACCCCAGGAGGCGATGAACGCGACCGTGAGCGCCAGGCCGATCAACAACATCATCCCGGGCTTGCGCGAACGGATCTCGCTGACCGCACCCGTCAGGAACGGCCACCCACCCCAGAGGTAGACGACCGTGCCCAGCACCGGCGAGACCCACGACACCCACGCCTGCTCGGGCAGCGAGTACCCGAGCAGGTCGGCGAACATGTCGTTGAAGGCCACGACCGGGACAGCCAGGGCGAGCATGACCCAGAACAACCGGCGGAACTGCGCCACGTGCCCGTCATGACCCCCGTGCCCGCCGTGCTGGTGGTGACTGCCGTGCTCGCCGTGCTGGTGGTGCTCGTCGTGCTCGCCATGACCAGCGTGATGGTCACCATGGGCGTCCTGGCTGTGGTGCTCGTGCTGGTCCTGGGTGTGATCGTGCTGTTCGTGAGCAGCGTGCTGCGGGGCGGCGTTCACGCGCGCACCGCCTCGTAGCCGGCCTGCTCCACGGCCGCCAGCACGGCGGCTCCGTCGAGGTCCTCGTCGCCGTCGACGGCGAGCATCCCCGTGCTGGGGTCGACCGTGAGGCCACGCACGCCGGGCACCTGCTCCACACGTTGACGCACGGTATTGGCGCAACCGCCGCAGTGCATTCCGCTGACCAGGAAGTTCGTCGTCGCCATCACCATCTCCTATCGGGTACCCCCCGGGGGTATGTGCTCATCACTCTACCCCCGCCGTCAAGCCCCCGCGATGATGGCCACCGCCACGACGAGATCGGCTGCGAGGGCGCGACAACGCGTCCGTCTGTCCGAGCCGGTTGGGACCTTTGCCCCAGGAGGTGGGCGCCAGCTCTCAGTAGGTTCGACCCCATGACGAGAACGACCCGGCGAATCTGGCTGGCGGCCGCGCTGACCGCTGCCACCCTGGCGACGGCGGCGTGCGCCCCATCGGTCTCGGAACCGGATGCCGACTCCTCGATCGCGACCGCCACCGAGGTGGCAGCAGGTCTCGACGAGCTGACGACCCTCGGCGCCGAGGATCTCATCGCCGCGCTCGAAAGCACGCCTGTGGATGAACGGCGCGATGACCTCATGGCCTCGGTCAAGCCCGATCGGGTCGTCCTGACCACCGCCGACGGCGAGGCCGAGATCGCGATCCCGGAGGGCCAGCACTACCTGTCGATCGCGCCCTTCGTCACCTCCACCCACGAGTGCTACTTCCACTCCCTGACCACCTGCACAGGTGAGCTCGGCGGAGAGGACGTCGCGCTCCGCATCGTCGACAGCGAGACCGGCGAGGTCTACCTCGACCAGAGCGCCACCCTCGAGGACAACGGGTTCACCGGAGTGTGGCTACCCGCCGACATCACCGCCACCGTGACGATCACCTCCGACCGCGGCACCGGTCACGCGCAGATCGCTACCGGCGATGACGACCTCACCTGTCTGACCAGCCTGCAGCTGACCTGACGGCGTCAGCGGATGCCCGCCCGTTCGTCGAGCTCCTGGAGCAGGTCGTAGGCGGCCCGCTCGACCGCCTTGTGCCGCCACTCCGCGGCACGGTAGATGCACGCGATGAGACCCGAGCGGTGCACCCGGCGGAGGTCACCGACCACGAAGGCGTAGCGCGCCTTCGTCTCCTCGGACGCGCCGTCGGTGAGCCCGAGGTGCCAGGCGGCGTACTCCGCCCAGCCGTGGCGTTCCAGGTAGGCGTTCTGGGCGGCCGCGTCGGGCTGCACGTCGCCCCAGTCGCTGTCGAGCACGTACTGCCTGGCCGCGATCCTCGACCGGACGAACGCGACGGCGTCGGGGTTCACCTCGTACCTGGCCATGACCCAGCATCGCACCGGGCACGACGGCAGTCGAGGGCGCCCCGACCGGGGCGGCTCTCAGCTCAACGGCTGAGGAACCACTCGGCGACGGCGTTGACCATGGATCCGGTGCCATAGGCGACCAGCACCATGGTGCCGATGAGGAGCACCAGCGAGGTCGCGACGGCGGCCGTGGTGCGGGCGAGCGAGCGCTCGCCCGGGCCGGGGACGTCGTTGATCGGCTGGTGGTTGTCCTCGACGGCCGGCTGCTCGGCGAGGGCCGGGGCGGCGGGGCGAGGGCGGCGGACGATGGTGTGAGCGGTGATCGAGGTCATGCCTCAACACTGCTCCTGTACCTCGCGCAGGGCATCGGACGGCAGCCCGAATCCCGCACCAGACCGCGGGATGAGCGAGGGCCCGGGCATCCCCCTGCGGGATGACCCGGCGTCTGCTCAGCGCCGTGCGTCGCGCCAGGCCAGGGCCTCGCGGAGGGCTGTGAAGTCGTAGTCCGGGCCGTTGGTGCCCAGGGTGAACAGGGAGACGCCGGCGTCGACGTAGCCCTGCGCCTTGTCCGCGCCGGGCCAGGAGCTGGAGCGCTCGATCGTGCTCGGGTCGCGGCCCACGACAGCGCAGTGCTCGGCGAGGATCGCCGACTTGCGGGTCACGGTCTCGAGGTCGCCGAACGCGTGCCAGATGCTCGCGTGCTTGGCCACCAGGCGCAGCGTCTTCTTCTCGCCGCCACCACCGATGAGCACCGGGATGTCACGGCGCGGCGCCGGGTTGCCGACCGCGAGGCGGTGCTCGATGCGCGGCAGGTACTCCCCCAACAGCTTCAGACGTGAGCCGGCGGTGCCGAACTCGTAGCCGAAGTTGTCGTAGTCCTTCTCGTTCCACCCGGCGCCGATGCCGAGGATCAGCCGGCCGGCGCTGATGTGGTCGACCGTGCGGGCCATGTCGGCGAGCAGGTCGGGGTTGCGGTAACCGCCGCCGGTGACCAGCGCGCCGATCTCGATGTTCGAGGTCTGCTCCGCCCAGGCACCGAGCATCGTCCAGCATTCGAAGTGCTCGCCGTCGAGGTCGCCGTTCAGCGGGTAGAAATGATCCCAGTTGAAGGCGATGTCCACGCCGGCGTCCTCAGCACGCAGCACCGCGTCACGGATCTGCGCGTAGTCGGGGGCGTGCTCGGGCTGGATCTGGACGGCGATGCGGACAGGTCGCTCGGGTGAGGTCATGAAACCCCACCCTATGGCCGGGTCCGCCTGCTACCCAACGCCAGCCACCGCCGTCAGGATGTTGAGACCGAGGACCCGGAGACCGGCACCAGCTCCACCCAGAGGTTCCCGGGAGCGAGCAGCACGGGCTCGCCGTCCGCCGTCGTCAGGGTGAGGACCGATCCGACCTCGGGCTTGTTCCAGGTCGCCTCGATCTTGTGCCCACCCGTGAACACGATCGCCTCACCCGAACCGGTGAGGATCGTCTCGGGAACGGGGTTGCCGCCCGGGTCGCGGGCACCGCTGTTGCGGACCTGAACGCGCAGCACGACGACGTTCGCCGCCGAGATCTGACCGCTGTCGGTGGTGGTGGCCGGCTGGCCACCCTCGGTGCGCAGCCACGTCTCGCCGTCCCAGGTCCAGCCCGGGTCCGACGCGGGGAAGCTGATCGCGACCTGGCTCACCGCCGTGCCCGCGAGCGCGGTCGCGTCCTCGGGGCTGCGGCTGAACTCGAACTGCGGCGGCGGCGGGATGAGACCCTCCCCGGCCGCGAGGAAGTCGTCGGTGCTGCCGTAGACGTTGTGCGGCGCGGCGCGGTCGCTCGTGCGGTAGAAGCCCGCGTCGCCGCCGTCGTGCGAGATCATGGTGAGGCCGGTGGCCGCGACCTGGTTGACGAACTGGCGCTGACCCCCGGAGAACACGAACAGCCCCCCGAACGGACCGGAGATGGCGGCGTCCATGGGGCGCAGCGACCGGATCGGGCCGAGCGTGCCCGGCACCTGCGAGTGGAACACCGCGACCAGTCGCGTGATGCCACCCTCGACCATCTCCTCCCAGACCACGTCGGCCGAGCCGAGACCGGTCTGGGGGCGAGCGGCCGCGGAGTTCTCGATCTTGACGTTCAGCGCCGGGCGATCGGCGACCTCGGCGGTCTGCACGCCCGTGAGCGGCCACGTCACCGGGACCACCGGGTCGGGCGCGTCTGCCTTGTCGACCACCACGGGCTCCGACACCAGCACCTTGATCAGCATGACCTTGTTGCCCCGCGGCGCGGCGCAGCCACCGAGCAGAAGCAACGCCGCCACGACAGCCGCCAGCGCACGCACCCTCGTCCTTGTCACGACAACCATCGTAGGTGCGAGACCGAGCCGGATCGCTCGCCCCGCGCGGAGCCCGAACCACCCTCTCGGATCACTTGACCCGGTCAGACGCGCGTTGCTAGCGTCATCGGCGTCCGTCAGCGCTGAAAGTCGTACGTTTTCGACAGTCCCCCCTGCGAGTCCGACGAGCTGACGGATCCCGGCTGAGCCGGGCGGCCCGGCGGTGCATCCCCTACGCTGCCGGGCCACTTTCATCTGTGCCGGCGTTGCTACGGTGACCGCGTGCCGGCAACCTGGGACCCGCTGACGCTCCGCGATGCGCTGCAGTCCGCTCTCGACGGCGGAGCACCGCTCGTGCTGGGCGGTCCCGTTGACCGTGTGGTGCCCGAGGGCGTCGCGCTGGTGCTGCGGACCTCGGGCTCGAGCACGGGCGTGGGTCGCCCGGTGGCGTTGTCGGCGGCGGCTCTGCTCGCGAGTACCGATGCGACGCACGCGCGGCTGTCCGGCCCGGGCCGGTGGGTCCTGGCCCTGCCGCCCGTGCACGTGGCGGGCGTGCAGGTGCTGGTGCGGTCGGTGCGAGCGGGGCTGGCGCCGGTGCTGGTGCGGCCTGGCCCGTTCGACGCGACGGCGTTGGCCGACGCCGTGCTCGCGGCGCCCGACGACGCTCCCCTGTACCTCTCCCTCGTGCCCACCCAGCTGCACCGGGTCCTCGAGGCGGACGACCGGGCGCTGGCGGCGCTCGCCCGCTGCTCGGCGGTGCTGCTGGGCGGTGCGGCCGCGGCGCGTGCGGACGTGGATCGCGCCCGCGCGGCGGGCGTCCCCGTGGTCACGACGTACGGCATGACCGAGACCAGCGGCGGCTGCGTGTACGACGGGCTCCCGCTGCCCGGTGCGCAGGTACGCATCCGGCAGGGGCGCGTGCTGCTCGGCGGGCCGATGCTCGCCGAGGGCTACCTCGACGACGGTCCGCAGCCCTTCGAGCACGACGCCGAAGGTCGGTGGTTCGTCACCTCCGACGCGGGCGCGGTCGACGCCGAGGGCCGCCTGGCGATCCTCGGTCGCGTCGACGACGTCATCATCACCGGCGGCGTCAAGGTGCATCCCACGCACGTCGAAAGGCTGCTGGAGCCGCTGGTGGGCGAGGTCATCGTCGTCGGGGTCCCCGATGCCGAGTGGGGCGCGATCGTGACCGCCGTCGTGACCAGGGCGTGCTCGCTGACCGAGGTGAGGGACGCCGTCGGGCACGGCCCTGACGCACCCCGTGCGGTCGTGGTGGTCGACGAGCTCCCCACCCGCGGCCCCGGCAAGCCGGACCGCCGCGCTGCTCTCGCGCTGGCACAGGCCGCCCAGCGTCGCTAGCGGCCGCTCGGCCCACGTCCGCGCGGCGGTAGCCTCGTGCGGTGCCTGATCCGAGCGGACCGCCCTCACCCTCCCGACCGGGCCTGCGCGAGTGGGCCACCGGCGCGCGGGTGCGCACCCTGCCGGCGGCCGTGGCACCCGTGCTCACCGGCACCGGGGCGGCAGCAGCGGTCGACGGCGCCCATCTCGGCAGGGCCGCGCTGGCCGCCGGGGTGGCGCTCGCGCTGCAGGTGGGGGTCAACTTCGCGAACGACTACTCCGACGGCGTCCGGGGCACCGACGACCACCGCGTCGGGCCCCAGCGGCTGACCGCTTCGGGTGCGGTGGCACCCGGCACGGTCAAGCGGGCCGCCTTCGCGGCCTTCGGCGTCGCCGCGGTGCTCGGGCTGGCGCTGTGCGTATGGGCCGGGACCTGGTGGTTGCTCGCGGTGGGCGCGCTGTGCGTCGTCGCCGCCTGGTTCTACACCGGGGGGAGGAACCCGTACGGGTACCGCGGGTTCGGCGAGGTCGCGGTGTTCGTGTTCTTCGGGCTGGTCGCCACGATCGGCACCACCTACACGCAGGCCCTGCAGGTCACCGCGGCCACGGTGCTCGCCGGGTCCTCGATCGGGTTGCTCGCGTGCGCGCTGCTGATGGCGAACAACATCCGCGACATCCCCACCGACGTCGACGCCGGCAAGCGCACCCTGGCTGTGCGACTCGGCGACCGTCGTGCGCGGATCGGCTACGTCGCGATGCTCGTGGGTGCGCTGGTCCTCGCCGTGCTGGGTGGTGTGGCCGGCGGCGCCGATGCCGTCGCGGCGGCGCTGCTGCTGCTCGCCGTTCCGGTGGTGGCGTTGAGTCGCACGGTGCTCGCCGGAGCCACGGGTCCGGCGCTGATCACCGTGCTCAAGCGCACGGGGATGCTCGAGCTAGCGTTCGGCGTCGCGCTCGGGCTGGTCCTCTGGCTCGGCTGAGGCCTCGAGGTCGTCGTCCTCGGCGAGGGAGTCGGCGTCGGGCCTGCTGGCCCGGGGCTCGCGCTCGGCGAACGCCTTGAGCGTGCCGGCCGCACGGTCGCGCGGACCTTTGAGCAGCAGGAATGACAGCAGCGCACCCACGATCACCGCGACGACCACGAGCAGCACCCCGCGCATCCCCAGCAGGTAGAGCAGTGCCCCCGCCGCCACAACCAGCAGCAGGCGGAGCACGGTGTAGATCAGCAGCGGCACCCTTCCAGGGTAGTTCGCCTGCACCACCTTCCTTGCGACCGGCCCTCGTCCCGGCGGAGGCTGGCGGGTGGGACAGACGCGCGCAGGAGCCGGGGCCATCCGCCCCACGAGATCGGGAGCCAAGCAGGTCAGCGGGCTGGGAGCGGAGGGTGGAAGCCGGGGAGAGCCGAGGGCGGAGCCGGGGTGAGAGCGAAAGGTGCTGGGGCGTCGTAGGCTCGGGGGTATGCGTCAGGTGTTCGCGCTGCTGATCCTCGCGGCGGTGATCTACGGGATCGTCGACTGCGCGCAGGCGGACGCCCGCACGCGTCGGAACATCCCGCTGTGGATCTGGGTGGCGCTGATGATCGTGCTGCCGCTGGTCGGCACGGTGATCTGGCTGATCGTCTCCCGGCTGATCCTGCCGGGGCCCGAGGTTGCGCAGCGGCGCCCGGTGGCCCCCGACGACGACCCGGAGTTCCTCCGCGAGCTCGAGCGGCGCACGAAGCGACCCCAGCCCGAGGCCGACCCCACGCCTTCCAGCGACGAGAACCCCGCCAGCGGCGATGCCGTCGAGGACGAGCCGGGCCCCAACGAGTCCCGGTAGCGGCGGCGGGCTCAGAGCCCGCTGTAGGAGTGGTTCCCCGGGAAGAAGATGTTGACCACGTAGAAGTTCGCGAGCAGCGCCGCGAACCCGATGAGCCCGAACCAGGCGAACCGGTTGATCGTCCAGCCGACCGTGGCACGGACGTGCAGGTAGGCCGCGTAGATCAACCAGATGACCAGCGACCAGGTCTCCTTCGGGTCCCAGCCCCACGGGCGACCCCACGCGGCCTCGGCCCAGATGGCACCAGCCACCACGGTGAGCGTCCATCCGACGAACGCGACCGCGTTCAGGCGGTAGGCGAACCGCTCGAGCGACTCGGCGTCGGGGAGCTGCGCCATCAGGCGGCCCACGAAGGTCGAGGGCGCCGCGGAGCCGCTGGAGCCAGCGGCGGCTCCAGCGGGCTGGCTGACCGGCGCCTCGGCGCCGCCACCGGAGGCCACCAGCACCCGCTCCTCGGCTACGGCCCGGCGACGCGACTGCCGGTGCTGGACGAGCTGGAGCAGGGAGGCCGCGGCGGCGATAGCGAACACCCCGGTCGAGGCAGCGGCGATCGAGACGTGGATGACCAGCCAGTACGAGTCGAGGATCGGCTGCACGCCGTCGGCCTCGACGTAGAGCTGCCAGAACGCCACGTACAGCACCGCGACCGCCAGGAAGGTGGCGAAGACGCCGAGGTAGCGGATGTCGCGCTTGCGGTTGATCAGCAGGAACGCGAGCACGGCCACGAAGGAGAAGGTGAGGCTGAACTCGTACATGTTCGCCCACGGCACCCGCCCGGCGGCGATGCCGCGCAGCGCCAGCCCCACGGCCTGCAGCCCGACACCGAGCCAGCTCAGCGCCACCGCGATGTTGGCCGCCTTGCGCACGGTCCGCTTCGGCGCGTGCCCACCCAGGGCCGAGACGTCGACAGCGAAGAAGATCAGTGCGACCAGGTAGGTCACCACCGAGCTGAGCACGAACACCGTGCTGAGATCACCCATCGTTCTTGGCCTCCGGACGTGCCGTCTTCTTGGTCACCGCGTCGATGACGCGGTCGAGCTCTCGCTGCAGGCCGGGATCGTCGCCTCGGGCCAGGGCCGCAGCGTGCACCACGGTACCGCTCTCACCGGGCTCGATGCGGAGCCACAGCCGGCGTCGGGGCAGGAACAGGGAGGCCGCGAGCCCGAGGAAGGCGAGCGCCGCGAACACCCCCATCCACGGCACCGAGGGGTCCCAGCGCACGTCGAGCGCAGCGAACCGGCGCAGCTCGGAGAAGGTCACGCTGCCCTGGCCGTCGGGCAGCTCGACCGTCTCCCCCGGCTCGAGCTCGAGCTCGAGGGGGAACTCGGCGCCGTCCTCGGTGACGTCCATCGCCTGCTCGAGACCCTCGGTGTCCAGCACGAACAGGTTCTGGGGCGTGCCGTCGTCGAGCCCGAGATCACCGGTCCAGAGGTTGAGGATCAGCACCGGGTCGTTCGGCTGCGGGAAGGTCGAGCCCAGCACGGTACCGTCCTCGGCGCGCAGCGCGGTCGGGAACAGCTGCCCGGAGAACCCGAGCTGCGGCTCGCCGCGGTTGGCGTCGGGGACGAGGATCACCCCGGTCGAGGTGTAGGCGGTGTCCTGCGGCAGGAACAGCACCGGCCCGGAGAACGCGACATCCCCTGACGCGTCGGTCACCGTGATCACCGGTGCGTAGCCGTTGCCGGTGAGGTACACGTTGGCGTCGCCGACGCTGAGCGGGCTGTTGGGCTGGATCTGCGCGGTCGAGGTCTCGCCGTCGCCGCGGGTGAGCGTGACGTCGGCGGTGAACGCATCGGGCCGAGCGGCCTCGGTGAAGACCGAGGTGAACTCGTCGAGCTGGATCCGGAACGCCTCCTGGCTGTCGCTGTCGAACCACGCGCCGGAGGTGAACGTGTCGTAGTCGACCGCGGAGTTCACCATGGCATCGCCCTCGACGACGACGGCCTGGCCGCGGTACTGCACCAGCTGGCCCCACGCGGTCACCACGAGCAGCCCCACCAGGGCGAGGTGGAACACCAGGTTGCCGGTCTCGCGGCCGTAGCCGCGCTCGGCGGAGATCTCGACGACGCCGTCGTCCCGCGTCGTGGTCGCGCGCTTGTACCCGCGCCCGAGCACGGCCTCGGCCGCCCCGACGGCGGAGCTCGCCTTGCGCCTGGTCCTCACCGTGGTCTGGGTCGGGAACCGGGCAAAGTTGCGCGGCACCCGGGAGGGGCCCGCGCGCATCGCCTGCGCGTGCGCGAACGTGCGCGGCACGATGCAGCCGATCAGGGAGACGAACAGCAGCAGGTAGACCGCCGAGAACCACGGCGACCCGTACACGTCGAACATGCCGATCGCGTCGAGGAACGGGCCGAGCTCGGGGTTGGTCTCCAGGTACTCGGCGACCGCCTCCGGGGTCTGCGGGCGCTGCGGGAAGAACGACCCCGGCAGCGCGACCACGGCGAGCAGGAGCAGCAGCATCAGCGCCACCCGCATGCTGGTCAGCTGCCGCCAGGCCCAGCGCAGCCAGCCCACGACGCCGAGCCGCGGACCGGCGGTGGGTGCGGGTGCGGCGCCGCCCTCCGACTCCTTGAGCCCCTCTGGTGCGTAGCGCGACATCAGATCACCGTCGAACTTCCCAGGACCAGCCCCTGCAGCGCGCTCATCAGCCGGCCCCACAGCCCCGTCACCATCGCGAGGCCGATCAGCACGAGCAGCCCACCACCGACGCGCATGATCGCCAGCCGGTGGCGCCGCAGGAACCCGAGCAGCCGCTCGGAGGAGCGCAGCCCGAGAGCCACCAGCAGGAACGGCAGGCCGAGCCCGAGGCTGTAGGCGAGGCTCAGCGCGATCGCGCGCCCGATGTCGTTCTGCTGCGCCCCGATCGCGAGCACCACCGACAGCGTCGGGCCGATGCACGGCGTCCAGCCCAGCCCGAACGCGAAGCCGAGCACAGGCGCACCCCAGAGCCCGGCGCGTGGCTGCAGGTGCATCCGCCGCTCGCGCTGCAGGAACGGGATCAACCCCATGAAGGCGAGCCCGAGCACCGCGACCACCACGCCGAGGACCCGGATCAGCAGGTCCTGCCACCGCACCAGTGCGACACCCACGGAGAACACCGCGGCGACCATGACGAACACGAGCGAGAACCCGAGCACGAACAGCCCCACGCCCAGCACGAGCTTGCCTCGCCCGGCACGGTTCGCCGTCGCCCCCTTCGATGCCCCGGGCTCGAGCCCTGCCATGCCTCCGATGTACCCGACGTACCCGGGCACCAGCGGCAGCACGCAGGGCGAGGCGAACGAGACGAACCCCGCGAGCAGCGAGACCGCGATCGCCGCCAGCATCGGGCCCGAGAACGCCGTGTTCGCGAACGACTCACCCAGCTCGCTCAACCAGGTCACGCGGGGCCCCCGCTGACGTGTGCCGAGGAGCGCAGCTGGGGAGCAGAAGTCTGCGGCGCCCTGGTCACGACTCCGCCAGCACCGTCGTGATCATCGCCTTCAACGTGCTCCGCTCCGCCAGCCCGATGATGCGGGCCGCGACCCGCCCCTCGGCGTCGAGCACGACCGTGCTGGGCATCGCCTGCAGCGGCACCAGCCCCTGCAGCGCGGCCACCCCGGAGGCGTCCGAGTCGTGGAGGGTGGGGTACGGGAGCTCGAAGGTGCGCTCGAACGCGAGCGCCGTGGCCGGCTCATCGGTGTGGTTGACACCGAGGAAGCGGACGCCGTCGGCCTCGAGCTCGGCCGACAGCGACGCCAGGTCCGGCGCCTCCTTGCGGCAAGGCGGACACGTCGCGTACCAGAAGTTGAGCACCACCGGCGCTCCGCGCCACTCCGCCAGGTCGACGGCGTCCCCCGCCATGGTCTGGCCCGCCAGCTCGACCGGGTCCGTGCGCCGGTCGGGAGCCCACTCGGTGGCGGTGCCGTCGCCGGACACGTAGCTGGTGTCGACGCCGTCGGAGTCCTCGGGGGTCTCGTCGCTGCTGCACGCGGTGAGCGCGCCGGCACCGAGCAGACCGACGGCGCCCAGCAGCACGGCCCGCCGGGAGGTCCCGCTCACGTGATCGCCTCGGCGCCGGCGAGCAGGTCGCCGGCCGGCTCGGAGTAGTCGAGGCCCACGAGGGTGGCGCCGTCGAACGTCAGCGAGGTGACGGAAGCCAGCGTGCACTGGCGGCGCCGCGGGTCGTGGAGGAAGCTGCGGCCCTCGAGCGAGAGGCGCGTGGTCCAGATCGGGTTCTGGTGGGAGACGATGACCGCCTCGTGGCCCTCGGCGGCCGCGCGTGCGTCGCGGATCGCGGCACGCATCCGCGCGACGATCTCCAGGTTCGGCTCGCCCCAGGACGGCTTGAACGGGTTGAGGAGGTAGCGCCAGTACCGGGGGTGCGCGAGCTGCGCGGGCCGCGGCCCGAGGTTGAGGCCCTCGAAGACGCTGTCCGCCTCGATCACGCGCTCATCGGTGCGCACCGGCAGATCGAGCGTCTGCGCCAGCGGCGCCATCGTCTCCTGCGCGCGCTGCAGCGGCGAGGCGACGAGGTGCACCACGTCCTCGTGGGCGAAGTGCTCGGCGATCCGCTGCGCCATCCGGCGGCCGCGATCGGTCAGACCGTATCCCGGTAGGCGGCCGTAGAGGAGACCCTGAGGATTCTCCACCTCACCGTGGCGCACAAGATGCACACGTGTCTGACGCATGGTCGTAGTCTCGCAAAGGTTCCTGGACACCCAGACCAGGGGTGCGCCGTCGAGCACCGATGGCGCAACCCGGCTCAGCCGGGCGGGTTCTCCGCGATCTTCTCCCCCACCCGCTCGAAACCGGCACCGATCGCGGCGAGCTCGGCGGGCGTGACCACGTCCACGAGCCTCGCGCGCACCGACGCGACGTGCACGGCGGCGGCCGCGACCAGCGTCGCGTACCCCTCCTCGGTCAAGGCGCAGTCGATGCCGCGGCCGTCGTCGCACGCTGCCTGCCGGCGCACCAGCCCCTGCTTCTCCATCCGCGTCACCGTGTGGGTGATCCGCGAGCGCGAGTGCACGAGCCCTTCGGCGAGCAGCGACATCCGCAGGGTGCGGTCATCGCTCTCGGAGAGCCGGACGAGCACCTCGTACTCGTTCAACGAGAGCCCGGTTGCCGCCTCCAGATCGTGGTTGAGCGCGGCGAACAGGGCGCTGGAACCGGTGAGCAAGGAGCGCCACTGTCGTTGCTGCTCCAGGGTGAGCCAGTCGGTCATTGTTACCTCCTTGACACCAGTCTAATTGAATGTTGTACTAGATGCGTTCCCACGACGTCTCCCACAGGAAGAAGTTTTCTCCATGAGCATCCCCGCTGGCACCTACGACATCGACGCGAGCCACTCCGAGCTGGGCTTCACCGTCCGCCACACCGGCATCGCCAAGGTGCGTGGCCGCTTCACCGACGTGACCGGCTCGATCGTCGTCGCTGAGCCCTTCGCGAGCTCCAGCGTGAACGTGGAGATCGACTCCGCGTCGGTCAGCACCGGCAACGCGCAGCGCGACGGCCACCTGACCTCCCCCGACTTCTGGGACGCCGCGAGCAAGCCCACGTGGACCTTCACCTCGACCTCGGTCGAGGGTGAGGGCGAGGAGTTCACCATCAACGGCGACCTGACGATCAACGGTGTGACCAAGCCGGTCGCGCTCGCGGTCGAGTACAACGGTGCGGCCAACGGCCCCGACGGCGCGGGCCGCGTCGGCTTCTCGGCCACCACCGAGATCTCGCGCAAGGACTTCGGGCTCACCTGGAACGTCGCGCTCGAGGGCGGCGGCCTCCTGGTCGGCGACAACGTCAAGATCTCGATCGAGATCGCCGGCGTCCGGCAGCCGGCCCGGGTCGCCTGACCCCACGTCGCCTGAACCCGGTGCGGCAGCTCCCTTGTGGGGGCTGCCGCACTTGTCTTCTCCGGGTGGGATCACCCGAGCGCGGCCCGGAGCTTGCCCGGGTCGATGCGCCAGTAGCCGATCTGCACGTTGTCGACGAGGACGACCGGGACGAGCTCCCCGTAGCGCGCCTGGAGCGTGGGATCGGTATCGATGTCGATCTCCTCCCAGGCGACGCCGGCGGGATCGCACACCGAGCGCACCACGCGACGCGCCCCGTCGCAGAGGTGGCAGCCGGCACGGCCAAGGAGCTGGACTCGAGCAGCCATGGAACGACCATACGTCAGGGATTGCGAGGCGATGGGGAGGGCAGCAGTGCACGGCGTGACGGGGCGGAGGTCGCCCGCGTGGCGAGCGTGACGAGCGCACAACGCAGCAGCGGGCGTCCCGGGCCGCCCGCGACGCCCCCGGCCCCTATGCGAAAGGCCGGACCCGAAGGTCCGGCCTCTGGCGACTGCGCCGGCCTGAGCTCGGCGCGAAACCCCAGCGGGGGCACACGGGGGCGGAGCCCCCGTGCGTCTACTTCTTGTTGCGACGCTGGTGACGCGTCTTGCGGAGCAGCTTGCGGTGCTTCTTCTTCGCCATGCGCTTGCGGCGCTTCTTGATGACGGAACCCATGGGGACCTCACTGACTTAGATGATCGAGGACGGCGGACACAGACGAGCAGTCCGCCCACCAGCGGTCCAGTCTAGCGGTCCGTTCAGCGCGCTTCTGCCGCGGTGTCAGACAGCGGCAGCCCTTCGGACAGCATCTCCTGGACCGCGGCTTCCGGCACCCGGAACGACTTGCCCACGCGGATCGCCGGCAGATCCCCTGCGTGCACCATCCGATACACCGTCATGCGTGAGACCCGGGCGAGCTGGGCGACCTCGGCGACGGTGAGGAAACGCGGAGCACTCGGCTGCGCCATGCGTCCACTCCCTCTCCAGCACGAGCTCTCGTGCCAGTTTCTCTGTCCCCGACGTGAGCAGAACTCTAGGGCCTGCAACCGACAAACGGGAACCTTACGGCGTCCGTTCGACCACGTCACGGCCACCTCGCCTGGTCCCGAGCCTACCGGATCTGCGGGTCGAGACCATGTTCGGGGTAGACGGATCGACGGGTCGCGAGGATCGCCCGGTCGACCGGGTCCTCGGGGTCGTATCCCTGCTCCCAGGGCCGGAACGTCCCGGGCTTTCCCTCGGTCATCGTGTCGGGACCGTCGAGACCGAGCAGGTGGCGCACCTCGTCGCGCCAGGCCTGCGGCGTCGGGGTCTGGGGGTCGATCGGGTGTCCCGCGACGACGGCGATCAGATGGGTCCAGGCCCGCGGCACCGTGCTGACGAGGTCGTAGCCGCCGCCTCCGGTCGCGACCCAGCGACCCTCGGCGTAGGTGTCGGCGACCTCGGCGACCATGAGCGCGGCGGCGCGCTGGGCGTCGATCGAGATGTCGAGGTCGGTGATCGGGTCGCGGGGGTGGGCGTCGGCACCGTGCTGGCTCACGACCATCTGCGGCTGCCACTCGTGCGCGAGCGGCTCCACGACCGCCTCGATCGCTCGTAGCCACGCGGCGTCGGAGGTGCGCGGCGGCAGAGCCACGTTCACGGCCCAGCCACGCGCCTGCGGACCGCCGATGTCCTGCGGGAAGCCCGTGCCGGGGAACAGGCTCTGCCCGCTCTGATGGATCGAGACCGTGAGCACGCGAGGGTCGTCCCAGAAGGCGCGCTCCACGCCGTCGCCGTGATGGGCATCGATGTCCACGTAGAGGATCCGCTCGGCGCCCTCGGCGAGAGCGGCGGCGATTCCCACGGCGACGTCGTTGTAGACGCAGAAGCCGGACGCCGCCCGCGCCATCGCATGATGCATCCCGCCCGCGGGGTTCACCGCCCGCCGCGTGTCGCCACGCCAGACAGCGCGGCTGGCGGCGACGGTGCCGCCCACGATCCGCGCGCTGGCCTCGTGCATGTGGCTGAACACCGGGTTGTCGGTGCCGCCCAGCCCGAACGGGTGGGGCGGCTCGCCGGCATCCTCGGCGCGCACGCGATCGATGTAGTCCTGGTCGTGGACCAGGCGCAGCACCTCGTCCTCGACCGGCTCGGGTGCGACCACGTCCAGCTGGTCGAGGAGCCCGAACGCGGTGACCAGCTCGATCGTCAGCCGCAGCCGCAGCGGCGACATCGGGTGCCCGGGACCGAAGTCGTAGCCGAGAAGCTCGGGGGTCCACAGCAAGGTGGCGCGCTCGTTCTGCGGCATGCGTGCACGCTATCGCTCCGGCCACCCGCCGCGAGGTGGCACAGTAATGCCCGTCGCCCTGGCAGTCGGGGCCGGAGAGAGGGGACACGGGTGGCGCGTGAGCTGCCAGCATTCGTGTCCGCTTTACGCGACTCGATCGACGGCGTCGCCCGCCGCTCCCCCGCCAGGCTGACGCTGCTGGTCTTCGCGGGGGTCGTCGCGATCGAGACGGCCCTGCTCTCGTTGCCGATCGCGACCGCCTCGGGTGAGCGCGCGCCGTTCGTCGACGCACTGTTCATGGCGACATCGGCCGTGTGCGTCACCGGACTGACCACCGTCGACGTGGCCTCCTACTGGTCCGACTTCGGCCATGTGGTGATCATGTTCGGGATGATGGTCGGTGGCCTCGGCGTCATGACGCTGGCCTCGATCCTCGGGCTCGCCGTGTCGCGTCGGATGGGTCTGACCACCAAGCTCCTCGCCGCCGCGGAGACCAAGCTGACGAGGCTCGGCGAGGTCGGCTCGCTGGTCCGCGCGGTCATCGGCGCCAGCCTGACCTTGACGTTCGGGCTCGCGCTCGTGCTGGTGCCGCGGTTCCTGGCCGAGGGCATGCCGCTGGGCGAGGCTCTGTGGCAGGGCTGGTTCCTGTCGGTGTCCGTGTTCAACAACGCCGGGATCATGATCCTGCCGGGCGGCCTGTCACCGTTCGTCTCGGACTGGTGGATGTGCATGCCGATCATCGTCGGGACGTTCGTGGGTGCCGTGGGGTTCCCCGTGATCCTCTCGGTGGCCTCGAACTGGCGGAACCCCCGGCGGTGGTCGCTGCACGCGAAGCTGACGATCACCACCAGCCTCGGCCTGTGGGTGCTCGGCGTGCTGCTGATCGGCACCTTCGAGTGGACGAACCCGGACACCTTCGGCGGGCTGCCGGTGCACGGTCGCCTGCTCGCAGCCCTGGTGGCGGGGATGACGCCGCGCTCCTCCGGCTTCTCCACCGTGGACATCAACGACATGAGCGAGGCCACCTGGTTCATGCAGGACGCGCTGATGTTCATCGGCGGCGGCTCCGCCTCGACCGGCGGCGGCATCAAGGTGACCACGTTCGCCGTCATGCTGCTCGCGATCGTGGCCGAGGCGCGAGGCGACCGCGACCTCGAGGCGTGGGGCCGTCGCGTCGACGCCGGGGTGGTGCGGCTCGCGATCGCGGTCGCGTTCATCGGTGCCACGTTCGTGGGTCTCGCGGCCCTCGCGCTGCTCGTGCTCACCGACCTCCACCTCGACGTGATCCTGTTCGAGGTGATCTCGGCGTTCGCCACCTGCGGGTTGAGCACCGGGATCACCCCCCATCTGCCGAACGGCGGCAAGTACGTGCTGATCGCGCTGATGTTCGCGGGACGCACGGGGACAATGACACTCGCGGCCGCGCTCGCGCTGCGCAACCGGCGCCGCGTGATCCGACTGCCTGAGGAAAGGCCGATCATTGGCTGACGACCGCCCCCGCGGCATCTCCCCGAAGGGCCCCGAGCCGGGCGCCGACGCCGGCGTGCTCGTGATCGGGCTCGGCCGCTTCGGTTCTGCGATCGCGCTCACGCTCGACAAGCTCGGCCGCGACGTGCTCGGCGTCGAGAAGGACGCCGAGCTGATCCAGCAGTGGTCGGACCGGCTGCCGCTCGTCGAGGCCGACGCCTCCAACCCCGAGGCGCTCACCCAGCTCGGTGCGAAGGACTTCCCGATCGCCGTCGTGGGCGTGGGAACCTCGATCGAGGCGAGCGTGCTGATCACCGGCAACCTCGTCGACCTCGGCACGCCGCTGATCTGGGCGAAGGCGATCTCCGCCGAGCACGGCCGGATCCTGCAGCGCATCGGAGCCCACCACGTGGTCTATCCCGAGTGGGATGCCGGTACCCGGGTGGCACACCTGGTCTCGGGCCGGATGCTCGACTTCATCGAGCTGGAGGATGGCTTCACGATCGTCAAGATGCGGCCGCCGAAGGAGACCTGGGGCTTCACGGTCGGCGACCTGCACCTGCGGTCGCGCTACGGCATCATGGTCGTGGGCGTGAAGGCGCCGGGGAAGCCCTTCGAGTACGCCACGCAGGAGACGCGCATCGACGCCGAGGACACCCTGATCCTCTCGGGCGACACCGCGCTGCTGGAGAAGTTCGCGAGCCGGCCCTAGCCTCAGGACCGGCCGAGTTCGGCTGCCCGTTCCCACGCCTTCTGAGCAGCGGCGCCGACGGCGTCCCTCACCTTGCGCTCGTCGAGCTCGGTGATCGCGGCGAGGGTCGTTCCCCCGGGCGAGGTCACGCGCTCGCGGAGCACCGCCGGGTCGTCGTCGGAGGCGAGCGCGAGCTCGGCGGCGCCGGCCACCGTGTGACGGGCGAGCGTGAGCGCGAGGTCGGGGTCGAGACCGCCGGCCACACCGGCGTCGCGCATCGCCTCGAGCAGGTAGAACACGTAGGCGGGCCCAGAACCGGAGATGGCCGTCACCACGTCCTGCTGGTCCTCCGGGACCTGCACGGTCTCCCCGGTCCCGGCGAGCAGCTCGGCCACCACGTCGAGATCGCTCTGCTGCGCCGCACCACCGGCGCTGAGAGCGGCGATGCCGCGGCCGATCGTGGCGGGGGTGTTCGGCATCACCCGGACCACCCGGGTGCCGGCGGGCAGGCGCTCGGCGAGGTACGCCGTCGTGATCCCCGCGGCCACGCTGACCACCAGGCCGCCCTCGGGCATGGCATGCGCGAGGTCGGCGCAGACATCGGCCACATCCTTCGGCTTGACCGCGAGCACCACCACCTCGCTGCCGCGGGCCGCCTCGGCGTTGCTGCCCGCCCAGCGCACCCCGTGCCGCTGCGCGACCCTACGACCGTGTTCCTCACGGCCGTCGGTGATCGTGACGCGCTCGGCGCCCACCGCGCTCACCAGCGAGCCGAGCACCGCCTCACCCATCACGCCTGCGCCCACCAGGGCGACGCTGTGCTCGGTCATCGGAACCTCCAGGTCAGAGCGGGAACGCGTCGTAGAAGGTGCTCGTGGTCCCGATCGGCCCCTCGGCCACGAGCACCACGGTGGCATTGGTCCACACGGTGCGCTCCACGCCGTCGACCTCGAACGTCGTGAACGTCCCCACCGGGGCACCCGCCACGAGCACCTCGCCCTGGTCCGTCGCCGTCGCCTCGCCCACGAGACCGGCAGCGGCTGCGGTCGCCTCCTCGGCCTCGGGCCACTGACCGACCTGGAGCACGACGGCGGTGTCCCTGCCCGAGTACGTCAGCTGCCATCCCTCGAGCGCACTGAGCTCGGTCATCATCGCGGACTCGACCTGGTCGCTGACCGACCAGCCGATCACGGCATCGGGCAGGGCCGCCAGCAGCGCCGTCGACGTGTCGCGCTCGATCGCCGGTTCGGCGGGGGTCGGCGGCGGCACCGTGACCGTGGTCGTCTCGATCGTGAGCGGCTCCATCTGGCCGCCGAGGCGCTGGGTCAGCAGCAGTGCGAGGGCCACGACCACCAGCACCGCGACGACCGAGCCGATGAGGATCAGCTGCCGGCGGTTGCGGTTCGAGGCGGGCTCGCCACCGGCGGCGCGCTTCGATCGGCGAGACGCGGTCGTCTCGCCACCCTGCGCGACCGGGTCGATGGCTTCGGGCGTCGACGGGTCAGTCACCCGGACAGGGTAGTGGGAGCGGGTCGGCGTCATAGGCTGCGCCCGTGACCGATGCATCTGGCGGACCCGCCCCGCTCACCCTGCCCACCCCCGACCAGACCGCCGACTGGCTCGCCGAGCGCACCGCTGCCCTGCTCGCGCAGGCCCGCGAGATCATCGCTGCGTTGAAGACCGACCGGCCCACCGACCCGGCCGAGGCCGTGGCGCGGTGGAACGAGCTCGAGCTCACGCTCAGCAACCTCGCTGCCCCCGCGCACACGCTCTCCGAGCTGCACCCGAACGAGGACGCGCGATCCCGGGGCGACGACGCCGTGCAGGAGGTCGAGCGCCTCCGCACCGAGCTGTCCCTCGACCGCGACCTGTTCGAAGTGTTCGCCGCGCTCGACCCGGCCGTGCTCGCCGGCACCGATCCGCTCGCCGCCCGGCTGCTGACCCGGGTGCTGCGCGACTTCCGCCGCTCGGGCGTCGACGGCGATGACGCCACCCGCGCACGGGTCACCGAGATCTCCGAGCGGATGGTCCAGCTCAGCCAGGAGTTCGGCAAGAACATCCGCGACGACGTCCGCTCGATCCGCGTGACCCCGGACCGGCTCGCCGGGCTGCCGCAGGACTGGATCGACGCGCACCTCGCGGGTGACGACGGGCTCGTCGAGGTGACCACCGACTACCCCGACTACGTGCCCTTCATGATGTTCGCCGACGACGCCGAGTGCCGCCGTCGGCTCTCGATCGCCTACCTGAGCCGCGCCTGGCCCGACAACGAGGCCTTGCTGCAGGAGCTGCTGGGCCTGCGCCGCGAGTTCGCGGCGCTCGTGGGGTACGCCAGCTGGCCCGACTACGACACGGAAGTGAAGATGATCGGCTCGGGCTCCGCCGTCGCCGAGTTCATCGATCGGATCGCCGAGGCGTCCCTGGAGAGCGGCGAGCGCGATGTCGCGGTGCTGCTCGAGCGGCTGCAGCAGGACCGGCCCGACGCCGAGATCATCGACCGCGCCGACGCCGCGTACTACACCGAGAAGATCCGCAAGGAGCGCTTCGACGTCGACGCCCAGGAGGTGCGCCGCTACTTCGACTTCACGCGCGTGCGTGACGGGCTGCTCGAGGTCACCGGGCGGCTGCTCGGCCTGGAGTACCGGCCGGCGCCGGACGCGGTGCGCTGGCACGAGGACGTCGACTCCTACGACGTGCACCTGACCGAGAACGGCCAGCGCATCGGGCGCATCTATCTCGACCTGCACCCGCGCGAGGGCAAGTACAAGCACGCGGCGCAGTTCGACCTGCAGCCCGGCATCGCGGGGCGTCAGCTCGCCGAGGGCGTGCTGGGGTGCAACGTGGGCAAGGGCCTGATCGAGCACGACGACGTCGTGACCCTGTTCCACGAGTTCGGTCACCTCGTGCACCACGTGCTCGCGGGGCGCGGCCGGTACGTGCGGTTCTCGGGCGTGGCGACCGAGTGGGACTTCGTGGAGGCCCCCAGCCAGCTGCTCGAGGAGTGGGCCTGGGACGCGGACGTGCTGCGCTCGTTCGCGCTCGACGCCGACGGCGAGCCGATCCCGGCCGAGCTGGTGGCGCGGATGCGGACCGCCGACGACTTCGGGAAGGGCTCCGACGCCCGCACCCAGATGTTTTACGCCGCGCTCTCCTACTACCTGCACGCCGAGCAGACGGCCGACATCACCGCGCGCACCAAGGAGCTGCAGGAGGCGTACTCGCTGTTCCCGTTCATCGACGGCACCCACATGGCCGCCTCGTTCGGGCACCTCGACGGCTACTCCTCGGGCTACTACACCTACATGTGGTCGCTCGTGATCGCCAAGGACATGTTCTCGGCGTTCGACCGGGAGAACATGTTCGACCCCGAGGTGGCCCACCGCTACCGCGACCGCGTGCTCGCCCCGGGCGGGCAGAAGGATGCCGCCGAGCTCGTCGAGGACTTCCTCGGCCGCCCCTACTCGGTCGACGCCTTCGCCGCCTGGCTCGCCGAGTAGCTCCCCGGCCCGCTACCCACGCCACCCGCGAGAGGCGCAAGCCTGTGGTGAGCGTGTCGGGGGTGGCGGGTAGGTTCACGGGGTGAGTGCCAAGACAGCTGTTAAGCCTGCTCGCGCGGGCTACACATGCGCCGAGTGCGGCTGGAACGCGCCCAAGTGGGTGGGGCGATGCGGCGAGTGCCAGGCCTGGGGAACGCTCGTGGAGGCGGGCGGGCCCGAGGCGACCGGGCCCCGTACCGCGGTGTCCCGCCCCGGCACGGCCGCGCAGGCGATCGCCGATGTGGATGCGCACGCTGCCGCCTATCGCCCCACGGGCGTGGGCGAGTTCGACCGGGTGCTCGGGGGCGGCATCGTGCCCGGCGCCGTGGTCCTGCTCGCGGGAGAGCCGGGTGTCGGCAAGTCGACCCTCCTGCTCGACGTGGCGGCGCGGGCCGCCGAGGGCGGCGGCAAGGTCCTGTACGTCACCGGTGAGGAGAGCGCGGCGCAGGTCAGGCTGCGCGCCGAGCGGATCGGAGCGCTCCGCCCCACTTTGCTCCTCGCCGCCGAGACCGATCTCGGCCGCGTGCTGGGTCACGTGGAGGCGCAGCAGCCGGACCTGCTGGTCGTCGACTCGGTGCAGACGATCGCGTCGGCGCAGGTCGATGGTTCCGCCGGCGGTGTCTCGCAGGTGCGCGAGGTCGCCGCCGCGTTGATCTCGGTCGCCAAGCGCACAGCGCTGCCCGTCGTGCTCGTGGGACACGTCACGAAGGATGGTGCGATCGCTGGGCCGCGTGTGCTCGAGCACCTGGTCGACGTCGTGTGCCAGTTCGAGGGCGACAAGCACGCTCAGCTCCGGCTGGTGCGAGCGGTCAAGAACCGCTTCGGCTCGGTCGACGAGGTCGGCTGCTTCTCGCTCGACGAGGCCGGCATCCACGGGCTCCCGGACCCCTCCGGCCTGTTCCTGTCCGGCGGCCGCGACCCCGTCGCCGGCAGCTGCGTGACCGTGACCCTCGATGGCCGTCGCCCCATGCCGATCGAGGTGCAGGCGCTGCTCGCGAAGACCAGCGCCCCGCAACCGCGCCGCGCCACCCACGGGCTCGACTCCTCCCGCGTCGCCATGGCCCTCGCCGTTCTCTCCGCGCGGCTCGGGCTCGATGCCAGCGGCCACGACACCTATGTGTCCACCGTGGGCGGCTCGCGCGCACAGGAACCGGCGGTCGATCTGGCCGTCGCGCTCGCCGTCGTGAGCTCGAAGCAGGACGCCCCGCTCTACGACGGCCTCGTCGCGATCGGCGAGATCGGTCTCGCGGGTGAGCTGCGTCCCGTGGTGGGCACGGGCCGCCGGCTCGCCGAGGCGCGGCGGCTCGGCTTCACCCGCGCCATCATCCCCTCCCGGTCCGACCTGCTGGGTGGCCCCCCGGCCGGGATGTCGCTGGTCGAAGCACCCGACCTGCGCTCCGCCGTCGAGGCGGCCCTGACGGCTCGCGCGGACGACTGACCCCCCACCGGCGGGCATGGGAGGCTGCTCGGGCATGAGCTATGACCACTACGTGATCCCGGCTGCCGCCTGCTCCGACCCGGCAACCGCGGCCGCTCACGTGCACAGCCAGCTCGGGCGGTCACCGCAGCCCGAGGCGGCGGCCATCGCCGCCGCCATCACCGGCCACAACCTGCCGCTGGACGATCAGCGCGCTTTCCTGTCAATCCACCCGCTGGCGGCCGAGGGCGACATGGTCGTGGTCGCGGCCCCGTACCCGCGCGTGCAGGATGCTCGCGACGTGCTCGTCGCGGAGGCGCTTCGGGCCGGCTACGGGGTCTTCGATCCGCAGAACGACGTCATGATCGATCCCCGGTCCGTGAGGGAGGGCATGATCGAGTCCTCGGCCGACGGCATCTACCGGGTGATCGCACCCACCGCCGTCACCGCGCTCGTGCACCGCCTGCGGGACGAGGACTACCTGGTCGTCGCGATCGCCGAGCAGCGGTACATCCAGACCCAGCGGCGCGGTGACGCCTACGCGCTCGAGTACCGCGACGGCTCACCTGACCGACACCTCGGCACCGAGGTGCGCAGCGCCGCCGAGGTGGCACGGGCGATGCGGCTGTGGATCGCCGGCGACGCCACGCAGCTCGCACGGCTGCGCTGGACGAAGGTCGATCTGTGAGGCGATCTCATCCTTGAGTGGGACGGATCTGAGCAGCGGCCCGCCTAGACTTCCCAGCAGTCCAGGTCGAGAGCGCGTTGGGAGTACCGAGCTTGTCCACACCTTCGCTGCGCGAGATCCTCGGCTGGGTCGCCCCGGGCACCGAGCTCCGCGACGGGCTCGAGCGGATCCTGCGCGGGCGCACGGGTGCGTTGATCGTGCTCGGTTACGACGACGTCGTCGAGAGCATCTGCACGGGCGGGTTCGAGCTGGACGTCGAGTTCTCCTCCACCCGGCTGCGCGAGCTCGCGAAGATGGACGGTGCGATCGTCCTCGACGGCAAGGCCACCCGCATCTTGCGCGCTGCCGTCCAGCTCCTCCCGGACGCGGCGATCGAGACCAGCGAGTCCGGAACCCGGCACCGCACCGCGGAACGCGCCGCGAAGCAGACCGGCCTGCCGGTGATCTCCGTGAGCCAGTCGATGCGCATCGTGGCGCTGTACGTCGGCTCCCAGCGGTACGTGCTCGAGGACTCCGACGCGATCCTGTCTCGCGCCAACCAGGCACTCGCCACGCTCGAGCGCTACAAGGAGCGCCTCGACGAGGTGGCCGGAACGCTCTCGGCGCTGGAGATCGAGGACCTCGTCACGGTCCGTGACGTCGCCTCGGTGGTGCAGCGCCTGGAGATGGTGCGCCGGATCTCGGGCGAGATCGCGGACTACGTGATCGAGCTCGGCAGCAACGGCCGGCTGCTCGAGCTGCAGTTCGACGAGATGAGCGGCGGTATCGGCTCCGGGCTCGAGACCGTCATCCGCGACTACCTCGACGACCGCTCGGCGCGCACGCTGACCGATGTCCTCAGCGATCTCGCCGGGCTCGACTCCTCCCAGCTGCTCGACCTGTCGCTGATCGCACGTGTGCTCGGCCTCGGCGGCCGGCAGGGTGAGGCGCTCGACTCCGCCATCGCGGCCCGCGGTTACCGGATGCTCACGCGGATCCCCCGCCTCCCGGCATCCGTGGTGACCGCGCTGGTCACTCACTTCGGCTCGCTGCAGCGCATGCTCTCAGCCACGATCGAGGATCTCGAGGTGGTTGACGGCGTCGGCGCCCAGCGTGCGCGATCCGTTCGCGAGGGGTTGTCCCGTCAGGCCGAGTCCAGCCTGCTCGAGCGCTTCTCCTGAGCGCTCTCGACGGCGGAGCGCACCGCCCGGGTCCGCTCACCGACTACGTGACCGTGAACACCTGCTCGACGGTCGCCACCTGCTCGGGGCTGTCCCCCGCGGTCACCAGCACCACGACCGCACGGTAGGTCCCTGCGGCGGCGACCGGCTGACCGCCCGGGCAGCCCGGCGCGCTGCGGGTGCCGGTCCAGCGGAACGCGACTGTGTCGGCAGCGCCGATGTCGAGCAGCACCCGCCGGTCCCCGAGCGTCGAGCAGTGCTGCGAGGTCCACACGAGATCCTCGCCCGAGTAGATCGTCAGCTCGATCTGGGCACCGCCGATGTCCAGCAGGCACGGCACCTGCCCGGCGTTGGTGACCGTGACCGGCATCGCGGTGGTCGCGCCCGCCACCGCCGTGGTGCCCATCCCGATCGCGAGGTCGACGGCGGCGGGACGGCAGTCGACCGGGTTGGCCAGCTCTTCCTCCGTGGGCGGGCCGGTCGGCTCGTCATCGACATCCACCGGCGTGATCGGGGCGGTGCTGACCGTCCGTGGGATGACGTCGTCGGCAGCGTCGATCGCTCGCATCACGGCCTGGGCACCCAGCGCGACACCCGCGACGAGCACGAGCAGGATCGTCAGCGCAAGGATCCGCCGGCGGCGGAAGACCGCGGGGTCAGGCGTGTGCGATCGCCCCACGGGCCGGGCCGGGGTGGCGGATCGCGCACCGGTCGGGCCCCGGGTGCCGCGTGCCGCTGGGCGCGGCCTGGCACGGTTCGGGGAGGAGCCACCCCGCTTGGGTGGGGTCGCGGTACTCCTCATGCCGGTGACCGTAACCCCTGCGAGGCCCGCAGCTCGGCAGACATACCGCCGAGCAGGCGAGACTGTGCGGGTGAAGGCGATCACCCAGCCCCCGGAGCAGCTGTGGCCGGCCGTGCTCGACTGGTACCGCCGGCACCAGCGGGACCTGCCGTGGCGCGCGGCCGGGGTCTCGGCCTGGGCCGTGCTGGTCTCGGAGGTGATGCTGCAGCAGACTCCCGTGGTGCGGGTCGAGCCGCGCTGGCGCGAGTGGATGCAGCGGTGGCCGCAGCCTGCCGACCTGGCGGCCGCCACCCCCGCCGAGGTGCTGCGTGCGTGGGACCGGCTGGGCTACCCGCGCCGGGCGCTGAGGCTGCGCGAGGCGGCAGCCGCGATCCGTGACCGGCACGACGGCGTGGTCCCGGTGGCGACCTCCGATCTCCTCGTGCTGCCCGGGATCGGCAGCTACACGGCCGCCGCGGTGCGCTCGTTCGCCTACGGCGAGCGCGACGTCGTGCTCGACACCAACGTGCGCCGGGTGCTGGGCCGGGTGCTCGACGGCGCCGCGTTGCCGGCTCCGTCGCTGACGCGCGCCGAGGAGCGCCGGGCCGAGGGTGTGCTGCCGCCGGAGCCTGCGGCGAGCGCGCGGTGGAACGTCGGGCTGATGGAGCTGGGAGCGCTGGTGTGCACCGCACGCTCGCCGCGCTGCGACGTGTGCCCGCTGGCCGATGTCTGTGCCTGGAGGGCCGCCGGGTACCCCGGTGACGTGCACGCGCACCGCCGCCGCACCCAGGCCTGGGAGGGAACCGAGCGACAGGCCAGGGGCCGGATCATGGCGGCCTTGCGGGCCGCCGTCGGAGCGCTCACGGTGGAAGATCTGCCCGACTGGGGCGATCGCACCCAGCGCGACCGCGTGCTGGCCGGTCTGGTCAGCGACGGGTTGGTCGCCGTCACGGGCTCGCCGGCTCGCTATCGGCTGCCGGAGCAGTGACCGTGGGGGCCGGGATCGGCGGGACCACGAACGCCGACACCGCCGCGCCTGCGACCCCGAGCACGGTGATCGCGATCAGCAGCCGGTAGTCGATGACGGCGAGCACCGCCGCGCCCACGAGCGTGAGCAGCGCCTGTGGCAGGTTGATCGCCAGGTTCGAGGCGGCCGAGGTGCGGCCCTGCATGCGCGGCGCTGTCAGCCGCTGCCGGATCGTCACGAAGGCGACCACGCTCCAGGTCACGCCGAACCCGACCGCGGCCATCCCGGCGCCGGCCACCAGCACGCTCGTGGTGAGGAACGCGGCCCCGCCGGCCGCGAGAATGGTCAGGCCGACCGCGAGGGTGCGCGGCTCACCGAGCCGGGCGATGACGCTCGCAGCGGTGACCCCCGCGAGCACGGCACCGATGCCCTGGACGCTGACCATCACCCCCAGCGAGGCGGCCGGCAACCCGAGCCCCTGCTCGATCACCGGGAACGCGGCGATGTTGAGCAGGCCGGTGGCCCCGAACGCCACACCGATGGCGATCGTGGTGGGGGCGAGCACCGGCGTGCGCGCGATGTGGCCGAACCCGGCGAGTGCCGAGCGCAGGAAGCTCTCGCCGTCGCGCGGCTCGGGCTGCGACTCCTCCTGTCGCACGAAGACCAGCAGGAGCGCGGTGGCGGCGAAGCAGGTCGCGGTGAGCGCGACGACGGCGAGCGGACCCGCGGTCACGTAGAGCGCCGTGCCGAGCAACGGTGAGACAAGTCGGAGCGCCTGGTCGATCGTCGAGAGCAGGCCGTTGCCGGAGGCGAGCTCGTCGTCGGCGAGCATGTCCCGCAGCAGCGCCCCTTGCGCGGCCCCCGTCAGCGTGCCCAGCGCGCCGTACCCGAAGATCACGATGTACAGGAGCCAGAACCGGTCCGCGGTCAGCGGCAGCAGCAGGCAGACCAGCCCGGCGCCGACGAGGTTCGCGATGATCAGCAGCCGCCGCCGCGACACCCGATCGACGATGTGGCCCATCACGGGTGCGAGCAGCGTGGACAGGCCGAGGACCGCGAACACGATGCCGGCTGCCGCATCCGACCCGGTGAGGTCCTTCGCCCAGACGGCGGCCATCAGGTAGAGGGCGCTGTCGCCGAGGTTGGTGGTCACCCAGGCCGCCGTGAGGCGGCGGAACGGCTGGTGCTTCCATGCCGCGGGGCGACGGCGGAGCGCGGTCGCGATGCTCATCGTTCGCCGCCTTCCAGGGGCTCGGGGTTCGCGGTCGCGAACACGTGGGAGCGGCGGGCACCGGCGGGTCGCTTGGCGGGGTCGGCCTCACGACCGCCGAACCACTCGGCCGCGACCGTCTGCAGGTGCTCACTCAGCCGGGCCAGCTCCTCGGGCGTGGCCCAGAAGGTGCTGGAGGTGACGGTGCTGGCCTGCACCCATTCCTCGGACTCCTCGGGGAGCGTGGCGAGGTAGGCGCGGACGCGCTCGGCCTGGCGCAGCACCTGCATGCCGGCGAGCTCGGCGACGGCATGGCGGGAGCCGGGCATCTCCGCGCTGGGGCGGACATCCATGCCGCCGCGCACGGTGGAGCGCCACGGACGCTCGCGACCCCGACGCGGCGCGGGCTCGATGAACCCGTACTTCGCGAGCGTATGCAGGTGGAAGGAGCAGGAGGCGACCGACTCCCCGACGGCCTCCGCGCACTGGGTGGCGGTCGCGTCCTCGACGTTGCCCAGGTGGTCGAGCAGCGCCAGCCGGAGCGGGTGCGCCAGTGCCCGGATGCGCTCGGGGTTGCTGATCGAGGAACCGCTGATCGAGCTCTGCGCCGTCGTGTCGTCGTCCATGTGAAGGAGCGTAAACCTTCAAGACTTCTTTATCAAGTTATCTTGATAAATAGTTGTTGATGGTGTTTCTCGTGGCGCGCCGAACAGCGGCACGGGCGGAAGGGCCGGAAGTGCCGGAAGTGCCACCACTGGACCTGGCTGGTGGCTGAGCGTCCACCGAACCTTCTCCAGTGGCCGCTGAGTGACCAGTGGTACCCGCGGTGTGGACGCTGAGCCACCACCCATCCCCCGGGCAGGAAGGCCGGGAAGGGCCGGAAGGGCCGGAAGGGCCGGAAGGGCGACTATCGTCGACGCCGTGGAGACCGCGCCCGCCGACGTGCTGATCGCTCGCTCCGTGCGCGCCCACACCCGAGCGCTGGTGACGCTCGCGGTCGCGGTGATCGTGCTCGCCGGTATCGGCGCCGCCGCGCTCTCGCTCGCCGGCGACGACCTCCGCACCCCGCCGATCGTCGCGGGGCTGTCGATGCTGGCGGTCGGCCAGCTGTGCGCGCTGGTCGCGGCCGCGATCGCGGGGGGCGGTCTCGCGCGGGTGCTGCGTCAGGTCGGCGAGCCCGGCAGCGAGGACTCAGCCGCCGCCGCCCGCACCGACGTGCCCCACGCGGCGATCCGATCCACCGCCGCCCGGTTCGCAATCCTCATGCGCGTGATCGTGGGTGCGTGCGTGCTCGTGATCACGGTGTGGGTGCTCGCCGACACGGCCGGCATCGTCGGCGCTGTCGTCGGGGCGGTCGTGGTGCTGCAGCTCGTGGTCGCGCTCGCGCTGCTGCGCGTCCACCTGCTCCGCTCTCTCTGAGCACGGTCAGATCTGGACCAAAGTCCACGCTCGATGCGATGGCAACCGGTTGCTTCGCCGTCATAACCTCATCGACCGTGGACTTCGTGCCACACCCCCGGGAGTCGCGGCCGCCCTCGCGCCGCGTCAGGGCCGGGCGTTGGCGCGCTCAAGGAGCTTGCCGGCGGTCTCCTCGTCGAGGATCAGGTCCGTGGCCACGCGGGCGCGGAGCGCACCGAGGAGCGCGGGCACCTTCCGGTCGCCGACCACCACGCACATGCGGCGTGCGAAGCGCCGTAGCTCGCGAGGGCTGGGGCCGGTCGCGCGGCTGTTGATCTCGACGTCGCTGTAGCTGCCGTCCTCTCGGTGGAACACCGTGCAGACGTCACCGACCACGCCGTCGCTCGTGATCACGGCCAGCTCCCGGTCGGTCAGATAGCCCGCGGAGTACACGTGGGAGGGGACCTCCGCCGTCAGGGCGCCGACGCCGAACAGCGCGATGTCGACCCGGCGCTGCATCTCGAGGACCCGCTGCACGCTGCGCTCGCGCCACATCAACGTCTTCGTCTCGGCGTGGTCGAAGAAGGCCGGCACCGGGAAGTGCTGGGAGGTGGCGTCGAAGTTCTCCGCGATCGCCCCGATGAGGTCGCTCGCGTACGTGATCCCGCTGGCGTAGGTGTTCGCTGCGCCGTTGAGCTGGACCACCGTCGAGCCCGTGGTGGGCACCTTGCGCAGGTGACCGGCGATCGCCGACACCGTGGTGCCCCACGCGACCCCGAGCACCATGTTCGAGGTGAACCACTGCCCCAGCAGGTTCGCCGCCACCGCCGCCACCTGGTCCAGTCGCTGCAGCTCGGTGGACCGCGGCCGCACCGGCACCACGTGCGCTCGGATCCCGAACGTCGCCGCCAGCTGGTGCCCCAGGTACTGGCCGCTCCTGCTTGAGGGCTGCTCGACGGCGATCCGCACCATCCCCACGTCCCGCGCGTGGGCGATGAGTCGGGAGACCGTGGAACGGGAGACCTGCAGCGTCCGGGCGATGACATCCATGGTCTGGTTCTGCAGGTAGTACATCGTCGCGGCGCGGAACGCCGCCTCGTCCTGCATCATTCACGGACTCCCATCTCTCCCGCTCCGCCGTGCACATATGTGCAGGATGCTTGCGCAATTGTGCTGCCACCCGCAAGTCTGTGCTCGTGCGGCGTCGACGCTGCGCCCGGGAGATTCCTCCCGCGACCCGATCCCAAGGGAGAGGTGCCATCGTGACGGCAACGGCACTCACGGCCGAGAAGCGCTCCGAGGCCCTGGCAGCGATGAGCGACGACGCAGGGCTCGACGTCCTCGTCGTCGGTGGCGGCGTCACCGGCGCCGGTATCGCGCTCGATGCCGCGACGCGCGGCCTGCGCACCGGCATCGTCGAGGCGCAGGACTGGGCGAGCGGCACGTCGTCGCGCTCCTCCAAGCTGGTGCACGGCGGCTTGCGCTATCTGCAGATGCTCGACTTCCACCTGGTGCACGAGGCCCTCAACGAGCGCGACCTGCTCCTGTCCGAGCTCGCGCCGCACCTCGTGCGCGCCGTGCCGTTCCTCTACCCGCTGGAGCACCGCGTCTGGGAGCGCTTCTACGTGGGCTCAGGCGTCGGGCTCTACGACGCGCTCGCGTCGCTGTCTTCGCGCCGCCGCGCCACCCCGTTCCACAAGCACCTCTCCCACACCCAGCTCGGCAAGGTGTTCCCGGACCTTCGCCCTGATGCCGCGATCGGCGCCATCCAGTACTGGGACGCCCAGGTCGACGACGCCCGCCTCGTGGTGACGCTCGTCCGCACCGCCGCCTCCTACGGGGCGCTCGCCGCGAACCGGACCCAGGTCGTGGAGATGACGAAGGACGGCGACCGGGTGACCGGCGCCGTCGTCGTCGACCTCGAGAGCGGCGAGCAGCGCACGATCAAGGCCAAGACGGTGATCAACGCGACCGGTGTGTGGACCGAGAAGACCGAAGCGCTCGCGGACACCGAGGGCGGCCTGCGGGTGCTGGCCTCCAAGGGCATCCACATCGTGGTGCCCCGTGAGCGCATCCGTGGTGAACGGGGTCTGATCCTTCAGACCGAGAAGAGCGTGCTCTTCGTGATCCCGTGGTCGCGGTACTGGGTGATCGGCACGACCGACACCACCTACACCGAGGACCCGGTGCACCCCGTCGCCACCGCCGAGGACATCGAGTACGTGCTCGACCACGCCAACGCGGTGCTGCGCGACCCGCTCACCCGCGACGACGTGATCGGCACCTGGGCCGGTCTGCGCCCGCTGCTGCAGCCGGGCACCAAGGAGGGCACCTCCTCGGCCAAGGTCTCACGCGAGCACACGACCGCCTCCCCCACCCCGGGGCTCGTGGTCATCGCCGGCGGCAAGCTGACCACCTACCGCGTGATGGCCAAGGACGCCGTCGACTTCGCGCTCGGCTCTGACGAAGCGGCCGCCGCGACCCCATCCATCACCGATCGCGTCCCGCTCGCCGGCGCCGTGGGCTTCGCGACCGCTCGTCGCAAGGCGCGTGGCTGGGCAGACACCTACGGCTGGACCAAGCAGATCACCGACCACCTGCTGCACCGCTACGGCGGGCAGCTGAGCGACCTCGTCGCCATGATCGAGGCACAGCCCGATCTGGCGAAGCCGCTCGAAGGCGCGCCCGACTACCTGCGCGTCGAGATCGCCTTCGCGGCCAGCCACGAGCAGGTGGTCCACCTCGAGGACGTGATGCTGCACCGCACCCGGCTCACCTACGAGCAGCGCGACGGCGGGGTGGCCGCTCTCGACGAGATCGGCGAGATCCTGGCCCCCATCCTGGGCTGGGACTCCCCGCAGGTCGAGCGTGAGAAGCAGTCCTACCTCGACCGGCGTGAGGCTGAGGCCGCCGCCGCACAGACCACCAGCGACGCCGAGGGCGCGCTGGCCAGGGCGCAGGCGCCCGACATCGTCCCGATGCGTCCACTCGACGCGCCTGCGTGATCCCGATGCCGCACAGCGGCATGCTGGCCGTGTGGCGCATCGGGGCGTCCACACCTTCACCCCCTCGATGACGAGAAAGAGAGTCTGATGGACATTATCCTCCCGGAGGCAGTGGGTACCTTCCTGCTGATCCTCCTTGGTTGCGGCGTCGTCGCCAACGTCGTTCTCGCCGGCACCAAGGGCAACGGCGGCGGCTGGCTGCTGATCAACTTCGGATGGGGACTCGGCGTCTTCGCCGGCGTCTACGCCGCGGTCGACACCGGCGCGCACATCAACCCTGCGGTGACCTTCGGTCTGTGGGCGGCCGGGGGCGATCTCGCCCAGGGCGTGCCTGCAACCGTCTCCAACGTCCTGATGTACATCATCGGTCAGTTCATCGGCGCGATCCTCGGTGCCGTGTTCTGCTGGCTGGCCTACAAGCAGCACTTCGACGACGAGCCCGACGCAGCGAACAAGCTCGCGGTGTTCTCCACCGGCCCCGCGAAGCGGTCGCTCGGCTGGAATACGGTGACCGAGGTCATCGCGACGTTCGTGCTCGTCTTCGTCGTCATCGCCTTCGGAGGTACGCCCTCGGGCCTCGGGCCGCTGGCCGTCGCACTGCTGGTGGTCGGCATCGGCGCCAGCCTCGGTGGCCCCACCGGGTACGCCATCAACCCGGCACGTGACCTCGGCCCGCGCATCGCGCACGCGATCCTGCCGATCAAGGGCAAGGGCTCCTCGGACTGGGGCTACTCCTGGGTCCCGGTCCTCGGCCCGATCATCGGCGGCGTGCTGGCGGGTCTGCTCGCCGACCCGCTGCTCTCGTTCATCCCGCTCAGCTGACCCACCAGGTGGGCGCCGCCTGAGACCTCAGCGGCGCCCACCGGGTCAGCACCTCTGCAGCACCGCCCCGAACACAGCGCCGTCACCTCGGCGCGCCACACGAAGAAGTGAAGGGAACCAGTCATGTCGGACGAGAAGTACGTCCTCGCGATCGACCAGGGCACCACGAGTACCCGCGCGATCGTCTTCAACCACTCCGGTCAGATCGTCGAGAGCGGTCAGCTCGAGCACGAGCAGATCTTCCCGAAGGCCGGCTGGGTCGAGCACGACCCGGCCGAGATCTGGCGCAACACCCGTGAGGTCGTCGCCCTCGCGCTCACCCGAGCGAACATCACCAAGGACGACCTGGTGGCGGTGGGTATCACGAACCAGCGCGAGACCGCCGTCGTCTGGGACAAGAACACCGGCGAGGCCGTCTACAACGCCATCGTCTGGCAGGACACCCGTACCCAGAAGATCGTCGACGAGCTCGGCGGTGGCGACGCGGACAAGTACAAGGCCAAGGTCGGCCTGCCGCTCGCGACCTACTTCTCCGGGCCCAAGGTCAAGTGGATCCTCGACAACGTCGAGGGCGCCCGCGAGAAGGCCGAGGCCGGCGACCTGCTGTTCGGCAACACCGACACCTGGGTGCTGTGGAACCTCACGGGCGGCACGAACGGCGGCGTGCACGTCACCGATGTGACCAACGCCAGCCGCACGATGCTGATGGACCTGACCACGCTGGACTGGGACGCCGACATCGCCTCCGACATGGGTATCCCGATGTCGATGCTGCCCGAGATCAAGTCCTCCTCCGAGGTCTACGGAGAGGGGCGCAAGAACGGTCACCTCGCCGGCATCCCGATCGCGGGCATCCTCGGCGACCAGCAGGCAGCCACGTTCGGGCAGGCGTGCTTCGAGGTCGGCATGGCCAAGAACACCTACGGCACCGGCAACTTCATGCTCATCAACACCGGTACCGAGCAGGTGCCGAGCGAGAACGGGCTGCTGACGACCGTCTGCTACAAGATCGGTGACCAGCCGGCCGTGTACGCGCTCGAGGGATCGATCGCCGTCACGGGCTCGCTCGTGCAGTGGCTCCGCGACAACCTGGGCATGATCTCCTCCGCCCCCGAGGTCGAGGATCTGGCCAAGAGCGTCGACGACAACGGTGGTGCGTACTTCGTGCCGGCGTTCTCGGGTCTGTTCGCCCCGTACTGGCGCTCCGACGCCCGCGGCGCGCTCGTGGGCCTGACGCGGTTCGTCAACAAGGGTCACATCGCGCGGGCCGCCCTGGAGGCCACGGCCTTCCAGACCCGCGAGGTGCTCGACGCGATGAACGCCGACTCGGGTGTGGACCTGACCGAGCTGAAGGTCGACGGCGGCATGATCGCCAACGAGACCCTCATGCAGTTCCAGGCCGACATCCTGGGCGTGCCGGTGGTTCGCCCGCAGGTCGCCGAGACCACGGCGCTGGGCGCGGCCTACGCGGCCGGCATCGCCGTCGGCTTCTGGAACGGCGAGCAGGACGTCATCGACAACTGGGCCGAGGACAAGCGCTGGGAGCCCAGCATGGACGACGGCGAGCGCGACCGCCTGTACCGCAACTGGAAGAAGGCCGTCACGAAGACCTTCGACTGGGTCGACGAGGACACGGAGGCCTGACCTCACCCCGTCGCGCGAACAAACGGCGCCCCACCGGTTCAGACCGGTGGGGCGCCGTCATGTCTACAGCGGGTCCGTCCTCGCTGCTTGCCCGGCAGCGGCTCGCCGCCGTGGCTCAGGACTTCGCGCGGGCCGGCTTGCGTGTCTGCCGTGCGGACCTGGCCGGCGCGGCCTTCGTCTGCTCGACGGCGGAGCTCGCCGCATCCGCGTACGTCAGCTGACGCGGTGCGAGCCGCACCAGCTGGGTGACGTGCTCCGGGCTGAGCTCCTCGAGGCTCGCCACGCCGATGAGGCGCATCACACGGCTGATCTCGCCCGTGAGGATCTGCAGCATCCGGTCGACGCCGGCCTGGCCGCCGGCCATCAGTCCGTACAGGTAGGCGCGGCCCACCATCGTGAAGCGGGCGCCGAGCGCGACCGAGGCCACGACATCGGCTCCGGACATGATCCCGGTGTCGAGGTGCACCTCGAGATCGTTGCCGACCTCACGGACGACCTCAGGCAGCAACAGGAACGGCACCGGGGCGCGGTCGAGCTGCCGGCCGCCGTGGTTCGACAGCGTGATGCCGTCGACGCCCAGATCGGCGAGCTTGCGCGCGTCCTCGACGTTCTGCACGCCCTTGATCACGACCTTGCCGTCCCAGTGGGAACGGATCTCGGCGAGCGCGTCGTAGTCGATGCTCGGGTCGAACATCGTGTCCAGGATGTCGGCGACCGAGCCGTCGAACTTGGTGACCGACGCGAACTCCAGGGGCTCGGTCGTGAGGTAGTTGATCCACCACTCCGGGCGCGGCAACGCATCGATGATCGTCATCGGGGTCAGCTGTGGCGGGAACGCCATGCCGTTGCGCTTGTCCCTGTGCCGAGCACCCGCGACCGGGGTGTCCACCGTGATCAGCAGCGTGTCGTAACCCGCCGCGCTCGCCCGTTCCACCAGATCCAGCGAGCGCTGCCGCTCCTTCATCATGTACAGCTGGAACCAGAGCCGCCCGCGCGGGGCAGCCTTGCGGACCTCCTCGATCGAGGTCGTGCCCAGTGTCGAGAGGACGAACGGCACGTCGAACTTCTGCGCGGCCGTGGCGCCCGCCCGCTCGCCCGCGGCATGCATCAGCCGTGTGAAGCCGGTGGGTGCGATGCCCACCGGGAAGGCGGCGGGCTTGCCCAGCACGTCCCAGGACGTCGAGACGTTCGTGACGTCCTTGAGGATGCTGGGGTGGAACTCGACGTCCTCGAACGCCTTCCGGGCGCGGGCGAGCCCCACCTCGTTCTCCGCCGCGCCGTCGGTGTAGTCGAACGGCCCCTTCGGGGTGCGGCGCTTCGCGATCCGCCGCAGGTCCCAGATCGTCTGCGCCTTCTCGAGCCGGGTCGCTGCGAAGTTGAGGCTCGGAGCGCGGAAGTTCAGCTGCTCGCGCAGGACGGAGAGGTTGGGGAGTCGTCGTTCCATGGCCTGCTCTCGTGTGGTTCTCGACGGCGGCAGTGCTGTCTCGCCGCCCTCCACCCTAGTTCCTGGATTTTACCGATTCAATCCACGACCTCGTGCCCGCGCCTGGTATGCGGGGCAAGGCAACCGAAACCAACATGCGCAGGGGGAATCTCGGCCTGCGATACGGTCGCTGCTCGTGAGGACCCGGGCAGACCGCTGATGGGTGCCGTCCTCACGTCCTTGGGCACGATGGCCGCGATCGTCGTCGTCGGCTGGCTCCTCGGCCGCCTGAAGGTGCTCGGTGATGGAGCCCAGCTCGTGATCGCGAAGCTCGTCTTCGTCGTCGCGACCCCCTCGCTGCTGTTCGCGACGATCGCCGAGTCGGACCTGCACCTCCTGCTCACCCGAACCGCGCTGGTCACGGTGGTGACCACCGCCACGGTCGCGGCCATCGCCGCCGTCGTGCTGCGGGTGGCGCTGCGGCGGAACGCGGGCGAGAGCACGATCGGCGCGCTCTCCGCCTCCTACCTGAACGTCGGCAACCTCGGGCTGCCGCTGGCCGTCTACATGCTCGGCGACCCGGTCGTGATCGTGCCTACCCTGCTGTTCCAGCTGCTGGTGCTCGCGCCCGCGGCGTTCGTGGTGATGGAGTCCCGCGGCAGCGGGCGCGGCGGCCGTGCCGTGCTCACCGGGATCGGCCGCTCCCTGCGCAACCCGATCATCATCGCCGCGCTGGCCGGGGTGGTGCTGGCACTGCTGCCGCCGCTGCCGATCTGGCTGCTCAACCCGTTCCATCTCGTCGGCGCAGCCGCTGCCCCGCTCGCGCTGATCATGCTCGGCATGACGCTGTCCGGCCCGCAGTCGAAGGGCAACCGCGCCCCGGTCCCGGATCTCGCCCTCACCGTCTCGCTGCGGACCATCGTGCACCCGGTGGCCGCCTGGGCGCTGGGTACCTGGCTCGGGCTGGAGGGCGCAGTGCTGTTCGGCGTGGTGGCGATGGCAGCCCTGCCGACTGCGCAGAACGTCCTCGTGTACGCCATGAGGTACGGCACCGGCCAGCCGATCGCCCGCGACTCACAGCTGATCACCACCGTGCTCGCCGTGCCGCTGCTGATCCTGGTATCGCTCGCGCTCGGCTGAGGCGCGCCGATGCCGCGAGACCACCTGACGATCAGCGCAGCAGCCGCTCGATGTTGCTCTCGGCCCACGCGAGGTGGTCGTCCGCCTCGGCGAGGAACCCGTCGGCGACCCAGGTGCGCTGCGGCTCGATGCCGCGGGCGGCGAGGTCGGCGACCTCCTCACGGGTGCGGTGCTTGCGGGTCAGGATCGCGGCCGCGACCTCGGCGAGGTCGAGGTCCGCGCCGGGGCCGTAGCCGTCCAGGAAGACGCGCAGCCGTGCCCCGCGGTCCGGCACCTGCGTGAAGCCGTGCCAGCGCAGGCAGTCCTCATCGGTGCGTAGGGGCAGCAGGTAGTCGAGCGCGTAGGCGACGTCGTCGAGCGCAGGGCCGGGGCGGGCGAGGTCCCAGTCGAACAGCCCGACCGCCAGCCCGTCTCGCCACGCCATGTTCCACGGACCGGGATCACCGTGCAGCACCGTGAGTGACTCGCCCGCGATCGCAGGGAAGGCCCAGACGGCCCCCGGCGGCGGGTTGAAGCTGCGCGCCGCGTCGTGGATGCGCCGCAGCAGCGTCGCAGCGGACCTCAGACCACGGTCGGTCGCCTGCAGGCCCCACGCATCCTTCCCGGCGACGCCCTCCACCAGGCGGACCACCTCGACCCCGGCGACACCGCCTTCACCGCTGGCCCCGAGCTCGCACGAGAGCGGCTCCGGTACCTCGAGGCCCTTCCCACGCAAGTGACGCAGCAGCGCGTGCACCGTCGGCGTCCACGGGTAGGCCGGACGCCGCACGAGGTCGCCGTCGACCTCGACGCGGCGATCGCTCACGCGCGCATCACCGCATCGAGCCAGGCGAACGCCTCGTCGCGCATCTCGCCGGCGAGCGAGTGCGGCAGGTCCACCAGCACCCCACGGTAGGCGTCGGGCGCGCCCGCCGCGGCGTAGAGACGGCCGATCTGCTCGTGCGCGGCCCGCATGCCCGCCTCGGGGAAGAGCGCGTCCCGCAGCCCGTATCCCACGAACAGCGGCTGCGGGCGCGCTGACGCCGCCACGTCGGGCCAGTCGGCCACGCGCCCCAGCCCCGGGTTGTTGATCATCCAGGTGTGCTTGTGCAGGTGGCCGTCGAGGAGGTGCTCGTAGCTCGACATCATCGAGGCGACCACGGTGGCGCGGATCTGACCGGGCTCCGCGAGCGCGGTCACAGTGGCGGACCGCGCCCCTCCCCCGGACATCCCGATGACGGCGACACCTCCCGGCGCCACGCCCTCGAGCCTGTTGAGGAGATCGACGGCGATGAGGTCCTCTCGCCCGACGACGCCGCCCCAGGAGGTGCCCAGCACGCCCAGGGTCTTGGCCATGGCGTCCTCGTGCGCACCTGCGTGGGTGTCGTAGGCCTCGCTGTCCGACAGCGTCCGCCCGGCACGCTCGGCCTCGGCGAGCTGGAGCGCGGCGACGCTCTCGCTCCGGCTGGGCATGTCCCGCACGGGCGCGCGGCGCGAGCCCCAGCCGAAGACGTCGTGGACCAGCACGGCGTAGCCGCGGCGGGCGAGGTCGTTCGCGAACGCTCGGCCGTCGTAGCACTCCTCCCGGAAGACCTGCACGGCGGGAAGGGGACCGTCCGGCCCGTCGGCGATCTTCTCCTTGCCGTAGTACTTCATGCCGCCGTGGCAGTGCAGCGCGACGACGCCGGGCAGCGCCGCGGTCACACCGGCGGGTCGCAGCAGCCACGCCTGGGTGGGCGCCCCGAACCCCACGTCCCAGGTGAGCTCGACGCCGTCGACCCCCTCCGCCTGCCACGTCCGCCCACGCGCGGCGGTGACCGGTGACCACGGCGGCGGGTTGAGCTGCTCCCGGAGCCGCGCCCGCACGGCGGGGCCGTCATCACCCTGCGCGAGCACCGGCCCGGCCGAGCGCAGCAGTGGCAGCAGGCCGGAGATCGAGCCGAGGTCGGCGAGCACGGGGGCGGTGGGCTCCGTCATGGGTCACAGCCTGCCAGGAGCCCCGCCCCGCACGGCGGCGGCGTCCATGGCGCGGATCGGGCCCGACCACTCCGACGCGTCCCGGCGTCGACGTCATCGTCCATGGGGACGCCACCGCGTGACCCCAGCGCCGAAACGGCAACCAGGTCACGCCTCGGGGCTCTGGCGGACCGGGCATGTCGCTCGTCCTCATGGGCAGCCCTAACGCCGCGCTGCACGCACCACCTCGCCCGCGGACGCGGCGGGACAGCACCGGCCTCCGCGGCCTCACCATGTAACCGCTTCCGTAACCAGGAATATTGTTCTACCATCGCTTCGCAGCCGCAATGTAAGCGGTTCCACGAATCCAGGCTCTGCGAGGAGAAGTCAATGACGACATATGTGACCCGACGCGGGTTCATCACGCTGGTCGGCTCGGGGGCGGCGGTCGCGGCAGTCGCCGGATGCCGGCCCGGCACCGATGGCACGGCCGGTGACCAAGCGGGCGGTGGCGCCGCCACCAGCGACGTCGAGCTGCGCCTGATGGTGTGGGCCAGCGCGGCCGAGGCCGAGCGCTACGAGGAGGACCTCGCGGTGTTCACCGACAAGACCGGGATCGGGGTCAAGCTCGAGTTCCTCGACGTCGGTGGCTACCAGGACAAGCTGAACACCCTCTTCGCCGCCGGTGACCCGCCGGACGTCATGTTTCAGGTGGGTCGCTGGATCGGTGAGTACGCCACCCGTGGCGTGCTGGCCGAGCTCGACCAGTTCTCCGACGTCATCGACCTCGACGCGGTCGATGCCGGGCTCCTCGAGCAGGCCACCTACCAGGGCAAGCTCTACGGCGTCCCGACCGGCTCCACCACGATCGCTTACGTCTACGACCGTGAGCTGGTCACGGGCCTGGGGCTCGAGATGCCCGACGACACCACGTGGACGTGGGCGGACTTCGCCGCTTTCAACGCCGCGATCTACGAGGCGAGCGACGGCCAGACCTACGGCACCGGCTTCTACGTGCCATGGCTGCCCACGATCACGCAGTGGGCCCGGCAGCACGGGCAGGACCTCTTCACCAGCGACGGCACCGTCGGTACCGATGCCGCCACCATCGGGGAGTACTTCCAGCTGATCGAGGACATGCGCGCAGACGGCGGGTTCGCCGCCCAGGGTGTGCTCGAGGACGACTCGGCGGCCTCGCTCGAGCAGTCGCTGCTCGGACGCGGGGTCATCGCCTCCCAGATCATCCCGGCCAACCAGTTCTCCGACCTCAACTCCGCCCTCGACGGCCGGCTCCAGCTGATGCGGGTACCGGGAGAGGTGGACGGCGCGCGCCGCGGCTACACCGTGACGCCCACCCTGCTCTGGTGCCAGGCGGCCGAGTCGGAGCACCCCCAGGAGGCTGCGCAGCTGATCGACTTCCTCACGAACGACCCGGAGTCCTACGGCGCCCGGTCGATCTTCCTGGGAGTGCCGGCCAATGCCGAGGTCGCCGAGGTGGTCGCCGCCGAGGTCTCGGAGAACGAGCAGGCGTTCGTCGACTTCACGCTCGGTGTCCAGTCCGAGGATCTCCCGGCCTATGACATGGAGCCGGCGGGGACCGGCGAGGTCCAGAACATCCTGGTGACGCTCGCCACCGAGGTCGAGTACCAGCGCATGACCCCGCAGCAGGCCGGTGAGGAGTTCATGTCCCAGGCAGCCGCGGCTCTCGAGGCTGCCGGCTGATGTCGTCGACCACGGCGGAGCGGGGGGTGAGCAGCCCACGCCGTCGCAAGGGCGCCGACGCCGGCGACCGGGTGGCGTACGTGCTGCTCATCCCCTGGGCCATCGGCATGCTGTTCACGTTGATCCCGTTCGGGGTGTCGCTGTACCTCGCGTTCACCGACTACGACCTGCTGACCTCCCCCGCCTGGGTCGGCCTCGAGAACTTCGCGCACTTCGCGAACGACCCGAAGGCCGCCACGGCAGCCAAGGTCACGCTGGTCTACACCTTCGTGGCGGTGCCGATCTCGCTCGCGGTGGCGCTCGGGATCGCCCTGCTGCTCAACCGCGGCGTGCGCGGGCTGCCGTTCTACCGATCCGCCTTCTACCTGCCCTCGCTGATCGGCGCGAGCGTCGCGATCGTGATGCTGTGGCGCTCGATCTTCGGGCACGCCGGCGTCGTCAACCGGTTCCTCGCGTTCTTCGGGATCGACGGCCCCGGCTGGACCACAGACCCCGACTGGGCGCTCATGACCCTGGTCACGCTGAGCGTCTGGGGATTCGGAGCCTCGATGGTGATCTTCCTGGCCGGCCTGCGTCAGATCCCGCGGATGTACTACGAGGCGGCGAGCGTGGACGGCGCCACCCCGGCGCGACAGTTCTTCTCGATCACGATGCCGCTGCTGTCGCCGGTGCTGTTCTTCAATCTGGTGCTGGGCCTGATCGGGAGCCTGCAGACCTTCACGCAGGCCTACGTGTTCAGCGGCGGCACCGGCGGCCCCGCGGACTCGACCCTGTTCTTCAACCTCTACCTCTATCAGCAGGGGTTCCAGCGGTTCGACATGGGCTACGCCTCCGCGTTGGCGTGGATCATGTTCGTGGTCATCGCGATCTTCACCGCCGTCAACTTCCTCGTCTCCAAGTACTGGGTCTTCTACGATGACTGATCTCACAGCCGCACGGGTGGCCACCCGCACGTCCGCACAGAGGCTGGTGTCGCGACTCCGCACCCGCGAGACCTACCGCGAGGAGATCACCGGGACCCCCGGCTCCCGCTTCCTTCGGCACGTCGTGCTGATCGGTCTGGGCCTGGTGATGCTCTACCCGCTGATCTGGATGGTGTCGGCATCCTTCAAGCCGAGCGCCGATGTCTTCAACGACACCAGCCTGATCCCCACCCAGTGGGACCTCGGCAACTACGCTGAGGGCTGGTCGGCGCTCGAGTTCCCGTTCGAGACGTATCTGTACAACTCGATGGTGCTGGCTGTTCTCAACATCCTCGGCAACATCATCAGCTGCTCGATCACGGCGTACTGCTTCGCGCGACTGCGGTTCCCCGGCCGCAAGATCATGTTCGCGATGACCCTCGCCACGATGCTGCTGCCCTCGCACGTGATCCTGATCCCGCAGTACATCGTGTTCTCGAAGCTGGGCTGGATCAACACCTATCTGCCGCTGACCGTGCCCGCGTTCCTGGCGACGAACGCCTTCTTCGTGTTCCTGCTGGTGCAGTTCATGCGCGGGTTGCCCATGGAGCTCCAGGATGCGGCGCGCATCGACGGCTGCGGTCCCATCCGCACCTACTGGAGCGTGATCCTGCCGTTGACCACGCCGGCCCTGGCCACGGTGGCGATCTTCACCTTCATCGCATCGTGGAACGACTTCTTCGGACCGCTGCTCTACCTCACGGACCAGATGCTGTTCCCCGTGCCGCTGGCGCTTCGCCAGTTCATGTCGGCTCAGGGCGCGAGCCAGTGGGGCCCGATGTTCGCGATGTCGATCGTGTCGTTGCTCCCGGTGGTCGGGTTCTTCTTCATCGGTCAGCGCTACCTGATCAACGGGATCGCCACCACCGGGATGAAGTGATGGATCAGGCGCGAGGCGGGAGGAGTCCCGCCGCGCGCAGTCCGTCAGCGACCATGCCTGCCACCGCGATCGCCCCTGAGGCCGACAGGTGCGTGTCGTCCTGCTCGCCGTCAGGGAAGGCCGCATGCGCACCGGGCTGAAGCCACAGGAACGACTCCTTGCTGCCCTCGGCACCTTGCTGCTGCCAGAGCCTGCGGGTGAGCTGGGTGAGGTCGATGAGCGGCACACCCTCTTCGGCAGCCAGGTCACGCACACGCTGCGGATAGCCACCGTGGGTCGACCGCGCCCGACCCGCCTCGTCGAACCGCCGCCGCTCCACCGAGGTCAGCAGCACCGGTGCCGCTCCGCGCGCCCTCGCACCGACGAGGTACCGCCGCAGCATCGGAGCGTAGTCACGGAACACGTCGGTGTGGCGCTCGTCCCCCTTGCTGTCGTTGTGCCCGAACTGCACGAGCAGCAGGTCATGCGGCTGCAGGGTCTCGAGCACGGCGTCGAGCAGACCCTCATCGATGAAGCTGCGCGAGCTCCTGCCGGAGACCGCGTGGTTGTGCACGACTCGCCCGGCAGCGTCGGCGAGCCGTTGGCCCCAGCCCTCGCGCGGCGCGCTGCTCGCCTCGTACGTCGAGGCCGTGGAGTCGCCGACCACGTGGATCTCACCCTCGCGCGCGGGCCAGCCCTCCCACCCGAGCAGCCACTGCGCGGCGGTCGGCGTCTCGGCGGTCTGTGGCCGATCGGCGCCGACCAAGGCTCCCGGCCCGCGGCTGCCCTGCTCAGCGAACCGCGCGTCCTGCCAGGCGAAACCACCCATCTCGGACCAGGCGTCCGCGGCGATGTGCTCGCCGAGCTCGCACCCCACGAACCACGCCTGCCCGATCGCGTCAGGCTTGCGGCCCGGGTGCCACGGGCGACCGAGCCGCACGGACCCAGCCGGCACATCGGCGTCGGCGACGATCTCGCAGCCGAGGAACAAGAACCCGCGCGGGTTCTCGCGCGCGGTGGAGGGCGCCGTGATGTAGCCGGGTCCGATGCTGCGGATGGCGCACTGCTCGAGGACCGCCGTCGCACGGCCGTAGACGAAGTCGACATCGCCCTCCACGAGGCAGCGCCGCAGATGTACACGGCTCACCGCCGCGTAGCTCGGGGTGTCCAGCAGGGCGGTGTCCTGGCGCGCCCGCAGCACGCAGTCCTCCACGAGGATGCGGTCACCGCGCGTGCGCAGCGCGAGCGCCTGCTGGTTCGCCCTCTTGGGCTGCAGCCGCTTGTCGAAGCTGTTCTCGATCGTGATGCCACGGATCGTCACCTCGTCGGCGTCCACCGTCAGCGTGGCGCAGTCCTGGACGATCTCCATGCCCGTGCGGTCGCGGTCGCCCTGCGAGAGCCCGAACGTGAGGACCACATCCTCGGCGCGTCCGCTCTCAGACCGGATGGTCAGCGGTTGCCGCCGCGCCGGTATCGCGACATGCTCGACATATCGGCCTGGGGCGAGCACGATCTCGTGCACGGCGGGGTCGGCGATCGCGAGGGTCAGGCTGGGGAGGAGATCGGCGTCGTCGCCGACGCGGGCGATAGTCACGCGGACCAGCGTAATCGGTCCCACTGCGGGCGGGGAATATCGCACGTTCCATGGGATATGGAAGACTGTAACCGCTTGCATCGATGCAGCCTGTTCGGTCACGGATCTCGACGTCGTGCCGCCGCAAGGAGGAAGTGATGAGCAGTCCACGCCATGCCACGATCGGCGACGTCGCCAAGCTCGCGGGTGTGTCGGTGGCGACGGTCTCGCGAGCCATGAACGCCCACCCCGCGGTCAAGCCCGAGACCCTCGAGCGGGTGCTCGCGGCCGCCGCCCGGCTCGACTACGTGCCGAGCAACGCTGCGCGCAGCCTCTCCCTCGGCCGCACGCACACCGTCGCGCTCCTCATGCCCGACCTGTCGAACCCGATGTTCCAGCAGGTGCTGCGCGGGGCGAACCGCGCGGCGGCCGCCGCCGGCTACCGGCTGCTGGTGACCGACAGCGTCGAGGACCCCGGCGCCGAGGCCGACCTCGCGATCGAGGCACGCCGCCGCTGCGACGCCCTGATCCTCTGCTCGCCGCGGATGTCGCCCCGCGACCTGCGTCGAGTGCTGTCCGCGACCGAGCCGGTCGTGCTGATCAACCGGGAGGCCGAGGCCGGTGGTGTGCCGTCCCTGGTGGTCGACTACGCCGAGGGCGTGCGGATCCTCATGCACAGGCTGATGCGCCAAGGGCATCGATCCTTCGTCTATCTCTCCGGCCCCTCGAGCAGCCTGCCCAACAACGACCGGGTGCAGGCGCTGCGCACGCTCGCGCGCGAGCACGACGACATCTCGCTCACCGTGCTCCCCTGCGGCGGCTCGATCGAGGATGGCGACGCGGCCCTGGGCCCCGTGCTGGAGTCGGGCGCGACGGCGGTGCTCGCCTACAACGACGTCGTCGCCTTCGGCCTCCTCGGCAAGCTCAACGAGGCGGGCGTGGCGGTCCCGGGGGACATCTCGGTCGCCGGCTACGACGACATCCCGTTCACTCGCTACTCCACGCCGGCGCTGACCACCGTGTCGGTGCCGAAGGAGGAGCTCGGCCGGCACGCCTGGGAGGAGGTCGAGCGGCTGCTCGGCGGTGACGAGCGCGGCTCGGTGCTGCGCTTCCCGCCGCGCCTGGTCGAGCGAGGGAGCACGGGACCGGTCCCGCGCGAGCACATGCCGCCGTCGTTCACCCAGGTGGTGAACCCCGCTCTGGCCTGGCACCGGGACGATGACGATGTCGCCGTCGACCTCAACGTCGCCGGCGCGCTGCTCGCGCGCTACGAGCGCCGGCCGGTGATGCCTGACGTGTACTCCCCGCGGCCCTACCTGCACCCGCTGTTCACGCTCTCAGGTGCGGTGCTCACCGACGCCGGCGCAGCGGTGCACCGGCACCAGCACGGCATCTCGGTGGCGCTCCCGGATGTCGACGGCGTCTCCTACTGGGGTGGCCGCACCTACCTCGAGGACCGCGGGCCCACGCTGCTCGCGAACCATGGCACGCAGATGTCGGTCGAGCTCGTCACCTCGGGCGAGCAGATGGACGAGCGCCTCATCTGGCACGGGCCAGACGGTGCGCACCAGCTGAGCGAGCGCCGGCACCTGAGCTCGTCGATCCGCGAGGACCGGACCGGCTGGGAGCTCTTCTGGCGCAGTGCGCTCACGGCCGACGACCATGACGTGCTCATCACGAGCCCTGCGGAGACGGGTCGGCCCGATGCGCGCTACGGCGGCATCTTCTGGCGGTTGCCGATGGTGGAGAAGGTCCGGATCGTGACTGCCGACGGCGAAGGATCGGCTCACGGGAGCCGCTCGCCGTGGATGGCGCTGATTCACGCTGACGACGCCCGGCCGTGGACCGTGGTGCTGCGCCAGCACGGTCCGGTGCTCGTGCCCTGGCACGTGCGCACCGACGACTACCTCGCCGTGTGCCCGGCGATCGCCTGGGACGCCCCGGTGCGGATCGCCCAGGGCGAGACGCTCGAGATCGGGCTCGACGCCGTCGTGCTCGACGAACCCTTGACCCCCGACGACCTCCAGGAGATCACGCGTGCCTGAGTACACCAACCCGATCCTCGACGCCGACTGGCCGGACCCTGACGTGGTCCGCTTCGGTGAGACGTTCGTGCTGGTCGCCTCGAGCTTCAACCGGGCGCCGGGGCTGCCGGTGCTGACATCGCCGGACCTGGTGCGTTGGAGCCACGCCGGCAACGCGCTGCCCGCGAACGTGCCGGCCGAGCACTTCCGGCTGCCGCGCCGCGGCGGGGGCGTGTGGGCGCCGTCGATCCGCGAGCACGAGGGCCGGCTGGTCATCGTCTACCCGGACCCGGACCACGGCATCTACACGGTGTGGGCGGACCGGCCGGAGGGGCCGTGGTCGGAACCGCACCTACTGCTGCCGGGGCTGGGGCTGATCGATCCGTGCCCGCTGTGGGACGACGACGGGCGCGCGTACCTCGTGCACGGCTGGGCGAACAGCCGCGCCGGGATCAAGAACCGGCTCACCGTGATCGAGGTCGACCCGGGGCTCACCCGGCCGCTCGGTCCCGGACGCGTGGTGATCGACGCGGACGACCTGCCGGGCTACACCACGCTCGAGGGGCCGAAGCTCTACCGACGGGCGGGCTGGTACTGGATCTTCGCGCCCGCGGGCGGGGTGGCCACCGGGTGGCAGTCGGTGTTCCGCTCCCGGTCGGTGTGGGGGCCGTACGAGGACCGGGTGGTGCTCGCGCAGGGCAGCACCGACGTCAACGGCCCGCATCAGGGGGCGTGGGTGACCGACGCAGCAGGCGACGACTGGTTCGTGCACTTCCAGGACCGCGGCGTCTACGGCCGCGTGGCGCACCTGCAGCCGATGGCCTGGGGCGAGGACGGCTGGCCGACCATGGGCACCCCCGGCGCCGACGGCGTGGGCGAGCCGGTGCGTCGCTGGCGGCGGCCGACGTGCGCCGTGCCCGACGGCGAGGCCGCCGCCGCGCCGGTGCCGCCCAGCCCCGTCTCGGACGGCTTCACCGCTGACACGCTCGCTCCCGCCTGGCACTGGCAGGCGAACCCTGAGCCGGACTGGTGCCGCACCGGCGCCGGCGCGCTGGAGCTCTCTCACCTCCCCAACGACCGGGGCGACCTTCGCGACCTGCCGCAGGTCCTCGGACAGCTGCTGCCCGGGTGGCCGGTGGAGGTGCAGGTGCAGCTCACGCTCGGCAGCTCGGTCGAGCACGCCCGCGTCGGCGTGACGGTGCTGGGGCTCCGCTACAGCTGGGTGGGTCTGCAACGGACCGCGACAGGCGTGGAGCTCGTCGGTGCACTGGGCGACGACCGCCAGCACGAGACCGAGGTGAGCCGCACGCCGGTGGCGAGCGCCGCCGTCGAGATCCGCCTGGTCAGCCCTGCCGACGGCACCGTGCACTACGACTGGCGCACCGAGGGCGGCGAGTGGCAGCCGCTCCTCGACGCCGAGGTGACCGAGGGCCACTGGATCGGTGCGGAGATCGGCCTGTTCGCGACGGCCCCGGAAGGCGCGGACCACGGCACCGACCCCGGCCACAGCCACGTCACCCGCTTCGAGGTCACCCACCACCCCTGATTTCAACGCACTTCCGACCCCAACCCGATTTCAACGCACTTCTGACTCGCTCGAGCGTGGTCAGAAGTGCGTTGAAATCGGGAACGTGACGAATGTGCGGTGAAATCTCAGGCGAGGGCTACCTGGACGGCGGAGCCCGGCTCGAGCGTGACACGCACCTCGGTCTCGCCGTACCGGATGGTGCGGTCTCCCGCTCGCTCTCCCGTGATGGTGAGCTCCGTGAGCCGGCCATCCGCCCACGCGAGGTCGAGCGTGCAAGGTCCGGGGGTCCGGACCCCGCGCAACCGCCCGCTCGGCCACGCGCTCGGGAGGGCGGGCAGCAGGTGGATCGTCTCGCCGTCGGCCTGCACGAGCATTTCGAGGATGGCGGCGGCACCGCCGAAGTTGCCGTCGATCTGGAACGGTGGGTGGGAGTCGAGCAGGTTCGGGTAGGTGCGCTCGGTGTCGAGCAGGAGGCGGAGCACCTGGTGCGCGTGGTCGCCGTCGCGCAGCCGCGCCCACAGCGCGATACGCCACGCGGTGGCCCAGCCGGTCGACTCGTCGCCGCGGTCGAGCAAGGTCTGCCGTGCTCCGGCCGCCAGCTCCGGGGTGCGGTCCGGGCTGATCTGCCGGCTCGGGTACAGCCCGTACAGGTGCGACACGTGGCGGTGGTCCTGCTCGGGCGCCTGAGCGTCCCAGTCGTGCTGCCACTCCTGCAGCTGGCCGTGGGACCCGACGCGGTTGGCCGGCAGCCGATCCGCTGTCGCACGGACCTCGTGGGCCAGCTCGTCGTCGACCTCCAGCACCTCGGCCGCCGACACCGTGGCGGCGAACAGGTCGCGCAGGATCTGCGCGTCCATGATCGGGCCTGACACCAGCGACGTCCCGTGGTGGTGCTCGTTCTCCGGCGACAGCGACGGCGAGGTGACCAGGGCGCCCGTCTCCGGATCCACCACGAGCACGTCGAGGAAGAACTCGCACGCGCCCCGCAGGATCGGGTAGATCGAGGCGAGGTACTCGGCGTCCGGGGCGTACACGTACCGCTGCCACAGGTGCAGGCTCAGCCACGCACCGCCCGTCGGCCACATGCCCCAGCGGGCGCCGTCGATCGGTGCGGTCGCGCGCCACAGGTCGGTGTTGTGGTGGCAGACCCAGCCGCGAGCGCCGTACATCTCGCGTGCGGTGCGCTCACCGGCGACCGCGAGCTCGCGCACCAGCCGGTCCAGCGGCTCCACGAGCTCGGGCAACGCCCCGATCTCGGCGGGCCAGTAGTTCATCTCGGTGTTGATGTTCACCGTGTACTTGCTGCCCCACGGCGGGTCCGTGTGCGGGTTCCAGATCCCCTGCAGGTTGGCCGGCTGGCTCCCCGGCCGCGACGAGCAGATCAGCAGGTACCGCGCATAGTCCAGGTACAGCGCAGCGAGCGCAGGGTCGTCATCGGTCTCGTTGCGGCGCAGCCGCTCGTCGGTCGGCAGGTCCGGGCCCTCACCGATATCCAGCGTGAGCCGGTGGAACAGCTCCCCGTGTGCTGCAGCGGTGCCCGCCGCGAGCTCGTCGAACGAGTGCCCGACGGCGGCCCGCAACTGGGCGCTGGTGATCTCACCGGGGTCGGCGCTCAGGTCGTCGGGGCCGGCGTAGGAGGTGGCGATCGCGACGAGCAGGGTCACCTCGTCGGCGCCCTCGATCACCAGCGCATCGCCGTCGGCGCGGACCGTGCCACCCACCGTGACCGCCCGCACCCGCGCCGTGAACGTCAGCGCGCCGGGGGTGTCCTCGTGCGGGTCGTTGCGGCCGGCCAGCACCAGCTCGTCCGCCTCGGCGACCGCCCGCGCATCCTGCAGCGGGCACGCGAAGGCGAGCCGGGCGGACACCGCCCCGGGCTCCGACGCGGCCAGGTGCACCGCGATCACCTGATGCTCGGGAGAGGCGACCACGCGACGCCGGTGCGTGACGCCGTCGAGCAGGATCTCCGAGCTCGCGAGCGCCGTGGCGAGGTCGAGAGACCGGCGCACCGATGCGCCGTCGGGCACGCCCTCGAAGGCGATCACGAGCTCGCCGGCGGTCGAGTACGCCGCCTGCTTGATCGGCCGCGCCATCACCGAGCGGTCGGTCAGCTCGTCGGCCTCGACGAAGCGCCCCTGTGTCAGCAGTTCCCGCACCCGGGGCAGCGCCTCGGCGGCCTCGGGGTTGATCGGGTCGTACGGACCGCCCGACCACAGAGTGTCCTCATTCAGCTGCAGGCGCTCGGTGCGAGTCCCGCCGTAGACCATCGCCCCCAGCCGCCCGTTGCCGACCGGCAACGCCTCGGTCCATTCAGCAGCAGGGCGGTCGTAGCGCAGCACAGATCGGGTCACAGCCACCATCCTGGCGGAGGTCGGTCGAGATGCGCGACTCGAGCGCGGCGGGCCAGCGGTCAGCGGGTCAGGAACAGCTGGGACGCCTCCGCGTACCGCTCGCGGAGCCCGACGGCGGGGGCCTCGAGCTCGTAGGTCTGGCCGGCGTCGAGCTCCCAGGTGGGCGCCTCGTCCTCGCCGGAGAGCACCCACGCGGCCTGGCGTGCGGCTCCGTCGGCCACGTACTCGCCCGGCTTGGGGACCACGACCGGCTTGCCGAGCACGCTCGGCGCGATCCGCCGCACCGCTTCCGACTGCGCGGCGCCTCCGATGAGGATGATCCGCTCGACCGCGACGTCCTGCGCCACGAGGGCGTCCATCGCGAACGCGAGCGAGCACAGGACACCCTCGACGGCGGCGCGCGCCAGGTTGGCCGGCGTCGTGTTGGCGAGCCGGACACCGTGGAGCGAGCCCGTGGAGTCAGGCAGGTTGGGGGTGCGCTCACCTTCGAGGTAGGGCACCAGCACGAGCCCCTCGGCGCCCGGGGGCGCCGACAGCGCGAGCTCGGCGAACTCCTTGTGCCCGACGCCGAGGAGCCGACCGATCGCGTCGAACGTGCGCGAGCCGTTGATCGTGGCGAGGAGCGGGAGGTAGCGGCCCGTGGCGTCGGAGAACCCGGCCACGAGGCCGCTGACGTCCCGTGTGGGGGTGTCGGAGACCGCCGTGACGACGCCGGAGGTCCCGATCGAGACCATCACGTCGCCGGGGCGGGCACCGAGCCCGAGCGCGGCGCCGGCGTTGTCGCCCGTACCGGGTCCGATCACGAGGTCGTTCAGCCCGGACCGCGCCTGCTGACCCGGTCCGATGACCGCGGGCAGCCCGATCCTGCGACCGAACCCGCGCTCGAGGAGGTCGAAGCGGTAGCTGTTGCTCACGCCGTCGAAGTAGCCGGTGCCGGAGGCATCGGACCGGTCGGTGATCAGGCGTGAGAGCCCCTCGGTGCCGGGCCCGTCGCCGGCGATCCGCCAGGTCAGCCAGTCGTGGGGCAGCGCGACCGCCTCGACCCGTTCGGCGTTGGCCGGCTCGTTCTCGGCGAGCCAGCGCAGCTTCGTGATCGTGAACGAGGCGACCGGCACGATGCCGACCGCATCGGCCCACGCCTTCTCGCCCGACCCGGGCCGGCCGTCGCCGAGCTCGGTGATCAGGTCGCGCGCGGCCTTCGCCGATCGGGTGTCGTTCCACAGCAGCGCGTCACGGACCACGGCGCCGTCGCTGTCGAGCGCCACCATGCCGTGCTGCTGGCCGCCGACCGAGAGGGCTGCGACGTCGTCGAGCCCTCCCGCGGCGGTGCTGGCCTGCTGGAACGCGGTCCACCAGGCTTCCGGGTCGACCTCGGTGGCGTCGGGGTGCGAGGCGGCCCCGAAGCGCCGCAGCGCCCCGGTGTCCGCATCACGGATGACGACCTTGCATGACTGCGTCGAGGTGTCGACGCCGGCGACCAGAGGCATGGTGCTTGTCTAGCCGATCAGGTGGTCGATCGCGAGCTGGTTGAGCTGCACGAAGTGGTACTCGCGCTCACCGGCCGCGTCGGCGTCGAAGTCCTCGTGGGCGCTGCGGTCGGCCAAGAGGTCGGCGACAGACTCGCCCGCGGAGAGGGTCGGCTGCGAGAGCTCGAGGACGCCGCTGGCGGCGAACGCCTCCTGCACGCGCGGGTCCGCCCGGTAGGCCTTGGCCTTCTCGGCGAGCAGCAGGTAGGTCTGCATGTTCGCGGCGGCGGACTCCCAGACACCCTCGATGCCCTCGGTGCGGGAGGGCTTGTAGTCGAAGTGACGCGGGCCGTCGTAGCGGGGGCCGCCGCCCGGGAAGCCGTTCTCGATGAGGTCGACCGTGAAGAACGCCGAGAGCAGGTCGCCGTGACCGAACGCGAGGTCCTGGTCGAACTTGATCGAGCGCTGACCGTTGAGGTCGATGTGGAACAGCTTGTCGCTCCACAGGGCCTGGCCGATGCCGGTGGTGAAGTTCAGGCCCGCCATCTGCTCGTGGCCCACCTCGGGGTTGAGGCCGACGATGTCGCCGTTCTCGAGCTTGGCGATGAAGCCGAGCGCGTGACCGATGGTGGGCAGCAGGATGTCGCCGCGAGGCTCGTTCGGCTTGGGCTCGAGCGCGATGCGCAGGTCGTAGCCCTTGTCCTTGATGTAGGCGGCGGCGGTGTCGACGCCCTCGGCGTAGCGGTCGAGCGCGGCGTAGGTGTCCTTCACGCCGTCGTACTCCGACCCCTCGCGGCCGCCCCACATCACGAACGTGCTCGCCCCGAGCTCGGCGGCGAGGTCGATGTTGCGCAGCACCTTGCGCAGCGCGAACCGTCGCACGCCGCGGTCGTTGGAGGTGAAGCCGCCGTCCTTGAACACCGGGTGGCTGAAGAGGTTGGTGGTCACCATCTCGATCTCCAGGCCCGCGGCGTCGGTCGCGGCCTTGAAGTCGGTCCAGATCTTCTCGCGGGTGGCGTCATCGGTCCCGAAGGGCACCACGTCGTCGTCGTGGAAGGTCACGGCCCAGGCGCCGAGCTCGGCCAGCTTGGTGGCGTACTCGCGCGGGTCGAGGGCGGGCCGGGTGGCGGAACCGAACTGGTCGTTCGCGAGCCAGCCCACGGTCCACAGACCGAAGGAGAACTTGTCGTCAGGGGTGGGCTTGCGGACCATGAGGGCGCTCCATTGCTCAACAGCGGTGGCCCCACCCGGTTCGAGGTGTTCGGAGACCATGCGGCGGCCTCGAATTACCTCGATCACCGGGCGGGAGAGGTCGGTTTGTTGTCTTGTCCAACATATCTGGCGAGGGGTCTGGCGTCAAGCCTGTGCGGATCATGCGGTGGTGGACACCGCCAAGGGTGCGGGAACCGCTTACCCTTAGGCGCATGGCCGGCCCGGTGACCCTCAGCGATGTCGCTCGCGAGGCAGGCGTGTCGCTCGCCACCGCCTCCCGGGCGATCAACGGATCCGCGAACCGGACCGTGCGCCCCGAGCTGCGCGAGCGGGTGCTGGCCGCGGCCGCCAGGCTGCACTACTCCCCCGATGCCAACGCACAGGCGATGGCGCGGGGCCGCACCAGCACCATCGGCCTGATCGTCCACGACATCGCCGACCCGTACTTCTCGTCCATCGCGGCAGGCGTGACCGCCGCCGCCGACGAGCTCGGGCTCGTGGTCACGCTCGCCACCACCCAGCACCAGCGCGGCCGCGAGCAGCAGTTCGTCGAGATCCTGCAGAGCCAGCGTGCCCGTGCGATCCTCATCGCCGGTGGCCGGTACGACGACCCCGAGGGCACCGCGGCCCTCACCGAGTCGCTTGCTGGCTACGTCGCGTCCGGCGGCTCGGTCGCGCTCATCGGGCAGGCCCTCGAAGGCTTCAGCACGATCGCGATCAACAACAGGAGTGGCGCAGCCGCGCTCGCTCGCAGCATGCACGGGCTCGGCTACCGGCGAGCCGCCGTGCTCGCCGGGCCCGAGGGTCACATCACGGCACGCGACCGCCGCGAGGGTTTCGTCCAGACCCTCGCCGACCTCGGCACCCCGGTGCCTGACGCCCACATCGTCGACTGCGCCTTCACCCGCGACGGCGGTTACGAGGGCATGCGCGAGCTGCTGGGACGCGACACCGACGTCGACCTGGTCTTCGCCGTCAACGACGTGATGGCGGTCGGTGCGATGGCCGCGGCTCGCGACGCCGGCCGCGAGGTCGGCGTGGACCTCGCCGTCGCCGGATTCGACGACATCGTCACGCTGCGCGACGTCAGCCCCGGACTCACCACGGTGCGACTCCCCCTCGACGAGCTCGGCGCCAAGGCGATCGAGCTCGCGCTGGCCGGGCCGGGTCCCGAGGCGACCGTGGTCGACGTCGACGGCGAAGTCGTGGTCCGCGCGTCGACACCACCTCGAGCCTGACCCGGTCGGCACTCACCCGGTCTCATGTCGGCGAGCGTGCGCCACGCCCCGACGTGCCCGCACTGGTCACTCAGCGTCCACCAGTCGGCCGGCTGGTCACTCAGCGCCCACCCGACCACGGGGTTCAACCGGTCGATGCAACCGTTGGATCGAACGGTTGGATCCGCCCACGCCAGGTGACCGCTCCTTCACACGGACGGTCTCCCTCGGGCCGGTTGTAGACGTAGTCGGGCTAGAAGCAAGACCAGCGCCACGACACGGGCAGCGCGCCCGCTCGTGAGCTCACCAAGGTATCGCTCGAGCTCAGCCGTGCCATCGCGCCAAGCGCACGCTCGCCGGGCGGGGGCACCAATCGATGCCCAGCGACGATGTCGCGTGCTGCCCTGACGCCTCCTGAGCCATCAGCGGCAACTCGCAGCCCGCGTCTCGACACATCTGATCGAGTCAGTGCGCGTCGTTGCGGCTCCTCCGCGAGCACGCGGAACCGCCGCCAGAGACGGCAACGCTCTTAGCATGTGAGCTACACAGTCTCACATGCTGGGCCAGGGTAACGAATCGGTGGCAGCCGGCCATCTGCATACTGAGCGCTGCACTCAGCGGCGCCAGCACCTTGAGAACGGAGAACGGGATCGTGGCGTCACACACAGCTGGTCAAGGAGCAGGCAGGTCGGCAGCTCCATCAGGAAACCCGGGGGGGGAAGTCAGGTAGCCCTGGTAGCGAGCGCTGAGATTCACATCGGCAGCACCATTCGGTTGCTCTTGAGCGTGCTGTTGGTTGTCGGAGCGCTCACGATGGCGACGTCCACGGCGCACGCCGACCCGATCAAGCTCGACCCAGGCAGCCAGAGCGGGAACACGGTCACACTAGAGAGTGGATCGACGGTAACCGTGGTGGCAGTGCCACAGACCGGGAACTCGCCAGACCTGTCTGTCAGCCCAGGCTGGACTCACGCCTACATCAGGCTGAACCAGTCCGACCAGCGGATCGCAATCGCTGGCAACGGCGCTGCGATCTGCCTGGCCACCGTGATCGGGTGCGTCGCCGCTTCGGGAATTGGGGCATCAGTCGCGCAGTGGCTCATGGAACGGGGCGGCGTCTGCCCGACGTCCAGGCCTACGCTGCTCGTCCAGGTGAGATACCTCCCGCTTGGGATCACGGGCATTGCGTGCACAAGCTGATCGAGAGGACTGATCATGTCTGAAAACTTGCGGCGAGGTTTTGTCGGCGGCTTGGTTCTGACAGCCGTGATGTTCTTCGTCTTCCTGCAGTCGCTCACCCTTGTGCAAGCCGTGCTGACTGTCCTCATACCCGCGCTGGCGGGTCTGACGATCGTCCTCCTGATTGGCAGGAGCATCGAGAGCTCGCGTACCCAGAGGTAGCTTGTACGATGCCCACCCTGTTTCCGCGTTTGCCACGCTGCGCGATTTCGACCCCGACCTGACCACCGCGCGTCTCCCGCTCAACGAGTTCGGCGAGGGTAATTGCAGTCCCACGTCGAGACCCGAACCATCGCGCAAAGCGGATGGACTCCGGGCACGACTGCGCTGGCTTGCGGCGGGCTTTCGGCAGCTCTCGGTCCCATCCCTGCCGGGGTGATGGGCGCAGCGTGCGCAGCAGCATCCGGCGTTATCGTGTACCAGGCGGGCGTAGCCCAAAACTCCAGTCCGAAGCGTTGCCTAGTCATCGCCATCCGCTGGCAGGCACTCCCCCCGGCGGCATTCCTACAGGTCGGAACCTATTCGGGTGGCAATTGCCGCTAAGCGAACGGAGGCAGCCAACTATGAACGAGAACCTGCACGTATTGATCCACCCCCGCTCGCACCGTGTCTTTACGATCGTCGGACTCACTGCAACTGTTGTGTGCTATACAGTCGGACTCTCGAGCGGTTTCGCGAACCCCAACTTTTTCGTATGGGTCGGGATGTCAACGGGTGCGATAACGCTGATCACATGGGTCACATGGCAGGTACGGGCCCAGGGTGAGCAGCGCAGGGAGCAATAGCGTGCTCACCTGTGCCGAGGCGACCCGCCCAACTGGCGGGTCGCCTCGGCGTAGCGGTCGAGGACGATCTGGACGAGGCGGGGGTCGGGGCCGAGGGGCTGGGTGACGACGTCGGCACCGGCCTCCTGGACCCGGTCGTAGAAGTAGCCGGGGGCGAGCAGGAACGCGATGACGACGACGCGCGGTGCGCTCTCGCGCGCTGCCGCGACCGCGTCGGTGACGCTGGGCGTCGCCATCGCGCCGAACCCGACGCTGACCGGCCCGGGGTGGATCGCACGGAGACCGGCGACCACGTGCTCGACGTCGCGGGCCGCCTCCGGGCGGCTGGAGCCTGCCGCAGCGACGACCACGGCATCGTCGGCGCGGACCCCTGCCTCCGTCAGGCGCTCAGCCGCGATCTCGACCAAGCGGTCGTCGGGACCCAGCGGCGCGCCGGCCGCGGCGCGCCCTGTGCCCGGTCCGCGATCGGCGACCGCGTCGGCGATGTCGACGTTCACGTGGAACCCGGCCGAGAGCAGCAGGGGAACCACCACGGCTTCACGCGCGCCACCGCCGTCGGGCATCACCACCTCGGTGACCACATCGGCCACCTCGGGCTGCTGCACGTCCACGAACGCCTCACGGACATCGAGATCGGGGCGGACCGCACGGACGCCGTCGAGGATCGCGCGGATCACGGCTCGGCCCTCGGGATCGTCGGTGCCGTGCGAGCAGCCGATGAGCACGGGGGCGGTGCCGGTCATGTGAGCTCCAGTCGATAACCGCGCTTGACCACGGTCTTGATGACATCACGGCGGCCCATCGCCTCGCGCAGCCGGGCGACCGCGACCTCGGCGGCGTGACCGGTGGCCGCGTCACCGGGCAGGATCGCGAGCACGTCGTCACGGGTGACGATCTCGCCACGCCTCGCCGCGAGCAGCCGCAGCACCTCCAGGCCGCTGGGCGACAGCGGCAGCAGGTGGCCGTCGAGCACCGCGACCCTGGATCGGATCTGCAGCGGCCCGGCGACCGTGGTGAGTGCGAGCGTCTCGACGTGCTCGTAATGCGCCACCAGCGCACGAACCAGCGCACCGAGCCGGCCACGCTCCGGAACCAGCGGATGGACCCCGCGGCGCTCCAGAGGCCCGGCCGTCACCGGACCGACGGCCGCCGCGATCATGGCGCCGCTGCCGAACAGGTGAAGGATCGGATCCGCCAGGCCCTGCTCCTCGACGGCGGTCAACCATGCCTCCGCACCCGGCGCCGAGGTGAACACCACCGCATCGATCTCACCCCTGGCTGCGGCCTCGACCGAGTCGGCGAGCACCTGCGGGTCGGGCGGCGGCCCCCAGCGGTACACGAGCAGGCTGACGACCTGCGCGCCGGCCTCGGCCAGCACCACGTCGAGGCCGTCGGCCCCAGCACCGTGCTGCTGGACGGCGATGCGCAGGCCCGCCACACCTTCCCGGAGCAGCAGGTCAGCGATCTCGGCGGAGGTCTCGGACTCGGCGACCCAGTCGGCGGTCAGCCCGACCGCCTGGATCGCGCCGCGGGCCTTGGGGCCGCGCGCGATGAGGCGGGAGGCGTCGAGGACCTTGAGGAGCTGGTCGGCGAGGCCGTGCGCGTCCGCGGCCTCCACCCAGGAGCGGAACCCGATGCCGGTGGTGACCACGACAGCGTCCGGCGGGTCCGCGACCAGCTCGGCCGTGCGGGCGAGCAGCTGGTCGTCGTCGGCGTGCGGGATCATCGTCAGCGACGGCGCGTGCCGCACCAGCGCGCCACGGCGCTCGAGCGCCGCCGCGAGCTCGTGCTTGCGGCGGTCTGCGGTGATCAGCACGGTGCACCCGGCCATCACCTGGCCCAGCGCAGCGTTCACGCGACCGCGGCCGTGACGCCGGTGTGCTCCGCGGCGACCTCGCCGATGACGATGACGGCGGGTGAGCGCACGCCCACCTGCGCGGCGCGGGCGACGATCTCGCGCAACGGCGCACGGGTCACCCGCTGCTGCGGTGTGGACCCGTTCTCGACGAGCGCGACCGGCAGCATCGGGTCGGCCCCGGCGGCCAGCGCCTGGGTCGCGATCCGGTTCAGCTGTGAGACGCCCATGAGAACGACCAGCGTAGCCGCGCCCTCGCGCACGCACGCGAGCGAGACGTCGTCGAGCCCCGCATGACCCGCGATCACGTGGAACGCCGCCACCGTGCCTCGGTGCGTCAGCGGCATGCCCGCGAGCGCCGGCACCGACACCCCCGGCGGGAGCTCGTCGAGCACGTCGAGCGGACCGAGCCGGTCGGCGATCACCACATCGGCCTCGGCCAGCGCGCGGCGGCCGCGCACGGTCAGCAGGTCGACGGCGCCCGGACCGCCTCCCACGAGCGTGACGCGACCGCCGGCTAGGCGGCGCCGACGTCGGTCGACACCGGTCATGTGACGCTCCGCGAGAGCGTCGCGCACAGCAGCCATCCGGCGGGGATCGCCCCGACCGTCCGTGACGACGCCGACCGTGAGGTCACCGCTGCGTGCGGTCGCCGGGGTATGCGCCGTGCCAGCCTCGGCGGCATCGGCGACCACGCACCAGGTGCGGCGTGCCTCGGCCCAGGCCGCGACCTGGTGGTTGACGGCCGGGTCGTCGGTCGCCGCGAGCACGAGCCACGCACCCTCGAGGTCGCCTTCGCGCACCGGGCGCGCCCGCCACGTGCCGGCGCGCTCCAGCAGCATCGCCAGCTCGTCCACGACCCGGGGAGCGAACACGCGCAGGTGCGCTCCGCCGTCGGCCCATGCCTGTGCTCGTCGCAAAGCGACGACGCCACCCCCGACGGCGAGGACGTCGCGGCCGGCCAGGTCGATGCCGAGCATCGAGATCATGGGGCGCTCGCCTCGATGCTGAGGGGTGCACCGACATGGACGACGCCGTCGATCACCTCGACCTGCCAGGTCACCAGATCGGGCGCGAGCCCTGGGCGGGGGGTGTAGCCCACGGCGTCCAGGCAGCGCCCGGTGCGCAGGTCGAAGACCTGCTTGTACATCGGCGAGGCGACGGTCGGGATCCCGCCACGGGTACCGACGATGCCGCGGGACATGACGTTGGCGCCCGAGTACGGGTCGCGCTGCTGCACCGCGTGCACGCTGTCGTCGGGCAGCCGGAACAGCGCGATCTGGGTGTCGCCGAGCAGGCCGGCCGCGCCCCGCTCGACGGCCAGGTCGGCGAGCCGGCAGATCGGGGTCATACGTGGACCTCGCTCGCTCGTTCGGCCTCGCTCGCGGGCCGGATCTGGCCACGCTCGGTGACGTAGACGAGGTCGGGGTCCGCGACGTCGGGAGCATTGACGAACGAGCCGAAGCGGCGCAGCTTCTCGGGGTCCTCGAGCACGGCGCGCCACTCGTCGGCGTAGCTGCCCACGTGCGCGGCCATCGCCTCGTCGAGGTCCGCGCCGATGCCCAGGGAGTCGTCCATGACGACCGCACGGATCGCCTCGATGCCGCCCTCGTGGTCCTCGACCCAGGCGGCCGTGCGCTGCAGCCGGTCGGCGGTGCGCACGTAGTACATGAGGAAGCGGTCGATCGTCCGGATCAGGGTCGCGTCGTCGAGGTCCTCGGCGAACAGCTTCGCGTGCCGCGGGTTGAAGCCGCCGTTGCCGCCGACGTAGACGTTCCAGCCCTTCTCGGTGGCGATCACACCGACGTCCTTGCTCCGAGCCTCGGCACACTCGCGCGCGCAGCCGGAGACGCCCAGCTTGATCTTGTGCGGCGAGCGCAGGCCCCGGTAGCGCAGCTCGAGCTCGACGGCCATGCCCACCGAGTCCTGCACGCCGTAGCGGCACCAGGTGGACCCCACGCAGGACTTCACGGTGCGCAGCGACTTCCCGTAAGCGTGCCCGGACTCCATGCCGTGCTCGACGAGCCGCTGCCAGATCTGCGGCAGCTGCTCGATCCGGGCGCCGAACATGTCGATCCGCTGCCCGCCGGTGATCTTCGTGTAGAGCCCGAAGTCCTTGGCGACCTGCCCGATCACCAGCAGCTGGTCGGGCGTGATCTCGCCGCCGGGGATGCGTGGGACGACCGAGTAGGTGCCGTCCTTCTGCATGTTGGCCAGCACGTGGTCGTTGGTGTCCTGCAGGGTCGCCTGCTCGCCGTCGAGGATGTGCCCGTTGCCCAACGAGGCGAGGATCGAGGCCACGGTCGGCTTGCAGATGTCGCAGCCACGGCCGGGCTCACGGCCGAAGCGCGCGATGATCTCGCTGAAGGTGTGCAGATCGGCGACCCGCACGGCGTCGAACAGCTGGGCGCGGGACATCTCGAAGTGCTCGCACAGTGCGTTGGAGACCTCGGCACCGGCCCGCTCGAGCTCGGTGGTGGTGATCTTCTTGACCAGCGGCAGGCAGGAGCCGCACGTGGTGCCGGCACGCGTGCAGGCCTTCACGCCTGCCAGATCGGTGCAGCCGTGCTCGGTGACGGCGTCCCGGATCGCGCCCGCGCTGACGTTGTTGCAGGAGCACACCGACGCCGAGTCGGGGAGCTCGAGGCTCGGAGCGGCGCCCGATCCTTCAGGTAGCAGCAGCTGGCCCGGGTCACCCGGGAGCTCGGCACCCAGCATCGGGCGGAGCGCCGCGTACGGTGCGGCGTCGCCCACGAACACCCCGCCCAGCAGCGTGCGGGTGTCGTCGGAGACGACCAGCTTCTTGTAGACGCCCGCCACCGGGTCGGCGTAGACCAGCTCCATCGAGTCCGGCGTGCTGGCGAACGGGTCGCCGAAGCTCGCGACGTCGACACCCTGCAGCTTGAGCTTGGTCGCGGTGTCGGCGCCCGGGTAGGTGGCCTCCCCCCCGAGCAGCCGGTCGACGACGACCTCGGCCATCGCGTAGCCCGGGGCCACCAGCCCCACGCACCCGTTGCCCTCGACGTTCGCGACCTCACCGACCGCCCACACGTGCGGGTCCCCGGTGTGGCACGCGACATCGACGATCACGCCGCCGCGCTCACCGACCGGCAGACCGGCGGCGCGGGCCAGCTCGTCGCGGGGCCGCACACCGGTGGCGATCACCACGACGTCGGCATCGAGACGGCCACCCTCGCCGAGATCGATCGAGCCGACGTGCCCGGTGCGGCGCGAGGACCGGATCCGGGAGGTCAGCGACTCGCAGCGGACCGCGATGCCCATGCCCTGCAGGATCCGCTTGAGCGCCTCGCCACCACCGAGGTCGATCTGCGCGTTCATCAGGTGCGTGGTCGCCTGCAGCACGGTGGCCTGCGCGCCCAGCGCCTTCAGTGCACCCGCGGCCTCCAGCCCGAGCAGACCGCCGCCGATGACCGCGCCACGGACCGGGCGCTGCCAGCCGTTCGCGCTCGGGGCAGCAGCACGCTTCTCCTCGACCCACCCGCGCAGCGCTGCCACGTCATCGAGCGTGCGATAGACGAACACACCGGGGAGGTCGGCGCCCGGGATCGGCGGCACCGCCGCGCTCGAGCCGGTGGCGAGCACGAGCTCGTCGTAGGGGTGGACCCGGCCGAGCCGGTCCGTGACCGTGCGGTTCTCCCGGTCGATCGCGGTGACGGCGGCGTCGCGCCGCAGCGTGACCCGCTCGTCCTCCCACAGCGCCGGGTCTCCGAGGGTGAGCTCCTCGGCGTCACGCGCCGAGAAGTAGCTCGTGAGAGCCACGCGGTCGTACGGCTTGGATGCCTCCTCGGCGAGGACGGTGACCTCCCAGGCACCGGCCTCGTCGCGAGCACGGAGGGCCTCGACGAGCCGCTGGGCGACCATGCCGCCACCGACGACGACCAGCCGGCGCGCCATCTCAGACCCCCTCGGAGACGAGAGCCGGCTGCGGGCGGGGCGCCGCGACCGGGCGGGGCAACTCGGCAGCCACAGTGCGCTTGCGGCCATAGGCCAGGTACAGCGGGAGCACCGTGAAGGTCAGTCCGCCGACGAGGTTGCCGAGCAGGGTGGGGATCTCGTTCCACACGAGGTAGTCGCCGAGCGTGAACTCGCCACCGAGCAGCAGGCCCGAGGGGAACAGGAACATGTTGACGATCGAGTGCTCGAACCCCATGAAGAAGAACAACATGATCGGCAGCCACATCGCGATCATCTTGCCGATGACGTCCTTGGCGAGGATCGCGCCGATGACGCCGGTGGAGACCATCCAGTTGCACAGCATCGCCCGCACGAACAGGGTCAGCATGCCCGCACCGCCGTGCTCGGCGTACCCGACCGTGCGCCCCTCGCCGATGTGACCGATCGCCTGTCCGACCTCGTTCGGGGAGACATCGAACCCGTAGGTCACCACGATCGACATCAGCACCGCGACCGTGAGCGCGCCGATCAGGTTGCCCACGAACACTAGGCCCCAGTTGCGGAGCACCGCCCTGCCCGTGATCCCGCGTGAGCGGTCGAGCCACGCCATCGGACCGAGCACGAGCACGCCGGTCAGCAGGTCGTACCCCAGCAGGTACAGCAGCACGAAGCCGACCGGGAACAGCAACGCCCCGAGCAGCGCCGAGCCGGTCGTCACGGTCACCGTGACAGCGAACGCGGCGCCCATGCTGAGGAACGCGGCACCCATCGCGCCCTTCACGATGGTGTCGCTGGTGCTCATCCTGATCTTCGTCTCGCCGGCGTCGGCCATGGCGACGACGAGGTCAGCGGGCTTGGTGTACGACATGGTCGATCTCCAGGTCGGGGGAGGTCGCCGCCCGGTGCTCCCGGTAGTTCCGGGCCCGGTCCGTGGCGTGCTCACGACGCTAGAGAGCGTGCGTTTCGCCCTCGTCACGGATGTGGACCGGACTGTTACGTTTCGCGCTCACCCCGACGTGAGCCGCTGTGAGATCCTCGCCCACGCCTGCCCGGAGCCGAGTCGGGCACGAGTCGGAGGCCGCTGTTGCGTACCCGGCGGCGACGATTCCAGCCGTGCGGAGCGGAGCCCGCAGATACAGTGGAAAGATGGCCATCAGCGTCAGGTCGGTGGCCACCTCGGTCCCACCGACCGTCATCAAGCAACCGGACATGCGCGACCTTCTGCTGGTCCAGCCCGGTCGCAGCCGGCTCGCCCGCCGTCTCATCGCGTCGGCCTTCGATGGCTCCGCCATCGACACCCGCCACACGGTTGTGGGTGACCTTGACCTCGGCGCGCCGCTCGAGGCGGAGCCGACCGCCGATACCGCTGGTCCGGTCTTCTGCGATCGCGGGCAGCGGCGCATCCTCTCCCCCACCACCGGCACGCGCAACGACCACTACGTCGCCCACGCGCCAAGCCTGTTCCTCGAGGCGGCCCGCGGGGCGCTCGCCGCCTCGGGCGGACTGCAGACCGGCGACGTCACGCACGTCGTGACCGCATCCTGCACCGGCTTCTTCGCCCCCGGCCCCGACTATGTGCTCGTGCGGGACCTCGGACTGGCCGCCACCACACGTCGCCTGCACGTGGGCTTCATGGGCTGCTACGCCGCCTTCCCGGCGATCTCGGCCGCGCGGTCGATCTGCGCCGAGAACCCCGCCGCGGTGGTGCTGGTCGTGTGCGCCGAGCTGTGCTCGCTCCACCTCGAGGCGTCGGACGACCCGGACACGATCGTGGCCTCGGCGCTGTTCGCTGACGGCGCCGCCGCCGCTGTCGTCACCGCCCGACCCGCGCCGGCGGGGCATCTCGTGCTCGATCTCGACGAGATGCGCACCACCCTGACACCCGTCGGCGAGCAAGACATGGCGTGGACGATCGGCGACCACGGCTTCGAGATGGTGCTCTCTCGCTACGTGCCGTCGATCATCTCCGAGCACATCCGCGGTGCGCTCGACCCATTGCTCACGACGGCGGGGACGGACTCGACCGGGGCCGGTGGACGCATCGCTCGCTGGGCCGTGCACCCGGGCGGCCGCTCGGTGCTCGACAAGGTCGAGCAGGCGCTCGGGCTCAGCGAGGCGCAGATGGAACCGTCCCGATCGGTGCTGCGGGAGTACGGCAACATGTCGAGCGCGACCGTGCTGTTCGTCCTGCAGCGCTTGCTCGCGGCGGCCGACGGGACGCCCGAGCGCGTGTGCGCCATGGCCTTCGGACCCGGCCTCACCGTCGAGTCCGCGCTGCTGACGATGAGGCGGTCCGACGGCGCACCGGCCGCCGCGTGAGTCGCAGATCTGCGGCAGCGTTCGCCCGCACGAGGCGCTCGAGCCACGGGCTGGAGCGCCGCGACGTCGCAGCGTTCGAGCTGATGGACGACCCGGAGTGCGACGCCGAAGGCCTGCGGCGCACCTACCGCGCCTTCGTCGCCGTGAACCGCCTGGTGGCCGGATGGCGGAGTATCTACGCCCGCCGCCTGCGGCCGCTGCTGTCACGCGAGGTCAGCACGACGCTCCTCGACATCGGATCTGGCGGTGGCGACGTCGCCCGCTCCCTCGCCCGCTGGGCCGCGCGCGACGGGCTGCTGCTGGAGATCACCGCGATCGACCCCGACCCGCGCGCGATCGAGTACGCCGAGAGCCTGCCTCCGACTGGAGTCACGTTCCGGCGCGCGCTCAGCTCCGACCTCGTGCATGAGGGTGCCGCCTTCGACGTCGTCGTGTCGAATCACGTGCTGCACCATCTGGATCCCGAGGGTCTCGATGGTCTGCTGCACGACAGCGCGGCGCTGGCGCGGCGCCTCGTCGTGCACAGCGACATCGCGCGCGGGCGGCTGGCCTACGTCGGCTACTGGGTCGGCACGATCCCGCTCCACCGCCGTGGGCGACCGCACGCGGCGTTCGTGCGCGACGACGGCCTGCTCTCGATCCGGCGCAGCTACCGGCCCGACGAGCTCGCGGCCGTGCTGCCCGACGGCTGGCGCGTCGAGCGCGCGCCGTTCCGCGTGCTGGCCGTGCGCGAGCCGGCGTGGGTGTCGGGCGCGATCGAGCGCGATGTCGGTGCGTGACGTCCTGGTGGTCGGCGGCGGCACCGTCGGCCTGGCCCTCGCCGCCCGCCTGGCACGGGGCGGACTGGACGTCGCCGTGTGGGAACGACGGCCCGCACCTGCTCCGGGCACGGGACGTGCGGGACACTCGCGCGCGATCGGCATCCACGCTCCCGCGCTCGAGTCCCTCGAGCCGGCGGTCGCCGACCAGATCGTCGCCGAGGCCGTGCAGGTGCGCCGCGGCGTCGCCCGCACCCGCGAGCGCGTGCTGGGCGTCGTCCCCTTCGACGGCGTCTCGCGCCGGTTCCCCTACGTCGCGACGCTTCCGCAGGTGCGCACGCAGCAGATCCTTCGCGAGGACGTGGCAGCCCTGGACGGCGTGCACCTCATCCACGACCGCACGCTCACCGCTCTGGAGCAGAAGCCCGGCGGGGTTCACGTGAGCGCTGAGGACGGGTCTGCGGAGACGGCGCGCTTCGTGGTGGCCGCCGACGGCGCGCGGAGCCGGGTGCGCGACCTGCTCGGCGTGTCCTCGCCGGTGCGCGCCTATCCCGACAGCTACGTCATGGGCGACCTGCTCGACAGCACCGACGCCGGCGCGGACGCGGTCATCCACCTCGAGCGCGCGGGCGTCGTGGAGTCCTTCCCGCTTCCCGGTGCCCTGCGGCGCTGGGTCGTCCGTACGCCGTCGCCCGTCGTCGAGCCGACCGCCGAGAGTCTCGCCGCACTCGTCACCGAGCGGACCGGGGTCCTCGTGGACCCGGCGACGACCAGCATGCTGAGCGCGTTCACGGTCCGACGACGGCTCGCCTCACGCACCGTGGTGGGCGGCGTCGTCCTGCTCGGTGACGCCGCGCACGAGATCAGCCCCATCGGCGGCCAGGGCATGAACCTCGGATGGCTCGACGGCGCACGGCTGGCTCCGCTGCTTCTCGCCGCGGTTCGCGGCACCGCGGACGGGCCCGCGACCGCCGCAGCACTCGACCGGTTCGACGCGGCACGCCGACGGCGCGCTCGGTGGGCGGCGCGGCAGGCCGAGCTCAACATGGGCCTCGGGCGACCGGTCGCCGGGTTCGGTGCCGTGGTGCGGGACGGGTTGCTGACCGCCGCGCTCCGGAGCCCGGCCCGCCGCGCGTTGGCGTCCGTGTACGCCATGCGGCACCTCCGCTGAGACACCGGTCCTGCGGCGCGAACGATCAGGCCGTCAGCGACGTGCCCGCCAGGACGAGGCTGCCGGCAACGATCAACGACGCCACGATGATCAGACGGAAGAGCAGGCGGCCGGGCGGGCGCGTCGCCACGAGGACGATCCCCAGCGCGGCGATGGCCAGGCACAGAGCCAGTGCCACCATCCCGAGCGGAGTGGGCGACGACGCCGCCCCCGAGAGCACAGGTCCGAGCGTCACCAGCGTGGCCGCGACGGCGAGCGCGACGAACGCGACCACGCCAGCAGCCACTCGACCGAGGCGATGCGGCAGTCCGTCGATGCCGGTGGAGGCATCGTCATCGAGGTCGGGCAGGACGTTGGTGAAGTGGATCGCGACGCCGAAGGCAGCACCGACGCCGAGCGCCCACCACGTGGCGGCCGCCGGCGGCTGGGCCGCCAGTGTGACGACGGCGGGGAGCAGTCCGAAGCTGAGGACGAACGGGATGACAGAGGCCGCCGTCCTCTTGAGCACGGCGTTGTACGCCCAGCCGGAGGCCACCAGGATGAGGTGCGCCACCGCAGACCGCCAGCCCAGCACGAACGACGCCGGGATGGTGAGCGCAGCGAAGACCCAGGCGGCCCTGCGCACGGCGGTGACCGAGATGTCGCCCCGGGCGACCGGCTTGTCGGTGCGGTGGACGGCTCGGTCCCGCGCAGCGTCCAGCCAGTCGTTCGAGAAGCCGATCGAGAGCTGACCGGCGAGGATCGCGATCCCCAGGGCCCCGATGCGCCAGGCCGGCAGGTCGATGGCGATGCCGAGGACGACCGCCAGGACGGTGACCGTCGCCGTCGGCCCGGGGTGGCTGGCGAGCAGCAGCGAGCGGGTTCGGGCGAGCATCCGACCACGGTAGGCGTGGCCGTGGCTGCTGCGGTGCCGATCGCGAGGACGTGGTCCTCCGGCTCAGGGCTCGACAGCGCCGAGGAGCTCGGCCGGCAGCAGCTCGGCGTGGGCGGCCAGCAGCTCGTCGGTCATCGCACGGATCTGCGGCAGCGTGCACATCGCCGCGGTGAGCGGGTCGAGCGCGACGGCGTGGTGGACGTGCTCGACGTCGCCGGTCAGGGCGGCCCGGACGGCGAGGGTCTGCACGTTGACATTGGTGCGGTTGAGGGCGGCGAGCTGGGGTGGCAGCTCCCCCTGGGCCGTGGGCTGCACACCGCCTGCATCGACGAGGCACGGCACCTCGACGCACGCCTCCGCCGGCAGGTTCGTGATGAGCGAGCCGGCGTTGGGCACGTTCCCGTGGACGACGCTGGGCACGCCGGTGACGATCGAGTTCACGATGGTGGCGCCGTACTCCACCGAGGGTGCCAGCTCGCGTTGCAGGCGCTCGAGCTGATCGGTGAGGTCACCCGGGACGTCGTGCGCGGCGCAGATCTCGTAGTAGTCCCACCGTTGCGGGATGTACTCGGAGACCAGCTCGGCGTTCTTGCGGAAGTAGGGCAGGTACTCGGAGGCGTGGTGACTGGACTCGGTCTGGAAGTACCCGAAGGCGTTCATGATGTCCGTGCGGACCTGCTCGTTGCCGCCTTCGTACGTGCTGGCGGCCGCGGCAGCACCGGAGTGGTCGCCGTCATCGGCACGCAGCGCCGCTGCACCGCGCCCGACCTGGTGCCGTGCACGCATCTCTGCCCGGAGCCGGGGGTAGAGGTCCTCGTCGCCGTGACGGAAGTCGAGGACCCATGCCTGGTGGTTGATCCCGGCGCACCGGTAGCTGACCTCCTCGTAGGGCACCCCGAGCGTGCGCGCGAGCATCCGGGTGGTGCCCTGCACGCTGTGGCACAACCCCACGGTGCGCAGCCCGAGCGCGTTGAGGTAGGCCGTCGCCATCGCCATGGGGTTGGCGTAGTTGATGAACGTCGCCTCCGGGCACAGCTGGAGGGCATCGGCCGCGATGTCGCGGTAGGCGGGGACCGATCGCAGGAACCTGAACACCCCACCCGGACCCACCGTGTCCCCGACGGGTTGGTCGATGCCGTACCGACGCGGAATCTCGACGTCGTGGCGGTAGGCGGCGACACCTCCGACCTGGAAGGTGATGATGACGACGTCGGCTCCGTCCAGCGCCTGGCGACGATCCGTCGTCGTCATGACCCTGGTGGGAAGCCCGTGATGGGCCACGAGGGCACGCGCGGCGGAGGCGACGCCATCGAGCCGGCCCGCATCGATGTCCATGAGTCTGATCTCGGCAGCCTGCAGCGCGGGAAAGCTGATGAGGTCACCGAAGAGCCGGAACGGGAAGACGAAGCCGCCGGCTCCGATGATGGCGATGGTGGGGGACGTCCGCGTCATGGTTCCACGCTAGGGGCTCGTTGACACCACCGAGACCCTCCCTTAGGCTGCGGAAAGCGCATTCCCACGGCCACGACCTCCAGGAGCTCCCCATGTCCACCCGCACCCTCCGCATCGGCATGAACGGCATCACGGGCCGGATGGGGTACCGCCAGCACCTCGTCCGCTCGATCGTCCCGATCATGGAGCAGGGCGGCGTGACGCTCGCCGACGGCAGCAAGGTGCTCGTCGAGCCGATCCTCATCGGCCGCCGCCCCGACGCCGTCAAGGAGATCGCCGAGCGCCACGGCATCGAGCGCTGGACCACCGACCTCGAGGGCACGATCGCCGACCCCGAGGTCGACATCATCTTCGACGCCTCGATGACCTCGCTGCGCGCCGCGACCCTCACCGCCGCCATGAAGGCCGGCAAGCACATCTTCACCGAGAAGCCCACGGCCGAGACCCTCGACGAGGCGATCGAGCTCGCACGGCTCCGCCGGGAGACCGGCGTGACCGCCGGCGTCGTCCACGACAAGCTGTACCTGCCCGGACTGGTCAAGCTCCGCCGGCTGGTCGATGAAGGGTTCTTCGGCCGCATCCTCAGCCTGCGTGGCGAGTTCGGCTACTGGGTGTTCGAGGGCGACGTGCAGGCCGCGCAGCGCCCGAGCTGGAACTACCGCAAGGAAGACGGCGGTGGCATGACCACCGACATGTTCTGCCACTGGAACTACGTGCTCGAGGGCATCCTCGGCAACGTCAAGAGCGTCGTCGCCAAGACCGTCACGCACATCCCGACCCGCTGGGACGAGAAGGGCGAGGAGTACGCCGCCACCGCTGACGACGCCGCCTACGGCATCTTCGAGATCGAGGGTCCGAGCGGCGAGGAGATCGTCGCCCAGATCAACTCCTCCTGGGCCGTGCGCGTCTACCGCGACGAGCTGGTCGAGTTCCAGGTCGACGGCACCCACGGCTCCGCGGTCGCCGGGCTCCGCAAGTGCGTCGCGCAGCAGCGTGCGCACACGCCCAAGCCCGTGTGGAACCCCGACCTGCCGGTGACCGAGCCCTTCCGCGACCAGTGGATGGAGGTCCCGGCCAACGCCGACCTCGACAACGGGTTCAAGCTGCAGTGGGAAGAGTTCATCCGCGACGTCGTCGCCGGGCGCGAGCACCGCTACGACCTGCTCTCTGCCGCACGCGGCGTGCAGCTCGCCGAGGCCGGGCTCGCCTCCTCCGCCGAGGGCCGCAGGGTCGAGCTGGAGCCGATCGCACTGTGACCCGGCTGGCGCTCAACACCGCGACCACGAAGTACGTCACGCTCGCCGAAGCCGTGCGGGTGGCGGCCGACGCCGGCCTGACGGCGATCGGGCCGTGGCGCGACCGCGTCGCCGAGGTGGGCCTGGAGAAGGCGACCACGCTCATCCGTGACGCCGGGCTGAGCGTCTCCAGCCTGTGCCGCGGCGGCTTCCTCACCGCCGCCGACGCCGAGGGCCAGGCCGCTGCACTCGCCGACAACAAGGCCGCGATCGTCGAGGCCGCCACCCTCGGTACGAGCGAGCTCGTGCTCGTGGTGGGCGGCCTGCCCGCCAACCCCGAGCCGGGCGCCGCTGCACTTCCCGACGGCGATCGCGACCTGATCGCCGCCCGCCGGCGGGTCGTGGACCGGGTGGGCGAGCTGGTGCCGTTCGCTGCTGAGCACGGGGTGCGCCTGGTGCTGGAGCCGCTGCACCCGATGTTCGCCGCCGATCGCGCGGTGCTGTCCACGCTGGGTCAGTGCCTCGACGTGGCTGCCGACTTCCCGCAGGAGTCCGTCGGTGTGCTGGTCGACACCTACCACGTGTGGTGGGATCCCGAGCTGGAGAACGTGATCGCACGCGCGGGCCGCGAGGGCCGATTGGCGCTCTACCAGGTCTGCGACTGGCTGCTCCCGCTCGCCGCCGACCCGCTGCTCTCGCGCGGCTTCATGGGGGATGGCTACATCGATTTCCCCACCATCACCAGGTGGGTGGCAGATGCCGGTTACACGGGCGCCGTCGAGGTGGAGATCTTCAACGCGGAGATCTGGGAGGCACCGGCCGAGCAGACCGTCGCCACCATGGTCGAGCGCTACACGAGGCTCGTGGAGCCCTACCTCTGAGCATCTCTGTCCCGGCCAAGGCTGTCAGTGATCGCGCGGACAAGAATTGTGAGCCGAAGTTCGGTGGCGGCACTACGACAGCACGAGCAAAGCCTCATCGGGATCTGCGACGAACGTCGCAATCGTTGGACGAGCATCCCGCAACACATCTGCGACGGTTGCAGATGTGCTGTTCCCGACGCGTACCCAGACGACCTTCGGCGGCGCACCAAAGAGAAAGGCGAGTTGCGCGAAGTCGTTGTCTTTGGACACAAGCACCAGCTCATGCTGAGCCGCGTACTGCTAGACAGCCCGGTCGTCCGCGGTGTCCAGTCCCACAACAGCAACGTGGGTGGAGTCGGGATATTCCGCTTCCAAGGTCCCGACCAGCTTGCGTGACAAGTTCTGGTCGAACAGCAATCTCACGCTGACGCGAGCCGCCGCTCGCGCAGAGCAGCAAACTCGATTGCTGCTCGTACGTGATTGGCGGTGAGCTCCGGAAACTCCTCGACGATCTGCTCGGTGGTCATTCCCGAAGCCAGGTACTCAAGCACATCACCGACAGTGATCCGCGTCCCGACGAACCGAGGCTTGCCACCACGAACCCCTGGCGTGCTGTCGATCAGCGACAAGTTGCTCATGGCACCAGGGTACGCCTGATGAGATTCGCCATTCGCGGTCGAGGGCGTGGCCATGGGCGGCGACAGCGGCCGCACTCGTGCTGGTGGGCGCCCTGAACGCTGCCACGATCGACACCGATGGCGGCACACGGGGTCCGCCGCCCTACCCGGGCGCACTGGCCGCCATACCCACGGCCCACGGCATGCTGATCATCGCGGCCACCGAGAGTGTCGACGAGGACGTCGTGCACATCGAGGAGGACGGATCCGAGCGCTGGCGAGTCAGCGCAGACGCGGTGCCGACGGAGAACGGACCGCAGTGGGTGCCGCTGAACGTCAGCGACGAGCTGGGAGCTTCCGGGCGGCGCGAAGATCGAGTTCACGGCCGACGGCACGATGGTGCTGCACACCAGCGACCGGCAGATCTCGCTAGGACTCCACGAGTCGCTGATCCCCTTCGAGGACGACTTCGGCGGCCCTGTCATGGTGCAGTAGATCTCGAACGAGGTCTTGACCGCGTCGCGACGCGTCGACCAGGCCGAGCTGTGGCACGTGGCCACCCCGACCTGTCACCCGGTCGCGCGCTTGCGCGGCACCATCGCCACGCAGTGCTGGGAGGTCTCCCACGAGCAGATCGTCGTGCTCGATGTCGTCACCGGCGAGACGCGGTGGGAACTGCCGAATGCGAGCGTCGTCGCCGCGAGCGAGGACACGCTCCTGGTGTTCGATCACACCCAGGGCATCCTGCTCGGGATCGACTCGTCAGATGGCTTGGCTCGATGGTCCCTTCCCATGCCGATCGATGGCTACCCCTACGTGATGTCCATCTCCGACGGGATCCTCGTGATCGGCGAGGACAACCTGTCCCGGTTGCGATGGGGCTGACAGACCTGGGGACAGGACAAGGGCGAGGCGGGAGAATCGACCCATGTCCGCCGTCGAGGAGTTCGAGCTCGCTGAGCCGGACGACGACGGCGGCGCTCCCCCGCCGCGAACGGGTCGCCGTCGGGCCTCCCAGCCTTTGCCATGGATCCTGACGGCGCTCGCGCTCGTCGGCATCGGGGCCGCCAATTCGGGCCCCGTCCCGATCTCCTACGGCGCAGGCAGCGGACCGGACATCGGCCTGTTCGACCTCGACATCCGGACCGAGCCCAGCACGGTCTGGACCACCGAGCTGCGGTTCCCGGAGGTCGTGCTGGCGGAGGGAGACCGAGCCGTCGTGGTCGAGGACGACGACGGTGCCGGCCGGAGCGTCCTCGGCCTCGACCTCGCGAACGGCGCCGAGGTGTGGCGCTACTACGACCGGGGCTACACGTGCACCTGGGGAACCTCGATCGGGTGCGTCGACAGCCCCGGCTCGCCGGGCGCGGTGCTGGTGCTGATCGACATCTCCGACGGCAGCCGCCACACCCGCCTGTACCCGCGTGCCGTGGCGGTGGTGGCCACAGAAGACGACGCGGTCGTCATCCAGGCATCGGATGCACCGTCGGAGTCCGTGGCGCTGATCGAGGCTGACGGCTCGGAGCGCTGGCGGGTCGAGCTCGATGTCGTGGAGGGCACGACTGCCCCGTTCTGGACCCAGCTCGCGGTGGTCAACGACAGGGTGGAGATCTACAACACGGCCAGCTCGATCGAGATCGCGACCGGGGCGGTCTCGCCCATCACGCGCTGGACCCTCCACGACGACGTCGACGTCGAGATCGGCAGTGCCGCCAGCCCCGAGCTCGTCGTTCACACGCCAGTGGGCAGAGTCCCGCTGCAGCGGGACGAGATCCTGATCCCCTACGACGACGATCTCGGCGGCGCGGTCGCCCTCAGCCAGGATCCCACCGGCAGGCTCATCGCCACCCTGCGCGCCGACGGGACCGAGCTCTGGCGCATGCCGTCATCGCACGACGGGTGCCGCCCGGTCGCGAGACTGCAGGGCGCGTTGGTGACACCGTGCTGGGGCGAGACCGCCGAGCGCGTCGTCGGGTGGGACCTGCGCAGCGGCAACGAGCTGTGGAGCCTCAGCGCACCGACCTTCGCGCTCGCCGCGACCCGGGACAACATCCTCATGCTGAACTATGTCGAGGGCACCCTGTTCGCGCTCGACCCTCTCGACGGCTCGCAGGACTGGACCGCCCCGCTGCGTGTCGACGATGCGTCCAACCTCGTCGCGCTGTCGAACGGCGTCCTCCTGTCCACCCACACCTCCGTCGTCCGGCTGCTCTGGGACAGGTAGCGCGTCAGTACACGTTCCCGTGCTCACGGAAGTCGCGCCAGACGTTCTCGAAGAAGTCGTCATCGGCGGGGATCGGCCGCACCGGGCGCCAGGTGAACGCAGGTCGGCCGGCCGGGTCGTCGGCGTCGGCGGCGTACGCAGCCTCCTGGACCTCGCCGTCGAGCGCACCGCCGTCAAGGGCGAACCGGAAGATCTCCGGCAGGTCGAGCGGTTCCTCGGCGTTGTCGCCGTAGCCGACCTGCGGGAGGTCACCTGAAGGATCGGTGTAGAGCACCGAGCCTCGTGAGCGGCCTCCGTGTGTCACGTAGTCCTTCATCGCGCTCAGGTACACATACGCCGTGACGAGGATGTCCCGCACCAGGAAGGTGCGATTGATCGATCGGCGCGAACCCCCGTCGGCGCTGACGAGATCGCCGTAGCCGGCGAGCCACTCGTGCACCTGCGCGAGGGCTTCATCGATCGAGCCGGCGCTTCGCACCGGACCGGCCTTCTCGCTCATCAGGGCCTGCACGTCGCTGAGCAGGTCACCGGTGTTGTCAGGGCTTCCTGAGGCCGCACGCTCGGTCGCCCGCGCGACCAGCTCGACGGCGTCGCTCACCACCGGCGCGGCCGCCTGGGTGAAGGCGGACTCATCGATCGGGTCGTCGGTGCGAGCCGCGGAGACATACCGGGCGGCGCGAGTAGCACCCACCTGACCGGAGTTGAGAGCAGCGCCACCGGGCCGATACACGCCGTGCGCTCCCCCGGCCTCACCGACCGGGAAGAAGCCCGGCACGTTCGACTGCCACCAGGCGTCCACGAGCAGGCCGCCGTTGTTGTGCTGCGCGCACACGTCGACCTCGAGCATCTCCTTCTCGAGGTCCACGTACGGGTTCTTGCCGAGGTAGAACTGGTAGGCAGGCTCGTTCATCCGGCGCAGCCGCTCGATCGGGGTGCCGAACAGCACTCCCGCGCGGTCGAGGTACTCGTAGGCCTCGGGCGCCAGGGCTGAAGGATCGAACTCCGGCTGCACCGGGTTGGAGCGGAAGTCGAGGAACACCCGTCGCCCGCGCAGCACGGTCTCCTGGTAGACCAGCAGGTCGATCAGGCTCGAGCCGTCACGTGCCTTGCGGATGTCGAAGGGCCACTGATAGCCCTTCAGGAACACGAGCGACATCATGCGGCCGTAGTCGCCGATCGTCTCGGTGAGGAACTCGCGCTCGTCGTTGCCGTCGGCATCGGTGGACACGAAGCGTGGGATCACCTGCATGTAGGTGCCCGAGACGTTCCATCGCGGCTTGATGGACGCGAGCCCGAACTGCCACTCGGTGAGGTTCTTGCCGTGCACGCCGGCGCGGTAGGCGGCACCGCTCGCACCCCACTGCCCGTTGGGGAACACCCGGGTGGCGTAGATGCCTGCCGGGCCACCGGTCGCGTACACGATGTTGGTGCAACGGAACAGCAGGTAGGGGCTCTGGTCGGGGCCCGGCCTCACGTCGGTGCGGAACACGAGAAGACCGGCGATCTCGCCGTCGGCTCCTCGGATCAGGTCGACCACGCGGCACTCGTCGTACACCGGGGTGCCGTTGCGGGCCACCTTCTTCTCGAGCTGGGCCACCATCGAGCGCGAGGTGTACGGCCCCACCGAGGTGGCCCGGCGGCGCGGGTCGTGGTCGGTCTTGTAGCCGATGAACTCGCCGTACCGGTTCTGCGGGAACGGGACCCCGAGATCGCACAGCCGCAGGAAGCCACGAGCCGAGAGCGCGGCCTCGGCGAGCGCGTTGTCGCCGTCCATCGCGCCGCCGGAGAACAGCGTGTGCGCCATCTCGTGGACGGAGTCGTCGTCACCGCCCGAGAGCGTCAGCTTGTAGTAGGTCTGCTTGTCGCTGCCCGCGTTGCGCGAGGAACCCGCATTGATCTTGTCGGCGACCATCACGACGTCGGTCTGGCCGAACTCCCAGAGCCGGTCCGCGGCGCAGTAGCCCGCGGACCCGGTCCCGACCACCACGGTGTTCGCCACCACGACCGGGATCTCGTGCTCCCCGAAGCGGATCGTCGGCGCCGCGTCCGGGTCGCCGAAGACGACCTGGTCGGCCTTCTCCAGGTGCGCCGGCTCCAGGCCGGGGTTGGCGTCGCCGTCAAGTGGCGTGGTCACTGGGAACTCTCCTCCTGCTGACGCTGAGATCGCACATCCACGGTGAGATCGCACTCCGCGTGGTGCGATCTCACCGTGGATGTGCGGTCTCGAGGCTCGGGGGTGGGGCGCATGGGCTAGAGCGTGGGGATCTGCATGCCGCCGCCGACCGTGATGACATCACCGGTCGAGTACGGCATCCGCTTCGCGGCGAGCTGGACGACGGCGCCCGCCACGTCCGCAGGGGTCCCCCACCTGGGCATGGGTGCGAGCCCGCCCGCGAACAGCTCGTCGTACTTGGCCTGCACCCCGGCGGTCATGTCGGTGGCGATCACCCCGGGGCGCACCTCGTACACGAGGATCCCCTCGGGGGCCAGGCGCACGGCCCACAGCTGGGTGGCCATCCCCACGCCGGCCTTCGAGATGCAGTACTCGCCGCGGTTGGTGCTGACGGCGGTGGCCGAGATCGAGGACACGTTGACGATGGTGCCCAGCGGTTCCGGCGGTAGCCCGGCTGCGCCATCCACATCTCCTCGCTGGGCGATCATGGCGTTCGCGACACGCTGGGTGAGGAAGTACGGCCCGCGCAGGTTGATGCCGAGCACGCGGTCGAAGCTCTCGGCCTCGGCCTCGAGGATGTCGGCGCGCACGCTGGGAGCGACACCGGCGTTGTTGACCAGCAGGTCGATCCGGCCCCACCTCTCGAGGGCGGCGTCGACGTAGCGGCCGTGGTCCTCGAGCTCGGCGACCGAGCCGCGCACGTAGATGACGTCACCCTTCTCGCGCAGGCTCGCCATCAGCTCGGCCGGCTCCTCACGGGTGGCGAGGATGGCAACGGCGTACCCCTCGGCCAGCAGAGCCTCGGTGATGCCGAGGCCGATACCGCGGTTCCCTCCGGTGACGAGGGCGACGGGTCGTTCGCTGGGCACGGGCGCTCCTTGGGGTGGCAGGACGGATCGCTTCCAGTGTGCCCGACGGCGACCGATCCGGCAAGCGCTTTCCGTAGGCTGTTGCAGAGGGCGGGCAGTGGCTCATGGCTGCCATCGACCGGCGACGTCACCCACCGACCGCCCACGATCTCGACCGGCCCCACCTGCGCACCGAGGCCGGCGTCGGGCTGCGCCGGCCGCGAGTCAGCGCGAGAAGAGCGTGGTCTCGAAGGAGTACCGAGACGACCGGTAGATGTGGTGACCGACCTCGACGACGCGACCGGCGTCGTCGTACGCGACCCGGTCGGCGGTGAGCAGCGCGGCCCGAGGCGACTCCTCGAGCATGCGGGACTCGGCGGCGCTGGCGGTGCGGGCACCGATCCGCTGCTTCGCCACCGCGGGCTGGCAGCCGCGTGCGCGCAGGCACTCGTACAGGCCCGTGCGCTCGAGGTCGTCGGCGGTCGGCGCCAGCTCCTCCGGCAGGTGGTTGCAAAGCACGGCGATCGGGTCGTCGCCGGCGAGCCGGAGCCGCTTGATCGTCACGATCGGCGAGCCGACGGCGATCTCGAGCTCCTCGGCCTCCTCGGCGCTCGCCCGGTGCTGCTGCCACTCGAGCGTGCGGGTGGTGGGTGTCTGGCCGCTGCCCTCGAGGTCGTCGTAGAGGCTGGTCAGGCCGACCGGCCGGTGGATCTGCGTGGGCGCCACCTGCGTGCCGACCCCACGGCGGCGGACCAGCAGCCCGCGGTCGACGAGCGACTTCAGGGCCTGGCGCGCGGTCGGTCGCGAGATGCCCAGTCGCTGCGCGAGAGCGATCTCGTTCTCGAGCGGAGCTCCGGGCGTGAGCAGGCCACCATGGATGGCTGCCTCGATCGCCGAGGCCAGCTGGTGGTACAGCGGCACCGGGCTGTTGCGGTCCAGGTCGAAACGCATCGGCGCGTCCACGGCTTCCCCCTCCATCGCTCTGATCCGCACAGGCTACCGCGAGCTTCGGCCGTATGAAAGAATGTCCTGACATACGCTTGCGCGGAAGTGCACGACACGGCAGGCTCAGCAGCACTGGCACCGCAGGCCCACAGGGAAGAAGGAAACCGTATGAGTCACCCCGCCGCCGGCCTCGATGTGCTGACGATGGGACGCAGCGGCGTCGATCTGTACCCGCTGCAGATCGATGTCGGACTCGAGGACGTGACCTCGTTCGGCAAGTTCCTGGGTGGCAGCCCGACCAACGTCGCCGTCGCCGCAGCTCGGCACGGTCGCTCCGCAGCGGTGGTGACCGGCGTGGGCGACGACCCGTTCGGCATCTACGTGCGACGCCAGATGCGCGAGCTCGGCGTCGACGACAGCCTCGTGGTGGTCGACCCGATCCTGCACACCCCGATCACCTTCTGCGAGATCCACCCGCCGGACGACTTCCCGCTGTGGTTCTACCGCGAGCCCAGCGCGCCCGACCTGCAGATCACAGCCGAGCACGTGCGCGCCCACGCCGAGGCCGTCACCGCGGCGAGCCTGTTCTGGATGACGGTGACCGGGCTGTCGGTCGAGCCCAGCCGCGCGGCGCACCACGCGGCGCTCGAGATCCGCGGCAAGCGCACCCACACGGTCCTCGACCTCGACTACCGGCCCACCCTGTGGGCGGACGAGAGGACGGCGCGTGCCGCCGTCGGCGAGATCCTCGGAGATGTGACCGTCGCCGTCGGGAACCGCGAGGAGTGCGCGATGGCGATCGGTGAGACCGAGCCGGAGCGGGCGGCGGCGGCGCTGCTCGAGGCGGGCGTCGAGCTCGCGATCGTCAAGATGGGTCCGCGCGGCGTGCTCGCCGCGACAGCCGACGAGCAGGTGGTGGTCGAGGCCAGCAGGGTCGAGGTCCTCAACGGGCTCGGCGCCGGCGACGGCTTCGGCGGCGCGCTCTGCCACGGCCTCCTGAGCGGCTGGGACCTGCACCGGATGATCTCGTTCGCCAGCGCCGCGGGTGCGATCGTCGCCTCGCGGCTCGAATGCTCCACCGCGATGCCGACGACGACCGAGGTCGAGCAGCTGATGACCGGCGCCGACGTATGAGCATCGCGTCTGCGCAGGGCACCGCCTCGATCACCGAGATCCGGCGGGACAACCCTGGCCTCATCGCCGAACGGCTGCGCGAGCGCCCGCGGTTCCCCGGGTTCGCGGGCATCGACAAGCTGCTGGTCATCGCCGCCGACCACCCGGCTCGCGGCTCCCTCTCCGTGGGCGGCGACGCGCGCGCGATGGCCGACCGGCACGACCTGCTGCGCCGCATCCAGATCGCGGTCTCGCGGCCCGGAGTCCATGGCTTCCTCGGCACCGCCGACCTGATCGAGGAGCTCGCGCTGCTCGGAGCGCTCGACCACAAGCTCGTGCTCGGTTCGATGAACCGCGGCGGCATCGCCGGGACCACGTTCGAGCTCGACGACCGCTTCAGCGGCTACGACGCGCGCGGTGTCGCAGACGCGGGGCTCGACGGCGGCAAGATGCTGCTGCGCATCGACCCCGACGACGCGGCCAGCGTCGCGACCATGGAGGCCTGCGCGCGCGCCGTCGACGAGCTGGCCGAGCGTGGTCTCATCGCTCTGGTGGAGCCGTTCTGGAGCACCCGCGTCGAGGGCAAGGTCCGCAACGACCTGACTCCTGATGCGGTGATCCGCTCGATCACGATCGCGTCGGGCCTGGGCCGCACCTCCGCGTACACGTGGTTGAAGCTGCCGGCCGTCGAGGAGATGGACCGGGTTCTCGCCGCCACCACGATGCCCACGCTGCTGCTCGGCGGCGAGGTCGGTCCCGGCGACCCGAGCGACCAGCCGTGGCGAGCCGCTGCCGCGGCACCGGGCGTCGCCGGTCTCGCGGTCGGCCGCTCGCTGCTGTACCCGCCCGACGGCGATGTCGCCGCGGCGGTGGACGAGGCTGTGGGGTTGTTGTGAGCGCACCAGCGAGTGAGGACCGGAGCGGAGCGAGGACCGGAGCGAGCGTCGGTGCGCGACCAGAGAGCGTTGTGAGTGACGGTGCGCGAGAGGGAGCTGTGAGCAACCAGTACGTGATGCGGGCACACTCGAGTGGCGACCAGGGCGTCGTCGCCTCGGTCACGCCGGAATCGGCCGGCTGGCGCTACTCGGGCGTGGAGGTTCGCGATCTCGACGCCGGGGCCGCCCACACCTGGGAGCTCGCGACCGACGAGGCCGGGCTGCTGCCGCTGCGCGGAGACCTGCGGGCCGTGGTGACGGCCGCCGACGGCGAGCGCACCGAGATCGACCTTGCGGGGCGTGCGCGCGTGTGGGACGGGCCGGTGGACTTCGCCTACCTGCCGCTGGGCAGCCATGTCGAGGTCACCGCCGGCGCAGCCGGCGCGCGGCTGGCCCTCACCCGGGCGCGCGCCGAGCAGCGCCTCGCGGTGCAGGTGCTGCGGGCGGCGGAGGTGCCCACCCTGCTGCGCGGTGCCGGCTCCTGCAGCCGGCAGGTGCACAACTACACGATCGGGAGCAGCATCGAGGTGGAGCGGATGCTGGTGTGCGAGGTCTACACGCCCGGCGGCAACACCTCCGGCTACCCGCCGCACAAGCACGACACCCACAGCGACGACGAACGCGAGCTCGAGGAGCTCTACTACTTCGAGGTGGCCGACACCCCGGGTGGGCCGGGCATGGCCTACCACCGCAACTACGGCACCCCCGAGCGCCCGATCGACGTGCTCGCGGAGGTCCGTAGCGGTGACGTCGCGCTCGTGCCGCACGGCTACCACGGGCCGTCGATGACCCTGCCGGGCGTCGACCTGTACTACCTGAACGTGATGGCCGGGCCCGCAGGAGACGGCGAGTGGCTGATGGTCGACGACCCGGCGTGGGCATGGTTGCGCGCGTCGTGGGAGGGCCAGCCGGTCGACCCTCGACTCCCCTTCACCGATAGCTTGGAGACAGGACAGTGAGCGTGCAGCAGACGGTGAGGCTGACGGTCGGGCAGGCGCTCGTCCGGTACCTCGCGCACCAGTGGACCGAGCGGGACGGCGTGCGGACGCGCATGTTCGCCGGATGTTTCGGGATCTTCGGGCACGGCAACGTCGCAGGCTTCGGCCAGGGTCTGCTGCAGTCCTTCACCGAGGCACGTGAAGCGGGCGTGCCCGCAGGCGAGCGCGGTCCGGACGAGCTCGGTTACTACCTCGCGCGCAACGAGCAGAGCATGGTGCACTCTGCTGTCGGGTTCGCCCGCGCCTCGATGCGCACGCAGATGATGGCGTGCACCGCCTCGATCGGGCCCGGCTCCACCAACATGCTCACCGGTGCGGCGCTCGCGACGATCGACCACATCCCGGTGCTGCTGCTGCCCTCGGACGTGTTCGCGAACCGCGTGCCCGATCCGGTGCTGCAACAGCTCGAGCTCCCGACCGGGCCGGACGTCACGGTCAACGACGCCTTCCGACCCCTCTCGCGGTACTTCGACCGCATCTGGCGACCCGAGCAGCTGATCGCGAGCGCACCGCAGGCGATGCGCGTGCTCGCCGACCCGGCCGAGACCGGCGCCGTGACGCTGTGCCTGCCGCAGGACGTGCAGGCGCAGGCCCATGACTGGCCGGTGGAGTTCTTCGCCGACCGCGTCTGGCACATCGGCCGCCCCGTGCCGCAGCCCGACGCCCTCGACCGCGCTGTCGAGGCGATCCGGTCGGCGCGCCGGCCGTTGCTGGTCGCCGGCGGTGGTGCCGTGTACTCGGGCGCGAGCGAGGCGCTGACGGCGTTCGCGGACGCTACCGGGATCCCGGTCGCCGACACCCAGGCCGGCAAGGGCGCGATCTCGTGGGATCACGCAGCCTCGGTCGGAGGTCTGGGCTCCACCGGGGCGAGCAGCGCCAACGCCCTCGCCGCGCAGGCAGATGTCGTCATCGGCGTGGGCACCCGCTACACCGACTTCACCACCGCGAGCCACACGGTGTTCGGCCCGGATGCCCGGTTCGTCAACATCAACGTCGCAGGCTTCGACGCCGCCAAGCACGGTGCCGAGATGGTCGTTGCCGATGCCCGTACCACGCTCGAGGCGCTCGTCGACGCCCTGGCGGGGTACGCCGTCGAACCCTCGTACGCCACCGAGATCGCCGAGGCTCGCGCACAGGCCCAGCGGGTGGTGGACGACTGCTACGGGGTCGTCCACCACCCGCTGCCTGCGCAGACCGCGGTCATCGGCGTGCTGAACGACGTCGTCACCAGCAGCGACGTGCTGATCAACGCCGCCGGCTCGGCACCGGGCGACCTGCAGCAGCTGTTCCGTGCGTCGCGAGCGGGCCAGTACCACCTCGAGTACGGCTACTCCTGCATGGGGTACGAGATCCCGGCAGCGATGGGCGTCAAGCTCGCGCGGCCGGACGCCGAGGTCTACGCGCTCGTCGGCGACGGCGGCTACCAGATGGCCCCGCAGGAGCTCGCGACGCTCGTGTCCGAAGGCATCAAGGTGATCGTCGTGCTCGTGCAGAACCACGGCTTTGCCTCGATCGGGGCGCTCTCGGAGTCCCGCGGCTCCGAGCGGTTCGGCACCGCCTACCGCACGCGCAACGCCGAGACGGGACTGCTCGACGGCGGAGCGGACCCGGTCGATCTGGCCGCCAACGCGGCCAGCTTCGGTGCGGACGTGCTCACCCCCACCGGCCTCGACGAGCTGCGCTCCGCGCTCGCGCAGGCACGCAAGTCCGACCGCACCACCGTCGTCGTCATCGAGACCGATCTCGAGGGACCGAACCCGCCCGGCACCGCCTGGTGGGACGTCCCGGTCAGCGAGGTCTCGACCCTTCCCTCCACCCAACGCGCCCGTGAGACGTACGAGCACGACAGAAAGAACCAGAGGTACTACCTGTGACCGCCACCTCCACCGACACCACCCTCGTCGCCCACTGGATCGACGGCGCCGCCACCTCGGTCGACGAGGCTCGGACGGCACCGGTGTTCAACCCCGCGACCGGTCGCGAGATCGCCCGTGTGGCGCTCGCCGACCAGGCGGAGATCGACGCCGCCGTCAGCGCCGCCGTCACCGCGCAGGAGGCGTGGGGCGCGCTCTCGCTCGGCAAGCGCGCGGCCGTGCTCTTCGCGTTCCGGGAGCTGCTGGCCTCCCATGCCGACGAGCTCGCGCGCATCATCAGCCGTGAGCACGGCAAGGTGGTCTCCGACGCTCGGGGCGAGGTGGCGCGCGGCCTCGAGGTGGTCGAGTACGCCTGCGGGTTGCCGCAGCTGATGAAGGGTGAGCTGAGCGACGAGGCCGCCACCGGCATCGAGGTCTTCACGACCCGCGAGCCGCTCGGTGTCGTGGTGGGCATCACGCCCTTCAACTTCCCCGCGATGGTGCCCCTGTGGATGTCGCCGATGGCGATCGCCACGGGGAACGCCTTCATCTTGAAGCCCTCCGAGCGCGACCCGTCAGCGGCGAACGTGCTCGCACGCCTCTGGCAGCAGGCCGGCCTGCCCGACGGCGTGTTCAGCGTGCTGCACGGCGACAAGGACGCCGTGACGGCGCTGATCGAGCATCCGGACGTGGCCGCGGTCTCGTTCGTGGGCTCGACGCCGATCGCGAGGTCCGTGCACGCCGCAGCGACCGCAGCAGGCAAGCGCGTGCAGGCGCTCGGCGGCGCCAAGAACCACGGCGTCATCCTCGCCGACGCCGACCTCGAGGACGCGGCTGATCACCTCACCGCTGCCGCCTTCGGCTCCGCGGGTGAGCGCTGCATGGCGCTGTCGGTCGCGGTCGTGGCCGAGGAGATCGCCGACGAACTGGTGGCCCTGCTCGCCGAGCGTGCGCGCGCCGTCAAGGTCGCACCGGGCGACCAGCCCGACTCCGACATGGGCCCGGTCATCACGGCCGCTGCCAAGGAGCGCATCGAGGGCCTCATCGGCTCCGCGGAGCGCGAGGGCGCCGATCTCGTGGTCGACGGTCGCGGCCTGCAGGTCGAGGGTCACGAAGAGGGCTTCTTCGTGGGTCCGACGCTGATCGACAAGGTCTCCACCGAGCACGAGGTGTACCGCGAGGAGGTGTTCGGCCCGGTGCTGGACATCGTGCGGGTCGCCGACCTCGACGAGGCGATCGCCGTCGTCAACGCCAACCCGTACGGCAACGGCACCGCGATCTTCACCGGCTCCGGTGCGGCGGCGCGTGAGTACCGGCGTCGTGTCAAGGTCGGGATGGTGGGCGTCAATGTGCCGATCCCGGTGCCGGTCGCGTGGCACTCCTTCGGGGGCTGGAAGGACTCGTTGTTCGGCGACAGCCCGATCTACGGGCCTGAGGGCGTGAGCTTCTACACCCGCCCCAAGGTCACCACGCAGCGCTGGCCCGCCCGCAGGGTCGCCGCGTCGTTCCACTTCTCCGGCGACAGCGACAAGTAGGGCGAGATGGCAGATCGACTGAGGATCGCCGTCATCGGTGCCGGGCGCATCGGTGCCGTGCACGCACGCACGATCCGTGACCACGACCGCGCCGAGCTGGTGCTGGTCGCCGACCCTGACGCCGCAGCCGCGGCGGAGCTGGCCGCCGCGCTCGGCGCCGACTCCACCGCCGACGCCGATGCCGCACTGACCAGTGACGCCGTCGACGCCGTCGTCGTGGCCTCCCCCACGCCGCTGCACGTGCCCCACACGCTGACCGCGGTGGCAGCCGGCAAGGCGGTGCTGATGGAGAAGCCGGTGGCGCTCGAGGTCGCGGCGGTCGACGCCTGCATCGAGGCCCTCGGCGAGAACGCCGGCCGCGTGATGGTCGGATTCAACCGCCGCTTCGACCCGAGCGTGGCGGAGGTCCACGCACGCGTGCAGGCCGGGCAGGTGGGCACGGTCGAGCAGGTCACGATCGTCAGCCGGGACCCGGCCCCGCCGCCGTCGGAGTACCTGAAGGTCTCCGGGGGCATCTTCAAGGACATGACGATCCACGACCTCGACATGGCGCGGCACCTGATCGGTGACATCGAGTCGGTCCATGCCGTGGGCCAGCACCTCGATCCCGAGGTGGAGGACGTCTACGACGCCGCGACCCTCACCCTCACCGCGACCTCGGGTGCGGTGGCCGTGATCGTCAACTCCCGCCACAGCGTGGCGGGCTACGACCAGCGCGTCGAGGTGTTCGGGAGCACGGGCACCCTCGAGGTCACCAACCAGCGGGCCAGCTCGGTCCGGCTGCACGACGCCTCGGGCACCGAGCAGTCGGGGCCGTTCCTGCCGTTCTTCCTCGAGCGGTACCGGCGCGCGTACGCCGCCGAGCTCGGCAGCTTCATCGAGGCCGCGCTCTCGGGGGCACCGCAGACGCCATCGATCGCCGACGGTCGCGCCGCCCTCGCGCTCGCCGAGGCCGCGGACCGGTCGGCCCGTACCGGAACCACCATCGACCTGGAGGTCGCATCATGAAGGTTGCTGGAGCCCCGATCAGCTGGGGTGTGTGCGAGGTGCCGGGCTGGGGCTTCCAGCTCGAGCCGGACCGCGTGCTGCGCGAGATGGTCGAGGTGGGGCTGACCGCCACCGAGTTCGGCCCGCAGGGCTGGCTGCCCGAGGCGCCGGCTGCCCGGGCCAGCGTGCTCGCCGACGCCGGGCTCGCCGCCGTCGGGGCGTTCGTGCCGGTGCTGCTGCACGTGGCCGAGCACGACCCGCTGCCCGGTCTGGACGCCGAGCTCGACGCGTTCGACGCCGCCGGCGGCGACGTGCTCGTGCTCGCTGCGGCGACCGGGACCGATGGCTACGACGCCCGCCCCGAGCTGTCCGCCGACGAGTGGGACCGGCTGCTGCGCAACCTCGACCGGCTCGCCATCCACGCGCGCTCGCGCGGCATCACGCCGAGCCTGCACCCGCACGTGGGCACGCTGGTCGAGTCGTTCGCCGACGTGACGCGCGTGCTCGACGGCACCGGTGTCCCGCTCTGCCTGGACACCGGCCACCTGCTCATCGGCGGCACCGACCCGGCCGAGCTCACCCGCGCCCACGCCGAGCGCATCAGCCACGTCCACGCCAAGGATGTCCGCGCCGATCTCGCCGCCCAGGTCCAGTCGGGCGCGCTCAGCTACACCGACGCCGTGCGCGCCGGCATGTACGTGCCGCTGGGAGACGGCGACGTCGACCTCCCCGCCATCGTCAGCGCCCTCACAGCGGTCGACTTCGACGGCTGGTGGGTCCTCGAGCAGGACACGATCCTGCAGACCGAGCCCGAAGGCGAGGGCCCGGTGGCCGACGTCCGCCGCAGCCTGGACCACCTCCGCTCGCTGTCGTCCTGAGATCGACGCCGCGCCCCGGGTGCTGACACCCTGGGCGCGGTGTCCTTCGCATCCACCGATCGGTGGATGCCGGGCTCCCCCGACCGCGGTCCGGAGTCATCCGGCGCTGTCGATCCGCCGAGCCGGGCGCCGCGGCAGGCTCGACGCATGACCATCATCGAAGTCGACCGGCTCACCAAGCGCTACGGCGACCGCACCGCCGTCGACGGTGTCAGCTTCACCGTGGACAAGGGTGAGATCTTCGGGATCCTCGGCCCCAACGGAGCCGGGAAGACCACCACCGTGGAGTGCATCGAGGGCCTGCGGGTCCCCGACGCGGGGAGGATCACGGTCACCGGGCTGAACCCGCAGGAGCACGCTGCCGAGCTCAAGGAACGCCTCGGCGTCCAGCTCCAGGCCAGCGAGCTGCCGGCGAAGATCACCGTGGCCGAGGCCATGCGGCTGTACTCGGCGTACTACCGCGACCCGGCCGACTGGCGGGAGCTGATCGAGGAGCTGAACCTCACCGACAAGCTGACCACGCAGTTCCGCCGCCTCTCGGGCGGGCAGAAGCAGCGGCTGTCGATCGCGCTGGCACTGGTGGGACGCCCAGAGGTAGCGGTGCTGGACGAGCTCACGACCGGGCTGGACCCGCAGGCGCGCCGAGACACCTGGGGCCTGATCGAACGGATCCGTGACCGTGGCGTCACCGTGCTGCTGGTCACCCACTTCATGGAGGAGGCGGAGCGGCTCTGCGACCGCCTGGCGGTGATCGACCGCGGCCGGCTCGTCGCTCTCGACACCCCCGCCGGACTGGTCGCTCGCGTCGAGCACGGCCAGCGGATCCGGTTCCGGCCCTCGGAGCCCTTCGACGTCGCCGCCCTGACGCGACTGGAGGAGGTCGCCTCCGTGGACTGGGCCGGTCCGCAGCTCGTCATCACGGGCACAGGCAACCTCCTGCTCGCCGTGACGACCGAGCTGGCCCGGCACCACGTCGTCGCCGGCGACCTGCGCGTCGAGCAGGTCACGCTCGACGACGCCTTCGTCGCCCTGACCGGCCGCCGCCCCATGACCGAAGGAGACTGACATGCGTGCTGTCCGCCTGCTGACCATCACCGAGACCCGACTGTTCCTGCGCGAGTGGATGAACTGGGCGTTCGTGATCGGCCTCCCGCCGGTCCTCCTGGTGATCCTCGGAGCTGTCACCGAGCTCCGGCAACCGGACCCGGAGCTCGGTGGGCTGCGTGCCATCGACGTCTACACCCCGATCCTCATCGCGATGGCCGTGTGCTTCCTGGCGTTCACCTCGCTGCCGACGGTGATCGCCGACTATCGGGCACGGGGGATCCTGCGACGGATGCGGACCACCCCTGTGCGGCCGCAGGCCGTGCTGGGGGCGCATCTGCTGATGTCTCTGATGATGTCGCTGCTGACGTTGGTGATCCTGCTGGTTGTCAGCTCCGCGACCTTGGACGTCGAGCTGCCCGCGAACCTCATCGGCTACCTCGGCACGTACCTGTTGATGGCGGCGGCCTTGTTCGCTCTCGGCCTGCTCGTCGCGGCCCTCGCTCCGAGTGGGCAGGCCGCCAGTGGGATCGGGACCGTGATGTTCTTCCCCGTGCTGTTCTTCGGCGGCCTGTGGGTCCCACGGGAGCAGATGAACGAGACCCTGCGGACCATCAGCGACTTCTCGCCGCTGGGCGCCGGAGTACAGTCGCTGCAAGACACGACCGGTGGTGACTGGCCCCAGCTGATGCCGGTGCTCGTCCTGGTCGGCTGGACGCTCGTGGCGGGCGCACTGGCGGCTCGGTACTTCCGGTGGGAGTGACGGCAGGACCACAGCGGAGGGGATGACCATGGCCATCGAAGCCGAGCTGCGCCATGCCCTCGACCGCGCTGATCGACGACGCAGGGCCGTCATGCGCGTGCTGCCGTACGCTCTGTTGGCCATCAGCCTGGCGTTCACACTGCTGCAGGCCTTCATGGACCCCGGGGTCAACGTGGTGGCGGTCGTCGCGCTGACGGTGGCAGCCACCGCGTGCATCTACCTGTTCAGCGGCCACCCGGGGGGGCACGAGAACCAGGTGCGGCGTGGGACCTTCTACGCCGCGGTGGTCGCTCTGGCCGGTGGGCTCGTGGCCGCATCACCGTGGTACGGGTTCTTCGCCTTCATGGGCTACGTCTACGCCGAGACGCACCTGCGAGGACGCTGGAAGTACGTCGGGGTGAGCGCCACGGCCGCAGTCACGTCGGCGGCGTACCTCGGTGGTTACGCGGGGCTTGCAGAGGGCCAGGCATGGCTGGCGTGGCCCCCCGTGGCACTGGTCGTCGCACTGATAGCCGCAGCGTTCCTGCGCTTCGCCGAGCAGGAGGAGCAGCGCGTCGTGTGGCAGCGGCAGTCCTTGGACGAGCTGCACGCCTCCAACGCCCAGCTCGAGCAGGCCATGCAGGACAACGCGGCCCTGCACGCCCAGCTGCTCGTGCAGGCACGTGAGGCCGGGGTCCAGGACGAGCGCCAGCGCATGGCTCGGGAGATCCACGACACCCTGGCCCAGGGACTGGCCGGCATCCTCGCCCAGCTCCAGGCGGCCGAGCAGACCCTGCGGACAGGTTCGCCGGAGCGCCGTCAGGTCACCGCCGCGATCGAGCTGGCCCGGGAGGGACTGACCGAGGCTCGGCGCACCGTGCACGCGGTCGAACCACAGGTGCTGGCCGAGTCACGGTTGCCAGAGGCCATCCAGGCGGCAGTCAGTCGCTGGTCGCAGTCGAACGGCGTCGAGGCGGCCTTGACGACGACCGGGTACGCGCGTCCGCTGCACACCGACATCGAGGTGACGCTGCTGCGCGCTGCGCAGGAGGCGCTCGCGAACGTGGCCAAGCACGCCGACGCCGGCCGGGTGGTCCTCACGCTGTCTTACATGGAGGAATCCGTCACCTTGGACGTGCTGGACGACGGCGTCGGGTTCGAGCCCGTAGCGCTGCGTGGCTCGCGCACGCGACCCCAGGATGCGGCCGCAGCCGGAGGCTTCGGCCTCACGGCGATGCGGCAGCGGGTCCAGCGACTGGCCGGGCAGCTCGAGGTCGAGTCCGAGCCGGGCGGCGGTACCGCGATCTCGGCGACCCTGCCCGCGATCCCGGCCGAGCAGGACGCAGCATGATCTCGGTGCTCATCGTCGACGACCACCCGGTGGTCCGTGACGGGCTGCGCAGCATGTTCAGCGCCGACGGTCGGTTCGAGGTGGTGGGCGAGGCAGGTGACGGCAGGCAAGCTGTTGTCGCGGCGGCCAGGCTGCAGCCCGACGTCGTGCTCATGGACCTGCGGATGCCGGGGGGAGATGGCGTCAGCGCCATCCGCGAGCTGTCTCGCCAGCAGGTGCAGAGCCGTGTGCTGGTGCTGACGACGTATGACACCGATCAGGACGTGCTGCTGGCGATCGACGCCGGAGCCACCGGATATCTGCTGAAGGACACGCCGCGGGACGAGCTGTTCCGCGCCGTCGAGGCCGCTTCTCGTGGCGAGTCGGTGCTCTCTCCCTCGGTGACCTCACGCGTGATGGGCCAGCTTCGCCAGCCATCGGCCGAACCGCTCTCGCCGCGGGAGCTGGAGGTGCTGCGACTCATCGCCGGCGGGGCGACCAATCGGCAGGCCGGCAAGCAGCTGTTCATCAGCGAAGCCACCGTCAAGACCCATCTGCTGCACATCTACGCCAAGCTCGGCGTCCACGACCGAGCTGCGGCCGTCGCCGCGGCGTTCTCCCGCGGGTACACGATGCCACCCGGGCGATGACGCCGCACTCCCTCCCGCCTGCGCGCGCCCGCCTACCGCTGAGCGCCCGCGTCGGCGCTCACTCCGACCGGAGCGTCACCCTCCACGTGGTCGGGACCGTACCCGTGAGGTACAGGCGTGGCCCGTCGAGGGCATCGGTGCCGCCCAGAAAGCTGAAGGCCTCCCCCGGCGCGTAGAAGCCGGCTGGCCCGGCCGCGGCCCCGATGGTCGTCTCGATGACGACGGCGTCGCTCCCGTTTCGCAGCTCGGCTCGTCGTCCGGTCATCCGGTAGGTCGCCTCCGATGCGCGCTCGGCACCGATGAGCTCGCCGTCACCAAGGGCGAGCTCGAGCGCCCACTGGGTCTCGGCCCCCGTCATGTCAACAGCGATCTCGAGCCCTCGCTCGAGCTGCTCCACCGCGATCTCGGTGGTCAGCCGGACCTCGTCGTACGGGCGCTCGTCGAACGCCATGGATGCGGTGAAGCGGCCGTCGTCCACGAGCCGGTAGTCGCCGTCCGCACGGCGGCGATCGGCCGGCAGCGGTCGGTAGTACCGAGCGGTGACGGACTCGTGAAGGTGTGCGACGCCGTCGTCGGCCACCTGAAGGCTCTCGGCCCGGAACGGGCCGAGACCGAAGAACACCCGCGAGAGCCGCAGCGATCGGATGACGGCGGCACCGGACCGGTACCGGAGGAAGGTGGGGTTGCCGGCGAGCCCGGAACCGACCCGACCCACGTGCGGCACGTCCGAGCCGCCGTAGACCACGGAACGGGTACGGCCTCGCGAGGCCACCAGCAGCCCGACTCCCCCGAAGTGGCGTCGGGTTGCTTCACCCATGGGCTCGATCACGGGTAGCTCGGCCGCCAGCGCGGGCTCGGCCACGAGCTCGAGCAGCGCGATCGCTGCGATCGCTCCGTCGCGCGGTTCGGAGCGCGCCGCGCCGGCTGCGCATGTCTCACAGCCGCGCACGGCGTACCGGCGTAGCTGCGTGTGGAACGCCTCGATCGGGATCCCGCTGCCCTGGTCCTGACGACGCGAGAACACGGTCTCGACCACGCCGTCAGCATCGGTGAGGTCGAGGATCGTGTGCAGGTTCCGGTGGACGATCTCGTCGAGGTCGTGGCGACCGAGCTCGTCGGCAAGCGCGAGCAGGCACGGGTTGCTCACGAACGCCGAGTAGTTGGCGCTGCGCTCGGAGTAGATGCCGTCGGCGTCGACATCCACGCCTTCGGCGAGCCACTCCTGGGCGCGTGGCACGGCACGGTCGTCGAACGATGCCAGTCGCACCAGCGCGGAGCTGATCTCCCAGCGGTGGTTGGGCGTGTGCACGCCACCGGCCACCAGCGCCGGGGCGGCAGCGGTCGCGATCCTGCGCAACCGCTCCTCGAGCTCCCTGGCCTGGGGTGCGCTCGCCCTCGGCAGCAGGCCGAGCGTGATGCCCACGTCGTTGAGCGTGAACGCGCTGTCGGGCGGCGAGTGCAGGTTGCCGTCGGAGGAGAACAGCCCGTCAGATCCCTGCAGGGCCACGAGCCGATCAGCCAGCCCGACGGCGGCCGTCACCCTGGCCTCTGAGCTCGCCCCGGGGCGTGCCGCGTCGAGCGCCACCGCCGTGGCGACGAGCCTCATCAGGGCACGGTGACCCAGCGACGGATGCTGCACCTCGTCGTCCCACCAGGTCTCGACGAGCTCGGCCATGCGGTCGGTGAGGCTCAGCGTGATCAGTCCTTCAGGCCGGAGTTGATGTCGGCGCTCATGATCTGCCGTTGGAAGATGACGAAGAGGATCACCATCGGGATCAGCGAGATCACCGAGGCCGAGAGCAGCACCGACCAGTCGATGTTGTCGGCGCCCACGATCGAGCGGAGCGCGATCTGCAGCGTGTACTTGTTCGGGTCGTTCAGCACGATCAGCGGCCAGATGTAGTCGTTCCAGCGCCACTGGAACGAGAAGATCGCGAGCACCACGGCGATCGGCTTGGCGATCGGGAGCATGATCTGGAAGAACGCCCGGAACTCGCCGACACCATCGATGCGGGCTGCCTCGAGGAGCTCGTCGGGGACGGTGCGGAAGTACTGCCGGAACATGAAGATGCCGGTCGCGGTGATGATCGAGGGCACGATGATGCCGGCGAGGCTGTTGTACAGCCCGAGGTCACGGATGATCGCGAACGTCGAGGGCATGATGACCTCGGTGGGGAGCATCGTGGTGATGAGGATGCAGATGAAGAACGCCTGCAGCCACCAGGCCTTGTACTTGGCGAACGCGTATCCCGTCATGGCCGAGACCAGCACGGTGAAGAACGTCGTGATGACCGCGACGGTGCCGGTGTTGGCGAAGTAGCGCCAGAAGTCGAAACGGGTCCACGCGGTCTCGTAGCCCGACGCCGTCCAGTTGTCGGGGAAGAGCGAGAGCGGCAGCGAGAACAGCTCGCTGCCCGGCTTGAACGAGCTGAGCAGGAACCACAGCATCGGGAACGCGAACAAGGCTGCGAGCACGAGCAGCAGCACGGTCAGTCCGATGTTGACACCACGGATCCTCATGCGGGGTCCTCGCAGAGTTCTCCGAGGAGCGCAGCGGGGGAGAGACGTTTACGGGGTGCGTTCATGCGAGGTCCTCCCGGCGGTCGAAGCGCATCTGGCTCAGGGCGATCACGATGAGGATCAGCATCAGCACCATCGACACCGCGCTCGCGTACCCGATGTCGGCACGTTGGAACCCGGTCTGGTAGATGTACTGGACGATGAACATGTTCTCGGTGCCGGGGCCACCGCCGTTGAGGGCCTGCACCATGGCGAACTCCTTCATTGCGCCGAGCGTGCCGAGCAGGATCACCATGAACGACGTCGGCCGCAGCAGCGGCAGCGTGATCTTGAAGAACCGCTGCGCGGCCGAGGCGCCGTCGATCTGGGCTGCCTCGAGGTAGGACTTCGGGATGTTCCGCAGTGCTGCGATGAACAGCAGCATCGTGAAGGCGGTGCCGGCCCAGGTCCCGGCGAGGATCACGACGGCGAGCGCGAGGTTGCCCTCGGTCTCCCAGCGTTGCCCGGAGCCGCCCAGCGCGTTCAGCACGAAGTTGATGAGTCCGAAGTTCTCACCGAACATCCAGCGCCAGATCACACCGGTCACGATCGGCGAGATCAGCCACGGCACGAAGAAGATCACGCGGGCCGCGCTGCGGAACCGGGTGGCCGCCGAGGTCAGAAGCAGCGCGATCCCGAGCGCCGCGACGTAGTGCACCGGCACCGCCAAGACCGTGTACAGCACGGTGCGGATGATCGACCGGTAGAACTGGCTGTCGCCGAACAGCTTCTCGTAGTTGGCGAGACCGATGAACTCCGGGTCTCCCACACCGGTGTACTCCGTGAGGGAGTAGTACATGCCGAGCGATCCGGGGCCCACGAAGAAGACCGCGAAGAGCACGAACGCCACCGAGATGAACAGCAGCGGGGCGAGGGTCTGCCCGGGTCGGCGGATACGCCGTCGAGTCGGTGGCGCGGACGCCGGAGCAGCAGCCGCAGGTGCGTCCTGGACCATCACGTCCTCCTTCATAGATGAAACGGTGCGCCCCGGGTTCCCGGGGCGCACCGTAGCGGTCTCAGCTGGCGGAGCCGAAGGCTTCCGTCATCTGCTCACCGATGATCGTGATGCACTCGTCGACGCCGATCTCGTCATTGAGGTAGCGGATCACGTTGTCGCGCAGCGGGTCGCCGTCGACGCTGAGGCCCGCGACCTCGAAGCCGAGCTCCATCTGCTTGATCGTGCTGACGATCGGGTCGGAGCCGGCGATCTCGGCGTTGTACAGGTCGAACGCTGCCTGCTGGTCGCCATAGTCGACCGTGGCACCCTCGACCGCCGGCAGGAAGCCAGAGGTCGTGGCGAGCTCGTCGTAGTTCTCCTTGGTGAAGAGCCAGTTGACGAAGTCGTACGCCGCCTGCTCCTGGCCGGTGCCCTCGAACACGACGATCGAGGCGGCGTTCCCGAAGTTGATGGCGCGGGTGGGCTGACGCGGCGTCGGCACCGAGACCCACTCGAAGTCCGCGATGTTGTCCGCGAAGTCCGCGATCTGCCACGAGCCGGAGTAGTAGGACACGACGTCGCCGCTCTTGAACAGCGCGTTGCCGTCGGCCTCGCTGAGCCACACCGAGCGCGGCATGAAGCTGTCGTCGTTGAGGCCGTAGAAGTACTCGAGCGCGGTCTTGGTCGCGTCGTTGGTCGTGAACGTCCCGCTGTCGTCGGGCTGCCACATGGTGGAGCCGAACTCATAGAGGAAGGACTTCAGGCGGTGCGAGCTGCGGTCCATCGCCATCCCGTAGGACGCGCCGGTCGCCTCCTGCACCTGCTTGACGGCGGCCACGTAGTCGTCCCAGGACCAGACGTCACCCTCGGGGTCGGTGGGGAAGGCGACCCCGGCCTCGTCGAAGAGCGACTTGTTGAGGAACAGCCCGACACCGGTGACGTCGGTCGGCAAGGACATGACCTTGCCGTCCTCGTCCTGCGTCGACAGGCCGGTCATGATGTTGTTCGCGCTCATGATCTCGGCGAGGTCCATGGTCGCGTTCTTCCACACGGGGTCGACGGCGCCGACGCGGGCGAGCGCGGGGAGGTCGTCGGCCTGAGCGGCGTTCTTGAGGCGGGTGGTGAGGTCCTCGTTGGCGACGTCGACGATCTCGACCTCGATGCCGGTCTCCTCCTTGTACTTCGCCGCCATGGCCGCGAAGCCGCCACCCTGGTTGGCGTCACCGGAGAGGAAGAACTGGAGCGTGCCGACCTCGGCCGGGTCGGTGGATCCGCCGCCCGCGTCGTCGCTGCCGCAGGCAGCGGTCAGGCCGATCACCGCGGCGCCGGAAAGTCCGCCGAGCAGAATCTGACGGCGGCTGAAAGTTGATCTCATGGGGGCCTCTTCTCTGAGACGCGGCCGACCGACGCGACGCGCGCTGGGTGCCTGGAAGGCGGTTACCGCGTGAACGTTAGCACCGGCCGGACGCGAAGGTCAACATTTGTCAGGACATACGGACTTAACGATCTGGTTACGGGCGCTCCCACGGGCTGCTAAGTGCCGGAATCGGTGGTATTCCGGGGATCTGGCGCTGCGGACGCTGAGTCGACGTCGATCGCATCGTTGCGATTTGAGCCTTCGACACGCGCTTCCCAGTGGACAACGTCACACCCTGGCTGTCGGCAACGTCACGACCGGCAAGGCCCCCCGTCGGCAGGATCACTCTCGACAGTGCCTCAGTCGGCAGCCCCCCCGGGCAGCCGACCGGCAGCTACCGCGCAGTCGGGTCGCCACACGTCTGCGGTCGTGGCTGCGGTGCTAGCGTCCGGGCATGCGGAGGTCGCCGAGCGCTCTCGCACTCGCGGGCGCGATCCTTCTGTGCGCCGCCTGCGCTGCGGCGCCGTCACCACCCGATCCACTCCCGAGCGACGTCCCGTTCGCCTACCACCTGCAGACCGAGTCGGGCGGCTCCGGCGCGTTGTTGGAAGGGACCCTCGAGCTGCAGGACGGCTGCCTCGTCCTGCTGCCGACGCACGAGGGCTTCGACGACCGGCCGCCTGTCGTGCCGATCCTGCCGATCGCCGTCACCGACTGGGATGGCACCACGCTGACGGTCAACGGTGAGAGCGCAAAGCTCGGCGAGCTCATCTCGCTCGGCGGCGGCTACGGCACCTCGCTGGCCGATGCGGAGCTCGTTCCCGCAGGGTGTCCGGCCGTGATCGAGCGGCCCGACGAGATGAACTACTTCTCCGTCGGCATCTTCTGACGGCCCGGCGCGACCGCCGACACTCCGGGCCCGCCACACCCACGCCGAGTTCGTTGCAGTCCGCCGAGCTCGTCGGGTGCACCGAACGAACTTGACGAGATCCAACGAACTCGGCACCAGCGCGGAGCCGCGAGCCGCAAGGTGCCCCCGGGTGGCGTTGCGGAGCTCGCCCATCTGTCACATGTGCAACGTTCCTGTCTCATGGGCGTTGCGGAAAGTGCCACGATGTCGCTTCCACAACGAGCCGCGGACCCACAGGCACATCAGGAGCGCCCCATCACCGCACCTCCGACAGGTGACGACAGTGCGGTGAGATCCGGTCAGGGGCGCGGCGTGGACGCGGTCGGCAGGCCAGCCGCGCGGAGCTGGTCCTCGAGGTTGAAGATCTCGGGCAGCAGCTGGAAGCCCTCGTCGGGGTTGCCGGGGTTCACGAAGAACTGCTCCATGCTGGCCTGCCAGCGTGGGTTGACCTCCGTGCGGGTCATCGCCTGCTGGGCCGCGTCGTAGTCGTCGGCCTCGAAGTGCCCCACGAGCAGCCCGTCGTCGGACAGGTAGAGCGAGTAGTCCCGCCAGCCCGAGTCGCGCAGCGCCTCGAGCATCTCCGGCCACACGGCCGCGTGGGCGGCCGCGTACTCGGTCAGCCTGTCCGGCCGCACCCGGTTGATGAAGCAGTACCGCACCGTCTCTCCTCCTCGGTCAGCGCGAGCGCGACGGCCCCTGGACCCACCAGGCTCGTCAGGACAGGGAGGAGGCGGCGGGGTCGACGCCGAGGTCGAGATCGGCGATGCGCACCGCCTGGCCCGAGGCGAGCGAGGCGTTGCCGGCGATGCCGACGCACACGGCCCGCACGCCGTCGAGGACGCCGGCAGCCTGACCCAGCGGGTCGGGGCGGGTGCCGGGCTGGAACAGGTCCTGGAGGAGAAGCGCGTCACCGCCGCCATGGCCGCCGGACCGCTCGGGGATCTCCACCTCGCGCGCGGCCTCCCAGTGGCGCTGCACCAGCAGCCGCGCGCCCTTGGGGCGGGTGGCCTCGGCCTGCTCGACCTCGTTCGCGCTGGGGTCGACCACGGCACCCTTGGCCTCGACCCAGGAGCGTTCGACGACCTCGAGCTCTGCCCGGCCCTCGGAGCCGTTGACGAACACCCGGTAGCCCTCCCACGGCGAGTGCGCGGTGAGGTTGTAGGTCATGAACGGGCCGCCGGCGTAGTCGATCACGAGGCCGAGATCGTCCTCGATCGTGATCCCCGGGCCGAACACATCCTGGTCGCGGATGTAGCCGTCGTGCTTCTCGGCGTCGTAGTAGAGCTCCTTGAGGCGCTCCTCGGAGGAGATGTCGAGCGACCACGGGTCGTCGGGGCGCCCCTCGGAGCCACGCGCGGGACGCTCACCGGCGCCGGCAGCGCCGGCGCCCTCGGGCCCGTAGAACTTCAGGCCACCGGTGGCGTACACCCGCGCCGGGACGTCCTGGAGCCACCAGTTGACCAGGTCGAAGTGGTGGCTGGACTTGTGGATGAGCAGGCCGCCGGAGCTGTCCTTCTGGCGGTGCCAGCGGCGGAAGTAGTCAGCGCCGTGCGCGGTGTCGAGCACCCACTCGAAGTGGACCGACAGCACCCGCCCGATCTCACCCTCAGCGATCACCCGGCGCAGCTCGCTGTTGCGGGGTGAGTACCGGTAGTTGAACGTCATCACCAGGTCGCGACCGGTCTCCCGCATCGTGTCCGTGATGAGGCGGCAGCCCTCGTCCGAGATGGTCAGCGGCTTCTCGACGATGACGTCGGCCCCGGCGCGCATCGCCCGCGAGACGATCTCGGCGTGCGCGTGGTCCGGCGTCGTGACGATCAGCTTGTCCACGCGCTCGTCGGCGATCATCTTCTCGAGGTCCGCCACCTCGTAGCGCGGCAGCTCAGCGGAGATGTGGTTGTCGTACCAGGCCGCCCGCACCGGGTTCGGCTCGCACCACGCGACCAGCTCACCGGAGTCGGCGTGGTCACCGGTCAGTGCTCCGACGTACATCCCTGCGCGTGAACCCGTACCGGCGACGGCGTACCTCATCGTTGATCTGTCCTCTCGGGGTCTGTGATCGTGCTGGGTCAGCGTGGCGCACCCGGCCGCGGAACGCCATGCGTTGCCGCTAGTTGCGGACGCCGCGCGGCGCCGTCCTGGGCCTCAGGCGTCGCGGACACGGCGCTCGGCCTCCGCCCAGCCGAGGGCGCAGGTGGCGTCGATGCTCGGCCGGTACGTCACGAGATCGGCGCCATGGGAGGCGATCTCACGAAGGCCGGCGAGACCGGTGTCGGGCACGGCGCCGAGCGCGCGAGCCTGCACGAGGACGTTCCCCAGCGCGGTCGACTCCTCCGGGCCCGCCACGACCTCGAGCCCGGTGGCGTCCGCGGTCAGCTGCATCAGCAGGGCGTTGCGGGAGCCGCCTCCCACCACGTGGATGACACCCACCTCGCGACCCGAGAGGTCCACGGCGTCATGCACGGCCCGTCGGTACGCGACTGCGAGCGAGTCGAGAACGCACCGCGTGACCTCGGCGGGCGTGACAGGCACCGGCTGCCCGGTCGCCTCGGCGTGCGCGGCGATCCGCGCCGGCATGTCGCCGGGAGGCAGGAAGTCGGGATGGTCGACGTCGATGACCGTGCCTCGCTCCGGCAGCTGCGCCGCATCGGCCAGCAGCTGCTGCAGCTCGACCGCCACCTCCTGCTCGGCCCAGGTGCGCTGCGACTCCTGCAGCACCCACAGACCCATCACGTTGCGCAGGTAGCGGACGGTGCCGTCGACACCCAGCTCGTTCGTGAAGTTCTTCGCGCGGCTCGCCTCGGTGCGGATCGGCTCGTCGAGCTCGACACCGACGAGAGACCACGTCCCGCACGAGATGTAGGCGAAGTCGCTCCGCCGTGCGGGCACCCCGACGACGGCGGACGCCGTGTCGTGCGAGCCGACCGCCACCACCGGGACCTCACCGAGGCCGGTGCGCTCCGCGACCTCGGGGCTGAGCGTGCCGATCACGGAGCCGGGCATGACGACGTCAGGAAGGAGGTCCCGCGGGATGTCGAGGCGCTCGAGCAGCTCGGCCGACCAGTCCCCCGCCCCGACGTCGAGCAGCGCCGTCGTCGAGGCGTTGGTGAGCTCGGCCACCTTGGCGCCGGTCAGCAGGTACGCGATGAGGTCGGGCACCAGCAGCAGCGTGCTCGCCCGCGCCCACAGCTCGCCCTGCTGCTCGGCGTTCACCTGGTACGCGGTGTTGAACGGCAGGTGCTGCATCCCGGAGATCGCGTACAGCTCCGCGGGCGAGACCCGCTCGTGCACGCGCGGGACGGCCGCCTCGTTCCGCCCGTCCCGGTAGGCCACGGGCTCCGCCAGGAGAGCCCCGTGGGAGTCCAGGAGGCCGTAGTCGACGGCCCAGGTGTCGACCCCGATCGAGGCGACAGGGCCGAGCTCCCCCGCGGCCCGCAGGCCCTCGAGGATCGCCTGCACCAGCCCGCTGAGGTCCCAGCGCAGCGTGCCGCTCTCATCCGGGGTCGCGCCGTTGGGGAACCGTGCCACCTCGGTGAGCGTGACCTCCCCTTTCACCACCTCGCCTCGGATCACCCGCCCGCTCGACGCGCCGAGATCCACAGCAACAAAGGCACCGCGCGTGGGTTCGTTCATCTCGATCAGCGCAGGAAGGCAGCAGCGACCCCGGAGTCGACCGGGATGTGCAGACCGGTCGTCTGGTCCAGGTCGCCACCGGCGATCGCGAACGCCGCAGCCGCCACGTGCTCCGGGAGCACCTCCTTCTTGAGGAGGGTCCGCCGCGCGTAGTACGCGCCGAGCTCGGACTCCGGGACTCCGTACACGGCGGCGCGCTTGGCGCCCCACCCGCCGGAGAAGATCCCGGACCCGCGGACCACGCCGTCGGGGTTGATGCCGTTGACGCGGATGCCGTGCTCACCCAGCTCGGCCGCGAGCAGCCGGACCTGGTGCGCCTGATCGGCCTTGGTGGCGGAGTAGGCGATGTTGTTCGGGCCGGCGAAGATCGAGTTCTTCGAGCTGATGTAGATGATGTCGCCGCCCAGCTTCTGGGCGATCATCGCGCGGGCCGCCTCACGGGAGACGAGGAACGAGCCGCGAGCCATCACGTCGTGCTGCAGGTCCCAGTCGGCCACCTCGGTCTCGAGCAGCGGCTTGCTGACCGAGAGACCGGCGTTGTTCACCACGAGGTCGACGCCGCCGAACGCGAGGTTCGCGGCGGCGATCATCGCCCTGACATCGTCCTCGCTCGTGACGTCGGCGCGCACGGCGATCGCCTTGTCGGGGCCACCGAGCTCGGCTGCCACGGCCTGGGCGTTCGTCTCGTTCAGGTCCGCGATCACCACGCACGCGCCCTCGGCGGCGAACCGCTCCGCGATCGCCTTGCCGATGCCGGATCCGCCGCCGGTCACGAGCGCGACCCGGGTGGCGAGCGGCTTCGGCTTCGGCATCCGCTGCAGCTTCGCCTCCTCGAGCGCCCAGTACTCGATGCGGAACTTCTCGCTCTCCTCGATCGGCGCATAGGTCGACAGCCCCTCGGCACCGCGCATCACGTTGATGGCGTTGATGTAGAACTCGCCCGCCACGCGCGCGGTCTGCTTGTCCTTGCCATAGGAGAACATGCCGATCCCCGGCACCAGCACGATCAGCGGGTCGGCGCCGCGCATCGCGGGGCTGTCCTTCTTCGCGTGCCGCTTGTAGTACGCGGCGTAGTCGGCGCGGTAGCTCTCGTGCAGGGCCTCGACCCGCGCCACGACCTTCTCCCACGGCGCGTCCGGCGCGAGGTCCAGCACCATCGGCTTCACCTTGGTGCGCAGGAAGTGGTCGGGGCAGCTGGTCCCCAGCGCGGCGAGCTGCGGGTGGTTGCGCGAGGCGAGGAAGTCCAGCACCACCTTGTCGTCGGTGAAGTGCCCGACCATCGGCTTGTCCTGCGACGCGACACCACGCAGCAGCGGAGCGAGCTCGGCCGCACGCGTCAACCGCTTCGCCTTGGTGAGGGGCTCGTACTTCTTCACCCGCGCGCCGAACGGGTTCTTCTTGCTGTTCGCCTTGATGTACTTCTCCGCGGTGCGGATGATCCACAGCGAGTTTCGCTCGGCAGCGCGCGAGGTGTCGCCCCACGCGGTGATGCCGTGGCCACCGAGGATGCAGCCGATCGCCTGCGGGTTCGCCTCCTTGATGGCGGCGATGTCCAGACCGAGCTGGAACCCCGGCCGGCGCCACGGCACCCACACGACCTTGTCGCCGAAGATCGTCGAGGTGAGCTCCTCGCCGTCGGCGGCGGTCGCGATCGCGATGCCCGAGTCGGGGTGCAGGTGGTCCACGTGCGCGGCGTCCACCAGGCCGTGCATCGCAGTGTCGATCGACGGCGCGGCACCCCCCTTGCCGTGCAGGCAGTAGTCGAACGCGGCGACCATCTCGTCCTCGCGCTTGACGCCCGGGTACACGTCCACGAGCGCGCGCATGCGGTCGAGCCGCAGCACCGCGAGACCGGACTCCGTCAACGTGCCGAGGTCACCGCCGGACCCCTTCACCCACAGCAGCTCGACCGGCTGCCCGGTGACCGGGTCGATGTCGGTGCCCTTGGCGGAGGTGTTGCCGCCGGCGTAGTTGGTGTTGCGCGGGTCGGACCCGAGCTTGTTCGAGCGTGCGATCAGATCGGCTGCTGCCTGGTTCGTCATCTGTCTTCCTCAGTTGCTCATGGTCGAACGTGCGGAAGGTGTGGGTCTCAGTCTGAGTGCCGCACGATCCGCGCGTTCGATGGTTGGTCTCGTCCTGTGCCCGACGGCGGCGGGTCGCCTCAGGCGCCCCAGCTCGCCTGGGTGCCGCCCACGCGCTCATCGGCGACCTTCTCGGAGTAGCCCGAGGCGCGGAAGGCGGCGATCGGGTCGCCGGCCAGGCCCTTGCTCTCGCGGACCTCGGCGAGCAGCGGGCGGACGTCGGTGTTGTAGGCGTCCATGAGAGCAGCGTTGGCGCCGAGCACGTCACCGGAGCGCTGCGCCTCGCCGAGGGCGTCGCGGTCGACGAGCAGCGCCTTGGCTGTCGCCTCCTGCACGTTCATGACCGACCGGATCTGCGCCTGCACCTTCGCCTCGATGTTGTGGCACTGGTCGAGCATGAAGTTGACACCGGAGTCCGGGCGCAGCGCGTCCGCGACGACGATCTCGTTCATGATCCGGAACAGCTGGAACGGGTCGGCTGCACCGACCATCAGGTCGTCGTCGGCGTAGAAGCGCGAGTTGAAGTCGAAGGCACCGAGGCGACCGACCCGTAGCAGCTGCGCGACGATGAACTCGATGTTGGTGCCGGGTGCGTGGTGGCCGGTGTCGAGCACCACGGTCGCCTGGTTCCCGAGCGCCATGCAGTGCAGCAGCGATGTGCCCCAGTCCGGGATGTCGGTCGTGTAGAAGTACGGCTCGAAGAACTTGTACTCGAGCAGCAGGCGCATGTGCGGGTCCAGCGCGCTGTAGATCTCCGCGAGGCTCTCGGCGAGCCGGTCCTGGCGCGAGCGGATGTCGTCCTGGCCCGGGTAGTTGGTGCCGTCCGGCAGCCAGATCTTCAGGTCGGTCGAGCCGGTCGCGCGCATCACGTCGATGCAGTCGAGATGGTGGCGCACCGCCTTGGCGCGGATCTTCGGATCGGCGTGCGTGAGCGAGCCGAGCTTGTAGTCCTCGTCCTGGAACACGTTCGAGTTGATGGCGCCGATCGTGACGCCGTGCTCGCGCGCGTGCCGGGCGAGGTCGTCGAAGTCGTCCACGAGATCCCACGGGATGTGCAGCGACACCCGCGGGGCGGCCCCCGTCACGTTGTTGACCTGGGCGACGTCGGCGATCTTCTCGTACGGGTCGCGCGGGACTCCCTCGGTGCTGAACACCTTGAAGCGGGTCCCGGAGTTGCCGAATGCCCAGGAGGGCAGCTCGATGGTCTGGGCCGCGAGGGCGGACCGGACGTCGGCGTCCGACTGCGTGCTCATGGGAATCTCCTCGGTGTGCTCAGCAGCGATGTTGAAACGTTTCAGGATACGATCAGCCTATTAATCGGTCCGGCCGCGTGTCAAGGCGAACGCTCACCTCCGTGACACGACGCCCGTGCCGCAGCCGGACGCCCCGGCCCTACGATGACGCCAAGCCGGTGACTGGAGAGATCATGACGAAGCCCGACGTCGGGGACGACCTCGGGATACCGCGAGGCAAGAAGCCCGCGATCAAGGATGTGGCACGGCTCGCCGGGGTCGCCGTCGGGACCGTCTCGAACGTGCTGAACAAGCGGCCGACCGTCACACCCGAGACCCGCGAGCGCGTGCTGGCCGTCATCGACCGGATCGGCTACGTGCCCAACGCGACCGCGCGGCGGCTGCGCAACGGCGAGATCACGACGATCGGCGCCGTCGTGCTCGACCTCGCGAACCCGTTCTTCACCGAGATGGCGCGCGGCGTCGAGGACCGTCTCTCCCAGGACGGCTACACGCTGATGCTGTCGAGCTCGGACGAGGATGCCGCGCGTGAGCGTCGGTACCTCGACCTGCTGCTCCAGCAGGGCGTGCGCGGTCTGCTGGTCACGCCGTCCGGCGACGACCTCACCTATCTGTCCGAGATCCGTGAGCGAGGCACCGACGTGGTGCTGCTCGACTCGTTCTCGCGGGACTTCGACTCGGTCTGGGTGGACGACGTCGCTGGGGGCGCCCTCGCCGCCGCGCACCTGCTCGACGGCGGCCGGTCCCGGCTCGCCCTTCTCAACGGCCCTCATACGGTGCGCCAGTGCGCCGCCCGTCACCAGGGCGTCGAGCGCGCGATCCTCACCCGTGAGCTGGACGTCGACGCCGTGCTCGAGGAGGTCCTCCTGCAGGCGCCGATGACGGCCGAGCTCGCCCAGGCCGCCACCCATGAGCTGCTCGACTCCCCCGACGGCCCGCCCGACGGCATCCTCTGCATCAACGACATCGTCGCCCTCGGCGTGCTGCAGGCGCTGCACTCCCGCGGCGTCTCGGTGCCCGACGACGTCGCTGTGGTCGGTTACGACGACATCATGTTCTCCGCGATGCTCAGCACGCCGCTGACCTCGGTCCGCCAGCCCACCCGCCAGCTCGGCTGGACCGCGGCCGACCTCCTGCTGCGTGGCGACGACGCCCCCCGCCCGCACCAGGTCGAGTTCACCCCGGAGCTGATCGTCCGCGCCTCCAGCCGACCCCGGTGACGCCCGCACGGCGCACTGCGTCGGCCGTGTGGCGCCCTCACGGCTTGAAACGATAAACTCGCCTCTCGGGCGCCGAAGCCCACTGATGGATGGGGGCCCAGCTGATGTCGACCGACACGTCCGACGCCACCGCGAGCCGTGTGCGCCGGCCGAGCGTGACCGACGTCGCGAAGCTCGCCGCCGTCTCGGTCGGCACCGTCTCCAACGTGCTCAACCGCCCGGACCGCGTCGCCGCCGCCACACGCGAACGCGTGCTCACGGCGATCGACGACCTCGGCTTCGTGCGGAACGCCTCGGCTCGACAGCTCCGCAGCGGCGAGATCACCACGATCGGCGCCGTCGTCCTCGACATCGCGAACCCGTTCTTCACCGAGATCGCTCGCGGCATCGAGGACCGGCTCGCGCAGGACGACCTCACGCTCATGCTCGCGAGCTCCGACGAGAACCCCGACCGTGAGGCCCGGTATCTGCGGCTCTTCGCCGAGCACGGCGTGCGCGGCGTGCTGGCCACCCCCTCGCACGGCAGCATCGACGCCCTCCTTGCCCTCCGCGACAAGGGGATCCCTGTCGTGCTGCTCGACCACACATCCCCCGTGCCCGAGCTCAGCTCGGTGGCGGTCGACGACGTGAGCGGCGGCAGCCTGGCGATCGAGCACCTGCTCGATCTCGGCCACCGGCGGATCGGCTTCATCAACGGTCCCCTGACGCTCCGGCAGTGCATCGACCGTCGCGACGGCGTGCTGCAGGCACTCGACCAGCGCGGGCTCGACCCCGACGAGGTACTGATCGAGGTCAGCGTCGACAACCTCAACGCCGACGCCGGTGACGTGGCCACCCAGCGCCTTCTCGCGCGCGACGACCGCCCCACCGCGATCTTCTGCGTCAACGACCTGACGGCGCTCGGCAGCCTCCGGGCACTCCGGGAGGGACAGGTCGCGGTGCCCGAGGCGATGGCCGTGGTCGGCTACGACGACGTCTCGTTCGCCTCGATGCTCTCGACGCCTCTCACATCGGTCCGGCAGCCGACCCACACGCTCGGGTGGACGGCAGCGGACATCCTCCTGCGCACCGGGCTCGACGACGTCGAGCAGGTCACCTTCACGCCTGAGCTGATCGTGCGGGGTTCGAGCGCGATCTGACGCAGCGAGTCAGGCACCCTCGACGGCGAGGGCACGAACGCCGTCGACGGGCGCGTCCTGGACGGTCGAGTCGGCACGTGCCTCACGGGCCCATCCCCGTGACACGACCAGCAGCAGCCCGGCGGCCACGAGGATCGTCCCGCTCATGACCGCCGCCATGGTGAGGGCAGTGACCTCGCCGAACAGCCCGGTCACCGGCGCGATCGCCGCACCCACACCGAACTGCGAGGCGCCGAGGAGCGCCGCTGCGCTGCCCGCCTGGTGGGCGTTCCGTTCGAGCGCGATGGCCGGCACGGAGGGCATCACGAAGCCGGCGGTGCCGAGCACCAGCACCAGTGCGGCGACGAGCGGGCCGATGCCGGCGATCGTCCTGCCGACCGTCGCCGCCACCACCACGAGCACCAGCGACAGCACGACGCCGGCGGGCACCACCATGGACAGGATCCGCTCGGGTGTCACCCTGCCGGCGAGCGCACCGTTGATCTGCGACCCGGCGGTCACGGCGATGGCGCCCGCGCCGAAGATCAGCGCGAACTGCTGCGCGGTCAGGCCGAAGCCCTCCTGGAACACGAAGGTCGATGTCGACACGTAGGTGAACATCGCGGCCATGTAGAACCCGGCCAGCAGTGCGAGAGCCACGAACGAGCGGTCCCGGAGCAACGATCCGTACGAGGCGAGCGCCGGGCGAAGACCGCCCGAGCGGCGGTACTGCGCGGGCAACGACTCCTGCAGGAACAGCACCACCAGGGCCAGCAGCGCAGCTCCGACCGCTGCGAGCACGAAGAACATCGCGCGCCAGTCGCCGAACCGCAGGATCTGGGCGCCCAGGGTCGGGGCCAGGATCGGCGCGACACCCACGATCAGCATCAGCCGGGCGATGACCTTGGCCACCCGCGGACCCGAGAACCGGTCGCGCACGATGGCCATCGACATCACCATGCCCGCGGCGGCCGCGAACCCCTGGATCCCGCGCAGGGCGGCGAGCGCGGCGATCGAGGTGGCGAACGCGATCGCGAGCGACGTCGCCGCGTAGAGGGCGAACGCCGCGATCAGCGGCCGGCGGCGCCCCAGCGCGTCTGAGAGCGAGCCGATGACCAGCTGCCCGAGCGCCAGCCCGATCAACGTGGTGGTCATGGTCAGCTGCACGCTCGCCCTGGAGGTGCCGAGCTCGGTCGCGATCTCGGGGAACGCGGCAAGGTAGAGGTCGATGGTCAGCGGCCCCACGGCGGTGAGCGCCGACAGCAGCAGAACCAGACCGGCCGGGATCCGGCCGCTGAAGGAGGGCTGGACTCGAACGGGCGGGCCCGCTGACGTGGCAGGCTCAGGAGTTCCCATGGCGATCGCAACGCCGACCCGGTACCGCCTCATTCCCCGCCTGGTGAGGATCTCAGCCGGTGGACGCGCGTGGGCAGGTTCCACCGCCGGGCGGCGGGCGCGAGTGGCAGGATCGAGCTGTGGCTGAGCGCATCGAGATCCACGTCGTCGCGGACTCGACGGGCGACACCGCGGCGCGGGTCGCGCGCGCGGCGCGAGCGCAGTACGCCGATCGCGAGATCCGCATCGTGCGACACCCTCGGATCCTGTCCGAGTCGATGCTGCGGGCCGTGATCGAGCCGCTCGCCGGCCGGTCCAGCACCGTGGTGGTGTTCTCGACCCTGGTCGACGAGCACATCCGTTCGCTTCTCGCCCAGCTCTGCGCAGAGGTCCGCCTGGCGCACGCCGACCTGCTCGATCCCGCGGTCACGGCGCTGCAGCAGGCGATCGGCGCGGCACCCTCACGCACGGTGGCATCCGTCGGGGTCGGAGAGGACTACTTCAAGCGCATCCAGGCGATGGAGTTCGCCATCGCGAACGACGACGGCAAGCTCACCCATCCCCTGTCCGCCGCCGACATCGTGCTGGTCGGCGTCTCGCGGACCGGCAAGACGCCGCTCTCGATGTACCTGGGGTACCTCGGCTACAAGACGACGAACATCCCGCTCGTGCCTGGGCTGCCCGCTCCGCGCGCGCTCTTCGAGGTGGACCGGTGGAAGATCGTCGGGCTGACGATCGATCCGCAACGGCTGCACGACATCAGACGCCGACGCGTCCACAGCATGGGCGTCGGCCAGGGCAAGGACGGATACGCCGAGCTCGCCAAGATCTACGACGAGCTGGACGAGGTCGGAGCCGTGCAACGCCGTCTCGGCTGCCCGGTCATCGACACGACCGCCGTCGCTCTCGAGGAGGCTGCCCTCCGCGTCATCGAGGTCGTGGAGCAGCGGCGGGACGCGCTCGCCTGATCCGAGACTGTGGGGTTGTTCACGGTGGATCGATTCGGTGGCGACGCCCGACGACCGCGCGGTGGCCAGCCGCGCACGGCACCGCTACTGTGCCCGCACATGCCGACACCTCGCCCGGTGAGGGTCGTGTCCCGATGGAGTGAGACCGATGACGCAGCAGCGCTACCTGTACGACCTCGCCGACGGAGACGCTTCGATGAAGGCTCTCCTCGGCGGCAAGGGTGCAGGCGTCGCGCAGATGATGCGCCTGGGTGTCCCCGTCCCGGACGGGTTCACGGTGACCACCGCGGCCTGCGTGGACACGATGTCCAACGACGGCGACTGGCCGGCCGGGTTGTGGGAGGAGACCCTCGCCGCGCTCGCCCGCCTGGAGGAGCGCACCGGGCGCGGCTTGGGCGACCCGCAGCGGCCGCTGCTGGTCTCGGTGCGGTCCGGCGCCGTGGTCTCGATGCCCGGGATGATGGACACGATCCTCAACCTCGGCATCGGCGACGCGACCGTGGATGCCCTCGGCCGGGAGGCCGGGGACCCGAGGTTCGCGTGGGACTCCTACCGCCGGTTCCTGCAGATGTACGGCGAGGTCGTCGAGGGCGTGCCGGCCCACCTGTACGAGGACGCGCTGACCGCCCTCAAGCGCAGCCGCGGCGCCGCGTCCGACACCGATCTGTCCACCGATGACCTGCGCGAGCTGGTCGGGACGTTCAAGGCGGTCAGCCGCAGCCACATCGGCGCGGACCTGCCCACCGACCCCACGGAAGCTCTCCACCGGGCCATCGACGCCGTCTTCAGGTCCTGGCTGAATCCCCGCGCCGGCGTCTACCGGCGCGCCAACGGCATCCCCGACAGCCTGGGCACCGCCGTCAACGTCATGCAGATGGTGTTCGGCAACCGCGGCGACACCTCCGCGACCGGCGTCTGCTTCACCCGCAACCCCGCCACGGGCGCCAAGGAGCTGTACGGGGAGTTCCTGCTCAACGCTCAGGGTGAGGACGTGGTGGCCGGCATCCGCACGCCGCGGCCGCTCGCCGAGATGGAGCAGCTGCTGCCGGAGGCCTACCGGCAGCTGATCGAGGTGATGGGCACGCTCGAGTCGTACTACCGGGACATGCAGGACATCGAGTTCACGGTCGAGGACGAGCAGCTGTACCTGCTGCAGACCCGGGGCGGCAAGCGCACCGCCGCGGCCGCGCTGAAGGTGGTGCGTGACCTCGTCGAGGAAGGCGTCCTCACCCGTGAGGAAGCGATCGACCGCATCGAGCCGGGGCAGCTCGACCAGCTCCTGCACCCCGCGCTCGGCGCGCACGGCCAGACCCCGGTCACGCGCGGGCTCGCCGCCTCCCCGGGTGCCGCGGTCGGTGAGGTCGTCTTCGACTCGCTGGTGGCCGAGCGGCGCGGCAAGGCCGGCGACGCCGTCGTGCTGGTCCGGTGGGAGACCACCCCGGACGACATCGCCGGCACGCTCGTGGCCCAGGGCGTGCTGACCGCGCACGGCGGCATGACCTCGCACGCCGCGGTGGTCGCACGCGGCATGGGCAAGCCCTGTGTTGCAGGCGCCTCCGAGATCGACATCGACGTCGAGGGCAAGACGCTCACGATCGGTGACCTCACGCTGACCGAGGGCGATCTCATCACCCTCGACGGCTCCACCGGCGAGGTCTTCGCCGGCGCGCTCGAGCTGGTCGCTCCGCAGATCAACGACGACTTCGCCACCGTGGTCGGTTGGGCCGACGAGATCCGCCGCCTCGGCGTGCGCGCCAACGCCGACAACGGCCCCGACGCTGCCAAGGCCCGGGAGTTCGGCGCCGAGGGCATCGGGTTGTGCCGCACCGAGCACATGTTCATGGAGGCCGACCGGCTCCCTGCTGTCCGCACGATGATCCTGGCGAGCGACGATGCCGAGCGTGCCGCCGCTCTGGCGGAGATCCTGCCGATGCAGCAGGCGGACTTCGAGGCGATCCTCGAGGCGATGAGCGGGCTGCCGGTCACGATCCGGCTGCTCGACCCGCCGCTCCACGAGTTCCTGCCGAGCCTGGTGGACCAGGCGCTCGAGGTGCAGCGGCTCGAGCTCGGCGCGGACACGCACCCGACCGATCTGCGGCACGCTCGCGCCTTGCTGGCCCAGATCAAGAAGCTCACCGAGCAGAACCCGATGCTCGGCACCCGCGGTGTCCGGCTCGCGCTGCTCTATCCCGAGATCCCCCAGATGCAGGTGCGTGCAATCGCCCGGGCAGCCCTCGCCGTCGCCGACCGGGGCGGAGACCCGCAGGTCGAGATCATGGTGCCGCTCGTCGCGTACGCCGAAGAGCTGCGGCGGATGCGCGCGATCATCACCGAGACGCTCGCGCAGGAGCTCGCCAGCGTCGGCAGGTCGCTCGACATCCCGATCGGCACGATGATCGAGCTGCCGAGAGCCGCCGTCGTGGCCGATCAGATCGCCGCGTACGCCGACTTCTTCTCGTTCGGTACCAACGACCTCACCCAGACCGGCATCGGCATCTCGCGCGACGACGCCGAGGGCGCGTTCCTGTCGACCTACATCGAGGGCGACCTCGTGCCCACCAACCCGTTCTCGTCGATCGACGTCGACGGGATCGGCGGCCTCGTCGGCATCGGCGCCGAGCGCGGTCGCAGCACCAAACCCGACCTCAAGCTCGGCGTCTGCGGCGAGCACGGCGGCGACCCGGCCTCGATCGCGCTGTTCGAGAAGCTCGGCCTCACCTACGTCTCGTGCTCCCCCTACCGCGTCCCGATCGCGCGGTTCGCGGCCGCGCAGGCGGCGCTCGCCGCCCGCTGACGGGCCTGATAATGGACGGATGTCCGCCGCTGAGACCCCCGACCTCACCGACGGGGTTCCCGACGGCGAACCCGGGCTCTTCGAGATCCCTGCAGGGTCACGCAAGCTCGCCCACCGGGTCGTGCTGCTCACGGGGCCCTCGGGCTCGGGCAAGTCGTCGCTGAGCCGCCGGCTGGGCGTTCCCACGATCGCGCTCGACGACTTCTACCACGACATCGATCACCCCGGGATGCCGCAGCGGTACGGCAGCGTCGACTGGGACAGCCCGCTCTCGTGGGACCACGCGGGGGCGCTCGCGGCGCTGCTGCACCTGTGCCGCGAGGGTGAGACAGAGCTGCCGGTCTACGACATCCCGACCTCCCGCCGCACCGGCGACACCCGGCTGGTCATCGATCGCGACGACCCGATCATCGTCGCCGAGGGCATCTTCGCGGCCGAGCTCGTCGCGGACCTGCGCAGCGAGGACGTGCTCGCCGACGCGATCTGTCTCGTGCGACCGCGCGTGAGCACGTTCTGGTTCCGCCTGCTCCGGGACTTCGGCGAGAGCCGCAAGCCCCCGGTGACGTTGCTGCGCCGCGGCAGCGCCCTGCTCCGGGCCGAGCCCACGCTGGTCCGCGGCTGGGTCGAGAAGGGCGCTCGCCCGCTCTCGCCCGCAGCCGCGGAGGCGGCGATCGGCGCACTCGCCTCCGGCCGCCCCTGACCCTCGATTTCAACGCACTCTCGACCGATACGCGATTTCAACGCACTTTCGACATGGTCGACAGTGCGTTGAAATCGGTGTCTCAGGCGAGGCGCAGGACGCTCCAGGAGATGGGCGGGAGGGTCACGGTGAGCTCACCCTCGGCCAGCGCCGCGGTCTCGTTCGCGACCGGGAGCACCGAGGAGTCGTCGTCAGCGGTGGCGGCCCAGGTGTGGTCGTCACTGGTGTAGGTGAGCGCCTCCACGAGACCGAGCTCCCCCAGAGCTGGCGCTGACACCGTGAGCTCGAGCGGACCCTCGGTGCTGCGGTTGACGGCGAACACCGACACCGCACCCGTCTCGGGGTCGCGCGTGGCCACGGCGTCGAGCGAGGTGACCTCACCGAACTTCGCGGTGGCGTGCGTCGGCGAGTCGAGCGCCACCTGGAGCACCTCACCCTGCGCGTGCTTCGCGGTGAGCGAGAACGGGTGGAACGTGGTCTGCTTCCACACCCGCCCGCCCGGCTCGGTCATGATCGGCGCGATCACGTTGACGAGCTGGGCGAGGCTCGCCGAGTGCACGCGGTCGGTGTGCCGCAGCAGCGAGATCAGCAGCGAGCCGACCACCACGGCGTCGGCCACGTTGTACTTGTCCTCGAGGATCCGCGGCGCGACCGGCCACTCGTCACCCTTCGCGAGGTCGGTGGCCACGCGGTCCTGGTACCAGACGTTCCACTCGTCGAAGGAGATGTTGATGTGCTTGCTGTGCTTGCCGGCGGCGCGCACGTAGTCGGCGGCAGCCGCGACCGAGGAGATGAAGTGGTCCATGTCGACGGCGGACGCCAGGAAGCTGGCGAGGTCGCCGTCCTTCTCCTGGTAGTAGGCGTGCGCCGAGATCAGGTCGACGTTCTCGTAGGTCTCGGCGAGCACGGTCGCCTCCCACGACCCGAAGGTCGGCATGCTCGAGTTCGACGACCCGCACACCACGAGCTCGAGATCGGGGTCGACCATCCGCATGGCGTTCGCTGTCTCGTTCGCGAGCCGCGCGTACTCCTCGGCGGTCTTGTGCCCGATCTGCCAGGGCCCGTCCATCTCGTTGCCGAGGCACCACATGCCGATGCGGTACGGCTCCTCGCGGCCGTTTTCGCGGCGCAGGTCCGCGAAATGCGTGCCGGTCACGACGTTCGTGTACTCGAGGATGTCGAGCGCCTCCTGCACGCCACGGGTGCCGAGGTTGACAGCCATCATCGGCTCGATGCCGGCCTTCTCGCACCACCGCATGAACTCGTCCACCCCCACGGTGTTCGGGTCGGTCGAGTGCCACGCGAGGTCCAGCCGCCGCGGCCGCTCCTCGACCGGGCCCACGCCGTCCTCCCACCGGTAGCCGGAGACGAAGTTGCCGCCCGGGTACCGCACGGTCCCGACGCCGAGCTCCTTGACGAGGTCGATGACGTCCTGGCGGAAGCCGTCGGCGTCAGCGGTGGGGTGCTCCGGGTCGTGGATGCCGGTGTACACACAGCGGCCGAGGTGCTCGACGAACGAACCGAAGGTCCGCCGCCGGACCGGCCCGACGACGAAGGCGGGGTCAAGGGTGATGCTGGCGGTTGCAGCCATGTCTTCCATTCTCCAAGTGTGGTCGGTCGAACGCGGGCCTGGTGTCGGTTGTTTGGGTCGAGCGCGGGGATGCTGTCGCTCTCACGCCGAGAACGGCGGCTACCGCGCGCTCGGCGGGTCGAGGCGCAGCAGCCGCACCCCGTGGGCGGGGATCTCCAGGGTGTCGAGGCTGGTCTGCTCCCCGGTCCAGACGTCGACGGCGGAGGGCGCCTGGGGCACGCCGTCGAGCGTGGGCAGGCTCAGCGTGGTGGCGGACTCACCCAACCAGAAGGCCCCGATCCAGGTGGCCCCGGTCTCGGCGTCACGGGCCCGCCAGAGGCGCGCATCGCCGTCGGAGTAGATCTCCGCGTTGTCGGTCGAGTGGGACAGGATCCGCAGCACGTGCGGGTTGGTGAGCAGCGCGAAGGTGGCCTCGTCGGTCTCGGGCAGGTGGCCACCCATCATGAGCGGCGAGCGGCCCAGCACCCACAGGCTCATGAGGGTGCGCTGCTCGTCGGGCGTGAGGCGGGAGTCTCGCGGCTCACCACGCTCGGCGCGGATACCGATGCGGCCGAGCGGCAGCATGTCCGCATCGGCCCAGCCGCCGGGCTGCTGCAGCGGAGCCCAGCGGGCCAGCCGGCCGAACTGCTCGACGACGTCCTCCCACCGGTCCCACAGGTCGTCCGAGATGCGCCACATGACCGCGTTCTCGCGCAGGTGGTCCAGGTGAGCCACGTCCAGACCGGTCCCCGGTGACAGGCTGAGCGCGATGTCGCGGCCGCTGCGGCGGATCGCCTCGGCGTAGGCCGCGATCTCACGGTCGTGGTACGGCGCGAGCATGTCGTCGGCCTTGATGAAGTCCACACCCCAGGAGGCGAACGTGGCGACCTGGCTGTCGTAGTAGGCCTGCGCACCCGGGTGGTCGTGGTTCAGGCCGTAGTTGTCGGGGTTCCACGGGCAGGTCGAGGACGTGTCCGCGATGTCGCGCGCGGTGTACTCGGTCCCCTTCACCTGGAGGGCCTGCTCGACGGCGATCTTCGGGATCCCCCGCATGATGTGAAGGCCGAAGCGGAGGCCGAGGTCGTGCACGCGGGCAGCGAGCGAGGTGAAGCCCGAGCCGTCGTTGCTCGACGGGAAGCGGTTCGGTGCCGGCTGATGGATCCCGAAGGCGTCCAGCAGCAGCGGCGCGTCGTCGTTGTAGCCGTGCGACCGCGCCGTGGGGTCGTACCACTGGATGTCGACCACCACGGTGTCCCACCCGAAGGGGAGCAGGCGCCTGGCCATCACCTCGGCGTTGGCCATCACCTCGTCCTCGGTGACGGTGGTGCCGAAGCAGTCCCAGGAGTTCCAGCCGAGCGGCGGTGCCCCGGTCATGAGAGACCGATCACGGTCTTGAGACCGGTGCGTGCGGTCGCGCGGGCGAAGCCGCCCGCGACGTCATCGAGCGGCACGCGCTCGGTGACGATCGAGCGCACGTCGATCAGTCCCTGCTCGACCAGCCGGATGCTGCGGGGGTACATCTCCTTCATACGACGCACCATCGCGAAGGTCAGGCCCTTGCGACGGGCGACGTGTGCGGGGAAGGAGGAGCGCTCGCCGTCGGGGATCCCGGCGAGCACCACGCGGCCACCGGGACGCACCGCTGTGACGGCCGCCTCGACCGCGTCATCGTTGCCGGCGATCTCGAGCACGACGTCCGCGCCGAGGCCGAGCTGCTTCCAGGTAGCGGGCTCGGCCGCCTCGTCGGTGTCGAAGACCGGGTCCGCGCCGTACCGCGCCGCTGCCTCGCGGCGGTGCGCCAGAGGCTCGACGGCGACCACCCGCCCTGCGCCGGCAGCCTTGGCGAGCTGGATCGCGAGCAGCCCGATCGGACCGCACCCGACCACCGCGACCGCGTCGCCGACGCGGCTGTGCGCGAGGTCCCAAGCATGGAGCGCGACGCCGAGGGGCTCGAGCATCGCGCCGTCGGGCCCGGTCATGCCCTCGGGGAGCGGGTGCAGCAGGTGGGTGGGCCAGGCGATCAGCTCGGCCATGCCGCCGTCGAGCGTGCTGTGGCCGGCGAAGAGGATGTGGGTGCAGAGGTTGCGGTGGCCGAGCTCGCACATCTCGCAGCGACCGCACGGGATCGCGGGGTCGACCGCCACCGGGACGCCGTCGAGGTCACCCGAGGCCCCGATGCCGGCGAACTCGTGGCCCGGGATGGTGGGTCGCGTCAGGGTCGCGTCACCGATGCCGCCCTCGCCGAACCAGTGCAGGTCGGAACCGCACAGCCCGACGTCGGTCACCCGGACCAGGGTGTGCCCTTCGGGGACCTCAGGGTCCGGAGCCTCCTCGAGACGGATATCTCCTACCCCGTGCAGCATCGCCACTCGCATGCATCGATGTTAGCGTTCACATCGAGACCTGTCACCTGGTCGAGAAACGCGGCCACGACAGTCTGCAAGACTGTCGGCGATGGATCGACGAGGACTCCTCCGGGAAGCACTGCTGGACGCTGACGCGGTGGTGCGCGGCGTCGGCACCGACGACTTCACGCGACCGACGCCGTGCGAGGCCTGGACGCTCGAGCAACTGCTCGCTCACATGATCGGCCAGCAGGACGGTTTCACCGCCGCGCTCACCGACGGCGATGCCCCAGCCTCCGCGTACCAGCCGGTGCCCTTCACGCAGGATGTGTGGGCGGCGTCGGTCGATCGCCTGCTGGCGGCATTCGCCGAGGCGGACCTGGCGGCCGAGGTCATCGAGATCGAGTTCTCGCCGAAGCCGCTGCCCGTGCCTGTGCTCGTCGGCGCACAGCTGCTCGACGCCGCGGTGCACGCGTGGGATGTGGCTCGCTCGCTGGGCTGCGACTACACGCCGTCGGAGGAGGTGGTCGCCGCGGTCGCGGAGATCGCCCGCCCGATCACCGATGACGAACGTCGCGCAGCCGCAGGGTTCTTCGGGCCGGCCGTGCACGCCAGCCGCGGCGAGACCTGGCCCGCGGTGCTCGCGCACCTCGGGCGCGATCACGCGTGGCAGCCGCGGGCCGCCGCACGGCAGGTCACGGCTCGACCGGCCGGGTGAGGATGCGGCTGAGGTAGTCGACGAGCTCGTCGGCCATGTCGATGCTGCTCCGGTCGAACAGCCACTGCACCTGCAGGCCGTCCCAGATCGCGATCATCCGGGCTGCCGCGCGCGCAGGGTCGACGCCGTCCCTCAGGTACCCGTCGGCACGCACCCGTTCCAGCGCGCGCCCGATCTGGTCACGCAGACGTTCGTAGCGGGCCACGAAGAAGTCGTGGGCGGGGTGGTCGGGGGCTGTGGCCTCCGCGGCGAGCACGCAGTAGAGCTCGACGACGCCCGGCTCCTTGGTGTTGAGGCGCGCCAGGTCCAGCAGCCCGCGCAGCATCTGCATGCCATCGTGCGCCTCGTGGTCGACGATCCGGCTCGCGCGTTCGTCGCGGTGCTCGAGCACGGCCTCGAGGAGCGAGATCTTGCTGGGGAAGTGGTGCAGCAGCCCGGCCTCGCTCATCTCGACGCGGCTGGCGATCTCGCGCAACGACCCGCTGCGGTAGCCCGACTCCGCGAACACCTCGAGGGCAGCATCGAGGATCCGGCGTCGTACCTCACGGGTCTTGCGGTACGGCCCGCGTGGCTTGCCGGCCTTGATGCCGGCCTCCGGCGTCATCCTTGCCGCCACCCACAGCTCACCCCTGCCATTGTGCCCGTTCGGGGTCGTCCATGAAATCCGAACCGCGACGGGGTTTTTGTTCGCTTGTCGGCACGAATCCTTTCGACCCGGCGCTCGACACCAGGCCTCGGATGCGGTTGAATCGATAAACACGCCCTCCACCTCAAGGACGAGACTGTGCCTGCACACATCGACACGCTCAGCGCCGAGCTGCGCACCGACTCCCCGTTCGTCGCCACCGCGACGCCCCGGCTCTCGTGGACCGTCACCAGCGAGCAGCCTTGGATCCAGGCCTGGGCCGAGTTCCGGGCCGGGGACCAGACCATCAGGCTGGAGGGCCGCGACAGCGTCCTCGTCGACTGGCCGTTCACCCCGCTCGACCCGGGCGGGAGCACGCAGGTGAGCGTCCGCGCCGGCTCCACCGACGGCGCCGAGACCGCCTGGAGCGAGCCGCTGCCGGTCCGCGCCGGCTTCCTGGGCGAGGGCGGCTGGGTCGCCGAGCCGGTGCGCCTGGGCAGCCCACCCGACCGCGCGCGCCCCGCACTGCTGCGCACCGAGTTCGACGCCGCGGACGTCGTGAGCGCCACCCTGTACTGGACCGCGCTCGGGGTCGCCGAGATCGCGATCAACGGTCGGCCGATCGACGACGACGTGCTCTCGCCCGGCTGGTCGGCCTACGACCAGCGGCTCGTGCACGAGACCGTCGACGTGACCGAGCTGGTGCGTGAGGGCGCGAACGCCGTCGCCGCCGAGATCGGGGGCGGGTGGTACACCGAGCTCTGGGGCTTCCGGGAGAACGCAGCAGAGGTCTACGGCGGCCAGCCGGCGCTGGCGCTGCAGCTGCACCTGGTGCACGCCGACGGCTCCACCAGCATCGTCGCGACCGACGAGACCTGGCGGGCGCTACCCAGCCCGACCCTCGCGAGCAGCCTCTACCAGGGCGAGTCCTACGACGGTCGCGCCGCCGTGCCCGAGTGGCAGCAGCCCGGCTTCGACGACACGGGCTGGGCCGCCGTCGAGAAGGCCGATGACAACCTCCTCACGCCCGAGGCACGGGTGTCGCCCCCGATCAGGCGGACCGAGGAGCTCGCGGTCGTCGAGGTCATCAGCACGCCGTCGGGAAAGACGGTCCTCGACTTCGGTCAGAACCTCGTGGGTCGGCTGCGGCTCACGGCACGCGGGGAGGCCGGCACCACGATCACCCTCAAGCACGCCGAGGTGCTTGAGCACGGAGAGCTCGGCACCCGACCGCTGCGATCCGCGGCAGCCACCGACACCTGGGTGCTGGCGGGCGAGGGCGAGGAGACCTGGGAGCCGCGCTTCACCTTCCACGGCTTCCGCTACGCGCAGGTCGATGGCTGGCCGGGTGAGCTCGACCCGGCCGACGTCGTCGCCGTCGTCATCCACAACGACATGGATCGCACGGGAACCTTCAGCACCAGCCATGAGCTGCTGCAGCAGCTCCATGAGAACGTGGTGTGGGGCATGCGTGGCAACTTCCTCGCCGTGCCCACTGACTGCCCGCAGCGCGACGAGCGGCTCGGTTGGACAGGTGACATCGAGGTGTTCGCACCCACGGCGAGCTCGCTCTACGACGTGCGCGGGTTCCTGACCAGCTGGCTGCGGGACCTGGCGCTGGAGCAGTCGGCCGCGGATGGCGTGGTGCCGTTCGTGGTACCGAACGTGCTACAGCTGAGCGGACGCGTGACCCCGGCCGCCGCGTGGAGCGACGCCGCGACGATCGTGCCGTGGACCCTATACGAGCGGTACGGCGACGTGGGCGTGCTGCGCGAGGCGTACCCGTCGATGAAGAGCTGGGTCGACGTGCTGCTCGAGATCTCCGACGGCACCGGGCGCTGGGAGGGCGGCTTCCAGTTCGGCGACTGGCTCGACCCGGCGGCGCCTCCGGACCGCCCGGCCGAGGCTACGACCTCGCCGGACGTGGTCGCTGGCGGGTACCTGGCGCTGTCGGCGCGGGTTCTTGCCGACACCGCAGCGGTGCTCGGGCACGCCGACGACGAGGCGACCTACCGGGCGGCGGCCGAGTCCGCACGCGAGGCGTGGTGCCGTGAGTACGTGACGCCAGCGGGTCGGATGATGTCGGACGGCCAGACCGCGTACGCGATGGCGATCGCGTTCGACCTGGTGACCGACGCGGGCATGCGGCAGCGGCTCGGCGACCGGCTTGCCGACCTCGTGCGCGAGGACGGCTACCGGATCGGCACCGGGTTCGTCGGGACGCCGATCGTCTGCGACGCGCTGACGGCGACCGGCCACCTCGACGCTGCGAGGCGACTGCTCACGCAGACCGAGAACCCGTCCTGGTTGTACCCGGTGACGATGGGGGCCACCACGATCTGGGAGCGCTGGGACTCGATGCTCCCGGACGGCACGATCAACCCCGGCCAGATGACGTCCTTCAACCACTACGCGCTCGGCGCTGTCGCTGACTGGATGCACCGTGTGGTGGCCGGGCTGGCGCCGCTGGAGCCCGGCTACCGGAGCATGCGGATCGGCAGCCGGCCGCTCGTGGGCATCGACTCCGCCGCCGCCTCGCTGGCCACGCCGTACGGGCTCGCCCGGGTCGGTTGGCAGCGCGACGGCGACCGGATCACCGTGACCGCGCAGGTGCCCGCGAACACGACGGCGCAGGTGGACCTCCCCGGCATCCCCGCCGCCGAGGTCACCTCGGGCGAGCACAGCTGGGTGATCGCAGCGCCCGAGGAGCCGGTGAACTCGCGGCCGCTCACGGTCGACTCGCCGAGCGCAGCGATCATCGACGACCCCGAGGCCTACGCCCTGGTGGCCGAGACGATCGCCAGGGTCACGCCGTCGAACCTCGACGCCTTCCACCGCACCCGGTGGAGCGAGCGGGCGAGCCTGCGCGACCGCGTGCGGTACGCCTCGAACGAGCTGGTCGACGAGCTGAACCGCGCGCTGGCGACGCTCACCTGAGGCTCAGGCGAGCAGCGACCGCGCGGTGCTCGAGTCGGTGACGAGCACGTCGATCCAGCCGCCGCGCGCGGCCGCACGGATGGCCTCGACCTTGCGCTCGCCACCGGCGACGCCGATCTTGCGCGGTACGGCGCGGAGCGTCGTCGCATCGATGCCGAGCACACGGTGGTGCAGATCGCTGTCGACCAGCTGACCGTCGGCGTCGAAGAAGTTGAGGCACACGTCGCCGACAGCACCGAGGGCTGCGAGCGCATCCAGGTCACGTTGCGGCAGCGCGTTGCCCGAGGAGACGAGCAGCGGGGAGGGCTGCACGCTGCCGATGCCGACGAGCACGACGCTGAGGTCGGACCATGCTGCGACGACGTCGGAGACATAGGGGTCGGCGAGCAGCGCGTCACGTACCTGCTCGGTGGCGACGACGCCGGGAGCCGGGAAGTACATCGCCTCGCCGCCGGTCACCTGCGCGAGACGGTCCGCGAGCCGGGTGGCCTGCACCTGCACCGAGGCGGCACCCACCCCGCCGAGGATCTGCACGACCTTCTCCGCGCCACGGCTCGGGCGCGGTGCCATCGCCTCGACGACGGCGAGCAGCGAGGCCGACCACGAGGACAGGCCCACGCGCTCGGTCGGCATCAGCGTGCTCTGCAGGTAGGCGGCACCAGCGGCGCCGATCGCAGCCAGCGAGCTGGACTCGTCAGTGGCCGAGACTCCCGCCACCACCACGTCGGTCAGCCCGAGCGCGCCGCGGACCTCTTCCTCGAGGTCGGCGAACGAGCCGGGCGGGGCCACGACCACGGTCCGGACGATGCCGAGCGAGACGGCCTCCTTCAGCAGGCGCGACACCCGCGACTGCGAGACGTGAAGCCGCTCAGCGATCTCCGGCTGGCGCAAGCCCTGCTCGTGGTACATCCGCGCGACCTTGACGAGCATCGACAACCGGTCCTCGGGCATGGAGCGAGACTATCTGCATCGTGGACCGCGCTTGTCGCAGCGCCGCACGGCCGCCCAGCGCTGTGGCACCCCGGCACGAGCACCCGTGCTCTCACGATGGGGACCCAGTTTCACGCAAACGTTTTTCCAGGTACGGTGAGCGAGTATGAGCGATCGCGCCGCTTCCAGCGCCGGAAGCATCCCCCTCGTCCCCTTCGTCATCGATCACCACGAGCGGGTGGCATCGCCCGCGCACCTCTCCTTCCTGCTCGACCGCCCTGCGGGCCGCGACGGCTTCGTGCGTGTCCACGACGGTCATCTCGTCAAGCCCGACGGCGAGCGGCTACGGATCTGGGGGGTCAACCTCACCGGATGGACCGCCGGATCCACGCTGCTCCCGCCGAAGCACGAGGCACCGATCTGGGCGGACGCGCTCGCGCGGTTCGGCATCAACTGCGTGCGGTTCCACTTCCTCGACCTGGAGACCCACGACCCCGAGGCGGCAGCGGAGCCCGAGGGCGCGTCGCGTCGGCGCCCCGCCGGCCTGATCGACCGGAGCCAGAACCACACGCAGACGCTCGACCCCGAGCAGCTGGACCTGCTGGACTTCTTCGTCGCCGAGCTGAAGCAACGCGGCATCTACACCAACCTCAACCTGAACGTCGGGCGTACGTACAAGGAGGGTGACGACGTCCCCGACTGGGACGCCGTCCGCATCTGGAAGGGCATGACGTTCGTCGGCGAACGGCTCATCGAGCTCCAGCGCGACTACGCACGCGACCTGCTGACCCACTACAACCCCTACACGCAGTCCGAGTACCGGAACGAGCCGGCGGTGGCGATCGTCGAGATCGTCAACGAGAACTCCCTGTACGAGTTCTGGCTGCGCAACTGGCTCCGGGGCGAGCGGACGACCGACTCCCCCGACCTCCAGCTGGACTTCACACCGTTCTACGCCGCCCAGCTGGACCGCATGTACCAGGAGTGGCTCGGCGAGAACCGCTCGGCCGAGCAGCTCGCCGAGCTGCGCGCCCTCACCGGCACCGCTGACGGCGAGCCGATCCCACGGCTACGGCTCGAGGAGTTCGCCGAGGCGCCCACGGAGCAGTTCCATGCCGAGGGTGAGTTCTACGGAGCGGTCGAACGAGACTTCTTCGTCGGGATGAGGGACTACCTGGTCGACGAGCTCGGCGTCGAGTCGCTCGTCGTGGGCTGCGCCGACCACACCTACTGGATACCCAACCAGCCGATCCTGCAGGGCCCCTCGCAGCTCGACGTCGTCGACGGGCACGTCTACTGGCAGCATCCGGCGATCTGGGGCGCCCGCAACACCCCGATGGTGAACGACCCGCTCAGCTCGACCATCGTCAAGCTCAGCCGCTCACCCATGGCGGGCAAGCCGTTCACGGTGAGCGAGGTCAACCACCCCAACCCGAACTCCTACGCCAGCGAGATGATCCCGATCCTCGCTGCCTATGCCGCGTTCCAGGACTGGGACGGCATCTTCTTCTACACCTTCGAGCCCAAGGCGCTCGGCGACCACCAGCGCTACGTGGCCGACAACTTCGACATCACGCTCGACCCGGTGAAGATGATCCAGATGGCTGCGGGCGCGCTGATCTTCTCGCGCCCGGACGTGCAGCCGGCCCGGCAGATCGTGTCGCGCTCCTACTCGACCGAGCAGGTCCTCGAGACGATCCGGATGCCGGAGTCGGCGCGGCCCTACTTCACCCCGGGGTTCCCGGTCTCCACGGCACTGCGGCACGGTCTTCGTATCGAGTCGCTCGACGGCGAGCCGACGCCGGAGTTCGCGCCCGAGCAGGCGGCGCCGTACGAGAGCGACACCGGTGAGCTCGCGTGGCACGTCTCGCCCGAGCACGGCGGCCTGGTCACGATCGACACCGACCGGACGCAGGCACTGGTCGGGTTCGTGCGAGCCCACGGCCGTACTACGCGGCACCTGGCCGCGGACGTCGCCAACGAGTTCTGCGCGATCACGCTGAGCTCGCTGGACGCCGAGCCGATCGCCCGTAGCGAGACCCTGCTGCTGACGGCGTGCTCGCGTATCGAGAACACCGGCACCCGGTGGAACGCGCGCGGCACGTTGTGGGAGACGTGGGGTGAGGGCCCCACGCTGATCGAACCGGTCACGGGTTGGCTGGTGCTCACCGACCTCCAGGGACCTGTCGACGTGCAGGTGGTCCCGCTCGACGGCTCCGACCGCCCGATCGGCGAGCCGATCCATGGCCGTCGCCTCGAGATCGGCTGGGAGATCCCTCTGGGCGACCACCCGACGACGCAGTACGTGATCCACCTGGTCCGCTCGGCCGAGCAGGCCGAGCGCCTCCTCGAGGGCGGGAAGCGATGGGAGTTCTTCGGATGACACGCACGCCAGAGGACCGCGAGCTCATGCTCTGGTACCCCCGGCCCGCGACGCGCTGGCAGGAGTCGCTGCTGCTGGGCAACGGGCGCCTCGGCGCCAGCGTGTGGGGCGGCATCGAGCGCGAGGTCATCAACCTCAACGAGGACACTCTCTGGACCGGCGAGCCGAGCTATGTGCCCAACCCGAAGGCGCTCCCGGCGCTGCCCGAGGTCCGCCGCCTGCTGCTGGCTGGCGAGTACGCGGCGGCCCAGACGCTCGCCGCCGACGCGCTCGGCGGTGGCGGAAGCGGCATCTACATGCCGCTGGGCGACCTCACCATCGACCTTCCGTCCTCTCCGGACAGCGTCAGCGACTACCGCCGTGAGCTCGATCTGAGCTCGGCCACGTCACGGGTCACCTTCGTGCACGACGGCGTGCGCCACCAGCGCGAGGTCTTCGTCTCGCACCCGGGTCAGTGCCTGGTCGTCCGCATCAGCGCCGACCGCCCTGGTGCGGTCTCGTTGGCCGCCTCGCTGTCGAGCCAGCTCCGTTCCGAGGCGAGTGTCGACGGCGGGGTGTCACGCCTGTACGGCCGGGCACCGATCGACGCGTTCGGCTACACCGGCCAGGTCCGCCCACCGATCTACGACGAGGGCCCCGACCCCGCCGGCATGAGGTGGGAGGCGCAGCTGGCGGCCACCGGCGAGGGCGGTGTGGTGCGTCTCGACGGGACCACGGTGGTGGCCGAGGCGTGCGACTCGGTGACGCTGACCGTGGTCGCCCGCACCAGCTACAACGGCCCGCACACCAGCCCGAGCCGCGCGGGTCGAGACGAGACCGCGCTGTGCCGTGAGGACCTGAGCGCCGTCGTGGGCCAGAGCCCCGATGCCCTCCGGGCCGCACACGTCGCGGACCACCAGGAGCTGTTCGGCCGGATCTCGCTCGACCTCGGTCACAGCGAGGCGGCGGAAGCGCTGGCCACCGACGAACGGGTTCGGCGGTATGTCGCGGGCAGCGACGCCGACCCGGGCCTGGCACCGCTGTACTACCAGTTCGGGCGCTACCTGCTGATCGCCAGCTCCCGCCCCGGGAGCCAGCCGTCCAACCTCCAGGGCATCTGGAACACCTCGGTCAACCCGGCCTGGGGATCGAACTGGACGATCAATTGCAACGCCCAGATCAACTACTGGGCGGCCGAGGCCACCAACCTGGCCGAGTGCCACGAGCCGCTGCTCGAGCTGACGCGCGAGCTGAGCGAGAACGGCGCGCTGGTGGCGAAAGACCACTACGGCGCCCGGGGGTGGGTCTCGCACCAGGGCACCGACCTCTGGCGCTACGCCGGCCCGGTCGGCAGCAACCCGCAGTGGTCGAACTTCGTGGCCAGCAACGCGTGGCTCTCGCAGCACCTGTGGGAGCACTACGCGTTCTCGAACGACGTCGAGGCGCTGCGCAGCGCCTGGCCCACGATCCGCGGCGCGGCGGCCTTTCACCTCGACATGCTCGTCGAGGAGCCGCGGCGCGGCTGGCTCGTCACGGCCCCCGACATCAACTTCGAGAACATCTGGGTCGCTGCTGACGGCAGCACCGGCTCGCTCGCGATGGGCACGACGCCCACCACCCAGATGGTGCGCGAGCTGTTCACCAACGCCATCACCGCCGCGCGCCTCCTGGACTGCGATGCCGAGCTCCGCGCCGAGCTGGAGGCGGCGCTGCCACGGCTCGCCCCGATGCAGATCAGCCCGACGACCGGGCAGCTCCAGGAGTACCTCGAGGACTGGGGTCGCACGATGAAGGCGGAGGTGCTCTCGAGCTGGGGTGCTGTCTGCAGCGCGCAGATCCACCCCCGCCGCACCCCTGAGCTGGCCGCCGGGCTGCGCAAGATCTTCGACACCGAGCGCTGGTGGGAGGAGAAGGACGACCCGCTCAAGGGCCCCTGTCTCGGCAGCTGGGAAGGTGCCTTCCAGGCAGGCTCTTACGCGCGCCTGGGCGACGGCGACGCAGCGCTCACGATCCTGGATCTGCACCTCGAGAAGGCCGTCCAGCCCAACCTGGGCTCTCAGTTCATCGGGCACGCCCCTGACAACCCGATGTTCCAGGTCGACGGCAACCACGGCCAGGTCAGCGCCGTCAACGAGATGCTCCTGCAGAGCCACGTGCGGGAGGCTGACGCCTTCGAGATCGACCTGCTTCCCGCGCTGCCCCGCCAGTGGCCCACCGGTGCGGTCCGTGGCCTGCGTGCTCGTGGCGGCTTCGAGGTCGACCTCTCCTGGCAGGAGGGCCTGCTCACGTCCGTCCGCCTCCGCTCGGTCGGCGGCACGGCCGCCCGGGTCCGCTACCGCGACCGCACCCTCGACCTCGAGATGGCCCCGGGCGAGGAGAGGGAGCTCGACCGCGACCTCGGCACCTGAGCACCCTCGCCGTCGAGCGTTGCGGAAGTGACTTCGTGGCCGATTCCGCAACGGCCACGGGCCAGGACTGTTGCGGAAGTGACATCCTGGGCGATCCCGCAACGCCCGCAGGGCAGGACCGTTGCGGACGTTCCTGGGTGTCGCTGGATCAGCCCTTGACTGCCCCGCTGGTCATGCCTGCGACGATCTGGCGGTTGAAGAAGATGTACATCACCAGCGGGGGGATCGTGATCAGCAGGATGTCCATGAACAGCAGGTTCCACTGGTTGAGGGTCTGGCTCTGGAAGTTGTAGAGCGTCAGCTGCACCGTGGCGTTCTCGTCACCCGGCAGGAAGTACAACGGCCCGGTGAAGTCGTTGAACACGGCGACCGCCTGCACCACGACCACGGTGATGATCACCGGTCGCAGCAAGGGGGCGACCACGCCGAAGAAGATGCGAAGCGGTCCAGCGCCGTCGATCGTCGCCGCCTCGTCGAGCTCCTTGGGGATCGTGGAGACGAACGCCCGGAAGAGCAGCACGCAGAAGGACAGCCCGAAGGTCGCCTGGATGAAGATCAGGCCCGGGATCGTCGCGAACAGCCCCAGCGTCTGCAGCACCCAGATGGTCGGGACCACCGCGGGTGGGACGATCAGGCCCGCCAGCACGAGGAAGTTCACCACCGGGTTCCACCGGGACCGCCGCCGCTGCAGCACGTAACCGACCATCGCCGCGAAGACGACCATGAGCACGACGCTGAGAACGGTGATGACCGTGCTGTTGATGAAGGCCCGCACGATCAGACCGTTCCGGATCGTCAGCACCTCGGTGAGGTTCTCCACCAGTGCCCACTCGGTGGGCAGCGTGAACCCGAACAGGGCGGCCTCGGCCGCGGTCTTGCTCGCCGTCAGGAAGATGAACGCGAACGGGACGATGAAGATGATCACCGACAGCACGATCGAGATCGACCCGACCACGATGCCACGGATCTTGGCGCGCCGCCTCATCGCTCGACCTCCCGCCGGTTCAGGAAGTACGACACAGGGACGACGATCGCCGTGACCACGATGAACAGCACCACGTTGCCTGCCGTCGACAGGCCGTAGAAGCCCGCCTGGTACTGCTTGTAGATGACCGACGCGATGACGTCGCTGGTGAAGCCGGGACCGCCGCGGGTGGTCGCCCAGATCAGGTCGAAGGACCGGAGACCACCGATGAGCGAGAGGAGCACGACCGTGGCGGTGGCGGGGCGGACGAGCGGCAGCGTGATGTGCCAGAAGTTCTTCCAGCCGCCCGCGCCGTCGACCTTGGCGGCCTCGTAGTACTCCTGCGGGATGGCCGCCAGGCCGGCGATGTAGATGAGGGTGGCGATACCGACGCCCTTCCAGACGTCGATCAGCGCCACCGAGTACAACGCCCACTGCGGATCGGTCAGCCAGGCCGGGCCGGTGATCCCGATCGCCTCCAACGAGGAGTTGATCAGACCGTCGAACGGGTCCATCAGCACCTTGAAGGTGATGCCCACGCCGATCGCCGAGACCAGCACGGGGAAGAAGACGACCGAGCGCAGGTAGCCGCGGGCCATCAGCTGGCCCGTGAGCAGCAGCGCGAGCGCCAGTCCGAAGACCACCTTCAGGCCCGAGGTGACGAAGCCGTAGATGAAGGTGTTGGTGAAGCCGGTGCGGAGCTGCGGCTCGCTGAAGAAGGTGATGAAGTTCTGCAGACCCGTGAACTCGACATCCTGCAACGACCAGCGTGTGAACGCGAAGTAGAACGACGCGAAGGTAGGGATCGCGAACAGCACGACGTACAGGACACCGGCGGGGATGTAGAACCACGTCGGGTACATGCTCTTCACGGAGCGCCGCGTCGGCTGCGGCTTAGTGGCGACGGCCTGGGCCATGCTCACCTGCTTCCTGGGTACGGAGGGTCGGGTTCACCGCCCGCCCCGCGTGCCGGACGCGGAGCGGGCGGTCACCTCACCAGCCCTCGAGACCGAGCTGCTGCGCCTGCTTGATGACGTCCTCGTCGTAGAGGGCAGCGCCTTCCTCAGCGGTCGAGATGCCCGAACCGACCTGGACGGTGATGTTCTCCAGGTTGGGCCCCTTGATCGGCGAGACGAACTCGAGCGCGGGATTGGCCAAGCCGTCGTCCACCCAGGTCTGCAGATCCTGCGTGGCCTGCGGGACGTCACTGGGCAGCTCGCACAGGCTCGTGGCGAACGGCCCGGCCGGCACGTTCAGCTCGACCTGCAGCCGACAGCCCTCGGGTGAGTTGACGAACTCGACCAGCAGCTTCGCGGCCTCGAGCTCCTCGCCCTCGGTCGTGCTGGGGATGTACACGGCGTTCGGGAGCCAGATCGTCGCCCGCGTGTCCTCGGCGTCCTGTGCAGGCAGCGGGAAGAACCCGACGTCGCCGATGTTGTCCGGGTAGTTCTGGGCGATCGTCGAGACGCCACCGCTGAGGATCGGGTAGTGCGCACCCTCGCCGGTCGAGACCATCCGCAGGCCGTCGTCGAACAGGGCGGAGGCGAAGTCCTCGTTGAAGTAGTCGCCCTCGTAGGCCTCCTGCTGGTTGATGAAGCTCTGCAGGGCAGGCTGCTCGACGTACTTGCGGTTGCCCGCCGTGTACTCGGTCGCCCAGTCCTCGTCCTGTGCCGTGACGTTGCCGAAGTCGCCGAGCACGAACAGCTGGCTGGTCCAGGTGTCACCGTAGGTCTGGATGATGGCGGTCTTGCCGGCTTCCTTGATCGCGTCGTTGTTCGACATGAACTCGTCCCACGACGTCGGCACCTCCAGCCCGAGCTCCTCGTAGATGGGGATGTTGTAGAGGATGCCGCCGGCCTGCGAGGTTCCGTTCGGCGCGCCGTACAGGCCGTTCTCGGTGGAGACCACCGGCACGAACGGCTCGATCAGCGTGCTCGCCCACTCCTCGTCTCCGAGCGGGACCAGGTTCTGGTCGGGGTTGATCGCCTGGAGCAGCGAGCCCGTGTTGTAGGTGAAGACATCTTCCATCTCACCGGTGGCGAGCTTCGTCTTGACGAGGTTGTCGCCCTCGGTGCCGCCGGGCTGGGAGTTGAGCGTGACCGTGATCTCGGGGTGCTCCTCGTTGAAGGCCTCGATCAGTGCCTCGCCCCAGGCCGGGCCGGTGCCGCCGGTCTGGACCAGCAACGTGATCTCCACGTTCTCGTCGCCGTTTCCGCCGCCACCCCCTGAGCACGCCACGAGCGCCACGGCCGCCGCCGCTGCCATGGTGCCGCCGAGCAGCCGTCGCTTGTGAACCGACATTCCCTGACCTCCTCGTCATGGACCTGGCAGCACGCCATCGGCCGCCTTGAAACGTTCCAAACCTTAGGTCTGAACTGCGAGTCGCGTCAAGGTTTTCGCCGTCACGATCCCGTAACGGCATCGGCGTGCGAGCGCGGCGGCGCTCAGCTCATGAACATGCCGCCATCGACGTTGATCGCCTGGCCGGTGATGTAGCTACCCGCGTCGGAGGCCAGGAACAGCAGCAGGTTGGCCACGTCGGCCACGGCGGCGGGCCGCTTCAGCGGGATGTCCGCGATCCACTCCGCGATCAGCTCTCCTGGCCGGTAGTCGCCGAGCCGGCGCCCCCACTCGCTGTCGTTGTAGGCCCACATCTCGGTCTCGACGATGCCCGGGCAGTAGCAGTTCACACGGATGCCGTCGGGCGCCAGCTCCTTCGCCAGCGACTGCGACATCCCGATCACGCCCATCTTCGAGGCCGCGTAGTGCGGCGTGTAGATGAAGCCCTGGCGGCCCTGCCCCGAGCTCGCGTTCAGCACGCTGCCACCCCCGGCAGCGCGCAGCAGCGGCACCGCCTCCCGGGTCGCGGCGAACGCGGCCGTCGTGTTGACGGCCAGCACCCGGGCGAAGTCCGCCGTGCTGAGGTTCTCGATCTCGGAGATCGTGATGATGCCCGCGTTGTTGACCAGCACGTCGAGCGCACCCCAGCGCTCGCGCACCCCCGCGAACACCGCCTTCACCTCGGCGTCGTCAGTGAGATCGACGACGGCGGCGCTCGCCTCGAGCCCCTGACTCACCAGCTCCGTGGCCGCCTCGGCGACGCCCGGGTCGCGGTCGAGCAGCAGCACGGCGGCACCGCACGAGGCGAACGCCTGCGCGATGCCGAGACCGATGCCCCGCGCCGCGCCCGTCACCACCACCCGCCTGCCGGCGAAGTGCCCGGCGAAGATCGCGGAGCCGGCGCTCATGAGTCCGAGCCGTAGCCCTTGAACAGGGCGCGCTGCACGAGGGCGAGCGCACCGAGGGCGTCGTGGCGCTCCTGCGCTGCACGCACGCCCTCGACGTCGAGCTCGTCGAGGCCGCGCTCGACCGCCTTGAGGAAGTCGATCGCGTGATCGGCAGCGGCCACCGAGTCCTCGCGGAACGGGAACTGGTCGAGCTGCCAGACACCCTCCCAGCTGTTCTTGCGCAGCGTGTAGAAGAACTCGAACAGCTCGATCGGGTGCACGGTGCCCGCGACCATGTCGTCGTCCCAGCCGCGCATGTTGTCGTTGACGTCCATGCCGAACAGGCGGCCGTAGTCGATCGCGAGCTGGGCCGAGTCGGCGGGCGACTCGCCGCCGAAGAGCGCGTGCCCGAAGTCGAGCAGGATGCCCACGTTCGGCAGCCCGATCTTCTCGATGCCGAGCAGCGTGCGGGAGACCGAGTCGAAGCTCATGTGCACGCGAGGCTCACGCGGCTTGTACTCGATGACGAACTTCAGGTCGGGGTTCTCGGAGGCGAGCTGCCCGACGCCGTCGAGCGATGCCTTCCAGAGGGCGCCGTGGTCCACCTGGAACGGGTAGTCCCAGCCATCCTGCCCCGGCCACAGCTTCACGTAGTCGGCCCCGAACGCACGCACCACGTCGGCAGCCTCGGTGACCAGCTCGTGGGTCAGCCGGCGCACACCGGGGTCGGGGTTGGTGAAGGAACCCTTCATGAAGGTCCGCGTGTAGATCTCGGGCGTGATGCCGATGACCTCGAGGCCGGCCTTCTGGAGGGACTCGGCGACCTGCTCGTTGCTGAACTCGCCGCCCCAGAACGGGTAGTTGAGGTCGACGACCGACAGGTCGCGCACGGTGCCGGCGAGCGCGATCGCGTCGAGGATCGTCATCGGGTCGCCGTACCCGTCGGTGGCGTACCGGTCGACGTAGGTGGCGAAGTGCCAGATCCCTGCTCCGTAGCGCTGTGCCATCACTGCTCTCCTTCGTCTCGTGCCTGGGTGGTTCGTGCGAGCCTGACGGCGTGGCGCCAGGCTGCGCGGGAAGCGGTGGTCCGTGCAGGGTCGCCCGCGGGTGCGAACACGCTCGCACGCGGGTCTCGCGAGAACGGCAGGCCCGCGGCAACGGCCGCCAGCTCGGCGGCCCCGAGAGCCGACAACGCAGACGCGGCGGGCCGCACCACGTCACGACGGGAGGTGTCGGCCTGCAGCTGCATGAGGGTGTCGTCGCCGGCGGGCGCGCCGTCGGCTCGCACCACTCCGATCGGTGCTCCGGCGTCGGCGGCGGCGAGCACGTCCTCGACCTGGTGCACGATCGACTCGACACCCGCGCGCGCGAGCACGGCCGCGTCCGTGCCGAGGTCGAACCCGTGCAGCACGGCCCGCGCACCGGCGTCCCAGTACGGCGCGCCCAGACCCGCGACGGCCGGCACGAGCACCACGCCGTGCTCCACCGGTGCCGTCCGGGCCAGCGCGGTCAGCTCCGCGACCTCGCGGCCGAGCAGCCGCGACAGCCACGCCATGGTGGCGCCCGTCGACAGGATGTTGCCCTCGATCGCGCGCTGCGGAGCGCCGCCCCCGACCTGCCAGGCGATCGTGCCGACCAGCCCGGCGGGGACCACGCCGTCGTTCGACAACCCCATCACCGAGGAACCGGTGCCGTAGGTCACCTTGACCTCTCCCGGGTTGCGCACGCCGTGCCCGTACAGGGCGGCGTGGGAGTCGCCGAGGACGGCGTGGAAGCGCAGCCCGTGCAGGTCCGCCGCAGGCTTGCTGACCTCATCGGAGGCCCGCACCTGCGGCAGCACGGCCTCGGGGATGCCGAAGAGGTCGAGCAGCTCGGGCGACCAGGCCCCGGTGCCGATGTCGAGGAGCTGGGTGCGCGAGGCGTTCCCGGTCTCGATCCGATGCTCGCCCGTGAGGGCGAACAGGAGCCAGGAGTCGACCGTGCCGACAGCGAGCTCGCCCCGCCGTGAGCGGCTGCGATCCGGGTCGACCTGGTCGAGCAGCCACGCGATCTTGACCGCGGAGAACATCGGGTCCAGCGGCAGCCCGGTGATCGCACGCACGCGCTCCGCCTGCGGAGCCGCCACCGCGGCCACCGCGTCACTGGTACGCCGGTCCTGCCAGCCCAGCATCGGTCCGACCGGTCGGCCGGTGGCGCGGTCCCACACGAGCGCGGACTCACGCTGGCTGCTCAGCCCGAGCGCGACGACCCGGTCCTCGAGCCCGGCGCTCGCGCGCCGCACCGCGGCCCGGACGCTGTCGAGGATCTCGACGGCGTCCTGCTCCACCCAGCCCGGCCGCGGGTGCTGCTGCCCGATCGCGACGCCGGCCTCGTTGACGACCCGGCCGGCGGCGTCGACGCACGCGACCTTGGTGGAGCTCGTGCCCTGGTCGATCGCGACGACCAACGGGCCGCCCGCCTCCTGCGCCGATCTGTTCATCGCCACCCCCACAGCTCCGGGCGTGGGATTCTCATGCTCCGCGTGCCTCGAGCGCGTTGGTTGCCACGCGGACGATGTTGTCAGAGGTGAGGCCGAAGTGCTCGAGCAGCAGGTCGTTGCTGCCGGTGGGGGCGAACTCGGTGAGCCCGAGCGAGACCACCCGGACACCGATCCCCTGCCCGGCCACGAGCTGCGCGACCGCTGCCCCCAGCCCACCGGCGGTGTTCGCCTCCTCCGCCACGACCACCGCGCGGGTGCTGCGGGCGGCGTCGAGGATCGTCGCCTCGTCGAGCGGGGAGATCCAGGCCGCGTTGAGCACACGCGCCGAGAGGCCGGCCTCCGCGAGCTGCCGAGACGCGAGCAGAGCTCGTGAGACGAGGGTCCCGGTCGCGATGATCGCGACGTCGTCGCCGGGCACCGCGACATCGATCCGGCCGCGGACCAGCGTGTCGCCCTCGTTCGTGACGTCCGGAACCTTGTGGCGGCCGATCCGCATGTACGTGGGGCGCGGCTCCGCCACCAGCGCCCGCATCGCCTGGCGGGTCTGCTGCCGGTCGGCGGGCACGATCAGGTCCAGCCCGGGCAGCGCACGCATCCACGAGAGGTCCTCGACAGAGTGGTGGGTCGGGCCGAGCTCGCCGTACGCCATGCCGGGGCTCATGCCGCACAGGATCACGGGATGCTGCGAGTACGCGACGTCGGCCTTGACCTGCTCGGTGGAGCGGCCGGTGATGAAGGGGCCGGCGCCGCAGACGAACGGGATCAGCCCTGTCGAGGCGAGACCGGCCCCGACGCCGACCATGTTCTGCTCGGCGATCCCCACGTTGATGAGGCGATCGGGGAACTCCTCTCGGAAGGCCCCGAGGTTGGAGGATCCGACGGAGTCGTTGCAGACGGCGACGATGCGATCGTCGGCACGTGCGAGCGCAGCCAGCTCCTCGGCGAAGGCGGTCCGGTTGTCGTACCCGGTCGCGGTGGGCTCGTCGACACGCACTACGCGCTCTCCCCCAGCTCGGTGAGCGCGGCGGTGACCTGCTCGGCCGTGGGCACCTTGTGGTGCCACTCGACTCGGTCCTCCATGAACGAGACCCCCTTGCCCTTGATGGTGTTGGCGACGACGGCGACCGGCCGGCCGCTCGTCGACGGCGCGAAGGCCGTCAGCAGCTGCGTGACGTCGTGACCGTCGATCTCGCGGACCTCGCACCCGAACGCGGCGAGCCGCTCCGGCAGCGGGTCCAGCGCGTTGGTGTCCTCGGTGCGGGCGCCCTGCTGCAGCCGGTTGCGATCGACCACGAGGGTGAGGTTGGCGAGGCGGTAGTGGGCGGCCGACATGATCGCCTCCCAGTTGGAGCCTTCCTGCATCTCGCCGTCGCCGGTGACCACGAAGACCCGGTTGCTCCTGCCCTGCAGGCGCAGCCCGATCGCCTGGCCGACCGCGACCGGCAGCCCGTGCCCCAGCGGCCCGGTGTTGGTCTCGACGCCGGGGACCTTGTTGCGATTCGGGTGCCCGTTGAGCGCCGAGAACGGCGCCATGAAGGTGCTCAGCTCCGCGGTCGGGAAGTAGCCGGACTGGGCGAGCGCCGAGTAGAGCGCGGCCGCACAGTGGCCCTTGGACATGATGAAGCGGTCCCGGTCCGGGCGGCTCGGGTCGGCCGGGTCGATGTCGAGGACAGCGAGGTAGAGCGTGGCGAGGATGTCGGAGACCGAGAGATCGCCCCCGATGTGGCCGGCCCGGGCGGAGTCGATGGTGCGTACCACCGACCGGCGCAGCCGCTGCGCGGCCTCGTGGATCAGCCGAGCCTGCTCCGGCTCGTCCGCGGCCGCGATCCTCCCCCGCTCCTGCTGCCAGCGGGCGACCTGGTCGAGGTCAGCGGTCAGCATGGTGCCCCCCATCGGTCCAGTCGTGTTCTCGATCAACGTGTGCATGTATATTCCATATCGAATTGGCTTGCACCATCGTAGCGCGTCCTGGCAAACATCACACCTTCGAGTCCGCCACGGTCAGTCGGTGACCGTGAGGACCACGGCATACCGGGTCGACTCGATCGGGATCTCGTACTGCTCCGGCAGCGCCGGCCCCACCGAGGAGCTGCCGAGCCCGCGCAGCGCGTGGTCGAGGTGCAGGTAGGTCGCCTCACGACGTGGGATCTCGTACGGCTTGCTCGCCCTGTCGAGATCGTGGTTGGTGCAGCGGCGCACGGTCACGTCGATCGGGCCATCGGCGTCGACGCGCAGACCCGGGGTACCGGTGCCCGCGAGCGCGGCCCATCGCACCCGGTGCCTGTTGCCGTTCTCCTGCGGGTGCGGGTAGCTGACGCCGAGGGAGTCGATCGGCAGCGACCACCGGCCCACGCGGGCGGCCTCGCGGCTGTCGGCGTACGCCTCTCCGGGCCCGAGCCCGAACCAGGTCAGCGACTCCAGCGACGCCGGCAGCGCGAGCCGCACTCCCAGTCGCGGCAGCACCACGCGATGGTGCCCGTACGGGGTGTCGTGCCACGGCCCGTCCGGAGTGATGTCGACGGTGAGGCGCACCGACCGTTCGTCGACCGGCGACCACGTGAAGGCCGTGACGAGCCCGAACGGCTGCGTGGCCGGAGCCGTGCGACCGCGGACCGTGACCGAACCGGCGTCGATGTCGAGCCCGTCGACACGGTGCAGCATCCTGTCGAGCCCGACAGCACGCCACATCTTCGCGGTGTTGTTGAGCGCACCCTGCCCGTGGTCGTTCTCGGTCGGCGCGCGCCAGACGTCGAGCTGCAGGTCGGTCAGCGGCAGCTCGCCGAGCGCGCGCACCGCACCGGTGCGGGCGTCGAGCACGAGCGGACCGACGGCGACCGTCTCACCGCGCTGGTCCACGCCCCCAGCCTGGGCGGGGCTGACATGGCGGGGGGCGCCGCCGTCGAGCAGGCCCTGGCCCCACGCGACCACGTGCCCGGCCGGCGCCCACGCGGTGTCCTCGCGCACGGCGGCGGAGACGGTGAGCCATGCCTCGCCGACGCCGCCGGACTCCCCCGGCAGCGCGAGCGGGACCTCCGCCGACTCGCCCGGTGCGAGCACGGGCACGTCGAGGTCACCGCGTGCGACCTCGATCCCGTCACGCTCCAGCACCCATCCGTACGCCAGGCTCGCCGTGTCGCGGACCTGGTAGCGGCTGGTCACGGTGACAGCGCGGCCGCTCACCACGATCCGCACCGGCTCGTTGACCTTGGCGTACTGGGCGAGCCCCGGCGAGGGCGTGCGATCGGCGAACAGCAGACCGTCGTGGCAGTACCGCTGCCCGTTGGGCTGGTAGTCGATGTCACCGCCGTGGCGCACATAGGTCTCGCCCGCCTCGGTGGTGGCGCGGTAGCCGTGGTCGATCCACTCCCACACGAACGCGCCGCAGAAGCGGTCGGAGGAGGCGAAGATCTCCTCGTAGTCGGCGAGCGAGCCGGGCCCGTTCCCCTGCGCGTGCGCGAACTCGCACAGCAGGAACGGCAGTGCTCGACGGCGGCTCTCACCCTCGGGGTTCTCAGCCAGTGCCTCGGGCGTCTCCTCCTCGCGGCGCCCGATCGCGGCGACCTCCTGCAGGGAGGGGTACATCACGCTGTAGAAGTCGCTGTTGTGGTAGGTCCGGTCGCGCTCGTAGTGGATCGGGCGTGACGGGTCGCGGTCACGGACCCACGCCTCGATCGCGTCGAAGCCGACACCACCCTCGCTCTCGTTCGCGAGGGACCAGATGATGATGCTCGGGTGGTTCTTGTCGCGCTCGACCATGCGGGCCGTGCGCTCGATCAGCGCCGGCGTCCACGCCTCGTCGGCGGGCGGGTTGCGCTCCCAGCCGTCGTAGATGAAGCCATGGGTCTCGATGTCGCCCTCTTCGACCACCCACAGGCCGTAGGTGTCGCACAGCGCGAGGAAGTCGGGGTGCGGCGGGTAGTGCGCGGTCCGCACCGCGTTGAGGTTGTGCCGCTTCATCATCAGCACGTCGGTCAGCATGTCGTCGTAGGTCAGGGAACGACCGCGCTCCCAGTGCTGCTCGTGCCGGTTGACCCCCCGCATGCGGATGGGGGTGCCGTTCACCTGCAGGACGCCGTCCGTGATCGAGACCGTGCGGAACCCGATCCGCTGCTCGGCCTCCTCGCCCGCCGCGCGGACGGTGAGGTCGTAGAGCGTGGGGCTCTCGGCGCTCCAGGGCGCCACGTCCGCGATCCGGTGCTCGACGGCGGCGGGCAGCTCCCGCAGTCCTAGCCCAGGCAGGTCGATGCTCGCCTCGAGCGGACCGCCACCGGGGCCCGTCACGTCGACGCGCAGGATGCCCTCGCCGGTGGTGTGGTCGTAGTCCGCATGCACGTGGATGTCGTCGATCGCCCGGCCCTCGAGGAGCAGCACGTCCCGGAACAGCCCCGGCAGCCACCACATGTCCTGGTCCTCGAGATAGCTGCCGGCCGAGAACCGGTAGACCCGCACGGCGAGCGTGTTCTCGCCCTCGCGGAGCAGCTCGCCCACGTCGAGCTCGGCGGGCAGCCGGCTGCCGGTCCACCACCCGATCTCGGTGCCGTTGAGCCAGACCCTCGCCGCCGAGTCGGCGCCCTGGAACAGCAGCGTGGCGCCCTCGCGCCGCCACCCGTGCGGCAGCACGAAGGTGCGCACGTAGTCGCCGGTGGGGTTCTCGTCGGGCACTCGGGGCGGGTCGATCGGGAACGGGTAGGCGGTGTTCGTGTACAGCGGGTCGCCGTATCCCTGCAGCACCCAGTGCCCGGGCACCTCGATCTCGTCCCACTCTGCGGTGTCGGCCCCGGGCAGCGGCCCGGTGCCCTGCGCGGTGGGGCTCAGCCGGAACCGCCAGGTGCCGGACAGGCTCACCGACCTCCGGCTGTGCCGGGCGCCCTGGCTGCGGGGGGTCCGCAGCCCGTGGGAAGGAACGGTGGTCTGGATCGCGTCGGTCATCAGCTGCTCTGGTCGGGGTCAGTCGGTCAAGGTCGAGGGCGGCGTACCCAGCTCCGCGACGTCGTCCCACAGCTGCGGCGGGACCTGCTCGGCGAGCAGCTGGTCCAGCTCGGCGAGCCTCGCGAGGCTGCTGATGCCGACGACCGTGCTGCGCACGGCGGGGCTGCGCATCGAGAATCGCAGCGCTGCGGCGCCCGTGCTCACGCCGTGCTCGGCGCAGAGCTCGCGGAGCCGGCTCACCCAGGTGAGCAGCTCCGGCGGCGCGGCGCGGTAACCGTACCGCGTGGTGTTGGTGGAGCCGTTCGCCAGCAGCCCGCCGCCGAAGGGTGCGGCGTTGAGGACGGTGAGCCCGCGCTCCGCCGCCTCCTGCATGAGCGGCCCTGCCGAGGAGTCGACCAGCGTGTACCTGTTGTGGCTGAGCAGCACGTCGAAGACACCCGTGCGCACGTAGCGCGCGAGGAGGTCGCTGGGGCCGGCCGCCACCCCTACGAGGTCGATCAGCCCTTGCTCGCGAAGCTCGGTCAGCCCCTGCACCGCGCCGCCCGAAGCCATCGCCTGCTCGAACGTGACCGTGTAGGGGTCGTGCAGCTGGTACAGCGGCAGCCGGTCCAGGCCGAGCCGGGCGGTCGACTCCTCGAAGGAGCGCCACACGCGGTCGCGGTCGAAGGCACCGGTCTCGAGGTCGCGATCGGCCTTCGACAGCACCAGCGTGCCCTCGGGCACGCCGCCGAGCTCACCGATCGCGGCACCCAGCGCGGCCTCGCTGCGACCGCGCGCGTACATGTTCGAGGTGTCGACGAGCCCGTGAGGGCTCGTGAGCATACCGACGGCGAGGTCCACCTCGGCGCGCGTCGGGGGCTGGCTCGGATCGCCGTCGGGCCCGAGCTCGCCGAGCCCGGAGGTCCCGATCGTGACCGGGGCGGTCGGCCATCCGGCAGGACCTGTCATCTCTATCATCCCTTGATCGCTCCCGAGGCCATGCCGGCCATGATCTTCTTGCTGAGCATGAGGAACACGATCAGCGTGCCGAACACGTTGAGGCAGATCGCTGCGAACAGCGGCCCGTAGTTGGTGGCACCGTACTCACCCGAGAAGTTCAGCAGGCCGACCTGGATCGTCGCCAGGTCGGGGTTGGTCACGAACGTGAGCGCGACCAGCAGGTCGTTCCAGATCGAGAAGAACTGGACGAGGCCGAGCGTCACGATCGCGTTGGAGACCATCGGGATGCCGATGGCCCAGAAGGAGCGCAGCATGCTGGCGCCGTCGATCGTGGCGGCCTCGAAGACCTCGCGCGGGACCGAGCGGAAGTAGGCCGCCATCATGAACACGGTCAGCGGCAGGCCCATCGCCGTGTAGGTGAGGATGAAGGGCCAGTAGGTCTCGGTCAGGCCGAGCCGGAAGTACGAGATGAACAGCGGCACCAGCAGCATCTGGCCGGGCACCATGATGCCGGCCAGGAACAGCAGCAGGGTGGTGTTGCGCCCCTTCCACACCATCACCTCGAGCACGAAACCGGCGGCCACACCGATCAGCAGCAGCAGGAACAGCGAGGGCAGGGTCGCGATCACCGAGTTGCGCACGTTGGTCGCGAAGTTGCCGGTGACCCATGCCTCGAAGTAGTTGTTCCACTGCCACTGCGCGGGCAGATCGAAGATGCCGCCCGTCAGGAACTCGTTCTGGGTCTTGAAGGAGCTGATCAGCAGCCAGACCATCGGTGCGGCCATCACGAAGATCAGCAGCGCCGTCAGCACCCAGATGATGATCTTGCCCGGGGTCACCCGAGAGGATCGACGGCGGCGGCGCACCACCGGTGCGGTTGCAGCGGTCACTTCTTCGCACCTCCCGAGGCCGTGATGTCGCGCCGCGAGGAGCGGAACACGAGGATCGTGATGAGGAACGCCACCACCGTGAGAGCCAGCGCGAGCGTGGAGCCGTAGCCATACTCGTTGTAGGTGAAGGTGGTCCGGAACATGTAGAGGGTCAGCGGTGTCGTGTCGTTGCCCGGGCCACCGTTCGTCAGGGCGATGACCGAGTCGAACACCTTGAACGTCGAGTTGATCGCGAACACCACGGCCGCGAGCAGCACCGGCAGCGACAGCGGGATGATCATGTGCCGCACCAGGCGTAGCCCGTTGGCGCCGTCGATCCGCGCCGACTCGATCAGCTCCTCGGGGATGTCGACCAGGCCCGCGAACAGCAGCACCGCGAAGAAGCCCATCGACTTCCACACGTCCATGATCATGAACACCCAGAACGCCGTGGTGGCGTCGCCGAGCCAGTCGATGCTCTGACCGCCGAAGAACTCGATCAGCGCGTTGACGGGGCCGGGCTGCGGGTTGATCGCGAAGAGCCGCTTGAACAGCTGCGCGACCGCCACCGTCGGCAGGATGACCGGGAAGAAACAGATCGTCCGCACGATCACCGATGACCGCTTCAGCGCGAACACGTACAGCAGCGCCAGCAGGTATCCAGCGCTCACCTGGAGCACGGTCGCAACGGCCGCGTACCTGAAGGAGAAGGTCAGCGACTCCCAGAAGTTGCTGTCCCCGATCAGGCGGGTGAAGTTCGCGAAGCCGGCCGGGGTGAACCCGCGCAGCACGTTCCCCTCGAAGAACGTCAGCCCGAGCGACCAGAAGATCGGCACGACCTTGATCGCGGTGTAGAACAGCAGCGCGGGTGCGAGCAGAAGAATGATCGTCTTCCTGTCGCCCAGGACGCTCCGCATAGCCGGCCCTCCTCGTGGTCATGTCATCGCGCCCGGTGGCGCGGCCGTGGATCGTTGCGGTACGGCGTGCTGCGGTGCGGGCACCGGGGCGCCCGCACCGCAGCAACGCGATCAGCCGTCGGCTGCGATGGCCTCGTCGAGGAGCGAGGCGTAGTCCTCGGGCGAGATGCCGCCGTCGAGGAGCGGACCGGCGTTGGTGCCGGCCGCGTCACCGAAACGGGCGCCGAACGGGGCCTCGAACCAGATGACCGCGCCGGTGGCGCCCTCCATCTGGCCCACGATGTCGCTCACGAGCTCCGGGGTCTCGACCTCGGTGTTCTGGGCGAAGCCAGAGATCGCGCCCTGGTTCTCCATCAGGCTGCTGCCGTAGTTCTCGGAGATGCAGACCAGCCAGTCACCGACCTTGTCGTTGTACAGGTCGGCGGACAGCGCGGTCACGGTGCCGGTGTTGGCCGGGTAGTCGGCGATGCTGCCGGAGCCACCCTCGACCTCGGGGAACGGGAAGAAGCCGAACGCGTCGGGGCCGAGCGGGTTCTGACCCTCGTCATAGACCGAGGAGAGCGTCCACGAGCCGTTGTACATCATGCCCACGTTGCCCGCGAAGAACTGCGAGGTCATGGTGTCGGAGTCGCGCGAGGTGAGGCCTTCGCCGAAGTAGCCCGCCTCACCGAGGGAGGCGACCTCCTGGATCGCCTCGAGGTACTCGGGGTCGGCGAACCCGGCGTCGCCGGCGACCACGTTCTGGAGCGCGTCGACGCCCTGCGACCGGGCGAGGTAGCTGCTCAGGTAGCGCGTGATGGTCCAGCCCTGGGTGCCGGCGGCGGTCAGCGGCTGCAGGCCCGCTGCGTCGAGAGTCGCGGCGGCCTCCTTGAAGTCGGCCCACGTCGTCGGCACCTCGATGCCGTTCGCCGCGAAGACCTCCTTGTTGTACCAGAAGCCCTCGATGTTGTACTGGAACGGGACCGAGACCATCGAGCCGTAGATCGTCTTCACGGTCTCGGCGGCGGCGGGAAGCACGTTCTCCATGATCCCGAGCTCGTCGAAGGTGGCCTCGAGGTCGAGCAGCTTGCCCGACTCGTACATGTCGCCACCGACCTTGGACTCCGTGGTGGGCGAGATGAACATGACCGGGAGCGCGTCCTGGCTGGCCAGCAGCGGCACGCGGTTGTTGACCTCGGCCTGCGGGATCGACTCGATGGTCAGCGGGAGCGCGGCGTTGGCGTCGGCGCACGCGCCCTCCGAGAGCCGGGTCAGCTCTTCGCTGATCTGGGGGTTCTCGGTGATGGTGAGGAAGCTGAACTCGGTCGCGCCACCGTCGGCGTCGCCGCCGGTCGAGTCGTCCGAGTCACCGCCGGCGGGGCCGCAGGCGGTGACGATGAGTGCGAGCGCTGCAGCTCCCGCGACGGCGGGGGCGAGGCGGCTGCGCATGAAGCGAGACGTTCGGGACATGGGTCCTCCTTGACAGGCAACATTGAATCGTTGCAAGCGGGATCGTAGGCACGGACCCTGCGTGAGTCAAGTCCTGTCGGTATTGAATAGACATGCGTTGCCAGATCGTTGCAGGACGCCTGCCGCCGTCACCGACTCGTGACCAGCCGCGGTCAGGCAGTGGTGGCGAAGGCCCTGATCTTCGCGAACATGTCCTCGAACAGGTAGCGCATGTCGAACGTCTCGACCACATCGACGGTGCAGCCGGCCGCGCCCTCGGTGAGCGAGCCATCCGCGGCGAACCGCGGCGCCGGGCGCCGGCGGATGACGCCGCCGCTCCCGTTGAGCACCAGCCCCACGGCGGGCGAGTCGCCCAGCGAGCGGCGCTCGATGGCCGAGCGGTTCCAGCGCGCGTTCCACTCGATCATCTGGCGCACGAGATAGGCGCCGAGCTCGCCGGCCCCACCGATCTTCTCCTCGAGCTCGTGGTAGCCCACCGAGCACATCCGATAGGTCGTCTCCGGCACCTGGATCACCCGGAGGCCGGAGCTGAGCACCACGTTGGCCGCCGCGATGTCGTTGGACAGGTTGAACTCGATCCCGGCCTCACCCCCGGTGCGCCCGAGCAGACCGTCGTAGGGGCCCCCGCCGATCCAGATCACCGTGAGGCCACGCTCCACGAGACGCGGCTCGAGCAGCAGCGCCGAGGCGACCGTGCTCAGCGGCCCGAGCACCAGGACCGACAGCGGGCTGTCCTCGGCGAACGACTCCTCGATGATCAGCCGTGCACCCTCGCACTCGATCGGGGTCCGCTCGTCGGGGATCCAGGTCGCCGCGCCGTCGGCAGCGCGCGTGGTGGTGTCGCCGAGCAGGGCGAGCAGCCGGTCGATCTCGGCGCGGCTGTCCGCCATGCTCGTGGTGCTGCGGCGCAGCCCGAAGTGCGCTGCCACCACCCCCCGCACGTCGAGCGTGGGCGAGAGCAGGGCGTGCACGATCGCGAACTGGTCGTCGCACTCGTTGGCCGCGTCCGTGTCGACGATGACACGGTGCCGCGGCGGCGGCACCTCGTTGGGCTGGTCCTGCGCGGTCGGCGGGTTGAGGCTGGAGGTCTGTCGCGCACGGGCAAGGGCGTCGAGAGCTTCACGGTGCGAGGTCATGTGTCCTCAGCGTAGTCCTACCCATCACTGGGTATGTATGCGTCCTTCGGATGCAGGAACGGCAACGGCGCCGCCTGACCCTCGTCGGGTCCGACGGCGCCGTCAGCGAGCGCCCGGCTGTGCCGTGGTGCGGGTCAGGCTCCGGGGATCAGCGACGCAGCGCGGTTGAGCGCGGCGATCGCGATCTCGTCGTTCTGCTCCAGCGAGGACCTCAGCGCGGTGATGATCCCGCGGATCTCGATACCTGCCGTGTTCCACTGGGCCTCGACCCCGGCGTACTGGTCCGAGACGCCGTCGGCCTGGTAGGCGGCCATGGCGTTGCGGACATCGGTCTCGCGGCGGTTGAGGACGGCCTCGAGCTGGCCGGCGATCGTGTTGAAGTTCTCCTGAGCGGTCTGCGACGAGGCGACGTCGTAGTCGTTGCGCTCCTGGCGGTTGCCGTACATGTGATGCTCCGTTCGTCAGTCAGTGGTCGGGGTGCCGGATCAGACAGCGCTCGCGCCGCCGCTGAAGCGCGAGGTGTCTGCGCCGGCGAAGTCGGCAGCGCCCTCGCCGCTGGTGTGCACGGTCGCCGAGTCGTCGGCAGCGTTCACGAACGTCGTGTGCTGGCCGGCGATCGACCCGGTGATCGAGACGAGCGAGTTGTTCAGCGTGGTGCTGATGTCGTCGACCCGGCTCTTGAAGCGGTTGAACGCCGCCTTGCCCGGCCCGTTGAACGTGCCCTCCAGCGCCTCGGCTGCGGTGTACAGCTGGCGGACCAGCGCGCCGAGGTCCTCCGACTCGGTGACGGTCTTCTTGCCGAGGACCGACAGCACGTCGGCTTCCATCGAGAACTTCATGTTCATTGTTCTTGTCCCTCCCAGGCACGATGAGCTCGTTGCGTCGACACTAAGGGACATCACGGGGCGCTGCCAGGGGAGTCCTCCCCATCTGTGGACACAGGCATGATGGGGACCGCGTCGAGGCGCTACCGTCGCCATGTCCCGCCGATCCTTGGAGCAGCTGCGTGCACGCCTACCGTCAGCTCACCGAGCCGCCCGGCCCCAGCCGGGCCGTGCTCGCTGATCGGCGACCGCTGCCCCGCGACCTCGTGCTCGCGGGCACCAGGCCCGCCTCCGGGCTCTGGGCAGCGCTCGACGGCGTCGCGATCCTTCTCGGGGCGGCCGCAGGTTTCCTGGTCGGCTCGCTCCTCGAGGTGGTGCCCACGGTTCTCGCGGTCCTCGCCGGCCTCATCGTCCTCGCCGTGGTGCTGATCGATCTGCTGCGCTCGGGTCGCACGATCGGGCACCGCATCCTCGGGACGCGCACGGTGGATCCCGCGACCGGCCTGCCCGCCACGATCGCCGGGCTCGCGCGCACCCGCACCATGGACATCCGCGGTGGGCGCGACCCGGTCAGGCTCACCCCGAGCACCGGCGAGCTCGCACCGAACCAGGGCGACCAGTGGCGGCTCACAGCCTCGCGCGCACTCGACGCGCCCGTCGTCCTCACGCTCGACAACGGCATGGCGTTCAGCCTGGTCGGGCCGACCGTGATCGGCCGCAACCCGGCGCAGATCGAGGGATCCTCGCACCTGCTCCAGCTGCCGGACCTCACCCGCACGGTGTCCAAGAGCCACGCGCTGCTCGAGCCGCAGGGCGGCATGCTCTGGGTCACCGACCTAGGTTCGATGAACGGCACGGCCGTGGCCGAGGACGGCGGTGAGCTGGAACCGCTCGCGGCCCACGTGCGCACGGTCGTGCGGCTGGGCGCGACGCTCGAGTTCGGCGACCGCATCGCCACGATCGGGTCCGCCGCCCGGCAGCCGGCCACCGCAGGAGGGGGACGCTGATGGAGCAGGACAAGATCATCATCCAGACGACGAAGACGCACCGTGCGCGCCTGTCGTCGGCCCTCTCGCACGGCGCGCTCGGGCGCCGTCGCAGCGTCAACACCAACATCAAGCGGCTGATCGGCTCTGTGGTGCTCGCCGCCGTCATCTGCGGCGTGTGCGTGGGATACGGGTTCGTCATGGACCTGCTGCTTCGCCAGAAGGAGGACCAGGCCGTGGCCGCGTTCCAGTCGCAGCTCTCCTCCAACCCGCTCCCGGAGACAGCGACCCGCACGCTCGACGAGGAGACCGGCTTCCTCGTGGACTCCGAGACCGGCGAGTGGATCGACCCGCAGACCGGCTTCATCATCGACCCGGAGACCATGCTGGCGACCGACCCCGACGGCAACACGATCGACCCACGCCTGGACTGGTTCTACGACCCGGCCACTGGCTACTACACCGACCCCAAGACCGGCGTCACGATCGACCCGGTCACCCTGAACCCTGTGAGGGATGAGCAGTGACCGAGTACACCCGGGTCACGATCCAGGGCGAGGGCCGCAAGGCCGATCTCGTGCTGCCCGACGACGAGCCGATCGCGGCCGTGCTGCCGGAGGTCCTGTCCCTCCTGGACGAGACCACCGACCGCTCCTCGCGCCCCGTCGTGCTGATGACGAGCGTGGGCGAGCAGCTCTCACCCGCGCTGACCCTCGCCGAGCAGGAGGTCGAGCACGGCACCCTGCTGCGGCTGGTCCGTGTCGACGAGGCGCCGCCGCCGCCCGAGGTCGCCGACGTCACCGACCTCATGGGCGAGGCCGCCGAGAACCGTGCCGACGCCTGGCGCCCGTTCTGGGGTACCGCTGCGGCTGCGGCCGTCGCCGCGCTCGCCGGGTACCTCGTGGGGCCGGCCGCCATCCTCAACGGGTACTCGATCTCCCAGGTCGGGATCGGACTGCTCGTGCTCGTGGTGCTCGCCGTGCTGGCTGCCCGACGGCGTCACCACGCTCCTGCTGTCGTTCTCACCGCCGCTGTGGTCGGTGGCCTGGCCGTGGTCACGGGGTTCGCGCTCGTGCAGACGAGCCTCGCGCACCCGGGTGCGACCGCGCTGGTCTGGTTCGGCCTGGCAGGCCTGGTCATCGGTGTGGTCGCCGCGATCGGCTTCAAGGACGTCCCGGTCGCCGTCGGTGGCGGGACGGCCCTGGTACTGACCGCTGCGTGGATCCTCATGCACCAGGCGGGCATGCAGACGGTGCACGTCGCCGCCTGGATGGCGATCGCCGGCGTCGCGCTGCTCGGCCTGCTGCCCGGGATCGCAATGACCGCGAGCGGGCTCACCGGCCTCGACGACCGCGTGGTCGAGGGCGAGCGGGTCTCGCGCCCGGCCGTGGAGCGCGCTGTCGACGGCACCCACCGCGCGCTGACCTGGGCCACCGTCGCGATCGTGCTGCCCACGTCGCTGAGCGCCTGGATGCTCGCGACCAGCGGCGAGGCGGCCGGCCAGGGGATCTGCGCCGCCGTCGCCGTCATCCTCCTCATGCGCACGCAGGTCCTGCCGCTCGCGCCGCAGCGGCTCGCACTGATCGCCGGCGGCGTGGTGCCGCTGGTCACGCTGGCGTTCACAAGCCTGATGTCACCGGGTTCGGCGACCCTGGCTGCGATCGGTGTCATCGTGGTGCTCACGGTGCTCGTGGGGGTGCACCTGTCCGAGAACAACAGGGCGCGCCTGCGCCGCCTCGCGGGGCTGCTGGAGATGCTCGCGGTGATCTCGCTGGTGCCGCTGCTGCTCTGGCTGCTGGGCATCTTCGCCGACCTGGTGGCACGGTTCACGTCATGAGGGGTGCCTGGGGGCTGGTCGCTGCCGCACGGCCGCGTCGGATCAACGAGCTGCGCCGACTCGACGACGAGGTCCGCCGGCCGCTCGCGCTGTCGACCCGTGTCGGGTTCGTCGGCACCGCGGGCGGCGTCGGCTGCTCCACCGCCGCGGGCCTGGCCGCGAGCGTGCTCGCACGGCGCCGGAGCGGCCGCGTGCTTGCGGTCAACGCCTCGGGCGCGCCACGCTCGCTGCTGTGGCACGCCGGCCTGCTGAGCGAGGCGGCCACCACGATGGAGCAGGATGGTCGCCGCGCCTCGGCCGGGAGCGCGGCGGAGGCCCTCGACGGGCTGGCCTGCGCACCGTCCGGGCTGTACGGTATCGACCTCACCCGTCAGACACAGACCGACGACACGCGGTGGTGGGAGGCGGTCGCGCCGTCGAGCCGCTTCTTCGACTTCGTCGTCACGGACTGGGGCGTGCGTGACGTCGCGGCGCTCGGTCACGTGGTCGCGGCGAGCTCGGTGCTCGCGATCGCGATGACCCCCGACCGGGTCTCGCTGCAGCACGCCGTCGACCTGGCCTCGGCGGCATACGCGGCCGCGGTGCCGGCCGTCGGGGTGCTGCTGCCGACCCGCGGCCGGGTGCCCTGGGGTGTCTCCGCGGCGGTCCGCGCGTTCCCGATCCCCGTGGTGCGGTTCCCCCGTGATCGTGCGCACGGCGCGGCCCGGCCGGTCCCCAGCACCAAGCTCCGCGACCGCACCAACCTGGCGGCCATCCGGCTCGCGGCCGGGCTCGTGTCCGCGGCTGCCGCCCGCCGCACCCAGACCGCACGCGAGCACACCACCGAGGAGGTGACGGCGTCATGACGATGAAGACCGTCCACCGCCCCACGCGGGAGACCCTGCCGCTCGAGCACCCCGACCCCGACACGATCGCCGCTCCCCCGCCGCTCGGCGAGGACACCGGCGGCATGCCGATGCAGATGCTGCTCCCGGTCATGGGGGCCTGCACCTCGGTGCTGATGATGGTCGTGCTCAGGCGTGGACAGCCCCTGTTCCTGGTGATCGCCGCGCTCGTGTTCGTGGTCGCGATCGTCGGCGGCATCGGGTTCGCGCTCAGCTCACGCGGCAGGGCACGCAAGCAGGAAGCCCAGAAGCGCGAGCTCTACCTCGACTACCTCGAGCGGGTGCGCGGCGAGTTCGCCGCCCGCACCGCCGGGATCCGCCACGCCGCCGGTGTGCTGCACCCGCAGCCGAGCGCGCTGATGTCGATGATCCGTGACCCCAAGCGGCTCTGGGAGCGCCGGCGCCGCGACGTCGACTTCCTCGACGTGCGCGCCGGGCTCGGCACGATGCCGTGGTTCGAGGTCCGTGTGCCCGACCCGGAATCGCCCGTGCAGCCGCACGACCCGATCCTGCTCGCCGAGGCCAGGCTGATCGCGGAGTCGTGCTCGCAGGTGGAGTCGATGCCGATGTCGGTCGGCCTGCGGCAGGCGGGTGTGGTCGCCGTGATCGGTGACCGCGAGCGCGGTGCCGCACTGATCAGGGCGATGCTGCTGCAGGTCGCAGCCCTGCACGCACCCGACGACGTGGGCATCGCGCTGGCCTTCCCGCCGGAGCACGCCTCCGACTGGGCGGGCGCGGACCTGCTGCCCCACACGCAGGAGCCCGAGCTCTTCGACGGGCCGGTGCCCGCGCGCCGGATCGCCCCGAGCGTCGAGGGCCTCGGCCGAGTGCTGGGCCAGACGTTCACCGACCGCGTCCAGGCCGCGAACAGCACGCGGCGCGCGGGCCAGCAACGCAACCAGCCGCCGCACATGGTGATCGTGGCCGACGACCACGGCCAGATCGCTTCCTCGCTGCCGATCGGCAGCAACGTGCCGCTGCGCGAGCTCGGCATCACGGTGATCCACCTGCTCTCGGACCGTCTGCACGAGCCGGGCGACGTGGACGTCAGGATCACGCTCGAGGAACCTGCCGACGGCGACGATGCGGACGCCCGCCCGACGCTCGCCAGGATGAGCACCGCACCGGGTACCCGGGAGGCTGTCGAGGTCACGATGCGGCCCGACGCCGTCGACGGGCCCGAGTTCGCCGCGACGGCGCGAGCGATGGCCGCGCTGCGCGTGACCCTGATCGCCTCGCGCGACGAGCAGGGTGACGCGACGCTCGAGATCGAGGACCTCCTCGGCCTCTCGGACCCGACCGACTTCGATCCCGAGGACCTCTGGAAGCCGCGCTCGCCCGCGGATTTCCTGCGCGTGCCGTTCGGCATCGACGATCTCGGAAACCCCGTGCTGCTCGACATCAAGGAGAGCGCCCAGCTCGGCATGGGACCGCACGGCATCTGCATCGGTGCCACCGGCTCCGGCAAGTCCGAGATGCTGCGCACGCTGATCCTCTCGCTCGCGCTCAGCCACCCGCCCGAGGATCTATCGATGATCCTTGTCGACTACAAGGGCGGTGCGGCGTTCGCGCCGTTCGAGGGGCTGCCGCACCTGGCCGGCCTCATCGACAACCTCGCCGACGACCCGCAGCTCACCACGCGCGCACGATCCTCGATCCAGGGCGAGGTGGTGCGGCGCCAGCAGCTGCTCAAGCAGGCCGGTTCGGCGCCGTCGATCACGCACTACCGCGAGCTGCGCGAGGAGAACCCCGACCTGCCGGTGCTGCCGCACCTGTTCGTGGTCATCGACGAGTTCGGCGAGCTGCTGACGGCGGAGCCCGACTTCATCGACCTGTTCCTGCAGATCGGGCGCATCGGCCGGTCGATCGGCGTCCACCTGCTGCTGTCCAGCCAGCGCATCGAGGGTGGCAAGCTCCGCGGGCTCGACACCTACCTGTCCTACCGGCTGGGGCTGCGCACGTTCTCGGAGTCGGAGTCGCAGGTCGTGCTGAACACGCCCGACGCGTTCCACCTGCCGGCGCTGCCCGGCTACGGCTATCTCAAGGTCGACACCAGCGTGTACACGCGCTTCCGCGCCGGGTTCGTCTCCGGGCCGGTGGTCCGGAACCGACCGGCCATCCAGGAGGAGGACAGCTCGCCGCAGCCGATGCTGCTGCCCCTGTACAACGGGATCAAGCGCGACCGCGGCGACCAGAGCCCTGCGCTCGCACCGCTGACGAGACCGGACACCTCGCTGACCGTGGTCGAGGCGGCCGTGGAGCGCACACGCGACGACGATCGCGCGGTGCGGCCGGTGTGGCTGCCGCCGCTGCCCGAGCGGCTGGCGCTCGGCTCGGTCGTCGACCGGGCCACCGCCCGCGACACCGCGCTGACGTTCGCGATGGGGCTGGTCGACGACCCCGAGCACCAGGCCCAGGACCCGTGGCTGCTCGACCTCACGCGGGCAGGCGGCCACGCCACGATCGTCGGCGCGCCCCAGACCGGGCGCAGCACGATGCTGCGCACGATCGCGGCGTCGCTCTCGCTCAGCTACACACCGCGTGAGGTGGCCATCTACGGCATGGACCTCACGACCGGTGGTCTGCAGCGCATCGAGGGCTTCCCGCACGTGGGTGGCGTCGCGACCCGGTCCAACCGGGACCGGCTGCGGCGGCTGCTCGAGGAGCTCGCCGGCATGCTCGCGATGCGCGAGATCGTCTTCCGCGACCGCGGCATCGACTCGATGGCGCAGCTGCGGTCGATGCACGCCGCCGGCCGGGTGCCCGAGCTACCGGCCGCCGACATCGTGCTGCTGGTCGATGGCTACGGCGCGATCCGGCAAGACTTCGAGGAGCTCGAGGACCAGTTCGTCGAGATCATGATGCGGGCCTCGAGCTTCGGCATCCACCTCGTGCTCGGGCTCACGCGCTGGAACGAGCTCAGGATGGCGCACCAGGCCCTGTTCGGCACCCGCATCGAGCTGCGGCTGAACGAGCCTGCCGACTCGAGCATCGACAGGAAGCTGGCGGCGCTGCTGACCGCGGACCGGCCCGGGCGGGTGCTGCTCGACAACAAGCAGATCGCCCAGGTGGCGCTGCCGGTGCTCGACGTCGTCCCCGACGACGAGGTGGCCGAGGAGCTCGAGGAGCTCGCCACGCGCACCGCGGAGTCGTGGAGCGGCCCCTCCGCGGCCCCGATCCGGCTGCTGCCGCTCACCCTGTCGCCCGCCGACCTCCCGCCGGCGTTCGAGGAGCCCGACGTGGTCCCGCTCGGGCTGCGTCAGGACACGATGGAGACGGCGGTGTGGGACTTCCACGGCGAGGACCAGCACCTGCTCGCCTTCGGTGACACCAAGTCGGGCAAGTCGACCCTGCTGCGCACGATCGCCGTCGGGCTCATGGAGCGCTTCACGCACGAGGAGCTGGCGATCGCGGTCATCGACCCGCGTGGCCGGGTCCCCGGCATCATCGGCGACGAGTACCTGGCCGCGCACGCCCGCAACGCGGCGCAGGCGCGCGGGCTGTGCACGACGATCGCGAGCGAGCTCGAGAAGCGACCGGGGCTCGACCCGAAGGCCCGGGCGCAGTCACCTCGGATCGTGCTGCTGATCGACGACTACGACATCGTGGGCGCCGGTGGCACCGACCCGCTGGCACCGCTGCTGCCGCACCTGCCGAACGCGCGTGACCTCGACCTGCACCTGGTGCTGACCCGCCCGGTCGCGGGCTCGGGGCGCGCGATGTACGAGATGTTCCTGCAGGTGCTCCGCGACACCGGGGGCTCGCTGCTGGTGATGTCCGGCGAGCGCAGCGAGGGCCAGATCGCGCCGCGCGTGTACGCCGAGCGGATGCCGCCCGGCCGTGGCCGGTTCCTGCGTCGCGGCGAGCGCCCCCACATCATCCAGATCGCCAACACGCCGGAGCCGACGCCCGCCGAGGCGGCTGCCGCTGCCCGTGAGGGTGGGTCGTGAAGACGCTCGCGGTCGTCGGGACCGCCGGCGGGGTGGGCACCACCACGGTCGCCGCGCTCGCGTTCGCCGGGCTGCGGCAGCACCCGCACGGCTCGCCGATGCTCTACGCCCGCCCGAGCGCGCGGCTGCTCGACCGCGTCGGTGACGACGAGGTGCCCGCGCTCAACGGTGACCTCGCGATCTGGGACGCCGGCCCGCACACCCCCGAGAGCGCGGCCGCCCTGCTCGAGGCCGGCGGTTGCGCGGTGGCCGTGGCGGCACCCGCGACGCCGCTGGGCGTGGCGGACGCCGCCACCTTCCTCAGCACCGCCTCCGAGCTCGGCGAGGAAGCCTTGGCGGGCATCGCCGTCGTGCTCTCCCAGGTGAACGGGCCGGGTCCCGCTGTCCCGACGACGGCGATCCCCGCCCCCATGCTGCTGCGACTCCCCTACGACCCGCGCCTCGCCGCACCCGGCCCGGTCCCGGCGACGGCGAACCTCGCCGGCCGCACCCGCACCGCCGTCATCTCCTGGCAACGCCGCGCCGGCGCGCTCCTGACCCCCTGAGGCGGGCGCGCCTCAACGAGACGCCCCGCCGAGGACCTGCTGCACCCCGAGCGCCTCGAGGTGCTCCGGGTCGGCAAGGACGTCGAGCGCCACGATGCGGTCGCCGTCGATCGTGAAGGCCATGATCGAGACCACCCGCTGACCGATGACCGCGGCGACCCCCGGCCGCCCGCCGATGAGGATCGGCCTCGAGTGGGCGGCGAGCCGGCCCGACAGGACCGCCTGCTCCGCGATCGCTCGTGCACCCTGGACGACCTGTGTGGTGGCGCCGTGGTCGGCATGCAGCACCGCACCGTCGTCGAGCAGTGAGAGCAGCGCGCCGAGGTTGCCCTCCTGGGCGGCCGTCAGCCAGGCCTCGACGATGCGCCTGCCGCGCTCGCGGTTCGGCCGTGCCGGCTCGTCGGCGCCACGCACCCGCCGGCGCCCGCGGGAGGCGAGCTGGCGGGCCGCCTCCGGCGACCGGTCGAGCACGGTCGCGATCTCCTCGAACGGCCGGTCGAAGACGTCGTGCAGCACGAAGGCGATCCGCTCCGCGGGACTGAGCGTCTCCAGCAGCACGAGGAGCGCGACGCTGACCTGATCGCTCTGGGCGACCAGCTCGGCGGGGTCCTGCTCGGCGGCCACCGGTTCGTCGCGCCACGGCTCCACCTGCCAGGAGTGCTCGCGCTTGCGCCGCGGCGCGCGCAACATGTCGAGGCTGACGCGGGACACCACGGTGGTGAGCCACGCCGAGAGGTTCTCGATGTCTTCGTCGCCCGAGCGGTCCAGCCGCAGCCAGGTCTCCTGCAGGGCGTCGTCAGCATCGGCGGTGGACCCGAGCAGCTTGGTCGCGATGGCGTGCAGCCGGGGCCGCTCGGTCTCGAACCGCCGGGCAAGGATTCTTCGATCGGTCATGTCACGTCTCCTCGATGTCGATCGTCAGGACCTCGACGCGGGAACGTCCCGTGTTGTGACACTCGAAGGACAGACAAACATGACTGCACCCATTCTCGTGACCGGCGGCACCGGGACGATCGGCCGCCGGGTCGTACCGCTGCTGCGAAACGCAGGCCAGGACGTGCGCGTCCTCTCCCGCCGGGGCGGTCTGGACGAACCGGGCCTGACGCACGTCGAGGGCGACACCGTCGCCGGGCGCGGCCTCGCCGAGGCGCTCGAGCACGTGGACGTCGTGCTGCACCTCGCGGGCGGCGCCAAGGGCGACGACACCGCGGCCGGCAACCTCGCGGCGGCCGCCCACGATGCCGGAGTGCGGCACCTCATCCTGATCTCGGTGGTCGGCGCCGACACCATGCCGATCGGCTACTTCCGCGCCAAGGCGGACGCCGAGCGCGCGATCGCGGGGTCAGGCGTGCCCTGGACGGTGCTGCGCGCCGCCCAGCTGCACGAGTTCGTGCTCCCCGTGGTCCGCGGCATGGCCACGCTCCCGCTGCTGCCGCTGCCCGGCGGTCTGCGCTTCGAGCCGATGCACGTGGACGAGGTGGCAGCCCGGCTCGCCGAGCTCGCGCTGGGCTCGCCCTCCGGTCGGGTCGCCGACATCGCCGGCCCGGACGTGCTGGACGTCCGGCAGCTGGCCGATGCCTATGTCGAGGCGATGGGCAAGCGCCGCCGTCGCGGCGTGCCCGTCCGCATCCCCGGTGCCGCCGGGCGCGCCTACCGCGCCGGCGACAACCTGGCCGGTGCGTCCGTGCAGCGTGGCGAGCGGAGCTGGTCGGACTTCCTGGCCGAGCTGACGGCGAGCACAGCGGGCGTGCTGCGGTGACGCCCGCCCCGGCGGGGTCGGCTACAGGCCCTGGGCCAGCCGGTGGTAGGCAGCGTTCCAGCGCAGCTCCTTCGCGAAGCCGCGCACCGTGGTGTCCTCGTCGATGATCGCGAGCTCGACCTCGGCGATGTCGGCGAAGTCCTCCCAGACCTCCCGGCCGATCGCGGTGCTCAGCACCGAGTGGTGGGCACCGCCGGCGGTGAGCCACGCCGTCGCCGAGGTGGTGAAGTCGGGGCGCGGCACCCACACGGCACGCGCGACCGGCAGCCGGGGCAGCTCGGCGTCGGGCGGCACGATGTCCACGAGGTTGGCCGTGAGCCGGAACCGCTCCCGCAGGTCGGACATGGCCACGACGATGCCCTCGCCGGGGTCGGTGTCGAACACCATCCGGACCGGGTCCTCGCGGTCACCGATACCGAGCGGGTGGATCTCCACGCGCGGCTTCGAGGTGGTCAGCGTGGGGCAGATCTCGAGCATGTGGGCGCCGAGGATCTTCTCCTTGCCGGGCGTCAGCTCGTAGGTGTAGTCCTCCATCAGCGAGGCACCACCGGGCAGACCGTGGCCCATCACCTTGGCGGCCCGCACCAGCAGGGCGGTCTTCCAGTCGCCCTCCGCGCCGAAACCGTAGCCGTCGGCCATCAGGCGCTGCACGGCGAGCCCGGGGAGCTGCCGGAGCCCGCCCAGGTCCTCGAACGTCGTCGTGAAGGCGGTCGCGTCGACCTCCTCGAGGAAGGAGCGCATACCGATCTCCTGCGCCGCGGCGTAGCGCAGGGACTCGTGCCGCTCGCCACCGGCCCGCAGCTCGGGGACGACGTCGTACAGCTCCTCGTACTCGGCCACCAGGGCGTCGATCTGCTCGGGCGCCGCGGCGTCGACCCGCTCCACGAGCTCGTTGACACCCCAGGTGTTGACGGCGACGCCGAAGCGCACCTCGGCCTCGGTCTTGTCGCCCTCGGTCACGGCCACGAAGCGCATGTTGTCGCCGAAGCGGGCGAGGGTCGCGCCGCGCAGCGAAGCCCAGCCGGCGGCCGCGCGCGACCACCGACCGACCTGCGCCTGCACGCTCGGGCTGCTCGCGTGCCCGACCACGATCTTGCGCGGCACGGACATCCGCGCGGCGATGTACCCGAACTCCCGGTCGCCGTGAGCGGCCTGGTTGAGGTTCATGAAGTCCATGTCGATGTCGGCCCACGGCAGCTCGACGTTCGCCTGCGTGTGCAGGTGCAGCAGCGGCGTGGCGAGCGCGTCCAGCCCGGTGATCCACATCTTCGCGGGGCTGAAGGTGTGCATCCACACGATGACGCCGATGCAGGAGTCGTCGGCGTTGGCCTCGAGCGCGACCCGGCGGATGGTGGCGGCATCCTTCAGCACCGGCTTCCACACGATCTCGACCGGGATGTCGTCGCTGCCCTGCAGGTGCGCGGCGACGGCCCGGGACTGCTCCGCCACCTGCGCGAGCGTCTCCTCGCCGTAGAGGTCCTGGCTGCCGGTGAGGAACCAGATCTGGCGACCGGCGAATGGCTCGGTGGGGTTGTTCACTGCGCGTTCTCCTGGTCCTTCTGCCCGACGGCGGAGCCGCCTTGGCCGTAGACGTTCTGATAGCGGTCGAAAAGTGAGTCGATGTGATGCTGCGCGATCGGCACCGGGTCGCCGAGCTGCCGTGCGATGTGCACCGTGCGCGCGACCTCCTCGCACATGACGGCGGCCTTCACCGCGTCGCGTGCGTCCTTGCCGATCGTGAAGGGTCCGTGGTTCGCCATCAGCACGGCGCGGCTGCGGGAGCCCTTCAACGTCTCGACGATGCCACGCCCGATCGAGTCGTCACCGATGATCGCGAACGGCCCCACGGGGATCTCGCCGCCGTACTCGTCGGCCATCATCGTGAGCACGCACGGGATCGGCTCGTGCCGGGCGGCCCAGGCGGTCGCGTAGGTCGAGTGGGTGTGCACCACACCCCCGACCTCGGGCATGTGCTCGTAGACGTAGGCGGCGGCCGCGGTGTCCGAGCTGGGCACCAGGTGCTCCGGGGTGCCGTCGTCGATCTTGGCGCCGTCGAGCGTGCACACCACCATCGTCTCAGCGGTCAGCTCGTCGTAGGAGACACCCGAGGGCTTGATGACGAACAGCCCGCCCACCGAGTCGGACCCGGGCACCCGTTCGCTGACGTTGCCGGCGGTCCAGACCACGAGCTCGTAGCGGGTGAGCTCGGCGTGCAGGGCCGCGACCCGCTCCCGGGTGGCCTGTACCCGCTGCTGCAGGTCGGCGGGCAGCTCGGACAGGACGACAGGCATCTAGGCGATCTCCTCGGTGGGGGCGAGCTCGGGCGCGGCGGGGGCCGAGCCCGCGGCGTGCACCTCGCGGCGGATCGCCTTGAGGCGGTGCATGACGTCGTTGCCGCCACGGCCGAAGTAGTCGTACAGGGTGCTGTACTCGGCGAACAGCCGGTCGTAGGCGTCGGCGGCCTCCGGGTCCGGCGTGTAGGCCGCCTCGACCCGGCCACCCATCACCGGGGCCGCGGCGCGGACGCTCTCGTAGTACCCGGCGGCGACCGCGGCATGGATCGCCGATCCGAGCGCCGGCCCCTGCTCCGAGACGATCGTGGACAGCGGCAGGCGGGTCACGTCGGAGTACATCTGCATGAGGAAGGAGTTCTTCAGCAACCCACCGGCCACCACCAGCTCGGACACCGGCACGCCGGCGTTCACGTACGCCTCGACGATGACCCGGGTGCCGAACGCCGTCGACTCCAGCAGCGCGCGGTAGATGTCCTCGGGGCGGGTGGTGAGCGTCTGCCCGAGCACCAGCCCGGACAGCTCGTGGTCCACGAGGACCGAGCGGTTCCCGGAGTGCCAGTCGAGCGCGACCAGCCCGTGCGCGCCGATGGCCTGGGCGCTGGCGAGCTCGGTCAGGTACTCGTGCAGGTTCTGGCCCTTCGCGGCGGCCGCCTCGGCGTATGCGCCCGGCACGCCGGTGGAGACGAACCACGCGAAGATGTCGCCGACGCCGGACTGGCCGGCCTCGTAGCCATAGCTGCCGGCGACGATCCCGCCGTCGACGACCCCGCACATGCCCGGCACCTCGGCGAGCACGTCGCTGCTGATCACGTGGCACGTCGAGGTGCCCATGATCAGGGTCATCTGGCCGTTCTCGGCCGCGTTCGCGGCAGGCGCGCTCACGTGCGCGTCGACGTTGCCGACCGCCACCGCGATGCCTTCGGGCAGCCCGGTCCACCCGGCAGCCTCGGCCGAGAGCGTGCCGGCAACAGATCCGAGCTGGCCGATCGGGGCGCCGTCGAGCTTGTCCTTGACGAACCCGACGAAGTCAGGGTTCAGGGCGGCGAGGAAGTCGTCGCTCGGGTAGGAGCCATCCTGGTAGATGCCCTTGTAGCCGAGCGTGCAGGCGTTGCGGACGTAGGTGCCGCACAGCTGCCAGACGATCCAGTCGGCGGCCTCGACCCACTGCTCGGTGGCGTCGTAGATCTCGCGATCCTCCTCGAGGAGCTGCAGGCCCTTGGCGAACTGCCACTCGCTCGAGATCAGCCCGCCGTAGCGGGGCAGCCATGACTCGCCGCGCTCGCGTGCGAGCTCGTTGATGCGGTCGGCCTGCCCCTGCGCGGCATGGTGCTTCCACAGCTTCACGTACGCGTGCGGACGGTCGGCGAACTGCGGCAGCTCGCACAGCGGGGTGCCGTCGGCGAGCGTCGGAACCACCGTGCAGGCGGTGAAGTCGGTGCCGATCCCGACGACGTCGGCCGGGTCCACGCCCGCAGCCCTGATGGCAGCCGGCACGGCCTCCTGGAGGACCTCCACGTAGTCGGAGGGAACCTGCAGCGCCCACTCGGGCGGCAGCGGCTCGTCGTCGTGCGCCGTCAGGGTGCGGTCCATCACGGCGTGGCGGTACTCGTGCACCGCGCTGCCCAGCTCGGCTCCATCCGCGACGCGCACCACGACGGCCCTACCGGAGAGGGTGCCGTAGTCCACGCCGACGACGAGCGCTCGGTCGGCGTCGACAGTCATAGCTCGATGTTAGCGTTCACATCGCCTCGGCGCATCTCCTTGTGCACGGCGATCTCCTCGCGCAGGCGATGACGTAGGGCGCCGCTACCCTGTGGATCCTTCACGAGACGGAGGTTCCGCATGTCCTTCCAGGCCTACCTCGACGCCGTCGAGGCCAAGACCGGGCACACCCCGCGCGAGCTGATCGCCCTGGCCCGCGAGCGCGGGTTCGACGAGTCCACCAAGGCCGCTCCGATCCTGGAGTGGCTCAAGGAGGACTACGGCCTGGGCCGCGGCCACGGCATGGCGATGGTGCACGTCATCACCAAGGGTGACGCCATCTCGGACAAGCACGTGGACAGCGGCGGCACGCACTCCGACCCCTCGAGCCGCCTGTGGCTCGACGGCAAGGCGAGCAACCCCCTCGCCTAGCGGCCCAGGCCCTCGGCGCGGCGGCGGATGTCGGCAGGCACAGCAGCGGCGGTGTCCGGCGCGGGCAGCGGGGCGTCGGTGACCCGGCGCACGGGGATCACGCCGGCCCACACGGACGGGTCGACGTCGGCCGGGTCGTCCACCGGGTCGCCGGCACGGACCTTCATCGACGCCTCACGCAGCGGTACCGCGAGCGCCGCGGTGGCCGCGAGCTCCTTGCGGGTGCTGGCGCGCAGCGTCACGGACCGCCCCGGGATCATGTGGTCGACCGTGAGGTCGAGGGCCCTGGCCTTCTCGTCCGGGTCGCTCACCACTCGCGCCTGCCCGATCACGACGGCGGAGCGGTAGTTCATCGAGTGATGGAACCCGGAGCGCGCGGCCACCAGGCCGTCGACCTCGGTGACGGTCACGCACACGGTCCGCCCCTCGGCGCTGGTGAGCCAGCGCGCGGCGACAGACCCGTGGATGTAGAGGGTGCCGCCGTCGTCGGGGCCTGCGAGGTCGATCGCGAACGCGACCGGCAGCACCAGCGGGTGGTCGCCGACGTCCACGCCGAGGTGGGCGATCAGCGCCTCCTCCAGGAACTGGTGGAGCTCGGCGCCGTCGGTGCGGGCGCGCGCCTTGCCGCGGACGATCGTGGTGCGGGGGGTCGGTGAGAGTGTGGTGGTCACCCCTCGAGACTGAGGCGATAGTGGCTTACCGACAACGGCCAAAGCTCGTACAGTTGGGCAGGCCACTTGGAGGTGAGATGAGTACGTTGCCGCTCACGCTCGACCGCTCGGCCGACACCTCGCTCAGCGCTCAGCTGAGCAGCCAGATCCGCACCCGGATCCTCGAGGAGACCCTCCGCGAGGGGGACCGCCTCCCCAGCACCCGAGCACTGGCGAGCGAGCTGGGCACGGCGCGCTCCGTCGTCGAGCAGGCGTACTCCCAGCTGGTGGCAGAAGGATGGCTCACGGGCAGGCACGGATCCGGCACGTTCGCCGCCTCCCCCGGGCTGCCGCGCTCGAGCTCACCGGCGCCCGTGCGCCGCCCACCTGCGCCGGCGCCGGTCCTGCTCGACGCCGGCACCCCCTTCATCGACCCCCGGCACGCGGCCGGCTGGCGCCGCGCTTGGCGCGAGGTCTCGACGGCGACGCCACCCCGTGGCTACGACGACCCCCGGGGCATCCCCGAGCTGCGCCGACTGCTCGCGGACCGCCTCGCCCACACGCGCGGGCTGCGCTGCGACCCCGAGCAGGTCATCGTCACGGCCGGCACCACGGATGGGCTGCGGCAGCTGTTGGGGGTACTACCGCCCGGTGCGTTCGGAGTCGAGGACCCGGGGTACCGGTCGGCGGTCGCGACCGCGCACATGGCAGGCCGCGAGGTTCGTGACCTGCCGGCGGCGGACCCCGGCGGCTGGGACCTCGCCGGGCTGGCCGCCGCGTACACCACGCCCGCGCACCAGCACCCGCTCGGCCACGTGATGACCGCCTCGCAGCGGCTCGACCTGCTCGAGCGGGCGCGGCGTTCGGGAACCCTGATCATCGAGGACGACTACGACTCGGAGTTCCGCTACGACGTCGCCCCGATCCCCGCGCTCGCCTCGCTCGCGCCCGAGCAGGTGGGCTACCTGGGGACGGCCGCGAAATCGGTGGGACCCAGCATGCGCGTCGGCTGGCTGGTGGCACCGGCGGAGCTCACCGACCGGGTCAACGCCCGCCGCCTCGCCACCCATGACGCCGTGCCCTGGCCGGTGCAGCGGGCATTCGTCGCCCTGATCCGCGACGGCTATCTCGATCGCGTGATCCGCAGCGCCCGGCGTGTCTACGCCGAGCGCGCACGCAGGGTGAGCGAGACGCTCTCGCCGTACGCGACGCCGTCGAGCCCGTCGCCCGCCGGGATGTACACGACCTGGCTGCTGCCGCAGCGGGAGGCGGTCCGCGCTCGCGAGGCCGCGCTCGCGGCCGGGTACCAGGTCAACCTGCTGGCCGACTACTGCCGCTCCGCCGAGCTCACCGGGCTGCTCGTGGGAGTCGGGGGCGTGACCGATGCCCAGCTGGACGAGGCGCTCGCCGCGCTGGTGGCGGGCCTCACTCGCCCGTGACGCCGTCGATCGACTCGCGCAGCAGATCGGCATGGCCCGCGTGCCGCGCGTACTCCTCGATCATGTGGACCAGGACCCACCGGACGTTCACCGCCGGCTCGGGGCGCCGCTCCATCGTGTCGAGATCGCCGTGGCGCAGGATGTCGCGCAGATGCGCTCGCGACTGCTCGACGGCGGCGCGCCATCGCTCCTTGATGGTCGCCTCGTCGAGATCGTCGGCCGCGTGCCAGTCCCATTCCGGGTCGGCGTCCCAGTCGACATCGTTCCACGGTGGCGCCGGCGGCCGTCCTGCCAGCCGGCAGCCGAACCAGAAGTCCTCGACGTACGCGAGATGGTGCAGCATCCCGCCCAGGCTCATGCTCGACGGCGGGAGTCGCCGTCGGAGCCCCCCGTCGTCGAGGCCGTCGGTCTTCCAAGCGAGCGTGGCGCGCAGGAAGTCGAGGAACTGCACGAGGGTGTCGAGCTCGCCGGCGGCGTTCTCGGGCTCGGGGCGGCCGTGCTCGTCGGTCGTCATGATGTCCGCGGCGCCGCGGTGGACGCACGCGGCACCAGCGTCGGTGGCAGCCGGCGCGGTAGCGCGTCGCCGCCGGCGATCACCTCGACCAGAGCACCGAGCGCAGCGGCGCCGAGCGCCCGGAGGTCCTGCTTGACCGTGGTCAGCGGCGGGTAGAAGTTGGCCGAGCCCTCGAGGTCGTCGAACCCGATGACCGAGACGTCGTCGGGCACGCGCACCCCGGCTTCGGCGAACGCGCGGAGCACCCCGAGAGCGGTGAGGTCGTTGGCGGCGAACACGGCGGTGGGGAGATCGTCGAGGAGCGATCGGCCCAGCTCGTATCCGCGCTCGGAGCTCCAGTCGCCCACGAGGTCGGGGCGGGGTGTGACGCCCGCGGCGGCGAGCGTGGTGTGCCAGCCCTCGATGCGGGCGGCGGCGTCGTACCAGTCGGTGGGACCGGAGACGTGCACCACGTCGGTGTGCCCGAGCCCGAGCAGGTGCTCCGCAGCCAGCTGCGCGCCCCCGCGCTGGTCCACGGAGATGGTGGGGACGTCGTCGGGCGGGTCCCAGGCCGAGACCACGAGCACCGGCACCTGCGCGTTGAGGTCCTGGGCGATCTCGGCCACCTCGGCGGTGGGTGCGATCACCACCACGCCCTCGACGCCCTGCTCCACGAAGGCGGCGGCGATCTCGGAGTGCAGCCCGGGCTCCGGCTCGGGTGCGATCGCGACAGTCACGAAGTAGCTCGCCGCGCGTGCCGCCTGCTCGAGCGCGCCGAGCGTGCCCGCGGGACCGGACCGTGACGACCCGCTGGCCACGATCCCGATCAGGCCGGAACGCCGCGTGACGAGCGCCCGGGCCGAGAGATTGCGCCGGTACCCGAGCTGCTCGATCGCGGCGAGCACGCGCTCGCGCGTGGCAGGCCGCACCGAGGCGTGGTCGTTGAGCACGCGCGACACCGTCTGGTGCGAGACCCCCGCCAAGCGCGCCACATCGGTCATGCCGGGCCGCCGCCCGTTGGTCCCGTTCGCTTCGCTGCTCATCGAGAGGAACACTAGCGACGACACACCGGTGGGCAGCCCGACCCCAGCCCGGAGCCTGCCCCTACCCCCTTCAGCTATCGCGCGCCCGGGGCGGGAGCGAGGGTCACCGAGTCGCCGGTCCAACGGTCGCGCAACCAGCGGTCGTGCGAGGCCACCACGACGGCGCCCGGCCAGTCCTGCAGGCCCGCCATCAGCTCGTCGGCGAGGGCCAGCGAGATGTGGTTGGTGGGCTCGTCCAGAAGCAGCACGTCCGGGCGCTGGGTCACCAGCATCGCGAGGACGACACGCCGTCGGGTACCGACCGAGAGCTCTCCCACGGGCCGGTCGAGATCGCGCGGAGCGAGCAGCCCGTGGCTCTCGACGGCGGTGCGATCCCCGGGCAGGGCGTCTCGCCCCTCGGCTGCGGCGAGGAGGGTGCGGGGGGTACGCCGCTCGTCGTCGAGGCCGAGATCCTGCTCGAGGAGGCCGATCCGGACGCCGCGGGCTGAGCTGAGGGTGCCGCTGTCGGGATGCAGGTCGCCCGCGAGGAGGTGCAGCAGCGTCGACTTGCCGGATCCGTTCGGACCGGCGACGAGGACGCGGGCGCCAGCGGCGATCTCGATCCGCGGAGCGCCGGCCGCGTCCATGTCCAGCCGCCCTGCGAGGGTGACGTGGTGCGCCCAGGCCAGCAGGCCGCCGTCGGGCACAGGCCCGGTGGGCGGCTCGAATCGCAGCGGCGGGCGCGGCTTGCGGACCTGGTCTCGCTCGAGGGCCTCGAGTCGGCCAGCCGCGTCCCGGACCCGGCGCGAGACGGTCCCTTCGACCCGCGCCCCCTTGAAGTTGTAGATGAACTTGTCGTTGTCGCGCGGTCCGCGGTCCGGTGCAACCTCGCGTGCTGTGACCGCGACCGTGTGGCGCAGCTCCCTCAGCTCGGCCTGCTCCCGCTCGTAGCGCTCCTCCCAGCGGATGCGGTCGATGCGGCGTTGCTCGAGGTAGTCGGAGTAGCGGCCGCCGTAGACGGTCGGCGGCGGCTCGGGGCTGGCGCCGGGATCGAGATCGACGATCTCGGTGGCGACCTGCTCGAGGAACGTGCGGTCGTGACTGGCGAGCAGCACGGCCCCGTCGAGGGTGCTGAGCTCGGCGGCGAGGAAGTCGGCGGCGTCGTCGTCGAGGTGGTTGGTCGGCTCGTCGAGAAGCAGCGCGCGAGGTCGCCGCAGCAGCAGCGCCGCCAGCCCCAGGCGGGTGCGCTGACCACCCGACATCTCGCCGACAAGGCGAGCACCGCCGTCGAGCACTGCCTCGAGGCCGAGACCCGCGAGGGTGCGCGCGGCGCGCACGTCCGCGTCCCAGACCTCGGCATGCTGTGCGGCGGCCAGGGCGCGGTCGTAGGCGCGGTTCGCGGTGGAGAGGTCGGTGGGGTTGTCGAGCGCAGCGGCAGCCCGCTCGACCTCTGCCTCGAGACGGCGCAGGTGAGCGAGCGCGTCCTCGACGACGGACGCGGCGGGAGTGGCGTCGGGATACGGGAACTCCTGGTCGAGCACGCCGAGGTCCGGCGGCCGCTGGACGGTGCCGTTGTCGGGCACGAGCGTGCCGGCGAGAACGCGCAGGAGCGTGGACTTGCCGACGCCGTTCTCGCCGACGAGCCCGGCGCGATGCCCGGGGTCGACGGTGAGCGAGACGTCGGTGAGCACGGCGCGGCCGTCGAACGAGACGGAGACGCCGTCGGCACGGAGCACGGGCGAGAGCGTGGTGGAGGGAGATGACATACAGACCTGCCTGAGGGTCGACAACGAAGGGGTCGGGGCAGGTCAGATCCACATGAGAGCCACCGTAGACGTGATCGCGGAGCGGGCCAAGGCATTTCCGGGAGGCCCGGTGGCGGCTGAGCGCACCGGGCGCTCGACCCGGCGTGTTGCTCAGTCGGTGGCGAGCATCCGCTGCACCAGGGCGAGCTGGGCGTCACCCAGCTCCTGGAGCTCCCCGGCCGAACGCTGGTCGAGCTGCGCGACGCTCCACTCGTCCAGCGCCCTGAGCGTCGCCACGATGAGGCGTAGCTGCAGGTCAGCAGGAAGGTCCTCGCGCACGGCACCAGAGCTGCGGCCGACGAGCAGCACCTGGCCGAGCCACGTCTGCAGATCGGCGAAGAAGGACTGCACGGCCCCCTGCGGCTCGCTCGGGAGGCCGTCCAGGTAGACGAGCCGGCCCAGCGCAGCGAGGGACGGTTCGCTCGTGCTGGCCTCGAGGATCTCGTGCAGCAGATCGCGGGCGGTCAGCCAGAAGTCGGCTGCGAACGCCTCGGGCGGCGGGATCGTCACGCGCCGCCCGATGCCCTCGCGGAGGGTGTCGATGACGAGGTCGAAGAGGGCCGCCTTGGAGGCGACGAGGTGGTAGAAGGAGCTCTTGCTCATGCCGCAGGCACGGACGATGCGGTTCAGCGATGCCTGCTCGTACCCGCTGCGCGCGAACTCCCGCGCCGCCTCGCGCACCAGCAGGGCGCGGCGCTCATCGGGGGTCCGGGTGGACGCGGGTGGAGCCATGGCCTCAGTCTAGCCAGCGTTGGACCGGCCGGTCCAATGGTTGTTACAGTGATTGGACCAGGCGGTCCAACGGGCTGCCGATGGCACACAGGAGGAGACGTTCACATGGCAGCACGAGCCCAGACCCTCGCCGCGCAGCTGGCGCGCGCCGCCGACGATCCGATCCGCACGCTCGTGGTCGGGGCGGGCGTGGCAGGGATGGCGGTCGCCGAGATGCTTCGGCAGCAGGGCTGGCATCCCGTCGTCGTCGATCGGGCGCGGGATGATCGTGCGCCGGGCTACATGCTGGCCCTGATGCCGATGGTCGACTCGCTCATCGCCGACCTCGGCGTCCGCGACCGGTACCTGGCCGAGAGCGTCGAGCTGAGCCGGTACCGACTCCGCGACCGCACCGGCCGCGAGGTGCGCACCGACTCGCTGGCCGCTGTCGTCGATCGATACGGCGACTATCGCGGCATCAGCCGCAGCAGCCTGCAGGAGGTGCTCTCCGCGAGCGGTGGCGAGGTGACGTTCGAGACCACGGTGGCGGCACTCGTGGAGCACCCCGAAGGGGTGCAGGTGCGCTTGCGCACGGCCGAGACCGAGACCATTCACGACTTCGATCTCGTGATCGTCGCGGACGGCATCCGCTCGACGACCCGCGATCTGATCCCGGGCAGCGGGCCGCTCGAGAAGGTCGACACCGGATGGGGCGGCTGGGTCGCATGGGCGGAGCCCACGGATGACGACGAGCCTGACCTCGGCGAGGAGATCTGGGGAGCGGGCTTCCTGCTCGGCACCTATCCCGTGAAGGGTGCGATCGGGGCGATCCTCTGCGGCCCTGCCGAGGACCTCGCCGCCGGGCCGCAGGACTTCGTGCGGCACGTGCGCAGCCAGCTCAGGACGTCGAGCCCGCGCATCGAGAGCGCGCTCGCGGCCGTGACCGCCGAGCCCGACCCGTACTACTGGCCGCTCGACGACGCCCGCACCGCTCGCTGGACGACGGCGCACACCGTGCTGCTCGGCGACGCGGCAGCCGGCTTCCTGCCCACGGCCGGCATCGGCGCCGGCATGGCGATGGAGTCGGCGTGGGTGCTGGCGCGGATGCTCGCACACGCGCCCGAGGTGGGGCTCGCGGCGCTGCTCGCCGAGTACGAGCGCGTGCAGAAGCCGCGGGTGGAGGCCGCACAGGGAAACTCGCGAGAGCTCGCGCGCCTCATGTTCCGCCGCAGCCGCACGCTCGCCGTGGTGCGAGCGTGGGTGATGCGGGCCATGAGCGTCACGGTGGCGCTGGGTCCGATCGTGCGGCTGCTGCAGAACCCGCCGGACCCTGAGCGCGCCGTGGCCGAGACCGAGGTTCGGGCGGCGCGCTAGCTAGTTGCGCATGACCTTCGCGCTGCGAAACCCCTCGCGACGACCTGCTCCGCGGCCTGTGGATACGCTCGACCGACCGCCCTCCCCGCTGACGGATCAGGCGACTCGGAGCTGCTCGGTGTAGAAGGAGTGCTCCCCAGTCTCATCACGCCAGTAGACAAGTGTGGGCGCAGCTTCTCGTGCTGCTGCCGGCTGCTCCAACGAGCGCAGTGTCTGCTTCGCCGAATGGATGAGCGAGTCGAAGTCCTTCATGATGCCCAACTCGTTCTCCATCGTGGAAACGTAAGCATCCTTCAACGCCTTGAGCTTCCGTTCCGCGGCGGCCCCACGCCCGCCGATGAACTCAGGAAGGACACGCTCTGCCCACTTCATGTCGTTGAGCTGCGTCTCTCGCTCGCGAATGGCCTCCCGCAGAACGTCGGAGCGGTTGAGCAGCTGCTGCCAGAACTCGGTGACGGCGCCGATCTTCTCCTTCAGCTGTTCCACTGATGAGCTGACCGACTTGGGGTGCTCCTGCATGTCGACGCAGACACGCAGGTAGGAGACCCGAAGATCGAGGAAAGATGCGAGCATCGCACTGTGGGCGTCATAGTTCGCTCGACGAACGTCGGCGATCTCGTCGACCTGAGCGGCCGAGTGGGAGTCGACGAGGTACCGGAACCGCCCGGCCAGCCTCCGCACGTCGTGTTCTGCCAGCGCCAACCGGACCAGCATGTCTATGGAGAAAGAACCCTCGCGTTCGTATCGCTGGTACACCTCGTCGACAATGTTGGATGCAGTCAGCAGCTCTCCGACATGGGTTGCCTCAGATCTGGCGATCGCCGTGTCCAGGGTGCTCTTGATGGTGTCGAGCTTTCGATCCACCTGCTGAAACTGCTGCAGCATGACAACCGTGGTCAGTGCTTGCATCGCCATCATCGGGGCCAGGACGGGCAACGCGCTCGGTATCGCGATGAAGGGCGCTTGGGCAACGATGCCATTCACCCCCATGACCGCGCTCCCGACGCCTCCGCCCAGCTGCATGAGCGTCGCCGGATCGGCCGTCGCCATGTACAGAGTCGACGACAAGGATGCGGACAGGGCTGTCCCAGCGCCCGAAGCCCCGGCGACGGCCATCGACAGCACTCCTTGAGGAGACATCGCCTTGGCATCGCTGACGTAGCTGCCAGTTGTCAGATGGAGGCGCTGGAGACTCGAGACCATGAGGTCCCGCAGCTGGCCTTCGAACTCGAAGACGGCGATCTCGGAGTCGCCGGCCTCGAACAGCCGCACCGGGACCTTCTCACGGTTGTTGTCATCCGGGGTCGCCATGCCGATCCTTCCGAGTCCAGGTGCGCCGACGCTGACCGCGGTGGTCAGCAGGTGGCCGACGCGATCCTACTGTCCGCCCTCCCTACGCCCGGTGTGCGACCAGCGTCGCCCGCGCGCTCGAGGGTCAGCGCCGACCGCGGCCCAGAGTCGGTAGCCCACCAGAGACGGTCCGCACGCTCGTCGATGCCCCGAACTCCCCATCACGATCGATATCGCGCTCCTGGCGTTCACGTTGCAGTGACGCGCGCAAGGTGTCCCGCTCGGAGCGGCTTAGCGATCCTCCATCGTCGCGGTCCCGGCGCCGACCGCGGCCCGACCTCCAGCTTCCGCCCTTCTCACCCATCGCTGTTCCTCTCCCCGTACCTCGGAGCCATCGACTCCATCTGCTCGATGACAAGCTTGATCGCCTCGGGCTGCTTGTCCGGCGGATACCCGTGCTTGGTGAGCAACCGCTTGATCGACGCGCGGAGCTTCGCCCGCACGTCGTCGCGCACGGTCCAGTCGGTGCGAACGTCCCGCCGCATCACTCCCACGAGATCTCGCGCGATCGTCGCCAGGAGGTCGTCACCGAGCTCCGTCACGGCCGACTCGTTCTGCACCACGGCGTCGTAGAAGGCCAGCTCATCGCTACTTAGTGCTGGATCGAACAGCTCGCCGCGACTGGCCTCCGCGACCACTTCCTTGGCCAGCGCCATGAGCTCCGCGATCACCTCGGCGGAGGTGAGCTGCGAGTTCGTGTACTTGCGCATCAGCTCGGCGATGCGCTCGGAGAATGCCCGTGCCCGGATGGTGTTGCCGCTCGTGGCCCGCCCGGCTTCCTCCACCAGCAGCGCACGCAATGCCTCGATGGCCAGGTGCGGGTTCGCCGAGTCGGTAGCACGCTTCGCCAGCTGCGGCCCGAGGTCCGCGAGGCTCGGCTTCTCGATCCCGGCCGCCTCGTAGATGTCGACGATCTCCCCGCTCGCCGTACTGGCGGCGATGAGCGAGGCCAGCAGTCGCTGCACCTCTTCTGGAATGGGGCGTCCGCTGCTGCGCGCTTCCTCGGCGTCGTACTTCGCCATCCATACCCGCACCTCTTCGTAGAAGCGCACAGGCAGCTTGAGGTGGCCGAGGTTCTCGCTACCCGAGCACAGCGCCCACGCCCGCGCGAGCTGGTTGGCGAGCTTGCGGAACCGCACCTTGATGCGGTCGTTGGGGTCCTCCGCCTGGTTCCCAGGGGTCTGCGGGCTCCGCAGGTAGTTCGTGGCCCCGACGGCGGCCTTCACCCAGTCTCGTGGGCCACCGTGCAGTTGCGCTCGCCAGTCGTACCCGGCCATCAGGGCATCGAGCTGGGCCACGAGCGTCTCGGTGAGCGCGATGGACTCGGCGATGTTCTTGCCGACAGGCTTGGTCTCCTGGTCAGTAGCGGTGTACTCGGCGAGCGCCTTGTCGAGGTTCTCCGCGAGCGGTGCGTACGCGACCAGCAGGCCGTCCGTCTTGCCGCGGAACGTCCGGTTCACACGTGCGAGCGTCTGCATGAGCAGTGCACCCTTGAGCGGCCGGTCCAGATACAGCGTGTGCAACGGGGGCGCGTCGAACCCGGTGAGCAGCATGTCCTTCACGATCACGATCTCGAGCTCGTCCTCGGGATCACGCACCCGCTGCTTGACGGCCTTCTCCTGGCTCGGTCGGCGCACGTGCTGCACCACCGGTGGCTTGTCCGACGGCGTCCCCGAATAGACCACCTTGACCTTTCCCTCGGCGTCGTTGTCGGAGTGCCACTCGGGCTTGAGGGCGATGATCGCGTCGTAGAGGTGGGCGCAGATCTCGCGTGTCGCGCCGACGATCATGGCCTTGCCCGGCACGCCGATGAAGCTGCTCATCGCTTCCTTGCGGGCGTCCCAGTGGCTGACGATGTCGCGGGCGAGCGATTCGATCCGGGCCGGGGCTCCGTAGATCGCGTTGACGACGGCGACCGACGCCTCGATCCGCTCCCGGTCCACGTCGTCGAGCCCGACCGTTGCCTCGTCGGCAGTGGCGTCGATGTCCTCCTCAGACAGGTCGGCGGCACGTTCGACAGCGATCAGGCGCGGCTCGAAGTACACCGGCACGGTAGCGCCGTCGGACACAGCACGGGTCAGGTCGTAGACGTCGATGTAGTCGCCGAAGGTCTCGCGAGTGTTCCGATCTGCGAACGAGATCGGGGTGCCGGTGAACGCGATGAGCGTCGCCTTGGGCAGCGCCTCGCGCAGGTCACGCGCGTAGCCGTCGATGTCGTCGTAGTGGCTGCGGTGCGCCTCATCGACGACGACGATCACGTTCCGGCGGTCCGAGAGCAGGGGAGTGTGAAGGCCGGCGTCCTTCTCCTCCTTGGTACGGCCGAACTTCTGCAGGGTGGTGAAGTAGATGCCGCCGGTCTTGCGGGACGTGAACGCGGCACGCAGCTCGTTGCGACCGGTGACCTGAACGGGCTTCTCAGGAAGCAAGAGTGAGTGGCTGAAGGAGTCGAAGAGCTGGCCATCGAGCTCGTTGCGGTCGGTGACGAGCACGATCGTGGGGTTGAGCAGCTCGGGTCGGGTATGGACGTGGTGGGCGTAGAGCTCCATCTCCATCGACTTGCCGGAGCCCTGGGTGTGCCAGACGACGCCGGCCTTGCCGTTGCGGCGGACGGCTTCCACCGTGCTCGCCACCGCCTTGGTGACGGCGAAGTACTGATGCGGTTTGGCGATCCGCTTGCCGAGGCCGTGGTCGCCCTGGTCGAAAGCGATGAAGTTGCGCAGCAGCTGGCCGAATCGCTCCTGGTTGTAGACGCCGGCGATGAGAAGGTCGAGTCCCGTGGCAGCCTCGCCCTCGATGTCTGTGCCCAGCTCGAGCGGATGCCCGTCGTCGTCGACGTTCCAGGGCGAGAAGTGCTCCAACGGCGTGAAGGGCGTGCCGTAGCGAGCGAAGATGCCGTCAGAAGCCACGGTGAACGCGGCGAACCGGAACACCATCGGCAGCTCGCGCAGATAGGTGGCGAGCTGGGCGTGCCCGGCGGCGACGTCCGCTGACGCCGACCCGGCCTTCTTCAGCTCGATGACCGACAGAGGCATTCCGTTGACGTAGAGCACCACGTCGAAGCGGCGCTCGACGTCACCCGAGACCACGCGGACCTGGTTGACGGCGAGCCAGTCGTTCTCGCTCGGTTCGTTCGAGATGAGCCGGATGGTGGGGTGCTGCTCGATGCCGTCGCTGTCGATCCAGGAGACGCCGCGATAGCCCTCCGTGAGAAACGTGTGGATGCGATGGTTCTCGGTGATCGCATCGGCCGACGATGGCGTCAGGATCTCCGCCAGCGCCTGCGTCAAGTAGTTCGCCGGCACCGAGGGGTTCAGGTTGCGCAGCGCCGCCAGCATCCGCGACGGGATGTGCAGATCAGCCCATGACTCCCGCTCCCCCGACCCTGGCGCGATCGTGCTGCCGTGCAGCGGCTTCCACCCGTACTCGGCGAGGCCGTCTAGCGCGATGGTCTCCCACTCCGCTTCTGACAGCGCCATCAGTAGCCCACCGCCTCGAGCCCGAACTCAGCCTGCTCCTGGGTGAAGCCTTCATACAGGAGCTGGTCGAGGAGCTCCTGACGGGAGAACTCCGAGTAGTCGAGGTAGTTCTGCGCCACGACCGCGGCCTGCTCGTTCCAGTCCACGGTGATGTTGCTGACGCCGTACTCCGCCTCGTCCGCGCTGAACCCCTCGTACTCCAGCTGATCGATCAGACCAGAGCGGGAGAAGCCGGTGTAGTCGATGTAGTTCTCGGCGACGATCACCGCCTGCTCGATCCAGTCCACATCGAGGTAGTCGACGGCGAAGGTCGCGTCCTCGGTTGAGTACCCCTCGTACTCGAGCTGGTCGATCAAGCCCGATCGCGAGAATCCCGTGTAGTCGAGGTAGTCCCGCGCCGTGCCGATGGCGTTCTGCTGGGACGTCGTGAGCTCGGGTTCGGCCTCGGTGGCCTCGTCCTCACCGGTCGCCGCGTAGTCGGCTTCGGTGATGACCACACCACCCATGACCGCGACGATCTCGTCCACGTCAACCGAATCGCCGGGGTTGATCGTCCACATGTCCGATGCGATCAGGAGGCCATCGAAGCTGTCGGACTGGACGGCGAGTTCCATCAGGGTCGCCGACTGGGTCAGCATGTCGTCCTCGCTGGCGAACAGGGCCAGCACGCTGCCATCGGGGCACTCCGCCTGATAGAGGGCGGTCAGCCCGGGCTGGGGTAGCTCCTTGGTGTCCTCACAGTCACCACCTGCGACCACGTAGGCGCGTTGGAGGTCCGCGAACGAGTAGTACGTGTCGTCCGCCACGACCTCAATCACTGGCTCTTCTGTGGTGGGCTCCTGAGAGGGGGTGCTGGGGTCCGGGCTCGAGTCTCGCCTCTCGGTTGCGCTCGAGTCCGAGGGGAGTTGTCCGACAGCGTCCTCGTCGCCGTCGGCGCCGCCCAGGGCGTTGCCGATCAGGCCGACCACGATCAGACCGCCGACGACGCCGCCCACGATCTTCAGCCCTGTGCGCTTCTTTGGTGGCTGAGCCGGCGGAATGGGCGCTGGGCTGCCGTATGACGGCACGTCACCCTGCTGCCACTGCCCCTGCCACTGCGCTTGGTCCGGTCCCTGATAGGACTGCTGCACCGGGTGGGGTTCTGTCGGCTGCTGCGGTGGCCAGACGGGCTGTAGACCCGGCTGATTCTGCGCGCCGTATGGGTCAGAACCCTGCGGTGGTGGTGGCGGCGGGTAGCTCATCGGGGTGCTCCTCAGCGTTGAGATGCTTCGGTGGATGGTTGAGTTGATGGCGCCGTCGATGCCTCGACGGCCGCCTCCGCGGCCTTGACCGACAACCGGCCAGACATCAGGGCGGGGAGCATGGTGTCGCGCAACTCGGTCAGAAGCCGCGACTCTTGCTGCTTCGCTTCCCGCAGTCGGAACGCCGACGTCACTGTTGCTTCAAACTCGTCACGCGCCGCTGTTGCTGCGAGTGGAACTCCGATTCGGTAGGCAGCATCTCGGTTGAGCCCCGGCACCGCGCTATCTGAGTTGCGTTCGTCGAGACCCATCGTGCGCAAAGCGAAGTAGAGGTAGGGCAGGCCCGGGCCTCCGCGCAGGGTCGAGACGAAATAGGTGGTGTCAATCGCGAAGTAGTCGCTCTGAGACCAATACACCGACCCCACCGTTCCCTTCCGACCGACGATCACGCCCGGGCCCTTCCGCAGGGCCTCATCGTGATGACCCCCAATGCCACCACTGCCATACACGGGCACGCGGCCGGGTCGACGCCGCACTGCGGGCAACGCCTTCCCGTACTCAAGGAGCGCCACGTCGGACAACGGCACACTTGTTGCAGCAGCCTGGGCAAGGAGTCGAAACTCCGCCTCGAGGAGGTCGTGACTGGTGCTGTTAAGGCGGTCGTTGGCGGCGATCTTGTCGTCGAGCGCCCCCAACACCTCCGCAATCGCCCGCTGCTCGCCGATCGCCGGAACTCGAAGGGGGACCGCCCCCAAGATGGATGTGTTCAGGTTGAGCATGGTCGCCCCAACTGCGTGGCGTGTGATCCATGCACGTGTATCTGGGTCGCCTAGTGCATAGGAGACGTACGCCGGGTCGTGCACATGGTGGTTCGCGATTCGCACGCGAAGGCATCCGGTTCCGCACAGCCAACCGTCGTTTTCGGGTCGCACCAATGCGCGTCGCTCTACGTCTCCTCGACGCGAGTACACAATGTCGCCGGCCATGAGCCAGTACCGGCCCAGCCGTTCCATGTCGGATCGAGAGACACGGGCAATGCCAGCGGGGTCGATTCGGTTGTCGCCGATATTCTGCGGCATGACGCTAGGTGTACCGTCGAGCACATAGTCCGCCGCGTGGAGCTGGGAGCCGAACGGACCCGTCTGAATGTCGCCACCTGCCTCAGCGACCAGATCAGCGAGCGTCAGTTCCCGCCACGCTGTCACAGCACCCTCCCCAGCTGCTCCCGCACAACCACCTCAAGGCGAGCAGACTCGTCGAACTGCTCAACCAGCTCAGCAGTGAGGCGAGCGATCTTCTCCTCGATGAGCTCGCCGTCGTCCTCGACCTCAGCCGACCCGACGTAGCGACCAGGGGTCAGCGCGTAGTCGGCTTCCTTGATCTCAGCAAGGCTCACCGACCTGCAGAACCCGGCCACGTCCTCGTACTCCCCCGTCGCGGACTCCGTACCGCGCCAGGCGCGATATGTTCCTGCGATCTTCGCAATGTCGTCGTCGGTGAAGGATCGCTCGGCGCGGTCGACCATGTACCCCAGCTCGCGGGCATCGATGAACAGCACCTCGCCGGTGCGGTCGACCGAGCCCTGCGTGCCAGCCGTCTTGTCCTTCGCGAAGAACCACACGCATACCGGGATGCCGGTGGAGCGGAACAACTGCGTCGGCAGCGCCACCATGCAGGACACGAGGTCGGCCTCGACGATCTGCGCCCGGATCTGCCCTTCACCGCCGGAGTTGCTCGACATCGACCCGTTCGCCAGCACCACGCCGGCGCGGCCGCCCGGAGCGAGCTTGCTGAGGATCAGCTGCAGCCACGCGTAGTTCGCGTTGCCTGCGGGCGGCACGCCGAAGCGCCAGCGCGGGTCGTCCTCGTTGCGTGCCCATGCCTTCACGTTGAAGGGTGGGTTGCTGAGCGCGTAGTCCATCTCGACGCCGTCGTGGAGGTCGCGCGCGAACGAGTCCTGCCACCGCGATCCGAGGTTGCCGTTGAGGCCGTGCACCGCGAGATTCATCCGTGCGAGCCGCCACGTACGCTCGTTGAGCTCCTGCCCGTAGATCGACAGCGCCGCGCGGTCGCGGTCGTGCGCCTCCAGGAACTTCTCCGCCTGCACGAACATGCCGCCCGAACCACAGGCCGGGTCGTAGATGCGACCTTCCTTCGGCTCCAGCACCTCCACCAGCGTGCGTACCACCACCGGCGGTGTGAAGAACTCTCCGCCTCGCTTGCCCTCCGCGGCCGCGAAGTTGCCGAGGAAGTACTCGTACACCTCGCCCAACAGATCGCGCGCCCGGCTCGACCCGTCGCCCACGAACTTCAGCGCGTTGAAGAGGTCCACCACCTCACCGAGGCGCCGCTGGTCCACGTTGTCGCGGTTGTAGAGCGGCTGCATCGTCCCCCGCAATCCGGGGTTGGCGCCAATGAGCAGGGTGATCGCGTCGTCGACGAGCTCGCCGATGTTCTTCGCAGGTCGCCCGTCGACCCCCGGCAGGCCCTTCGCGTACTGCGCCAGGTACTCCCATCGAGCTGCCTCCGGCACCCAGAACACGCCGTGCCCGGTGTACTCGTCGACGTCGCCGGCCTGGTGCGCGATCGCGGCCTCTGACCAGCCGTCGGCCTTCAGCTCAGCCTCGATCTGTGCGCGCCGCTCAGCGAAGGCGTCCGAGGTGTAGCGCAGGAACACCAGCCCCAGCACCACGTCCTTGTACTGCGAGGCATCCATCGAACCGCGCAGCCGATCGGCCGCCTTCCAGAGGGTGTCCTTCAGTTCCTTCATCGTGGACGGCGCTGTGGCCGCCTTCGTCGCACGTGCCATCGGCTACTCCTTGTCTCTCGGTGAGACGACGAGCGCACCTGAAGTCACGCCGTCGATCATGTCTGTTTCCAAGCCTGCGAGCTCATCGAGCTCGTCGTGCAATGCTCGCCGGCGCTCCGCCAACGACCGTAGTGCCGCCTCCAGCCCCGGCGCCTCCGACGGCGCCGGGACCGGAACGGCCCATGTCTCCCATGCCCCTGCCCGGGCCGGGAGGGCGTTGATCGCAGCGGCCACAGCGCGCGGCGAACCGCCGCGCAACCGAAGGATCCGCGCCGGGTACGTGACGAGGCAGCCGCCGTCAGCGTCCACGATCGCGCGTGGTCGAGGATTCGAGAGGACGACGACGTCCCCAGGCTCCGTGATTGCGCGCGCGTACCGGCCGTGGGCCATCAGGATGTCGACACCGGCCGTCTCGCCTTCGCCGATCTCACCGCTCAGCTCCGCCGCGCCCAGGACCCGTACGGCCCCGTCCGGGATTTCGTCCAGCGGCACCCGTTTACCCGGGATCATGCGCGCTTCCTTCGATGCGACCAGGGCACCGAGCGTCACGGTACGGCCGCGAGCAGGTTCGGCCGCGGTGGTCAGCTCGATCCCCAGATCCACGCCGGCACGATGGAGCTGGTCCACACGGGTCAGCGCCGTCGCCGCAGCCGCCTCCGTGGAGCGCGGCGGCGGTGTGCTCGCCTGCTGAGGGACGAGGGCGCCGTCGGTCGCCAGCAGCTGCGCGGTGCGGACCGGGCGACAGCACGCGAAGGCACGCACCCGAATCTGAGCCACGCCGGCGAGTGCGGCTACGAGGTCGCTCACGACGCCGTCGACCGCCTCCTGCTCGAGGTCCTTGACCTCGCCGGTCACGAGCAGACGGTCGGCGATGGTGGCCTCGGGATCGGCATCCCCCAGGACCCACAGCGCCAACTCAGCACGCGGCCGGTCCAGAACGAGCCCCTGCGGAAGCCGCACCACGGCGCGCAGCCGCCCGGTCCGCAGCAGGTCCGCTCGAAGGAGTCGAGCGTCACGATCGGTCATGGCGTCGCACAGCACGCTGGCCGGGCCGAGTATCAGGCCAACCGCGCCTGGCGGCCGGTTCAGCATGAACTCGTCGATCGCGTGCAGCACCTGCGCCGGCACCGCACGTGGTGAGTTCCGTGGCGGCATCTGCAGCACACGAATGCCCGGCTTCTCTTCCGGGCCGGCCATCACGCCGGCAGCCAACGCGCGGCGGCGCAGCGGCCGGTCCGCGCCGGGAGACGCTTCCGCGGAAGCGCACCAAGCGATCGACCGCTCGACGTCCCCGACCGTAGTACGTAGCGCCAGGTCACTGGGGTGAGCACCGCCGTCGGACACGATGGCCCCACCGGGAACCAGGCTCTGACAGAGATCCCGGAGCAAGGAGACCGCGCCCTCCGAGATCGTCCAGCGCCGGTCCGCGCCGGCTCGGGAACGGACCGCGGCGATGGCCTCGATCGCGCCGGCCGCACCGAACGCTGCCTCGATCTGCCGGGCAGCGAGCTCACGAAGGTCGCGCCGGTGCGCCACGGTCGTCACCTCGCGCAGCAAGCCGGTGTCCTCGGGATCGACGGCCGCAGCGGCGGCCACCAGCTCGGCTGGTTCTAGGTCGAGGAGATCGGTCTCGGTCAGCGCGGCCAGTGCCATGAGGGCGGTGACGGCATCGTCGTGCTCGCCGTGGACTCCATCGGCGAGCACGGCGTACAAGGGGGCGTCATCGGCGAACGAGGGGTTGTTGCCGCGGCCCGTGCGAGCCTGCCAGTCGACGACGTCCTCGAGCGCGAACAGCTCGGGCGTGCCATCCACCGGCTCCGGGAACGGGGCCGGGGCGTTGCGGTTCGTGAGGCGGGACTGCCACACCGACACGACCGGTCGCTGTACATGCGCCGCGGCAGCGATGCCGGAACGGCTGATCAGCAACGACATCGCGACTCCTTCCGCGCACCTGACCCTGAGGGGATGGTCGTCACCGTAGAGGTTGAGCCCGACATCTGCAGCGGTTGTGCTGATATCCCGGGTTATCAGCGTTTCGCTCGCCCGCAGCGGTGTGTGCCCGGCACCGTTCAGCCATCAATCCACCGAGCGAGAGGAGATCAGCGATGCGAAGCACACGCTGGGCGGCCGTCGCGGCCGCCGTTGCCCTGAGCGTCACTGCCGGTTGTGCCGGCGTCGACGCCACCACCGACCCCGGGGCGGCTGACAACCCCAGCAGCGTCGACGACGCGACCGAGTCGGCCCCGCCCGAGCGGGCCGCAGACGACACCCAGGAGTCGGAGAGCACCGAGGCCGCCGAGGCTGAGACCACCGAGCCGCCAGCTGAGGTCGGCACTCGGCAGAACCCGGCGACGGTGGACGACGTCGGGACGTTCAGCACCGGCGTCGGCGACGAGATCAGGGTCACGCTGGGCGCAGCGACCTGGGATGCAAACGCGATCGTCGCGGGCGAGAACCAGTTCAACGACCCGCCAGCCGACGGCATGGTGTTCGTGATCCTGCCCGTCACCGTGGGCTACACCGGCCCGGACTCTGTGCTGCCGTGGATCGACATCGACATCACCTACCTGGCTGGGAACGGCCGCTCGTACGAGCAGGCGTACGGCGTCATCCCCGAGGACCTGTCCGACGTCGCCGACATCTATGACGGCGGGACAGCCACGGGCAACGTGCTGTTCGAGGTTCCCGCCGACCAGGTTCCGGGCGGCATGTGGGGGGTCTCCTACAACTGGAGCGACGAGCTCTGGTGGACGGCGTCGTGATGAGCGCGCCGATGGCTCCTGGTCCGCAGGAGCAGTGGGCGCCGGGCCCGCAGCCACCCGTTCCAGCGCCAGCGCCGCATAGCGCGAACCGCCGTGCTGATCTCAGATCAGCGGTCCGCATGGTCGGCAGCGCCATCATCGCGATCGTCGCGATACTCACTCTGGCGTTCCTCGGGCCTCAGGACGACACCACCGACGGGTCGAGCGAGCGCATGATCATCTGGATCGACGACGAAGCCAACCAAGAACGCACGCAGGGAGCACCCCAGCAGCAGGTCGTGAACGGCTGGACGTCCAACGCTCTGCTGGACCTCATCTCGACGCAGCTCGATGAGCCCCATGACGATCGACCGGCGATCCTCCTCGCGCTCGGAGTGATTCTCCTGGGGCTGTCGGTGGCGACGACATCCCCACGAGCGGTGGCCGTTCGCTCGTGACGCGATTCGGGCAACATCCGCCGTGGCGGCCGTGGATAGTACGCGCTCCACCGCAGCCGCGGCGGTGCTCACCGCGCACACATGGCGGTGTGCGACGTCGCCCGAGATGGGTAGTGCCGTGGAGTCGTCCAGCGACGCCGAACACGTGATGGAAGCCGGACCCGGTTCGCGCAGCAGGCGCGAAGCTCGTCGTGTCGCACGGCAGCGATAGCGTCAAAACCACGACCGAGTCGGGGTCCGGGGGCTGTGGACGGCGACCGACGCCAGGTGTGCGATCTGCGTGCATCGCTTGTTGAGCCGCACGCGGCGCAGCAGGCCGCCTCCGATGGAGTCAGCGTCGAGGATTCGAAGAAGATTCCTTCAGGGTCTAGAACATCTGTTCGTTTATAGTGTAGTGTGCATTCATGGAGACGATGACGGCGCGTGAGGGGTTGGTGGGTCTGCTGGCGCAGGCGCACCAGGCCTTGGCGGCTGTCGCCGGCGAGCTGGGCTCGATGGCTTCGCTATCCGCGGATGAGCTGATGGAGGCTGCCGAGCTGGCGGCTGGGATCGCTCGGCTGTCGGATGCGGCGATGGTCACCACCGTGGACGCGGTCCAGGAGCAGTGCCGGCGCGCCGGGCCGGAGGAGTCGTTGGCCTGCCGGTACGGGTTCCGGGACGCGGCCGCCCTGCTGGTCACGATCACCGGTGCAAGTCGCCGCACCCTGACCCGGTGGCGCCAGATCGCCGGCGAGACCACCCCACGGGGCATCGGCTCCAGCGGTATCCTGCCGCCCTGGTACCCGCAGCTGGCCGAGCAGCTAGCCGTCGGTGCGGTCAGCCTCGACCAGGCCCTGGTGATCCGGCAGCACCTGAACGAAGCACGTGCCCGGGCACATCCCGAGGCGCTCGAGGCGGCCGAGCAGGCACTCGTCGCCGCAGCCATGGGTGCCGTGGTGTGCGAGCACGAGCACGATGATGCCGGTGACGAGCAGGACTGCGCCCAGCAGGCCACGGCCATGCCGCTGCCGCCCGACTTGCTGGCCGTGCAGGCCCGGGCTTGGCGCGACGCGATCGACCCCGATGGACCCGAACCCACGTATGAGCAGCAACGCCAGGCCCGCTCTTTCACCCTCGGCAAACGCCTCGATGGCATGTGGATCGGCAAGCTCCTGCTCCCACCCGACCAAGGCGAAGCCCTCCGGCTCGCCCTCGACGCCCACAACGCACCCCGCACCACCAGCAGGCACGACGCCGCCGGGGCCGACGAAGGCGACCGCGACACCGCCAGCGGCGGCGATGGCGATAGCGGTAGCAGCGACAGCGACAGCGCCGATCTTGGCGTCACCGCACTGAATCGCCGTGGCATGGTCGATGACCGCACCACAGCGCAACGGCAGGCCGACACCCTGGTCGGGCTCATCACCGACGCCATCAAGCAGGGTGATGCGCCCCGCATCGGCGGCGACGCGCCCACCCTCGTGGTCACCATCACCAACGAGGAGCTCACCAAGCACGCCACCACGGGGGCCGGCACCGCCCACCTGGAGCACAGCGGCGAACCCGTGCCGGCACACGTGGCAGCGCGGATCATGTGCGATGGCTACCTGCAAGCCTGCGTCCTCGGCAAAGACGGCCTACCACTCCAGCTCGGACGAGCCCGCAGATCCCACACCCGGCATCAACGCCGGGCCATCTTGGCCGCCTATACCGGCGGGTGCCAGAACCCCAGGTGTCACGCAGCACCAGGGTTCACCGAGATCCACCACCCGATCTGGTGGTCGAGGGGCGGTCACACCGACGCCCTCAATGGGGTCCCGTTGTGTCAGCACTGTCATGCCGAGCTCCATGCTGGACGCCTGCGCTGCGAGCTCGGCGAGGACGGCCGCTGGCACATCCTGCCCGCCATCCCCCTCCGCAGCAGAACGGCGCTGGCATGGTCAGCCCTCGCTTGAGCACCCCAGGTCTTCGAGAGTTCGCCAGCCACTCAGGTGCCGGGTGACAGCGGCGCGGAAAGGCGGCCCGGCGAACCGAGGCGGCCCGGCGGGGCGGCGACTCGGGGAACCGCGACGAGCGGCGGCGGCGAAGCGGGGGCAGAAAAGCCCGTGGGCCGCGCGCCGATCGGCGCGCGGCCCACGAGGGAGGTAGATCAGCCGCGGGGCGTGCCCATGTCGCGGGTCGCGCGGCGCGGGCCACGACGCTGGCCGCCCTGGCCGCTGGAGCCGCTCGGAGCCGAGCTCGACGACGACCACACCGGAGCGCTGCCACCCTGCGCAGCCGAGCGGCTCGCCGGTGCGCCTGAGCGGCCACGCTGACCACCCGAACGGCCCCCCTGGCCGCCCTGGCCACCAGCAGCGACACCAGCCTGGCCACCGGAACGGCCACCGCGGCGGCGGTTGCGGCCGCCGCCGGAGCCACCATGAACGGTGTCGGCCGGCCGATCGGCCCGCTGTCCACCGGCACGGCGCGGCCCACGCGAGGCAGGTTCGCTGCGACCGGAGGGGGCCGCCTTCGGCGCCGGCGTCACCTTCGCGGCGAGCTCGCCGACAAGGCTGGTCAGGTGCTGCTGCGTGGGCTCCAGGGGCGTCGCCGTGATCTTCGCGGCGCGAGCGAGCGAGCGCATGTCGCCCCGCTGCTCGGGCAGCACGATCGTGACCACGTCACCGCCGGCACCCGCACGCGCGGTGCGGCCGGAACGGTGCAGGTACGCCTTGTGCTCGGCCGGCGGGTCCACGTGCACCACGAGCTCGACGTCGTCGACGTGGATACCGCGTGCCGCGATGTCCGTGGCCACCAGCACCTTGACGGCCCCGGTGCTGAACGCCTCGAGGTTCCGCTGCCGCGCGTTCTGCGACAGGTTGCCGTGCAGGTCCACCGCCGGGATGCCCGCAGTGGTGAGCTGCTGAGCCAGACGCTTCGCCTGGTGCTTGGTGCGGGTGAACAACAGTCGCCGCGCGGTGCCGGAGGCCAGGTGCTCGACGACGTCGCGCTTGTGGTCCTTGCCGCTCACGTTGAAAACGTGGTGCGTCATGGCCGCCACCGGCGAGGACGCGGGGTCCACCGAGTGCGTCACCGGGTCGGACAGGTATCGCTTGACGAGGATGTCGACGCCGTTGTCCAGGGTCGCGGAGAACAGCATGCGCTGACCGCCCCGCGGGGTCCGGTCGAGGATCCGCTTGACGCCGGGCAGGAAGCCGAGGTCGGCCATGTGGTCGGCCTCGTCGAGGACGGTGATCTCGATCTCGTCGAGGCGCAGCGCGCCCTGGCCGAGGAGGTCCTCCAGGCGCCCGGGGCACGCGATGACCACGTCCACGCCCGCAGCGAGCGCCTTGACCTGAGGGTTCTGCCCCACGCCGCCGAAGATCACCGTGTGCTTCAGGCCAGCAGCCGCAGCCAGGGGCGCCAGCGTCTCGGCGATCTGTGTCGCCAGCTCACGCGTAGGGGCCAGGATCAGCGCACGCGGGGTACGCGACTTGGCGCGACCGCCGTCGGCCAGTCGAGCGACAAGAGGGAGGGAGAACGCGAGCGTCTTGCCCGAGCCGGTACGGCCGCGACCCAGGACATCCCGGCCACGCAGGGTGTCGGGGAGGGTCGCCGTCTGGATGGGAAAGGGCTCCTCGATGCCACGCTTCGCGAGCGCGGTCACCAGGGATGCAGGCACGCCGAGCGCGCCGAACGTCATGCTGGACACAGGGATGTGTTGCCTTCTTCTTGGGGGGTTCACCGCAGTGCAGATGTCACTGGTGCGGCCAGGCGAGGACGCCGGCGCATTCGGAACCGCGATGCCGCGAGCAGTTCTGCTCGCTGTCCTCATCCTCTCACGACGCCGACCCTGATCCGGCCGACGTGAGCGAGGTCACTGCACTCGTGGGGATCCCGCCACGATCGGCCGATACCTGGACACGCCGCTCCCGCCTGCGGGCGGCGTGCCAGAGTGGGCGCTCATGACCATCCTCCTCACCGGTGACTCGATCACCGACGCCGGCCGTGACCGCTCCGACCTCGGCAGCTGGGGCACCGGCTACGCCGCCCTGATCGGCGAGGCGCTCGCCGGCGAGACCGTCATCAACACCGGGATCGGCGGCAACCGGGTCGTCGACCTGCAGGCTCGCTGGGACACGGACGTCCTCGCCCACTCCCCCGCGGTGCTGTCGATCATGATCGGCATCAACGACACGTGGCGCCGCTACGACAGCGACAACCCCACCTCGACCGAGGCCTACGAGTCCGGCTACCGCGACATCATCGCCCGCGCACAGCAGGCGGGTGTCAGCCGGATCATCCTCGTCGAGCCCTTCCTGCTCCCGGTCACCGACGAGCAGTGGGCGTGGCGCGAGGACCTCGACCCGAAGATCCAGGCGGTGCGCCGCCTCGCCGCCGAGCACGGCACCGGCTACCTCGCGACCGACGGCCCGCTCGCGCAGCGCGCCTCAGTCGTCGGTGCCGCCGCCCTCGCACACGACGGCGTCCACCCCACCCCCGACGGTCACCGATTCCTCGCCGACCTCTGGCTCGCGGAGTACCGCGCAGGCTGACCCGTGCGCGGCTCCTGCCCGCCGGTGCTCTCCCGCACGATCAGCTCGAAGTCGGCGACCACGTGCCGAGCGGGTCCGGCGGCGGCGCCGCCGTCGATCCGCTCCACGAGCATCTCGATCGCTGTGCGGGCGATGCCGGCCTTGTCGGGGGCGATGCTCGAGAGCGAGGGCGTCGAGAGTCGGGATGCCTCGATGTCGTCGATTCCGATGACCGCGACGTCGTCGGGCACCTTGACACCGCGTGTCGCGAGCGCTCGGATCGCGCCCAGCGCCACCCGGTCGTTGAAGGCGAAGATCGCGTCGAGATCGGGAGCCCGCTGCAGCAGCTCGCCGATCGCGCGAGCGACCACCTCGGGCGTGTGGTCGCCACCCGGGTGGGCCACCAGAGCAGCATCGACCGGCAAGCCGTGGTCTGTCAGGGCGCTCTCGTACCCGCTCATCCGGCGTCCGGGTTCCACGGTTGGCCAGCTCCCGCTCCGCTTGCGGGGCCGCGCACCGATCGCCGCGATCCGCTGCCGGCCCAGCCCGATCAGATGCTCGACCGCGGCGTAGGCGGCGGCACGGCTGTCGATCGCGATGCCATCGGCCGAGCTGAGGCCGCGCTCACCGAGAAGCACCAGCGGTGTCGGGTCCGTGCGGGCGTGGAGGTACTCGTCCGAGATCGACCAGGGCTGCAGGATGATGCCGTCGAGCAGCCGGCTGCGGAAACCCTCCGCCACGAGCGCCTCCCGGTCCAGATCGCCCTCGGTCGCGTCGACCAGCACGGTCAGGTCCCGCGCGACCGCCTCCTTCACGATCCGGTTCGCCATCTCCGCGAAGTACGGGTTGTCGAGGCTGGGCAGGGCCAGCGCGATGACACCGCTCCGGCCTCGGCGCAGGTTGCGCGCCGCGATGTTCGGCCGGTAGTCGAGCTCGACGAGCGCGCGCTCCACCCTCGACTTCGTCTCGTCGGTGAGGTACTGGTAGCCGTGCAGCACGTTGGAGACGGTCTTGATCGAGACGCCGGCCAGCCTCGCGACGTCCTTGATGGTGGCACCCACACTCGCCTCCTAGCGTGCCGAGGACCGGTCAGCGACCAGCCGCGAGGATCGTCTCACGCGGGATCACACCGCACCGCCGCGCCCAGGCCTCGTAGCTGGCCACGAGCTCGGCCACCACATCCGGCTGCTCGGCGCAGAGGTCGTGCAGCTCGGTCCGGTCGGTCGCCATGTCGTACAGCTCCCACGGCTGGCCGTGCTTGCGCACCAGCTTCCATCGTCCGCGTCGCACCGCCGAGTTGCCCTCGTGCTCCCAGTACAGGTACCGCCCGTCGGGCGCGCCCCACCCGCGCCATGTCGGCAGCATGCTGATCCCCTCCAAGGGCTGCGGCCGCCGCCCCGGGTACTCCGAGGGGAAGGCGACGCCGGTCGCCTCCAGCACGGTGGCCAGCACGTCGGGGAGCTGGTGCGGGTCGTGCCGCACCGCCCCGGCCTCCAGCCCGCCAGCAGGCCAGTGCACGATGAACGGCGTCGCGATGCCACCCTCGTGCACCCAGTGCTTGTACTCACGAAACGGCGTGTTCGACAGGTTCGCCCACCCGGTGCCGTAGCTCGCGTACGTCTCCTCGCCGCCCGGCATCGACTCCGGCACGTTCCCTCGGAACACTCGTCGACCGTCGCGTGTGGACCCCGGCAGGAACTCCGGCAGCCGCGGCAGCTCGTCGGTGTAGGCCGGCTGGAACCCCTCGGCGCAGCCCCCGTTGTCGGACAGGAACATCAGCAACGTGTCCTCGAGCTGCCCGGTCGCCTCCAGCGCGTCGAGGATCCGCCCCACGCCCGCGTCCATCCGCCGCAGCTGCGCCGCGTAGACCTCCATGCGCTGCGTCTCCCACTCGTGGTCCGGGGTGTCGTCCCACGCAGCCACGTCTGGATCACGCTCGCTCAGCCCCCATGCGGGATCCAGCACGCCCGAGGACACCAGCAGCTCCGCCCGCTGCCGCCGGAGCTCGTCCCAGCCCCCGTCGAACAGACCCTTCATCGCCGCGATGTCCTCCTCAGGCGCGTGCAGCGGCCAGTGCGGTGCCGTGTACGCGGTGTAGAGGAAGAACGGCCGGTCCTCGTCGTGCGCCTCGATGTAGCGGACCGCCTGCTCGCTGATCGCGTCCGTGTAGTAGAAGTCCGGCGCCGAGGTCTCCTCCTGAACCGACGTCTCGCCGCGTGTCAGCGTCTTCGGGTAGAAGTAGCTGCCGCCGCCGGCGATCGTGCCGAAGAACTGCTCGAACCCGCGCCGGGTCGGCCACGCGTCATGCGGCTCGTAGAACTGCCCGCACAGGTGCCACTTCCCGGACATGTAGGTCGCGTACCCCGCCGCCCCGAGCACCTCCGCCATGGTCAGGCACCGGTCGTTGAGCGTCCCGGGATACCCGTACGGCCGCTGGTCCTCCGTGAGGATCCCGATACCGGTCTGGTGCGGGTGCAGCCCGGTCAGCAGCGAGGCCCGCGAGGGCGAGCACCGCGCCGTGTTGTAGAACTGCGACATCCGCACCCCGCCGGCCGCGAGCCGGTCGAGGTTCGGCGTCGGGATCTCGCTCCCGTAGGGGCCGATGTCGGAGTACCCCATGTCGTCGACGAGGATGAGGACGATGTTGGTCGCCATGATCTGCTCTCCTAGCTCTCGGTCAGGGTCCGGGCAACACCGGGCCAGACATCGGCCACCTCGTTCGCCAGCAGCCGCCGCAGCTCCCCCCGCTCGGCCGCCCGCCCCGGCGCAGCAGCGAGGTTGACCTGCTCACCCGGGTCGGACTCGTGGTCGTACAGCTCGTCGATGTCGCGCGACCGGTACACGTACCGCACCCGATCGGTCCGGACCGACAGGTTCATCCCGTCACGCTCGGCGGCCCACGTCCGCGGGTCCACGTACTCGCCGTTGGCCTCGGACTCCATGTCGTACAGCACGGTCTCCGCGGTCACGTGCGTCCTCGTCGCCGGCGGCTCGTCCGAGGCGATCATGCGCGCGAAGGAGACGCCGTCGTCGTCCTCGTCCCACGGCACGCCGGCCAGCTCCGCGAGGGTCCTCGCGATGTCGACGACGGAGACCAGGTTGGTCGTCCGCGTCCCCTCCTGCTGGGCAGGGTGCCGGATGATCAGCGGCACGCGCAGCGCCTCCTCGTAGTGGAGCTGATGGCCCTTCTCCATCAGTCGATGCGAGCCCATCATGTCGCCGTGGTCGGTGGTGAAGACGATGATCGTGCGCTCCAGCTCTTCACCCAGGTGCTGGAGGATCGCACCCACCTGCGTGTCCACGAGCGCGCACAGCCCGAGGTAATGGGCGAGCATGTCCCGCCATCCGGCTTCGTCGAGGTCGGCGTACTTCGCGGCGTACGACGACGCCGCCACCTCTCGCGGCTTGGTCGCCGGGCCCGTGGCGAAGCTGTCGGGCAGCCGCACCTCGGCGCGGTCGATGAGCCGGTCGTAGGGCTGTGGCACCACCATCGGGAAGTGCGGCGCGTTGAAGGAGCAGACGGCGAACCACGGCCGATCCCCAGGCCGCTCGTCCAGGGCGCGCAGGAACTCGCGGGTCTGCCAGCTCTCCAGGAAGTGCTCCTCCTCGATCTCCGCGGTGGCCCGGTGCGGCGCTGAGCGGAGCGCCGCCACGTCCGTGGGCGTGAGGTTCTCGATGTGGCCCTCGACCAGCTCGTACCCCTGCCGGGCGGCGTACTCGCGGTACGCCTCGATGTATCGGCCGCGGTCTCGCCCGTTCAGCACGGCCGGGATCGCCGCTGTCGCCGCGAACCCGAGCTGGGCCGGGGTGGTGCCTGGCACGTGCCACTTGCCGCAGTACAGCGTGTGGTAACCGGCATCCCGGAACGCCACCCCCAGCCCGGACTCGCCGAGCCGGGAGTCGATCGGACGCCAGTTGCCGAGCACGTGGTGGTGCCGCGGCATTCGTCCCGTCCACAGGCTGGTGCGGGAGGGGCAGCACAGCGGGAAGGGCGTGTAGCACCGCTCGAACACCGTGGACCGCTCCGCGAGCTCGTCCAGCACCGGGGATCGCGCGGCCGGGTTGCCGGCGAACCCCACGCTGTCCCAGCGTTGCTCGTCGCTCATCAGCACCAGGACGTTGAGGCTGTCGTCCGGCGCCCCCGTCATCCGTACATGTCTGGCGTGAAGTCCTGCCGGGGCTGCCAGTCCGGGAAGGCCCACGAGTCCATGTCGACCTGGGCGCCGTTCGCGGTGGCCGCGGCGATCGCCTCCTCGCGTGCTGCCATGCTGCGGTCGCTCAGCGCCTGCAGAGCAGTGCGCACGTCGCCGAGCTCACCGGCGAACAGCCCCTGGATGGTCATCCCGAGGTCGGGCTCGATCGCCGGCATCTCGGTGTTGACCAGGTCGATGTCGGGGTTCTGCGCGACCGCCAGCGGCGCCAGGTAGACCTGCTCCTGGTACCAGCCGATCAGCTTGGCGTACGCGGGGTGCACGTCGGCCTGCGCCACGACGGCGAGGTCCAGCGGGGGCTGGTCCATGTTCTCGGCCAGGCCCTGGTAGTACGCCGGCGAGGTGAACCGACTGAGCAGCTCGCCGACGTCGGCCTGCCGCTGCGACGGTCCGGACAGGAAGAATGCGCCACCCTGCGGCCCGCGGTAGGCGACCACGTCCATGCCGGCCTCGGGCACGAGCATCGGGCCGACGTCCATCTGCTCGGCGAAGTCAGCGAGATCCTGCATCACCACACCGGCGCACCATGGTCCATCGAAGTAGTAACCCGCCTGGCCGGCCGCCCATCGGGCTCGCGCGTCGCGGTCGTTGTAGGGCTCGGTCCCCGGGACCAGCAGCCCGTCGTCGCGCAGCGACAGCCAGAACTCGATCGCGTTGACGTACGCATCGTCGTGGAACGCGAACTCCCCGGTCTTGAAGAGCACCCCGCCGCTGCCCTCGAACCCACCGGCCTGCGCCAGGAAGTTGATCTGCTCGGCCAGGCGCGGCGGCTGACCGAGCGCGAGCATCCACCCGAACACGTCGTCCCCACCCGCGTCCGAGACCGCCCTGGCGGCTGCTCGGAACTCGTCGTAGGTCGCCGGCGGAGCATCCGGATCGAGGCCTGCCTGCTCGGCGAGCGCTCGGTTGTACCAGGTCGCCGCCCAGTACTGGCGGAAGTTGAAGATCGGGAACGTGTACAGCTCGCCGCCGAACCTGTGGACGCCGTCGGCGAGCGCTTCGGGTGGCAGCGCGGCGAGCGCCTCGTCGTTCAGCGTGATCGGCTGGAACCAGTTCTCGGCGATCAGCGCAGGCACCGGGAGCTGGAGTCCGACGTTCGTCAGGACGTCCGGGAGCTGATCGCTCTGCTTGGCCAGGCGGAGCGCCTCACCCATCTCGCCGGTCTGCTGCGGCGTGAACTCGACGGCGATGCCGGTATCCGCCTCGAACGCCGCGAACATCTCCCCGTGCAGGTCCCGCAGCGGGTTGAAGTGATCCCACCAGGTGATCGGCCCGGTGCTCGCGCCCCCATCGTCGGCGCTGTCTGGCCCACCGCCACCCGAGGGTGCGGTGTCGCAGGCGGCGAGCGCACCGCCGACCGCGCCGGCGCCGGTCAGGAGGAGGAAACGGCGCCTCGTGACGCTCGTCGGTTGCTGGCTCATGAGTACATCTCCGGTGTGTAGTCCTGCCTGGGCTCCCAGTCGGGAAACGCCCAGTCGTCCATCGAGACCTCGACGCCTTCGGCCTGCACGGCCGCGACGTTCTCCTCGCGCTGCGCCATCACCTTGTCGGACAGCTCCTTCAGCGCGCCCTGCCAGTCCGGCACGTCACCACTGAAGGCACCCTGCACGATCATCCCGAGGTCGGGCTCGATCGCCGTGGCCATGGCGTTGACGGCGGAGATCCTCGGGTTCTTCGCCGACGGGCTCGGCGCCAGGTACACCTGGTCCTGGAACCAGCCGACCATCTCGGCCCACGCCGGGTGCACGTCGGCCTTCTCGATCACCGACACGTCGAGCGGCGGCTGCGCCATGCCGTTGGCGATGTCGATGTAGTACGGCTCCTCGGTCTGGTAGCCGATCAGCTGGCTGGCCGCCTCCACGTTCTGCGACGCGCCGGAGATCCAGTACATGCCGCCCTGCGGGGCGCGATAGGCGGCGAGCTCGGTTCCGGCGTCGGGCTTCACCATCTGCGCCACACCGAGCTTGGGGAGGAACTCCTCCGCGTTCGAGGTACCGAGGCTGCCGGGGCACCACGGACCGTCCATGTACAGACCCGCGCCGCCCGCCGCCCACCTGACCCGCGCCTCGGCGTCGGCGAGCTGTCCCGAGGCCGGGTACAGCAGGCCGTCCTGCTGCAGCGACAGCAGGAACTCGATGACGGTGAGGTAGGCCTCGTGGTGGAACTGCACCTCGCCGGTCTGGTACATGTCCCCGCCGAAGCCTGGGAAGCCCGCGGCCTGGGCCAGGAAGTTGACGTGCTCTGCCACACGTGGGCGCTGCCCGAGGTTGAAGATCACCCCGGAGGTCTCCTCCGGCGTGCTGTCCTGCACCGCCCTGGCCACGGCGCGGTACTCGTCGTAGGTCGTCGGAGGCTCGACGCCGGCGGCCTCGAGCATCTCGGTGTTGTACCAGGTGATCGCCCAGTACTGGCGGTCGGCGAAGACCGGGAAGCTGTACACCTTGCCGTCGAACGTGTGGATGCCCTCGATCAGGGAGGTCTCCGGCAACCGGCTCAGCGCCTCCTCCGGGAACGCCCCGGCCTGGAACCAGCCCTCGTCGATCAGCGCCGGCACCGGGAGCCGTAGCCCGACGTTGGTCAGCACGTCAGGGAGCTGGTCGCTCTGGTTGGCGATCTGCAGCGCCTCGCCCATCTCGTTGGTCTGGTGGTAGCTGTACTCGACGGGTGTGCCGGACTCCTCGGTGAACCTGGCGAAGATCCGCTCGTTCGCTGCTTGCAGGTTGGGGGTGTGGTCCCACCAGGTCAGCGGCCCACCGGCGCCACCACCGCCTCCGCCTCCACCACCGGACGATGCCGTGTCGCAGCCCCCGAGCAGTGCGGCTGCGCCGAGGGCACCAGCGCCCTGCAGCAGACCTCTACGGGTCATCCTCATGGTCGCGCCTCCTTCATGGTCTCCTTGGTCGCCCGGCGGTAGGCGTCGACCTCCTCGGCCGGTATGGCCCTCGCCGCTCGGGTGACGATTCGGCGGATCTCCTCGACGGGAAGCTTCGGCTCCCGTTCGGCGGTGAGCAGGCCGTTGCGCTCCTGCTGGGTGTCGGTGAGCTGCGTGTAGCAGAAGCCGCCCAGCCACGGGGAGTCGAGCAGCGCCGTCACCAGCTCCTCGAACCGGTCGCGCAGCTCGGCCGCGCCGCCCACCGTGCTGTAGCCCGCCCACGACCCGTCGAGCTCATGCACATACGCCAGCCCGCCGAACTCGGTGACCATCACCGGCCGGCCGGCACGCTCCTCGCGCTGCAGCATGACCTTGCGTCGCCCCGGCCCGGGGCCGTGCAGCGTCCGGTCGAGATCCTCGTCGGTGTGGTACCGGCGCCGGATGCTCTCCCCGCTCGGCGTGTAGTCGTGGATCGCCCAGATGTCGCTGACCGTGTGCTCCCAGCCGTCGTTGGAGATCACCGGCCGGGTCGGGTCGAGCGCCTTGGTGAGGTGGTACATCGCCGTCGCGAAGCTCTGCTGCTGGGTGGAGGTGGCGATGTTCGGCACGCCCCAGCTCTCGTTGAGCGGCACCCACGCCACCACACAGGGATGGCTCGAGTCCCGTAGCACCGCCTCGGACCACTCGGTCGCGGTGCGCGTGACCGCCGTCGGCGAGTACGCGAACGCAGCCGGGAACTCGCCCCAGGTGAGGAGCCCGAGCCGGTCGCACCAGTACAGGAACCGCGGGTCCTCGATCTTCTGATGCACCCGGGCTCCGTTGAACCCCAGCTCCTTGATCAGCTCGACCTCGCGGCGCAGCGCGTCCGGTCCGGGAGCGGCGAGGTGCGACGTGGGCCAGTAGCCCTGCTCGAGCACCATCCGCAGGTAGTAAGGCTTGCCGTTGAGCAGGAACAGGCCGTCGCGCCAGCCCACGCTGCGCACCCCGAGGTAGCTCTGCACCCGGTCCAGCTCGCCGGCCGGCGCTGCGAGCACGATCTCGGCATCGATGAGCGTGGGCGTCTCGGGCGACCACAGGATCGGCTGCCCGGTGCGCAGCTCGTCGAGGCTGATCGTCAGCCGCACGGTGTGCTCGCTGGCCCGGACGTTGTGCTCCGTCAGCAGCACCCCTTCGAGGCTGAGCCGCGCGTGTACCGTGAGGGCGGTGGTGACCGGGCGCGACAGCGTGAGATCGAGGTGCACCAGCCCGGCGTCGACGTCGGTGGTCCAACGCAGCTCGCGCACGTGTGTGGCCGCGACCCGCTCGAGCCACACCGGCTGCCAGATACCGGTCGTACGGTCGTAGAAGATGCCGCGCGGCCCCTCGGCGGTGACCTGCTTGCCGCGGGGCTGGTGCTGGTCGGTCGGCTGGTCCTCGGCCCTCACCACGATGGTCTGCTCGACGCGGTCCTTCGCCACGGCCGAGGTGACGTCGAGACTGAACGGCGTGTGGCCGCCGTCGTGACCCCCGACGTGCTGCCCGTTCACCCACACATCGGCGCGGTAGTCGACGGCGCCGAAGTGCAGCAGCACCCGCCCCTCGCCCTCCGGGAGGGACACCTCTCGCGCGTACCAGGCGACCGGGTGGTAGGAGGTGTCGCCGACGCCGGAGAGGCTGGACTCGGGCGGGTAGGGCACCTGGATCTCGCCGTCGAGGTTGCCGGTCTCGAACCACCGCTCGTCGGCGCCGCGATCCTCGTCGTCGAACGCGAACCGCCACGTGCCGCAGAGGTCCTGCCACTCCTCCCGGCGCAGCTGGGGCCGGGGGTGGATGGTCGGTTCACTCACCAGAACGCCTCTCGTCGTGCGCCGCGATCCTCGGTCGCCACCAGGACGTCGAGGAGCAGCTCCTGCATCGCCACCCGGGTCTGTGCGTGGGCCGGGTCCTCCCACAGGTTGGTCAGCTCGTCCGGGTCCCGAGCGAGGTCGTACAGCTCCCCGGTCCGCGCCCGGTCGGTGGTCGGCGCCCCGTGGTGGACGACGACCTTCCAGTCCTCGTGGCGCAGCATCGTCGTGTGCACCGGCGGGTCGTACGGATGCCCGCTGTCGCGGTACTCCGAGAGGGCCCAGTCCCGGGTCCACGTCCCGTCACCGGTCACCAGCCCCAGCAGGCTCGTGCCCTGGTGGGCATCTGCGGCGGGCAGGCCGGCCACCTCGAGCAGGGTCGGGGCGAGGTCGACCCATTGCACCAGCTCTGACCGACGCTGGCCTGCGGCGATGTGGCCGGGCCAGCGCACCAGCAGCGGCACCCGGACCGCGACGTCGTACATCATCGGGCCCTTGAGCATCAGCTGGTGGTCGCCGAGCATCTCGCCGTGGTCGGAGGTGAAGATCACCACCGTGCTCTCCGCGAGCCCCTCCTCCTCCAGAGCCGTGAGGATCCGCCCGACCTCGTCGTCGACGAGGCTGACCATCGCGTAGTACGTGGCCTTGACCTCCTGCAGCTGCTCTGGCGTGTACTCCGCGAACCCCTTGGCATGACCGGCGTAGGACCTGGCCGACGCCTCTGCGAAGATCGGCGGCTTCGTCGCGAGCTCGTCCGGTGTCGTGGCCGGGCGGCTGAGGGAGTCCGGGCGGTACCGGTCGAGATACTCATTCGGTGCCCCGAAGCCGTGGTGCGGGTCGAAGAAGTTCGCGATGAAGCAGAAGGGCTTGTCCTTCTCCCGGTCGTGGCGCAGGAAGTCGATCGTCTCCTGCCCGATCCACCGGCTGTAGTGGGCCTCGGTCGGCATCGAGTCGAAGGTGACGTCGGAGCTCGGATCGAGCGCTGCGGCGTAGAGCTCCGGACGACTCGCCCTCAGCCACCGGTGGTACGCGTTCTCGGACGAGCCGCGATAGGGGTCATGAGCCCAGCGGAACACCCTGAAGCCGTCGTCGAGGCGGGCCTCGGTGCGGCCACCGAAGCAGGCACCAAGGTGCAGCTTGCCGACCAGCCCGCAGTCGTACCCGGACTCGGCGAGCGCCTTCGTGAACAGCCGCTCGTGCGGCGGCAGCGCGACGCCGTTGCTCCACAGCCCGTGCGAGTGCACGTACCGGCCGGTCATCAGGCTGGCCCGCGAGGGCGAGCACACCGGGTTCTGCACATAGCAGCTCTCGAAGAGCGCCCCCTGCGACGCCAGCCGGTCGAGGTTCGGCGTGGAGATCTCCGGGTTGCCTGCGGCTGCGAGCGCGCTGAAGCGTTGCTGGTCGGTGCACAGCAGCAGGATGTTTGGCCGCGTCATTGCTTGATCGCCCCCGCGAAGCCCTTGACGAACTGGCCCTGCAGCACGATGAACAGGATCACGAGCGGGATCAGCGAGATCGTGGCCGCAGCCGCCATCCCGCCCCAGTCGGTGGAGTTCTCGCCCACGAAGGCCTTCATGCCCACGCTGAGCGTGCGCAGGTCCGGCCGCGACAGCGAGAACACCAGAGGGATGAAGAAGTTGTTCCAGGTTCCGAGGAACGTCATGAGGGTCGCCGTCGCCGTGATGGGCCCGGACAGCGGGAGCATGATCCGGAAGAAGACCCCGAAGAATCCTGCGCCGTCGAGCACGGCGGACTCCTCGAGCTCACGAGGGATGCCGCGGAAGTAGCCCGCGTAGAGCAGGATCAGGGCGACGTGCCCACCACCGGACAGCGCGAGGACCATCCCGGAGAGGGAGTTCAGCAGCCCGAGGTTCTGGGAGATCTCGACGACGGGGATGATCGTGTAGCCGGTCGGCACGAAGAAGGTGGCGACCAGCACGGCCACGACGACCTTCTTGCCGAGGAACTGGTAGCGGCCGATCACGTAGCCCGACATCGCGCACCGGACCACCACCAGCACCACGCTCGCGACCGTGACGATGATCGTGTTCCACGTGTAGGTGGAGAAGCTGGCCTCGTTCCAGGCGCGGGCGTAGTTCTCCCACTCCCACGACTCCGGCAGCAGCGAGAGCCCGGAGCCGAAGATCTCGAGCTGGCCCTTCAGCGATGCCGAGATCATCCACAGGAACGGGTAGACCCACAGGAACGCGCCACCGATCAGGATGAGGGTGAGCAGCCACCACGGCAGCCGGCGCAGGAGCCGGCCGGGACGCCAGGCGCTCCGGGTGGACGTCGCTGTCGCAGCCATCAGATCGCCCTCGCCTTCTGCACGGAGCGGACCCCGAAGATCTGGAACAGCCCGACGACGCAGACGAACAGCCCGAAGATCACGGCGGCCGCGGAGGCGTGCCCCAGCTGGGGCACCGTGGCCGCGAACGCCCACCGGTAGATGTAGATCTCCACGACCTCGGTGGCGTAGAACGGCCCACCGTTCGTCATCGTGAGCATCAGGTCGAAGACCTTGAGCGCCGACTCGAACGAGAGCAACGTGATGATGATGAGGAACGGCTTCAGCAGCGGCAGCGTGATCGACTTCATCAGCTGCCAGGCGCCGGCGCCGTCGATGCGAGCGGCTTCGTAGACCTCGTCGGGGATCGTCTGCAGCGCGGCGAGCCAGTAGATCATCGTGATGCCGAACCACTTCCACACGTACACGCCGGCTGCGGTCCAGAGCGCGTAGGAGGAGTCGCCGAGGAAGTTGATGCCGGCGTCGATGATCCCCAGCCTGCGCAGCGCGAGGTTGACCGGCCCGGACGCCGGATCGAAGACGAACTGCATGACGATGCCTACGATCGCCGCCGTCGTCACCACCGGGAGGAAGTACGCGGTCCGGAAGAAGGTTCGGAACGGCAGGTTCGCGGAGTTGAGCGCCAAGGCCAGCAGCAACGTCAGGATGACCTTCGGCGGCACCACCGCGAGCATGAAGATCACAGTGATCCGGAAGGAGTTCCAGAAGAGCGGGTCCGCGAGCACCGCCTGGAAGTTCTCCAGGCCGACGAAGGTCTTCTCGGCCGTGAATCCGTTCCACTCGAGGAACGCCAGCCAGTAGCTCGCGACGATCGGGTAGACGGTGTAGAGCCCGTAGAGCACCACGGTGGGAAGCAGCATCAACCAGATCCAGAGCTGCTGCCGAGGTCGTCGAGCCTTGCGGCCAGGTGGCGGAGCCTCGGACCTGAGCACGTCCGGATTGCTCTCCATCACGGTGGTCACCGGGCACCTCCTTCGACGTTCGTTGTCTGGGGGTCGTAGTACGACGTTGTACGGCTCGCGGTAGTATTACGTTGTACGACGGCTTCTCACAAGCCCCTGTGCCACATCTGTCAAACACCGGCCCGACTCCGACGATCGCGACCGCCGCCACCGACACTTCCTGTCACTCTTGACAGCGCGACGGCCGCTAGTTGACACTTCCTGTCATGGCATCGACGCCGTCGCTGCGATCCACCGGGATCCTGACCGACCTCCGCCGGCTCCTCCCCGAGCTCCCGGCGTCGGTGCGCAAGGTCGCCGAGGTGGTGCTCGCCGACCCGCAGGGAGCCGTCGCCGGCACGCTGCACGATCTGGCCGACGCCGGCGGCTCGTCACCCTCCGCGGTGTCACGGCTGTGCCGACGGCTCGGCATCGACGGCTACCCGGCGCTCCGGGTCGCGGTGGCGGCCGATGCCGCCAGCGCCGGGAGCTCACCGTGGGAGCTCGATATCTCACGCACCATCTCGCCGACCGACCCCCTCGACAAGGTCGCCCGCACCCTCGCGACAGTCCAGACCCTGGCCGTCCGCGACACCCTGTCCGGGCTCGATCTCGACGCCGTGCGCCAGGTCGCCGAAGCGATCGCGACCGCGGGGCGGGTCCAGCTCTACGCCGTCAGTGGCTCCGCGGTGATGACGAGCGAGCTGGAGCTACGGCTCAGCCGGATCGGCGTGCCCACATGGTCGTTCACCGACGTGCACGACGGCCTCGTCGGCGCGTGCCTGCTCGGCGAGTCCGACGTCGCCATCGCGGTCTCCTACACCGGTGAGACGACCGAGACGGTCGAGATGCTCCGCGCGGCCCGGCAGGCCGGTGCGGTGACCGCGGCCATCACCGGCTCACCGCGCTCCCCCCTGGCCGAGGTCGCGGCCCACACGCTGATCACCGTCTCGGACGCGACGACGTTCGGCCAGGGACCCCTGGCGGGTCGGTTCGCCGAGCTGGCCGTGGTCGAGATGCTCTACCTCGCCGTCAGCCAGCTGACCTATGACCGCGCGAGCGCGCTCCTCACGCTGACCGCTGGCGCGGTCAAAGCACACCAGATGTCACACGACCGGCGACCACGCCGCTGACCGAAGGGTTCGACGATGACCTCGCACAGCCTCACCCGCAAGGGCTTCCTCCGCATGGGAGGCGCCCTCGGCGGGGCACTCGCCGCCGCAGGATCTCTCGGTGCAGCACCAGCGTTCGCGCGCGGACCCGTGGCCGCAGCGGTCGGTACCGGCGGCCCGCTGCTGGCCGGCGACGAGTTCCCGATCGGCGTGTTCTGGCCACCGCCGCCGCTGCAGACCACCGTGGAGCGTTGGCAGGAGATGAAGGATGCGGGCTTCACCTACGTGCACACCAACAACTACCTGTACGCCGACCACTACATCCAGCGGCACGCCCTCGGTATCGCCGACGAGGTCGGCCTCAAGGTGCTGGTCGACGACGGCGACCTGCGCTGGCTCACCCACCAGTTCCGCATCTCCGACGACGGCGGCACCTTTACTCTCACCCGCGCCGAGGCCGAGGCCAAGCTGCGCGAGATCATCGGCCGCTACTCACCCACCCGCTACTGGCGTCTCCGGGATGGTCGACTGCTGGTGGACGGTGGCACCGGCAACGGCTCGATCGGCTGGGCCACCGCCGGGACCGGGTGGACCGACTACACCTTCAGCTTCTCCAGCACCCCGCTGCCCACCGGCGCCGGCGGCTACGCCCAGTCCGGGTGGGCGTTCCGGATCCAGGACGAGGCCAACGCCTACGTCTGGCTGATCAGCAACATCGGCACGGCGGGCAAGCTGACCAAGGCCATCTTCGTCAACGGTGCACCCTCGGTGTCGGAGGTCATCCTTCCCTTCGCGATCGAACCGGGCGTCGCCTACGACGTCGAGACCAGCGTCGTGGGCTCGACGATCACGACCAGCGTCAACGGCCAGGTCGTCGACACCACCACGGACACGACGTTCACCTCGGGCAGCGTCGGGTTCCGCGAGGCGGGATCCGAGTCCGCCACGTTCGACGACGTGATCGTCACCGCAGCCGACGGCAGCACCCTGCTCACCGAGGACTTCTCGGGCGACCTCAGCGCCTGGCGGCAACCGGGCGCGGACAGCGGCTTCGAGAGCTTCGTGGGCCTGCATGTCTATGACGAGCCCTCGGTCGGTCAGCTGCCGGACCTCGCGACGGTGCTCGACCTCATCCGTGAGATCGACCCCGACTGCCTGCCCTACGTCAACCACCTGCCCGGGTTCGACTACCAGGCCGCCGTCGACCATCTCGATCCCGAGCTGCTCTCGTTCGACCGCTATCCGATCCTCGCGCAGGGCGAGGACGGCGGCTACTTCCGGAACTGGGCGAACGTCCGCGAGGCCGCGCTGCCGGAGGGCATCCCGACCTGGGCCTACGTGCAGTCCGTGGGCTACACGAACCACGCGATCCCCACGCTGGCGGACCTCTACTGGCAGGTGAACATCAGCCTGGCCTACGGCTGCAAGGGGATCCAGTACTTCACGTACTGGACTCCCGACCCGGCCCGCGGGGAGAACTTCACGGGCGGCATCCTGACCGTCGAGGGTGAGCGCACCCCGCTGTACGACCACACCACCGAGGTCAACACGAGCTACCTCGCCCACATCGGCCAGGAGCTGCTGCCGTTGACGTCGACGGCCGTGCAGGCCGCAAGCATCGACCCTGTCCCCGACGGCCTGACCCCCTTCGAGCCGGACGACGACCTGCTCGCGATCGAGGGCGACGCCGTCGCGCTCGGCCGGTTCAGCGGGCCGGGCGCCGACCGTTACGCGCTCGTCGCGAACCTCTCGCGCCACGAACCCGCGGACGTCACGCTGCGCGCCAACGACGAGGTGATCGAGAAGGTCGCTGCCTTCGAGCCCGCGAGCCAGCGCTGGCGCAACAAGGGCCAGCGATCGATGCACCGGCTGGAGGCCGGCCGCGCGGTGCTGGTCCGGTTCACTCCCCGCTGACTCCGGGGCCGGTCACGGTCGGCCACCTGGCCGCGCACGAGCCGAGGGCCGCCGTCGATCTCTCGACGACGGCCCCCGGCCTCGTTCAGCTGCGGGCCGTCAGGCGCCCTGGGCCTTCTCCGCGCCGGGCGAGCCCGGCAGCTCCGTGGTGTCGGTGTGGATCGCGCCCACCGCCACCGGCTCGTCCGCGGTGTCGACGACAGGCGCGTCCTCCGTGAGCTCGGACCACGGCACCCCGCTGAAGGTGAACTCGCCGAGCAGACCCTCGCCCTTGGCGTCGACGATCACCTTCTGACCGGCCTTCAGCTCGCCGTACAGGATCTTCTCCGACAGCTGGTCCTCGATCTCGCGCTGGATCGCGCGACGCAGGGGCCGTGCACCCAGCACCGGGTCGAACCCGCGGTCCGCGAGCAGCTCCTTGGCCGCCTCGGTGAGCTCGATGCCCATGTCCTTGTCCGCGAGCCGCGTGGCCAGCTTGGCGATCATCAGGTCGACGATCGCGTAGATCTGCTCCTTGCTCAGCTGCGGGAACACGATGACGTCGTCGACGCGGTTGAGGAACTCAGGGCGGAAGTGCTGCTTGAGCTCATCGTTGACCTTGATCTTCATCCGGTCATAACTGGTCGACAGGTCGCCGCCGGCCTGGAAGCCGGTGAGCAGACCCTTGCTGATGTCGCGGGTACCGAGGTTCGTCGTCATGATGATGACGGTGTTCTTGAAGTCCACGACCCGGCCCTGCGAGTCGGTGAGCTTCCCCTCTTCCAGGATCTGCAGCAAGGAGTTGAAGATGTCGGCGTGCGCCTTCTCCACCTCGTCGAACAGCACCACGGAGAACGGCCGGCGACGCACCTTCTCGGTGAGCTGGCCACCCTCTTCGTAACCGACGTATCCGGGCGGTGATCCGAACAGCCGGGACACGGTGTGCTTCTCGGCGTACTCGCTCATGTCCAGCTGGATGAGGGAGTCCTCGTCACCGAACAGGAACTCGGCCAGCGTGCGGGCGAGCTCGGTCTTCCCGACGCCGGTGGGGCCGGCGAAGATGAAGGAACCACCCGGTCGGCGCGGGTCCTTCAGACCCGCACGCGTGCGCCGGATCGCCTGGGAGAGAGCCTTGATGGCCTCCTCCTGGCCGATGACGCGCTTGTGCAGCTCATCCTCCATGCGGAGCAGTCGGCTGGACTCCTCCTCGGTGAGCTTGAAGACCGGGATGCCTGTCGAGGCGGCCAGCACCTCGGCGATCAGCTCCTCGTCCACCTCGGCGACGTTGTCCATGTCGCCGTTGCGCCACGCCTTCTCCTTGTCGGCGCGCTCGCCCACCAGGCGCTTCTCCTCGTCACGCAGGCGTGCTGCGCGCTCGAAGTCCTGGTCGTCGATCGCCGACTCCTTGCTGCGCTTGGCCTCGGCGATCTTGTCGTCGAGCTCGCGCAGCTCCGGCGGAGCGGTCATGCGACGGATGCGCAGCCGCGCACCGGCCTCATCGATCAGGTCGATCGCCTTGTCCGGCAGGAACCGGTCGTTCACGTAGCGATCGGCGAGGTTGGCAGCCGCCACGATCGCGGGGTCGGTGATCGTGACACGGTGGTGCGCCTCGTACCGGTCGCGCAGCCCCTTGAGGATCTCGATCGTGTGGGTGAGCGTGGGCTCGGCCACCTGGATCGGCTGGAAGCGACGCTCGAGCGCGGCGTCCTTCTCGATGTACTTGCGGTACTCGTCGAGGGTCGTCGCACCGATGGTCTGCAGCTCGCCGCGCGCCAGCTTCGGCTTGAGGATGCTCGCCGCGTCGATCGCTCCCTCGGCAGCACCCGCACCGACGAGCGTGTGGATCTCGTCGATGAACAGGATGATGTCGCCGCGCGTCGAGATCTCCTTGAGCACCTTCTTGAGGCGCTCCTCGAAGTCACCGCGGTAGCGGGAACCGGCCACCAGCGCACCGAGGTCGAGCGTGTAGAGCTGCTTGTCCTTCAGCGTCTCCGGCACCTCCCCGCGGGCGATGTCCTGCGCGAGGCCCTCGACGACGGCGGTCTTGCCGACGCCCGGCTCACCGATCAGCACCGGGTTGTTCTTGGTGCGGCGGCTCAGCACCTGCATCACGCGCTCGATCTCCTTGCTGCGCATGATGACCGGGTCGAGCTTGCCGTCGCGGGCAGCCTGCGTGAGGTTGCGCCCGAACTGGTCGAGCACGGCCGAGCCGGAGGGGGTCCCCTCCTGCGGGCCGCCGGCGGAGACGCTCTCCTTGCCGCCCTGGTGACCGGAGATCAGCTGGATCACCTGCTGGCGCACCCTGCCGAGATCCGCACCGAGCTTGGTGAGCACCTGGGCGGCGACACCTTCGCCCTCGCGGATCAGCCCGAGCAGGATGTGCTCGGTGCCGATGTAGTTGTGGCCGAGCTGCAGCGCCTCGCGCAGCGACAGCTCCAGCACCTTCTTGGCGCGCGGCGTGAACGGGATGTGCCCGACCGGCGCCTGCTGCCCCTCACCGATGATGTCCTGGACCTGCTGACGCACGGCGTCGAGCGAGATCGACAGGGACTCCATCGTCTTGGCGGCGATGCCCTCGCCCTCGTGGATCAGGCCGAGCAGGATGTGCTCGGTACCGATGTAGTTGTGGTTGAGCATGCGCGCTTCTTCTTGCGCGAGCACGACAACGCGCCGAGCACGGTCCGTGAACCTCTCGAACATGACACTTCTCCCAACGGGCGGTTGCGGCTTTCGACAAGGCTAACCACCGCTACCCCCTCGATCTGCCCCTGTTCGCCGCAGGCAGAGAGCGTGTTGCAGCTACAGCTGGGCCTCGAACGCCGCCAGCGCATCCGGCGAGAAGAGGACGAACCGCACCAGCTCGACCGACCCCGCCCCACCGTCGTCGGACAGGCCACGGACCGCGCCGACGGCGGTGCTCGCCACCTCCTCGACGTCCCATCCGTAGACCCCGGCCGAGATGGCCGGGAACGCGGCCGAGCTCGCGCCCAGAGCGGCTGCGACGCGCATGCTCTCGGTGAAGCACGAGGCGAGCAGGGCCGGATCGGTCTGGCCGCGGTGCCGATCGGGGCCGACCGTGTGGATCACCCAGCGCGCGGCGAGGTCCCCGGCGCCGGTGGCCACGGCCCGGCCGGTCGGCAGCCCGTCTGGGTACTCCTCCTGCCGGACCCGCCGGCACTCGGCGAGCAGGGCCGGCCCGGCTGCGCGATGGATCGCACCGTCGACCCCGCCGCCACCCAGGAGCGAGGAGTTCGCGGCGTTGACGATCGCGTCCACCTGCTCGGCCGTGATGTCGCCCTGCACCGCCTCGATGCGCACGGTCATCGCTGCACCCCCGCACGGTGCCGCTCAGCGCGGGCCACGTACCCCGGCGCGCTGCGCCCGATCGCCTCCCGCTCCTGCTCCGTGGTCTCGCGGCGCACCTTGCCGGGGACCCCGAGCACGAGCGAGTTCGGCGGGATCTCGACACCCTCCGACACCAGCGCCCCTGCCCCGATGACCGAGCCGGATCCCACGACCGAACCGTTGAGCAGGGTCGCGCCCATCCCGATGAGGACGCCGTCGTGCACGTGCGCGCCGTGCACGATCGCGCCGTGCCCGATCGTCACGTTGGCACCCACCCGCACCGGGTGGCCGGGGTCGGTGTGCACCACGCAGTTGTCCTGCACGTTCGACCCGGCGCCGATCACGATCTCGTCCTCGTCGCCGCGGAGCACCGCGCCGTACCAGATGTTGGCACCCGCCTCGAGGCGCACCTGCCCGATCACGGAGGCGGTCGGTGCCACGAATGCGTCGTCGGCGATCTGGGGTCCGTCACGGTCGGGAAGCTCGATGATCATGCTCTGATCATGGGGCCTGCCGGCGGATACGTGAACCCTCCCGCCCCGACTCTCCTACCCTCGAGCCATGGCCGCCTATGCCGATCTCGACGCCGAGTCGCAGGTCGCCGCGCTGCGCCCGGTCGCCTCGGCCGGGGCCGAGCAGCTCGGCCTGGAGGTCGCCGGCATCGTGGCGGTCCACCACGGTTACAACACCACCTTCCGCGTCCGCACCACCGATCGCAGCCGCTACGCCGTGCGCGTGCTCACCAACTCCCAGAGCACGCCGAGCCACCTCGAGTCGCAGCACGAGTGGATGCACGCACTCGCGCGCGAGACCACGGTCCTGGTCCCCAACCCGGTGACCGGACCGGACGGGGCGAGCCACACCGTCGTCGAGCACGCGGACCTCGAGCGACCGTTCACCGTGGTCGCGGCGTCCTGGCTGCCCGGGAGCGAGATCGGTCAGCTCTCGCTCGAGCAGGCGCACGAGCTCGGCGTGACGATGGCGACGATGCACAACCACGCGACCACCTGGACGCCGCCCGAGGGCAGCTCGCTCGCCGTCTTCGACGAGCCGCTGTTCGGGGACGAGGACCTGCTCAGCGGTCTGACCGAGCACGACCTTCCCGACGGCGGAGCCCAGGTTCTCGAGGACTCCTTCAGCCGGGCGCGGCTCGCCTTCGCCGAGGCGTTCCGGGAGCCGGTCATCACCATCCACGCCGACCTGCACAGCGGGAACCTCAAGTGGAACCACGGCGAGCTGGCGGTCTTCGACTTCGACGACTCCGGTTTCGGGACCGCCGCGCTGGACCTCGCGATCAGCACCTTCTACGTGCGCGACACCTTCGACGGCGCCGAGGCCGGCATGCGGGAGGGGTACCAGGCGATGCGCGACCTGCCGCTCCCCGACCCCGAGGTGTTCGAGGCGATGCTCGCGAGCCGGCAGCTGCTGCTCGCCAACGCCCTGCTGGCCAGCTCGACCGCCTCCCTGCGCGCCGACGCCGACGACTACCTGGTGATCTCGATCGAGCGGCTCCGGCACTGGCTCCGCACCGGGCGGTTCACGCGGATCCTCTAGGGCGTGTCTCCCAGCTCCGGGCCGTCGCGAGCGACGCCCGGTGCGTGCCATGGCAAGGCGCAATCTCGAAGGAAGCCCGGGTTTGGCTTTCGAGAGGATGCAACGCCGCCAGGGCGCGTGTCGGGCGTTGCGCAGCAGGTCGGGAGCTGGGAGACGCGTCCTAGGTCTCGAGGATCAGCGTCATCGGCCCGTCGTTGGTGAGCTCGACCTCCATCATCGCGCCGAAGACCCCAGTCCCGACGGCGATGCCTCGCTCCCGCAGCACCGTCACCACGTGCTCGACCAGCGGTTCGGCGACCTCGCCGGGTGCGGCGCCGGACCACGAGGGCCGGCGGCCCTTGCGGGCGTCGCCGTAGAGGGTGAACTGGGAGACCACGAGCACGCCCGCGCCGGCCTCGGCCACCGACTGCTCGTCACGCAGGATGCGCAGGTCGGCGATCTTGCGCGCGATCGTGGCCGCCTCGGCCGTGGTGTCGGCGGGCGCCACCCCGACGAGCGCGACCAGACCCGCCGCGATCTGCCCGGTGATCTCGCCGTCGACCCTGACCTGCGCGGAGGTGACCCGCTGGAGCACAGCACGCATCAGCGCGGGGGCGGGAAGGCGGCGTCGATCACGGCGAAGAAGTCCTGGAAGTAGCGATCCACATCGACCGTGACCGCCACCTGGTGCGGTGCGCCGGCGTCGCCGGGCAGCCAGGCGGTCGCGCCGAGGGAGTCGGGCTCCTCCAGCTCCACCTCGACGATCCCCTCCTGGTAGGTGCACAGGTCCGGCTGGAAGACCGTGGCCGCGGCGAGCGGGTCGTGGAAGGTGATCACCGGCTGCCCGGATGCGAACCAGACCTCGGCGAACTCCAGCACCGGCGCCAGCAGCGGGGAGCGGAAGTCCTCGCGCACCTCGGCGGCGGTCATCGTGGTCCGGGTGGTGACGTCGAGGCCGATCGAGCGGTGCAGCGGCGGTCGCGCCCGGTAGACGATCGCGGTGGCCGCCGGGTCGATCAAGGCGTTCCACTCCGCCACCGGGGCGCCCTCGCCGGGCAGGAACCGCCCGCACATCAGCACCAGCTGCTTGAGCAGCGACGGGATCTCGGGGTCGACGGCGAACAGCAGCGCGATGTTGGTCAGGGGCCCGATGGCGAGCAGCGTGACCTCGCCAGGATGTGCGCGGATCGTTCGCCGCAGGAACTCCACCGCGGCGCCCTGATCGAACTCGGTCCGGTGCTCCCAACGGTCGAGCGCGGTGGCCTGCCGGGCGTCGACCTGACGCTGAGGCACCAGCAGCGGCGACCCGGCGCCCGGGTAGATCGGCACCTCGGCGCCGGCCACCGTGCAGACCGCGCTCGCGAGCTTGGCCCGTTCGACCGGTTCGCCGCTGACCGTGGTGATGCCGAGCAGCTCGCAGTCGGGGTGGGCGAGCAGGTAGGCGAGGCAGACCGCGTCGTCGATGTCCGAACCGATGTCGGTGTCGAGCAGGACCTTCACGACCGGCTGTCCTCCTGCCAGGACTCGACGGCGGCGACCACGGAGCCGACCGGCTCTCCGTGACCGAGCACCGGCACCTTCTCCCACTCCCACGGACCGTGCTCGCCCAGCCGCCGCAACCCCTCGGCGAGGAGCACGGGGGCGGGGCGTGCGCTCCCGTCGGCGATCTTCGCCACCACCGCACGGCCGCCGGGCAGCGCCGCGGCGATCACGCCCTCGGCCCCGTGCTTGCAGATCAACCCGGGCGTGGAGCGCATGGCCTCGGTGTCGGTGCGCCCCTCGCCCGCGACCAGCTGCGGGCGGGCGCGCATCGCGTCGGCGACCCGCCGCTCCAGGGTGCCCGGACCGGCGTCGGCCAGGGTGCTGAACGCACGAGCCAGCCCACGCAGTGTGCTCGAGAGCAGCGGAGCACCGCAGCCGTCGACGGCGACCTCGTCGGGACGCACCCCGGTCAGCTCGGTGAGGGTCTCGGCGATCCGGCGCTGCAGCGGGTGGCTGGGCGAGGTGTAGGTGCTCGGTTCCCAGCCCGCGGCCACGCACGTGGCGATCATCGCCGCATGCTTGCCCGAGCAGTTCTGGGTGAGGGCGGTCGGTCCACCGCCCGCGCGGACGACGGCGGAGCGCGCCCGGCGATCCTGCGGCCAGTCGGGCGTGTTCTGGAGGGCGTCAGCGGCCAACCCCACGGAGGCCAGGGTCGAGCGGGCGACACGCACGTGCTCGTCCGAGCCCACGTGCGACCCGCAGGCCAACGCGAGCTGGGCGCCGTCGAGGTTCGCCCCGGCGCGCAGCATCGCGAGCGCCTGGATCGGCTTGAGGGAGGATCGCGCGAACAGCGGCGAGTCCGGGTCGCCGACCCGCAGGCGCTCCGAGACGCTGTCGAGCACGAGCATGTGCCCGGTGTGCACGGACTCGGCGAGGCGGCCACGAACCACCCACGCCAACGGCTCGCCCGGCGGCGTCCGCAGCAGCCCCGGAGCCGGCCTCACCAGCGACTGGAGCCGCCGCCGCGACCCGAGTAGCGCTGCACCGCAGGTCGCACATCGGCGAGGTAGATGCCGGCCGGGACGATCGCGAGCAGCCCGAACATCACCGGCAGCGGTGAGAACCCGATCGGCGGCGGCAGCGCGAGGAATCCGAGGAGCACGGCCACGGCGAGCACGATGACCCAGAACTTCTTGGTGCGCTTGTCGGCCACCTCAAAGCTCCGGTTGGGCGTGCGGGCAGCGTGAACGAGCGCCCACAGCTCGAGCCCGAGTCCGACGAGCGCGAGGCCGAGGAACAGGTACTGCTGGATGGTTCCGATCAAACCCACCCGAGCAGCCTAGGCCACCGCCGGGCGCGCACGTCAGGGCCGGCGGCGCAGGCCCGAGCGGTCGATCGGGTCCGGCCGGCCGGTGCCGACCCCTTCGGGCGCGACGATCGTCTCCTGCGACGCCGCCACGGTCCCGACGACGAGGTCGGCCTCGGGGTCGAGCGAGCGCTTGAGCAGTGCGAGCGCGATCGGGCCGAGCTCGTGGTGCCGTGCGACCGAGGTCACCCGACCCACCTCGCGGTCGCCCGAGAGCACCGGGTCACCGACCTCGGGGGTGGTGTGGTCCGAGCCGTCGAGGTGCAGGAACGTGAGCCGACGCGGCGGCTTGCCGAGGTTGAAGACCCGCGCGACCGTCTCCTGGCCGCGATAGCAGCCCTTCGAGAGGTGGACGGCGGTGCGCAGCCAGTCGAGCTCGTGCGGCAGCGCGCGGTCGTCGACCTCACGCGCGAGACGTGGCCGCCACGCAGCCACTCGGAGGGCCTCCCACGCGAGCACGCCCGCCAGCCGCGCACCGGCACCGGTCGCGTCGTCGACGACGTCTACCAGCTGCTCGCGGGGCACCAGCCAGAGCGCCGCGGACCGCGCGGAACCGGGGTGCTCGGTGGCGCTGGCGTACGTGGACGAGCCCGGGGCCACCGCCGGCCACGGGTCCTGCCACCGCAACGGCGAACCACCATCGCGCAGGCGCAGCGCGGGGCCGTCGGCGCTGGTCCCCAGCACCGCGACGTCCTCAGCGCGTCGTACCTCGACCCGCAGCATGAACCGCATCGAGTCGAGGAACGCGCTGAGCCGCTCGGCATGCGTGGCCTCGGTGATCAGCCAGAGCGTCTCGCCGTCGTCGATCGTGGCGGCGGCATGCTCGACGTGCCCGTTCGGGTCGAGCAGCAGCAGCTCGGTGGAGGCGCCGGGGGCGAGATCGGCGACCTGCTGGGTCGACAGCGAGTTCATCCACGTCAAACGGTCGGGACCGGTGACCGTGACCACACCGAGGTGGGACAGGTCGGTGAGGCCGATACCGCGCACGAGGGCGCGCTGCTCGGCGATCGGCTCGCCGTAGTGCGCGGCGACGCCCTGGTCGACGCCACCTGCGGCGACGGCACCGGGCCTGGTCAGCAACGGAGAGCTCATGTCCACCTCAAGCCAGACGGCGTCGCTTCCATTCCGTGCCTCAGTCGACGCGCTGCAACCGCCCGGAGGCGTACGACTGCAGCTCGTGCCCGAAGGCCGCGATGTCCCAGGCCCAGAAGAGCTCGCTCTGCACCAGCCCGTAGATCCGGCTGGCTGCGGTGACCTCGGCGCCCATGTTGGTACGGGCCACGACGTCGGTGGCGAGCTCGATGCGGGGGCTCTGCGCGCGGCCCAGATAGACCGACACGTAGCCGCTGGGGTCGGCCAGCAGCACCTCGACCTCGCTCACGGGCGCACCGGAGGTGCTCTCGCCGGTCAGCGAGCTGGCATCATCAGGAGGCTTGGGGGTCACACGCCAGTAGCCGGTCTCCGAGGACCAGACCTCCCCGGCACGCAACCCCGCGACATCGACCCGCTGCTCGAGCGAGTCCAGCTCGCCGTCGAGCAGCCAGCTGGTCGCCTCGTACTGCAGGTAGGGGCCGCCGTCGTGGTCGAAGCTGACCTCGGTCACGATCGCCCGTTTGGGGATGTCGGGGTACGCCACGAGACCGGGGCCGCGCCAGCGGCCGACCAGCCACGCCAGCGGGTACACCTCGGGCGCGAGACCTTCAGGGAACGAGAACGTCACGGGCCGAGCCTAATGAGTCCGACCGGCGCCCGCGCACCGACGCGGGCCGGGCCGGCTCAGACCGCGAGCAGGACGCGGCCGAGCACGTACACCGGCAACCCCGCCACGGCGACCGGCAGCATCGCCGCCGACATCGCGGGGAACAGGCGGTTCGAGGAGGGGAACTGGCCGAACAGGTGGTGCACCGTGGCGATCAGCACGCCGGCGGCGAGCCCGATGAGCACGCCTGTGGTCATGCCCACGCTGATCAGCAGGTACCCGATCAGGAGGCCGACGACGGCGGTGAGCACGATCGTCACGATCGCGGAGTAGGGGGCCGGGATGGGGGCTGCCGACAGGGCCGCCGCTGCGGCGAGCGTCACCGAGCCGGTGAGCACCAGCCCCACCTGGGAACCACCGGTGCCCATCGCGAGCCATCCCACCCCCGCGACGACGATCGCGCACCCGGCCACGACCCCCGAGACCGACTCCACGAGCCGCGGGCGGCCGTCACGGCGTGCGAGCTCGTTGACGAAAGCGGCCAGCACCGAACCCGCGAGCACGAGGGCGGCCCAGGCCACGTCCTCGGTGATCTCGACCACCGTGACCGCCGCCCCGGAGGTCAGCAGCAGCACCACCACGGCACCCCGGCGGGCCGGCAGCCCCAGCAGCGTGGGCCACCCGATCGAGAACAACGCACAGATCCCGGCGACCGTGCCGATGAGCAGCGGTCGCTCGCCGAACGCGGTGATGCCCACACCGGCGGCAGCGGTCGCCGTCACGACGGCACGGAACGCTCGCCTCATCATGCTGACCCACCACCCCCTCGGACGTCTGGACGGCGGTGCACCCGTGGCATCGAGCGGGCGCCGACCGCACCGCTCACCGTACCGGCCGTCGCGGGTGGCTCTCTCGTCCCCCTAGACTTCAGCAACTGGCGAGAGGACTGGCATGGCGCACCTGCTGATGCTCACCTCAGAGCCAGGTGGGTCGGCGCAGGTGCTCGGCGCCCTGGCTCTGCTGCCTCATCGCGTCCGCGTGGTTCCGCTCGAGCCCTCGGCGCTGCTCGAGGCCACCGAGGTCGACTGCGTGCTGCTCGACGGTCGCCGTGACCTCGCGCGGGCCCGCTCGACGTCGCAGCTGATGCGCACCACCGGGATCGAGGTCCCGCTGCTGCTGGTGCTCACCGAGGGCGGACTGCCTGTCGTGCGGATGGACTGGGGCATCGACGACGTCGTGCTCGCCGACGCCGGCCCGGCCGAGGTCGACGCGCGGATCCGGCTCGTGCTCGATCGCGGCCGCCTCGCTCCGGAGGACGACTCCGAGGAGATCGACGCCGGCGAGCTTCACATCGATTCCGGCGGTTACACCGCGCGGCTGCGCGGTGAGGCGCTCGACCTCACGTACAAGGAGTTCGAGCTCCTGAAGTTCCTCTCGCAGCACCCCGGCCGGGTGTTCACCCGTGCCCAGCTGTTGCAGGACGTGTGGGGATACGACTACTTCGGCGGCACCCGCACGGTCGACGTGCACGTGCGACGGCTTCGCGCCAAGCTCGGCCCCGAGCACGACTCGATGATCGGCACGGTCCGCAACGTGGGCTACCGCTTCGAGACCCAGCGCGACCGGCGCGAGCACACCGAGGACGACGCCGGATGATGATGCCGGACCGACCAGCGCCTGACGGCGCGAAGGCCGCTCGTAGCGGCTGATGTTGGAGCCCGGGGCCGGTGCGGCCCGGCATCGGCGTCGAGTGTAGGCGTTCCTGCTGGCGCCGCTCCACCCGGGGCTCCGGGAGTGGATGCGAGGTGTCCGTACGGTGTCTGCGATCACGCACCCAGGTGTCAAGATCCCCCTCGCCCCGGCGTAAGGTGCCCTAGCCTGGGCTCGATCCGCGGCCCCACACACACGGAGAACTCCCATGCGCCTGCGTCTGACGCCGCGCGACACCACCTTCTTCGATCTGTTCTCGACGCTGGCCGGACACCTGGTGACCGGGGCGGACCTCCTCGCCCAGATCGTCGGTGCCGACCCCAGCGACCGGTCGGACCTCGTCGATCGCCTCAACGACGCCGAGCACGACGCCGACGAAGCGACCCACCAGATCATGCGGCGCCTCAACCAGACGTTCGTCACACCGTTCGATCGCGACGACATCTACACGCTCGCCTCGGCGCTCGACGACTGCATGGACTACATGGACGCCGGGGGCGCGATGATCAAGCTCTACGCGATCGATCAGCTCCCCGAGGGCGTCAACGATCAGGTGACCACCTTGCAGCGCGCCGCCGAGCTGACCGCCGATGCGATGCCGCGGCTCCGCACCCTGGAGGGGCTCGAGGAGTACTGGATCGAGATCAACCGTCTCGAGAACGAGGGCGACCGCGCCTACCGGAACCTGACCGCCGAGCTGTTCTCGCTCCCCATCTACCAGGAGAGCCCGGCCGGCGTCGTCGAGATGCTCAAGCTGAAGGGCGTCGTGGACTCGTTGGAGGACGCCGCTGACAGCTTCGAGGGGGTCGCCAACACCATCGAGACCATCTTCCTCAAGGAATCCTGAGGACCGGTGGAGCTCACTCTCGTACTGGTCGTGCTCGTCGTCGTCATCGCGCTGACGTTCGACTACACCAACGGCTTCCACGACGCAGCCAACGCGATCGCCACCTCGGTCTCGACCCGCGCGCTCACGCCGCGCACGGCGCTGCTGCTCGCCGCCGTCATGAACCTCATCGGCGCGTTCCTCGGCACCGGCGTGGCCGAGACCATCGGGAGCGGCATCATCGACGCCCCGGTGGGGTCGCACGGGTTGTTGGTGGTGCTCTCGGGACTGGTGGGCGCGATCGCCTGGAACCTCATCACCTGGTGGCGTGGCCTGCCCTCCTCGTCCTCGCACGCGCTGATCGGCGGCCTCATGGGCGCCGGGCTGGCCTCGCTGACGGACGTGCACTGGGACGTGATCCTCGAGAAGGTCGTCATCCCGATGGTGGTCTCACCGCTGGTCGGCTTCTCGCTGGCGTTCGGTGTGATGATCGCCGTCCTGTGGATCTTCCGGAACTCCGCGCCCGGCCGGACGTTCCGCCGCTTCCGGATCGCCCAGACGATCTCGGCCGGCGCGATGGCGCTGGGGCACGGCCTGCAGGACGCGCAGAAGACGATGGGCGTGATCGTGCTGGCGCTCGTGGCCGGCGGCGTCCAGACCACGACCGAGATCCCCTGGTGGGTGAAGCTCTCCGCTGCCCTGGCGATCTCGGCAGGCACCTACGCGGGCGGCTGGCGGATCATGCGCACCCTCGGCCGCAAGGTCATCGAGCTCGACCCGGCGCGCGGCTTCGTGGCCGAGTCGGTCGCGGCGTCGGTGCTCTACACGACGGCGTTCGTGTTCCACGCGCCGATCTCGACCACCCACACGATCACCTCGGCGATCATGGGCGTCGGTGCCACCAAACGGCTGTCCGCGGTCCGGTGGGGCGTGGCTCGCAGCATCGCCACCGCCTGGGTCCTGACCATTCCCGCCGCGGCGGCCGTCGCCGCCGTGATCTACCTCGTGATCTCGTTGTTCGTCTGAGGGTAGTGCTGCCCATCGCGGCACGGGCCGCACCGGGGCGCTTGCCCCTAGACTCGACCGCGAACCAGCAGCAATCACCACCTCCAAGGGGAGCACACGACCGTGAAGAACCGCCTCATCTCGACCACTCTGGCCGCGCTGGCCGGGGTGGGTCTGATCAGCTCGATCGCCGCCTGCGGCGGCCAGGTCGCCACCGCCGAGGTCGGCGAGTGCATCGTGACCGATGAACTGGGGTCGGAGGAGATCACCGAGATCCCGACGGTCGACTGCTCCGAGCCGCACGACGCGCAGGTCGTCGGGAAGTTCGACCTCGAAGACGGCGACTTCCCGGGCCTGGATGCTCTCAAGACCGAGGCCGACGAGGGCTGCGCCACCGAGTTCGAGAGCTTCGTCGGCACCGCGGTCGGCGAGTCCTCGCTGCAGGTCAGCTACATCCACCCCACCGAGCAGACCTGGGACCAGGCCGATGACCGCGAGGTCCTCTGCTTCGCTGTCTCGGCCGAGGACGCCACCGAGTCCTGGGAGGGTGCGGGCATCTGACCCGACCGAACCTCACCGATGGCTCCGGCCCTCCTGCTCAGCAGGATGGCCGGAGCCATCGGTCGTTCGGGTAGCGTGACGAACCCACCTCGCGATCCGAGGCAGCTGAGCAACCGGAGGAGACCCCGTGCGTACCCCTCGAGCGACGATCGGTCCCATCCTGCTGCGCGCCGTCGTGGGCAGCGCGCTCCTCGTCTCGCTCGCCGGGTGCGGCAGCGGTGGCGAGGACGAGTCGCCGCCCGACACCTCGAGCAGCTCGGACACCGCTACCGACGAGACCTCCGAGGAGGTCACCGAGGCGCCCACCGAAGACCCCACGAGCGATGCCGGCGAGGACCCGACCGACGAGCAGCCCACGGACGAGGGCGCGGAGAGCCCTGACCTCGAGGACGTCCCCACCGCGGAGGTGGGCGCGTGCCTCAACCTCGTCGACCTCATGGGTGCTGACGGCGGCGTCAGTGAGCTGCCGACCGTCGACTGCACCGCGGAGCACGATGCGCAGGTGTTCGCCCTCGTCACCCTGCCTGACGGCGAGTACCCCGGCGAAGAGAGCCTGACCACCTCGATCAGCGAGCTCTGCGGCGCCGAGTTCGAGGCGTTCGTGGGCACGGCGCCCGCGGACTCGGCGCTCGAGCTCGACGGGCTCGGCCCGTCGCCGGAGTCCTGGGCGGTCGGCGACCGCGAGATCGTCTGCCTCGCGTTCTACGCCGACCTGTCGACGACGACCGAGAGCTTCGAGGGCTCCGGCCTGTAGCTCACCCGAAGCGGCCGGAGATGTAGTCCTCGGTCGCCTTCTCGGACGGGCTGGAGAACATCACCGAGGTGTCGTCCATCTCGATGAGGTGACCGGGCTTGCCGGTGCCGGCGATGTTGAAGAACCCGGTCCGGTCGGACACGCGCGCCGCCTGCTGCATGTTGTGCGTGACGATGACGATCGTGTACTCGTCCTTCAGGTCGTTCATCAGGTCCTCGATCGCCAGCGTGGAGATCGGGTCCAGCGCCGAGCAGGGCTCGTCCATCAGCAGCACCTGAGGCTCGACGGCGATCGCCCGGGCGATGCACAGCCGCTGCTGCTGACCACCTGACAGCGAGGAGCCCGGGCGGTCGAGGCGATCCTTGACCTCGTTCCACAGGTTCGCCCCACTCAGGGCGCGCTCGACGGTCTCCGCCTGCAGTGCCCGCGGCATGCGGCGGTTGTTGAGCTTGACCCCCGCCAGCACGTTGTCGGCGATCGACATCGTGGGGAACGGGTTCGGACGCTGGAACACCATGCCGACCTGACGGCGGACCTCGACGGGATCGACCCCCTTGCCGTACAGGTCCATGCCGTCCATGACGGCCTTGCCCTCGACGCGGGCGCCGGGGATCACCTCGTGCATGCGGTTGAGGGTCCGCAGGAAGGTGGACTTGCCGCAGCCGGACGGGCCGATGAGGGCGGTGATCGAGCGGGCCTCGATCACCATGTCGACACCCTCGACGGCGAGGAAGTCGCCGTAGTAGACGTTCAGGTCGCTGACGTCGATGCGCTTGGACACGGTGGGTGCTCCTGTACTTTCCGGCCCCGCGTCAGCGGGCGCCCTTCGGGGAGAAGACCTTGCTCACCAGGCGGGCCACCAGGTTGAGCAGCATGACGATAAGGATGAGGGTCAGCGCGCCGGCCCACGCGCGATCCACGCTCGCGCCGCCCTGGGCGTACTGGCGGTAGACGTACACCGGCAGGGTTGTCATACGACCGTCCCAGACGTTCAGGTTGACGTTCGCCACGATGCCGACCGTGATCAGCAGCGGCGCGGTCTCACCGATCACCCGGGCGATCGCGATCATCACGCCGGTGGTGATGCCGGCGATCGCGGTGCGCAGCACGACCTTGAGGACCGTGAGCCACTTCGGGACACCGAGGGCGTAGGCCGCCTCCCGCAGCTCGTTGGGGACGAGCCGGAGCATCTCCTCGCAGGACCGCACCACGACCGGCGTCATCAGCAGTGCCAGCGCGACGGCACCGATGACCCCGGCCTTGTACTGCGGCCCGGCGACGATCATGAACAGCGTGGCAGCGAACAGGCCCGCGACGATCGAGGGGATGCCGGTCATGACGTCGACCAGCACGGTGATAGCGCGCTTCAGCGGTCCCGGCGTCGCGTACTCGGTGAGGTAGATCGCGGTCAGCAGGCCGAGCGGGATCGCGACCGCCGATGCCAGGCCGGTGATGAGCAGCGTGCCGATGATCGCGTGGAAGGCGCCTCCCTCGACCATCGAGCCGTAGATGCCGACCATGTCGTCGTTGAGGAAGGCCCAGCTGAGCCGCTCGACGCCGTTGCCCACCACGAGGACGACCAAGGAGATCAGCGGGATGGTGGCCAGCGCGAATGCCGCGGTGACGAGCGTGGTGGCGAGCCGGTCCTTGGCCCAGCGCGCTCCCTCGACCACGTGCGAGGTCACGGTGATCGCGACCACGTAGACGATGGCGCCGAAGCCGACCACCCCGGTCACCGTCACCTCGCCGGTCAGCAGCGAGACGAGGGCACCGAGCGCCAGCGAGCCGGCGAGCACCGCCCAGGGCACGTACCGCGGCAGCCGCCGGGTGCGGCGGACAGGCTTCGGAGGAACCGTGACGGCGCTCATCAGTTGGCTCCCGAGAACTCGGCGCGGCGGTTGATGATCCACCGGGCAGCCAGGTTGACCACGAAGGTCAGCACGAACAGGAACAGGCCGGTCGCGATGAGCACGTCAGCACCGAGGCCGCTCGCCTCGGGGAACTGGTTCGCGATGTTCGCGGCCACGGACTGGTGCTGGCCCGGCCGCAGGATGTAGAAGTTCACGAGGAAGCCCGGTGCCAGCACCATGAGGACGGCCATCGTCTCGCCCAGCGCTCGACCGAGGCCCAGCATCGCCGCCGAGATGATGCCGGAGCGCCCGAACGGCAGGACAGCCTGGCGGATCATCTCCCAGCGCGTCGCGCCCAGGGCCAGCGAGGCCTCCTCGTGCAGGCGCGGCGTCTGCAGGAAGACCTCGCGGATCGTCGCGGTGATGATCGGCAGGATCATCACCGCCAGCACGAGGCTGGCGATCGCGATGTTCTTGGCAGGGCCGAGGTAGCCGGAGAACGGCGGGAACCAGCCCATGTTCGTGGAGAGCCACTCGAACAGCGGCCCCACTCGCGGCTGGAGGAACGACAGACCCCACAGACCGAAGACGACGGAAGGGATCGCAGCGAGCAGATCGATCAGGTAGCCCAGGCCCTGGGCCAGCCGGCGCGGTGCGTAGTGCGAGATGAACAGCGCGATGCCGATGCTCAACGGCACGGCCACCACCAACGCGATCACCGAGGAGAGCACGGTGCCGAACGCGAGCGGCAGCACGTAGCTGAGCAGGCTCTCGCCGCGCATGAAGCCGACGGCTTCCAGCTGGTCGCGGGTCGCCGTGATCGCCGGGATCGCCCGGTAGAGCAGGAAGCCCGCGACGAGGCCGAGAAGCACGACGATGAGGATGCCCGCACCTGAGGACAGCCCCTTGAAGACAAAGTTCCCGACGCGACCCGGCGCGGGGCCGCGTCTGATCGTCTCGGTCCCGGTCACCGCGGACACCGGCTTCTCCTTCGTGTCAGTGAGCTCACGTGCCACCCTTCACTCTCCAGGCACGGTACGGGGCGGGGAGCTCTGAGGAGCCCCCCGCCCGCGTCCATTGTTCCCCCTCGGGAGATCAGCTTGCTGCGCTGATCGAGTCGATCGCGGCCAGCACACGCGTGCGCAGGTCCTCGGAGATCGGTGCGGAACCGGCGACATCCGGCTCGGCGGCGCGGTCCTGGCCTTCAGGGCTCGCGATGTAGGAGAGGTAAGCGGCCACGTTGGTGGCGTCGGCCTCGTTCTCGTAGGTGTCGCAGGCGATCAGGTAGGAGATCAGCACGATCGGGTAGGTGCCCGACTCGGTGGTGTCGCGAGCCAGCTCGATCGTGAGGCGCTTGTCGGTCGCGTCCTCGGTCGCCGGCGAGGCGTCGACGATGGCGGCGGCGGCCTCGGCGGAGTACGGCACGAACTCCTCCCCCACACCGATGGCAGCGGTGCCGAGGTCGCCGGCACGGGAGGCGTCGGCGTAGCCGATCGCACCCTCCTGGCTGGAGACGGTGTCGATCATGCCGGAGGTCTGCGCGCCGGAGACGGTGCCGGGGATCGGCCAGGTCTCGATCGGGCCGTGGGTCCAGACGTCACCGGCGACCGCCGAGAGGTACTCGGTGAAGTTCTCGGTGGTGCCCGAGTCGTCGGAACGGTTCACGGGTACGACCGTGATCTCCGGCAGCTCGATGTCGGGGTTCGCCTCGGCGATCGCCGGGTCGTTCCACGTGGTGATCTCACCGGCGAAGATGCCCGCCAGTGCCTGCGGGGTGAGGTTGATGTGCTCCGCCTCGACACCCGGGAGGTTGTAGATGACCGCGATCGGCGAGATGTACAGGGGCAGCTCCAGCGCCTCGCCGTCGAGGCACCGCTCGCTCGCCATGCCGAGCTCCTCCTCGTCGAACGCCGCGTCCGACCCGGCGAAGAGCACCGACCCGTTGAGGAACTGCTCGCGACCGGTGCCCGAACCCGTGGGGTCGTAGCTGACCGTGACGCCGGGGTTGGCCTCGGTGAAGCCGGCCATCCAGCCGTTCTGGGCGTTCTCCTGCGAGGACGCGCCGGAACCGGCGAGCGTGCCGGACAGCTCCGCGCCGCCCTCCTCGGAGGTGTTCTCGTCGTCGCCGCCGGTCGTGCCGCCGTCGTCGACACTGCCCGGGCCGCAGGCGGTCAAGGTCAGGGCGACCGCACCGAGCAACGCCAGGGCCGCCGTCTTCGCGGGGCGAGTACGTGCAAGCTTCACGTTCGATCCTTCTCGTTGTCCAGGCCCGAGCCACTCGGGCAGCCCCGACGCTAGGCGCGGGCGGTGACCGCACCCCCGCACCGAGGTGAACAGCAGGTGAACGGGCCTGTGTGGAGCCAGTGACCTTGCTCACCAGCCACAGCCGTGCAAGGTAACGGCCGGGTAACGGAGCGGGATCAGTTCCGGTGCAGCTCGGCCGCGACCACACGGGCCTTGTGCTTGCCCGGGTTGGCGAGATGCAGCACCAATAGCTCCCCAGGCTGCAGCCACGGGTCCTGCTCGGGGAGCACGTCGCGCACGCGATAGGCGCTGCGGCTGCCCACCGTGTCGAGGATGAGCGGCAGGGTCGGGCGGTGCAGGCAGAGCACCGCACCCTCGCGCCGCACCCGCAGGAACTCGGCGACCAGCGCGCGGGCACCCTTCGGGTCCGACTTCGCCTCGACCTCGGTGAGCTGTGGCGCGCCGACCGTCGCCAGCCCGGTGGCCATCGAGTACGGCATCACCGTGTCGTGGCACCGCGCCCACGGCGAGGTCACGATCTCCTCCGCTCCGAAGGCCGACAGCAACGGCACCAGCGCCTCGGCCTGCCGCTTGCCGACCGCGGTCAGGGGTCGGGTCGCCTCGCCGCCCCTCCAGGTCGCGCGCGGGCGTGCCTGGCCGTGGCGCGCGAGCTGCACCGCCCAGGTGGCGAGCCGGTCCTCGTCCAGATAGTCGAGCAGGGCGCCCAGCGGCGCACGGTCCGACTTGCGGGTGAGCATCTTCAGCGCCTTCTGCGCCGGCACCCAGATGACCTGGTCGACCTCGTTCTTCGAGCGAGCGGCCTTCGGCCGGGCGGCGAGCGCCGGGGAGTCCTCGGACGGAACGGTGGCCGCCCAGTAGTGCGAGACCTTCGTGCAGCCGCTGGCGAGCTTGTAGGTGACGCTCGGCAGCGGTCTGCCCAGCACCACCTGCACGCCGGTCTCCTCCGCCACCTCCCGCACCGCGGCAGCCGGCAGCGTCTCCCCCGGATCGAGCTTGCCCTTGGGCCAGGACCAGTCGTCGTAGCGCGGCCGGTGGATCAGCAGCACATCGACGGTCCGCTTGCGGACACGCCACACGATCGCACCGGCCGCCAGCACGACCTTGCGAGATCCAGCCCCCACGTGGCTACCTTCCGGATGCGGTGCTGCGGCGGTGAGCCGACATCAGCAGAGCTTGCAGATCCGCGAGCGGTGCGCCGTCGTCGTCGAGATGGACCCGACGCCAGACCTGACCCTCCTCCGGGTCCTCGATCAGATGCCAGCTGGCTGTCGTGGGCGCCATCGACGCATCGATGAGACCCACGAGCTCGGCCACGTGATCGGGATCGACGACCTTGACGAGGACCTCGACGCGCCGGTCGAGGTTGCGGTGCATCAGGTCGGCGCTGCCGATGTAGACGTCCGGGTCGCCCCCGTTCGCGAACGCGAAGATGCGGGAGTGCTCGAGGAACCGGCCGAGGATCGACCGCACCCGGATGTTCTCCGAGAGTCCCGGCACCCCGGCCTTGATGCCGCAGATGCCCCGGACGACGACGTCGATCGGCACCCCGGCCCGCGAGGCCCGGTACAGCGCGTCGATCGTCGCCTCGTCCACGGCCGAGTTCATCTTCAGCTTGATCCAGGCCTCGCCGCCGGCGGCGTGGTGCTCGATCTCGCGCTCGATGCGCTCGATCAGTCCGGTGCGGATGGAGCGCGGAGCCACGAGCAGCCGGTGGAACTTCGACTTCGGCGCGTAGCCCGAGAGCTGGTTGAACAGCCGCGTCAGGTCCTGGCCGACCTCGGGGTTGCAGGTGAGCACGCCGTGATCCTCGTACAGGCGCGCGGTCTTGGGGTTGTAGTTGCCGGTGCCGATGTGGCAGTAGCGTCGCAGCCCCTCGGCCTCCTGACGCACCACCAGCGAGAGCTTGCAGTGGGTCTTGAGCCCGACGATGCCGTACACGACGTGCACGCCCGCCTGCTCGAGCTTGCGCGCCCACTCGATGTTCGCCTGCTCGTCGAAGCGCGCCTTGATCTCGACGATCGCGAGCACCTGCTTGCCCGCCTCGGCGGCGTCGATCAGGGCATCGACGATCGGCGAGTCGCCCGAGGTGCGGTACAGCGTCTGCTTGATCGCGAGCACCTGCGGGTCCCCCGCCGCCTGCTCGAGGAACTGCTGCACGCTCGTGGAGAACGAGTCGTAGGGGTGGTGCAGCAGCACGTCACCGGCCCGGATCGCGGTGAAGATGTTGGTCGGGTTCGCGCTCTCGACCTCAGCCAGCGCACGGTTGGTGGTCGGCACGAACCGCGGGTAGCTCAGCTGGGCGCGGTCCAGGTCGGCGATCGCGTTGAGACCGGTGAGATCCAGCGGCGAGGGCAGCTCGTACACGTCCTGCTCGCCGATCGAGAGCTCGCGGATCAGCATCTCGCGCAGCTTCGGGGTGAAGCCCTCCGCGAGCTCGAGCCGCACGGGCGGGCCGAAACGCCGTCGCAGCAGCTCCTTCTCGAGCGCCTTGAGCAGGTTCTCGGCGTCGTCCTCCTCGACCTCGAGGTCCTCGTTCCTGGTCACGCGGAACGCGTGGTGCTCCACCACGTCCATGCCGGGGAACAGGTAGTCGAGGAACGAGGCGATGACATCCTCGATCGGCACGAACGAGGACATGGCCACCTCGGCGGCGCTCACGTCGTCGGGCGAGCGGGGCTTGCCGCTCGGGTCGACGGCGAGGAACCGCGGCAGCAGCGGCGGCACCTTGACGCGAGCGAAGTGCTCCTTGCCGCTGCTGGGGTTGCGCACGATCACGGCGAGGTTGAGCGACAGCCCTGAGATGTACGGGAACGGGTGCGCGGGGTCCACCGCCAGCGGCGTCAGCACCGGGAAGATCATGCGGCGGAAGTACTTGTGCAGCCGTTCCTTCTCCGAGTCGGAGAGGGCGTCGAAGTGCACGAGCGTGATGCCCTCGGCCTGCAGAGCGGGCTGCACGTCGTCGGTGAACACCCGGGCGTGACGCGCGGTCAGCTCGTGCGCCGCCGCGCTGATCTGCTCCATCACCTGCCGCGGCGTGAGGCCGGAGGCGGCGGTGACCGCCATCCCGGTCGCGATGCGTCGCTTCAGCCCCGCCACGCGCACCATGAAGAACTCGTCGAGGTTCGAGGCGAAGATCGCCAGGAAGCGGACGCGTTCCAGCAGCGGCACGTGGGGGTCCTCGGCCAGCTCGAGCACCCGTTCGTTGAACCGGAGCCAGGAGAGCTCGCGGTCTGCGAACCGGTCCTCGGGCAACGGGCCCGGCTCGCCCCTGGTCCCGGCGTCCGCCGACGTGCTGGCTGCGGTGGCCTCATCCACGCTCATGTGCACATGGTGGCACCTGCGGGTGAACAGCGGGTGCGCTGCCCGCCGCGGCGCTCAGGCATCCCGCGGTGACAGGACGCAGAACTCGTTGCCCTCCGGGTCGGCGAGCACGGTCCAGGTGACGCCCGCCCCCTGACCCACGTCCTCCCGGGTGGCGCCGAGCTTCTCGAGGCGGGCGATCTCGGCGTCGCGGTCGTCGTCGGTGTGCGGTGCGAGGTCGATGTGGAGCCGATTCTTCACACTCTTCGGCTCGGGAACCTTGACGAACACCAGGCCGGGCGGGATGCGCTCCCACTCCATCGCCAGGACCTCCTCCTCGCTGCTCACGTAGCCGGGGATGAGCACCACCTCGTCCTCGGCCTCGTAGATCACCTGCCAGTCGAGCGCCTCGGCCCACCAGCGCGCGAGCGCGCTCGGGTCCTGGCTGTCGATCACGGTGCTGTACCAGCGCAGTGCCATGGGTCCCTCTCCTCCCGACCCTGGCCAACCTACGGGCGCGCGTACTGCACGTCAGCCCGTCGGCGCCGGAATCCCGCCCTCTGGTACGTCCTGATCGCCGAGGCGTTGTCACCCTCGACGTACAGCTCGATCTCGCGCACACCCTGCTGCGCGAACCAGTGCAGGGAGACGGCGGTGAGCAGCCCACCGAGCCCCCGCCCCTGCGCCTCGGGGTCGATCCCGAGCACGTAGATCTCGCCGACTCCGTCACTCACCTTGGTCCACATGGACCCGAGCAGCGCGCCGTCGACGGCGGAGCGCGCGAGCCAGAAGCCGCTCGCGTCGAACCACGGCTCGGCGAGCCGGGCGTCGAGGTCCGCGCGTGTCATCCGGCCCTGCTCGGGGTGGCTCGCGAACGCTCGTGCGTTGACCGCGAGCCAGTCCTCGGCGTCGCGCTCGGCGTCGAACGTGGTCAGGAGGAGGTCGGTCGGGATCTCCGGCTCGTTCGCGTCGGTGGGCGGCGGCGCCGTCATCATCCAGAGCTCGCGCGTGACGGCGAGACCGCGACCGGTGGCGAGCGGCTCGGCACCCGGATGCGGCCCGTGGGCCCAGACCTGTGCGTCGGGCGCCTGCGCGAGCACCTCGTCGAGGAGCTGTGCGCCCAGACCCTGGCGGCGATGGTCGGGGTGCACCGCGAGCTCGGCCGAGCCGCGATCGAGCTGGGCGTAGCCGACCAGCACGCCCTCCCGCTCGATCGGCAGGTGCAGCACCACCCGGTCCTGGGCAGGGTGGGTGACGTTGAGCAAGCTCTGCTCCGAGAACGCGGCCACGCCGTCGTGCGCCTCGATCGCATCCGCGAGCGCCCGGAAGGTCTCCGGTGCCATCTGCGCCATCAGTCGAGCCGTTCCGCGCGCCAGAGCGCCGCCGCCTGCTCGAGCTCCTCTGCGGTGCCCAGCAGGGCGCCCGCGTGGCGCGTGATCCGGGTGGCGGCGTGCCCGCTCGAGGTCGCCACGCTGTCGGCATCGAGCGCGGAGCCGGTGGCCAGCACGCGGCAGAAGGCGCCGGCACGCTCGAGCGCCACGTCGAGGTCGCCGCGGAACACACCCGAGAGCACGGCGTCCGCGAGGGTGCGGATCTCCTCAGGCCCCGGTGCGTCGGCGACACCGGCCACCGCGCCCGCGACCTCCGCACGAGCGACGCCGAGCTGGTAGCGCTCCGCGATCGTCCGCGGGTCGCGGCGGGTCCACTCACGCAAGAGGTAGAGCCGCCAGAGCGCACCGGGCAGGGTCTCGGCCGGGCTGTCGGCCCACAGCGCCGCCACGGTGTCGATGCCCTCGGTGTCCACCAGGCTCACGAGGCGTTCGACGAGAGCGGCGTCGTCGGAGGCCGCCCGGCCGCCGTGCACGATCGCGGTGGCCGTCGTGTGTGCGGCCTCGGACCGCACCGCCGGGTCGACATCCCCCACGATCGCCTCGGCCTGCTCGGGCGAGAGCATCGCGGGCCGCCGGAACCTGTGCTGCTCGCTCACCCCGCCACCTCCGCTCTCCACACGATTCCATCCACCCACCGGTCGCAACTCGATTCCGTTCAGCCGAACGTGCGCGACTCCCCACGATACGTGGGCACGGTCGCCTCGATGTGGCCCCCGCGGACGAGGTGTACCTGCTCGAAGCGCTCCATCAGCTCCCCCGCCTTGGCGTGCCGGAACCACACCCGGCTGCCGATCCCCGGCGCGTCGGAGCGGTACCGCAGCGGGGTCTGCACCTCGCCGGCCCCCTCGGTCGCCAGGTAGCGACCGCCGCCAAGAGGTGAGGGCAGCCGGTCCGGGCCCACCGGACCGGAGGCGATGTAGCCGCCACCGAACACCGTGGCGATCCCGTCGGTCGGGCGCCGCACGACGTCGAGCCCGAAGTAGGCGGCCGGGCGCGGGACGAACGCTCGGTAGTGGTCGAACAGGGTGGGGCAGTACAGCCCGCTGCCGGCCGTCACCTCGGTGACGGTCGGGTCGGCGACCGTGTGCGCCACCGAGCCGCTGCCGCCGCCGTTGACCAGCAGCTCGCGCCCCAGCTCGGCCTGCAGCGCGCCGACGATCGCCGGCCGCCGGTCCGCGAGCTGGGCGAGGCTGGCACGCTTCATCAGTCGCACCACCGGGCCGCGCGGGCCGGCCTCGCCGACGCCGGCGACCTGGCCCTCGTAGAACATCACGCCACGCACCCGCAGCCGCCCGGTCCGCTCGACCGCCGCTGCCAGCCGCAGCGCGTCGTCGGCGCCCCGCACCGGCGAGCGCCTCGGCCCGATGTGCACCGGCCCGAGCCGCAGCCCGGCGTCGACGTCGAGGCACACCTGCACCGGCGGGCCCTCGGGCGACCCGGCGCGCGTGAGCGCGCGCTCCACGAGCGCGACCTGCTCGACGTCGTCGATCATCATCGTGACCCGCTCGCGCGCGAGCGGGTCCGAGACCAGCCGACCCAGCGCAGCCCTGTCGACGCTCGGGTACCCCAGCAGGACGTCGTCGACCCCCTGCTCCACGAGCCACAGCGCCTCGCCGAGCGAGTACGCCATCACGCCGGCGAACCCGGGCAGGCCGAGGGCCCGTTCGATCAGCGCCCGCACCCGCAACGACTTCGACGCCACCCGGATCGGGGTCCCCTGCGCCCGCGCGAGCAGATCCCTCGCGTTGGCCTCGAAGCTGTCCAGGTCGACGACGGCGACCGGCCCCGGTATCCCGCTCGTCGCCTCCCGCCAAGGCGCAGCACTCGTCCTCACCGCTCCATCTTCCGCGATGAACGTCGGTTCGCTCGACTCATCGGGCCGTGGACTCCCCTATGTTGGCCGTGATGGACCGGATGGTGTCGAGGGGGTCATGACCGACGACGACGAGTTCGAGATCGGCTCCGAGCAGCCTGCGTTCGAGGCTCCGCCCGCACACCGACGCGGGCCGTGGCTCGGGACGACGCCCTGGGTGCTGGCGGCGGCCGCGCTCGTGGTGACCGGCGTGGCCGTGGCGCCGGAGGAGGGGTTGTCGCTGGACGGCTACCCGCCGGGCACCGTCGGGATGCTCGCGGTGGATGCCACCGCGCCGCCGGAGGAGATGTGGCGCGCCCCGATCGAGGGCGGGCACTGGGGCTCTCAGTCGCTCGACGTGATCGGCACGACCGCTGTCTTGCTCTCGGGCGACCTCGCGGTGGGATTCTCGCTGGCCACGGGCGAGCAGCTCTGGCAGGTGCCCGTCGACATCGAGACCTGCACGGTGCACGAGCAGCTCACGTGCATCGAGCGGCCGGGCGAGCCTGAGGCCGAAGCGGTGAGGATCGACCCGATCACGGGCGACCAGCTGCGGACCGAGGTGCCCTACGCCGTCACCGCCCAGGATGTCGACGACGACCTGATCGTGCTGACGCAACGCGACGACGAGCTCGAGCTGCTGCGTGTCGACGCCGCCGGCGAACCGCGCTGGGTGACGACTGTGGACCACAGGAACTGGATGCTCGGCGACATGAACGACGTTGCGTTGTTCGCCCAGCTCGTCGTGCTCGGTGAGCGTGTGCACCTGTCCGTGGTCTCGGAAGGCGTCGTCGTCGACGTGACGAGCGGCAGCACCCTCGAGCAGGTCTCGGCGTACGTGTACGCCACTCCGTACGGCTACATACGCCAGGACTTGGAGCACTCGAGCATCGGTTTGCTCGGCGACGACGGCGGCATCCTGCACTCCGAGATCGCGGTGGCTCCCGACGACGATCCTGGGGGGCGGTACCAGGTCAGGTGGGACGGGTCGCACCTGAGCGTCGTCTCGGGAGACGAGACGGTCTGGGTGGTCGAGAACGGGGACGACGGCGAGATGGCCTTCGCGAGGGTCGACGGCGTGCTGGTGACCACCACGGTCACGACACCCTCCGACCGTCTCGCCGGAAGGGATGTCCGCACCGGTGCGGTGCTGTGGACAACCGAGGGCGACCGTGCGATCCAGGCGTTTGCTGCGGCCGGATCCACGCTCCTCATGTCGACAGCAACCGATGCGCTCACCGGCGTCGACGCCCACAGCGGTGAGGTCTTGTGGACCTACGGCGATGCCGAGCAGTCCGGGGCGTTCGCGTTCCAGCCGGACGGCGTCGTGCTGCTGCTGGGCAACGAGGTCGTCAGGCTCGTCTGGGACCGCGCCGCAACGGCTGTGTGGTGAAGCACGCGCACTCAGAGCCGGGCGGCCTTGCTCCGTAGCACCTCCGCCTCGCGGGCGTTGGTCGCGAGGCGAGCGGCGATGCCGAGCTCGGACCGTGCCTCCTCGGTGCGGCCGAGCCGGGACAACAGCTCGCCGCGGACGCTCGGCAGCAGCGACGTGCCCTCGAGCTTCCCACCCTTGGCGACCCCATCCGCGATCCGGAGCGCCGGCTCCGCCCCGGCGGACGTCATCGACACCGCGACCGCCCGGTTGAGGTCGACGATCGGGCTCGGGGCGATCCGGCCGAGTGCCTCGTACAGCAGCACGATGCGCTCCCAGTCGGTGTCCTCGACGCTGCTCGCGCATGCGTGGCACTCGGCGATCGAGGCCTGCAGCGCGTAGCTGCCGCGCCCGCGACCGATGGCGTCGGCACGGGCCAGCGCCGCCTGCCCGCGCCTGATCTGTGCGTGGTCCCAGCGCTTGCGGTCCTGGTCGGTGAGCAGCACGGGGCTGCCGTCAGCGGCCACGCGTGCAGCGAAGCGCGATGCCTGCAGCTCCATCAGCGCCACCAGCCCGTGCGCCTCCGGCTCGCGCGGCAGCAGCCGTGCCAGCACGCGGCCCAGCCGCAGCGCCTCGTTCGCCAGGTCCGGCCGGATCCAGCGGTCACCTGAGGTGGCTGCGTAACCCTCGGTGAAGATCAGGTAGACCACTCCGAGCACGGCGCCCAGGCGCTCGCCGAACTCGGGCGGCTCGGGCGAGGCGAACACCACGTGCGAGGCGGCCAGGGTGGCCTTGGCCCGGACGATCCGCTGCTGCACCGTCGAGACGGGGACCAGCATCATCCGGGCGATCTCCTCGGTGCTCAGACCACCGACCACCCGGAGCGTGAGGCACACCTGCGCCTGTCGCGACAGGACCGGGTGGCAGGCGGTGAAGATCAGCCGCAGGACGTCGTCCTCGATCGGCTGCCACTCGTCCTCGCCGGTCTCGGACAGGTCGTGGGCGATCACGCGATACTTCTCGTCCTGCCGCTGCTGGCGCCGCCAGGTGTCGATCGCCTTGCGCTTGGCCACAGCGGTGAGCCAGGCGCCCGGGTTCCGCGGGACGCCCGACTCCGGCCACTGCGTGAGCGCATCGGCGAGCGCCTCCTGCGCGAGGTCCTCCGCGGTGCCGACGTCACCGGTCATCCGCGCGAGGGTCGCGACCACCTGGGCACCTTCGATGCGCCAGAGTGCCGCGACCGTGCGCCGGATGTCGGACATCGGAGAGTCAGCCCTCCTGGCGGGCGGCCTGCTGCTCGCGCCAGGCCGGCTCCTTCTGCACGTACTCGTTGTCGGCGAAGTCCGCGAAGTCGGTCTCGTCGGTCACGCGCCGCACCTCGAGCTTGCTCCCGGGGCCGAGCGGGCATCGGCTCGCCCACTGCGCGGCCTCCTCCTTGCTGGCGACCTCGAGGATCCAGAAGCCGTTGAACAGCTCGTGGGTCTCGCCGTAGGGCCCATCTGTCACGATCGGCGTGTCGGCGTCGAAGTCGACGACGAAGCCCTCCGTCGCGTCCGCGAGCCCCTCGCCCGCGAGCAGCACGCCCGCGTTCATCAGGGACTCGTTGTACCTGCCCATCGCGTTGATGATCTCCTCGAAGTCCATCTCCTTCGACGCCTCGAGCGCCGCGTCGGTGGACCGCATGATCAGCATGTACTTCATCGTTCTACTCCCTGTGTCTCGGCCGACGCCCTGTGCGCCTTCCTACTAGACCGTCGAACGGCCGCAGCGCCGATCGACATCGGTTCCTGAAGAATCTTCCTGCAGTCCGATCCTCCGGGACGCGATCATGGGGACATGGTGTGGCGTAACTGGGCGAGGACGGCCAGCGCGGATCCGGAGCTGGTCGCACGGCCGGTGGACGATGCCGAGGTGGCGGCGTTGGTGCGCTGGGCGGCCGCACGCGGCACCCGGGTGCGAGCGGTCGGTGCGGGGCACTCGTTCACCGACTGCGCAGCGACCGACGGCGTGCTGCTCAGCCTGGATGCGATCGACCGGATCGAGCACGTCGGCCCCGCTACCCCTGGCGGCTCGTGCGAGGTCCGCGTCGGTGCCGGCATCCGCCTCGGCCGCCTGTGCGCCGAGCTCGCTGCCCGTGGCCTCGCGCTGGAGAACATGGGCGACATCGATCAGCAGTCGATCGCCGGCGCGATCTCCACGGGGACCCATGGCACGGGTGCGGCGTTCGGCGGCTTCGCCGCCCAGGTGCGCGCGCTCCGGCTGGTCACCGCCGACGGCGAGATCGTCGAGACCAGCGCGACGCAGCACCCCGACCTGTTCGAGCTGGCGCGGCTCGGCCTGGGCACGGCCGGGGTGATCACCGCCGTGACGCTCAGCACCGTCAGAGCCTTCGAGCTGGAGGCGTACGAGGCACCGCTGCCGCTCGGGGATGTGCTCGAGTCCCTGCTGGACGACGACGGCCTGGTGCGCTCCCATGATCACGTCGAGTTCTACTGGTGGCCCCATACCGACCTGGCGCATACCAAGATCAACGATCGCAGGAGCGCCGGCGGGCACCGTCTCAACCGGGCGCGCCGACTCGTGGACGACGAGCTGCTCGCCAACGGCGGGCTCACGCTGACGACCGAGCTGTGCTCGATGCTCGGGGCGCTGACGCCCGTCGTGAACAACGTGGCGGCGCGAGCACTCACCGAGCGGCGGTACCGAGCCCCGAGCCACGAGGTCTTCACCTCGCCCCGGCGCGTGAGGTTCCGCGAGATGGAGTACGCGATCCCGCCGACCTCGGTGGTGCCGGTGCTCGCGGAGATCGACACCTGGCTGCGACGCACCGGCGAGAACGTGCCCTTTCCCATCGAGGTGCGGTTCGCCGCTGCCGACGACATCTGGCTGTCCACCGCTCATCGGCGCGAGACCGCCTACGTGGCCGTCCACCAGGCCCGGCGGCTGCCGTTCGCACGCTACTTCCGGGCTGTCGAGGCAATGATGGCCGAGCACCAGGGGCGGCCGCACTGGGGGAAGCTGCATCGGCTCGGCGCCGATGACCTGCGCGACCGCTACCCGAGGTTCGGCGACGCCCTCCGGGTGCGCGACGCCGTCGACCCCGGCAGGGTCTTCGCGAACGCCTACACCACGCGGGTGTTCGGCCCCTGATCGGCTTATCCTCCTCGGAGCACCCGACCACGCGGGCGCATCTCAGCGGGAAGAAGGAACGATGCGACGCACGGTGAGTGCCGAACTCGCGTTCACGACCATCGCAGGAGCGACCCGCGTGGTGCTCCAGGTGGCAGCCGCGCGGGTGCCAGGCCTGGAGATCGAGGAGACTCTCGCGGTGACGCTCGACGACGAGCCGCTCACCGCCGTCGAGATCCCGACGGCGCACGGCGGGGTGATGCACACGTTCGACTTCCCCGCCTCGACCCCGTGGGGGAAGAAGATCCGGCTCCGCTACGACGCGACCGTGACCTCGGATGACGACGGTGCCGGGACCACCGCGCCGGACAACCCCGACGACCGCGACATCTACCTGCGACCGAGCAGGTACGCGGAGTCGGACCGGATGCTGCCGGTGGCGCGGCGTGAGTTCACGGGCGTGACAGGGCTGGACCTCGTCAACGCCGTCTCGGCGTTCGTCCACGAGCACCTGCGGTACGTGCCAGGCTCGAGCAGGTTCACCGACGGCTCGGTCGAGACGTTCCTCGCCGGCGCCGGGGTGTGCCGCGACTACGCGCACCTGACGACCTCGCTGCTGCGTGGTCTCGACGTGCCCGCCCGGCTGGTCGCCGTGTACGCCCCGGGCCTGACGCCGATGGACTTCCACGCGGTCACGGAGGCATGGGTGGACGGCCGGTGGTACGTGATCGACGGGACCCGGCTGGCGCCGCGCTCGGCCCTGCTGCGGATCTCGACCGGCCGTGACGCGGCGGACACGGCGTTCCTGTCGAGCTACGGCGCGGGGATCCTCATGGGGCCGCAGACCGTGACGGCCACGATCGAGGGTGAGCTGCCCACCGACGATCCCACCGAGCCCGTGCAGATGGCCTGACGACGACGCTCGCGGCTCGCCTAGACTGCCAACCGCGCCCAGGGCCTCTAGCTCAACTGGTAGAGCAACGGACTTTTAATCCGTGGGTTGTGGGTTCGAGCCCCACGGGGCCTACCTCAGAACCGCCGAACGGCGCCCGGCTGAGTGCCGGGCGCCGTTCGTCGGTACAGATCAGGCGCGTCGCTTGCCTGTGACAGCGGTGTAGATGAAGAGCACCAGCACAGAGCCGGCGAGCGCCAGCAGCCACGTCTTGATGTCGAAGAAGCCACCGAGCTCGACGTCGAAGAGCACCGACCCGAGCCAGCCACCCACCAATGCGCCGATGACACCGATGATCAAGCTCGCCAGCCAACCGCCGACGGCCCGATCGGCGAGGATCATCTTGGCGAGGGTGCCGCAGATCAGACCGACGATGAGGAATCCGAGAAAGCCCATTTGTTGCTTCTCCTTGCTGGTCGACCGGTTGTCGACCGTTGTCCTGCTCCCGTCGGGTTTCGCGAGAGCGGCCCAACAGTCTAGCGGACGCGGATCTCGCGTCGCTGAAGGGTCACAGATACACAGCCTTGAACTCCCACGGCTGAAGCGATGCGGACACGCTGCCCTCGGGGTAGTTGCCCACCAGCATGCGGCCTCCTTCGAGCCCGCTGAACGGCTCGCCGGCAGGGACATCGATCGCCTTGTCGGAGAGGTTCGCGAGCACGAGCAGGCGCGCCGCGTCGCTCTCCCGCAGGTACGCCCACAGGGCGGCGTGATCCGGTTCGAGCAGGGTGAAGGATCCGATGGTCAGCACGTCCTCGGACTTGCGCAGCGCGATCAGCCGCTTGTAGAAGGACAGCACCGAGTCCGCGTCGTCGCGCTGCGCGGCGACGTTGAGCCACAGGTGGTTCTGGTTGACGGCGAGCCACGGTCGCGCGGTCGAGAATCCCCCTTCCGCATCGCCGTCCCACTGCATCGGGGTGCGTGCGTTGTCGCGGCCCATCTTCGCCATCGCGGGCAGGATCATCTCGGGAGCCATCCCCATGCCGGTCGCGAGCTCGTAGGCGCGAGCAGCCTCGATGTCCCGGAAGTCCTCCACGCGGGCGAACGGGTAGTTCGTCATCCCGATCTCTTCGCCCTGATACACGAACGGGGTGCCGCGATGCATGTGGAGGATCCCGGCGAGCAGCGTCGCGGACTCGCGCCAGTACTGGTGGTCGTTGCCCCAGCGGGACAGCGCGCGTGGCTGGTCGTGGTTGTTGAAGTACAGCGAGTTCCAGCCACGCTCGGCGAGGGCGTCCTGCCAGCGCGCGAGCGACGTCTTCAGGTCGGGGAGCTTCAGCGGCTGCGGGTCGTACTTGCCGAGCATCCCGTAGTCGACGTCGACGTGCTCGAACTGGAACACCATGTCGAGCTCGCGGCGTGATGGATCGGTGACGAGCACCGCCTGCTCGGGCGAGACGGCGAGCATCTCGCCGACGGTGAGGAACGTGCGGTCGGGATAGCGGTCGAAGACCTCACGATGCATCTCGGCGAGGTGCTCGTGAAGGTCGGGGTCGTTCACCACCAGCTCCATCTGGTTCCCCCCGGTGGGCCCACCCGGAGCGTCGGGCAGGTCTGCAGGCTTGGAGATGAGGTTGATGACGTCCATCCGGAAGCCGTCGACGCCGCGATCGAGCCACCAGCGCATCATCGAGTACACCGCCTCCCGGACCTGCGGCTCGCGCCAGTTCAGGTCGGGCTGCTTCACGGAGAACGAGTGCATGTAGTACTCGCTGCTGCTGGGGTCCAGGGTCCATGCCGGTCCGAGGAACACGGACGACCAGTTGTTGGGCGGCAGCGTGGATCCGGGTGCCCCCTCCGGGTCGGGACGGCCGGGGCGCCAGAAGTACCAGTTCCGCTTCGGGCTGCCCGCCTTGCGCGACTCCAGGAACCACGGGTGCTCGTCCGAGGTGTGGTTGACCACCAGATCCATGATCAGGCGCAGGCCGCGCTGGTGCATGGCGGCGATGAGCTCGTCGACATCGTCGAGCGTGCCGAACATCGGGTCGATCGCCTGGTAGTCGGCGATGTCGTAGCCGTTGTCGTGCTGCGGCGAGGAGTACACGGGCGACAGCCAGACGGCGTCGACCCCCAGCTCGACCAGGTGGTCCAGCCGCGAGATCACTCCCCGGATGTCGCCCAGCCCGTCACCGCTGGCATCCTGGAAGCTCCGCGGGTACACCTGGTAGACGACGGCTCTGCGCCACCACGGCTCGTCAACGCTGCTCACGGCTCGAACGTACCGAAGCGGGCGCTCCGCTGTCCTAGCATCCGGGCGCCGCCGCACGGCGGCGCAGAGCTACGCCATGCTGATCCGACCGGCCCCTGCACAGACTGGAATGAAACCGATGGAGCTCCTGCGACTCGGCGCGCTCGGCGAGGAGATCCCCGCCGTCCGCCACGACGGCGTCACTCGCGACCTGCGATCGCTCACCACCGACATCGACGGCGCGTTCCTCGCCGCCGACGGCGTCGCTCGCGTTCGAGAGGCGATGGAGACTCTCCCGGTCCTCGAGGGAGCGGACGACCTGCGCATCGGGGCCCCGATCGCCAGACCGGGCGCGGTGCTGTGCATCGGGATGAACTACGCGGCTCACGCCGCCGAGTCCGGCGGCACCCCGCCGTCGGTCCCGATCCTGTTCTTCAAGCACCCGAACACCGTGGTCGGGCCGTTCGACGACGTGCCGTTGCCCCCCGGGTCGACCAAGCTCGACTGGGAGGTCGAGCTGGGTGTGGTGATCGGCAAGCGCGCCAGCTACCTGAGCTCGCCCGAGGAGGCGTGGGACCACATCGCCGGCTTCGTCACCAGCCAGGACCTCTCGGAGCGCGCCTGGCAGCTCGAGGTGTCGGGCGGTCAGTGGAGCAAGGGCAAGTGCGGGCCGTCGTTCAACCCGCTCGGCCCCTCGCTCGTGCCGGTCAGCGAGCTCGCCGACCCGAACGCGCTGCGGCTGTGGTCCACGGTCAACGGTGAGTCCCGTCAGGACTCCTCGACGGCGGACATGATCTTCGACGTCGCCACCATCGTGTACGACCTCTCCCAGTACCTGACGCTCGATCCGGGTGACCTGATCAACACCGGCACGCCCGAGGGCGTCGCGCTGTCCGGCCGGTTCCCCTATCTGTCGACAGGCGACGTCATCGAGATCGGCATCGAAGGTCTTGGGCAGCAGAAGCAGACCGTGGTCTGACCTCGCTCAGAAGTGCTGCCAGGCGGGCTTGCTCGCGTAGGTCTCGCGGTAGTAGTCGGACAGCGCCAGCCGGGAGGCCGCGGCGCTGTCGATGAGCACCGTGACCTGGGGGTGGTGCTGCAGGATCGTGCCGGGCCACATCGCAGACACGGCGCCCTCGACCAGGTGGTGGATCGCCTCCGACTTGGCGCGCCCGGTGGCGACGAGGAGCAGCTGGCGTGCTTCCATGATCGTGGCCAGGCCCTGCGTGAGGCAGTGCTGCGGGACGGCCTCGGCGTCGCCGCCGAAGAAGCGCGCGTTGTCCACGCGCGTCTGCGCCGTGAGCGTCTTGATGCGCGTGCGGGAGGCGAGCGACGAGCCGGGCTCGTTGAAGGCGATGTGCCCGTCGGTGCCGATCCCGAGGATCTGCAGGTCGACTCCGCCCGCCTCGGCGATCGCTGCCTCGTAGGCGGCGCAGGCGGCGGGGATGTCCTCGGCGAGCCCGTCGGGCCCGTGGACTCGCGTGGGGTCGATGTCGATCCGGTCGGTGAGCTCGGCGGCGATGACGTTGCGGTACCGCTGCGGGTGATCGGCCGAGAGCCCCACGTACTCGTCGAGCGTGAACGCGCTCGCACCCGCGAAGCTGACCTTGCCCCCCTCGTACCGGCGCACGATCTCGTCGTAGATGGTCAGCGGCGACGATCCCGTCGCCAGGCCGAGCACGGCGTCGGGCTTGCGGTCGACGAGGTGGCAGAACGCGTCTGCACCGATCTGCGCGATCTCGTCAGGACCGCTGGTGATGATGACCTCCACGGGGCCAGTCTGGCATCAGTGGAGACGCCGCAGGACCCCCGGCATCACGCCGAGGGTCCTGCGGTCTGTCATGCGGTGGGTGAGTCGTCACACCCCGCCGCTACGGCCCCTGGAGCCCCGCATGCCGAGGTAGATGCCGATACCGATGATGGCCACGACGATCGAGATGATCCAGCGGATCCAGTCAAGGCCACCGGTGGACTCGACACCGAGCAATGCCGCCAGGAAGTACCCCACGACGGCGCCGATGATCCCGATGATCACGGTCGCGAGGATGCTGATGTTCTGCTTGCCCGGCTTGAACAAGCGGGCCAGGATTCCGATCACGGCACCGAAGATGATGGTCCCGATGATGCCGCCGATTGTGAACTCCATTGGGTACCCCTTTCTACGCGGAGGCGGGCGCCTCGTGGATCACCTTGGCACAACAGCCGATCGCGCGCAGTCCGAACACACCACATACTCCGCGGTCACGGCGGCTGCGGTGGGCGGTTGCCATCCGCGCCCCCCAGGGGTGATCCGTGGCCGAATCACGCACCGTCCGGGCCCAGCGCCCGCCGCCGCGAGGACAGCGCCACGGCCACGCTGATCGCGGCCAGACCGGCGATCTCGCCGAGCGTGGGCCGCTGCTGCAGCGCCAGCAACCCCACCACGGTGGCTGTGGCGGGCAGCAGCGCGTTGAGCAGCGCGAACACCGCCGTCCCCAGGCGCACGATCGCGACCTGATCGAGGATGTACGGGATCGCCGACGACAGCACTCCCACCCCGATGGCCGCCAGCCAGACGCTGCCGCCGGAGGTCACCAGCGGACCCACCCAGGGCGCCGCCACCGGGGCGAGCACCAGCACCGCGATCGACGTGCCCAGCGCGAGCGAGGCCTGCCCGTCACGCACCGCAGCGATCCGGCCCGCGAGCACCATGTACCAGGCCCAGCTCGCGCCGGCTCCGACCGCGCACAGGAGGCCGAGCACCATCGGCGCGGTTCCGGCGGCGCCCGCCTCGTCCCAGCGCAGCCCGACCAGGCTGATCGCCGCCACCCCGGCGGCCGCGAGCGCGACCGAGACCCGGCCACGCGCGTTCCGGCTCCCCCACGCCGCGACCAGCACCGGTCCGGCGAACTCGATCGCGACAGCGGCCCCGAGCGGCAGGTACCGGATCGCGATGTAGAACAGCATGTTCATCCCGACCAGGACCAGACCGAACACGGCGGTCTGCCGGAGCGTGGCCCGCGTCCACGTGCTGCGCCAGGGCCGCATCAGCGCCAGCAGGATCACGGCGCTGACGAGCGCCCGCACCCAGGCGACCGTGTGCGGCGGCGCCAGCGCGAACAGACCGACCGCGAGCGCCGCGCCGCTGTACTGAGCGATCCCGGAGGTCGCGAACAGGGCCGGTGCCGGGACGCGCGCGAGCGCCCGGCCCAGGGGCCTCGCGGGCACATGCTCGCTCACCGAACGATGTCGTGCGTCAGGGTCGCCAGCAGCCCTCGGTGATCGGAGATCGCGAGGTCGACGGCGTCGGCCCGGTCGATCTCGATGCCTCTGGTCAGCACGTGGTCGATCTGCCGCCGTGGGGTGCCCGCCGGGAAGGTCAGGGCTCGTGGCATCCGCCAGCCGAGCGAGAGCGGCCGGAGCGCCCACGGGTCGAGGTTGAGATCGCCGGCGACGACCGCGGGAGGCGGCAGCGTGCTCACCGACCGCAACAACGAACCCACCTGCCACGCGGCGACGGGGCCCAGCAGCGACAGGTGCGCGCTCGCGACGGTCAGCGGACCGTGGGGGGTCTGCACCACGGCGGCGACAGCACCACGCTGCTCGTCGTCCCGCAGCCGCACGCTGCCACCCCGCAGGATCGGGTGCCGCACGGGGAACCGCGGGAGCCGCTTCACGAACCAGGCCACCACAGGCCATCTCGACGCGACGGCCAGACCGTACGCGGCGCCGTCGGCCATCCCCCAACGCTCGGGCGAGGCCTTGCCGACGCGGACGTCGCCTGCGAGGGTGGCGGCGAACCGGACGTGCGGCAGCCCCAGGGCGTCGGCGACCACCCGGGCCTGGTCGATGCCGCCGCTGCGCGGCTGGCCGCGGTCGACCTCCTGCAGGGCGACCACGTCCACCTCGAGCCCAGCCACGGCGGCGGCCAGCTCGTCGGCGGAGGTGCGTGCCCCTGCCCGTGAGAGCCCGTGCTGCAGGTTGAGGGTGAGGAGGCGGGTCATTCCTGCGGCGCGAACCGCAACGACACCGAGTTGATGCAGAACCGGTCCCCGGTGGGGGTCTGCGGGGCGTCGTCGAAGACGTGGCCGAGGTGCGAGTCGCAGCGCGCGCAGCGGACCTCGGTGCGGACCATCCCGTGCGAGCGATCCTCGATCAGCGTGACGGCGTCACCCTCCTGCGGCTGGTAGAAGCTCGGCCAGCCGCAGTGGCTCTCGAACTTCGTGTCGCTGCGGAACAGCTCGGCCCCGCAGGCGCGACAGCTGAAGACGCCGGTGCGGTGCTCGCCCAGCAGCTCACCCGTGAACGCGCGCTCGGTCGCGGCTTCCCGCAGCACGGCGAACTCCATCGGGTTCAGCTCGGCGCGCCACTCCTCGTCGGTCTTGCTGACCTTGTCCATGCCTCCAGTATCACCCCGCCACGCACCAGCACCGGCCCCGAGGCGGGCGTGCGGTCGAGCTCGCCACGACCGCCGCGAGCGCGATCGGTTGCGGAAGTGACGTCTCGGTGGGTTTCCGCAACACGGTGGGCGGGGTGGCGTTGCGGAACTGACATCTCGGTAGGTTGCGCAACGCGCGGAGGTCGCTAGCCCCAGCCGAGCTCGTGCAGGCGGGCATCGTCGATGCCGAAGTGGTGCGCGATCTCGTGGACAACGGTGACCGCGACCTCCTCGGCGACCTCGTCGACGTCCTCGCAGAACCGCAGCGTGGGGTTCCGGAAGATCGTGATCCGGTCCGGGAGCGAGCCCGCGGCCCACCACTCGCCGCGCTCGGTCAGCGGCGTGCCCTCGTAGAGCCCGAGCAGGTTGGCATCCTCGGCATCGGCCGGCGGCTCGTCCTCCACCAGCACCACCACGTTGTCGATGTGCCTCGCAAGCTCGTCGGGGATGAGGTCGAGGCCGTCGGCGACCGCTTCCTCGAACGCCTCGGGCGACATCTCGATCACGGGACCATCCTCACACCAGGCCCCGCGTGGGATGTCCCACACCGTGCCGGTTTGCTCCCGGGCCTGCCGCTCCCTTATGCTCGTCCAGGTTCTGGGGCGTCTGGAACGTGGGACGCCCGATGGGGCCCCCATCGTCTAGCGGCCTAGGACCCCGCCCTTTCACGGCGGTAGCACGGGTTCGAATCCCGTTGGGGGTACCAACTCGTGCACAATGAGCAGTACCTGGCCCCGTAGCTCAGTTGGTTAGAGCGCCGCCCTGTCACGGCGGAGGCCGCCGGTTCAAGTCCGGTCGGGGTCGCGGAACGGTTTTCGCCGAGGCGGCTCACCGCCAGAACACAGCTCGACGGCGAACGGCCGCCATGGCTCTGTAGCTCAGTTGGTAGAGCGTTCGACTGAAAATCGAAAGGTCACCGGATCGACGCCGGTCGGAGCCACCATCGCAGCCCTCGGGAGAGATCCCGGGGCTGTTCTGCTCCCTGCGCCCATCGGGTGGCTCGATACGGTGAGCCCATGAGCGAGAGCGCGGCGCCGCGGGTCGCACGGACCACACCGGCATGGCTGCGCGCGACGATGACGCAGGCGCTCTGGTGCTGGCTCACGGTCGCGCTCGCTCTGGGCGTCTCGCGAGCCGTGGTCGCGCTCGGCTCCGACCTGGCACCGCTGCCGTTCGCGGCGTACTCGATCCTGATCTTCGTCGTGATCCCGGCCGTTCCGGGGCTCGTGACGATCGCGGTGGTCGCCGGCGCGCAGCGCGCAGCCGCTCCCTGGTGGGCGCAGGTGCTGGTCGTCGCGCTCGCCCTGGGCGGTTGGGCCTTCTTCGCCACGACCTCGCCCGGGTGGGGGCTGGGCTACGCGCTGGCGGGAGCGATCGCCGCCGCCATCACGGTCGCGGCGCGGTCCCGCGAGTCCGTGTGGTCCCGGGCGCTGGTGACGATCGTCGGCGCCGTGCTGCTCGGTCTGGCCTGGTTCGGGCTGGAGACGTTCGGCTGACCGCGCAGCCACGGGAACAACGGCTCGGCGCCGGCCGTTGAACCTCGGCCGCACGAGACCAGGGAGAGCCCGATGACCAGCACCGCCGCCGCCGTCGACCGCACCACGAACGCCGAGCTCGAGCGCCAGCTCGAGAACCTCCTGCGCCTCGGCTACCCAGCGCTGATGGGGACCACCGAGCCGGAGCTGCGCTCCGCCGTCGAGAACCTGGCGCTGAGGCTGCCGGGATCGAGCACGGTCGACCCCGAGGACCACATCCCCTTCGTGCTCGTGCCCGCAGCGCCGCTGCGCGAGAGCGCGCTGCTGATGACCAAGGACGACAGGCCCGCCACGCTGATGATCGAGGACGACCACCTCGGCCGCTACGCGCCGATCGAGGGTGTCACGGTGCCGGACGCGCCCGTCTACCTGCTCACGGACATCGACACCGGCAGCGAGTTCACGAACGTCACGCCCGAGACGGCGCTGGGGGCGATCACCGCCCGTGGGAGGACTCCGCTGACGATCGCCGAGGGCATCGCGCTGGTCACGCAGCGACCGGACATGCTCCGCAAGAACAAGTGCTTCTCGCTGCTCGCCTCGCGCCGGGGCAACCAGCAGGTGCCGGCCATCTGGATCTCCGAGCGCGCACCGAAGCTCGGCTGGTGCTGGGACCGGAACCCGCACACGTGGTTGGGCTCCGCCTCGGCAGCAGCGCGCATCGCCGGGTAGCGCTCCCGGCGGTGGCACCATGAGTCCATGCAGCTGCGTGACCTCTCCGACGCCGTGGGCGCCCCGTCAGCGGGGCTGCCCGACCTCGAGGTCACGGCGGTCACCCACAACGCGGGGTGGGTGAGCCCGGGCGCGCTCTACGTGGCGATCCGGGGTGCCCGTGCCGACGGGCATGCGTTCGTCGACGCCGCGGTGGCCGCGGGCGCTGTCGCGGTGATCGGCGAGGGCCTGCCCGACGGCGCGACCTGCCCCGTCCCGTACCTCACCGTGGCCTCGGCCCGTGGGGCGCTGGCCGACGCCGCCGCCGCGCTGGCCGGCCACCCGAGCCGGCGGCTGCGGGTGGTGGGCGTGACCGGGACCGATGGCAAGACCACCACCAGCTGGTTGACGCGGCACCTGCTGCGTGCGGCTCGGCTCCCTACCGGGCTGCTCTCCACGGTCGGGTACGAGCTCGCCGACGGCGAGCTGCACCACTTCCCCGCGCACTTCACGACGCCGGAGGCGCCCGAGGTGCAGCGGGTGCTCGGCGAGCTGGTGAGCACCGGCGCGCGGGCCGTGGTGCTCGAGGCCAGCAGCCACGCGCTCGCGATGGACCGGGTCCGGGCCGTGGCCTGGGACGTCGCGGTGTGGACCAACCTGACGAGCGAGCACCTCGACTTCCACGGCACCGTGGAGAACTACTTCGCCGAAAAGGCGAAGCTCGTCGAGCGGTCACCGTTCGCGGTGCTCAACGCCGACGACCCCTGGACCGAGCAGCTCCACGGCCGGGCTCCCGAGGAGACGCTGTACTCCGCCGAGGGCGCCGAGGCCGCGTGGACGGCCCACGACATCCGGGAGCTGCCCGACGGGCTCAGCTTCGCCGTCGAGAGCCCGCTCGGGCGGCTCGAGGCGATGCTGCCCATGATCGGCCGGTTCAACGTGGCCAACGCGCTCGCCGCGATGGCTGCCGCGCATCGCTTGGGTGCGACGGCGGAGCAGCTGATCGAGGGTCTGCGCACGTTCTCGGGGGTGCCGGGTCGGATGGAGCTGGTCCCCGGGATCCCCGGGCAGGACCCTCGCGTGATCGTGGACTTCGCGCACACCCCGCCGAGCCTGGAGAAGGCGCTGAGCACCGTGCGTGCCACCACCGAGGGTGAGCTGTGGGTGGTGATCGGGTCGGCCGGCGGGCCGCGCGACCCCTCGAAGCGGGCCCCCCTCGGCGAGGTGGCGGCGCGGCTGGCGGACCACGCGATCTTCACCGAGGAGGACCACCGCGACACCCCGCTGGCGGAGATCCTCGCGGAGATGGAGCGTGGCGCCGCCCTCGCCCCGAGCGCGGGGACGACCCGGAGCATCGGCAACAGGACCGAGGCGATCCGCCACGCCGTCGAGCACGCCCGCCCGGGGGACACCGTGGTGCTGGCCGGCAAGGGGCCCGAGGACACCCTGGAGCGCGACACCGAGACGATCGCCTGGGACGAGGTCGCCGAGGCCCGCTCGGCCCTCGCCCGCCGCCACTCCTGACCCGATTCAGCCGCTCCGGACCTCTTGGTGGGTCCCCGGCTCCACGTGGCTCGGCGCGGGGGTGCGGAGAAACACGTACTGAACGGCCCTCCGACTGCCGCGACCAGGTGGTTCTGCCCGGTCGTGCCCGCCGACCAGGTGGTTCTGCCCGCATAGCGGGCGCATTCCGGGCAGGACCCCCTGTTCGGCCGACACGCGAGCAGAACCCCCTGTTCGGCACCTGCGGGTTGACAGAACTGACACGGGCAGGCGAGTCAGACGCCTCATGACAGGTGACGACCCACAGGTGTCAGGAGAGCACGATTTCACTGCCACCTTCGCCGCGCCTTCGACGTGCCGGAGGTGCGGTGAGACCGGGGGAGGTCAGGGGGCGGGCGACTCGATGTCGTCGCGCTTGAGGGCGGTCGGGTCGAAGTCGCGCGGCTCCACCATGACGATCCAGTTGCCGGAGTTGTCCCGGATGAGCGCCTCCACACCGTAGGGGCGGTCCGCGGGCTCCTGCAGGATCGTCACGCCCCTCGCGGCGAGCGCCTCGCAGGTGGCACGGCAGTCGTCGACGTTGAGACCGACGCCGGGCATGCCGCCCGAGTCGAGCGAGCGGTGGATCTGGGTCTGCAGCTCCTCGCTCAGCGGCGGGCCAGGGGTCGTGAGGTGCAGGTGCAGCTCCGGCTGCTGCGGGTGGACGACTGTGAGCCAGCGGAAGTCCTCCGCGAGCCGGATGTCGTCACCGACCTCGAAGCCGAGGACGTCGGTGTAGAAGGTGAGTGAGGCGTCCTGGTCCTTCACCCACACGCTGACAAGGGAGACGTTCGTGATCATGTGGATCACGTTAGGGAGTCGGGCGGTGGCCGCGCTTCTCCGTGCTTGCTGTGCCTGCTGCACCATCAGCCGACTTCTCCACCAGCCCCCACATGAAGACGTAGCACCCCGGGATGCGTGGCGCTCCCGCCGCCGCATACCGCGCCTGGAACTGGCTCGGGCTCTCGCCCACGATCTCGCGGAACCGCGAGCTGAAGGAACCCAGGCTCGAGAACCCGACGGCGTGGCACACCTCGGTCACCGACAGGTTCGTCGCGCGCAGGAGATCCTGGGCCCGCTCGACCCGACGTTCGGAGACGTAGGCGCGAGGGCTCCTGCCGTAGGTCGCGGTGAAGAGCCGGTGGAAGTGGAACTTGCTCAGCCGTGCGACGGCCGCGAGCGCCTCGAGGTCCAGCGGCTCGGAGAAGTTGCGGTCCGCGTGGTCACGAGCGGCGCGCAGGTGGACGAGCACGTCGTCGTGAGCGCGGGTGGTCGTCACACCTGCGACGCTATCGCAGCGCCCGGCAGCCGAGCTCAGAAGGTCAGTGGGCAGTCGTGTCCGGCGAGCACGTCGTCGGCCGCGCGGGCGTGCGAGCGCGAGAGGTTCCACTCCCAGACCGAGCCGGGCGCCGCCGTCTCGTAGTGGGCGAGCAGGCACGAGCGCAACGGCTCCTCGAGGGTGTCGATGGCCGGCACGGCGTCGGCGGAGAGCTGTTGCAGGTGCCAGATGTCGAGCGGGACCTCCTGCTCCCCGGTGTTGTAGCGCACCATCAGCGCCGAGGGGTTGGCGAGCGCGAGCAGCAGCATCGCGACGCCTGCCACCCGCACCGCTGCCAGCGGAAGCCACCGTGCACGCCACCGCACCCCGGCTGCGAGCACCAGCAGCAGGATCGCGCCCATCACGGCCTCACCGGTCGCGGCGAGCAGTCGCAGCTCCGTGAGCCCGTAGGCCTGCACGTACAGCGACATCCGCACCAGCGCGGTCGCGACGACACCCAGCGCCGCCACGCACAGCACGGCCAGCGCCGCACGCACGGCCCGGCCTGGAGCAGCGCCGCCCGCAGGCCTCGGCGCTCGCCGCGCGAACCATGCCACCACCACGAGCGTCAGCGCCGTGACGGCCACGAGCTGGCCGAAGCCCTGGCGTGCGTAGGCGGCGTAGGTGAGCCCCACTGTCGCGTGCACATAGTCGTCGCCGCCGACGGCGGTCGCCACCTGGGTGACCAGGAATGCCACCATGAGGGCGCCCAGGGCCAGCACCGGGACGAACCACTCCGCGGGCCGGTAGGCACCCGGCCGAGCCAGCCGGGTCACCGACCAGCCGGGGCGTCGTACGGCGAGGCTGGCCACCCCCAGCGTGGCGGCACCGGCGAGCACGCCGACAGCCAGCCTGGCGGGGAGCAGGCTCAGGTCCAGCGAGGGCAGCAGGGTCGCGAAGACGGCGTCAGCACTCGCCAGCAAGGTCGAGAAGACCACGAGGATGACGGCGGTGATCGCCGCCGTCCGCAGCCATCGCCCCATCGCGGCACGGTGACCGTGGGAGGCCACCACCAGCCCACCCGCGAACCAGACCAGCCCGCGCGTGACCGCCGCCGGCGCCGTCGGCACCGCAAGTGCGAGCCCCAGCGGGCTGCGCGCCCCGGCCGCCGCCACTGCGGTCAGCCCGAACGCGGCCAGCAGGCTCAGCGCGACCACCCACTCGGCATCCCGGATCGCCGCGACCGAGCCGAGCGCCACCGCGAGCGCCGCGGTGACCAGCGTGCCCCAGGCACGCCGGCGGAGCAGCGCTGGCACGGCCGGCGCCCAGATCAGCGGGATCGTGAACGCGAGCCCGAGGCCCGGCCGGTTCCCCGTCGCTAGCAGCGCCACCACCACGGCGACACCGACGGCCCCGCCGGCGAGAGGCATCGGCATCGGCGCGTCGTGCGCGGTGCCGAACCTCGCCAGCGCACGCCCCACCAGGCTGGGCTCAGGAAGCCGGGCCGGTGTGACAACAGGGAACCTGTGGGCAGCGGCATCGCTCATGCAGCCGACGCTAGAGTCGCGCTCAGGAGGTGCCCGGGAGCGATCCTGGAGCGCGCGTGCGGGTGTTGTGAAGGAAGCCGCTGCTGCGGTGGGACAGCGTCCACGCCGCCGCTTGCTGTGGGCGCTGTCCCACCCGCGCCTGCTGGCGTGGGCGCCGGCCTACCTGCGGCCGCTCACAGCACTCTGGTGATCACCGGTACCCGTCGTAGCGGGAGCACGACGGCGAGCGTCGCCACCACGACGACGAGCACCCGCAGGAGCAGGGTCGTCAGATCGGGAGCGGGCTCGTCGCCGCCCAACCAGCCGGTCGCGGTCAGCACGGCGAGGACCGTCATGTGGAACCCGAAGATGCCCATCGTCGCGGCGCCGAGCTCGCGCCCGACCGTCATCGCCGGCGGCTCGAGCAGCGAGCGCAGGGCGCCGTCGGGCGCCAGCAAGCCGTGCGCGACCAGGAACACACCGATCGAGTACAGCGCCATGCCCGCGCCGTAGTAGCTGACCGGTGCGGCGGTGTGCAACCACGCCGGTGCCGCGTCGTTCTCCCACTGCCAGGACACCAGAGCGCCGAGGCCGATGGTGGCGACCGCGCACGCGACGAGCCACGTTCCGCGTAGCCGCACCTCGCGCAGCACCCATCCGAGGATGTAGTAGCCCAGGTAGGGCAACCACCACAGCAGCGCGTTCTCGAGGTACTGGCCCGGCACCGAGGTCGCGGCCACGGCTGCCGTACCGATGAGCGCGAGCCCACCGAGCACGGCCGCGCCACGCCGCCCCCAGCGCTGGATCAGCGGCATCAGCAGCGGAGTCAGCAGCGAGAGCCCGAGCACGATCCAGAAGAAGTACAGCTGCGTGAACAGCTCCCCGAGGAAGGTGCGCCGCACGATGTCGGAGGACACGATGTCATCGCCCCGAACGGCCCGCACGCCGATGTACCAGGCGTGCCAGAACACCACCGCCGGCACGAGCCGCAGCGCGCGGCGGCGCAGGAACGCCCCTGCCCCGCGATACCGGTCCGGTTCGAGGTTCAGCGCCCCGCTGACCATCACGAACACGGGCACGGCGAAATGGCTTCCGAAGTCGAGCGCGAGCGCCACCAGCCCGGTCGTGCGTGTCCGGGCGTCCGGAGCGGCAGCCGTGGAGGCTGTCGTGTGGATGACCATCACCCCGACGATGGCGATCGCACGGAGCCACGTCATCCACGCCGTCGACGACGGCTCGCTCCGGGCCACCGGTCAAAGATAACGAATCGGTAACGAATCGGTCGAACGGCGCCGGTCGACGCCCACCAGCGCGATCGATCTCGCTCGCACATCACGATGCCGACACGATCCGGGCTCGAGCGGCAACCCGCCCGCAGGACGCCGTGAGAGCGCGCACAATGGCGAGGTCGGGCACTCCCGGCAGTAGTCGACGAAGGAGTCACAATGCGACGGATCACAGCCATGGCGGTCGCCTCGGCGGCCGTGCTCGCACTCGCTGCCTGCGGCAGCGGCAACAGCGGGGGTGGCGGCGGCGGTGGCGGCGGCGGCGGTGAGAGCACCGACGTCGAGGTCTTCACCTGGTGGGCAGCGGGGTCAGAGCTGACCGGGCTGGAGGCCCTGGAGTCCGTGTTCGCGGAGCAGCACCCCGACTTCACGTTCGTCAACGGAGCCGTCGCCGGTGGCGCAGGCTCCGCGGCGAAAGACCTGCTGCAGACGCGGCTGCAGGCGGGCGATCCGCCGGACACGTTCCAGGCACACGCGGGCGCCGAGCTGCAGGACTACATCGACGCCGCCCAGATCGAGGACGTCTCGGACCTCTACGACGAGTTCGGGCTCACCGACGCCTTCCCGCAGGACCTGATCGACCTGCTCACGGTCGATGGTGCGATCTACTCGGTCCCCTCGAACATCCACCGCTCCAACGTGGTGTGGGCGAACCCCGAGGTGCTGGAGGCAGCCGCGCTGGACCCGGCTGCCCCGCCGGCTGACATCGACGCCTGGATCGAGGACCTGCAGACCGTGCAGGACAGCGGCGTCGCGACCCCGCTCTCGGTCGCAGCCCCGTGGACGCAGGTGCACCTGCTCGAGACCGTGCTGATGGCGGACCTGGGCGCTGAGGCGTACGTGGGCCTCTGGGACGGCAGCACCGACTGGAGCGGCGCGGAGGTCACCGGCGCGCTCGAGCACTTCGAGACGCTGATCGGCTTCACGAACACCGACCGTGACGGGCTCGACTGGCCCGACGCCACCCAGATGGTCATGGACGGCACGGCCGCCTACAACGTGATGGGCGACTGGGCGGTCGCGGCGTTCGAGGAGGCCGAGATCGAACGCGGCACCGGTTTCGTCGAGTTCCCGGTGCCGGGGACCGACGGCACGTTCGGGTTCCTCGCAGACTCCTTCACGCTGCCCGTGGGCGCACCGAACCCCGAGGGCGCCACGGCCTGGCTGGAGACGGTCGGCTCGCTCGAGGGTCAGGTTGCCTTCAACCAGGCCAAGGGCTCGATCCCGGCCCGGACCGACGCCGACCCGGCCGACTTCTCCGAGTACCAGCAGTCGGCCATCGAGTCCTACGCGAACGACACGATCCTGCCCTCGCTGGCCCACGGCGCCGCTGCGCCGATCGCCGTGCTCAACGCCATCACCGACGCCGTGAGCAAGTACACGGCCGGTGGTTCGGACCTGGCGACCCTGCAGTCCGAGCTGGCTGCGGCAGCCGGATCCTGACGACGGCGCGCCCGGCGGCCCGATCGGGTCGCTGGGCGCGCGTGGTCACCGATCCCTCGCCGATCGATATGAGACGAGCCAAGTCCTGGGGCCCGCCGCTGCTGCTGCTGGCGCCCTCGGTGCTGCTGATCGCGGTGTTCGTGTACGGCCTGATCGCCGTGAACGCGGGCACCTCGTTCACCGACAACCACTCCGCCGCGCAGGCCAACGGCGTGGCCCCGATCTCCTTCGTGGGGGTCCAGAACTACCTCGACCTGCTGGCCTCGCCCGACTTCCAGCACTCGCTCAAGAACCTGGTGCTGTACACCGCCGTGTTCCTGGTGGGCACCCTGATCACCGGGTTCGTATGGGCGTGGCTGCTGGAGCGGCCGATCCGCGGTGAGGGCATCTTCCGCTCGATCTACCTGTTCCCGATGGCGGTCTCGTTCGTGGCCTCCGGTGTGGTCTGGCGCTGGCTGCTCAACTCCAACCAGGGTGAGGCCGCGAGCGGGCTGAACCGGCTGTTCCAGATCGTCGGCCTCGACGTCCTGCAGAACCCGTGGTGGAACAACATCACCTGGGGCATCGCGGCGATCGCGCTGCCCGCGGTGTGGCAGCTCTCGGGCTACGTGATGGCGCTCTTCCTCGCGGGGTTCCGCGGCATCCCCGACGAGCTGCGCGAGGCGGGCCGCATGGACGGCGCCTCCGAGTGGCAGGTGTACCGGTACGTGATCTTCCCCCAGCTCACCCCGGTGCTGCTGTCGGCGCTGATCATCATCGGCCACATGTCGCTGAAGGCGTTCGACCTGATCATGTCGATCTCGAGGCCCTCGAACTACCAGACCAAGGTGCCCGCGGTCGACATGTACGTGTTCAAGTCGAGCTATGACTTCGCGAGCTCGGCCGCCGTGGGGGCGATCCTGCTGATCATCGTCGCGCTGCTGATCGTTCCCTACCTGATCCACAGCTCGCGGAAGGACGGCCGATGACGGCGACCGCATCGGTGGCCCCCGCCGAGCTCACCTCCCGGGACCACCCGCCGGCTCGGTCGCGCTACTCGTGGCCGCGGACGCTGCGCTACCTGGCGCTGCTCTTCGGTCTCGTGCTCGTGCTGATCCCCGTGTACGTGCTGCTGGTGACGAGCTTCAAGGGCGGCAGCGACGCCACCCCCGCGCAGGCCTGGTCGCTGCCGACCACCTGGACGGGCGAGAACTGGGTGCTCGCGTGGGACTCGCTGTCCCCCGCGCTGCTTCGCTCGATGCAGATCGTGGTGCCCGCCGCGATCATCTCGGCGTTCCTGGGCTCGATGAACGGCTTCGTGCTCAGCCGCTGGCGTTTCCGCGGCGCCGACATCGTGTTCACGCTGATCCTGTTCGGGATGTTCATCCCGTACCAGGCGGTGATGATCCCGCTCAACCAGCTGATGCTGAACCTGCAGGTGCCCTCGGGCGTGCCGACGCTGATCCTGCTGCACATCGTCTACGGCATCCCGATCACCACGCTGATCTTCCGCAACTACTACGAGTCGATCCCGCACGAGCTCATCGAGGCCGCCCGCATGGACGGCGCCGGCATGCTGCGGACCTATGCGTGGGTGGTGCTCCCGATCTCGCTGCCCAGCTTCGTGGTGGTGCTGATCTGGCAGTTCACCTCGGCCTGGAACGACTTCCTGTTCGCCGTGTTCTTCTCGACGGCGAACACCGGCCCGGTCACGCTCGCGCTGAACAACCTCGCCAACGGCGCCCAGCTCCAGAACTACGGCGCGTCGATGGCGGGGGCGCTGCTGGCGTCGCTGCCGACCCTCGTGGTCTACATCGTGCTCGGCAAGTACTTCGTGGGCGGGCTGATGTCAGGTTCGGTCAAGGGCTGACGCCGTGTCGGGGGCGCCGTCGCGGTAGTGTCGCTGTTGACGGCTCCCGCACAGGGATGCCGCACGGAGAGGGGAGACCACCGTGACTGAGACGTCCCCGCGGCCGGGAGGCGAGCCCTCCCTGGGGCAGCTGATCGGCAAGATGACCGAGACGATGTCGGCCCTGGTACGCGACGAGATCCAGCTCGCGCAAGCGCAGTTCACCGAGAAGGGCAAGGCGCTCGGCCTCGCCGGCGGACTGTTCGCCGGTGCGGCGCTGTTCGCGCTCTTCGGGCTGGGCTGGCTCCTCCACTCCGCCTACCTGGCCCTGGCCCACGTCGTTCCCGACTGGGCCGCCGGGCTGATCGTGGCTGGCTCCGTGCTGCTGATCGCCGCCATTCTGGGCCTCGTCGGCAAGGCGGCGATGGACAAGGCACCCGCGCCGGAGACCAAGGAGAACATCCAGCGCGACATCGACGCGATCAAGGCAGGGGTCAGCTCATGAGCACCCAGAGTCAGCAGCCCGAGTCGCGCAAGCGCACCGCCGCCGAGATCGAGGCGGATCTGCGCCGTCGGCGTGAGGAGCTCACGCGCACGGTCGACGAGATCTCGGACCGGGTCGACCCACGCCGGCAGGCCCAGGCCGCCGCGGACAAGGGCCGAGCCTTCGTCGACGACGTCAAGGCCGGCGAGCCGCGCGCGGTGCAGATCGCGGCTGGTGTCGCCGCCGCCGTGGCAGGCGTTCTCGGCCTCGCGATCCTGCGCCGCAACCGCTGACCACGCAGCGAGATCTCGCGCTTCGACGCCGGGAGTCTCGCCATGCGGTCGCCTCCCGGCCGGGAGCTGCACCCGAGCGCGCGTGAACCGTCGCTACATCGGGGTATCCTGAACCCACGACACATTGATCAGCCCCGATCGCGCTACGTCCACCGGACGATGTGCGGATCGGACCAAGCGGAGGGGGTCACGCCATGGGGCGCGGCCGTCAGAAGGCCAAGCAGACCAAGGTCGCTCGGCAGCTCAAGTACTACAGCCCGTCGACCGACCTCAGCGCTCTCGAGCGCGAGCTCGGCACCGGCGCATCGTCGGATCGGCAGTGGGAAGCCCCACCTGCCGACGACGAGGACGACGACTGGCCGGAGGCCAGCGGACGTTGAACTCCTGAACCCGAGCCCCCGCTCGGCGGGTCACGCTCGCCGATAGCTGCCGGACAGGCGGACCGCTCCGCCGTCGACTCCCTTCGTCCCACTGACGACCTCGGTGTCCTCGGCGCGACCTGATCCGCTCGTCACGCGGCCGAGCACCCACGGTGCGAGGCCGAGCTCGGTTGCGCGCGCGAGCGCGGCGTCGGCGCCGTCGGCCCCGACCACGGCGACCATGCCCACCCCCAGGTTGAGCGTGTTCTCCAGGTCGGACCACGGCACCGAGCCGAGCTCGCGGATCAGGTCGAAGATCGGCGGCACCGCCCAGGAGCTGCGGTCGACGTCGGCGAGCATGCCCGCCGGCAGCACCCGCGCGAGGTTCGCCGCCAGCCCGCCGCCGGTCACGTGCGTGTACGCGTGCACCTGCGCAGCGCCGTCCTTGGCGAGGGCAAGGCAGTCGGCAGCGTAGACGCGGGTCGGCACCAGGAGCTCCTCCCCCAGCGTCCGCCCGAGCTCGGGCACGTGCCGGTCGAGCTCCCAGCCGGCGTGCGCGATCACGCGCCGCACCAGTGAGTAGCCGTTGGAGTGCAGACCCGAGCTCGCGAGCCCGATCAGCACGTCGCCGTCCAGGACACGGTCCGGTCCGAGCACCTCGTCGGCCTCGACGACACCGGTACAGGCGCCCGCGACGTCGTACTCGTCCTCACCGAGCAGGCCGGGGTGCTCGGCGGTCTCCCCGCCCACGAGCGCGACACCCGCGAGCGAGCACGCCTCGGCGATGCCCCGCACGATCGCGGCGATCCGGTCCGGGACCACCTTTCCGCAGGCGATGTAGTCGGTCATCAGCAGCGGCGTGGCGCCGACCACCACGATGTCGTCCACGACCATGCCCACCAGGTCGTGCCCGATGGTGTCGTGGATGCCCATGGCCTGCGCGATCGCCACCTTGGTGCCCACGCCGTCGGTCGAGGTGGCAAGCAGGGGGTGACGCATGTCACGGAGCGCCGAGGCGTCGACCATGCCGGCGAAGCCACCGAAGCCTCCGAGCACTTCTTGCCCGTGCGTCGCGCGCACGGCGTCCTTCATCAGCTCGACGGCGAGATCGCCGGCCTTGGTGTCGACGCCCGCCTCGGCGTACGTGATCGGCTCGGTCATCGCGTCGGGTTCGCCAATCTTGTCGGGTCGGGGCTCTGAGGTGACGTTCACGGGTGCAGCAGCGAACCGGATCCGCCGGCAGCGACCGCGAGGCTGGTGAGACCGTCCTCCGGCGCACCCAGCGGCAGCTCGTCGAGCTCGCCAAGAGCGGCGCCGTGATCGTCGACCGGGATCGGGTAGGAGCCGGTGAAGCAGGCGGTGCAGAGCCTCGAGCTCGGCTGCTCGGTCGCCTCGATCATGCCCTCGAGCGAGATGTAGCCGAGCGAGTCGGCGCCGAGCGAGGCGCAGATGTCCTCGACCGAGAGCCCGTTGGCCACCAGCTCGGCGCGCGTGGCGAAGTCGATGCCGTAGAAGCACGGCCACTTCACCGGCGGCGAGGAGATCCGCACGTGCACCTCGGCGGCGCCCGCCTCGCGCAGCATCCGCACGAGCGCCCGCTGGGTGTTGCCCCGCACGATCGAGTCGTCGACGACGACGAGCCGCTTGCCGCGGATCACTTCCTTCAGCGGGTTGAGCTTGAGGCGGATGCCGAGCTGGCGGATCGTGTCCGAGGGCTGGATGAACGTGCGGCCCACGTACGCGTTCTTGGTCAGCCCCTGCCCGAACGGGATGCCGGACTCGGCTGCGTAACCGATCGCGGCCGGGGTTCCGGACTCCGGCGTGGGGATGACGAGGTCGGCCTCGACCGGGTGCTCGCGCGCCAGCGCACGACCCATCTCGACCCGGGCGGCGTTGACGCTGCGGCCGGCGATCGTGGTGTCGGGCCGGGCCAGGTAGACGTACTCGAACACGCAGCCCTTGGGCTCGGCGTCGGCGAACCGGCAGCTGCGCAGGCCGTCGGCGTCGATCGTGATCAGCTCGCCGGGCTCGACCTCTCGCACGAACGCGGCGCCGATGATGTCGAGGGCAGCGGTCTCAGAGGCGACCACCCAGCCGCGCTCGAGCCGGCCCAGCACGAGCGGCCGGATGCCGTGCCGGTCGCGGGCCGCGTACAGCGTGTCCTCGGAGATGAAAGCGATCGAGAACGCGCCCTGCACCCGCGGCAGCACCTCGCGCGCCGTGGTCTCCAACGTGTGGTCGGGATCGCCCGAGAGCAGTGCCGTGAGCACGAACGTGTCGGTGGCGCAGCGGTCCACCAGGTCGTTGCGCTTGCGCGGCCCGTAGCGCTCTTCGACGAGCCGCACGAGCTCGGCGGTGTTGGTGAGGTTGCCGTTGTGGGCCAGCGCGATCGTGCCGCTGGCGGTGGGGCCGAGGGTCGGCTGCGCGTTCTCCCAGGTGGAGGCGCCGGTGGTCGAGTACCGCACGTGGCCGAGCGCGATGTGACCGGTCAGCGACGTGAGCGACATGTCGTCGAAGACCTGTGAGACGAGGCCCATGTCCTTGTAGACGAGGATCTGCTCGCCGTTCGACGTCGCGATCCCCGCCGACTCCTGGCCGCGGTGCTGCAACGCGTAGAGGCCGAAATAGGTGAGCTTCGAGACCTCCTCGCCAGGAGCCCATACCCCGAAGACACCGCACTCGTCCTGCGGTCCCTTGTCGTGGGGATCGACCTGGTGGGTCAGTCGTCCATCGCCGCGCGCCACGCGCCTATGGTCCCACACACGGCCCGCCTGGCCCACCCGGCCGCCTCCCGCCGTCGACGGCGAGGCTCGCCCTCGCGGACACGGGGCGGGCCGGGGGCGGTGCGGGTCGACGAGAAGGGGTTGGGGCCTCAGGGGTGCGTGAAGGTCACCCGGCGCGTCGCGGGATCGGCCTCGGTGAGCGTGACCGTCGTCTTCTCACCGAGCGGGAGGTCGGTGCCGAGCACGACCGCCTGCACCGCCGGCTCCGCCACGACGACGGTGCCGCGCGCCTGCCCCTGCACGCCATCCTTGGGCTCGTTGACGTCGACGATCACACCGTCGAAGGTGCTGCCCACGCTGGGCGCGAGCACCACGGACTCGACGAGGTTAACGCACTCGCGCTCGTAGGCGCTCGCCTCCTGACCCGTGCTCGCCATGATCGCCGGCAACGCCTCGAGGCCCTGGCGCACCCAGTCGGGCACGTCGGCGTCGGCGGTCGCGGCGAGGCAGATCTCCAGCCCGTAGCGGTCCACGAGCCGGCGCAGCGGCGCGGTCACGTGCGCGTACTCCGAGGCGATCGCACCGTGCGGCGAGGCCGGCGGCAGCTCGCCGTCGAACGTGAGGTAGTCGGCACCACGGAACAGCGTGGTCGCCGCGTCGAGGAAGGCCGCGTGGGCAGGGATCGAGGCGTCCAGCCGGTTGAGCATCGCGCCGTAGCGCTCCTGGGGTCCCCACTCGATGCCGAGGCCATGGGCGGCGCGGCGCAGCCGCTTGACGTCGCGCGGATCGGCCTCGGGCAGCGTGCGGAACACGCCCACGCGCTTGCGCCGCATGATGCCCGCCGCAGCGATCCCGGTCAGCAACGAGATCTGGGCGTTCCACTCCTCGCAGTCGAGGTTGGCGCGATAGCTGAGCTCGTAGTGGTGGTCGACCCGCTCGACCTCCTGCTCGGGGATCCGCAGCGAGGCGCCGCCGCGCTCAGCCTCCCGCTCCAGGCGGAGCGTGCCGATGTCACGGAGCAGCCCCAGCATCTCTGGCACCTCGCCGAACCCACCGCCGTCGAGCGCCGCCTGCACCTGCTCGTAGGTCAGCTGCGCGCGGCTGCGCACCATGGCGCGGACGACCTGGGCGTCGATGATCTCGCCCGTGGCGTCCAGCCGGATCCGCCACAGGCAGGCAGGGCGCACCTGGTCGGGCAGCAGGCTGGCGGCCCCCTCGGCGAGCACCGGCGGGTGGAGACCGATGCGGCCGTCAGGCCCGTAGAACGTCATGCCGCGCCCGTGCACCTCGACGTCGAGCGCGGAGCCGGGCGTGATGAAGGAGGCGGGATCGGCGATCGCATACTGCACGAGGTAGCCCTCGCCGTCGCGCGACAGGTGCAGCGCCTGGTCGAGGTCCTGGGCGCCGGGAGGGTCCACGGTGACGAGCTCCACGTCGGTGGCGTCGAGCTCGTGCTGGGCCGCGGCCACGGCCGCGCGCTCGGCCTCGGCGAGCGCCGCGGCGCTGAACGCCCCGGGCACCTCCAGCTCGGCGCGCAGCGCGACCAGCGCCGGTTCGAGATCGGTGACGGTGGCCCGATCGAGGCGGAAGTTGCGAGAGGGCACGGCTACCTCACTTCCCGCGGCGAGAGCGGCGCTCGATCAGCAGGGCGATACCGCACATCAGCAGCACCGCGATCGGCACGAAGATCGCCGACATCAACCAGAAGAAGCCCCACGTGTTCGACGCCCACGGGCCGCCGGCGTCAGCGATGGCCTCGGGCGAGGCGAGCCGTGTCTGGACGACTGCGATGAGCAGGCCCAGCAGCACCCCCACGAGCACGAACCGGCCGAACCGCGGCGCCCGACGCACGCGGGTGGGGTCGACCGAGATCTCGTCGGCGTCGAGGGGGTCGCTGCTCTCGCCCTCCGCCAGCGTGCTGCCGGCCCCCTCGGCGGGCTCCTGCCCCTCGGACTCCGCCGGCCCGGGCGTCGAGGGCGCACCGATGACCTCGGACCAGGTGGACCCGCCGGCCTCACCCTCCGGCGGTGCCGAGGGCATCGGCGGCGGCGTGGGCGCCGTGCCGGGTCCCGGGCCGGTCTGCTCCTCAGGGGCCTTCTTCGGCTCCTCGCCCTTCGGCTCCTCCAGCGTGCTCACCCGGCGACGTTATCGGAAAGAGCGGGAGCAGGTCGGACAGGTCGGCCCGCAGCCCGGACGCGGCGATCTCGCCGGCGGCGAGCGCCTGCGACCATGCGAGCGTTCCCGTGGCGAGCCGCAGCCACGTCTCCATCGAGGTCTCGACGACGTTGGGAGGGGTCCCGCGTGTGTGCCGCGGGCCTTCCACCACCTGCACGACCCCGGCGGGTGGTACCCGCACCTCGACGGCGTGCCCCGGCGCACGCTCGCCCAGCTCCTCGAGGAGGTAGCGGACGGCGCGGATCGTGGCGCTGCGATCCGCCTCGCCCGCTCGCCACGAGACCAGGGCGGCCTCACCCTGGGTGCGCGAGATCCGCCGTCGAGCCATGGAGCAAATCTATCGAGCCGGAAGGCTCGTTCGGGTTGCGAGTCGACGCCGCGGAGGTCAGGGTGGGGTCGTGAGCGCACCAGAGGTCATCAACCCCAGCGCGGACACCGAGTGGTTCAAGACTGCGGTCTTCTACGAGGTGCTCGTGCGGGCGTTCTACGACTCCGACGGCAACGGCACAGGCGACTTCAAGGGACTCACCTCGAAGCTCGACTACCTGGCCTGGCTGGGCGTCGACTGCCTCTGGGTGCCGCCGTTCTTCGCCTCGCCGCTGCGCGACGGCGGGTACGACGTGGCCGATTACACCGCGATCCTTCCCGACATCGGCACCGTGGAGGACTTCCGCGAGTTCGTGGCGGCGGCGCACGAGCGCGGCATCCGGGTGATCATCGACTTCGTCATGAACCACACCTCGGACGCGCATCCGTGGTTCCAGGCCTCGCGCGAGGACCCCGACGGCCCGTACGGCGACTTCTACGTGTGGTCCGACACCGACGATCTCTACGCCGACGCCCGCGTGATCTTCGTCGACACCGAGCCCTCCAACTGGACGTGGGACCCGGTGCGGCAGCAGTACTTCTGGCACCGCTTCTTCTCGCACCAGCCGGACCTCAACTTCGACAACCCGGCCGTGCTCGACGCGATGCTCGAGGCGATGGACTTCTGGCTCGCGATGGGCCTCGACGGCTTCCGGCTCGACGCGGTCCCCTACCTGTTCGAGCGCGAGGGCACCAACGGTGAGAACCTGCCCGAGACGCACGAGGCGCTGCGCAAGGTCAGGCGGTTCGTGGACTCGAAGTACCCGGGCACGGTGCTGCTGTGCGAGGCGAACCAGTGGCCAGCCGACGTCGTCGAGTACTTCGGCGGTCGTGAGGACGAGAACGGCACCTGGGTGGGCGACGAGTGCCACATGGCGTTCCACTTCCCCGTGATGCCGCGCCTGTTCATGTCGGTGCGCCGGGAGTCCCGGTACCCGATCTCGGAGATCATGGCGCAGACGCCCGCGATCCCCGAGGGCTGCCAGTGGGGCATCTTCCTGCGCAACCACGACGAGCTGACCCTGGAGATGGTCGCCGACGAGGATCGCGACTACATGTGGGCCGAGTACGCCCAGGACCCGCGGATGAAGGCGAACATCGGCATCCGGCGGCGACTCGCACCGCTGCTCGACAACGACGACAACCGCATCGAGCTGTTCCACGCGATGCTGCTCTCGTTGCCCGGTTCGCCGGTCCTGTACTACGGCGACGAGATCGGGATGGGCGACAACATCTGGCTCGGTGACCGCGACGGTGTCCGCACCCCGATGCAGTGGACGGGCGACCGGAACGCCGGCTTCTCGCGGGTGACGCCCGGGCGGCTGCACCTGCCGGTGATCCAGGACCCGGTGTACGGCTACCAGAGCGTCAACGTCGAGGCGCAGACCGAGAACACCTCCTCGCTCCTGCACTGGACGCGGCGGATGATCCATATCCGCAAGCAGCACCACGCGTTCGGGCTCGGCTCGTTCATCGACCTGGGCGGGTCGAACCCCTCGATACTGTCGTACGTGCGAGAGCACGGTGACGACGTGATCCTGTGCGTCAACAACCTCTCGCGCTTCCCGCAGCCGGTCGAGCTCGACCTGCGGACGTGGGAGGGTCGGGTGCCCGTTGAGCTCGTGGGCGGCGTCCCGTTCCCCGCCATCGGTGAGCTGCCCTACCTGCTCACCCTCGGCTCCCATGGGTTCTACTGGTTCCGACTCACTACTCCCCCAGCCGAGGTCTCCCCATGACGCTCCCGCAACCGAGCCCGCTGCCGATCGAGGGCCTTGCCGATCACCTCAGCGCCGCACGCTGGTTCGGCGGCAAGGGGCGGCCGTTCGAGGTGACATCGGTGAACCGGGTCGCCGAGATCCCCACCACCGCCGAGCCGCGGGTGGTGATCGACGTCGTCGAGGTGACCTACACCGACGGCGCCGAGCCTGCCGTCGAGCGGTACCAGCTGCCGCTGTCGCTGTACGCGCACCCGCAGGAGCGGCTGAACCACGCCTTCATCAGCTGGCACAGAGAAGGCACAGCGGAGACGTCAGATGAGGCCGACGACTCCTGGCGGCACACCTACGACGCGATCCACGACCGCGAGGCCATGGCCGCCTGGCTGGCGGCGTTCGCCGCCGTGACTCCCCAGGGCGAGGAACGCCTCGCCGAACCAGGCGCGAGCGGTCTGGTGCTGCGCCGGCTGCCCGGGCACGAGCTCGACGAGACGGCGGTGTCGTCGCCGTTCTCGGGCGAGCAGTCGAACTCCTCGGTGATGTTCGGCGACGACGCCCTGATGAAGGTGTTCCGCAAGCTCACCCCGGGCGTCAATCCCGACATCGAGATCCACGAGGTGCTCACGCGCGCCGGTTCCGACCACGTGGCCGCGCTGTACGGCTGGGCGGAGCTGGTCTCGAAGGAGGGCGTGCTGCAGCTCGCACTGCTGCAGCAGTTCCTGCGGACCGCGAGCGACGGCTTCGAGCTCGCGCTCGCATCCGTACGAAGCCTGTTCGCCGACGCCGTGGTGAACCCGGATGGCGAGCTGATGGCCGAGTCGGCCGGCGCCGACTTCGCCGACGAGGCGCACCGGCTGGGCGTCGCGCTCGCCGAGGTGCACGCGACCATGGCCACGCACTTCGGGACCGAGCCGCTGGCCGGGCGCGACCTCACGGAGCTGGCCGAACGGATGATGGCGCGGCTGGACGAGGCGGTCGCGGTGGTCCCTCAGCTGGCCGCGCATCGGGGCCGGCTGCGTGAGACCTTCAGCGGCGTCACCCAGCTCCCGGGCGTCCAGCGCCAGCGCATCCACGGTGACCTGCACCTCGGTCAGACGCTGCGCACCGTGGTGGGCTGGAAGCTGGTCGACTTCGAGGGCGAACCGGCGAAGCCGCTGGCCGACCGTCGCCAGCCGGACTCCCCCTGGCGCGACGTGGCAGGCATGTTGCGCTCCTTCGACTACGCGGCCAACGCCGTCGTGATGACCGCCGTGAGCGCGGACGGCGACATCGACGAGCACCGCACCGAGCTCGCCCGCGCCTGGGCCGACCGCAACGGCCGCGCCTTTCTGGCCGGCTACCTGGGCGACCGCGAGCTCACGCCCGACGAGGACACGCTGCTGCGTGCCTACGTCGCCGACAAGGCCGTGTACGAAGCGGTCTACGAGGCCCGCAACCGCCCCGGCTGGCTGCCGATCCCCCTGGCCGCCCTGGAGAGGTGACCTCCACCTCCTGAAGCGGCCCGGGGGATGTGTGCGCGGCGATGGCTGGGCCTGGCGGGAGCCGCGAGGAACGAGCGGCGGATGGATCTCGCCGCGCACATATCCCCCGGGGCGCGATACGGCAGCGAGCCTCAAGAGCGAGGAAGGGCGGGTGGTCAATGACCACCCGCCCTTCATCGCGTCACCCCCTGCGAGCGACCGCCGTCAGCCTCACGGCCACGGCCACCACGGGAAGAGCAGCTTCAGCAGCCCCCAGAGCCACTTCACGAACTCCTTCCACGGCTCCCACGGGTCCGGGGTATCGACGCCGATCGTGACGTCGAAGGTCCCGGTCGCCGACACGTTGCCGGCGAGGTCGTGGGCGTTGTACTTGATCATGTAGTCACCGTCCGGCAGCTCCACGGTGGCCGTGTGGGTGCCGGTGAGGGCCCCGTTCATCGGCGACTGCGTGCTGCGGACGAGCGCGCCGTCCTGGTAGATGTTCGCGACGATCCGGCTGAGGCCGACGTCGTCGGTCGCATCCACCTGGATGGTCAGCGTCTCGAACGGACCCGCAGTGCTCGGCGAGACCAGCGTGACCACGGGGCGCGTCGTGTCGAGGTCGGCGTCCTCGATGCTGATCACCCTCGAGTAGACGACGCCGTTGACCGCGTCGCTGATCTCGAGCACCACGTTACCGGCGAGGTCGTCGGGGATCGTGGCGCGGACCTGGGCCCGACCGACCTCGTCGGTCGTGTCGACCACCGCCGTGTCGACGGCGGCCGTCCCGATCTGCTGGCCGTCCAGCGTGACGCTGACCTCGGTGGGCTTGACCACGTCACCCGAGAACGCGAGCGACGAGAGGTCGAGCGCGAGCTCGTCGCCCGGGGCGAAGGTCGCCGCCGGGTCGGAGACCCAGCTGACGCCCACGGCCCGCTGGACCACGTCCGGCGATGCCGTGCCGAACTCGGCCATGTAGTCGACCATCGCGACCAGGTCGCTCTGACCCGAGTCCTGAGTGCTCGACCCCTGCGCCAGGGTGCCGAAGTTGTCACCCCCGGAGGCCAGGAACGAGTTGACCACGACCGTGTACTGACCGGCCTCCTCGATCGGCTCGCCGTTCAGCGACATCTCGACGATCCGCTCGCCTGCTGGGGCATCCGGGTCGTAGATGTAGCGGAAGCCGGCGGAGACACCCAGTCGCAGGAACGGCCGCGACGCGGTGTCCGGCTGCCACTGCTCCTCGAGGACCTGCGCGAGCTGGGCACCGGTGAGAACGGTGGTGACCAGCGTGTTGGCGAACGGCTGGACGATCGCGGCCTCACGGTAGGTGAGCACGCCGTCGCCCTCGTCTCCCGAGGCGGCATAGGTCATGTCCGCCCGCAGCCCGCCCGGGTTCATCAGCGCGAGCTGTGCATCCGGGTTGGTCCGCTGGGCCGCCCAGAGCTGGACGTCCGCGACGAAGTTGCCGAGCGTGGACTCACCACCGCGGTTCTCGGAGCCGTCGGACTGCACGGCTCGGTCGAAGTCGCCGGTGATCTCGCCCAGCGGCACCGCGCCGAGCTCCTCGGCGACATCCACCGCTGCATCGACGATCGCCTGCACCTCGGGGTCGCCCGCGCAGTAGGTCTCCCGCGGGATCGGCGGGGTCGCACGGCTGTCACCAGGAACGGGGACCATGTCCACGTTCTCAGCGGTGGCGGCAGTGACGTCGCCGGTCGCGCGGTCGACGGTCAGCGCCAGTGCGCCCAGGCTCTCGCCGTACTGGCCGGTCTGGGTGACCCACATGCCGTCCGCGTCGTGCAGGTAGGCCGTGTGCGTGTGACCCGAGATGATCGCGTCGATGTTCTCGTCCGCGCCGGCGACCATGTCGCCGTACGGCGTGCCATCGGCACTGTCCAGCTCGGCGCCGGGGGCGCCGTCGTGCACGAGGACCACGATCACGTCGGCCTCACCGTTGGCGTCGTCCCCGTCGGAGAGCTGCGCCGAGTAGGCGTTGACCGCCTCACCCATGTCGCTGAAGACCAGGCCCTCGATGCCCGCCGGGGAGACCAGTGCAGGCATCTCCTCGGTGATGGCGCCGATGAAGCCGACCGAGATCCCGTCGACGTCGACGATCGTGTACGGGTCGTACACGGGCTCACCGTTGGCGTCCACGATGTTCGCGGCCACGTACGGCCAGCTCGACGCCGGGATGACCCGGTCGTTGACATCGGTCTGGCCCTTGTCGAACTCGTGGTTGCCGAAGGCCGAGACGTCCAGACCGATGTGGTTGAGCACGTCGATCGTGGGCTGGTCGTCCTGGATGAAGGACGTGAAGGTGGACGCCCCGATGTTGTCTCCCGCTGACAGGAAGAGCGTGTTCGGGTTGGCCTGCCGGTAGGTGTCGACCGTGCACGCGAGCACGGCGGCCCCGGCGGACTGGCCGTCAGCCTCGATGCGACCGTGGAAGTCGTTGATCGAGAGCAGGTTGATGTCCACGGTGGGCGTGACCTCGTCCGGCACGTCGATGCCGACGATGATCGGGTCGTGGTCGGATGCCCGGTACTGCGACCCGGGCTCGACGTGCTCGCTGGCGAAGTAGTTGAGACGTGAGTACTCCGCGAGCACCGACTCGGCCGAGTTGATGCTCCACACGTCGACACCGGTCACCCGGTCGGCGGCCGAGGCGTTCGCGAACACATGGTCGAGCGATCCGACCTTGCCCGAGAACACATAGGTCGTCTCGTCGGTGTTGAGGTTGCTGTAGCCGGCGCCCTCGATCGCGACGACCGGGTTCTCGGCGCCGTAGGAGTTGAAGTCACCGAGGAGGAAGATGTCCTCGATGCCGGCGTCGTCGGCGACCTGCTGAGCGAACGCGGTCACCGCGTCGGCCTGAGCCACGCGGTCGGCGTCGAAGCAGCCCTCCGGCAGATCGCCGCAGTCACCACCCTTGGACTTGAAGTGGTTCGTGATCGCGAGGAACGTGTAGTCGGTCCCGGCCACCGTGAACGCCTGCGCCAACGGCTCGCGAGCGTTGTTGAAGGGCACGGACCCGACCAGCACCACCGACTCCCCGGCGAGGCTGACGCTCGCGGGCTTGTAGATGAACGCGTTGCGGATCACATCCTGCTCCGCGAGATCCGGGAGCACGGCCGGTGACGGGGCGAACGCCCAGGTGCCGGCACCGGCGTCGGCGTTGAGAGCGTCGACCAGCGAGGCCAGCGCCACGTCACGGTCCTGCCCGAACTTCGCTGAGTTCTCGATCTCCTCGAGCGAGACCACGTCGGCGTCGAGACCGTTGATGGCCGCGACGATCTTGTCCTCCTGACGCTGCAGGTTCGCCTCGTCCCAGGCGCCACGGGCGTCGCAGCCGCCGCTCACCGTGAGGGGGTTGCCCTCACGGTCGGTGTACGGCTCGCAGCCGGCCAGGTCGACCCCGAGCGTGGTGAAGTAGTTCAGCACGTTGAAGGTCGTGATCGTGATGTCGCCGCCGACAGCCTCGGGTGCCGCGTTCGCAGCCTGGGTGTTGCCCCCAGCGACGACCACCACGTGGTCTCCGTTGCCGGTGACCGGTGCGGTGGGCTGGAAGTTCCACTGGAACCGGTAGTCCAGGACCACGGGAGCAACGAAGTCCAGCACCGCGCCGGTGCGGATGTCCGGGTTGCCGGTGAGGTAGGGGACCTGGGCGTCGAACGGGGTGCGCGCCGAGTTGCCGTCGTCGAGCGTGATCGCGCGGGCGGCGTTGTCCGCTGCGATCGCGTCGAACTCGGGCGTACCCGGGAGCGCCACGTCGGTCTCCTGGACGAGCGGGCCGTCGAGCCCGAGCCCCACCGAGCCGAATCGCGTGTCGCCCCAGCCACCGAGGGCGTAGGTGTCGGAGACCGCGTAACGGTCAGCCGGAGCCACCAGCATGCCCTCGAAGATCTCGCGCCCGGCGTCGTCCGCCGGGATCGCGAAGTCCGGCACCGGGACGACCGGCTCGAAGGCCTCGGTCAGCTGGGTGACGCCCCCCGATCCGACACTCAACTCCGTGAGCCCGTTGAACTCGACGACCTCGCCCGTGACCTGGACGTGCTCGCCGATCTGCACGGATCCGACCGTGGCGGCCGAGTACACGAAGATGCCGTCCGAGGCTGTGCGGCTCGCATCGGTGTCGCCACCGGAGCCCGCCGTCTGGATGTAGTAGCCGTCGAACCCGCCGCTCGGGTAGACCGCCGTGACAACGCCGGTGGTCGTGACCGTCTGACCGACCAGCGGCGAGGCGTCGCCGGTGCCCTGGATCTGTGCGATGGTCACCGATTCCGGGTCAGGATCGGGGTCCGGGTCGGGGTCGGGGTCGGTATCACCGCTGTTGAGTACGCCGAAGCTGTGCTCGGCTGGGCCGATCCAGACACCGTCGACCTTCTGCAGGGACTGCCCGACGGGCGTGCTGCCCGGCTGCTCGACGCCGATGTCGGTGCTGGTCAGCCCGTCAGCGGGACCGCCGACCGCGACGAGCTCGCCCTCGTAGGAGAGGAACTCGACGAGGTTCCCGCCGAGATCGACGAGCGCGACGCCGTCGGGAGATCCGTTCTGGATGCCGTTCACGGGGTACTCGGCGACGGCCACACCGGCCTCGCCCACCACCCCGGACAGCGTGCTGGTGCTGTACGGCGCACCGTTGCTGCCGTTGTAGAGGACGAGGCTCCAGCCGCTCAGGTCGGTACCGACCGGCGCCTGGATCTCGATGGCCTCGCCGGCGTCGGTGCCGTCGTTGTCGTAGTGGATCTCGCTGATGAAGATGTCGCCATCGGTGGTGACGGCGAACGACGGTGCGGACATGAGTCCGAAGGCTGCGAGCGATAAGGCTGTCGCACCTGCGATGGTGCGTGCGCCACGTCGGGATGGCGATGCTGCGGAGGGGGACATTCGTGACCCTTTCGGGGGTGTGATCCAGGACACGGGAGCCCCGACCGTAGCGGCTCGAGGACACCTCTGGGGGTCGATTCGGTGACGAACGTGAAACATTCGTCCAACGCACGTCATCGGCACGGAACGTTCGTCCATCGTTCAACTCGTGTCACTTTTGCCACGGCCCTGAGGTGCCGACGAGCGATCCGCGCGGCAGAGGTGACTCAGCGTCGCGTGTGGATGTGGCCCTCGGCCTTCATCGAACGGATCGCGCGGGAAAGCCTCTTCGCGTCGCGCGTCTGAGCGCTCGCCGCCCGAGCGTCGGATCTCGCAGCCTGGCGCGCCGCCTCGCGGCGCAGCGTGTGCCACGACGCCAGCCGGCGCTCGGGCACCTCGCCGGCGTCGACCGCAGCGACTACGGCGCATCCCGGCTCGTCGACGTGGAGGCAGTCACGGAAGCGGCACCCCCGCGCCAGCTCCTCGACGTCCGCGAACGTGGCAGCGACCGCCTCCTGCGTCGCCACCAGCCCGATCGACCGCACACCAGGGGTGTCGATCAGCCAGCGCCCCTCGGGAAGCGCGATCAGCTCGCGGTGCGTGGTGGTGTGCATGCCACGACCGTCCCCCCGCACCTCACCGGTGGTCATCACCTGCTCACCCGCGAGCGCGTTGACGAGCGTCGACTTGCCGGCTCCCGATGGACCGACCAGCACGAGCGTGCGCACCTCCGCGAGCGCAGCGAGCAGCGCGAGCATCCCGGCGCCGGTGCCGGCCGACACCGCCAGCACCTCCACCCCGGGCGCGACGGCGGCCGCCTCCTCGAGCCACCGGTCGGTGTCGTCGACGAGGTCGGTCTTGGTCAGCACGATCACGGGTGTCGCGCCCGAGCGCCAGGCGATCGTGACCATCCGCTCGATGCGGCCCAGGGACGGCTCCGGCTCGAGGTGCTCGGCGATCAGCACCATGTCCACGTTCGCCGCGATCACCTGCACGAGCGATGTCTTGCCCGCCGTGTCCCGCACGAGCTCCGAGGTGCGCGGCATGATCAGGGTGAGATCGCCGTCGTGCATCACGCGGTCTCCCACCGCAGGGACGACGGGCTCACCTCCCGACATCGGGAGCGTGCCGTCGCGGTCGGTGTGCACGAGAACGCTCCCGCGCCCAGGGACAGCAGCGTCACCGTCCGGGACGAGCCGGACGGCGCCCTTGTCCACACGCGAGACGCGCCACATCGAGGTCATCACGATCCACGGTAGGCGCGCACCGCAACTGAAATTCGGGGCATGGCGGCCCGGGTGGAAGGTGCCGCGCGCTCCGCGGCGTGGCAGTTCCCACCACGATGTCACTTCCGCAACGCCCAGCCCACCATGACGTTGCACTTCCGATCACAGTGTCACTTCCGCAACGTCGCGGGCGAGCACCGCCGCCCCGTGCGCCTCCTCAGCCTTCCCAGGCATCGAGCAGCGCGACCTCCTCGGCGCGCGTCAAGCCGGCGCGGCGGTCGCGGTCGAAGCCGAGGGTGCGCTCGTCGGTGAGCGCCTCGTCGATCATCCGTTGGTAGGGGCGCCAGCCGAGACCGGCATCGCGAGCTCGCTGCGAGGGTCGCGTGACCGTCAGCTCGTGGCCCGCCGGCAGCCAGAACGGCAGCGAGCGCGGACCCATGAAGTAGCTGACACCCTGGGCGAGGAGCCAGTCGGGAGCAGCGGTGACCACCCGGCCGCTGTGGCCGGCGGCCGTCCGCGCCTGCGCAGCAAGATCCGTGAAGGCGATCGGCTCGCCGTAGGTGTCGTACACGCCGTGTTGCGCCGGGTCCGCGCCGACCTTCACGAGCCAGGCGGCGAGATCGGCCGCGCTGATCGTCTGGACCTGGGCGTCGCCGAGATCCGGCAGCAGCACGGCCCCAACCCCCGCTCGGGCGAAGGCGGCCGGGTAGTAGCCGAACCGGTCGGAGCCGTCGCCGCGGCCACCGATGAGCCCGGCACGGGCGATCACCGCGCGGTCGCCGAGGCCGGTGGTGACGATCTGCTCGCACGCGACCTTGGCCGCCGCGTACTGCTCCGGCTCGGCGGTGTCGCCCTCCAGCGGGTCGTGGACCGGATCCGTCTCGTCACCGTCAGGGTCCTGGGTCGCCCGGTACACCGACCCGGAGGAGACGTAGACCCACCGGGCGGCCCGGGCTCCGAGCGCAGCGACCGCCGAGCGCACCAGGCCCGGCTGCCAGGCGACGTCGAGCACGAGATCCCAGTCGCGGTCGAGCACGCCCTCGTACGCACCCGCCTCGGCACGATCCGCGCGAACGAGCGTCACGCCGTCGGGCACGGCGGCAGTGCCGCGCGCGAGTGCCGTGACCTCGTGACCCTGCGCGACCGCCGCCTTGGCGATCTCCCCGCCGAGCCAGCCGGTCCCGCCCAGCAGCAACACGTCCATCGCCCCACCCTGCCACGCACGCCTGCCGGGCACGGGGATCTCGAGCCGGCGAGAGCTCACCGACCCGTCAGTGGCAGCCGGAGGGTCAGCCGAACGTGGCGGGCAGCAGCGACTCGCTCGTCTCGCGAAGGTCCTCGACGCCGATCTCGAGCGTCCCGACGGCGGAGCTCGCCTCGATCACCAGGCTCTCGCCTCCCGTGGTCCCGAGCCGCAGCACCGGCACACCACGGTCGGCGGCGAGCTGGGCGACAGCCGCGACCTCCTCGGGTCGCACCGCCAGCAGCGCCCGGCCGCCGGACTCGCCGAACAGGGCGGCGGTCTCGTCCACCCCGTCCCGCTCCAGCAGCCCGGTCAGCGAGACCGAGGCACCCACGCCGAACCGGAGCACGCCGTCGACCAGGGTCTGCACCAGACCGCCGATCGCCAGATCGTGCGCAGCTGCCACGCGGCCATCGCGCGAGGCCTGCACGAGCACCTCGGCGAGCGCACGCTCGGCGGGAAGATCGACAGCCGGCGGGCGACCACCGAGGTGGCTGTGCACCGCACCGGACCAGGCGGAGCCGGAGAGCTCGTCGCGGGTCGTTCCCAGCAGCAGCAGCTCGAGACCCTGCTCGCGCCAGCCCGAGGGCGTGACGCGAGCGACGTCGTCGAGAACGCCGAGGACCCCGATCACCGGGGTCGGGTTGATCGAGGCGTCGATGTGCCCCACGCCGACCTCGCCCGCGAGTGTCGAGTTGTACAGCGAGACGTTGCCGCCCGTCACGGGCACACCCAGCTCCACGCAGGCGTCGGCGAGGCCGGTGATCGTCTGCACGAGCTGCCACATCGCGTCCGGGTCCTCGGGGGAGCCGTTGTTGAGACAGTCGGTCACCGCAAGCGGTCGAGCACCCACGGTCGCGACGTTGCGGTACGCCTCGGCGAGCGCGAGCTGTGCGCCCGCGTACGGGTCCAGCTTGCTGAAGCGGCCGTTGGCGTCGGTCGCGATCGCGACACCCAGCCCGGTCTCCTCGTCGACGCGGACCACGCCGGCGTCGTCGGGCTGAGCGAGCGCGGTGTTGCCCTGCACGTACCGGTCGTACTGATCGGTCACCCAGGACTTGCTCGCCAGGTTCGGTGAGCCGACGAGGGCGAGGACCTGGGCACGGAGCTCCTCGCCCGTGCTCGCACGCGGCAGCGCCTCGGCGGCGTCGGCGTTGAGGTCGTCCTGCCAGGCCGGCTTCGCGTAGGGGCGGTCGTAGACGGGTCCGTCGTGGGCGACGGTGCCCGGGTCGACGTCGACGATGCGGTGCCCGTGGTGGTCGATCGTGAGGCGGCCGGTGCCGGTGACCTCACCGATCACCGCGGACTCGACGTCCCACTTGGCGGTGATCTCGTCGAAGGCGGCGAGCTTCTCAGGCGTGACGACGGCCATCATCCGTTCCTGCGACTCCGACATCAGGATCTCGCCGGCCGTCAGGGTGGGGTCGCGCAGCAGCACGTTCTCGAGGTCGACGTGCATGCCACCGTCACCGTTGCTGGCGAGCTCGGAGGTCGCGCAGGAGATGCCCGCGGCACCGAGGTCCTGGATGCCCTCGACCACCCCGGCGGCGAACAGCTCGAGGCAGCACTCGATGAGCACCTTCTCCATGAAGGGGTCGCCCACCTGCACGCTCGGGCGCTTGCTCGGCTTGTCGGCGTCGAAGGTCTCGGAGGCCAAAATCGAGGCGCCACCGATGCCGTCGCCGCCGGTGCGGGCGCCGAACAGGACCACCTTGTTGCCGGCGCCGGAGGCGTTGGCCAGGTGGATGTCGTCGTGGCGGAGCACGCCTACGCAGAGCGCGTTGACGAGCGGGTTGCGCTGGTAGGAGGCGTCGAACTCGGTCTCGCCGCCGATGTTCGGCAGTCCCAGCGAGTTGCCGTAGCCGCCCACGCCGCTGACCACGCCGTGCACCACGCGCGCGGTGTCGGGGTGGTCGATCGCTCCGAAGCGCAGCTGGTCCATCACCGCGACCGGGCGCGCGCCCATCGAGATGATGTCGCGGACGATGCCGCCGACGCCGGTCGCCGCCCCCTGGTAGGGCTCCACGTAGCTGGGGTGGTTGTGGGACTCGACCTTGAAGGTCACGGCCCAGCCGTCGCCGATGTCGACGACGCCCGCGTTCTCCCCGATGCCCACCAACAGGTGCTCGCGCATCTCGTCGGTGGTCTTCTCGCCGAACTGCGCGAGGTGCTTCTTGGACGACTTGTAGGAGCAGTGCTCCGACCACATCACCGAGTACATCGCCAGCTCGGCGTTCGTGGGCCGGCGCCCGAGGATCTCGCGGATCCGGCCGTACTCCTCGTCCTTGAGCCCCAGCTCACGGTACGGCTGCTCGGCATCGGGGGTGGCGGCAGCGTTCTCGACGGTGTCAGCAGCAGGGGTGGTCACGTGCTCTTCTCTCGGGCGCGGGCAGGCGAGCCCAATCTACGACAGCCGCAGCGGTGGGCCGCGACCGCGTCCACGGCTACCGGTGCTCGATCTGCCCCGCGTGGCCTTGGCGACCTGTTCGGGGCCGCCGGGTGTGGAGGTCGCGTCGGAGGATGTCCTTTCCTCCACGACCGTTCCACACCCGCTCGGGAGTCGGGAACCGCCCACCGCTGGCGTGCTCGACAGCGGCCAGCACCTCGTGCTCGTCCCGGTCGAGGACGACCAGGTTCACGCCGGGCTGCGGCGCATACAGGAGCGCAGGGTCGTGCCACCGGCCGACGACCCCGGCGTTGCCGTGCCCGTGGGCGGCGGCGACCTCGGGCGTGAGCTGATAGACGAGGTAGCGACTGCGCCCCATCGTGAGGATGTAGACATCGGCGATGTCGGCCCAGCTCGCGGCGACGCCCGCTCGCCCGGTGACCTCGATCCCGTGCCCGTCGACCCGGAGCTCAAACGGTCGACGTGTACCCATCAGCAGGTCCTGCAGGGCGTCGAGCACCCTGTTCCCCGACTGCGTCGACCGAGCGACGAACGCGTCCTGCGGCTCCGTCATCCCTCTTCCCCTCGTGCGACGACCGAACCCGCGACAGCGTAACCAGTTCGTGGGGCGGCATCGTGAAAGCGGAGAACGGTTGGCGACACAGAGGGGACATGAGACCCATGCGAGGTGTGCTCGCCGGCGCGGCGATCGGTTCCCTGCTGCTGACCGCGTGCTCAGCCACGCAGCTCCCCCCGCCGCAGGCGGCCGGCCCCGGGGCGATCCCGCTCGCCGCGTTCGACTCCTGCGACGACTTGCTGACCCACCTCAAGACCGAGGCTGCCGAGCAGGTGACCGCGTGGGGGTTGGGGCCGTCCGGGCCGATCATGTTCGGCGTCGAGGACCAGGCCGCCTCCGATGGCGCCGAGACCAGTGCCGGCGGCGCGGGTGCTGGTGACTCGTCGGTATCGAGTACCAACAACCAGGTCGAGGGCGTCGATGAGGCGGACGTCGTCAAGACCAACGGCGAGGTCATCGTCACGTCGGTCAGCGGCAGGATCCGGGTCGTCGATGTCGCAACGGCGGAGGTCGTGGCGACGATCCCCGTGCCTGGGATGGCCGAGGGCGGCGCCGAGCTGCTCCTGGACGACGACGACCTCGTGGTGCTCGCCAGCGAGTGGGGTGGGTGGGCGGCCGACGGCGCCGCGCCCGCGGAGCGCACCACGATCCACCGCGTCGACCTCAGCGACCCGGCGAACCCCGAGGTCGTGGGAACCACCCGGGTCGAAGGGAGCTACCGCTCGGCACGGATGATCGACGGGACCGTGCGGCTCGTGCTGGTCAGCCAGCCCCCGGGTCTGGTCTTCACCCATCCCGAGGACGGCTCGCTGTCGGCCGAGGCCGAGGCGCTCGAGGCCAACCGGCAGGTCGTCGCCGACTCGACCATCGATGACTGGCTGCCGCACCGCCAGCCGATGGATGGCTCGGGCACCGGTGGCACACCCGAGCTGCTGCTCGACTGCACGGCGATCGGCCGCCCCGGCGACTTCAGCGGTTTCTCGACCGTCTCGGTGGTCACCCTCGACGACGACGGCGACGCCGCCCCGACCTCCGCCGCAGGCGTGCTCGCCGACGCCGGGACCGTGTACGCCTCGACCGACCGGCTGATCGTCGCCACCAGCCCCTGGTGGATGATGTGGGCCGACGGTGCCGACGAGGACGGCCCGCACACCGACCTGCACTCCTTCGACATCTCCGACGCCGGCGCCACCACCTACGTCGCCTCCGGCCGCGTCGACGGCTGGCTGCTCAACCAGTTCTCGCTCGACTCCGCCGATGGCATCACGCGCGTGGCGACCACGCGCACCCCGCCATCGGCGGCCGAGCCGAGCTCCTCCTCCCTCGTCGTCCTCACCGAGGACGGCGACGAGCTGGTCGAGACGGGCCGGGTCGACGGCCTCGGCGCGACCGAGCAGATCTACGCGGTGCGCTACCTCGGACCCGAGCTGGCCGCCGTCGTCACCTTCCGGCAGACCGACCCGCTCTACCTCATCGACACCAGCGACCCGAGCGCCCCCCGCGTCACCGGCGAGCTCAAGATCCCGGGCTACTCCGCCTACCTGCACCCGCTGGGCGAGGGCCGGCTGCTGGGGATCGGGCAGGACGCCACAGACGAGGGCCAGACCACGGGCCTGCAGGCGTCGCTGTTCGACATCGCCGACACCAGCTCGCCGCAGCGGATCGGGCAGGTGACCTGGGAGCACACCTCGTCGACGGCGGAGTGGGACCACCGCGCGTTCCTGCTCTGGGAGGACCGCGTGTACCTGCCGGCGGAGACCTACGACTGGGAGTCGGACACCGACGGCACCGGCAAGCCGCAGATCGGACTCGTCACAGTCGACCTGAGCGACGGCACCCTGACGGAGGGCCCGCGCATCGACACCGCCGGTGCGAACGACGCGTGGGCGGGCAACGTGATCCGGGTGCTCGTGATCGGCGACGACCTGTGGGCGGTCGGCCACTCCGACCTCTTCCGGTTCGACCTCGAGACCCTCGACGGCGGCGCTGTGGCGGTTCTCTGACTGCCCTCAGAGGATGCCGGCGACGCCGTCGAGCACGTGGCGAGGCCGCCGATCTGGATCCAGGTCGGCGGCCTCGGCCGCCGTCGAGTCGCCGGTGAGGACCAGGGCCGTCCCCGCGCCGGCGTCGACCCCCATCGCGATGTCGGTGGCGAGCCTGTCACCGACCATCAGCACGCGGTGGAGCGGGATCTCGGTGCCGGCGAGCGCGAGCTCGAGCACGGCGGGATCCGGCTTGCCGAAGGTCCGCTCGCAGGTCGCGCCGGTGCTGGCCTCGATCGCTGCCACGATCGCGGCGGCATCGGGCTCGCCGCGGCCACCGGGGTAGGGGCAGAACCGGTCCGGGTTGGTGCTCATCAGCCGCGCCCGCCGGTGGTACCAGATGGCGTCGAACGCGATCTGGAGCTTGCTGTAGCTGAAGGACCGGTCGTAGGACGCCAGCACGATGTCGATCACCTCCGGGTCCTGCCCGACGGCGATACCCGCCTCGGTCAGGGCCGTCACCACGGGCTCGGGTGCGATCGGGAAGACGACGGCGTCGGGCTCGTTGGTCTGCAACCACCGCACCGTGGTGACGGTCGGGGTGAGGATCTCGGCGAGATCGACCTCGATGCCGAGGCGCGTGAGCTTGTCGACGTACTGCCGGGGCGACCGCGTCACGTTGTTGGAGACGAACCGCACGAGCGCACCGCGCTCGCGAAGCGCACGGACGGTCTCGGCCGCACCGGGAAGCAGCTCGTCCCCGAGGTAGAGCGTGCCGTCGAGGTCGAAGACGTAGGCGTCATAGGCGGGCATCGACACCCGCGTGAGGTTACCTGTCCGGCGCAGCTGTGGCGCCGCCGTGCCGAGAAGCCGCACCCAGCGCGGTACCCCGCAGCGATGGACGCTCCGAACCGGTTGCGGTGACGCCGGCTTCGGATCATCGTTGGAGACACCGACGAGGAGGTGAGGATATGCGCGCGAAGGTGGGTGACCGGCTGGTCGTCGAAGGGCACACGGACGTCGAGAAACGACAGGAGGGCGAGATTCTCGAGGTCCGCGGGAGCAACGGCGAGCCGCCGTACGTGGTGAAGTGGTCCGACGGCCACGAAGGACTGACCTACCCGGGTCCGGACACGCACATCGTGTCGCCGGACTGAGCACCGGTCGTTCCTGCGATCCGCGATCTGGCCGTTCTGCTAACCGGGGATGCCTCGGCCCTTCCCGGCCGTGGGCACACCCTGGAAGGCAGCGATCCGCGCCCAGGCCTCGCTGACCGCCTGCTCCCCCGCGGCGAACGAGAGCCGGACGTACCTGCTGCCGTCGACCCCGTCGAAGTCGACACCGGGAACCAGGGCGACACCCTGTTCCTCGAGCAGAGCGCGGCACCAGGCGACCGAGTCCTGGTACCGACCAAGCGGGACACCTGCGTAGAGGTAGAACGCGCCGTCCGCTGGGGCGATCGGACCCCATCCGAGCCGCGCCGCGCCGTCGAGCGCGACCTGTCGGGTCCCGGCCAGCTCCGCGAGCCGCGCGTCGGCCTCGGCGTAGGAGGCGGGCTCGAAGGCCGCGAGCGCCGCGTGCTGCGCCGGGACCGGTGGGCACAGCGCCAGGTTGCCCGCGAGCGCGTCCACGGCATCGCGCAGATCGGCCGGGACCAGCGCCCAGCCGAGGCGCCACCCGGTCATGCCCCAGTACTTCGAGAACGAGGACACCACCACGGAGCCGACAGCGTCGTCGAGCTCCCATGCGCACGTGCCGCGCGGGTCGGGCGCGCCGGGTTCGGGGTAGGTGAGACCGTGATAGATCTCGTCGGAGACCAGCCGGGTGCCGCGCGCCGCGCACCAGGCGGCGATCTCGGCGAGCTCGGTGCGCGAGGTCATCGACCCGGTCGGGTTGGCAGGAGAGGCGAGCACCAGCCCGGCGAGCGGGCCCACCTGCTCGAGCAGCGCCGTCGTCGGCTGGAACCCGGTCTCGGGTCCGACGGCGATCTCCACGACCTCGCACCCGAGCGCGGCGAGGATGTTGCGGTAGGCCGGGTAACCGGGCCGGGTCAGGGCCACCCGGTCGCCGTGCTCGAACGCGGCGAGGAAGGCGAGCATGAAGGCGCCTGAGGAGCCGGTGGTCACGGCCACGTCGTCGGGCACGAGATCCAGGCCGTACCAGCGCCCGTAGTGGTCGGCGATCGCCTCCCGCAGGGGGGTGATCCCCAGCGCCGGGCTGTAGCCGAGCGGTGCCGAGCTCTCGTGCAACGCGGCCGCCCGCGCATGGACCTGCGCGGGGGCGCCGCCCGCGGGCTCACCCGCGCACAACGAGATCACGTCGCGCCCCGCCGCCCGCATGCGCTCGACCGCCGCGAGCACGGTCATCACCTGGAACGGGGGGACCTGCGATCGGCGTGAGGCACTCACTCGTCGTCGCTCGCGACCACCCGGACCAGCGACTCCCACAGATGCTCGACGTGGGCGGCCATGTCGACGTCGCGGTCGTAGAGCCACTGGATCTGCAGACCGTCACCGAGCGCCAGGGCGATGGTCGCGGCCATGTCCGGGTCGAGGGCGGGATTGATCGTGCCCTCGGCCTGCCCGACCCGCACGATCTCGGCGATGTGCGCACGGACGTCCTCGAACCGCTCGGCGAAGTACTCGTGCGCCGGGTGGTCCGCGTCGGCGGCCTCGACCGACAGCCGCGCGTACAGCATCACCAGCCCGGGCACGGTCGCGTTGTGGCGCAGCGAGTGCGCGAGCTGGTACGGGCCGTCGACGTCCCGGAGCCGCTCGCCGTCGAGCTCGTCCCGGCGCTTGAGCACCGCCGTCAACAGCTCGTCCTTACTCTCGAAGTAGTGCAGCAGCCCGGTCTGACTCAGCCCGACGGCGTCAGCCAGCTCGCGCAGGCTGGTGCCGCCGTAGCCCTCCCGGGCGACGACGTCCAGCGCGATGGTCAGGATCTCCTCGCGCTTCGCGATGCCCTTGCGGTAGGACCCCCGGGCTCCCATACGTCGAGGGTAATCGCGTTGTCAGCGCGACCTGACCGCCTTCTTCTCGGCATCGCGGAGCGCTTTCTCGCTCACGGGCTCGGAGCCGCTGGCACGAAGCCGCCGGTAGTAGTCGCGTGACTCGTCCTGACGCTGCTTCTCGACACCGGTCCCGATCGTCGCGCCCACGTGCTCGGGCGAGTAGCCGAAGGACTCGACGAGGTCGAGCGCGTAGGGGCGAAGGCGCGCCAGCAGCCGGTTGATGTACGAGGTCACTGTGCGGGCTCGCTGGCTCGAGATGCGGCCGTTGATCAGGTACCACGCGAGGTTGTGCTCGATCGTCACCAGGCCGAAGAGGTCGCGCAGCCAGGTGAGGACCTTCTTGGTGTCGGCGTCCTTGATCGTGGCGAGCGCCTCCGTGAAGGCCTCCCACTGGAGCAGGTCGGCGTGCGCGCGAGCCGCCTCGATCAGGTCGTTCTGGTTCTCGTTGAAGATCCGAGCAGCCTCGTCGGCAGGGGCGTCCTTGGCGTGGCGGAGCGCGTCAGCGATCACCTCCACCATCGTCTCGACGCGCTCCTCGAGCAGCTCGCGCTGCACGGCGGGCTCGCGGATCTCCATCGCGGAGCGAGCGGCCGAGCCGAAGTCGGAGATCGACTGCGCGGCACGGCGCAGCGGCGTGCGGTGCAACGTCATGTCCGCGGCACGGTCGGCCACGTAGCGCACCGTCCCCGCGACGTCCATGCGGGCCATCGAGCGGCCGTAGTCGGTCAGCAGCCGCTTGCCGACCAGCTGCAGGAGCACGTTGTTGTCGCCCTCGAACGTGGCGTACACGTCCATGTCCGAGTGCCAGCCGGTGAACTTGTTCTCGGCCATGTACCCGGCGCCGCCGCAGGCCTCGCGGGCCTGCTGCACGGCCTCGAGGCAGAGCCAGGTGGTCGTCGGCTTGGACGCGGCGGCGAGGGTCTCGAGGTCCTCGCGGTCGGCATCGGTGTCGAACTCGCCCGAGAACACCTCGTGGAAGCGCTGCAGCAGGTGGTTGTGGTTGAACTGCGCCGCATAGGTGCGGGCGAGCAGCGGCAGCAGCCGGCGCTGGTGGCGCTGGTAGTCGAGCAGCACGGTCTCGGTGTGCGGGTCGTCGGCGGTGAACTGCCGGCGCTCGTTGCCGTACCGGATCGCGGTGGCCAGCGCCATCTTCGAGACGGCGTTCGCCGCACCCGAGAGCGACACGCGGCCCTGCACCAATGTGCCGAGCATCGTGAAGAAGCGGCGCCCGGGGCTGTCGATGGAGGAGCTGTAGGTGCCGTCGGCGCTGACGTCGCCGTAGCGGTTCAGCAGGTTGCGGCGAGGCACCCGCACGTGGTCGAAGGCGAGCCGGCCGTTGTCGATGCCGTTGAGGCCACCCTTGAGCCCGTCGTCCTCGCTGGAGACCCCCGGCAGCAGCGCGCCGGCGCGGCCATCGGGCCCGACTTCACGGATCGGGGTGAAGAAGGCGTGCACGCCGTGGTTGACCCCGCGCGTGATGAGCTGCGCGAACACGACCGCGGCAACGCCGTCCTTCGCGGCGTTGCCGAGGTACTCCTTCCACGCAGCCCGGAACGGGGTGTGGAGGACGAACTCCTCGGTCTCGGGGTCGTAGGTGGCCGTGGTGCCGATCGCGGCGACGTCGGAGCCGTGCCCGATCTCGGTCATGGCGAACGCACCGGGCGTGGTCAGGTCCAACGCACCGGGAAGGAGCTCGTCGTGGTGACGCTCGGTGCCGAGGTGCAGGATCGCCGAGGCGAACAGACCCCACTGCACTCCGGCCTTGATCTGCAGCGACGGATCGCCGACGACCAGCTCCTCGAAGCGCGCGAGGCTGCCGCCGTGGTCGTCCTGCCCCCCGAGCCGCTCCGGGAACGCGCGCTGCACCGCGTTGCGCCTCACCAGCCCGTGAAGCTGCTCCAGCACCCGCTCCCGGTGCTCGGGATGCGTGAGACCGGGGATCCGGCGGAACTCGGGCTCCAGGCACAGGTCGCGGCTCTCGCGCCGCAACCCGGCCCAGCGGCCGTCGAGGGCGGCGTTGACCGCTGCGCGGTCGACCGTCAGGTTCGTGGTGCCGGTCTCTGGTGAGGTCAGCGTGGTGCTCATGACAACTCTCCTGTGCTTCTGATGCGTGAGGTCGCACTGGCTCCGCGCCAGAGCCAGCCGGCCAGCAGGTCGACCATCTGTTCGGCGCTGAGGCGGTTCTCGGGTTGGGTGTTCAGCCAGCGTTCGCCCGCGCCGCGGACGAAACCGACCATGCCGTCGGCCCACAGCCCGGCGAGTCGACCATCGGCATCAGCCGTGCCGAGGATCTCGCCGAGAGGGACAGCCACGGCCTCCGCGACCGTGGACAGGAACGTCGACATCGTGGCGCCGCCGGGCTGCGCGGTGACGAACCGGTAGACGTTGGGCGAGCGCGTCAGCGTGCTGACGTAGATCTCGACCATCGAACGCATGCGCTCCTGCGCCGTGCCCTCGGCGCGGGAGGCGGCGGCCAGCGCATCCGCGATCTCGTCGAGGACGTCCTGCCCGACGGCGGCCTGCAGGCCGGACTTGTCCGTGAAGTACCGATAGACGATCGACTTGCTCGTCCCCATGGCCGACGCCATCTCGTCCATCGAGAGCTCGGGCCCGCTGCGGTGCACGGCCTTGCGCGCGGCGCGGCTCAGCTCGGCCCGGCGCTGCTCCCGGTGCGCCTCCCAGCGCGTGGAGCGGCCGTCGGCGGCGTCTGCGCGGTCGAGATCGTCGGACGTGATCGGGGTCACGGACTCAGAGTATCAGGTACTGTAGGTCTCAGACAGTTCCGCACGTCGGTCCGGCCGGCGATGACCACAGCCACACGAGGCGAGGTTCGATGAGCAAGCGCAACGGGGCGAGCCAGTCCCAGCCCAGCACCCAGTCCAGCCCGACCCCCCAGACCCGGCGCGCCGCCGTCGTCGGCGCCAACAGACTTCCCTTCGGCAAGGCGGGCGGGACGTACTCGTCCGCGTCCAACCTCGACATGCTGACGGCGGCCCTCTCGGGCCTCGTGGCGCGCTACGGGCTCGCCGGCGAGCGGCTCGGCGAGGTCACCGCCGGAGCGGTGCTCAAGCACTCCCGCGACTTCAACCTCACGCGTGAGGCGGTCCTGGGTGCGAGCCTGTCGGCGCAGACGCCGGCCTCCGACGTCCAGCGCGCCTGCGGGACCAGCCTCGAGTCCACCTGGTCGGTCGCGAACAAGATCGCGCTCGGGCAGATCGACTCCGGGATCGCCGGCGGCACGGACTCGACCTCGGACGCGCCGATCGTGGTGAGCGACCGGTTGCGCCGCACGCTGATCAAGCTCTCGCGGGCGAAGACCGTGCCGCAGCGGCTGCAGCTGCTCGCCGGGCTCCGCCCCGGCGATCTGGTGCCGGTCGCGCCCGATGTCGCGGAGCCGCGCACCGGGTTGTCGATGGGTGAGCATCAGGCGCTGACCACGCGGCAGTGGGGCATCACGCGCGAGGCGCAGGACGAGATCGCGCTGGCCTCGCACCACAACCTCGCCGCTGCGTACGACCGGGGCTTCTTCGACGACCTGCTCACCCCGTACCGGGGGCTCACGCGCGACGAGTCGCTGCGCGCCGACACCTCCGCCGACAAGCTGACGAAGCTGAAGCCGGTGTTCGGGCTCAAGGGCGGCGACGGCGCGAAGGCGACCATGACGGCCGGCAACTCGACGCCGCTCTCCGACGGCGCCGCCACCGTGCTGCTCGCCTCCGACGAATGGGCCGCCGAGCGCGGACTGCCGGTGCTGGCGCACGTGGTCGACGCCGAGGCCGCCGCGGTGGACTTCGTGCGTGGCGAGGACGGGCTGCTGATGGGTGGTGCCTACGCGGTGCCGCGCCTGCTGCACCGCAACGGCCTCACGCTCGACGACTTCGCCTTCCTCGAGATCCACGAGGCGTTCGCCTCGACCGTGCTGACGACGATCGCGGCCTGGGCCGACGAGGACTGGTCGCAGCGCAAGGTCGGGCTGCCCGCGATCGGGGAGATCGATCGCAGCCGGCTCAACGTGACCGGCTCCTCGCTGGCCGCCGGCCACCCGTTCGCCGCGACCGGTGCGCGGATCGTCGGCACGCTCGCGAAGCTGCTCGCCGAGAAGAAGGCCACGCAGGGCGAGGGACCGGTGCGCGGGCTCATCTCCGTGTGCGCCGCCGGCGGCCAGGCTGTCGCGATGATCCTGGAGGCGTGATCCATGGCTGCTGATACCTACCTGGAGCTCGTCAACTCCGGCTTCACCAAGCAGCTCGCGAAGAAGCTCGGCCTGCCGCGCCCGGCGAAGCTGCGCCGCACCGACCCCCGGCACGTGGACCGCCCGCTCGCCGCAGGACCGGTGGTCGTGCTCGGGGAAGGATCCGACGCCGATGCGCTCGCCAACGCCCTGCTCGACTGGGATGTCGACGTCCGGCGGCACGTGACGATCGGCACGAAGGTCGGCGCGATCGTGGTGGTGCTGACCGACATCGTCGACCCGGTGCAGGCGAGCCAGCGGGTGCTCGCGACCGCGGGGATGCTGCGCGACCTGGTCCCGAGCGGGCGGGTGATCTCGGTGTCGCGATCGGTCGGCGAGGGCGATCCGCCGGCGGTGGCCGCAGCGCGTGCCGGGGTCGACGGGCTCGTGCGCTCGCTCGGCAAGGAGCTGCGCGCCGGAGCCACGGCCAACGGCGTGGTGCTCGAGGACGGCGTCGCGATCGACGGCGTGAGCGTGCTCGGCGCGATCCGCTTCTTCCTCTCCGCCCGCAGCGCCTATGTGGACGGCCAGCTGCTGGCCGTCGGCGACGGCGGCCGCGCACCCGCGGACTGGACCCGACCGCTCGAGGGTCAGGTCGCCGTCGTCACCGGCGCCGCTCGTGGCATCGGGGCGGCGATCGCGCGGGTGCTGCACCGCGACGGCGCGACCGTGATCGGGGTGGACATGCCGGCCTCCGGTGAGTCGCTCAGCACGGTGATGAACGAGGTCTCGGGCGTCGCGCTGCAGCTCGACATCACCGCCGACGACGCCGCCTTCAGGATCATGGAGCTCGCTCGCTCGCGCTTCGGGCGGCTCGACCTCGTGGTCCACAACGCCGGCATCACGCGCGACAAGCTGCTCGCGAACATGACGCCCGAGCGGTGGGACTCGGTGATCGCCGTCAACATCGCGGCGCAGCTGACGATGAACGAGGCCTTCATGGCGGCCGAGGGCCTCTCGCCCGACGGCCTCCACCTCGTCTCGCTCGCCTCGACCTCCGGGATCGCCGGCAACCGCGGCCAGACCAACTACGCGTTCTCCAAGGCCGGAGTCATCGGGGCCACCCAGGCACTCGGCCGCGAGCTCGCACCGTCGGGCGGCACGGCCAACGCCGTCGCCCCCGGCTTCATCGAGACCGACATGACCGCCTCGATCCCGCCGGTGACCAGGCAGGTCGCGCGGCGGCTGAGCTCCTTGCAGCAGGGCGGGCTCCCGGTGGACGTGGCCGAGGCGATCGCGTTCCTCGCCTCCCCGCAGGCCGGTGGCGTCAACGGCCAGGTGCTGCGGGTGTGCGGGCAGAACATGGTCGGTCGCTGATGGCCGACATGACGGAGGTCCGCCTCACACAGGTTCCCAGCCTCGGGTCCCTCTACGCGCAGGCGCTCGGGCGGTTGGCACAGACCGTCATGGCGATGCGTCCGGCGACGGCGCTGCCCCAGGTGCGGTACGTCGTCGACGGCGTGCACGCCGACGCCGACCAGCTCGCCGCCTACCAGCAGCTGCTGGGCGAGCCCGGCACCGATGTGCTGCCCGCCGGGTACGTGCACGTGCTGGCCTTCCCCGTCGCGATGGCCGTGATGGCGCGCGCGGACTTCCCCCTGCCCCTGCTGGGGATGGTGCACCTCGCGAACACGGTCGAGCAGCGTTCGCCTGGGCGTCTGGGCGATCGCCTCGACGTCCGCGCCTGGGCCGAGGGGCTGCGTGCGCACCGCGTCGGCACGCAGGTCGACCTCGTGACAGAGGTCAGCCGCGAAGGCGAGATCCTCTGGCGCGGTGTCAGCACGTATCTGGCCAAGGGCAAGAAGCTCGCGAGCGCCGCGCCGGGCGAGCCGGGCGAACGCCCCGAGGCCGCGCTCCCTCCGGTGACGGGGCAGTGGAAGCTGCGCGCCGACGTCGGGCGTCGGTACGCAGCGGTCTCGGGCGATCGGAACCCGATCCATCTCTCGGCGCTGACCGCGAAGCTGTTCGGCTTCCCTCGCGCGATCGCGCACGGGATGTACACGGCCTCGCGCGCGCTCGCCACGGTCGGCGCGCCTGGCGATGAGGCGTTCCGGTGGAACGTGGAGTTCGGGAAGCCGGTGCTGCTCCCCGGCACGGTGACGTTCGGCCTCGCGCCCGCCGAGGGTGGCGGGCACACGTACGCCGGGTGGGATGCCAGGAGCGGGAAGGTCTACTTCACAGGCTCGGTCATCGCCACCTCGTGACCGCGCCCCGCCTCACCGCCTCACCCGCCCGACCAGCCGCCTCACCCACCTGACCCACACCGCCGGGAAAGCGTTCTGGGGACTCCTCGGTCCAATCGGTGGACCGCCCTCACCCCAGAGCGGCGCGACCCCTCCGCATCCCCTGCCCAACTGCAACTCTGGCATTGCACATTGATGGACAAGGGGCTACCGTTGCTGCAACCTACTAGTTGCAGTTGGAGAGTCGCATGAGCCAGGCACAGATCGACATCGAGACCAGCACGGTGAGCCGCACGCTCCGGATCGAGGCACCGCCCGTGCTCGTCTGGGCGGCGCTCACCGCCCCCGAGCAGATCGACCAGTGGTTCGGCCAGCGCGCCGAGTTCCCCGACGGCGTCCACCTGGGCGCCGAGGGCTCGTTCGGCTGGACCGACCACGGTGACTTCCCCGCACGCATCGAGGCGTACGAGCCGCACACCCGGTTTGCGTTCGCCTGGGGTACGCCGGGCGAACCGATCCGCGACGACAACTCGACCACCGCGACCTTCACGTTGACCGCCGAGGGCGGGGCCACCGTGCTCACCGTCGTCGAGACTGGTTTCGACACCCTGGCGCCCGACGACGTCAAGCGGCGCGCGGCCATGGCGGACAACGCGCAGGGGTGGACCGCGGAGCTCGACGAGCTGAGCGCGTACGTGACATCGCTGCCCGAGGGGCGCACCGCCGTCGGGGACCTCGAGGCTGGCACGATCACGCGCACGATCCTCGTGGAGGCCGATCAGGCCACGACGTGGTCCGCGCTCACCACGCTGGAGTCGATCGGTGCCTGGTGGGGGCACCCGGCGGACTTCCCCGACGGCGTCCGGCCGGGTTCGCTCGGCACGTTCGAGTGGGTGGGCCACGGGTCGTTCCCCGTGCTGATCGACACCGCCGACGAGCCGAGCCGGTTCGCTCTCACCTGGGGCCGAGCTGGGCGAGACCACCCCCGGGGCCACCGCGACCAAGGTCACCTTCACGCTCACCAGCGCCGGCGACCAGACCCTGCTGACGGTCGTGGAGACCGGCTTCGAGAACCGCGAGGCGGCAGCCCGCCGGGCGGCGATGGAGGGCAACGTCGAGGGATGGAACCTCGTGCTCGACTCGTTCGCGCGGTTCGTCGAGGGGCGGTCATGACCTCCTCGGTGGAGCTGGCCGAGGTCACCAGCATGTGTGGCGCCCTGGCCGATGAGTCACGGTGGCAGATCCTGCGCCTCATCGGTGAGGAGGCGCTCTCGGCGAGCGAGCTGGCCGAGCGCATGCCGATCAGCCGACAGGCGATCGCGCGGCACCTCGGCGTGCTCGCCGACGCCGGTCTGGCCGAGCCCGAGCACGCAGGCAAACAGCTGCGCTACCGGGCCATCGGCGGCCGGCTCAGCGAGCTCGCCGGGCACCTCGAGACCATCGGCCGTGGCTGGGACCGCCGCCTCGAGCGCATCAAGACGATCGCCGAGCGCGCCGCAGCAGACGACTGACCCCGCGCCGCCGCTGCGCAGGTCGGGTGCGGAGGGCGGGGCGGCGATGTCAGCGGACGCTGTCGACACCGAGGTTCGCGAGGGCGTCGGCGCGCTCGTTGCCGGGGTCGCCGGCGTGGCCCTTGACCCAGATCCACATCACCTCGTGGCGTTCGACCTGCACCTCGAGCTCGCGCCACAGGTCGGCGTTCTTGACCGGCTTCTTGTCGGCGGTGCGCCAGCCGTTGCGCTTCCAGCCGTGAATCCACTTCTGCATGCCGTTCATCACGTACGCAGAGTCGACGTGCAGCTTCACCGCGCAGGGCCGCTTCAGCGCACCGAGCCCCTCGATGACCGCCTGCAGCTCCATGCGGTTGTTGGTGGTGCTCGCGTCGCCGCCGTAGAGCTCCTTCTCGACGCCGTCCCACCGGATCAGCGCGCCCCAGCCACCTGGTCCGGGGTTGCCCTTGCACGCGCCATCGGTCCACATCTCGACGCTGTCGAGGCCACCCTGGCCAGCAGCCGGGTCGGGATCGTGCTTCGTCACGCGGTCGCGAGAGTGGCAGCGATCGCGGAGCTGAAGAACCGCAGCCCGTCGGTGCCGGGGCCGAAGCCCTGCTCGGTCGCGTGCTCGGGGTGCGGCATCAGGCCGACGACGTTGCCTCGCGCATTGGTGATCCCGGCGATGTCACGGCGCGAGCCGTTCGGGTTGCCACCCGCCCGGGGGTTCCGCCCCCGTGTGCCCCCGTCGGAGCTGTCGGCGACGTAGCGGAACACCACGCGCCCCTCGCCCTCGAGCTCGTCGAGGGTGCGCTCGTCGGCGATGAACTGGCCGTCCTGGTTCTTGAGGGGCACCACGATCTCCTCGCCGGCACCGAACTGGTGGGTCCAGGCGGTGTCGGCGTTCTCGACGCGCAAGGTCTGGTCCTTGCACACGAAGTGCAGGTGCTCGTTCTTCACCATGGCGCCGGCCAGCAGGTGCGACTCGCACAGGATCTGGAAGCCGTTGCAGATGCCGAGCACCGGCATCCCGCCGTTGGCGGCATCGGTGATGCTGGCCATCATCGGCGCGAACCGGGAGATCGCGCCGGCGCGCAGGTAGTCGCCATAGGAGAAGCCACCGGGCAGCACCACCGCGTCGACACCGGCGAGGTCGGAGTCCGCGTGCCACAGCCGCACCGGCTCGCCACCGGCGAGCCGGATCGCGCGGGCGGCATCCCGGTCGTCGAGCGAGCCGGGGAACGTGACGACCCCGACGCGGGCGGTCATGCCGACTCCTGGACGTGGACCGACACGACATCCTCGATCACCGGGTTGCTGAGGACCTCAGCGGCAGCCGTGCGTGCCTGCTCCAGCACCTCCTCGGTCACCTCGCCCTCGACCTCGAGCTCGAACCGCTTGCCCTGGCGGACCGAGGCGAAGGAGGTGAAGCCGAGCCGCGGCAGCGCACCGGCGACCGCCTTGCCCTGGGGGTCCAGGATCTCCGGCTTGGGCATGACCTCGACGATCACTGTGGCCACGGGTGTACTCCTCGACTCGCACGTCTTCGACCGACCTGCAGCCTATCTTTCGACAGCGCGAGTGCTCTCCCGCACCACAATATCTGGACGGGGCACGCACAGGCGAGCCCCGCCGTCGGGAGCTTGCTCGAGCTGAGCGAGCAGCATCGAGCAGACCGCATCCGCGATCTCCTCGTTCCCGGGCTCGATCGTCGACAGCGAGGGCACCGCGAACCTGCTGCTCGGGAGGTTGTCGAAACCGATGACCGAGACCTGCTCCGGGACCGCGATCCCCCGGTCGATCAGCGCCCGCAGCGCCCCGTACGCCGCCGAATCGGTGAGGGCGAACACGCCGTCGGGGACCACGCCGCGGTCCAGCAGCGCGCCCAGTGCCTCCCACCCCTCCTCGGCGGCGAGCCCGCAGTCCACGATCAGATCCGGGTCGACATCGATGCCGCGCGCCTCGAGCGCTTCCCGGTAGCCGCGCACCCGCAGCTCCTGCGCCGACTCGTGCGGACCCTCGAAGCCGCCGAGGGCGACGATCGAGCGAGCACCGCCGTCGAGGAGATGCTCGACTGCGAGCCGGGCACCGCCGACGTTGTCCATGCGGACGTGATGGAAGCGGTCGCTCACGGCGCGCTCCCCCACCAGCACGAGGGGCTTGTCCGGCTGCAGCAGCTCCAGGTCGTCGACCTCGCCCGCCGCGAGCGCGAGCACGAGCGCGTCGTAGCTGTCGAGGTGGCTGGCCGCGAGCGAGTCCAGCTCACCCGTGAGCTCGCCGCCCGTGCTCTCGACGGCGAGCCGGTACCCCCGCGCGCGCAGCCGGCGGCCGAGACGCGCCGCCAGCGCGCCGAAGTACTCGGTGCCGAGCCCGGGCACCGCGAACCCGATCACCCCGGTGCGGCCACGGCGCAGCGACCGTGCTGTCGGGTTCACGCGGTACCCGAGCTCGGCGATCGCGGCCAGCACCCGCTCACGCGTCGTCTCGCCCACGCGCGCGGAGCGGCCGTTGATGACGTTGGACACGGTCATCGTGGAGACGCCGGCGGCGGCCGCGACGTCGTGCATCGTCGCGCTCTTCGTCCGCTGCCCTCGATCCGCTCCTGCCATCGGTCAGCCGAACGCGCGCCCGGTGAGCCGCTCGTACGCCTCGACGTAACGCGCGCGGGTCCGCTCCACCACGTCCAGCGGCAGCGGCGGTGGCGGCGCGTCTCCCGCCCTGTCCCATCCCGACGCCGGAGATGTCAGCCAGTCCCGCACATACTGCTTGTCGAAGCTCGGCTGCGCGTGACCCGGTTCCCACGCGTCGGCGGGCCAGTAGCGCGAGGAGTCGGGGGTGAGCACCTCGTCGCCGAGGATGATCTCGTCGGTGCCCGGGATGCGCCCGAACTCGAACTTCGTGTCGGCGAGGATGACGCCGCGCTCGGCGGCGATCTCCGCCGCGCGCGTGTACAGCTCGAGCGTCAGGTCCCGCAGCCGTGTCGCGGCATCCTCGCCGACCGTGGCTGCCGCCTTCTCGAAGCTGACGTTCTCGTCGTGCTCGCCGAGGTCCGCCTTCGTCGCGGGCGTGAAGATCGGCTGCGGGAGCTTCGAGCCGTCGACCAGCCCCTCGGGCAGCGGCACCCCGCACACCGAGCCGCTCTGCTGGTACTCCACCAGGCCGGATCCGGTCAGGTAGCCGCGAGCCACGCACTCCACGGGGAACATCGCGAGCCGGCGGCAGATCATCGCGCGCCCGGCGACGGCAGCCGGCACATCGGTCGAGATCACATGGTTCGGCACCCCGAGCGTCTCGAACCACCACAGGCTCAGCGCGGTCAGCACCGCCCCCTTGTCCGGGATCGGGGTGGCGATCACGTGGTCGTAGGCGCTGATCCGGTCGCTCGCCACCACGAGCACCTCCTCACCGCCCGCCTCGGGCTCGTAGAGGTCACGGACCTTGCCTGAGTAGATATGCGTCCAGCCGGGGAGCTCAGCAACCATGCCCCGCATCCTTCCAGCCCGTGCGGCCAGCCGCTCACCCGGTCCGCCGGGTGGCCCAGCGCCCACCCAACCCGGCCGCTGGTGGCTCAGCGTCCATCCACCCCGGCCGCCGGTGGCCCAGCGTCCATCGGCCGCTGCCAGATGGCCGCTGAGCCACCAGCCCCGGCACGACATCGCCGCTCAGCCACCGGGCTCGGTGCGGTGCGGCGACCTGAGCCACGCACACGCGGACGGCGTGAGGTCGTGCGACTAGCCTGACCTCACCATGGAGCCCGCCGCCCCCGAGCCAGACCCTGGCCTGCTCGCCACGCTCGGTGATGCGCTGCGCGCGGTGGGCGGGGAGGCAGCGGTCCGGGTCGAGGCGGAGTGGTCGCAGGCGGGCACCCAGCACTCCGGCCGCGCCTTCCGGATCACCGAGTCCGGCATCGAGCGTGTCGTCGTGCCCGACGCGGCCTACCAGGCGTTCGCGGCGCTCCGGGCCCAGATGGCCCGGCCCGGCATCGGCGCCTGGTTCTCGGCGCGGGCCGTCGTCGCCCCGCAGCAGGACCTGCGGTTCGAGCCGAACTACGAGCGCCGCCCCGCGTGGAACTCGACGACCATCTCGATGCTCGACGCACCTGCCGAGCCCCTCGTGCCGACCGAGGACCGGTGGCTGACGGACCTCAGGCGGTACCCCCGGGACAGGGCGCACATCCCGCTCTGGCTCGCCCCCGACGCCGTCGAGGGTGAGGCGGTCGCCGAGCTCCGCCAGGCCCTGGACGGCGCAGGCGTCCCGAGGGGCGCCGTCCTCCTCCCCGGCGAAGACCCGCGCCAGAGCTTCGAGGGCCACCTCGAGGTGGTCCGCTACTCGCCGTCACACTTCACGCTGCGGGTGACCGACTACGGGCAGCACCACCTGCTGGACGAGTACCGCAGCGAGCGGCAGGCGTGCGAGGGGCTCTGGCAGTACCTCATGGCGCCGATGCCGCGGCCGGTGCAGGTACCGCAGGCCGAGCTCGCCGCCCGCGCCCAGGGTGCGCAGCGTGCGTACGCCGATCTGCACGCACGCCTGCTCAACGTGGGTCTGGGCGGCCTGATCACCAACCTCGCGGTCGGGGTCCCGTACGACCGCTACGGCGGCATCGACGGCCTGTACTTCTTCGGCTGGGGCACGCCGTGGGAGCAGCGTTCGCTGCCGCCCACCGCGATGCAGCCCGGCGCACAGCTCGTGACCTTCGTAGCGCTGCGGCCCGTGGAGGTGCAGGCCGAGATCGTGCCGGCGTGGTTCGGGCAGCCCGGTGGCGGGATCCGGTTCCACGTCGAGGGCGGGCGGGCGATGCGGGACCTCGTGCGGGAGCAGGCGGTCGCGGTGGTGCAGGTCGCCGGATGACGGTCCCCTCGTGTTTGATCGGACCGTGAGCACTCCTGACGACGGCGACCTGACCCGCTTCCTTGCCGCCTTCGGTCGGCTCGCGGAGTCGGCGAACCACTACGCGAGCCGCGACCGCCTGGGCGACAAGCAGCGCCTCGCCGACCGGCTGAGGCAGCACCTCGCGACCGATCCGACCGTGCTGCCGGTGCTGACCGAGGAGATCAGCCCGTTCCGGTTCGCCGATGTGGACCTCGCGCTGGAGCACCTCCTCGAGGAGGCCGGCGGCGGTGAGCTCATCGGCGTCGGCGGCGGTGAGCAGCGCTGGCACACCAGCCTGTCGGAGATGCTCAACGCCACCTACATCGACTTCCCGGTCGGGCCGGTCGACTACGAGAAGGTGGCCATCGGACCCGAGTCCGAGCGGTCCGTCGTCGCCTTCGGGCTCTACCTGTTCCGGTGGCCCGACGACGGCGGAGCTCGCCCGGTCGCGGTCGTCACCCGGGGCACCCGGGCTCAGTACGGCGCGACCCCGCGCCTCGAGGTGCTCACCACGGAGGAGGGCGTCGCCGCCGCGGTGCTCGGCCGCATCCGGGAGCTCATGAACTCCCGCAGCGTGCTGCGGGGGCAGATCGTGACCTTCGGCGGCTCCGAGTTCGAGGCCACGATGGGCATCCCGAACCAGGGTCAGGTCACGTTCCAGCCGCGGCCTCAGGTCCCTGCCGCGGACATCGTGCTGCCCGAGGGGGCGCTCGCGAAGGTCGAGCGGCACGTCCTCGGGATCGGCGCGCACCGGGAGGCGCTCGCCAGGGCCGGGCAGCACCTCAAGCGCGGCGTGCTGCTCTACGGCCCGCCCGGGACCGGCAAGACCCTCACCGTGCGGCACCTGCTCGGCATGGCCGAAGGCACCACCGTGATCATGCTGACCGGGATGGCGCTGCAGCTGATCTCGCTGGCCACGCAGACGGCGAGGGCGCTCCAGCCCGCGATCGTCGTGCTCGAGGACTGCGACCTCGTGGCCGAGCAGCGCGACCACTTCGGCTCCTCGCCGCTGCTGTTCGAGGTCCTCGATGCCCTCGACGGCCTCGCCTCCGACTCCGACGTGACCTTCCTGCTCACCACCAACCGGGTGGACGTGCTGGAGCCGGCGCTGGCGCAGCGGCCGGGCCGGGTGGACCTCGCGGTCGAGATCCCGCGGCCGGACCGGGCTGCACGGCGTGCCCTGCTGTCGCTGTACGGGCGGGGCCCGCCGTTCTCGGACACGGTGCTCGACGAGGTCGCTCGGGACTCCGACGGCACCACCGCCTCGTTCGCCAAGGAGCTGGTGCGGCGTGCCGTGCTGCTCGCGGCAGTGGCCGAGGAGGAGGTCGCGGACGCCCACCTGCGCTCCGCGCTCGCCGAGATGATGACCGACTCCTCCACGATCACGCGGGCACTGCTGGGCGGCGGCGAGTGGCCTGCGACCGGCGGCGGCTACGCCTGAGGTGAGCTGCGCCGTCGTGCCGCGCTCTGGCACCTCCCGCCCGACGGCGCTCAGGTTGCAGTTCCGTAACGATCGCGGATCCCGCACGCCCGCACCTGCGCGGTTGTAGGTTGCTTGCGAGGGGGCCGGCGTCGGTCCCCTCCCTGTTGGCAAACAGACGAAGGAGTCGGGATGCGAGGAGCGAGGCAGCGCCTGCTGGCGCTCGCGTGCACCGCAACGGCCGGGGCTCTGCTCCTGACCGGGTGCTTGCAGAATCCGAGCCAGAGCGGTGGCGGAGCGGCCGGCGGCGGCGAAGGCCTCGCCGACAACGCCGAGGCCGACGGCGATGGGGTCGTCACCATCCTCGGAGCGTTCGGCGGCCAGGAGGAGCAGGGATTTCTCGCCGCGATCGAGGAGTTCGAGGCCGAGAGCGGCATCGATGTCCGGTACAGCTCTGATCAGGACTTCACCAACACGATCAGGCTCCGCACCAGCTCGGGGCAAGCCCCCGACATCGCGATCTTCCCGCAGCCGGGTGGTCTGCTTGAGCTCGCCGCCGACGGCTTCATCCAGCCGATCGACACCTACCTCGACTACGAGGCCATCGACCGCACCCTGGTGCCGGGCTTTCTGGAAGCGGCACGATTGAACGGACGCGTGTACGGCGCGCCGATGCGCATGGCGGTGAAGTCTGTCGTCTGGTACCCGGCAGCGGCCTACGAGGCGGGCGGTTACAACGCCGAGCCTGCGAACCTCGACGAGCTCGCGGAGGTCGCGACCCAGATCCGGGAGGACGGTATCGCGCCGTGGTGCATGGGCTGGGGTTCCGACCAGGCCACCGGCTGGGTCGGCACCGACTGGATCGAGGAGTACATGCTCCGCCTCTGGGGCCCGGACGTGTACGACGAGTGGACCTCCCACCAGATCCCCTTCAACGACGAACGCGTCATCGCCGCCTTCGAGGCTTACGGCGAGCTGCTGGAGACCCCGGACAACGTGCTCGGCGGCCCCTCGGGCGTGCTGTCGACGCCGTTCGGCAACGCGATGCTGCCGGCCTTCGAGGACCCGCCGCAGTGCCTGCTGGAGCGGCAGGGCAACTTCGTGACCGGGTTCTTCCCGGACGACGTCCAGGCGGATCTCGACAACCAGGTCGGGCTCTTCGTCTTCCCACGGGCCGCCGACTCCGAGTACGACGGCCAGCCGATCATGGGCGGCGGTGACCTCGCAGCGCTGATGAACGGCAACGACGAGGAAGCCATCCAGGTCATGGAGTTCCTCACCTCCGACGCCTTCGGCGGCGCGTGGGCGCAAGCGGGAGGCTGGCTGTCGCCCCACACCACGTTCGACGCCAGCCTGTACCCGGACGAGATCACCCGCCAGACCGCCGAGATCGTGGCCGCAGCGGACGTGTTCCGGTTCGACGGCTCGGACCTGATGCCGAACGCCGTCGGCGGCGGCACCTTCTGGACCGGGATGGTCGAGTGGATCCGAGGTGACAAGACCGCGGAGCAGGTCACCACCGACATCGAGAACAGCTGGCCGGCCGCCGAGGAGGAGGCCGACTCATGACCGCGCTCGCCGAGGCTCCGGCTCCCGAGGTCAGGCGGGGTGGTTCGCCCGCCCGGCCGCTGCGGATGCTCGTGGGGATCGTCGGGATCTGCGTCGTCGCCTGGTTGACCGCGAACATCTTCCTGTCATTGGCGTACTACCCGCAGTGGTACTTCCACAACCGGATCCTGATGGCGGTCGTGGGCATGATCGCCGGGCTCGGTGGCGCAGCGTTGCTGTTCTACTTCATCAACGTCTTCATCGAGTCGCTCCCGCAACGGCTGTCCCAGGGTCTGATCCCGTACGCGTTCGTGCTGCCGGCGCTGGGACTGATCGGGCTGATGCTGATCTACCCGACGGTGCAGACGATCAACTACAGCTTCGCGAACAACGACAGCACCAGATACGTGGGCTTCGACAACTACGTGTCGATCTTCCAGGACCCAGCCTTCTGGCTGGCCCTCAGCAACAACGCGTTGTGGCTGCTCATCGTCCCGGCGCTCACCGTGGCCATCGGTATCGCGGTGGCGCTGTTCCCGGATCGGCTCTCCGCACGTGGCGAGAAGATCTCCAAGAGCCTGATCTTCCTCCCGATGGCAGTCTCGTTCGTCGGCGCCTCGACGATCTGGGGCGTGCTGATCTACAGCGCCAACCCCAACATCGGGATCCTCAACGCGATCCTCGGGTCGAGCATCGACTGGATCCAGGAGGACACCGCGCGGCTGAACTCGTTGCTGATGATGGTGATCCTCATCTGGATGCAGTCCGGGTTCGCGATGGTGCTGCTCTCCGGAGCGATCAAGGGAGTACCCGAGGAGACCCTGGAGGCGGCGCGGCTCGACGGTGCGAGCGAGCCCCAAGTGTTCTTCCAGGTGATCATCCCGCAGATCAAGGGGACGATCATCACGGTGTTCATCACCGTGGTCATCCTGGTGCTCAAGGTGTTCGACATCATCTACGTGCTCACCAACGGCAACTACCGCACCAACGTGATCGCGCTGATGTTCTTCCAGGAGCTCTTCACGCAAGGCCGCGCCGGTCGCGCATCGGCGATCGTGGTCGTGCTGCTGCTCCTCGTGACGCCGATCCTCATCTACCAGGTGCGCCACTACCGGAAGGAGCAGGCCCAGTGACCGCGCTCACCGACGCCCCGCGCCTCGCGAAGAAGTCGAAGCGCCAGCCCTCCTACATGAAGGATGGCAGGCCCCGCAGCTGGACCTCCATCATCGTGATGATCGTGCTGGTCATCCTGTGGTCGATCCCTACCTTCGGCCTGCTGGTGAGCTCGTTCCGCAGCCGCGAGGCCGTCGCCAGCTCTGGATGGTGGACCGCGGTGTTCAACCCGGTCGAGCAGGGCTGGACGCTCGACAACTACGCGGGCGTCCTCGAGGGCTCCAACATGGGGACGGGCTTCCTCAACACCCTGGTGGTGTCGGTTCCCGCCACGATCCTGCCGATCATGTTCGCGGCCTTCGCTGCGTACGCCTTCACCTTCATGTTCTTCCCCGGCAAGGAGGTCCTGTTCGTCGTCATCGTCGCGGTGATGGTGGTGCCGATCCAGGTCGCGCTGCAGCCGATGCTGTACCTGCTGGGCCCCTACGGGCTCGGCATCTCGGGACAGTTCGTGGCGATCTGGCTGCTGCACACGGGCTTCGGCATGCCGCTGTGCCTGTACACGCTCCGCAACTACATGAGCACGCTCCCGACCTCGGTCGTGGAGTCCGCCAAGATCGACGGCGCCAGCCACTACCAGACCTTCTGGCGGCTGGTCGCCCCGATGTCGATGCCGGCGATGGCCGCGTTCGCCACGCTGCAGTTCCTCTGGGTGTGGAACGACCTGCTGATAGCGAAGCTGTTCCTGCTCCCGACCAATGCCACCGTCATCGTGCAGCTGCAGCAGCTGCTCGGCACACAGGGTCAGGGTGCGGAGCTGCTCACGGCGGGTGCCTTCATCTCGATGGCGCTACCCATCCTGGTGTTCGTGTTCCTGCAGCGGTTCTTCGTCCGCGGTCTCACCTCCGGCGCCGTGAAGGGCTGACCTCGACTCGATTCCGGACATGCACGACGGCGGCCGGTCACCTTCCCGGTGACCGGCCGCCGTCGTTCGTGCTCGCCCGGGCGGGCTCAGGCGCGCGGCTCCCAGTCATCCACGTCGAGAACGGCCCGGCGGCGCGGGCTCGTGAGGCGATCGGCGCCGGCGAGGAGGTCGGCGCGGACACGCTGGGCATCGCGGTCCACGAGCACCTCGCGGTACGGGTCGGCGGCGGTGGCGGCAGAGTCGCGGTGCAGCAGGTAGACGAGTGCGGTGAGGACGACCGCGGCGATCACGATGGACATGTCCTCAATCATGCGGGCGGCGGATTCCTGCCACGAGTGGCAGGGATGCCATTGCACGTCGGATTCCTGCCAACTACGGTGGTGCGATGGCACTGAAGCGCATCGCTGCCCTTGTCCTCGACCCGACGTCGGTGTTCGAGTACGCGGTCGCGGCCGAGGTGTTCGGGTTCGACCGCACCGAGGATGGCGTCCCGGCCTTCGAGTTCCTCACCGCCGGCTCGGTCGCCGGGGCGCCGGTGACGCTCAACACCGGCGGCACCCTCGTGCCCACGCACGCGTGGGCCGATGCCGTCGAGGCCGATCTGCTCATCCTCCCGGCCGGCGCGATCCTCGAGGAGTACCCGGCCGAGCTGCTCGAGGTGATTCGCGCCGCGCACGCGCGCGGTGCCACCGTGCTGACGATCTGCAGCGGCTCCTTCACTCTCGCCGCCACCGGCCTCCTCGACGGCCTGCAGGCCACGACCCACTGGCGCTATCTCGAGGAGTTCAAGGAGCGCTTCCCCCAGATCGACGTCACCATGGACGTCCTCTACGTCGACAACGGCTCCCTCATCACCGGTGCAGGCACCGCCGCGGGCATCGATGCCTGCCTCCACCTGGTGCGGCGGGAGCTGGGCGCAGGCGTGGCCAACGCGATCGCTCGCCGCATGGTGGTGCCGCCGCAGCGCGACGGCGGGCAGCGCCAGTACGTGCAGACCCCAGTGCCCGAGTGCACCGCGGACAGCCTGCAGGCCACCCTCACCTACGCGCTCGAGAACCTGCACGAGCCCCACTCGGTCACCACCCTCGCTCGGCACGCCGTGATGTCGGAGCGGACGTTCGCGCGCCGCTTCGCCGCCGAGACCGGCACCACGCCGCACCGCTGGCTGCTGCAGCAGCGCGTGCTGCGCGCCCGCGAGCTGCTGGAGAGCTCCGACTCCTCGGTCGAGCAGATCGCCTCCGACGTCGGCTTCTCCTCCGCCGCCCTGCTGCGCGCCCACTTCCAGACCGTCCTCGGGACGTCGCCCCAGCGCTACCGCCGCGCCTTCTCCACCACCTGATCTCGACCCAGTTCGATCCAGCACGCCATAACAGCTCGCGCGCGGGACGCCGTCGGGCGAGACTGCTCCGATGTTGACCTGGCGCACGCTCACCACCGAGACCACCCCGCAGTGGTCCGAGCTCACGAACATCCTCGCGAAGGCCGACGACACCGACGAGTTCTACGACGCCGAGGATCTCGCCGAGGAGCTGACCGAGCACGGCTTCGATGCCGAGCGTGACTCGTGGGCGGTCTGGGACGAGGATCGGCTCGTCGCCTACGGGCAGCTCCGGGTCGCCACCGAGCTGACCGCCGAGGGGGATGCGCGCGCCCAGCTCGACGGCGGCGTCCATCCCGACTGGCGCGGCCGGGGCATCGGGACCGAGCTGCTGGGACGCATGGAGCCGCGTGCGCTCGAGCTGGCCCGCGAGCGCCACCCCGCGGCACCGGTCCTGCTGCGCGCCCAGGGCGGCAAGGAGGGCAGCGACGCCCGGCCGCTGCTCGAGGACTTCGGCTACTCCCCCGCCCGCTACTTCACCGACATGACCCGACCGTTGCCCGGCGAGCCGCTCGCCGCGCCCGACGACGCCCGCATCCGGCCGTTCTCCCCGGACCTGGCCGAGCCGCTCCGGCTCGCTCACAACGACGCCTTCGCCACCCACTGGGGCTCGACGGCGCAGTCGCCCGAGCAGTGGGCGGACACCATCGGCGGCCGGTCCTTCCGCGGCGCTGACTCGCGTGTGCTGATGGACGACGGCGGAGCCGTGCTCGCGTACGTCGTGTGCGGCGAGTGGGTGCCTCGGGAGCTGTACATCAGCCTCGTCGGAACCGTTCAGGCTGCACGTGGCCGGGGCCTGGCTCGCCAGGTCCTGCTCGCCACTGTCGCGGATGCCGCAGCGAGCGGGCGCTACGACGTCGTCGATCTCGGGGTCGACTCCCAGAACCCCACGGGCGCCGGCGCGCTGTACGAGTCGGTCGGGTTCACGCCGGTCCGCACCCAGGCCACCTACGCCAAGCGCCCCCAGCCCTGACCGATTTCAACGCACGTCCGACCCAGACCCGATTTCAACGCACTTCCGACACTCGCCCGGATCGGAGCGATCGTGCGCGCTACCGGCCTGCGGCGATGTCGGTGCGGTGCTGGGCGCCGTCGATCGTGATGGCGGCGACGCCGGCGTAGGCAGCAGCCCGGGCGGCCTCGATATCGGCACCCACGCCGGTGACCGAGAGCACCCGACCGCCGGCGGTGACCAGCGCGCCGGCCTCGTCGGTCGCGGTCCCTGCGTGCAGGACGTGGACGCCGGGGAGCTGCTCGGCCTCCTCGACGCCGGAGATCACGTCACCCTTGCGGGCCGAGACCGGGTAGCCGTGCGAGGCGACGACGACCGTGACCGCGGCGTCGGTGGACCACTGCAGCGCCGGCAGCTCCGCAAGCGCACCGGTCGCGGCGGCGTGCAGCGCGGTCGCGAGCGAGGACTGCAGCCGGGCGAGCACGACCTGCGTCTCGGGGTCGCCGAACCGCGCGTTGAACTCGACCACCCGCAGCCCGCGCGAGGTGAGCGCGAGCCCGCAGTACAGCAGCCCGACGAACGGGGTGCCGCACCTCGCGAGCTCCCGCACGGCCGGCAGCGCCACCTGCTCCACGACCTCCTCGGTCAGGCCGTCAGGCGCCCACGTCAGCGGCGAGTACGCGCCCATGCCGCCGGTGTTGGGGCCCTCGTCGCCGTCGAGCAGGCGTTTGAAGTCCTGCGCCGGCGCCAGCGGCACCACGGTGCTCCCGTCCGCGAGGCAGAACAGCGACACCTCGGGCCCGTCGAGGTACTCCTCGACCACCACGGCGGCGTGCTCCAGGCAGCTCGCGGCATGCGCGAGCGCAGCGTCACGGTCCTCGGTCACCACCACGCCCTTGCCGGCCGCGAGCCCGTCGTCCTTGACGACGTGGGGCGCGCCGAACTCCGCCAGGGCGGCCTCGACCTCCGCGAGCGTCGTGCACACCCGAGCGGCGGCCGTCGGCACGGCCGCAGCGGCCATGATCTCCTTGGCGAACGCCTTCGAGCCCTCGAGGCGAGCGGCGGCGGCATCCGGCCCGAACACGGGGATACCGGTCGCCCGCACGGCATCGGCCACCCCCGCCACCAGTGGCGCCTCGGGCCCGACGACCACGAGATCCGCCCGGACCCGTTGCGCGAGCGCGGCCACGGCGGCCGGGTCCTCGGCGTCGACGGGCGTATTCTCGGTCTTGTCGAGCCGCGCGGTCCCCGGGTTGCCCGGTGCGACCACGACGGCCGTGGTCGCCGGGTCGAGAGCAAGAGCGCGGGCGAGCGCGTGCTCACGCGCCCCGGTACCGATGACGAGGATCTTCACGGGGTCTGACCCTATCGGCCCACCTACGGGGTGATCTCGGTCCACCGGGCGAACCCCAACCCACCCCAAAGCGCTCTCCGCGGGGGCGTGACCGCGGTGGCCGTGGGATTGCGGGCGGATCGGGGCGTGGATCAGACCGCGCCGTAGAGCCGCTCGATGTCGATCGTCAGCACGAGCCGACCCTGCTCGACCATTGCCTCGCGGTACTCGTCCCAGTCCGGGTGCTCCTCGCCGCGCGCGTCGCGATAGAGCGTCACGAGCGCCTCGGCGGTCGCGTCGTCGACGGCGCGGGTCACCTCGCTCAGCCGCGCGGTCCCCTCGGCCACCGCGTAGCCCCACCCCTGCGGCCGCACGTGCATGCTCACCCGCGGATCCCGCCGGATGTTCTTGGTCTTCGCGCGGCTGTCGGTGATCGACACCCGGATCGTGCGCGCCTGCCGGTCGAGCACGTACGTCACGTCGGACAGCTGCGGCCGCCCGTCGCGCTTGATCGTGGTGAGGACGCCCAGGTGGTTCTCGGCCACGATGTCGAGCAGCTTGGTCTCATCCGTTCCCGTCATGCTCCTGGGAACCCTGCCCGACGGCGCAGCATTCCCGAGGCGGGCATGCTCACCTCTGGCGATCGCGCCGGGTCTGCGGTCAGCGGCCCCTGCCGGTGCGCCACTGCGCGCCGAGACGCAGCTCGCGCTCATCCACATGGGTGGGGCTGGCCGCCTCGCCACCGTTGATGACCGGGTTGCGCCCACCCTGCCGCCCTGCCGACGTGTGCTCGGGCAGGCTGGTGGGCGCCTCGATGACCGGGATCTCGTCCGTGGAAGGGTTGCTGCCTCCTTCGGTCGAGCGTGGCGCGAAGGTCCGGGCAGCATCGGCGGGCAGCATCGTGAGCTCGTAGCGACCGTGCTCATCGGGCTCGAGACCCGGGCGGATCCGTGGCGGGTAGGCGCGGTTGATGGTCTCGGTCCGGGCCTCCCGGCCGTCGACCACCGTGACCGGGGGCGCGTCGGGCGGGCGCCGCAGGCCGGGCTCGCATGCGGCATCCTCCTCCTCGTGCGATCGGCGTTCGCCCCCGGCTGCCTCCTCGGCACGGAGCACGCGCGGCGACCGGGGCTCGCGGCCGTCGCGGGGCGAGGTCGGTTCTGCCCCTGCCAGCGCGTCCTCGGTCATCGGGATCCGGAAGTCGACCACCCGGCCACCGGACCGGGCTGTCGCCTCGACGTCGTCGACACCCCAGGCGGACCTCAGCCGTGGCAGCGCGTCGAGGATCTCCTGCTGGGACATCCCGGCTCGCACGGCCTCGAGCGAGACCACGATGCCGCCGTCGTACGGTGCATGGCGCAGCCTGGGGACCAGATCGGGCAACGGGCGGGCCTGCGGCGCGCGCCGGCGGGTCAGCGCCCAGAGCACGCTGGGCCGTCGCATCCCCCGCGACACCACGAGCCCGGACCGGCGCATGTCGTCCTCGTGCTCGCCGATGATGTCGCCGAGCTGGCGCAGCCCGATGTCGACCTTCCGATAGCGCAGCAGCCAGTGCAGCAGCACCGGCAGCCCTCCGAACGCGCCGCGCATGATCGCGAGCAGGAGCGCGACCACCGCGAGCAGCAGCATCAGCAGACCTGCGTCCGAGGTCCACTCGAACAACCACGCGAGCAGCACGGCGAGGCCCGCGACGAGCAGTCGGTTCCGGACGGCGGAGGCGCGACCGGTCATGGCGTCCCTACTCGGTGAAGAGCGCCGAGAGGATCCCGCCCAACGCGTCGAGCGCTTCCCGCACGGGCCCACCCAGCGGGGTCAGCGCGAGCACGAACCCGAACACCACACCGAGGAAGACTCCGAGGCCGGTCAGCTTCGAGCGCAGCGCGAGCACCATGCCGAGGCCCAGCAGCAGGGCGACGACTCCAGTGGACATACGTGGCTCCAGACAGTCGGGGTCGGCTCCACGGTAACCGCCACGCCCGACGCCACACCGGACCTCGCCGCGGCGTGTCACTCGCACAGGAGTGCTCTAGTGGTGGCATGGGAGGCGCAGCGGGAACGGTGTGGACGATCGGTCACTGGACGTGCCCGCCCGACATGGTGCTCGCCACGCTCGAGTCGGCGCAGATCGACCTGGTGGTCGACGTCCGCAAGATGCCAGGCTCGCGGCGCAGTCCACAGTTCGACGCCGACGAGATGCCGTCGTGGCTCTCAGCGGCCGAGATCGGCTACCTGCACCTGAGCGATCTCGGGGGGCGCCGTCCGAAGCAGCGCGACATCGACCAACGGATCAACTCCGGGTGGCACAACACCAGCTTCAAGAACTACGCCGACTACACGCTGACCGAGGACTTCGAGCGCGGTCTGGCGCGGCTGTCCGGCCTCGCAGCGGATCAGCACGTAGCCATCATGTGCGGCGAGCCGATGCCGTGGCGCTGCCACCGGTTGCTGATCGCGAACACGCTCACGGCACGGGGCTGGACGGTCGTGCACCTGATGAACGGCGCCGCTGCGATGGCGCACGCCCTCGGGCAGTGGGGCGCGGAGCCCCAGGTCAGCGACGACGTCGTGACCTACCCCGAGGTTCGGCTCGGACCGACGACCTGAGCGACGACCCGCCGCCTCTACCGATCGCGTCAGCGGCGACTACTCCAGTATGAACGTGACCGTCTCGGTGTTTCCGGCGACGTCGTAGACGACGAGCGTGTTCTCCCCAAGCACGCCGCCCACCGAACCCGGTCGGATCCCGTTGACGTCGGACCAGGTGTTGTTCGCCAGGTCGAGCACGTAGTCGTTGACGACGACGCGATCGATCTTGCCGGCGTCGAACAGCTTGAAGCTCACCTGGGAGTAGACGCCGTCATCTCCGATCGTGAACTCCGTCCCGGTCTTGACCGTGGCGGTCGGCGCCGTGGCATCGACCACGACATCGGTGCTGCCTGTCGAGGACACGTTGCCCGCGAGATCGTGGGCGTTGTACCGGATGGTGTACGGACCGTCTGGAACGGTGACCGTTGCTGTGTGGCTTCCGCTCGGCTCGCCCTCCAGCCTTGACTGCGTGCTCTCGATCAGCTCGTCGTCCTGGTAGACGTTGGCGACGATGCGCGACAACCCGACGTCGTCGGTCGCGTCGACCTGGATGTCGATCTGCGGTGCCGGCTGGTCGGATCCCGGCGAGACGAGCGTCACCTCGGGCCTCATCGTGTCCGGTTCCGCCGCGGGATCCACGCTGCGACCTTCGACCCCGCCGATCGCGTGCTGGTCACCGTTGCCGCGCATACCGGCCGCATAGTGCCAGCCGTCGAGTGCGCCTGGTGCGGTGAGGTCCGCCGCCTCGGGGAGCGCGGCCGTACGCACTCGGGTCCACCCGAGCCCGTAGTCGAACCAGACCTGAACCTCGTCGCCTGCCAGGACCACGGCCCACCGATCGCCCTCCTGCAGCGGGGTCAGGTTGTTGCTGCAGCACGAGTTCGAGAACTCGCCGTCGAGCCGGAAGTCGAAGCCGACCTGACCCTTCGTCGAGGTCCACGCGACGATGTAGTTGTCCGCGTCTTTGACGTAGCCGGCGAACATGGCGTTCTGGCCGGTGGTGTTCCCGGCCCAGCTCGCGTGCTCCACGATGACCGCGGCGTCGGCGGAGGCGGGACCGCTCTCATGAGTCACGAACCCGAAGTACTTCTCGTCACCGCCGCCGGTCAAGGTGCCGTCAGCCACGGTGATCTGTGGCAACGCCTCTTGAGCGTTGGGCTGCACGAGCTCGTACTCCGCACCCGAGTCGGTCGCGAAGTCGTCGTCGACGCCGACGGCGGTATAGGCCTCCGGCTCGAAAGGCACCCGCGAGGTAGCGATCGACTGGATGGCTCGATCCCCCCACGACACAGTCGCGGTGAAGTCTGCCTCCGTGTGCAGATCCACCGGTTGGTTGGTGGCCACGTCGAAGACGACGTGACGCACCTCGCCTGGCTGGAGCGTGAGCGTGGTGGCATCCACGGCCTCCGTGGTCCAGTCGCGCGGCGGCGACAACCGGACCTGGGCGTCGCTTACCGTCTCCGCCGTGTCGTTGACGACGGCGACCACGACCTGGCCGGTGCCGTCCGCGCCCGAAATCTCCGCGCCCACCTGGTAGACCGACAGCCGGTCGTCGACCGCGCTGGGCTCCGGCCGGGTGTCGGGGATCTCGACGTCTCCGGGCTCGAGCCGCGGCGGGTCGCCGTAGAACCCCGACCGCGAACCGAACAACGCCAAGCCGCCACCGCTGGAGGTCAGGCGGACCGTCGCGGTATCGCCGTCGAGCTCGTCGACATCGATCGGCACGGCGATCCGGTAACCGTGGTCGGCACCGTGGTCACCCACGGAGTCCCGGGTCCTGCCTGCGAGGGCGAGCGGCGAGTACGGGTCGTCCGGGAGCACCTCCACGGCCTGCTCCGTGCCGTTCACCTCGATGCTCAGCTGCGTGGGGTAGCGGCGTGCGGCGCTGGCGTGCACGGTGTCATACCAGCCGTCCGGCTGCGCCGCCGCCACCTCGAGCACGAGGGTGGCCCGCTTCTCACCGATGCCCTCCGGCAGCGCCATCTCGTACTCGAAGTACCCGCGACCGTAGCCGGTGACCGAGTCGGAGCCGTCCGCGTCGGACACCTCCGTGCCTCCCGACCAGGCGAAGTCGGTCGGGGCGAGCGGCGAGAACGCGCCTGCGTCGTCGTTCGGGACGTCGTAGGTGAGGTAGTTCTCCGCGATCGTCTCGCCGTCGATCTCGATCCAGAACCACAGGTAGCCGCTGCGCAGCTCGGGTGGGGGCTGCACCTCGACGGTGCCGACATCGGTGACCGTGTACCGCTCCGGCGAGATCTGCTGGGACCCCTCCGCCGCGTTGCCGACCCACTCGCCGTCGGCGTCGTGTCCGCCGATACGCCAGCTCAGCGTGGCTCCCTGCAGGTCGTGGTCGCTGAAGTGCGAGATCTTGATCGGGACCGAGATCGTCTCGCCCGCCTCAACGGTTCGGGTGGATTCGCCCACCATCGCGATCGCGTCGTCCGCCTGCAACATTCCGACGATGCGCGGGTTGCCTTCGTGGTCGAGGTACGGCGGAACGTTGGGCTGCCGGTCGAAGGTGAGCGGGGTGTTCTCCTCGTGCTCCTGGTCGGTCAGCTGGACGGCGACGTATCCGTTCAATCGCTCATAGCTGCGGAACGTGCTCATGATGTGCTGGAACCTGCCCAGCCCGAGCGTGAACTCGGAGTTCAGCCACGGCTGGCCGCTCTGAGCACCGTTGTTGAAGTTCCAGGTCGACCCCGGGTAGACCTGGGCGGCGAAGCGATCGAGCAGGTCCTTCCACTGCTGGTAGGTGTTGAGATACCAGTGGAAGTCGTTGAGGTCGGTGTCCGCGACGTGTCCGTTCTGGCAGCAGGCGGAGTTGTCGACCACCAGGCGTGAGGGGTCGAGCTCGCGTGCGCGGTCCACCATCGACGCCACGTAGTCCCACGAGTCCTCCGGGATCGGCTGGTCCCAGGGATCGTCGCTGATGCCCCACGCCTCGTTGAACATCGTCCAGATCACGATCGAGGGGTGGTTGTAGTCGCGCTCGATGGTATTGGTGAGCATCTCCTCGAACAGCACCTCGGCCTCGGGGTCCCCTGCGGACAGCCACCCCGCGTTCGGCAGGTCTTGCCAGATCATCAGGCCCAGCTGGTCCGCCAGGTGGTAGTAGGCCGGCTCGTTGACCTTCAGGTGCGTCCGGATGACGTTGTAGCCCTGCTCCTTGGCCGCCAGCAGGTCGTAGAGGATCGACCCGCGGCCGGGCTGCGACTCGGTGCCGGTCTGCAGGTCCGGGCCGGCCGTCACGCCGGTGTAGGTGTAGACACCCCACGGGTTGTACCCCTGGTCCAGCACACCGCGCACGAAGATCGGCCGGTTGTTCAGGTGGATGTACTGGTACTCGTCCGAGTCCGGAGCCCAGTCGCGGGTGATCGACCGCATCCCGAACGTCGTCCGCACGCCGTCCTGCCCCGCGATCTCGACGTCGGCGGTGTAGAGCGCAGGGTCGTCCGGCTCCCACAGGTGCACGTCGGGGATGTCGATCGGCGTCGTGCCCTGACCGTCGGTCAGGGCCACCTCGGCCGCCTCGACGACCTCGCCCTCGGGATCGCGGACGGTGACACTGACCTCATCGGCGCCTTCCGCGGCGACGGCGACGACGGCGGTGGCCTGCGACGGCGTGCGGTCGTCGCCCTCGAACTCCAGCTCCGGGGTGACATGGGTCTGGGTGAGCCGGGCGTCACCGTAGGGCTCGATCCAGACGCTCTGCCAGATGCCGCCGATGTCGGTGAACCAACCGGTCTCCTCGCCCTCCCGCGGCTGACCGGTCTGCTTGCCCTGGGGGAACGGGCTCTCCGGCGTGGTCGGCGGAGCGACGACGCGGATGGCCACCGTATGCGTGGATCCGGGCTCGAGCCGCCCGAGGTCGACGGAGATCTCGGTGTTGCCGTCACCGGTGTAGGGCAGCACCTCCTCGCCGTCCAGCCAGATGCCGGCACCCCAGTCCGCCGCACCGATGCGCAGCCGGGTGCGGTCGTTGTCGAAGTTCTCCGGGACTGTGAAGGAGCGCTGGTACCAGACGGTGCCGCGGTAGTTGTTGTCGAAGCTACGGAAGATCTCGTTGGTGGCCAGGCTCTCCTCGCCCCAGGCGGCGAGCGACTGGTATCCGAACGGCACCCGGATCGCTCGGCTCAGCTGGTGCTCAGGATCGAACCAGCCTTCCTGCACACCCACGTCCTCCGGGTCGAAGTCGAACGACCAGGTGCCGTCGAGCGTCAGCCAACGGTCATCAGTGAAGGGTCTGCGGTCCGCGTCCGGTCGCGGGTACTCGCCGCGGGCGGGGTCGGTGTCAGCGCTCAGCTCGAGCACGACCTCCTCATCGACAGCTGTCGAGCTGAAGTCATACCCCTCCATGCCTGCGACGACCAGGGCACTGCTCTCGGGCACGTCCGGCAGCTCGAACGAGCCGTCGGCGCTTGTCAGCGTCGAGATCCCGGTACGAGAGGCGTGCACGGTCGCCCCGGCGACGCCGGTGCCATCCTCGGCGTCGATGACCATCCCGGTCACTGTGGTCGTCGCGCCACCCTCCGGATCGGGCATCGGATCCGGCGGCGGGATCGCCACGCTGGGGCTGATGCTGAGCCCAAGGCTCAGGGTGACCGCGACCGCGGCGACGGCGACGACGAGCTTCGAGTTCCGGCGTCCATTGACGGAATGCGTGCGCATGGGCGTCGACGCTAGCAACGCGACTCATAAATCACAAGCCCTTGATTTTGTCGTTGCACGGACACTCCGACCAGCCACGATCCGCGTGATCTCAGCCTTCGCAACGCGTTTCTACCCGCCTGCGTACAACGTTACGCATCCCGGATCGGCCCCATGGAAGGATGGCTCGGTGAGAACGTCAAGGCCGCCGATCGGCGTGCGAGAGGTCGCGAACCTGGCCCGGGTGTCGCCGACCACCGTCTCGAATGTGCTCTCGGGGAACCGACCGGTGAGCGCGGCCACTCAAGAGCGGGTCCGGTGGGCGATCGACGAGCTCGACTACCGACCGAACCACTCGGCCCGCAATCTGCGCCTGCAGCGGTCGGGCATCATCGCGCTCGCGCTTCCTGAGGTGCGTGTGCCCTACTTCGCCGAGCTCGTGCATGATCTCGCCCGAGCAGCGCGTGACCGCGGCTACCGCGTGCTGGTCGAGCAGACCGAGGGTCGCACGGAGTCCGAGCACGCCGTCATGAACGGGCTGGACCGCGGCATGGTCGATGGCATCGTCTTCAGCCCCCTCGGCATCACCCGCGAGATGTTCGAACGGCGGCGAGGCAACACACCGATCGTGCTGCTCGGAGAGCGGATCCTGGGCGCCGACGTCGACTACGTCGGAACCGACAACGTCGCTGCGGCCGCGGATGCCACCGCACACCTGATTGCGCGCGGACGCCGCCACATCGCCGCGATCGGACACCAGCGCGGAACCGGCGGCACCGGCCCGCAGCGCACGCGAGGTTATCGTCGGGCGCTGCAGAAGGCGGGTATCGGCTACGACGCTCGGCTGGTGGTACGCACAAGCACGTATCACCACCATGACGGGGCAGCGGCGATGGTCGAGCTGCTGGACCGCGGTGTCGAGGTCGACGCCGTCTACTGCTACACCGATCTGCTCGCCATCGGCGCGATGCACACGCTGCGTTCGCGAGGTCTACGCATCCCAGACGACATCGCTGTCATCGGCAGCGACGGCATCGACGAGGGTCGCTACGCAGCTCCTCCACTGACCACGGTGGCGCCGGACAAGACGGCGATCACCACCTCGGCCCTCGACCTGCTGATTCGCAGGATCGCCGATCGCGAGGCTCCGGCGAGACAACTGGTCGTGCCACATGCGATCGTGGTCCGCGACAGCACCTGAGCGCGACCTGTGCGTCAGCCCAGCAGGTCGTGCCGCACGATCGTGGCCTCGCGGTCGGGCCCCACGCCCACGGACGAGATGCGGGTCCCGCTCATCTCCTCGAGCGCCTCCACGTACCGGCGCGCGTTGACGGGCAGGTCGTCCCAGGTGCGGGCCAGGGAGATGTCCTCCCACCAGCCGTCGAGCTCTTCGTAGATCGGGGTCGCCTTCGCGAACGCCGCCTGGTCGACAGGCATCTCGTCGTGGCGGACGCCATCGACGTCGTAGGCGACGCACACCGGTACCTTCTCGAAGCCAGTGAGCACATCGAGCTTGGTGAGCACGAGGTCCGTCAGCCCGTTGACGCGGGCCGCGTAGCGCGCCACCACGGCGTCGTACCAGCCGCAGCGGCGCGGCCGCCCGGTGGTGACGCCGTACTCGCCGCCGGTCTTGCGGAGCTGCTCACCGACGTCGTCGAGAAGCTCGGTGGGGAACGGACCCTCGCCCACACGGGTGGTGTAGGCCTTGATGACCCCGACCACCCGGTCGATCCGGGTGGGGCCGATGCCCGAGCCGGTGGCAGCGCCGCCCGCGGTCGCCGAGGAGGAGGTGACGAAAGGGTAGGTGCCGTGGTCGACGTCGAGCATGGTCGCCTGACCTGCCTCGAACACGACGTTCTTGCCGGCGTCGAGCGCCCGGTTCAGCACGAGCCCGGTGTCGGCGACCATGGGGGCAACGCGGTCCGCGAAGGAGCGCAGCTCGGCCACGACCTCCTCGATGTCGGCGCTGCGCCGGTTGTAGATCTTGGTGAGGATCTGGTTCTTCTGGGCGAGCGCGCCCTCGACCTTGTCGCGCAGGATCTCCTCGTCGAACAGGTCGGAGATCCGGATGCCGACGCGGTTCATCTTGTCGGCGTAGGTCGGCCCGATGCCGCGGCCGGTGGTGCCGATCTGACGCTTGCCCAGGAACCGCTCGGTGACCTTGTCGAGCGTGCGATTGTAGGAGGGGATGACGTGCGCCGAGCTCGAGATCAGCAGCTTCGAGGTGTCGACGCCCCGCGCGTCGAGCCCTTCGAGCTCCTGGAACAGCACCTCGAGGTCGACGACGACGCCGTTGCCGATGATCGGTGTGCAGCCGGGCGAGAGGATGCCGGAGGGCAGCAGGTGCAGCGCATACTTCTCGTCACCGACCACCACCGTGTGGCCGGCGTTGTTGCCGCCGTTGAACTTGACGACGTAGTCGACGCGTGACCCGAGCTGGTCGGTCGCCTTCCCTTTTCCCTCGTCGCCCCACTGTGCCCCGAGCACCACTACTGCCGGCATGTCCCGCCTCTTTCATCGGCTGTCGTCCCGGGAGGTGAGCCTATCGACCGGGTCCGACGTTGGTTCACGAGCCCCTGCGGGCTCACTGTCAGCTGGAGGACGGCGGTGCGAGCCTGAGCGTCTCGCTGACCTCGGCGAGGACCTCGGGGGCGGCGGGGTCGCAGTCGAGCGCGAAGGAGCGGCACCGCTGCGCCTCGTCGGTCTCGCCGATCGTCGCCGCTGCTGCGCCGAGCGCGAGCAGGCTGATGAGGAAGCCCTGGTTCGGGACGTGAGTGACCGGGACCGGACCGGCGCCGCGCCAGCCGGCGCGTCGCAGCGCGTCGAGGCCACGGTGGTAGCCGGTGCGGGCGAACGCGTAGCCGCTGACGGCGTCCCCGGCCTCGAGCGCCTCCGTGGCCAGCCGACCCCAGGCGTAGGAGGCCGCCGGGATCCGGGCAGCCACGTCGCGCAGGGAGTCGCCCGCGTCGAGCGCGGTGCGAGCGGCGATATCCGGGTGGTCCTCTGGCAGCAGGGTGGGCTCGGGCCCGAGCAGGTTCGTCACGCCGCCATTCTCCCCCACCCGCGAGCGAAGGGTCGCCTCAGCCGAACAGCTGCTCGGCCGCGGCTCGCGCGAGAGCGGCGGGGTCGGCGTGCCGCAGCGCCCCGTCGAGGTACAGCGACGCGATCCCGTGCACGATGGCCCAGGCCACCTGGCGCGCCTGCTCGACCGGGATGGCGACCCGGTCCGGCGGCAGCATCCCGACGCCCGCGCGGAGCATGTCGCCGGCGCGGGTCTCCTCCTGCTGGAGCTCGGCGTCCGCGCCGTCGAGGAGATCGGCCCGGAACATGACGGCGTAGTGGCCCGGGTTCGCGACGGCGAACGCCACGTAGTCCACGGCCGTGCGGGCGAAGTCACGCGCCTGCACCGAGTCCGCGAGCGCGTCGGCGAGGAGTCCGAAGCCCTGGGCGGCCAGCGCGGTGAACAGCCCGCGCCGGTCACCGAAGTGGTGTGCCGGCGCGCCGTGGGTGACGCCGGCCTCGCGCGCCAGCGCCCTCAGCGAAACCGAGTCCGGTCCGCCGCGCGCCACCTCCCCCGCCGCCGCCGTAAGCAGCTGTGCCCGTAGATCTCCGTGGTGGTAGCTGTCGGCCATGTGTCGAGCGTACCGCCGATCTAGGCATTGACTAGATGCAGCGATCGCGTCATCATCTAGTCATTGTCTAGATGAAGGAGCCACCCATGGCACCCCTGCTCGCCCTCGTCATCGTCACGCTGCTCGCCCGCGGCTTGGGCGCCCTCGGCGTCGAGTACGTCGCGACCTGGCCGGACGCCGTCGCCGTCGGCATGGCCGCCATGTTCGCGCTGACCGCGTCCGCACACTGGACCCAGCCCCGCCGCGACGGGCTCATCGCGATCGTCCCCCCTGCCCTGCCGCGACCCGACCTGCTCGTCACCGCCACCGGTGTGCTCGAGATCGCGGGCGCGGTCGGGTTGCTGATCCCGGCCACGCGCACGGTGGCCGCAGTCTGCCTCGGTTTCCTGCTGCTGGCGATGTTCCCCGCCAACGTGCGCGCGGCCCGCGGCGTCGGGGACCCGGCCGCACCACGCACGCCGTTGTTGCCGCGCACCGCGATGCAGGTGCTGTTCATCAGCTCGGCCGTCGTGGTGGCAGCCTCCTGACCCAGCCCCCGTTCACCGATGGCGAGCCCCGCCCGGCCACCGACGTGAGATCGCACACTCCCGGTGAGATCGCACCGTGCGATGTGCGGTCTCACCGGGAATGTGCGATCTCACGTGCCCGGCGCGCCACAGACACACCGACGGCGGCCCTCACCAGGTGAGAGCCGCCGTCGGGAAGTGCGGTGAGAAGGCTGAATCAGCCCTTGTTGCCGGCCGAGCGCAGCTGCTGGCAGGCTTCGACCACGCGGGCTGCCATGCCGGCCTCGGCGGCCTTGCCCCAGGCGCGCGGGTCGTAGGCCTTCTTGTTGCCAACCTCGCCGTCGATCTTGAGGACGCCGTCGTAGTTGCGGAACATGTGCTCGACGACCGGGCGCGTGAAGGCGTACTGGGTGTCGGTGTCGATGTTCATCTTGATGACGCCGTAGTCGACCGCGTCGGAGATCTCCTGCGCGGTCGAGCCGGAGCCGCCGTGGAACACCAGGTCGAACGGCTTGTCCTTGCCGAGCTTGGCGCCGACCTCGTCCTGGATCTGCTTGAGGATCTCCGGGCGAAGCTTGACGGCGCCCGGCTTGTACACGCCGTGCACGTTGCCGAACGTGAGGGCAGTCAGGTAGCGGCCCTTCTCGCCGGACCCGAGGGCCTCGACGGTCGCCAGCCCGTCCTCGACGGTCGTGTAGAGCTTGTCGTTGATGGCGGCCTCGTGGCCGTCCTCCTCGCCACCGACCACGCCGACCTCGATCTCGAGGATCGTGCGCGCGGCCTGCGAGAGCTCGAGCAGCTCGGCGGCGATCACGAGGTTCTCCTCGATCGGCACGTCGGAGCCGTCGTACATGTGCGACTGGAAGGTCGGCAGCTGACCGTTCTTGACCTGCTCCGCCTCGATGGCCAGCAGCGGCCGCACCCAGGAGTCGAGGTTGCCCTTGACGCAGTGGTCGGTGTGCAGCGCGACCTTGATCGGGTAGTTCTTGGCCACCTCTGCGGCGTAGGCCGCGAGCGCGAGCGTGCCGGTGACGCGGTCCTTGATGGTCGAGCCGGAGGCGTACTCGCCGCCGCCGACGGAGACCTGCAGGATGCCGTCGGACTCGGCCTCGGCGAAGCCCTGCAGGGCTGCGGTGATCGTCTGCGAGGACGTGATGTTGATCGCCGGGTACGCGAAGGAGCCAGCCTTCGCCCGGTCGATCATGTCGGCGTAGGCCTCGGGGGTTGCGATGGGCATGGGAACTCTCCATGAACGACGGCGGGATGTCGGGTCCAGTCTGGCACCTCCGCTCCCCTTCGGTCGCCTCGGGCCAGGCGGTCTCAGGCGTGCTGGACCGCCCAGGCCCACATCGCGACGGCGGCAGCGGCGCCCGCGTTGATCGATCGGGTGGACCCGTGCTGGGTGATGTGAAGGATCGCCTCGCAGATCTGCTGCGCCTGCGGGGTCAGCCCGGCGGACTCCTCGCCGAACAGCAGCGCGCACGACCGGGGCAGGTCGCGGTGCTCGAGCGGGACCGAACCGGGGACGTTGTCGATGCCCAGCACCGGGACGCCGCGCTCGGCCGTCCAGGCGGCGAAGGCTGCGGCGTCCTCGTGGTGGTGCACGTGCAGGTAGCGGTCGGTCACCATCGCGCCGCGGCGGTTCCAGCGGCGGCGCCCGATCACGTGCACGCCGGCGACGTTGAACGCGTTGGCGGTGCGTACGACCGAGCCGATGTTGAAGTCGCGGCCCCAGTTCTCGATCGCCACGTGCAGCGGGTTCCGCCGGGTGTCGAGGTCCGCGACGATCGCCTCCAGCCGCCAGTACCGGAACCGGTCCTCGACGTTGCGGTGGTCGCCTGCGGCGAGCAGCTCGCGGTCGAGCCGCGGGTCGTCGGGCCAGGGTTGCGGGTGCGGGCCGACGCCGGGTCTGCGCTGCTCCCCATCCTCGGTCACGGGATCGCCCAGGTGACGTAGATCGTCGCGCCGAGCCACACGATGACGCACCAGATCACGACGAGCAGCACTGGGTGCCGTTGCGCCCAGCGTGTCGACCCCGGGTACTCAGCCTCGATCTCGACACCTCGCGCGCTCTTCGGTCTCGCTGCTCCGACTCGCGCGGCGATCGTGTCCACGTCGCTGTAGCGGTACAGATCGGACGTGATCACGAAACCGTAGCGGCCCCCGCGCCGCCGGATCGAGAGCCTGCAGACCTTCTGTTTCCCTCCCCTGCCGCGACGGAGGTACTTGTGCAACACAGGCGTCGCGAGCTCCTCGCGGACGTAGGTGGTGGTTCCGCGCAGGGAACGCCGGGTGATGCCGTGGGGATCGACCCGCACCTGCGCGTACAACGACTCGGCGAGCAGCACGAGCACGATCACCAGCATCACGCCGTAGATCACCCTCACCTCGGCGGGGCTGCCGCCGGCCGTCGCGATCAGCGCCGCGAGGACCGCTGCGGCCACCACCAGCAGGCCGGCAAGGAATCGGTTGGGCCTGAACACCGAGGAGCCGCCGACGTACCACGGCCCGATGGCCGCCGATGTCGGCGAGCTCGGGGCCCATGTGCTCCCACCGGGCGGTCCGCTCGGGCTCGGCTGACCGTCGATCGCACCATAGGGCAGCGGCGTGCCTGTCCGACGGCGCTGCTGACCGTCCGCGCCTGCCCCGGGATCCGCGATCATCGTGCCTTCACGCTCCCATGATGGCGTGCGCTCATCAGCGCCGCAGCACCACCTGCGACAGGCTGACGACAGAACCAGGCTTCGCCGATCGGCTCAGCCCTGAGGCGGGTATCCACCGCCTTGACCGGGCTGCGGGTAGCCGGGCTGGCCGCCGCCTTGACCCGGCGCGAAGCCGCCGGGCTGGCCGCCGTAGCCGGGACCGGGCGCGTCGGTGATGTGAGGCTGCGGCGCCGGCGGGGTGCCGTACTGACCCACCTGGCCCTGCTGGTCGGCGAACGACACGCGCGGGGCGGCCCGGACGATCGGGTCGTTGGTCTCGAAGTACTCCGCGCGGTGGAAGTTGAACATGTTCGCGATGATGTTCGGCGGGAAGCTCTCCACCTTGGTGTTGAGCTCACGCACGTTCGCGTTGTAGAAGCGACGGCCGGCAGCGATCCGGTCCTCGGTGTTGGTGAGCTCGTTCTGCAGGGCCACGAAGCTCTCGACCGAGCGGAGCTGCGGGTATGCCTCGGCGACCGCGAACAGGCGACCGAGTGCGCCGCTCAGCGCGTCCTCCTGACGGGCCTGCTCGGCCGGGGTGGACCCCGGGGTCGCGGCGGCCGCGCGAGCTCGCGTGACCTCGTCGAACACCGCACGCTCGTGGGCGGCGAAGCCCTTGACCGTGTCGAGGAGGTTGGGGATCAGGTCGTAGCGGCGGTGCAGCTCGACGTCGATCTGACGCCACGCCTCCTGCACCAGGTTCCGCAGGCGAACAAAGCCGTTGTAGGTCGCGATCGCCCAGATCACGGGGATCAGGACGACGAGGACAACAACGATGAGGATGATGACTCCGGTGTCCATGCGGGCCTCCTTCTGACGTCAGGGTCCACAAACCCAGGGTCTGAGCGACCGGGCAGAGCGCCCGACTGCTTCGATGCTACTGGCGGCCCAGGCCGAGATCGCCCGAGGAGAGCAGGGAGACGTAGGGAAGTTCTGCCCTCGCGAACACCTCGGTGGCCTCGGTCTCGCGGTCGAGGATCGTCGCGACGCCGAGCACCTCGGCGCCCGCGGCGCGCGCTGCCTCGACGGCGAGCATGGGGCTGTTGCCGGTGGTGGTGGTGTCCTCGACGATCACCACGCGCCGCCCCGCGATCTCGGGGCCCTCGACCTGTCGCTTCATGCCGTGCCCCTTGGCCTCCTTGCGCACGAGGAAGGCGTCGAGGTCGAGCCCGCGGCTGGCGGCGGCGTGCTGGATCGCGCAGACGACCGGGTCCGCACCCATGGTGGGTCCGCCCACGGCATCGATCTCCCCGACACCCATGCCCTGCTCCTCGAGCATGTCGAGCATCAGGTGCCCGATCAGGGGCGCCCCCTCGTGGTGCAGCGTGACGCGCCGCATGTCCACGTAGTAGTCGGCCTCACGGCCGCTGGAGAGCGTCACCGTGCCGTGCACGACGGCGAGCTCGCCGACCAGCTGGGCGAGGCGGGCGAGGCGGTCCTGGGACATGTGCTCCGGCGTCGTCACGGCACTCAGCGTAGTCACGACGCCGAGATCGTCGCCCCGCGGCTTGTGTAGCGTCGAGGGGTGCGGATCGCCACCTGGAACGTCAACTCGATCCGAGCTCGCGCCGAACGGGTCTCGGAGTGGCTCGAGCGCAACGACGTCGACGTGCTCGCCCTGCAGGAGACCAAGGCCGCCGATCACCTCTTTCCCTATCTGACGTTCGAGGCGTTCGGGTACGAGGTGGCGCACGTGGGGGTGAGCCAGTGGAACGGTGTCGCGATCGTCTCCCGGGTGGGGCTCGAGGGCGTCGAGTCCGGTTTCGCCGGCCAGCCCGGCTGGGGAGACCCGGCGGTTCCCGAGGCCCGCGCCCTGGGTGCCACCTGCGGCGGTGTCCGGGTGTGGAGCGTGTACGTGCCGAACGGGCGCACGCTCGTGGACCCGCACTACGAGTACAAGCTCGCGTGGCTGCGGTCGCTGCGGGACGCCGCCGCCTCCTGGCCGGCGGATCCGACCGTGATCGTCGGGGACTGGAACGTGGCACCCACCGACGAGGATGTCTGGAGCCCGGCGTTCTTCGAGGGCTCCACGCATGTCTCCGCACCTGAGCGAGCGGCGCTGGCAGCGCTCGCGTCAGCCGGTTTCACCGAGCTGACCACCACGCACACGCCCGGCCGCTACACGTACTGGGACTACCAGCGGTTGGCCTTCCCCAAGAACCGAGGCATGCGGATCGACCTCGCCTTCGGGAACGCCGCGTTCGCGAAGCGGTTGCGCGGGGTCGCGATCGACCGCGAGGAGCGCAAGGGAGCGGGGGCCTCCGATCATGTACCGGTCGTCCTCGAGATCGACGACGCCACCTCCTGAGTCGGGTCGGGCCACCACCGGCGGCAGCGACATGGGCACCTCTGCCGCCAACGTGCTCCGGCGAGGTCACCGTTGGCCGATAGTGTTCCGCTCATGGGTCAGCCGCCGCTCGCCTCGTGGCCGAACCCTGACCAGCCCTCCTACGGAGCGCCGGCCGGGGTTCCCGGCCAGCCGACCCCTGCCCACGGGCAGGGCGCTCAGGAGCCGCAGGTTCCTCCGGTCCCGCAGATGCCGGCGCCGCAGCACTCCTTCGCTCCGCCGTCCGGCCAGAGCATGTACGGCAACCACCAGCCAGCAGCGCAAGCCGCGCAGCAGCAGGGTGGGTACGGGTCGTTCACGTTCCCGGTGGCGCCGAGGCAGAAGCTCGAGCCGCTCGCCATCGCGGGCATCGCCACCGCGCCTCTCGGCCCGGTCGGCATCGGCCTCGGCCTGCTGGCGCGGAACCGCGTCAAGCAGACGCGGCGGCGCAGCATGGCGCTCGCGTGGACCGCCGTCGCCCTCGGCGCGGTGTTCACGGTGGGTTGGGCCTTGGTCACCGCCGTGCTGTCGATGAACGGCACCATCGACCGGGCTCTGGAGAGCCCGCAGCCCGGTGATGTCGCGGCGGCCCGCACGGTTGCCGCAGCCAACCTTGCGGTCGGCAACTGCATCCAGACGCTGCCGCCGGCGGAGCAGGTGGGCGAGGTCCGCCTCGTCCCGTGCGCCGACGAGCACATCGCCCAGGTCGTGAGCCTGCACCCGGGCTCCGGGGACTTCCCCGGCGCCGAGCAGATAGCGGCCGATGCGACCGCAACCTGCACCACCGAGGTCGAGAACATCGACGCCGGTGATGCCTCGTTCGTGCCCTGGTACCTCGTCCCGTCGCAGGCGGGCTGGGACCAGGGCAACACCCAGGTGGTCTGCCTGCTCCGTGGCGACGCGGGCCCCCTCAACGTCGATCTCGTCAATACCTAGGAAAGGGGATCCACATGAGCACGCCATGGAATCCGTCGGGGCAGGACCCGCAGAACCCGGGTCAGGACCCGCAGAACCCGGGCCAGCCCGGACAGCCGGGGCAGCCCGGTCAGACCCCGCAGCAGCCGAGCTATGGCTCGTCCTCGCAGCCGGGCCAGAACACCAGCTACGGGTCCTCCTCCCAGCCGGGCCAGAACCCGCAGCAGCCGCAGTACGGTCAGCCGGCTCAGCCTCAGCAGCCCCAGTACGGCCAGCCGACCCAGCCCCAGTACGGCCAGCCGACCCAGCCGGCCTTCGGGCAGCAGCCCGGCCAGGCGCCCAACCAGCCCGGCGGCTTCGGCCAGCCGGCTCAGCCGGGCGGCTTCGGCCAGCCGGCACAGGCGGGCGGCTTCGGTGGGTCCTCGCAGCCCCCGGGCTACGGCGGCTACGGCGGTCCTGGCGGCCCCGGCGGGCAGCCCCCGAAGAAGAGCCCGGTGCCGATCATCATCGGTGTCGTGGTGGGCATCCTGGTCATCGTCGGCATCTTCTTCGCGATCCAGGCACTGACCGGTGGCGGCGGCGAGGACCCTACAGCCGATCCGACCACGAGCGATCAGCCCACCGACGAGCCCACGGACGAGCCGACCGATGAGCCCACGGACGAGCCGACCGATGAACCGACCGACGACGGCGGTGACGTGACCGAGGTCGCGGACACCGAGGTCGTCCCGGGCGACTGCATCCTGTCGCTCGAGTACAACGCGAACAGCATGTGGGAGAAGGTCGACTGCGCGACCCCGCACGAGTTCGAGGTCGTCGCCGAGTCCGTCACCGACGCCGAGGAGTTCCCCGGGGAGGACACCCTCTCGAGCGAGGCCGAGGCCTTCTGCACCGACGCCGTGGTGCCGTTCTTCGACATGGTTGCCGACTCCGAGAGCGTCAACTACAACTACATGTGGCCGACCGAGGGCACATGGGACTTCGGTGACCGCAAGTACACCTGCCTGATGGTCGCGATCGACGGCGCGATGTTCACCGGCAGCTTCATCGACGGTGACGTGACGGTCGGCTGACCAGACCTGAACCGAACACACGCAGGCCCCGCCCGGATCGCTCCGGGCGGGGCCTGTGTCGTCGGGGCCGACTGCGGCCCTCAGGCGGGCTCGACCGCCGCTGCCGCGTGGACCTCGAGGCCCGAGGCATCGAGCGAGTCCGGGCGGTCGACCACCACGTGACCGCCGTCTGCGACCTGGCCGCCGAGGAGCAGCCGGGCGAGCTTGTCGCCGATCTCGCGCTGGATCAACCGCCGCAGCGGGCGGGCGCCGTAGGAGGGGTCGTACCCCTCCAGCGCCAGCCACTCGCGTGCCGCAGGCGTGACCTCGAGCGTGAGCCGGCGGTCGGCCAGCCGCTCGCCGAGACGCTTGACCTGCAGGTCCACGATGCTGCCGAGCTCGGTGATGCTGAGCGGGTCGAACAGCACGATCTCGTCGAGCCGGTTGAGGAACTCCGGCTTGAAGGAGGACCGGACCATGCTCATCACCGCCGAGTTCTTGGCGGCTGCGTCCAAGGACTCGTCAACGAGGAACTGCGACCCGAGGTTCGAGGTCAGCACGAGGATGACGTTCCTGAAGTCCACCGTGCGGCCCTGGCCATCGGTGAGCCGGCCGTCGTCGAGCACCTGCAGCAGGATGTCGAAGACCTCGGGGTGAGCCTTCTCGACCTCGTCGAGCAGCACGACCGAGTACGGCCTACGTCGCACGGCCTCGGTCAGCTGCCCGCCCTCCTCGTACCCGACGTATCCCGGTGGGGCACCCACGAGGCGTGCCACGGAGTGCTTCTCGCTGTACTCGCTCATGTCGATGCGCACCATCGCGCGCTCGTCGTCGAACAGGAAGTCGGCGAGCGACTTCGCGAGCTCGGTCTTGCCCACGCCGGTGGGTCCGAGGAACAGGAACGAGCCCAGCGGCCGGTCCGGGTCGGCGATGCCGGCCCGCGAGCGCCGGACGGCGTCGGAGACCACACGCACGGCGGTCTGCTGCCCGATGAGCCGACGCCCGAGGACATCCTCCATGTGCAGCAGCTTCTCGGTCTCACCCTGCAGCAGCCGCCCGGTCGGGATCCCCGTCCACGCGGCGACCACCTCGGCCACCTCCTCCGGTCCGACGTACTCGGCCACCATCGGGGCCTGCTTGGTCTCGGACGCCGTCGCCTGCAGCTCGGCCTGCTCGGCCGCAGCGATCTCGCGCTCGACGGCGGGGATCTCGCCGTAGAGCAGCCGGGACGCCTTCTCGAGGTCTCCGTCACGCTGGGCCTTCTCGGCCTCGGTGCGCAGCTCGTCGAGCTTCTTGCGGGCCTCACCGATCTGGTTCAGCCCGGCGCGCTCGGCCTCCCACCTTGCTGTCAGGGCGGTCAGCTCCTCCGACCGGTCCGCCAGGTCGGCGCGCAGCTTCTCGAGCCGCGCCTGCGCCCCGGCATCCTCGGTCCCACCCTCGGTGAGGTAGGCCTCCTCCATCTTCATGCGGTCGACCTCGCGCCGGAGCTGGTCGATCTCCACGGGCGAGGAGTCCAGCTCCATCCGCAGCCGGGAGGCCGCCTCGTCCACCAGGTCGATCGCCTTGTCCGGCAGCTGCCGGCCGGTGATGTACCGGTCGGAGAGCGTGGCGGCGGCCACGAGGGCGCCGTCGGAGATCGTCACGTTGTGGTGCGCCTCGTACTTCGGGGCGATGCCGCGCAGGATCGCGACCGTGTCCTCGACGCTCGGCTCCCCCACGAACACCTGCTGGAACCGGCGCTCCAGCGCCGGGTCCTTCTCGATGTACTCCCGGTACTCGTCGAGCGTGGTGGCACCGACCATCCGCAGCTCGCCACGGGCAAGCATCGGCTTGAGCATGTTGCCGGCGTCCATGGCGCCCTCGCCACCGGCACCTGCGCCGACGACCGTGTGCAGCTCGTCGATGAAGGTGATGATCTCGCCGTCGGAGCCCTTGATCTCGTCGAGGACAGCCTTGAGCCGCTCCTCGAACTCGCCGCGGTACTTAGCTCCGGCGAGCATCGCGCCCATGTCGAGCGCGATGATCCGCTTGCCGGCCAGGGAGTCGGGGACGTCGCCGTCGACGATGCGCTGCGCCAGCCCCTCGACGACGGCGGTCTTGCCGACGCCCGGCTCACCGATGAGCACCGGGTTGTTCTTCGTGCGGCGCGAGAGCACCTGCACGACGCGCCGGATCTCGGAGTCACGCCCGATGATCGGGTCGATCTTGCCCTCGCGCGCGCTCGCGGTGAGGTCGGTGCCGTACTTCTCGAGCGCCTGGAACGTGCCCTCGGGATCGGCCGAGGTCACCTTGCCCGAGCCGCGCACCGCGGGCAGCCGCTCGTGGAGGCGGTCGCGGTCGGCGCCGGCGGCACGCAGGATGTCACCGGCGGCACCGGCGTCCTTGGCGATCGCGAGCAGCAGGTGCTCGGTGGAGACGTACTCGTCGCCGAGTGCCGTCGCCTCCTGCGAGGCAGCGCTGAGCGCGTTGCTCAGGCCCCGTGCCGCCTGCGGCTGGTTGACGCTCGAGCCCGAGGCCGACGGCAGCGCCGTGAGCGCACCCGTGACCTGCTGGCCGACCGACCCGCGGTCCACGCCCACGGCGTCGAGCAGGGCGTTCGCCACCCCGCCCTGCTGCCCGAGCAGTGCCGCGAGCAGGTGCAGAGGCTCGAGCTGCGGGTTGCCTGCAGCCGCGGCTGCCTGCAGCGCGGCCGCCATGGCCTCCTGCGACTTCGTCGTGAGCTTGATGTCCATCGAACCTCCGAGCATGGGTGGGTCTGCGTCACTCAGATCAACCGCGACAGAGTTGAGTCTATTCCGCTCAACTCTGTTTCGCACCCAGCCTATAGGCCCGGAACTTGCGCGCGCTCGGTGCTCGCGTGCCACACTGACGAACGTCGGGGCCGGACCTGTCCGGCCACCACCAAGCGAGGGGAAGCACATGGGATTCGACGCGTTCAAGGACAAGATCTCCGAGAAGGTCAACGACGTCCTCGGCGACGAGGAGCAGACGGACAACGCACTCGATCGGGCCGAGGGCTTCGTCAACGACAAGACCGGCGACAAGTACGCCGACAAGGTCGACCAGGGTCGCGACTTCATCGATGGCAAGATCGGCGACGAGAGAGTCTGATCCTCCTCGTGAAGGCCGGCTCCCGCTCGGGGCCGGCCTTCGTCACACCCGAGGGCCGCTCCTAGCACCTGTCCGCCAGCAGCTCGGCTCTGGCCTACGCTCCGGAGTGTGTCCGACCTGGTGATCCGTGGGGCGCGGCTGCTGGGCGCCAGCGCGCTCGTCGACATCGTGGTCGCCCAGGGCGAGATCGTCGCCGTCGCTCCCGCGGCGCAGGCGCCGACGGCGGCCGCACGAGCCATCGAGGCCGAGGGACGCTGGGTGATGCCCGGGTTGTGGGACTTCCACGTCCACCCCACGGACTGGGCCGCGATGCGGCACCGACTGGACCTGCGGGCAGCGGCGTCCGCGGCGGAGTGCGTAGCCGCGGTGGCGGCGCGCCTGGCGCAGCATCCCGGGGCGGAGGTGGTGGCGACCGGGTTGTGGTGCGCCGGCTGGGAGCAGCGGCCGGTCCGCGCGGACCTCGACGCCTTCGACGTGCCCGTGTCGCTGCTCTCGGGCGACTCGCACTCCGCGGTCTTCAACACGGCGGCGCTCGCCCGCTACGGCCTGGCGGCGGATGCCGACGCCGACGGCTGGGTCACCGAGGGCGCCTGGTTCGCGGTGATGCCCGGCATCGGTTCCGCCGACGACGCCACCCGTGACCGGTGGGTGATCGAGGCCGGCCAGGATGCGGCCGCGCGAGGCGTGGTCGGCATCGTCGACCTCGACGCGCACGACACGCACGCCGCCTGGCGACGCCGGCACGGCGCCGGGTTCGCGGCCCACCGGGTGCGGGCGGGGGTGTGGACCGACCACCTCGAGGGCGCTGTCGCAGCCGGGCTCCGCACCGGCGACCCGGTGCCCGGGGCGGGGCCGCTGGTGACGATGGGGTCCCTCAAGATCATCGCCGACGGCTCCCTCAACACCGGCACCGCACACTGTCGCCACCCCTTCCCCGGCGGCGGTCACGGCGCGATGAACCTCGACCAGCCGGCACTCGTGGCAGCGATGTCCCGCGCCGCGGCGGCAGGGATCGACGCCAGCATCCATGCCATCGGCGACGCCGCCCTGACGCTCGTGCTCGATGCCTTCGAGGCCAGCCATGCGCACGGGGCGATCGAGCACGCACAGCTCGCGACGCCGTCGGACATCACCAGGATGGCGAGACTCGGCCTCGCCGCGAGCATCCAGCCGTGGCACCTGGTCGATGATCGCGACATCGCCGAGAAGCTCTGGCACGGCCGGACCGACCGCGCGTATGCCTACGCCGAGATGGCCGCCGCCGGGATCGAGCTGCGCTTGGGCTCGGACGCGCCGGTGGCGCCGCTCGACCCGTGGCGAGCGATCGCCGCCGCCGTGCTTCGCACGGGCGACCACCGACCGGCGTGGCACCCGGAGCAGCGGATCGGGCTCGACCTGGCGCTGCGCTCGTCGTGGGGTGGCGTCCGCGAGATCGTGCCGGGCGGGCCGGCCGACCTGGTGCTGCTCGACGACGACCCCTTCGCCCTGGGCGCCGCCGCACTGCCCGACATCGGGGTCGCCGCGACGATCTGCGCCGGCAACGTGACCTATACGACTCTCTAGGGGTTGCGGCACAGGGGCGGCGCGCTCATAGGCTCACCGTGTGAAGTGGGACGACTACGACGCAGCCCTGTTCGACCTCGACGGCGTGCTGACCCCGACCGCAGACGTGCACATGCGCGCCTGGGACGTGATGTTCAACGCCTACCTGGCGACCCTGCCCGATCAGCGGCCCTACACGGACCGCGACTACTTCGACTACGTCGACGGCAAGCCGCGCTACGACGGCGTCCGTACCTTCCTGGCCTCGCGCGGCATCGTGCTGCCGGAGGGGACCCCCTCGGACCCGGCTGACGCCATGACCGTGTGCGGGCTCGGCAACCGGAAGAACGCCGAGTTCGCGCGACTCCTGTCCGAGGAGGGCGTGCTGCCGTACCCGAGGTCCGTGATGCTGCTCGACTTCCTGGCTGCGCGCGGCACCGCGGTGGCCGTGGTCTCGAGCAGCCGCAACGCGGTCGACGTGCTGACCGCGGCAGGGCTGCGCGAGCGGTTCGAGGTGATCGTCGACGGGCTGGTGCGCGCCGAGACCGGGCTGCCGGGCAAGCCGGCACCGGACACCTTCCTGCTGGCGGCCGAGCGGCTCGGCGTCTCGCGGGAGCGCTCGGTGGTCTTCGAGGACGCGCTCTCGGGGGTGCAGGCGGGCCGTGCGGGCAAGTTCGGGCTGGTGGTCGGCGTCGATCGAGGCGCGGGCGCACAGGAGCTGACCGCCGGTGGCGCCGACCTCGTGGTGCACGAGCTCGACGAGCTGATCGGCCGCTGAGCGTGCACGCACACGGCGGCAGCCCCGACCCGCTCGACCGCACCCGTTTCCCGGTCGACGAGTGGGCGCTGCGCGAGACGCGCTACTCGGCCGAGGACCTCGGCGTCACCGAGACTCTGTTCGCGGTGGGCAACGGCTACCTCGGGCTGCGCGGCAACTGCGAGGAGGGCCGCGACACGCACGCGCACGGCACCTTCGTCAACGGGTTCCACGAGACCTGGCAGATCCGGCACGCCGAAGAGGCGTTCGGGTTCGCGCGCACCGGGCAGACGATCGTCAACGCACCGGACGTCAAGACGATCAAGCTCTACGTCGACGACGAGCCGCTGCTGCTCTCGGTCGCCGACCTCGAGCACTACGACCGCACCCTCGACTTCCGCGACGGCGTGCTGCGCCGCTCGCTGATCTGGCGCACGGCCTCGGGCAAGCGAGTCCAGGTCGTCTCGCGCCGCTTCACCTCTCTGGAGCACCGGCACCTCGCCGTCATGACCTTCGAGGTCACGATGCTCGACGGCGATGCACCGGTCGCGATCTCCTCCCAGCTCCTCAACCGGCAGGACGGGCTCGACGAGTACACGACCGAGTCGCTGGGAGCCGGTGACGGGACCGTCGGGTTCGACCCTCGCAAGGCGAGCACGCTCTCGGAGCGGGTGCTGGTGCCGCAGAGCCACTGGGCGGGCGACCGACGCATGGTGCTGAGCTGGCGAGCGGCGAACTCGCGCATGACGCTCGCCGTCGGCGTCGACCACACGATCAGCACCGACAACGAGTACGAGACCCTCACGCACGCGGAGGAGGATCTCGCCAAGAAGGTCTACCGGGTCCGTGCGCAGCAGGGCAGGCCGATCCTGGTCACGAAGGTGGCGGCCTACCACTCCTCGCGCGGGGTGCCCACGCGTGAGCTGGTCGACCGGTGCCGGCGCACCCTCGACCGGGTGCGGGAGGACGGCGTCGAGCAGTGCTTCGCGTCGCAGCGCCGGGAGATGCACGCGTTCTGGGAGCGGTCCGACGTCGTCGTCGCCGGTCATCCGGCGGTCGAGCAGGCCGTGCGGTGGAACCTGTTCCAGCTCGCGCAGTCCTCGCTGCGCGTGGAGACCGCGGGGATCGCCGCGAAGGGCGTCTCCGGGTCCGGCTACGAGGGCCACTACTTCTGGGACTCCGAGATCTACGTGCTGCCGTTCCTCACCTACACCTCGCCGTGGGTGGCGCGGGGGGCGCTGCGGTTCCGGCACCAGATGCTCCCGGCCGCCCGCCGCCGCGCGTACGAGATGTCGCAGGCCGGCGCGCTGTTCCCGTGGCGGACGATCTCGGGCGAGGAGGCGTCGGCCTACTACGCGGCCGGCACGGCGCAGTACCACATCAACGCCGACATCGCCTTTGCGCTGTGCAAGTACGTCAGCGGCACCGGCGACGAGGACTTCATGGTGCGCGAGGGTGTCGAGATCCTCGTCGAGACCGCACGCATGTGGGAGGACCTGGGGTTCTGGCTCGCCGGCAAGGAGCCGCGGTTCCACATCCACGGCGTGACCGGTCCGGACGAGTACACCGCCGTCGTCAACAACAACCTCTTCACCAACCTGATGGCGCGCGACAACCTGCGCCAGGCCGCGGCCTGGTGCCGGCACATCGCCGAGTTCTGGCCCGAGCAGTACGCCCGGCTCGTCAAGCAGCTCGAGCTCGAGCCCGGGGAGGTCGACGAGTGGGCCCGCTGCGCCGACGGGATGTACGTGCCGTACGACGAGGGCCTCAAGGTCCATCCGCAGGACCAGCACTTCCTCGAGCGGGAGGTCTGGGACCTCGCCGCGACTCCCGAGGAGAAGCGCCCGCTGCTGCTGCACTACCACCCGCTGGTGATCTACCGGTTCCAGGTGCTGAAGCAGGCCGACGTCGTGGCCGCGCTGTTCCTGCAGGGCGACGAGTTCAGTCGCGAGGCCAAGCGCGCCGACTTCGAGTACTACGACCCGATCACCACGGGCGACTCCTCGCTCTCGGCGGTCGTGCAGGCGATCATGGCGGCCGAGGTCGGCTACCAGGACCTCGCCCTGAGGTACTTCCACGCCGGGCTGTACGTCGACCTCGCGAACCTGCACGGCAACGCCTCCGACGGCATCCACGTGGCTTCGACGGGCGGTGTGTGGAGCGCGCTGGTCTACGGGTTCGGCGGCATGCGCGACCACAACGACGCCCTCACTTTCGACCCCCGCCTCCCGCGTGACTGGCCGAGCCTGAGCTTCAAGGTCCGGTTCCACGGCGCCCGCATGAGAGTGCTCCTCAAGCGCGAGCAGATCAGCTTCACGATCGAGGAGGGCGCAGCGGTCTCGGTGTCGGTGCGCGGCGAGCAGCACCTCATCACCCCGGGCGCCCCGGTCGTGATCCCGCTCGAGGACCAGGGCCCGGTGCTCGAGGGCGCGCTGGGCACGATGCCGCTGATCGGGTCGAGCACCGAGCACAACATGGTCTACACCGCCGGTGTGCCCGATCCCGACCGACGCAAGAAGGGCAACGGCAACGGCAACGGCTCCCGCTGATCGCCGCGACCGCCCGCCGGCGTGGCCAGCCCATCGGCGCGGCCAGCCCGTCGGCGTGGCCCTGCCCGTCCCAGCAAGCCTGTCGGCCTGGCTCCCGGCTCGAGTTCGTTGCAGACCGTCACGTTCGTCCGGCACACCCAACGACCTCGTCGATCTGCACCGAACTCGGCGAACCGAACGAGCCTCACGCGTCAACGCCGGTTGACGCGCGCGGCTCGTCAACGTAGATTGACGCCATGAGCAAGACGGCGCTGGGACAAGCAGAAGGCGGGGGTGACCCCCGCGAGGCGATCTGGGAGCTGACCGAGCTCACGCGGGAGCGGCGGACGGCGCTGGCCGAGATCGAGCGCAGGGAGGCCGAGCTGGTCCGGCGGGCGCGGCAGCAGGGGCTCTCCTGGCAGCAGATCGCCAGCGCGCTGGACGTCAGCAAGCAGGCCGTCCACAAGAAGTACGGTCGCAGGTGAGGGCGCCCGAGATCGGCCACCCGAGAGACCACGCAGGAAAGCCATGACGACGACACCCACCGCTCGCAGGTCCCGCAGTCCGTTCGGCCGCCGCAGGAGCGAGCCCGACGACGGACCGCGCGCGTCCCTGCGCGAGCTGCTCCCCTACCTGGTCGTCAACCGCACGCTGCTGGTCGCGGCGCTCGTGCTGTCGGTGCTGGGCGCCCTCACGAGCCTGGCGCAGCCGCTGCTGGTGCAACGGGTGATCGACCGGGTGCAGACCTCGACAGCGATGGGCTGGCTGCCGTGGCTGCTCGTCGCGCTCGTGGTCGCGGACGCCATGCTCGGCGGGTACCAGCACTACCTGCTGCAGGTGATGGGTGAGCAGGTGGTGCGGGTGAGCCGCCGCCGGCTGGTCGCGCGGATCCTGCACCTGCCGATCTCGACCTTCGACACCCGCCGCACGGGTGACCTGGTCAGCCGGGTGGGCAGCGACACGACGCTGCTGCGGGCGGTGCTGACGCAGGGCCTGGTGGAGTCGGTCGGCGGCTTCCTCACGTTCGTGGGCGCCGTGATCGCCATGATCCTCATCGACCCGCTGCTGTTCGCGCTGACCCTCGGCGTGGTGGTGCTCGCGATCGGGCTCGCCGGGGCCGTGATGCCGATGCTGACCCGCGCGAGCGCGCAGGCACAGGAGCAGGTAGGGGCGCTGTCCTCGGCGCTCGAGCGCGCGATCTCCGGGGTGCGGACGATCCGCGCCGCCAACGCCGGCGACCGCGAGGCCGAGGTCATCGACGAACGCACCGAGGGTGCCTACCAGGCCGGGATCAAGGTCGCGAGAGTGTCGGCGCTGGTGGTCCCGATCGCCGGGGTCGCGCTGCAGGTCGCGTTCCTCGTGGTGCTCGGCGTGGGCGGCGCGCGGGTCGCGGGCGGCACCCTGTCGATCGCCGAGCTCGTCGGGTTCCTCATGTTCCTGTTCCTGCTCGTGATGCCGCTCGCGCAGATGATCGGGGCGATGTCCGCGGTCAGCCAGGCGCTCGGCGCGCTCGGCCGGATCCAGGAGATCGTGCGCTTGCCGATCGAGCACGACGACGACGTCGAGACCTCCGCCGTACCCCGCCCTGAGGCGCCCGCGGTGGCGTTCGAGGAGGTCTCGTTCCGCTACCCCTCAGGCGACGACGGCGCGCCGGCCGTGCTCGACGGCGTCTCGTTCGTGGTGCCGCGCGGGTCACGGACGGCGCTGGTCGGGCCCTCCGGAGCCGGCAAATCCACCGTGTTCGCCCTCGTGGAGCGGTTCTACGAACCTACCGGCGGGCGCGTGCTCGCCGGCGGAGTGGACGTGCGGGACGTCTCACGCAGCGACCTGCGGGCAGGGATCGGCTACGTGGAGCAGGATGCGCCTGTGCTGGCCGGTTCGCTCGCGGACAACCTGCGGCTCGGCACCCCGGGCGCCACACACGAGCAGATGCGGGCCGTGCTGGACGAGGTCAATCTCGCCGACGTCGCCACCCGCTCGCCCGCCGGCCTCGACGCTCCGGTCGGCGAGCACGGCGTGATGCTCTCCGGCGGAGAGCGGCAACGGCTCGCGATCGCTCGCGCCCTGCTGGCCGCGCCGGAGCTGTTGCTGCTGGACGAGTCCACCTCGAGTCTCGACAGCCGCAACGAGGCGCAGCTGCGGGCGGCGATCGACCAGGTGGCCACCGGCCGCACCCTGCTGGTGATCGCCCACCGGCTGTCCACGGTGGTCGACAGCGACCAGATCGTGGTGCTCGACGCAGGCAAGGTCGTGGCCGTCGGCACCCACGAGGAGCTGCTGACCCGCTCGCCGCTGTATCGGGAGCTGGCCCAGCACCAGTTGCTTGCGCCCACAGACTGACCGGCTGCGCACTCGCGCGGCATCGGCGCCCTGGGACATAGTCCACACGCCCGCCCCGGCGCACGCCCACCACTCCAGGCGCACGCCCGCCCACTCCCGGCGGAAAGCGCTTTGGGGGAACCTGAGGCCACCCCCGTGGACCGAGACGACCCCCAACATGGCTTCGCTCACGTCGTAGGGTGCCCGGGTGAAGCAGACGAGGCAGCGTGTGCGGAGGTGGCGTGCACTGGTGAGCGCCGCCGTCGGGCTCCTTGTCCTCGCGGGCTGCGTGCGGCTCGACGGCGACCTGACGATCAACGGGAGCACCAGCGACGCCGCGGACACGCTCTCGGGCACGATGGTGGTGGCGGTCTCCGACGAGTGGGCGCTCGCGCACGGTGAGGACCCCGCTAACCTGGCGGAGGCCATCGAGGACGAGCTCGCCGCCAACCCGAACAGCGGCCTCACGGGCGAGCCGTACATCGCTGACGGGTACACCGGCTCCACCCTCACCTTCGACGAGGTGCCGATCGAACGGGTGGCGACGACGACCGACGGCGCGCTCTCGATCGCGCGCGAGGGCGAGGCGTACGTGGTGCGCGGCGACCTCTCCGCGCTCGATCCTGTCGAGGGAGACGAAGACGCTGACGCGGGTCCGCCCTGGACGGCGCGCATCTCGATCACGTTGCCCGAGGACGTGACCGAGCACAACGGCGTGCTCGACGGCCGGACCGTGACCTGGGACCTCGACGGCGCGAGCGAGGACACGACCCTCTTCGCGACGTCGTCGGTCGGGCCGGTCTCGTGGTTCTCGCGGGTGCCGCTGTGGTTGTTGGTGATCACGGGTGTCGCCGGCGTGGGCGCACTGGCGGCTTGGTGGTGGTCACGGCGGCGGGGCGGGGATGACGGCGGCGTCCGTGCCCGTCAGGACCATGCGCGCGGTGCATCGACCAAGAAGGTCGACGAGATCTTCGACGAGAACGCCTGATGGCGCGGCACGGGGCGAGCGGCGCGCGTCACGGTGGCGGGACGCCGGCAACAGTCACCCTCGATGCTGCCGGCATCTCCTACGACGTGCGCGCGTACGAGCACGACCCGACGGCGCAGTCCTACGGGCTGGAGGCGGCCGAGGCGCTCGGTGTGGAGCCGGGCCGGGTGTTCAAGACGCTGCTGGTCGATCTCGACGGCGGCGCGCTCGCCGTCGGGATCGTGCCGGTCGACCGACAGCTCGACCTCAAGGCGCTGGCGGCTGCACTCGGCGCCAAGAAGGCGACCATGGCAGAACCCAAGGTGGCCGAGCGGGTCACGGGGTACGTCGTCGGCGGGATCAGCCCGATCGGACAGAGGCGGACGCTACCGGCCGTGCTCGACGACAGCGCGGCCGGGTTCGAGACCATGCTCGTCTCGGGTGGCAAGCGCGGGATGGACCTCGAGCTGAGTCCCGAGGACCTGCTCGAGGTCACCGGTGCCAGCCTCGCGCTGATCTCTCGCTGAACCGGACCCCTCGATCGGGCACCCGAAGCGGCGGTGCTGCGCGAGGATCGGGCCATGTTCACCATCGCGCTCGTGCTCGCCGGGCTGGCCGCGCTGGTGCACGTCTACATCTGGGTGCTGGAGTCCATCCGGTGGGAGGCGCCAGCGACCCGGGGCACGTTCGGCCTCTCCGAGGAGGTCGCGCGGACCACGAAGCCGATGGCCTTCAACCAGGGCTTCTACAACCTGTTCCTCGCGATCGTGACCGGCGCGGGGATCGTGGCGGCAGGCTCGAACCATGCGGTCTCGGTCGCGCTGCTGTGCGCAGGTACCGGCTCGATGCTGGCTGCGGCCGTGGTGCTCGTAGCCAGCGATCGCTCCAAGGCCCGGGCCGCCGCGACGCAGGGCACGCTGCCACTGCTGGCGCTGCTCGCCCTCGGTGCGTCTGCGGTCTGAGATTCGGCCCCCGCGCGCGTTGTCTGAGCGGGTGGTCACGGGAGACCTCAAGAGCAAGATCGATCGCATCTGGGACGCGTTCTGGTCGGGCGGGACAACCCGCTCGAGGTCATCGACCAGATCACCTACCTGCTGTTCCTGCGGCGGCTGGACGAGCCGCAGACGTTGGCGGAGCGGAAGGCCCAGGTCACCGGCGGCGGGATCGAGGACCCGGTCTACCTGCCTGGTCGGCAGCACCTGCGGTGGCCCCTTCCTTCGCGGCCTCGGGCAGCAGGTGGGAGGCGAGGGCTCCACCTACTCCGATCACATGCGAGACGCCCGGTTCACGATCTCGACGCTGGCGCTTCTAGCGAAGGTCGTCGACATGCTCCACGCCATCCCGATGGAGAGCCGCGACACCGACGGGCCTCAGCCGCGTCTACGTGCAGGCCAAGCGTTCGCGCCCGAGGCCACGGTCGGCCGGCCGGAGGTGCAGGGGTTTGTCGGCGCCCTGCACGGCAACCGGGCGAGCCAGGGCGTCTTCAACACCACCGGACGGTTCAGCGGGGGCGCCCAGCAGTTCGCCGACACGGTCGCGACTCGTGTGGTCCTTATCGACGGCGCGCGCCTGACCAGACTGATGATCCGCTACCGCGTGGAGTCCAGGTCAAGCAGACCTACGAGATCGTCGAGATCGACGAGGACTTCTTCGAGTAGGCCAGCTGGGGCGCCCGCTCGGGCACCGAGTTGATTCGATCGATTGCCTATCCAGGCGCTGTATCAACTGCTACGTTGTTGATTCGATCAATTGGGCATCGGATCGGTGTATCAACTAGGGGGCTGAGGTGGCACGAGGGCGCCCGACACGAGCGAGTGTCTACGCGCGACTCGACGCTGCCCTTATCGAGCTGCGCGAACGGCTCGGTGGGCTTCCGTCGCCTGAGGAGGCGGACTTCGTCTGGCGCGACATCTGGCACCTCGAGGCTCACCACTCCACGGCACTCGAGGGCAACACGCTCGTGATCCGCGAGGTCGAGGAGCTGCTTGAGCGGGGCCGCGCTGTCGGTGCCAAGCCGCTCAAGGAGTACATGGAGGTCAAGGGTTACGGCGATGCCGCCAGCTGGGTGTACGCGCAAGCCCACCACGGCGAGCTCTCCGGTGACGGCACCTCGATCACCCTCCAGGAAGTGCGCCGCATCCACGCCACGCTCATGGAACCGGTCTGGCAGGTGGCAGCCCACCCCGAGGCGACCGACCGCGAAAGTCCAGGCAACTTCCGCGAGCACGATATTCATACCTTCGACGGCGGTATGACTCCGCCGAGCTGGCCGCTCGTCCCGGCCCGCGTCCAGGACTGGCTCGAGCTCGCGAACGACAGCTCCAGACGGCTACGCGACGGCAAGCACGACCTGGCGCTTCCTGAGGCGATCGCCGTGATCCACAACGAGTTCGAGAAGGTCCACCCCTTCATCGACGGCAACGGTCGCACCGGGCGGCTCGCGCTCAACCTGATCCTTGTGCGACTCGGCCATCCGCCGGTCGTGATTCTCAAGCAGCAGCGAGACACCTACCTGGCTGCGATGCAGCGAGCAGACGACAGCGACCCCGGACTTTTGGGTGAGCTCCTCGCCCGTGCGATGCTCGACAACCTCAACCGCTTCATCCTCCCCAGCGTCGCCGGACCCGCCCGCCTCGTTCCTCTGGCCGCCCTCGTCGACGAGCGCTTCAGCATCGCCGCGCTCAGGCAAGCGGCGCAACGAGGTCGGCTGGAGGCCTTCCAGGGACCCGACGGCGTGTGGCGGAGCAGCCGGAAGGCGGTCGAGGAGTACTCAAAGACCAAAGGGGCACGGCAGCGGAAGCCGAGCGACGGGGGCAGCACGTGAGCAACTTCGCCTTCCTCCAAACGATTTGGCCGGCCATCCACGATGACTGCGTCCGCGACGAGTCCTATCTCGCTGCCGACCCGCGTTCGGCATGCTTCTACAGTCGCCGTGCCCACCCAGGCCGTCCGTCACATCTACGACCTGCGGGACATCCCGACGCCCTACCGCGACGACCTCGCCGCACACAGCAGCGACCCCGCATTCGCCCGGGTCGCCGGCCAGGGGCATCGCCACCAAGCCCACCCTGATCCGGCGCGTCGGCAACACAGCCGTCCACGACCACAAGCCCATCGCGGCGAACATCGCCACCCAGGTCATGCGCGAGCTGCACCACGTGATGATCTGGGCAGCGTTCCAGCACTCCGCTGCCCCGGAGGCCGTGCCCACCCAGGCCGTCTTCGATCCTGCGCTCGCGTCCCGCTCAGCACCCCTGTCACGGGACGAGGTGGTCCGGCTCGCGCAGAGATTCAAGGCACAGGACGAGGCCTATCGGAAGCCCTCGCCGAGCGCTACCGGATGTGGTTCAAGGACGAGGCTCACGACTCCACCACCTGGTGCGCCGACTCCCCCGACCTGCTCACGTGGGGGGCGTCGTCGATGGCGGTCGGACCGCCCTCGCACGAGGGCCCGAACGTGTTCTCGCTCGGCGGCGAATTCTGGATGATCACCGACGAGTGGCACGGGCTGGGTGTGCACCGCTCGAGCGACCTGCACAGCTGGCAGCGGCAGGGACTGATCCTCGACCAGCCGGGTGCACGCCTCTGGGACGCAGGATTCGGGCACCACGCGGATGTCGTGGTCGGCACCAGCGCCACCGGTGAGGAGGTCGGCTGGATCTTCTACTTCACGCACCGCAGCCGGCCCGGCGCCGACGCGAGCCAGGCGGACTCACCGCATCCCGACGTCCCGATCGAGCACGTCACCGACATCCAGGTGGCCGCGCTGCACGTGCACGATGGCGTGCTGGTGTGCGACCGCGACGCGTCGGTCGACCTCGACCTTCTCTGCGCGGCCGCTCGCACGCGGACGTGAGCGAGCTCGCCGAGGGTCGCACCCGGTCGAGTCAGGCTCGCAGCTCCATCGGGGGCAAGCCGGCGAGCTGCTGCGGGAACCGCCAACGGTTGTAGCCCTTGTCCCAGGGGTAGCGGTGCTGCCAGTCCCGCCACACGACCTGCAGCGCCTGGCACTCATCGGCGTACAGCTGGCCCAGCACGACCAGATCGGAGGTGTCGATCACCCGCGTGAACGTCAGCTCCGCCTCGCAGTGCTCGCAGCCCAGCGTCTGCCCGTGCACGAACGACTGGCCGCCTCTGATCCGCTCGCCGAGGTCATTGAGCAGCGGTTCGGCCTCGGCGGCCGTCAGCCCATGCACGAGCAGCTCGGGATGCCCCCACCCGGCCAGCCCGACCGTGTAGGTGAAGGGCGGCTCCTCCCCCTCGTGCTCGTTCGTGCAGCCGGGTTCGCTGCAGGACTCGCCGACGTGCACCAGCCCCCATCCGAACTTCTCGACCTTCTCCAGCATCGACCGCAGGTACCGATCGGTTGCCATGTCTCGCTCCTTTGCAGATGGTCATCAGTGCAGGGAACGGTAGGTCGGGGCACCGACAGCTGCGCTAGCAGAGGCTTGAGATCGCACATCGGCGGTGAGATCGGACGTCGCACGGTGCTATCTCGCCGGCGATGTGCGATCTCGGTGGAAGCGCTCAGGCGTCCGGCGGCGCCAGCGGCCACGGGGCCGCCTCCTCCAGCGCGGCCGCGAGCCCGAGCAGCAGGTCCTCTCGCCCGGTCCGCGCCCCGAGCATCACGCCCCAGGGCAGGACCGGGCCGTCGGCGTCCGCGGGCGCGTGGTGCAGCGGCAGCGAGATCGCCGGCGCACCGAGGATGTTCCACGTGGAGGTCCAGGGTGTGAACGCGCACTGGGCCCAGAAATCGGCCTCGGGGTCGGCGTCGTCGCGCATCTCCCCGATCCGCGGCGGTGGCTGCGCCAGCGTGGGGCTCAGGATCACGTCGACGTCCGCCCAGGCAGCGGCGGCCTCGCGCTGCAGCCGTTGCCCGGCGGCGATCGCGTTGGCGTACGTGACGCCGTCCACGCTGCGGCCGCGCTCGCGCATCCACCGCGTCAGCGGCACCAGCAGCGGGTCGGCCTCGCGCGGCAGGGGTGCGCTCGCGGCCATCACCGACCACACGTCGATGAACGGCCGCCACTCCTGCGCCGGGAACGGGACCGACGCCGGCGCGACCGTGTGCCCGGCCGCTTCCAGCAGTGCCACCGCCTTCTCGACGGCGGCCAGCGCCTCCGCGTGGACCGGCGCCTCGGGCGTGATGATCGGGGTGGTGAGCACGCCGACCCGCAGCGGCCCCACCTCGGCGTCGCAGGCCGCGAGGAACGAACCCGCCGCGGGCGCGGGCAGCATCCGATCGTCCCCGGGCCAGCCGGGCGCGAGTGCGTCGAGCGCGATCGCGGTGTCCCGCACATCCCGGGTGAGGACCCCGTGGGTGGCGAGCGCTGCACCATCGACCCCGACCGGTCCGGTACTGATGCGCCCACGGCTCGGCTTGAGGCCGACGAGCCCGCACGCAGCCGCCGGGATCCGGATCGAGCCGCCGCCGTCGCTCCCGTGCGCGATCGGCACGATGCCGGCCGCGACCGCGGCCGCCGCCCCGCCGGAGGAGCCACCCGCAGAGCGCGCCGGGTCCCACGGAGTGCGGGCCGGCGGCCCGATGTCCGGCTCGGTGTACGGAGGCAGGCCCATCTCGGGCGTGCTGGTCTTGCCGATCATCACGGTGCCGGCCTCGCGGAAGCGGGTGACCACGCCGTCGTCGACCTCGGGCAAGAAGCCGCGCATCGCGGCGCTGCCGGCGTTCATCTCGACACCCGCGACCATCGTGAGGTCCTTGATCGGCAGCGGCACCCCGAGGAGCGGCGCGGGATCGCCGGCCGCCAGACGCGCGGCCGCATCATCGGCCTGCTGCTGAGCGAGCTCCGGCGCCAGCCGTACGAACGCGCCGACCCGTGGGCCGATCCGCTCCGCCCGCTCCCACGCGTGCGCGAGCACCTCCCCCGTGGAGACCTCACCGGCTCGGATCGCGGCGGCCAGGCCCCGCGCGGACAGCTCGTGGATCTCGGTCACCCAGCCAGCCTAGGAGGACTCAGGTCCGCGTGCGCTCGCTGTCACCACGGAGCACGCAGAACTCGTTGCCCTCGGGGTCGGCCATCGTGACCCAGCCGCTGCCCGGACCGTACTGGCCACGGCGGTCGGCGACCTGCGTCGCTCCGATACCCAGCAGCCGCTCGACCTCCTCCGCCTGCGTGCGGTCGGTCGGGCGGAGATCGAAATGAATCCGGTTCTTGACGCTCTTCGCCTCAGGCACCTCGATGAACAGCACCAGGTGGCTGCCGTCCGGTGTGAGGATCATGCACTCCTCGTGCCCGGGCTCGTTCGGGTCGCCCTCGACGTCCACGTAGCCGAGCACCTGCTTCCACCACTCCGAGAGCTCGTAGGCGTTGCGGCAGTCGATGCTGGTGTGCGAGATCCGTGAGGTCATCTCCGCAGTCTTTCCGCCGACCCCCAGGCGCAGCAAGGTCTTTGACGGCTAGCGTGGACACATGCATCGGAGCAGGATCGGCGTCGTCCTCATCGACCACCCCGCGGCTGGCTACGAGGCCAGCGCTGACTTCTGGGCCGGTGCCTCCGGCTCACCACGGGAGCAGGACCGCCCGACGGCGGAGCACCCGTACGAGTCCCTCCGGGACTTCCCCGGTGGGGTTCAGCTCGCGCTGCAACGCATCGGCGACGGCACCGCGCCGCGCGTGCACCTGGACATCGAGACCGACGACGTCGAGGCGGAGATCGCACGGGTGCTCGCCCTGGGAGCGAGCATGGTCGACCGGCGCGAGGACTACGCCATCCTCGCCGATCCCGGGGGCGTGCCGTTCTGCGTGGTCCCGGTGCAGACCGGCGCGGCGTTCGACGAGCACGCCACGAGCTGGCCGTGACGGATCGGCTCCCACCTGGGAGCATGGCGCTGTGATCTCCAGCAGCAGAGGGACGAAGCTCGCGGTCGTCGGTGCAGGTTCGGTCGGCTCGACTCTCGCGTACGCGAGCATGATCCACGGCCTGGCGCGGTCGGTCGCGCTCTACGACGTCAACCTCGCGAAGGTGCGTGCCGAGGCGCTCGACCTGCGGCAGGGCCTGCAGTTCGTGCCGGCCGCGCACGTCGAGGGCTCCGACGACATCCAGATCTGCGCCGACGCCGACGTCATCGCGGTGACCGCCGGCGCGAAGCAGAAGCCGGGGCAGACACGGCTCGACCTGGCCGCCTCCACCACCGAGCTGATGCGCACGCTGATGCCGCGCCTCGTGGAGGTCGCGCCACGGGCCGTCATCATCATGGTGACGAACCCGGTCGACGTGATCACCTACGTGGCGCAGAAGCTCACCGGGCTGCCTCCGAACCAGCTCTTCGGCTCCGGAACAGTCCTCGACACGGCGCGCCTGCGCGGCCTGATCGCCGCTCGCTGCCAGGTGGCGGTGCAGAACGTGCACGCGTACATCGTGGGTGAGCACGGCGACAGCGAGATCCCGTTGTGGAGCAGCGCCGCCGTCGGGGCGGTCCCGGTGACCGACCTGGTCCCGGAGGCCGAGCGCGACCAGATGGCGCACGACGTCGTCCACGCCGCCTACGAGATCATCCAGGGCAAGGGCGCCACGAACTACGCGATCGGCGTCTCCGCTGGCCGGATCATCGAGGCCGTGCTGCGTGACGAGCACCGGGTGCTGCCGGTCTCGACGCTCGTCGACGGCCATCTCGGCATCGACGACGTGTGCTTGTCGATCCCCTCGGTGGTCGGTGCAGCGGGGGTCGAGCGGCAGCTCCACGTGCCGATGACCGACCACGAGGTCGCGGGGCTTCGCGCCAGTGCCGACGAGCTCCGCTCCGCGGCCCGCAGCCTCGGCTTCTAGGCCGCCCTCCCGGGAGCCGTCTCACCAGTCGGACGGACCGGGTAGCGTCGGCTCCGTGAAGGCGCTGCTGAAGGCCGGCCCGCAGGCGGGCCTCGAGCTCACCGATGTCCCCGAGCCCTCGGCCGGTGCCACCGATGTCACCGTGCAGGTGCACACCACCGGCATCTGCGGCACCGACCTGCACATCCTGCACTGGGACGCCTGGGCGGCGAGCACGCTCGCACCGCCGGTCGTGCCGGGGCACGAGTTCTACGGCGAGGTGATCGCCGTCGGCAGCGACGTCCGCGACGTCCGGATCGGTGACCGGGTCTCCGGCGAGGGCCACGTGGTGTGCGGGATCTGCCGCAACTGCCGAGCCGGCCGCCGCCAGATGTGCATCCACACCAGCGGTCTGGGCGTGAACCGCGACGGCGCGTTCGCCGAGCGCGTGGTGATCCCGCAGGAGAATGTCTGGGTCCACGCTCACGACGGCGACATCTCGCTCATCACCCCCGAGCTCGGTGCGATCTTCGACCCGTTCGGCAACGCGGTCCACACCGCGCTCAAGTTCCCGGTCATCGGTGAGGACGTGCTCATCACCGGCGCGGGGCCGATCGGGCTGATGGCCGCCGCTGTGGTGCGCCACGCCGGTGCCCGGTACGTCGCGATCACCGATGTCTCGAAGCCTCGCCTCGACCTTGCGGAACGGATGGGTGCGGTCGACCTCGCGCTCGACGTCACGAGCTCGAGCATCGCCGACGCCCAACGGGCGCTCGGGCTGAAGGAGGGCTTCGACGTCGCCCTCGAGATGTCCGGTCACCCGAGCGCGCTGCCCGAGGTGATCCGCAACATGAACCACGGCGGCCGGATCGCGCTGCTGGGGCTCCCGAGCGCCCCGATCGACATCGACTGGGCGGTGGTGGTCACCCACATGCTCACGCTGCAGGGCATCTACGGACGCGAGATGTTCGAGACCTGGAACGCGATGACGGCGATGCTCTCGACCAGCCCCGCGCTGCGGCGCTCGATCACCGGCGTCATCACCGACATCGTGCCGGCGCGCGAGTGGGAGCGTGCGTTCTCGCTGGCCGCGAGCGCGAGCAGCGGCAAGGTCGTGCTCGACTGGAGGGAGCTGTAGATGTACTCGATCAAGGAGTCCCTGGCCGCGGAGCTGGCCGAGATCCGTGAAGCGGGTCTCGAGAAGGCGGAGCGGGAGATCACCACGCCGCAGGGCCCGCGGATCCGGGCCGCGCTCGTGGGGCAGCCGCAGCGCGAGGTCCTCAACTTCTGCGCCAACAACTACCTCGGCCTGGCCGACCATCCCGACCTGATCGAGGCCGCCAAGGATGCGCTCGATCGGCACGGCTTCGGCATGGCCTCGGTGCGCTTCATCTGCGGCACCCAGGACATCCACCTGGCCCTCGAATCACAGGTGTCAGACTTTGTCGGCACCGAGGCGACGATCCTGTTCTCCTCCTGCTTCGACGCCAACGCCGCCGTGTTCGAGCCGCTCTTCGGCGCGGGGGACGCGATCGTCTCCGACGAGCTCAACCACGCCTCGATCATCGACGGCGTCCGGCTCAGCAAGGCTGCCCGGTTCCGCTACCGGAACCGCGACATGAGCGATCTCCGCGCCCAGCTCCAGGCAGCGCGCGACGGCGGTGCGCGCCGGGTCGTCGTGGTCACCGACGGCGTGTTCTCCATGGACGGCTATCTCGCGCCGCTGCCGGAGATCTGCGACGCGGCCGAGGAGGCCGGCGCGCTGGTCATGGTCGATGACAGCCACGCCGTCGGGTTCATGGGCGAGACCGGGGCCGGCACGCCCGAGCACTTCGGGGTCAGCGACCGGATCGACATCTGGACCGGCACGTTCGGCAAGGCGCTCGGTGGCGCGTCCGGCGGCTACGTGAGCGGGCGTCGGGAGATCGTCGACCTGCTGCGGCAGCGCGGCCGCCCGTACCTCTTCTCGAACTCGCTCGCGCCCTCGATCGTGGCGGCCACGCTGCGCGCGCTCGAGCTCGTCCGCGAGGCCGGTGAGCTTCGCACGAGGCTCGTCGAGAACGCGGCCCAGTTCCGTGCTCGGATGTCGGAGGAGGGTTTCGACCTCCTCGACGGCGAGCACGCGATCGTGCCGGTGATGTTCGGCGATGCCTCGCTCGCCTCCTCGATCGCCGCCCGGATGCTCGAGCTCGGGGTGTTCGTGACCGCCTTCTCCTACCCGGTGGTGCCCAAGGGCAAGGCGCGCATCCGCGTGCAGCTCTCGGCTGCGCACTCGCCCGAGCAGGTCGAGGAGTGCGTGACGGCCTTCGTCCGCGCGCGCACGAGCCTCGACGCCGGTGCGCCGCTAGACGAGCTCGCCGCGGACGATGCTGACGCCTGAGTGCGCAGGGTCGCCGTCGACGGGCTCCTGCGAGACGTCGACGACGGCGAAGTCGGCCAGATCGACGCCGGGCGGGAGCTCGAACGTGCCGGAGTCGCTGGTGAGCACGCCGAGGCTGATCAGCCGCTGCAGGTCGGTGGAGATGAGCCAGACCTCGCGGTAGCCGTCCACGTCGTCGTCGGTCGGTAGCTCGACGCGCAGCACCGGGCCGCGCGGACCGTCCTCGACCACCGCGGCACCGGATGTCTGCCAGCCCGGCAACGGCTCGAGGACCGCCGAGGCGACCGCCGCCGGCCGGTCCCGGTCGGACAGCAGCGACTGCACGCCCACGGCTCCGAGCGCGCCGACGGCGATCGATGCTGCGGCGAGCAGCACGGTCCGCCGGGTGCGGGGTTGACGGGCAGGCATCGAGACGACGGGCGCGATCTCGGGCGCTCGCTCGACGTCGTCGGCTCGCTCGGGCTCGTTCCGCTCCTTCTCGATCTCGGCGGCGATACCCTCCCACACCCGCTCGGCGGGCCGCTGCAGCGGGCCACGCACGGCACCGGCCTGCACGACCGCGCGCAGCGAGGCGAGCTCGGCCTGGCACTCCTGGCACCCGGAGAAGTGCTGCGCGTCGGCGTCGTCCAGGGGCTCGCCCAGCGCGGCCAGCGCGATCAGATCGGGATCACAGTGCGACATCAGCGACCTCCCATCTTTCGCGCAACCGTTGCAGGCTACGGCGGATGTGACTCTTGACGGTGCCGAGCGGAATCCCTGTGCGATCGGCGATCTGGTGGTGCGTGAGGTCCTCGTAGAACGCGAGCGAGATGATCGTGCCTTGCGGCTCCCCGAGCTCGGCGATCGCGTCGGCTACGAGCACGCTGTCGACGACATGCTCGGCGGTGTCGCGGTCCGCGCCCCGCACGGGCTGATCGGCAGCTGCCGACTCCACGCTCTCGCGCTGCCGGGCGCGCCGCCCGAGCGCGTCTGCGATCGCGTGCCGCGTGATGCCCACGAGCCATGCCGGCAGCGGTCCACGAGCCGGGTCGAACCGATGCCGGGTCCGCCATGCCTCGACGAAGACGTGCTGGGTGAGGTCTTCGGCCTCGGTGTGCTCCCCCAACGCCCGCAGCGCGAGCGTGTGGACCAGCGGCGACCATCGGTCGTACGCCTCACGGACGGCGCCCGGGTCGCCCTCGCGGAAGGACGCAGCGAGCTCCTCGTCCACTGCTGCCACCTCCGAGACCGCTCCATGATCGCCCATGTGCCCGGTGTTCGGCGTCCTAGCCCGGTACCGCGGTCACGATGACATTGGAACGATAGCTGCTCGCGGACTCGTCCCACTGCCCTCCGCACGTGATGAGCACGAGCTTGGGTTCGCCGTCGCGCTCGAAATAGGGTGTCAGGTCGAGGGAGAGCTTCTCCAGCACCTCGACGGAGATGACCCGATAGGTGTGCTCGGCGCCTGCCTCGTCGGTCACCTCGATCAGCTCGCCGCCCGAGAGCCCGCTCAAACGGCTGAACGGGCCGCGCGGAGTGATCACCGACCCGGCGTGGGCGAGGATCACGGTGGCCCCTCGGTCTGCGCCTGCCCCGGGGCCGAAGCGGTACCACCCGGCGTCGAGAGCATCGGCCGGGACCTCGGTCTGCCCGTCCGGTGCGATCCCGACCGGCAGCACCGGCATGTCGATGTCCAGGTCCGGCACGCTCACGGCCGTGGGTGGTGCACCCGCTGTCTCGGTCGTCAGCGGCTCCGTGGCGTCGACGCGAGGGACGGCGTCGGGGCTCTGCGGTTCGGTCGCCTCGACTGCTGGCTCGGGTTCGGTGACGGCGGTCGTGGTCGGAGCATTCCCTGGGTCCAGGGTGGTGGTCGGCTCGACCTGTCCCGACCCGCAGGCAGCCAGGGCGAGGACCAGCCCAGCCGCCAGCAACGAGAGCGCACCGGCCGCGCGGGTGTGCTGCACCCGCGCGGCCGGTGTGAGGGTCGGACGACTCACGCGGCGCTTCGGTCGGTGCCCTTGCCGGTGGAGATGCGGCGGGTCAGCGCGACGCCACCGAGGGCGAGCAGCGCTCCACCCACGAGCAGCATCGGGGCGAGCCCACCCTCCTCGGGCACACGCACCTCACCGGTCGGGACACCCTCGGGTGCCGAGTGGCCGGCGGTCACCGTCTGGGTCGCGAGGGCGAGAGTGCCGTCCTCGAGGCTGCCCCAGGCGTAGACGACGGTCAGCGTGCCGTCCGTGACCGGCACGTCGGCAGGGCCGAGCAGAGGCTCCGTGGTGCCGGCAGCGGCCACAGCCGCGGGAACCGTGCCGGCGGGCAGGTCGAGGGTCGCCTCGGCACCGTTCTCCAGGGCTGACACGACAGCCTCGTCACCCGCGAGGATGTCGACGGCCGGCGCGGCAGCGACGTGACGCACCGTCAGCCGACCCTGACCGGCCTCGGTGGCCGAGGTGTCGTTGGTGAACAGCGCCGCGGTGGGGGCGCCGTCGGCATCGAGGTGCGCGACGGCGGTGTAGCTCGTCATGGCCTCGAGCTCGAGGTCGATCGGGCCGATCACCGGCTCGCTGTCGTCGGTCGCGTCGGATCCGGTGATCGCCACGGTGTAGGTGCCTGCCGGTAGCTCGAGCGGTCCGGCGAGCTCGCCCGGGGTGAAGTCGTCCAGGGTCAGCTCGCCGTTGACCCAGACGTCAACGGTGGTGTCCGGGACGCCGTGCAGCACGGAGAGCTGTGCATCCTCGGGTGCCGCCAGGGCGGGTGCCGCCGAGGATGCGAGCAGCACTCCTCCGAGGCCGAGGGTGAGGTAGGTACGCAGTCGCATGTCGAGCTCCTTGGGTTGCGCCCGGGGTGGGCGAACGTGTCTGACATGGACTACTTCCGCTGCGGGATGAGTCTTGGATGCACCTCGGCGAACTTTTCTTGGTTTTTTCTTCCGGCCGGTCGGCGAGCCTCAGAGCGCGGGGCGCCCCTGGTAGGCGATCTCGCGGTGCGCCACCCGATAGCCCAGCTGCTCGTTGATCGCGATCATCCAGGGGTTCACGTGCGAGTTCCAGGTCACGAGCGAGCGCAGCCCGGGCGCCTCCTGCGCGAGGCGCCGATGGGTCGCGACCTTGAGCGCCAGGCCCAGCCGGTGCCCGCGGTGCTCGGGCATCACGAGCGTGTTCTCCTGCCAGCCCATCGTGGTGCCCTCGCCGCTGTGGAACTCGACCACGCTGTTGCCGGCGAAGGTGCCATCGGGGGCGACGGCCACGGCGATCAGCGACCGCTTCCCGGAGTCTCGACGGCGCTGCTCGGCCAGGCGGATGCGCTCGGGCGTGTACTCGGGAGCCTCGTGCTCGACGTCCTCGTCGGGGTCGTCGAGATCGAGCTGACGCAGCAACGCGCCGTAGGCGGGAAGGTACTCCTCGGGGACGGCATCGTCGAACGAGATCACCCGGTAGTCGCCAAGCTTCTCGGCGGCCTGGGCGGCGAGGTCGTCCAGCAGAGACTCCGCCAGCGGAAGATCGAGCACCCGGCACACGGCCACGTTCTTGCGATCGACGCCGAGGGCGCGGGCGACGCGGTTGGCGGGAAGCTGTGGGTCGTCCGGGTCGCCCTCGGCCGGGATCGCGCCGTAGCCGGTGATCAGCGAGCGCCCGGTCGCGCGGATCGCCGGGATCAGCGCCTCCGTGACGAGCGCGGTCGCCACCCCCTGGCCACGGTGCTCGGGGTGGACCGACATCTCGACGTGGACGGCATCGAGGTTCTCGTTCAGCGGGACGAAGGTGCCGACGTACCCGACGATGCGATCGTCGCCGGTGACCGCGACCCAGTGCCCAAGATCCCAGAACCGGTTCGGCGCCAGGCGAGCCCTCGTCTGCTCGACCGAGTAGCTCTCGACACCGCCGAACAGGGCGGCAGCGCACGCCTCCTCGAAGAGCTGGTACTGGGCGAGCTCGCGGTCGGAGGAGACGTCGAGTGGGCGCACGGTGACGTTCATGGACCCCACCCAAGCACCACGGCCCCTGGGAGGCAGCACGCTTTTCGGGCTCCGGCCCGCCGAGCTCGTCGCAGAACGTCGGGTTCGTTGGGAGTACCCGGCGTACTGGGCGGTTTGCGACGAACTCGGCGAGGAGTCAGGCTGAGCCCACGATGGACTGCTCCTACTACGCCGCCGGTCGCTGCCGCTCCTGCACGCAGATCGAGGTCCCGTACCCCGAGCAGCTGGCGACCAAGCAGCGCGAGGTGAGCGACGCCGTCGGGGCGGTCGAGTGGGAGCCGCCGTTCCACGGTCCCGAGGCGGGCTTCCGCAACAAGGCCAAGATGGTGGTGGCCGGCACGATCGCCGAGCCGACGCTGGGGATCCTCGACCGCGGGGGGTTGGGCATCGACCTGGCAGGTTGCCCGTTGCACGAGCGCGCCGTCGTGGCCGCGATGCCCGCGCTGCGCGAGCTCATCACCCGGGCGCGGCTGACGCCGTACTCGGTGCCCGAGCGCCGGGGCGAGCTCAAGCACGTCCTCGTCACGGGATCGCCCGACGGCGAGCTGATGATCCGTTTCGTGCTTCGCTCGAGCGAGGCGCTGCCCCGGCTGCGCAAGCACCTGGGTGAGCTGCGGGAGCAGCTGCCGCACGCCGTCGTGATCAGCGCGAACCTGCTACCCGCGCACGCGGCGCTGACCGAGGGCGAGCAGGAGATCCCGCTCACCGAGGCGCAGCTGCTCACGATGCGGCTCAACGACGTCGACCTGCTGCTGCGGCCCGGCGGGTTCTTCCAGACCAACTCCACCGTCGCGGCCGGGCTGTACCGGACCGCGGCCCAGTGGACCGACGAGCTCGCACCGGGCAGTGTGAGCGACCTGTACTGCGGCGTCGGCGGGTTCGCGCTACACCTGGCCGCTCCCGATCGGGAGGTCACTGGCGTCGAGACCAGCGCCGAGGCGGTCGACGGCGCCCGGCTGGCTGCTGCGCGGCGCGGTGCCGCCGCGCGTTTCGAGGTCGGTGACGCGACCGCGACGGCGTACCTCGACGCGGACCTCGTGGTCGTGAACCCGCCGCGGCGGGGCATCGGCGAGCTGGCAGCGCGGCTGGACGCGTCCCGTGCGCGGCACGTCCTCTACTCCAGCTGCAACCCGGCCACGCTCGCCCGTGACCTCGCCGCGATGCCCAGCCTGCGCCCCGTGCGGGCGCGCCTGTTCGACATGTTCCCGCACAACCAGCACGCCGAGGTGCTGGTGCTGCTGGAGCGGCGCTGAGCGAGCGGCGCGCTAAGCCTTCTTCTTGCTCTGATCCACCTTGTCGTCCTTGAGCACCCACGTCGGCAGCAGGACCGTGGCCGCGGCCGTGACGAGCCAGACGACCAGCGTGGCCAGGATCCAGGTGGTGATGCCCCCGGTGATGCGCAGCCCGTCGGTGAGCGCGTTGGCGACGAGCAGCGCGACGAGGGTCGCGACCAGACCCATGCCACCCACGAACGCGTTCGCGTACTTGCGCGCGAGCGCGGTCACCACCGGCGTGAGCAGCGACTGGGTGAGGGCGAAGACGACGACCGCGACGACGAAGCCCAGCACGCCCACCTCGACGCCGTCGATCAGGAGCGCTGCGACGAGCAGCCCGATGGCGGCTGATCCCAGGTAGACCGCGAGCCGGAGCACGAGTCGGATCATGACCACACGCTAGAGCGGTTCGGCCGGCGGCAATACCCCCAGTTCAAGGGGCTCCCCGAGCTCGGGTGGGGCCCTGAGGCGCTGGGTCAGCCGGAGGCGTTGCCCGTCACGTTCCACGACGCGAGGCGGAGCGCAGGCGCGGAGTGAGCGGTGGCGGACCAGGAGTCCGGGTCGGTGACCGCGACGGGGCCGACGCCGAGAACCTGACCTGGTGCCAGCGCGCCCGGGTAGGACTGCGTGAAGCGGACGTTCTGGACCGCGCCGCGCACCTCGCCGTCCTCGATCAGCCACATGCCGTTGCGGGTCAGCCCGGTCACGGTGACCTGGCGAGGATCGAGCACCCGGGTGTACCAGAAGTCCGAGACCAGCAGGGCGCGCTCGACGCCGTCGAGCAGCGGCGCCGCCGCGCGCGCCACCGGACCGGCGACGGTCGGGTCACCCGCGACGCCCACCGCCGGGCCGGGCTCGATACCCAGGTGCGCTGCGACCGGCATCCCGACTCCGAACCCGTGGCCGGTGGAGCTGGCACCGGCCTCGGCGGCCGTGCGGCGGTCGTGAGCGACCTGGACGCTGACGCCGGCGTCGACGAACCGCTGGCGCTGCTTCGGGGTGCCCTCGGCGTCCACGGTGACGCCCCAGGCGGGGCCGTCGTCGATCAGCGTGATCGACGGATCGAGCTGCTCGAGACCGGGTTCGACGAACGAGGCGCCGTCCAGCGCCAGCCGGCCGTTGAAGCCGTACATCGCGAGCGTCGAGACGATTCTCACGGCCGCGGCCGGCTCGAGGATGACCTCGTAGCGACCCGGAGGCAGCTCGATCGCATCCTTGCCGGCACGTGCCTTCGCCGCCGCGAGCGCGCCGGCTGCGTGCGGGTCCAGCTCGGCATGCGTGCGCACCCGGCTGCGCGAGACGCCGTCGACGCCGTCGAGGGTGGCGATGCCATCGACCGACGAGGCGGCGCTGCACATCGACGCGGACTGGCCGCCGCTCGTGGCGACGCCGGCCTCCGACCGGTAGCTCTTGACGTAGCCGGACGCGCTCAGCCCGCCGGCGCCTTCGATGAACGCTGCCACCGCGGCGGCCCGCTCAGCAGGTGTCGAGCCCGCCTGCTCCTGGGTGGGCGGCACCGGAGCCGCGTGGGCCACGCCGGCCCAGCGTGGGTCGCGCGGCGCCAGGGCGAGCGAGTCGGCGACCCGGGCTGCCAACGCCTCGATCGCTGCGCCGTCGCCGGCGCCTGCGAGACCCGAGGTGAGCGTGAGGGTGCGGCCGTCGGAGTGCGCGGTGACGCGCGCGGACCACGCGTCGTCGGCGACGTTCTGGTGGATCGCGGAGCTCGCGAACCGTGTCAGGTGCTCCTCGCTGCGCTCGATGAAGGCGACCACCTCGGCGCCGGGCAGGCGCGTGGCGACCGCCTCGACCGCGCGCGCTGCGGCGTCGGCCGGGCTCACGCCTTCACCCCCACGCGGACGTCGTGGAACCGGGCCGGCGCGGCCGGGTGGGCCGTGTGCCCGACCTGGCCGGGCTGCCCCTTGCCGCAGTTGGCCAACCCCCAGCTCACGACCTCCGAGGACAGCATGTCCATCGACTGCCAGAACCGTGGGCCGATCCCGGTGTAGGTGGGGTTCTTGAGCATGCGCCCCTTCTTCCCGTTCTTGATCTCGTAACCGACCTCGCAGCCGAACTGGAAGTTGAGACGGCGGTCGTCGATCGACCAGGAGCGGTTGGTCTCCATGTACACGCCGTCGTCGGTGGCGGCGATGATCTCCTCGAGCGTGTGCGGCCCCGGCTCGAGACCGACGTTGGTCATGCGCACCATCGGCAGCCGCCGCCAGCCGTCGGAACGGACGCTGCCCGCGTAGTCGAGTCCCGCCACGGAGGCGGAGTCGCGGCCGGCGAGGACGCCGACCCAGGTGCCGTGGTCGACCGCGAGCCGCTTCGCTGCGGCTGTGCCCTCGTCGTCGTAGCCGAACGAGCCGAGCGCACCCTCGATCGTCGGGTCGATCGCGATCGTCATCAGGTCCGAGCCGTAGCGCAGCGACCCGAGCTGGGCGAGATCCAGCCAGGACCGGCCCGCGTACGCGGCCTCCCACCCCAGGATGCGGTCGAGCTCGATCGCGTGCCCCACCGACTCGTGGATCTGCAGCGCGACCTGGCTGCCGTCGAGGATCAGATCGGTGACGCCCGAGGGGCACTCCGGCGCGGTCAGCAGCGCGCGCGCCTCCTCGGCGACGCGCGGTGCGTTCCCGATCAGGTCCAGCTCCTGGACGAGCTCCCAGCCCCGGGTGCCGAGCTGGCCGCCCATGCTGTTGGGGTACGAACGGCGCTGGGTCTCTCCCTCGCCGACGGCGGTCGCCTCGATGCCGCCGCCGGCCTCGCGGATGCGTTGGTCGATGCGGTGCCCCTCGCTGGAGACGAACCACTTGCTCGTGTCCCAGAACGTCAGGTACCCGACTGCGACGTCCGCGCCGTGCTCGCGCATCGCCGTGGTCGCACCGACCAGCACGTCGGCCTTGTCGGACTCGCTGACCGATGCCGGGTCGATCTCGACGGCGTTGCTCCAGCTGGCCTGCACCGGCTCGGAGGCCACCATGCCCGCGGACGGCAGCGGGACCCGCGCACTGGCGGCCGCGATCTCGGCGGCGCGCTCACCCGCGAGCCGAGCTCCGCCCTCAAGGTCTGAGGTGGAGAAGAACCCCCAGGAGGTGCCCACGAGCGCGCGCACCCCGATCCCGACGTCGGTGCTGCGGGTCGTGTCAGCGATGTCGCCGTTGCGGGCCACCATGCGCTCGGAGCCGCGGGCCATCAGCCGCGCGTCGGCGTAGCTGGCTCCTGCGGCGAGCGCGGCCTCCACCGCGGCGGTGGCGGTGTCGAACTCAGTCACCTCACGACCGTATCCCGAACGGATCACCCTTGCCCTCCGCACGGTGGGGCATCGCCCCGCGCCGGCGATCCTCACCTGCGACACTGGGCAGATGTCATCGATGCGTGTGCTCGTGACCGGCGCCACCGGCTTCATCGGAGCGCGGCTCGTGCCCGCGCTCGAGGAGGCCGGCCACGAGGTTCTCGCGATGACCCGGCGGCCGGAGACGTACGAGGGGGCGGGCCGGGCGGTCGGTGCGGATGTCGCCGATCCCGACAGCCTCGCGGCCGCGCTGAGCGGCGTCGAGGTCGCGGTGTACCTGGTGCACGCGCTGGACCGGCCGGACTTCGAGGCTGCGGACCAGGCGGCCGCGCTGGCGTTCGGGACCGCCGCTGCGCAGGCCGGCGTGCAGCAGATCGTGTACCTGGGCGGGCTGGGTCCGGACGACGAAGCGGAGCTGTCGGCTCACCTTCGGAGCCGCCGCCGTACCGAGCGGCACCTGGCCGCGGCCGGGGTCCCGGTCACGACGCTGCGCGCCGCCGTGATCGTCGGTCACGGTGGCGTGTCCTGGGAGCTGACCCGGCAGCTCGTGCACAACCTGCCGGCGATGGTGGTGCCGCGCTGGGCGAGCACGCCGACGCAACCGATCGCCGTCGAGGATGTGGTGCGGTACCTCTCCGGCGTGATCGGCCGACCCGAGACGTTCGGGCGCACCTACGAGATCGGCGGCCCCGAGCAGCTGACGTACCTGCAGATGCTGCAGGGGGCTGCCGAGCAGATGACCGGGCACCGATCCCCGATCGCCCCGGTGCCGGTGCTGACGCCGCGGCTGTCCTCATACTGGCTCGCGCTGGTGACGGACGTCGACGTCACCACGGGGCGCAATCTCATCGACTCGATGGGGGTCGCCGTCGTGGTGCGCGACACCAGCATCCGGGACGTCGTCCCGTTCGAGCCCATGCCCTACAGCGAGGCGGTTCGGCTCGCCCTCGCGGAGCGCGCGGCCGACCAGCGCTGAGGGCCGTCCCTGGTTCAGCCGAACACCCAGGGAAGTGCTAGCAGCATCACGGTGGACCACGTGACGTGGGTGATCACCGATGCGAGCACGCCACCGGTCGCGCGCCGCTGCAGCCCGACGACGATCGCGAGCAGGGCCGCCGCGAAGCCGAGCATGAGGTTGCCCGAGGCGACGACCACCGCGACGTTGGCCACCGTCGCGGTCGCGATCGGGTAGCGGGGCGCGACCTCGTAGACCGCACCACGGAAGAACAGCTCCTCGGCCACGCCGTTGACGACCGTGATAGCGAGCAGCAGAGCCAGCGGCCCCTCCACGGCGAAGCCCAGCACGGCGCGCACCTGCTCGCCGAGCACCGGGAGCTCGCGCACCAGCAGCGCACCGAGCACGAAGATCCCGGCGAGCCCCAGCCCGACCAGCAGCGGGGTGAGCAGCGGGCGGCGGTCACGCCCACGGAACTGGATACGCCCCAACCGCAACGGCCCTGACGTCAGCGCGCCGACCACCCAGACCCCCGCGAGGGCGAAGGTCGCAGGGTAGAACGCGGCATCGCCGGGCCGGATCCGCAGCGACAGCGCGAGCACCACCGCACCGATCACGATGGTGGCCAGCACGACGAGCCGGCGACGCCGTAGCGCTGCGGCCGCGACCCGTGATCCCGGCGCCGCGCCGGCGTCTCGTGAGGCGCTCAGCTCAGTCGTCGAGGACGAACGTGATCTCGAGGACGACCTGGTAGGCCGTGATCGTGCCGTCGGAGACCTCGACCTTCTGCTCCTTGACCCAGGCTCCTGAGACGTTGCGAAGAGTCTGCGCCGACCGCGCGACGCCCGCCTGGATCGCATCCTCGAAGCTGACGTCCGAACGGGCGGTGATGGTCGTGACGCGTGCGATGGAGCTGGTCATGATGACCTCCTTGACGATGGACCGCCCTCGAGGGCGGCTGTTGTCCATGGTGTCTGCCCCGGGACGTCCGCGCAACGGGTTCGGCATCCCGATAGTGGGTACGGCGGGGTGCTCCCGCGACCGCACAGCTCACCCTTGTGTTGCTGGAGGCAGCATGGCAGAACCCGGGCGCCGCGCAGTCCCGTGCCGGCCGCCTACGCTGGTGCGGTGACTGACGACCCGTGGGCCTGGCTGGAAGACGTCGATGGCGAGCAGGCGCTCGCCTGGGTGCGCGAGCGCAACGGTGAGAAGGCGGCCGAGCTGGCCGCGACGCCGTCGTTCGCCGAGACGAAGCGGCGGATCCGCTCCATCCTGGACTCCGAGGCGAAGATCCCCGATGTCACCCGCCGGGGAGAGCACCTCTACAACTTCTGGAAGGACGCGCAGCACGAGCGCGGCGTGTGGCGCCGCACGACGCTCGAGTCCTACCGCACGGAGCGCCCCGAGTGGGAGGTCGTGCTCGACCTCGACGCGCTCAACGAGGCCGAGGGCGCGAACTGGGTGTGGCACGGCGCCACTGTCTGGCGAGGGGACGAGGGTTCGCCCGACGCGTTCCGATACGCGCTCGTCAGCCTGTCACGCGGCGGTTCCGACGCCGACGTGACGCGCGAGTTCGACCTGCACACGAAGTCCTTCGTGGAAGGCGGCTTCGAGCGCCCCGAGTCGAAGGGTGGCGTGTCGTGGGAGTCGCCGGACTCCCTCATCGTCTACACCGACTTCGGCGAGGGCACGATGACGCCCTCCGGCTACCCGCGCATCGTGAAGCGCTGGCGCCGCGGCACCCCGCTCGAGCAGGCCGAGACGCTCTTCGAGGGCGAGCCGGGTGACATGTACATCGGTGGCGGCCACGACCAGATGCCCGGCTTCGAGCGCACCTACGTGTTCCGCCGCAAGACCTTCCGCACCGGTGAGCTCTACCTGCTGGACGGCGAGAAGCTCGTGGAGGTGCCCACCCCGCCGTCGGCGGAGGAGGACATCCACCGCGAGTGGCTCACGGTGGAGCTGCGCGAGGACTGGGCACCAGCCGACGTCACCTACCCGGCCGGTGCGCTGCTGGCGGCGAGGCTCGACGACGTGCTCGCGGGCTCCACCGACTTCCACGTGCTGTACGCGCCCACCGAGACCACCTCGCTCGCGGGAGCCTCGTGGACCAGGAACCACCTCGTGCTCAACATCCTCGAGGACGTCACGAACCGCCTCGAGGTGCTCACGCCGACGCCGGCGGGCACCTTCTCGCGCACCGCCGTCGAGGGTGTGCCGCAGGTCGGAACCGTGGCCGTCGCTCCCGTCGACGCGGTGGCGAGCGACGACGTCTGGCTCTACGTCACCGACTTCCTCACGCCCACGACGCTTTCGCTCGCCTCGATCTCGCCCGAGGGCGTCATGGGCGAGCCCGAGCCGCTGAAGTCGATGCCGACCTTCTTCGACGCCGAGGGGCTGGTCGCGGAGCAGCACTTCGTCACCTCCGACGACGGCACCCGGGTGCCGTACTTCCTGGTGCGCCGGGAGGACCTCAGCTTCGACGGCACCGCACCCACCCTCCTCTACGGGTACGGCGGCTTCGAGATCTCGCTGACGCCGACGTACTCGGGCGGCATGGGCTCCTCGTGGCTGGAGAAGGGTGGGGTGTACGCGCTAGCCAACATCCGCGGCGGCGGCGAGTACGGGCCACGCTGGCACCAGGCCGCGCTCAAGGAGAACCGGCACAAGGCGTACGAGGACATGGCAGCCGTGGCGCGGGACCTCGTGGCGCGCGGCGTCACCTCCCACGAGCACCTCGGCGTGCAGGGCGGCTCGAACGGCGGCCTGCTGACCGGGAACATGATCACGCGGTACCCCGAGCTGTTCGGTGCGGTCGTGATCCAGGTCCCGCTGCTGGACATGCAGCGGTACAGCCACCTGCTCGCGGGTGCCTCGTGGATGGACGAGTACGGCGACCCGGACGACCCCGAGCAGTGGGAGTTCATCCGCACGTTCTCGCCGTACCACCTGCTCGACCCGGAGCGGCAGTACCCGCCGGTGCTGTTCACCACCTCCACGCGCGACGACCGCGTGCACCCCGGGCACGCCCGCAAGATGGCGGCGGCGATGCTCGCGATGGGCAAGGACGTCACGTACTACGAGAACATCGAGGGCGGTCACGGCGGTGCCGCGACCAACGACCAGGCCTCGCACATGCAGGCGCTCGCGTACGAGTTCCTTCGGTCGCGCCTCGCGTGACTCGCCGGCTCGCGATCGAGCACCTCGGGTTCGCCCCCGAGCTCGTCGACTACCGGCAGGCGTGGGACCGGCAGCGCGCGGTGCACGCCGAGGTCGTGGCCGGCGAGCGCCCCGACACCGTGCTGCTGTGCGAGCACGCCTCGGTGTTCACCGCCGGCGCACGCACCCGCCCGAGCGAGCGCCCGATCGACGGCTCCGAGGTCATCAAGGTCGACCGCGGCGGCAAGATCACCTGGCACGGGCCGGGCCAGCTCGTCGGCTACCCGATCATGCGGCTGCCCGACCCGGTCGATGTGGTCGCCCACGTGCGCCGGCTCGAGCAGCTCCTGATCGACGTGTGCGCCGAGCTGGGGCTGGCGACCGTGCGCGTCGAGGGTCGCTCGGGTGTGTGGCGGCTGGGCGAGGGCGGCAGCCCCGACCGCAAGGTCGCTGCGATCGGTGTCCGGGTGGCGCGCGGCGTGACGATGCACGGATTCGCCCTCAACGCCGCCTGCGACCTGTCCTGGGCCACGATCATCGTGCCGTGCGGGCTCGAGGACGCCACCGCCACCTCCCTGAGCGCCGAGCTCGGCCGGCCCATCGGCGTCGGCGAGGTTCTCCCGCTCGTCGAGGCACGGCTGGGCGCGCTGAGCGTCGCCTGAGCCGGCGGGGGCTGCGGGCAGATCCGCCCCAAGGCTCGAGGTCGCACCCTCGGTTCGCGGTCGTACCGTCGGCGGTGCGACCTCGCACCCCAGGTGCGACCTCGTCAGTGCGTGCGACGGGCGAACCCGGCGAGGAGCGGCCCGACCTGCCGCGGCGAGGTGAGCCGCATCATCGGTGGCGCTCCGGGATCACGCTGCCATCGCCGGATCTGCGCCCGCTTACGGCTGAAGCTCCTCCAGTGCCACCACAGGATCGAGTCAGCTGACAGCAGCACCCGCAGGCTCTCGACGTTGCCGTTGCAGATCTGGTCCCGTCGGACCAACCGGACCGCCGTGCGCCGCAGCAGCCGGCCGAACGAGAGCCAGCGCGGGTAGTCCAGCGCAACGATCAGATCCACGTGCGGCATCACGACGTCGCGCCAGTGCCCGTAGGCGGTGTCGAGCACCCACTCCTCGTCAGCGACGATCCGCTGCGCGAGGTCACGCTGCTCATCGTGCGGGCGCTCGACCCAGCCCGGCAGCCAGCCGATCTCGTCGTCGACACTGTGCCTGGGCAGCCCAGCAGCGGTGCCGATCTGCTCGGCGAGCGTGCTCTTGCCCGCCCCGGTGACGCCGTGCACGAGGATGCGGCGGGGCACCGACGTCGTCATGCTCCAGCCTCCTTGATGGCCGCCGACCACCATAGCCCGCGACCGGCCCGTCGCTCAGGTGCACCAAGAGCCCGAGCTCCACAGCAGTTCCAGCGGAGCGGCCCGACCGTGACGTGGACCACCCGGCCGTGCGGCGCCGTCGCGGTCCCCGGTCGCCTAGGGTTGCTGACGTGGCCGACACGACCGGACCAACCATGCTGGGCCTCCCCCGACCGGTGAGCCCCACGACCGAGACCAGCGTCGACGGGCGCCGCGTGACGCGCATCGAGGCGCGCAACGCCCAGACGCCGATCGAGCGCAAACCCGAGTGGATCCGCACCAAGGCCACGATGGGCCCCGAGTACACCGAGATGCAGAGCCGCGTGAAGGGCGCCGGGCTGCACACCGTGTGCCAGGAGGCCGGCTGTCCCAACATCTACGAGTGCTGGGAGGACCGCGAGGCCACGTTCCTCATCGGCGGCGACATCTGCACCCGCCGCTGCGACTTCTGCGACATCGCCACTGGCAAGCCGCGCCCGCTGGACCGTGACGAGCCGCGCCGAGTGGCCGAGTCCGTGGCCGAGATGGGGCTGCGCTACGCCACGATCACCGGCGTCGCGCGCGACGACCAGCCCGACGGCGCCGCCTGGCTCTTCGGCGAGGTGATCCGCCAGATCCACACGCGCAACCCGGGGACCGGCGTCGAGATCCTGCCGCCCGACTTCAACGCGGTGCCCGAGCACGTCGAGCGCGTCTTCGAGGCGCGGCCCGAGGTCTTCGCTCACAACCTCGAGACCGTGCCGCGGATCTTCAAGCAGATCCGCCCGGCCTTCACCTACGACAAGTCGCTGCAGGTGCTGACGATGGCCAAGGAGGCCGAGCTGGTCACCAAGTCGAACCTCATCCTCGGCATGGGCGAGGAGGACCACGAGATCGACAAGGCGCTCGTCGACCTGCACGAGGCCGGCTGCGACATCATCACCATCACCCAGTACCTGCGCCCCTCGAAGCTGCACCATCCCGTGAAGCGCTGGGTCAAGCCGGCCGAGTTCGTGCACTGGTCCGAGCGGGCCGAGGAGATCGGGTTCCTCGGCGTGATGTCCGGTCCGCTCGTGCGCTCCTCCTACCGTGCCGGCCGCCTGTACGCGCAAGCCATGACACGGTTGGGCAAGTCCTTGCCGCCAGGCCTGGAGCACCTGGCGGACGCCGCCGACGACGGCGCTCGCCAGGAGGCCAAGACCCTCCTGGGCATGCCGCTGCCGCTCACCCCCGCCGTCTGAATTCAACGCACTTTCGACCCAACCTCGATTTCAACGCACTTTCGACCTTCTCCTGATTTCAACGCACTTTCGCCCGAGGACCTGATGACCGACGATGCGCCCGGAACGATCCTCGTGCTGCCCGGCGGTGCGTACCAGCACCTCTCCGACAAGGAGGCCGAGCCGGTCGCCGAGTGGATCCGGTCGCTCGGGTGGGACGCCCGGGTGGTGCGGTACCCGACGCGTGCACGGCATCCCGAGCCCCTCGACGTCGTCAGGGCCGAGGTCGCGACGGAGCGGGCTGCCGGCGCCAGGCTGGTGGGCGTGCTCGGGTTCTCCGCTGGTGGACACCTGGCGGGACACGCGGCGTTCGCACCCGACAGCACGCCCGAGCAGCGGCCCGATCTCGCGGTGCTCTGCTACCCGGTGGTCTCGATGCTCAGCAGCACGCACGAGGGCTCCCGCCACAACCTGCTCGGCGCGGACGCCACCGATGACCTGCGGGCAGCGACGTCGCTCGAACGACTCGTGACGCCGGACGCACCTCCGGTGTTCCTGTGGCACACGGTCGTCGACGAGGCTGTGCTGATCCACGAGCACGCGTACCCGCTGGCCACGGCGCTCGCCGGCGCCGGGGTGCCGCACGAGGTGCACGTCTTCACCGAGGGCGAGCACGGCGTCGCGATGCGCGACGACATCCCGGCACGGCAGTGGATGCCGCTGTGCGCAGCCTGGCTGGCAGGTCTCGCCGCGGGTTCGTGACTGCGTCTCTCGATCCCGCTGAATTCGTCCCAGGCCCTGACTGCCAGACTGCTTGTGAGTCAGTTGTCCTCGATTTGAGGAGCTGATTGTTGTGTCTGTTCGAAGGTTCCGTACTGCGGAGCAGAAGCGAGAGCTGGTCTATGAGTATGTCGGGCTTGGGT
>NZ_WNXZ01000006.1 GCF_009733845.1 Pseudactinotalea terrae
AGACCAGCGGCGACCCCCGCACCCTGGACCAGCTCCGCGCCGACGCCCTCGCCCTGATGGGTGGGACCGCCATCGTGACCGGCATCATCGGCCCCTGCCCCCACCCCACCCACGACGCCACCCCACACGCCCACGACGCCACCCCGGATCCGATCTCGGGTGCGGAGCCCGTTGGTGGCGGCGGTAGCGGTGGGCCGGCTGGCGGTGCATCGCGGCATCGTGATCCCGGATCCGAGCATGGCGATATCGACCAGAGCGGCTCGCCGCCGTTCTTCCTCGGCGGCGCTGAGCCACTCGATGGCCTAGCAGAGCAGCGTCGATCCGATGCGCCAGGCCAGGGCGCCGCAGGCCCGCCTGTCCCCAGGGTCACCCGCGAGGATGTCTCGCGAGCTGGCACCGACCGTGCGGCAGGAACGACACAGGATGCCGCAGCACGCACGGCAGCGGGTGCGGCCACCGGGGCATGCCCCACACCCGGTCAAAGCATGCGGGTCGGAGTGATCGGAGGTAAGTCCGCGCACGTGCGGGTCGTGATCCCGCTGACCACCCTCATGGGTGGCCAGCACGGTCCCGGCGCCGACCTACCCGGATCCGAGGAACCCGCCCACCTCGAAGGCTACGGACCCATCCCCGCCTCCGTGGCCCGCGCCCTCGCCGCGGGAGGGCCGTGGGCGCGGATGGTCACCGACCCCCTGGACCGCACCGTGCTGGAGGTCAGCCGCGAACAGTACGAACCCACCGCGGCGATGGCCGAGCTCATCCGCGCCAGACAACCCGAGTGCGCCAACCCCTCCTGCACCGCCGCAGCCGACGGCTGCGACCTGCACCACCGCATCCCCTGGCCCCTGGGAACCACCTCCGTCAAAGACATCGACCCCAACTGCCGCCGCGACCACCTGCTCCTGACCCACGGCGGCTGGTGGTACACCCAGCACGAGGACGGCTCCCGCACCTGGATCACCGCCACCAACCACACCTACCTCCAACACCCCGACGGCCAGATCACCATGATCCGACCATCGAACGGGCCAGGCTCCGCACCCGACTTCCTCGATGTCAGCACCGCCGGCTGGGCATCCACCACCGACCGCACCAGCCAGCTCCGCTACACCGTGGACGACGAGCCGCCGCCCTTCTAAGCAGCAGCAGCAGTAGCAGCAGCGATGCGGTTGCGGTCAGAGCGCGCTCGGTCAAGGTGGAGAGGCCGCAGGCGTGCACCGAACCATGGAACCAGCTGAGCCTCAGCTTCGGGGGTCGCGCCCCATGGCGCGGGCGGCCACGGCGATCAGCTCGGTCGCGGACGCGCTCAAGCGGCGCTGCGGATGCCACACCGCGGTCAGCGGCCGTCGGAGGTCGAGCCCGTGCGGCACCTCGACCAGGCGGCCGATCTCCAGGTCGTAGGCGACAGCCGTACGGGAGACCACCCCGATGCCCAGGCCCGCGTGCACGCCGCCGACCAGCGCCGTCGTGGACGTGGCCTCCATCGACACCCCGACGTCACCAGGCATGCTGGCCTCGAACGTGCGGCGGGTCCCGCTGCCCCGCTCTCGCAGCACGTAGTCGGCTGCCGCCAGCTCCTGCGGGGAGACGGCCGTGCTGCGCTGCGCCCACGGGTGCTGAGGCGGCACCACCAGGGTGACGCGGTCGCGGCCTATCACCTGGGCCGCGAGGTCGTCGGGGGTGTCGGTGCTCTCGATGAAGCCGAGATCCACCTCGTGCGCCCGGACCAGGGAGGCGACGGTGACGCTGTTGACGACCCGCAGCTGCGGGTGGACGTCGAACCCGATGGTGCGCAGCTCGCCGATCCAGCGCGGCAGCAGGAACTCCGCGATCGTCAGGCTCGCGGCGATCTTCAGCTCGTCGGTCTGCGAGGCGAGCGCGATCATCGACGCCCGCATCACGTCGATCTCGTCGAGCACCCGGCGAGCCCAGGACACGACTGCGTGGCCCTCCTCGGTGAGGGTCGAACCGCGGGCGGAGCGCTCGACGACGCCCAGTCGCCACCGCGCCTCGAACTCGCGCAGGCGCGCGCTCGCGGCAGGCTGGCTCACCCCGACGTACCGAGCCGCGGCGCCGATGCTGCTGCACCGCTCCAGCGCCACGAGCAGCCGCAGCGTCTCGATGTCGACGTCCGGAGCCATAACCACAGCCTATGGCGCACCGCGATGCGGTGGTCTACCCCCGTGGCGTGGCCGCCCCGAGCATGGAGACGTGCTGAACCGGCTGTCGCAGGAGGAACGCCTCGCGACCCTCGCGATCGGTGCGGCGCTCCCCGTGCTGGTGGCGCTCGCCGCCATGGCGACCAGCGCGCTCGCCCCGCTCGTGAGCGCCCTGCTCGTGGCACTGGTCATCGGCACCCTGACGGCGAACCTCGCGCCGCGTCGTCGGCTCCCCGAGGGGCAGCAGCGCACCGACGGTCTGCAGCGCGCGGAGCAGGTCGCCAAGCACCTGCTGCGGCTCGGCATCGTGCTGCTCGGCCTCCAGATGTCCCTGACCGATCTGGCCGCGATCGGGTGGCGCGGCGTCGCGCTGGTGCTCGCCACCGTCGCGGCGACGTTCGTCGTCACCGCAAGTCTCGGTCGCCGCCTCGGGCTGGACGCCGGCCTCAGCACGCTGATCGCCGCCGGCTTCTCGATCTGCGGGGCCGCCGCCATCGCGGCCATCAGCCAGACGGTGCCGACCAAGAGCCGCGACGTCGGGCTCGCCGTCACCCTGGTGACGATCTTCGGGACGGCGATGATCGTCGTCGTCCCCTGGCTCGCCCACGTGCTCGGGCTGGGGGAGCAGGAGGCGGCCATGTGGGCCGGCGCCAGCATCCACGAGGTCGCCCAGGTGGTCGCGGCCGGGTCCCTGCTCGGCGGTGGCGCACTCGCGACGGCGACGACGGTGAAGCTCGCGCGTGTCGTCATGGTGGCCCCGGTGACCGCGATCGTGAAGCGGCAGCACGGTGCCGGCGAGGGTGCATCCGTGCCATGGTTCGTGACCGGGTTCCTGAGCGCGGTCGCGCTGCGGACGGTGGTGGACATCTCGCCCCAGATCCTCGACGTCGCCGGCCCTGCCGCCACCCTCTTCCTGGCAGCGGGCATGTTCGGGATGGGGCTCGCCATCCGGCTCCGCGACCTGTGGCCGCTGCCGGTGCGGGCGTTCGGGCTCGCGGCGATCGCGACCGTGGTCGCCGCCGCGGTCCCGCTGACCATGCTGCTTCTCACCTGAGCTGAGCTCCGGGGTGCGCCGCTGCGGGCGGGTGCGTCGCTATCGTGGCCTGACGCGCGGCGCGCGCGTGTCCGACGTCGAAGGAGTGCGGTGAGCGAGCCCGACCCGGCGCGCGAGGGCCCCAGCACGCGGGTGCGCGACATCTACGCCGGCTGGCGCTACGCGGCCGTCGGGATCCTCGGCGCCGCGGTCTTCGTGCTCGGCATGGTCGGCTTCTACCAGTCGATCCCCGGCATCCGGTTCGTGGACGCCCTGTACGCGACGATCCGCCTGTTCATCCTGGAGTTCGATCTCGACGGCGAACCCTCGCTCGCGCTCGACATCGCTCGGTTCGGTGCCGGTGCCGTGGTGTACCTCGCGGTCGCCTTCGCCGCGATCGGTCTTCTCGGCCAGCAGTTCTCGCTGGCGCGTGCCTCGCGTCTGCGCGGCCACGTGGTCGTAGTGGGCAACGGACCGGAGACGCTGCCGACCGCGGCCAACTTCCGCACCGCCGGCCTGGCCTCGAAGGTGCTGGTCATCAACGACGCCGGCGACGACGTCGCGGCTGCTCGCGATGCCGGCCTGATTCGGCTGCCACCGCTGGCTGACGACGCTCTCCGCCGGGTCGTGGATCACGCCGATCAGGTCCTGGTGATCGGCGAGACCGACGAGCAGACGGCCGAGCTCGCACACCGCCTCCGCGGCCTGCAGGTCGCCGCGCGGTTCCCCACCACGGTGCTGCTGAGCGACCGCAACCTCGCCGGCCACTGGGCGAGCTTCGCACCCGAGGCGGTCGTGTGCCGGCCGGCCCGGGTGGCGATCGCCGCCCTGCGTTCCGCTCCTCCGTATCTCGAGGACGCGGTGGTGCCGCCGCCGATCGTGGTGGGCGACGGCCCGCTGGCTGCCGAGCTCGCGCGCCGCATCGTGACCGGGTGGCAACAGCCCGGAGAGAAGCTGCGCGTGTACTGCCTGGGCGAGCACGAGGAGTGGGTGAGGGACGCCGCCGTCGGGATCGAGGAGCGCGCCGACCTCGTGTGGGTGCCGATGCACGCGAACGTCGCGCTGGCGCCGCGGATGATCTACCGGATCCTCGCGCAGCAACCGCCGCGGGACCCGCGCTTCACCCACGGGGGCCCACGGGTGTACGTGGCGTACTCGGAGAACTCCCGCACCGTGCCGATCGCGGCGGCGGTCGCGCGGCGGGTACGTGAGGTGGAGGTCACCGCGGTCGTGGACGACGCCGCCACCTGGAGCGACACCCTCGGTGACGACAACCGTCTTCACCTGGTCTCCTCGCAGGCGCTCCTCAGCGACCCTGCGACCATCCGGCTCTCGGTCGCCGACCTGCTCGCGGCCGAGCTGGTGGCCGACGCCGGCCGATGGCCCGCCGACGTGGCCGGTCCGTTCGGAGCCGTGGTCCGCGGACGCGACGGCGCCCAGCTCGCCCGCCAGCGTCCCGAGGTCCAGGAGGCGGTCCGATCGGTTGCCGAGCACGTGGAGAAGATCTTCGCTGCCGCCCACCTGGAGCTCGACGCCGGGTACCCGGCCGAGGTCCCGACGCTGATGCTGGGACCCGACGAGCTCACCGCGATCGAGGGCGCACTCGACAGCGTTCTCCGCGATCCGGCGGCTGCGCCCGCCGCCGAGGACAGCGGCGACGAGGCGGACGATGAGGGGGACGCCTCGCTCCGCCGTCGTGCGGACGAGGCGCGGCTGCGGCGGATCGAGCTCGCCGCGCGGCTGCCCGTGCTCGCGGCGCGAGCCGGGCTGGTCCCGGTGCGGCGCGGCACGGCGCACGCGCCGCTGACCGACGAGAGCGTGCGCACCCTCGCCCTCGAGGTCCACAACGACTACGTGCGCACGGCTGCCACCACCGGCAACGCGACCGCTTCCGGCAACGCCGATCTGACCTGGGACGAGCTCTCCGAGACCGACCAGCGCTCGAGCATCGCGCAGGTCGTCGACATCCCGGTCAAGCTGGCCGCACTGGGCCTCACCTGGCGCCCCGCAGCCGAGGCTCAACCGTACGAGATCAGCGACGACGCCGTGGAGATGCTCGCCGAGATGGAGCATCGCCGCTGGGTGCACTTCCAGCTCCGCAACGGCCGAGCCACGCACACCTTCAACGTGACCTGGGCCGGGCTCGCCGACGGCGTGCAGGAGTACGACCGCGGTCCCGTCCGGCTGATGAGCCGGCTGCTCGGGATGCTCGGGTACGAGATCGTCGACGGCGAGCCGCGCACCTAGCGCGGCATGACGCCTCTACTCGGTGTAGCAGCGCACCTCGGCGACGGCCGCCGACGGGTCGCCGTTCGTTGCGTGAACCACGACCCGCAGGCGGGACGTGTCGACGGCCTCTGGTAGCCGATGCTGCCGGCGGCGCGCGGCGTTGTCCCGGACCGTGAGGACCCGGCGCCAGGTGTCGCCGTCGGCGACGTCGATCGAGTAGTCGCGGACGCACTGGGGGTCCCGGTAGCCGGGCGGGTAGCGGTCGTACTCCCGGAGCAAGCTGCCCGCGAACGTCAGCTCGACGAGACCGATCCTGCGACTCGCGTCCCAGGACAGCTCCAGCCACTGGTCGAAGGGCTGTGCCGGGTTCGAGCGCCACAGGTTGGTCGACCGGTGCGGTCGCGTCACACCGGTGAGCACCTCGGACGCGGGCCAGGCCGGCTGGGCGGGCGCGACACGGTGCGCCAAGGTGATGGCGTCGAGATACCGGCGCATCCGGCCGGAGGCGATACGCACCCCGGAGACACAGCCCGGAACAACGCTCCCTGCGCGGTGCCACGAGACCTCGGGGTCCGCGTCCAGGTCCAGGCGCAGATACCGCACATCGCCCGTGGCTCCCGACCGGAGCTGCTCGGCGCTGAGGTCGACGTCCCACGTGACCCACACCCGCTCGCCCGGCGGCACCACCAGCTCGGACACGGCAACCTCCGGGGCATCGTCGATGCGGTAGTCCCAGATGTGGTCCATGGCCATCAGCCTCGCCGTGATCGTGCGGTCACCGGCAGTCGGGTTGGTCAAGCAGACCGAGACCTGCTCCAGGCCGGGCGCCTTCGCTCCGCTGCCGACGGCGATCCACTGCCCACGCCGCTCGAGGAGCGCGTCGTCGGGCTTGGAGTGGTTGCCGACACCTCCGGTGACACCGAGGCTGTCAGGGTCTGCGCCATAGCTCACGGCGCTCGACGACGCGCGAACCTTCGCGTGCCGTGCGAGATCGGAGTCGTCGGTGCTCGCGACCGAGGGCAAGAACGCACCGTCGCGGAGGAGGCGTTGCTGGACGACGTCGATACCCCGGGTGGCGACCTCGTGGACGGGGATCCCGTCGCGGACCGCGACGGCTGCCGCGGTCCCGGCTGCCTGTCCCATGATCGCCGTCGTCGCCTGAACCCGGACCGAGCCGAGCGCGACGTGCGTCGCCGAGACGTTCCGCCCGGCCATCAGGAGGTTCGGCACCTCGAGCGCGATCAACGACCGCAGCGGGATGCCGAACGGTCCGACGTACGCCGCCACCGCTGCGGGTGCGGTCGTCTCGTGCCCCTCCGCAGCCGTTGGCTCGCTCGTCTCGGCCAGCAGGCCGCCCGGCGTGTGCAGGTCGATGTTCCACCCGCCGTAGGCGATCTCGTCCTTGAACGGCTCTGCCCGGGACAGGTCCGCCTCGGTCAGCAGGTGCTGGCCCATGATGCGCCGGCTCTCGCGCTTGCCGGGCACCTGCCCGATCCAGTCGAGGGCGTAGGTCCTCGCCCGGTCGCGCAGCTGCGGGTCCTTGTTCTTGATCCAGTCCCACACGCCGAGTGCGTGCCGGGTGAGCTCGTGCCGGATCGTCTCGGCGTCGTGGATCGTGTGCCACGGCACGCCGATCTCGATCCACCAGTAACCGCCCTTGAGCGTCGACGGACGGCGCCCGCCGCGGTAGAAGAAGGCCGCGTCGTCGTAGGAGACCGCCCATTCCGGCAGCTCGAAGTCGACGGGCCGACCCACGTCCTTGGTCTTGATGTGGATCGAGTTGCCCATGACGTCCGCGGATGCGTCGAGAGGAGCATGCGGCTCGTCGAACTCGGACCTGGCCTCGGTACCCATCCGCCACGGCGCGCCGGCCAGTGCGGCGACGACGCCGTCACCGGTGCAGTCGACGACGGCGTCGCAGCGGATCTCCGTCTCGGTCTCGGCGCTGGGGGTGTGGGCGACGACAGCGTCGATCCGCTTGTCGTCACCCAGGACGACGTCGCGGACGAGGGTGTTGAGGTGCAGCCGCAGTCCCGGGGTCCGCTCCACCAGGTCGTACAGCGTCAGGTCCCACACGCTGTTGGTGAAGCCGTTCTCGAAGATCTCCTCGTGGTTGAGCAGCCGCTCGCGCTCCAGAAGGTCCCCGATGACTCCGGTCTCGCGCGCATAGGCGTGGTAGTTGGCGGCGCCGCGAGGGACCACGCGCACCTCCGAGGAGCTGTTGCCGCCGAGTACCGGGCGATCTTGGATCAGGACTGTCTCCAGGCCCATCCGGGCGGCCGCGACGGCAGCGCTGACTCCTGCCAGGCCACCTCCGCAGACGACGACCTGGGCATGTTCGACACGAGTACGCACGAGATTCCTTCGTTTCGGTGTGGGTGGTGCGAGCGCTGCAGAGCTCAGCCCTTGAGGCCTGTCGTGGCGATGCCGGCGATGAGCTTGCGCTGGAAGAGCAGGAAGAAGATGAAGACAGGTAGCAGGGACACGAGAGACATCGCGAACAGCTGTCCGTAGGAGGACTGGCCCATCGCGTTCATGAACATCCGCAGTCCGAGCGGGACCGGGTACTCGTTGAGATCGCTCAGGTAGATCAGAGGGCCGAGGAAGTCTTCGTAGGTCCAGATGAAGGTGAAGACCGCGGTGGTTGCCAGCGCCGGCACCGTGAGCGGAAGCATCACGGAACGGAACATGCGCCAGCGGTTGGCGCCGTCGAGCTCGGCGGCCTCGTCAAGCTCACGCGGGATGCCCCGCATGAACTGCACGAGCAGGAAGATGAAGAACGCATCGGTGGCGAGGAACTTCGGCACGATCAGTGGAAGGTAGGTACCGACCCAGCCGGCGGCCGAGAACAGCGCGTACTGGGGGATGAGCGTCACGTGCGCCGGCAGCATCACGGTGGCGAGCATCAGGGCGAACCAGAGCTTCTTCAGCGGGAAGTCGAGCCGGGAAAACGCGTACGCGGCCAGCGTGCACGCGATGAGGTTCCCGGCAACCGCACCGGCGCAGATGATGAAGGAGTTCAGCATGAAGGTGCCGAACCCCGGTGGGTTGGCGACCCATCCCGCAGGGAAGTTGGAGAGGTCGACCTGCGAGGGCGCGATCGAGGGGCTGGAGAAGATCTCTCGCTCGGGGACGACCGAGCTGCGGGTCATCCACAGCACGGGATACAGCGTCGCCACGCAGAGCAGCAGCATCAGGCCGTGCCAGGCGGTGGTGATCCATGGCGAGCGGGCGCGCGTCGATGTCATCAGCTCTGATCCGAGTAGTGCACCCAGCGGCGGGCGCTGAGGAAGTTGATCGCAGTGAAGCCGGCGATGATGGCGACGAGCACCCATGCCATCGCGGAGGCATAGCCCATCTCGAACTCGCTGAAGCCCTTGATGTAGAGGTAGAGCGTGTAGAAGAGCGTCGAGTCCACCGGTCCGCCGGTCCCGTTCGAGATGATGTAGGAGGGGGTGAACGCCTGGAACGCCACGATCGTCTGCATCACGAGGTTGAAGAACACCAGCGGTGTGAGCAACGGCAGCGTCACGGAGAAGAAGCGCCGCACGCTGCCGGCCCCGTCGACGCGCGCGGCTTCGAGCAGCTCAGCCGGGATCTGACGCAGGCCGGCCAGGAAGATGACCATCGGTGACCCGAACTGCCACACAGCGAGCACGATCAGCGTCGCCAAGCTGGTCTCGGGCGAGGCGATCCAGTTGGGTCCGTCGATGCCGATCACAGCGAGCAGCTGGTTGACCGCGCCGTTGCTGCCGAACAGCTGACGCCAGAGGACCGCGATGGCCACGCTGCCACCCAGCAGCGAAGGGAGGTACAGCACTGCACGGTAGAACGACATGCCTCGCAGCGTCCGGTTCATCAGCACGGCGAGACCGAGAGCGACGACGAGGCGCAACGGCACGGATGCCAGCACATAGGTGAAGGTCACCCGCAACGACTGCAGGTAGCGCGGATCGTCGGTGAAGAGCGTGCGGTAGTTGTCCAGACCGACCCAGACCGGGTCGTTGAAGAGGTCGTACTGCGTGAAGGACAGGTAGGCGGAGGTTGCCATCGGGCCGATGACGAGCGCACCCAGCCCGATGAACCACGGCAGCAAGAACAGATAGCCGGCTCGGGCGTCCTTGCGGCGCCGCGCTGTCCACCGCGGCCGGGGGGACGTGCGTGCCCCTCCGGCCGCGGTCGTTGTGCTTGTCACGTGAAGCTCAGCCCTGCGCATCCGCGAAGAAGGCGTCAACGGCCTCGTCGATCGACATCTGGCCGAACGCGACCTGCTCGGCAAGCTGTGACATCAGGGTTCGCGAGTCGGCGAAGCCATCGGGCCACAGGCGGTTGAGCGGGCGGGAGTTCTCGGCGACGACGTCCATGTACTCGATCGCCGGGCGCTCCTCGTCGGTCACGGAGTCAGCGATCTGGGCGCGCGCAGCTGCGGTCGGCGGGATGCCGAGCGTGGCCCCGAGCGTGTCGATCGCTTCGGGGTCGTTGACGAAGTAGTCGATCAGGTCGGCGGCTCCCTGCGGGTTCTCCGACCACGCCGAGATCGACCAGAGGCTCGCGGCATTGATCCACAGGCTCGGGTTCTCGGCGTTGTGAGGGGGCAGCGAGACCTCGAGTTCGGCGTCCGTGAAGGACTGCAGGGCGACGAAGTCCTGTGTCCAGAAGAACCCACCCGCCACCGAGCCGGCCGCCAGCGGTGCGGCAGGTAGGTTCCCGCTCGCTTCGGCGGTGATGTCCGCAGGCGGCGCGACTCCCGCCTCTCGCATGTCCGCCCAGAGCTGGAACCAGCTACGGAGATCCTCCGGCGTGGCGTTGATCGAGCCGTCCTCGGCGTAGAACTCGCGGCCCGAGTCACGGACGTAGAGGATGAACAGGATCAGGTCGCCGGCGTTGTCCTGAACGCCCCAGTACTCGCCGTCGCTCGCGCTGTGGACCTCCTCAGCGAAGCTCGCGAGGTCGTCCCAGGTCCATTCGCCCTCGGGTGCGGCGACGCCCAGCTCGTCGAGCATGTCGGCGTTGGTCACGAACCCGGTCGCGTTGGTGGCGGCCACCACCCCGTAGGTGGCGTCCCCGACCGAGCCGAACTCACGAATGCCCTCGTCGAGACCACTGACATCGAGGTCGACCTCGGACAGGTCCAGCAGCGAGTCGCGACCCGCATACGTGGGTAGCTGACTAGCTGCCTGCATGAGGACGTCCGGGAGGTCCCGGCCGGCGACCTGGGTGGCCAGCTTGTCCCAGTAGCCGTCCCAGGGCTGCGGTTCCACGCTCACCTGCGGACCCCCGGCCGCCGTGAAGGCCTCGATCGTTGCTTCCAGGGCGCGGTGCTGATTGTCAACGCCCCACCACGCGGTCCGGATGGGACTGTCTGTCGCGGGCCCGCTCCCGCCGCCATCGCCGCCGGGGTCACCGCCCACTCCGCAGGCGGCGAGCGCGAGTGCGCCGGAGAGCAGTGCAACGGTCGCGGCAGCCCTGCGGGTCGCACGTCGAGTGGACTTCATCGTTCCTCCTGGTGGCCGAGCCTCGGTGAGCGGCGCTTACAACGTTAGACCCATCTGACAGGGCGATCCCCAGGCCTGTCAACTGCCAATACGCACCCGTCGGCGTACAGCTCATGCCTGATAACGTGTCGGCTATGCCAGAACAGGTATCCGGGAGCGAAGGCGCCTCGGACGACCCGGTCGGCGGCCGCCGCGTCGTCGGCATCAAGGACGTCGCCGCGCGCGCAGGGGTCTCGTGGAAGACCGTCACGAACGTCATCCATGGCCGCCCGAACGTCGCCGCCATCACGCGGCGCAACGTGGAGCGCGCCATCATCGACCTCGGATATCGTCCAAGCCTTGCGGGTCGGCAGCTGCGCCGTGGTCGCACAGGGCTGCTGGCGGTATCGGTTCCGGATCTTGCTACGCCGTACTTCACCGAGCTGGCCCGGGCGATCGTTCGGCGCGCTCGAGCGGACGATTACACGGTTCTCATCGATGAGACCGGCCACTCGGTGACGCGGGAGTCAGTAGCTGCCCGCGGTTACACCGTCAGGTTCACCGACGGAGTGCTCCTCAGCCCTTCCCGGCTCTCGGGTACCGAGGTGGCGGCGCTTCAGACGGATACGCCGATCGTCCTGCTCGGCGAGCAGGCGGAGCCAGGTGGTCTCGACTACGTCGGCATCGACAACGTGGCCTCGGCACGCGATGCTGCGCGGCACATGCTGACGCTCGGCCGCCGTCGGTTCGTCTTCCTCGGTGCCGAGATCGGCCCGCACCGCAAGGCGTCCGCGTTGCGGATCGCCGGGCTGCAGGCGGCGCTGGCGGAAGCGGGGACCGACGCATCGCTCGACTACATCGAGACGAGCGAGTACACCCGCTCAGAAGGCTTCGCCCGGGCCCGCGAGGCGTTCGCGGAAGGCGGGAGGTGGGACGCGCTGATCTGCGCGAGCGACATGGTGGCGATCGGTGCCCTGCACGCCCTGGCATCGCTCGGCATCCGAGTGCCCGAGGAGGTGGCGGTGCTGGGATGGGACAACGCCCCTGAGGCGGAGTACTCCTGGCCGCCCCTGACCACCATCGCGCCGAGCATGGAGGAGTTCGGCGCACGTGCGTTCCAGCTCCTGGCCGCCCGCATCGCGGACCCGGCGGCACCGCCGAGACGAGGGCTGGTCTCCCATCACCTGCTCGTGCGTGCGAGCACGCTGGGCTCCACCGCGCGCTTCAATCCGGCCGTGCCATATCAGATCTGGCATGAGAGGCCGGAGCCCGGCGAGCTCATCAAGGAGGCCAGGCAGCGCGCAGGCATCACCCAACGTGCGCTCGCCGAAGCCGTTGGTACCTCCCAGGGCATGATCGCGCGCTACGAAGCCGGTGCCGTCAGTCCCACGGTCCGCTCGCTTGAACGCATCCTCACGGCCATGGGATCGACACTGCGTCTGGACGCCCTGCCTGCGCACCTGCGCTGACACGCAGCAGTCGCCGTTGCCACGTCAGGCAGCCGCATCCACCGAAGCTGCGGCCGCGCGGCCACCGATGCCCGCGCCGGCACCCCTCGCAGCGAGCACGCCTGCCACGCAGATCCCAGCGAAGACGAGCATCAACAGCTGTGCGGAGCGGACCAGGTCGGGTGCGGCGAGGTTGACCAGCACCCCCGCCAGCGCCGCACTGAACGCGCTCGCGATGAGGAACACCGTATTGACACCGGCAGCAGCCTTGGCGCCCTCCTCGCCGTCGCCGGCGCTTCCGAGCGCCGCCACGGTCAGGTGCGGGAAGCCGAGGCCGATACCGGCACCCGCGGCGAACAAGGTGACGAACCACAGGGCGACCACCAGCGTCGAAGGCCCCGTGTGCTGGAGCAGTCCGTACCCCGCGAGCCCGGCCCCCAGCAGCAACGGTCCGGCGACGATGAGCCGGCGCCGAGCGGCGTCGCTGTTGGCGTTCGCCGTGACGATCTGGGTCAGCGACCACCCCAGCGACAGCGCCGCACCCATGAGCCCGGCGGCGAACGGGATGAGCCCGCCGATCTCCTGACCGAAGAGCGGGATGAACGCCTCCGTCCCGATCCCGAAGGCCATCACGGCCACCGTCAGGTAGACCCAGCGCAACGACGAGGTGAACGTGACCGTGGGCAAGATGCTGTTGCCGCCGCGCCGCTGGTAGCGGATGAACCAGGCGCCGAGCGCCAGTCCGGCGACCAGCGCCAGCGCCGTCGCGATGCCGGTCGGCACGATGCTGGCGATCCCGACTGCCGCGACGCCGCCCGTCAGCAGCACCAGCGAGGTCAACGGCACCGGCTCGCGCGACACGCCCCGCTCGGTGGCCGGCAGCGAGCGCACCGCGACCGCCCCGATCAGCGCGCAGAGCACGGCCAGGCCCACGAACGTCACCCGCCAGGCATGAAGCTGCGCAGCGACACCGCCGATGACCGGACCGACGATGTTGCCGACCCCCCACATCGCAGACACCAGTGCCGCAGCGCGAGCCCAGAGCCGCTCCGGCAGTGCCCGCTGGATGAGGGCGTAGCCCAGTCCCGCCAACAGGCCGCCGCCCAGTCCCTGAACCGTTCGTCCCACGAGCAGAGCCGACATCCACGGGCTCGCGGCGCACAGCACCGACCCCAGCGCGAACAGCCCGAGGGCCAGCAGGTAAGCCCGCACGGCCCCCTGCCGGATCAGGATCCTGCTGACCAGCATCGAGCTGACCACGGAGGCCAGCAGGAAGGTCATCATCGTCCAGGCGTAGAAGTCCGCTCCGCCGATCTCGGCGACGATGGTCGGCAGCAGGCTCGTGGTGAGGTAGACGTTGCTGGCCTCGACCAGCACCCCGCCCGCGAGGACCGCCCCGATCGGTCCGTACCGCGTACCGAGGAGCTCCCGCCACGTTCCGGTGACCGCTTCCCGCTCGACCTGGGCCATTGTGCATCGTCCTCTACGGCGTCGTGTACCGGGCGCCTCGGGCGTCCGAGCGCCACTGGTGGGCGCTGCGTAGGACGCTAAAACCTCAAGTATTCTTGAGGTCAACTGGAGGTGAGCCATGTCACTCGAACCCGATGATCTCCTCGCCGTCGGCGAGGTCTCACGGCGTTCGGGCGTCCCGGTGTCGGCACTGCACTTCTACGAGGAGCTCGGCCTGATCGTCGCGACACGCACGGCCGGGAACCAGCGCCGTTACCGACGCCACATGCTGCGCCGGATCTCCCTGATCGTGGTGGCGAAGCGCCTCGGCATCCCGCTCAGCGACGTGCAGGAGGTGTTCAGGAGCCTGCCGATCGATCACCCGCCGTCGCAGCGCGACTGGCGTCGCGTCGCACAGCTCTGGCGGGCCGAGATCGAGCTCCGCCGCACACAGCTCGAGCACCTGCAGCGCGAGCTGACCGGGTGCATCGGGTGCGGCTGCCTGTCGATGAAGGCCTGCCGCCTCCTCAACCCCGACGATGCACTGGCCGACGAGGGGCCGGGGCCTCGCCGGATCTGAGCCCCTGCGTCACTGCCAGCGGAACAGCCGCGCTGCGAGCAGCCCGCTGACCACGATCGCGGCTGCCAGCGCGAGCAGGTGCCGCAGCTCGGGCGCCTCACCCAGCCAGGTGGTGCCGAGCGCGATGACCGCCGCGCCGAAGGGGAGCAGCTCGCCCACGCGGGCGACGCCGTCGGGGAGGCTCGTGGCCGGCCCGAACATGCCGCCCACGGCGCCGAGCACGAAGAAGGTGCCGAGACCGATCGCGACAGCGGCGTTGGGCGAGGGGGCGATCGACGCCACCAGCAGCCCGACGGCGTACATCGCCGCCGCCGCGAGCGCGAACACGCCGATCGCCGCACCCCAGCGGTCCGGCAGGTTCGCGCCGAAACCGAGCACCGCGACGCCGACCGCTAGGGCCACGCCCAGCGCCGTCTGCAGCACGCTGACCACGAGCTGCGCCACCAGGATCATCACCGGTGAGGCGGGCGTGACACCGAGTCGGCGCAGCACCCCGCTCTTGCGGTAGTAGGACAGGAAGCTCGGCATGTTGACGACACCGATCGTCGCCACCCCGATGACGAGGATGAGCGGCAGCACGTAGATGTCGAAGGCCGACATGCCGCCTGCACCCGGCAGCGGCTCGGTACTGCTGCCGAGGCCGTTCATGACGAGGAACAGCATCGGCAGCCCGATCGGCACGACCAGTCCGGCCGTGTCGCGCGCCACCATCCTCGCCTCGGCGGCCACCATCGCTGCCCACGCACGCGGCCCAGGGCGGAAGGCCGGGGTGTCCGTCACTGCTGCACTCATCAGGCCGCTCCTTCGTGCTCGAGGCTGCGCCCGGTCAGGGCGAGGAAGGCGTCGTCGAGCGTGGGTTGCTCCAGCCGCGTCTCCATGGCGACCACCCCGGCCCCCACGAGCGCGGTGCTCACCGCGGCGAGCAGGTCGCCGCTCCCGTGCACCGTCACCCGGTCGCCGCGGACCTGCACGTCGGTGACCTCCGCCAGCGCCAGGATCGTGCCGCGGTCGAAGGCCCCCGCGACCCGGAACCGGACCCGCTGGCCCAGTCCTGCCGCGGCGATGAGCCCGGCGGGGCTGTCCTGCGCCACCACTCGGCCGCCGTCGAGAAGGGCGACCCGGTCGCACAGCCGCTCGACCTCCTCCATGAGGTGACTGACCAGGAGCACGGTGACGCCGTCGTCGCGCATCCCTTCAACGATCGCCCAGATGTGGCGGCGCGCCTCGGGATCGAGCCCGGTGGTGAGCTCGTCGAGGATCACCACCCGCGGCTGTCCCACCAGAGCCAGCGCGATCGAGAGCCGTTGCTGCTGCCCGCCCGAGAGTCGCTCGAAGCGGACGTCGCGCTGCTCGGTCAGCCCGACGGCCTCGATCAGCTCGCCCGCGTCAGCCGACTGAGCGTAGAACGTGCCGTAGAGCCGGACCAGCTCGCTCACTGTGAGCGCCGCGTGCAGCTCGCTCTCCTGCAGCTGCACGCCCAGCAGCTGCCGCACCCGCCGGCGGTCCCGCCACGGATCGAGCCCGAGGACCTGCACCGTGCCGGAGTCGGGCCGGCGGAGCCCGGCGATCATCTCGACCGTGGTGGTCTTGCCGGCGCCGTTGCGCCCGAGGATGCCGAGCACCTCTCCCTCCCCGACGGCGAGGTCGACGCCGGCGACGGCGTCGCGGTCGCCGTAGCGCTTGCGTAGGGCGTCGGCACGGACAGCGAGCATGAGACCTCCAGATCGTGGCTGCTGCGATCGCTCTCGACGCTAGGCGGCGGCCCCGGGCGGGCGCGCGTGCCGGTGGTCACGAGCTCGCGGCATGACTTCCGGCACGGGCGCGCCGAGCACCCCGCGTCTAGGCTCGCGGGGTGGACAGGCGCGACCCGAACCTGTGGGCAGGGGTGTTCGGACTGCTGGTCTGCCTCACCGTGGGCCTCGTGTTCCTGCTGATGCAGGGCGGGCAGCTCACGAGCGTCCCCACCCCGCTGTGGTGGGCCGGCTACGGCGCCTTCATGGTCGGGCTGGTCGCGGCGCAGTGGTTCGAGGCCGTCGGGCGGCCCCGTGGTGCGCAGCTGGCTTTCGCGCTCCAGGTGGTGCTGGGCATCGGGATCGTGACGACGGCGCCCGGCGCCGGCTGGTTGCCCATCCTGCTCGTGTACACCGCGGCGCTGAGCGCTCACGTGGTGACGTGGCGGGCGACCGCGGTCGTCATCACCGCGAACTCGGTCGCGGTCGCCGTGGCGTCGTGGCTCGTCAACGGTGACCTGCTGCCGGCCGTGCTCAGCGCCGCGGTGTACACGCTGCTGCAGCTGGGGACCTACTTCGCCGTCCGCGCGCAGGACCGAGAGATCCGGATGCGGAACGAGCTCGCGGCGGCCCACGCCGAGCTGCGCGCCACGTCCACGCTGCTCGCCGAGTCCTCGCGCGCCGATGAGCGGTTGCGGATCTCGCGCGACCTGCACGACGCCGTCGGTCACCAGCTCACCGTGCTCGCGCTCGAGCTCGAGATCGCCTCCCATCGTGCCGAGCCGCCGGCCGTCGAGCACGTGGCGCGCGCCCGCGCGATCGCGGGAGACCTGCTGGCCGATGTCCGACAGACCGTCGGGGAGCTGCGCCGCCGGGCACCAGACCTGCGGGAGATGCTCGCGCGGATCGTCGTCGACATCCCCGCACCACGGATCCACGTGCGGGTCGCCGACGACGTGGATCTCGACGAGACCCGCACGGTCACCCTGGTCCGGTGCGTGCAGGAGGTCGTCACCAACGCGATCCGTCACGCCGACGCCGGCAACCTCTGGATCGAGGTGACGCAGCAGGGCGGCACGGTGCTGCTGACGGCGCACGACGACGGTCGCGGCGCCAAGCAGCTCGTGATCGGCAACGGTCTGCGGGGCATCTCCGAGCGGCTCGCCGACCTCGGTGGCGACGCCACCTTCGCCACCACGGGCGGGTTCCGGGTCGAGGCCCGGGTGCCGGCCTCGTGATCCGACTGGTGGTCATCGATGACCAGACCCTCGTCCGGCAAGGAATCCGAGGGCTGCTCGACCTGGCTGACGACGTCGAGGTGGTCGCCGAGGCCGATGACGGCATGACCGGCCTCGTGGCGATCCGTGAGCACGATCCCGACGTCGTGCTGCTCGACCTCCGGATGCCGCAGCACGATGGCATCTGGACCCTGGAGGCGCTGCGGAGCAGCGGCATCGAGATCCCCGTGCTCGTCCTGACGACGTTCGACGACGACGACCTGGTGCTGGCCGCCATCCGCGCCGGCGCGCGCGGCTACCTGCTCAAGGACGTCACCCTGGACTCCCTCGTCGCGGCCATCCGCACCCTCGCCGGCGGCGGCACGCTGCTGCAGCCCGCGATCACCGAGCGGGTGCTGCGCGCCATCCGTGAGGGTGCTGCGGGCACGGGCGACGACGACGCACCGCTGGTCCTCGACGACCTCACCTCCCGGGAGGTCGAGATCCTGCGGCTGCTGGCCGGCGGCTACTCGAACCGCGAGATCGCGGCCGCGCTGCACCTGGCCGAGGGCACGGTCAAGAACCACGTCTCAACGGTGCTGCTCAAGCTCGGGGCGCGCGACCGCACCCGGGCCGTGCTCCGTGCCCTGCACCACGGGCTGCTCGAGTAGGCAGGGTCAGCGATGGTCGTCTGCCTCGTGGCCGCCCAGGCCCTCGGCACGCGCCGTCACGATCGCCGTCGACCGGTCCCGCAGCGACAGCTTGGCGAGCACGGTCGCCACGGTGTTCCGCACCGTCTTCGGGCTCAGCGAGAGCCGGTGCGCGATCGCGGTGTTGTCGAGCCCGCGCGCGACCAGGTCCAGCACCTCGCGCTCGCGGCCGGTCAGCTGCGGGAACGGCAGCCGCGCGGCACGCTGCCCGCCCAGCACGTACGCCATCGCCCGCTCGGCCACCGTCGGTGACAGGATCATCTCGCCCTGCGCGACGGCGCGCACCGCCCGTTCGACGGCGTCGGGCGGTGACGACTTCACGAGGTAACCGCGCGCCCCGGCGCGGACAGCCGCGACGACGGCGTCATCATCCTCGCGCATCGTCACCACGAGGACCTTGAGCTCCGGCCGTGCTCGCAGCAGGTCCCGCGTGACGTCGATGCCGGAGCCGTCGCCGAGGTCGAGATCCATGAGCACGACGTCGGTCTCGTGGTTCCCGGCGAACAGGTCACGCGCCGCAGCCGCCCCGGCGGCCTGCGCCACGACCGTGACGCCCTCGAGCGAGTCGAGCAGCGCCGCCATCCCGATCCGGAAGACGGGGTGGTCGTCGACCAGCGTGACCCGCACGCCCCGGCTCCCGTTCACGCCGGCACCGCCGCCGGCGCGAGGGGCAGCCGGGCGGTCACCCGGGTGCCGCCGCCCACGGCTGGGCCGACGTCGATCGTGCCGCCCAGCTCCTCGGTGCGTTCGCGCATCGATCGGCTCCCGACGCCGTCGGTCGCGTCGGCCACCCGCCCAGACCCCTCGTCGCGGCACGTGACGAGCAGGGCGGCACCCACGCCGTCAGCGGCCGCCGCCTCCAGCGAGACGTCCACGAAGCAGCCGCGCACCCCCGAGTGCCGCGCCGCGTTCAGCACGGCCTCGGACAGGACCGCGTAGGCGGCCGCGGCCACCCGTTGGTCGAGACCGCGCAACGTCTCGGGATCCTCGAGCGGGAGCCCGCTGAGCTCGACGGCGAAGCCCGACTCGGCGTGCCGGCTCGCCAGCTCGACCAGTGCCGCGGCCAGACCGCGCTCCTCGAGCACGGGTGGTAGCAGGCTCCGGGAGAGCAGGCGCACGTCCTCGACCCGCTGTGCCACCTCCTGCTGCAGCGCCGCCAGCACCGTGTCCGCGGCACCCGGGTCGGTGCGCAGCACGTTCCGCGCACCTTGCAGCCCAAGCCGGAGCCCCGACAGCCACGGCCCGATGCCGTCGTGGAGCTCGCGTCTGATGAGCCGCCGCTCGGCGAGCCGGGCATGCGTGGCCGCATCCCGGGCCCGCACCACGTCGCGCGTCGCGCGCACCAGCCCCAGCCCGACGGCGAGCACCGGCTGCAGCGCCTCCAGCGCCTCCAGCGTGCGCCGGTCGAGCCGCTCACCTGGCGGCGCGGTCAGCGCGAGCGTCCCGAGCACCGGGCCGCTCTCCTCGCCGCCCTGGCGCACCGTGCGATGCACGGGCGCGCTCGACGGCGTGCCCCACCGCCCGCTGGCGCAGTCGCCGTCAGGCAGTGCCAGCTCGACGGACTCCAGCCGCAACGCCTCGCCGACCGCCGCGGCCAGCTGGTCCAGCAGCTCGGCGGAGTCGGCGCCCGAGAGGGAGGCCCCGATCCGCAGCGCGGCCAGGTCGGGTGAGGCTGCGTGGCCGTAGACGAGCCGGTGCACCTGTGCGCCGAGCCGCCGCCGGGCCGGCTGGACCGCGACGACCACCCCGACCGCCGCGACCACCTGGGCGAGCGCGGAGCTGCCCACGACCGCTGTCGCCGTCCACACCAGAGTGGCGTAGACCAGCGCCATCCCCAGCGTGAGCAGCCCGGCGAGCACCGCCCGGCTCACCGCCAGGTCGATCCCCCACAGCCGGTTCCGGAGCATCGTCACGAGCAGCGCGCCCGGGAACAACGCCTGGCACGCCAGGTGCGAGGCCGGCACGAGCAGAAGGATGTCGGCCCGGGTGTACGGCAGCAGCAGCAACGGCAGGAACGACAGCGCCATCACCGCGGTGCCCGCGGCCAGCAGCCCGAGCCCGGCGCGCTCGGCGATCGGTCCGCGGCTTCGGCGCCAGAGCACCGCCGCTGCCGTGCCGAGCCCGACCAGCACCACCGCGAGCAGCAGGCCGCGGTTGTCGGCCATCGGGGCGGCGAGCCGTTGCACGCTGAGGGCTACCGCCGTCAGCATGCCGACGGCGACGCCCACCCAGCTCACGGCGTCGAGCCTGGTCTCCCGGACCAGCCAGGGGACGACGAGGAACAACGACAGCGTGCCGGGCACCCATGCCGATCCGAACAGCGCGATCGCGAGCTCGGCACCGCGCGCACCCTCGTGGGTCATCGCGTAGGACGCCCAGCCACCGCCGAGAGCGGCCAGCCCGCCACCCATGGCCGCGAGCGCCACGAGCCACGCGACCGGGTGGCTGCGGCGAGACAGGATCACCGCCGCCACCGTGCCGTAGACGAGGCCGACCATCACGTCGACGACCAGGAACAGCACGTCGGGGGAGAGCGGGGTGCCGCTGGCGATCTGCAGCACGCCGCCCGCCACCGCGGGGAGCGCCGCGAGGACCGCGACCACCAGGGCGGCGCGCGGCCGACCCGGGTAGCGCGGCGGGGTGCTCATGCGCTGAACCGTAGGGCCTCGCGGGGCACGGCGGAACACCCCTGCGGCATGGACCGCAGGGGTGGACCGCAGCGGGCCGAGGCTCACCCTCAGCGTCGGTCGCCGAGCGCGAAGCCGAGCGCGGCGACCAGCACCCAGATCGGGCCGATGAACCCGGCCATGTACTGGAACGGAGACACGCCGGCGAGCACCGTCAGCGCGCCCAGCACCAGCGAGACCACGCCGAGCCACCGCGGGGCGGCGCCGTGGCGCAGGGAGGCCGCTGACAGCGCGAGCGCAGACAGACCGACGCCGACCCAGAGCCACGGGATGGTCGCGACCCAGTCGGTGTAGAAGGCTGCCGACTCGGGCACGTACATCCCCGGATCGGCCAGGCCCAGCGCGAACTGGGTGTCGAGCCCGCTGCCGAGCAGCAGGGCCGCGGCGGTGAGCAGCAGCCCACCGAGCGCGACCTGCCCGTGCAGCGCGCCTGCGGGCCCCTGCTGGTCGAGTCGGCGCTTGAGCCCGGCCCCGAACACCGGCAGCACGAGCAGCGTCAGCGCCGCCAGCACGTGGAACACCAGATAGGTCCCCTGCTTGGTGGCGGCGTCGGCGAGCATCTTGTCCGCGTCGCCGGCGGTGGCCTCCCAGTCGATGGACGCCGCCATCGAGGCCTGGATGGTCGCGGTGCCGAGCACGCCCGCCAGGACGCCGCTCCAGGCCCAGGCCCGGGAGGGGCGCCGGCTCGCGGCGGGCTCGGTAGCGACGGGGATCGGTTCGGTCAGGTGCGTGGACATGTCACTCCTCGGTGATGGCCCGCCGACGGTCGGCGGGCGGCCGAGGCCCACGATCGGCCGGGCCGTGTCCCGGGCACCAGGGCGCAGCGCCCGGTTGTCCGGGCGGTGCCGGCAGGGTCCCGAATAACACGTCTGCACGCCACACGGAACCCCCGTAGCGCCCTTTTTGGACGTCGACCCGCCGTGTTAGGAAAGATCGCATGCCGCGACGACAGCACAGACTTCTCCTCCGAACGACCGCTCTCGTGGGTGCAGGCGCATTGCTGCTGGCCGGTACCTCGGCCGCCTCGGCCGCCTCGCAGCAGACCGAGCCGCAGCCACCGGCGCAGGTCGAGGCGCCGGTGCCGGAGATCGCGTGGCAGGACTGCGAGGGCGAGGGCCTCGCCGCCTTCGACTGCGCCAGCGTCGAGGTCCCCACCGACTACGACGAGCCCAACGGCGAGACCACCACGATCGCGATGACGCGACTGCCGGCCACCGACCCCGACCAGCGGATCGGCAGCCTCTTCGTCAACTTCGGCGGCCCCGGCGGCCCAGGGGTGGCCAACATGCACACGCTGGGCGGACCCTTCCTGGACCCGCAGGTGCACGCGCAGTTCGACGTCATCGGCGTCGACCCCCGCGGAGTTGGGCTCTCCGACCCGGTCACCTGCTTCCCCGACCAGGCGAGCGAGAACGCATTCGCCGCCGACAGGCCCGTCTTCCCGATGAACCTGAGCGAGCAGGTCGAGACCCATGCCGTCTTCGCCTCCATCGCCGCGGGTTGCGAGATGCTGTCGGGCGACCGCATCGAGCACGCGTCCACCGCGAACGTCGCCCGTGACATGGATCTGCTCCGGCAGGCGGTCGGTGACGAGCAGCTGAGCTACCTCGGCTACTCCTACGGCAGCATCCTCGGCGCCACCTACGCGGCGCTGTTCCCCGAGCGGATCCGTGCGCTCGCGATCGACGGCACGCTCGACCCCGCGAGCTGGTCCGGCGGCGACGGCTCGATCGGGTACCGCATCGGGCAGGGCGAGGCAGCGGCCGAGGTCTTCGAGCAGTTCCTCGCGGCGTGCGCCGAGGCAGGCCCGGACTCCTGTGCGCTCGCAGCTGCCGGTGACCCGGCGGAGGTGGTCGAGCAGGTGTTCACCCGGCTCAAGGAGCAGCCCGTTCAGATCCCGCTACCCGACGGCACCACGGCCGAGCTCGGTTACGACGAGATGGTCGCGACGTCGTTCAGCGCCCTCTACTCGCCACTCGCGTGGGGCGACCTCGCGGCCGCGTTCGCTGAGCTCGCGGCTCCGGCGCAGCAGATGAGCACGCAGCGCAGCGGTTCCGATGTCGACTCGATCGGTGATCTCCTGCGGCACCTCGGGCTCATCGAGGACTACTCAGGCATCGGTGCCGCGCTCGCCAGCATGTGCGTGGACGGCGAGCACCCGCTCACACCGTGGGAGTACCAGGCACAGGCCGACGTCGCGGATGCCGAGGCACCGCACTTCGGTCGCTACCGCTCCTGGGTGGGTCTGCAGTGCGAGTTCGTCGACTTCACCGACGACGACGCCTACCTGGGTCCGTGGGACCAGAGCACCGAGGCACCCGTGATGGTGATCGGCACCCGGCACGACCCCGCGACCCCGTACGACCAGACCCAGCCGTACGCGGACAGGTTCACCAACGCCAGCGTGCTCACGGTCGAGGGCTACGGACACACCACGCTGGGCATCAGCAGCTGCGCCAACAGCGCTATCGCCACCTACCTCGTGGAGCTGGAGGCGGTCGACGGCGCGACCTGCGAGCAGGACATCGCTCCGTTCGAGCCGCTGCCAGAGAGTGACATCGAGGCGAGCCCGCTGCTGCTCGCACCGCACCCCGGGTGGCCCGGGATCTGATCGGCCGGACGTGGCCTGGCCTCACACGATGCCGAGCCTCTGAAACGCGGTGCGGAACATCGTGATGCCCTCGAGGCCGGGGAGGCGCTGCAGCCGCTTGTCGAGCTTGTCCAGCTCGTCGCCGTGACCGCCGAACAGGTGACCCATCACGTGCTGGACCTCGGGCTCGTCCATGATCCCCGAGCCCACGGGCTTCCAGACCTTCTCGAGGATCGTGCGGACCAGGCGTTGCGCCCGCGTGGACGCCTCCAGGCGGTCCCGCGCCTGCGTGGTGTAGAAGGCGACGTGCCGGGTCTCCTGCTGCGCGATCCGCTGCAGCAGCGGCGACAGCGCAGGATGGTCGTGCATCTGGGCCAGCCGGCGATAGGCAGCGACGGCGGACAGCTCGTTCGCCGCGCCCCAGGTCATGTGGACCGCCACGAAGTCGCTGCCGATCAGGTTGGCCAGCGCCGACTGCTTCACGGTGCTGAGCGCCAGCCGCCACCCCAGCTTGACCCGCTTGGCCTTCAGCTCGTCGTAGTCGACGACGATCCCGTGCCGTGCCAGCACGGCTGACAATGCCTCGCCGTGCCAGAACTCCTCCCGGTTCCACATCGTCATGAAGCCCGCGGCATCCTCCTCTCGGTGCGAGGGGGTCACGAGCATCTCTCGCAGGAAGCAGGACGTGTGGTACTCGACATCGCACATGTAGCGCAGCGTGCGGAGCGTCTGCATGTCCAGCGGTCGCTCGTCGAAGGCGTCGAAGTCGAGGTCGTGCCACGTCACGGCCTCCGAGGTCTCGGCGAAGGTGTCGAGGTCAAACGGCATGGCTGCTCCTGGAGGGCGCGGGGCGACGGCGGCGACGAGCCCGCCGGACGAGGTCGAGCGCCGGGGTTGGCCGGCCGGGCAGACGATCGGCGAGGACGCGGTCGGAGGCCTCGAGGTCGGCGACCGCCGCCGTCGTGTCGAAGATGGAACCGAGCGCCTGCACCTCGGCGGCATCGGCGACGCCGACGGCCCGCAGCGGTGCCCAGGGCCGAGCCAGCATCACCTGCGCGCTGAGGCGCTCCGCCGTCGACCTCTCGATCCTCGCGACCGCCTCGCCGCGGAAGTAGTCCACGAAGTCGGTGCGACGGCGAACGATCTCACCGACGACGTCGCTTCCCTCGCCCTCCAGCCTGGCTCGCAGGGCATCGAGGCCTGCGAGCAGCGCGCCCTCCTGGATCGCCATCCGGGCCATGTGGCCTGCGGTCAGCGGCTCGCCGAGCGCGCTGCCGACGAGCGGTGAGACGAGCGGGAGGACCTTGTCGAGGTAGCTGCTGCGTACGCGGGCCGTGAGCGGTCGCCGGCCGGTCGCCTGCCGAGGCCACCCGGAGGCGGTGAGCAGGTCACGCTCGGCGCGTGCGAGCCAGTACCGCTCGTAGGCCCAGGTGGCGAGGAACGCGGTGATGCGGGTCTCGTTGCCGGTCCAGGAGATCAGCAGCGCACGCATCTCACCGAGGGCGGCCACCTCCAGGCGCCACAGGAACGCGAGATCGCGGGCGTCGCGCCCGCTCATCTCGAGACCCGACTCGCCCACCGCGATGCGGCCGCGGGCGTTCTTCACGTACTTGTCGACGTCGAAGTCCGTGAGCACGACCGGGCTGGTCGTCTCGTTCAGGTGGAGGCGCCCGTCGGGACCGTAGCCGGGCGGGAGGTCGCGCATCGACTCACCTCCGGCAGGAGCCGGACGCGCTCCGGAGGCACCCGTGGTGCTCCGCTCACCCATGAGCCACATCGTAGGGACTGGGACCGACGGCCCGGAACCCGATTCTCCTCCCGACGGCGACATCGCGCCTTCGCCCATTCTTCCCATGACACCCTTTCGACCCACCTGCGACCCATGTTCGACCCTTGTTCGTGGCCGCAGGCGACCTGGATGGGTGTCAGCGCGGCGGCTGTGCGAGGACCGCCCCGATCTGAGCGATGAACTCGTCTGCCATCGCCGTCTTGCGGGCGAGGTCGGCGCGCCGTCGCTCGGCGTCGGACAGGTACTGCTGGAGCCGGTCGCGCGAGCCCGGCTCGCCGGCAGCGGCATCGTCGGAGGCGCGGAGCACCTCGGCCATCTCCTCGAGCGTGTAGCCCAGCGGCTTCATGCGCCGGACCAGCAGCAGGCGCTGGACGTCGGCTTCGGTGTAGAGCCGGAACCCGCCCTCGGTCCGGCCCGAGGGGGTGACCAGGCCCACGGTGTCGTAGTGCCGCAGCGTGCGCAGCGAGAGCGCGGTGCGCTCGGCGACGGCACCGATGTGCATGGTGGCTGCCGCCTGCTCCCGCTCCTGCATCCGCCGATGATCCCAGGCGTGGACGCCCGCACAAACCTCACCTAACGTCAGGGTAGGGTGTGCGACCGGGGCGAGACCCGCCCCACCCTCGTCCGGATGTGCGCAACGTGGCGTGCTGACCCAAGTCCCGGCGCTGCGGCGTCGAAACTGCCCGCAAGGATCCACGTGTCGCACCGCCCCGACAGCCCTGTCGCGCCCCGCTCCGCCTCGATCGAGGGGCCCCCCGAGGCGGACGAGTCGTTCTCGGTGCGTGCCGCGCTCCGCTCGCCGCGCCGGCTGCGGATCGAGATCCTCGGCGGCCTGGTGGTGGCGCTCGCCCTCATCCCCGAGGCCATCGCGTTCTCCATCATCGCCGGTGTCGACCCGCGGGTCGGTCTGTTCGCCTCCTTCACGATGGCGGTCACGATCGCGATCGTGGGCGGCCGGCCCGCCATGATCTCGGCGGCCACCGGTGCGGTGGCGCTCGTGGTCGCGCCCGTCGTGACCTCCCACGGTCTCGACTACCTGATCGCGACCGTGATCCTGGCGGGGGTGCTGCAGGTGCTGCTCGGCGTGCTCGGGGTGGCGAAGCTGATGCGCTTCATCCCGCGGTCGGTGATGGTCGGGTTCGTCAACGCGCTCGCGATCCTCATCTTCGTGGCGCAGCTGCCGCACCTCGTGGACGTCCCGTGGCAGGTGTACCCGTTGCTCGTGGCCGGCCTCGTCATCATGGTGCTGCTGCCGCGCTGGACCAAGGTGGTGCCCGCGCCGCTGGTGGCGATCGTGCTGCTGACCGTGCTCACGGTCGTGGCGGGCATCCGGGTGCCGACCGTGGGCGACGAGGGCGAGCTGCCCGAGTCGCTGCCGCAGCTGCTGATCCCCGACGTACCGCTGACCTTCGAGACGCTGCAGGTCGTCGCCCCCTACGCGCTCGCGATGGCGCTCGTGGGCCTGCTCGAGTCGCTGCTGACCGCGAAGCTGGTCGACGACGTCACCGACACCCACTCGAACAAGACCAGGGAGGCGTGGGGCCAGGGCGTCGCGAACCTGGTCACCGGCTTCTTCGGCGGCATGGGCGGCTGCGCGATGATCGGGCAGACGATGATCAACGTGAAGGCGTCCGGCGCGCGGACACGGATCTCGACCTTCCTGGCCGGAGCCTTCCTGCTCGCCTTGATCGTCGGGCTCGGCGATGTCGTCGCGATCATGCCGATGGCTGCCCTGGTCGCCGTGATGGTGATGGTCTCGGTGGGGACCTTCGACTGGCACTCGATCCAGCCCAGCACCCTGCGCCGGATGCCCAAGTCCGAGACGACGGTGATGGTCGCGACCGTCGCGGTGACGGTCGCGACGCACAACCTCGCCTACGGGGTCATCGTCGGCGTGCTGGTGGCGATGGTGCTGTTCGCCCGCCGCGTCGCGCACCTCACGAGCGTGACCCGCCTCGATGCCAGCGATGACGACGACGAGCGTGTCTACGCCGTCGAGGGCGAGCTGTTCTTCGCCTCTTCCAACGACCTCGTCTACCAGTTCGACTACACGGCCGACCCGAAGAAGGTCGTGATCGACATGTCGAAGGCGCACATCTGGGATGCCTCGACCGTGGCCACGCTCGATGCGATCACGCAGAAGTACGAGCGCAAGGGCAAGACCGTCACGATCGTCGGGATGAACGCCGAGAGCCAGGCGCGCCACACCCGCCTCGCCGGCAACCTGGGCACGGGGGAGTAGCGCAGACACCCCGCGGACGTTGCGGCGGCCCCGCTCAGTGCGCGGGCCGGGGTTGCCCCAGAGGGCTGGGACCACGCGACCGGGTGGCTGCGACGCGTGCTCGAGGTCGCCTGAGCGCGACGCGCCAGCCGATCAGCTAGGCAGGATGCCGCGCTCTCTGGCCACCGCCACGGCGGCTGTGCGCGACTCCACGTCCAGCTTGTCGTAGAGGTGGGCGAGATGCGTCTTGACGGTGGCGCGGGAGACAAAGAGGGCGCGGGCGATCTCGTCGTTGGTGCGGCCGGCGGCGACGAGGCGGAGCACGTCGAGCTCACGCTCGGTCGGGGCGAGCTCGGGTGCGCGGACCCGCCCGAGCAGTCTCGCCTGGATCGCGGGGCCGAGCGTGGTCTGGCCCAAGGCGGCCGCGCGCACCGCACGCACCAGCTCCTCGGTGGGAGCGTCCTTGAGCAGGTAACCGGTCGCCCCTGCCTCGATCGCGGCGAGGATGTCGGCGTCGGAGCCATAGGTGGTGATCACCAGCACCGGCGGGCCGCCCGCGCGCGCGAGCGTGCGTGCAGCGTCGGAACCGCCGAGCCTTCCTGGCCCGAACCGCAGGTCCAGAAGCACCACGTCGGCCGTGTGCATGCCACACCAGCGCAGCAGTTCCTCCGCAGTGCCCATCTCGGCCACGACCTGCATGTCGTCCTGCGCCCGGATCAGCGCGGACAGGCCGGCGCGGACCACCGGGTGGTCGTCGGCCACCACGACGTCGATCACAGCCCCTCCTCCGACTCCGCGCCGAGCGGGAGGATCACTGCCAGCGCAGTGCCTTCCCCGGGGGCGGTTTCCAGGACCAGCCTGCCGCCCAACTCGCGCACGCGGGAGCGCATCGCCGCCAGCCCGTAGCCGCCGCCCGAGGTGACGGCCGCCGCGGGATCGAAGCCACGGCCGTCATCGACCACGTCAAGCATGACCTGTGCCGTCGTGTAGGTCAGCGTCACGTCGGCACGCGAGGCAGCCGCGTGCTGCGTCACGTTCCCCAGCGCTGATTGCGTGATCCGTAGCAGCGCGGTCTCCACGGCGACGTCGAGGCCACGTGCCCCGCCGGTCACACGCACGCGCACGTCAACGCTCTCCGCGCGAGCGGCGACACGCTCGAGCGCTGCCAGCAGCGTCGACCCGTCGAGATCGCCCGGAGCGAGCGCTCGCACCACCCGGCGCGCCTCGGCCAGGTTGTCCTTCGCGGCCTCGCGTGCCTGCGTCACCAGACCGGTGGCGCGCTCGGAGTCCGGCTGGTCCTGCGCTGCCCGCAGCAGCAGCTCCACCGCTGAGAACCCCTGCGCGAGCGTGTCGTGGATCTCGCGGGCCATGCGCTCGCGCTCCACCGCCAGCACCCGCTCTCGCTCGGCGTCGGCCAGGTGCACGCGCGCCGCAGCGAGCTCGGACAAGGCCCGCTGCCGCTCCTGCGACTGCTGCACAATCGCCTCTAGCCCGACCACGAACCCGATCGCAACCAGACCACCGATCACCGGGCCGATCGCATACCCGACCGAGCCATCGCCGTCCGCCATCCGCATCAGGCCGAACCCGACCGTGGTCGCGACCGTGAGTGCCACCGCGCCGGCGCCCCAGCGCGGGCCGAGCACGTGCAGCTGCAGCAGCATGAGCGGGAACGCGATCCACAGCGCGCCAGGCGTGGCGAGCACCATCGCCGCCCACGCCAGCAGCAGCGCCAGCATCCACGCGCGCTCGGGCCACCACGCGCTGCCGCGCCCCTCGACGGGTCGCTCGTGGACCCGCACCCGCCGCCGCCCCGCGGCGTAGAGCGCCACCAGCACTGCGCCGGTCGCGAGCGTCCGCCAGCCCTGCCCGGCTCCGAACGTCAGCGCCACGGCGAGCGCGACCAGCCCGAGCAGGAGCACGTCGAGTCCACGCAGCATCGCTCTCGGAGCGTCGACCCAGCCTCGCACCCCGCCACGCTAGCCCGGACGCCGCCCGCGGCATCGGCCAAAGGAATGAAGCTGGCCTCAGCCCCCCGGCCACGCAGGACCACACCGGCGTCCGATGGCTCGAGCGCGCCGGGGAGCGAGTGTGGGGGAGTCCCGTTCTCCAGGAGGTCATCTTGTTCGTCGCCCTGCGCGATCTGCGTCACGCCCGCGGTCGTTTCGCCCTCGTCACGACCGTTGTCGTCATGGTCGCCCTGCTCGTTACGTTCCTGTCGATGCTCACCGCCGGGCTGGCCCGTGCCTCGACCTCGGCTATCACCGACCTGCCCGTCGACCATCTCGCGTTCACCACGTCCGAGGAGGGCGCCGATCCCGACGTCACCTCCTCCCGCGTCACCGAGACCGAGTGGGAGGCCTGGGCGAAGGAGCCCGGCGTGAGCGCCGCCGACCCGCTCGGCATCGTGACTACGCGCGCAACCGCCGAGACCACCACTGCTGTGACCACCTTCGGGGTGGACCCGGGCTCCGCGCTCGCGCCCGCCGGGCTGGCCGACGGCGAGGTGGTGCTGACTGCCGGCGCTGCCGATGACCTCGGGATCGATGTGGGCGGCGAGCTCATACTCGACGGCGAAGCCTTCCAGGTCAGTGCGCTCGCCGAAGAGGATCTCGAGTACTCGCATACCCCCGTGGTGTGGATGTCGCTGGCCGACTGGCAGGCGATCGGGGCCCGTGGGGTAGCCGACGACGGCTCGGTCGCCACGGTCGTGGCGCTCACCACCGACGGCTCGGTGGACCTCGCGGCCGCCGACGCCGCCATCGGGACTACCACCGTGAGCACGCACGACGCGCGCGCCGCGGTCTCCTCCTTCACGGCCGAGAACACCTCACTGACCACCATGCAGGGCTTCCTGATGGCGATCTCGGCGCTGGTGGTCGGTGCGTTCTTCACCGTGTGGACCATCGGGCGGCAGGGCGACATCGCGGTGCTCAAGGCACTTGGCGCCCCGACCGGGTACCTGCTGCTGGACGCCGTGGGACAGGCGGCGCTGCTGCTCGTGGGTGGCGTGGCCGTGGGCACCGGCATCGCGGCCGGCGCCGCGACCCTGCTCGGCGGGGCCCTCCCGGTGCTGGTCTCGCCCGCCACCACGCTCGTGCCCGCCGCCGCGCTGGTCGTGCTCGGGCTCCTGGGCGCCGGTGCCGCCGTCATGCGCATCACTCGAACCGACCCGCACGCCGCGCTGGCGTCTCGCTGAGAGAAGGAACTCCGAATGGATCTGCGACTCGATGACATCCGCCTCGTCTACCCCGACGGCGAGGGCACCTTGACCGCCGTCGACGGCGTATCGCTCCGCGTTCCTTCAGGAACGACGACGGCGCTGCTCGGTCCCTCCGGTGCCGGCAAGTCGAGCCTGCTCGCCGTGGCCGCCGGCCTCACCCGGCCCTCCGAGGGGCAGGTGCGCATCGGAGGCGAGGTGGTGCTCACCCCGACCACGAGCGACCCCGATGCCACCCGACTCCGCCTCGACCGCATCGGCCTGGTCTTCCAGCAGCCACAGCTGATCGGATCGCTGACGGCGCTCGAGCAGCTCGAGCTGCAGGCCCATCTGCGCGGCAAGCGGAGGTCCACGGTGCGGGCGCACGCGCTCGAGCTGCTCGACGCCGTCGGGCTTGGGGAACAGGCGCACAAGCGACCCGCCACGCTCTCTGGCGGACAGCGGCAGCGCGTCGCCATCGCCCGCGCCCTCGTCGGCTCGCCGGACGTGCTGCTCGTCGACGAGCCGACCTCCGCGCTCGACCAGGAACGCGGCACTCAGGTGGTCGAGCTTCTCACGCGCCTCGGTCGCGAGCTCGATGCCGCCGTCCTGCTGGTCTCCCACGACGCCGGCACCCTCGGGAGCGTCGACGACACCGCCCAGATGATCGACGGCGCGCTCAGCAACTGCCGGTCGGGCCACTAGGGTCACTTCTCGGCCCGTGACCGAGCACTGCAGCCGGAGGAAACCCTTGCTGAACTTCACCTGGCGTCGCCATGGCGACGGCCGCACCATCGCGCCCGGAGCGGTGGTCGCTCCCGACGAGCGGCTCAGCTGGCCGCGCACGATCGGGATCGGGATGCAGCACGTCGTGGCCATGTTCGGCTCGACGTTCCTCGTCCCGCTGCTGACCGGGCTCCCACCGGCCACGACGCTGTTCTTCTCCGCGATCGGCACGGTCGCTTTCCTGCTGATCACCAAGAACCGCCTGCCCAGCTACCTGGGCTCGAGCTTCGCGTTCATCGCCCCGATCGGTGCCGCGGCCGGCACCCACGGGATGTCGAGTGCGCTCGGCGGGGTGGTGGTCACCGGCGCGTTGCTGGCGATCGTCGGCCTGGTGGTGCACCTGGCCGGGTCGCGCTGGATCGACGTGGTGATGCCGCCGGTCGTCACCGGCACGATCGTCGCGCTGATCGGCTTCAACCTCGCACCCGCGGCCTGGGGAACCTGCCAGCAGGAGATCGTCGACGGCGAGATCGTCTCCATCTGCACCAACGGCGTGCGCGCCGCCCCGGTCACCGCGATCATCACGATCCTCGCCGTCGTGCTCGTCACCGTGCTGTTCCGCGGCATCCTCGGCCGGCTGTCGATCCTGGTCGGCGTCGTCATCGGCTACGTGGCCGCGACCGTGCGTGGCGAGGTCGACTTCAGCGCGGTGGGCGAGGCCGCGTGGATCGGGTTGCCGCAGTTCACCACGCCGACGTTCACGCCCGCCGTGCTCGGACTGTTCGTCCCCGTGGTTCTGGTGCTCGTGGCGGAGAACGTCGGGCACGTGAAATCGGTGGCCGCGATGACTGGTCAGAACTTCGACAAGGTGACCGGCCGCGCGCTCCTGGCCGATGGTGTCGCCACCGTGTTCGCCGGTGCCGGCGGCGGTTCCGGCACCACCACCTACGCCGAGAACATCGGCGTCATGGGGGCCACCCGCGTGTACTCGACCGCCGCCTACTGGGTCGCCGCGGCGACGGCGCTCGTGCTCTCCCTCTCACCCAAGTTCGGCGAGCTGATCGCCACCATCCCGGCGGGCGTGCTCGGCGGCGCCGCGACCGTGCTCTACGGCATGGTCGGCGTGCTGGGTGCCCGCATCTGGGTGCAGAACAAGGTGAACTTCGCCGACCCGATCAACCTGACGACGGCGGCGATCGCCCTCATCGTCGGCATCGCGAACTACACCTGGAGGCCAGGCGCGATGACGTTCGAGGGCATCGCGCTCGGCACGGTCGCCGCCATCGGCGTCTACCACCTGATGCGGGCCATCGGGCGCTGGCGTGGCACCGCGGGACAGGAGCCTGCCAGCCCGGCGAGCATCGAGGACGCGCCGACGGCGTCCTGACGGCCCGGTCAGGCAGCCAGCCGGAAGATCGGGAAGACGCGGCCCTCGGCGGTCTTCTCGTACCCGGCAAACGCGCTGGACATGCTCTTGAATCGCTCCCACATCGCGTCGCGCTCGGCTCCGGTCAGCTCCTCGACGTTCGCGCGGTGAGTCTCGACGGGATCCCCGGGAACCTCGATGTCGACCTGCTCGGTGCGGCGAAGTCCGTAGACCCAGGCGGGGTGCTTCGGTGAGCCGCCGGCGGAACCGACGATGTGCCAGGCGCCGTCGGCCTGCACGGCGGCCAGCGGGGCGATGCGGATGGTGTCGTCCTTCTTCGGGACGTGCACGAGCACCAGGCTCTTGCCGAAGGCGATGGGCTCGTTGACCTCCCCCGCGTTGGCTCGGAAGGTGTCGATGATCTGCTGGTTGAAGTCCATGCTCGCCGCAACGTCGCGGCAGGTCCCGCAGATTCCCCGCCAGAAGCGGACCGTCACGCACGTCACAGACTCCAGTCGTTGCAGTAATAACTGCAACGACGGTACGGTCGGGAGGTGACGACGACTCAGGAGCTGACGCAGGCGGAGGCCGCCTACGTGGACGAGATCGCGGAGTTCTTCGTGGGTGAGGGGCTGCCGCTCATCGCCGGCCGGGTGATCGGGTGGCTGCTGATCAGCGATCCGCCCGAGCAGACCCCGGCGCAGCTGACGGCGGCGCTGCAGGTCAGCAGGAGCTCGATCTCCTCGGCGATGCGACTGCTCACGCCGAGCGGCCTGGTGGAGCGCACCCGTCGGCGCGGCGACCGGTCCGAGTACTTCCGGATCGCCCCGGAGGGCTGGAGCCGGATGCTGATGCGTCGGTACTCGCAGACGACGGCGTTCCGCGAGGTCACCGAGCGTGGGCTCGAGCTGCTGGCCGGCGCCGAGCCCGCGCGGCGCGAGCGGCTGGAGCAGGTGACCGACCTGTACCGGTTCCTGGAGAGCGAGCTCCCCGCGTTGCTGGAGCGGTGGCGTTCGCGCCAGCAGGGCGGCCGACCGTGAGCGGCCCCGAGCCGATCGTCACGCACGAGTGGATCGACCAGCCGGAGGGTCGCCTCCAGGTCACCAGGGCCGGCAGCGGTGGCCATCCGGTGGTGCTGCTCAGCGGTGCAGGTGTCGACAACGCACATCTCAGCTGGGCGCGGCTGATCCCAGCGCTGGCCGTGGACCGGTCCGTCTATGCCGTCGACTGGCCGAAGCAGGGTGGCAGCATCCCGTGGGACGGCCTGGCGGATCACGCCCGGCTGCAGCGCGTGGTCATCACCCTGATCGATCACTACGGGCTCGAGCAGGTGGACCTGGTGGGCCTGTCGCAGGGCGCTGCGCTCGCGCTGGCCACCGCGATCGACCATCCGCAGCGAGTCCGCCGGCTGGTCGCGATGGCGCCGGCCGGGATCATCTCGTTCTCGCCCGTTGTGCACCAGCTGCTGTGGCTGACGGCGAAGCTGCCGCTGCTGAACGCGACGCTGCCATCGCTGATGTTCCGCACTCGCGCCGGGGTGGCACGGTTCGTGCGCTCCTCCTTGATCCCCGGCCCTGTCGAGGACGTCGAGGAGATCGTCGACGAGGTCGTGACCGAGCTGGCGCGCGCCGGTGGTGGCGGCTCGTCCGACTGGCAGAACGCCTCGATCGGCTTCTGGCGGATGCGGGTGGACCTGCGCCCCCGGCTGCACACGATCTCGTGCCCCACGCTGTTCATCCAGGGCACGGCGGACATCGGCGTCGCGCCGAAGCACACGCGGGCCGCTGCGGCCCAGGTCCCCGGCGCCCGGCTCGAGATGATCGAGGGGGCCGGGCACTGGGTCAACCGCCAGGAGCCCGAACGGGTGAAACGCCTGGTGCGCGACTTCTTGTCCTGAGAAGACCCTCCAGAGCTCGTCGGCTGAGATCGGTCAGTCGCTGCTTGGCGAGCTGTTCGGTGCGCGTTCAGAGCGGCGTCGAGAGCTCCAGTCGGACCGGTGCCGGGGCGCAGCAACCGCCGCCGGCCTCGCCGTCGGGGCTGTCGTAGACGCCGCTACCGCCGCAGACCCCGGTGTCGGGCAGCTCCAGCTCGACCCGGCCTGCCGCCTCGTGATCGCCGGCGAGTGCAGCCACGACGCTGCGCACCTGCTCGTAGCCGGTCAGGGCCAAGAAGGTGGGTGCCCGCCCGTATGACTTCATCCCGACCAGGTACAGATCGGGCTCCGGCTGGGCCAGGTCGGCTGCGCCGGTCGCGCGGACCGTCCCGCACGAGTGCACGTTGGGGTCGATCTCGCTCGCGAGCCGGCGCGGCGCCTGCAGGGTGGGGTCCAGGTCCAGCCGCATCTCCGACAGGAACGACAGGTCTGGGCGGAACCCGGTCGATGCCACGACGGCGTCGGCGGCTACCTGCCTGCCGTCCTCGGCCACCAGCACGGTCTGCCCGTCCTGGCCCAGCACCTGCTCGGTGCGGAACCCGGCGATGACCTGAACGGCTCCGGAGCGCACCGCCCGCTGCGTCATGCTGCCCAGGGCGCCCCGCTGCGGCAGCTCGTCGGCAGCGCCGCCGCCGAAGGTGCCCGCCGACAGCGGCCGCCGGATGGCCCACGTGATCCTGGTGCCGGGGTTGCGCGCGGCGATCTGCTCGAGCTCCAGTATCGAGTTGAAGGCCGAGTGCCCTGCGCCGACCACCACGGTGTGCTTGCCGGCGTGACGTGCGACGTCGGCGCGGTCCGCGATGCCATAGCTGATGGCGGCGGCCGCCGCGTGCTCGCCCAGCGCGGGAAGTCCGTCGGCCCCGACCGGGTTGGGTGAGCCCCACGTGCCCGAGGCGTCGATGACCGCGCGGGCGAGCAGCCGCTCCTCGGTGCCGTCCGAGCTCCGCACCAGCACGGTGAACGGCTGCTGCGCGCGGTCGGCGTCGACCAGCCGGTCCCGGCCCCGGCGCGAGAGCCCGACCACGCGAGAGCCGTACCGCACGTGCTCGCCGAGGGCCGCCGCCAGCGGTGCCAGGTACGACTCGATCCATTGCTGCCCGGTGGGGTAGCCGCGCTCCGGCGCTGCCCACCCGGTGCGTTCGAGCAGGCGCACCGAAGCAGGGTCGAGCAGCTCGGGCCACGCCGAGAACAGCCGCACGTGTCCCCACTGCGAGACGGCCGCGCCGGGCCCGTTGCCCGCTTCCAGCACCAGGGGTTGCAGGCCCCGCTCGAGCAGGTGGGCGGCGGCGGCCAGGCCCTGCGGGCCTGCTCCGATCACGGCGACGGGGAGCTCGTGCATCCGGTCCTCACATTCATGAACATCGATTTGATGGTGCGGCCATCGTGCCGCCACATATCGACATTTGTCAATGAGTGCGCCATGATGTGCTCATGACGACAGCGGTCGACCCGAGCGGCCTCGCAGCCTGCTGCTCGCCCGTGACGGCGGGGGTGATCAGCGACGACGCCGCCATCGTGTTGGCGCAGATGTTCAAGGCGCTCGGCGACCCGACCAGGGTCAAGCTGCTCTCGCTCATCGCGGCAGCGCCCGGCGGGGAGGCGTGCATCTGCGACCTCACCGAACCCGTGGGGCTCAGCCAGCCGACCGTCTCGCACCACATGCGGCTGCTCGCCGACGCGGGCTTGGTGCTGCGTGAGCAGCGCGGCCGATGGGCCTACTTCCGCCCCGCTCCCGAGACGTTGCGGGTGCTGGCGGGCTCGCTGACGCCTCTCAGCGAATGACTGGCGACCGGGTGCGTCCTCGCACCCCTTGCCACTACTAACTTATAGCGCAAGGGGGGCCTTGCGGCAAGGCCCCCTGGGTGTCGGAGAATCTCCGACCATGCCTTCGTCCCACCGCGTCGCAGCCCTGCCCTCGACCAGTCCGTTCGCCCTTCCCGACCGGCTCTCGGCCAAGGCCGACCCCAGCCTCATCGCCGCCGACGAGGACCATCTCGCCGACATCGCCACCAGCCTCGAGACCCAGATCGCCGACCTGGAGAGCCGCCTTGCCGCCGAGCGCCGCGCCCCGGGTGGTAGCGGCACCGAGGCGCTGGAGCGCGACCAGCGCATCCACGCCATGACCGCCCGGCTGCGGACCTTGCGCCGCTACGGGCTCGACCTCTGCCTCGGCCGCATCGTCACCGAGGCGGGCGAGGCCACCTACATCGGGCGCATCGGTGTCACCGACGGCGCCGGCGGCAGCCTCCTCGTCGACTGGCGCTCGCCCGCTGCCGAGCCGTTCTTCGCCGCCACGCACGCGCATCCCATGGGGCTCGCGAGCCGCCGCCGCTTCCGGTGGGCCAACGGCCGCATCGTCGACTACTGGGACGAGGCGTTCGTCCTGGAGCAGGCTGGCGATGCGCTCGCGGCCTCGCCGGCCCTCGACGACCAGTCCGCCTTCATCGCGAGCCTCGGTGCGAGCCGGTCGCCCCAGATGCGGGACGTGCTCGGCACTATCGCCGCTGATCAGGACGCGATCGTGCGGGCGCCCAGCGCCGGTGCGCTGGTCGTCGACGGCGGGCCGGGCACCGGCAAGACGGTCGTCGCCCTGCACCGCGCCGCGTACCTCACCTACACCGATCCCCGCCTCGACGGCCGTGGCGGCGGGGTGCTCGTGCTCGGCCCGCACCAGCACTACGTCAGCTACACCGCCGACGTGCTGCCCAGCCTGGGCGAGGACGATGTCCGCACCGTCACGTTGCGCGATCTCCTCCCCGAAGGGACGACGGCGGAGCCTGAGCCGGATCCCGAGGTCGCCCGCCTCAAGGGCAGCGCCGAGATGGTGGCTGCGATCGAGTCGGCCGTGCGGTTCTACGAGGATCCGCCCACCGAGCGCGTCGAGGTCGAGACCCCCTGGGGTGATGCCTGGGTGCGCGCCGACGACTGGGCCACCGCCTTCGACGCCGCTCGTGGCACGCCGCACAACGAGGCCCGCGAGCTGATCTGGGACGAGCTCGTCGAGGCCGTGGCCGACCAGCTCGAGGAGGCGGAGCCGGAGCTGCTGCGGCGCGTGCTGCAGAGCGATCGTGCGCTTTCCGACGTGCTCGGCGGCGCGTGGCCGCTGCTCCAGCCTTCCGACGTGGTGGGCGACCTCTGGTCGGTGCCCGCCTACCTCCGGATGGCCGCGCCGTGGCTCGGCCGCGACGAGGTCGCCGCGCTGCAACGGAAGCGCCCGCACAGGTGGACCGTCGCGGACCTGCCGCTGCTCGATGCCGCACGCGACCGCCTGGGTGACCCCGAGATCGAGAAGGTGACCCGCCGCCGTCGCGCCATGATCGCGCAGCAGCGAGCGGACATGGACGGCATCGTCTCCGACCTCATCGAGCACGACGACAGCGACCTGCAGGTCATGAGCATGCTCCGTGGCGGCGACCTGCGGGACGCGCTGGTGGACACCTCGCGGCTGCCGGAGCGGGAGCGGGACGCGCTCGCGGGCCCGTTCGCGCACGTGGTCCTCGACGAGGCGCAGGAGCTGACCGACGCCGAGTGGCAGATGGTGCTGCGGCGCTGCCCCTCCGGGAGCCTGACGATCGTGGGTGACCGGGCGCAGGCCCGCCACGGCTTCACGGAGTCGTGGCTGGAGCGGCTGGAGCGCGTCGGCGTCCGGAACGCGCGGATCAGCTCGCTCGGCGTCAACTACCGCACCCCGGCCGAGGTGATGGACTACGCCGAGCCGGTCATCCGCGCCGCGCTGCCGGACGCCAACGTGCCGACCTCGATCCGCCGCACCGGTCGAGGTGTCCGGGAGGGGTCGACGGCGGAGCTCACCTCGATCCTGGACGGCTGGCTCGCGGAGCACGAGGGCATCGCCTGCGTGATCGGCGCTGGCGACCTGGAGACCACCGAGCGCGTGCGGTCCCTGACGCCGACGTTGGCCAAGGGCCTCGAGTTCGACCTGGTCGTGCTCGTCGAGCCTGCCGCGCTCGGTGACGGGATCGAGGGAGCCGTGGACCGGTACGTCTCGATGACCCGCGCCACGCAGGAACTGGTGGTCCTCACGGCCTGAACAACGCTTGTGATGCGGATAGGACGTGGCATGCGCGTCCGATCCGCATCGTTAGCGTCACGCGCGCGGCGGGCAGCGGGGACACGGCGTGAGCGTGCCGGTCCAGCCGCGGTGGCGGAGGATCTCGGCGATCCACCCGGCGGTGCGGAACACCAGGCCGTAGGTGACCCGCGCCGTCGGGGCTCCGGACGTGGCGAGCTCGGCGAGGTCTCGAGCGGCGTCGTGGTCGCGAGAATCGGCGTCGGCGTGGAAGACGAGGCCGTCGAGCTCGACCACCAGCGAGTAGCGCTGGTACCGGACATCCTGATGGATCCGGGCGCCGGTGGCGTCACTCGGGTGCTGACGACTGGCGCGCGGCAGGCCGTGGGTTCGCTCGACCTCCGACCGGTAGCCGCGCTCGAGGACCGAGCACACGCCGTCGCGCCAGTCCTCCAGCATCGCGCGGATCAGTGTCCGGCCGGGCACGCGGCGCCGGCTGGTGAGCGTGTCAAGGATTCGCTCGGCCGTCGTCTGCCTGGAGTATGCGACGCGGGTCAGCTCGGAGAAGGCGCCGGCGACGTCGTGGGCACCGAGCCGTTGAGACATCACCTCGACGAGAGCGTGCTCGACTCGCATGCGCGGGGGTGCGCGGTACCAGAGCACGCGTTGCCGCAGGTGGCTCGTGCGGTGGATCACCACGCCGTCCTGCGCGCAGACCGTGCGGCCTCGGGCGATCGCGACGTGCACCTTGCCGGGTGTCGTCCCGGGCAGCGCCGACGGCCCGGTGAGTGCGGCGGGCCACGCTGCGAGCACAGCTGCCCATTCGCGCTGCCGTTGCGTGGGTGGCCCGGTGTGGTTGACGTAGACGCCGGCGCACAGGCGCCGGAGCTCGCGGCGGCGGAGCATGCGTTCGAGGTCGTGCCGCCGGGCACCCATCGCCAGCAGCTGCCGCCGGGAGACGACGCCATCCTGGCGGAGCAGCAGCTCGCACAGTGCCTGGTCGCCGGTATCGAACCGCTCGGTCATCGCGGAACCGTGGCAGATCCACAGCCCGGAGCGCCTCGCTGTCGAGGGGGTGCTGTGGACAAAGCGGCATCGGCAGCACCCTGTGGACACAGCTCAGAGTCACTGTGATGCGGATCGGACGTACTGGGTGCGTCGCATCCGCACCGCAAGCACTGCCCCGCTCGGCTACTCCTTGTCGAGCAGGTCCCGGAAGAACGTCGCTGCGTGACGGTGGGCGCTGAGCCCGTACTCAAGGGTCGCGAGCTGGTAGGTGGCGATGTCGCGCTGGTGCTCGGGGATCTCGATCTCCGCGAGTCGATCGGCGAGCCGTTCGAGCTCCTGCAGCTCGGCCTCGAGGCGCTGACCGATCCGCCGCAGCACGGTCGCGCGGTCGTCGGCGGGCAGGAGTCCGAGCAAGTACAGGCGCGACAGCGCGGCCGTCTCGGCGTCCCCGGTCGGCTCGCCGGTCATCCAGCGGCGGAACGCCTCCCGGCCGGAGTCGGTCACGCGATAGACCTTGCGTCCGCGGGCGCCGTCGGTGCTGGCCACCTCGATGTGGCCGTCGGCGAGCAGGCCGTCGAGCGCGCGCTTGATGCTGCCTGAGGACACGCTGTAGAAGAGCGAGACGCCGGCCTCGAACGACTTGATCAGGTCGTAGAGGCTCTGCGGCGCGAGGAGCAGCAGGCCGAGGATCACGTGGGCCACCCCGCCAGCCTAGAGTCCTTGACGTCATAGACATGTCTAGTAGACCTATCTATGAGATAGATTGGAGTCATGGTGACCACACCGACGGCAACCACACCCGCGCGACTCGTCAAGCTGGAGCGCTCGTTGGAGCGCCTCGCTCGCAGGCGAGCCCCGCGGCTGCCGGCGCCCCAGGTGCTCGTGCAGACACCCGACTGGTCGTTCGAGTTCGGCCAGGTCGACCGGCCGTTCCACGGCGCCAGCGCGGGGAAGTTGCTCACGGCCACGCTCGTCGCGCAGCTCGTCGAGCGGGGCCGGCTGAGCTTCGATTCCCCGCTCGGCGCGCTGCTGCCGCCCGCGGACCTCGCGGCGCTCCCGGCCGCTGCGGGTGTGGAGGTCGCCACCGGTATCACCATCGACCACCTGCTCGACCAGACCTCCGGGCTACCGGACTTCTTCGAGCCACCCCGCGGGCGGGACACGGCCGCGTCCGCACACGCCATCCTCAAGCACCCGGAACGCCGGTTCACGCCGACCGACCTGCTGAACGAGGCCGGGACGTTGCCGGCGCACGGGCGGCCGGGCGAGCGGTTCGTGTACTCCGACACCAACTGGGTGCTGCTGGGACGCATTGCGGAGGAAGCGACCGGGACCGCGCTCGCGGACCTGCTGCGCACGCGGATCTTCGAGCCCGCCGGGATGGAGCGTGCCTCGACGCCCTACGACGCCACGCTGATCCCCGACGACCTGAGCGATCTCGACGTCGAGCCCTTCTGGATCGGCGGCCACGAGCTGTCGCGCGCGCACGCCGTGAGCCTCGACTGGGCGGGCGGCAACATCGTGGCGCCGCCGCACGACTGGGTGCGGTACCTGAAGGCGTTGCGCGGTGGCGTCCTTCTCGGAGCCGACACGTTCGCGCACCTGCAGCGACCGCGCCACCGGTTCCGCCGCGGTATCGCGTACGGCGCAGGCACCATGACGCTGAGGTTCGGTGAGCTCGTGCCACTGCTGATGCGCGGGCTGCCCGAGCCGGTGGGTCACCTCGGGTTCTGGGCCACCCACGTGTTCGCCTACCCGGAGCAGGGTGCGTACGTGGTGCTCAACTTTCACTCCGACCGCGCGATGCAGCAGAGCTTCAGGATCCACGTGCAGATCGCGCGACTGCTCGCGTGAGATCCGCAGGACGGCACGGCGCGGCGAAAATCCGAGGCCTGGAAGGACGCCGTCCGGCAGGATCGGCGACATGGACGACCGGACACGCCAGGCCTGGGCGGCCGCCTCGGAGAAGTACGAGCACGAAGCAGCGCAACACCTCGAGATGGCGCGCAGCTACCGACTCGAGCCCATCGAGGAGGAGGTGCTCACGGCCGAGGTGCAGCGCGCCGCCGTCGTCCACCCGATGAGTGGCCACGGCCTCGACGACCTCGCGCTCGCCAGGCTCGGCGCCGCGAGCGTGCTCGGCCTCGACTACAGCCCGGCTGCTGTGCGGTCCGCCCAAGCACGCGCCGACGCGCTCGACCTCCCGTGCCGCTACCAGGAGGTGGAGCTGCCCGGGACGGGCCTGCCCGACGCCGGCGCCGACGTCGTCTATACCGGCAAGGGCGCGCTGATCTGGGTCGCCGACCTCGCGAGCTTCCTCGCCGAGATGCGCAGGATCCTGCGGCCGGGTGGCGCGTTCTTCGTCTACGAGGCGCACCCGCTCGTACCGCTGTGGACGTGGGAGCCCGGCGAGGCGCGCGTCCGCGCGGATCGCTCCTACTTCGCGCCGGGCCACGTCAACGACACCTTCCCGGCCCGGGGTGCCTACGAGCACCAGCGCACGCTCGCGCAGATGGTGACCGACACGCTCGAGGCGGGCTTCGCCGTCGAGCATCTCCAGGAGCACCCCGAGCCGTTCTGGAAGCCCGAGGGTGAGACGGCCGGCGCATGGGACGGCCGGCTGCCCAACGCGTTCAGCATGCTCGCGCGCCGCCTACCCTGACGCGGTGGAGATCCTCACGCGGCACGTCAACGACCTGCAGGGGCCGATCGAGGCGGACGTCGCCGTGGTCATCGACGTGGTCCGCGCCTTCACGGTCGCGCCGTGGTGCCTTGCGCGCGGCGCCGAGCGGTTGCTGCTCGCGCCAGGAGCCGATGCCGCCGTGACCGCACGCGACGAGCGCTACCCGGACGCGTTGCTGCTCACCGACCGTCACGTCGACCTCCGCTTCCCGCTGCCCAACGCGCCTGGCCGGATCGCGCGCGAGGACCTGAGCGGCGCGACCGTGATCCAGGTGACGGGCAACGGGACCAGGGGAGCGCACGCCGTCAGCGCCGTGCCGGCGGTGCTGTGCGCGTCGTTCGTCACGGCTGCTGCCACGGCGCGCGCCGTGCGTGCCCTCGCCCCCACGCGGCTGCTCCTCGTCCCGACCGAGGGGGACGAGGACGTCGCCCTCGCCGACTACCTCATCGCGATGCTCGACGGCGCAGGCCAGGTCGATCCTGCGGCCTACCTCGAGCGCGTGGTGCGCTCGGACGCCGGGCGCGAATGTGCCGAGAAGGGCGCGGACCCTGCCAACCCAGGTGTGGACCCGGACGACCTGCGGCGGTGCCTCGAGATCGACGCGTTCGATCACGCGCTGCAGGCCGTGCCGCAGGAGGGCGGGCTGCTCGCTGTCGCGACGCGCTGACCCCTCCACCCGACCCGGCCCAGCCATAGGCTGGAGTCGTGGCTGAGGACTTCGTCATCGCACGAAACCCCGAGGATGCCAGCACGCTGCCGTACCTGCTCCGGATCCCGCTCGGTGCCGACGGCATCGTGCTGAAGGCCCGTGAGATGTGGCCCCGCACCGGCAAGGTGTACTGCCACCGGGCGGTCGGCTGGCCGAGCGACCCCGAGGTGCTGGAGTCGGTTCCGGTCCGCTCGTGCGTGCGCCGCGGGGCCGCGATCGACCTGGTGCTGGATCGGTCGCGCGAGAACCGAAGCCAGTTCGTGCTCACGCGCGTCAAGGGCGGCCGTGAGGCGGTGTTCTGGCAGACCGCACGGACGGCGAAGCAGGCGCGCCCCGCCGTCAGCATCCCGACCGCTCGGGCGAGCGGGTTGGCGGACCTGGAGATCGTCGTCGACAGTCACGAGCGGTACGCGTGGCGCTTCACGCATCAACAGGTGACCACACGCCGCGCGGCGCTCGCGGCGGGCGACTACGCGGTCGAGGTCGACGGCGCGGTCGTCGCGTCGGTGGAGCGCAAGAGCCTGCAGGACCTCGTCGCGACGCTCACCTCGGGCAAGATGCGCTATCTCGCGGCAGACCTGAGCCAGGTTCCCAGAGCAGCTGTGGTGGTCGAGGACCGCTACTCAAAGCTCTTCGCGCTCGAGTACGTGCGTGGATCCGTCGCGGCGGAGGCCGTGGCAGAGCACCACGCCCGGTTCCCGCAGGTGCCGATCGTCTTCTGCGAGACCCGTGCGCTCGCGCAGGAATGGACCTACCGGTTCCTGGCGGCCGCGCTGATCGAGGTCGAGGGCGACGTGCATGGCACCGCGCGCACCGAGGAGTTGTCCTCCGGTGCAGCGCCGAGCCCCGCCGCGATCCGTGCCTGGGCGCAGGCGAACGGGTTCGCGGTATCCGCGCGGGGACGCATCCCCGCCGACGTCCGCGCCGCCTTCGACCGCCGCAGCCGCTGACGGTCGACGGTACGGAACCCCCGTCTGACGGCAGCTCGACGCGCAAGGATGGAGCGTGCCTTCGATCTCGCAGCCGCTCGCGGCGCCGCACCCGCTCGACGACGTCCCGTGCCACGACCCCTACGTGCTCGCCGTCGAGGGCGGCTACCTGCTCTACACCGCCTACGACTCGGGGCGCTGGCCGCGACAGATACCTGAAGGGTCGGACTACCCGGTGCCGCCGGGAACCGGCGTCCTCGCATGGTGGAGCCCGGACCTGGTCTCGTGGGGATCGCCGACGGCGGTGTTCCAGGTTCCCGAGGGCGCGTGGGCCGATCCTGCGGTCGCTCCGTGGGCACCCGAGGTGCACCGCTGGAACGGGCGGTACGTGCTGGCGACCACGCTGCACAACCCGGCCGACCGGTTGCCCGAAGCCGCCCAGCGCGGCACCCGCATCGCGATGTCGTCCTCGGGCTGGGGCGACTTCACACCGGTGCGACGCGGCACCGTGCTCGCGGTATCCGACGATCCGCGCGGCCCGTTCGAGCTGCTCGACCCGCAGCGACCGCACACGCCGTGGGAGTTCATGGCCCTGGACGGCACGCTCATCCGCGACGAGCAGGGCGCCGCCTGGCTCGTCTACGCGCACGAATGGGTGCAGGCCGTCGACGGCACCATGGAGGCCGTCCCGCTGAGCGAGGACCTGGATGTCATCGGTGACCCCGTGCACCTGTTCCGCGCCTCCGAGGCGCCCTGGTACCGCAGCGTGGCTCCCACCGCGTCCGCGCTCGCGCCCTACGTGACCGACGGCCCACAGCTGTGGCCGCTGCCCGGCGGCGCGCTCGCGATGATCTGGGCGTCCTACCGACCGGACGAGCAGCTCACCGGCGGCGAGTACGTCGAGACCCAGGCGATCTCCCGCTCCGGCTCGCTGCGCGGGCCGTGGGAGCAGGGCGAGGTGCTGGTCGAGGGCAACGCCGGTCACGGCATGCCGCTCACGACCCATGACGGCGATCTCGTGCTCGTTCTGCACCGAGGCATGAACACGCCGCGCGTACGCGCGGAGATCCACGACGTGCTCGCCACCCCTGGCGGACTCCGGGTCACCGGTCGCCGGGTCTGAGGTCGCTCAGTCGTCCAGGAGATCCGCCGGCGTGATCGTCACGGGGAACGGCAATGTCACCGGGTGCGCCTGATCTGCACGGACGCGGGTCGTCTCGATGTACTCCCCGTCGCTCAGTGCCCAGACCGTGACGACAGGACCGGTCGGTTCGATCGTCCAGTACGACGGGCAGCCCGCCTGGGCGAGCAGGTCCTTCTTGCGACCGAGGTCGAGCAGTCGGGTCGACGGCGAGGCTACTTCGACGGCGAGGAGCGGAATCCCTTGAAGTCGTTCACCCTCGGAGTCAGACCGTCGAACCACGATGACGTCGGGTTCGATGACCGTGCGTGGACCCAGGACGACATCGGTCGGGGCCACGAGAACCCGGAACTCGCGCGGCGCGTGCGCGCGGAGCAACGTATAGAGCGAGCCCACGATGATCTGGTGCGGCACGCTGGGCGTCGGTGCCATCACCAGCAGCCCCTCGAGCAGCTCGTGCCGACGCCCGTCATCGGGCCACCCATCGCGCTCGGCGACGGTGAACGGCCCCTCGCGGATGATGAGGTCGCTCTGCAACGCGTGCGCCGCCGTCATGGTGACCATGGTGCCTCCTCTCGTTCACGATGACCAGAATGCATCCACCGACCGAGCGGGTCCGCGGTCGTCTCCTGCGCGAACCGGGCGAGCATCCTGCTGAGCACCCGGACCTCCTCGGCCGACCACTCCGAGAGGGCGGCGCCCAGAGCCGACTCGGCGCGCGCGATGATGCGCCCGCCGATCTCGCGCCCCTGCTCGGTGAGGGCCACGAGAACGCCGCGGTCGTCGTCGGGCGCTGCCACCCGCACCACGAGCCCGGCATCGACCAGCCGGCCCACGATCTTGCTCATGTTGGTCGCCGTCGCCCCGAGCACCTGCACGAGCTCAGCCGGGCGCATCGCCCCGTTGTAGGAGAGCTGGTTGACCACCAGGAACATGCCCATGTCGTCGTAGGGGAAGTCGACGGCCGCCATCGCATGCCGCCGCACCGGCGTGCTGTCGGCCCAGTGCACGATCGTGGTGATCGAGGTCAGCAGGTCGTCCGACCCCGGCCCGATGACCGGGCTGAGGTCAGCGGCCGCGGGGTCCCCCACATCACCTCGCGCCACGGCACCTCCCGCTCTCAGCCTTCACGTACCAGACGCACCGGTCCCAGCAGCCCATGCTCCCGGACGATCGCCTGCTGCGTCTGCTCGACACCCGTCGTCTGCAGCATCACATCGGGGACCCGGTCGTAGTAGCCGCGCGCCAGCAGCCGGTTGTTGAGCGAGCTCGCCGTCCGGACCACCACCTCGACCTCACCCCCGTGCAGGTCGGCGGTCACGTCGACCACCGGGCGGGAGGTGTCGAACCCGCGCACTGGCCCATCCCCGAGCTGCACCGAACCGAGCCCACCGGCCGTCGATCCGAGATCCAGCAGGTAGCGCACGCCGCCAGCCGGCTGCGGCACGGTCAGCTGCGCCCGGTACTCGCCCACGCCGGACACCTCGGGTCCCACCCTCTCGAGCGCGGTCCACGGCGCCAGCTCCGTGGCCCCGACCTCGATCCGGGTCACCGCCGTCGTCGGGCGCACCTCGCGCGTCACGTACCCCAGCCCGCGATCCTCGGTGATGACCTCGGCCTCGCCCGCGTCCCAGCTCTCGACGGCGGCGCTCCACCCGGTCAGCTCGGTCACCGTCTCTCGGGTCGGGCTCGGGGAGAGCCTCGCCTCGGCGGCCCGGTCCAGCACCAGCACAGCGACCTCACCGGGAGCGAGGGTGAGCTCGACGACAGTGGACCCGCCGTCGGGCCTCACGCCCGCGTGCGGGTACAGCTCGCCCGACCAGGCATCGAGGCGGTGCACGGCACCCTCGCCGGGCAGCCGGATCTGCACGGCGGTCGCCTCGGGCGACTCGTAGAGGAAGTGGTAGGCGTAGAGGACGAGCAGGTCGCCGTCCTCGCGCAGGTGGGTGAGCACCTCCTGGTTGTCCTCGACGAACCGAGCCCGCCCGGTCACCCCCAGTCCGTCGAGGGCGGCGACCACCTCGGCCGGTGAGCCCACCTCGACGACGCCCGGCTGCTCGCGCAGCGCGGCCATCGTCGCGGCCAGCTCCTCGTCGCGGCCGTCGAGACCCGGCGTTCGTGCAGCCGCACGCTCGTGGAGCCGATGCCGTCCCGCCTGCAGGTGCTCCACCTCCCGCACCCCGTTGACGACGACCAGCCGGAGCCCGCGCCGCGCCCACGCGAGCAGGTGCGCAGCGACGTCCGCGTCGAGCTCCGCCTGGTAGACGATCAGAGCGCTGTACCCGGGCCCGACAGGTTGCACGACCTCACCATCGAAGGTGACATCGTCCCGCATGAGCAACGCCCCGTCGAAGAACTCGTAGGTGAAGCCGGCATCCTGCATCGACAGGTCCTGCCACCAGTGGTTCTCACGGTTCCGCATCCACATGGTGCCGTAGGCGACCTCGTCGGGGATGCGTTCGCCGTCGGGACCGATGAGTGTCATCCCGACGAGGTTGTCGGTGAAGTGGTCCGTGCGCAGGATGCCGACGTCGATGCGGGGCTTCCCGCGCCGCAGCGCGTATTGGAGGCGCCCGATGGCGGCGTTCCACAGCGGGTAGAACTCGGAGGCGGGCTGCCGGGTGTCGAAGCGCTCGGAGAACATCGGCCACATGCCCTCGTGCCCCGGCCACTCGGTCGCACCCTCGGCACCGGCCGGGCTGGCCCAGCCGTGCAGGACCGTCTTGGTGATGCCGGCCGCGAGCTGGGTGGCGATGATCTGGTCGTAGAAGCGGTGGTCGAGCATGTGGTTGCGCGTGGTCGCCCCGGTCTCGGAGGAGTACTGCTTGCCGAACAGGTGCGCGGGCCCGGCGAGCAGGCGGTAGGCGTCGATCTGCGCACCGAACTCGAGCGACTCGGTCTCGATGCCGTCGACCTCGGGACCGGGGCGGGTGAGCTCGAACGGGAGCCCGTAGCTGATCTCGGACCGCAGCGTGAGCCCCACCGAGTGCAGGAACGTCGCGAACGGGCGCAGCATGTTCTCGATGTACAGGTCGGTCAGGGTGCGCACGTAGTCGAAGCGGACCTTGGCGACCGTGACGCGATCCGCCTCGGCGGGCTGGTGGTGGTACACGGTCGAGACGGCCATGAACACCGCATCCCGGGTCAGGAACGGCAGCCACGGGGTGATGTCGTAGCCGCGCCGGGTGCGGAACTCCTCGGCCACGGTCCACCCCCAGAACAGCCCACCGGCGCCGAACGTCGACAGCTCGAGCGAGTCCATGTACATCTGCGCGCGCGGGTTCGCGGCGATCTGCTCGCGCAGCTCGGGTGTCAGCACCACGTCGCTCCAGTAGGCGATCACCGCGTCGACGCCGTCACGGTCGAGATAATTGACGGTGTAGTTGACGGATGCAGACGGGCTCGCCGTCTGTCCGGTCCCGTGCATCCAGTAGCTGAAGAGTCGCCACTCGCCATCAGGTGTGGTCCACTCCAGCGACTCCTCCTTCACCTGGCCGGTGAGGTCGATGACCGAGGCAGCGTCGAGCACGCCGTCGCCGAGCACGCGTGCCGCCACCACCGCCACGAGGTGCTGCTCGGTGATCGTGCCCCGGTGCCCGGGCAGCGTGGTCTGGGCGACCGGTCCTGCGAGGTCGATCCGCGGAAGCGGCCCGGAACGGGACGCACCGCCGTCGAGATCCTCGACGGCGACATCCAGCTCCTGAGCCGCCGCACGCTCGTCCGGGGTGATGCTGGGGAGGTTGGCGTTGGACCAGTTCGTCCCCGAGGTGAAGCTGACCGACATGCCCCGCTTCGTCGTCTCCTCGACCACCACCTGGGAGTCGTGGACCCACTCCTCGGCGCCCCACCCGTAGCGGCTGTGGTCGATGTCGCCCTCGTCCATCGCGAGGAACTCCATGCCGCCGAACCCGAGCCGATGGGCGTCGGCGACCTCGCGCCGCAGCGTCTCGTCGGTATGCAGCCCCTCGGCCAGCCACCACCGCAGCTCGGGTCGGCACTCGATCGCCGGCGCGGCTACCTCGGTGCGGAACGTCTCGATGGACATGGGACTCGCTCTCGTTCGTCGTCGAACGGCACTGACGACGGCGATCCTACCCCCGGTAGTGTCGTCACGACAATAGATGCACCCAGTGCTAGAGCAGGTCCAGCCAGCCCAGGGTGGCGCCGTGGAAGGTTGCCTTCTCACGCTCGACGCCGTCGAACTCCAGGTGCCCGGCGGTGAGCTCGACCAGCATCTTCGGTCCCGCCAGCGCCTCGTAGACGGCGAACTGACCCACCGGTGGTACCGCAGGATCGACCCGCGCCGCCCCGACCAGCACCGGAACCCCCACCCGGGCGGCCGCGGTCGCGGCGTCGAAGTACCGCACCGTCGCCACGACGCTCGGGTCCCGCTGCGCCAGCAGCCGCACCGACTCGCCGCTGCCGGTGCACGGTGTCCGCAGCCGCGCCGGGTGGTTCCCGAACGTCGGGACGCTGAGCGCGCCTGCCGTGATGCGCTCGTCCCACGGCAGGGCGAGCGCACCGAGCCCGCCACCGAAGCTGCCGCCCCGGAGATCTACCCGGCTGGCACCGGGGAACAGCTCCTGCGCCGCGGTGATCGAGACCCAGACATCCTCCACGCACCCACCGATGATGTAGCTCTCGCGTGCGGCGATCCCGTGCAGCACGTGCTCCGCGGCGACGTTCGGCACCCCGGGCAGCTCGCTCAGCGCGGGCATGCCACGCACCGCGGGTGACAACTCGGCCACCCCGGGGCGGCGCAAGGGGTCGAACGGCTCGTGCGCACCCCCGTACCCGGCGAGGCCGACCACCACGCGCTCCACACCGCCGTCGGGCTCGAGCAGGAACGCGCCCAGCTCGATGCCGTCGGTGCTGGTGAAGCGCACCTCGCTCAGCCGCCACCCGGGCTCGCGACTGATCTCGCTGACCCGTCGAGCACGAGGTTCGACGGCGGCAGCGGCGTCGTACCGGCCTCGCCAGAACGCGTCGAAGTCAGCCGGCCCGGTCAGGACGTCCCCGGTCAGCTTGCCGCGGTGCGCATCCAGCGGGAGAGCCGCACTCATGCCGACCATCCTGGCAGCGGCTACGCCCGCCGTCGTCGGGCGACGAGCAGGACGGCACCGGCGAGCAGCAGGACCGCCGCGCTGAGGGCCACCGTGGTCAGACCGCCGGAGCCCGTGTCCGGGAGGCCCTGGTCCGCGCCGCCCGAGCCACCGGTGGGCGCGGGAGCCGCATCGGTGGGCTCGACCGTGGTGGGAGCTCCGGTCGGCTCGTCGGTGGTCGGCGGGTCGGTGGGTTCGACCGGGGCTGCCTCGACGGTGATCGTGAACTCCTTGAGGATCGGGTCGCCCACGAACACGGTGAAGGTCGCCGGGCCAGCGGTCTCGGGGATCCCGGAGATCTCACCGGTGGCGGTGTCGATCTGCAGACCAGCCGGCAGGGTGCCTTCCTGGATGCCCCAGGTGTAGGGGCCGCCGTCGCCGCCGGTCGCCTCCAGGGTGACCGAGTACTCCTGGCCCACGGTGGCGCCGGGCAGGGAGTCGGTCACGATGACCAGCGGGTCCAGCACGGTCAGGGCGCCGTCGATGTACTCGAAGGAGTAGAAGTCGTCGGCGGCGCCGGAGCAGAACGTGGTGGCGGCTTCGAGGTCGTAGCCGCAGGTGGGCAGCGTGTCGAGGTCGGCCACGGTGTCGCCGCCCAGGAACCCGTCGAAGCTGGGCGTGATCTCGGGCTCGAACGCGCCCTCGTAGGTGGTGGCGTCGCCGGCGGTCACGGTGATCAGCCCGCTGGTGCGTTCCACGGCTCCGGCGTCGCAGCCGCTGCCGGTCAGCCGGGGGTATCCGGTGCCGCGCTGGTCCACGTCTCCGGGGCACAGGTCGATGGTGCTGTCGGCCCAGGGCACCGAGGTGCCTGCCGGGACCAGGTTCATGGCCGGGCCGGTCGGGCTCGGCAGCGCGGTCCGGGTGGGGCCGCCGTTGTCGGCCAGCGGCTCCAGCTCCGGGTCGGCGACCACGCTGGCGGCGTCGAACGCGCAGCTCTCGTCGGAGACCACGTTGAAACGGGTGTCCACGAGCGCGGCCGGCTCGCCCGCGCACGCGGGCACAGCCTCGGGCGAGTGCACGATCGAACCGATCACGCTCACCTCGAGAAGCTGCTCGCCGAGCTGCAACGCGGCCTCGGCATTCTCGGCAACCGTGCTACCTGCCACCAGCAGCGATCCCGTCGGAGCCTCGGTCACGTCACCGCCGGGCACCTCGGTGCTGATCCCCGCCCCGCCGTTCTCGGCGATGGTGCTGAGCTCGATCACGCCGGCGCCACCCGAGATCTGCACGCCGTCTGCGTCGTTGCCTGCGACCTCGGTCCGCAGGAGGTGGACGCTGACGGGTGTCGCCGCGCCGAGGTCACTGGCGAGCACTCCTCGCCCGGTGATCGGTAGGCCGATGACGTCGTCGAGGGGGGTCCGCACGTTGTCGTTGATCGTGCTGTCCGTGAGCGTGAGGTTGCCGCCGAGGACGATGGCACCGGCGGCGTTGCCGCTGACGGTCAGCTCGTTCCCCGTGATCGTGGCCTCCTGGACGACGATGCCGCCGAAGACCGGGCCGGCCAGCTCGGACGAGACGTCGAGCCCGTTGCCCATGATCGAGGTGCCGGTGACATCGACCGTCGCCCCGCTTCCGGAGCCGAACGCAGCGAGACCGACCCAGTCGTTCTCGGAGATCGTGCTGCCGGTGACGGTGGCCTGTGATCCTGCGTAGGAGATGAAGCCGAACGTGTTGTCGGTGATCTGGCTGTCGGTCACGATCGCCTCGGTGGCTCCCTCGAGCGCGACTCCGGCTGGTGGGACCTCGCCTGGTGCGCCGTCGCCGTTGCCTGTCACGACGCTCTCGACGAGCTCGAGGCGCCCCGGCTCGACCGAGGCGTGCGTGACGATGCCGGCTCGGTTGTCCGCGATCGTGCTGCTGATGATCTGCGTCTGCCCCGAGTCGACGATCAGCCCGGCGTAGTGACCGGAGAGCTCGGTCCCGGTGAGGCTGACCGTCGGCGTCAGCACACCGGCATCCGATGCTCCGGGCCGAGCCAGGATCGCCGCTCCGTCTCCGTCGAGGCTGTTGGTCACCGAGCTGTTGATCAGCGTGAGATCGCCACCTTCGAGCGTCACGCCGTTGCGGTTGCCGTCCATCGTGACGCCGTGCCCGGTGAACGTGCCGCCGGCCTGGAGCGCGACGCTGCCGCTGAACGTCCCGCCGGTCGCGCCGCCGTTGCCGCTGATCGCCGTCCCGGTGGCATCGATCACCACATCGGGCCCGTACGACACGATGGCGTTGCCCATGTTCTCGGAGATCGAACCGCCGACGATCGTCACGGTCCCCGCGAACGCGGCGACGCCGTTGCCGTTCCCGTCGAGCGAGCTCGAGCTGATCGAGACCGTGGCCGGACCGGTGTTCGTGCCGGTGAGCTCGTCGGCGCCTGCCCCGATCGCGGTGAAGAGCCCGGACATCGTCGAGTCCTCGACCGTCAGCGTGCTCCCGACGCCGGCGAGCACACCGACCGCTGTGGCCGGGTCTCCGGGCGCGCCGTTCACCGCGGCCCGGCTCAGCACCAGGGCACGGTCGTGCTCGATATCGATGACGGGTTGCCCCACGCTCGCGCCAGGAGCAGGCTGGATCGTCATGTCGGCGATCCGAACGGCTGCGTTGACGACGATCGTGGGCTGAGTGGCGTCGGTACCCGCCAGCACCACGTCGGCAGCACCGCTGCCCTGGAGCGTCACCGCCGTCGTGATCGGCAGCGTCTCGGCGTAGCTGCCCGCGGCGATCGACACGATATCGTCGGCACCCGCTTGGACCAGTGCCGCGCCGATGCTCGCGCAGGCGTTCGCGCCCGTGCTGCTGCCGCACACCGGGGCATCCGTCCCGGTGCTCTGGTCGACGTACCACGTGACGCCCGCGGCGCTCGCCGGCGGCGTGAGCCCCGCCAGTGACAACACAGCCGCGACGGCCGCCGTCGAGCCCAGCGCTCTCACTCGACGCACGGCTGTCCGGTCCCTGTCGGTACCCGTCACGACGTCCCCCCGCATACTTGTCGATTCAAGAATCGTGGAGACCCTATCGGTCGAGCGCCGAAACGGGAACCCCCGCTCGGGTGCTCACCCGACTGAACGGCGCAGGATCGCGACCAAGAAGTCGGAGGTCGGGTCGAACGGACGTAGATCCCACGTGGAGAGTGTGAGGTCGAGCGCGAGCCCGGACTCCCGCGCGTCGGTGTAGAACTCGTCGAACTCATAGCCCCGGCCGGCGCCGAACCCCGCGACCAGCCGGCCGTCGTCGGCCAGCACCCCGGCCAGGTTCGCCAGCACGAGCCGGCGCGTGCTGGGGGCGAGGAATGTCATCACGTTGCCGGCCGAGACGATCACGTCGAACGGCTCGCGTACCCCGGCGCCGTGGAGGTCGAGCTCGGCGAGGTCCTGGGTGAGCCAGGTCGCGTCTGGGTGCTCGGCCTGCGCCTCCTGGATCAGGACCGGGTCGACGTCCACCCCGACCACGTGGTGCCCTCGCCGTGCCAGCTCACCACCCAGCCGACCCGGACCGCATCCGGCGTCGAGGATCCGAGCGCTGCGTCCGACCATCGCGTCGACGAACCGTGCCTCGCCGTGCAGGTCCTGCCCGGCGGCGGCCATCTCCTTGAAGCGTTGGACGTACCAGTGCGAGTGCTCGGGGTTCCGCTCGACCTGCCGCGTCCAGAGGCTCTTCTCGACCATGCCCACAGTTTCGCGCACGCGCGCGGGGCAAAGGTCCTGTCGCCGTCGTCCGGCCGTAGGACACACTGGGGCGCGGAGGTGTCATGGCGACCGAGACCACCGAGTCCAGCCCGCTCGCGGCCCCGTGGGCGGCGAGTCCCGACGAGCTTCGGAGCGCGACCGGCTCCGCCCCGGGCGGCCTGAGCAACGAGGAGGCGTCGGCTCGCCTCGAGCGCGACGGCCGCAACGAGCTCGCCACCCCCCGGCAGCGCCCGTGGTGGCGCCGGCTGCTGACCCAGCTCGACGACGTGCTCACCTACATCCTGCTCGCGGCTGCGATCCTCAAGGCGATCAGCACCGACTGGGTGGACTTCACGGTCATCGTCGTGGTGATCGTCGTGACGGCGCTGATCGGCTTCATCCAGGAGGGCCGCGCCGCCGACGCGCTCGCGGGCCTGCAGCGGATGCAGTCCCTGGACGCGCAGGTCCTTCGCGAGGACGTCTGGGGCGTCCGCGACGCCGCGACCCTCGTGGCCGGTGACATCGTCCGCGTCCGCAGCGGCGACCGGGTCCCCGCCGACCTTCGCCTTCTCGACGGCACCAACCTGCAGGTCGACGAGTCCGCCCTCACCGGCGAGTCCGTGCCCGCCACCAAGCAGGTGGAGGCGGTCTCGCTCGACTCGGGCGTCGGTGATCGCGCCAGCCTGCTGTTCTCCGGCACGATCGTCACGGCCGGCAACGGCACCGGTCTGGTGGTGGCGACCGGCGCGCGCACCGAGATCGGGCGCATCTCCACGCTGGTCTCCGAGCAGGACCAGATCGACACCCCGCTCACCCGCCAGCTGGCGCACCTGGGCAAGCAGCTCTCGGTCGGCATCGGCCTGGCGGCGTTCGCGATGCTGCTGGTGGGCCGCCTGGTGCACGACTTCTCCGGCGACGAGCTGATCTCCGCCGCCATCGGGTTCGCGGTGGCCGCCGTGCCGGAGGGGCTGCCCGCGCTCGTCACCATCACGCTCGCTCTCGGCGTCCAGCAGATGGCCCGCCACCGTGCGATCACCCGCAAGATGGCCTCGGTGGAGACCCTCGGCTCGGTCACCACGATCTGCTCCGACAAGACCGGCACGCTCACCCAGAACGAGATGACGGCCCGGGCGGTCGTCACCCGGGTGGCGAGCTACGCCGTCGAGGGGATCGGGTACGCCCCCGAGGGGCGGGTCACGATCGATGGCTCGACGGCGGAGCTCTCCTCCCATCCCGATCTCGCCGCCCTGGTCCTGGCCGGAGGTGTGTGCAACGACGCCCGCGTGGAGCGTGGCGAGGACGGTTGGCGCGTGGTGGGGCAACCCACCGAGGGCGCCGTCGACGTGCTGGCGCACAAGGCCGGCGCCCCGCTCGGCGCGGTCACGCGCGTGGCCCAGGTGCCGTTCGAGTCGACGCACAAGTTCTCGGCCACGCTCGACGACGTCGGTGCCGAGGCCTTCGGCGAGCCGCTCCGCGCGATCCACATGCTCGGCGCACCCGGGCCGCTGCTCGACCGTTCCGATCTCGAGCTCGGACCGGACGGCCCCGAGCCGCTCGACCGCGCCGCCTGGTCCCGCCGCATCGACGAGCTCTCCGCGCAGGGTCTACGGGTGCTGTCGGTCGCGCGCCGACCGGCCGAGGGTGTCACCTCGATCGCCCTCGCCGATCTCGACGGCGGAGCGACCTTCCTGGGTCTGGTCGGCATCGTGGACCCGCCCCGGCCGGAGGCCACGGCCGCCATCGCGGAGGCGCACACCGCCGGCATCCGGGTCAAGATGATCACGGGCGACCACAAGGGCACCGCGACCGCGATCGCGCGCGAGCTCGGCGTCGTCGCGAGCGAGGGCGAGGTGGCGGCGCTGACCGGACCCGAGCTCGAGGCCATGAACCAGGACCAGCTGCGCCGGGTGGTCCGCGACATCGACGTCTACGCCCGCACCTCTCCGGAGCACAAGCTTCGCATCGTCCGGGCGCTGCAGAGTCGCGGCGAGGTCGCTGCGATGACCGGTGACGGCGTCAACGACGCACCCTCGATCACGCGCGCCGACGTCGGCGTGGCGATGGGCATCAAGGGCACCGAGGCCACCAAGGACGCCGCCGACATCGTGCTCGGCGACGACAACTTCGCCACGATCGTGCGCGCGGTCGAGGAGGGGCGGCGGATCTACGACAACATCCGCAAGTCGGTCGTGTTCCTGCTGCCGACCAACGGGGCGCAGGCGCTCGTCATCCTCAGCGCCGTGCTGCTGGGCCTGGCTCTGCCGCTGACGCCGGTGCAGATCCTGTGGATCAACCTCATCACCGCCATCACGCTGTCGCTGGCACTGGCTCGCGAGCCGGCCGAGCCCGGCATCATGGAGCGCCGGCCACGCTCGCCGAAGGAGCAGGTGCTCTCGCCGCAGGCGCTGGTGATCGTGATCGCGGCCTCGCTGCTGATCGGCGGGGCCGCGCTGCTGGCCTACCTCACCGAGCTGCAGCTCGGTGCGGACCTCGCGTCCGCGCAGACCACGGCCGTGCTGATGCTGGCGCTCGGGCAGCTCGCGTTCCTGTTCTCGTGCCGCCTGCTGACCAGGTCGGCGCTGACGAGGAGGGTGCTCACCGGCAACCCCGTCATCTGGATCTCGGGGGCCGCGTTGGTGCTGCTGCAGGTCGTCTTCACCTACGTCCCCTTCATGAACGCGTGGTTCGGCTCGACCCCGATCGGGGTGCGCGAGTGGTTGATGACGGCGGGGTTCGCCGCCCTGGTGTTCCTCGCCGTCGAGCTAGTGAAGGCGGTCACGCGGCGGCGCTGACCGGGCGGTCCCCGCCGGCGAGCACGGCGGCCACCACCTGCACCGCCGCGATCATCGCGAGCATGACCAGCGGCGCTTGCCAGCCACCGCTCGCCTGCGCGAGCCAGCCGGCGGCGACCGGGCCGCACGCGGCGAGCAGGTAGCCGACCGCCTGAGCCATGCCGGAGAGCTGGGTGGTCTCGGCGTGGGTGCGGCCACGAACACCGATCAGCGTGAGCGCCACCACGAGGGAGGCGCCCGAGCTGAGCCCGGCGAAGATCACCCAGAGCACGGGCAACCCGGGTGCGAGCAGCAGTCCGAGCGCGGCCACGAGCATCGGGGCGCTCGCCGTCACGGCCGCCGTCACGAGGGACCCGGTGCGGCGCATCAGCAGCGGGATCGTCAGGCCGCTCACGGTGCCCACCAGCTGGTAGACCGACAGGTGCACCCCGGCGGCGTCGTCGCGGACACCTGCAGCCGCCTCGATCGTGGGGAGCCACGTGACGAGGATGTAGAAGGAGGTGGACTGCAGACCCATGAGCGCGGTCACGAACCACGCGGTGGGTTGACGCCAGACGCTCACCGTCATCGCGCCCGGCTTCGGCAACGGGCTCGGCGGCGAGGGTGCGATCCGCATCCGCACGATCCAGATCGCGGCCACCGCGAGCGCGGGGATCGCCCAGAAGCCGAGCGCACCCCGCCAGCCCCAGACGTCCGCGAGCGGCACTGCGGTGCCCGACGCGGTCGCGGCCGCCACGGTCATGAACATGGTGAAGAAGCCGGTGGCCACAGCCACGCGGGAGCGGTAGTCGCGGCGCACCACCACGGGCACGAGGACGTTCCCGACGGCGATCGCCAGGCCGGCGATCACGGTGCCGATCCACAGCCCCGGCAGCCCGGTGAACGAACGCAGCGCGAGTCCGGCGGCGAGCAGCAGCAGCGCGAGCAGCAGCGCGACATCCACCCCGGTGCGCCGCGTCAGCCGGTGCACCAGCGGTGACCCGACGGCGAAGGCGAGCAGCGGCAGCGCCCCGAGCAGCCCTTGCAGCGGCTCGGACAGCGCCAGCTCGTCCGCCATCCGGGGGAGCACCGGCCCCACGGAGGTGACGGCCGGGCGCAGGTTGAGCGCCACGAGGAACACGAGCGCCACCAGCGCCGGCGTCCACCGGCTCGCCGCCTGCGCGCCGTCTCGTCTCTGCCCCACGTCCGCCTCGTCCGCCCGGCGGCGGGATGCCGCCGGTCACCACGGACGATCTCACAGGTCAGATCGCGGCGATCGCCTGGTGGGTGCGGAAGACATCGGTGGGGTCGTACGCCGCCTTGATCGCCGCCAGGCGCTCGGCGCTGTCCCCGAACGCCGCCCGCATCCGTCGGCCGCCCTCCGCACCGAGGAAGTTCGGGTACGTCGCGCCCACCGAGAACGGCTCCATGTCGCTGCGGAAGGCGCGGCCGAGGGCGATGTTGCGCTCGTCGTCGGCAGGCTGCTCCCACAGCAGCAGCGGATGGACGAGGAATCGTGCCTCCCGGCCGGCCAGCGGTGAGGTATCGGCGCCGACCTCAGCAAGGGCGCCGCCCCACGCGACGATGAACAGCATCGATGCTCCCGGGGACAGCTCGTGCGCCCGCGTGACGATCAGCTCGATCGCCTCCTCGGGCAGGTCGGTGACGCTCTCGGCGGTCCAGTAGTTCCGGAACCCGGGCGGGTCGTCGAGCGAGCACTGGAAGTCGGCATACGGCGTGGGGCCGAACAGGTCGGCATCGGGACCGAGCGCGCGGATGGGCTCGAGCGCCCGCTCGCCGTCGGCGAGGGAACCGGCCCACATCCCGAGCACGGCCACCAGCTCCTGGCCCACCAGGTGCGGCGGGAAACCCTCGGCGCCCGCCGGCGGGTGAAGGAACGCGCAGGCCAGGGAGAGCTCCTCGGGGGCGCCGTTCATCACGTCTCGGAACGTTCGCAGCACCTCGTGCGCGCGGTCGGCGGTGAACAGCGCGATGCCGCTGAAGACCTCCGGTCCGAGCGGATGCAGCCTCATCTCGACCGCGGTGACCACGCCGAAGCTGCCGCCACCACCGCGCAGCGCCCACAGCAGGTCCGGGTTCTCGTCCTCGCTGGCCCGCAGCACCTCGCCGTCGGCCGTCACGACGTCGGCCGCCACGAGGTTGTCGCACGCCAGTCCGTGCTTGCGCTCGAGCCAGCCGGAGCCACCGCCGAGGGTGAGGCCCGCGACCCCAGTCGTGGAGACCCGGCCACCGGTGGTGGCCAGGCCGTGCTCCTGGGTCGCGCGGTCGACGTCGGCCCAGATCGCCCCACCACCGATGCGGGCGATCCGTCGTTCCGGATCGACCTCGATGTCGGCCATGCCGCGCACGTCGAGGACCAGCCCGTCGTCGCAGAGCGAGAGGCCGGCCACCGAGTGGCCACCGGCGCGCACGGCGACCGGGAGGTCGTGGCTGCGGGCGAACGCGAGTGCCGCGACGACGTCGTCGACGCTCACGCACGTGGCCACGTAGCGCGGCCGTCGCTCGATCATCGTGTTGAAGAGCGTGCAGGTGTCGTCGTAGGAGGGGTCGCCGGGCTCGTGCAGGCCGCCGTGGAGGCGGAACCGGAGCTCGTCGACGCCGGTGTCATCAGTCATGGAGGTCATGGCACGAGTGTCGGTCGGGCGCGGTCGCCGGCGCATCGCTGGGACGGGCCATCCTCATGCATGGCCCGTTCGGGCCAGGCCTCAGATCAGGCTGAGCTTGGCTGCTCGCGCGACGGCGGCAGCCCTCGACCGGGTGCCCAGCTTGGTCCGGAGGTTCGCCATGTGGCGATGAACCGTGTGCGGGCTGAGGAAGAGGCGCTCGGCGACGTCCGTGTCGCTCATGCCCTGCGCGACGAGCCGGAGGATGTCCACCTCACGGGGGCTCAGGCCGCCGGCAGGGTCGGCGGGCGGCTTCTCCTCGACCCGTGCGCCGAGCCTCCGGAGCGACTGGTTGGCCGCCCGCCGCTCGACCTCGGCGTGCTCGCCGCGCCCGACGCCGTCGAGCGCTCGGGCGAGCACGAGCCGGGCGCGAGCGCACTCGTACGGCGCTGAGCACCCGGTGAACAGGTCGACGGCGTCCTCCGCAGCCTGCCGGGCGTCGTCCCAGCTCCCGGCGCAGGCGAGCACCTCTGCCTTGACCAGGCAGACGCGAGCACGCAGGTACGGCGTCCCGAGGCCGGACTCCTCGAGCTGGGCGAGGGCGGCGCGGGCCTTGGCCACCTCGCCTGCGGCACCGTGCGCCCGGGCGAGCAGCTCGATCGCCGGGAAGCGGTCGAGCATGCTGGTCACCTCGAGCCGCCGGAGGACGCGTTCGGCCGACTGGACGGCGGCGGTGATGTCGCCCTCCTCGAGGTCGAGCGCGCCGAGCGCGATCACGGCGTCGGGGAACGGCAGGGCGGACTCGAGCAGGGTCCGTGCCTCGGCGTGCCGGCCCTGCCGGGCGCGCAGCTCACCGAGCCGGACGGCGGTGGGCGCCGCGAGCGCGGGCCGCACCTGCTGGAGATCGTTCATGGCGGTGCTGAGCTCTTCGTCCGCGAGCTGCCAGTCGCCCCGGGTGGTGAGGACACCCCCGTACGCCGTGCGGCAGATGCCGAAGAAGTGGCGCGCGTGCCAGGTGGTGGACCACCGGTGCAGCTCCCGGCACCACTGCTCGGCGCGGGCGAGGTCTCCCGCGTGGGCACAGCCCGTGACGGTGTGGCACAGCGCCCAGCCCGGGGCGGCCTGTTCGGTGAACTCCTCCGCCACCGCGAGCGTGGCGCACTCGTCGAGGCGCTGCAGCCCCTCCGCGACGGCGCCCGACCTGATCAGTGCCGAGCCCAGGATCCCCAGGGCGACCACCTCGACGTCGAGCTCGCCGCACGCCCGCGCTATCGCGAGCGCCTCGCGGGCGCCGCGCGCCGCCGTATCGAGGTCGTTGTTGGCGAGCAGGGCGATGTCGGCCTCGAGGAGCGTGATGAAGCCCAGCTCGGCACCGGGCGGCAGGTCCTGCAGCAGCGAGCGGCCCCGCACCAACCACGCGGCCGCGACCACGTCGTCGCCGCGGAAGTCGAGGTGGTCGGAGGCGATCCACAGGGCCACCCGCGCCGCCCCCTGGCGGTCGCCCGCCGCCCGGTAGCTGCGGTAGGCCCGCTCCCGTGCGGCGAAGGTGACCTCCTGGTCGCCCTGCCACCACGCGGACCGGCCCACGCCCTCCCAGGCCTCGGCGGAATCGGTGGCGGTGGCGGCCTCCTCGAAGCTGGCACGGGCCGCGCTCCAGTCACCCCGGCCGAGGGCGGTGCGCCCGGTGACCAGGGCTCCGGCACTGGCCACGACGCCCATCGGGGCGAAGTCTACGGGGGCCGTATGGCGCTGCGACAGGGTTTACGGCCGACGCTGGGCGCGCCGCGCCTCCGCCACGACCGCCCATGCGTCGGTCACCGGTCCGAGGTGACCGAGCTTGTCGGGGTTGAGCACGACCCGGATCATCTGGATGCTGCCGTCGAGAACCTCGAGCGCCCAGGTGGCGAGGACGAGGCCCTCCCGGTCGCGGAAGATCGCGCCGGGCTGGCCGTTGACGTCATGGGACTCCACCGTCAGCCCGACCGCCAGGAAGCCCGGCGCCACGGCGGTGAGCAGCTTGACGAGGTTCTCGCCCACGAACACACCCGAGCCCCACAACGGGGCCTTGCCGCCGCCGTCAGCGACCATCTGGACATCGGCCGCGAGCAGGTCGCGCACGCTCGCGACGTCGCCCTCGCGGAGGGCGTCGAAGAAGCGGGAGGCGAGCTCCTCGGCCACCCGCCGGTCCGCCTCGAAGCGGGGCCTGCCGGCGGACATGTGCGCCCGCGCGCGGGCGGCCAGCTGACGGCAGGTGGCCTCGTTGCGCTCGAGCGTCGTCGCGATCTCGGCGAAGGAGTAGCCGAACACCTCGTGCAGCACGAACGCCGCCCGCTCGAGCGGGCTCAGCCGCTCCAGCAGCACCAGAGCCGCCATCGAGACCGAGTCGGCGAGCTCGGCGGACCGCGCCGGGTCCTCGTACGGGTCGGTGACCAGCGGCTCCGGGAACCAGGTGCCGGGGTACTCCTCGCGGCGCACCCGCGCCGAGCGGAGCACGTCGATCGAGATGCGGGTGACGACGGCGGAGAGGAAGGACTTCACGGAGGCGGGTCTGGTGGTGGTCGCCTCCCAGCGCAGCCACGTCTCCTGCACCGCGTCCTCCGCCTCGGTGACGCTGCCCAGCACGCGGTAGGCGATCGCGAACAGCAGCGATCGCAGCTCCTCGAACTCCTCCACCTTGCTCACGCGGCCTCCGTCTGATCCGCTCTGGCCTGCACCACGCGGTCCGCCCGCGACCGGTCGTGGGTCCACATCATCCTGCCGGGGTGCCGCGCCTCGACGGTCAGCCCCCAGGCCACCGCGCGGCAGATCGACTCCTTCACCCAGGCACCGGGGCGGCCGGGCACGTCCCAGCTGCGTGCGGAGTCGTCGGCGTGCGTCGGCTGGAAGATCCCGCGTGTGCGGCCCACGCTCAGGCACACCGCGTTGAAGCCCGAGTCGATCGCACGCGGTCTGCGGTCGGCGAGCCTGCTCAGCACGGTCTCGGCCGCCTGCAGCCCCAGCGGGATCGCCGCCTGGCAGCTCATGCGCAGCGGCTGCGCCGAGGGGTCGGCCGCGTCTCCTGCGGCGAGGATGCGCGGGTCGGAGATGCTCGTGAGCGTCTCGTCCGTGAGCAGGCGACCGGCGGCGTCGGTCGCCAGCCCGCTCGTCGCCGCCAGGTCGGGGGTCGCAAACCCCGTGGTCCAGATCGTCACGGCGGAGCTCAGGCGGGTGCCGTCACCGAGCCGGACCGCCCTCTCCTCGACCTCGGCGACCGTCGCGCCGTCGAGCAGGGTGACGCCCAGCGACCGGAGGGCGCTCGCCGTCGATCGCCGCCCCCGCTCGCTCAGAACCGCGCCGAGGCGGCCGGTGACCAGGGTGACCCGGCGCTCGGCCTCGGCGAGCTCGCCGCTGATCTCGATCCCCGTCGGTCCGCCACCGACCACCGTGACGGGAGCATCCATCGGCAGCTCGGCCAGCCGCGTGCGGAGCCGCTCCGCCTGCTCCAGCTCAGCGAGGGGGAACGTGTGCTCGCTGGCGCCTGGCACGCCCAGGTGCGCGCTCCTGCTCCCGACCGCATAGATCAGGTAGTCGTAGCCCTGCTCGACGCCGGTGCCCAGCGTGACGGTGCGCGCACCGGCGTCGATGCTCTCGACGGTGTCCACCACGAGCCGCACGCGCTCGTTCAGCACCTCGGCGTAGGGGCGCACCGCTGGGGCCGACCCGCCCACAAGCTGGTGCAGCCGGATCCGGTCCACGAACGTGGGCCGCGGGTTGACCAGCGCGACCTCGACGTCCTTGCCCGTCAGCAGCCGGTTCGCCGCCATCACACCTGCGTAGCCGCCCCCGACAACGATGACTCGGCTCGTGGACATCCCGTCTCCCTCGCGTTCTCGCGGGTACCCGGTGCACCCGCCTCCTGCACACGTGACGAGACAGCGGCGTGCCGCGTGACATCGGGTCACCGTGCGGGGGCGGCTCCGATGTCGACGAGCCCGACGGCGGGAAGGGCTCCGCGGACCGCGTCGCCTGCTGCTGTGGTCACCTGGTCGGCTTCTGCGACGCTGCTGAGCGGGTCGACGGTCACGCTCGCCTGCACCGCGAGGCGGTGACCGAGCCAGCGCAGCCGCACGTGGTCGACCGCCACGACGCCGGCGGCGGCCCGCAGCGTCTCCTCGGCTCGTTCGGTGAGCGCGGGTTCGACGCCATCGAGCAGACGGCGGCCGATGTCACGCGCGGTGCCGATGAGCAGAACCACGATCGCGGCCGTGATCAGCAGGCCGACGAGCGGGTCGGCCAACGGGAACCCGAGCCACACGCCGATCGCTCCGAGCAGCACCGCCAGCGAGGTGAACCCGTCGGTGCGGGCGTGCACGCCGTCGGCCACCAGCGCCGCGGACCCGATGCGTCGACCGATGCGGATCCGGTAGATCGCCACCGCCTCGTTCCCGAGGAAGCCGACGAACCCCGCGGCTGCCACCCAGCCGAGGTTGTCGAGCTGCTGCGGCTCGGCCAGCCGCTTGACCGACTCCACCCCGGCGATCACAGCGGACAGCGCGATCATCGCCACGATGAACAGCCCAGCCAGGTCCTCGGCACGCCCGTAGCCATAGGTGAACCGCTTGGTCGCGGCCCGGCGTCCGAGCACGAACGCGATCCACAGCGGCACTGCCGTGAGGGCGTCCGAGAGGTTGTGGATGGTGTCCGCGAGCAGCGCCACGGACTGGCTGATGCCGACGATCACGAGCTGCGCCAGCGCCGTCGCCCCCAGCACCACCAGGCTGATCTTGACGGCGCGAATGCCCTGGTTGCTCGCCGTCAGCGCGTCGTCGATCGAGTCCGCGATGTCGTGGGAGTGCGGCACGAGCGCGTGCTTGATGCGTGCCCCGATGCCGTGGTGGTGGCCATGGTCGTGGTCGTGGTCGTGGTCGTGGTCGTGGTCGTGGTCGTGCTCGTGCGTCATCGGGTGCTCGGGTGGTGCGCGGAGTGCTCGCCGAGGGCGTGCTGGGCCTGGAAGACGGCCTGGGTCACGAGGGTGCGAGCGTGCTCGTCGACCAAGGAGTAGTAGACCCGGTTCGCCTCCTGCCGGGCGCGCACGATCCGGCCCAGGCGCAGCTTGGCGAGATGCTGCGAGACCGCGGTGGGCGACTTCCCGACCGCCTCCGCCAGGTCGTTGACCGATCGTTCGTCACCGCGCAGCAGCAGCACGATGCGCACGCGGGTGGCGTCGGCCAGCAGCGAGAAGACCTCGACGGCGAGGTCCACATACGGACTCTCCTCGTCGAATGTGCACGTCTGCGTATCTGCGCTCATACGCAGATACTACGTCGGTCGGCTCGCCTCGAGCACCTGCTCGATCGTGACGACATCGCCCGTGCGGACCGACTCGTACGCCGCCGCCACGATCGCGGCGCCGCGGAGTCCGGCGTGGCCGTCGGGGTGGGGCCGGCGGCCGGTGCGGACGACATCGAGGAACTCGGCGATCAGCGCGGCGTCCATGTCCGGCCCGTAGGCGAACCACGCCTGCCCCCGGCCGGTGAGGTGGCCGTCGAGCCGGGTGCCGAACGCATCCATGCGAGCGAGCCCGGCGGAGCCGACCACCTCGAGCGTGAGGCCGCCCCAGGTGGGGTAGTCCGGCGGCCGGGACCAGCTGCAGTCGATCGTGACGACCACGCCGCCGGCGTACCGCACCTGCACCAGGCCGGCGGTCTCGACCGCGGCCTCCGGGTGCAGCAGCCGATGGGAGCGCGCCGACACGGCGACGGGAGCATCGCCGTCGAGCAGGGCATCCATGAGGTCGGCGACGTGCACGGTGTGGTCGGTCACCGCGCCGCCGCCGGCGAGATCGGGGTCGGTGAACCAGGCGCGATCGCCAGGGATCTTGCCGTTGTTGGTGCCGGTGACGGCGAGGAGCTCACCCACGTCGCCGCGTTCGATCGCGCTGCGCAGACGCACGAACGCGTCGGAGTAGCGCACCGGGTGCGCGATCATCAGGCGCCGGTCGACGGTCTCGGCTGCGGCGATCATCGCCTGCGCGTCGGCGACCGAGGTGGCGATCGGCTTCTCGCACAGGACGTGCGCCCCGACGGCGAGGGCCGCTTCGGTGTAGCCGCGGTGCCGGCTGTTCTCCGAGCACACGATCACGCCGTCCGGCTCCCAGCCGAGCAGGTCCTCGAGCGAGTCGGCCCAGGTCGCGCCGGTGCCCTCGAGCGCAGCCGCGCCCCTGCCTGCCTCGCCCGGCGCCGCGTCGGGGTCGGCCACCCGGATCTCGACCCCCGCAGTGGCCGCCAGGGAACGGAGGTAGGAGAACGCGTGCCCGTGCGCGAGGGAGATGATCCCGATCCGTGTCATGCCGACACCTCGTTCTGCTCGGCCAGCCGGACGGTCCGGCCCGTGGTGATCGATTCCAGGGCTGCCTCCGCGACCCGGACGGCGCTCACGCCGTCGGCGGCCGTGAGCCGCGGTCGGGGACCGCCCTGCGTCCAGGCGAGGAAGTCCGCGAGGATCAGCTGGTAGGGGCTGACGGCACCGGTGGGAGGCAGCAGTCCGGTGGAGCCGCCGACGTCGCGTGCATCGATGGTGACCTCGGGCTGCGCGGTGGAGTCGTGCTGCAGCAGACCGCCGGTGCCCGCGATCTCGAAGGTGGTCCGGAACGTGGTGCCGACCGGGCCCCAGGTGCCCGTGACGTAGCTGAGCGCGCCGCTGACGTGGGTGAGCACCGCCTGGGCGGTGACGACGTGATCCTCGGTGCCGCGACTCTGCTGGGCCGTGACCTCGGTGACGTCGCCGGCGAGCCAGAGTGCCTGGTCGAGGTCGTGGATCATCTGGTCGAGCACGATCCCCCCCGAGAGCTCGACGTCGTGGAACCACGGTCGGTCCGGTCGCGAGCCCGTGCGCGAGAACCGCAGCACCGCGAGGTCCCCGAGGTCGCCGTTCTCGACGGCGGCATGGAGCCGCTCGTAGGCCGGGAACCACCGCACCACATGGCCGGGCAGGAGCTTCACGCCGGCGGCATCGGCGAGGTCGACCAGCTCCTGCGCCTCCGCTGCCGTGCGCGCGAGCGGCTTCTCGCAGAACGTGTCGACCCCGGCGGCGACGGCGGCCCGTACGTGCGCCGGGTGCACGGTGGTGGGCGTGCAGATGTCGACGACGTCGGCGCCGTCGAGAGCCTCCTCGAGCGACCCCACGGCCACCGCGCCAGGGGTCGCGGCCGCCAGCGCCTCGGCGCCGTTCACGGAGTGGATGCGGAGCTGTGCACCGAGCGCCGCCCAGCCCAGCGCGTGCGGAGCGGCGATGCCGCCCGCCCCGAGCAGTGCGACGACGGGTGGGTGGGTGCCCATGAGTTCTCCAAGTGAGGGAAAGGGGGCCGCGGTCAACGCGGCCGGCGGTCAGTCCTCCGGCTCGTACCCGAGGTTCGGCGTGAGCCACTTCTCGGCCACGGACAACGGCCAGCCCTTGCGGTCGGCGTACTCGGCCACCTGGTCGCGGCCGAGGCGGCCGACGACGAAGTAGCGGGAGTCCGGGTGCGAGAAGTAGAAGCCGCTCACCGACGCACCGGGCCACATCGCCATCGACTCGGTGAGCTTGATGCCGGTGGTGGCCTGCACGTCGAGGAGGTCCCAGATCGCCTGCTTCTCCGTGTGCTCGGGGCACGCGGGGTAGCCGGGCGCGGGGCGGATGCCCTGGTAGGACTCGGCGATGAGCGAGTCGTTGTCCAGCGTCTCGTCGGCGGCGTAGCCCCAGAACTCGGTGCGCACCCGCTGGTGCAGCCGCTCCGCGAACGCCTCGGCGAGCCGGTCCGCGAGCGACTCGAGCAGGATCGCTGAGAAGTCGTCGAGGGCGGCGCGGAACTCCGCGACCTTGTCGCCGGCGCCGAGCCCGGCGGTCACCGCGAACGCCCCCACGTAGTCGGGGATCCCGGTCTCGACCGGCGCCACGTAGTCCGCGAGCGAGCGGTTCGGGATGCCCTCGCGGTGCTCGCCCTGCTGGCGCAGGTGGTGCAGCGTGTGCAGCACCTCGGTGCGGCTCTCGTCGGTGTAGACGACGATGTCGTCGCTGCCTGCGCCGACCGTGGCTGCGGGGAAGAGCCCGATCGTCCCGTTCGCACGGATCCAGCCCTCGTCGATGATCCTGTCCAGCATGATCTGGGCGTCCTCCCAGAGCTTGCGGGCAGCCTCGGCGGTCGCGGGGTTGTTGAGGATGTCCGGGAACCGGCCGCGTAGCTCCCACGAGGAGAAGAAAGGGCTCCAGTCGATGTACTCGCGCAGCTCGGCGAGCGGGTAGTCCACGAACACCTGCCGGCCGAGCTGGTGCGGCCGGGGCGGCTGGTAACCCTCCCAGGTGATCGGGGTGCGGCGCTCGCGCGCCACCTCCAGCGGCACGATCGGTCGGTCGTCCTTCTTGGCCGCGTGCCGCGTGCGCAGCGCCTCGTAGTCGCGTTCGACCTCGGCCATCAGGGGGCCGCGCCGCTCGTCCGAGAGGAGGGAGGCCACCACCGGCACCGAGCGCGAGGCATCCTTCACCCAGACCACGGGGTGCTCGTACTGCGGTGAGATCTTGACGGCGGTGTGCGCGCGGGAGGTGGTCGCACCACCGATGAGCAGCGGGATCGTGAAGCCCTGTCGTTGCATCTCGGAGGCGACGTTGACCATCTCGTCGAGCGAGGGTGTGATCAGCCCCGAGAGACCGATGATGTCGGCCTTCACCTCGCGTGCGGTGTCGAGGATCTTCTGCGCGGGCACCATGACGCCGAGGTCGATGACCTCGTAGTTGTTGCACTGCAGCACCACGCCCACGATGTTCTTGCCGATGTCGTGGACGTCGCCCTTCACGGTCGCCATCACGATCTTGCCCTGCGAGTCCGAGGCGCCCGACGCGGTACCCGCCTTCTCGGCCTCGATGAAGGGGATCAGGTGCGCCACGGCCTTCTTCATCACACGGGCGGACTTCACGACCTGCGGCAGGAACATCTTCCCCGCGCCGAAGAGGTCGCCGACCACGCCCATGCCGTCCATCAGCGGGCCCTCGATCACCTCGAGCGGTCGCCTGCCCTGGTCGGCGAGCTCGAGCCGGAGCTCCTCGGTGTCTGCGACCACATGGTCGTCGATGCCCTTGACCAGCGCGTGCGTGATCCGCTCGGCGACCGGGAGACCGCGCCACTGCTCGACGGCGGCCTCGGCGACCTCGCCGCTGTCGGAGTACTCGCCGGCGATCTCCAGGAGCCGCTCGGCCGCGTCGGGGCGGCGGTCGAGGATGACGTCCTCGATGCGCTCGCGCAGCGGCGGGTCGACCTCGTCGTAGACGGCGAGCGCGCCGGCGTTGACGATGCCCATGTCCATGCCGGCCGCGATCGCGTGGAAGAGGAACACCGCGTGGATGGCTTCGCGCACCACGTTGTTGCCGCGGAAGGAGAACGACACGTTGGACACGCCGCCCGAGACGAGCGCGCCCGGCAGGTTCTCCTTGATCCAGCGGGTGGCCTCGATGAAGTCGAGACCGTAACGGGCGTGCTCCTCGATGCCTGTCGCGACCGCGAACACGTTGGGGTCGAAGATGATGTCCTCGGCCGGGAAGCCCACCTGCTCGGTGAGGATCCGGTACGCACGTGCGCAGATCTCCTTGCGCCGTTCGAGGTTGTCGGCCTGGCCCTGCTCGTCGAAGGCCATCACGACGGCGGCTGCACCGTACTTGAGGCACAGCAGCGCCTGCTCGATGAACGTCGCCTCGCCCTCCTTCATGGAGATCGAGTTGACGATCGGCTTGCCCTGCACGCATTTCAGGCCGGCCTCGATGACCTCCCACTTGGAGGAGTCGACCATGACGGGCACGCGGGAGATGTCGGGCTCGGAGGCGATCAGCTTGGTGAAGCGGTCCATGGCCGCGACGCCGTCGATCATGCCCTCGTCCATGTTGATGTCGATGACCTGTGCGCCCGACTCCACCTGCTGCCGGGCGACGGCGAGCGCGGCCGGGTAGTCGCCGTCACGGATCAGCCGGCGGAACCGCGCGGAGCCGGTGATGTTGGTGCGCTCGCCGACGTTGAGGAACAGCGAGTCCTCGGTCACCGTGAGAGGCTCGAGCCCTGAGAGGCGCAGCGCCGGACCGGGCTCGGCAGGCACCCGCGGCGTCGCCTCCTCGACCGCGGCGGCGAACGCGGCGATGTGGTCGGGAGTGGTGCCGCAGCAGCCGCCGAGGATGTTGACCAGGCCGGCGTCGCCGAACTCGCCCACGGTGGCCGCCATCGCCTCCGGTGTCACGTCGTACTCGCCGAACGCGTTGGGCAGCCCGGCGTTCGGGTAGCAGGACACGAAGGTGTCGGCGACCCGGCCGAGCTCGGCGAGGTAGGGCCGCATCTCGTCGGCGCCGAGGGCGCAGTTCAGCCCGACGGCGAGAGGACGGGCGTGGCGGACCGAGTTCCAGAACGCCTCGGTCACCTGGCCCGACAGGGTTCTGCCGGAGGCATCCGTGATCGTGCCGGAGATGATGATCGGCCAGCGCCGTTCGCGCTGCTCGAAGAGGGTCTCGAGCGCGAAGATCGCGGCCTTGGCGTTGAGAGTGTCGAAGATGGTCTCGACGAGGAGGAGGTCGGCTCCGCCGTCGACCAGGCCGCCCGCCTGCTCGAGGTACGCGGACACGAGCTCGTCGAAGGAGACGTTCCTGGCACCGGGGTCGTTGACGTCCGGTGAGATCGAGGCGGTCCGGTTGGTGGGGCCGAGCGCACCGGCCACGAAGCGGCGCCGGCCGTCGGCCGCCTCGGCCTCGTCGGCGGCCTCGCGGGCGAGCCGTGCGGCCGCGACGTTCATCTCGAGCGCGAGCTCCTCCATGCCGTAGTCGGCCATCGAGATGCGCTGCGCGTTGAAGGTGTTCGTCTCGACCAGATCGGCGCCGGCGTCGAGGTAGGAGCGGTGGATCTCCTTGATGATGTCGGGCTGGGTGAGGACCAGCAGGTCGTTGTTGCCTTTGACGTCGCTGGGCCAGTCGGCGAACCGGTCGCCGCGGTAGTCGGCCTCGCCGAGCCCGTGCTGCTGGATCATCGTGCCCATCGCCCCGTCGAGCACGAGGACTCGCTCGCGCAGCAGCGCGGCGAGCGCGTCGGTGGCGTCGGGGCGTACGAAGGTGCTGGTCACAGGGGCCTCGGGTGTCGGCGATCGAGCCGTGGAGCAGCCGGGCCAGGCGGCCCGGCGGACCACGGGAGTCTACGTCGCGACCAGGTGTTCAGCTGGCCCGCGCCCGGTGGTCGAGAACGAGGGTGCGACACCTGCACGGAGTGGCATGCAGATCACCTCGAGATCGGACCCATCCGAAGGTGGCACGTCTCCGAAGACTGTGTGAGGGTGGAATGAGACGGCGCTCGGACGAGCGCCCGTGGCAGTCCCGGCAGGAGGTGGTCCGATGGTCTCGGTGACGATGCCCGAGCCGTCGTCGTCCCCCTGCCGCGAGAGCGGCTCCGTCGTTCGCCTTGTTCGCCTGCTGCTCCAGTCGTTCCTGCTGGTCGGCGGGCTTCTCGTCGTGGCGCTGCTGCTGGCCGGTCCGGCAGCAGCCGATGACGACGAGCCCGACGACGGCGGCCTGCTGGGTGGCCTCGTCGAGGACGTTGTCGAGCCGGTGACCGACCCGGTCGTGGAGGTTGTCGAGCCGGTGGCGGAGCCGGTGGCGGAGGTTGTCGAGCCGGTGGCGGAGCCGGTGGCGGAGGTTGTCGAGCCGGTGGCGGAGCCGGTGGCGGAGGTTATCGAGGATGTCGCGGAGCCGGTGGCAGAGCCGGTCGCGGAGGTCGTCGAGCCGGTGGCGGAGCCGGTCGTGGAGGTTGTCGAGCCGGTGGCGGAGGTCGTCGAGCCAGTGACCGAGACGCTCGAGCCGATCACCGAGAGCGTGCTTCCGGTCACGGGCGCAGTGGCTCTGGCGGCCGACACGCTCGCACCCGTGACGAGCTCACTCGCACCCGTGACGAGCTCGCTCGCACCCGTGACCGACGCGCTCGCGCCCATCACCGATTCCTTGGCTCCCGTGACTGCTGCGCTCGCGCCGGTCACGGAGGTACTCGCGCCCGTCACCGGTGTGCTGTCCCCGGTGACGGGCGTGCTGGACCCGGTCTCGCCGGCGTCGAGCGTTCCGGCCGTGCCCGCCGAGCCGATCGCTCCTGCTGGATCTTCTTCGCGCCAGGCGCCTGCTCAGGCCGAGATCGACGATGTCGCGGCCCCGTCCTTCATCGGCCCCACCACCGCGAGCCCGTCGATCCCAGCGGTCGTGGTCACTTCTGGTGCTCCGGCCCCGGATGAAGACAACAGCCAGGTCGTTGCGCTGCCGTCGGCGTCGGACGACCGTCCCGGTCACAGCCAGCGCGAGCCGGTGCGTGGCCCGCCGGCCCCAGCCCCGGCGATGGCCTCCGGCGGTGCTGCTCACCATGCTGCTGAGCAGCTCGCGCTGCCGGTGGTGCCTGCACTCTTCCCCGCTCTCTCGGGAGCCGGTGGGGGTGGCGAGGACGACCTCGTCGCCGACCCTCTCAACGCACGCCCGGGTTTCGCGCCCGACTGATCGTCTCTCGCTCCGACCCCGGTGCCCGGCAGCTGTCGCGCACCATCCCGGGCGGACCGGCCGTTGCCGGCTGCCCACCGATTCGGAAGAGAGACCATGAAGATCTGGATGAAGAGAAGCCTCGGCATGGCCGGGCTGGCCAGCGGGCTGTGGCTCGCAGGCTCGATGGCGGCGTACGCCGATGACACCGAGAGCGTGGAGCAGGACAGCTCCACGGAGTCCTCGTTCGGGGCGCCGCTGGAGCTTGGCGGCCTGTCGTTGGGTGTGGAGACGGAGAGCTCCTCCTCGGAGCAGCAGTCCACGTCGCACACCGACGACAACGGTGACGTCACGGAGACCGAGAGCGCGGAGGAGTCGTCCTCGCAGAGCGACCTCGGTATCGACGTCGGGGAGATCACGGCCGACCCGGCCGCTCTCCTCGACACGGAGAGCTGGACCTCCTCGGAGGAAGCCGGCGACAGCGAGGCGGCGGAGAGCTCGCAGAGCACCGACGCCGGGGTGGAGGCACCGGTCAGTGTCGGTGGCGTGAGCGTCACCGGGACCCAGTCCTCCGAGAGCAGCTCGGAGGAGTCGGCGACGACCACCACGGACGAGGACAGCACCACGACGTCGGAGTCCACGTCCGAGTCCTCCACCACCGGTGGCGTGCTCGACGTGGGGCAGCTCGACATCGACCCGGCCGCCGCGCTGAGCGACGACCGCGAGTCGGAGTCCACCTCCACCGGTGACGAGGACGGTGCCGAGAGCACCGAGGCCTCCTCGGAGACCTCGGTGCAGGCCTCCTCGCCGATCTCCTTCGAGGGGATCACGGCAGCGGTCGCGGACGAGCGTTCTTCGGAGCGTGAGACCGAGACCACGGTGACCGATGACGAGGGCACCGCCACCACCTCCGAGAGCCTCTCGGAGTCGTCCTCGAACGCCGTAGGCGTGCAGGGCCTGGACCTGGCCGCCGACCCGGCGGCAGGCCTGTGGAACAGCACTGACTCGGCTGCCACCCAGGCAGGCGGGGTCGACGGCGTCGAGGAGTCCGCATCGGGGTCCGAGACCGGCCTCGAGGCCATGGCGCCGTTCCACATCGGTGGTCTGACCACCTCGGGCGAGTCCGCGACCACCAGTGAGCGGCTCACCACCTCGAGCGTCACCGACGAGGACGGCACCGCGACCTCGACCGAGCACGTGTGGGACGCCACCCGCACCGCGTTCCTCGGTCAGACCGGTGACGTCACGGGCCAGCCCTGGCTCGCGCTGACCGACGCCCGCACCGACTCCTCGGCCTCGGCCGGCGACGCCGACCGTGCGGACAGCGCCTCGGCGCAGTCGCTCGGCTACGCGTTCCCGTTCGCGATCGCTGACTCGGGCTTCGCCTCCGAGCTCGCCGACGCGTCGGGCACGCACACGGCCCGCCAGGTGACCGACGAGAACGGCGCCTGGACCGACGAGCGGACCACCGAGAACCACTCGGTGACCCGCCCCGGGTTCGTCCTGGACGGCATCAGCGGTGACCCGCAGGGGCTTCTCGACACCGAGAACACCCAGCACAACCGACTGAGCTAGCACCAGTCGCCAGGCCCGGCCCCCGCAGCGGGGGCCGGGCCGCGGGCACGCCGCCGTGCCCTGGCCGCTTCGTCCCCTACGGTTGGGCGAGATGGCGGGCACCGCACCGCGCGTGATCCACACCGCGCAAGCACTGGTCGACGAGGTGCTCGAGGTGCCGTCGCTCCCGCCGCGAGGTGGGAATGTGGTGCCGACGGGCACTCAGCGGTACGCCGCGAGCGCGGTCAACGTGCTGCTCGCGGCGGCTCGCTCCGGCGTGGCGTGCGTACACGCGGGCAGTGTGGGCACCGGGGTGAACGGTGACCTGATCCGCGACGCGCTGGCTGAGGGAGGGGTGACGGTGAGCTCGCCGCCCGTGCCTGATCTCGACACCGGGACCTGCATCGTGCTCCTCGAGCCCAGCGCCGAGCGCACCTTCATCACGGTGCAGGGTGCTGAGCGGCAGATCAGCGCGCCGAGCCTTGCGACATCGTCGCCTGGTGCGGGCGATGTGGTGTGCGTGAGCGGGTACACGTTGGTCGGGCCGACCTGTGAGCCGTTGCTGACCTGGTTGGAGTCCCTTCCCGACGGCGTCGTCGTCGTTCTTGATCCCGGCGCACCTTTCGCTGACCTCGACGAGGTGACGCGCGGGCGGATGCTCGCCTTGTGCGAGGTGTGGACCGGGAACGCCGACGAGGCCGACAGGCTGGCTCGGATCGCTTCGGGTGGTGGGGCGGCGCTGCCGATCGGGGAGTCCGCCGCTGCGGTGGCGTCGGTACTTCCCCAGGGTGCGGTCGTCGTCGTGCGGGACGGTCCCGAGGGCTGTGTGGTTCATCGCGCCGGCGAGACCACGGTGTTGCCCGGGTTCCGGCAGCAAGCCGTCGACACGAACGGCGCCGGCGACGCCCACACCGGCGTGCTTGTCGCCGAGATCGCCAAGGGCACCGACTGGGCGACGGCCGCCACTCGCGCGAACGTCGCCGGTGCGATCAAGGTGACCCGCCGGGGGCCCGGCACCGCACCGACGGCTGCCGAGATCGACGAGTTCCTCGCCGCGCACGTCTAGACAGGTGCCGCGGAGCTGCCGGTGACGTCCTCCGCCACGATCATGATGGCGCTGCCGGAGGTGAGCAGGTCGACGGCGCGCGCCGCCGCTGCATCGGCGGGTCGGGATCATTGGGTCCACCCTTCGATCGGCGTGGAAGGTGCCAGGCCCGTAGAACTGGCCGTACCGGAGCACCACGAACTGGCAGATCACGACGTCTGCTCGGAGTGACCAGTTCCGCGGCCGAGGCCGAGTACGCCTCGGAGACGGTAGCGCTCGAGCCCAGCCGCGCCCGGGCGGCAGCGCGTTGCTCGGATCGCGTGGTCCGGACGGTGTCCTGCCTCGCCGCCACCAGCCGTGGCGTCAGCCGGCGTTGATGAAGCCGTAGGTGTACTCGTGTTCGGTCTGGGTGAGGGGATCCCAGTCGTTCCAGGGGTCCCAGGCGGGTTTCCAGGAGTGGCTGTCGGTGGGGACTTCGAGGGTGCGGGGGTCGGAGGCGTTGAGGCGGGTTGCGGGGTCACGCTCGGCTGTTGGGGCGGTCGCGGACGCGGTCGCGGTCGTGGGGTCGGGGTGGGTTGCTGGTTCGGGGTGGTGCTCGGCTCGGGTGAGGATGCCGTTCAGTGGTGTGGTGGTGCCGTTGGTGACGAGGTAGGTGGCGTTGGCGGGGGAGGCCCAGATCCAGATGCCGGGTGCGGGTTGGGCGACGTGCCAGTGGCCTTTGTCCTTGGCGCGGTGGTGTTTGCGGCACAGCCGGTGGGTGTTGGCCGATCGGGTGGCGCCGCCGCGGCCGGCGGGGTGTTGGTGGTCGACGTCGCTGGTGCGGGCGCGGCGGTGGCAGTGGGGGAAGGTGCAGTAGCCGGAGTTGAGCAGGGCGAGCTGTTCTTTGAGTCGGGGTGGTGCGACGTAGCCGGTGTAGGTGAGGTCTTCGGCGAGGTCGAGCACGGGTCGGATGGTGACGTGGGTGTGGCCCAGGATCTGGTGGGCTTCCTCGGGGGTCAGGACGCCGGCGTTCTCCTCGCACCAGGTGCCGGTGCCGCGGTCCAGGTGCACGTACAGCACGGTGGAGCCGAGGGTGCCGAGCTTGTCCAGCAGCCCCGCGGGCAGCCCGGCCACACCCGCAGGCACGAGCGCACCCGCCGGCACGGGCGCACCGGGGATCTCGGGTGCGGCCCCGGGGGTACCGATCTCGGAGGGCCCGGGTTCGGGTTCCACGTCCAGCACGGCGCGCGCGGTCACCGCGTCGCGATCCTCGGGCACCTGGTTCGGCGGCGGGGCCGTCGCAGCAGGGTTCATCGCGGGTGCGGGTGCGGGTGCGGGTGTGGGTGCGGGGTCTGCGTGGTCTTGGGTGTGCAGGTCTTGCAGGGCGCTCAGCAGGGCGGGGTCGGCGAGCAGGCCCAGCGCCACGGCGCGCAGGATCTTGGTGGGGCGGGTATCGCCCAGGTCGGTCAGCCAGCCGGCGATCTGGTCCAGCCGCTGGTCCAGCCGGGCGGCGTCGGCGGTGGCGAGCCGGGCGGCCAGCTCGGTGGCGGCGCCGGCCTGGTGCACGACCTCGACATACAGCGAGGCGGCGACCCGGGCTTCGGCTTCTGCCTCGCTGTCCGGTCCCCGCACGGTGATCACGGCCTGGTCGATCACGGTCCGCAGCCGGCTCATCGGCACCAGCGCGGCCATCGGCTGCGGGCCGCGGCCGGTGTCCCGGGGCCGGCACAGCCGCGCCTCCACGAGCTGGGCCTGCTCGGCGGTCAGGTCCCGGGTGCGGCGGGCGATCACCCGGGCCCGCGCGAAGGACAGCGCCCCGGCCCGCACCGAGGTCGCGATGCCCCGCAACCGGTAGGTCAGGTCCAGCACATCGGCGCACAGCCCGGTCGCGGCCGGCTGCGTCAGCCCCAGCGCGGCGGCGACCTCGCACACCGCGAACTCGGGAACCTGCGGGGTGCCCGGGCCACCGAGCCGGATCGCCTGCTCGGCCCCGGGGCGTTGCCAGGCCGGCGGCTCCCAGTCGGCGGCGACCTCCCCGAGGTACTCGGCCAGGTGCGCCAGCCGCACCCCCTCCATCCGAGTCACCTCACGATCAGCCGCAACGGCAGCGCGCAACGCCCCGTCACCGGTCAGACCCAGAGGTAGAACATCCATACGAGAACTAGACCACCCACCACCGACAAACCACCCCAACCGCCGAAAGACGCGGATGCTGGCAGCAAGCCGGCGAGGAGCGTGACTGCGGATCTGGCGGATAGCCGGGAGAGACGCGAGGCGGAGATGGGGCGTACTCGAGTCGGCGAGCTCGCGCGGATGCGGGCGGGGCGCAGGCACCGTTCGGAATGGAAGGCAGGCGCCGAGTTCCGGAGTGCGAAGCGGCTCAAGACGTCAGTCGTAGTCTGGGTCGGATGGATCAGTTCGCCGAGTACGAGCCGCGTGAGCGCCGAGTCGGCACCGCGGGCGATGCCGCCGTCGCCGTACGTGCCGCCACGACTGCGGACATCGACGCGATCGCCCGCGTCCAGGAAGCAGCGGGCCGCCTCGCCCACCGTGACGCCTGGCGCCGAGCCGTCACGAACCCCGAGTGCTGCCTCCTGGTGGCCGAGGCCCCCACCAGCACCACTGTGGTCGGCTGGGCGCAGACGCACCACCACACCGACCCGCAGGATGCTGCACCGGCGGGCCACTACCTGGGCGGGGTGACCGTCGAGCCGGCATGGCGCCGCGGCGGCGTGGCCGTCGCGCTGACCGAGACACGGCTGCGGTGGGTCGCCGACCGCGCCGACGAAGCGTTCTACGTGGTGAACCCGACCAACCGTGCCTCGATCGACCTGCACCGCCGCTGGGGCTTCGAGGAGGTGCTGCGTGCTGAACGCCTGACCGGTGTCGAGTTCACCGGTGGCATCGGCATCCTCATGCGTGCAGCCCTGCGCTGACGGGCGACCGCAGCCCTCTCAGAACACCGACCGCGCGCGCGTGGGCGGGTACTGGTCGGGCGCCGTGGGGGCAGCGAGCGGGTGCCGGCGCTCTGCGACAGGGCGAGGTCCGACGTCGGCCGTGCTCGGGGCCCGGAACCCCAGCTCGTCCAGCGGCGATCCGGGAAGGATCGAGAAGTCGCGAGCGCCGACGTCGGCGAATCCCGGGTCGGCGACAGCCGAGTGCCGGTCACGCCCCGCGGCGCGCCAGTCCTCGTCTCGCGCCGCCGTGGCGGCCCACACCCGCCGACCGGTCTCGTCGGGCCGGCCCGCGCCGTTCGCGGCCACCACACCACCGCCGATCGGTGCGTAGTCCCAGAACAGGTTGAGGTCGCTCCGGACGTTGAAGGATCGGACGTCGTCGGGCTTGTCCTCGTGGCCGCTGAAGGCCGGGCGGCCTTCACCGACCACCACGTTCCCCGTGAAGGTCAGGCCCACATGCTCCTCGGGGCGGCTGACAGCCACCTGCCCTTCACCGCCGAACGCGAAGAGGTTGTCGCGCACGATGTTCTCGCGGCCGTAGTGAAGGTGGAAGCAGTTGCTGGAGGTGTCGTGCACCGTGTTGCCCTCGACCACCACGTGCGACGACGCCTCGTCGAGGTAGATCCCCCAGCCGCCGTAGTTGCGGCAGGCCACGTCATGGATGTGGTTGCCACGCACCACGGTGCCGGCCGCGATGCCCAGCAGGTAGATGCCGCCCATGTCGTTGAGCTCGCCCTGCCCGAGATGGTGCAGATGGTTGCCCTCGATGAGATTGCTCACCGACGCGCTCGGGTGGTAGTCCCACACCCACCCGACCGACACGGCGCTGTAGTAGAAGTCGTGCACGTCGTTGTGCGCGATCACGTTGTGCGCCGCGTGCTGCAGCAGGATCGCCACGCACCCCGGGTACGTGCGCCCGCCGGAGACCAGCACGTTGTCGCTGATCTCGTTGTGGCTCACGAATCCCGGCGAGGACGCCTCAGCCGCGCCCCCGGCCCGCACCCCACCGGCGCCCAGATCGGCCATCCGGCAGCCCGAGATCAGCGCCCCGCGCGTGCCTTCACCCAGCTCGACGCCGTAGCCGCCGACGTGCTCGATCCCGCACCCGACCATGGCGCACGCCCGCGCGTGCCGCAGCTGGATCGCCGCGGGCACCTGGCTCGCTGCCTGCACCTCGCTGCCGTACTCGCGCACGGGCAGCAGCGGATCCTCGCGTACTCCGAACGGCGGCACCGCGGCGGGCGGCACCGCGAACTCGGCGTACTCGAAGCGCACGTTCTCGAAGCGCACCTCACGCACCACCGAGTCGGCCTCGCCCTCGATCGAGACGAACGCATCGATCACCGGCAACCGCGCCTCGAGCGAGGTCGCATCCTCACCCGGCAGCGGCACGTACAGCACGTGCGCGCCGTCGAGCCCGCAGACCTCACCGGTGACGTCGAGATACCACTCGCCCGGCTCCTCGCCCAGTACCTCCACGACGTTGTCGAGGTAGTACGTGGCGAACGTCTTCGCAGCATCGTCGCGCAGGGCGAACAGGCTCATGTACGGGCTGGTGATCGTGCGCGTCTCGTGGTCGACCGTGCCGATCGGCAGCCGCTCCTGCACCCAGTAGTGCGGCACCACGACCTCGACCTGGCCTGGCTGCGACAGCACCGGCACGTCACCCTCGGCGTACGTGAAGGTGTCGCCGCCCTCGAACATGGTGCCCACGCCGTGGGACCTCGGGTCGAAGCCTCCTGCCGACTCCATCTGGAGCCGTCCCGTGCGGGGGGTGCGGGGCCGACGGCGTCGCTCACCGTTCACATAGAGCGCTCGCCCGCCGTGCGCGGGCGCCCGAGCGGCGAGGGCTGAGACCCCGTTGACCGTGACCTCGCGCCACTGCGACAGCGCGACGGAACCGTCGAGGACCGGGAGAGCCTCGCCGTCGAGAGCGACGAAGGAGGTGAAGGAGTCGAGGGGCCCGAGCTGAAGGGTCTCGTGATGGGGGTAGCGACCGCCCGCGAGCCACACGACGGCACGCTGCCCGTCAGCGCGCCGCGCTCGGATCAGCCGCATGGCGGTCTGCAGGTCACCGACCGGGTAGCCCTGCGACCCGTCGCCGTAGCGCGACCCGTGCGGATGGACGAAGACCTCGACCCGGTCCGTCGACATCAGCGAGCAACCTGGCGATCGGTCATGCCCTGGTCCTCGCGACCTCTTCGGTGACCTCGTGCTGCAGCGGGTCGCCGGTGAGCCAGCGCTCGAGCTCGTCGATCACCAGCCTGCCCAGCTGCGTGCGCTCGGTGCCGATGCTGCCGGCGATGTGGCCGGTCAGCTTGACGTTCGGCAGCTCCCAGAGCGGCGAGTCGTCCACCGGCGGCTCGGGATGCGTCACGTCGAGGTTCGCCAGCAGATCGGGCCGCTCTCGCAGCACACCGATCAGCGCCTCCTCGTCCACGAGCGCGCCACGGGCGGTGTTGAGAAACACGGCACCGCGCGGCAGCGACTCGAGCTCGGACCGCCCGATCATCCCGTCGTTCACGCCGGGGATCCACGGCGCGTGCACGCTCACCACGCGGCTGCGCTCGAACAGGTCGCCCAGCGTCTCCACCCGTTCCGCGCCGGAGGACTGCGCGTCCAGCTCGGTGAGGTACGGGTCGAACACGAGGATCTGGGTCTCGAGTGCCTTCAGCCGCGTCGCGACCTTGCGCGCGGTCGACCCGAACCCGACGAGCCCGACCGTGCGGCCGTAGATCCCGAGGTGGGCCTGGTCCGCGTGGTGCCGGCGTTCACCCCGGAAATGGGCCTCGTGCCGGTGCTCACCCTTCAGACCCATGATGATCGCGGCGTAGGTGTAGTCGGCGACCGGCTCGTTGTTGGCGTCAGCGGCCGAGACGATGCGGATGCCGCGTGCCCAGAACTCCTCCGAGAGCATGTGCCGTACGGAGCCTGCTGCGTACAGCACGAGCTTCAGCGAGGTCATCCGGGCCAGCACCTCTGGCGGCAGGGACAGGCTGCCCCACCCGGTCAGGAGCACCTCCACCTCGCTCAGCCGCGGCGAGGCGAGCGCCTCGGCGACGTCGCTGTAGTAGCCCTCGACCTCGACCAGGCTCTCCAGGCGGGCCCGGTCGGCGGCGCTCAGCACGGCGTCGGCGACGCCCTCCCCGAGCTTGCAGAGGGCGAGCGGACGTGCGGCGGGACTCATCGCATCTCCTGATCAGGCCGTGACGGACTCGCGGCCGTAGGCACGGACCGTATCGAGTTTCGCGACGGCGGCCTCGCTGAGCTCAGAGTGCGGCGGCCGGACGCCGCCGGTCTCCACACCCTGCCAGCGCAGCAGCTGCTTGATCACGGACACGTTGTACCGGCCGCCGCGCTCGGCGCGGACCGCCTCGACCGGGCCGGCGTAGTCGGCGAGCAGCTGGGCCAACGTGGTGAGATCGCCGTCGAGCACCGCGCGGTGCACGGCGAGCGCCATGTCCGGTCGCGCGTTCGCGATTCCCGAGGTGAAGGACTGCACGCCCACCCCGGCGAACGCGGGCACCTGCGACTCGGCGAGCCCGTTGATCCAGGTACACGCGCCCGGCTCGGTGCGACCCATGACGTCCGAGAGCGTGTGCAGGTCCTTGCGCGCGTACTTGACGGCCACGACGTTCGACGGCGCGATCACCTCGGCGATGTGCCTCGCGTCGAGCCGTGTGGTGCGGAGGTAGAGCACCACAGGGAGGACGCTGCGCTCAGCGAGCTGCGTGTAGAAGTCGACCAGTCCGACCTCGTCCCCGAACGGGTCGCTCGGCTCGTGAACCATGATCGCGTGATAGCCGAGGTGCTTCGCTGTCTCGGCCTCGTGAAGGATCGACCGCATGGAGCCGGTCACGCCCGCGAGCAGGGTGGCGTCCTGGGCGCCGGCGGCCACTGCGCGCAGCACCGTGTGTCGTTCGCTGACCTCGAGCTGTTGCACCTCGGCGGTGTTGCCGAGCGCCGTCAGCACCGGCACGCCACCGCTCGCGGTGCGGGCCGCGACCTCGGTGATGGTGTCGGCGTCGACGTGCTCGGTGCCGTCGCGGTAGGCGGTGACGAGGACGGCGGTGACACCCTCCAGCGAGATGGTCATGGTGTTCCGTCCTTCATGTTGGCAACGATCTCCGACGACGCCTGGCGGGCCTGGGCGGTCAGCCCGCCGTCGACGGTGATGACCTGTCCGGTGATGTACGCGGCGTCCTCGGAGGCGAGGAACGCCGCGACGCCCGCGACCTCCGCGCCGCTGCCCGCGCGTCCCATCGGGATCGGGGTCACCTCGGTGGCCTGCACGGCAGGGTCGAGGCTCTGGTAGCGGTCGTTGGAGATCGCGCCAGGGGCGATCGCGTTGACGCGGATCCCGCGCGGTGACAGCTCGAGCGCCGCCGCTCGGGTGAAGGCCTCGATCGCGCCCTTGCTCGAGTCGTAGGCCACGGCCTCGCGATGGGCCTTGGTGGCGCCGATCGAGGAGATGTTGACGATCGAGCCGCCACCCGTCATGCGCAGTGCCGCCTCGCGCGTGCACAGGTAGGTGCCTCGCGCCGCGATCTCGAACGTGCGGTCCCAGTCCTGCAGGGTGAGGTCGAAGAACGGCACCCGCCCCAGCATCGGCGCCGCTGCGTTGTTGACGAGCACGTCGATGCCGCCGAGCTCGGCGACCACGTGCTCGATCATGGCGACCACAGCGTCGGCGTCGGAGACGTCGGCGTCGATGCCGATCGCCCTCACGCCCTGGCCCCGCAGCGCCTCCGCGAGCGCCTCGGCCTCGCCCGGCACGATCCCGTTGACGGCGACCGCGGCACCCTCAGCCGCGAATCGTTCGACGAGCGCCTGACCGATGTTGCGCGAGCCACCGGTCACCAGCACTCGCACACCCTCGAAACGCCCGGTCATGACGGCCTCCCGACGCGATCGACGATGTTCGTCGTCGCGCCCACGTCCCACTGCAGCGGCCCAGCCGCCTCGGCCAGCCGGTGCTGGTCGATCTCCACACCCAAGCCTGGCCCCGACGGCGCGAGCACGGACCCGTCGCGGTACTCGACCTGTTCCTTGACCACGTCGGCCGTGTAGAGCAGGGGGCCCACCGGGTCCGCGGCGACCGTGGCTGCGGCGCTCGTGACGCCCAGGTGGGCGGCCGCAGCGGTGCCGATCGCGAGCTCCTGCGTGGTGCCGATCAGGCAGGCGAGGCCCGCGGCCTCGGCGATCGAGATGACCCGGAGCGCCGCCGTCAGGCCCCCGAGGGCGAACAGCCCGACGTTGAGCACGTCCACGGCACCCGCGGCCGCGAGCCGAAGCCCGGCTGCGCCGTCGTAGACGTGCTCCGAGACAGGGATCAGGGTTCGACGGCGTACCTCGCCGAGCCCGGCGAGGTCACCTGCGCGGGCGGGCGCCTCGACGAGCGCGTAGTCGAGCTCGATCGTGCGCTCGATGAAGCGGATCGCCTGCGTCGAGTCGAGGAGGTTGGAGAAGTCGAGCGACTTGAGCTGGACCGTCTCCCCGAACCGATCGCGCAGCGCGCGCAGGAACTCCTCGTCGAGGTCGAGCCTGCCGCCCACGTAGACGCGGAACATCGTGAAGCCCTCAGCCAGTCTCGCGCCCACCACCTCGAGGTTCGCCTCGATGTCCGCCGGCGTGCGCTGCCGGAAGATCGGGTAGGCCACCGGCAGCGAGGGGCGCACCTGGCCGCCGAGCAGGTCGGAGACGCTGCGTCCGCTCACCTTGCCGCGCAGGTCCCAGAGCGCGATGTCGATGCCGCACCGGATCACGGCGCCCTTGTCGTAGAGCGAGCCGGCGGAGGGGAACGCCTCCTCGAGCACCCGGGTGGCGGCGTTCGCGGCCCAGATGTCCAGGCCCACGAGCATCGCGGTGAGGCTGCGCTGCAGGTCCGCGACGTCTACGTGGAAGCGCGGCAGGTGCTGGAAGTCGGACATCTCGCCGACGCCGACCAGGCCGTCGTCGGTGTCGATCTCGACGATGACGTGCCCGCAGACCAGGCCCGTGCTGCGGGGGGTGTTGACCGAGGTGAGCCGGACGGCGGTGATGACGCTCACGTGGTGGTCCCAGCTTCGTCGGTGGCTTCGGCGAGCGCGCTGAGCAGCGCGGTCGCCGAGGCGGTGATGTGGTCGCGGAGCAGCCGCTGCGCGCCCTCGGGATCGCCGGCCTCGAAGCGCTCCAGGAGGCTCTGGTGCTCGGCCGCCTCGCTCGCGTATGTGGCGTGAGCGCGCCAGCCGGCTGTCGCGATGAAGGTGGACAGGGCCTGCAGCTTGTCGAGGAAGTCGATGAGCAGTCCGTTGCCGCACTCGGTGTACAGCGCGCGGTGGAACTCGCGGTTCTTGAGCCCGAGCTGGGCGACCTCTCCCGCCTGGATGAGGGCCTCGGTCTCTTCCAGCAGGCGCCGTGCACCCTCGTGGGGCGCCGCCCCACGCGCCGTGACGGCGAGGCGCAGCGCCTCGGGCTCGACGGCGATGCGTGCGTCGGTCACGTCGCGCACGATCGCGGCGTCCAGGACTCGCACCCGCATGCCCTGGTAGGCGGTGGCGACCACGAGCCCGCTCGACTGCAGCTGCTTGAGGGCCTCGCGGATCGGGGTCTTGGACACCCCGAGCATCGCCGAGAGCTCGCGCTCGACGAGCGGGCTGCCCTGCGGCAGTCGGGCGTCGAGGATCGCCGCCTGGATCACGTCTCGGACGCGGTCGCCACGCGAGACGGCCTGCTCCAGCGAGAGTGGCGCGGCGGGGGAATCCATGGCCGCAGCATAGCGGCGGTCGACCAGATCGCAAGACATTGTGTCTGGTATCGCACGCTGATAGTTTCGCCACCATCAATCGGCAAGTCAGGGAGATGTTCCACCAGTGACAGTCCACCCGTCCTACGTCGTCAGCGTGGCGGCAGGAGCAGGTCCAGCGGTCGAGCACGGTGTCGGCCTTCTCGTCGAGGCGATGTCCGGAGCGGGGGTCTCGGTGCAGCGCGCCGCGGCGCCGCTGGCCGAGCGCATCACGCGGCCGGGAGCGGGAGACCCGACGCTGATCGTGGTGGGTGAGCGCACCAGCACACCGGCGATCGCCGCGCTGGAGCAGCAGGAGTGGCTGCTCTACAACAACGGCGAGCCGGGGGTGAACGGGTATTACGTGGCCGCGCTGCCCGGTCGCATCGTGGTCGTCACAGGGGGTGACGCCAACGGGGTTCTGTACGGGTGCCAGGAGCTGGCGCGGGCCGTCACCCGTCACGGCGAGATCCCGCTCGACCTCGAGCACGGCGAGACACCCGACCTGGCGCTGCGCGGCCCGGCCATCGGGCTGCAGCTGACCGAGGTCGAGGCGCCCCGGCAGGTGTACGAGTACCCGATCACCCCCGGGCGGTTCCCATGGTTCTACGACCGCGACCACTGGCTCGAGGTCCTCGAGACACTCCTGGAGCAGCGCGCCAACGCCCTCTACCTGTGGAGCGGGCACCCGTTCAGCTCCTTCATGCAGTTGGAGGAGTTCCCGGAGGCTCTCGAGGTCACGCCCGAGGAGCTGGCACTCAACCGCGAGACCCTCGCGTGGCTCACCGACGAGGCGAGCCGCCGCGGTGTGCGTGTGTTCCTGAAGTTCTACAACATTCACATCCCGCTGCCCTTCGCCCAGCACCACGGCATCCCGTTGCGGCAGCCACAGCCCACCGAGCTCGTGAGCCTGTACACCAAGGCGGCGATCACGCGCTTCGTCACCGACTTCCCGCAGGTGGGGCTGTACATCTGCCTCGGCGAGGTGCTGCAGGGCGACCTCTACGGCGTCGAGTGGTTCACCGAGACGATCCTGCCCGGCATCGAGGCGGGCGTGGCCGCCGCGGGGGTGACCGAGGTGCCGCCCGTGCTGCTGCGCGCGCACGCGCTGGACCCGAAGCCGGTGATGGACGCGACCGGCGACCGCTACCCGGCGCTGCACACCGAGGCGAAGTACAACGGTGAGTCGCTCACCACCTGGAACCCGCGCGGCAAGTGGCAGGACCTGCACCAGTACCTCGCCTCGCTGGGCGGCATCCACGTCATCAACATCCACATCCTGTCCGACCTCGAACCCTTCAGGTACGGGTCCGTGACCTTCATCCGCCGCAGCGTGCAGGCGATCCGGCACCGGCTCAGCAGCAACGGCCTGCACCTGTACCCGATGTTCTACTGGGAGTGGCCGGTCTCGCCCGACGTGGCCGAGCCGCGGCTGCGCCAGCTCGACCGCGACTGGCTGTGGTTCGCCGCGTGGCACCGGTACGCCTGGAAGTCCGACCGTGACCCGGCAGCCGAGCAGCACTACTGGACCCAGCGGCTCGCCGAGCAGTTCGGCACCGAGGAAGCAGGTGCCGCTGCGCTCGCGACGTACGAGGCGATGGGCCAGGTCGCACCCCGGTTGCTGCGCCGCGTCGGCATCACCGAGGGCAACCGGCAGACCTTCAGCCTCGGCATGACGCTCAGCCAGCTCGGCAACCCGCACCGGCACCGCTCCTGGGACGACCTGTGGGAGTCGCACGCACCTGCCGGTGAGCGCCTCGAGGAGTTCGTCGCGACCGAGATCGCCGGCGAGCCGCACGTGGGAGAGACCCCGCTGGACGTGATCGCCGAAGGGCGGCACTTCGCGCAGAAGGCGCTCACCGCCGTCGAGCACGGCCTGGCGGCCGTGACCGAGAACGCCGACGAGTACGCACGGCTGCGCAGCGACGCCCAGGCGATCGCCCTGATCGCTGAGTTCTACGACCTGCGGGTCCGGGCGGCCATCGAGATCGTGCACGCGCGTTCGGAGCACGCCGGCGACTACGCCTCGGTGCTGCCGCGGCTGCGGGCTGCGATCGCGCTGGTGGAGCAGAGCGTCGAGGTCTACCGCGAGCTGGCCGAGCTGACCGCGGGCACCTACCTGTACGCCAACAGCATGCGCACGCCGCAGCGCAAGGTGCCGTTCCCGAACGGCAAGGACTTCGGCCACTGGCAGCAGTGCCTGCCGATGTACGAGGCCGAGCTCGCCAACCTGCGCGCGAACACGGAGACCCTCGAGCGCGGCGAGCTGCCCGGCCCGGTGGTGGAGCGCACGCTGGAGGCCGAGCCGTTCCGCGCTATCGACCTCACCCTGCACTCCGAGGACGCCGAGACGTTCGAGGTGCGCGAGGGCGCCGAGCTGTTCCCGGACGCGACCAGCCCGGTGACGCGATGCGCCGTCGAGCTCACCGGGCTGACCGGGGTGCGGTTCAACAAGTCGGTTGCGACCGAGGGTCAGACGACGATCGACTTCTCGCTCGGAGTCGACGGGCACCTGCTCGTGGGGTACTTCAAGGAGAAGCACCCGCGCTGGCTGCAGGTCCCGGACCTCGAGACCAACACCCACGCCGACGACCGCGGTGGCCTCACGCCGGTGCTGATCGGCGCGGTCACGGCCGAGTGGCACCCGATCGTGGACGTGCACGCGTTCGCCTACGCGGCCGGGCGGCACACGTTCACGCCGGGCGCGGGCGCGTACGTGATCCTGGGGGCCGTGGCCGCCGACCAGGAGTTCACAGGCCGTAGTGTTCTGTTGGCAGACGCTGAGACCGACACGCTCGACTGGCTCTACGAGGAACCCCGATGACGCTCGCCCAGGACGCCGCCACGGCGATCAACCCCTTCGATCGGCACCACTTCGACTACTCGCCCTGGTTCTTCTGGGGCCAGGGCACCGAGGAGGAGCACCAGGCCCAGCTCGACCTGCAGCAGAGGTACGCCGAGAGCGGCGGGGCCGACGTGACCTTCGGGGACAAGTGCTTCGTCTCGCCCATCGCGGCCCTGCAGATGGACAAGCTGGTGCTCGGCACCCGCTCCTACATCGCCGGCCACGCCTACGTGACCGGGACGCTCGTCACGGGTGAGCACTGCACGGTCAACGCGTTCTCCGTGGTGCGCGGTCACATCACGCTCGGCCACTCGGTCCGCATCGGCGCGCACACCTCGCTGCTCGCCTTCAACCACACGATCATCGACCCGGACCGGGCGGTGTTCCGCCAGCCGATCTCGCAGCGCGGCATCGTGATCGGGGACGACGTGTGGATCGGCTCCCACGTGGTGATCCTCGACGGCGTCACGATCGGCGACAGGTCGGTGATCGCCGCCGGTTCCGTGGTCACCAAGGACGTCCCCGCCGGTGCGATAGTGGCGGGGAACCCGGCCCAGATCAAGAAGTGGCGGGTGGCGGCGTTGGCACCCGAGGAGCAGTTGCCCGCGGCGGGTGCCGATGCGAGCCTGGCGGACGAGGTGCGCGCGTTCATCGAGACCGCGCGCGGCGACGCCGAGACGATCTTGTCCGGGGCGTGGGACCCCTCGATCGCCGACGGTCGCTATCTCGAGGCTCCCGGCGGCGCCCCGACGGTCCGCGCCCACTGCGACGCCATCGAGATCGCCGCCTACCTGACCGGCGACGTGCCCTCGCAGCTCCCCAAGGACGAGCACGTGCGCCGGCTGGCGTCGCTGCAGCACCCCGAGTCCGGCATGATCGCCGCCTTCGACGAGCACGGCCGACTGAAGGACCCGGTGCTGGGCGTCGACGACAACCAGGCCAACTACCACGTGCTCTGCGTGGGCTATGCGCTCGACCTCCTGGGTGAGCGGTTCACCTACCCGATCTCCGCCGTCGAGAACCTCGGCGCCGACGGCGTGCTCGCCAAGATCGACGCCCTCCCCTGGGACGGGCGCGCGTGGAGCAGCGGGCACGTCGTCGACATGTACGGAACCGCGCTGCTGTGGAACCGCCAGCACGGCACCCCGGGCCACGCCGCCACGGCCGCCGCGCTGTTCGGGTGGCTCAGCACCAACGTCGACCCGACCACCGGCATGTGGGGCAAGCCCGCACCCGAGAGCGGTGCCCTCGAGGTCGTCAACGGTTTCTACCGCGCCTCCCGCGGCAGCTACGCCCAGTTCGGCATGCCGCTGCCCTTCCGTGAGCGTGTCATCGACACCGTGCTGCAGCATGCACAGGACGCCCGGTACTTCGCCCCCGACCGCCAGAACGCCTGCAACGTCCTCGACGTGGCGCACCCGCTCTGGCTCGCCGGCCGCGACATCGACTACCGCCGCGACGAGATCAAGACCCTCGCCACCCGCCTCCTGCGCGATGCCATCTCGAACTGGCAGCCCGGCCAGGGCTTCAGCTTCGCGGTGCCCTCGGGGACCGGTCGCGACCCCGTCGCCGAGGCCCCCGGCCTGCAGGGGACCGAGATGTGGCTCGCGATCATCTGGCTCCTCGCCGACCTCGTAGGGGTCCAGAAGGTCCTCGGCTACCGCCCCGGCGGCATCCACCGGCCCGAGCCCGCGGAGCGGCTCCTCGGATAGCGGGCAGGATGGCCTCGTGCTGACCGAGCCACTGACCCAGGCGGATCTCGACGGCGGACCCTCCTGGTTTTCGGAGGTCGAGCTGCGTGCCGATCGGTGGCGGGACGAGCACACGCGCTCGCTCGTAATTCGCGACGGCGAGAAGATCGTGGCCGTTGGGAGCATGTGGACCTCGCGCGTGCACGGAGATCGGTACTGGTTTGCGGTCGTCGTGGATCGGGAGCGGCGGCGGCAGGGGATCGGGCGGCAGCTCGTCGGCGAGCTCGCGCGGCTCCGCCCGCAGCCGCTTCCGCTGATGACCCGTGGCTTCGTCGGCACCCCAGAGCTTGCCTTCGCCGATGCCCTCGGGGCCCGCACGATCCAGGTGGTGCCGCCGATGGAGGTCGACGTCGCACACCGCGACCGGCTCCGGGAGCCGACGCCGCAGACCACCTCGGGCACCGCCGTCGGGATCGAGATGCTCGGCGCCGCATGGGCGGGCGCGTACGAGTGGACACACGAGGACTGGTCGCCGACCGCGCCCGGCTTCGCTGGTCCGCTGCTCGAAGGCCTCGAGGACGAGGTCGACCTCGAGGCCACCTCGGTCACGCTCGACGGCGCAGGCTCGGTCTCGGCGATGTGCGTCGCCTTCACAGACGATAAGACCCCGGTCCTGTGCGGTGAGACGACCGTGCGGGACGCGCCCGACGGTGAGCGCCTGGTCGAGTCCTGTCTGCGCCGCAGCCTGGACGTGATGGCCGGGAGGGGTGTGGGTGCCATCCAGATGGACGGGCACGTCAGCGATCCGCACTGGCTGCCCGCGTGGATCCGGCTCGCCCCGACGGGGCCGTGGTTCCGGCTTCTCGAGATCGACCCCGCGGCAGGAGGACTCCACCGATGAGCACCACCGACCAGGGCGACGACGCGCGAGCGGCGCTGGGCTCCGCCGTCGACCGGGAGACCTGGCAGCGCTCGGCGAGCGCGCCTCACCTGAGCGAGCAGCGCGCCCATGTCGCGGCGCTCGCGCGGACAGCCCGCGAGCAGCCGATCCCCGAGCTGCCGGACGACCTGTACGGCGACTACGAACGCACCGGAGACCGGGGCGCGTTCGAGTCGCGCTACTTCGCGCGGCGGCGCGGGCTGGCCGCGCTGGCGATCACCGCGCTGCTCGAACCGGACGGCGACACCGACACGCTGGCCGACCTCATCACCGCGATCTGCGACGAGCCGTACTGGGCCGTGCCCGCGCACGTGGCGCGCGACGGGCTCGAGCCCCGGCAAGTCATCGACCTGTTCGCGGCCGAGACCGCCTCGGCGCTCGCCGAGATCACCGCGCTGCTGGCCGACCGGCTGCCGGGCGACGTGGTGACGCGGGCGCGGGCCGAGGTGATCGGCCGCGTGATCGAGCCGTACGAGCGGCACACCTACTGGTGGGAGGACTTCCCGAACAACTGGGCCGCGGTCTGCGCCGGGTCGGTCGCGCTCGCGGCGATGCAGGTCTGCGAGCCGGAGCGGGTGCGGGCGCTGCTGCCGCGGCTGCGCGCGTCGCTGCGCCGTTCGCTCGACGGCTACGGCGATGACGGCGTCTGCGTCGAGGGCTTCGGCTACTGGCGTTACGGGTTCGGCTACTACCTGGTCGCCACCGAGGCGCTGGACGCCGTCTTCGGTCCGGAGACCGAGCCCGGCCGCGCGGCCGAGGCGGCGCGCTGGCCGCTGCGTGCGTTCTTGTCCGGCCGCACCGTCGTGTCCTTCGCCGACACCTGGCTCGCGGGGACCGCGGATGCCGGGCTGCTCGCCGGCGCCGACCGCCGGTACGGCGACGTGGGTGTGCCCGCACCCGAGCTGACCGACGCCGAGATCATCGACGACTGCGGCCGGTGGGCCCTCGCCCTGCGGTCGCTGTGCTGGGCTGTGGCGGGCGAGGTCGCAGCAGCAGCCGCGGGAGCCGACCGGCCGCGCTGGTACGCCGACGCACAGTGGCTGGTGGTGCCCGAGAGCGCGCACAGCCCGATCGGGTTCGCCGCCCGGGCAGGGCACAACGGCGAGCCGCACAACCACAACGACCTCGGCTCGGTCATCGTGGCACGCGCCGGCCAGATGCTCATCGCCGACGCCGGCCGCGGCGTGTACGACCGCGAGTACTTCGGCCCGAATCGCTACGACAACCCCGCCGCCGGCTCGCACGGGCACAGCGTCCCGATGCTCGACGGCGTCGTCCAGTCGGAGGGTGCCTCGGCTCGCGCGGAGGTGCACCACGTCGCGCTCGGCGACGGCTGGGAGGTTCTCGAGATCGACCTCACCTCCGCCTATCCGCACCCTGCGCTGACCAGGCTCGTGCGCGTCGTCGAGAGGCGCGGGAGCGAGGTCAGGGTGACCGATCGGATGGAAGCGAGCGCGCCGGTGAGCCTGACCGAGCGGTTCATCACTGTGGTGCCGCCCGAGGTCGTGGACGGCACGGTGCTGATCCTCGCCGACGGCGCGCGTGCCGAGCTGCGCCTCGACCCCGAGGCATCGGTGGCGACCGGTTCCTTCCCGGTCGGCCGGGGCAGCTTCCCGATACCGGCGCACTATGTGGACGTCACTCTCCCCGGTGCGACCGCGATCGAGAGCGCCGTGGTGATCGCTATCTCCTGACCCGCACTCCGCAGCCGGTCTCAACACGATTCCGCACCCGGACGGCGGGGTGGGATCCGGGAGTCGGGGCCGCGCCTCGAGGCATCCACGGGAATCCTGCAGCGCCGTGTTCGCAGCGCAGGGTGAGTGGCGTTGCGCCTGGTCGCAGCCGCGGGTCAGCAACACGCGGGGGCGACAGTCAGGGCGGGACCCGTGGTGCGGAAGTGCCCGCAGCGGCGGGCTCCGCAACGCCCAGGGGTGAGTGGGGTAGTGGAACTGATCGCCAGGCGGGTTCCGCAACGCAGAACCCGGCCGGCCGCGAGGTCGCGCGTCCCGCCACCCAGCCAGGAGGGCGCTGCGGGCGGCCGGACCCAGTCCGAGAAACGCCGAGCAGATCAGGGTTCGCCAGTTGGTGAACTCAGGTCGTGATGGTGTGGACGTGATGCCTGTGGCGTGGCTTCAGAGCGTCGCGGATCCTGGCGTCGAAGGTCGCCAGCACTCCTCCGCGGGCGATAGCAAGGTTGAGGAGGTGGGTGTCGGTGACCTGACGGTGCCTGGTGACATGGCTGGTGAGTGCGCGGGAGTCGGCCAGCGAGGTCGCGTCGGCGATGAAGTCGGCGTTCGGCAGTGCTTTGATCGCCTGCAACGCAGAGACGGCGTGGTCGATCGTGAGGGCTTGCCCGTTCTTGCCGACCGTGATCGTCGTGTTGAGCAGCAGCCTGACGAGGGCTGTCTCGGTGAGTGGTGTGGTGGCAAACAACGCGACCTGGGACACCCAGCGCCGTGCAGGTTCGTGATGAACGTGCGCTGGCAGGGTGAGCGCGATCAGGACGTTGGCGTCAGCGATCTCGACCGGGCTAGGCATCGTCGTCGAGCGCCTCAGCGACCATCATGTCGGTGACCACCACCCCAGCAGGTGAGGCGAAGACGGGGATGCTGTCGTGCGGGTAGTCCGCTTCGCGTGCGAGCTGATCCGCGCGCTCGGCCGCCAGGTCCACCAGGATCCGGCCCGGCCGTCGTCCAGGGAATCGGCGGGCTCCCATGGCGAGGATGCCCTCGACGCGTTCGTCGCGGGTGACCTGGATCCGGTCATGGGCGGTAGGCATACCCGAAGTGTACCACCCAAGGTGCGCTAGGTGACACACCCCTGCGTGCTTGGCAGGTTCGCCAACCGGCGGCAGACCCCGAAGGCGCCAAGGGGACCGGGAGGTGGTCGAGGGCCATCAAGGCGGGTCTGTTCGAGGTGGTACCAGAGGTCATCGGCGTGCACGAAGGCGGGTTCAACAGCGGCCTGGGGCCGCTGCTCGGTCATCTCGACGTCCTGGAAAGCCGCGCCTGGCCCAACGTCAGTGACGGTGGTGAGGCGTTGCCAGGCCTGCGATTCGTGGGCTACGTCCGCAGGCCCGGGATCACGGGCTGCGCGGGGCCGACAGGCTCACCGGGTCGCGTACGCACTCGCGGCTCGTGAGAGAGCACGGCGGCGAGCTGGGCCGGCTCGAGACCCCCAGCTTCGCGAACACCGACTTCACGTGACCCCGCAGGTTCTCAGCGGTGATCCACAGCTCACGGAGATCTCCGCCGTCGACATCCCCCGCAACAACAGCTGCGTCACCTCACGCTCGCGGTCGGTGAGCTGGTACAACCCCAGCATCAACGGCGCGAGATCGGACCGCCGCGCCGGCTCGAGCACCAACGCGGTGAGGCTACCCGGCGTCCGCACACCTCGGGCCATCACCCACTCGCCCGTGGATGTGCGTGCCCGGCCGAGCGGCGGCAGCGACCTGCTCGAACAGGGCCAGCGGGTCCTGAGCGCGCGCGCACAGCCGCACCACCTCGTTCACGAAGTGGCCCTTCGCACCGCTGCTCAGGAACTGGCATGACCATTCTGCCTCGGCGCCGACGACGGTGGGCGCGCGTTCGAGCAGCTCGCTCGATCCGCTCAGCCCTCCTCGGGCCGGAGCGTGTAGGTGAGGAAAGCGTTCCCGGCCGGCGTCGTCGTCGTGTCGACGAGCAGGAGGCGGGTCAGCGGGAAGGTCTCGTCGAAGAGACGCTCACCGGCAGGCGTGACCACCGGGTGCACCGTGAGCGTCAGGTTGTCGATCGCGCCGCCGGCGAACAAGGACCGCACGGTCTTGATCCCGCCGGTCACGGTCACCCGACCCTGCGCGGTCTCGGCGAGGTTGCGCACGTACGCGACCGGATCGCCCTCCACGAGCGTGCTGTTCCACTCGAGCGGGCCGGTGAGAGTCGTGCTCACGACATGCTTGCGGACCGGGTTGATGAACGCACCGAACGGGTCGTCGTGGGCGGTCGCGGTCCAGTACTCCTTCCACTCCTCCCACAGCGTGCGACCGATGACCACGTCGGTCACGCCGGCGAGCGCGGCGCCCATGGCCTCGCCCTCGGCCTGGCCGAACGAGTCGAACTGCCACTGGTCCGGGGACTCCACGACCCCGTTGACGGAGTAGAAGAGGTGAGCGTTGACGGGCTGTGCCATGAGATTCCTCCATCGGTTGTCACGAGTAGGTCGCCGTCAGATGCGGAATCGATCCAGCCGGTCGGCCTCATCCTCAGGGATCGCGCCGTGAGCCGTGATCGCGGTCCAGATCCAGCCCGAGGCGGCCTGCGCCGGCGGGAGAGGTGAGGTGTCGAGCCAGGCGCGGATGGTCGCGAGCGCCGAACCGGCGATCGCCGCAGCGGCCACCTCGGTGGGCACGCCCACGAGACCGTGCGGACTGCCACGCTCGAACGCCTGCACGAGGATCAGCTGCAGCCTGCGGCTCATGCGGACCTGGATGGTGGCGGAGCCGCCCTCGCCGAGCAGTCTGCGGTACAGGGCGGCGTTCTCCTCGACGTGCCGCAGGTACTGGTCGAGGATCCGCGCGCCGTGCTCCTCCGTGAGCGGCGGCTCGGGGCCGATGGCGTCGTCGATGACGGCGTCGAGCGCCTCGGCGAGCAGCGTGTCCTTGTCGGAGTAGTGCTGGTAGTAGGTGCTGCGGTTGATGCCGGCGCGCTCGGCGATGTCCGAGATCGAGATCTCGTCGACGGGGCGTTCGCGTGTGAGGGAGAAGAGTGCGTCACGCAGGCTCGTCCGCGTCCTCGCGATGCGTGGATCCATGAGCATGGATGGTGCCACATGCGGAGTGACCAAACCAACAGTTGTCGAGTATCCAACAAGCGTGGTCTACTGATCGACGGCTTCCGTCCCTTCCCGCTCGCACCTGAAAGGTCCCCCTCGTGGCCAATCTGCTCTACCGGATCGGCGTGGGCGCAGCCCGCCGCGCCTGGCTCGTGATCGCCGCCTGGGTCGTGGTGCTCGGCCTCGCCGCCGGAGCGTTCCTGACCCTCGGCGGCACGCTCGTCAGCTCGTTCTCGATCCCCGGCACCGAGACCGACCGCGTCAACGGCGTGCTGATCGACGAGCTCGGCACCACGGGTTCGAGCGCCAGCGTGGTCTTCCACACCGAGGACGGCTCTGCGATCACCGAGGCCCAGCAGGCCGAGATCGCCGCCGCCCTCGCGCAGACCGGTGGCCTCGAGGGGGTCGAGGCCACCGTGGACCCGTACGCCACCGTGGCGCAGATGCAGGAGCAGGCCGCGGGCCTGCAGACCCAGCTGGAGACCAACGCCGAGAACACGGCTGCGCTCACCGAGAGCATCGCCCAGCTCCAGACCGGCCTCGAGCAGGCACAGGCCGGCGGGGCGCCCGAGGACCAGATCGCCGAGATGACCGGCCAGATCGAGGAGCTCCAGGGCCAGCTCGCCGGGCTCGGCGTCGAGAAGGAGCAGCTCGAGCTCGGGCAGCGGCTGATGGGCTTTGCGGCGGAGATCCGCACCGTCTCCGACGACGGCAGCACCGCCATGGGTGTCGTCATGTTCGACGGTGACGCGGTCGCCGTCGAGCAGGAGCTCAAGGACGCGGTCATCGAGACCCTCACCGATGCGACCCCCGAAGGGGTCGAGGTCGACTTCTCCAGCCAGATCGCCAACTCGGTCGAGGGCATCGTCGGCCCCGGTGAGATCGGCGGTCTCGTGCTCGCGGCGATCGTCCTCATGCTCATGTTCCGAGCGGTGTTCCCCGCGATCACGCCGGTGCTGTCCTCGCTGGTCGGGGTCGGCGTGGGGGTGGCGGGCGCGATGGCGTTCTCGGACACCGTGGAGATGTCCTCGGTGACCCCGGTTCTCGGCCTCATGCTGGGGCTCGCCGTCGGCATCGACTACTCGCTGTTCATCCTCAACCGGCACCGCACGCAGGTGCGCGCGGGCATGAAGGTGGCGGAGTCCGTCGGGCTCGCGAACGGCACCGCGGGCAACGCCGTCGTGTTCGCAGGCGCCACCGTGATCGTGGCGCTGCTCGCGCTCAACGTCTCCGGCATCGGGTTCCTCGGACTGATGGGCACCGTGGCCGCGGCGTGCGTGCTGGTCGCGGTGCTGGTGGCGCTCACCTTCACCCCGGCGGTGCTGGGGCTGATGGGTACCCGGGTGCTGCGGCGTTCCGAGCGTGGCGCGGACCCGATCCACCAGACCGCCCCGGGCCCGATGAAGACGTCCCACGCGGTGGCGTCGATCGTGGCCGGTGTCGCGGTCCTCGGCGTGGTCGCACTGCCCGCGCTCGACATGCGTCTCGGCCTCCCCGACGGCTCGACCGAGAGCTCCGACAGCACCCAGTACCAGGCCTACACCATCACCGCCGACAAGTTCGGGGCCGGCCAGAACGGGCCGCTGCTCGTCACCGCTTCCCTCGACGACCCCATGGCGGAGATCGACCAGCTCCCCACGCAGGTCGAGATCGCGCAGACGCTCATGGACCTGGACGACGTGGTCGCCGTCGCACCCATCGGGATCTCTGATGACGCCGACTTCATCGCCTTCCAGGTGGTCCCGGTGGATGGACCCTCCGCCGTGTCCACCGAGGAGCTCGTCCACACCTTGCGTGATCTCGAGGTGCTCGACGGCGGAGCGACCCTCGGGGTTGCCGGGTTCGCCTCGGGCAACATCGACATCTCGGAGCGGCTGGCCGACACCCTGCCGCTCTACCTGCTGGTCGTGGTCGGCCTGTCGTTGCTGATCCTCGTGCTGGTGTTCCGCTCGCTCGTGCTGCCGTTGCTCGCGACCGCCGGGTTCGTCCTCTCGCTGGTCGCGGCGCTCGGAGCGATCACCGCCGTGTTCCAGTGGGGCTGGCTGGGCGGGGTGTTCGGGGTGGAGACACCTGGTCCGCTGCTGAGCTTCGCACCGCTCCTCATCACCGGTGTGCTGTTCGGGCTCGCGATGGACTACCAGCTGTTCCTGGCCTCGGCGATGCGTGAGGCGTACGTGCACGGGAAGCCCGCGCGCCAGGCCGTCACGATCGGTCGGCACCAGAGCCGCGCCGTGGTGATCGCGGCAGCGTCGATCATGATCGCGGTGTTCGGTGGCTTCACCTTCGCCCACCTCACGATGATCCGACCGCTGGGCTTCGGCCTCGCCGTGGGGGTGCTGTTCGACGCCTTCGTGGTCCGGCTGCTGCTGGTCTCCGCCGCGATGCACCTGATCGGCGACAAGGTCTGGTGGCTGCCGCGCTGGCTGGATCGCATCCTCCCCAACGTCGACGTCGAGGGTGCCGCGCTCGAGCGCGATCACCCGGTGCCGCACGCCGACGACGCCGAGTCGGTCGAGGAGGCCTCCGACGACGATCCAGCCCTCGCCAAGGCCTGACCGGCTACGAGATCGCACTTTCTGTTCGAGATCGCACCCCCGGGAGTGCGATCTCGAGCCAGAAGTGCGATCTCGTCGACGTCGCGAGGCCTACGGTCCGCCGGGCAACCTCGACTTCCCCTCCCCGGGGGACCCGCTTCACGCCGACAGGGGATGGGCGGTCGCCCGGCCCGCTGAAGGCTGATGGACATGGCAATCAAGCAGTCCGACCGCACCTCCGTTCCGGCCGAGAGGTCCTCCGCCGCTCCCAACCGCTCCGACCGCCTCACCGTCGTGGGCGGCTGGTCGCTGCTGGCGATCTGCGCGCTCCACACGGCGGTCTTCGCCGCCCAGCCGTGGTGGGGAGTGTGGCTCGCAGGTCCGTTCCGCACCGAGGAGCCGCCGCTCGAGGCGTTTGCGCAGTTCTGGGCGCTACCCGGCAGCTTCGTGGTGATCGGCGCGCTGCTGGCGCTCTCGCTCATCAGCACCGGCCGCCGCGGGGGCTCCGCGCCGCTGTATCTGCCGATCGTGCTCGGTCTGTGGGCGGCGTTCTGCGTGTGGATCGTCGGACCGAGCGGCTTCAGCACGCTCGCCGTCCCCGTGACCTTGCTGCTGGTCAGCGCGGTCCGTGCCCGGCGCCGACGCACCACGGCGGCCCGTCCCCGCTAGGGGAGGGCCGCCGTCGTGGGTACCAGCCCAGCAGTCGCCTCACGGCGCGAGGCCGCTCGTAGCGGCTGAGTTTGAAGCCCGGGGGACATGCACCGGGCTGGCACGCCTCGTACAAGGAGCTCGGGGGCGGAGGTATTCCCGCGACTTCCGCGTCTCGAGGTAATCGCTGGCCAGCCGAGGACTTCACGGCGACGATTGAGGGCATGACGACCGACCCTCCCGACGGCGCCGACGTCCCGATCGACTGGGAGACCGGCCGCGCCACGAACCTCGCGAACTGGGACGAGCGCGTGCCGATCCACGAGGCCGGCTACGGCCTCGACCGGTACCGCGAGGACTCGGCGCACCTGAGCCCGGTCGTGCGGACCGATCTCGCTGCGCTCGCGCCGTTCCTGCCCGACGGCGGTGTCTCGGGTCTCGATGTCTGTCACCTCCAGTGCCACATCGGGACCGACACGATCTCGCTCGCACGGGCGGGCGCGCGTCTGGTCGGCGTCGACTTCTCGCCTGCCGCGCTCGCGAGCGCGGCACGCCTGGCCGACCAGCTCGGCCTGGACGTGACCTGGGTCGAGACCGACGTGCTGGAGGCGAGGGACGCCGTCGCGGGTGATTTCGATCTCGTGTACACGAGCATCGGCACCATCTGCTGGCTGGACGACCTCGACAGGTGGGCAGCGCAGATCGCCGGGCTGCTGCGGCCGGGCGGCACCTTCTACATCCGTGACACGCACCCCATCCTGCTGACGATGGACCCGGATGCCGGCGAGCTGCGTCAGCGAGACCGTTACTTCCCGAACTCCTACGCCCAGCAGTGGCACGGCGAGTACACCTACGCGGGCGAGGGAAAGCTGGTGGCGGCCCGCACCTACGAGTGGCCACATCCGCTCTCCGAGGTCGTCAACGCGCTGATCGGGGCGGGCCTTCAGGTGCTCCGGCTCGATGAGGGCTGGCGGCTGCCGTGGAAGTTCAGCCCGCGCATGGTCGACGTGGGTGAGGGCGACTGGGCCTGGCCCGAGGGTGAGCGAGACCGCTCACCTGCGACCTTCACCGTGGTGGCGCGCAAGTCCGGCTGAGGTCAGCCCCAGCAGAGGCAGAACGGGTGGCCGGCGGGGTCGGCGTAGACCTGGAAGCCCTCGGCGGCGGTGCGGTCCGGCTCGGTGAGCGGGACCGCACCGAGCCCGATCACGTGCTCGTGCGCGGCTTCGATGTCCGTGACCGAGATGTCGAGGTGGATCTGCTGGGGCTGCCCGCCGGGCCACTCGGGTCGGACGTGATCGGGTGCCAGCTGGACGTCGAGGCGCGGCACGTCGTCGACAAGCACTGTGTGCCAGTCCTCGCTCGCGTCGACCCGGCCGCCGAGCAGACCCGCCCAGAAGGCGCTGACCTCGGCGAGGTTCGCCGCGTCGAGGACCGGAACCATGCTGGTGATCTCCATGGCAAGCACGCTAACCCCGGGCCCGGACGAACGGCTTCCTGGTCGGGGACCCGGGCTGCGGAAGGATGGCCGAGTGAGTACCGTCGCCTACGGCCCGCTGCCAGAGCACCGCGCCGACGTCCACCTCCCCGACGAGCCCGATGCGCCCGTGCTGGTGTACTTCCACGGCGGTGGGCTCGAGTCGGGCACGCGGGCCGACAACCCGAAGCTGTTCACCGAGCTGGTGGCCGCGGGCATCGGCGTGGTGTCGGGGAGCTACCGGCGCTATCCGCAGGCGCGCTACCCGGAGTTCCTCGAGGACGCCGCCGCCTGCGTGGCCTGGGCGATCGAGAACCTGCCGGGCCGCCGCATCGTCGTGAGCGGCACGTCTGCAGGCGCCTACCTCGCGATGATGCTCAGGTTCGACCAGCGCTGGCTGGGCGCGCACGGGGTGGGCAGGGACGCCGTCCACGGCTGGTTGTTCGACGCGGGCCAGCCCACCACCCACTTCAGCATCCTCCGGGAGCGCGGCATCGACCCCAACCGCGTGATCGTCGACGAGGCCGCGCCGCTGTTCCACATCAGTTCGGAGACGAGCCCGGCGCCCACCCTCCTGGTGCTCGCCGGCGACGACGTCCCCGGCGGCCGCGAGCAGACCGACCTCATGCTCGCCACCCTCAAGGCATGCGGAGCCGACGACGACGTCCGGGCCGTCACCCTTGACGGTTACCAGCACGTGGCCTACCTGGGCGACGACGCCGGCCGCGCCCGCCTCATCGAGCTCGTGGCCGAGCTCGTCAGAGATCTCGATGTCGGCGGCGCCAAGTAGCGTGGCGCCCGTGCGACGCGAGGAGAAGGTAGAACGGATCGGCGCGATCGTGGAGGAGCTGTACCCGCAGCCGCCGATCCCGCTGGACCATGTGAACCCCTACACGCTGCTGGTGGCCGTGGCGCTGTCGGCGCAGACCACCGACAAGAAGGTCAACGAGATCACGCCGGCCCTGTTCGCGGCGGCGTCCACCCCGGCGGAGATGTACGCCCTGGGTGCGGAGCGGATCCTCGAGCTGATCCGTGAGGTGGGGCTCGCGCCCACCAAGGCGAGGAACGTGTGGACGGCGGCCGGGCAGATCGTCGATGCCGGCGGCGAGCTCAAGCCCGACTGGGAGTTCCTCGAGGGGCTCGCGGGTGTGGGCCACAAGACCGCGAGCGTGGTGATGGCGCAGGCGTTCGACGTGCCGGCGTTCCCTGTCGACACCCACATCTTCCGGCTCGCGCGCCGCTGGGGCCTGTCGCGCGCCACCACCGTCGAGAAGGTCGAGGCCGACCTCAAGAAGGCGTTCCCGCGCGAGACCTGGAACCGCCGTCACCTGCAGATCATCTACTTCGGTCGCGAGTACTGCCCTGCGCAGCGGCACGTGTTCGCGACCTGCCCGATCTGCTCGTTCGCCGCGACCAAGGCGGCTGAGCAGGCCGAGCTCAAGGCCCGCAAGAAGCCGAAGGTCGTTGCGGCGAAGGCATGACACTCAGTCCAGCAACGACTCGGAGAGCGTTATCCAAAGTTGCGCAACTATTTGTCTGATGCATGGATTCCCGGGCGCGACTTTTTAGTTCATTTCCATGTAGATCAATGAATATCCCGGCTTTGCTATGCAGAGGGTTGCGCAACTGTTAACGTCCGGTTCGTGTCCTCCGTCACCCTCGCCCACGTCGCCGAGCGCGCCGGCGTCACGGTGCCCACCGCGTCGAAGGTGATCAACGGCCGCTCCGATGTCTCGCCGGCCACGCGCGCCCGCGTTCTTGCGGCTGTCGCCGAGACCGGCTATCGCGGCAAGCGTCCCCCCGTTCCGCGCGACGATGAGAGCGCTCTCGTGGACCTGGTGATCAGCGGGGTCGAGGGAACCTGGGCCAACCGGGCGCTCTCCGGCGTGGAGCTGGCCGCGAATCTCGCAGGGCGCGATGTCGTGGTGACCGTGTCGCGTCCGGCCGCCGACCGCGACTGGGCCGAGCGGCTCGTCGCACGCCGGTCCAGCGGGGCTGTGGTCGCGCTCGTCGAGCCCACGGCGGAGCAGTACGCGGCCCTCGCCGTGGCCAGGATCCCGCTCGTGATCCTCGACCCCCGCTCCGAACCGCCCGAGGGCATCGCGAGCGTGGGCGCCGGGAACTGGGCCGGGGGCCGGGCGGCCGCCGAGCACCTGCTCACGCTCGGGCATCGCCACATCGGGCTGATCGACGGCGAACCCAACCACCTCTACGGGCAGGCGCGCGTGGACGGCTTCTCGTCGGTCCTCCGGGAGCACGGCGTCGAGCTGCAGGACCGCGACCGCGTGCACGCGGACTGGGGCTTCGTGGGAGCGCTCCCGGCAGCGATGACACTCTTGGACCGGCCCGACCGGCCCACCGCCGTCTTCGCCTGCTCCGACCCGATGGCGCTCGGCGCCCTCGAGGCGGCCAGGCGACTGCGGATCCGCGTGCCCGAGGACCTCTCCGTCCTCGGGTTCGACGACGCACCCGAGGCGCGCTGGACCTCACCCCAGCTCACCACCATCCGCCAGCCCGTCGTCGAGATGGGGGCGGCCGCGCTGCGCATGCTGCTGCGGGTCTGGGCCGGAGCCGACGCATCCGTCGGCGACGGTCTTGCCCCACGGGAAGAGCTCGCGACGCGACTCGTCGTCCGGGGGAGCACCGCTCCGCCGTCGACCACCAACGAATCCCGACGTATCGCGAAGGGGGGAAGCAGCTAGGCACCGGTCACCCTTCACCTCGCAAGGGTGGCCCCACGTTCAAGGACGAACCAGCGGTAGGCGAAGGCGCCGCCGCATGAAAGGACCCGACATGTCACAGCGTGCTTCGAAGGCGACCCTGAGCCGCCGTGGATTCCTCACAGCCGCCGGGGGTGCGGCTGCAGTCTCGGCGCTCACCGCGTGCGGTGGTGCCGGAGGCGGCGGCAACGGCGGCAGCGGTGGCGGTGGCGACTCCCTCAAGTTCTGGAACATGCCCTGGGGCGGCACCGAGTTCAACCCCTCGGACAAGGAGATCACCGAGGCCTACGAGCCTGCGGACGGCCTGCCGCCCGCCGTCTACCAAGAGATCCAGTGGGCCAACTTCACCCAGACCTTCTCCTCTGCCGTCGCCTCCAACACCGGCCCCGCCGTCAGCTCGGGCGGTGGCACCCAGGCGTTCCTGTTCGAGTCGCAGGGCAAGATCGCCTACGCCGACAACCTCCTGGAGAGCTGGAAGGAGAACGGCCTCTACGACGACTTCCTGCCCGGACTGATCGACACGATGAAGGTCGAGGGTGGCTATGCGGCCATCCCCTACAACCTCGACATGCGGGTGATGTGGTACAACACCACGCTGCTCGAGCAGGCCGGCGCAGAGCTGCCGACCGACTGGCCCAGCTACTTGGCCGCGGCCGAGAAGCTGAAGGCCATCGACGTGTACGCGTTCGGCGTCGGAGCAGGCTCCGGCAGCTTCACCGGCAGCCACATCATGACGAGCTTCATGATCAACAACGGCGGCGGTCTCTTCAACGCCGACCACGAGCCGGACTGCGTGACCGACCGCAACATCGAGGCCATGGAGTTCGTGCTCGAGATGGTCGCCAAGGGATACGTGGACCCGGGCTCGGTCACCTACACCAGCGACAACGTGCAGACCCAGTGGAAGGACCGCCGGTTCGGCATGGGCTGGGACGGGGCCGGGCTCGCCTCGAACGTGGGTGGCGACGTCGCAGCCGAGCTCGCCGTCAACAGCCCGCTCACCGGACCGAACGGTGACCAGGGGGCGCTGCACTTCCCGAACAACATCATGATGTACACGAACACCCCGAGCCAGGAGGGCTCCGAGGCGTTCCTCACGTACTACTACCAGAACATGGCGTCGCTCTGGACCGAGCACACCGGCATCGGTCTGCCGCCGCTGAAGTCGATCGCGGACACCCCGGAGTTCCAGTCCGACGCCAACGCCGTCAAGATCATCGACGAGTGGCAGCCGATCTCGAAGACGTGGGCGGCGCCCGGATCGGAAGCGCTGTTCCTCGGGGTCACCGATGTCGACGGCACGCCCGCCATGAGCACCTTCACGCAGACGGTCCTTTCCGGCGCCGCAACGGCAGAAGAAGCACTCACCACGCTGCAGCAGGCTCTCGAGGGCTGACAGGCCCGAGCCGCGCCGGCAGCGCCGACCGCCGGCGCGGCACCAGCCCCGCAGACCCTGCTCACGAAGGAGTGGCATGTCAACCGAAACGATCGCGCGGTCGTTGCGCCGCGCACGCTCGGGAGTCGGCGTCGCCGGCTCCGGGCGACCACCGGACGCCCGGCCGCGGCGCCTCTGGACCCCACGCACCATCACGATGGCCGCGCTCGTGCTGCCCTCGATCATCCTGGTGCTGCTGCTGAACGCCTACCCGGTTCTGTACGCCGGGGTGCAGTCGATCCGTGACGGCGACCTGATCTCCGCCGGCAACATCGTGGGGCTGGCCAACTACGAGTCGGTGCTGACCGACCCGGTGTTCTGGCAGGCCGCACGGTTCACGCTGGTGTTCACGCTGGTCGGTGTGTTCGGCAGCTGGGCGATGGGGATGTCGCTGGCGCTCCTGCTGCGCCGACGTGTCCCTGCCGGCGGCGTCTTCAAGGTGCTGCTGCTGCTCCCGTGGGTCGTGCCGGTGGTGGTCTCCGCCACCTCCTGGAACTGGCTCGTGGCCACACCGCAGAGCCCGTTGCCGATCCTCGCCGAGGCGCTCGGGTTCGGGCGGGTGCTGTTCCTGGCGAACCCGCTGCTGGCCCAGATCACCGTGTGCGTGTTCAAGGTCTGGATCAGCTTTCCCTTCATGATGATGATGATGAGCGCGGCGCTGGCCTCGGTCGACAACAACGTCTACGAAGCCGCTCGGGTCGACGGCGCCAGCGGCGCCCAGCTGCTCCGCACCATGACGCTGCCGCTCACGGCGAAGTCGACGTACATCAGCTGGATCCTCATGACGATCTTCTGCGTCAACGACTTCCCGACCGTGTTCCTGCTGACCGGCGGCGGACCGGTCAACGCCACCCAGACGCTGGTGGTGCAGGCCTACCGAACCGTGTTCCTCGACTTCGAGACCGGGCCCGGCGTCGCCATCGCGTTCCTCATGACGATCGTGCTCGTGGTGATCTCCGTCGTGCTCTACCGACGCGTACGAAAGGTGGACATCGAATGATCACCACACAGAGTTCTTCTCCTCCGTTTCGCTCCGCCGAACAACGCTGCGGGGACCCCGAATGAGCACCGCAACCGTGCCGGCCACGTCGCCGAGGGCGAGGTCGCGCCGGCTGACCGCCACCGAAGCGGAGCTGAAGGGGCAGTGGTGGCGGTTCGCCGTGCTGCTCCTGGTCACCGCCATCACCATCATTCCGATCGCGGCCGTGCTCTACCTGTCCACGCAGCCCGCGCTGGGCAGCCAGGTGACCGCACCCTTCACGCTCGAGAACTTCGCGAACGTGTTCGCCGGTACCAATGTGCTGCTCTGGCTCCAGAACAGCATGGTCGTCACCCTCATCACGGTGGCGATTGCCGTCGCCGTGGCGGCACCGGCCGGGTACGTGCTGTCCCGCGGCCGCAGCAAGCTCGTGGGCGGCTACTCGCTGCTGCTGTTCGTGATCCAGTCGCTGCCGATCGTGACGGCGGTGATCCCACTGTTCATCCTCTTCGCCCGGCTCAACCTGGTGGACAGCCTGACCGGTGTGACCATCGTCTACGTGGGCTCCACCATGTCCGTGGCGATCTGGATGATGGCTGCCTACTACGACTCGATCCCGATCAGCCTCGAGGAAGCCGGCTGGATGGATGGCGTCAGCGTGTTCGGCGGCTTCGTGCGGATCGTGCTGCGCAACTCCCTGCCGGGTGTGCTGTCCACGGCGATCTTCGCGTTCCTGCTGGCGTGGAACGACTACCTGATCGCCACCGTCTTCCTGCGATCGGACTACAACTACACGCTGCCGGTCGGGGTGCAGACGTTCTTCCAGCAGAACTCGACCAACTGGGGACTGGTCATGGCGGTCGCCGTGGTCATGATGCTGCCCCCGATCATCGTGTTCGGGGTGCTGAACAAGTACTTCAGCGTCGGCGGCATCGGAGGTTCGCTGGCCGGCAAGTGAGCGTCGCTCGCCGTCGAGATCGTGGATAACCGGCGAGTTCGTAGATCCGCAGCTACGAGCTCGCCGCGAACCTACGATCTCGGCGGCGGGGCAGGCGCGGGAGGCCGAACGGGCTGACGAGTGCCGCAGGTCGGGCAGACGCACATCAGCGAACCGTAGATCCTATAGGGTTTGGTGCGTGGATGTGATCAAGCCGCTGGCGCCGCGGCGGGTGCTCGGGGACGAGGTCCACGCCACGCTGACCGCGCTGATCATGGATCACACGATCGCGCCGGACACCCGCCTGAACATCGAGGCGCTCGCACGCGATCTCGGGGTCTCGCCCACCCCGGTGCGCGAGGCACTCGCGCGCCTGGAGTCCGACGGCCTCGTGGCGAAGGAGCCGCTGCGCGGTTACCGCACGACGGCCGTGCTCACCCCGGGTGAGCTGGCTCAGGTCTTCGAGTTCCGCCGCCTGGTGGAGCCCTGGGCGGCGGCGCAGGCAGCCGAGCGGCGCACGGCGGACGACGTGATCGCGCTGCGCGCCGAGCTCGCCTCGGCCCCCGCCGCCACGACGGGCTCGGACTACGCGCACTACGCCGCCCTCGCCCAGCACGACCAGCGCTTCCACACGATGCTGCTGCGGCTGGCGGGCAACGACGTCGCACTCGCCGCGTTCGAGCGGACCCGCGCTCACCTGCACCAGTTCCGTTACGCCTTCAGCGCCAGCATGACCGCCTGCGCGCTCACCGAGCACCGTGCGATCGTCGATGCGATCGAGGCGGGCGACAGCCGTGCCGCCCAGGCCGCGATGACCGCGCACCTAACGGCTGCTCACGACCGCATCACCGCCTCGGCGGAGACCTGAGAGGACAGACCGTGCCCACGATCATCGACCTGACATCTGCCGACGTCCGGTTCCCCACCTCGCGCGACCTCGACGGGTCGGACGCGATGAACGCCGACCCCGACTACTCGGCCGCGTACGTGACCCTCGAGACCGACGGCGAGCACCACGGCGCCTCGCTGGTGTTCACGATCGGCCGCGGCAACGACGTGGTGGTGGCCGCGCTCGAGGCGCTGCGCACCCACGTGGTGGGCCTCACGATCGGGGGCCTCGACGACGTCAACGAGCTCTCCCGTGCGCTGATCGGCGACTCCCAGCTCCGCTGGCTCGGACCCGAGAAGGGCGTCATGCACATGGCGATCGGCGGGGTGGTCGACGCCGCGTGGGACCTGCTCGCCCGGCAGGCGAACAAGCCGCTGTGGCTGCTGATCGGCGAGCTGACCCCCGAGGAGCTGGTCTCCTGCATCGACTTCCGCTACCTCACCGACGCGATCACCCCCGAGGGTGCGCTCGCGCTGCTGACCGAGCGTGCGGCGGGCAAGGAGGAGCGCATCGCCGACCTCCGCGGGCGTGGCTTCCCTGCCTACACCACCACCCCCGGTTGGCTCGGCTACAGCGACGACAAGCTCGTCCGGCTCTCGAAGGAGGCGGTGGAGCAGGGTTTCGACATGATCAAGCTGAAGGTGGGCAACGACCTCGGCGACGACGTGCGGCGCCTCGAGCTGGCGAGGAACGCCGTCGGGCCCCACATCCGGATCTCGGTCGACGCGAACCAGCGCTGGGACGTGGCCGACGCGATCGAGTGGATGACGGCACTGGCACCGTTCAACCCGTACTGGATCGAGGAGCCCACCTCGCCCGACGACGTCCTCGGGCATGCCGCGATCCGGGCCGGGCTCGGGCACCACGGGATCAAGGTGGCCACGGGCGAGCACTGCCAGAACCGCGTGATCGCGAAGCAGCTGATGGCTGCCGGCGCGGTCGACGTGTTCCAGCTCGACGCCACCCGCATGGGCGGCGTGAACGAGCTCCTCGCGGTCCTGCTGCTGGCTGCGCGGTACAACATCCCGGTCTGCCCGCACGCCGGCGGCGTAGGGCTCTGCGAGATGGTGCAGCACCTGGCGATGGCCGACCTCGTGGCGTTCGCGGGTACCACGCAGGACCGCTACCTGGAGTTCGTCGATCATCTGCACGAGCACTTCACCGAGCCGGTCCGCATCACGGACGGCGCGTACGCCGCGCCGAGCCGGTCCGGCAGCGGTGCTGAGATGCTTGCGTCGTCGATCGCCGACCACGAGTTCCCGCACGGCATCGTGTGGGCGGAAGAGAACGAGGAGAACACCCACTGATGAGCACACCCGAGCTGGCTGGAGTTCGCGCGATCGTCACCGGCGGTGCGAGCGGCATCGGGCTCGCCACCGCGACCGAGCTCGCGAACCGCGGCGCGAAGGTCGTCTGCCTCGACATCGTGCCCGAGGTGGCCGAGCCGCTCGTGGGCGTGCGGTGCGACGTCACCGACTCCGCGAGCGTCGAGCAGGCGGTGAGCTCCGCCGTCGAGATCCTCGGGGGTCTGGACGCCGTGGTGAACAACGCGGGCATCGGTGCCCAGGGCACTGTCGAGGACAACGACGACGACGAGTGGCACAAGGTGCTCGACCTCAACGTCGTCGGGATGGTGCGGGTCTCGCGCGCGGCGCTGCCGCACCTGCGGAGCTCGGACAACGCCAGCATCACCAACACCTGCTCGATCGCCGCGACCGCCGGATTGCCGCAGCGTGCGCTGTACTCGGCGAGCAAGGGGGCGGTGCTCTCGCTCACGCAGGCGATGGCCGCCGACCACGTGCGCGAGGGCGTGCGCGTCAACTGCGTCAACCCCGGCACGGTGAGCACGCCGTGGATCGGTCGTCTGCTGTCCAAGGCAGAGGACCCGGAGGCCGAGCGCGCCGCACTCGCCGGTCGCCAGCCCACCGGCCGGCTCGTCGAGGCCGACGAGGTCGCCTACGCCGTCGCCAACCTCGTCTCTCCCCGCTCACGCGCGATCGTCGGCACCGCGGTGGCGGTGGACGGCGGGATGCAGGCCCTGCGCGTGCGGCCGGTCTCGTCGTGAAGCGCGTCGCCCAGGTGATCCGCGTGCGGCCCGAGCACGTGGAGGCCTACGAGGAGGTCCACTCCGCCGTGTGGCCGAGCGTGCTCGAGCGGCTCCGGCAGCAGCACGTGACGAACTACAGCATCTACCGGCACGGCGACCTGCTGTTCAGCTATTTCGAGTACACGGGGGAGGACTACGAGGCCGACATGGCCGCCATCGCCGCCGACCCCGAGTCGCAGCGCTGGTGGAAGGTCACCGACCCCATGCAGGATCGTGTCCCCGAGGCCGCCGACGGCCAGTGGTGGCACCCGATCCCCGAGGTCTTCCACCTTCCCTGACCTCGAAACTCGGCGCCACGACTGGCTTCCCCTCGGGTGGGAACACGTGTTCCATCTCTTCACACCCTCCGGTACTCGATGCCGAGCAGGCTCGCCGCAGCCTCGTAGTCGTCCGACCGGTGACCGAGCGACAATGACCAGTGGTGCCCGACGCCAGTAGCACTCCAGTCATCGACCCATTCCCCCGGGTCTCGCTGGAAATCGACCCGGCTGGTGGTGTTCCCGATCTCGAGGACCGAGCCCGTGACGACGGTGCCCTCCGAGGCCACGAACGCCAGCGACCCGTCCGGGTCCTGACCGAGGCCCAGCAGCGTCACCGGTCCCGGCCGCACATCGAACTCGACGCTCACCCCCCACCCCCGCTTGCCGTGATAGAGACCAAGTCCGCGGAGCAACGGCTCGCGCGATGACACCGCCAAGTGAGCCGGGCCGTCGTGTCCCATCTCCACGACGCCGTCCTCAAAGTTCAGCGCCTGGATCTCACAGAACGATCCACCTGCACCCACGACATGCGTCACCAGCTGGGCGAGCGTCGTCCGCAGCTCGTACTCGCCGGTAGTGGGGATCCCGCGCGCCGTGAGAAACGACGCGCCGAGAATCATTCCCGCCGCGAGCCGCTCGTGCTGCTCACCATCGAGGCCGCGATGGTAATAGGCCAGCGAATCCAGCTCGAAGTCCTGCACCAGACGATCGAGGCCGACTGACACGCGCGCACCCCAGATGAAGTCGTCGTCGATCACCGAGTCGTCTATGTTGAAGACCTGGCGGGCCAGATCCATCCGCCCGGCAGCTTCCGTGCTGGTCACTGCCTCGACCCGCTGGCGCAGGTCGTCGAATTCAAGCACCTCGACGTGCGATCCAAAGGTCGTGGATAGCAGCGTCAGATCCGTGGAGACGTCTAGCATCCCAGGGTAGAGGTGTCCCATCAGGCCGTGACGGGCGTGACGCAGTGCTGCCCGCACGTGCGCTGCGTTGATCCATCGCCCGATTCGGCGCCACGCGGACTCCTGCCGCAGCCATCCCGAGACTGATCGAAACGGGATCCCGGCGCGCCGGAAGACGTTACCCACCTCGGGCACCGGGCACTGCCCGCAGTAGGCCAGCCACGCGCCGGTATCGAAAGCGGCATGATCCATCTTTTCCGTCGGCTGCAGATCTATCACCAGTACGGGTGCGTGGGAGCGCTGCGCGATCGGCAGCACCATCGATGAAGTGAGATAGGTCGTCAGGTACAGAACGATCAGATCACAGTCTGCCCCACGTAGCCTCTCGGCTGCCTTCGCGCCGTCGTGGGCATCGGAGATGAAGCCGGCGTCGATCACGTCGGCATCCATGTTCTGAAATCGATCAGAAACGTAGCGCGCTGATTCCTGCAGTTGTGGCAGTAGCTCGGGAAATTGCGGCCAGTAGGTGCCTAAGCCGCCAGCCACAAGCCCGATCCGCGGCTTGCGACGCGACTTCGGTAGTAGCAGCTCGGCAATGTCTGGACCGCCCGACGTCCGATGGTCATTCATCGTCTTCGATTCCTTTCGTCCTGGTCGTGTGCGACTCGAGGTTCTGCGCGTGCATCACAGCGTTACCGGTGCCCACCCTGTCCGCCTGTGCCAGGGCGTGAGTTCCGGGTCGGTGGTGAAGCGCGGGAATATGGTCTTTCCTGCGCGCCCGTCTCAGCCCTTGACCGCACCGATGAGCACACCCTTGGCGAAGTGCCTCTGGATGAAGGGGTAAACGATGAGGATGGGGACGATGGCCATGACCAGCGTGGCCATCTGTAGCGGCAGTTGCGGTGGCACTGCTTCGGCGTTGAGTTGTTCTGTGGAGATGGCCGACTGGTTGACCACATAGGTTCGTAGAACCAGCGACATCGGCCACTTGTCGTTGGAGGTGATGTAGAGCAAAGCATTGAAGAAGGCGTTCCAGTAGGCGACCGCGTAGAAGAGGCCGATGACGGCGAGCACGGCCTTGGACAGAGGCAACACGATTCGCACCAGGACCGTGACAGCATTCGCACCGTCTATCTCTGCGGACTCGAAGAGTTCCCGAGGCAACTCCTGAAAGAAGGCGCGCATGACGATCACGTTGAAAGCGTTGATCATGACCGGTAGGATCAACGACCAATAGCTGTCGAGGAGGCCGAGTTCTTTGACGACCAGGTAGTTGGGGATGATGCCAGGACTGAAGAGGATGGCGCCGAGAAGCAGCAGCAGGACGGGGCGCGCAGCGAAGGCTCCCGGGCGGGAGAGCCAGTAGGCGAGTCCGGCGCTTGCAGCGAGACTGAGACTGGTTCCGACCATCGTGATGAGGATGGAGATGGTCAGGGCTCGGGTGACGACGCCGCCGGAGAGTACGGCTGAGTAGGCAGCGAAGCTGAAGCCGTCTGGCCACAGAACCATGCCGCCGCCGGAAGCGTTGATCGTGGCTTGGTCCGCCAGTGAGGTGGCGATCACAGCCCAGAACGGCAGCAGGACAAGCACGACGCAGACGGCCAACGCCACGAACTTGACGACCTGGACGAACCGGCTGGGTGATTCCATCCAGACGGGACGGCTGGAGCGGCCTGCAGGGTTGCGTCTGGGTGAGGACCCGCGTGTGGTCGGCATGCTCGTCATCTCTCGTAAACTCCTCGTTCGCCGAAGACGTGGGCAAGCTTGTTGGCCCCGATGACGAGGCAGACACCGATGACGCTCTTGAAGAGGCCCGCCGCAGCGGCCAGGCCCCAGTTCTGATCGATCACGCCGTTGTTGTAAACCCAGGTGTCGATCACCTCGCTGGCTTCACGGCCAACGGCACCCTGTTGCAGGATGATCTGCTCGAATCCGACGGTGAGGCTCTCGCCGAGCTGGAGGATGAAGAGCAAGATGAACAGGCCCTTCAGTGACGGTAGCGTGATGTGCCACATCCGACGCCACGAGCCTGCTCCGTCGACCGCCGCGGCCTCATACTGCTCCTGATCGATCCTGCTGATAGCGGCCAGAAATATGATGGTTCCCCAGCCTGCGCTCTTCCAGATCACCTGGCTGGTTAGCAGGACGCGGAACAGATCGGGTTCGCCGACGATCTGGACCGCACCGAGGTCGTTCTGCAGCAGGAAGGTATTGAGAATGCCGGCGTTACCCAGCATCTGCTGGAACAACGCCACCACGATCACCCAGGACAGGAAGTGGGGTAAGTAGAAGATCGACTGCAGGAGTCGCTTGAGCTGCTCGCCGGCCAGACTGTTCAGGACGAGCGCAAGCGCCAGCGGGATCGGGAAGACGAGGACGCTCTGGATCAGGGTGAGGACGAGGGTGTTCTCGAGCGCGTTGAGGAAGGTCGGATCCACGATGAACGCGAAGTTCTCGAATCCGACCCAGGTCTGGCCGGTGAGCGGCAGGTAGGGCCGGTACTCCTGGAAGGCGATCACGTTTCCGGCCAGGGGCACCCACTGGAAGAGGATCATGAGGACCCCGCCTGGAAGACCGATGCCCAGCAGCAACTTGTCTCGGGTCAGTCGACGCCACCGCGTTCTCCGCCGGGTCGCCAGCGAGGGCTCGGCTGGCGCTGAGACCCCTGACGGAACCGCTGTGCGTGGCGAGGGCCTGCGCTCGAAAGTCGCAGTGTCACGTCTGGACATCAGTTGTGCGGCCCCTTGCGTCGTCGGAGAGGTTCTAGCGCTGCGCCCTTTCTCGGGCGCTCAGGCGGAGAAACCGTAACTCAAGGACCGGCGCTGGACGTGGGCCATCCGCGCGCTCGGTGAGGACTGCCACTGGCCGGCAGCGACACCGCCATGGCCTGAATCTCCCGGTCGGCATCCTCTTGACAGCTGCCTCCAGGTGGTCGTCAGCAGGATCAGAAAGGACCTAGATCGGGTGTCGTAAAATGTCCACTCTCGACCCGCTCGGACGAAAGGGATCCGGACGGCGGCGGCGCCGTGGTGCCTCGGAGCCTCAGCTCGGGGATCAGCGTGACGTGATTGACGGGCCGCGAGCCCCGGGCTGGTCCGGCGTCTCGCCGCAGTCGGTTGACCAACGTCTCGCAGGCCATGCGCCCGATCCATCGTCGCCGTGGTGAGACGGCACTGAGGGGCAGAAGCTCGTCGGGGGTGAGCACGTCATCGTAGGAGAGCAAGGAAATCGTGCCAGGCACGTCAAAACCCCGTTGGGTCAGTGCTGTGTGCAGCATGCCCGCCTCGAGGTCTGAGTGGACGAACAAGGCGGTCGCCTCCCCGCTGTAGAGGTCCTCGCCCATGGCGGCCATCGTCGTGGCGATCAACTCCTCAGGGATCGGTGGTGTGGGGGGTCCGAGATCGTGGACGTGGACCCGACCCCAGCGAGGCGCGTCCGAGGGGGACTGGTCCGCCTCCTGTGTGTCTCGTACTCCTCGCAGAAGTCCGATCGCGGTAGGGGTTTGCTTCATCAGAAAGTGCACCGAGCGGTGTCCGAGGCCGAACAGGTGATCGAGGCCGAGGAGGGCTCCCGCGTAGTGGTCGGAGTAGACCCGATCAACGTCACTCAGGATGGGGTCTGATCCATCGAGCATCCGGTGGGGAAAGATGGGGCGTTCGATCAGCACGATGGGTGTCTGCACTCCCATCAGGGTTGCGTAGCCACGGTGAGACTGCTGGTTCGTGATCAGTATCCCGTCTAGCTCGAGTGCGCTCAGCCTGCGCAGGAGGGTCTCTTCCACGTCGTCGGAGTACCCGTGCATGCCGACCACGACGGTGGCGTTGACCAATGCAGCAGCCTCCTCGACGCCCTTGAGCACCTCGTTGTAGTAGCAGTCGTCATTCGGCAGGATCAGACCTAGCCGCAGCGTGCGGACCTCTGGAGCTGCGGGCGTCGGCACCCGGACACGGTGTGGGCTCACCGCGCCGCCGTGCACGCACACCACCCGTCCGCGCTCAGCCAGAACCTGCAGGTCCCTCTGGACCGTCTTCAGACTCACCTGCAACTCGCTCGCGACAGCCGAGGTACGAACCGAACCGAGCGAATCGACTCTGCGTGCCAGTTGCTCACGTCGCTCACGAGCCAGCATCTTCTCCATGAGCCCGCAGCCTATGCGGTGAAATGTCCAACAAAGTCCGGACTGCTCGCTTCGACAGAACCGACTTGGTTGTATGAATCCCGTCCCAACGACGAGACGAGGAGCACATGCGACGGCGAACCTTCCTGGCCGGCAGCGGCGCCGCCGCCCTTATGGCGGCCTATGCGCACTTCACCCTTTCGGCTACGAACGCAGCGGCCCAGCCAGCCCTGGCCCCCCATCCACGGTTGCTCCTTCACAGCTTCGACCCCGTCAAGGAACTCGTCTCGCGTGACGAGACCGCCGCACGGTGGTACGCCGATATCAAGACCGGCGCCGACAGGATCATGCGAGAGCCGGTGGGGACCTACGAGATCCCGGATGGTCTGAGGCTGCTCAGTACCAGTCGCCAGACCCTGCGGCGGGTCTACTCACTCGGGTTCGCCCACGGCGTCGAAGGCGGGGGCGATTACGCCCAGCGCATGTGGGAGGAGCTGGAAGCGGTGTGCGCCTTCCCGAACTGGAACCACGCCCGCCACTTCCTGGATACCGCAGAGATGCTCCATGCGGTCGCGGTGGGGTACGACTGGCTCTACGAGGTCTGGTCCCCATCGCAGCGGACCATCATGGAAGAAGCCATCGTGCGGCACGGGCTGCTGCCTGGGATCGCGGCCCATGAAGGCAACGGTACGGGTGCTGGCCTCGGCTGGCCGGAGAACACCAACAACTGGAACATCGTGTGCAACGGAGGGCTGATCGTCGGCGCACTGGCCGTGGCCGATGCCCAGCCCGATCACGCTCACACCGTGCTGGACCTCGCGTTGCGATCTCTGCCGAGAGCGGTCGAGGAGTACGGTCCTGACGGAGGCTATCCAGAAGGAGTGGGCTCCTACTGGGAGTACGCCACCATGTACCTGGTGCTGCTGATCGAGGCGCTGACCACAGCGACCGAGGATGACCGAGGGTTGGTCCAGTCACCGGGCCTGGACTCGACGGGTCTGTTCCCGATCCACCTCACCGGACCCACCGGGAACAGCTTCAACTATTACGACGGCGGGACGGCAGCGCCCCGACCACCCGAGATGTTCTGGCTCGCGCGGACCTACGACAACCCGGTCTTCGGCTGGTGGGGCGCGCAGAGCACCGACCTCATGAACCAGGCCGACAACGCCCCGGCGGCGCTGCTCTGGTACCAGCCCGAACTCAGCCGCAGCCCCGTCGAGGCGAGCCTGCCCCTGGAAGGCTACTTCAGGCACTCTGAGGTGGTCTCCATGCGCAGCGCATGGGAGAGCAGCGGTGCTGTCTTCGTCGCCGGCAAGGGCGGGGACAACGCGACCAAGCACGGCGACCTGGACCTGGGAAGCTTCGTCCTGGACGCGCTGGCACAGCGGTGGGCCGTAGAGCTCGGAGCCGACGACTACGGCCTGCCGGGCTACTTCGACTACGCAGGCCCGCGGTGGACCTATTACCGCAAGCGGGCGGAGGGCCAGAACACGTTGGTCTTCAATCCAGGCGGTCCACACGATCAGTCCCTCGATGCGGTGGGAACGGTGATCGCGCGGGAATCAGGTCCGACGGCGGCGTACGCCATCGCCGACCTCACTGCGGCCAGCGCCGACGTCGATTCCTGGCGCCGGGGCTGGCGACTGTACGACGACCGGCGCCAGATGGTGGTCCAGGACGAGTTCGTCACCACAGAACCGTCGGAGGTGTGGTGGTTCATGCACACCACGGCTGAGGTCACCATCGCCGAAGACGGTCGCAGCGCCACCCTCGTCCGGCCCGGGGCGTCGTTGGTGGCACGCATCGTCGAGCCCCGGCCGGCCGTGTTCTACCTTGCCGAGGCCCGGCCGCTGTGGTTCTCGCCTGACCCCACAGAGCAGGCGCCGGTCCAGGGGATCCGCAAGTTGGCGATCCGCTTGCAGGACGTGACCGACGTGCGGCTGGCCGTGCAGTTCACGCCACTCCACGCGGGCGAGCGAGTGCCGCCCGTCGCCGCGCCGATGCCGCTAGATCGGTGGGACACCGGTCCGGAGCGGGTGGCCCAGGTCTCCGCGATCACGCTGGATGGCGAGGTCCTCCCAGGGTTCGACAGGCGTAGCTACAGCTACGACCTCGAGCTGCCCACCGACGTCGTCGTGGAGGCCGCGCCGGCGGACCCGGCGGGGAAGGTGGTCGTGCATCGTCCCGGCAGCGACGGTTCGATCCGTGTGGACGCCTTCGCACCCGGGGCCCGACCTGGTAGCTACCAGATCTGGCCGGTCCGTGCGGTCGGCCCAGGTACGTTCCCGACTACGGTCATCGCCAGCACTCACGACGGGAACCCTCCCGCTAACACAGTCGACGGCGATCTGACGACGCGTTGGTCTGCCCAGGGTGACGGCGAGTGGGTCGGGTACGACCTCGGAACCGACGGGCCGGTCCACCAGGTCGACATTGCTTGGTACAGCGGGGACAAGCGGCGTGCCTTCTTCGACATCGAAGTGGCGTCGGAGGGTGAGACATCGTGGCGCAGGGTGTTCTCCGGGGCCAGTTCTGGAACCACAGCGGAGCTGGAGCCGGTCACCTTCGAGGCCTCCACGGCGCGTTTTCTGCGAATCGTGGGACACGGCAACGAAGCCAGTGACTGGAACTCGATCATCGAGGTCGTCATCGACGGCCGCGACGTGCCGATGCCCGAGGTCGAGCCCTACCTCGCAGCTCTCGCCCTGTCTTCCTCGCCGGTCCTCATCGGTGAGACGAACCAGGCGGTCCTGACAGCCATATCGAGCGACGGTGGGACCGCCAGCGTCGAGAACCTCCAGGTCGGGTTCGTGGCACGTGAGCCGGACATCGTCACTGTGGGAGAGGATGGCTTGATCACGGGTCGGGGCGAGGGCACCGCGGACGTCGCAGCGTTCGTGGTGACCGATGACTGGCGCCTTCTCCACGCGCGGACCACCGTGGTCGTCAGTGATCCGCGCCGACCTCGGATCGAGGTTGCGGCGGATACCTATGTCAATGACGGCGGCAAGTCCGACACCAACTACGGCTCACTGAGCGAGCTGCTCGTGAAGGCATCTGCTAGCACCGGATTCAGCCGGCTGGCCTTCCTGCGATTCCACCCGGTCGTCGTACCGGACACCATCGAGTCGGTCGTCCTCAACATCTACTGCAGGGTCCGTGACTCGGCCGGTACCCGGGAGAACCTACACGTGGCCTCGGTCGAGGGCTCCTTCGACGAGGAGACCACGACGTGGGACACGCGACCACCGTTGGGCTCGATGTTCGCCTCGGTGAGCGTCGATGACGACTGGGCCTGGCGCGAGGTCGACATCACCGCAACGGTCGCTGACCAGGTCGTTGATGGTCAAGAGGTCACGCTCGCCCTGACCCAGGATGTTCCCGCCGGCCGCTCAGGGTTGGCAACGGTGATCGGCAGTCGGGAATCTGAGCACCCTCCCTACCTGCGAGTGCAGCTCACCTGAGTGACCTCGTACCCCCATCGCAGTTCCTTCTTCCAATGACAAGGAGTGTCATGCCTGATCAGACCCTCAATCGCCGCACTCTCCTGACCGGTATGGGGATCGGTGTCGCCGCCCTCGCCGCGGGAGGACTCGCCGGCTGTGGAGCAACCGCGACCCAGCAGAATGACCCGCAGACCAACGCCGGCGTGACCCTGCCTACCTTTACGCCCTATCAAGGACTGCAACCCGATCTCCCGGAGAACGAGAACGGCGTCCTTCGCGGCTTCTTCGACTTCCCCGCCGAGCGGCCGGTCTCGGTACCCGATGTGCCGGGCGACGGCTCGACCATCACCGCCATGACCCGCATCTACTCGGCCCTGCCCCCGGGACCGGGCAGCAACAGCTACTGGGCTGGTCTCCAGGAGCAGCTAGGTGCCAGTCTGGACCTGCAGATGGTTCCTGACGCCGACTACGGACAGAGGTTCGCCACCACTATCGCCGGGAACGAACTCCCGGACATCGTGTCGATGGTCGTGGGGCCCGACTTCCCCGAGCTCCTCGAGGCCCGCTTCACGCCACTGGACGAGTTCCTGTCAGGTGACGCCGTGCAGGATTACCCCAACCTGGCTGCGATTCCCACTGCCTCGTGGCAGTCCACCGTCTTCAACGGCAAGATCTTCGGGTTGCCGGTGCCACGGGGAGCGATCCGCTTCTATCCCTACATCCGCCAGGACATCTTCGATGCCGCTGGTGTGTCGGCTGAGCCTGGAAGCTTCGATGAGCTGCTGGAGACGGCAAAGGCGTTGACGGACCCGGCGCAGCGGCGTTGGGCGTTCGGTCTGAGCGGACAGCTGCTGGCCATGCTCCGGGTGATCGGCGGAACCCCGAACGTCTGGGCGCAGGAGGGTGGTCGACTCACACACGTCAACGAGAGCGAGCAGTACAAGCAGGTCATCGACGACATGATCACGCTCTGGAAGGCAGGCGTGATCCACCCGGATGGATTCAGCGGGCAGTTCCCGTTCAAGGAGTACTTCGACGCCGGCACGGTGGCCATCCAGTTCGACGGATACGTCGGCTGGTCCGGCTACATCCGTGGTGCCACCTCCCCTGACTTCGAGCTGGGCTTGATGCCCCTTCCCCAGCGTGACGGTGACGGTGCCGCCGCATGGCACACCGGGCCTCCGTCGTTCAACCCGAGCCCGCTGGCTGCCATCCGCAAGCAGGACGATCCGGAGCGGACACGCTCCATCCTTCGTGTCCTCAACTGGTTGGCGGCGCCGTTCGGCACCCAGGAGTACCTCTACCGTGAGTTCGGTGAAGAGGGCGTCGACCACACCGTGGAGGACGGCAATCCCATCCTGACCGAACAGGGTCGGGTCAACACCGGTTTGCCCGTCGGCTATCTGGCTTCGGGGTCACCTGTCCTCTACGAGCCGGGGCGGGCCGAGGATGTGGAGGTGCAGCACGCGTACCAGACCGACGCCCTAGCCGACAAGGTGGACAATCCCGTTCTCGGGCTGTTCTCCAACACCGATGTCAGCCAAGGATCGTCGGCCGAACGCACGTTCTCCGACGGCGTCAACGCCATCATCCTGGGACGCCGTCCGTTCAGCGATCTGGACCAGCTGATCACGACCTGGCGGTCGGAGGCCGGGGACGCGATGCGCGAAGAGTACGAGGAGCAGCTGCAGAACCAGTGATCCTTTGCCATGCCGATCCATCGCGACGACAGGAGGACAGAGGTGCTGAAGGACGAGGTCGGCTTTGCGGGGCGAGGGACCCTCGAGTTGAAGGCGGTAGCCCTGATGGGTCCGCGTGCTTGGGCGGAGCAGTTCGATGCGTCGCTGCAGAAGAGGTTGCGCGCATTGGCCTGCCTGCCTGACCCGGAGTGGGTGACATCCTTGGACGACCCTCGGATAATCGACCACCTGGCCGAGCTGGACGTCTTGCTGACGGGTTGGGGCGCACCGAAGCTGGACGGCAGAGCGTTGGATCGGATGCCGCGGCTGTCGACCGTCCTCCACTGTGCGGGGAGCGTGCGCGAGGTGGTGAGCGAGGAGCTGTGGGACCGTGGGATCGCCGTCTCCACCAGTGCGGATCTCAACGCCGAACCGGTGGCGGAATTCACTTTCGCCGCTATCGTCCTTGCCGGCAAGAAAGCGCCCTTCCTGGCCATGGACGCCCGGCATCACCGGGAGGACTGGTCGTATCGAGCAGCTCGAGGTTCGCTGGGCAACGTGGGTTTGACCGTCGGATTGATCGGATTCTCCCGAGTTGGGCGGCGGGTCGCTCAGCTGGTACGCCAATTGCACGACGTGACCTGTCTCGTCTCGGATCCCTACGCTGATCCGGCGGAGGTGGCTGCGGAAGGCGCCACCCTGATCGACCTCGACGAGATGCTCCCGAGGGTGCAGGTCCTGTCGATCCACGCGCCGCAGCTACCGACGACGCACCACATGATCGGTGCCGAACAGCTCGACGCTCTCGCGGATCACGCCACCGTGATCAACACCGCCCGAGGATCGCTGGTCGACACCACCGCGCTAGAGCAAGCCTGCGCTTCCGGCCGGCTGCACGCGATCCTGGACGTCACCGACCCCGAGCCGCTGCCGGCTTCCTCACTCCTGTACCAGCTGCCGAACGTGATGCTCACACCCCACATCTCCGGTTCTCTCGGGGGGGAGGCCCGGCGCATGGCTGACGGCGCGCTCGATGAGTTGGAACGACTGGCACTGGGACTGCCCTTGGCTCGGCGGGTGAATCGTGACGAGGCAGCCGTGAGCGCCTGACGGCGAGGAGTCCTTTCGGTGCGGCCTCGACAGGTGAGAGCAGTGCCCATCCGCGGCGAGCTTCCCGCCGTGAGCGCGCTCGTGTGGCGGCAGTGTCGAGCATGTGCGTGTGGAAGCAGATCGGTGCAAACCGATACCGACACACCACGGCTTCAGGCATTGGCACGGTTTCGGCTCACACGTTGGATCGTCGAAGGCGCTGCGCCGAGGTGGGCACGCACCTGCCGGCTGAAGAGGTAGACGTCGGGGTAGCCGAGTGCCCTCGCTACCTCGGTCACCGACATCGGGCTCTCCGACAGCAGTTGATGGGCTCGTCCGAGCCGCACGTCGAGGCAGAAGGTGCGAAAGCTTCGACCTTCCACGGAAGTGAACAGCCGGCTGAAGTGCGGGCGCGAGAGGTGTGCGAGCGCAGCAGCCTCCGCCAGGCTCCACCTGCGTCCGGGTTCGCTCCGGACAGCCATCATGACCCTGGCGATCCGAGTGTCGAGTGCATCCGTGGAGCTCGGTGCGGCCCGCCAGAGCTCCATCAGGACCAGCTGAAGCAGCACTGATCGATGGACGTGTGCCAGGTGGCCGGCCTCGTCGGTCAGGTCCACCAGCGCACGGAGGTGCGCGATCGCCCGGTGATCGCGATCCAGCTGGCTCACCCGAACCGGCACGGCGAGTTGCTCTGCGGTCAGGCTGCTCGTCTGCTCCGGGGTCGAGGCAGATCCGAATCTGAAGTGGCAGTACAAGACCGAGAGGCGATCGGCCGGATCCTGCTCAGCCGCGCCCGATGAACCTGGTCGCAACAGCAGCACCGTACCGGGGGACAGCGCCGCGTGCTCGTCGTCGAGGACGACCTCGCCGTGTCCGGCAGTCACGGCCCACACGTCGAAGTCGCGGCTGCCGGAGAAGCGCCATGACCAGCCAGGTTCGCAAGTCACGGCACCGTGCGAGCCCGACAACTCAGGAGGGTGCGCGGTGAGGAGCGCGGCGAACGCATCGGCGTGCACAGCGGGGACGATCATCGAGTCCAGGCTACCGCCTCACGAGGTATGTATCGTTGCCTCAGTGCAAATCGACGTGGTGTTCGGTGCATGGTCCTGCGGGCTGCGGCCGCCTAGATTCGATCGGGACAGCACAGACGTAAGGAGCGATGATGGCGATGACAGGCACCCGGGTCGACCGGGAGCGAGCTGGCGACTACCCGAGTGATCTCTACCGCGACGACAGGGTGGCCGACGTCCTTCCCGCGGGGATCGCGTTCAGTCTCGAGCACGAGCGGAGATTCGCTGTTGACGGCTTCGTCGCAGTCGAAGGACTTCTGGACGAGGCCGATGTCGAGGAGGTGCTGGCAGCGCTGGCTCAGGTGCTCGAGCACCCAGGTCGTGCACTGGTGGACTACGAGTCGTGGGCGGTCGACCGTCTTTCGGGCCTCTCCGGGGCGGCCCGAATGGACGCCGTCCGCAAGTTCATGCACTTCGTCACCGAGAGCGCGCGCCTAGAAGCGCTGGCTCGCGACCCGCGCATCCTGACCGTGGTGCGGCAGCTGTGCGGATCCGACGACGTGAGTCTTCTTCAGGACATGGCCTTGTTGAAACCTCCCGGGGGTGGTCGTGAGAAGCCCTGGCACCAAGACAACGCCTTCTTCGCTTTCGAGCCCGGCACGCCGATCGTCGGTGTGTGGATCGCCCTCGATGCGGCCACCATGGCCAACGGATGCATGCACGTCGTCCCGGGGTCGCACCGGCGTGGTCCGGTGGTTCACTTCCGGCGGCGCGACTTCCAGATCTGTGATGGTGACGTCGACGCAGACGGCGACACGGTGGTGCCGCTCCAGCCGGGGGGTGCCTTGTTCTTCCACGGGCTGCTGCACCACGGCACACCCGCTAACCGAACCGAGAAGCGGCGACGAGCTATCCAGCTCCATTACGTTCCACAGGGGGTCCCGGGGGTGTCCGACCAGCGGCGCCTGGACATCTTCGGCGACGAAGGCAAGGACGTGACCTGCTGAGCGTCGTCTGGCCCAAGTTTGGTCAGGGAGTCATGATCCGGCGGTGCGCAGGTCGCTGACCATTGCGCCGGCAGATCGTGCTTCAGAACCTGAGCAACGTCTTGGTCACGGTGCCTGCGTCCTGATCGAGCTCGGCGAGGGCGGCAGGAGCCATCTCGGCCGAGTGCTCGCGTGAGATCAGGGCGGTCAGGTCGACGAAGCCCTCTCGCACCAACCGAAGGGTCTCGCCGAAGTCTGCTGCCGTGGCACCGCGTGAACCCATGACGCTAAGTTCCTTGCGCTGAAGGTCCGTCGCGTTGAACTCGGCGGTCTGGGTCGAGACCCCAATGACCACCACCCTGCCGAGGCTCGCGGCGGCCTGCACACAGGTGAGGAACGCCGCCGGGGATCCTGCCGCCTCGACCGTGACGTCGAATCCCTCTCCGTCCGTGATGTCGGCGACCTCGCCACGCAGGTCGGCAGGATCGGCGACGACGAGGCCGCCGTCAAGACCGAACCTGGAGACCGCGCGCTCCACCTTGACCGCAGACACGTCGGCGATCCACGCCCGCGCGCCCCAGCTGCGGGCCGCGACCGCGGCCAGGATCCCGATAGCGCCCGCACCGATCACGAGGACCCGGTCGTCTTCCGTCACTCGTGCCTTGGCAACACCGTGGTAGCTGATCGAGAACGGTTCGATCAGTGCCAGGGCCCGCGGGTCGATGCCGCCGCCGTCGTAGACGCGTGCGGCCGGCATCGCGATGAGCTCGCTGAACCCGCCTTCGCGCTGGACGCCCATCGTCTCGTTGCGCCGGCAGGCGTTGGGGTGACGGCGCAGACACGCCACACAGCGGCCGCACGCGAAGTAGGGCAGCATCGTCACAGGGGTGCCGGAAGTCAACCCGTGGCTGTCCTCCACCTCCATCACCTCCGCAGCGAGCTCGTGCCCGATGACGCGCGGGTAACTGACGTAGGCGGATGTGCCGCGGTAGGCGGCCAGATCGCTGCCGCAGATCCCGCCGTAGGTGAGCCGGAGCAGGGCGTACCCCGGCTTCAGGACCGGCGTCGGCCCGTCTGCGACCTCTACGGCGAACGGTTCGCGGATGACGATGCTTTTCATGATCTCCCCTCAGAAGCCGAGTGCCAGCGCGCCGCCGTCGACGGCGAGGTCCTGCCCCGTGACGTAGCGCGCACCGTCGCCGACGAGGAACACCGCGGCGCTTGCGACGTCGGCCGGGTCGCCGTACCGGCCGAGAGCGATCCGGGAGAGGATCTGTCGCGCCCGTTCCGGGTCGTTCTCGAGCACCTTCTGGTTCAGCCTGCTCGGGAACCAGCCCGGCGAGATGGTGTTCACCAGGACGTTGTGCGGGGCCCACTCGACAGCCAACCCCCGGGTGAGGCCCGTGACTGCCGCTTTGGAGGCGCAGTAGGGCACGACGTCGGTGAAGCCGAGATGGGCGGCCATCGAGGCGATCGTGACGACCCGTCCCACGTGAACGGATCGGCTCAGGTAGTCGAACGCGGCCGTAGCAGCACGAAACGCTGCGTCCACGTTCGTCTGCTGGACCTGGCGCCACTGCTGCATGCTGATCTCCGTCGCCGGCGCCTTGTGGGTCACTCCAGCGTTGTTGATGAGGAAGTCGAGACCATGGCGCTCCCCGACCGTCCGGATCGACTCCGCGATTGCCGTCTCGTCGGTGACGTCTACCGCGAGCTGGGTGACACCGTCGCGATCCGCCTCGCTGCGGACAGTGCGGTTGAGTCCGAAGACAGTGGCGCCCGCCTCGGCGAGCGCGTGGGATATCGCCAGCCCCAGACCCGAGGACTGGCCGGTCACGATGCCGACGCGGCCCCGCAGGCCGAACGTCGCCGACAGGAATCGGTTTGCGTCGTCCTCGGCCGTGACGTCGACGAAGGCACTCATGGAATCTCGTTGAGGAGCTCGCGGCGGAACGAGAATCCCCAGCCCGGTCCGGGACGCGGCGACGCCGTGCCGTTCTCGATGAGCATCGGCTCGTCGATCAGGTCGTCGACCCAGTCGAAGGACTCGGCGCCGTACCCGTTCGGGATGGTCGCCAGCAGTGGGACGTCGTAGTCCTTGTAGTAGTGCGGGAGCACCGGGATGTGGTGCGCTGCCGCGAGGGCCGCTGAGGCTCTCCACGGCCCGACTCCTCCGATCCGGATGATGTCGGGCTGCCACAAGTCGATGGCGCGCCGGGCGATGAGCTCTCGTAGCGCGAGGACGTCGTACTCCCGTTCACCGGTCGCGATCGAGATCTGCGTCTTGTCGCGGATGGTGGCGTAGCCATCGAAGTCTCGATGGTTGATGGGCTCCTCGAACCAGTGGATCCCGATCTCACGGACGGCTGTGGCGAGTTCGACGGCGCCCGCCACCGTCATGCCTTGGTTCGCGTCCATCATGATCTGCATGTGGGGCCCGACCGCGTCTCGTACCATCCGCAGCCGTTCGAGGTCGCGACCCGTCTCGCGAGAGCCCACCTTGACCTTGATCGCGCCGAACCCGCGGCGCTGGTAGCCGCTGACCTCGTCCAGGAGCTCGTCGTCGCTGTAGGACAGCCAGCCTCCGCTCCCGTACACCGGGATCGGATCGCCATGACTGCCGAACAGCTTCCACACCGGCTGGCCCAGGGTCCTCGCCCACGCGTCCCACATCGCGACATCTAGCGTGGCGAGTGCCCAGCGCTGCAGCCCCTCGACGCCGAAGTACTCGCTGGCCGCCTCGTAGTCGCGGGAGACGGAGAGCGTGTCGTAGACGTGGTAGGAGCGCTGAGCGACAAAAGCTTGCAGGTCTCGCAGCGCACCCTTGATCGCCTCCGGCGAGTAGTCGAAGGAGAGCATGTACCCCTGACCGACCGCGCCACCCCGGGTCTGCACCTCGAGCACGAGGAACGCGATGCGGGAGATCTCGTGTGTCGCGTCCGCAACAGGTCGTGACACTCGCGAGGTCACCTCGTAGGTCCGGAGGTCGGCGATGAGGCTGTCGTCGGACCCGGTCATCAGCCGCTGTCTCCTTGCGGTCGTCTGTGGAGCGCCGTGCCGAGGTGGGGCTCCGACGGCACAGGGCAGTGCGTCGGGTGGCGTCGTCTCTCCGGGGCACCTGGCTCATCGATGCAGGCTGCTGCCGGCGTCGTACGAGCGGTTTCGTCGATGAGTCCGATGAATCTGGTTGCCACCTCAGTTCCCACGTGACAAACATAGTGCCCTGTGGCTGTCTGCGGAGGTCGCTTCCCTCAATTGGTCAAACCTATCGACCATAGGCAATCAGATGCCTGCACCGATCCAGGGCTCGATCGCGGTGATGGACAGATCCGCGCCAGGGCTCGCGACGGCCACGACGGCGCGGTCCCGGACGGTTCTGGAGCCGTCCGGAGGAAAGCCCACCCGGTCGATGAGCCCGCTCACATCCGCCGATGCCTCGTGCGTCCCTACCGGCAGCGGCTGTGCGGCTGTGCCGCTGTGGTCATCATCCGTCCTGCCGCGGCGGCGGCACGACGGGACCATCCTGGGCGAGTGCCACCTGGTAGGGGTGCGCCGCGACGAAATCCTCGACGTCGAGGAGGTGCGTCGACATGCGGACGCGTGCCCGATCCGGATTTCGGGCCACGAGCTCGGCGAGGATCGCGCGGTGCTGCTGATGTGCGCTACGGATCGACTCGCGCTGGTTGACCGAGCGCCAGAGCCGCGCGCGAACCGTCCTGCTCGACAGATTCTCGATCAGGACGGCCAGCGCGGAGTTTCCGCAGGCACCCGCGATGATTCGGTGAAAGGTCGCGTCTGCCTCGATGGTGCGCTCAGGATGAATGTGCTCGAGATCACAGACCATCTCGTCGACGTCCGCGAGCACCGCCTCGAGCTCGGCGAGCTGGACCTCCGTGAGGTGAAGTGCGGCCAGCGACGCGCTCTCGGCCTCCAGCACCCGGCGGACGGCAAGGAGCTCCGCCGCGCTCGAGAATTCGCTCATCTCGACGAAGAAGCTGAGAGGGCTCAGCAGCGTGGCCGGGTCGAGCGCGGTGACGTAGGTGCCGTCACCCTGTCTCGACTCAAGAACGCCGAGCGCCACGAGGGCGCGCACCGCTTCGCGCAGAGATCCTCGGGAGACGCCGAGACGCGGCGCGAGATCGCGTTCGATGGGCAACCGGTCGCCCGCTCTGAGATTGCCCTCTCTCAGCATTGTCTTGACCGCGTCGATGACGACGTCGGTTTGCGACCGTGCTGGCGGAGCGGCGCCGCCTGCGCTCATCCACCCAGTCTAGGGACCGTCCGCAAGGTTCTGGCGCGGGAGCCCACGCAGGTTCGGCCCGAGGAGAGCCTGGTCCGCGTCCCGGGCTGCCTTTGCCCACCGTCGTGCGCCAGCAGCCAGCAACCGGAGGAACGACGTGAGGGAGTGCGCGTCGGCAGGAACAGGACGGTGTCGAGCTACTGGCGCCCTCCCGGTCGCGACTTTCGTGATGGCGTACTGCGCGAAGGGCCGGATACGGCCAGCGGCTCGGAGCGCGAGCCCCGAGCCGCCGACCGTGCCGCCTCAGCCCGCGCTGGTGTCGTAAGCGTTCTGCCAGATCTCGATGTACCGGTCAGCTCCGAGACCGGTCAGTCCCTCGACGTAGGAGCTCCAGGCGGCATCGTCGCCCGGGTCGCGGGCCCCGGTGATGAATTCCGCGGTCGACGTCGAGATGTAGTTCTCGACGTTGGTCTGCAGCGTGGAGAGCTCGGGTCCGTCCTCGATAGCGACCCACGAGTTCCAGTACGGGAAGATCGCGTCGGTGTCGTGGCCGTCATAGAGTTCGGTCGCCTCGAACAGTCTGCGCTCGAACCCCTCCTGGGTGTAGATGTCCAGAGGCTGCACCTGGCTGTTGCGGAACTCGGCGGTCATGGCGTACCGCGCGCCCGCTCCCCAACCGTTGTTCAAGGCCTCGGGGTCCGCCTTGTCGGTGACGATGGTCTTCCAGACCGCCTCCAGGTCCTCGTCGAGCGCGATGTCGCCGTCCTCGGCGTAGGCCCAGTTGATGCCCTCGCTCCCGTACCCGCCCAGCAACATTCCCTCTTCGGTGTACATGTAGTCGATGATCTGCATCAGTTTCTCCTGAGCGGCATCGCTCGCGTTGTTGGTGATGACGAAGGTCGCGCCCGGCGAGCTCGGCAGGACGTAGGCGGCGTTGTCACCGCCAGGTCCGGTCAGCGGTGGCAGCGCGTCGTACTGCGCGTGACGGGCGTCCTCGAGACCGAGCGTGGTGAAGATCCCAGGGTGCACCCCGGTGAAGGAGCCCACCAGGACGCCCTCGGCCGAGTCCCCCTTGGCCAGCATGGCGGCGCGGTTCTGGGAGAAAGCGGACTCGTCGATGAGCCCGTTCTCCCAGAGGGAGTTGAGGAAGACCAGGCCCTCACGCCAGCCGTCCTGCGCCGCTTGGATCTGGACCCGATCACCGTCCAGGCCCAGAGATATCGGTTGTGCGCCGCCGAACTGCCAGGCGTTCGAGATGAAGGCGTTCATGATGAACGGAACCACCGAGTCCTGCGCACTGGAGGTGATCGGGATCTCGTCCACGACCCCGTTGCCGTTGGGGTCGTCGTTCTTGAAGGCCATGAGGACGTCGAACAGCTCCTCGGGCGTCGTCGGTTGGTCGAGGCCAAGATTCTCCAGCCACTGGGTGTTGATCCAGAACTTGGAGGGGTAAGAACAGTGGTAGCAGTCGTTCCACTGGGGCAGGCCCCAGATGTTCCCGTCGGGTGCGGTCGCGAGCGCGGCGTAGTCGGGCACCTCGGTCATGAGCTCGGAGGTCGCCGGTGCGTACTGCTCGATGAGATCGTTCAGCGGCAGTAGGACGCCCTGGCCGCCTAGGCGCAGTAGCTCGGCCTGACTGAAGTGGTCGACGTACGGGACCAGCATGTAGGCGTCGGGGTAGCTGCCGCTGGCGAGCGAGATCTGACGAGCCTCGGCGGCCGCGCCGGCGTCGAAGGTCGTGGTCTCGAACTGCAGATCGACGTCGAAGCGTTCCTCGAGATGGAGCGTGAACGCGTTCTGGTCGAGGTCGGTTTCGGGTCCCTGCGGTGCGAAGATCGTGATGACGCCGTCGTCGGCCACCTCCCCCGTGCCATCGCTTGAGCAGGCACCCACGACGCCGATGCCGAGGGCGACTGCCGTCAGGGCGGCGGCGCGTCGTACGTGTCGTGTCATGACAAGACCTCCTGGGTTGTTGAACGATGCATCCCGAGCGAGTGCCCGGATGCACGGGTGTGTGGGTCAGCCCTTGACCGCGCCGATCATCACGCCCTTGGTGAAGTAGCGCGCCACGAACGGATAGATGAGCATCACCGGGACCGTGGCCACGACGATGAGCGAGTACCTCAGCAGATCGGCCAGCTCCTGGCGCCGCAGCATCTCGGCGGCGTCCATCCCGGTCACGGACTGGTTGAGGATGAGGATGTTGCGCAGCACGATCTGCAGGGGCGCCAGGTCGGGGTCGCGGATGTAGAGGAGCGCGTCGAAGTAGCTGTTCCACTGGGTGATCGCGTACATGAGGGCGATCACCGCGAGCAAGGGCTTGGACAGCGGCAGTACCACCGACCACAGGAACCGCAGGTCGCTGGAGCCGTCGAGCTGGGCCGCCTCGTACAGCTCGTCCGGGATCGAGACCCGGAAGAATGCCATCGCCAGAATCACCTGCCAGACCCCGATCGCCTGCGGGAAGATCAACGACCACCGGGTGTCCAGCAGCCCCAGCTCCTGCACCACCAAGTAGGTAGGGATCAGGCCGCCGGCGAAAAGCATCGTGAAGACCACCGCGCCGGCGATGAAGGAGCGACCCCAGAAGTCCCGCCGCGAGATCGGATAGGCCAGCGCCACCGTCAGGATCAGGCTCACCGTCGTGCCGACCGCGGTGTAGAAGAACGAGTTTCCGAACCCGGTGAGGATCTGGGGATCGCTGAGCACCGCGATATAGCCGTCCAGCGTGAACCCCACCGGCCAGAGTGTGACCCGGCCGGCCGACACCGCACGCGGGTCACTGAAGGAGCTGGCCACGATGTAGACGATCGGCAGCAGGACCGCCAGCAGGAACGTCGTGAGCAGGATGTATACGCCGACCATGAAGACGCGGTCGACACCGCGTTCCTTGATGCGGACAGGTCGGTTCGCGCGCTGCGTCTTGGTGCCGAAGCGCGAGGCGCCCTTGACAGGGCGGCGCTCGATGGTCGGTGCGCTCAAAACAAGCCCCTTCCGGTGGCGCGCTTGGCGATCAGGTGCACGGATACCAGCAGCACGAGGTTGATCACTGAGTTGAAGAGACCTATCGCAGAGGCCTGGCTGAAGTCGGCGTTGAGCAGGCCGATCTTGTAGGTGTAGGTCGCGATGATCTCTGCCTGCGAGAGGTTCAGAGTGTTCTGCAGGAGGAAAGCCTTCTCGAAGCCGATCGCCATCACGCTCCCCACGCCGAGGATGAGCACCACGGTGGCGGTAGGGAGGATTCCCGGGAGATCGATGTGTCGGATCTTCTGCAACCGACTCGCGCCGTCGACCTTCGCGGCTTCGTACAGCGTCGGGTCGATACCCGCCAGGGCGGCCATGTAGATCACGGCGGCATACCCGGTCGTCTGCCAGATGTCGCTGAACACGTAGATGTGCCGGAAGAACTCCGCCTGACTGAGGAAGTCGATCGAATCGATCCCCACCCACCCGAGGGCGGCGTTGAGCAGCCCCAGCCGCGGTGACAGGAACAGAATCGTCATCGCGACCACCACGACGGTCGAGATGAAGTACGGAGCGTAGGTGACCATCTGCACCGTGCGCTTGAAGAACCGCTGCCGCACCTCGTTCAGCGCCAGCGCCAAGATGATCGGGATCGGGAACCCCGCCACCAGCGCGTACCCCGACAGCAGGAACGTGTTCTGCAGCAGGTCCCAGAAGATCGGGTTATCGAAGAAGCGCCGGAAATGGTCCAGCCCCGCCCAGGCGCTTCCCCACACGCCATCGACGACGTTGTAGTCCTTGAACGCGATCACCGCGTTGGTCATCGGCCAGTACTTGAAGATCGCGAAGTAGAGCAGGGGCACCAGGACCAGGAGGTGGAGTTGCCAGTGTCGTCGTAAGCTGCGGCGGGCGGCGCGCAAGCCCTTCGAGGTGTCCTTGACCCTCCCTGTGCCGCGAGGGGTGGCGGTGGGGGTGATCAGCATCGCGTCAGAGGTCGGTCGGCCCGATCGCCGGCCCGGTGGCTTAGTGCCGACCGACACCACGGCTGGACGGCGTCACGAACGGCAGCGCGTCCACCCGCGGTGCCGCGCATGCTGTCGATCAGGGACATCGTTGTCTCCTCCATGAGGCGCGTCGTCAACGCCTCGGCTCTGGCGGCCCACATAATCATCGGACCAATCTCGCGTCAAGGGAGGTGGTCAAAGTTGGACAAGTCGCCGCGTGCGAAGTCCGCGTGCTCGGGGTTGGGCACCAACGATCGCAGTCTTGTTGTCGGGGAGGTGGCCCGGACGAAGCTGGTGCTGGGCCGCTGGCGGGCTCGTCTCCGCGCGCTGCTGCCTGCGGTCGGCAGGCGTGGGTGGCCGCCTGGTCCGACGCCGCTACCGACTCGGGCAACTCACCACGCCGCGCCGTTCAGAGGCAACGCGTCGGCGCAGATGAGAGGCGCACCTCAAACGGGCAGTTTCCACAACGAGCTCTAGCCAACGGGCTCGATCGGCCACAAGATCTGGATCCTCCTCACCCTTGACATCAACCTTCGCTCGGCACGTCGCCGTCTTGCTGGCTGGTCATCGATGCGGTAGATGATCTTGACAGCAATGGTCTGATGACTAACATGTCTCGGGACTCAGCCGCAGAGTTGACCTCTCGCAAACGATCGGGATTCCATGACACACGAAGGCGAGTCGTTCGACGTTTCCCGACCCGATGGTCGTCGTCGGCTGTGGTTCCGCTCTCCGGCCGCGACGTGGGCCGAGGCCATCCCGGTCGGCAACGGGTCTCTAGGTGCCATGGTCTTCGGTCACCCTTACCGCGAGCGGCTGGCGCTGAACGCAGACACCTTGTGGGCAGGAGGGCCTGAGCGGCACGGGGTGGTAGGCGGTCCAGAGACCCTTGCGGAGATTCGCCGCCTCGTCTTCGCCGGGGAGCCCGCCGCCGCCGAAGATGCATCCCGGCGTCTGCAGGGCCCGTACAACCAGCCCTACCAGCCGCTGGGCGATCTCTTGCTAGACCACCTCGGCGATCCGGGGAGCAGCCCGGCTGACGACGACGCCTCCGTGCTTGCCTATGAGCGCGAGCTGGATCTGGGCACGGGCGTGGCCACCACCACGGTGCGGACCGGTCGGGGTGGGTGGACAACTCGGGTGCTGTCATCGCGCCCAGCCGGTGCCGTCGTGGTGCGTGTCGAGGCCGACGGCCCGGACGGACTGCACCTGTGGGTGCGACTGGAGACCCCGCACCGGGTCGTCGAGACCCACCGGGATGGAGCCACGCTGACCTGCACCGGTCGGGCACCGACGCATGTGGCCCGGAAGGACGCCGGCGTCTCCGAGCCGATCGTGTATCACGACGACGAGGGCATAGTCTTCACCCTCGCCCTTCGGGTGCTTCCCGAGGGGGGCGAGACCCGCGCAAGGGCCGACGGGGTGGAGGTCCACGGGGCGCAGGCCGTGACCCTGTTGCTCACCGCGACCGACTCGTTCATCGACTGGGATGTGGCTCCCGGCCAGGATGTGGCCGCAGTCACCGCGCGAGCAGTGGCTCAGCTCAAGCCGATCACGGCGACCGGTTGGTCGCGCCTGCACGCCGCGGCCCGGGCCGACCACGCTGCACTCTTCGACCGGGTGCGATTGGAGTTAGCGGACCGACATGCGGACGACCTCCCCACGGACGAGCGGCTGCGTGCCGTGCAGGCGGGAGGGCACGACCCGGCTCTGGTCGAGCTGCTGTTCGACTACGGCCGGTACCTGCTCATCGCCTCCTCCCGGCCCGGGACCCAGACCGCCAACCTGCAGGGCATCTGGAACGACCAGCCGCAGCCTCCGTGGACGTCGAACTGGACCACGAACATCAACGTCCAGATGAACTACTGGGCCGCCCTGACCACGGACCTCGCCGAGTGCCACCTCCCGTTGGCCGACCTCATCGACTCCCTCCGCATCAGCGGTTCCCGGACCGCCACCGAGGTCTACGGCGCCCGCGGCTGGACGGCCCATCACAACGTTGACCTCTGGCGCACCACCTGGTCGGTGGGCGGCGGTCGTGCTCAGCCCAAGCACGCGATGTGGCCGATGGGCGCGGCATGGTTGAGTGCCCATCTGGTCGAGCACGTCGCCTTCACCGGCGATCAGGCGTTCCTCTCCGACCGGGCGTGGCCCGCGCTCCGTGGCGCCGCGGAGTTCGTGCTGGACCTCCTGGTGCCCGACGAGCGCCCGGGCGCTCCCGCGGGCCAGCTCGTCACCGTGCCGTCCACCTCGCCGGAGAACACCTTCCTCGACGCGTCCGGCCGCCCGTGTGCCGTGGACGTGATGACGACGATGGACCTCTTCCTGGTGCGCGAGCTCTTCGCCAACGTGCGACGTGCCGCCGAGCAGCTAGGACTCCACGACGCGCTGGTCGACGAGGTCGGGGAAGCCGCCACTCGACTCCCTGCGGTACCGATCGCCCCGGACGGCCGTCTTCAGGAATGGTCCACCCCCTTCGCCGAGGAAGAGCCTGGGCACCGCCACCTCTCGCACCTGTACGGCCTCTTCCCCGGTAGCGAGATCGACCCCGATCGAACCGGCCAGCTCGCCGCGGCGGCGAGAGCGTCGTTGCAGCACCGCCTCGACTCCGGGGGCGGGAGCACAGGCTGGAGCCGAGCCTGGGTGAGCTGCCTGTGGGCACGCCTCGGGGACGGCGCCGCCGCCGGCGAGAGCGTCGACCAGCTGCTCCGGGACCACGCCAGCACCAACCTGTTCGACCTGCACCCACCGGACCTGTTCCAGATCGACGGCAACTTCGGCATCACCGCCGCCGTGGCGGAGATGCTGGTGCAGAGCCATTCGCCCGTGATCCGCCTGCTGCCCGCGTTGCCGCCCCAGTGGCCGAGCGGGCGAGTGCGCGGCCTGCGAGCCCGGGGCGGGATCCGGGTGGACCTCGAGTGGCGGGGCGGGAGCGTGCACCGGGCGATGCTCCGGGCCGACCGGGACATCCGGGTCGAGGTCAGTACCGGGCCCGGCGGACGAACTCGCGCAGTCCACCTCGTGGCAGGCCAGGACACGGAGATCGCCCCGTGATCGACACCGAACCCACGCCGACACCCCACCCGTTCCGCACCGGAGGGCGCCGCCTTCCACCGTCTCGATGAGGAGCAATCATGGAACTGACCCGTAGAGCACTGCTGTCCGCGGGAGTCGGCCTGACCACCGCAGGCGCGCTGGCTCGGCCGGATCTCTCGACCGCGGCCCACGCCGCGGCAGGTACAGCCACGACCTGGCAGTCTGACATGCTCAAGGTTTCGCGTGGCGGACGACTCGTGTATCCACGCCGCGGCGGCCTACGGTTGCCGGACTGGGCTCAGGTGGGCTATCGCAATGGCCAGTCCCCGCCAGAGGTGCCGACGGTTCAGACCATCGGCCCGGTCGCCGGGGACAACACCAGCCACCTGCAAACGGCTATCGACGCGGTCGGTGCACTCCCTCCTGGCGACAACGGATTTCGGGGTGCGATCCTGCTGCAGGCCGGGGAGTACCCGGTGGCCGGCACCGTCTACCTCCGCCACTCCGGTGTGGTGCTGCGTGGGGTGGGTGACGACGCCGACCCCGCCACGAACACCGTGATCCGGGCCGTGGGCAACACGCCGAACCAGCGGGATGTGGTCGTGGTCGGCGGCGGCTCAGGGCTGTGGAATGGCGACGCACGCGACTGGTCGGAGGAGGTGGCGGGTACCAGGACGGATATCACGTCCGACGTGGTCCCACTGGCTGGGAACACCTTCACCGTCGCCGACCCCGAGGCGCTGGCCGTGGGCGACAACGTGATCATCGTTCATCCTTGCACCCAGGCATGGCTCGACGCCATCGACGGTGGGGGCACCGCTGACGCCCCGCCCTGGGCTGTCGGCAGTCAGCCCATCGCCTACAACCGCTACGTGACCGCGATCGAGGGTGACCGGGTCACGATCGACGCCCCGGTGTTCTACCAGCTCGACCGTGCGCTGTCGCAGAGCTTCGTCTACGTCTGGGACCGGGCCGGGCTGGTCACCGACGTCGGGGTCGAGAGCCTACGCGTCGACATCGAGTTCAACGGCGAGGACGACGACGAGGATCACGCCTGGAACGCGATCCGTCTGGTGGAGGCGGAGAACGCCTGGGTACGCGACTGCACGATGCTGCACTTCGGCCTGTCTGGGGTGGCCATGTTCAAAGCCACCCGCGTGACCGTATCGGGGTGCCGAGCCCTCGATCCGAAGTCCAGGATCACGGGCTCCCGTCGCTACAGCTTTAGCGCCGAGCGAAGCGTCAACCTGGCACTCGTCACCGACTGCTACGCCAACCACGCCCGGCACGCCTACGTCTCCAACGGCACCACCACAGCCTCGGGGATCGTGTTCCATCGCTGCGTGGCCGAAGGCAGCCTCACCTCCAGCGAGGGCCATCGGCGCTGGACCCACGGGCTGCTCTACGACAATCATCTCGAGATCGAACCCGTCACCGGTCGCGCCCTCGCGCTGTACAACCGCGGAAGCTGGGGTACCCAACACGGCTGGTCGGCGGCGCACTGCGTGGCCTGGAAGGCCGACGTGGCCGATTCCTCGCTCTCGGTGCAGCAACCTCCGACCGCTCAGAACTACGCGATCGGCTGCTTCGGCACCGTCAACGGTGACGGTGTCAGTGCGAGTGACGATGATGCCGGGCCCGGTTACATCGAAGGCACCGACCGGCCCGGGCTGGAGCCAGACTCGCTATACGAGGCCCAGTTCGCCGCTCGACCTTCCTAGCCCAGATCACGCCGCTGCCGTGTTCGCCGGCGGCGCCGGTCGTCCTCGGCGTTGCCGATCGCGGGGCTTCTTGCTGACCTGCTGATTGCGACCATTGCCGAGGCCCTGCCGATGGTGGGCACTTCTGTCTGATCTTGCGGTCGAGCTCCGCGGCCGGCGAGAGAAGCCGCGGACGTCAGCAAGATATTATTGGCTCTGCGCAGCTCGCAGACCTCACGCTTGAGCTCGGGCAGCCCTTGAACATCATCAGTCGGGGTACCTGCCCGTACGCCGCCGTCGATCTCGGCCTGACGAACCCAGTTCCGCAGTGCCTCGGGTGAACCACGAGCTGATCGGCTACCCCCTTGATCGCCCCGCGCACAGGCATAGGGTCGGTCCGGGTGTGCATCGCCATCCGCACCGTCCGCTTCTGGATTTCAACGCTGCACTTCCACGGTGCTGCCATGACTCTCATCATCCTTCCCAGCATCGAGCGCCTCCATCAGACCCGGCGCGATTCAGGGCGGGCGATCAGCCCTCGCCGCGGATGATCGCGGCGAGCGTCTCGAGCGGCAGCTTCGGGCGTCGCTCGGCGTCGCAGAGGCCGTTGGTCTCCTGGTGGGTGTCGGTGATCTGGGTGTAGCAGAACCCGGACAGCTCCCTGGCGGCGTGCACCGGCTCGAGGATCGCGCGCAGCCGCGCCTCGTAGTCGTCGGCATCGGTCGCGCTCGTGTATCCCCAGCTGTCCTCGGGGACCTCGCCCGTGATGAACGAGACGCCGCCGAACTCGGTGAGCATGATCGGTGCGGTCACCTCGCCGACCTCGGTCAGCGAGATCCGCCGGCCCGCCGGCCCGATCCCGCGGACCATCGCCTCGACCGCCTCGCGCGACCCGTAGCGCTCGGCCAGCACCTCGCGCCGAGCCTCGTAGTCGTGGATGGTCCAGATGTCGGAGTCGGTGTGCTCCCAGCCGTCGTTGGAGATGACCGGCCGGCTGGGGTCGAGCGCGCGCGTGAGGTTCGCGAGCGCGACCGCGTACGCACGCTGGCGGGAGTCGTGCGCGCCGTGCTGGATACCCCACGACTCGTTGAAGGGCACCCAGGTCACGATGCTCGGGTGCGACCGGTACTGCCGCACGAGCGCGAGCCACTCGGTCGTGAGGCGCTGCACCGCGATGTCGTTGAACTCGTACGCGCCTGCCGTCTCGCTCCACACCAGCAGCCCGAGCTTGTCGCACCAGAAGAGGAAGCGCGGGTCCTCGACCTTCTGGTGGATCCGCAACGAGTTGAAGCCGAGGTCGCGGATCAGCTCCGCCTCCGCGCGCAGCGCGTCGAGCGACGGTGCCGTGAAGTGCGACGTGGGCCAGTACCCCTGCTGCAGCACGGACCGCAGGTAGCAGGGGCGGTCGTTGAGCAGGAAGCGACCGTCGTCCGTGCCGACCGAGCGAAGCCCGAGATAGCTCCCGACGGCGTCGGTCGCCTCTGCCCCAAGGGTCACCGTGGCATCGATCAGGCGGGGATGCGTGGGTGACCACAGCAGGTGCTCGTGGTGCTGGCCGTTGCGCTGCCCGGTGAGCGTGAGGTCGACGACGACGGTCTGCTCCGCCGCCTCGACCCGCACCTTCGCGAGCGGTGTCCCTTCGTAGCTGAGCGCGACGTCCAGCTCCGTGGGCGCGCTCGGGCGCCGGCTCAGCTCGACCTCGAGCCGTACGGTCGCACCCGGGACGTCGGGCGTCCAGGCGAGAGACCGGATGTGCATCGCCGGGACGGCCTCGAGCCACACCGTGCGCCAGATGCCCGTGGTCCGGTGGTACCAGATCGCGTGCGGCTCGGGCTGCCAGTCCTGCTTGCCGCGAGGAAGGGTGGTGTCGAGCGGGTCGTCCTGGGCACGCACCACCACCACGTGCTCGCCGTCGTCGGCGAGGGCGTCGGTGATGTCCGCGCTGAAGGCCGCCTGGCCGCCCTCGTGATGGCTGACGTGAATGCCGTCGACCCAGACGTCCGCCGCGTGGTCGACCGCGCCGAGGTGAAGGATCAGCCGGTCGCCCTGCGAACCGAGGCCGGCGGCGTCGAGGTCGTCGGCGGAGAGCGGGATCCGGTACCAGACCACCGGGTGGTAGCCGGTGTCGTTGATCCCCGAGTCCGGCGACTCCGGTGCGAACGGGAGCTGGATCTCTCGGTCGAACACCTCAGCCTTGGTGTGCCAGCGCTCCGCCAGCCCGACATCGCCGTCGTCGTACGCGAAGCCCACCCTGCGGTCGAGCGGGACGTGCGCGGCCCTCATGAGCTGCGGTCGCGGGTAGGTGCCGTCCTGGCTGCTTGCCGGGCTCATGATCGCCTGACCTCTCCGTTGTCGTCGGGTTGGTCGCAACCCTACGACCGATGTCAGCGCTCCAGGCGGAGCTCCTCGGCGTCGAGCGCCTGCTCCGCCTTGGTGAGCGCGGCGGTGCTGTAGGCGCCGACCGCCCGCTCCTCGTGGAGAGCCTCGCGCATGGCGTCGATGTAGGCACGGCGGACCACGTACAGCTGTTGACCTGACGTGAGCTCGCTCGTCCCCGCCGGGGCCGGGCGAGCCTCCCGCAGCTTTCGGAACCCGGCCGTCACCTCGGCCAGCAGCTCGGGGTCGAGCTTGTGGCCGTCGACCACCAGCTCTTCGGGCGAGCCGACCGACCCGACCGCAGCCTCGCTCAGGTCCGCCATCAACGCCTCGACCTCGGAGCGCTCCGTGCCAGGGTCGGATCCCTGCACCCGCAACGTGCGGATCACCAGCGGCAGCGTGCCGCCGTACAGGAGCAGCGAGACCACGGCGGCCAGGAACGCGACACTCACCAGCAGGGTCCGCTGCTCCACCTCGGCGCTGATGCTCAGCGCGGCCGCGAGCGTGACCACCCCACGCATCCCGGCCCAGGCGATCACCACACCGCCGCGTGCGGTGATGGGCTCGCGCGCGTAGAAGTCGAGGTCGGCGCGGCTGCGGGCGATGCGCCGCTGGAACGCCGAGATGCGCCGCTCGCTGTGCTCGTTCTTGACCGGGAAGCTCTCCAGATGCTCGGCGAAGGTAGCCATGTGGTCGCGCCTGCCGGCGAGCTGGGGCCGCCGGCGGCGCTCGAAGAAGACCTGCACGGCCACGAACGCGGTCCGCAGCACGAGCAGCACGAGCAGGCCCACTCCCGCGAGCAGCACCACCGTGCCCAGATCGGTCCCGGACTCCTCGAGATCCACGAGCAGCACGTGGAGCTCCAGCCCCATCAGCAGGAACACACCGTTCTCGATGAGGAACTGCAGGGTGTTCCAGTTCGTGTGCTCGGTGGCACGCTCGCGGGCGGAGAACTTCCTGGCACCCATGTGCCCGGTGACGAGCCCGGCCACCACGACCGAGACCACACCGGAGGCATGCAGCTCTTCGGCAGGGACGAAGGCGATGAACGGGACCAGGAAGCTCACCGCCGTCGTCAGCACCGGGTCGCGCAGGCGCGACCGGAGCCACACGCTCGCGTAGCCGACGACCAGTCCGATCACGACCGCGATCCCCACGGCCTTGGCGAACTCCCACACGGCATCGCCCAGGCTGAACGAGGCAGCGGTCACTGCGACGACGGCGGTGCGCAGCAGTACCAGCGCGGAGGCGTCGTTGAGCAGGGACTCACCCTCGAGCACGGTCATGAGCCGGTTCGGGAGCCCGAGGCGCTTGCCGATCGAGGTCGCGGCCACGGCGTCCGTCGGGCTGATCACGGCGCCCAGTGCGACCCCTGCCGCGAACGGGATGTCCGGCACCAGCCAGTGCACCAGGCCACCGATCGCCAGGGCCGAGACGATCACCAGCAGGATCGACAGCCACCCGATCATCGCGAAGTTGCGGCGTAGATCGATCACGGGCACCCGCACCGCCGAGGCGTAGAGCAACGGCGGCAGCACACCCATGAGGATCCAGTCGGGCTCCAGCTCGATGTCGGGTACCGTCGGGATGAGCCCGACGACGATCCCGATGACCAGCAGCACCAGCGGCGTGGCGATCCCCGTGCGCCGCGACAGCACCGAGGCGACGATGATCGCCGCGAGCGCGGCGACGGCCAGGGTGAACGGCTCCACGACCCGCCACGTTACGCCCAGCGTGCAAGGGTTGGTCACAACCCGGTATCGGTGGCGGCGAGGCAAGCTCGGGGAAACACCAGGTGCCATACGCTCGGCAGACCGCGGCGGGAGACCCCCGTCCGCAGCATGGAGGAGGAACGATGTCCCGCACCGGTCGACTGACCACGATGGCGGCCCTCGCGGCCACGACCTCGCTGGCGCTCGCCGCGTGCGGTGGTGGTTCCGGTGGGGACGACGAGGGTGGCGAGGGCGGCGGCACCGACCTCGAGCTGGTCACGCCGGGAACCCTCACCGTGTGCTCCGAGGTTCCCTATCCGCCGTTCGAGGTCGAGGACAGCTCGGCACCCAGCGGGTACAGCGGTTTCGACATCGACCTGGCGCAGGCCATCGCCGACAGCCTCGAGCTGGAGCTGGTGGTCCAGGACGTCTCCTTCGATGGCATCCAGTCCGGGACGGCCTACGCCTCCGGCCAGTGCGACATGGGCGCCTCGGCTGTCACGATCACCGAGGAGCGGCAGGCGAACCTCGACTTCTCCGATCCGTACTACGACTCGCTGCAGTCGCTGCTCGTGGCCGCGGACTCCGGGATCGCGAGCCTCGCGGACCTCGCCGGTCAGCCGGTCGCCGTGCAGGCCACGACCACCGGCGAGGCCTACGCGCAGGAGAACGCTCCAGCTGACGCCGAGCTCATCAGCTACCCGGGCGACGCCGAGATGTGGCCGGCGCTGCAGGCGGGCCAGGTGGTCGCGATCCTGCAGGACCTGCCGGTCAACCTCACCCACGCCCAGGAGGACCCCGCGTACGTCATCGTCGAGGAGTACGACACCGACGAGAGCTACGGGTTCGCGTTCGGCAAGGACAGCAACCCGAACTTGCTCGCCGCCGTGAACGAGGCACTGCAGACGATGCGCGACGACGGCAGCTATCAGGAGCTGTACGACTCCTACTTCTCCGCCGAGGGCTGAGCGGGAGGTCCCCCTCATGGCGATGCGGCGCAGCACCCGCCGTCGCGTGGTGCGACTCGCGATGTACGCGCTCTTCGTCGCGATCATCGCGGTCGCGCTGCTGACGACGGACTGGCCGCGCGTCGCGAACCAGTTCCTGCGTTCGGAGATCGCGGTCGATCAGTTCCCGGACATCATCACGATCGCGCTGCGCAACACGCTGCTGTTCACGCTCATCGCCTTCACCGGTGGGTTGCTGCTCGGCATCCTGCTCGCGCTGATGAAGCTCTCGAGCATCGGCCCGTACCGCTGGTTCGCGACCGGGTACATCGAGCTGTTCCGCGGCGTGCCCGCGTTGCTGACCATCTTCGCGATCGGTTACATGCTCCCGATCGCGCTGGGCATCCAGGTGCCGTTCCGCCCGGTCGGCTCCGGGCTGCTCGGCCTCATCCTGGTGGCAGGCGCCTACATGGCCGAGGTGATCCGCGCCGGCATCCAGGCGGTGCCGAAGGGCCAGACCGAGGCGTCGCGCTCGCTGGGGATGTCACCGTTCCGCACCATGATGTTCGTGGTGCTGCCGCAAGGCTTCCGCATCACCATCCCGCCGATGACGAACGAGTTCGTGCTGCTGCTCAAGGACACCTCGCTGCTGTTCATCGTCGGGACGACCCCGGTCCTCAAGGAGCTGACCGTCTTCGCCCGGGACGAGGCATCGCGGACGGGGAACAGCACCGTGCTGCTGATGGCGGCGATGCTGTACCTCGTGGTGACGATCCCGCTGACACGGTTCGCCGCCTACCTGGAACGACGACTGGCGAGGTCCCGATGACTGCTCACCCTTCGCCGTCGGGCGACCCGCTCGAGCAGATCGAGCCGGAGGCGCCGGCCATCGAGATCCGCGACCTCCACAAGAGCTTCGGCGATCACGAGGTCCTCAAGGGCATCTCGCTCGAGGTGCGCACGGGCGAGGTGGTGTGCGTGATCGGGCCCTCGGGCTCCGGCAAGTCGACGCTGCTGCGCTCGGTCAACCTCCTCGAGGAGCCCACCAGTGGGCAGATCCTCATCGAGGGGATCGACATCCTCGACCCGGAGGTCGACGTCGACCGGGTCCGCACCCGGATCGGCATGGTGTTCCAGCAGTTCAACCTGTTCCCGCACATGACCGTGCTCGGCAACCTCTGCCTCGCGCAGCAACGGGTGCTGGGCCGCAGCCGGTCGGAGGCGGTGAACGTCGCGCGCGAGAATCTCGCCAAGGTGGGTCTCGCCGACCGCGAGGACGCCTACCCCGCGCACCTGTCCGGCGGGCAGCAGCAGCGCGTGGCGATCGCCCGCTCGCTGTCGATGAACCCGGACATGATGCTCTTCGACGAGCCGACCTCCGCGCTCGACCCCGAGCTGGTGGGCGACGTGCTCGAGGTGATGCGCACGCTCGCGAACGAGGGCATGACGATGATGGTCGTCACGCACGAGATGGGTTTCGCGCGCGAGGTCGGCAGCCGCGTGATCTTCATGGACGATGGCCAGATCGTCGAGGAGGGCGATCCCCGCGAGGTGCTCGCCCGCCCGAGAGAGCCACGTACCCAGGCGTTCCTGTCCAAGGTGCTGTAGCGACGGGTGGCATCACCGGCAGCCGACCGGCCGCCGCCGTTGGCTCGACGGCGGCCGGTCGCCCGGGTCAGTGGTGGCGCCAGGCCTGCCAGTCGTCGTCACCCGAGAGGTAGGTCTCCATGGTGTGGACCCTCGCCTCGGTGCTCGTCAGCTGCGGACGACCATCGAGGTCGGCTGCGGCCGCACCCGGACCGCTGTTGTTGAACTCCCGCAGGAAGTCCTCCTCCCAGGGCCAGCCGCCCATGTCGCTCCAGGCTGGGGTGCCGACGTGCGACCCCAGCCACGAATCCCGTACCACGACCGACGGCGCGACGTCCGGGTCGCTGCTCGGATGCCACGGGCGGCCGAGGAACACGGTGCCTGCTGCCGCGTCGGAGGTGAACCGGCTGTCGACGAAGAGGAACCCGAGCGTCCCGTTCTGGGTCGCCGGTGCGGTCACGTACCCGTTGACCTCCTGGCCGCGGTCCAGGGAGTGGATCTCGGAGCCGTCGACGACGAGGGTGGCACGACCGTAGATGAAGTCGACGTCGCCCTCGATGTAGGAGTCGGTGACGTAGACGCGCGACACCTCACCCTTGGGCGACTCGGCCAGGAACGTGTCCTGGTTGCCGAGCAGCCGCACCGCCTCCAGCACCAGCCGGTCGCCGACCGTGCGCAGCGCCTGCGCCTGGCTGGGGCCGTTGGCCACCTCGTCGTACCCGTTCTCGATCGTGATCGCCTCGACGGTGACGTCATCGGCGAGGATCGCGAGCGTCGCTGCCCCCGTGCTTCCGAAGACACCGCCATAGAACTTGGCCTGGCCGGCGGCGAGGTCGTAGGTGAGCACCACGTCAGCCGGGTCTCCGGTCGCACCGCGGATGGTCAGGTCGTCAGCACCCGGCCACACCCGCACGATCTCGCGGTAGGTGCCCGGCTCGACGACGATCTCCTCGATCCGGTCCGAGCGCCAGGCGGCACCGACCGCGGCGCCGATCGACGCGTAGTCACCGGTGCCGTCCAGCGCCACGGTCACGCGGCGCGCGTCCTTGTCGGGACGTGCCAGGGTTCCGGCGCCGGCCCCGACGATCTCGACGACGTCCTCGACCGGGTCGGCCTGGTAGGCGTAGTGCTGCAGCGGGTCGAACGTGGGCCCGGTGTCGTCCTTGCGCCCACGGATGTCGTTGAAGATGTTGCCGATCGAGTGCACCCGGGACGCCTCGTCCTTGGCGACGATCGCGTCCTCGCCGTGCTCGTACACGCTGGACTCCACCACCAGCTGCGATGCTCCGCGTGACATGGTCCCGTACTGGCCCTGGCCCTGCAGCCAGTTGTTGTACAGGTGCCCGGCGGCGACGTTGTCGATGCTGCCGTTGCGCTGGTAGGTGTTCGAGAACCAGTTGTGGTGCAGCGTGATCGTTGTGACGACGTTGTCGGTCCAGCCGACTCCGACCGTCTTGTTGTGGTCGTGGAGGAAGTTCCACGACAGCGTGATGGCGGTCGAGTCCTTGCGGACGTCGACCAGGCCGTCGCCGAGACGGGTGAACTCGTTGTGATCGATCCACACGTGCGACGAGGTGTCCATGCGGATGCCGTCGTTGTCGTTGTCATCGCTCTTGCCGTCCCAGTCGCCCGGCACGTACGAGTCGCGGAACGTGAGGTTGCGGATGATCACGTTGTCCACGTGGTCGAGGAACAGCCCGACGCCCACGAGCTCGGCGTCGCCGAGGCCGACGATCGTCTTGTCGCCGGCGACCTCGATCATCGAGCCGAGCTCCACGGCGTCGATACTGCCCCTCACGAAGATCGTCAACGGCTCCGCCAGGGCGGCGTAGCGGGCGAGGTCGGCCGCGGTCCGCACGGTGACGGTGTCGCCGCCCGTACCCCCGGTCGTGCCCTGCGGCAGCTCGCCGCTCGGGGTGGAGGCGAAGCCGGTGGCGACCGGGGACCAGACCGGCCCGTCCGCCGTCGCCGTCTCGGGTGCACGGATCTTGTCGAGCACCGCCGCACCGGCGACCGCCGGGTCCGTCGGGTCCCGCCAGCGCGACAGGTCGCCCGCCCCGGCCCCGTTCGTCACGGCCCGCTCGGACACCCTGGCCGTCTGGACGACGCCGTGCGGGCCGGTCTCTCCCCACACCTGCGCCGTGAGCGTGGCGTCTGGGTTGGCCTCGTTGTACGCGGTCAGCACGTCGACCTCGGTGCCGTTGACGACCGTGCCGGAGATGTCGATGCCCTCACCGCCCCAGTTGTGGACGATCCGGTCGGCGGTGAGTGAGCTGTCCAGGTGGAAGGTGTTGTTCCGCGCCACGATGCTCGACTCCACGCCTGCACCCCAGGAGTAGCCGTAGGCCTCGGGGTTGCCCACGCGGTAGACGTTGTTGTAGACGTGCACCTGACCGAACCGGACCCGCGGCGCGCGCTGCACGAGGTCGATGAGGTCGTTGTGGTGCATCGTCACGCGCAGCGTGCCGCGGTCGGTGTAGCGAGAGTCTCCGTTGCCGAACAGCATCGACTTGTCGTGGCCCTCGAGCTTGCTCCAGGAGATCGTCACCAGGTCGGCGGCTCGTACGACGTCGAGCAGTCCGTCGTGACGCAGGAACCGCTCGCCGAAGTACTCGGGCTGCTCGGCGTCCACCGTGTCGCCGTCGTTCAGGGTCAGGTGGTCGAGCCAGACGTGCGTCGAACCGCTGACGACGAGGTTGTCCCACTCGGTCTTCCAGGTCTCACCGTTCCACGTCGGGAAGCAGTCGTAGGCGTCGGAGATCTCCAGGTTCCGCACGATGACGTTGTCGATTTCGGAGATGTTGACGACGAAGCCCGTCAGGGTGACGCCGTCGGCACCGATCAGGGTGGTGTTGGAACCGACCTCGATCCTGATCTGCTCGCGCTGGACCGCCTGCGAGGCGTCGCGGGCGTCCTCGAGCGCTCCGCTCGCCGGCCCCTCCCACACGGCGGGGTCGTAGGCCTCGAGGTATGCCTGCAGCGTGTAGCCGTCGCGCGCGTAGTCCTCGCAGGTCAGCGGGCTGCCGTCGGCGGAGGTGTTGGCGTCGACGTCCTCGACGACCCGCACGATCTTCGGGTCGTCGCCCTGGACCGCCGCCACCAGCTCGTCGCGGGTGCGGACCTCCACGATCTCCTCGGCTGCCGACCCACCCGTGGTACCGCCCTCGAGCGAGGCCCAGCCGTCACCCGGGGCGAGTGTCTGGCGGGCCAGCTCATCGGCACTGATCCGTTGTGGCTGGTGCGGGGCAAGGGCCGGGACATCCTGGAGCTGACGGCTGGCGTCGGGATCAGGTTGCGCCTGAGCACCGGTGGCGAGCAGCGGCAGGGTGAGCGCCGTGGCTGCGAGCGAGCCGAGCAGCGCGCGTGCGCGGCCGCGAACGCGGCTGGATCCTCGCGCATCGTGCGGTGGTGGGATGGGTCGCCGTGCTGGCATGGCAATGGGCCCCTCTGGAGGCTGGGCGGCTAGGCCCTCGGGGCTCGCTGAACACCGATCCGACATCGGGATCGGATCGGTCGAGCTCCGTCGCTCCTTGCGACCGGACGCCTCTGTAACCGGTTTCTCAAACCTATCCAGCAAATGAGCTTCGCGTCAACGATGATGACAAAATTATTGATAAGCCAACGCGTGGCGCTCCTGTGACTCCAACAAATCGGTGAGAAACCGGTACCTCGGCTGGCCGGGGTGCGCGGTCATCGACTCCGTCCGCTGAGACGACTGGAGGTCATGCCAGGAGCGCAGGCGCGTGGTGGGAGACTGAGGCCATGGCTCTCCCCGCTGACACCACCGCGAAGTTCGCCGAATATGCACATTCCGAGCGCCTCGTCTCCACCGACTGGCTGGCCGAGCACCTCGGCGAGCCGGGGCTCGCCGTCGTCGAGTCGAACGAGGACGTGCTGCTCTACTCGACCGGCCATATCCCGGGTGCGGTGCACCTCGACTGGCACACCGATCTCAACGACCCGGTGACGCGCGACTACGTCGATGCCGAGTCCTTCGCGACAGTGCTCGGCGAGCGCGGGATCTCCCGCGAGACGACCGTGGTCCTGTACGGCGACAAGAACAACTGGTGGGCCGCCTACGCGCTGTGGGTGCTCACCTTGTTCGGCCACGAGGACGTCCGCCTGCTCGACGGCGGCCGCGCGGCCTGGATCGCGGAGGGTCGCGAGCTCACCACGGACGTTCCCACGCCTGCGGCCGCGACGTACCCCGTGGTCGCGCGCGACGACGGCGAGATCCGCGCGTTCAAGGACCAGGTGCTCGAGTTCCTCGGCGGCCAGCTCGTGGACGTGCGCTCCGCACCGGAGTACTCGGGCGAGCGCACCACCATGCCGGACTACCCGGAGGAGGGCGCGCTGCGCGGCGGCCACATCCCGGGTGCGCAGTCGGTGCCGTGGGCGCGGGCCGCGAACGAGGACGGCACGTTCCGCTCGCGCGCCGACCTCGAGGCGATCTATCAGCAGGAGAAGGGTCTCGACCCCGCCGAGCCGGTGATCGCGTACTGCCGGATCGGCGAGCGCTCCTCGCACACCTGGTTCGTGCTGCAGCACCTGCTGGGCTTCGGCGACGTCAAGAACTACGACGGCTCCTGGACCGAGTGGGGCAACGCCGTGCGCGTCCCGATCGCGACCGGCGCGGAGCCCGGCGAGGTGCCGCAGCGCTGATCGCCGTAGGCTCGGGACATGACTTCCGGGCCCGACCTGCCGACCGCGTTCGCCGCGATCGTCGACGACTTCCAGGCTCTTACCGAGCCGGACCGCCTGCAGCTGCTGCTCGAGTTCGCGGAGGGGCTGCCGGACCTGCCGGAGAAGTACGCCGAGCACCCGGACCTTCTCGAGCCCGTGCCCGAGTGCCAGTCCCCGGTGTTCCTCACCGTCGAGGTCGGTGAGGAGGGATCCGCCGACGGCGGAGCCCCGCTCGGTCCTGACGCTCCCGTCCGGGTGGTGCTCACCGCGCCACGCGAGTCTCCGACGACCCGTGGGTTCGCGGGGATCCTGGCCGAGGGCCTGGCCGGGCTGTCGGCCGCCGAGGTACTCGCGATCCCCGACGACGTCTCTCACCGTCTCGGCCTCGACCGCGCCGTGAGCCCGCTGCGGCTCCGCGGCATGGCGGGCATGCTGGGGCGGATCAAGCGCCAGGTGCGCGAGCGCGTCGCAGCCTGATCGGCACCTGACCGAGGCTCGACCTCCTACCGTGCTGGGATGACCGACACGCAGGAGCAACCTGAGCAGCCGCTGGTGACATGGGTCGAGGCAAGCCCTTTCGTGGGTGTCGCACTCGTCGGCCTGGTGGCGGCACTGGTGCCGTTCAACAGCGTGAACGTGCTGCTGGGGCTTCTCGCAGCGCTCTCGGTGCTCGCCATCGTCGCGGCGGCGATCACCATCCGCACCGCTGCCCGCCATAGCTGGACCGCCCTCCTCGCTCCTGCGCTGCTGCTGGTGGTGATCGCGGTGGCGCGCCAGTACGCCCAGGTCGAAGGCGTTGGCGCGGGGCTCAGTCCCTTGATCGCGCTGCCCATTGTCTGGGTCGCGATGACAGGGACGCGGAAACAGCTGATCACTTTCGCTGCGGGGAGTGCGGCGGTGTTCTGGGTTCCGGCGGCGACGTCGAGCACGGGGTCCTCCGCCGTCTCGGAATGGCGGCTAGGTGCCCTATGGCTCGTCATCGGTGTGGTCGTCGCACCGGTCGTGCAGGACCTGATGACGAAGCTGCACGCCGAGAGCGCGTCGCTCCGCGAGGCGCACGCCATGCTCGCGAGCGTGGGTCGGAACGCGCGACTGTCAAGCATCATCGTGGCGGATCCCGAGGGTCGGGTCGAGTCGTTCTCGAGCGGCGCCGAGGAGATGCTGGGGTACCGGGAGGTAGCCGTGCTCGGTCAACCGGCCGAGATGTTCCATGACGCCGCCGAGCTCGCGGCCATCGGTCGGGAGCTGGGCCTCCCGAGCGGCGCGTCGGTCCTGCACGCCCTGGCCAGGCAGGAGTCGAGCAACCGGCGCTGGACCTATGTGCGTGCCGACGGCGGTCGCCGCCAGGTCCTGCTGGCGCTGACCGAGCGGCGTGACGAGAGCGGGAACCCGATGGGTTTCATCGGGGTCGCGATCGACGTGACTGAGGCCGCGCGTGCTGAGCACGAGCTCGGGCGGGAGAAGGACCGGCTCTCCAAGCTGGCAGACCATGACCCGCTCACTGGGCTCCCCAACCGGCGCAAGTTCGAGCTCGAGCTGCGACGGCATCTGCAGCGGATCGATCACGACAAGCCGCGCGGTGGCTTGCTCCTGCTCGACCTGGACCGTTTCAAGGATGTCAACGACACCCTTGGCCACGAGGCCGGTGATGCCTTGCTCGTCGAGGTCGCTCAGGCGCTTCGCGCCGCCGTGAGGGCAGACGACGTCGTCGGGCGCCTCGGCGGTGACGAGTTCGCGGTTCTCGTGGTCGACGGCGGCCCCGAGATCCTCGAACGCATTGCGGCCGACCTCGTCGCAGGTGTAGCGGATTGTGCGGTGGGGCACCCCGACATTCGTCGGAACGTCCGGGCGAGCGTGGGTGCCGTCACGATCGAGGCCGCCCTGGAGCATGAGCTCGACATCCTCGTGCTCGCGGATCTTGCCATGTATGACGCGAAGGACGCCGGTCGCAACCAGTACGTCCTCATGCGGGACCCGGGATCAGCACCGCAGCGGTACGAGGCCCGGCTCGCGTGGCGCTCACGCATCGAGACCGCGCTCGCCGAGGATCGGCTCGAGCTGCTCGTGCAGCCGATCCTCGACCTCCACGACGACGTGGTCCGCAGCGGGGAGGCGCTCGTCCGGCTGCGCCAGGACGGCGAGCTGATCTCGCCGGCGGCGTTCATCCCGGTCGCCGAGCGCATGGGCCTGATGCCCCAGATCGACACCTGGGTGATCGAGCACGCGATCGCTCTCGCCGCCCAGCTGCGGCAGCACCGCCCCGACATGCAGCTGCACGTCAACGTCTCGGCACGCTCGCTGGACGCGCCCGGCCTGGAGACACTGATCGACGAGGCGCTCACAGCGCACGAGCTGCCGCCCTCGGCGATCGTGCTGGAGCTGACCGAGACAGCCGCCGTGGCGGACCTACCTGCTGCGCGTGCGTTCACGACTCGTATCCGCGAGCTCGGGTGCGGTGTCGCACTCGACGACTTCGGCGTCGGCTACGGGTCGTACACCTACCTCAAGGAGCTGTCGCTGGATGCCATCAAGATCGATGGCTCGTTCGTGCGGGAAGCGGTGAGCTCGCCCACGGACCGCGCGATCATCGGGTCGATCGCCGCTCTCGGCCACGAGCTCGACAAGCGTGTCACCGCCGAGTACGTGCACGACGAGCAGACGTTGGCGCTGATGCGCGAGCACCAGATCGACCAGGCGCAGGGCTACGTCGTCGGTGAGCCGGTGGCACCGGCGGTGTTCACCCGGAGGTTCCTCTCGGTCGTCGACGGGACCTGACAGTCAGCGGTCGCTGTACTACGGTCGGAGGCAGGCCCGCGGGGAGCCAGGGGATGGGGGGTGCCGATGCGACTCGGTCGTCTCGTCGGTGTGCTGATCCTCGGCACCTCGTTGCTGGGTGCGGGGCTGGTGGCGTGGGCGATCGCCATGGGCTCCGCCGACCCCCTCGTCGGCGACCGGCGCGAGGGCTGGTTCTTCGGGCTCTGGCGTGTCCTCTACACCACGGAGGCGCCGGCACCCCGGGTCCTGGTGGCTGCCGTCGGCCTCGGGCTGCTCATGGCGGCAGGCGTGGCGTTCCTCGAGCACCGCGTCAGCACCCGGGCGCGCCGGAGCCTCGACGCCGAGCGGAACCCGCTGGCCCCGCGCATCGTCCTGGCCGAGACGCGGGGCGTCTTCCACGGCGCGGTCTCCGTGACTGTGCTGATCCCCGCGCACAACGAGGAAGCCTGCATCGCCGAGACGATCGCCTCGCTGAAACGCCAGTCCGTGGCTCCGAAGCGGATCGTCGTGGTCGCGGACAACTGCACCGACCGGACGACCGCGATCGCCGCCGAGGCCGGCGTCGAGGTGATCGAGAGCATCGAGAACGCCCACAAGAAGGCTGGTGCGCTGAACCAGGCGTTGGCAGCGGTGCTTCCGGGCCAGGGCGAGAACGACGTCGTCATGGTGATGGACGCCGACACCACTCTCGATCAGGGGTTCGTCGCGGAAGCGGTCCGACGCTTCACCGACGACCGTGCGCTCATGGCCGTCGGCGGCTTGTTCTACGGTGAGGACGGACAGGGTCTGCTCGGCCAGTTCCAGCGCAACGAGTACACGCGCTACGCGCGACAGATCAAGCGCCGCCGCGGCCGGGTCTACGTGCTCACGGGAACCGCCTCGATGTTCCGTCCGCGAGCGTTGCGCAGCGTCGCCTCCGAGCGCGGCCGCGCGCTGCCCGGTGTGGCTGGCGACGTCTACGACACCGTCGTGCTGACCGAGGACAACGAGCTGACCCTGGCGATCAAGTCGCTGGGCGGCCTGATGATCTCGCCGCCGGCCTGCACGGTCGTCACCGAGGTGATGCCGTCGTGGCGCGCGCTATGGGCGCAGCGCATTCGTTGGCAACGCGGCGCGGTGGAGAACCTCGGCGAGTACGGACTTCGCCCGCAGGTGGTGCGGTACTGGGCCCAGCAGCTCGGGATCGGGTACGGGGTCATCGCGTTCGCCGCGTATGTGGCGATGCTGGTGGTGATGGCGCTGGCACTGGACGCCTTCATCGTGTTCCCGTTCTGGGTGGGCGTCGGCGCGGTGTTCGCCGTCGAGCGCGTCGTGACGGTCTGGAAGGGCGGTTGGCCCGCACGCCTCGTCGCCGCGCTGGTGCTGCCCGAGCTGGTCTATGCCTTGTTCCTCAACGCCGCGTTCGTCAAGGGCGTCATGGACATCACGCTCGGTCGGCGCGCGGGCTGGGCACACGTGACCAGCGGCGGTCCAGGTACCAAGGTGAGGTTGGCCGAATGAGTTCGACACAGATGCCCATGGCCGCGGACGGGCGCGGGCTGCTGCTCTCCGAGAGCGTCATCGCGAGCCCGTGGTTCGGGGTGCTCGCGGCGTTCGTGGCGTTGAACACGATCATGTACGTTGCGCTCGCGGTGGCTCAGATTTTTCCGAAGGTGTATCCCTCGGACTGGTTCGGGAGCCGCAGCCGGCGGCAAGAGACCCGCAGCATCTACCCGGACGGCCCGGTCGGGTGACGGCGGCCGAGCGCGCTGATACTCGCGACTGCGGAACCTGTCGGTGAGCTCGCCCGTTGGTACAGACACAGACGATGGAGGCAATGAGTGATGCAGTGCCCGACCGATGGCGCGACACTGGTGATGAGCGAGCGCAGCGGAATCGAGATCGACTACTGCCCGCAGTGCCGGGGCGTGTGGCTGGACCGTGGTGAGCTCGACAAGATCATCGAGCGCTCGTTGCAGCAGCCCGCGTACGGCACCCCCACGCCGGTGCAGGACCAGCCCGTGCAGGGTCACCGGACCCTGCCACCCCAACCCGAGCACGGTCGCGATCCTCGCGCCGGCTACGCCCCCGATCGGCGGTACCAGGCGTACTCCGCGCCCTCGGCGCCCTCGCCCGAGGACGCGTGGCGCCGCGGCGGCCACGGTGACGACCGGCGTCCACGACGCCGTCGCGAGAGCTGGCTGAGCGACCTGTTCGACTGAGCAGAGCCGCTGACGCGACCGAGCTCCCGCCGTCGAACCCGTGTGGCCGAACCCACGGTGTGAGCGAGCACGCGCGGCATTAGGCTCACAGACGTGACTGCACACTATGACGTCGTCGTCCTCGGCGCGGGCCCTGGTGGCTACGTCGCCGCCATCCGCGCGGCCCAGCTCGGCAAGTCCGTGGCGGTGGTCGAGAAGAAGTACTGGGGCGGTGTCTGCCTCAACGTCGGGTGCATCCCGTCCAAGGCGCTGCTCAAGAACGCCGAGCTCGCTCACACGCTGACCCACGACAAGAAGAAGTACGGCATCGAGGGCGACGCCACGATGGCGTACGGCCCCACGCACGCACGCTCCCGTCAGGTGAGCGCCGGCATCGTCAAGGGCGTCCACTTCTTGATGAAGAAGAACAAGATCACCGAGATCGACGGCTGGGGCACGCTGACCGGCGCGACCTCGATGGACGTCGCAGCCGATGACGGCTCGACCTCCCAGGTCACCTTCGACAGCCTGATCCTCGCCACCGGCTCCGTGACCCGGATGCTGCCGGGCGTCGAGGTGAGCAAGAACGTCGTCACCTACGAGGAGCAGATCCTCGACCCCGATCTTCCCGGCTCGATCATCATCGCTGGCTCGGGCGCCATCGGCGTGGAGTTCGCGTACGTGATGGCGAACTTCGGCGTGGACGTCACGATCGTCGAGTTCCTCGACCGGATGGTGCCGACCGAGGACGTCGACGTCTCCAAGGAGCTCGCCAAGCACTACAAGAAGCTCGGCGTGAAGGTCCTCACGGGCACCAAGGTCGAGACGGTCGAGGACACCGGCTCGGGCGTCAAGGTGACCGTCTCCGCGGGCGACCAGCAGCAGGTGCTGGAGGCCGACAGGCTGCTGTCCGCGATCGGGTTCGCGCCGCGCGTGGAGGGCTTCGGCCTCGAGGCCGCGGGCGTCGAGCTGACCGAGCGTGGCGCGATCGCGATCGACGACTACATGCGGACCAACGTCGAGAACATCTACGCGATCGGCGACGTCACCGCCAAGATGATGCTCGCGCACGTCGCCGAGGCGCAGGGAATCGTGGCCGCCGAGACGATCGCCGGCGCCGAGACGATGGCGATCGACTATCGCTTCATCCCGCGCGCCACCTACTGCCACCCGCAGATCGCGTCGATGGGGCTGACCGAGCAGCAGGCCAAGGACGCCGGCCACGAGATCAAGGTCGCCAGCTTCCCGTTCAGCGCGAACGGCAAGGCGCAGGGACTGGGCGACGCGGTCGGTTTCGTCAAGATCGTCGCGGACGCCAAGTACAAGGAGATCCTCGGCGCCCACCTGATCGGCCCGGACGTCACCGAGCTGCTGCCCGCGATCAACGTGGCTCAGACCTGGGACCTCACCGCCGATGAGGTGTCCCGCGTGGTGTTCGCCCACCCGACGCTGGGCGAAGCGATCAAGGAAGCCTTCCACGGCATCTCGGGGCACATGATCAACTTCTGATCGTCGCGACCAGCGCTCGACGGCGGCCGGATCGAACCAGGTCAGAGGCCCGGGTGTGCCGCATTCGGGCTCACCTGCGGTCGCGCCAGCCCCCACGCCGACTGCGAGCCGCCCTCCCGCAGCCTTCGCGCCGAGCAGGGGGTTCTGACCGCATCAGGGCGTGTAACCGGGCAGAACGACCTGCTGGGCGGCGGCAACCGGGCAGAACCACCTGCTGGCGCGCGCCCCGCACAGGTGACGCGCCGCTGCTCGACGGCTCCGGCGCCGCCGCATCACCGATCACGTGTCGTCCGCACCGGACGGGCGCCTCGGGCGGGCAGTCGTGCCGGTCAGTGGCGCGTGCGGGAGGTCTCGTCCTCGGTGACGCCGAGCTCGCCCAGCAGATCACGCCGGAGCTCATGGAGTGGGTGACGCACCAGGTGGGCGGCGGCGATGCGTCCCTCGGCGAGGACGAGGACCTGGTCGGCCAGGCGGATCGCCTCGTCGATGTCGTGGGTGACCAGGAACATGGTGCGGCGATGGCGGGCGTGGAGCCGGCGCACGAGCTGGTGCATCGAGATCCGGGTCAGGGCGTCCAGGCCGGAGAAGGGCTCGTCCAGCAGCAGCACATCCGGCTCTCGCACCAGCGCACGGGCGAGCGCCACCCGTTGGGCCTGGCCCCCGGACAGCGCCAGCGGCCAGTCGTCGGCCCGGTCGGCCAGGCCGACCTCATCGAGCATCGCCACCGCGGCGGTGCGCGGACCGTGGTCGGTGCGCGGGGCGCCCGCACCCTCCAGGGCGAGGGCGACGTTGCGCCATACCGGCATCCAGGGCAGCAGCCGCGGTTCCTGGAAGGCCACGGCGACCGAACCGACCGCGAGGTGATGGCTGGCGTCTGGGCGGTCAAGTCCAGCGAGGATCCGGACCAGCGTGGACTTGCCCGAGCCGCTACGCCCGAGGAGTGCGACGATCTGCCCGAGCTCCACGTCGAGGTCCAGCCCGTCCAGCACCAGGCGCTGCCCGTACCTCTTGCTCAACCCGCGCACCTGCACCCCACCTTCGCACTGGCGAGTGGTCCTCGAGAGGCTCATGGCAACTCCCGGACGTCCACGACCGCCTCGCTGACGTCCGTGGTCGACGTGATCAGGCCCTGCTCGGCGTAGAACTCGGCGACGTCCTGCAGCTGCTCGGTGAAGTCCTCATCGGCCGGGACGATCCGCGGTGGGGTCTTGGCCGCGATCGCCTGGGCCACCTCCGGCGCGGCGCCGTCCTCGCGGTAGGCCTCGGCCAGCAGCTCCGGGTGGGCGATGACGGACTCGGCCTGCTCGGTCAGGGCGTCGTAGGCGGCCCGGACCAGCTCCGGGTGGTTGGTGAGGAAGTCCCGCGTGACCACATGCACGGTGGGGTTGGTGGCCCCGACGTCGGCGGCCATGGCCACGAGCGTGGCCCCGTCGATGTCCTGGGCGGCCACCAGGTACTGGTCCCACGTCGCCCAGGCGTCCACCTGGCCACCGGCGAACGCGGTGGCGGCCTCCGGCGGGGCCAGGTGGACAGGCTCGACGTCCTCGATGTCCATGCCGGCCCGGGCCAGCGCCGTGCGCAGGAGATAATCACCGGTGCCGCCCTCGTTGATCGCGACCGTGCGTCCGGAGAGGTCGCCCACCGAGGTGATGCCGGTCGCGGGGGCGGCGACGATTCCCTGCGTGTCGTTGTCGTTGACCTCCACGGCGAAGACGACCAGGTCCGGGTTGCCCTGCAATGCGGAGATGAGGGAGGTCGAACTTCCCGTCGTCATGTCGATCTGGTCAGCGGCCATGGCCTCGGCGGCCGGGGCGAAGGCGGGAAAAGAGGCGGCGATGTGCAGGGTGCCGCCGCCCTCGGTCACTGCCTCCTCCAGGTGACCGCTGGCAGTGGCCAGGGTGAGGGTGTTCTGGGTGTTGAGCGGGCCGGCCCGCAGCTCGGCGACGCCGGTGGCATCGTCGGGGGTTGCGCAGGCGACGAGAGTCAGCACCGCGGTGGCGAGCAGGGCCGCAGGCCGAAGCAGGGCGGGCATGGTCACATCCTTCGGGTGGCAGCGGGGAGGGCCGGGGCTCTCCAGCGCAGCAGGCGGGTCTCGACCAGCCGCACCAGGGTGTCGGTGAGGAGGCCGAGGGCGGCGTAGACGGCGACGCAGATGAGCATGATGTCGGTGCGGACGTAGGTGCGGGCGGTGGTCAGCAGATGGCCGACCCCGGCTGAGGGGTTGACGGTCTCGGCCACGATCACCGCGATCCAGGCCAGGCCGAGGGCGTAGCGCAGGCCCACGAGCACCGGTGCCAGGGCCCCGGGCAGCAGCACCAGGACCGCGCGCTGCCGGGCGCTGAGCCGGTAGACGGTGGCGACCTCCACGAGCTTGGGATCCACCGCGCGCACCCCGCTGAAGGTGTTGAGGTACACCGGCACCACGGTCGCGATGACGATCAGCGCGATCTTGGGTGCCTCTCCCAGCCCGAACCACAAGATCAGCAGCGGGGTCAGGGCCGTGAAGGGGATGGTGCGCAGCATCTGCACCGGGCGGTCGACCAGGTCCTCCCCCACACGCCACAGCCCGGCCACCAGCCCCAGCAGCAACCCCAGAACGATGCCGACCGCGGAGCCGGCCAGCACCCGCGCCAGGCTGATCGCCAGCGCGCCGGGCAGGCTGCCGTCGACGACCATCGCCGCAGCGCTGCGCAGCAGCGTGATAGGTCCGGGCAGCACCGCCGGCGGGAGGAGCTCCAGGGCGGCGACGAGCTGCCACAGAACGATGACGGCGAGGGTGCTCGCCCAGCGTCGCACGGCGGACTCAGACGGGCCAGGTCTCCTTCCGATAGGCGGCATCCCAGAACATCCACTCGTACCGGACGGCGCGGGCGAACGCCGCGTGCATCCGCTCCACGGTCCGTTGGTCGGCGTGCCGGGCCAGGCGATCGACGATGTCACGGGCCGCGCGGGCGGTGGCCGCGAAGCCGGGGGCGCCGTAGGTGGCGATCCAGTCACCGTAGGGATGGCCGGCCAGGTCGCCCACACGGTCCTTCAGGCGGGTGCCGACGTCGTCATAGACCCAGAAGCACGGCAGGACTCCGGCCGCCAGCTCGGGGTAGGACCCCGAGGTGCTCAGCCCCAGCAGGTAGGAGGTGTAGGCGGTGCAGGTCGGGGACTTCTCGATGGCGGCCAGATCCCCGACGTGGGCGGCGTGCAGCTCGCGCTCCACCCGCACGGTGCGCTGCGCGCTGCCCAGCCAGAACGTCAGCTCCTCGGCGTCGATGGCGTGGTGGGCGCAGGCGGCCAGCGCCCGCCCGTAGTCGGCGAGGTAGTGGGCGTCCTGGGCCATGTAGTAGGCGAACGTCTCCCGTGGCAGGGAGCCGTCGGCCAGGGCCGTCAGGAAGGACAGGTCCTCGATGCGCCACCGGACCGGGGCGGCGCGCTGCCAGGCCACGGCGGTGAACATGCCGGTGTCGTCGGGGTCGCGGATCGTCTCGGGGATGGTGGTGTGCGGACTGGTCATCGGTCTCTGTTCTTCCCGTCGGTCTCGTCTTTCCAGATGTCGTGGCAGTGGTGCACGGGGCCGAATCCGCAGCCGATGTGGAGCGCGTCGGCGGCCCGCAAGGTGCCGGTGAGCCAGGTCTTGGCCTGACGGGTGGCCTCCAGGAGGGAGCCGGTGCGCGGGGCCAGTGCGGTGATCGCGGAGGACAGGGCGCAGCCGGTGCCGTGGGTGTTCACCGTGGGCACCCGCGGGGCGGTCAGGAGCTGCTCTCCCGCGTCGTCCAGCCACAGGTCGGTGGCGAGTGCGTCGCCACCGAGGTGGCCACCCTTGACCAGCACCCGCGCCGCGCCCATCTCCCGCAGCGCGGCGGCCTGGGCTCGCATGGTGTCGAGGTCGTCGGCGGGGTCCGTGTCGAGCAGGACGGCGGCCTCGGGGATGTTCGGGGTGATCAGTGAGACGCGCGGCAGGAGCTGGCGCATCGCCCCGACGGCGTCCTCGGCCAGCAGCCGGGAACCGGAGGTGGACACCATGACCGGGTCGAGGACCACGACCGGCGTCGCGTCGGGGCGCTCGTCGAGGAAGGCGAGGACGGCCTCGATGGTGGCCGCGGAGGCGAGCATCCCGATCTTGGCGGCGTCGACCGCCACGTCGTCGACGAGGGTGTCGAGCTGGGCGCGGACGAAGTGCGCGGGGACGACGTGCACGCCGGTGACACCCCGGGTGGACTGGGCGGTCAGCGAGGTGAGCACCGCGGTGCCGTAGGCAGCCAGGGCGGAGAACGTCTTCAGGTCGCCCTGGATGCCGGCCCCACCCGAGGGGTCCGAGCCGGCGATCGTCAGCACGACCGGCGGGCGGGAACTCACTGCTGACCGTCCCAGGCGGCACGCAGGCTCGCGGCCGCCACGGCTGAATCCTCTGCGGCGCACACCGCGGACACGACCGCCACCCCGGCGACCCCAGTCTGGCGCAGCGCACCGGCACGCTCCGTGGTGACACCACCGATGGCGACGACCGGCCACGCGCTCGCGGCGGCCACCGCGGCGGCGCCGTCCGGACCGATCGGAGCGCCGTGGTCAGGCTTGGTGCCCGTCGGCCACACCGGACCGGCGCCGAGGTAGTCCAGAACGCCGTCGCCGAGCCCTCGGGCGGCGCTGACCTGCTCGATCGTGCTGACCGACAGACCCACGATGGCGTCCTGCCCGAGCAGCTGCCGGGCCTGGCTGGGGGGCATGTCGCGCTGACCGACGTGGACGCCGTCCGCGCCGATGGCCTCGACGAGGTGGATCCGGTCATCGACGATCAGCGGCACCCCGGTCCCCACCAGCATCTCGCGCACCGCCAGACCGAGGGCGACGAAGTCGGCGTCAGTGGCCCCGGGATCCCGCAGCTGCACCATGGTGGCCCCGCCCGCGACCGCGGCCGCCACCGTCGCGGGCACCCCCCGCTGCCCGCACAATCCGGTATCGGTGACGACGTACAAGCTGAGGTCCACCGCCCGGCGGGTCACCAGAGCACCACCTTCTCGGTCAGCTCCTGCGAGTCGAGGGTGGCGAGGGAGTCCAGCAGCGCGACGGCGAAGCTCCCCGGGCCGGCGGCACGCTCGGCCGCAACCTCGGCGGCCACGGTGTACGTCGCAGTCGCTGTGGTCGCGGCCAGCAGCGGGTCGTCGGCGGTAGCGGCGAAGGCGGCCATGAGGGCACCCAACGCGCATCCGCCCCCTGTGACCTTCGTCAGCCATCGATGGCCGTTGGCCACGCGCACCAGTCGGGTGCCGTCGGTGATGTGGTCGACCTCCCCGGAGACCGCGACGACGGTGCCGTGCTCCCGCGCCAGCGTCCGGGCAGCGTCCAGCGCGTCCTCGGCGGCATCGACGCTTTCCGGACCACGTCCGCCGCTGCCCCCACCGGCCAGAGCGAGAATCTCCGAGGGGTTGCCGCGGATGAGCCTCGGGGCGGCGTGCTCGAGCAGGCCCTGGGCGACCCGGGTGCGCCAGGCGAGCCCGCCCACTCCGACCGGGTCGAGCACCCACGGGGTGCCGGCCGCCGCAGCGGCGCCGACCGCGCCTTCCATCGCAGCCACCGTCGCCTCCTGAGGCGTGCCGAGGTTGACCAGGACCGCGTCGGCGACAGCAGCGAACGGCCCGGCTTCCTCCAGGTTGTCCACCATCGACGGGCTCGAGCCCGCGGCGAGCAGGACGTTGGCCGTCCACTGAGCCACGACGACGTTGGTCAGGCACTGCACCAGCGGGCCTCGACCCCGTATCGCGGTCAAAGCCTCGCCCACAGCGGCGGCGTCGAGTGGAACAGCAGGGACAGAAGAAGGTGCCGGCATGGGCGACGTTCCCTTCGCTAGTACGAACTAGATCAGGTTCAACGGGTGTGATCTCAGCCGTACAGCACGGCACCCCGCGTCAGTTCCGAGCCTAACAGTCGGGCCGTTCCCAGCACCGTGCCCTCGGCTCAGACAACCGGCCGAGGCCCCGATTCGGGATCCTGGCGCGCTGTCACCGGTGGCCGGCCCCGTTGCGGCGTTCTTCCTCGTCGCGGCCCTCGCAGCACCTCCTCCGTCTGCTGGGTCAGCACCATCTTCATGAACGCGTGGGCGATGCACTCGTCGGCGCCGCGCTCGGGCTGCGCGTGGCTCGACCTTGCTTCGTGAAGCTCAGCGGTTCGGATGAGCGGACGGCGACACATGACCGCGTCGTGCCGCTGAGACCCAGCTCGTGGATGCCGATGAGACAGACTCAGTTCCGTTCTGTGGCCCGGGCGCGTGATGTCCGACCCGCCGCCTACCCTGTGGGGCGTGGCAACGTTGAGTGCGGCCCTGGCTGCGACGGCTCGCTGAGCAGGACGTCGCGTGGGGCGATGCTGCGCGCCACCAACGGGCCGGTGGCGGTCGCGATCCTCGGCTCACACCTGGCCGGGGGAGACCCGGCGAGTGGCGGCCCCGGTACTGTTCGACGCCGTCGAGGCGGACCTGGAGGAGCTGCGCGGACACGGGTTCGCGCTGCCCCAGACCGCCGTGCAGTACTGCCGGGACTGGCTGGATGCCGGCTACCTGGTGCGTCGACCGGGACAGGCACGCGAGGAGAGCTACGAGCTCAGCGAGGGCGCGCTGGTGGCGGTCCGGTTCGTCGAGCAGCTCGACGCCCCTCGGCCTGCGGTCACCGAGTCGCCCCGGCTCGTTGAGCGCGGACGAGGATCGTGAGGATGCCGAGGCGCGGTTCGCGGTGCTGGCGCGGGTGGTGCGGCGGCTGGGATCCTCCGAGGCCGCCGACCGCAGCTGGCAGGTGCAGTGCCTCGACACCCGCCGGCACGTGAGGTTCATCGGGCGGGAGGTCGATCTCGCGGGCACCGTGATGGATGTCTACGACTCCGGCGAGGGCCGGTCCGGCGGGCAGAAGCAGAAGCTCGTGGTGTTCTGCCTGGCGGCGGCGCTGAGGTACCAGCTGACCAAGGACTCCGAGGCGGTGCCGAGCTACGGTTCGGTCGTCATGGACGAGGCCTTCGACAAGGCCGATGCAGCCTTCACCCGGATGGCGCTGGACATCTTCCGCGAGTTCGGGTTTCACATGATCCTCGCGACGCCACTGAAGCTGCTGCAGACCCTGGAGGACTACGTCGGAGGCATCGGGCTCGTGACGTGCCACGACTCCCAGGCCTCACGCGTGGCGCCGGTGGCGTTCGACGACCTGCCCGGTTCGGCCATGGGCAGCGCCGACCATCGGTCCGAGGACCAGCCGCACAGCGGTGACCAGCAGACGCTGGCGCTCGAGCTCGATCTGTCGTGACCACGATGGTGACGGTCGAGGAGGCCCGGGCCGCCGCCGTCCGGGTGTACGAACGACGGCACGCGACGTGGGCTACCGAGGGCCCTGGTGCCGGGCCGTTGCTCGACCTGCCGCTGCACCCGCCCACCGAGACCACCGCGCTCGCCGCTTCGCAGGCGGTAGCGGCGTGGATCGCGCGCTGGCGCGAGACGGAGGCTGCGTTCGGCCCTGGGCGGCTCGAGTGGGCCCCGCGGCGCTGGGCGAGCATGGGGACGCAGGTCGTACCGGCCCGGCTGTGGCTGCACGAACCGGCCGAGGTGGCGCGGTTCGGGCGTCGGTTGGAGGCCTGGCGCCTGGCGAGCCGGCGGGCCGCCGCCCTGCTGGCGGCACTGCCCGAGTCGCCCGAGGTCGTGGTGACCGTGCAGCGGAAGCTGAGCAACGCCGTCGGGCTCGACGAGGACGATGCCGAGCGGCTGCTCGGCGTGCTGACCTGGCTCCAGCAGTTTCCCGACTCGGGGCTTTTCGTGCGGCAGCTGCCGGTCCGGGGCGTGCACACGAAGTGGATCGAGCGGCACCGGTCGCTGGTCAGCTCGCTGATCGGCGCTGCGACGGGCCATCCCGACCTGGGGCTGGCGACCCGGCCCGAGCTGCTGCGGCTGCGACTGCTCGATGGCACGAGGCTCGCTGGAGTCGCGGATCTTGCAGCCCCCTTGGCCGATGTGAGCAGGCTGGAGATTCGGCCGGCGAGGGTCGTGGTCGTGGAGAACCTCGAGAGCATGCTGGCGCTGCCGCCGCTCCCGGCCACGGTGGCGCTGCACGGTCAGGGCTATCTCGCGCGGGTGCTCGGCCGGCTGCCGTGGGTCCGTGCCGCCGACGTCGTCTACTGGGGTGACCTGGACACCGATGGGTTCAACATCCTCAGCATCGCTCGAGACAAGGTGCCGCAGACCCGGTCGGTGCTGATGGACAGAGCCACGCTGACGGCGCATCTCGACCTCTGCGTCCCCGACCCGCAGCCGCGCCGCTCGTTCGTGGGCGCACTCACGGAGTCCGAGCTCGATGCTGTCGCTGCGCTGCGAGAGGCAGGCGACGTGCGGCTCGAGCAGGAGCGGATCCCGTGGGAGTCGGCGGTCGCCAGCGTGCGGGCCGCCCTGGGCTGAGAGGCGCGTTCGCGACGGGCCGCCTCCGTGCTCTCGGCCGAACCGCTGCCGCGAGTAGCCTCTGGACCATGGTGCACGCGAAACCAGTAGCCACGGAGCGGATACGGCGAATGCCGCTCGCGAGCTTCTACCCGCACTACGTGACCAAGGTGGAGCGCAAGGGGCGCACCCAGGCTGAGGTCGACCAGGTGATCTCCTGGCTGACCGGCTACGACGACGACGGTCTGCGTACCGTGCTCGAGACCGAGGTCGATCTCGAGACCTTCTTCGGGCAGGCGCCCGCCTTCAACCCGGCGGCGTCACTGATCACCGGAACGATCTGCGGGTACAAGGTCCAGGAGATCGAGGATCCGCTCATGCAGAAGATCCGCTACATGGACAAGCTCGTGGACGAGGTCGCCCAGGGCAAGGCCATGGAGAAGATCCTGCGGAATGCGTAGCAGCCGCCACTCCGCCGGCCGACGCCAGCATGGTTGAGGCGGACCGAGCCCGGGTCGATCGTCAGACCGTGGGTCGCCGCGAGGGCGACGACGGACTCAGGACCGAGGGCAGCGCTGGTCGACATCGCCCCAGACTTCCAGGGGAATCTGCCTGACGTGGTCCGTGGAACCGGCAAGACTGTTGCCCATCCGTCTGACGAAGGCACGATCATGACCACGTTCACCGCCTGGAAGTTCGGTACCCCGGAAGGCGCCGAGACCGCAGCGACCACGCTCAAGCAGGCCTGGAGCGAGAAGCTCGTCAAGGTCGAGGACTACGCGGTCGTCGAGTGGGCGCTGGGGGCCGACCAGCCCAAGGTGAAGTACGAGACGCGTGACGACTGGCGGGCCGCCGGGTGGGGTGCGTTGATCGGCACCATCCTGGGCTCGCTGTTCTTCCTGCCGATGGTCGGCGCCGCTGCGGGCGCGGCGATCAACGTGCTGCGCAAGAAGGTCGAGGGGATCGGCATCACCTCCGATCAGCTCGACGAGATCGGCAAGGAGGTGGTCCCCGGGACCTCCGCCCTGTTCGTCGTCTCCTCCGACAGCGACCTCGACCGTCTCGCCGAGCGGTTCCGTGGCCAGAGCGGCCGCCTCATCTCGACCAATCTGGTCGAGGGTGAGCTCGAGGACATCAAGCAGGCGTTCGAGAGGTGATCGTGCGGCGGCACTCAGATACCGCCGTCGAACCCACCGCCGTCGAAACCACCGCCGTCGAAACCGCCGCCGTCGAATCCGCCCGGGTCGAACCCACCGGCTGCTTCGGCCCCGCCGTCGCCGCCTGACTCGCCGCCACCTGACTCGCCTCCGCCACCTGACTCGCCTCCGCCGGCGCCGCCCGACTCCCCATCGGTGGGGGCCTCGGCGGTGGGGTCGGCGAACGCCGCACCGAACATGGACTGCGCGACCGCGGATGCGATGACCACGCCTGCGACGGTCCCGAGCAGGCTGCCGCCGAACGCCGCACCGACCCCGCCCATCCCCGCGCCACCGCGGCCGCCGAAGGTGCGCTCCAGCGTGCCCGGCTCACGCACCTCCGCGCGCGTGGCGCTGCGGGCGAGATCGGTCGGCGAGTCCGTCGCCGGTCGGTCGGCCTCCGGCACGGCGGCGCCGAGCTCGGACCGCACCTGCTGGCGCTGCTCCGGGGACAGCTTGGCGAAGGCCTCGGCGTGCGCCTGCTCGACCTGGTCCGGCGGCGCCGTGCGGAGCAGATAGCGGTACCGGTCCACGGCTCGCTCGTCAGGTGTCATCGGTGTCACCTGTCGTGGCGTCCCCCCGGGCGCGTAGGACTCGTCGCGTCCAAACAACTTGGCCAGGAATCCCATGATCGTGCTCCTGTTCTGTCGATGGCGTCGCTGCACCTGCACCTGGTCCAACGACGCGGACCAGCGTGTGGTTCCGGCTCGGTCTCGACCCAGACGACCTCGTGGTGGCCTCAGATCTCCCACTCGATCGAGGTGGTGCGGCCCGGGTCGCGGGCCATGCCCGCGGCCAAGGTGCCGCCGGACACCGGATCGATGAGCACGAAGGCGCCGCCGCTGCGGGAGAGGCGATAGTCCTCCAGCGGGAGCGGCCGGGCCAGACGCAGCGACACGCGGCCGATGTCGTTGAGGTCGAACGCGCTGGCGGCATGCAGCTTCAGCTCGTCGAGGTCGAGGCGCCCGTGCAGCTCGGTGACGATCGCCTGCACCGTGGCCGAGCCATGCTTGAGCAGCACCCGCTGACCGCCGCGCAACGGAACACCGGCCAGCCAGCACAACATCGCCTCGGCCTCGTGCACCGGGGTCGGGGCGTCGACGGCGGCGGCGATGACATCGCCGCGCGTCACGTCGATGTCGTCGGTCAGGCGCACCGTCACCGAGCGGCCCGTCGTGGCCTCGGCGAGCTCGCCTCCCGGGGTGTCGACCGCGGCGATCCGGGTCCGCACGCCCGAGGGCAGCACGACGACCTCGTCGCCGGGCCGGACCACGCCGGCGTCCACGCGACCCGCGTAGCCGCGGTACTCGCGGTACTGCGGCTCGACGGCAGCCGACTGCGGTCGGATCACGCTCTGCACGCCGAAGCGCAGCGCCTCGTCGAGCACGGCCTCGGCGGGCGGCAGCTGCTCGAGCAGCTCCAGCAGCGCGGGGCCGTCGTACCAGGGGGTGCGCGCGGAGCGCTCGACGACGTTGTCCCCGGCCAGCGCCGACGTCGGGACCGTGATCGCTCGCTCGATCCCCAGCGCCGCTGCCAGCTCGGCCACCTGGTCGACCACGCGGAGGTACGTCGCCTCGTCGAAGTCCACCAGATCGATCTTGTTGACCGCGACCACCACGTGCGGCACCCGCAGCAGCGAGGCGACCGCGAGGTGCCGCCGGGTCTGGTCCAGCACACCCTTGCGGACGTCGACCAGCACGAGGATCGCATCAGCCGTGCTGGCGCCGGTGACGGTGTTGCGCGTGTACTGCACGTGGCCGGGGCAGTCCGCCAGGATGAACGCTCGCGAGCCGGTGCTGAAGTACCGGTAGGCGACGTCGATCGTGATGCCCTGCTCACGCTCGGACCGCAGCCCGTCGGTGAGGAGGGCGAGATCAGCGCCGTCGAGACCGCGCTCGGCCGAGAGCCGCTCGAGTGCGTCGAGCTGGTCGGCGAGGACGTTCTTGCTGTCGTGCAGCAGTCGCCCCACGAGGGTGGACTTGCCGTCGTCGACCGAGCCCGCTGTCGCGAGGCGGAGCAGCGAGGTGATGCGCGTGGTGGGCTCGGCCACCGCTGTGGACAGGATCGCGGTCATCAGAAGTACCCCTCCTTCTTCCGGTCTTCCATGGCGGCCTCGCTGATGCGGTCATCGGCGCGGGTGGCGCCACGCTCGGTCACGGTGGTCGAGGCGACCTCGACGATCACGTCGGCGGTGGTCGTCGCGTCCGAGAGCACCGCCCCGGTGCACGAGGCATCGCCCACGGTGCGGTAGCGCACCTGGCGGGTGACCACCTCCTCGCCCGCGCGGGGCTGCGAGTGCGGCGTGACCGCGAGCCACATGCCGTCGCGTGCGAACACCTCGCGCTCGTGCGCGTAGTAGAGCGGCGGGAGCTCGATGCCTTCGCGCTCGACGTAGCGCCACACGTCCAGCTCGGTCCAGTTGCTGAGCGGGAACACACGCACATGCTCGCCGGGGCGATGACGCGGGTTGTAGATGCTCCACAGCTCGGGCCGCTGGTTGCGCGGGTCCCAGGCGCCGAACGCATCCCGCAGGCTGACGACCCGTTCCTTGGCGCGAGCCTTCTCCTCGTCGCGGCGGGCTCCCCCGAACACGGCGTCGAACCTGTTCGCGCTGATCGCGTCCAGCAGCGGCTGGGTCTGCAGCGGGTTGCGGGTGCCGTCGGCACGCTCAGCCAGCCGGCCGTCGTCGATGTAGTCCTGCACCGAGGCGATCACGAGGCGTACGCCGAGACGTTCGACCGTGCGGTCGCGGAACGCCAGCACCTCCTCGAAGTTGTGTCCGGTGTCCACGTGCATCACCGGGAACGGCACCGTGCCCGGCCAGAACGCCTTGGCAGCGAGGTGCAGCATCACCACCGAGTCCTTGCCGCCCGAGAACAGGATCACGGGTCGTTCGAGCTCACCGACGACCTCACGGATGATGTGGATCGCCTCGCTCTCGAGATGGTCCAGCTGGTCGAAGGTGCTCCTGCCCTCGTGGGCAGCGGTCTCGAGCCCGGTGGTCGCGATGGTGCTCACCGTGCTTTCTGGTCGCGCACCGACGCTCGCTTCGGTCCTCGCTCCGCTCCGGTCCTCACTCACTGGTGCCCTCACAGGTGGATCCCGCACTCGGTCTTGCCCAGCCCGGCCCAACGGCCCGCCCGGGGGTCCTCGCCCTCGGCCACCGGCCGCGTGCACGGCTTGCACCCGATCGACGGGTAGCCGTCGGCGAGCAGCGGGTTGACCGGGACCTGGTGGCTCTCGGCGTGGTCGAGGAGCTCGTCGAAGCTCCACGGCGCGACCGGGTTGATCTTCACCATGCGGTGGCGCTCGTCCCACTCGACGAGCGCGGCATCGGCACGCAGCACGTTGTCCTCGCGGCGCAGCCCCGTCACCCAGGCCTCGTAGCCCTCGAGCGAGCCATCGAGCGGCTCGACCTTGCGCATCTGGCAGCAGCTGCCGGGGTCACGCGCGAACAGGTCCTTCCCGTACAAGGAGTCCTGCTCGGCGACCGTGCGCTCCGGCACCACGTCGACGATGTTCACGTTGCGCACGGCCTGCAGCGCGGCCCTGGTGCCGAGGGTCTCGGCGAAGTGGTAGCCGGTGTCGAGGAACAGCACGTCGACGCCGGGCAGCGCCGTGGCGGCCAGGTCCACCACCACGGTGTCGCCGGCCATCGAGCAGGCGACGGCGAGCTTGTCGCCGAAGTGCTCCGCCGCCCAGGCGAGCACCTCGGCAGCGGCCTCGGAGCCGCCGCCGGCGAACCGGGCGGCTCCCTCGGCGGCGATCGCGCGCAGCTCGTCCTCGCTGCGCCTGGTCCGTGCGCTGGTCACGCTCGTGGGGTGGGTCATCGCAGCGCCTCGTCCTCGGCTCGGTGTGCCCAGACGGCGAAGGTCTCGTCGTCCTCCCGGTCGGCCAGGAACCGCCGGGTCACGCGTTCCACGTAGTCGGGGAGCTCGTCGGCGGCCACCTTGAGCCCACGAACGGTGCGTCCGAGGCCGGCGTCGTCGCGGTCCTGTGTGGCGAGCCCGCCGCCGAGGTGCACCTGGTAGCCGAACTCGCTGCCGCCGAGGAGCTGGCCCTTGAGGCCGATGTCCGCGGTCTGGATCCGGGCGCACGAGTTCTGGCAGCCGTTGATGTTGAGGGCGATCGGGTGCGGCAGGTCGATGCCCGCGAGCCGCTTCTCGAGCTCGGCGATAGCCCGTGCCGCGGTCTCCTTGGTCTCGACGAACGCCAGCTTGCAGTACTCGATGCCGGTGCACGCGATCGTGGAGCGGCGGAACGGGCTGGGCCGGGCGGAGAGCCCGATCGCGTCGAGCTGCTCGATCACGTCCTCGACGTCGTCCGGTGCGACGTCGAGGACGAGCAGCTTCTGGTGCGGTGTCAGCCGGACACGCCTCGAACCCGCCGCCTCGACGATCTCGGCGACCTGGGAGAGGATGCCGCCGTCGACCCGGCCCACGACCGGTGCGACGCCGATGTAGCGCAGCCCGTCCTTCTGCTCGTGGACGCCGACGTGGTCACCCGGTGCCGACGGCGTCGCGGGAGCCGGCCCGTCGGGCAGGGGCGCGCTGAGGTACTCGGACTCGAGGACCTGGCGGAACTTCTCGGCACCCCACTCAGCGAGCAGGAACTTCAGCCGGGCCTTCGTGCGCTGGCGCCGATAGCCGTAGTCGCGGAAGATCTTCACCACACCGAGCCACACCTCAGCCGCCCGCTCGGCGGGCACGAAGGTGCCGAGCCGCTCAGCCAGTCGCGGCGCCGTCGACAGCCCGCCGCCGACCCACAGGTCGTACCCGGGGCCGAGCTCGGGGTGCACCACACCCACGAGGGAGACGTCGTTGATCTCGTGGACGACGTCGAGGCTCGGGTGCCCGGTGATCGCCGACTTGAACTTGCGGGGCAGGTTGGAGAGCTCGGGGTCGCCGATGTAACGGTTGGTGATCTCCTCGATCACCGGCGTCGGGTCGATGATCTCGTCGATCGCGATCCCGGCGACCGGGGATCCCAGGATCACGCGGGTGCAGTCGCCGCAGGCCTCGGTGGTGTGCAGCCCGACCGCGTCGAGGCGCCGCCAGATCTCCGGCACGTCCTCGATCCGGATCCAGTGCAGCTGCACGTTCTGGCGGTCGGAGATGTCGGCGCTGCCGCGCGCGAACTCGGTCGAGATGCGGCCGATCACCCGCAGCTGCTCGGTGGTGAGCGCCCCGCCGTCGATGCGAACCCGCATCATGAAGTAGCGGTCGGAGAGGGCGTCGGCCTCGAGCTTGGAGGTGCGCGAGCCGTCGATGCCCTGCTTGCGCTGCGTGTACAGGCCCATCCAGCGGAACCGGCCGTGGAGGTCGTCGGCGGGGATCGAGTCGAAGCCCTCGTGGGCGTAGACGTCGATGATCCGCTGCCGCACGTTGAGCGGGTTGTCGGCGGCCTTGAACTCCTCGTTGTGGTTGAGGGGCTCGGTGCCGTCGACCAGCCACTGCCCGTTCGAGCGGTTCGTGGCGGGCCCCGACACCCGGGCGCGGGGTGTCGATGACGCGCTGGTCTCGTCGGTCTGCGCGTGGGACGTGGTGGCGGGCATGGCTCCACGATGACCGAGCGGAGCTGGCCGTGGGCGAGTCGGTTCGAAGGGTCCACCATGTGGGCGGGGCGGGCTGCGACATGACGCGATGGCCTGCGCAAGCCGTGGGCGCGGTGCCAAGATCGTCTCAGCGTCGTCGTCGAGCAAGCCCGTGGAGGTGAGATGCTCACCGAAGGTGACGAGTTCGTGGCCGTGCGCATCACGCCTCGCGAGCGGCAGGTGCTCGGCCTGTACGCCGCCGGCGACACCGCTGATCACGTGGCGCGGCAGCTGGGCATCTCCCGTGAGACGGTGCTCGACCACATCCGCCGGATCCGGGTTAAGTACGCCCGGATCCAACGGCCCGCTCACACCAAGATCGACCTCTACCGCCGTGCGGTCGAGGACGGCGTGCTGCCCGCGCCCTGACCGCCGCCGGCGCTCACCTCCCGAACGAGGTCGCGAGCTCGCACAGCAGCCGGGCCCCGAAACCGGTGGGGCCGGCGTTGGTCCAGGCGTCCACCGCGCCGGCCTGTGCAGTGCCCGCGATGTCGATGTGCGCCCACGGCTTCCCGGCCACGAAGTGCTCGAGGAACAGCGCGGCCGTGATCGCGCCGGCATTCGGGCCACCGATGTTCTTGATGTCGGCGACGTCGGAGTCCAGCTGACGGCGGTAGGAGCGGATGAGCGGCAGCTCCCAGACCGGCTCGTCGGCAGCGTCACCGGCGGCCCGCACCGCATCGACGACCCCGGGGTCGTTGCCCATCACGCCGGCCACCTCGGTGCCGAACGTCCGCAGGCACGCACCGGTCAGCGTGGCGATGTCGACGATCGCGTCGCACCCCGCCTCGACCGCGAGCACGAGCCCGTCGGACATCACGAGGCGGCCCTCCGCGTCAGTGTTGAGCACCTCGACCGTGGTGCCGCCGCGGGTGGTCAGCACGTCACCGAGCTGCATCGCGCTGCCCGAGGGCATGTTGTCGGTGCACATCAGCCACGCACTCACCTGCGCGCGCACGCCCAGCGCCGGCAGCGCGAGCATCGCCGCGAGGATCGCGCCAGCGCCCGTCATGTCGTTCTTCATCTGGGAGTGCGACTCGTCGCCCGGCTTGAGGCTGATGCCGCCCGAGTCGTACGTGATGCCCTTGCCCACGAGCCCCAGGCGTCCCGCCACCTCACCCTCGGGGGTGTAGCGCATCGTGATCATGCGGGGCGGCTGCTCCGAGCCGCGGTTGACCCCCAGCAGTCCGCCGCAGCCGAGCTCGACGAGCCCGTCGAGATCGGTCACCTCGACCGACAGCCCGACGGCGGAGCCGAGCTCGGCCGCGACCCTCGCCATGGCATCGGCGCTGAGCAGGGAGCCTGGGCAGGTCGCGAGGTCACGGCTCACGAGTGCAGCCCGGGCGAGCGTGTGGCCGCGCGCCGCGCCGTCCGCCACGGCGTCCGCTGCGCCCTCGGGGGCGATGAGCGTGAGGGCGGTCAGCGCGACCGGGTCCTTCGGCTGGGCCTGCGAGCGCAGGTCGAACCGGTGCCTGGACAGCAGCACCCCCTCGACGATGGCCGCCGCAGCGGACTGCGCCGTCACGCCGTCGGCTGTCGGCACGTGCATCGCGAGCGCCGCGTCACGTGGCACCGAGCGGGCGAACGCGGCGGCGGCGTCGCGCACCGAGGTGGCGGTGAGCTCGCCGAGCTCGCCGACGCCGACCGCGACGAGGGCGGGGCCGTCGCGGCGTGGCTCGGGCAGCGCCGATCCGACCGTCGGTGTGAAGCCGGCGCGTGCGAGCGCGTCGAGGTCGGTGTCCAGGTCGGCCGGCACGGGCTCGCCCTGCGCGACGGGCAGGCCGATCGCGTCGGCGGAGGTGCCGTCGCCGACGCCCACCTCGATCGAGGCGAACCACGACGGGACGAGGCGGTCCACGGGGGCAGCGGCGGGTAGCGGTGGGGTGGTCATGACGGACTCCTTCGTCGGTGGGATCAGGTGAGCTGGACAGGGGCGTCAGGACCCCAGGGGATGCCGAGCAGGAACCAGGCCACGTAGAGCACGATCCAGGTGACCAGGACCACCACCGTGTACGGCAGCATCAGCGAGATCACGGTGCCTAGGCCCGACTTCTTCACGTACCGCTGCGCGATCGTGACGATGAACGGCAGGTAGACCATCAGCGGGGTCACCACGTTGATCGGTGAGTCGCCGACCCGGTAGGCGGCGAGCAGCGTCTGCGGCGCGACGCCGAGCGTCGCGAAGATCGGGATGAACACGGGCGCGAAGATCGCCCACTTGGGGATGAGGCCGGGGAGGATGATGTCGAGGACGACGATCACCAGGATGAACGCGATGAGCAGCACCAGGGCGGGAACCTCGGCCTGCTCGAGCAGCTGAGCGGCCTCGACGGCGGCCACCGTGGGCAGGTTGGTCCAGTTGAAGAGGGCGATGAACTGGGCGATCATCAGGAACATCACGAGCAGGCCGCCGAGAGAGCCGATCGTCTTGGAGATGGCCGCCACGATCTCGTCGCCGGTCTTCAGCGTGTTGGCGCCGCGGCCGTAGGCGATGCCGCAGATGAGGAACGCCAGCGAGATGGCGAAGATCAGGCTCGCCATGAACGGTGTGGTGCCGATGAGATCGCCGGTCGCGGGGTCGCGTAGCGGGGCGCCCGGCGGCAGCGAGAGCGCCAGCATCACGGCGACGACCCCGAGTGCGGCGAAGCCGGCGAACCTCAGCCCGCGGGCCTCGGCGGCGGCGTCGACCTCCTCGGCGGGGACGAGCGCGTTGCCCGCTTCGGCGGGGTCGTACTTGCCGAGCCGGGGCTCCACGAACTTGGTGGTCAGGAACGTCACCACGACCGCGAGGACGAGGGAGGAGACGATCGAGAAGTAGAAGTTCTGGGTGACGTTGATGGATTCCATACCGAGGGTGCCGAGCACGTCGTTGGTGATCTCGGTGATCATCGAGTCGCTCGGGGTGATCAGCAGGTTGACCCCGAACACCGCGCCGACGGCGGCGAACACCCCGGCCATCCCGGCCAGCGGGTGCCGGCCCACCGAGGCGTACGCAGCTGCAGCGAGCGGGATGAGGATGAGGTAGCCGGCGTCGGTGGCGACCGAGGACAGCACGCCGACGAAGATGAGGATGAAGGGCAGCAGCTTCGGCGGTGCGACCTTGACGACCCGGCGGATCAGCGCCGCCATCAGGCCCGCCGCCTCGGCGGCGCCGACGCCCGCCATCGACACGATCACCACGGCCACCACGCCGAAGCCCGCGAAGTTGTCGACGAACGAGGAGAAGAAGAACCGGGCGCCCTCGATCGAGATCAGGCTGCGGATGGGGAACTCCTCCTCGACCACCACGAACTCCGGCAGCGTGGCCGGGAGACCGGTGGTGGAGTCGTAGAGCGAGTAGGTGCCACCGAGGTGCTCGTTGATGGCGAGGAAGTCGTCGGTGGGGACCGGCACGACGACGTCGTCCGTCACCGACACACCCGCCCAGGCCAGCAGCATCGACAGCACGGCGATGAAGCCGATGAGGTAGACGAACAGCAGCGTGGGGTTCGGGACCTTGTTGCCGAGTCGCTCGATGCCGTCGAGCAACCGGGCCATGGCGCCCGGCGAGGTGGTGTCGGCCGCAGAGCTCATGGGGTTCTTCTCTCTTCTCCGGATGGGGTGACGGCGGGATCGCCCTCGTCGTCGACGTTGCGTGTGGTGAGTCGCCACCAGCCGAGGGTGACCAGGCCGAGCGCGAGGGTGCCGAGGATCGTCGTGAAGCGCCAGATCACGACGGCGGCCACGACGTCGGCCTCGTAGGCGAGCCCGGCCATGGTTGTGAGTGAGCCGACGAGCACGGCGTCCAGGACACCGAGCCCGAACAGCGGCAGCAGCGTCAGCGGGTACAGGATGAGCAGCGCGGGGATGATCTCCAGCGCGGTCAGCGTGCCGGCGGGGATCCCCACGCCCCGGGCGGAGAGCACCAGGATCGTGGCGTCGGCCAGCACCATGCCCACGAGGGCGAGCATCGAGGGCAGCAGCCCGCGGCGCAGCGAGTCGGCCGAGCGTGCCCGCAGGTCCACGAGGGAGTCAGCCCAGGCGCGCGGGTCGACGTCCTTGCGGAACCGCCGCACCACCGATCCGGCAGTGCGGCCCAGCCAGCCGGCGATCTCGTCGGAGCGCAGCAGCAGCACGAGCCCTCCGAGCAGCACGGCAGCGACCACCACGCACGCGAGAGCGAGCAGCCACTGGCGGCGCTCGGCCTCGTGGACGCCGAGCAGCAGGAGCCCGAGCGGCGGGGCGAGGAACCGGATGGCGTAGAACTTGGCCGTGTTGAGCGCACCGCCGGTGACTCCGGCGGCCGGGTCCAGGCGCCACGAGCGGAACATCGAGATCCGCACCACGAGGTCGCTGGGCGGTGGTGCGAAGGTGCCCACGAGGTTCGCGGTGGTGTCGCTGAGCATCGACTTGCCGAGGGTCAGGCCGGGCACGTAGTAGGTCAGTGGCACCGAGTTGAGCAGCTGCCGCAGCACGAGCGCCAGCAGCAGCGGCAGCACCACCCAGCCGGCCAGGCCCGACAGCGCGCCCCAGACGGCGCTCCAGTCGACCCGGCCGATCAGGCGCTGCAGCGCGAACCAGGCGAAGATCGCGACGGCGAGCGCGATCGCCCAGCGCAGCAGCCGCCGTCCGAGGCTCGTGGGCCGGACCATCAGGACCCCCAGATCAGTGGGATGAGGGCTACGGCGACGACGAACCACACGAGCGTCAGCACCAGCCCGAGTCGCCAGTAGTCGCCGAACCGGTAGCCGCCGGCGCCCATCACGATCATGTTCGCCGGGGTGGCGATCGGCGTGAGGAACGAGGCGGCCCCCGCCACGGCGACCAGCATGAGCACGGGTGCCGGACCGACCCCGGCGGCCTCGCCGGCGGCGAGCGCGATCGGCGCGACGATCAGGACCGTGGCGGTGTTGCTCACCGCCTGGCCCAGCACGACCGTGACGGCGAACAGCAGGGCGAGCAGCACCCGAGGGCCGGTGCCGGCCACGAGGTCGACGATGAGGTCGGCGATGAGGTCGGCCGCGCCCGAGCTGGCGATCGCGACCGAGAGCGGGATCAGCCCACCGATGAGCACGACGGTCTGCCACGAGACGGCGCGGTACGCCTGGTAGGGCGTGATCACGCGGGTGAGCACCATCAGACCGGCCCCCACGAGAGCGCTGATCGCCGGGGAGGTGATGCCGGTGGCCAGCAGCGCCACGGTGACTGCGAGGACCCCGAGTGCGAGCCAGGCGCGCCGACCCAGCGGTGCGTTCTGGCGGCGGATCAGGTCGGGGTCGCTGATCAGCAGCACGTCGGACTCGCGGGCGAGGTCGTTGACGGCCGCCCACGGTCCGTGCAGCAGCAGCATGTCGCCCTCGTGGAGCACGGTGCCCTGGGGGCCGCGGCTGCGGCCGAAGCGGCCCACCGTCAGCAGCGTGAGCTCACCGCGTGTGGTGCCCGGGTAGACGCGCTCGCCGACCAGTCTGGACCGGGGTGGCACGACCACCTCGGCGATGCCGGCTGCGTCCGAGAGCAGGTTGCCGGGAGATCCGCGCGTGAGCGGGCGGCTCAGCACCGAAAGCCCGTGCTCCGCCCTGATCGACTCGACCTGCTCGGAGCTGCCGGACAGGATCAGCACGTCGTCGTCGGCGAGGTGGGCGTCCGGGGGTGCGCTCGCGCCGTCGGGGCGTTGCAGCGCGATGGGGGTCACCGCCGCGGTCGCGACGCTGGTGCCGATCTTGCCCACCAGGCTGGAGCCCGCCGGCACCAGCAACCGGTAGAAGCCCTGCTCGAGCGTGTAGCCCTCGATCAGGGTGTCGACGTGCCCGCTGAGATCCGCGGTCTGCTCGATCGGGTCGCGGTGCGGCACCAGCCGGCCGGCCCCCGCGAGGCAGACCACCATCGTCACCAGCACCAGCGGTCCGCCGATCAGCGCGAACTCGAAGAACCCGAACCCTTCACCGGTGAGCTCGTGGAGGGCGTCTGAGACGATCACGTTGACCGTGCTGCCCGAGAGCACCAGCAGGGCACCGGCGCTCGCCGCGAACGCCACCGGCATCAGCAGCGTGGCCGGCAGGACCCCGGCCCGCCTCGCCGCCACCACGGTCACGGGCAGCAGCGCCGCGGCGGAACCGTTCGGGGTGACGAAAGCACCCATGAGGGCGGCGAGCGCGGTCAGCCCGAGCAGCAGCGCCGCCCGCCGGGTGCCGACCCGCCGCACGAGGGTCTGGCCTGCCCAGCCGGTGACGCCCGAGGCGTCCAGACCCTCGGAGACCATGAACAGGCCGACGATGAACACGACGATCGGTTCGCCGAAGCCCGCGACCGCCGTCGTCGAGTCGACCAGGCCGGTGACGTAGAGCGCGAGAGCTGAGATGACCGCGACGATGCCGACCGGGAGCCGGTTCCAGATGAACAGGGCGACCGTGGCTGCGAGGACGACCAGGCTGGTCGTGGCGTCGGACATCGTCTCCCCCTGATCCCGCGCCGGCCCTCAGGTCGGGGGGCTGGGCCGGGCGGAGACGCTCATGGTGTCGCCAGTGCCTTGGCCTTGAGGCCGGCGAACTCGTCCTGCGTGATGGTCCCCGCGTCGAGGAGCTGCTTGGCTTGCGCGATCTCCTGCGCGGGGGAGGCTGCGACCTCACGGATGTAGGCGTCGGCGGCCGCCTTCGTGCGCTCCGCGACGGCGGCACTTCGCTCCGCCATGCCTTTGCCTCGGACCAGCAGGTAGATCAGCGCGCCGAGCAGCGGCGCCACGAAGAGCAGGAGCAACCACAGTGCCTTCGTGAGGCCGCCGGTGCTGCGGTCCCGGAAGAGGTCGCCGAAGATCTGGAACAAGACCGTGAGGTAGGTGAGAAGCAGGAAGATCTCGATGACGAGCCAGAACCAATGCCAGAACGTGGACACCTAGGCCGCCCGGATGTCGCCCGTCGGTGGGTGGCATCTTCGTCGGAGCGTAGTGGCGGCGTCGTCGCCGCCGATATCCCCAGAACTAGGGGGTCCGGGCAGGGGGCCCGGTCTCGGTGGTCGACCGGCCTCCACGGCCTCGGTGTCGATCCTGACACACTGCACCGGTGCCGGATCTGTCGCTGCTCGCCTGGGCCGCTCTCGCCCTGGGCGCCGTGACGGTGGGAATCAGCAAGACCGCCATCCCGGGCGCCAACATCGCGGTCGCCCTGTTCGCCATGTTCCTGCCGGCGAAGCCCTCCACGGCGGCTCTGCTGGTGCTGCTGATCGTGGCCGACGTGTTCGCCGTGGTCTTCTACCGCCGGCACGCGGACTGGCGGATCCTGCGGAGGCTGATACCTCCGGTGCTGGTGGGCCTGGTGCTCGGGACGGTGTTCCTCTCGCAGGCCTCGGACGCGCTGGTGGGGCGGGTCATCGCGGTGATCCTCATCGGCGTGATCGCGCTGGGGCTGGTGCAGCGCCGGCGTGCGGAGCGGCGCGAGCGGGCGGGCGTGGAGGTCGCCGAGACCGGTCGCGGAACGGCGCTAACGCAGAGCGCTGTCTACGGAAGCCTCGGCGGGTTCACCACGATGGTGGCCAACGCCGCCGGGCCGGTGATGAGCATGTACTTCCTCGCGGTGCGGCTCCCGGTCACCGTGTTCCTCGGGACATCGGCCTGGTTCTACTTCGTGGTCAATCTCAGCAAGGTGCCGTTCTCGGCCGGCCTCGGTCTGTTCAGCGCCGAGCTGCTGCTGCTCGACCTCGCGCTGGTGCCCTTCGTGGTGCTCGGCGCGCTGGTGGGCAGGCTGATCGTCCACAGGATCAGCCGGCGGATGTTCGAGTGGACGGTCATCACACTCAGCGTCCTGGGAGCCGTGTACCTGCTGGTCCGCTGACCGCGGCGCGGTGTCGAGACTCAGGCCACGTTGCGGGGCCGGAACGTCAAGGTGACCTCGCGCCGGCGCTCTCTGTCCGTGCCCGACCTGGGGGATCGGGGGCCGGGCGGTTCGGGTGGACCGGTCGTGTACTGCTGGCCGGTGGGCGTGGTGGTGACGACCCGATGTCGACCGCCGCCCTCATCGACGGACTCGGTGCTCCACCCCGGTGCCTCCTTGGCGAGGTTGCATGCCTGGCACTTGCCCTGACCGTTGCTGAGCGACGTGCCTCCGCCCCGGGCGTGCGAGCGCGCATGGTCAGCCTGTCGGATCGGTGCTCCGCACCAGGGTGTGCGGCAGTACTGGTCTCTGAGTCGGATCAGCTGCTGGACTCCGGTCGGGAAGCGACGCCGGCGGGAGTCGAGCGCCACGAGCTCGCCACTGGTCGGGTGGGCGTAGATCCGGCGCAGCCAGACTCGGTCGGCGGGCGTGAGTGCTGCCATCTGCCGCGCAAGATCGGCATCGACGAGCCCGTAGCCCTCCATGAACACCTCGCCCTCGCTGACCTCGCCGGTTCCGAAAAGCTGCCGCTCGGTCATCAGCAGGTTGATCACCACGCCGGTGCCCGCGGGCGCGCCGCGAATCTCGGTCACACTCACGCCTGCAGGTTCATCGACATCCGAGGTGTGCGCGGCAGCCGGTCCAGTGCCGGTAGCCGGTGCAGGTCGCATCGCCCCACAGTCGGCCCGTTCACCTCCGGCCGCGGCGGCTCCCGGACCGGCGGTCGCGCCGGCCAGTACCGACTCGCAGAGCATGTCGGCCATCAGCTGGCCGCGGGTGCGGGTGGTGCCAGCGGCGGTGGCGCTGTCGGCTGCGCGAGTCAGCGCGGCATAGACCGCCACACCATCGGCGACCGGCAGCAGCGCCGTCAGGTAGGTCATCGTGTCCGGTGCGGGCCGCAGCGTCACGCACCGCTCCGACTCGGCGCGGCGGCGCTGCCCGACCACCGCCGCAGGGTCCAGCCGGGACGCCCACCGCGCGACAGCACCCTGCACCCCGCGCTCACCCAGCCGCTCGACCGCCTCGGGATCGCCGGCGACCTGCTGGTCGACCAGCAGCCGATCCTCACGACTGAGGCAGGTGGTTCCCCGCGCCATCAACGTGGCCGATCGTTCGGTGATCAGCCCGGACCGCATGGCACGCGCCGTGCTCGGAAGCTCGGACTGCAGGATCCGCGCGAGTGATAGATGCTGCTGACCGCGGTGCGGTGAGACCCGCCGGGCCAGCGCGATCTGCGCCGCGATCCCGCGGCCGCGCCGGTGCTTCGGGAGGCCGGCATCGCGCTGCTGCGCCAGCTGGGACGCATCGAAGGCTGCCGTGAGCGCAGCCTGGCAGCCCGCGGCCGCGTTCTTGAGGTCCTCCAGTGCGCGGATGAGCTCGAGCCGCTCGGCATCGGCCGCGGCACCTGATCCTTCCGGCCCGCTGGCAGCCGCCAGCGCCGCGACCGCAGCCCTGAGCGCTGGCGCGGTGACAACACCAGCAGTGGCATGCTGCGTCGTCTGTGACGCGGAACCGCCGCCACTCGTCGCCAATGAGTCGAACATGTGTTCTACAATAGCGTGTCCGCAGACACCGCACAACCCCTCGGTGGACCTTCTTCTGCCGCGTCGGAGTGCACGACATCCGTGCTGGTTGTTGACAGTGCTGAGGCACCCGTTCGCCCATGGCCCGTGGCACGCCGTGCGCGCCGGCCCGCTCGGCACGATGCCCGTGCCCTGCTGGGGCGAGGGCATATCAGCTCGACCACGCCGCGCGAGCCCGCCAGGATCGACCCGATGCGCACCCCGATGCACGACGACGAGACCCTCACCGATGCCCCGCTCGCCCGCCGGCTGCTGGCCGAGCAGGCGCCGCAATGGGCCGACCTCCCGCTGGCGTTCGTGGAGCACTTCGGCACGGACCACGATGTCTACCGGCTCGGCGCAGACATGTCGCTGCGGCTTCCCCGCTCCGCCTGGGCGGGCACCCAGGCTGCGAAGGAGAGCACGGTGCTGGCGGCGATGGCGCACCGTCTCTCGTTGCCCGTCCCTGAGGTCCTGCTCCTCGGAGAACCGACCGAGGAGTTTCCGCACCCCTGGTCGGTGCAGCGATGGCTGCCCGGCGCAGCCGCCACCGAGGCCCAGGCCGATCCGGAGCTGCTCGCCGCCGATCTGGCCACCTTCGTGCTCTCGCTGCGGACCGTCCCGATCGAGGGTGCGCCGCCGCTCCCGGCGTCGGCGCGAGGTGGCGAGCTGGCCCTGCACGACGAGGTCGTCGGCCTGCGGATCGCCGAGCTCGGGCAGCGCGTGGAGGCACAGACCATGGTGAGGGCGTGGGAGGAGTCGCGCTCCGCCGTCGGCCCCTCGGGCGCGGCATGGACTCATGGCGACCTCCTCCCCGGGAACCTCCTTCTCGCGGAGGGGCGGCTCAGCGGCGTCATCGACTTCGGAGCCCTCAACGTGACCGACCCCGCGCTCGACCTCACGCCCTGCTGGTATCTGTTCGACGGCGTGGCCTCGCCTGCCGGGCAGCACTACCTCACTGCTCTGGAGGCGACCGAGGCCGATGTGCGCAGGGCGCGTGGCTGGGCGCAGCTGCAGGCGCTCAACGCGCGCGGCTACTACGAGGGCACCAACCCGGGCATGGCCGGGCTCGCTGAGCGTGCGCTGGCCCTGATCGCGGCCGAGGCCTGAGCTACGGCGTCGGCGCGTCCTCGGCGAGCAGGCCAGCGCTTCGGAGGTCGTCCCACAGCCCGGCCGGGACCTCGGCCCGCTCCCGGGCGACGGCGTCGGTGACATCCTGCGCCGATCTCATCCCGACGACGGTCGAGACCACGGCGGGGTGACCGCTCACGAAGGCGACCGCAGCCTCGGGCAGCGTGACGCCGTGCTGCTCGCAGAGATCGGCGATCGCGTGCACCCGGCGCAGCAGTTCCTCGGGCGCGGGCGCGTAGTTGTAGGTGGCGCCCTCGCGCGGTCGCGGCCGCGCGAGCAGCCCGGAGTTGTAGACGCCGGCGATGACGATCCCCACCTGGTTCTCGGTCGCGGCGGGCAGCAGGTCGGTCAGTGCCGGCTGCTCGAGCAGCGTGTAGCGGCCCGCGCACATGAGCACGTCGACATCGGTCTCGCGCGCGAACCGCGCCAGGTGCTCGGAGAAGTTCATCCCCGCCCCGACGGCGCTCAGCACGCCCTCCTCGCGCAGCTCGACCAGAGCCGGGATCGCCTCCGCGACCGCCTGGTCCATGCGCTCCTCGGGGTCGTGCAGGTAGGCGATGTCGATCCGGTCCAGACCCAGGCGCTCGAGCGAGTCCTCGATCGAACGTCGGATCCCGTCCCGCGTGAGGTCCCACTCGCGCCGTCGATCGGTCGGGACGGCGAAACCGCCGTCCTCCAGATCGGAGCCACCGGCGGTCTCGGGGGAGTCGACGATGAGCCGCCCCACCTTGGTCGAGAGCACCAGCTCCTCGCGCGGCAGCTCGGCGAGCAGCGGACCGAGCCGCCGCTCCGACAGCCCGAGCCCGTAGTGGGGAGCGGTGTCGACGTAACGGATGCCGCTGTCCCAGGCGGTCCCGACGGCGGCCGCGATGTCCTCGTCGGTGCGCGGGCGACCGAGGTTGCCGGCCTGGGCGCCGCCGAAGCCGATCGCCGTCAGGTGTACATCAGGTCGCTTGGGAAGGGGGCGTGTCTGCATCGTTGCCTCGGCTGCCTGTCCAGGGGATCGGCGAGCTCGGACCCGGGCGGCGAGCTCGTACGCCGCACCGTACTGTCCCGCCCGGGGTGTCCGAGAACGGCGCCACAGAACGAGACCCGCCCTCAGGAGTAGTAGAGCGCGACCGGCCTGCCGTCGATCTCGTGGACGTCGACCGGGGTGTCGTACACGCGCTCGAGAACGGCGGCGTCCATCACCTCGGCGGCGGGGGCGTCGGCCACCACCCGACCCTCCCGCATCGCCACGATCCGGTCGGCGTAGGTGGCGGCGAAGTTGATGTCGTGCAGCACGACGACGATCCGCTTGTCGAGCTCGTCGGCCATCCGCCGCAGCAACTTCATGATCTCGGTCATGTGCCGCAGGTCGAGGTTGTTGAGCGGCTCGTCGAGTAGCACGTACCGGGTGTCCTGCGCGAGCACCATCGCGATGAAGGCCCGCTGGCGCTGACCGCCCGAGAGCTCGTCGAGGAACCGGCCCCGGTAGGCGTCCAGCTCGAGGTAGTCGATCGCGCGCTCGATGTGGTCACGATCCACCTCGGTGAGCCGGCCGCGCGAGTGCGGGAACCGCCCGAACTCGACCAGGTCGTGCACGGTCAGCCGCGCCCCCACGTGGTTGTCCTGCCGCAGCACCGCGAGTGCGGTGGCGAGCTCGGGCGAGGAGGCGGTCGCGACGTCGAGGCCGTCGACGCTCACGGTCCCGGCATCTGGCTTGAGCAGCCGGCCGACCAGCGAGAACAGCGTCGACTTGCCGGCGCCGTTGGGTCCGATGAGCGCGACGATGCCCTCGCCCCCGAAGGTGAGGGAGACGTCGTCGACGACGGTCGTGGAGCCGTAGCGCTTGGTGACGTTCTCGAGCGCGATCATCGCGCCCCCTTTCGTAGCACCAGGTAGAGGAAGAAGAGGCCACCGGCGAACTCGATGATCGTCGAGAGCGTGCCGCCGTAGCCGAACACCTGCTCGAGGACCAGCTGGCCCCCGATCAGGCAGAGCATGCCGATGCCGACCGCGCAGGGCAGCGTCCACGCATGCCGGAACGAGCCGGCGTAGGAGTACGCGAGGTTCGCGACGATCAGGCCGAAGAACAGAATCGGGCCCACGAGCGCCGTCGACGCCGCGACCATGAGCGAGACGATCGTGAACAGGGCGAGCACCACGCGCCGGTGCTCCACGCCCAAGCCGATCGCCGCCGGCGCGCCGAGGGTGAGCACGTCGAGCGTGCGCAGCAGCGGCACGGTGGCGATGGCGCCGGCCACGACGAGGGCGCCCGTGAGCGTCAGCAGCAGCTCGTCGGGTCGCGTCAGCGACGCGAACATCGCGTCGGAGAGCACCTGGAAGTCGAGGGGGTCGAGCATCCGCTGCATCCACTCGGCGAAGCTGCGGAAGAAGACCCCGAGCACGATGCCGACCAGCAGCATCAGGTGGACCGAGCGGCGACGGCCCCCGAAGAGCCAGGTGAACAGCGCGGAGCTGAACGTCATCATCACGCCGACCTGGACCAGCCACAGCGTCAGCGGGTCGAACGTGAGGAACGACTGCGACCCGAGGAAGAACACGATGATCGTGGAGATCAGCACGTAGAAGGCGTCGAACCCCATGATCGACGGCGTGAGGATGCGGTTCGCGGTGATCGTGTGGAACACGACCGTCGAGACCCCGACGGCGGTCGCGACCACGAGCATCGCCGCCACCGTGAGCCCTCGGATCCGCAACGCGAACGCCAGCGATCCCGGCACGTCGGTGAACAGGTAGATCCCGACGGCCACGGCGATGACCGCGGCGAGCACGGTGAGCCGGACCCACGGCTGCGACCACAGCTCGCGCAGCCCGCGGCCGCGGCGCAATGGTGCGGGGATCTCGGGTGCCCCGACCTCGAAGGTGTCAGTGGGCACGGGTTCTCCTGCGCAGCAGCAGCCAGAGGAACAACGCGGCCCCGATCACCCCGACGATCACCGACAGCGGGATCTCGTAGGGGAACCGGATGAGCCGGGCGAGGATGTCGCACGCGACCACGAACAGCGCGCCGAGACCGGCGACCCACGGGATGGCTCGCCGCACGTTGTCACCGATGATCAGGCTGACGACGTTCGGCACCACGAGCCCGAGGAACGGGATCATGCCCGCGGTCACCAGCACCGCCGCGGTGATCACGGCGATGATCACCATGCCGACGGCGACCACCCGTTGGTAGTGCAGGCCGAGGTTGGTCGCGAACTCCTCACCGAGGCCGACCACGCTGAAGCGGTCCGCCGCGAACCACGCGACGACGACCATCGCGGCTGCGACCCAGACCAGCTCGTAGCGGCCCTGCATCACGGTCGAGAAGCTGCCCTGCGCCCACTGCCCGAGCGACTGGAGCAGGTCGAGCCGGTAGGCGAAGAACGTGGTGACCGAGCCGATGATGCCGCCGAGCATGATGCCGACGAGCGGCACGAGCACCAGCTGTCGGACCGGGATCGCGCGGATGACGCGCAGGAACACCCAGGTGCCGAGCAGCCCGAAGACGGCGGCGACGGCCATCTTCCCCATCACGGCCAACCCTGGCCAGAGCACGATCGTGAGCAACATCCCGAAGGTCGCGAACTCGGTGACGCCCGTGGTGCCGGGCTCCACGAACTTGTTGCGCACGAGCATCTGCATGATCAGGCCGGCGATGCCGAGCGATGCGCCCACCAGGACCACCGCGACGGTGCGGGGCGCCCTGCTGACGACCAGCAAGAACGCCGCCGTTCCCTCGCTGCCGCCGCTGATCAGGGAGGCGGGTGAGACGTCCGAGACGCCGATGAACAGGCTCAGGATCGTCAACGTGTCCAGCAGCACGCCGATCAGCGCCCCCACCCAGGCCCGTCGGGGACGGGGCGGGGCGGGGGCGCTGACGGTCTCGGCGACAGCGGTGGTCACGTGCGGAGCGGGGCTCTACTTCGCGATCTGCATGACGTCGTCGATCAGCAGCTGCGTGGTCGCGATGCCGCCGTAGACGATGTACCAGGCGACCGGGTCGAGGTAGACGATCGAGTCCGTGGTGGAGGCGGTGGTCTGATGCACGATCTCGTTGTCGAGCACCTGCGCCGCTGCGCCCTGCTCGGCCTCGCCGGTGGCGACGTCGCGGTCGATCACCCACAGCACGTCCGGGTCGTGCTCGAGCAGGAACTCGAACGAGACCGGCTCGCCGTGGGTGGCGGAACGGACGTCCTCGACGACCGGCGTCACACCGAAGACGTCGTAGAGCAGGCCGCCGCGCACGTTGGCGCTGCCACCCTCGGCGCCCGACGGCGCGAGCGCGTTGAGCTGGCCGCCGGAGACCATCAGGCCGAGGCCCGTGCCGGCCGCAGCGGCCGCCGTCCTGGCCTCCTCGATGCCGGCGTTCAGCTCGTCAAGGGCCGCGGCGGCCTCGTCCTCGGCGCCGAGCACCTCACCCAGGAAGGTGACGTTGTTCTCGAGGGTCTCGAGGTACGTGCCACGGATGCCGAGGTCGATCGTCGGGGCGATCTCGCTCAGGTCCTCGTACAGGCCCGAGGAGCGACCGCCGATGATGATGAGGTCCGGCTGCTGTGCCTCGATCTCGATGAGGTCGGCCTCGAACAAGGTCCCCGCGTTGAAGGCGTCGTCCGCCAGGAAGCCCTGCAGGTACTCGGGCACGGACTCCAGCGGTGCACCGGTGATCTCGCCGCCGAGCGAACCGACCGTGTCGACCGTGGCCATCTCGAAGGCGACGATCCGCTCGGGATCGAGCGGCACCTCGACGGTGGTCGCCTCGTAGACCGGGTCCTCGTCCTCGCCCGCCACGTTGCGGTCCCAGGTGTAGGTGATGGTCTCGGCCGCGTCGTCTCCTGCGCCGTCGGCGTCGGAGCTCGCGCCCGCCGAGGCGCCGCACCCGGCGACGACGAGGGCGGACACCGCGATCAGCGAGATCGCAGCGAGTGGTCGGTGCACGGTCATGGCAAGGCTCTCCCGAGTGGTTGGTCGACCCACGGTGGGTGCGCGACGAAGGCGCACGCCACCGTCGGCTGGCTGCCCGCCGCTGACGCGGCGACGAGCGAGCGCTCGCCTAAGGCAAGCCTTACCTAACCAACAACGGCGGGATTCCGCAAGTCGAGCGTGACGAAATGAGACGCCGCTACCCCCGGGCGGCCGGCACAGGTCCGAACTGGTCGTCCTCAGGCCCGGCGGTGAGCCAGCGTCCACGCTGCCCGGGGAAAGCGGTGGCTGAGCGTCCACTGGCGCCCTGTCCATGGACGCTGGTGCACCACTTCCCGGGGGCTGGTGGTTGAGCGTCTACCGGCACCGGCCCTATGGGCGCTGGAGCACCATCCCAGGGTGGCTGGTGGTTGAGCGTCCACTGGCGCCCTGTCTATGGACGCTGGTGCACCGCTTCCCGGGTGGCTGGTGGTTACCAGGCGTAGGCCTCCGGGGCCGGGTTGCTGCCCTTGGGGAAGGGTGCCGGGAACAGCTCCTCCAGGCGGTCGAGCGTGGCGTCGTCGAGCTCGATGTCTGGCACGCGCAGGCTCTCGTTGAGCTGCTGGATGGTGCGCGGCCCGATGATCGGGGCGGTCACGGCGGGGCGGGTGAGCAGCCACGCGAGCGCGACGTCGGCGGGCTTCTCGCCGATCTCCTCGCACAGTGCCTCGTACGTGGTCAGCACCTCGCGGTTCTTCTCGATGCCCTCGGCGTTGGCGGTGCCGCGACCCTCGACGCCCTCGCGCTCCTTGGCGAGCACGCCACCCAGCAGCCCGCCGGCCAGGGGCGACCACGGGATCACGCCGAGCCCGTAGTGCTCGGCAGCGGGCAGCACCTCGAGCTCGACCCAGCGCGACATCAGGTTGTAGAGCGACTGCTCGCTGACCAGCCCGACCATCCCCAGCGCCGCAGCTGCGCCCTGCGCGGTGGCGATGTGCCAGCCTGCGAAGTTCGAGGACCCGGCGTACAGGATCTTTCCTTGCTGGCGCAGCACGCTCATCGCTTCCCAGATCTCGTCCCAGGGAGTCTCCCGGTCGATGTGGTGCATCTGGTAGAGGTCGATGTAGTCGGTTTGCAGCCGCTTGAGCGAGGCGTCGGCGGCGCGGCGGATGTTGAGCGCCGAGAGCTTGCCCTCGTTGGGCCAGTCGCCCATGGCGCCGTAGAGCTTGGTCGCGAGCACGGTGCGCTCGCGCCGCCCGCCGCCCGAGGCGAACCAGCGGCCGAGGATCTCCTCGGTCTCGCCCGGCTGGGTGCCGTAGCGGTTGGCGGTGTCGAAGAAGTTCAGGCCCGCGTCGTGCGCGGCGTCCATGATCGCGTGGCTGTCGGCCTCGCTCGTGCGAGGGCCGAAGTTCATCGTGCCGAGAACGAGCGGGGAGACCTGCAGGCCGGTGCGGCCGAGATGGCGGTAGTCCATCTCTCGAACCTAGCCCTCCGACCGCTGGTCAGTCACGCCTCAGTCGGAGTGCATCCGGAAGTCGAGCCGGGCGGGCAGCGGCTGACCCGGATGGACCGACGCCCAGATCGCGTCGAGCTCGCGCCCACCCTCGGCCAGGTCGGGCACCTCGAGACCCTCGAGGATGCCGGCCGCGCCCTCCCGATCACCCGCCGCCAGGAGTGCCTGCGCACGCTGGAGCCGGCTGCGGCCGTGGTCGCTGAGCGCAGCCGGTGCCTGGTCGAGCACCGTCAGCGCCGCCGCGGCATCGCCCACCGTGAGCAGGTAGGCCACGGCCTCGGTCAGCAGGGTCCGCTCCTGCGGGGCGGCGGCCACCGCAGTCGCGTACAGCGCGCGCGCCTGGTGGACGTCGCCGCGTTGCGCCGCGAGCAGCGCCCGCCCGCGCACGGCCTGGAACGGCACCGGCTCACCCCGTGAGGCCGCCAGATCCTCGGCCATCGCGTACTCGGCGTCCGCTCCGTCGGCGTCCCCGCGCACGTGCGCGTTGACCCCGCGGGCGTACCGCACCCACGGCTCGGCGGCGAGGCTGGGGTCGGCGTACGCGGCCTGCCACCGGTCGGACACCCCCGGCACGGCACCAACGGCAGCTCTCGGCATCGCCGCAGGGGCGTCGAGCAGGGGATTCTGCGCGGTATCGGTGCCCGAACCGGGCAGAACCTCCTGTTCGGCGGAAGGAGTGGGTTGGGGGGTGGGGGCGTGTTGGGGGGTGGGGTGAGCGGGGAAGGGGACGGCCTCGGCCGGCAGGCGCGGCTCCTCGCCGGCCGCACGACGCAGCTCGACCTCGGCGTGGCCGCAGCCGGAGCCCACGTGAAGGATCTCCAGCGGGGCGGCGTCGGCCACCTCGGCCGACCACTGCGCGTGGCGAGCCGACAGATCGGCGGGAGCTGCGCCGTCGAGCACGGCGTCCCGGGCAGCCTCGGCAGCCTCGCGGAACGGCAGCGAGACCGCCTCCGGATCGAGGTCGATCCCGCCGAACGACTCGGTCCACGAGAGCTCGGCGTGCCCCTCGATGACGTCATGCTCCATCTGGGTGGTGCACCAGCCCGCCTGGATCTCGGCATACCGAGCGCCCGGGCCGGACAGCCATTCCTGCCAACGGTTCCCGCCCGGACCGGTGCCCCAGAGGAACAGCTTGCGCCCGCGCAGCGCGTCGGTCGCGGTCTGGGCGAAGCCGGTGCCGTCGGGCTCGACAGCAGCCACGAACCGGCCCGGCGCAGGGGAGTCGAAGAAGTAGTCCGCCGCGTGCGAGGCGGTCGCCGGGTAGCTGATGTCGACGTCGGGGGAGTCCGGGTGGGGCACCGGCACCTTCGCCAGCCGGCCGGTGTAGTCCGTGCGCCACGCCGAGTCCGCCGCGCTGAGCACGCGGGTGCGGGGCGTCTCCGGCACCGCGATGTTCGTCCAGTAGTAGAGCGGCTTCGGCTCCGGGTCCGGGTTGATCACGCGCGTGTGCGCCAGCAACCGGTCGCCCTCGAGCTCCAGGTCCACCTGCAGGATCAGGTCGCGTGTGCGCTCCCAGTCCCACAGCCGCAGGCCGTCACCGCTCGGGGTCTGGATGCGCACGGCGTGCAGCGGTCGGCTCGAGAGCGTCCAGTGCCCGGTCGAGCCGAGGTTCCACTCGATACCGCCCGCGAACCAGCCGTCCGTGAGCCCGAAGTTCGCGGGCCGCAGCTGCGGGTTCACGAACAGCAGCTCGCGGTCGCGCACCCGGTCCCGCAGCGACCAGACCCGCCCGCCCAGAGTCGGCAGCACGGTCGCCGTCAGCGTCCCGTTGTCCAGCACCAGAGCGGGGATCTCGACGGCGTCGCTCGCCCTGGTGTAGTCGCTGTGCCGTGCGTAGGGGAGCGGGGTGGCGAGCCGGCCCTGCGTGATCCGGGACGCCATCTCTGGGCTGACGCCGTCGCCGGGCTCGATGGCCGGCAGCGCCCGCATCGGCGTGAACGCCGGCAGCGGGCTCTCGGGGCCGGGGAGGGCGCCGGTGAGGTGGAGGGTGGTGGCCCTCAGGGTCGTGGTCAAGCGTCCTTCCCCAGGGCTTCGTCGATGCGCTCGACCTTGGCGGTGAGCTGCCCGGAGTAGCCGGGGCGGATGTCGGCCTTGAGCACGAGGCTGACACGTGGCGAGACCTCGGCCACCGCGTCGACGGCATCCTTGACGACCGCCATCACCTCGTCCCACTCGCCCTCGACCGTGGTGAACATCGACGTGGTCTCGTTCGGCAGCCCGGAGTCGCGCACCACCTTGACGGCGCGGGCGACGGCGTCGGTGACGCTGCCGGCGGGGTCGGACGTGAGCGGAGCGATGCTGAAGGCGGCGAGCATGGCGGCAGCGTGCCACACCAAGGGCTGGGGCGCCGTACGGTAGCCCTCGTGCGCATTCGTCGGTGGCTCGCGAGGATCTACTGGCGGTTCAGCCGGTGGACGCCCGAGGCTGAGCCGCTGCCTCCGCGCGGCGTCCTGCTCGGCGCGCCGCACACCTCGAACTGGGACTTCGTGCTCATGGTCATGGTGAGCTGGCACGTGGGCGTGAACTTCCGTTTCCTCGCCAAGAAGTCGGTGTTCTGGGAGCCGCTCGGGTCCCTGATGCGGGCGTTGGGCGGGATCCCGGTGGACCGTGGTGCCGACTCCGGGTTGGTCCGGCGGCTCGTGGAGATGGCAGATCGCGGCGAGCACTTCATGCTGGTGATCACCCCCGAGGCGACCCGCGGCAAGGTCGAGTACTGGAAGTCCGGCTTCTACCGGCTCGCCAAGGATGCGGACCTGCCGGTCATCCTCGGGTTCCTCGACCGCCGCCGGATGGCGTGCGGGATCGGGCCGCGCGTCGACCTCACGGGCGACGTGTCGGCGGACATGGACCGGATCCGCGCTTTCTACGACGGGTTCGTGGGTGTGCGCCCCGGCTTCGAGTCCGAGCCGCGGCTCCGCGACGAGTCCGGCACCGCCTGACACGCCGCCCCCTCATGCCCCGATCTCACATCTGTGCGCCGCTGAGCGTCTGCTAGGTGTGATGAAGACACCGTTCGAGGCCCTCGTCCGCACCCACGGCGCCACCGTGCTCCGCGTGTGCCGGGCGGTCGCCGGCCCCGACGACGCCGAGGACGCCTGGTCCGAGGCGTTCCTCGCCGCCCTGCGGGCCTACCCGGAGCTGCCCGACGACGCCAACGTCGAGGCCTGGCTGGTCACCATCGCCCACCGCAAGGCGATCGACCAGATCAGGGCCCGGCGCCAGGCGCCACTGCCGACGCAGGAGCTCCCCGAGGACAGCCGGGCGGCCCCGGCCGTAGGCGGGTGGCAGCGCGACCTCTGGGAGGACCTGGCGACCCTGCCGCCCAAGCAACGATCCGCCGTCGTCTATCACCACGTGGCGGGCCTGCCGCACCGCGAGGTGGCGGCGATCCTCGGCGGCACTCCGGCAGCGGCCCGACGCGCGAGCGCCGACGGCATCGCCGCGCTCCGACGCACCTACTCAGGAGAACTTCGATGAGCCTCACCGATCTCGGCCTTCCCGACGACGACGCCACGCTGCGGCGCCTGAGCGCCCGGCTCGGGCAGGCGGCCGCGGAGGCCGACCTTCTCGACGTCGCCTACCGCACCATCGACTCGCCGCTCGGCACGCTGCTGCTCGCCGCGACCCCGCGCGGGCTCGTGCGGGTCGCGTTCTCCATCGAGGCCACCGACGAGGTCCTCGGCGAGCTCGCCTCGCGCGTGAGCCCACGCGTGCTCGAGGACCGGCCGCGCCTCGATCCGGTGGCGCGGGAGCTGGGCGAGTACTTCGAGGGTCGACGGCGCAGCTTCGATGTGCCGGTCGATCTCTCCTTGGCCGCGGGGTTCCGCCGTGAGGTCGTGGAGCTGCTCCCGCGCATCGCCTACGGGAGCACGGCGAGCTACCGACAGGTGGCCGAGATGATCGGCAACCCCGGGGCGACGCGGGCCGTGGGGACCGCGTGCGCGCGCAACCCCGTGCCCCTGGTGCTGCCCTGCCATCGGGTGGTGCGGGCCGACGGCGCCACCGGCGCCTATCGCGGTGGCCCGGAGGCGAAGATCGCGCTGCTCGCGCTCGAGAAGGCGTCCGGGCCGGCCCCGGCCGTGTGAGGATCAGGCATGCAGACCCTGCTGGTGGTGCTGGGGATCATGGCGCTGGGCCTCGTGGCCGTGGTGCTGTTCCAGCGTGACCTGAGCAGGCACCCGTGGTCGGGCAGCGGCGGCGGTGGGCCGTTCGGGGTGATCGACGAGGTCTTCGCCCCGACCCGCCACGAGGCGGCGAACGAGCTGAAGGACCAGTACGACCGCACCGCCCCGGCGCCGGTGGCGGAGGAGCCGCCGTGGCTCGAGGTCGACCTCGAGGACGGCCGCTCCGGCTCGGTGACGATCCGGCCCGAGCGACGACGCGGCACGGTCGAGGGGTCCTGATGGCGTCGCTGCGGGACGTGGTGACCGACTGCGCGCAGCCGGCGCGGCTCGCACGGTTCTGGGCACAGGTGCTCGACGGCTACGAGATCGCGCCGTACGACGACGCGGAGCGCGCGCGGCTCGCCACGCTCGGGATCACCGATCTCGAGGACGACCCGACCGTGCTGGTGCAACCGGTCGGTGGTGGCAGCGATGTGCGGTTCTGGTTCCAGAAGGTGCCGGAGGCCAAGGTCGTGAAGAACCGGGTGCACGTCGATCTCACGGCGAAGGACGTCGGCGCCGAGGTCGAGCGGTTGCTGGCGCTGGGCGCCGCCGTGGTCCTGGAGGGACCGGACACGATCGTGCTCGCCGACCCCGAGGGCAACGAGTTCTGCCTGACCCGCTGAGCCGGCGCGCAGGACCGCCGTCGAGCAACGGCTGGCAATCGGTTGCCACCGTGCGTGCGTGGCGGGGGAAGATGATCCGCAGGGCACCGCTGGCGGTGCGTATCCGAGCGAAGGAGCACCCACCGTGATCATCGAGCGGGCAGAGGTCATCGTCACCAGCCCCAACCGGAACTTCGTGACGCTGCGGCTGCAGACCGACGAGGGGCACGTCGGGCTGGGTGACGCCACGCTCAACGGCCGGGAGATGGCGGTGGTGGCGTACCTGAAGGACCACGTGGTCCCGCTGCTGCTCGGCCTCGACGCGCACAAGATCGAGGACACCTGGCAGTTCCTCTACCGCAGCTCGTACTGGCGCCGGGGCCCGGTCACGATGGCGGCGATCGCGGCCGTCGACATGGCGCTGTGGGACATCAAGGGCAAGGCCGCGAACATGCCCGTGTACCAGCTGCTGGGCGGCGCGAGCCGCACCGGGCTGATGGCGTACGGGCACGCCTCCGGGGTCGACACCGAGCAGCTCTTCGACTCGATCCGCCAGCACCAGGAGCTCGGCTACCGCTCGGTGCGCGTGCAGACCGGGGTGCCGGGACTGAAGGCGATCTACGGGATCGCGGCGCAGTCGATGCTCGACGGCGGCGAGGAGCGCTACGACCACGAGCCCGCGCGCCGCGGTCCGAAGCCCGCCGAGGAGGACTGGGACACCCAGAAGTACATGCGTCACCTGCCGACGGTGTTCGAGGCGGTCCGCAACGAGTTCGGCCCCGATCTGCCCCTGCTTCACGACGGCCACCACCGGATGACCCCGATCCAGGCCGCCAAGCTCGGCAAGTCGCTGGAGCCGTACGACCTGTTCTGGCTCGAGGACTGCACGCCGGCCGAGAACCAGGACGCGCTGCGGCTGGTCCGCCAGCACACCATCACCCCCCTCGCGATCGGGGAGATCTTCAACACGATCTGGGACATCCAGGGCTTGATCAGCGAGCAGCTGATCGACTACGTGCGCACGGCCTCGACCCACTTCGGCGGCATCTCACCGCTCAAGAAGGTCATGGACTTCGCGGCGCAGTACCAGATCAAGTCGGGCTGCCACGGCCCCACCGACATCTCGCCCGTGGGGTTCGCTGCACAGCTGCATGTCGGACTGGCGATCCACAACTTCGGCATCCAGGAGTACATGCAGCACGGCACCCGCACCAACGAGGTGTTCCAGCAGTCGATGACGTTCGAGAACGGCCTCCTGCACCCTGGCGACCAGCCCGGCCTCGGCGTCGAGCTCGATGTCGACGGTGCCGGCAAGTACCCCTACGAGCAGGCCTATCTGCCGTTCAACCGGCTCTCGGACGGCACCGTTCACGACTGGTAGCCGGCAACGGTGCCGTCAGGAGGCGCTAGCCTGCCGACTCCTCGAGCCGGTCCAGGATGCCCTGGCCGACACGTGCCAGCGAGCTGAGGTCGCTCGCCGACGTGCCGTCGATCACGATGTCGCGGACGTACCTCGCGTGCGCGGGTGCCGCCTGCTCGACGAGGTGGCGCCCCGAGCCCGTGAGGATCGCGTTGGTCGCGCGGCGGTCCTCGGGTGCGCCCTCGCGGCGGACCAGATCCTGCTTCTCCAGCCGGCGCACCACGTGCGACAGCCGGGACAGCGAACCGTTGGTGCGCTCAGCGAGGATGCTCATGCGGAGCCTGCCATCGCCTTCCTCGGCCAGCATCGCGAGCACCAGGTACTCGAAGTACGTCAGGCCGGCCGCCTTGGCCATGGCTGCATCGAGCGCGGTCGGCAGCTTGATGAGCAGCCCGGTGAGTGCCACCCAGGCCTCGCGCTCGTCTTCGGTGAGCCACTGCTTCGTCACCACGTCCCCTCCATCCACCACAGTTCTGACAGTTCCCCCCGGAACTTCCGGCACAGCGTAAGCGTGCGCCTGCGGCACCCTGACAGTCCACACGGGATGACCGTGGCGAAAACGGGGGTGAGGGGCAGAACTACCCATGTGACCTAGCGCTCACTCAGCTAGTTGAGCGGTCACTCCGAGCGGCGCAGAACCGCCATCAGCACACGCAGCGCGAGCACCACCGCGATGCACAGCATCGTGGCGCCGAGCACCCAGAACAGCCCGATCCCGGGCGCCACCGTCGGCCCTGGGCCGACCGTGAACAGCAGCGTCGCCATGATGCCGGCGGTCGCGGCCAGCACGGTCATGATGCCCTGGTGCCACAGCCGGGTGACGAGCTCGCGATCGCGGCGGTCGGCCAGCAGCCGCACCCCGACCGAGAGCCGGCCGTGCTCGGCGGCGTCCGTGAGGCGGTCGAGCCGTCGCGGCAGCCGGCGCAGCACCGGCAGCAGCGTGATCGCCTCACGCTCCAGGCTCTCCCGCAGCCGAGCGGGCGTGGCGGCCTGGCCCAGCTGGTCCCGGCCGATCGTGCGCACCCTGTCGGCCAGGTCGTAGGAGGGGTCGGCCACGAGCAGCGTCCCCTCCAAGGTGGCGACGGCCCGGAAAACAGCGGCCACCGCGGGCGGGATGCCGAGCCCGTGATCGGACACCAACCGGAAGAGGGCGGTGAAGGCCGCAGCGCCGGCGCCCGGTCCGCCCGAGCCGAACCGCAGGATGACCTCCGCCACGGCCTGCTCCAAGGCGCGCTCATCGACGTCCTCGGGCCGGTCGACCACGTCGAGCAGGGCATCGGTGGCCGCCTGCGAGCTGCCGGTGCCGATCGCACCGAAGAGCCGCGCCAGACCTTCTCGGGTGGCCTCGCCCAGCCGACCCACCGAGCCGAGGTCGAGGAGACCGAGCGTGCCATCGTCGTCGAGAAGAATGTTGCCCGGATGCAGGTCGACGTGGAACACCCCGGTGCGGAGCACCTGACCCATGACGACGTCGAGGAGGGTGTCGGCGATCTCGCCGCGTCGCTGCGGACCGAGCCGCGCGAGCAGCGGCTCGGCCGCACCGAGCGGCACGCCGGGCAGCCGCTCCATCACGAGCACGCGGATCGTGGAGAGCTCCGGGTAGGTGCGGGCGGCGCGGACGCCGGGGGTACCTGCGAGCTCGGTGGCCACGAGCGCGGTGCTGGTGAGCTCCACGGTGAAGTCCAGCTCTTCGCGCAGCGCGTCGGCGAAGCCGTCCGCGAGCGAGCGCAGGCCGATGCGGTTCGCCCACTCGGTGCGCGCGCAGAGCGTGGCGGCCAGGCGCTTCACGAGGTCGAGGTCGCGGTCGACGGTGTCGATGATGCCCGGGCGCTGGACCTTGAGGACCACCGGCGTGCCGTCACGCAGGACCGCGGCGTGGACCTGGGCGACCGAGGCCGAGCCCAGCGGTTCGTGCTCGATCGAGGCCAGCGCCGACTCCGGCGGCTTCCCCCACTCGGCGCTGATGGCGGCGTGGACCTGAGCCCAGGGGAGCGGGCGCGCGGCGTCCTGCAGCAGCGAGAGCTCGTCGATGAACTCCGGCGGCAGCAGGTCGCGTCGCGTGGAGAGCTGCTGCCCGAGCTTGACGAACGTGACCCCACCATCCTCGAGCGTGCGCCGCAGCGACCGCGCGAGCTCGCGCCGTTCCGAGGCGCTCGACGCCCCCGCCGGCCGCCGGCCGCGCAGGAACCGGCTCAGGCCGTGCTTGGTGACGATGCCGACGATTTCCGCGTACCGGCGCCCGCGTGCGAGCCGTGACCGCCAGCTCCGCCACAGCTCGACCGGTCCGGGCAGGCTCCCGTCCGGGATCACCATCTCCGCCAGGACCAGCAGCAGCATCGCCAGCACCACCGAGAAGGCCATCAGGAGCGCCAGGTAGAGCCCGAGCGCGACGGTGGGTGCACCGTCGCTGCCCATGGGCTCGCCGACGAGCGCGCCGAGGACAGGCCGGGCGATCAGTGTCGCGATCAGCGCGGCGACCGTGGCTCGCACCAGGCTGATCGGCGCACCGGCGATCCGCCTCACGAGCAGTGCGAAGACGACGGCGTTGAGCAGGGTTGCCAGGAGAGCGAGCACGGCGTTGGCGGCGTCCATCGGCACTGAGTCTGACAGCCTCGCCGCGGCGCCGCCTCCCCCGGACGGGGCATGCACCACCTCCGCGTACCCGAGGAGCGGAATCGATCGGGTGCGCTGCGGGTTGTCGAGGATGTGACTGACGCCGCGACGCCCGAGCCCACCGCCCCTTCGACGCTCCCGTTGGCGGTGCTCGACTTCGTCGGCATCGAGTACGGCGAGAGCGCGGCCGACTCGATCGCCGGAGCCGTCGAGCTCGCCCGCGCCGTCGAGACCGCCGGGTTCCGGCGCTACTGGGTCTCCGAGCACCACAGCATGAGCTCGCTCGCGTGCAGCGCACCCGAGATCCTCATCGCCCACCTGCTGACCCTGACCGAGCGCATCCGCGTGGGTGCGGCCGGGATCATGCTGCCCAACCACTCCTCCTTCAAGGTCGCGGAGATGTTCCGCACCCTGCTGGCGATCGCGCCGGACCGGGTGGATCTCGGGCTCGGCCGGGCACCGGGCACCGACCCGCTGACCGCGCTGGTGCTCCGCCGCGGCACCAAGGGCGACCCCGCCGCCGACTTCCCCGGCCAGGTCTCCGAGCTGCTGGGCTTCCTCGGGGACGGCTTCCCCGAGGGCCACCCCTACAGCCGCCTCATCGCGGCACCCGTCGTCGAGCAGAAGCCGGACGTCTTCATGCTCGGCTCCAGCGGGTACGGCCCGCAGTTCGCCGCCGTCAACGGCATGCGCGCCGTGTTCGCGCACCACATGAGCCCGGAGATCGCCACCTCGGTGCTGCGCCGCTACCGCGCCGACTTCCAGCCCGGCGTCGAGCAGGAGCCGTGGTCGGCGATCTCGGTGCTGGCGTTCGCGAGCGAGGATCCCGAGGAGGTCACCCGTTTCGAGGCCGGCTGGGCGCTCACGATGCTGAACCTGCGCCGCAACATCCGCGAGCCCATCCGCCCCGAGGCCGTCGACGCGTTCGCCGCCTCCTCCGAGTTCCGCGACACCCCTCGCGACCCCGACCGGATGGCGATCGGCCCCGCCGAGCAGGTCGTCGAGCGGCTGCAGGAGCTGCAGCGCGAGAGCCAGAGCGACGAGGTCGTGATCGTCACGCCGGGCCTCGATCGGGCCGCCCGCATCGCGAGCTTCGAGGCGATCGCGGCCGCCTGGCCGCGCTGACTCAGCGCCGCACCGAGAGGCCGAGCCACCCGGCGAGCGCCTCGATCTCCTGCTCGACGGCGGAGCGCACCTTCGCGCTCGGCTCACCCTCCCAGTGCACCGCGTTGACCACGAGCACGCCGTCGTCGCGACGGGCGACCGCGTCGAGCTTGCCCACCAGCGCGTCGCCGTAGAGCATCGGCAGCGCGTAGTAGCCCCATCGGCGTGCGGCTGCCGGCTTGTACATCTCGAGCACGTACTCGAAGCCGAACAGCTCGACGAGGCGCTTGCGATCGTGGAGCAGCCGGTCGAACGGGGACAGCAGCGCGGCCCGTGGCTCCAGCGGCTGCGCCAGGTAGGTCGGATCGACCCGCCACGTGCCCTTCACGCCCTCGACGGCGGCTTCCTCACCGGCCTCGCCGACGTGGACCGGCTCCATCGGCTGCTTCGCGGCCTTGGCCCGCGCGATGCCGAGCGCACCGAGGCGGCGCTCGTCCCGCCGTCGAGCGGCCTCCGCCAGCGGCACCGGCGGCACGTCCGGGTACACGCGCTCGGCGAGATCCCACAGCCGCTCCTTGCCCGAGCGGCCGGCCACGGCCACGACTCCCTGGGCCACCAGCACCTCGAGCATCTGCGTGACGTTGCGGTCGTTGGTCCAACCGGTCGATCGCCACGGGACCACGCAGGTGTCCGGCAGCTGGCGCGAGGTGATCGGCCCGAAGTCGCGCAGCCGGGCGACGATGTCGTCGGCGAAGGCCCTGTTCGCCTCCGCCCACTGCGCGATCGCGGTGCCCTGGTGGCGCTCGGCCCAGCCCGCCATCGACGCCGTGTAGAGCGCGAGATCGGCGGCGGGCCGCAGCAGGGCATCGAGCTCGATGAGCTCGAGCTGCGCCAGCGCCGCGGCCAGGTCCTCGTGTCGGTAGTCGCCGCCGAGCCGGCTCCACAGGACCAGGTGCGCGCTCGGCGCGATCGCGTTGGTGGGATCGAGCTGCAGCAGCGTGGCGCGCTCGACGAACGCGAGGAGGGTCGATGGTCGGCTCGCGCCGAGCCACTGGGCGGTCACCGCGATGCGCCTGGCGTCCTGCTTCGACAGCTCGTGCATGGCGAGAACCTATGGGGTGCCTGCGACAAGCAGGGCGCACGCAGCGCCGTCGTGCGCCTCGGGGTGGGGGATGCCCCCGGTGAGGATGGGGACAAACCAGGATGCCGGATCGGTGCTGGGGCGATTACGGTTTCTGCCATGGCCCCCTCCTTGACCGAGCGCGCTCAGGCGGCGGTCGAGAACCTGCACGTGCCGGTGAGGACGATCGACCGGGTGTTCACGGGGTTCGCCACCCTCGCAGCGGCCTGGCTCGCGTTCCTGCTGATCTACCAGCTGGCCACCGAGGGCTGGACCAGCCTGTGGGCCTTCCTGCCGTTCTGGTTGCTCGTGACCTACCTGATCCTGCCGCGCATCCACTCGTTGCTGTCGCGCATCTACCTGCCCGACTATTTCATCGGCCGCACCCGCACCCGCGAGGGCGTGCTCGGTGACCCGGTGAACCTGGCGCTGCTCGGCCAGGAGGACCAGATCCACGCCGCGATGCTGCGCGCCGGCTGGCACCGTGCCGACGAGCTCAACCTCTTCACCGGCTGGCGCACCGTGCGCGCGACGCTGAGTCGCCGCTCCTACGCCGAGGCGCCGGTGAGCCCGCTGTTCCTGTTCGGCCGCCGGCAGGCCTTCACCTACCAGCAGGAGGTCGAGGGCAACCCCGCCAAGCGGCACCACGTGCGGTTCTGGCCGACGCCGGACGGCTGGCTGCTCCCCGGGGGTCGCCGTGTCGAGTGGCTCGCCGCGGGGACGTTCGACCGTGCGGTCGGGCTGTCGCTGTTCACCGGCCAGATCACGCACCGCATCGACGCCGACATCGACGCCGAGCGCGACCACATCATCGCGACGCTGACCGCACCCGCGGCGGGCAACGAGGGCGTGGGCGTCGAGCACCTGCGGCACTTCTCCTCCGGCTACCACCACCGCAACGGCGGCGGCGACCACATCACCACCGACGGCGACATGCCGATCATCGACGTGCGGTCGCTCGCCACGCCGTCCGAGAAGCTCCAGGCGCAGATCGACGTCGACCACGAGGAGGCCGCCTACCTGCGGCCGGTCCCGCTGACGGTCGCGTTCGCCGTCGGGCTCGTGCTGGTCCGGGCGATCGTGGGTCTGTTCAGCCTCGCCTGGACGGTGCCGCCGGACGGCGGCGGGCTGCTCGACATCCCCCTCGTCGTCGACTGGCTCGACGGCGGCCTGCCGTTGGGTGTCCTCGTCGGCATCAGCCACGGGCTGCTGATCGCCTACTACGTGCTCTTCGGGGTGCTCGGCGTCCTCGTGTACCGCGGGCACCGCTGGGCGCGGACGGCGGCGCTGCTGCTCAGCACGCTCGGCGTCATCGTGTGGGCGGTCCTGTGGTGGCTGGGCGACCTGCGCGGCGCCACCGTGATCAGCCTGCTCGGCACGGCGCTGGAGATCCTCGCGATCCTCGCGCTCTCCAGCGACACCGCCCGCATCTACGTGGGCAGCCGACCCGGTGAGCCCGAGCGCGACACCAGCGGCGATGTCACAGGATGAACCACACCGCCAGTGCCACCAGCACCAGCAACGCCGAGGCCAGGGCCGCCGGGAGCAGCGAGTCCGGCTGACTCTCGGCGGGATCCTGCCGGGTGCTCTCGACGGCGGGGCTCGGCTCGCGCGGCACGCTCGCCGTCGGCTCGGGCTCGGGCTCGGGCGCTGCCGCTGATGCGGGCTCCTCGTCGGCGCCGTCGTCCGGCAGCGGCTCCGACTCGGGCTCCGGCTCTGGCTCTGGCTCCGGCTCGGGCTCGGGCTCGGGCCCGTGCTCGCCGATCGTCTCGCGCACGATCAGCGGGGCGAGCGCGGGCAGGGTCTCGTGCAGCGCGGCGCTCGCGGGCTCGGACAGGTCGAGCCCGTCGACCACGGCACCAGCGAGCAGGGCGGAGGCGGCCACGGCCGCCTCGCCGTCGGCGACGACATCGGCCACGATCACCGTGACGTTGTCGCGCGTGCCCACCCGCAGCGCGGCGTCGATGAGGCGGTCGGCCGCCTCCTCGCGGTCGGGATCGGCGAGAACCTCGCCGATCTCCTCGGGCGCGAGGTAGTCGGACAGGCCGTCGCTGCACAGCAGCAGCCGGTCACCCGGCTCGATCTCGAGCGCGATGACGTCGAGGTCCGGACCGCCGGGCTGGTCGTCGAGCGAGCGCAGCAGCATCGCCCGGTACGGGTGCGTGCGCGCCTTCTCGGGGGTGAGCTGGCCGGTGTCGACCAGCCGCTGCACGTGGGTGTGGTCCGTGGTCACCTGGTAGAGCGAGGAGCCGCGCAGCGCGTACACGCGGGAGTCCCCGATGTGCCCGACCGTCACGTGATCGCCGTGCCCGACGACTGCCAGCAGCGTGGTGCCCATCGACTCGAGCATCGGGTCGGCGTCCGACATCTGCTGCAGCGCGGACCGGGTGGACCTGCCGGCGCGAGTGATGCGGGCGGCGACATCCTCGGTGCCCGCGGGATCGCCGTCGGGCACGTCATCGGTGAGCTGCGCGAACACGCGCGTGGCCACGGTCGAGGCGACCTCGCCGGCGGCGTGGCCGCCCATGCCGTCGGCGAGCACGAGCAGCTGCGGGCTGGCCAGCGCCGAATCCTCGTTGTTGGTGCGCACGGTGCCCAGGTCGGAGCGCACGGCGAAGCGGAAGGTCAGCTCCATCACTCGCCTCTCGCCTTCGTCCCCCGGCTTCGCTGGACGTCCTCACGATAGTGCCGATTCATACGGCGTTCTGCTTCTGGAGGTGACGGAGCGCGACCCATCCGAGCGGCACCCGGATGTAGAGGGTGAGGACGCGGTAGATCAGCACGGTGGGGAGCGCCGCAGCGGTGGCGATGCCGGCCGTGCGCAGCCCCGTGGTGAGCGCGGTCTCGACACCACCCATACCGCCGGGGGTGGGGACCGCGGACCCGATCGCGGTGCCGGTGAGGTAGATGACGGCGAGAGTCGTCAGCGGCAACGACTGCCCGAAGGCGGCCAGGGTGGCACCGAACGCCGCCAGGTAGCCCGCCGTCATGATGATGTTGCCGCCGATGCCCATCAGCAGCCGGCTCGGCTGGCCGAGCACCCAGATCAGCCGGGGCAGGACCTGTCGCAGGGTGGGGCGGGTCTTGGCGATCAGCCAGCGGCGCAGCTGCGGGATCGCGAACAGCACGCCGATGATCACGATCGCGATGAGCAGGATCACCACGATCGTGCCCGAGGGCAGCGACGCGAGCGCGCCCTGGCTGCCGGTGAGCAGCGCGATCGCGATCAGCATCAGCACGGTGGTGACGAACTGCGACACCTGCAGCAGCGCGACCGTGGCCACCGCCATCGGCGTCTCGACGCCACGCTTGGTCATGAAGCGCAGGTTCAGCGCGGCGGGACCCACGCCGGCCGGGGCGACGATGCCGATCACCGAGGCCGCGACCTGCACGAGCGTGGTGCGCCACAGGCCCAGCTTCTCGGGCGAGAACGCCACCAGTCCCAGCGCCGATCCGACGTACGTGGTCAGCCCGAGACCGAACGCCGCGAGCAGCCACATCGCGTTCGCGTTGGCGGCGTAGGTGAGGATCTCGCGGAAGTTGACGGCTGTCAGCAGCACCCAGCCGGCGGCGACCGCCACGATGATCGTGACGATCGTGCGGGGCCGGAACCGGGTGAGCTGCATCGGCTGCACCGCGGACTCGGACTCCGGCAGGTACGTGACCAGCTTGTTCCGCAGGTCGCGCATCACGGTCTTGTCCTTGCGTGCCTCCACCTGCGTCTCGGGCGGCAGCGCCACGGTCTGCAGCAGCGGCGCGAGCGCGGCGAGGTGGCCGGTGCCCAGCGCGCGAGCTGCGGCCTCGCACGCTCGTTCCGCCCCGACCCGCACCGCGAACAGGGTGAGCATCTGGATCTCGTCGATGCGACGGGACAGCGTGGAGGAGGCGATGTCGCCCTGCTCCCAGCCGTTGATGTACACGGTGCCCTCGTCGGGGCCGTCGCCCACGAGCAGCACGGTCTCGGAGGAGAGGTTGCGGTGCGAGAGGCCGGCGGCGTGGGCACGCCCGAGCTGCTCCCAGGCGTTGTCCATCACCTCGTCGGTGACGCGCTCGATCGTGTAGTCCGAGAGGTTCTGGCCGCCGTCGATGTGCTCCCCGAGCAGCACGATCGACTCGTCGGAGCGCGCGATGCCCCGCAGCTGCGGGTTGTTCACGCCGGCGGCGGAGGCGGCGTAGGTCATCAGCACCGCGCGGTCGGCGGCCTGCCGCAGCGAGACGGCGTTGCGCCGTCCGAACCCGCGGAGCCGGACGGCGTTCCACAGCCAGGCGAGCAGACCGATCACCTGCCGGTCGCGGTCCAGGACCACGGCGTCCCACCGCTCGCCGTCGCGGTCCAGCACCGCGTAGACGCGGTTGAAGCCCTCGCGCTCGATCGCGACCGTGGCCGACTCGGGGAGAACGGCCGCGATCCCGCGCAGCGCGGTGTCGGTCATCGGCTCCTGCGTGGCGCGCGTCGGTTCCTGGGAAGCGCCGGGATCCAGCGTGACCCTCGGGATCGGCGCGGTCGTGACCTCCGGCTCCAACGGGTCCGGCCGGGTGTCCTTGGTCGTGTACCCGATCTCGGTCGAGCTGTCGATGGTCTCGACCCGCATGTGCTCGACGTCGCCCGTGCCACCCATCCGGACCACGCTGACCGGGTCGACGCCGGCCCTCCTGATCGCCTTGACGAGGTCCTCGCCGTGCACGCGCTCGGACAGCACACCGAAGAGGTAGCGGCCGCCAAGACCCACGGCGCGGCCGATCAGCACCGAGACGAGACCACCGACGATCGTCGAGGTACCGGTGATCACCGCGACCACCAGCACGATCCAGAGCAGGTTCCAGGAGATCGCCACGATCCGGCTGCGGTCACGGGTGCCGGTGGCGGTCAGCAGTGCCGAGAGGGCCGCGACCGTCGGGGTGATCGTGATGACCCACTGGCCCGAGCCGTCGAGATCGACCTGCCACACGCGCAGCTCGTCCACGAGCACCGTGGGGGCGTGCTCGAGCACCAACCACGAGATCAGCACGGCGAGGATCGCGGCCACGACGGCGGCGCCCAGCGCCTCGAGCACCGCCCGCGGGTTGCGCCGGATCAGCCGCTCGACGATCACGACCACCGGGAGGATCAGCGTCAGCCAGCCCTCGATCACGTTGACCGGGAGCAGCAGGATGTTGCTGATCACCTCGATGATCGTCTGCAACGGGGACGCCTCGATGTCGTCGATCACGCCCGTCGTGGTGCGGCTCGCGTAGATGCCGAGCACGAGCACAGCGGCGATCCCGACGACCGAGACGAGCATGAGCACGAGGTCGGCCGGTCGGCGCACTCGGCGAGGCGGAAGATCGACCACGCGCGCCTTGCCGGGGGTGCGCGTGGGCGCGTGATGCGGCGCACCCGACCCGGACATGTCACCGATAGTAGGTTGCACCGCCTGCGGACCCGCGCCTGATATGCGGGGTGTGGCCGTTCAGGGACGGGGAGAAGGACCCGTCGGCGCGGCCGGGAGCAAGCGATCGGCCAGGGCAGCGAGGGCGAACAGCAGCAGGAACAGCAGGGTCACGCCGGCCGCGTTGAGCAGGGTGCGGGGATAGCCGAGGGTGCCCACATCGATGAACGGGTAGGGGTACCAGCCGTTGATCTCACCCATGAGAAGCGTGTATCCGAGCCACAGAACCGGCCAGATCAGGGCCAGGCCGATCGTCCGGGCCGTGATCCGCGGGCGCGGTCCGAGCAGCAGCCAGCCCACGAACGCCAGCAGTGGCACGACCACGTGCAGCAGCAGGTCGGCCATCGCATCGGCGCCCTCGAGATCCAGCAGCGGCCGCAGCAGGAAGAAGTGGACCAGGCCGGTCACCGTGATCGCGATCACGGCGTCGAGGCGCAGCACCCGGAAGCCACGACCGTCGGCGTCGGGTCGGCGCAGGAGGATCCCGGAGACCACGGCGACCGCGATGTTCGACTGGATCGTGAAGTAGCTGACGAGCCGCAGCAGTCTCGTGGCGAGCGGTGGCATGTCGGCGTCGTCGAGGACCCGACCGCCCTGCACCACGAGCACCGCCTGCAGCACCAGTGCCGCCAGCACGACCACGAAGGTGACGCCGTGCCACACCCGCGCGCGATTCATGAGGCGTCACGCTATCGGTGCGAACGCTGACCGCGATAGGGCGTGCCACCGTGCGCTACAGCTCGAACGAGACCAGTAGCTTGCGCAGCAGGCCGGCCAGCTGCGTGCGCTCGGCCGGGGTGAGCGCGGCCAGGATGCGCTCCTCGTTCGCCATGTGCGCGGCCATCGCCTTCCCGGTGAGGGCGAGCCCGGCATCGGTGAGCTCCACCGGCAGGGAGCGGGCGTCCCCCTCCGAGACGGCGCGCCGCACCAGCCCCATCTCGGCGAGCCGGTCCACGCGCTTGGTGACGGCCCCGCTCGTGATCATCATCCGCGTCCCGAGCTGCGTGGGCGTCAGCCGGTAGGGCGGTCCGTTGCGCCGCACCGTGACCAGCAGGTCGAAGTCGCCCTCGCCGAGACCGAAGGTGGCGTACCGCTCCCGCAGCCTGACGTCGATCGCGCGCGAGGCGCGGCTGATCCGCCCGACGACGGCGATGGGCGAGGGATCGAGGTCAGGGCGCTCGCGGCGCCACTGCTCGATGACCTCGTCCACGAAGTCCGCAGTGCCTTCGCCTGCCCTGCCGTCATCGGCGTCGGTGCGACCCATGGCTTGGACTATATCTTCCGCGGAAGGTACATTGTCTTCCGTGGAAGGTAACTCGATGCGCGCCGCTCTCATGGCCGCCTTCGCAGCCGCCGCATGGGGAACGACCTACGTGGTCACGGGTGCGCTCCTGCCCCCGGACCGGCCGCTGTTCTCGGCTGCCATCCGCGCGCTGCCGATCGGTCTCGTCATGCTCGCGTGGCGCCGCCGGCTGCCTCAGGGGCGCTGGTGGTGGCGCACCGCCGTGCTCGCGCTGTGCACGATCGGGCTGTTCTTCCCGCTGCTCTTCCTCGGGGCATACCTGCTGCCCGGCGGGCTGGCCTCCACGCTGCAGGCCGCCTCGCCCCTGGTGGTGATGGCGATCGCGTGGCCGCTGCTCAAGGAGCGGCCCACCGCCCTCCGTGTCGCGGCCGCCCTGATCGGGCTGGTCGGTGTCGCCCTGCTCGTGCTCAGGTCCCCGACGACGCTGCCCCTGTGGGGCGTCCTCGCGGCGCTGGCCTCGATGCTGATCTCGGCGCTGGGGTTCGTGCTCGTCAAGCGCTGGCCCGCACCCACCGACATGATCACGATGACCTCCTGGCAGCTCGTCATGGGCGGCCTGGTGCTCGTGCCGGTCGCGCTGATCGTCGAAGGCGCGCCGCCTGCCATCGACCTGCCCGCCGCGCTCGGCTACCTCTGGATCGCCGTCGCGGGCACCGGGGTGGCGTACGTCTGCTGGTTCACCGGGCTCAAGCACCTCCCGGCCGCCGCCGTCTCGCTCATCGGCCTGGTCAACCCCGTGGTCGCTACCGTGCTCGGCGTCATCGTCCTGCACGAGGCCTTCGGCCCGATGCAGGCCCTCGGTGCCGGGCTCGTGCTCGGGAGTGTGGTGCTGGGGCAGCCTGCCGTGGCCGAACGGCTCCGACGGCGTCGGGCGCCCGAGGTCGCCACAGCCGCCTGACTCCCGCCCGCAGCCCCATCCCGCGCGCGGCCCCACCCGCCCGCAGGCCCGCCCCGGCCGTAGCCCCGCCCCCGCCCGCCGAGTTCGCGGACGATCGTCGAGTTCGCTTGGTGCTCCCGACGAGCTCGGCGTTCTGCACCGAACTGGGCGCTCTCCCGCGGTGGCCTTCGCCTGACCGCCCGCGTGCTGGAGGGATGCGCGCGTGTTGTCGAGAACCGGCATCCCCGATCGTCACGATGATGACGCACCACCAGCGGGGCGGATGAACCAGGATGACCTGAGAGACGGAGAGGCACCGATGGCTCAGTACATGTTGATCATTCCGGACGACTACGACGCCTGGGAGGCGAAGACGCCGGGGGAGCGCTCCGAGGTCTACGCGCAGCACGAGACGTTCGCCAGCCGACTCGCCCAGGGCGGTCACCGCGTCACCGGCGGCGCCGAGCTGACGCTGCCGCGGACGGCGCGCACGGTCCGCTCCGGCCCGGCGGGCATCACGGTCACCGACGGTCCGTACACCGAGAGCGTCGAGCAGCTGAGCGGCTTCTACCTCGTGGAGTCGGACGACCTTGCGGACCTCGAGCAGGCATGCGCGATCCTGGCAGAGCACTTCCCCGTCGAGATCCGCGAGGTCGGGCCGGCGATCGAGGACAAGTCCGAGGAGACAGCGCCATGAAGTACATCGGGTTCCTGGTGAGCTACAACGACCCCGACTACAGCTGGGCGACCGCCTCCGAGGCGGAGCAGCAGGCCGAGATGGCCTCGCACGGTGACTTCAGCGTCGCCGTCTCCAAGCGCGAGGACTGCACGATCCTCGGCGGTGAGGCGCTGACCGACGGCGACAGCGCGACCGTGCTGCGACAGGTCGGCGGCGAGGTCACGCTCACCGACGGGCCGTTCAGCGAGGCGACCGAGGGCATCGGTGGCTTCTACCTGCTGGAGGCGCCGAACATCGACGCCGCGGTCGAGATGTTCTCGGTGCTCACGCCGTACGTGGTCGAGATCCGCCCCGTCGACGACTCGATCGAGGGCTGACCGCCGACAATGGCTGCATGACCGACCGGGCGAGCGCCGCCGTCGAGCAGGCCTGGCAGCAGGAGTGGGGGCGGCTGCTCGGCCTGCTCGTGGGTCGCTTCCGCGACGTCGACCTCGCGGAGGACGCGCTCGCCGACGCCTTCGAGGCCGCCACCCGCACGTGGCCGACCGACGGCGTTCCCAGCAATCCCGCGGCGTGGTTGCTCACCACCGCTCGTCGGCGAGCGCTCGACAAGCTTCGCGGTGCTGACACCGCACGCCGCAAGCTGCCGCTGCTCGTGGTCGACCACCTGCGGGAGGAGGAACGGGGCGAGGTGGACATCGACGACGTCGGCGACGACGAGCTCAAGCTCCTGTTCCTCGCCTGCCACCCGGCACTGGCGCCCGAGTCGCAGGCCGCGCTCGCGCTGCGGCTGGTGCTCGGTATCCCGACAGCGGAGATCGCGCGGCTGTTCCTCGTCACCGAGCCGACCATGGCCGCCCGGATCACGCGGGCGAAGAAGAAGATCGCGACGGCGGGTCTGCCCTTCGCGATGCCCGACGACGGTGCTCTCGGTGATCGTGTGGAGGTCGCCGCTCAGGCCATCTACCTGTGCTTCACGGCCGGGTACGCGCCCGGGTTCGGGGACGCGGTGGTGCGTGCCGATCTCGCCGGTGAGGCGATCCGGCTGGCGCGCCTGCTGGTGCGCCTGCTCGAGCGGCGCGGCGAGCGGGCGCCGGGGGTGGTCGCGCTGCTGGCGCTGATGATGCTGCAGCACTCACGCCGCGACGCGCGGGTCAGCGCCGACGGCGAGCTCGTGCTGCTGGCCGACCAGGACCGGTCGGCCTGGCACCACGACGAGATCTCCGAGGGCCTGGCGCTGCTCGCGTCCGTGCCAGCGACCACCGGTAGGGCGGAGGAGCTGCGGGTGCAGGCCGTGATCGCGGCCCGCCACGCCACCGCCGTGCACCCCGACGGCACCGACTGGTCCGCGATCGCTGCCGACTACGCGCGGCTCGAGCAGCTCACCGGATCCCCGGTGGTGCGGCTCAACCGCGCGGTCGCGGTGGCAGAGGCCGACGGCCCACGCGCCGGGCTCGCGCTCCTCGACGGGCTGGACGAGGTGCTCCCCCTGTCGCACCGGCTGCCCGCGGTCCGTGGCGAGCTGCTGGTCCGGGCCGGGGAGGTCGACGCCGCGCGCGCGGCCCTGCAGGTCGCCATCGAGCGCTGCCAGCACGAGGTCGAGCTGACCTACCTGCGGAACCGGCTCGCCTCGCTCTGAGGCGGCGGCGTTGCACCAGATTCGGGTCCAGATCGCCGAATCGCCCTGATGTGAACGCTCACCCGGAATCTGGCCACGACTTTGGTGCAGTCGCCCTACTCCGAGATCAGCTCGGGGCTGAGGTGCGGCATCCAGTCGACCGCCTGGGCGGTGACGGTCTCCTCCTCGGTCAGGGGCTCGTCGGCGAACAGGCTGATCGCCGTGTTGTGCTTGGTCACCCAGCCGGTCATCTGCTCGATGCCGAGGAACGCGCGGAACAGGTGCTGGAAGAAGGCGCCGTGCGTGAGCAGGGCGACCACGTCATCGTCGTCGTGCCGCTGTCGGAGGTCAGCGACCAGCGTGCGGGCGCGCTCGGCGCGGCTCTCGTGCTCGGCCTCGTAGGGGAGCGTGTACCAACCCTCCGGGCCGGCGCCGTCGGGCAGCACGAGGCGCGCGCTCACCCGGAGCAGCGCCTCGTCCGAGGCGCCGGGGTGCGGGTTGCGCACGCCTTCCTCGTCCTCGATGAAGGGGCCGGCGGTCTCATAGGCGTCAAGGTTGCCGAGCAGCGGCAGGTCGAGCACGTCCGCGAGCGGTGCGGAGGTCTGCACGGCCCGGGTCATCAGGCTGGTGTGGATGTGGGTGATGTCCCACGGGAGCACGCCGTCGGCCACCGCCTGCGCGAGCAGCGCGGCCTGCCGGTGGCCGAGGTCGGTGAGCTCGGGGTCGTGGTGCCTGCCGACCGAGTCACCGGTCTGCTGCCACAGCAGGTTGTTGGCGGACTGGGCATGTCTGATCACCACGAAGCGCACGCGCCCATCCTGCCGTGCCGAAGCCCCCAGGGCACAAACGGGACCACGGCTCACTGCGCCCCGCGGTCACGCTTGCGCCCTTGGCGGCGCGGGGTGTCAGAGGACGCCGAGCGCCGTGAGCCAGGCGTCAGGCAGGTAGGCGTAGCCCACGAACGCGACCACGTCGAGGAGCGTGTGCGCGATGACTAGCGGCATCACCCGCCGTCGGCCCCATCTCGAGAGGTAGAAGCACGCGAAGATCACGCCCATCGCGATGTTCGCGGCGAACGGCCCCCAGCCCTGGTAGAGGTGGTAGGAGCCGCGGATCAGCGCCGAGCAGGCCACCACCGAGACCACTCGCCAGCGCAGCTCCTGCAACCGCTCGACGAGGTAGCCGACCACGAGGACCTCTTCGATCAGCCCGTTCTTGAGGGCGGCGAGGATCAGCACGGGCACGGTCCACCAGTAGTCGTCGAGCCCGGAGGCCGACACCGAGACCGTGACGCCGAGCGCGCGGCCGCCGAGGTAGATCGCGAGCCCCGGGATGCCGATGACCGCGCCGAGCGCGAGGCCCCACAGAGCGTCCTTGCCGGGCCGGGTGCCGTCGAGTCCGATGCGCCTGACCGCGCTGCGGCCGCTGTCGGAGAGCAGGTAGAGCGCGAGCACCACCGGCACGAGGGCGAACCCGATCGACAGGATCTGGTAGGTCAGGTCGAGCAGCGACCGGTCGGCCTGCGGCGTGTTGATCTCCGCGGTCTGGTCACCGAGCGGGCCCCGCGTGAGCCGGTCGAGGATGTTGACGACGGCGTAGACGCCCGAGCGCCCGAGCGAGAGACCCATGACGATCCAGATCTCCGCGGTCAGCCGCCGCCGGCGCGCGGGCGTGGGGTCGGCCGCCACCGCGGGCGCGAGGGCCTCGGTCATCGGTCGGACTCGACGTCACGCCAGAAGCAGCGGGCGACGGCGAGGCGAGCCGTGTCGTAGTCGCGCCACTTGGCCTTGGGGAGCTCCTCACGGCTGACCTCCCGGAAGCCGCGGTGGGCGAAGAACGTGGCGGCGTCGGAGGAGACCGTCACCGCGAAGACGGCGCGCAGCCCCAGGTTGGCCGCGTGGCCCAGCAGACCCTCCAGCAGCATGCCGCCCGCACCCGCGCCCGAGAACTCGCTGACCGTGATCAGGCCGGATACCTCGCCGACGCCCTCGCCCGCGTACAGGTCGGTCTCCAGGCCCACGACTCCCGCGAGGTGACCCGTGCGGACCACGCGGGCACCCAACCCCCCGACGGCCATCCGCGCGATCTCGGCGCGGCTGCGCGGCTTGAGCACGCCGTCCGTGACGCCCTGCGCCACGAGCGCCTCGACCGCCGGCAGGTCGTCGACGCGCAGCTGCGCGAGCGTCACGTAGCCGCCGAGCGTCAGCAGCGTGCCGGCGCCGTCGAACGTGAACAGCTCGAGCTCGAGGTCCTCGGCTCGGCACAGGTTGACGCTGAAGGCACCGCCGCGCAGCGCGGCCTCGGCGGCCGGCAGCAGGTTGCCGATACCGCGGCGGGTCAGCTCGCCGAGCAGCCCCAGCCGGAGGATCTCCAGATCCGCAAAGCTGCGCGGCGGCGAGCCCCAGCCGCCGCCCGGGTCGGTGAGCACGACCTTCGAGGCACGCAGGCCCGCGGCCAGGAAGCCGGCGGTCTCGGCCACGCCGTCGGGGTTCGCGACCACGATCACCCGGTCCTCGTCGGCGACCGTGAGCCAGAGCCCGGCCATGCCGGCGTCCTCCCACACGGTCGGTGACGTGACCACCGCGGCCGGCGCCGGGAACTCCTGCCGGAGCCGCTCGGCATCCTCGAGGTCCTTGACCACCAGCACGAACCGCGTGTCGCCGGGCTCGAACCCGGAGACCACCCGGCCCACCGCAGCCACCCCCGCGTCCGTGAGCGCCGGCAGCGACACCACGATCGTGACGCCGCGGAACTCCTCGACGAAGAACGCCCGCTCCGCCTCCGGGATCACGCCGGGCTCACGCGGCACGTGAGGGATCGGCGGCCGCGGCCGCAGCGGCGGCGGCGTCGGTGGCGCGGTGCGGGGCTTCATCAGGTGCACATTCTGACGCAGCGAGCCGTTCAGTCGTGGCTGTCCGCCCGACGGCGGTGCTCGCCGCGGCGATCGAGGTGCGCCCCGAGATGGGTCACCCGGGCCGGTCCGTACGCCAGGTCGAGCAGCAGCCGGAGCCGGTGCACGGTGGTGGGCGGGATCTGCAGCGCTCGCAGGTGGCCGATCGTGGTGCCGGAGGCGAGCGGCTGCCAGCCCGCGCCGGCGTCGACCTGCAGCCGGAACGCCGCGATGTGCTGGCCCTCCTCGACGTCCTCGCGCACCGTGATCAGGTTCGTGCGCACGGGTGCGGGCGGGGTGATCGTGAGGGTGTGGCCGTCGGCCTCGATCGTCGAGCCCGCGAGCAGATCGCTCCCGAGTACCTCCTCGCGCAGCGCGGCGAAGGCATGCAGCGCCGCGAGGTCGGCATCCTCGAGCCGGCCGTCGCGGTTCGGCGGCACGTTGAGCAGCAGCTTGCTGTTGCGGCCCACCGAGGTGAGGTACAGCTCGAGGAGGGCTGCGCCGTCGAGCGGTTGCTCGTCGGGGTGCCAGAACCACCCGGGTCGGATCGACACGTCGGTCTCGGCGGGCCGCCACACCGAGCCCTCGGGGTCGCCGTGGCGCAGCGAGTCGAGCGTCCAGGGGTCGGAGCGGCCCGGCGTGGGCACCCGCGCGGGGTCGATGCTCGACCAGCAGGTGGCGCCCGCCGCGCCGTCCTCGTTCCCGACCCACCGCACGTCCGGGCCCGCGTCGGAGAAGATCACCGCCTCGGGCTGAAGCTGCCGCACGGTGCCGAAGATGCGCGTCCAGTCGTAGGCCTGGCGGCCGCGCGCGGTCTCGCCGACGGCGCCGTCGAACCACACCTCCGCGATGTCGCCGTAGCCGGTGAGCAGCTCGGTGAGCTGCGCGAGGTAGAGGTCGTCGTAGGCGCGACCGCTGCCGTAGCTGGGTGCGTTGCGGTCCCAGGGCGAGCAGTAGACGCCGAGGCGGACGCCCTCGGCCGCGCAGGCGTCGGCGGCTTCCCGGACCACGTCGCCGGCGCCGCCGCGCCACGGGCTCGCGGCGACCGTGTGCCCGGTGGTGTCGCTCGGCCACAGGCAGAAGCCGTCATGGTGCTTGGCCGTGAGCACGATCGTGCCGAACCCCGCCTCGCGCGCGGTGCGGGCCCACTGGTGCGCGTCCAGCCCCTGCGGGTCGAAGAGCGCCGGGTCCTCGGTGCCCTCGCCCCACTCCCGGTCGGTGAACGTGTTCATCCCGAGATGGACGAACATCGCGCGCTCCTCGCGCTGCCAGGCGAGCTGCGCACGGCTGGGCCGAGCGGCAGGGGCGAGCCGCGGCACCGAGGCGAGGGCCGCCGTCGGGCGATCGATCAGCATCGGGTCAGCGCGACCCGACCGCGAGAACCACCTCGGTCGCGTACTTCTGCGAGGACTCCATGTCGCCGCGGTACCAGGTGAGCACGCGGCGGGCAGGGTCTCCGGGGACGGCGATCGGGCGGAAGTTGGCGACCTCCGAGCCCTGCGTGACCGGGGTCCAGGTCCAGGTGGCGCCCCCGTCGGAGGTGGTGCCGTGGAAGATCTCGTGCACGCCGAGGTCGGTGCCGTCGCGCGGGTCGACCGGGGTGGAGAAGTAGAGCGCGTCGAGGTCGTCGGGGTCGATCGAGCCAAGGCCGGTGTAGTCGGTCTCGTGCGCGAGGAGCTGCGGGCCGGCATCGCCGACCTTGGTGACCTGCCACTGGTCGGCGCCCGGTGCGAGCTCGGCGCGCAGCAGCGCGTGGGGCAGCGGCTCGTCCGTGGTGCGGGGGACGTCGAGGCCGAGCGTGTCGTCGGTGCGGGCGGTGAACAGGACGACCACGCGGCCGGCGTCGTCACGGCGGATGTCAGCGGTCCAGCAGTGCGTCATCACCTGGCCGTCGACCTCGGTGCCGCTGGCGAACACCCGGGTGAGGTCCTCGGCCCGCGGCGTCTCGTCCTCGACGTTGCGGCCGAGTGGGCCCACGAGCGAGCCGTCGGCCCGGTAGAGGCCGTCGCCGGCGAGGTAGCCGTGCCAGATCGAGGTGGGGAAGTCGCGGGGGTGGTGCTCGGTGATGACGAGATCGATGCGGTCGATCCTGCCCTCAGCGTTCTTCGGGTGCGGGCCGGAGGTGTAGCGGCCGTACCCGTTGACGTAGCCGATCTTCTCGCGCGTCAGCAGCCGGCCCCCGAAGCCCCAGGTCTCGCCGTCGTCGGTGGAGATCAGGTAGCAGGGGTCGTCGTTGACGGCGCGCACGAAGCAGACGAGCTTCTCACCGAGCGGGTGCACGTTCTGATAGGTCACGCCGCGGCCCGGTGCGCGGCCGGTGAACTCGGCGCCGAAGTGCGGGGTCCACTCGTACGACTGCTCCGGCCCCCAGCGGGTGGGGTCACCCGGCTCCGACAGTCGCCAGAAGGTGTACTCGTCGCTCTTGTGGCGCGAGTACACGGCCACCCAGCGGCCGTCGGCGCGCAGCCATAGCGCCGGGTCGTCGTGGTCGTCGGCCTCGAAGCCGGCGTGCAGGACCGCCTGGGTACCGGTGAGCTCCGCGGCGTCGAGGTCCACCACGGTGACCTCCACGTCGCCGCCCCGGGCTTCGCCGTCGACCCCGCTCGGCGAGGCCACCGAGCCGATCACGGCCGTGCCGCTCGCGGCGTCGACCACCGAGCGCTCGTCCTGGAACCAGCACCAGCCACCGTTGGCGTTAACGACGCCGACCTTGTCGAACATGCGACCAACCCTGTCACGGATCCGCGCGCGTGGGAAGCGCTATCCGCGCCGCGGCCACCACGGGTTGAGAGGCAGCGATCGCGCGGAGGCGCCCTCGCGGCCGTCGCGGATGTGGTCTGCTGGACCCATGGTGCGTGTCGGGTTTCATGCCTCGCACGAGCAGATCTCGCCCCGGCAGCTGCTCGTGGACCTCCAGCACGCCGAGCGTGCCGGGTTCCAGATGGCGATGTGCTCCGACCACCTGGCTCCTTGGAGCGTCGAGCAGGGTCACTCCGGCTACGCGTGGTCGTGGCTCGCCGCGGCGCTCGCCACGACGGACCTCGAGCTCGGCTGCGTCAGCGCCCCCGGCCAGCGCTATCACCCCGCGGTGCACGCGCAGAAGATCGCGACCCTCGGGCAGATGTTCCCCGGCCGGTTCTGGGTGGCGCTGGGCAGCGGCGAGGCGGTCAACGAGCATGTCACCGGGGAGCGCTGGCCTGCGAAGGCCGAGCGCGAGCAGCGGCTCGACGAGTGCGTCTCGATCATCCGCCGGCTGCTCGAGGGCAAGGAGGTCAGCCACACCGGGGCGGTCACCGTGGACCGGGCCAGGCTGTGGGAGCGTGCGGACCCGCGGCCCCGGCTGATCGCACCGGTGGTCTCGGTCGAGTCCGCGGCACGCGTGGCCGCCTGGGCCGAGGGGATGGTGACGCTGAACCAGCCGCACGAGAGGCTGCGAGAGGTGGTCGACGCCTATCGCGGCGCCGGCGGCAGCGGGCCGTTGTCGTTGCAGGTCCACCTCTCCTGGGCGCCCACGCAGCAGCAGGCCGAGGACATCGCTGTGCAGCAGTGGCGTGGCAACGTGGTGGGCCCGCCGCTCACCTGGGACATCGATACCCCCGCGGGCTTCGACACGATCGCCGCGCACCTGCCGCGCACGTCCACGTTGGCAGCGGTGCGCGCCTCGGCCGACCTCGGCCAGCACATCGCCTGGTTGCGCGAGTACGCCGAGCTGGGATTCGAGGACATCTACCTCCACCACGTCGGCCAGCAGCAGGCCGACTTCATCGACGCCTTCGCCGGCGAGGTGATCCCCGCTCTGGTGTCCTGACCGACCGACCGACCGACGAGAGGTGCCCAGTGCGGATCACCGACACCAGCGATCTGTGGTGGAAGAACGCCATCACCTACTGTCTCGACGTCGAGACCTTCCTCGACTCCGACGGCGACGGCGTGGGCGACCTCGCCGGGCTGTCCCAGCGGATCGACTACCTCGCCGAGCTCGGCGTCACGTGCTTGTGGCTGATGCCGTTCTATCCCGGCCCGCAGCGTGACGACGGCTACGACGTCAGCGACATGTACGGCGTCGACCCGAGGTTCGGCGACCTCGGTCACCTCGTGGAGGTGGTCCGCACCGCGCACGACCGCGGCATGCGTGTGATCGCGGACCTGCTGGTCAACCACACCTCGGACAAGCACCCCTGGTTCGTCTCCGCGCGCAGGAGCACGAGCTCGCCGTACCGGGACTACTACGTGTGGCGCGAGGACGAGCCGCCCGACACCTCCGACCAGGTGGTCTTCCCCGACAAGGAGGATGGCATCTGGTCGCTCGACGAGCGCACCGGCCAGTGGTACCTGCACCACTTCTACCGCCACCAGCCGGACCTGAACATCGCCAACCCGGCCGTGGTCGAGGAGATCGTCCGGGTGATCGGCTTCTGGCTCGAGCTGGGGCTCGACGGGTTCCGGGTCGACGCGGTGCCGTTCTTCGTGGCGGACGTCGAGACCGGGGATGCCGCGCACGCCGGCGACCCTCACGAGCTGCTCGAGCGGGTGCGCTCGTTCCTGGGGCGGCGCCGTGGCGATGCCGTGATCCTCGGCGAGGTGAACCTGCCGTACGACCAGCAGCTCGACTACTTCGGTGGCAGCGAGGGCAACGAGCTGCAGATGATGTTCGACTTCGAGCTCATGCAGGCCACGTACCTGTCCTTCGCGCGCGCCGATGCCGCGCCGCTCGTCGCCGCGCTGGGCCGCCGGCCGGAGATCCATCCGACCTGCGCCTGGGCGACCTTCCTGCGCAACCACGACGAGCTGACGCTCGACCAGCTCGACCCTGCGGAGCGGCAGGAGGTCTTCGACGCGTTCGGTCCCGAGGAGCACATGCAGCTCTACGGGCGCGGGCTGCGCCGTCGCCTCCCCCCGATGTTCGACGGCGACCCGCGCCGCATCCGGATGGCGTACAGCCTGTTGTTCTCGTTGCCGGGCAGCCCCACGCTGTTCTACGGCGAGGAGATCGGGATGGGGGAGAACCTCGACATCCCCGGACGGCTGGCGGTGCGCGCGCCGATGCAGTGGGCGCCCGATGACAACGGTGGCTTCTCCACGGCGCCGGCGCGCCGGCTCGCCCGGCCCGTGGTGGGCGACGGGTATGCGCCCGAGCACGTCAATGTGGCCGACCAGACGCAAGACCCCGACTCGCTGTGGACCTTCCTGCGCGCCCTCATCTGGGTGCGCCGTGCCTGTCCCGAGGTGGGGTGGGGTACCTGCACCGTGCTCGACGTCGGGGCATCCCAGGTCGTCGCGCACCGGTGCGATCTCGAGCAGGCGACGACGATCGCCCTGCACAACCTCAGCCCCGACCCGGTGGTCGTCACGATCCCGGCGGCGCGCGAGAGCGACGGCCACGAGGTGATCGACGCCTTCACCCACGAGCGTGTGGGGCCCGTGACCGAGCCGCTGGAGATCGCGCTCGCCGGCTACGGACATCGATGGCTGCGACTGCGGCCCGAGGGGGAGGCGCTTATCCCGTGAGGTGACCCCGGGCGCGCTCGGGGTTGACACGGGAGGAGGCCCACGGCAGAGTGGTTTGCAGTACAAACCACTCTGCCGCCGCCAGGAGCTGCCATGACCGACCCGCGTGAGCCCGACGACGCGCTGGACGATGCCGAGGAGACCGCATCGCCCGCCGCGGCGCTCGCGGCGATCAAGGCCTCGCAGGAGACCGTGCGGCAGCAGACCCGGCCGAGCGCGCCCGCGATGTTCGCGGTCTGGGGCGTCGCGTTCCTCGTCGCCTACACCGCCCTCTACCTCGGCTGGTCGGAGGAGGCACAGACGCCGCAGGGCGCGTCGATGCTCGTGCTCGCGGTGTGCGTGGTCGGCGCGATGGTGTTCACCGGGGTGCACATCGGCCGCCGTACCCGAGGCATCCGCGGCACGAGCGCGAGGGTCGGGGCCATGTACGGCTGGGCCTGGTGCCTGTGCTTCCTGTTCGCGATGGTGATCTTCGGCGCCGTCGGTGCGGCCGGGGCACCGCCGATCGCGATGTCGATCCTCACCAACGCCGTCAGCCTGCTGATCGTCTCCGCGCTCTACATGGCGGGCGGCGCGATCTGGCAGGAGTGGCGGATGTTCGCCCTCGGCGCCTGGTTCGCCGTGATCGGCTCGGTCGCCGCGATCGTCGCCCCGCCGGCCGGGTACCTGGTGCAAGCGATCGCCGGCGGTGGCGGCTTCCTCGTCGGAGCGGTGGCCGCTCGGGTCATCGAGAGGTGGCGGTCGGCGTGACCGACCTCCAGCTCGACCCGGTCATCCACGTCCAGGCCCGGTTGCGCGTGGTCGCCACGCTGGCAGGGCTCGCCAGCGGGGATCAGATCGTCTTCACTCGGCTGCAGAAAGTGCTCGGCATGACCGCCGGGAACCTGTCCACGCACCTGCGCAAGCTCGAGGACGTCGGGTACGTCGCCGTCGAGAAGGCATTCGAGGGGCGCAGCCCCGTCACGTCCGTGGCCCTGACCAGCAAGGGTCGCCAGGCATTCGAGACCTACACCGCCTCGCTCGAGGCGCTCCTGAAGGGAGCTGTTGAATGAGCACCTCCGCACCAGTCGTGAAAGTTGCGCACGCCCGCCGCACGTTCGGCGAGGTCGTCGCGCTCGACGACGTCTCGCTCACCGTCGACGCCGGCGAGATCGTCGGCCTGCTCGGCCCCAACGGGGCCGGCAAGAGCACGCTGCTGTCCCTGATCAACGGCCAGCGCAGGCCCGACGGCGGCACGATCGAGATCTTCGGGCAGGACCCCCGTACGCCGCGCGCTCGGATCGGGCTCGGCGTCACCCCGCAGGAGACCGGCCTGCCCGCGTCTCTGAAGGTGGGCGAGGTCGTCGACTTCGTCAGCGGGCACTACCCGGACCCGATGCCCCGTGCCGAGCTGCTCGCGCGGTTCGAGCTCACCGACCTTGCCCATCGCCAGACCGGCGGGCTCTCGGGCGGGCAGAAGAGGCGCCTCGCCGTCGCGCTGTCGTTGGCCGGGCGGCCGAGGCTCGTGCTCCTCGACGAGCCCACGACGGGGCTCGACGTCGAGGGCCGCCGGGCGCTGTGGACCGCGCTGCGGGACTACCACCGCGAAGGCGCCACGGTCATCGTGACCAGCCACTACCTCGAGGAGATCGAGGCGCTCGCCGAGCGGGTCGTGGTGATCGGCGGCGGGCACATCCTCGCCGACGACACCCTGGGCGCCGTGGTCGCTCGCGTGCAGACGCACCGCGTGACGTTCCGGAGCGACGCCGCCGAGCGCGAGGTGGCAGCCCTGCCCGCCGTGAGCGCCGTCGAGCGCGACGGCGGGCGCTACTCGCTGCTGACCGGTGACTCGGATGCGCTCGTGCGGGCCCTGGTCACCAGCGGCACACCCTTCTCCGGTCTCGAGGTGCGTGGCGCCTCGCTCGAGGAGGCCTTCCTGAGCCTGACCGACACCGACTCGGAGGTCGCAGCATGACATCCCCCCAGACGATCGACCGTGTGCGCACGCCCCCGATCGCAGCCGCGAGAGTTCCCGGGTTCACGCGCCTCGCGCTGCTGCACGCGAAGTACAACATCCTTGAGACGATCCGGATCCCGATCGCCGTCGTCGGGAACATGCTGTTCCCGACGCTGGCCATGTTCTTCTTCGTGGTGCCGCAGTCGAGCGTCACGAGCGACCCGCTGTGGTCGCTGATCTCCGTGGCCGGGCTCGCGATGTTCTCGGTGATGAGCACGTTCCTGTTCACGTTCGGCGTGGGCGTGGCCGAGGACCGGCAGCTGCCGTTCGACCCCTACCTGCGCACGATGCCCGCCGGTGCGGGGCCGCGCATGGTGGGGCGGCTCCTCTCGGCCTTCCTGTTCGCGTTCGTCGCCCTGATCCCGCTCGGGCTCGTGGCCGCGATCTTCACCGCCGCCGCGCCGCAGCTCCCGCGGCTGCTGCTCGGTGTGGGCACGCTGCTCGCGGCGGGCGTGCCGTTCCTCATGCTCGGCCTGTTCATCGGCTACAGCCTGAGCAGCAAGGCGGCGATCGCCGTCGTGCAGGTGGTGCTGTTCCCGCTGGCGTTCGCAGGTGGGCTGTTCATGCCGGCCGAGATGTTCCCGAGCTGGCTCGCCACGCTCAGCACTTTCCTCCCCAGCCGTGCCGGCCGCGATCTCGTGATCGGCGCGTTCGCCGGCACGGACATCTACGCCTACGCGCTGCCGGTGCTCATCGGATGGGGTGTGCTGTTCGCTGCGCTCACGGTCTGGGCCTACCGGCGTGACGAGGGGCGCCGCTTCCGCTGAGCGGCCCTACGATGCTCCCCATGCGCGTGACGATGCGGGACGTTGCCGCTCGTGCGGGCGTCTCGCTGAAGACCGTCTCGCGCGTGGTCAATCGCGAGCCGCACATCCGCCCCGAGACCCAGGAGGCGGTGAACGCCGCGATCGGCGATCTCGGATGGACCCCGAACTCCTCCGCGCGCAGCCTGCGCACCGGGCGCACCGGCGTCATCGGGATCGTCGTGACCGAGCTGCGGCGACCGCTGCTCGCGGCCCTGGTGGAGACTCTCGTGACCGAGGTCAACGCGCGCGGCCTCAACGCAGCCGTCGAGCCGGTCCACGACGACGCGGACCGGCTCGCCCAGGTCTGGTCGCAGCGGGGGGACACCTTCGACGCGTTGCTCGCCGTCGATCTGCCGCACCTCCCGGAGGTAGGCCCCGACGGCGGCCCGGTGGTCCGCGTCGACGTCACCCAGGCATCGGCCACCGATGGCTGCGATCGCGTCAGCACGGACCTCGCGCAGGCGGCCGACCTTATCGAGCGGCACCTGTCGGTGATGGGCCGCAGCCACCCCGTCCAGGTGGGCGCCGGTCCGCTGACGGGGCGGACCGCGGCGCCCGTGGTGGAGCTCGGCGACGACGTCGGGCGCACGGCCGGGTACCGCGCCGCGCAGCGGGCGGTCGTCGCCAACCCGGGCGTGGACGCGCTGGTCTGCTGCACCGACGAGGTCGCGCTCGGCGCGCTCGCTGGTCTGCATGCCGCCGGGCTCACGGTCCCGGACCAGGTGGCGGTGATCGGGTTCGGGGCCCTCGACGACGGCTGGTTCGCCACCCCCTCGCTCACCACGATCGATCCCGAGCCGCGGGCACTGGCACGCAGCGCCGTCGACCTCCTCGCCCGGCGCCTGTCCGGTGAGGTCGCCGGTGGTCCTGAAGAGGTGCGCGTGCCGGTGACACTGATCCGCCGCGAGTCGACCCTCGGGGCGGGGGCGCGATGAGACGCCCGACCCTCGACGACGTCGCGGCCCTCGCCGGCGTCTCGGCCAAGACGGTCTCCAACGTGCTGCTCGAGCGGCCGCATGTCGCAGAGGCGACCCGGGACCGGGTGCTGTCCGCGGTGAAGACCGTGGGCTACCGCGTCAACCACGCGGGGCGCGGGCTGGCCTCCGGGCGCAGCGGGCGGATCGCCGTCGTGGTCCCGAACCTGCACCAGCCCTATTTCGCCGAGACGGCCGAGCGGCTCATCCTCGAGCTCTCCGCACGCGGCTTCACCAGCACGCTGCGCATCGCCCCCGACGAGGCGGCCGAGCGCGATGCCATCCTCGGTCGCACCACCACCGATGCCGACGCGGTGATCATCTGCCCGCACTTCTTCGTGGCCTCGTTCTTCGGATCCAGCCCGCCCGAGCGCCCGATCGTGCAGCTGGGTGGTGCCCCGAACGGCGTCGTCGACACCGTGGTGATGGGGGAGCGCGAGGGGTTCGAGGCGGTCACGCGCCACCTGCTCGACACCGGCCGCCGCCGGCTGGCGCTCGTGTGGAACTCGACCAGCAGCGGCAAGCCCGAGGGCGAGCGGTACGTGGGGTTCACCGCAGCGCACGCCGCCCACGGGCTCGAGCCCGACCCGGCGCTGATGGTCTCCGGCTCCGACTGGGACCGCCGCGCGTCCGGGTACGAGGCGATGACGGGGCTCATCCGCACCGGCGTCGACTTCGACGGCGTGGTCGCGGTCAACGACGCGATCGCCGTCGGTGCGCTCCGGGCCCTCGTCAGCCATGGCATCCGCGTCCCTGAGGACGTCGCGCTCACCGGCTTCGACGACACCGACGAGGCCGGCTTCACCGTGCCACCCCTCACCTCGGTCAGCCCCGAGCGCGAGGACATGGTGAGCAACGCCGTCGACATGCTGGTCGAACGCCTGGACGGGCTTGCCGCCCCCGCGCGCGTGCGCCGCACCGGCGCCCACCTGGTGCCGCGCGCCTCCAGCGCCGCCCCTGCCCCAGCCTGACGGTCGGGTCCGCCAAGCCCCGGTCAGGCGCCGGTCACGCGCCTCGCCTGGGTGCTGCCCCCATCCGGGCCGGGCCGGGGTGGTGCTCGTCGGGTGGCCCGGGCTCGGAGCGGCAGGATTCTGCGCGTTCGGCGGCATCGAGTGCCGGCGGGGCTCAGGTCGCGGAGGGCCAGCGCGGTTGTTAACGATCACATCCAGTCGATGTCCTGCTATTGACAACGCTGAACGAAGGCTCGTAACCTCGGCGCGTCACCCACGAAGGAGCGGACGTTGACCAACTCAGCCAGTGCATCGGGCGTCACCCCCGCGCTGCCGCGCGCCAGCCGTGGATCGCACCGCCCGCTCGGCGTGCCCGCCGTTCGCCTCGGGCAGGGCGGACCGCTCGGCGCCTGGCAGCAGCGCAACGCCGACGCCACGATCGACCACCTGATCAGCAACCTCGAGAGCTCGGGCGTGCTGGACAACTTCCGGCGCGTGATCGGGGAGTCGGGGGCCGGCTACCGGGGTTTCGTGTTCGCCGACTCGGACCTCTACAAGACGATCGAGGCGATCGCCTGGGAGATCGCGCGCAGCGGCGCCGACCGCTGGGACGCCTGGCTCGACGACGTGATCGGCCTGGTCGGCCGGGTCCAGGAGTCCTCGGGCTACGTCATGACCTGGATCCAGGGCCTGCACCCGGAGAAGAAGTTCGCGGAACTGGACTGGACGCACGAGATGTACGTCCTCGGTCACATGATCCAGGCCGCGGTCGCCCTCGACCGCGCGGCCGGCCGCGACGACCTGCTGGGCATCGCGCGCCGCTTCGCCGACCTGGTCGACCGTCGCTTCGGCCCCGGTCGCGAGGAGGGCATCTGCGGGCACCCGGAGATCGAGACGGCGCTCGTCGAGCTCTATCGACACACCGGCGAGCAGCGCTATCTCGACCTCGCGCAGCGCATGATCGACCTGCGTGGCAAGGGCCTGCTCAAGGTCGGCGGCCTCGGGGCCTCCTACTTCCAGGACCACGCCCCGGTGCGCGAGTCGAAGGACGCCACCGGGCACGCCGTGCGCCAGCTCTACCTCAACGCCGGCGCGACCGACGTGTACCTCGAGACCGGTGAGCCCGCGCTCCTCGACGCGATGCACGCGCAGTGGGACAGCGCGCACCACCGCAAGATGTACCTCACCGGTGCGTTCGGCTCCCGCCACCGTGACGAGGCGTTCGGCTCCGACTACGAGCTGCCCTCGGACCGCGCCTATGCCGAGACCTGCGCGACCATCGCCGACGTCCACTGGGCCTGGCGGATGCTGCTCGCCAGCGACCAGCCGGCCACCTACGCCGAGACGATCGAGCGGGAGCTGCACAACGCGCTCGCTGCCGCGGTCGGCGATGACGGCACCACGTTCTTCTACGCCAACCCGCTGCAGCTGCGACCGGACCGGTTCTCGGAGGAGAACGCCCCTCGCGAGCGGCAGCACTGGTACTCCTGCGCGTGCTGCCCACCCAACCTCGCGCGGCTGTTCGCGCAGATGTCGGCCTACCTCGCCACCAGCACCGAGTCCGAGCTTGCGCTGCACCTGTACGCCGACGCCGAGATCGACGTCCCCGCCCACCTGGGCGGTGGAGTGCTGAAGGTGGAGACCCGCTACCCGGACGACGGCGAGGTCGCGCTCTCGTACGACGGTCCCGCGCCGCTCCGGCTCGCTCTGCGGGTGCCCAGCTGGTCGGCCGTCACCACGCTCGACGGCGAACCGGCCCAGCCGGACGCGGATCGCTACCTCCGCGTCGACCTGAGCGGGGCGCGCACCCTCGCGCTCGACCTGACTCCGCGGTGGACGCAGGCGCACCACCGCGTCGACGCGCTCCGCGGCGCCCGTGCGATCGAGGTCGGTCCGCGGGTCTACTGCGTCGAGCAGGTCGACCTGCCCGACGGCGTGGCGCTTGACGACGTCGTCGTCATCGAAGGCGCGGCGCTGGACCTGCGCACCCAGGAGGGCTCACCCACGGTGAGCCTCACGGGTGCGGTCCGGTCGCCGTCGGGCGGGCTCTACGCCATGCCCGAGAACGACCCGGGTGAGCAGAAGGACGGGGTGGCGATCGTCGCCATCCCGTTCGCGACCTGGGGGAACCGAGGCAGCACCGCCATGCGGGTGTGGTTGCCAGTCGTCTAGACCTGCACGACCGAGCGGTCGTGCACGGACTCGAGGAGGAGTCATGACCCGAGCAGGACAGATTCGGCGGCGCGCGGTTCCGGCGCTTGCCGCGCTGACCGTGGGGGCGCTCGCGCTCACCGCGTGCGGCGGTGGAGGAGACGGTGGCGACGGAGGTGGCGGCGGAGGCGACGACACCATCCAGATCCTCGTGCTCAAGCACGCGCTGACCGGTCCGATGGCCGACATGGCCTGGGTGGGCCAGATCGAGGAGGCCGCGGGCGTCACCATCGAGTGGGAAGAGGTGTCGGCCGACTGGGAGCAGAAGAAGTCGACGATGCTCGCCGCTGGTGACATCCCCGACCTCGTCGTGGGCACCAACACGATCACCAACTCCGACCTCGCCACCTTCGTGGGGTTGTTCGAGGACCTCAGCGACGATCTCGACTCGCTGCCGAACGTGACCGGCATGTTCGAGGCGGTCCCCGCGACCGAGGCGATGGCCACCCAGCCCGAGGGCACGATCTTCTCGCTGCCGAGCTACCGGCGGTTCTGGCCCGAGACCGGTACACGGCAGTTCATCAACCAGCAGTGGCTCGACAACCTGGGGCTCGAGCAGCCGACCACGTGGGACGAGCTGCACGAGGTGCTGCTGGCCTTCAGAGATGAGGACGCGAACGGCAACGGCGACCCGAACGACGAGATCCCGATGGACTGGGCTCCCGCCGGCGACGCCGGCTTCGGTCTGTTCCAGCCGACCGTGCTGCTGGGCAGCCTGGGCCTGCCGATCTCCGACGGCGGCGGTGACGGCTACTTCGTCGAGGACGGTGAGGTCAAGAACTTCCTCGTCGATGAGCGGTACCGCGACCTGATCGCCTTCCTGCACGAGCTCTACGCCGACGGTCTGATCAGCCAGGACGTCATGACCCAGGACTACTCGGCCTACCAGTCGGTAGCTCGTGGTGACGGCGACACCGCCAAGGTCGGCTTCACCTGGGGCTGGGCCGGTTCGGACCGCGTGGGTGCGCAGCTCGCGGGCCAGTACGCCGCCATGGCACCGCTGCGTGCCGACGACTCGATCGCTGAGTCCGACCTGACGTGGTCCTACGACTCCTACCTGCTCAACTACGGCGTCAACTCGATCACCATGTCGGCGCAGAGCGACAACAAGGAGGGGGCGCTCGCGGTCATCAACGCCTTCTACGACCAGGACATCTCGCTCCAGGTGCTGTGGGGCGACTTCGAGGACAACATCACGAAGGTCGATGACAGCACGTATGAGGTGCTGCCGCCCGCTGACGAGTCCACGGACCCCTCGACCTGGAAATGGACCACCACGTTGGCCGACAACGGGCCGGGCTGGATCCGCGACGACATCGAGGTGGCGCTGCCCGCCGACCTCGCGGAAGCCGTCGAGCAGTCGGAGCCGCTCCAGGCGGCGATCGCGAACGTCGACCCCGCCACGGACATCTTCCCGAGCGCTCTCATCAAGATGTCCCAGGAGGATCTCAGCGCGCTGTCGATCAACAACACCGCGATCTTCAGCATCGCGATGCAGCGATGGGCCACGTGGATCACCGAGGGCGGCGTCGAGAACGACTGGGACGGCTACGTCACCGAGATCGAGAACTCGGGCATGACCCAGAACCTCGAGATCCACCAGGGCTACTACGACGAGTTCAGCGCCTCGCAGGGCTGAGTCGACTCGTCAGCCCGCAGCGCTGATCCCGGTGCGGCTCGCCCACGCAGGTGGGTGAGCCGCACCCCGACCGAAGGAGATCGACGTGACGGCAGCCTCGCCGACACAAGCGCGGCCCCGGCCCGGTGCGGGTGCACAGCTCGCGCGGCACGCGCGGCGCTACTGGCAGCTGTGGGTGATGGCAGCCCCGGCGATCGCGTTCGTCGCGGTGTTCGCCTACGTACCGATGTACGGCCTGCAGCTCGCGTTCCGCGAGTTCGACTTCACCGCCGGCCTGACCGGTGGTGAGTGGGTGGGTCTGAAGTACTTTCAGCAGTTCTTCGAGAGCCCGCAGTTCTGGACGCTGATCCGCAACACCGTGGTGATCAGCATGACCACGCTGGTGGTGGGCTTCGTGGCGCCGATCGCGCTCGCGTTGATCGTCAATCAGGTGGTCAATCGAAGTCGGAAGAAGTTCCTGCAGACGGCGACCTACCTGCCGCACTTCATCTCGATCGTGGTGATCGTGGGCATGCTGCAGGTGTTCCTGTCGCCGAGCTCAGGCCTGATCACCCGGGTGGCGGAGTTCTTCGGTGCCTCGGGTGGCAACCTGCTCGGCAGCTCGGCGTTCGTGCAGGTGTACGTGATCTCCGAGGTGTGGCAGCACTGCGGGTGGAACAGCATCATCTACCTGGCTGCGCTCGCGAGCGTGGACACCCAGCTGTACGAGGCCGCGAGGATCGACGGCGCAGGGCGCTTCACGATCATCCGTCACATCGATGTGCCCGCACTCGTGCCGACGATGATCGTGCTGCTGATCCTCAACATGGGCAACGTGCTGAACACGGGCTTCGAGAAGATCTTCCTCATGCAGAACCCCCTCAACCTGGGGGTCTCGGAGGTGATCGCGACCTATGTGTACAAGATCGGCATCCTCTCGAACCAGTTCAGCTACGGCACCGCGATCGGGCTGTTCAACACCCTCATCAACTTCACCTTCTTGGTGGTCACGAACCAGGTGGCCAAGCGGGTGTCCAACACGAGCCTGTGGTGACCTCGATGAGACTCAACGCACTGCGCAGGCGGAGCCCTGCCGACCTCGCCTTCACGATCGGGCTGTTCGTGGTCTGCGCCGCGATCCTGTTCGTGACGCTCTACCCGATCTACTTCGTGATGATCGCCTCGATCAGCGATGCCACCATGGTCGCCACCGGTCAGGTGTGGGCCTTCCCTCGGAGGATCTCGCTCTTCGGGTACGAGCAGATCCTGGGCGACTCCAGGATCTGGACCGGCTACCGGAACACCATCCTCTACACGGTCGTGGGCACCGCGGTGAACCTGCTGGTCACGCTGCCCGCTGCCTACGCGCTGTCCCGGCGCGAGTTCCGGCCTCGCAAGATCCTCATGTTCTTCTTCGCCTTCACGATGTTCTTCAACGGCGGCCTCATCCCGATGTACCTGCTGCTGCGCGACCTGAGCCTGCTGGACAACTGGCTGGTGTTCGTGCTGCCCAGCGCCGTGAACGTCTACAACCTCATCATCGCGAGGGCGTTCTTCGAACACTCCCTGCCCGAGGAGCTGCACGAGGCCGCCTCGATCGACGGCGCGAGCTACTTCCAGTTCTTCATCAAGATGGCGCTGCCGCTGTCGATGGCCATCATCTCGGTCATCGGTCTGTACTACCTGGTCCAGCACTGGAACGACTTCTTCACTGGTCTCGTGTTCGTCCGCACATACGACAAGCAACCACTGCAGATCGTGCTGCGTGACATCCTGATCTCCAACCAAGCGTTTGCGGGCGGCGCCGGCGGCGCAGGCGGCTCGGGCGGCTCCTACGCGCAGCAGTACGCCGATCAGATCAAGTACGGCGTCATCGTCGTCTCCACGCTGCCGGTGATCATCCTCTACCCCTTCATGCAGCGGTACTTCGAGAAGGGCGTCATGATCGGGTCGGTGAAGGGCTGATGCAGAAGCTGCTCGATCTTCACCAGCGTCTCGGCCGGCTCGGGCTGCGGCTGCTGTTCCTGCAGCTGCTGTGGCTGGGCTACACGCTGCGCGGCGCTGTGGTGCTGGGGATCTTCCCCGCCACCGCCGCTGTGCACGCCGTCCTGCGTCAGCAGGAGCGCGACGGTGACGACGACGAGCTGCCGCGGTGGCGACCGCTGCGCACCGCGTTCGCCGAGCACTGGCGCCGCGAGCTCTGGCCCGCCAACCGGCTCGGGCTGCTGCTCAGCCTGATGTGGTCCGTGCTGCTGGCCTCGCGGGCGGTGGTGGAGCGTGTCGACCTCGGCGCGCCGGGGCCGCTCCTGGCGGGCGGGCACACGATCCTGGGCGTGCTGCTCGGGCTCGTCACGATGCTCGCCTGGCCCCTGCAGGCCCACTTCGACGATGGCGCACCGGCACTGCTGCGCCGCGCCCTCGTGCTCGTGCTCGGCCGGCCGGCGATCAGCCTGCTCGCCGGTGCCGGGGTGGGCCTGGTGCTGTGCGCCTACTACCTGCTGCCGGGCCTTGTCCCGGTGTTCGGGGTCCCTGCCACGGCAGCGATCGCTACGGCCTGCCTGTGGCGCACCGGGGTGCTCATGGCGCGAGCACCGTCACCTCGCCTCGGCGGCCCCGCCCCGGCGGCCGTCCCCCACAGGGCGCAAGCATGACCGGGCAGCGCGGCCAGCCGCACCCTGCGGGCATGCCTCCGCCCTCTCGCGCGGCTGTCGAACCCGTGCTCCGGTCCCTCGGCTACGAGGGGCGGGTACGACTCTCGGGCGCGCTCGGAGAACGGGTGGCGGATGCCGTCGAGACCTACCTCGGCATGCCGCCCGAGGACGTGCTGCACGGGTTCCGTACCCAGGCGGGGCTGGCCTCGCCGGGGCAGGCGATGACCGGCTGGTCGAGCGTCACCACGCAGCCGACGTTCGGGCAGTGGGTGAGCGGGCTGGCGAGGCTCGGCGTGACCGCCGGGGTAGCTGAGGCGAGTGCCCGCGCGGTCGAGCTGGTGGCCGGCTACGCCGAGACCGTCGACCCCGACGGCGACACCCGGATGAGCCTGTACGGCTACGAGAAGCTCGTGTGCGGTCTGGTGGACGTGGCCCGCTATGCGCCCCAGGGGCGGGACGAGGCGCTAGCGCTGCTCGAGCGCACCGCGGAGTGGGCGGCGCGCACCTTCGAGCGTGATCGCCCCCCGGCGCACGCCGCGAACTTCGCCGGCGGCGTGATCACGCCGCACTCGCACGCGCGCACGATCGAGTGGTACACGCTGGCGGAGAACCTTCACCGCGGCTACCTGGCGGGGGCGAGCACGGCGGTCGAGGACTTCGCCCGCGTGTGGCACTACGACTCCTACTGGGACGCCTTCGCGCAACGGCCGGAGCCAGGCCGGCCGTGGGACGTGCCGGTCTGGCTGCACGCGTACTCGCACGTCAACACGTTCGCCTCCGCAGCGGCGGCCTACGAGGTGAGTGGTGATCCGCACCATCTCGAGGTCTTGCGCAGCGCGTACGAGCACCTGACGACCACGCAGACCTATGCCACGGGCGGATATGGGCCCAGCGAGCTCACGCTGCCCGAGGACGGCGCGCTGGGGCGAAGCCTCGAGTGGCGCACCGACACCGCGGAGGTCGTCTGCGGCAGCTGGGCCGCCTTCAAGCTCTCGACGGCGTTGCTGCGGTTCACGGGTGAGGCGCGCTACGCGGACTGGGTGGAGCAGCTGGTGTTCTCCGGGCTGGGAGCGGTGACGCCCGTGCAGCCCGGTGGCCGGTCGCCGTACTACCACGACTACCGGCTGGGGATCGCGACCAAGCTGCCGCACTGGGACGACTGGCCGTGCTGCTCGGGCACGTACGTGCAGGGTGTCTCGCACCTGCCGGATCTCGTGTACCACCAGCACGACGGCGGGATCGCGGTCGCCTTGTACGTCCCCTCCGAGGTCACGTGGTCCCAGGGTGGGGCGGAGCACGGTTTGACGCAGCGCACCGACTTCCCTGCTGAGGACGTGACCGCGTTGACGGTGAGTGGCTCTGGAGCGTTCTCGCTGCGGCTGCGGGTGCCGCCGTGGAGCAACGACTTCCAGGTGCGCGTCAACGGCCGGCGCGTCGACGCCGGCACGGTCGAGGGTGGCTGGCGAGAGCTGGATCGCGACTGGTCGGACGGCGACGAGGTCACGATCACGCTCGGCGCCGGGCTGCAGGTGCTTCCCGTCGACCGGTGGCACCCGAACCGGGTCGCGTTCGCGCACGGTCCTGTGGTGCTGGCGCAGAACGCCGACTGGACGATGCCGCTCTCGCTGCCGACCCCGTGGGCGATGGTCGACCTCGACGCCGCGTTCACACGGGAGGAGAACGGGCTGGGCTATCGGCCGGTCGGCGTGGGGACGGCACGGCTGCCGCTGGGAAGCCTGCGCCCGCTCGCCGATGTGCCCGACCGGATCCCGTACCGGGTCTACACCGACCTCGACGACCCGCGCATCATCTGAGGGGCGCAAGCGGCTTACGCACAACCAGTCGCCGACATGTCGAATTAGCCCACACGGATGTTGGCTACTTGCATGTTGGCTACATCTCGATAGTGTTGTGCATATGGGTGATGCTCGGTGAGGCAGGGCGCGGCTCGGTTTGTCCGGGCGCCGGTGCAAAGCTGGTTGTCGAGTCGGCTCGAGGAGGTGCGAGCCACGGGGACAGGACAGTTAATCGCGGTCCGCGGACGCCGTCAGGCGGGCAAGTCGACTGCGGTCGAATCGTTCGTCGAGGCCTCCGGGGTCCCCTATGTCTATGTCACCGGTATGTATCGGATGCCAGAACGCGTGCAGCTGGACGCGGCAGCCGAAGCCTTCGGTTCCTCTCGCAATCCCGTGCTTACCGGTCTTCCGGGTGTGCCGGGGTCGTGGCGCGACTGGTTCGGCCAGATCGCACTGGCGGCGTCGCAGGGGCCAGTGATCGCCGTCCTCGATGAGTTCCCATGGATTGCGGCGGGTGACAGCGCCGGTCTCGAAGGTGTCGTGCAGGCGATGTGGGACCGGGTACTCGAGAAGTTGCCGGTGGTACTGATCCTGATCGGCTCAGATATCGCGATGATGGAGCGGCTTGCGCAGCATGACCGCCCGCTGTACGGAAGGCTTCGAGAACTCGTCGTTCCCGCACTCAACCCGGCTGAAGTATCGGCAGCACTGCCGGGGATGACTGCGTTCGAAGCGGTCGACGCTTATCTCGTCACAGGCGGCTACCCGCGGCTCGTCGCCGATCTTCGCCGAAGTGGGCTGGGTGTGCGGGATTGGGTGCGTGCTTCCTTCGGCGACGACCTCAGCCCCTTGGTGGCGACGGGCCGGTTGACTCTGGATGCCGAGTTCGCTGACCGGGAGGCGGCCTACCGAGTGCTTTCGGCCATCGGTGCAGCCGAACCGGCTCGCCTCGGACTCGGTGAGATCGCGGCAGAGATCTCTGACCCAGGGGGCGCCACCAAGAGCGTAGAGACCGCGGCATTGAGGGCGTTGGCGATGCTGGCCGACGACAAGCGCGTCGTGGAGCGAGAGCTGCCGGCGTGGGCGACATCGACCCGGCTGCGCCGCTACCGCCTGACCGACACCTACCTGCGGTTCTGGTTTCGCTACGTCGAACGGCAGGTCGACGTCATCGTGAGGGGGCGGGGAGACATCGCCACCGCAGCGTTTGATCGCGATTGGGCTAGCTGGCGCGGTCGTGCAGTGGAGCCGCTGGTGCGTCGAGGTATCGAGCTGCTAGGTGCGACAGACGGTCGGCTCGCAGGTGTCGAGTCCGTGCTGCCGTGGTGGACCAGAGACGGACAGGTCGAGGTCGATGTTGTGGCTGCGGATCGCGCGCGGACGCGTGTGCTCGGCACGATCAAGTGGCGCGAGGTGGGTGGCATCAGTCGCCATGAGATGGCTGAGCTCGGCGCTCTCCGATCGCGTGTCCCACGCGCAGCGGACGCCGCTCTGGCTGCGATCTGCCCTAGTGGTGAGGCACCCGAGCAAGCTGATCTGGCGTTTTCAGCGGCCGACCTCGTGGCGGCGTGGGAACGGTAGCGCTCGCCACGTGACCTCGTCGCAGAAGTCCGATGGTGCTGGCGTAGAACGCAGACTGGCCGACACCGGTCTCGCTGCTTACGCCGTGGGCGATGGTCGACCTCGACGACCCGCGGATCATCTGAGAGGTCAGTCGGCGTCGGGGCGCGGGGCGTACATGATGACGGCGACGCCGGCGAGGCAGATCAGCGCGCCGGTGATGTCCCAGCGGTCTGGCTTGTAGTCGTCGACCAGGCGCGCCCAGATGAGCGAGCCCGCCACGAAGACCCCGCCGTACGCCGCGAGGATGCGGCCGAAGTGGGCATCCGGCTGCAGGCTGGCGGCGAAGCCGTAGAGCCCGAGCGCCACCACCCCGGCGCCGATCCACGCCCAGCCGCGGTTCTCGCGGACGCCCTGCCAGATCAGCCAGGCGCCCCCGATCTCGAACAGGGCGGCGGCTCCGAACAGCGCGATCGAGCGAGCGAGGGTCACGGGTGGCTCCTGGGTCAGCGGATCTCGGACGTCGATTCTCCTGATGCGGTGCAGCAGCCATCGGTGCACGCGCCGTCGTCCTCGGTTCGGGTGATCGTTCCCGGGGGCGGGGCGCAGCAGCCCTCTCCCTGCCAGGCCTCGACGCCTTCCTTGATGGCGACGACGGCGATCACCAGGGCCGCGACCGGGTCGGCCCAGGTCCACCCCAGTGCGGAGTTGAGCACGAGCCCGACGAGCAGCACCGCGGAGAGATACGTGCACAGCAGCGTCTGCTTGGAGTCGGCGACGGCGCTGGCGGAGCCGAGCTCGCGGCCGGTGCGCCGCTCGAACCAGGAGAGGAACGGCATCACCAGCAGACTGACGGCCGCGAGCACGATGCCGACCATCGAGTGGTCCGGCTGGGCGGCGCCGAGCAGTGTCCGGGCGGCGTCGACCGAGACGAACGCTGCCAGCCCGAAGAAGGAGACTGCGATCAGTCGCATCGCGAGCCGTTCGCGGCGCTCGTGGTCCGGGCCCGCGAACTGCCACGCGACGGCGGCAGCCGAGAGCACCTCCACCACCGAGTCCAGGCCGAAGGCGACCAGTGCGCTCGAGGAGGCGATCCGGCCCGCAGCGATGGCGACGGCCGCCTCGATCACGTTGTAGGTGATCGTGGCGGTCACGATCCAGCGGACCCGGCGCACGAGCACCGCTCGCCGGGGGGCGGACGGCACCCGGGCCGCGACCGGGCGCAGGCTGCTCATGAGCAGCCGCAGCCCTCGTCGTCGCAGCAGGAAGGGTCGACGACGACCACGAGCTTGACGAGCTCGCTCAGTGCTGGTGCGAGGTGCGGATCGGCCAGGCGGTACCAGGTGCGCCGCCCCTCAGGAACGGCCTCTACCAGTCCGCAACCGCGCAGGCACGCGAGCTGGTTGGACATCACCTGGCGCGAGACGCCGAGCGCATCCGCCATGTCGGAAGGGCTGCCCGGCGCCTCGCGCAGCATCAGGAGGACTCGCGCCCGGGTCTCGTCCGACAGTGCATACCCGAGTCTCGCCAGCGCGGCGGTGTGCGTGAGCGTCACCGTCTCGTTCGGCGCGTCCGGGTGCGCCTGTGTCGCGACCATGAGCACGACAGTACAGGAGATGCTGTATTAAATGCGGCGCTGTGCGAGGAGTCCGCGCGGAGGTCAGCTCCGAAGGATCACCACTCCGAGAGCGAGCCGTCGGGCATGCGCCAGAGCGGGGAGCGCCACGCGTGGCCCTTCTTGTCCGCCTCCCGGACGGCCGTCTCGTCGACCTCGATGCCGAGGCCGGGACCGGTGGGCCGCGCGACGTAACCCTCGGCGAACTCGAAGACCGAGCGGTCGACGAGGTAGTCCAGCAGGTCGTTGCCGACGTTGTAGTGGATCCCCAGGCTCTGCTCCTGGATGAGGAAGTTCGGCGTGGCGAAGTCCACCTGCAGGCTCGCTGCCAGCGCGATCGGTCCGAGCGGGCAGTGCGGGGCCAGCAACGCTCCGAACGTCTCGCCGAGCGCAGCGATTCGGCGCACCTCGGAGATGCCGCCCGCATGGCACAGGTCGGGCTGCAGCACCGTGACGCCCTGCTGCAGGATCGGCAGGAACTCCTGGCGCGAGTACAGCCGCTCGCCCGTGGCGATCGGGATGCTCGTGCGTTCGACCAGCCCGCCGAACAGGTGCGACTGCTCGGGCACGAGCGGCTCTTCCACGAACATCGGCGCCGAGGCCTCGAGCGCCTCGATCAGCCGGGGCGCGCTCGGCCGGCTCACGCGTCCATGGAAGTCGACGGCGAAGTCCCGCCCCGGGCCGAGGGCGTCGCGTGCCGCCTGGGCTCGCTCGGCGACGCCCCTGATCTCGTCCTGCGTGACGATCGGGCTGAGGTAGGCGCCCGCGTTCATCTTGATCGCGGTGAGCCCGGCGTCGACCTGGGCTGCGGCGTGGTCGGCGATCTCGGCCGGGTCGTCGCCGCCGATCCAGCCGTAGATGCGGACCCTGTCGCGTACCGGCCCGCCGAGCAGCTCGTGCACCGGGGCGCCGCGGACCTTGCCCGCGATGTCCCACAGCGCCTGGTCCAGGCCGGAGACGGCGCTGGCGAGGATGACGCCGCCGCGGTAGAAGGTCGAGCGGGTCATCGTCTGCCAGTGGTCCTCGATGCGCAGCGGGTCCTGCCCGATGAGGAGCTCGCCCAGCTGGTGGACGCACGCGCGCACCACCTCGGCGCTGCCCTCGGCCACAGGCTCGCCCCAGCCGACCACCCCGTCATCGGTCTCGATGCGGCAGAACAGCCAGCGGGGCGCCACCAGGAACGTCTCGATGCGCGCGATCTTCACGGCGTCACGACCTCTCTCGTTTGAATAGTCAGACTATAGTGGCGAGCATGCCCGAGAACGAGGTCGTGACCGTCGGCGAGGTGATGGCGCTGCTGCTCGCACCGGCCGGGGTGCCGCTCGGCGAGGGCGTGCAGTACGAGCAGCAGCACGCGGGTGCGGAGTCGAACGTCGCAGTCGGGCTCGCCCGCCTGGGGCACCGCGTGGCGTTCGTGTCCCGGCTCGGCGACGACCGCCTGGGCCGCCGGATCCTGCGCGACCTGCGCGGCGAGGGCGTCGACGTCAGCGCCGTCGCGCTCGACGCCGACCTGCCGACCGGGTTGATCCTGCGCGACGCCCTGGGCCACGGCATCGCGGTCGACTACCACCGGGCCGGCAGCGCGGCCACGCGGCTCGAGCCGGCATCGCTGCCGCTCGAGGCGATCCGCAACGCGCGCGTGCTGCACCTGACCGGCATCACCGCCGCGATCTCCGAGTCCGCCCGCGCGTGCGTGCTCGCCGCCGCCACCGCCGCCCGCGAGGCCGGTGTCGCCGTGACGGTCGACCCCAACGTCCGGATGCGGCTGGCGACCGCGGACCGGTGGCGCGCGATCGTCGAGGAGCTCACCGACCTCGCCGACGTGCTGCTCATCGGCGCCGACGACGCGGCCTCGGTCGGCATCGACGCCCCGATCGCGTGGGCCCACGAGCGCGGCGTCGCCACCGTGGTCCTCAAGGACGGCGCGCGCGGCGCCACCGAGAGCCAGCTTTCATCACCTCTTCGTACAGACGCGCCTGGACGACACGGTGGGGAAAGCGCCGGCGTGTGGCGGCAGCCGGCGCTGACCGTGCCGCACGTGGTCGACCCGGTCGGTGCCGGTGACGCGTTCGCCGCCGGCTGGCTCAGCGCCTGGCTGCGCGGCCTCGACCCCGATCGCCGGCTCGCCGAGGCCGCGGCGGTGGCGGCGTGCGTCGTCGGAACCCGCGGTGACGTGCCAGGCCTGCCCGACCCCGCCACCCGCGACCGACTGCTCGCAGGCTCCCAGGAGGTTGCCCGATGACCGCTGACCAGACCGTCGCCGCGATCGCCGAGCAGGGCGTCGTCGGCATCGTCCGCGCGACCACCGCCGAGGCCGGCCGCACGGCCGCGCGCACCTTCCTCGACGCGGGGCTGGCCGCCGTCGAGGTCTCGCTCACCACCCCGGGCGCCCTCGAGACGATCGCGGAGCTCACCGAGAGCGGCTGCGCCGTCGGCGCCGGCACCGTCCGCACGCTCGCGCAGGCGCGCGACGCCCATGCCGCCGGGGCCACCTTCCTCGTCAGCCCGCTGCTCGACCTGCAGGTGGTGCGCTACGCCGTCGAGAACGATCTGGCAGCCCTGCCGGGCTGCCTGACCCCGAGCGAGATGACGACGGCGCAGCGAGCCGGGGCGCAGCTCGTCAAGATCTTCCCCGCCCACCTGTGGAGCCCCGCGGCGCTCGCCGGGATGCTCGAGGCGATGCCCGACCTGCGCTGCGTGCCGACCGGTGGCGTGAGCGCGGAGAGCGGGCCGGAGTGGGTCCGCGCCGGTGCCGTGGCGGTGGGCGTGGGTGGCTCGCTCACCCGCGCCGAGGACCCGCGCGGCGCGGTGGCCGACCTGCTCGCCGCCATCCAGGACGCGCGTGCCTGACCGTCAGCACCCGGTCGTGGCCGACCTCGGCCGCCGTGTCGCGACAGGGGAGCTGGCGGCCGGCTCGCAGGTGGTCCCGGAGGAGGTGGCCGCCCAGCACGGGGTCTCGCGCTCGGTCGTGCGCGAGGCGCTGCGGGTGCTCGAGGCCAAGGGGCTCGTGCAGCCCAAGCAGCGGGTGGGCACCCGGGTGCTGCCGCCCGAGCGGTGGGACGCCCTCGACGCGGATGTCATCGGCTGGCGCGTGCAGGGGCCCGAGCGGCTCGCCGTGGTGAGCGACCTCGAGGAGCTGCGCGCCGCCGTCGAGCCCCGCGCCGCGCGGTTGTGCTGCGAGCGCGCCGACGCCGCCGACCTCGCGGTGCTGGCCGAGCTCGCCGCGGCGATGCGGCAGCTCGGCTCCCGAGGCGACCTCGCCGGCTTCACGGCCTCCGACGTCGCCTTCCACGCACGGCTGCTGCGGGCGAGCGGGAACGCCTCGTTCGTGCGGCTCGAGGGGACGTTCGCCGCGCTGCTCAAGGCGCGCGAGGACCTGGGCACCCTGCCGCACCAGATCTCGCAGGAGGTGCTCGATCTGCACGTGCAGGTCGCCGAGGCCATCGCGGCCCGGGACGCGGACCGCGCCGAGCAGGCCGCGCGCGAGCTCGTCGACGGCGCCCGCTCCGAGGTGCTCACCCGCCTGGGCGAACCGCCGCCCTGACCCCACGAGATCGTCGTCTCGGCACGAGACCGTGCTCGCGCGAGAGCGATCTCGTGGCAGACCGACGATCTCGTGCCCTCACGGCGAGGTCGTGGACGGAGGCCGAGGTGTCGAGGCCCGGCCGCCACCGGCGTGTGCGCCCCGTGTGCGTGGTCAGCGGCCGCTCGACCCGGGCTCGGCATCGCGCCGACGCCACCGCTCGGTGAAGAGCGCCCACTCGGGCGGCGGGCCGGGCAGCGGTTCGGCGGGCTCGGCCCGGAGCCCGTCGAGCGCCACGCGAATGAGCCGTTCGCGCGCACGCTCAGCCGCATCCACCAGATCAGTGCGCCCGTGTCTCACGACCTGTTCGACGAGCGGTGAGCGGCCGAGCTGTTCGATGAGCAGTACGACGTCGACGTCGTTGATGTCCGGGCGCAGGACCCCCGCCTTCCGCGCGCGTTCGACGACCTCGCTCGCCACGGCGTCGCCGCGTGCTGAGAGGTCCGCCATCTCGTCCGTCACCGCCACGGTTCCGGCGATGGAGCCGAGGGTTCCCGTACCGCAGAGCACTGCTGCGGTGAGGTAGTGCGCAAAACCGCCCCACGGGTCGGGGTCGGCCAGGCCCGCCTGCGCGGCGGCCAGATACTCCTCCAACGACAGCCGGCACAGGTGCTGGAGCAGCGCATCTTTCGTGGGATACCGGCGGTACATGGTGCCGATGCCCACGCCCGCCCTGGCGGCGATCGACGCCACCGAGGCGTGCGCGCCGTCCTCGCTGAAGACGGCGCGCGCGGCGCGGAGCAGCGCCTCGTCGTTCCGCTCCACCTCTTCACGTCGGGCGCGCCGGTGTCGTTCGCTCATGGCTCCAGTGTCTTGCGGAATGACACGCTCCGCAATATTGTCAAGATGCGGAGCGGATCGCTCCGCACAACTCTGGAAGGAATCACGCATGGACGACAGTGATCGCCAGCTCGGGCAACTGGTCGAGACGGCACAGCTCGCGCAGTCGGACGTCGAGACGCTGCTGGCGCTGCACACACCCGGAGCGGTGATCGTGAACATCGCCGGCCGGCGACTGCTCGGCGCCGACGATTTCCGCTCCGCCATGGAAGCGGCGCTTGCGTCTCCGCTCGCCGACGTCACGACGACGACGGAGGTCCACGACATCCGCTACGTCCGCCCCGACGTCGCCATCATCAGCTGCACCAAGCACGTCACCGACGCGCGCCCCGGCGGCGGCGACCTACCGGATCGCGGCGCGCTCACCTACGTCGCGGTCCGGGAGGGTGGCACGTGGCGAATCGCGCTGGCGCAGACGACACCGATGCGCGCTGGGTGAGTCGCGCTCAGCCGCCTGCGCGGCCGGTGCGGGTGGTCTCATGACGAAGCGGCGATCTCGTGGCCGTCACCGACCGCGCACCAGTTCGCCTTGAGTGAACCACGCTCAACTTCGGGCAGGCTCGCGCGTTGCACCGTGCACAGCGCAAGTCGCCAGCAAGGCGGCTCGACCAGATCACGAAGGTGGTTACCCCATGGCACTCGATCTCTACCGCACCGACGAGGCGTTCGTCGCCACGATCGACCTGCCCGGCGTCGCGGCGTCGAGCATCGACGTGGACGTCGACGGCCGCGTCCTGACCGTCCGCGCCGAGCGCAGCCGCCCCGAGGGCGACGTGCGCTGGCTCGTCCGCGGTCGCCCCGCCGGCACGTTCACGCGGCGCTTCACGCTCGGCGAGACCGTCGACACCGACCGCATCACTGCCGCGTACACCGACGGCGTCCTTACCCTGACCGTCCCGGTGGCCGAGGCCTCTCGGCCCCGCAAGGTCGAGGTGACCACCCAGGCGCGCACCGCCGTCGAGCAGGACTCGATGGCGCAGGCTGCCTGAACCGCACGACGAAGGCCCGCACGCCGAGGGCGTGCGGGCCTTCGCCGTACCGCGAGCTGCTACCGCGCGACGTGTCGCAGCCGCAGCGAGTTCGCGACCACCAGCACCGAGCTGAACGCCATCGCGAGACCCGCGATCATCGGGTTGAGCAGGCCCAGCGCGGCGAGCGGGATCGCCGCCACGTTGTAGGCGAACGCCCAGAACAGGTTCTGCTTGATCACCCGCAGCGTCGAGCGTGACAGCGAGATCGCCTGCGGCACGGTGCGCAGGTCGCCGCGCACGAGCGTGAGGTCGCTCGCCTCGATCGCCACGTCGGTCCCGGTGCCCATCGCGAGCCCGAGGTCCGCCTGCGCGAGGGCTGCCGCGTCGTTGACGCCGTCGCCCACCATCGCCACCCTGCGGCCAGCCGCCTGGATCCGTTGGATCTCCGCGACCTTCGCCTCGGGCAGCACGCCCGCGATCACGGTGTCGATGCCGACCTCGTCGGCCACCGCCCGCGCGGGGCCCTCGGCGTCACCGGTCAGCAGCACCGGCGTGATGCCCATCGCGCGCAGCTCGGCCACGGCCTGGGCCGAGCTGGGCTTGATCGCATCGTTGACCACCACGACGCCGCGGATCCGCCCGTCCCACGCCACCGCGACGGCGGTGCCCGCGCTCTCCTGCGGAGGCTGGCCTGCGTAGCCCTGCTCGGCGAGCCAGGCCGGGCGTCCGACGGCGACCTGCCGCCCCTCGACCTGGGCGCTCACCCCGCGACCCGCGTGGTTGGAGAACTCGCTCGCCTCCGGGACCGCCCCGGCCTCACGTGCGGCCGCCGCGATAGCCGTGGCGATCGGGTGCTCGCTGCGCGACTCGACCGCGCCGGCGAGCCGCAGCACGTCGGAGCTCTCGGTACCGCTGGTGCTGAGCACCTCGACCACCGACATCTTGCCCTCGGTGACCGTGCCGGTCTTGTCGAGCACGACGACCTCGATCCCGCGCGTGGCCTCGAGGATCTCCGGGCCCTTGATGACGATGCCCAGCTGGGCGCCGCGACCGCTGCCGGCCAGCAGCGCGGTCGGGGTCGCGAGACCCAGGGCGCACGGGCAGGCGATGATCAGCACCGCGACGGCCGCGGTGAACGCGCTCTGCACGTCGCCACCGGTGAGACCGTCCTGAGCGCCCAGCACGAGCCAGACCGCGAGCGTGAGCAGCGACAGCCCCATCACGATCGGCACGAAGACCGCCGAGATCTGGTCGGCGAGCCGCTGCACGGGGGCCTTGCCGGTCTGCGCACGGGTGACGAGGCGCCCGATCTGCGCCAGCGTGGTTTCCTCGCCGACCCGTTCGGCGCGCACCAGCAGGTGCCCGCTGGTGTTGAGCGTCGCACCCGTGACAGGGTCTCCCTCGGTCACGTCGACCGGGACCGGTTCCCCGGTCAGCAGCGAGGCGTCGACGGCGGAGCGCCCCTCGACGACCACGCCGTCCGTCGCGATCTTCTCGCCCGGGCGAACGGCGAACAGGTCGCCCTGCCGCAGCTCGGTGATCGGGACGCGCCGCTCGGTGCGCTCGCCATGATGCTCGGTCATCAGCGCGACATCCTTCGCGCCGAGCTCCAGCAGGGAGCGCAGCGCCTCACCGCTGCGCCGGCGCGCGCGATGCTCGGCGTACCGGCCTGCCAGCAGGAAGGTCACCACCACCGCGGCGACCTCGAAGTAGAGCTCGGGCCGGCCCATCTCGTCCGAGCCCGGGAGCAGGCTCGGCTGCATCCGCATGCCGAGCTCGCCGGCACCGCCCAGCAGCAGCGCCCACAACGACCACAGGGTCGCCGCGATCACGCCGATCGAGACCAGCGTGTCCATCGTCGAGGACCCGTGCCGTGCGGCGCGGAACGCTGCCCGGTGGAACGGCCACGCCGCCCAGCTGGCTACCGGCAGCGCCAGCGCGGCGACCAGCCACTGCCAGCCCGTGAACTGCAGGGCCGGGATCATCGACAGCAGCAGCACCGGGACCGACAGCACCGCTGCGACCTGCAACCGGCGCTTGAGGTCGGTGCCGCGATCGGCGGTCGGGGCGGAGGTGTCCTCGTCCTCGAGCATCACATGCCCGGGCGCCATCGAGTGACCCGAGAGGGCGTGCTCGACGTCGTCGTGCCCCTCGTGCTCGCCGCCCCCGCGGCGATCCTGCTGCGGACCGTGTCCCTCGTGCACAGCGTGGCCGGCGTGCGGATCCGGCGTGGCGTCGCCCGAGTCTCGCGTCACGCGCGCGTCGTAGCCGGCCTTGCGGACAGCGGCCACGAGGTCGTCCGTGGGCACGCCGTCCTCGACCTCGACGTGCGCAGACTCCAGGGCGAGGTTGACCACTGCCGCGGCTCCGGGGACCTGGCCCAGCCGCTTCTCGACGCGGCTCACGCAGCTCGCACAGGTCATCCCCTCGATCGCGAGCTCGACCTCACGCTTGCGGTGGTCCTGCTGGGTGGTCATGGTGCTTCCTCTCGACACCGGCGTAGCCGGCGTTGGATCAGTGGATCGCAGCGACGGTGTAACCCGCCTCGTCGACGGCGGCGCGGACCGCCTGCTCGTCGAGCGCCTCGTGGCTGACGACGGTCACGGGGGAGGCCTCGCCCGTGCGGAGCTCGACCGAGACGTCGAGGACGCCGTCGAGCCCCTCGATCGCCTCGCTGACGTGCTTGACGCAGTTGGCGCAGGTCATGCCCTCGACCTCGACGGTGGTGGTGTTGTTCATGGTGACTCCTCGGTTGTGGTGGTGGGGGCTAGGAACGAACGAGGCGGGCGATCGCTGCCGATGCCTCGGCGACCTTCTCCGCGCCGGCCTCGGGTGAGGTGCGCGCTGCGTCGACGACGCAGTGGGACATGTGGTCCTCGAGCAGCCCGAGACCCACCGCCTGGAGAGCCTTGGTGACCGCGGAGATCTGGGTGAGGACGTCGATGCAGTACTTGTCCTCCTCGACCATCCGCGCGATCCCGCGGACCTGGCCCTCGACGCGACGCAACCGCTTCAGGTACGCGGCCTTGTCCTCCTCGTAACCGCGCTGCGCGGTGTCGCTCTGCGTGTGATCGTGCTCGTGCATGTCGCCTCCTGTTCGCCACGACTATATACCCCCCGAGGGTATTCCGTGAAGACGTTGTGGGCACCGGACTACGGTTCGGTCACGATTCGCGCGTCGAACGTCTCGGTTCGGTATCGACGGCCGAAGACGGCGGGGAGCGCCCGTAGTTTGACCGCTATGAAACGGCTCAAGCTCGGCGGGCTCACGCTCGCGACGGCGTTCGCCTCCCTCGTGGGGATCGCCGTCATGCCTGCTGCGCAGGCCTGTGGCTGCGGCGGGTTCGTCGCCGCCGACGGCGAGAACATCGCCGCCAGCGCCGAGTACGCCGTGCTGACATGGGACGGCGAGACCGAGCAGGTGATCCTCTCGATGGAGGCCCTCACGAGCAGCGGTGCCACTGACGCCGCGCTGCTGATCCCGACGCCTGCGCCGGCCGAGGCCGCGCTGGCCGAGACGACGCTGTTCGGCGAGCTCGAGGAGGTCATCGCCCCCGAGGAGATCGTCACCTACGAGTGGTGGCCGGACCTCGGTTTCGGATCGAGCGGCGAGGCCGGTGGAGCGCCCGCGGGTGCTCCCGGGGAGGCCGGTGTCTCGGTCCTGGACACCCAGCAGCTCGGCGAGCTCGAGGTGAGCGTGCTCGCCGCCGCCGATGCCAACCTGCTGGCCGCCTGGCTCGACGAGCACGGCTACGTGATGCGCGACGGTCTCGCCGATGCCCTCATGCCCTACGTCTCCGAGGGCTGGTACTACATCGCGATCCGGCTCACCGCCCAGGCGGAGGACCTCAGCGGCGCGCTGCAGCCGCTGCATCTCACCTTCGCCTCGCAGCAGCTGATCTACCCGATGCGGCTGTCGGCCGCGGCCTCCGAGTCCCAGTTCGTGCGCACCTACGTCTTCTCCGACCACCGGATGCTGCGCACCGACGAGTCCGCCGACACCGGGATCCTCGACCTCCGGTTCGCGGGCGAGGTGCCGGCGGGGGTGCTGACCTCGGACACGGTCGTCTCGATCGCCGCAGCGCAGCCGTACCTGACCGTGCTCGACCAGTACTTCGAGGTGCCCGCCGAGGAGATCATCTCCGACTTCACCTTCGGGCAGGCGAACTCGGACGAGCCGTTCCGGGAGCGGGTGTACGAGACCCGGATGCGCGAGATCCTCGGCATCCCGGCTGGCCCTGCCCTGACGTTCATCGGCATGGTGGTGGTTCTCGTGGGCACGCTCGTGGTCTCGGGGGTCACCCGCCGTTCACGACGCCTGCGCCGACAGAGCGCGCAGGGCTGAGGGGGACACAGTCTGCCGCGCACCATCTCCGACGACGTGGGTGGTGCGCGGCGGTCCCGTTAGCCTGACCCGGTGACCAACGACCGGCTCGGTGTGCTCGACATCGGCTCGAACACCGTGCACCTGCTCGTCTTCGACACGATGCGGGGGACGATGCCGGTGCCGTCGGTCTCCGACCGGAGCGTGGTGCGGCTGATGCGCTACGTGGACGAGAACGGTGTGATCACGCCCGAGGGCGTCGATGCCCTGTCCTCCGCGGTCTCCTCCGCGATGACGCGCTCGAAGAAGGCGAAGGTCGACGAGCTGCTCGTCATGGTGACCTCGGCCATCCGCGACGCCGCCAACGGCGAGCAGGTGCTCGAGCACCTGCGGGGGCTGATCGGCCTCGACGTCCAGGTTCTCTCCGGCCCGGACGAGGCCCGGCTGACGTTCCTGGCGGTGCGCCGCTGGTACGGCTGGGCGGCCGGCAGGCTGCTGGTGCTCGATATCGGAGGCGGCTCGCTCGAGGTCGCCACCGGCATGGACGAGGAGCCCGAGCTCGCGGTGTCGCTGCCGCTGGGCGCCGCGCGCCTGACCCACGACCACCTGCCCGACGACCCACCCAGCCGGCAGCAGGTCGATCGGCTCGTCCAGGTCATCGACGAGGCGCTGCACCCGCTGGTGGGCCGGATGGCGCAGGTGCCGAGCCCCGACCGGGTGGTTGCGACGTCGAAGACGTTCCGCTCCCTCGCCCGCCTCGCGGGCATGCGAACCGATGCCGGTGGCTCGGAGCCGCGGTGGCGGATGAGCGCGGAACAGCTCTCCGACTGGGTGCCCCGGCTCCTGCGCATCCCCGCCGAGCAGCGCATCGAGCTTCCCGGGGTGACCCCGGAACGGACCTACCAGATCGTGGCGGGCGCCGTCGTCGCCGATCGTGTGCTCGACCGGCTCGGCGTCGAGACCGTGGAGATCTGCCCGTGGGCCCTTCGCGAGGGCGCCCTGCTGCGTCACCTCGACCGCGCGGGCGATCAGCCGCCCCGGCCGTGACACATCGCTCGCGAGGCCACCACTCTCACGGGCGGCCTGGCCCCGGCCGCAAGCGCGGAGCCCACTGTGATGCTAGTTGGACGTACCTGGTGCGTCAGATCCACATCACAAGCGAGCTCGAGGCTACGCGCCGTGCGGACCCCCGGTGCCTGCTGGCTGGTCACCGCGACGGGCTGAGCCCGGCGGTCAGTGCAGGTGCCGGACCAGGCTCGCAGCGATGCCCGTGTAGCTGCCCGGGGTGAGCGCGAGGAGGCGGTCGCGGACGTCGCCCGGCAGGCCGAGGTCCATGATGAACGCCCGCATGCCCTCGGCGTCGACCCGGCGGCCACGCGTCAGCTCCTTGAGCCGCTCGTACGGGTCGGCCATGCCCTCGATCCCCGCGACCTGCTGGGCCCGCATCGCCGACTGCACGGCCTCGCCGAGGACCTCCCAGTTGGCGTCGAGGTCACGGGCCATGGCGTCGGCGTCGACATCGAGGCCGGCGAGCCCGCGGCGCACGTTGTCGATCGCCAGCAGCGAGTGCCCGAACGCCACGCCGATGTTGCGCTGCGTCGTCGAGTCGGTGAGGTCACGCTGCAGGCGCGAGGTCACGAGCGTCGCGGACAGCGTGTCGAGCAGCGCGCACGAGATCTCGAGGTTCGCCTCGGCGTTCTCGAACCGGATCGGGTTCACCTTGTGCGGCATCGTCGAGGAGCCGGTCGACCCCTGCGCCGAGAGCCGCTGCGCGAAGTAGCCGAGCGAGATGTAGGTCCACACGTCGGTGGCCAGGTTGTGCAGCACCCGGTTGAAGCGCGCCACGTCGGCGTACAGCTCGGCCTGCCAGTCGTGGCTCTCGATCTGCGTGGTCAACGGGTTCCACGTGAGCCCGAGACCCTCGACGAACGACTGCGCCACCAGCTCCCAGTCCACGCCCGGCACCGAGATCGCATGCGCGCCGTAGGTTCCGGTGGCGCCGTTGATCTTCCCCAGGAACTCGGCGGCCTGCACGCGCCGCAGCTGCCGGCGGAGCCGGTGCGCGAGCACCGCCATCTCCTTGCCGAGCGTGCTCGGCGTCGCTGCCTGGCCATGGGTGCGCGAGAGCATCGGCACCTCGGCCGTGGCCCGGGCGAGGTCGGCGAGATCGTTGGTCAGATCGGTCGCTGCGGGCAACCAGACCTGCCCGACGGCGTCCCTCACCGTGAGCGCGTAGCTCAGGTTGTTGATGTCCTCGCTGGTGCAGAAGATGTGGACGATCTCGCCCACGCCGGTGAGCGCGGTGTCCGCCCCGAGCGTGTCCGCCGCTGCCGCGAGCCGGCGCTTGAGGAAGTACTCGATCGCCTTGACGTCGTGGCGCGTCTCGGCCTCGATCTCGGCCAGCTCGGAGATCTCGTCCGCGCCGAAGGTGGCGACGACGTCGCGCAGGTAGGCGATCTCGCCCTCGGCGAGGGTGGGGGCGCCGGGGAGCACCCCCTGCGAGGTCAGGTGGATCAGCCACTCGACCTCGACATGCAGGCGCGCACGGTTCAGCGCCGCCTCGCTCAGGTGGTCGACGAGCGGTGCCACCGTGGCGCGGTAGCGACCATCGAGAGGCCCGAGGGCGATCGGCGGTTTCAGGGCAGCGAACGAGATGCGCGACGTCACGTACCTCATCCTCGCAGGTCCGCCGTCTCCCTCGGTCCTCCGGCGGTGCAGCAGCGGTGAGCTGGCGTCCACCCAGGGCTGCCGCTGGTGAGCGGGCGTCCATGGGGCGGCGCGGGGTGGACGCCACGCCACCACCGCTCGGCGGGCGTGGACGCTCACTCACCTCTCGACCACCGCTGACTACCCGGCGACGATCTCCACCTCGAAGCCTTCGGCGTTCTCGACGTAGAGCGCGGTGTGGTCGGACCCGCCGGCATGCGGGTACTGGTCGGCGAACAGCTCGGACCAGCCGTGCCGGGCGGCGTCGACGCGGAGCGCGTCCAGGGCGTCGCGGTCGCGAACGCGCAGGGCGAGGTGGTTGAGACCGGGCGCCATCCGGTCGTGGCGCTCACCGACCACCGCGGCCGAGGCCTCCAGCACCACGTACACGCCGTCGGCATGGCGCCAGATCCGCCCTCTCGGCCAGCCCTCGACCGGGTCACGCTCCCAGCCCAACGAGGTGAGCAGCCAGTGCCACGCACCTTCGACGGCCGCGAGGTCGCGGGTCCAGAGCTCGATGTGGTGCACGGGGTTGGTCACGTCCGTGAGGCTAGAGGTAACCGGCCGCTACGCGTACGGCGCCGCGGCGGCGACCACGGCGTCGGCGTAGCTGCCGCCGAACAGGACCGTGTGCACGAGCAGGGGGTTGAGCTGGTGCAGGTCGACGCGGTGCTGCCAGCCGTCGGCGAGGGTGGCGGCCTCGTCGTAGGCCGCGAGGATCTCGTCGAGGTACGGCGCGCCGAACAGCGCCAGCATCGCGAGGTCGGTCTCGGCGTGACCGCCGTGAGCGGTGGCGTCGATCAGCACCGCGTCCTGGCCGGCGGGCCACAGCACGTTCCCGTTCCACAGGTCGCCGTGCAGCCGCGCCACGCCCTCGCCGACCAGCGCGGGTTGCGGGTGGTCCAGGTCGCCGTCGAGCAGCCTGGTTACCACGGCCTCGACCGTGCGTTGGCCGGCGCCGCCGATGCGGCCCTGCTCGACGGCGCGGCGCAGGAACGGCAGCACCCGCTCGTTGGCGTAGAACTCGCCCCAGCTCTCCGGCGCCGGTTCCGGCGCCGACAGCTCGAGGCGCCCCATGAACAGCGCAGTCTCGCCGGGCACGTAGCCGTACCCCGGCGCGCCGCCGGCGTGCGTGCGGGCGAGCGCCGCTCCGAACCGGTGGGCGGCGCGCGGGCTCGGGGCGGCGTCGTCGATCTGCTCCAGCTCGAGCGCCCCGGGCCGGGCCGAGACGACCTGCGCAACCCGAGCCCCGCCGTCGACCTCTCCCAACCACGCGAGGCCGGCCGCCTCGAAGAGGGCAGCGTCAGGGTGCGGGAAGTGGGTCTTGCGAAACACGCTCACGGGGCATCACGGTAGCCCGCCGCCCGCGAGTGCCGACCTGCTGCCGGTCAGCTGCGCACGCTGTGCACGAGCTGGCGCTCGACGTGCGCCACGACGCCCGCGGCTGCCGCCACCACCTGCTGGTAGGCGATCTCGAAGTCGCGCCTGTCGCCGTAGTACGGGTCGGCGACCTCGAGGTCGTCCTCGGCGACCGACGCGGGGTCGAACGAGCGCAGCAGGTGGATCTTCGCGTGGGCGTCCTCGTCAGGGGCGAGGGAGTGCAGGGCGCGCAGGTGCCCGTTGTCGAGCGCCAGCACGAGGTCCACGCGTGCGAAGTGCTCCGGCGAGAAGACGCCCGCCCGGTGCTCGGCCAGGTCGAGCCCGTGGCTCTTGGCGACGGCGCAGGCGCGGTGGTCCGCACCCTCGCCCTCGTGCCAGCTTCCGGTCCCTGCTGAGCACACCGACACCTGGTCCGCGAGGCCGGCCAGGGCGAGCGCGTCCTGCAGGACGACCTCCCCGAGGGGTGAACGGCAGATGTTTCCGCTGCATACGACGCAGATCGAGTATTCCTCGGCCATGCGCGCCATTCTCACATCGTTGCGCCGGTGCTGATGTCCACAGGTGCGGGCTGATGTCCCCTTGTCCACAGCACCCCCCGGCGGGGCGGGCGAGCGGTCGACGGCGATCCCTAGCGTCGGGGCTCCGGGGATCGAGCAGGAGGAGGGCACGTGGGGCAGGCGGCAGTGGTCTCGGCGTTGGCGGACGAGGTCGAGGAGGTAGCGGGGGAGCTCCGCCGTGCCGTACCCGGTCACTGGACGGGCCGGGCGGCGCAGAGCTACCAGCGCAGTGCTGCGAACCTGGCCACGGGGGTGGGCGTCCACGCGGCGCGGATGCGCGGGCTGGCGCGGTTGCTGCACCAGCACGAGCAGGAAGCGGCGGCCATCCGCACCGCGCTCGCCGGTGGCGGGTCGGTGGCCGTATGAGTGGCGTCGGGCCGGTGATGGACGGCTCCCCGAGCGGCGGTGAAGAGCTCCGGTCCGAGCGGGAGCTCACGGTCTTCGGGCAGGGGATCGGGAGCTCGGTCGATGTCGACGTCAGCACGGATGACGTGCGCTCGTGCGCCGCACGGGTCCGCACGCTGGCGGGGCGGCTCCGTGAGCAGGCCCACCGCGTGCGGGTCACGTTGTACGCGGTCTCCTCGACGGCGCAGCTCACCGCGAGCGGTCCCGCTGCCATGTCCGAGGGCTGGTCTCTGGTGGGCGAGGGCGATCGGCGCGCGAGCGAGCTCGATGACCTCGCCGAGCGGCTGGAGGCGACCGCCCAACGGTACGAGGAGGTCGAGGCGGCCAACGAGGCGCGGATCTGGAGCATCCCGCGGCCGGCGTGGATCCCCGGGCCGCTGACCTGGGTGCACCTGGGTGCCGCGTGGCACGCAGGCGTGTGGGACGCGCTCATGCACGGGCAGGTGTTCCCCACGAGGCACGGGATCGGGATGCTGCTCGAGGAAGGGCTGTGGGCGTTCACCGGGATGGAGCAGCCGATCCCGCCGGTCACCCGGATGGTCGCGGACCTGGCCGGGCTGCTGGTCACGCACCGGGTGAGCGTGCGGCAGGTGAACCCGCCGGGGGTGGGCACTCTCGATACGCCGCCAGCCGCCGACGAGCACGCCGCGATCAGCGACCTCGAGGGGATCGTGCACGCGATCGACGGGCTCTACCCCGACAACGGCCTGGTCGAGCCGGGCACCGTGCGCATCGACCAGGTCGTCAGCGCCGAAGGCGCGGTGTCATGGTTGGTGCTGGTCCCGGGTACACAAGGCGACCTGGTGGGGGACCAACCGTTCGACTGGGCGGGTAACCCCGGTGCGATGATCGGCGACATGACCGGCGCTACCGCGATGGTCGTGCAGGCCATGCGGATGGCGGGGATCAGGCCCGGCCAGGACGTGGTCATCGCCGGCCACTCACAGGGCGGGATGGTCGCCCTCAACGCGGCGGGCGCCGTCGCCGAGGAGTACGACGTCAGCGGCGTGCTCACGCTCGGTGCGCCGGTCGGGCTGCTCGACGCACCCGAGGGCGCAGAGGTGCTCAGCATCGAGCACGTCGAGGACCCGACCCCCGGGGCCGACAACGCCGCGAACCCCGTGAGCGAGAGCTGGACGACGGTCGAGCGCACCCTCACCGACTCCGTGGACCCTGACACCTCCGGCGTATGGCACCCGGGTGGCTCCCATGACACGCCCACCTACGCCGACACGGCCGGCCTGGTCGATGCCTCCGACGAGGGCGCGGTGCTCGACTACCTCGACGTGGTCGCGCCGGTCCTCGACCCGACCGCCAGCGCCCTCAGCACCTACTACCAGGGCACCCGCACCGACTGACCCGGGGGGCTACCGCTTCTTGCGCTCGCCGTCGGGGAGGATGACCGACAGCACCAGCGAGATGATCGAGATGACCAGACCGGCCAGGACGGCCGTCCAGAAGCCGTCCACGACGAGCCCGAAGCTCGTGTAGCCCGTGATCCAGCTCGTCAGCATCAGCATCAGGGCGTTCACCACGAGGAAGAACAGGCCCAGCGTCAGCAGGTAGAGCGGGAACGCGATCACCTTGACGATCGGTTTCACGATCGCGTTGACAGCGGTGAAGATCGCGGCGACGACGGCGATCACGATGACCTGGTTGAGCACGGGCTGGGAGGTCTGGGGGGCATCGGAGCCGGCGACGACGTCCACGCCGCTGATCAACAGCGAGGTGAGCCAGATCGCGACACCGTTGATGAGGACCTTCACGAGGAAGCGCATGCCACGATCTTGCCATCCAGCCTCGGGCACCTGGACGCGCGAGGGTGCGCGGTTTCGTGCTGAGACATGGGGACGAACGGCATCGTGTTGAGAGCGAGAGGGCAGGGCGGGGTGGCATGCTGAGGGGATGGTGAAGGGCATGCCCGGACCGTCCGAGCTCGACGAGGCAGAGCAGCCTCCGGCAGCTCCGGAGCGGCCGTCCGTACGACTGCGCCCGGCGCTCGAGACGCTGCCGGCCTACGTCCCCGGCGCCTCGGGCGCGAGCCCGGGCGTGTTCAAGCTGTCCTCGAACGAGACGCCGTTCCCGCCGCTGCCCGCGGTGCTGTCCGCGATCTCGGACGCCGCCGAGGACGTGAACCGGTACCCGCTGATGTACGCCGACCGCGTGGTCGCGGAGATCGCGCGGCACCACGGCCAGGATCCCGAACGGGTGGTCGTGGGGAACGGGTCGGTCGCGGTGGCCGAGCTGCTGCTGCGTGCGATGTGCGAGCCGGGTGACGAGGTGGTCTACGCCTGGCGCTCGTTCGAGGCGTACCCGATCATCGTGCAGGTGGCCGGCGGGACCTCGGTGCAGGTGCCCAACACCCCCGACGGGCGGCACGACCTCGACGCGATGGCCGCCGCCATCACCGACCGCACCCGCGTGGTGATCGTGTGCACCCCGAACAACCCGACCGGGGCGGCGGTCACGCACGCCGAGCTCGTCGCGTTCCTCGAGAAGGTCCCGACCGACGTGATGGTGCTCCTCGACGAGGCGTACGCCCATTTCGTGCGCTCCGCGGACGCGATCGACTCGTTCTCCTTGTTGAGCGAGCACAAGAACCTCGTGATCATGCGGACGTTCGCCAAGGCCTACGGGCTCGCCGGCCTGCGCGTGGGGTACGCGGTCGCCCGCCGCCGGCTGGCCCGCACGTTGCGCACCGCCTCGACCCCTTTCGGGGTCAACGCGATCGCGCAGGCCGCCGCCGTCGCGGCCCTCGGCCAGGAGCGAGCGGTGCGCGAGCGGGTCGACGAGATCGTCGCCGAGCGCGAGCGGGTGGTGGCCGCGCTCCGCCGTCAGGGCTGGGACATCGGCGACCCGCAGGGCAACTTCTTCTGGCTCCCGCTCGGGGACGCCTCCGGCTCCTTCGCCGCCGACGCGCTCGAGGCCGGCGTCACCGTCCGCCCGTTCGCGGGCGATGGCGTCCGCATCAGCATCGGCGAGTCCGAGGCCAACGACATCGTCCTGACGCTCACGCAGAGGTGGGCATCGATCTCCGGCACCGACGCCGGCAGCACCCAGCGAGTTGGAGGATCCCTACAAGTCTGACCTCGACACGTCGTCGGGCACAACGACATAGAACCTACGCTCCCGTAGCCTACGCTGGCGTAGGTATGACATCCCGTCACCCTCAACACCCTCGAAGGAGACCGGAAGTGATCACCACCGACACAGGTGGGGAGACCCCCCACAGCACCGTCGGAGCGCACGAAGAGTCCGGTTCGCCGGACCACACCGTCCAGCTGCTCTCGCCGACCGGCGATCGGCTGGACGACGCGGTCTACTCGGCCCGCGCGGCCCATCTGGACCGCGCGGCGCTCGAGGACCTCTACCGCGACATGGCTCTGACCCGCCGCTTCGACAACGAGGCCACCTCGCTGCAGCGGCAGGGCGAGCTCGGGCTCTGGCCGCCGAGCCTCGGGCAGGAGGCGGCCCAGGTCGGCTCCGCCCGGGCTCTGCGCCCCCAGGACTTCGTGTTCCCCTCCTACCGCGAGCACGGCGTGGCGTGGGTCCGCGGCCTGGACATGCGCCGGCTGCTCGTCCTCTACCGCGGCCGCGACCACGGCGGCTGGGACGCCTACCAGCACAACTACAACGTGCCCACGCTCGTGATCGGTGCGCACACGCTGCACGCCACCGGCTACGGCATGGGCATCCAGCGCGACGGCGACATCGGCACCGGCGACCCCGACCGCGACCGGGCCGTCGTGGCGTACTTCGGCGACGGCGCCACCTCGCAGGGTGATGTCAGCGAGGCAATGGTCTTCGCCTCCGCCGCCTCGGTGCCGGTGGTGTTCTTCTGCCAGAACAACCAGTGGGCGATCTCGGTCCCGACCGCCAAGCAGAGCCGGATCCCGCTCGTGCACCGGGGCGAGGGCTTCGGCATCCCCTCGGTCCGGGTCGACGGCAACGACGTCATCGCCTGCTACGCCGTCATGGACGAGGCGCTCGAGCGTGCGCACAACGGTGGCGGCCCCACCTTCATCGAGGCCGTGACCTACCGGATGGGCGCCCACACCACCTCGGACGATCCCACCCGCTACCGCAGCCGTGCCGAGGAGGAGCACTGGCGCCAGCGCGATCCGATCGCCCGCCTGCGCATCCACCTGGAGAAGTCGGGCACGGCGCCCGAGTTCTTCGACCGCGTCGAGGCCGAGGCCGACCGGCTCGGCGAGGACACCCGCGCGTTCTGCCGCGCACTCGACAAGCCGGACCCGGAGTCGATGTTCGACCACGTGTACGCCACCTCGAACTCCCAGATCGAGCGCGAACGCGCATGGTTCCGTGACTACGAGGCCTCGTTCGACCAGGAGGCCCAGCGATGACCGAACGCATCGCGATGGCCAAGGCCATCAACCTCGGGCTGCGCCGCGCCATGGAGCGCGACAGCAAGGTCATGATCATGGGTGAGGACGTCGGCCCCCTCGGCGGCGTGTTCCGCGTGACCGACAGCCTGCAGAAGGACTTCGGGGACTCCCGTGTGGTCGACACCCCGCTCGCCGAGTCCGGGATCATCGGCACCGCGATCGGGCTCGCCTACGCCGGCTACCGCCCGGTCTGCGAGATCCAGTTCGACGGCTTCATCTTCCCGGCCTTCGACCAGATCACGACCCAGCTCGCCAAGGCGCGCTACCGCAGCGGTGGGCGGGTGAAGTTCCCGATCGTCATCCGCGTCCCCTACGGCGGCGGCATCGGCGCCGTCGAGCACCACAGCGAGTCGCCGGAGGCGCTGTTCGCGCACACGGCTGGCCTGCGCGTGATGAGCCCGGCGACGCCGTCGGACGCGTTCGCCATGATCCAGCAGGCGATCGCGAGCCCGGACCCGATCCTGTTCTTCGAGCCCAAGGCTCGGTACTGGGACAAGGAAGACGTGGACCTCCAGGCCGACGACGCGGCGCTGGGGCTGATCCCTGCTCCCGACGGCGCGGTGCCGGGTGTCGCGGGGCTGGAGCGCGCGCGTGTGCTCACCTCGGGCACGGAGGTGACGATCGCCGCGTACGGGCCGACCGTCAAGACCGCCCTCAGCGCGGCGCGCGTGGCCGGCGAGGAGGGGCGCAGCATCGAGGTCATCGACCTGCGCTCGATCTCGCCGCTCGACATCGACACGGTCGCGACCTCGGTCACCAAGACCGGTCGACTGGTCGTGGTGCACGAGGCGCCGACGTTCTTCGGCGCAGGCGCCGAGCTCGCGGCCGCCGTGACCGAGAAGTGCTTCTACTCGATGCAGGCGCCGGTGCTGCGGGTCGGTGGCTTCCACACCCCCTACCCGCCTGCGAACATCGAGGAGGAGTACCTGCCCAGCCTGGACCGGGTGCTCGACGCCGTCGACGCCACCCTCGCCTACTGAGCCCCGGAGAACACATGCCTGCGTATCAACCGTTCAACCTCCCCGATGTCGGGGAGGGCCTGACCGAGGCCGACATCGTCGAGTGGAAGGTGTCGCCCGGTGACACCGTGACCGTCAACCAGACGATCGTGGAGATCGAGACGGCGAAGTCCCTCGTGGAGCTGCCGAGCCCGTACGCGGGTGTGGTGCACGAGGTGCTGGCGGAGGTCGGCGCGAGCGTCGATGTCGGCAGCCCGATCATCGTGATCGACACCGACCCGGGCGGGGAGGCGGCTGCGCCGAGCGACTCCGGCGGCGAGGCCGAGACCAGCGGCGACGTGCTCGTCGGGTACGGCACGAAGGCGCCCAGCCAGGCCCGCCGCGCTCGCCGGCACGCGGGCACGACCGCCACGGCCGCGCCGGAGCAGCCACCCGCACCCGGACCCGAGCCCGAGCGGCTCGCGCCCGAGCCGGCCGTCGCAGCGCCGGAACCGGCGTCGCCGAGCGAGGCTGCGCCGTCGTCGGCCGTGCTGGCCAAGCCGCCGGTACGGAAGCTGGCCAAGGATCTGGGCGTGGACCTGTCCCGGCTCAAGGGCACCGGCCCGGGTGGCATCGTCACCCGCGAGGATGTCAACGCTGCGGTCGAGAACGAGCAGCCCGAGCGGCTGGTCGTCTACCCGGGCGACGACCGGCCGTGGCTCGACGGCGGCACCGTCTCGGCCGACGGGCGCACCACGCGCGTACCGGTGCGCAGCGTGCGCCGCCGCACCGCCGAGGCGATGGTGGCGAGCGCCTTCAGCGCCCCGCACGTCACGGTCATCACGGCCACCGACGTCACCAAGACGATGAAGCTCGTCAAGACGCTCCGCGAGGAGCGCGACTTCGCCGACGTCAGGGTCACGCCCACGCTGATCGCGGCGAAGGCGCTGATCCTGGCGATCCGGCGCCACCCGGAGATCAGCGCGGCGTGGGACGACGAGACCCAGGAGATCGTCTACAAGCACTACATCAACCTCGGTATCGCTGCCGCCACCCCGCGCGGGCTGGTGGTGCCGAACATCAAGGATGCGCACCGGCTCGGGCTGCACGATCTCGCGCTCGCGCTCAGCGAGCTCACCACGACCGCGCGCGCGGGGAGGACCACGCCCGCGGCGATGACCGGCGGCACCGTGACGATCACCAACATCGGCACCTTCGGCATCGACACCGGCACCCCGATCCTCAACCCGGGGGAGTCGGCGATCCTCGCCGTCGGCGCCATCACCAAGCGCCCCTGGGTGCACAAGAACAAGGTCAAGCCCCGCTGGGTCACCCGCCTCGCGCTCAGCTTCGACCACCGGCTGGTGGACGGCGAGCTGGGGAGCCGGGTGCTCCAGGACGTCGCTGCGACCCTCAACGATCCGGCCCGCGGGCTGGTCTGGGGCTGAGCCGCACGCGACGGACTCCCTCACGCGGCCAAGAGGTCGCTACCCGGTGAGCGGCGGCCCCGCCCGGCCACGCCCCGCACCCGGCCGCGGCCGCACACGCGGCCGCGGCTCCGCACCCGGCCGAGATCGTAGGTTTGCGGCGAGATCGTAGATCCAGATCTACGATCTCGCCGTCAATCTACGATCTCGACGGCGGTGGGGTGCGGGCGGCTACCGGTAGCGAGTGCCGTGCTACCAGTTCTGGCCGGAGCCGTTGCCGCCGCCGGAGGCCTGCTCCTCGGCGTCGGCGGACTGCTGAGCCTCCTCGTTGCGGGACTCGAGCTCCTCCTGCTGCGGGTCGGTCGACTGGCTCTCGCCACCGGAACCGGACTCGCTCGGGCTCTCGGACTCGCCCTCGCCGGAGCTCTCGCCGTCGGTGGGGGACTCGCCCTCGTCGGAGGACTCGCCGTCGGTGGGGGTCTCGGACTCGCCCGAGGACTCGCCGTCGGTGGGCTCCTCGCCCTCCTGCTCCTGCTGCTGTTGCTGCTCCTCGGCCTCGCCCTGGCTCTCCTCCTGGCGCTCCTCGGCCTCCTGGGCCTCCTCGCCGCCGTTGCCGCCACCCTCGCCGCAGTTGGACAGCATCTCCTGGGCCTGCGCGTAGTAGTCGGCCCCCATCGCGGGGTCGGAGGCGGCCATCGCCTCGTCGCCGAGCCCCTCGAGGGCGAGCGAGTAGTTGGTGCGCACGTCGCACTCTTCCTTGGCCGGCGGCTCGCCCTGAGGTGCCTTGGGCACCAGGTCGAGCGCGACGGCGAGGTGCTGGGTGGACTGGAAGAACTGACCGCTGGCGTAGACCGCCGTGCCCTGGTTGAAGTGCGCCTTCCAGGGCTCGATGACGTTGAAGAACTCCAACGACTCGAACCGGTCGGCGGCCGTGTTGTAGTTCGCGTGGTCGTAGGCCGAGCTGCCGGCCATGTTGACCGCCACGGCCGAGAGCAGCTTGAGCGCCGCGAGGAGAGCGATCAGCATCAGCGGCGCCGACCACAGCAGCAGCCGCTTGCGCTTGGTCCGAAGCTCCTCCGCGAACTTCGCGTCGCGGATCTCCTCGGTCGTCTTGAACTCCCCTGGCGGCGGCAGGATGTCGAGGGACATCGCTAGCCTCCCTTCCCGCTCATGGCCATGGCCCGGTGCCGGTCACGGCGCTGCGGCTCGCTGTCGCGCTTGCGCTTGGGAACCTCGCGGGAGAGGTTCCAGGCCTCCCACGCGAGCAGCAGCCCGAGCAGCACGGCCGCAGGCCAGTACACGTCGGTATATGTCGTCAGGTCGCGCCGTCCGTCGTCGGCGATGGCCTGCAGGTCGATGTCCTCGACGAGAGCGCCGAGATCGTCCGGGGCGATCCTGTGCGAGTACTGCACGCCGAGCTGGTCGGCGACCGTGCGCAGCGCGGTCTCGTCGATGCGGGAGATCGCGTCGGCGCCGCCCTCGTCGGTGATGTACGGGGCGTCGGTGCCGTAGCCGGAGCTGTCGGTGCCGTCGTAGCTGCGCATGCGGCCACCCTCGGCGGTGCCGTAGCCGAGCACGGCGCCGCCGTCGATGAGCGGGGCGAGATCGGCGAACGACGCGAAGCCGTCACCGGCGTCGGAGTTCGACCCGTTGGTGTTCTCGCCGTCGGACATGAAGAAGACGAGGCGCACGTTCGAGGGGTTGCGCTCCTCGGCGGCCTCCAGCGTGGTCCGCAGCTGATCGAGCGGACGGTCGATCGAGGACCCGGCCGAGTAGGCCGTGATCTCCTGGTGCACCGTGTCGGCCCACGAGCGGACCGCCCGCGAGTCGGTCGTCAGCGGCAGCTGCCGCGTCGACTGGGAGTCGAACGCGATGATCGCGTACCTGGACCCGGGCAGCTCCTGCGTGAGCGCGACCATGTCGTTCGCGACGCCGTGCAGGCGGGGCTCGCTGCCGTTCCAGTCCTCGGCCGCCATCGATCCGGTCCTGTCGACGACGAAGTACAGCTCGGCGTTCGAGACCAGCCCGTCGTTCTCCGTGCTCGGGATCGCGGGGCACAGGCCGATGACTGCCACGCACGCGACCATCGCGGTGCGGCGCACCCAGTCGAGTCGCCGCTCACCTCGGGAGGCGCGCAGCTGCCACACGCAGAGCACGAGCAGCGGTACGAAGACCGCGATCATCGCCCACAAGGGCCAGAGCATCCGCAGGGTCATGTCTTGATCCTCCAGACCGCCAGCACGTAGAGGGCGACGGCGACCACCAGCCAGGCGAAGTAGCGCTCGGGTCTGTCGGTGATCACCACATCGGCATCGGCATCGAGATCGACCGCCTGCTGCGCGGCGATCTGGTCGACGACCTGCGACACCAGATCCGGGTCCGAGGCCTCGAAGAAGAGCCCGTCATGACCCTCGACGACGTCGCGATACTCCTTCTCCTCGGCGGCCGAGGAGGAGGTGGACTCGCCTGCGTAGATACCGAACAGCGAGATCTCCCGCTCCGCGACGAAGTCACCTGCCTCGGGCAGCGTGTAGACGGGGTTCCCCAACAGCTGGTTGTCGGTCGCGAGGATGATCGACCGCGACCGCTCGGTCTCCTTCTCGTCGAACATCAGCGCACAGGTGGCCAGGCCGTCGCCCACGAGCGAGGACTCGTCGTCACCCATGCCGGTGGTGCCGGTGAGGTACTCGATCAGCCGGTCGTAGTGAGCGGGGTCGAAGGACCAGTCGCTGAGCGAGTCGACGTCGAAGTCGAGCACGTCAGCGGCGTACCGGAGCTCCTCCTCGACCAGCTGGTAGTCGTCGGTGAGCGGGAACACCGTACGGGAGGTCGAGTTCCAGATCGACAGCGCGATGCGTTCGCCCTGGAACGAGGGGAGCAGCTCCAGGAACCTCTCGACCACCTCGGTGTCGAACTCCAGCATCGACCCGGACACGTCGAGGCACAGCACGATGTCGCGGGTGGCCAGCTCCTCCGAGCGGACCTGCCGATCGACGGGGCGGGATGCGAGCAGACCGGTCGCGACCGTGGTGCCGAGCAGCACCACCGCGACGAGGGACAGCAGCAGCTTGTAGCGCGACAGCCGCGACTTGAACGACGGGAGCGTGGGCAGGTAGCCCGCGTTCGCCACCCACGTGACGTTGCGGCGCTCGCTCTTGGGTCGGCGGGCGAACCAGCCGATGACGCCGAGCACGATCACGACGCCGATGACCACCCACAGCGCCCAGCCGTGCATGTAGTGGTTCACCACTGCTCGACCACCGCCCGCGCGTTGGTGGTCGCTGCCAGCGCCTCGGCGTCGGAGTCGACGGCGAAGGCCGGCTCCTCGTACTCGCTCAGCAACGCAGCCAACCTGTCGGTGCCCGCGATCTTGGCGATCTCGTCCACGGTCAGCGAGCTGGTGTCCATGCGCAGCCGCCCGTTGGCGAACTCACGCATGATGTGGTTGAGGTCCAGGTGCAGGGTCCGCAGGTCGGTGCTGCCCTCACGGTAGGCGTCCTCCGCCTTCGCGATGTCGGCCAGCGTGCGCTGCCGCAGCCCGGAGAACCGGTCGCCGCGGCCGCCCTTGTCCTCGTAGGGGCGCGCGCGGGTGTACCAGAGCACCCACCAGAGCCAGCCACCGATGAGCACGAGCAGGGCACCACCGACGATCGGCACCCAGGTGGCGTACGCCGCGGGCGCGACCGGGTCATGGACCTCCACGGCCCACACCGGTGCGAGATCAGCCGCGAACACGCTTCTGCCTTCTCAACAGGTCGATCAAGGCGTCGATCAGCTGGTCCTCACTGGTGGCGGTGACCGCCTCGACACCCCGGCGCCGCAGCAGCGCCGTGGCATCCTGGCGGCGCCGCAGGGCGTACTCCTGCGCCTCGGTCACCAGGTCTTTGCGGGAGCGGAGGAAGGCGGGGATGTCGAGCGGGGTGTCGACGTCGTCGATCACCTCGTCGGGGTCGTCGGTAGGGAGTCGGTCGGCGATCTGCACGACCATCACCTCGTGGCGGGTGCGCAGGCGCTTGAGCGCCAGCTCGTGCTCGGGCTCGGGGCGTGCCTCGTCGGTGATGATCACCACGAGCGACTTCCGCGTGAACCACGTGAGCACGCGGTCCAGCACCCGGTTGAGGTTGCTCGGCGGTGCCTCGAGGTCGAACATCGCCTCGACGCGGCGCAGCAGCATCTCCATGTGCGAGCCACCGCCGCGCGCGGGGATCTGCACGGTCCGCTCGTCGTCGCCCGCGACCAGGGCCACCAGGTCACCACGGTTGCGGGCGAGGTAGCAGATGATCTCGGCGGCGAAGACCGCCAGCGAGGCCTTGGTGGCGCCGTCGGGCGCGGTGGCGGCCATGTTGCGGCCGGTGTCGACGGCGATCACCATCGCCACGTTGGAGTCGCGCACGAACCGGCGGATCACCGGCTGCCCGACCGAGGCCGTGGCCTTCCAGTCGATGTCGGAGACGTCATCGCCGAACTGGTAGAGCGCCATCTCGTCGAAGTCCTGGCCGTGGCCGGAGTAGATCGACCGGTGCCGGCCCTCGAGCAGCCCGGACGCGCGGCGAACCGTCGGCAGGTCCAGGCGAGCCCGGATCTTGGCGAGTCGAGATGTGGACGATGCCATCGGTGCTCCCTTCGCTGTCGTCGGTGCCGGTCCGGGGCGGATCAGGGGCTCGGGACGGCCGCGAACACGGCGTCCACGAGCGCCTCGGGCGCCACGTTGTTGGCGAGTGCGTCGTAGGTGCGAACGATGCGGTGCCGCAGCACCGAGTGCCTCAACGCCTTCACGTCGTCGGGAACCACGTAGGAGCGGCCGGACTGCACCGCGAGCGCCTGCGCGACCCGCATCAGCGCGATGCCACCACGAGGGGAGGCGCCCACCCGGACGTGCTGGTTGAGGTTCGGCAGCGGCCGCGGGCCGCCGCCGCGCGAGGTGTTGATGATCGCGACGATGTACTGCTTGATCGATGTGTCGACGTACACCTTCTGCACGAGCTGCTGCAGGAACTCGACGTCGCTCAGTGCGATCGGCGAGACCGTCAGCGGTGCCGTCATCGACCCGTCGTTGATGCGCACGAGGATGTCCACCTCCTCGTCCGGTGCCGGGTAGGTGAGCACCTCCTTCATGAGGAACCGGTCCATCTGGGCCTCGGGCAGCACGTAGGTGCCCTCTTCCTCGATGGGGTTCTGGGTGGCCAGCACCATGAAGGGCTTGGGCAGCGGGAAGACCTCGCCACCGATCGAGGTCTGCTTCTCCTGCATCGCCTCGAGCATCGCCGACTGCGTCTTCGCGCTCGACCGGTTGATCTCGTCCAGCAGCACGAGGTTCGCGTGGACCGGGCCGAGCTGCGTGGTGAACTCACCCGTGGCCTGGTTGTAGATCTGGGTGCCGACGATGTCGTTCGGCATCAGGTCGGGAGTGCACTGGATGCGGTGGAACGAACCGCTGACCGAGGAGGCCAAGGTCTGCGCCGCCGTCGTCTTGGCCAGCCCGGGGACCGACTCCAGCAGCACGTGACCGCCGGCGAGGAGCGAGCTGACCAGCGCCGTGCGCAAGCCCTGCTGACCGACGATCCGCTGATCGAACACTCGCGCGACCCGCGAGAGCAGCTCGGTGGCACGCCGGGAGTCGTCGTAGGAGATCGGCGAGGTCTGCGGTGCCAGGCTCGAAGAGGTGGTGGACATGTCTCCCACTCGTGGGTCGCGGGTTGTGTGCGGGCGTGGTCTCTGGCAGTCGGCGGAGTGCCGGCATCGGGCCAGGTTCGAGTTCGCGGGACCCGGCGATTATGCCCCACGAGGCTTGGCGCACTCTCAGGGCGGCGGGGGAGAACTTCCCCTGGCCGGACGAACCACCCTGGAGGCGATCACCCCGGCTTCGCCCTCCGTTCACCCTGGCTCGGCTGGTGCGCGCTCATCGGGTCCCGAATGCTAGATGTCGCAGTGGCGTTGCCCGGGGGGGCGGGACCGCTCATGGGGAGGGGCGTGTACGCCCGAGCGGTCTGGCCGCGCCGCTGCTAGCGGGATATCTTGGACGTTCAACCGACGTGGGGCGTCGGTACGGTGCCTCTGCAAGGGCAGCCGGATGCGTGCTCGTCGAATCGCTCGCACGCCAGGGCCCTGTTGCTTGTCGAGACGATCACTGAGAGGTGATAGCAGAGGTGTCTCAGGGGGTGCGGCATGCGCAGGGGGGCAGCAGCGATGCCGAGCAGCGACTGGTACGGCCACGCCTGGTCCGGCGGATGTCCTCGGCGCTCGCCTCGGGCATCGCCCTGATCAGCGGGCCGCACGGTTCAGGGAAGACGACGCTCGCAAGCAGCTGGGCGCGCGGAGCCGGGGTCGAGCTGTCGTGGTTCGAGGGCAGGCCCGACGAGGATGCTGCCGCGCTGGAGCGCCTGAGCGCCCGGCTGCAGGGCGAGCCCGGCGCTGTCGCCGCCGCACTGCGCGGACCGGCGTCGAGCGATGGTGAGACCCTCGAGGCGTTGACGGGGCTGCGGCATCGTCATCCTGGTCTTCGGCTCGTGCTGATCCGCGGGCTCGGTGCCTCCCTCGCCGCCAGCGGCTCGCCCGTGCCGCCCGGCTCGGTCATCACCGCGCGCACGCTCGCCTTCACGCGGCCCGAGGTCATGCAGCTGGCTGAGCTCGTCGGCGCCCAGGTCGACGACGACACGGCCCGACGGGTGCTCGCCCACACCGGTGGGTACGCGCTCGCCGTGGACACGGTCGTGCGACAGCTACCGAGCACCGGCCGGCTCACTCCGGAGCTGCTGGAGGAGACCACCGACCTGCTGACCGGAGTCGTGGCCGAGGGCGTGCGCGACTACGCGATCTCGGCGGTGGGCTGGCAGCGCATGCTGCACACGGCGGTGCCGGAATCACTGTCGATGGCCCAGCTGGCCTGGATCTGGGACACGGATGAACCCGAGGTGGTGCTCAGCCTGCTGGAGGGCGCGGGCATGCTGCAGATCCTGACCGGGGCGGGCGAGGAGCCGCGGCTGGCGCTGGTGCCGGCACTGCGGGCCGGGCTGCGGCGTCGCGCTCAGGTCGAGATGTCGAGGTCGCGGCTGCGTTCGGTCGTCCTCGAGACAGCCACCTGGCTCGAGGAGCACGGCGACCTCGAGCGCGCCGCCCGGCTGCTGCAGGAGCACGGGCACACGGATGCGCTCGCCGGCTGGGTGCACCGGCACTGGCTGGACCTTCCCTTCCTGCCCATCGGTCGCACCGCTGACCTGTTGCGCTCCTTGGCGAGCAGCGATCGTGCCGACGGACGCGTGCTGGTCGCGCACGCCCGGATGCTGACCGACGTCCTCCAGGACGGGCACGACGGCCAGCTGCGCAGCGCGGATCTTCGCCGGGCTGAGGTCGACATCGAGGCCGCGAGCATCGCGCTCCCGCAGGACGGCGCCGAGGCCCTTCGTGCGGCGATCGCGGGTGTGAAGGCGGTCCTGGCCCGCACGCGCGGTGAGCACGACCGCGCGCTGGCGTTGCACCAGGAGGCGATCGCCACCGTGCCCGCGGAGCACGGTCAGCGCCTCGCGCCGTCGCTGCACGCCCAGGCGGGCCTGACGGCGCTGGGGCTCGGGGACCTGTCGAGCGCGGCGCACGAGCTCGCTCGCGCCCAAGACCTCCTCGCCGCCGACGCCTCGTCCTACCTCAGCGCGCTGGTGCGCGAGCTGGAGCGCCTGGTCGCCGGCTACCTCGGCGCGCTCCACCCCAGCGACGACGGTGGGCCGCTGGACGAGGAGCTCTCCGGGTCCATGCCGGGATGGGTGCGCGCGCTCGCAGACGGTTCGAGACTGATCGCCCAGCTCGACGTCGCCGGCGCCTGGGAGGCCCTCGGTCGGCTTCCCGTCGCGACCGGTGCGGAGGATCCGCCGGTGCTGCTCGTGCTCCGGGCGCAGGCGGAGGCGATGGCCCACCTGCTGTCGGGGTCGCCGTCGGCGGGTCTGGGCTCGCTCGATGTGATCGAGGCACTGCTGCACGAGCGGGTGCTCTCCCCGTTCGAGGCCACGATCCTGCGGAACACCCGGGCCGAGCTGCTGGTCGCCGTCGGCGAGCCCGAGGTCGCGCTCGCCGTGCTCGAGGAGGCGGGGCCACCGGGCGGTCTCGTCGCCACGCTCGTCCGCTGCCTCGTGCTGCTCGCGCTGGATCGCGCTTCGGATGCCGCCGAGCTGATGGAGCCGCTGCTGCCGTCATCGTCGACGTGGGCGTCGACCTACCCGACCTGGATGCTGGTGATGGCGTCCCTGGTGCTCGACGAGGTGGGCGAGCAGGACCGCGCATCGGTGCTGCTCAGCAGGGGTGTGGCCATCGCCTCGCGATCCGGCGCCATGCTGCCGTTCGCCCGCCAGGGAGCCACCCGGATGGCGCAGCTGATCGACCGGGCGCGCGAGCTGCGGCTCGACCCGGCCTCCCAGACCCTCCTCGACGCGCTCGACGTCGCCAAGGAACGGATGAGGCTCGCCACGGTGCAGGCACGGCTGTCCGACCGCGAGCTCGTCGTGCTGGAGCGGTTGCGTGAGGCCGCTGCCACGAGGCGGCTCGCGGCGCTGCTGCACGTCTCTCCGAACACCGTCAAGAGCCAGCTGCAGAGCATCTATCGCAAGCTCGGCGTCAGCACCCGTGTGGAGGCGCTGCGGGCAGCCAGCCTGCTGGGGCTCTTCGACGAGAGCTCCCCCGGCTGACGAGCGCGATGCTGCCCAGCGGCACGGATACCCTCTAGCAGTGACGACCGCGCCCTCGGAGCCCCGCGTCCGGGCGCTCCCACAGCTGTGGCCGTGGCTGGCCGCGGGCATCCCGATAGCGCTCCTGGGCGCCCTCGTCGGCGTCGCGATCACGGGAGCGAGCGCGCCGACTCTCGTCGGAGACCCGGGAGCCTTCGTCCGTTGGGCGACCCCCGTGCTCGGGATCCTCCTCCAGGTCGCTCAGGCGCTCACCCTGGGCGGGCTCGTGATGCTCGCCTTCGTCCTCCCGCGTGGACAGGCGAAGAAGGACGACGGCGGAGCCTGGCGGTTCGTCCGCACCGTCACCTCGATCGCCGGTCCGGTGTGGGCGCTGCTCGCGGTGCTCGACATCGTCCTCGGGTACGCGCTGGTCGCGGGCCGCCCGATCGGTGGCGAGGGCTTCGGCGACGAGCTCGGGTTCTACGTGTCCGAGATCTCCACCGGCCGGGCGCAGCTGGTTACGGCGGTGATGGCGGCCGTGCTCGCGACCGTGTGCGCTGCGGTGTCCGGCTACCGCACCGCGCTGCTGGCGCTGGTCCTCGGGGTCGGGGTGCTGATCCCGGTCGCGACCCAGGGACACGCAGCCGGCACGTTCAACCACGAGCTCGGCATGAACGGCATCTTCGGCCACGTCCTCGGAGCGGCCGTGTGGACCGGGGGCCTGGCCGTGCTCGCGCTCACCGGGAGCCGGCTCGGGAAGGCGGCTCCCGCCGTCGCTGCGAGGTTCTCGTCGATCGCGGTGTGGTGCTTCGCGATCGTGGCGGTCTCGGGCACGGCGAGCGCCTGGATCCGGGTGGGGTCACCGGCCGCGCTCGGGACCCGCTACGGCATGGTGCTGGTGGCGAAGATCGTGCTGCTGGCCATCCTGGGTGCGGCGGGCTGGTGGCACCGCCGCCGCACGATCGCGAACCTGCGCGAGGGCCGGGGCTTCACGTTCTGGCGGTTGATCGGCGTCGAGGTCGCCCTGGTGGGGCTCGCCAGCGGGCTCGGCGTGGCGCTCGCGGGCAGTGAGCCGCCGATCGAGCAGGAGCCCGCCGGTGTGCTCTCGCCGACCGAGCTGCTCTCGGAACGACCGTCGCCCCCGACGCCCACCCCCGAGGCGATCCTTACCGCGTTCTACCCCGACCTGTTCTTCGGGTTCATCGCCGTCGCGATGCTCGTGGTCTACCTGGGCTGGGTGCTGCGGCTGCGGCGCCGCGGCGACGCGTGGCCCATCGGGCGCACCGTGGCCTGGGTGGGCGGCACGCTCGTGCTCGCCTACCTCGTGCTCGGCGCGCCCGCCGTGTACGGGCACGTGATGCTCAGCGTGCACATGGCTGCGCACATGGCCTACGTGATGGTGGTGCCGATCCTGCTGGTGATCTCCGCGCCGGTGACGCTCGCGCTGCGAGCCTTGCCGGCCCGCTCCGACGGCTCCCGCGGCCCACGCGAGTGGCTCCTCGGCCTCGTGCACTCCCGGTGGGGGCGGCTGGTCGCGAACCCGGTGGTGGCGGCGTTCGTGTTCATCGGCACGATGGTGCTCTTCTACTTCTCGCCGCTGCTCTACCTCGCCTCGACGACCCACCTCGGGCACATCGGCATGATCGTGCACTTCGTGCTGAGCGGGTACCTGTTCGTCAACGGGCTGATCGGCGTGGACCCCGGGCCGAAACGCCCCGGCTACCCGATGCGGCTGCTGCTGCTGTTCGCGACGATGGCCGCCCACGCGTTCTTCGGCGTCGCGATCACCACCATGACCGAGCTGCTCGCTGCCGACTACTTCGGCGCACTCGGTCTGCCGTGGGGCGTGGACGCGCTCGCCGACCAGCGCGCCGCCGGCGAGATCGCCTGGGGCATCGGAGAGATCCCCTCGCTCATGGTGGCCGTGCTGCTCGCGATCAGCTGGTCTCGTGACGACGCCCGCACCGCCCGGCGCAAGGACCGCTCCGCCGACCGCGACGGCGATGCCGAGCTCTCGGCGTACAACGAGATGCTGGCCGGGCTCGCGGAGAAGAACAGCAGGTAGTGGTCTCCGCCTAGCGATCCCGGGAGCGCTCGGTGCGGCCGTGCTCGGCAGGCGGCGTGCCCGCGGCATCCTTCATCGCCGCCAGGCGTGAGCGGCGGCGGGCGAGCTGGCACATGACCTCGGGGGAGAGGTCGAGATCGTCGTCGTCGAGGATCTGGTCGGGCATGTCCGGTTCTCCTTCGGCACGGCTGTTCTCTCATGGCTCAGGAGTGCGGGGCCATGCCGCTGATACATCACCGTCCCCGGATGGTAGGAACGACCTATGACATCGCCTGAGAGCACCGATCCCGCGACCCCGTTCCACGACCTCGACGCGTACATCGGGCTGCCGCGGCTCGGCTCGCTCGCGCTGTCGCCGGACGGGCGCCGCCTCGTGACGGGTGTCAGCACGCTCGACCCCAAGAGCACCGGGTACGTCACCGCGCTCTGGGAGATCGACCCCGACGGCGGTGCGCCGGCCCGGCGGCTCACACGGGGTGCCAAGGGCGAGAGCCAGGCCACCTTCACGACCGCCGGTGACCTGCTGTTCGTGGCGAAGCGACCGCACGGCGACGTCGCCGAGGACAAGGCGAAGCCCGCCGTGTGGGTGCTGCCCGCAGGCGGCGGTGAGGCGCGCGTGCTGGCCGAGCGGCCCGGTGGTGTCTCGTCGGTCAAGGCGGCCCGGGCCGGTGCCACGGTCCTGGTGAGCGCAGGCACGCTCCCGAGCGCGACCGACGTCGAGAGCGAGCAGCGGCTGCGCGACCTGCGCTCGGACAAGAAGGTCGCCGCGATCCTGCACTCCGGGTACCCGATCCGGTACTGGGACCACGACCTGGGGCCCGACGCGCCCCGGCTGTTCGCGGCTGAGCTGACCGACTCCGACGACGCGCTGGAGCTGCGCGACCTGACACCGGACGTCGGTGCCGGCCTCGTCGAGGCGGGTCAGGACCTCAGCGCCGACGGCGGCACGATCGTCAGCAGCCTCAACCTGCCGCAGGCTCGCGGTGCCGTGCGCTCGGTGCTCGTCTCCATCGACGTGGCCACCGGTGACCGGACCACGATCGTGGACGACCCCGACGCCGAGGTGGCGGGCGCTCGCATCAGCCCCGACGGCACCCAGATCGCCTACCTCCGCGAGAGCATCAGCACGCCGGAGCAGGCGCCCGAGATCACGCTCTGGCTCGCCGCCATCGACGGCTCCGACCAGCGCAGGATCGCGACCGGCTGGGACCGCTGGCCCGCCGGGATCGTCTGGCTGCCTGGCTCCGACGCCCTGCTCGTGATCGCCGACGACGACGGTCGCTCGCGGGTCTTCCGCGCGCCGCTGGACGGCGGCGACCCGGTGGCCCTCACGAGTGACGACGCCGCGTACTCCGACGTCGTCGTCAGTCCCGAGGGCGACGTGGCCTACGCGCTCCGCAGCTCCTACGCCTTCCCGGCCGAGCCGGTTCGGATCGACCTGAGCAGCGGTGAGGTGACCGCGCTCCGCGGCCCCGTGGAGCGGCCTGCGCTGCCAGGCACGCTGCGTGAGGTCGAGACCACCGCACCCGACGGCACCCGGGTGCGCTCATGGCTCGCGCTGCCCGAGGGGGCGTCGGCACAGCAGCAGGCGCCGCTGCTGCTGTGGATCCACGGCGGCCCGCTCGGCTCGTGGAACGCCTGGTCGTGGCGGTGGTGCCCCTGGCTGCTGGTCGCTCAGGGCTACGCGGTGCTGCTGCCGGACCCGGCGCTCTCGACCGGGTACGGGCAGGACTTCATCCAGCGCGGTTGGGGCGCCTGGGGCGGCGCGCCGTTCATCGACCTCATGGCTGCGACCGATGCCGCCGAGCAGCTCCCGGAGATCGACGAGCGCCGCACCGCCGCGATGGGTGGCTCGTTCGGCGGCTACATGGCGAACTGGGTGGCCGGGCACACCGACCGCTTCCAGGCGATCGTCACGCACGCGAGCCTGTGGGCTCTCGACGGGTTCGGCGGCACCACCGACGCCGCCTACTACTGGGCCCGCGAGATGACCGCGGAGATGGCGGAGGAGAACTCCCCGCACCGGTTCGTGGGCGACATCCGCACCCCGATGCTCGTGATCCACGGCGACAAGGACTACCGCGTGCCGATCGGCGAGGGCCTGCGGCTCTGGTACGAGCTGCTCTCGGCCTCCGGTCTGCCCGCGGGCGAGGACGGCAGCACCGTGCACCGGTTCCTCTACTTCCCGGACGAGAACCACTGGGTCCTCACGCCGCAGCACGCCAAGGTCTGGTACCAGGTCGTCTCCGCCTACCTTGCCGAGCACGTCCTCGGCGAGGACCCGACCTATCCGGAGAGCCTCGGCTGACCGACGGCTGATCTCACCTCACATCGAGACGTCGGTGCCGTCGAGGACGAGGTCGATGCCGGTCTGCGTCACCACCAGCTCGGTGAGCTCGATACCCTCCGGCAGCATCTCGAGGTCGACGGCCACCGTGCCGAGCAGCGCGCTGAGATCGATCGGGATGTCGGAGGCGCTCACGGTGACGCCGCCGAGCTCCAGCCGGTCGACATCGATCGTGATGGTGCGCGGCGCCGGCACGAGCACGACGTACGCAGCCATCTCGACGCCGAGCAGGGAGGCGACGGCGGCGATCTCGCCGTCGAGCAGCCTCAGCTCGACGCCCTCGGGCAGGTCGACACGGCGCTGGATGGCCGTGAGCACGGTCTCGACCGGCACGGTTCCGGTGGCGTGCACGGAGTCGATGCTGCCGGACCCGCGGATCGGGACGCCGCTGACGACCACGGTGACGTCGTTGATCGTGAGCCCGTCGACCGTGGCCGAGGGCGCGGTCAGCGTGAGCTCTGAGAGCGTGCCGGAGATCAGCTGCGGGGTGGCGAACCGGCCGCCGAGCTCGGCATCGAGGTCGGCGTCGAGCTCAGGAAGCTCCGCGAGCACCGCCGTCTCGACGCGGCTCTCGATCTGTGACCGGACGACCTTGTCGCCCAGGTAGCCCGCGCCGGCGAGCAGCCCGAGTGCGATGACCACCGCGATGAAGGACCGCACCCCCTGGCGCTTCTTCCTGCGGCTCACGTCAGCCTCTGCTCCCCGAGGAACGTGAGCGTGCGCTCCCACGCGAGCGCCGAGGCCTCGGCGTGGTGGAACTCCGGGCGGGTGTTGTCGAAGGCGTGGCCCGCGCCGGGGTAGAGGTGGAACTCGACGCCCGCACGGGTCACGGCATCGCGGATCGTCTCGACCACCGGCATCGGGATGTAGTCGTCGGCCTCGCCGAAGTGGTGCAGCGAGGGGGCGGTGACCTGCGGCGCGAGCTCGAGCAGGTTCGGCAGCGCGCTGCCGTAGAAGGACACGAGCGCATCCACCGGCTCGATCGCCGCCACGTTGAACGCCACGCCACCGCCGTAGCAGAACCCGACCAGCATCACCGGGCCCCGCACCTCGGGCGCGGAGCGCAGGTGTCGCAGCGCGGCTGCCGTGTCAGCGACCGCGTGCTCCCACGGCAGGGCGCTCATCCGCCCCATCGCCTGCTGGAGCAGATCGGGGGCGGACTCGTCGAGCTCGGGCAGCCCGAGCCGCCAGTACAGGTCCGGCACATGCACCACGTATCCGGCGGCGGCCAGATCCGCCACGCGGTCGCGCATGTACGGCGAGACCCCGAAGATCTCCTGGACCAGCACGATGCCCGGCCCTTCCCCCGACGGTGGCAACCACACATGGACAGGGAGGCTCCCGCCGTCGACGTCGATGTCGATGACGGAGCTCGCTTCGTTGGTCATGCTCGCGAGCGTAGCCGGGTCAGGCGGCCCCGACCGCGCGGAGCACGAAGTCCTCCGTGGCGGCCACGGCATGCTCCTGGCCTTCCTCCTCGCGGAGCCGGCTGCGGCCGGTGAGGCAGGCGTGCACGAGCGGCACCACGACGTCGACGTCCTGATCCGGCAGGCGACCGGCGGCGATGCCATCGGCGAGGATCTCGCGCAGCAGCATCTCGACCTCGCGGACGTGCTCGCGCAGGCGTGCCACGGTGTCGTGCGAGACGATCGAGCGCAGGTCCGGGCCAGGAGCCGGGTGATAGGTGGTCGTGAGGGCCATCTGCTGGCGGATGTAGACCCGGAGGCGCTCCTCCGGGTCGGTGACGCCGTCGAGCGCTTCGCGCAGGTCCACGAGGAACTGGCCCGTCTCGTGCTCGATGTAGCCGATCAGGAGGGATTCCTTGTCGGCGAAGTGGTTGTAGACAGACGTGCGGCCCACCCCCGCCTCGGCTGCGATGTCCGACATCGTGAGGGTGTCGAACCCCGAGGCGTCCATCAGCCTCGCGAGCGCGCTGAACAGCCGGGTCCGGACCTGCAACCGGTGCTCGGCGAGCGTGGAGCCGATGATCTTGGGCACCCTGGCATCCTGTCACGTCGTGACGTTTGCCGCGAATCTGTCGGTATGTGTGCAGCGTCTCATCGAGGCGGTGCGACCGGTCGTCCCGGGGCTCAGCGAGCCATCGCGGCGGCGACCACCTCGACGATGGGAAGGTCGGCGTCGAGCCAGGGAACCGAGTAGAGCTCGTCGACGGCGAGCCAGCGGAGCGCGTCATGGTCCAGCAGCGGTGCGGGCTCACGGTCGACCGTGGCGAACCACAGCCGCATCCAGTAGCCCCGGGTGATCGGCCAGTCACCGCCGTCGGGTGGCAGGACAAGCGCACCCAGCGTTGCGGTGACGCCCAGCTCCTCGGCGAGCTCGCGGTGAAGCGCGTCCACCTCGTCCTCGCCGGGCTCCACCTTGCCGCCGGGGAACTCCCAGCGGCCCGCGAGCGACTTCGGCGCGCTTCGCTGCGCGCCGAGCAGCCGGGTGGGGCGGCGGAGGTCGTCGACGATCGCGGCGGCGACGACCAGGGGCTTGCTCACCGACCGAGCCTATCGGCGCGAAGCCAGGTGGCCCGGCGGTGGGCTCGTGACTGTTCCCACAGGCTGTGTCCAGGGCTGTGAGTAGTTCATCGGGTGTTCATGTGGTGGCCCCGCGGCAGCCATCGAGGGGCGCCGGTGGCGCGGTCTCGGCGATGGTTGTCCACAAATTTGGTGCACAGGGGTGTGGACGACTGGTGTTCCCGCAGGTGGAGCTGTGGACCGCCCTGTGTGTCAACTGGGGATAAAAACTGGGTCGACGAACCCTCTTGCGGCCCCCGCGAGGCCCTACTAGAACTAAGCCATCGAGATCGACCAGTCGATCACGAAGGTGGGGTGAAGGCCCCTCCAGATGCGGTTCCGGCGTTGAGCTGGACCTCGCTCGGGAGACCGAGAGATGGTTCCGGGGAGCTGGACCGTGACCGGAGGTGGCGGCACTCCGTCCGACGTGTCGAGACCTCGGACCGGGAGACCGGATCGAGGTTGGATGAGGACAACGGGGAGACCCGGACCGATTCCCGATGGATGATCACGAGACCGATCGGACACCGATGGTGACTGGATCAGAAGGGCTCCGGCCCCGACGACCCGGGTGGCGAGGATGACGCCCGATTCACCGAACGGCCCGGGCGGTTCAGTTCGACAGACGGCCACCCGCTCCGGCGGGGGACCAGAAGACCCTCGGGTCCTCGGGTCGCGGCCGGTGGGCTCATCCCTCGACCACCAGCTCTGAAGAACGAAGCAAGGCCCCTCGGACGCCTACTCCGAGGGGCCTTCGCTTTGCTCGAGCACGAGTGTGCCCGGGCATGTGCCGCACGCAGCGGAAGACACGCCGTCGACCCCTTAGTCTGAGCGGGTGATCGAGCTCAAGACCCCCTCCGAGATCGAGGCGATGCGACCGGCCGGCCGGTTCGTCGCCGATGTGCTGACCGCGCTGAAGGAGAAGGCCGCGGTGGGGGTCAACCTGCTCGAGCTCGACGAGCTCGCGCACGACATGATCCGCAGAGCCGGCGCCACCTCGTGCTACATCGACTACCACCCGTCGTTCGGCGCGAGCCCGTTCGGGAAGGTGCTGTGCACGTCGGTCAACGACGCGGTGCTGCACGGACTGCCGCACGACTACGCCCTCGAGGACGGCGATCTGCTCTCGGTCGACTTCGCCGTCAGCGTGAACGGCTGGGTGGCGGACTCGGCGCTGAGCGTCGTCGTCGGCACGCCTCGCGAGGAGGACCTCGAGGTCATCGCCGCCACCGAGGAGGCGCTGGTCAAGGGCATCGAGGCCGCGGTGGTCGGCAACAAGATCGGTGACATCGCGGCCGCGATCGGCGCGGTCGCCTCCGAGCACGGCTGGGGTGTCAACACCGACTTCGGCGGTCACGGCGTCGGTCGCACGATGCACGGCGAGCCGCACATCCCCAACGCGGGGCGCGCCGGGCGAGGTCTGCCGCTGCGACCCGGCCTCGTGATCGCGATCGAGCCGTGGTTCATGCTCGGGACCGACCGGATCTACACCGACCCCGACGGCTGGACGCTGCGCAGCCAGGACGGCTCCCGGGGCGCGCACTCCGAGCACACGATCGCCGTCACCCACGACGGCCCGATCGTGCTCACGGCCCGGGACTGACCCGGAGCGCTCAGTCCTGGGCCAGTCGGGCCGGGAAGCCGCCGGTCGCGATCGGGCCCCACCGGTCGATGGTGATCCGGATCAGCGTCTTCGCCTGCGTGCGCATGGCCTCGCGGTACTCGTCCCAGTCGGGGTGCTCGCCGGAGATGCAGCGGTAGTACTCGACCAAGGGCTCGACCGAGTCGGGCGGGTCGATGACCTCGGCGGTGCCGTCGAGCTGGACCCAGGCGTCGCCGAAGCTGTCGGAGAGCACGCAGACCGACGTCGTCGGGTTCTTGCGGAGGTTCGTCGCCTTCGCCCGGTCCGGGTAGGTGGAGATCACCACCTGACCCTCGGCGGACAGGCCCATGGTCACGGGCGAGAGCTGCGCACCGCCGTCGGACCGGGTGGTCATGAGGATGCCGTGGTGACGCGGCCGCACGAACTCCTCCATGGCGGCGCGGTCGACGCGGGTGCTGGTGGCGATCTGTCGAGGCATGTCACCAGTGTGGCAGGCCGCTCAGGCGGCGGGGATGCCGGCCTGGACCTCGGCGCTCTGGGCCTCGACGTCGTCGGCCTCGATCGGCCAGAGATCCACCGCGACCTCGAGCTTCGACCCGGCGCCCTCGGTGAACACGATGCCCCGCAGCGGGGAGACGTCGCGGTAGTCGCGCCCGGTCCCCAGCACCACGTAGCGGTTGTCGATGAACTGGTCGTTCGTGGGGTCGATGTGGAGCCAGCCGCCGCCGGGCATCCAGACGGAGGCCCAGGCGTGCGAGGCGTCCACACCGCGGAGCTTCTCCTGGCCGGCGGGCGGGCGCGTCTCGATGTAGCCGGAGACGTACCGCGCGGCGAGCCCCATCGACCGGGCGCACCCGATGAGCAGGTGCGCGAAGTCCTGGCACACCCCGGTGCGGCGCTCGAGGACCTCGGGCAGTCGGGTGTGCACCGTCGTCGAGCCCGACCGGTAGGTGAAGTCCGAGTAGATGCGCCTGCACAGGTCCGCGACGACGTCCGGGACCGGCCGTCCCGGGGCGAACGAGAGCGCGGCGTAGTCGCGGACCTCCTCACCCAGGTCCACCATCGGCGAGGCCAGCCGCGACTCCGCGATCGCGAGACCACCGGCGATGCTGCCGTTGGAGCGGGACTCGGGCGAGAACACGGTGCGGACGGCCTGCGCCGCCAGCTCCCAGGGCACGTTCGGCAGGCGCGTCCGATCGACCCGACGGCGGGTCACCGTCAGCACCGACGAGGACCGCACCTGCAGCACGGTGTGGGGCTCGGTCACATGGAAGTACGAGGAGAGGTTGCCGTGGAAGTCGCGGTGCTCGCGTACCTCGGCGGCCTCCGGCGTCACGGTCAGCCGGCTGCTGTGCACCTGCTGACCCCCGCCGGGCCGGGGGAGCAGCACGGCGCGACCGTAGGAGGAGGTGACGGCCTGCGGGTAGGTGTAGGTGGTCAGGTGCGTGAGCCGGTAGTGCCGGTTGCTCGAGGTGTCAGTCATCGCGACCCCCTGGCGACCACGTGCCGGCGGCGTCGGCCCAGGGGCTCGATGTCGGATGGCTGAAGTGGACGCGGGCGATCTCGAGCGCGAGCTCGTCCAGGCGCCACTGCAACGACTCGAGCAGCTCGAGCAGGCGGGGCCGGTTGCCCTCGGCATCGGCCACGACGACGGCGGCCGGGTCGAGCTCGGTCAGCAGGTCGTGCAGGTCGGCGAGCAGCTGGTCGCGCGCCCCGACACGGCCACCCCGGGCCGGGATGCTCATCAGATCGGCCCTGATCTCCTCGAGCTGGTAGGCGAGCGAGCGCGGGTTCGCGTCGTCGAGCAGCAGCAGGTCGAGGAACAGATCGAGGCGAGCGTGGGTCTGCGAGCGGCGCCGGTAGGTGATGACGGACTCGTGCGCGATCAGCACCGACTCCAGCAGCATCGAGTCGACCATCGCGGAGCGGCGCTGCGTCACGGTCGCCGTGAGGGTGCGCACCAGGTGCTGAGCGCGCTCGATCCGGCGGCCCACGTCCATCAGCCACCAGCCGACATCCCGCACCATCGACTCCGCGCCGATGCCGGCCAGGGCGAGCAGTCCCTCGAGGCAACGTGCGAGTACCCGGCCGAGCCCGAGGCCCTCGCCGGCCCCGTGCTGCTGGCGCACCCGCTCGCGGTTGAGCGCACGCTCGATGCTGGAGAGCGCGAGCCAGGTGTCGGAGCTCAGCTGGTCGCGGACCGCCGTCGCGGACCGGGTGCTGCGGTCGACGGCGAAGGCGACCGAGCCGGGCCGGTCCGTCTCGAGCACCAGCTCGGTCAGGGACCCGGGTCCCACGACCTCGCCGACCGCGTCCATCAGCACCTGCAGCGCCCGGCCACCGGGCGAGCGAGGGAGGAGGTGGTAGTCCTCCCAGCGGTCCGCGACAGCGCGGATCAGCCGCACGGTCGACTCCGTACGCTCGGTGTAGCGGCCGAACCAGAACAGGTCCTCTGCCGCTCCGGGGCTGATCGCGCTCGCCCACGTGCCACGCGCCTGGATGGCCTCCTGCTCCTCGATGGGCCAGGGATCGGGATGCGTCTGCGCCTCGGCGGACAGGATCCACACGTCCTTCGCCACGCCGAGCGTGGTGTGGGCGAGCGTCTCGGTACGGGTCTCCGACGACGTGACGCGCGCCAGCGCCCCCGACATCACCTGGTAACCCTCCTGCCGGGCGACGGCGAAGGTCCGCAGCACGGTCGAGCAGGCGTCGAGGCGGCCGTCGCCGACCGTGGGAGTGGTCGACGCCTCCGTGGGCTCCTGGCCGACCCACTGGTGTGGGGTCTGCGAGATCTGCGCCGCAAGCTCGGCCCGCCCGCCGGCGGTCAGCAGCCATCCGTGGATCGGTGGGCTGCCGGGCGTGGTCGAGGAGATCACCAGCCGCTCGAGGTTGGCGATCACGTGCGAGCACATCGACCGCTCGCCGCACCAGTACGTGACCGCCGAGCCCAGGGCGAGCTCCTCGCCGAGCAGCGCCCGCGACAGGCGGGGCAGGTAGGTCAGCAGCGCGGGGTTCTCCATCAGCCCGCTGCCCAGGGGGTTGACGATGGTCACCGCGCCCGTCCGTGCCGCCTCGACCAGCCCGGGGACGCCGAGCACCGAGCTGCCGAGCAGCTCGAGCGGGTCGCAGTACTCGGCGTCGACCCTCCGCACGATCACGTCGACCGGCTCGAGCTCGTCGAGCGAGCGCATCCAGACCCGGCCGTCGGAGACCACGAGGTCCTCGCCCTCGGCGAGCGGGAACCCCAGCATGGTCGACAGGTAGCCCTGGTCGAACGCCGTCTCGGCGAAGGGGCCAGGCGTCAGCAGCGCGACGCGGGGATCATCTCCCGAACCTGGCGGGGCGACCTCCTGGAGTGCCTGCCGCATGGCGTGGAAGAACGGGCCGATGCGGCGGATGCGAGCCTGTCGGTACAGGCCGGAGAGCACCTGCCCGATGACGCGGCGGTCCTCCATGACGTAGCCCATGCCGCTGGGGGCCTGGGTGCGGTCGCTCAGGGCCAGCCAGGCGCCGTCGGCGTTGCGCGCGACGTCGGTGGCGTGCAGGAACAGCTGATGGCGGCCGGGGATCAGGATGCCGTCGGCGGCCCGGAGGAACCCTGGGTGCGCGAGCACGATCTCGGGCGGCAGCAGGCCGTCGGCGAGCAACCGCCGCTCGGTGGTGAGGTCGGTGAAGATCGCATCGAGAAGCTCGGCGCGCTGCCTGAGGCGGCCTTCGAGGTCGACCCACTCGTCCTCGTCGATGATCACGGGCAGCGGGTCCAGAGGCCAGGGGACGTCGTCGGGATCCGCTCCGACTCTGACGCCGTGATCCTCGAGCAGCGTGACGACGTCCTCGCTGCGCTCACGCAGCTGCTCCCACGAGTCGAGGCCGGCGAGTGCCGCCATCTGCTCCCACGCCGCACGCGCCGAGCCCGAGGACTGCAGCATCTCGTCGTGGCCGGGTCCGGCCGCGCGGTAGGACGCGAGGAGGTCGGTCAACCCATCCTCCAAGGAGTGGTCAAGCGGCATCGGGCGGTCGAGCAGCGAACGCCGCCACTTTACCCACAGTTTGCTCGCGTGCTCGCCACGCGGCTCAGGGTGTCGCCGGACGCCGCAGTCATCATGGTTGGCTATGGCGTGATCAGGGGCGAAGCCCTGGAATTTGAGCACGCGAGGGAGCAGACTAGGGAGGGAGCCGTTGACAGGAGGCCCACCGTGGCTACGTCGCCCGAGACACCGGATCTGCTTCCCCTGCTCGCGCGCGGGAAGCACCGCTCGCCGCGTCGAGGCGCGTGCTTCATGGAGCTCGCGTCGTACCTCGCCGGTGAACGGTGGAGCGACGCCCCGCGATGCACCGACCCGATGCTCGCGGCGCTCGCGCGGATGGTCAACGACTGCACGTCCGACGGCGCCCGCTCCCAGCTGGCCCCGCTCGTCCCGGCCGTCGTGGGCATCAGGGGCCTGCCGGCCACCTTCGCAGGCGATCTCGCCCTGCTCGCTGTCGCGCACGCCATCCGCGACGCCGCTGTCTCGCACCAGCGGGCGCTCGCCGTCGGCACCCTGCGGCTGCTCGCCTCCGGGCACGCGACCTCGAGCGCCGCGCTGCGGACCCGCGCCCAGAACGCGCTGCGGGATGTGCCGGACGCCAAGGTCTGGGCCGAGCGGTTCCTCGGCAGCGTGCCGGTACCCCCGCGCTACTCACCGGCAGCGAGCGTCATCGAGATCGCCGTCCAGGCGCTCGCCACAGCCTGCATCGACGACGCCGACCGGCGCCTGCGCAACCTGCTCGCCGAGGCCGTCGAGCTCGCCCGTGACATGGTGCACGCCGGCGAAGCGCCTCCGCTCGCGTCCGAGCACTGGCAGGACCGCGTCCGCGCAGCGGTCTGAGCCGGCCGGGTCCTGGCGCACGCCGGTGCGACGCGGCAGGCTGTCGCCGTGACCGAGAACCCGATCGAGCCAGACAGCAAGGACTGGACCTGGGTGCTGAGCCGCGCCTGCGAGGACTGCGGCTTCGACCCCGAGTCCGTGACGCGCGAGAACCTCGCCTCCCGGCTCGCGCGCGCGGCCGAGCCGTGGCCGGCTCGACTCACCCAGGAGGATGCCCGACGGCGGCCGCTCCCCTTCGTCTGGTCGCCCACCGAGTACGCGGCTCACATCCGGGACATGGCCGCCGTCATGACCGGGCGCCTCCAGCTGATCCTCACCCAGGACGATCCGCCGTTCCCCGACTGGGACCAGGACGCCGCCGCGATCGCGGGCGACTACGCGCACGAGGAACCGGGCGAGGTCGCCACCCAGGTGAGCGCCGCCGTCGGGAGGCTGTCCACCGCCTACGGAGCGGTCCACGAGAGCCAGTGGGACCGGCCGGGCCGCCGCAGCAACGGCTCGGTGTTCACCGCCTTCACGCTCGGTGTCTACGCGCTGCACGACCTCGAGCACCACGTGCACGATGTCGGAGCGCCGCTGCCGAACTGACCGCCGCCGGGCCCGCAGTGCCGGCGCGCAGGGAATGACCCCGGTCTCCATAGACTCGCCTGGATGAGCTGGGTCGAGGAGGCGCTGCAGCGGGTGCAACCCGGCCCGCCGGCCGCGCTGACGCCGACCGAGCTGGGGATCGTCGGCGCGGTCGCGCTGGTGCTCGTGCTGGTGCCGCCGCTGTGGCGGGTCGCGCGGCTCGGTGTGACGCTCGTGCACGAGCTCGGGCACGCGATCGTCGGCATCGTGGTGGGTCGGACGTTCACGGGTTTCGTGCTGCGTGGAGACGCCTCCGGGCATGCCGTCACGCGCGGGCGCGGCGCGGGCCCGGGGCTGGTCGCGACCACCTGGGCGGGCTACCCGGCGCCGGCGCTGCTGGCGGCGGGGGTGGCGGTCGCGGTGGGCCGCGGCTGGGCCGCGCCGGTGCTCGCGGTCTTCGGTGTGGTTCTTCTGGTGGCGCTCGTGCAGGTTCGCTCGGTGCTGACCGCGGCGGTCACGGTCGGTGCGCTCGCAGGTGTCGCGGCGCTGTGGTGGTTCGGCGAGCCGGAGCTGCAGTCGCAGGTGCTCACCGGGGTGGCCGCCGTGCTGCTCGTGGGCGCCTGGCGTCACCTGATCGCAGCCTGGCGGGACCGCTCGGCCGGGAACGACGCGCGGGTGCTGGCGCGGCTGGCGAAGCTTCCGCGCACCCTCTGGCTGGCCACCTTCGCACTCGTGTGCGGCTGGGCCGCCTGGGTCGTCGTGACGACCGTTCGTTAGCTGTTCCTCGCCAGCACGCCCGCGATGTCCGGTCGGAAGTAGCCCGGGCCCTTGAGGACCTTGCCGTCATCGCGGTAGACCGGCAGGCCGTCCGGGCCGAGCTTCGAGAGGTTCGAGGCCTGGATCTCAGCCAGCACCTCCCGCAGCGGGATGCCGCACTCGAGCGCCATGCCATAGATCACGTACACCAGATCACCCAACGCATCGGCGGCCTCGACGGCGTCGCGAGCGCCGTCGTCGACCGTGAGCGCAGCCGCGAAGGCCTCCTCGATCAGCGCGCCCGCCGCCTGGCCGTAGACCGCCCCGACCAGCTCGGCGAACTCCTCGGCGATCAGCGCCATGCGCATGTGGACCCGTTCGCGGTCGGCGCTCGGCGCGTCGGTCGCGATCGGCAGCGCGTAGGTCGCGTGGAACTCACGGACCAGGGACTCGGGGTCGCGGGCATCCATCGGGCTACCGTACGGTCGCCTACCCTGTCCCGGTGAGGGCACGGAAGGTCACGACGGCGGTGCTCGCCCTGGTCGTGGGGCTCACCGTGGTGGCGTGCGGGTCGAGTCCCCAGCCGGTGCAGCCGCCGCCGGGGGTAGCGTTCGACTACCAGCTCGGTGGCGACTACGCGTTGCCCGAAGGCGTTGAGCTCGTGGTGCGGCAGTGGTCCGAGGGCTACGGCGAAGATGCCGCCTACTCGGTCTGCTACGTGAACGCGTTCCAGACCGAGGCACCTGCGGGGCATCCCGACAGTGCCATGAACTGGCCCGAGGGCCTCGTGTGGGACGAGGTCGAGGACCCGGAGTGGCCCGGTGAGCACCCGATCGACATCAGCACGAACCGCCTCCGGCGGACGGCGATCGAGTTCGTCACGGACCGGTTTCAGGAGTGCGTCGCGCGCGGGTTCGACGCCGTCGAGCTCGACAACCTCGACACCTTCACGCGCTATCCCGAGGCCCCCTTCGACCGCGACGACGCGATCGCCTACGCGCGCCTCCTCGTGGAGGCCGCGACCGAGCTGGGGCTCGCCGTCGGGCAGAAGAACACACCCGAGCTGCTCGATGTCGCGCGCACCGAGATCGGGTTCGGCTTCGCGGTCGTCGAGGAGTGCGGTCAGTTCGACGAGTGTCAGGCCTACGTCGACACCTACGAAGGGCGCGTCTACGACGTCGAGTACACCGAGGCCGGGCTCGCCGCCGCGTGCGAGGCGATCGGCGAGGTGGCCGGCGTGGTGCAGCGCGACCTCGGCCTCGTCACCCCGGACGACCCCGCGTACGTGCACGCCACCTGCTGAGACTGCGAGCTCGACACGATCCGCATCGACGCCGAGATCGGTAGCACGAGCTGCGCCGGCCGCACCGACGACATCTAGGAGCTGGCCCAGACCCCCAGCTCGTTGCCGCTGGGATCGGTGAAGTGGAAGCGCCGGCCGCCGGGGAAGGGATACGGCCCGCTGACGACCGTGCCGCCGGCCTCGGTCACGGCTGCGACCGTGGCATCGAGATCGTCGCTGTAGAGCAGCACCAGCGGACCACCTCGGGTCACCTCCTCGGCCAGCGCCAGCCCACCGGCCTCCTCGCCCGGCGCCTCCGCGGGGGTGCTGATCCCTGCGTAGCCCTCGCCGTAGCTGGTGAAGCGCCAGCCGAACGCGCGGGAGTAGAACTCTTGTGCGGCAGCCATGTCGGTCACCGAGATCTCGATGTAGTCGATCGAGCGCGGGATGGCGTGGGTGTGGGTGCTCATCAGCCCAGCGTGCCGGACACCCCCGACATCGTCAGGATGCGGCGGCGTCGGTCAGCGGCACGGTGCCGGACCAGGCGGACCAGTGCCCGCCGCCGGCCAGGTGATCGACGACCGCACGCTGCAGCGAGGTGGTCGGCGTGAGGGTGCGGGGGTCGATCGGGTCCTCGGGATCGCTGCGGACGTTGAAGGCGAAGTAGAGGACGCTCTCGTCGGAGCGGTAGCCGGACTCGGCGAGTGCCCAGCGCTGCTGGAACCGGACGAGGTTGGAGGTCTCCGGGAGCAGGTCCGCGATGACCGGGTCGAGCAGCCAGCTCGTGCAGGAGAACGCGGTGGCCGGGCAGTCGGGGAAGTGGCGGGCGAAGAAGGGCACGGCAGCCGCGAACGAGGCGTCGACAGCCTCGGGTGTGAGCGGGCCGGAGGCGGGGATGTGCGTGTCGAGGACCCAGCCGGTGGCGCTGAGCTTCGGCACGAACTCCAGCCGTCCGAGCCACATCAGGCCGCCGGACCAGGCGGTGCGCATCCAGCCGTAGGTGTCGAGCCCGAACCGTCTGTGGGTGCGGCGGTTCACCGAGACCTGCTGACCGAGGTCGGAGAGCGACCCCCACGACACGGCGTCGGGGATACGACGGCGCGCATGCTCCGCACGCACCTCGGGCACCGACGCGAGCAGCGCGAGCACCGCCAGGTCCTCGCGGCCTTCGGGCAGGTCCTCCCACGGGTCAGGCACGGAAGCGCTGTCGCGGAACCTGCCGACGCCCTCGCCGAGCAACGAGGCAGCGCGCGCCACGATCGCGACCTCCGTGCGGCGACGCCGCACCCGATCGGCGACCGCGACCGCATCCACGGCGTCGTCGTCGCGGAACCCGAGGCGCACGAGCAGGTCGGGCAGCCCGTCTGGATGCAGCCGTTCTCGGGTCGTGGACTCGTCGATCACGGTGGACCACGGTAGCGACGGGTGCGGCCGAGGTGAGGGACGCCGTCGGAATGGCGCGCCACGCGCCTGCGTTCATCAAGCATGGAGCAGCCCCAGAATCGTGTCCGTCAGCTCAGGGTCGTCGTCGAGGCCGAGGACTACGAGGAAGCCGTCCGCTTCTTCCGCGACGTGCTCGGGATGCCCGAGCAGGCGGCGTTCGCCGAGGGCGACGACGACCGTGTCGCGATCCTCGAGGCCGGCATCGCCACGCTCGAGATCGCCAGCCCAGCCCACAAGCGTGCGATCGATCGCGTCGAGGCCGATGGTCAGGTCAGCCAGCGCATCCGGCTCGCCTTCGAGGTCGACGACGCGGCCGCGACGACGGCGGAGCTCGCCCAGGAGGGCGGCTCTGTGGTGGCGGAACCCGTCGAGACGCCGTGGCGCTCGCTGAACTCGCGCCTCGATGCTCCGGCAGGTTTGCAGATCACGCTGTTCCAAGAGCTCGAGCCGCTGGACGAGAGAAGCTCGCGGGAAGGGTTCGCGACCGAGCACTGACCGCGGATTCGGTAGCGTCGGGGTATGACGACGCCCCGAAGGCCGGGTGAGCGAGCCTGATGGACGGCCTGCTCACCAACATCGCACTGGTGCTGGTGTTCATCCTCATCGGCGGGGTGTGCGCCGGAACCGAGCTCGCCCTGGTGTCCCTGCGGGAGAGCCAGCTCGACCAGATCGCCAAGAAGGGTGCCCGCGGCCAGCGGGTCGCCGCCGTCGCTCGGGACCCCAACCGGTTCCTGGCGGCTGTGCAGGTGGGCGTCACGCTGGCCGGGTTCTTCTCGGCGGCGTACGGCGCCTCGACAATCGCGCCTGCGGTGGCGCCGGCGTTCATGGGCCTCGGGCTGTCCGAGAGTGCGGCCGGCACGGTCGCGTTCGTGCTCATGACGCTGCTGATCGCCTATCTCTCGCTCGTTCTCGGAGAGCTGGTGCCGAAGCGGCTCGCGCTGCAGCGGGCCTCGAGCTTCGCGCTCGTCGTCGGCCCGCCGCTCGACCGGTTCGCGAGCCTGATGCGGCCGGTGATCTGGCTGCTGTCGGCATCCACCAACATGGTGGTGCGACTGCTCGGCGGCGATCCGAAGGCCACCAACGAGGACATGACCGAGCAGGAGCTGCGCGACCTGGTGATCACCAACGAGTCGCTTCCGGCCGACGAGCGCAAGATCCTCAGCGACGTGTTCAACGCGACCGAGCACACGATCGGCGAGGTCATGCGCCCGCGGCACGACGTCGTGTTCCTGCAGGCCGACCTCACGCTGGACGCGGCCACGCGTGCGATCTCGTCGGAGCCGTACTCGCGCTACCCGGTGATCGACGGCGACTTCGACCACGTGCTCGGGTTCGTGCACGTGCGGGACGTGCTGCTCGCCGATCTCGGCGCGCACGCGGGTGACGACGACGCCGGCGCGGTTCCGGTGGCACCGCGCGGAGAGGCGCCCACCACCGTGCGGGATCTCGTGCGACACATCGTGGTGCTGCCCTCCACCAACTCGCTGCTGCCCTCGATGGCGATGATGAGGCGCGAACGGGTCCACATCGCCGTCGTCATCGACGAGTACGGGGGCACCGACGGGATCGTCACGCTCGAAGACCTGGTCGAGGAGCTTGTGGGTGAGATCCACGACGAGTTCGACAAGGGTGCCCGCGCCGCCAAGCACCGCGGGCCTGGTGGGGAGATCTCGCTCGAGGGCGGCATGAACCTCGAGGACTTCGCGGAGGCCACCGGGATCGAGCTGCCGGACGAGGGCGACTACGAGACCGTCGCCGGGTTCGTGCTCGACCGGTTGGGCCGGGTCGCCGCCCTGGGGGACGTCGTCGACGTCGATGGCGCGCGGATCGAGGTCACGAACCTCGACGGCAACCGGATCGACCGGGTGCTGGCACGGCCCAGGCCAGCCGGTGGCGAGCCGCCCCCAGGGGACAGCTGACCCGGCCGCGGAGCTCGGTGGCTAGCGCTGCTCGGTCTCGTCGTGGCGGCGTGCACGGTCGGCGTCGTCGCTGCTGCCACGCGATCGGCGCAGTGCACGGCCGCGCGCGACGAGCTTCTCGCGCTTGGCCGCCTTTTTGTCGCTGGCGCGTGTGTCACGAGGCGGCTGCTGCAGAGTCTCCTCGGCGGCGATCCCGGCCTGGAGCTCGCGGCCGCGCTCCAGCTCGGCGTCGAACTCGGCACCGAACAGCAGTGCCAGGTTGATGATCCACAGCCAGAGCAGGAAGACGATCACGCCGGCGAGCGCGCCGTACGTCGCGCTGTAGCTGCCGACGTTGGTGACGTACAGCACGAATCCCAGCGAGGCCAGTGCCGCCACCACGATCGCGATCACGGCGCCGGTGCTGATCCAGCGGAACTTCGGCTGCTTGACGTTCGGCGTCCCGTAGTAGAGCAGCGCGATCACGATCACCACGAGAAGCAGCAGCAGCGGCCACTTCGCAATCCCCCAGACGGTCATCGCGGCCTCGCCGACGCCGATCGCTTCGCCGATGGCCTGGGCCACCGGACCGCTGAGCACCAGGATCACTCCCACGAGGGCGATCAGGATCAGCATGGCGATCGTGAGCGCATACATGATCGGGCGCAGCTTCCAGATCGGGCGGCCCTCGGGTACCTCGTACATGCGGTTCATCGCGCGCGAGAAGGCGGTGACGTAGTTGGACGCCGTCCACACCGCAGTCAGGAGCCCGACCAGCAAGCCGATGCCAGGCGCCGGCACGTTGGTGAGGCTCTCGATCACGGGACCGATGGTCTCCATCATGCCCTCGGGCAGTGCGTCTTCAGCGATGCCGAGGAGCGACTCGGTGATCGAGGCCTGGCCGACCAGGCTGAGGATCGAGACCAGCGCGATCACGGCCGGGAACAGCGACAGCACGGCGTAGTACGTGAGCGCCGCGGCCAGGTCGGTGCACTGGTCGGCGAGGAACTCGCTGATCGTGCGGCGCACCGTGTACGTCCACGACGGCTTGCGCAGGTCGGTCGGCGAGTCCGGAAGGTCCCGGTCAGAGCCGTCACTCGTCTTGTCAGCCATCTCGAACCCTCCACGACGACGGCCTCCGTGGGCCGGCGGCGCCGGCCCACGGAGGTTGATCAACCCTGTTGCAGCCGGTCCCTGGACTCGCCCGCCTGCTCGCCGACGTCCTCGGCCGCGTGCTGCCCGGCCTCGCGGACCTCGGTCGCGCCGTCGGTCGCGGTCTCACGCACCTGCTCGGCGCCCTCGGTCGCCGAGGTCCTGACGGCGTCCATCGCCTCCTGGGCGGGCTCCTTCAGCTCCTCGGCCATCTCGTGCGCCAGCGACTTCGCGCCCTCGGCGGCACCCTGTACCGCGTCGGAGCTCTTGACCTGCTCGAGCATCTCCTGCTCCTTGCGGGAGGAGGGGATCAGCGACGCCGCCAGCAGGCCTGCACCGAACGCGATCAGACCGGCGGCCAGCGGGTTCCCGCCTGCGCTGCTCCTGGCCGCGTGCGGTGCGTCGGTGACGGCGTCAGCCGCGGTGTGAGCCGCGTCGGAGGTGGCCGAGCGGGCATCCTCGGCCACGCCGAGCGCCTTGTCCTTGACGCCCGAGACGGCGTTCTTGAGCTTGTCCGCCCGCCGCTCGGCCACGCGTGACGGGCTCACCTTGTCGGTGAGCGCGTCGACGTCGTTGCTGAGCTCGGCTCGGGTGCGCTCGATGTCTGCGCGGATGCGGTCGGGATCAGTGCTGCTCATCGGTCATGTCCTTTCATGGCGTCCGGAATCTTCTGAACTGTCTCGGTGGTGCGCGGTACTCCCTCGACGGACTCGAGCGACTTCTTGCCGCTCAGAGCCATCACGAGGGCCACGAGGGCCCAGATGGCGCAGACGATCAGAGCCGACCAGCCGAGGGCGGGGACGTCGTCGCCGTCGCCGATCATCGCTCCGAGTGCCCACCACAGGGCCAGCGAGGCGAACAGGAGCGCGAAGTTCGCGGCCCACGCGGCGCCGCCGAGCAGTCCCGCGCCCTTGCCGGCCTTCTTGGCCGACTCCTGGACCTCCGCCTTGGCGAGTGCGACCTCCTGACGCATCAGCACGGACAGGTCTTCGGTCACCTCCCCGAAGAGCTCGCCGAGGGAACGGGCGTCGTCCGAGCTCGCACCGGTGTGCGGAGCGGTCGAGCTCGTGCCAGCGGCTGGAGGGACGTGCGGGGGAACGCCTGGCCCGCCGGCGGGTGGGGGAACGTTCGGCCCGGCGCTCATGGGCGACCGCCCACCTGTCCGCCCGCAGGCTGGGTGCCGGGGGCAGGGTGGGCCGGTGCGCCTGGCACCTGCTGTGCACCCGGCCCGGACGTGAAGGGCGCCTCCTGCGTCACGCCCGCGGTGCCCGTCGAGCCGTAGGGCTGGGCGGGCGGCGCGCCGTACGGCTGTGCGCTGTGGCTGCCGGAGGACCCGGATGGTGCCGGGGACCGGGTCGCACCGCTGGAGACGCCTGCCGAGCCCGAGCCACTGGTCCCGCTTGTCGGGCTGGAGCCACCACCGGCGTCCTTGGCGCTGCGTGCGACCCGACCGGCGAGCAGGCCGAGACCGGCCGCGATCGCCATGAAGCTGACCGGGTGCCTGCGCGCGTAGCTCGAGATCTCGTCCAGCACCTGGGCCGGCTCGCGATCCTCGAGCCAGCTGCCGGCGTTGCCGAGGCGCTCGGCCAGCTGCCGCGCAAGCGCGCTCGCCATCCCCTGCTCCTCGCTGCTGTCAGCCATCGACGACAGCTCCGAGGACATCGACCGCATGCCGCCGGCGAGCCGCTGCTGCTGGGCACCCGCCTGCTCGGTGACCTGCTGACGGCCCTCCTCGTACAGGTTGCGTGCCTGCTCCTTGGCCTCGGCGGCCGTGTCCTTCACCTGCTCCTTGGCGGTGTGAGCGACATCGCTCGCCCGGTCGGCCGCGACTCCCGCAACCTGCTCGGCGCCGTCCGCAGCTCGGCCTGCTACCTGCTGCGCCTCATCCTTGACCGACTCCGTGCCGCCACCGGAGCTCGGCGCCGTGCCGGGGGTCGATGTGCCTGCGCGGGCCGGTGGGATCACCGGCGGCGGCGTGCTGGCGGATGGGGTGACGCCCTCGTATCGGTTCTCGTCAGTCATGGTCTGCCTTCCTGTCGGTGGTCTCCAGTTCCCCGGCGACGGGTGCCTCATGCAGTCGGGAGGTGGAGGTGCAGGAAGTGGCCATGGGCGTCTACGTCGTGCCCTCCGGCTTCGTCTGTGAGGTCGGCGAAGAGGTCGAGCGTCAGGCGGCGACGCGTGTCGGCGGCGGCACGGCCCGGCCCGGCGGCTTCCCACATCACAGGAGACCGCACGTCCGCTCGCGCATGACCTGTCAGGCCTCAGGCCATGGCTGGAACGGCGCGGCAGGCGGAGCACGAGCAGGCCACGCGCGCCCGAAAGGCGGTGCCGTCGACCTCGACGCTGCTCGATCCCGGCCCGGGGTGACGGTCGACGATCTCCACGACGTCCTCGAGCTCGGCTACCCGCAGGAGGTAGCGAACGAGGGCCGGCGGGTCCACCAACCTGATCGGCTGGTCGCATCGGCGCACGAGGCTCGCGAGGAAGGCCATCACCGAGGAGTCGATGAAGGTGACCTCGCTCGTGTGCACCTCGATCGGCATGCCCAGGTCCTCGAGCTCTGACACCGCCGCGTACAGCTCGGCGTTCATGCTGACATCGATCTCGCCGGTGAGCAGCAGCCGAGCACCGGCGTCGGTGAAGCGGACCCTCACGGTGCCGGTCGCGCGGGGGCGCTCGCAGCTGTGTGTCTGATCCATTGACGACTCCGCGTCGAGTCCGCCGACGCTCGCACGGGCCGGGCCGCGGGCGATCGACGTGTATCTGCTGGGTCGGATGAGGGTCAGGGCGCCCGCGATGTGCGGGCGCCCTGCGATGCCTCAGCTGGTCTCGTCCGCCGTGGCGGCGGGCACAGCATCCTGAGCGATCTCGCGCTGGCTGCTTGGCTGCTCGACGGTGATCTTGCGTGGCTTCGCGCGGTCGGCGACAGGGATGGCCAGGGACAGCACCCCGTTGTCGTACGACGCCTGGATCGCGTCCAGGTCGAGGTCCGGACCCAGGCTCAGCTGGCGGGTGTAGCGACCAGCCGGGCGCTCTTGAGCCAACCATCGTGCGCCGTCGGCGGCGCCGATCGTGCGTTCGGCCGCGATCGTCAGGGTGTTGCCGTCGACGTCGAGATCGATCGAACCCGGATCGACGCCGGGAAGATCGACGTTCACGATGTACCTGTCCTGGATCCGATAGAGGTCCATCGGCATCCAGGAGGCGGCGCGAGCCGATCCATCGCCTGTCAGCAGCCGTGCTGTCAGTCGGTCCATCTCACGAAAGGGGTCGAAGGTCAGAGCCACAACCACCACCTCCTCCGGTCCGGGACGCCGCACCTCGCGGCGTCCGGTCGTGGCATCACGTCCCGTGGGGATGGGCCCCTCGGGGCGGTCCCAGATTAGCACTCGGGCGTAGTGAGTGCTAGTTGAATGTTGGTTGAGTTGACGGCCTTCGCCACCGAGTGAACCTCAGCGACCATCCGGACCGCCCGCTCACGCAGCTCGGCCGGATACCTCCTGGACACCCTCCTTGACATGACTCCCTCCGTCCCCAAGGAACGGAGTCTCCGGACTCGCCGGGACGGATCATGGGTCCTGCTAGAGCCCGACCATGGCCATCCCGGCCTCGTTGTAGCGGTTGCCGGCGATAGGGATGCGCTGGGTGAGCGTGTCGAGATCGGCGACCTCGTCGGCCGAGAGCGCGACGGCGGTCGCTGCCGCGTTCTCCTCGACGCGTTCGATGCGCCTGGTCCCTGGGATGGGCACGATCCAGGGCCGTTGCGCGAGCAGCCAGGCAAGCGCGATCTGACCGGGTGAGGCGCCCTTGGAGGTGGCGAGCTCACGCACGTGCTCGACCACGGCCTGGTTCGCGGCGAGGTTCTCCGTCGTGAACCGGGGCACCCGGGCTCGGATGTCCCCTTCCGTGAAGGTCGTGCTGGTGTCGACCGTCCCGGTGAGGAACCCCTTGCCGAGCGGGCTGAACGGCACGAACCCGATGCCGAGCTCGGCGAGGGTCGGCAACACCTCGGGCTCAGGGTCGCGGGTCCACAGCGAGTACTCACTCTGCACCGCGGTGACCGGATGCACGGCGTGCGCGCGCCGGATCGTGGCGGCACCGGCCTCGGAGAGCCCGAAGTGCCGCACCTTGCCTGCCTGCACGAGCTCGGCCACGGCGCCCGCCACGTCCTCGATCGGTATGGCCGGATCGACCCGGTGCTGGTAGAAGAGGTCGATGACGTCGGTGCGTAGCCGCGTGAGCGAGGCGTCGGCGACGCGCCGGATCTGCTCGGGCCGTGAGTCTGTGCCCTGCATGGTTCCGTCGACGATGTTCCATCCGAACTTGGTGGCGATCACCACCTGGTCGCGGATCGGTTCGAGAGCCTCGCCGACCAGCTCCTCGTTGACGTACGGCCCGTAGACCTCGGCCGTGTCGATGAACGTGACGCCGCGCTCAACGGCGCCACGGAGAACCCCGATCATGTCCTCCCGGCTGCCGGGGTTGGGTCCGTAGCTCTGCGACATCCCCATCGCACCGAGGCCGATGGCCGATACCTGAAGGCCCTGTCCGAGTGTGCGGGTGTGCATGATCTCTCCTTCGATGAAGACGGGTCAGCGGGGGTCGACGCGCAACGTGGTGGCGGTCGCGGTCGGGTTGGTGATGGCCAGCACCGCAGAGCCGGTGCCGTACTTGGCGCGGTACGCCTGGTCGATCGCGGCGTCGTGGGCGCTGTCACGCACGAGGGCTACCTCGGCTCGTATGCCACCGGCCTCGAACACGCCTGTACCAGTGCGCTCCACGCCGCGGTACCAGGCGCCCTCAGTGCCGCGGACCGAGCGGATGAAGAGCTGACCGCCAGCGACCACGTGCCAGATGATCCGCGGCGTGCGCAGCGTGCCGTCTGGGCGGTGTGCGGCCACGGTCGACTCGCGTTCGGCGTCGATCGCTGTCAGCTCGGCGGGCTTCCAGAGTGTCATGCTGTCTCCTTCTTCGTGAACGACGGCGGAGCAACCTCGTCGATGGCGCGCAGCGCGTTGAGGGTGCGGGGGTAGCCCACGTACGGGAGCAGTCGGGTGAGGACGGCGAGCAGGGTGGCTCGGTCGTTGCCGACGTGCAGGTTCGCTGCGACGTGTCCCTTGACCTGGGGGTCGGCGCCACCGAGCGCCACGAGCGTCGCCAGCGTGAGCAGCTCACGCGTGGGTACGTCGACGGCGCCGCGGGTGTAGTGGTCACCGAAGCAGTGCACCGCGAGGTACCGCTGGATGTGGGCGCAGTCCGCAGGCGCACCGGCATGCATCGCGTCGACGCGTTCCTCGCCGACGATCTCCTTCTGCACCGCGAGCCCGCGCTCTGCGCGGTCCTCTTCGGTGGCCGTGGTCTGGCTCGGCAGCGGAAGTGCGACGCCGCGGTCGCTGAGCACCTCGTTCAGCACCCGCACAGCATCGACACCGCGCCCCAGCCCGGCGTAGGGAATCGACGCGTAGGCGACCTCCCTGAGCGCGACCGGAGGGACGCCGTCGTCGAGCGCTGCGACGAGCAACGCTCGGAGCTGGGCGAACGATCCGGTCGCGACCAGGGCGGCTGCCCGGACGAGCGCGGTCACGTCCTCCGGCAGCGGAGCGTCCTGCGGGACCTCCCGGAGCGTGAAGCGCTCGACGATCTCGACCAGATCGGGGTCGGTCGTGGCCAGATCGCTGACGCCTGGCACACCGGTCACGGCCGCACCAGCACCTTCAGCGCCTCACGCGACTCCATCAGCCGGTATGCCTCGGCGACGTCGTCGAGCGAGGTTTCGGCGTCGAACACCCGACCCGGCTCGATCGCGCCGTCGAGGACCAGCGGGATCGCCTTCTCGATGTAGGCGCGCACCGGAGCAGGGCCACCGTTGAGCGTGATGTTCTTGCCGAACAGCGAGCCGAACCCGACCGGCGCATCCTCGTACTGCGGCACCCCCACGCGCGAGATGGTGCCCCCGGGGCGGACCACGCGGTAGGCCTGCTCGTAGGCGGGCATGAGCCCAACGGCCTCGATCACCACATGCGAGCCTTCGCCGCCGGTCAGCTCGAGGACCTTCGCGATACCTTCCTCGCCGCGCTCAGGCACGACGTCGGTCGCGCCCCACTCGACGCCGAGGTCGGTGCGGGCCTGGTGCCGACCCATGAGGATGATCCGCTCGGCGCCCATCTGCTTCGCGGCCAGCACGGCGGACAGGCCCACGGCACCGTCACCGATCACGGTGACGGTCTTGCCGGGGGCAACCCTTCCCATGAAGGCGGCGTGGTAGCCGGTGAGGTAGACGTCCGAGAGCGTGAGCAGCGAGGGCAGCAGCGCCTCGTCGACGTCGCCGGGGATCGCCACGAGCGTGCCGTCGGCCTGCTTGATGCGGACCTTGTCCGCCTGCGCGCCGCCGACGTCACTCTCGCCGAAGAACGCGCCACGCTGGCACGCCGTGTGGAAGCCGTCGCGACAGAACGGACAGGTGTTGTCCGACATCGCGAACGGGCTGATCACCAGGTCGCCGGGGGCGAGCCTGGTGACGGCGTCCCCGACGGTCTCGACGACGCCGATCAGCTCGTGCCCCATCGGGCGGCCCTGCGGTGACGGTTCGGGCGCGTGGTAGCGGTGCAGGTCGGAGCCGCACACGCAGGCGAGGGTCACCCGCACGACCGCGTCGGTCGGCTCGATGATGGTGGGCTCGGGGACGTCCTCGACGCGGACGTCGGTGTGGCCGTAGATGAAGGTGGCGCGCACTCGTGGTGCCTCTCTGGTTCGAACGGGGTCGTGCTGGAAGGCCGGAGGAGGCGTCAGGCCTCGGGGATCTCCCGGCCGAAGGTCTCGAGCGTGATGTCGGCGGGAGCAGGCCCACCGCGGACGCCGGTCTCGAGGGCGTCGATCCGGGCGAGCTGCTCGGTGGTGAGCTCGATGTCACCGACAGCCAGGTTCTCCTCGATCCGTGACGGCGTCACCGACTTCGGGATCGCCGACCGCCCCTGCTGCAGGTGCCAGGCCAGCATCACCTGCGCGGCGGACCTGTCGTGGGCCTGGGCGATCTCGTTGATCACCGGGTCCTGCAGGGTGCTGGTGTGCTCACCGTCGCGGTAGAAGGTGATGCCGCCGATGGGGGACCACGCCTGCGAGATGATGCCGTGCTCGGCGTTCATCGCCAGCAGCTCAGGCTGCCGGAAGTAGGGGTGCACCTCGATCTGGTTGACGGCCGGGACCACGGTGGTCGCCGCCAGCAGCTCCGTCAGGTGCTCGGGCATGAAGTTGCTGACGCCGATGGCGCGAACCTTGCCGTCGGCGAGCAGCGTCTCGAGCGCGCGGTAGGCCTCGATCGTGAGGTCGAATCGGCTCGGCAGCGCCTGGTGGAGGATGAACAGGTCGAGCTGGTCGACGCCCAGCTTTCCCGCGCTCTTGTCGAACGCGTGCAGAGTGGCGTCGTAGCCGTAGTCACTGATCCAGACCTTGGTCTCGACGAAGATCTCCGAGCGGTCGATGCCGGAGACCCGGATCGCCTCGCCGACCTCCTTCTCGTTTCCGTACGCCGCGGCGGTGTCGATGTGGCGGTAGCCGGCCTGCAGGGCCTTGGTGGTCGCCGTGACGGTCTCGGCGGGCGGCGTCTGGAAGACGCCGTATCCGAGGGCGGGCATCTCGACGCCGTTGTTGAGGGTCAGGTTCGGGATCGATGTGCTGGTCATGCCCTCGAGCGTAGGAAGCACTTGCCCGATGGGGGAGGCCCTGCTGGTACCCGGCTCGGTGGGACCGGGTAGCGCCAGTACCTCCCAAGGCCGCCAGAAGAGTCGTAGCGTCGAGCCATGGACCTGAAGGCGGAGATCCGCGAGTTTCTCAGCACGCGGCGAGCCCGCATCACCCCGGAGCGTGCGGGGCTGCCGGCCTGGGGCGGGACCCACCGCCGGGTGCCGGGGTTGCGCCGCGAAGAGGTGGCGATGCTGGCTGGTGTCAGCGTCGACTACTACACGCGACTTGAGCGTGGCAACCTCCGCGGTGTCTCCGAGGAGGTGCTCGAGGCGCTTGCCGAGGCGCTGCAGCTCGACGAGGCCGAACGCCTGCACCTGTTCGACCTCACGCGGGCCGCCAGCGCGTCCGGTGCGGCTCGCTCCCGTGCGCGTCGCGTCCCACCACCGCAGGTCAGGCCGGCGGTGCAGCGCATCCTCGATGCCATGCCAGACACCCCCGCGCTCGTGCGCAACGGCCGCCTGGACGTCCTCGCAATCAACCTGCTCGGCCGCGCCCTGTACTCGCCGATGTACGACTCTCCCGAGCGGCCCGCCGATCAGCCGGTCAACAGCGCCCGCTTCCACTTCCTCGACCCGGCAGCTCAGGCGTACTGGGGCGAGCGGTGGGAGAAGGTGGCGCACGATGCCGTCGCGATCCTGCGGGCGGAGGCGGGCCGTAATCCCTACGACCAGGGCCTGACCAGACTCGTCGGTGAGCTCTCGACCCGCAGCGAGGACTTCCGACGTCTGTGGGCCTCACACGACGTACGGCTGCACCGCACAGGCACCAAGATCTTCCACCACCCCGCAGTCGGCAAGCTCGAACTCGACTACGAGGCACTGATGCTGCCTGCCGACATCGGGTTGCAGATGAACGTCTACACCGCCGCTCCGGGTTCACCCTCGGCGGACGGTCTCCAGCTGCTCGCCTCCTGGGCCGCCACCACCATCGTCGGACACAGCGACCACCTCAGCACCGAAGAGACCCGATGAATCGCCTGCTACCGCCCCCGACCACGGTCAAGGCCCCACGGGAGCGGTTCACCGGAGACGTCTGGCTCGACATGCTCGCGACACCGCAGGACGGCGACCAGCGCACCACGGTGGGCCGGGTCCGTTTCGCGCCGGGTGCGCGCACCGCGTGGCACTCGCACGCGCGGGGGCAGTTCCTGCACGTGGTGGCGGGAGTGGCGCTGATGGGCGGCCGGAACGGCGAGGTGCTGCGGGCACAGGCAGGCGAGACGATGTACTGCCCGCCAGGCGAGGAGCACTGGCACGGCGCGGCGCCCGAGGCCTTCATGGAGCACCTCGCCATCTCCGAAGGTGCCGACGAAGCGAGCGAGAGCACGGTCTGGCTCGAGCACGTCACCGAGGAGAGTTACCGAGGATCCGACGGCCCGTGACCACGCGGACTCCGCGTCCTCGGTGGGCGCGACCTCGTCGATGTCAACTCGCGGCTGGACGGAATCCGAGCCAGCGAGCTCTCACGGAAGAGGTGATGAGGGCTGGGCGTTGGCAGAATCGAGGTCGGCCATGCACAGCGCGGTGGCAGTTGTGATCGACAGCTTGCAGCCCACCAGACACCGATCGACGCGAGGGCGGAAGCAGCTCCGCGACCGAGCTGGTCGTCAACCCGCAGCTGCGCGAGTACGTTCAGGAACGTCTGGCCGGTCAGGTCCGCTGCCCGGACGGCACGGTCGTTTCCGGTCCGCGTCGCCGCCTGGTGCACTGGTACAGCACAGCCGGCTGCAGTCCTCAATGGGGCACCTGCCCCCCAGTTGAGTTCGAAGCCATCCACCGGGAGGCTAGAACCGCGACCCCCACCCCGGAGATTCAGGGCGCTTCACATTGGAGCGGGTGACGGGAATCGAACCCGCGCTATCAGCTTGGGAAGCTGATGTTCTACCATTGAACTACACCCGCGCGCCGAGCCCGAGGCTCGAAGCAGCAGCCAGTGTACCCAGTCCGGACGGCACCGGTGAGCAAGCCTCTACCGTGTCCTGTGCACGCATGGGGCGCCTGTGGAGAACATGGCAAGGGCCCAGTCGGGCAAACCAAGCCCGCCGTGGCAAGACGGCGACGAGGCAAACGCCGTCGTCCTGGACGCGTCGCCAACCGGTGCGACCCGGGCGCCGCTGACTGCGGGCCGCGTCGCGAACCGCGCAGCGGCTCCGATCGTCCACCGTCTAGATTGGCCGGAGGACCGAATCACGCGAGAGCAGGAGCAGCCGTGAGCGCACCGATCGACCCCACCACCACCCCCGCATGGGCTGACCTTCTCGAGCACGAGGCGGGCTTCACCCCGGATCTGCGCGGCTGGTTCGCGAGCGATGCGGACCGAGCCGCTCGGCTGAGCCACCAGGTGGGCGACCTGTACGTCGACCTGTCGAAGAACCTCGTGACCGACGAGACGCTCGCGCGCCTCGTGCAGCTCGCCGAGGACGTGCAGCTGCGCGAGCGCATCGGCGCGATGTTCACCGGTGAGCACATCAACACCACCGAGGACCGGGCCGTGCTGCACACCGCGCTGCGCCGCCCGGAGGGTGCCGAGCCGGCCCTGCACGTCGACGGTCAGGACATCGACCACGACGTCCACGAGGTCCTCGCCAAGATCTACGACTTCGCCGACCAGGTCCGCTCGGGCGCCTGGACCGGTGTCACCGGCAAGCGCGTCGAGACCGTCGTCAACATCGGCATCGGCGGCTCCGATCTCGGCCCCGTGATGGCGTACGAGGCGCTCAAGCCGTACGTGCAGGCCGGCATCAGCTGCCGCTTCGTCTCCAACATCGACCCCACCGACATCGCCGAGAAGACCGCGGACCTCAACCCCGAGACCACGCTGTTCATCGTCGCGTCCAAGACCTTCGGCACCCTCGAGACCCTCACCAATGCGCGCCTCGCACGCGCCTGGCTCTGGGACAAGCTCGCCCAGGCCGGGGCCCTCGAGGATGACGACGACGCGCGCACCTCCGCCGTCGCCAAGCACTTCGTGGCGGTCTCCACCGCGCTGGACAAGGTCGCCGACTTCGGCATCGACCCCGCCAACGCGTTCGGCTTCTGGGACTGGGTGGGTGGCCGCTACTCGATGGACTCCGCGATCGGGCTGAGCCTCGCGATCGCGATCGGTCCGAGCGGCTTCGCCGACATGCTGGCCGGCTTCCACGCCGTCGACACCCACTTCGCCACCACGGACCTCCCCGAGAACGTGCCCGTGCTGATGGGCCTGCTCAACGTCTGGTACACCAACTTCCTCGGTGCGCACACCCACGCCGTGCTGCCCTACGCCCAGGACCTGCACCGGTTCGCGGCCTACCTGCAGCAGCTCACGATGGAGTCCAACGGCAAGTCGGTCCGCAGCGACGGCACCCACGTCACCTACGACACCGGCGAGGTGTTCTGGGGCGAGCCCGGCACCAACGGCCAGCACGCGTTCTACCAGCTCATCCACCAGGGCACCCGGCTCATCCCCGCCGACTTCATCGCCGTGGCGAACCCCGCTCACCCGCTCGTCGACGAGCACGCAGCCGACGGCCCCACCGATGTCCACGCCCTGTTCCTGGCCAACTTCTTCGCCCAGACGAAGGCCCTCGCCTTCGGCAAGACCGCCGACGAGGTCCGCGCCGAGGGCACCACCGACGAGGCGCTCGTCGCGGCGCGCACCTTCGAGGGCAACCGCCCCACCACCTCGATCCTCGCGCCCGCCCTTACTCCCTCGGTCCTCGGCCAGCTGGTCGCGCTCTACGAGCACATCACGTTCGTGCAGGGCGTGGTGTGGGGGATCGACTCCTTCGACCAGTGGGGCGTCGAGCTCGGCAAGAAGCTCGCGCTCGAGATCGCCCCGGCGGTCATGGGCGACGCCGACGCCCTCGCCGAGCAGGACCCCTCCACCCAGGCGCTGGTGACGAAGTACCGCGAGCTCCGCAGCTGATCTCGTCGGACTCGCGAGGTCGCGAGGTCGCGAGCGGCCGCTGCCGCCACCGCGGTCATCCCACCCTGCCGCCCCACGACCAGAGCGGGACTTGCTCACCAGGAGGGACACCGTCACGGCTCTCGGGGTAGCGCGCCATCTCGGTGATCATCGCTGCGAACCACTCGACCAAGGTCGACCGGAGCGGGGGCTCGGTGATGCCGACGTCGTCCAGGGCCCCGGCGAAGCACGCCTCCGCGTTGCGGTCCATCTCCTCGTGGACGCCGTTCCCCGAGTGCATGTGCACCACGCCGCTGTGGTCGCCGATCTGGTCGCTGTACCGCGCGGGGCCGCCCAGCTGCTCGCCCCAGTACGCCGCGAGGCGTGCCGTGTGCGCGGGATGGAACCCGTGCGAGAACGCGTGGCTGACGATCGGGTCGATCAGGCACCGTTCGTGCCAGGCGTGCGCGAGCCGCAGCACGCCCCGCTCGCCGCCCACGGCCTCGTAGACGCTCGTCGTCACGCACCCAGCGTGGCACCCGCGCCCCCGCCTCCGCAGGGCTTCCGCCGCAGGTCTGCTGGTGGGATCCTGAGCCATCGCAACGGTGCGTTCCGAAGGAGTCGTCATGGCCAGCACGCTCAACCCCTACATCAGCCTCCGTGACAACGCGCGCGAGGCACTCGACTTCTACGCCGGTGTGTTCGGCGGCGAGCTGAGCATCATGACCTTCGGCGACTCAGGCTTCGCCTCGGAGGCGGGCGGCGACCCGGCCGAGGCCGCCAAGGTCATGCACGGCCATCTCGAGACCAGCTCCGGTTTCACCCTGATGGTCGCCGACACCCCGGCCGCGACCGAGCACCACCCCGGTGGCAACATCTCGATCTCGCTCTCGGGCGACGACGAGGACGAGCTGCGCGGCTACTGGGACAAGCTCGCCGACGGCGCCACGATCGTCGAGCCGCTCGTCCAGGCTCCGTGGGGTGACCACTTCGGCATGCTCACCGACCGGTTCGGCGTGGGCTGGATGGTGAACATCGTCGCCCCCGCCGCCTGAGGAGCCTCCGCGTTGTAGCGTGTCGCCCGTGCTGCTCTCTGACCGCGACCTGCGCGCCGAGCTCGGTTCTGGGCGTATCGGGCTGGACCCCTACGACGAGGCGATGATCCAGCCGTCCTCGATCGACGTGCGCCTCGACCGCTTCTTCCGGCTCTTCGACAACCACAAGTACCCGGTGATCGACCCCGCCGCGGACCAGCCGGACCTCACCCGCCTGGTGGAGACGAAGGCCGACGAGCCGTTCGTGCTGCACCCCGGCGAGTTCGTGCTCGGCTCCACCTACGAGCTGGTCACCCTTCCCGACGACGTCGCCGCGCGCCTCGAGGGCAAGTCCTCGCTCGGCCGCCTGGGCCTCCTCACCCACTCGACCGCGGGCTTCATCGACCCCGGCTTCTCCGGTCACGTCACGCTCGAGCTCAGCAACGTCGCGACGCTGCCGATCACGCTCTGGCCAGGCATGAAGATCGGCCAGCTCTGCTACTTCCGCCTCACCAGCCCCGCCGAGCGCCCGTACGGTTCGGGTGCCGCGGGCTCGCGCTACCAGGGCCAGCGCGGCCCCACCGCCTCGCGCTCGCACGTGGGGTTCCAGCACACCGACGTCGGCTGATGGACGCGCACCACCTCCTCGTGGTGCCCGACGGCGTCACGCCCGCCGATGTCGAGGCTCTCGTCCTGTCCCGATTCCCCTCCGACCACCCGCCCGACGGCGCAGCTCGCCTCGCGATGGAGCCGTTGCCCGGGTGCAGGGTCGAGGGCCCGAGCGCCCTGCCTGCCGGCGTGCCGGCGTGGGCGGCGGCCGGGTACCTGCTTGCGGCGCCCGAGGAGCGTGGCGCACCGGTGCCGCCCGCGCTCCGCGGCCGGGGCGATCTCCTCCACGCCTTCGCCGACGGCGAGCCCGCCGGCCGCGAGCGTGAGCTCCTCGAGCTCGGGCTTGCGCTCGCACGCCGCCTCGGCGGTGCGCTGCTCACGAGTACCGGGATGCTCGTGGTGCCGCCGCCGCAGCCCGACCTGCTGCTCTACAGCGAGGTCTGGCTCCACCCGGACGCTCTCGTCCACGTGCTCGCACCGCACCTGCCCGGCATCGCGCTCCCCGGCGAACCCAGGATCTCGGAGGCGCTGCCCGCCGACGCGGCCACGGGGCAGAGCCTCCTGCCCGAGGACGAACGCCTCTGGCTGCATGCCGAGGCCGACGCCTACGACGAAGCAGCGCTCGCCCAGCCCGATGTCACCGAGTCCTACGGCGTGCTCGCCGTCGAGCCCGAGGCCACCTGGTCGGTGACCGTCGAGGCCGCGATCAACGTGCCGGTCGCCCTCGCCGGCCGGCTCCCCGGCGGGGCGATCCTCTACGAGCTCCGCTGCTACCCGAGTGGCCAGGACCATCCGCGCAACGCCGTCGAACGCCTCGACGCGGCCGCGAAGGCGCTGCTCGACGCCGTCGGAGGGGTCGTGGTCGACGACGACGGCTTCCTCGTCCACCTCGGTTAGACGGGCAGCGGCGGCAGGCGGAACGTTGTGCCGTTCATCGTCGATAGAATGACCCAGGTCGCGGCGGCAACGACATTCAGGCCCCACCCGGGGTTCAGCGCAGGATCGTCCGGCTTCCCCTTGTTCACGCCCACCCCCCACAGTTCGGAGCGGACGTGCTGCAGCTTCTGTTGGCGCACATCGTGGCGGCGCTTGTCGCGCCCGCCGTGATGCGGCAGATGGGGCGGCGGGGGTTCCTGGTGCTGGCGGCCGCGCCAGCCGCCACCGCGATCTGGGCGGTCGTGCAGACCCCGGCGGTGCTCGCTGGCAACGGCCCCACGATCTCGACCGAGTGGATGCCTGCGCTCGGCATGAACCTCGACTTCCGCCTCGACGTGCTGTCGTGGTTCATGACGATCATCGTCGGCGGCGTCGGCACGTTCGTGCTGTTCTACTGCGCCTGGTACTTCGCCACCGGAGCCAAGTACCTGGGCCGGTTCGCCGGGGTGTTCGTCGGGTTCGCGGGCGCGATGCTCGGGCTCGTCACCACCGACAACACGCTCGTGCTCTACGTGTTCTGGGAGCTGACCACGGTCTTCTCCTACCTGCTGGTGGGCCACTACTTCGACCGCAAGGGGTCCCGCCGGTCGGCGATGCAGGCGATCATCGTCACCACCTTCGGCGGCCTCGCGATGCTCGCCGGCATCGTCATCCTCGGGCAGATCGACGGCGGTTCGTACTCGCTGAGCGAGCTGGTCGCCCACCCGGTGACCGGCCCGCTGGTGCCGGTCGCGCTCATCTGCGTGCTGGTCGGTGCGCTCAGCAAGTCGGCGCTGGTGCCGTTCCACTTCTGGCTCCCCGGTGCCATGGCAGCTCCCACACCGGTCTCGGCCTACCTGCACGCAGCCGCGATGGTCAAGGCGGGCGTCTACCTGGTCGCTCGCCTCGCGCCCGGCTACGCGGAGGTGCCCGCATGGCGCTGGACCGTCCTGGTCAGCGCCGGTCTCACCATGATCATCGGCGGCTATCGCGCCCTGCGGCAGCACGACCTCAAGCTCGTGCTCGCGTTCGGCACGGTCTCCCAGCTCGGCTTCCTGATCCTGCTGGTCGGCCAGCCCGATCGCGGCGTCGCGCTCGCCGGTATCGCACTCGTCGGGGCGCACGCGATGTTCAAGGCGGCGCTGTTCCTCACCGTGGGTGTGGTCGACGCCGCCACCGGCACCCGTGACCTGCGCGAGCTCTCCGGGCTGCGGCGCAACCTGCCGTGGGCGTTCATCCCCGCCCTCCTCGCGACCGCCTCGATGGTCGGCATCCCGCCCACCGCTGGTTACGTGGGCAAGGAGGCTGCGCTCGCGGCACTCCTGTACGCCGAGGACCCCGCCTCCATGGTCACGCTCGTGATCGTCGTCGTCGGTTCGGTGCTGACCTTCGCCTACGGCGCGCGGTTCCTGTGGGGGGCCTTCGGCACCAAGAAGGACGTGGCGGACCGCAAGGTCGACAAGGAGGCCGCGGGCCTGTTCATCTCCCCGAACGTGCTCGCGGTGCTCGGTGTGCTCGCCGGCCTCTTCCCGATCGCCGGCGAGACCCTGCTGGGTGGCTACGCCGAGACGTACCCCACAGGCGAGCCCGGTCACCTGACCCTGTGGGCCGGGTTCGAGCTGCCGCTGCTGCTGACGGTCGTGATCATCGGCGCCGGACTCCTGCTCTTCGTCGCCCGCGAGCGGGTCGAGCGGGCGCAGGACCGTGCCCCCAACATCCCGGACATGGACGAGTTCTACCGGTCCACGATGCGCCGGCTCGACCGGGTCGCGGTGGTGGTGACCTCACGCACCCAGCGTGGTTCGCTGCCGCTCTACCTCGGCGTGATCCTCGTGGTGCTGGTCGTCTCGGCCACGACGGCGATGATCGCCGGCGGCGTCGAGGTCGGCTCCTGGCGGTGGTGGGACAGCCCGGCCCAGGTCGTGGTGGGGGTAGTGATCGCGATCGGTGCGGTGCTGACCGCCCGCGCCCGCCGTCGCCTCAAGTCCGCGATCCTTGTCGGCATCACCGGTTACGGCGTGGTCATGCTGTTCGCCATCCACGGAGCCCCCGATCTCGCGCTCACGCAGGCGCTGGTCGAGACCGTGATGATCGTGGTGTTCGTGCTCGTGCTGCGGCGCCTGCCCGCCTACTACTCGAACCGCCCGCTCGCCGGCGACCGGTGGTGGCGGATCGTGCTCGCTGTCGCGGTGGCGCTCGTGGTGATGGCGCTGGCGCTGGTCGCGCCCGGCTACCGCGTCGACGAACCGATCTGGGTGCTGTTCCCCGACGAGGCGTACACGTTCGGCTACGGCAAGAACGTGGTCAACGTGACACTCGTCGACATCCGCGCCTGGGACACCATGGGTGAGATCTCGGTGCTGCTGGCCGCGGCCACCGGCGTCGCCTCACTGATCTTCCTGCGCACCCGCTCGGGCACCGTGCTGCGGGCCCGCGATGCCGATGCCGCGTCCGTGTGGACCGAGGACCTCCCCGACCCGGCGGCACCGCTGCGCGGCACCGGCAAGCTCCAGGCGCAGGGTGGTCGCGGACGCCAGTGGCTCTCGGGCGGCGAGAGCCTGTCCCCGCGTCGTCGCTCGGTCATCCTCGAAGTCACCACGAGGCTCGTGTTCCACACGATGCTGCTGTACGCGGTCTTCCTGCTGTTCAGCGGCCACAACGCACCTGGCGGCGGGTTCGCGGCCGGCATGGTGGCCGGCGTCGGACTCATCATCCGGTATCTCGCGGGTGGTCGCTACGAGCTCGGCGAGGCCGCGCCCGTGCTCCCCGGTGCGCTGCTGGGGACCGGTCTATTCCTCTCCGCCGGTGGCGGGCTCCTGCCCATCCTGTTCGGCGGCACCGTGCTGCAGTCGGTCGTGGTCGAGCTGCACTGGGGCATCCTCGGCGACATCAAGATCGTCTCGACCCTGCTGTTCGACATCGGCGTCTTTCTCGTGGTCGTCGGCCTGGTTCTCGACCTCCTGCGCACCCTGGGCGCCGAGGTCGACAGGCAGGGAGAGGCGGCGGGCACGTCGGCGCCCGAGGTCGCCTTCGACTCCCCGCGGGAGACGCCCGACGACGTCCACCCCGTCGGCGTCAGCGCCCCGCGTACCCGGGAGGGTTCGTCATGATCGACATGAGTCCCTCCCTGGTGCTGGTGCTGACCGCCGGGGTCCTCGTCGGGTGCGGCGTCTACCTGCTGCTCGAGCGCAGCCTGTCGCGCGTGATCGTCGGGTTCCTGCTCATCAGCAACGGCGTCAGTGTGCTCTACCTGGTGATGGGCGGCCGTGCCGGTGGGCCGCCGCTGGTCGGTACCACTCCGACCGAGGAGATGTCCGACCCCCTTCCGCAGGCCATGGTGCTCACGGCGATCGTCATCACGCTCGGTCTCAGCGCCTTCGTGCTGGCCATGGCCTACCGCAGCTGGCAGCTCCACGGTCATGACGAGGTGCAGGACGACCTCGAAGACCGCCGCGTGGCCGACCGGCTCGCCAAGGCCGGGTTCGTGGACCGCGCCGACGAGGGCGCCGTCGACCTCGACATCGAGGCAGCCGAGGCCCGTGACGAGACCGAGGAGACCTCGGAGCCCGAACCGAGCACCGCCGTCGAGACCCCTGCGAGAGGGAGTGAGGGCTCATGACCTGGCTCGTGCCCCTCCCCGTGGTGATCCCGCTGGTCGCCGCCGGCCTGACGCTCGCGCTCGGCGGTCGCAGCAGGCTCCAGGCGATCATCTCCGCCGTCGCGATCACGCTGGTGGCGCTGACCTCGGCAGGGCTGGTCTTCTTCGCGCACAACCGCGGCCCGCAGGTGGTCAACGTCGGCGAGTGGAGCGCCCCAGTGGGGATCTCGCTCGTCGCGGACCGGCTCTCCGCGCTGATGCTGCTGGTCTCGGCGATCGTGCTGCTCTGCGTGCTCCTGTACTCGCTGGCGCAAGGTCTTGCCGATGGCAACGAGGGCGCCCCCGTCGCGATCTACCACCCGACCTATCTGGTGCTGGCCGCGGGTGTCGCCAACGCGTTCCTCACCGGTGACCTGTTCAACCTGTACGTCGGGTTCGAGATCCTGCTGGGCGCGAGCTTCGTGCTGCTGACCCTCGGTGGCACGGGTGAGCGGATCCGGGCCGGATCGATCTACGTGGTGGTCTCGCTCCTCAGCTCCGTGCTGTTCCTCACGGCGATCGGGCTGGTCTACGCGGCCACCGGCACGCTCAACATGGCCCAGCTCTCCGAGCGGCTCGCAGGCGTCGACCCCGGCATGGTGCTGGTGCTGCAGGTGATGCTGCTGCTCGGCTTCCTCATCAAGGCAGCGGTGTTCCCGCTGTCTGCCTGGCTGCCGGACTCCTACCCGACGGCGCCCGCGCCAGTCACCGCCGTGTTCGCCGGCCTGCTCACCAAGGTCGGTGTGTACGCGATCCTGCGGACCCAGACCTTGATGTTCCCCGAGACCGCCGTCAACGACGTGCTCATGGTCGCCTCGATCATCACGATGCTGGTGGGGATCGTCGGTGCCGTCGCGCAGGACGACCTCAAACGTCTGCTCTCCTTCACGCTGGTCAGCCACATCGGATACATGATCTACGGCGTCTCGCTGGCCAACGAGACCGGGCTCGCCGCCTCGATCTTCTACGTGGCGCACCACATCACCGTGCAGACCGCGCTGTTCCTGGTCGCGGGACTGATCGAGCGTCGTGGCGGCACCACGTCGTTGGAGAACCTCGGCGGGCTGGCGCGGCTCACGCCTGCGCTCGCCGTGCTGTTCTTCGTCCCCGCCATGAACCTCGCCGGCATCCCGCCGATGTCCGGGTTCCTCGGCAAGGTCGGGCTGCTGCAGGCCGGCGCCGAGCTCGGCACCCCGGTGGCGTACGCGGGTGTCGCGGCCGGTCTGCTCACCTCGCTGCTGACGCTCTACGCGATCGCCAAGGCCTGGAACAAGGCGTTCTGGCAGGAGCCGCCGGAGCCGCTGCCCGACACCTCGATCCCGCGCTCGATGTTCGGTCCCGCCGCCGCGCTGGCCGCTGTCGGTGTGATGTTCGCCGTGGTCGGTGGTCCGCTCAGCAGCTACACGGAGTCCGCGGCCAGCGACCTCCAGGCGCGCACGCCGTACCTGTCCTCGGTGCTGGTCAAGGGTGACCGTGGCGACGGCACCAGCGACGAGGCCGCCGAGGAAGCGACCGACGAGCCGACCGGCGACGGTCCCGAGGAGCTGGACGACGATGGCTGAGCGCGTGAGGTTCTGGAACCGCTGGCCGATGGTGCTGTGGCTCGCCGGCGTCTGGGTGCTGCTGTGGGGCGATGTCACGGTCGCGAACGTGCTCGCCGGGCTGGTGCTCGGCTGCCTGCTCGTGATGGCGATGCCGATGCCCAAGGCCGGCTTCGAGGGGCGCCCGTGGCTGCCGGGCATCGTCAACCTCGTGGTGCGGTTCCTCGGCGACGTGGTCATGGCGTCGGTGCAGATCGCCAAGAAAGCCCTGTCGCCGGGCAGACCGCCGCGTGGCGCGGTGATCCGGGTCCAGCTGCGCTCGCAGTCCGACCTGTTCCTCACCGTGACCGCCCAGCTCTGCTCGCTGGTCCCGGGCTCGATCGTGGTCGAGGCGCACCGCCTCGCGGGGCTCCTGTACATCCACGTGTTCGACGTCAGCGACTCCGGTGGCATCGACGGGGCCCGCGAGCACAGCCTGGAGATCGAGAAGCGCGTGCTCTACGCGTTCGCCACCGACGCGGCGATCGAGGCCGCCGGGCTTCCCCCGCGCAAGCGCCTGCTGCGCCGTCGCCGCAGCACGGAGGTGACGTCATGAGAGCACCCCACGGACATCTTCTCCCCCGCTCCGCTCCGCCGAACACGTCTGCGAGGACCCCGCGATGAGCCCGATCGTGCTCTGGGTCGGCGGCCTGATGCTCGCAGCGGCCGCTCTGCTGATCGTCGTCCGGATCGAGCGCGGTCCCTCGATGCTCGACCGCACCATCGGCCTCGACATGCTGGTGAGCGTGGTGGTCGCGGCGCTCGCGCTCTGGAGCGGGGCCACCGGGCGCACCGACCTCGTCAACGTGCTGGTGGTGCTCACGCTCGTGGGCTTCGTCGGGTCGGTGACGCTCGCGCGGTTCGTCGCCGTCGAGCCGGAGGACGAGGGCCGGATCCTCACACCCGAGGAGGTGCGTGCGCACGACGACCGGATGCGCGCCGCCATCGCGAAGGAGAGCAAGCGCCGGGTGGGCGGCCGCGAGGACGCCATGCGCCGCGCCTACCCCGAGGACGAGGACCCCAGATGAGCCACCCCACAGTCGTCCGCTCCTCCGCGCCGTTCCTCCGAGCATGTCTGCGAGGGCCCCGACGATGAGCCCGCTCGAGTGGCTGGCGTCCGTGTGCTTCATCCTGGGATGCTCGCTCAACCTGATAGCAGCGATCGGTGCGCTGCGCTTCCCCGACCTGCTCGCCCGCATGCACGCGGCCACCAAGCCGCAGGTGCTCGGGCTGATCCTCACGATGGCAGGCCTGGCTGCCTCGTTGGGGTCGAGCCAGCTCACCTGGAAGCTGCTGATCGTCGTGCTGTTCCAGTTCATGACCGCGCCCGTCTCGGCGCACATGGTCGGGCGGTCCGGCTACCGCACGGGCAAGGTCCGCGACGAGGACCTCGTGGTCGACGAGCTCACCGAGGACCTCCGGCGCGTCCAGCAGGCCGACACCCAGCCGCCGACGTCCTGAGGTGCGGCCCGCGCGGGAGGACAGGACCAGGGCGCCCGGGCGCCGTCGAGCAGCGCTCGCAGATCAGCTCTTGGTGAGGTCCGCCGGGCTCAGCCACTTGGAGGTGCTGCGCTGGATGTAGGCGCGCACCACGGCGGCGACCGCCGCGCTCACGGCGGCGAACACGACGACCTCGACGATCGAGATCTCGCCGTCGTCGTCGATGGCCTTCGGTGGCTCGTGCCCGGTGATGCCCTTCCAGGCCAACGAGATCGCCTTGGTGGCGACCAGCCCAGCGCCCAGGGTGGCGACGGTAGCGATCAGCTTCTGCGGGTTCACGCGAGCCTCCAGGTTCTCTCGGTCGACCCCAGCCTACGGGCAAGTCGGCGAGGGGCTAGGCTGGTGGGCAACGACAGGGGAGCGCACCAGCGCTGAGAGTGCGGCGAGCCGCAGACCCTCGAACCTGCTCCGGTTAGCACCGGCGAAGGGAGTCGAGCAACTCTCGTTGTCATCCGTGCGGATGGCTTCACCCCTTCTCAGGCACCTGAGGAGGCCAACAGGAATGACCAGAAAGTTCAGGATCACCGGCACGATTCTCGCCGTTGTCGCGCTCGCCGGCTGCTCCCTGATGGGCGAGCCCGACGGCGGAGCGGGCACCGGCGGCGGCACCTCGGGCGAGGGCCAGCAGGGCGGGGTGGTCCGGGTGGTCACGCACGACTCGTTCGCGCTGCCCGAGGAGCTGATCGCGGCGTTCGAGACCGACACCGGCTACACCGTGGAGCAGAGCGCGCCCGGTGATGGCGGGGCGCTCGTCAACCAGCTGATCCTCACCAAGGACGCACCGCTGGGTGACGTCGCGTACGGCGTGGACAACACGTTCGCGTCGCGAGCGCTGACCGAGGACGTGTTCGCCTCCTACACCTCGCCCGCGCTGCCGGCGAGCGCCGAGCAGTACCTGGTGCCGGGCTCGGACGCGCTGACCCCGGTCGATATCGGTGACGTCTGCTTCAACGTGGACCACGAGTGGTTCGCCGAGGCCGGCATCGCCGAGCCCACCACGTTCGAGGACCTGCTGGAGCCGGAGTACGCGAACCTCACGGTCGTGAGCAACCCGGCCACCTCCTCGCCAGGAATGGCGATGCTCGCCGCGACCGTGGGCGCGTTCGGCGAGGACGGCTACGCGCAGTACTGGGCCGGGATGCGGGAGAACGGGCTCAAGGTCACCAGCGGCTGGTCCGACGCCTACTACGTGGACTTCTCCGGCTCCGAGGGGCAGGGGGACCGCCCGATCGTGCTGTCCTACTCGACCTCGCCCGCCTTCGAGGTCGGCGAGGGCGAGACGCAGGCACCGACCGGGTCGCTGCTCGAGACGTGCTTCCGGCAGGTCGAGTACGCCGGCGTGATCGAGGGTGCCGAGAACCCGGAGGGCGCGCAGGCCTGGATCGACTTCATGGTCGGTGAGCAGGTGCAGGCCGCACTGCCCGAGAGCATGTACGTGTACCCGGTGGACGACACGATCGAGCTGCCGGCTGCCTGGGTCGAGTTCGCCCCGCTGTCGCCCAGCCCGTTCGACGTCTCGCCGGAGGAGATCGCGGCCGGCCGCGACGCCTGGATCCAGACCTGGACCGAGACGGTCATCGACTGACCGCCTCCCTTCACTCTCCCTCCTCCCACCCGCCGAACAGGAGGTCCTGCCGCGTATGAACGCCGATAGCGTGCAGAACCCCCTGCTCGACGGGCGCGGAGGTGGCAAGGCGCGGGCACGGGGTGCGACGGGCCACGCGCTCGGGATTGCCGGGTGGGGCGTTGCCGTGCTGGTGCCGCTCACCTTCCTCGGGGTGTTCTTCGCCTGGCCGACGGCGGCGCTCGTGGCGCGGGGGTTCGTCACCGACGGTGCGCTGGACCTGAGCGGGTTCGCGGAGGTGCTCGGGCGGCCGCGGACCTGGCGCTTCGTGGGGCTGACGTTGCTGCAGGCGAGCCTCGGCACCCTGGTCGCGGTGCTGCTCGGGATCCCGGGCGCCTACGTGCTCTACCGGTGCACCTTCCGGGGGCGGCTGCTGCTGCGCGGGCTCGTGACGGTGCCGTTCGTGCTGCCGACGGTCGTGGTCGGGGTGGCGTTCCGGGCATTGCTGGCGAGCTCGGGCCCGCTCGGGTTCCTCGAGCTCGACGGCAGCCTCGCGGCGATCGTGGCGGCGCTGGTGTTCTTCAACTACTCGGTCGTGGTGCGTACCGTCGGTGGCATGTGGGAGCGGCTCGACCCCCGCGCCGAGGAGGCCGCCCGTGCGCTCGGCGCCTCGCCGTGGCGAGCCTTCGCGTCCGTGACGCTGCCGATGCTCACCCCGGCGATCGCCTCGGCAGCCTCGATCGTGTTCCTGTTCTGCGCCACGTCCTTCGGGGTGGTGCTCATCCTCGGTGGCAGCCGCTACGGCACGATCGAGACCGAGATCTGGACCCAGACCACCCAGTTCCTCGACCTGCGTGCCGCCGCCGTGCTCTCGATCGCCCAGCTGGTGGTGATCGTCCTCGCGCTGAGCGTCTCCGGGTACACGCGCGGCCGCCGCGAACGTGCGCTGCACCTCACCGGCAGCACCGCACGCCCACGGCCGCTGCGGCTCCGGCCCACCCGGGCGGGCGGCTGGGGCGACATCCTGCCGGCGGCGCTGACCGCCGTCGTCGGCATCGGGCTGCTCGCGCTCCCGCTGGTCAACCTCCTGCTGGCGAGCTTCCGGACGCCGCAGGGCTGGGGGTTCGGCAACTACGTGGCCCTCGGCACCACGGGCGGCGCGAACGCGCTGAGCGTGACGGTCTGGGAGGCGCTCGGCACCTCGCTGCGTACTGCCGTGGACGCGACCGTGATCGCGGTGGTCGTCGGCACGCTGGTCGCGCTGGTGGTGTCCCGGCGGCCGCGCAGCCGCACGGCGCGGCGGGCGATCGGGCTGCTGGACGCGGCCGTCATGCTGCCGCTCGGGGTGTCGGCGGTGACGGTCGGGTTCGGGTTCCTCATCACGCTCAATCGGCCGCCGCTGGACCTGCGGTCCTCGCTGCTGCTGATCCCGATCGCGCAGGCGGTGGTGGCGATCCCCCTCGTGGTGCGGACCGTGCTGCCGGTGCTGCGCGCGATCGACCCGCGGCTGCGCGAGGCCGCTGCGGTCCTGGGCGCGACGCCCGGCCGGGTGCTCGCGCACGTGGACGGACCGTTCCTCGTGCGATCGCTCGGGCTCGCCGTCGGCTTCGCGTTCGCGGTGTCGCTGGGGGAGTTCGGGGCGACGGCGTTCCTCGCCCGCCCGGACCAGCCCACCCTGCCGGTGGTCGTGGTGAGGCTGCTGGGGCGGCCGGGTGCGGAGAACTACGGGATGGCGCTCGCGGCCGCGGTGGTGCTGGCGCTGCTGACGGCGAGCATCATGGCGCTCGCGGAGCGGCTGCGCAGCGCGCGCGGCATCGGGGCGGAGTGGTGAGCGTGCGCGCGGTGCGGGAGGAGAGATGGTGCTGAGCATCGAGGGCGTGAGCGTCGTGTACCCCGGGAGCGCCGCGGCGGCGGTCGAGGACGTCACGGTGGAGGTCGGCGCCGGCGAGGTGCTGACGCTGCTGGGTCCCTCGGGGTGCGGCAAGTCATCGTTGCTGCGCGCCGTCGCGGGGCTCGAGCCGCTGGCCGAGGGGCGGGTCAGCTGGGACGGCCAGGACCTCGCCGACGTGCCCGTGCACCGGCGCGGCTTCGGGCTGATGTTCCAGGACGGCCAGCTGTTCCCGCACCGCGACGTGGCCGGGAACGTGGCGTTCGGGCTGCAGATGGCGCGGCGGCGGGATCGTGCGCGGGTGAGCGAGCTGCTTGAGCTCGTCGGACTGTCCGGCTACGAGCGGCGCCCGATCAGCACGTTGTCGGGAGGCGAGCAGCAGCGGGTCGCCCTGGCGCGTGCGCTCGCACCGCAGCCGCGGCTGCTGCTGCTCGACGAGCCGCTCTCTGCCCTGGACCGCGGGCTGCGGGAACGGTTGGCGGTCGAGATCGCCGAGATCCTCCGGGCCACCGGCACCACCGCGGTCTACGTGACGCACGATCACGACGAGGCGTTCACGGTCGCGCACCGTGTCGCTCTCATGCGCGCGGGTCGGATCGTGCAGATCGGTTCGCCCGACGAGCTGTGGGCCGCACCCGTGGACGCCGAGGCAGCCAGGTTCCTGGGGTACCGGGTGATCGGGACGGGTGACGGCGGTGCGCTCGCGCTCGGTCCGCGCGCCTTGCGGGTGGCCCGCCCGGGTGAGCAGACCGCGGCCCAGGGCGTGGTCGCCGGGCTGACGTTCGCGCGAGGTGAACGACTCGTGCTGGTCGACGTGCAGGGGTGGGGGCGGGTGCGAGCCCGCACGGGTGAGCTGCCTGCGCAGCCGGGTGCCGCCGTCGGGCTGGTGATCGACGAGAGCGGAGCGATCCGCCTCTGAGTGTGAGAGGTCCCCATGGCCAGGGGCTGCTGCCGGCGTGCGGCGCTGCCAGACTCGCGGGATGGGTGACTACTTCGACTGGTGGATCGGCGGCGGCACCTGGTACGACCGCAAGCAGCAGGAGGCCCTGGACGCGCTGCAGGCGAGCCAGGCGAGAACCTCGAGCCGGCTGCGGAGCCAGCTGCGTGAGGAGGCACGGCGGTCGCAGGATCTGGAGACCCGGCTGAGCAAGCTCGAGGACGCCGTCGTCGCCTCGATCGAGCTCGAAGACCTGCGTGGCGTGATGGAGAACTTCTCGGACGCCGTCGCCACGCGGCAGTATGCCCGCGACGTGCTCGCACGCATCCCGGCGCTCGGTCGGGTGGCGTCGCAGCAGAGCCCGCAGGTTCCTCCGGACGTGCCCGACTACTGGCTGCATCCCGCGGTGCGGTCGGTGGACGCGGGGCTGCGCGGCGACAGCGACGGTGAGCGTGGCCACGCCGACGAGGCACGACGGCGCGACCCCGTGCGCACGGCGCAGTTCCTCGCTGCGGTCGCGATCCTGCGGCGTACTGCGGTATCCGACCACGACCTCGCCACCCTGTGGCCCGCCGGCAGGCAGGTGAGCAGGTACCAGCGCTCGCTGTGGCTGGCGGTCGCGAACGGCGGGCTGGGTGAGGACGCCCGCGACTCGCTCGTGCACGCCCTCCGGTGGGCGTTGGGGCAGGGATCCCACAACGAGGGGCCCGAGCCGGCGAACGACCCGCTGCGGCTTGTGCGCGCCGTGCAGAGCGGGCCCGCCTACGAGCCGACGCCGCTCGAGGACCTGGTGGTGGACGAGCTCATCGGGGTCCGTGCGCCTTCCACCCCGCAGGCAGCGGCCGAGGCGCTCGAGACGCTGCGCGGGCGGGTGGAGACCGCGCTGGCGGGCGCGCGCTCGACGACGGCGGCCGACGAGGTCCCTGAGGGTGTCGCCGACCTCCTCGCCCAGGTGGTCTCGGCCGGTGCGCCTGCCGAGGAGCCGCTGGTGGCGCGGATCATCGAGCTGCGCCAGGCGATCGCGGCGATCGGAGCCAACACCTCGATCGCGACGCCCGGCCTGCTCGACGACGAGTCGCTCGACGTCGTGGAGCTGTTGCGCGCCGATCTCGCCGACGGCTCCGACCCCGGCGCGCACGGTGTGGCCGTCCGGGTGCTCCGGGAGCAGATCGAACGGGTCGGAGCCAGGCTGGTCGACGCTGCCGCGCAGCAGCAGCAGGACGCGGCGACGCTGCGGGTCGCCGGCGGCGTCACGGTCGAGCTGACCTCGCTCGGCCCGACCGACGCCCGCTGGCGCGAGCACGTCGTGGCCCGGGTCAGGCACCAGGTCCCGAGCAACGGCGGGGCCATCGGGAAGCTGGTCGGCGGCGGCGTGCTCGCGGTGCTCGGAGTCGTCCTCGGTGTCGCGTTCTCGCCGGGCTGGTACGTGCTCCTCGTGGCTGGCGGGGCGCTCGCGGGCTACGGCTACTGGGAGATGCGACGCAACACCGCGGAGGCCCAGCGCCGCACGGCCGCTGCCCTCGAGCAGGCCGACGAGCAGATCGCGAAGCGGTCCTCGGAGCTCGCGGGTGAGATCGCGCTGGCCCGGGAACGCCAGCTCGGCGCACCCGAGGAGTTGCGGCGGATCCGCGCGGCCCTCGCAGCGACCTCCTAGCACGGCGCGCACGTCCGGGTGAGCCTGCCGCGTACGGGTAGCGCCGTTGCGTAACTGACAGCTGGGTGGGTTGTGCAACGCGGACCGGGGCGGGGCGTTGCGCAAGTGACAGCTGCGTGGGTTGTGCAACGCGGACCGGGGCGGGGCGTTGCGCAAGTGACAGCTGGGTGGGTTCTGCAACGGCGACCATGGACGGGAGCGATATCGTCGGGTAGGATAGTTGAAAACTTGACTACAACCCATGCCGGGCGACCCTCGGCGACAAGGAGGCACGAACATGGATCGATTGGCACAGGACACCTCGATGGGCGACGTCGAGCTGCTCGTCCGCGACCTCGATGCGGTGCTGACGTACTACGCCGACGGCGTCGGGCTCGACGTCCTGCGCCACGACGGCCCCGAGGCGGTGCTCGGCCGCGGCGGCGAGCAGATCATGCGGCTCGTGCAGCGCTCGGACCTGCCCGAGTTCCAGCGCGGGGAGGCAGGGCTGTTCCACACGGCGATCCTCTTCGGTGACGAGGCGAGCCTGGCGCGCGCGGTGGCGAGCGTGGCGCGGTTCGCGCCCCGCAGCTTCACCGGCAGCTCCGACCACCTGGTCTCGCAGGCCTTCTACTTCGACGACCCCGAGGGCAACGGCGTGGAGCTGTACGTCGACCGGCCCCGGGAGCAGTGGACGCGCCATGCCGATGGCAGCGTCGAGATGGCGACCGCCTTCCTGGACCCGAACGCGTTCCTGCAGACGCACCTGCCGAACGCGCCGCAACCGGCGGCCGACGGCGCCGTCATCGGCCACGTCCACCTGCAGGTCGGCGACATCGCGCTTGCCGAGCAGTTCTACTCCGGCGTGCTGGGCTTCGACGTGATGGCGCGGTACGGCTCGCAGGCGCTCTTCGTCGCCGCGGGCGGCTACCACCACCACATCGGGATGAACACCTGGAACAGCCAGGGCGCCGGACCCCGCGCCGCCTCCCTCGGCCTCGGCCAGGTGAGCATCGAGCTCCCGACGACGGACGACGTGGACGCGCTCCGCTCTCGCCTCCGCGGTGCCGGCGTCGAGACCCGCCACGACGGTCAGACGCTCCGCTTCGACGACCCCTGGAAGACCCTGATCGAGGTCTTCCCAGCGGCCGCCTGAGCCCCATCGCGATGTCGATTCGGCCGCAGACCTGCCCGCTGGATGGCAGGCTCACGACGTGACGAATCTCGACCCGCGGCCGGCCGAGATGGACCTCGAGGTCCCGACGGCGTGCGGCCCGACCGTGCAGCTGCTCGAGGCTCGCGAGGTCCCGCTGGGCGGCATCCGCGCGATGACCGTGCGCCGCACGCTGCCGCAGCGGGCCCGTTCCACGGTGGGCGCCTGGTGCTTCCTCGATGCGTTCGGCCCCAGCTCGGACGAGCCGATGACCGTGCTGCCGCACCCGCACATCGGGCTGCAGACCGTCACCTGGCCGATGATCGGCGAGATCCGGCACCGCGACTCCCTCGGCTCCGACCTGCTGGTCCGCCCCGGCGAGCTCAACCTCATGACGGCCGGCACCGGCATCTCCCACTCCGAGGTCTCCGCCGAGGGTGCTGAGCTCATGGGCCTGCAGCTGTGGGCCGCGCTCCCCGACGGCGTCGACCAGCCCGCCTTCGAGCACGTGGGTGACCTGCCGCGACTGGTCGGCGAGCGGTGGTCCGGGATCGTGCTCGTCGGGCAGGTTGGCGAGGTCCGCTCACCTGCGACCGTGCACACGCCGATGCTCGGCGTGGACCTGACCGCCGAGCCGGGGGCGCGCGTCGATCTCCCCCTGGCGGAGGGCTTCGAGCACGCCCTGCTGGTCGTCGAGGGCGAGGCAGAGGTCGACGGCGTCGCCATCCCTGCCGGGCCCCTCGCGTTCCTGGGGATGGCACGGGAGCAGGTGAGCATCGCCGTCGGGCAGCCGGGAGCTCGGATGGTGCTCCTGGGCGGCGTCCCGTTCGAGGAGCCGATCGTGATGTTCTGGAACTTCGTGGGCCGCGACCACGAGCAGGTGGCTCAGGCGCGCGCCGACTGGGAGGCCGACGCCACGATGGCGCCGGCCGACCCGCGCCGCCGGTTCGGCACCGTGGCCGGGCACGGCCAGGACCGCATCCCGGCCCCCGTGGTGCCGGACGTGCGGCTCAAGCCGCGTCTGCCCCCGACCGCTCCGTGAGCGTGCGCTCCCACGCAGCTGCGCCGCCGGCGGGCCGGAACCCGAGCGCGACGTTGATGCTGAGCATGTAGTCGTTCTCCTCGGCGTTCCAGGTGTGCACGCGCTCGCCCTGCGGGTGCTCCGTCGCCAGGCGCTGCAGATTCGCGACCTTGAGCAGCATGCCGAGCCGGTGCCCGCGATGGTCGGCGCGCACGATGGTGTTGTCCTGGTAGACCGGTGGCGCCTTGTCCTCCTCGATCTGCAGGGCGGTGTAGCCGGCGAGCTCGCCCGATGGCCGGTGCAGCGCAGCGACGACGATGCTGTGCATGCCCTGGTCCCGCAGGTTCGCCTCCTGCTGCCGCACGCGCTCAGCGGTCCAGCTCTCCTCCTCGATGGTGAGACCGGCGCTCGGGGCGTCGGTGCTCATGCTGCGCAGCAGCTCGCAGTAGGAGTCGATGTGCTGCTCGGGAACCGCGTCGCCCCACGAGACGAGCTCATAGTCCTCACCTGCCTTGGCCGTGGCCTCGGCGCGGAACCGTGCCAGCGCGGCAGGATCGACGGGTACCTCGAGGACCGAGTGCCGCTCTGCCTGCTCGAGGCCGAAGCCGTGAGCGAGGGCGAACCGCGTGGCCGCATCCTGACCGGGCACGCGTCCAGATCCGGTGGGCGGGTCGATCGCGTCGGGGTCACCCGCCGCGGGCTCGGCCGCGTAGCCGGTCCAGGCCTGCAGCACGGTGCGGCCGTGCGCGCGCGCTTGGGCGAGGCCGTGCTGCCACAGCGCCTCGCCCACGCCACGCCGTCGGGCATCGGGCCGCGTCCCGACCCAGACGTCTGCGCTCGAGGTGTTGTCCTGCAGCGGGATCCAGGTCGAGCCGATCCCGAGGACGTCCTCGGCCGTGGGGTTCTCGACGTCGGCCGGAACGGCCAGCGTGCGCAGCTTGAGAGTGCTCTCCTGATGGGTGAGCCCGGCGGCGACCTGCCGCGCGGTGACCGCGAAGTCGTCGTTGCCCCAGACCTCGGCCTCGAGGGCGGAGAGCAGCGTCGCGGTGGCACGAACTTCCCAACCGGGCTCGGCGGTGGCCGAGTCCGGTACCGGGACATCGATGATCCGGTAGCTCATTCGCTCAGGGTGACGGGTAGGCCTACCCCTCGTCACGTCATTTGCGCCCGACCAGCCGTTGTTACCCTCGCGGGGAAGCGGAGGTGACCGGATATGCATGGAGGCTCGTGGATCGGGGCGATCGTCCCGTTGCTGTTCGTGGCGCTGTTCGTCGGCGCGCTCTGCCTCGCCTGGTACGTCAACAAGAAGCGGCGTGAGGCTGCGCAGGCCTTCGCCAGGGCGCGTGGTTGGACCTACACCGCGAAGGTGCCGAGCCTGACCCAGCGCTGGCAGTCGGCACCGTTTCAGCGCGGCCACAGCCGCAGGGCGTCCAACGTGCTGACCGGAACCTTCCAGGACATGCCGGTGGTCTCGTTCACCTACCAGTACACGACCGGTAGCGGCAAGAACCAGAGCACCTCCTACTTCCACGTCGTCGCCCTCAGCCTGCCGGCCCGGCTCCCGTGGCTGCGGCTGAGCGCCGACGGCGCCGGTGCGAGCGTCGCGAAGTTCTTCGGCGGGCAGGACATCCGGTTCGAGTCCAAGGCGTTCAACGACGCCTGGCGCGTGCAGGGGCAGGACGAGAGGTACGCCTACGACTTCGTCCACCCGCGCATGATGGAGCGGCTGATGGCGCGGGACGCGCTCGGTCGCACGATCACGGTCGAGGGCTCCGACATCTTCATGGTCGTCGGTGGCCGCCAGGTGCTCGAGGCCATCGACGTCTACGTCAACACCCTCTACGGCGTCTACCAGCAGATCCCTCGGCACCTCTGGCTCAACGTCGGCTACGACCCGCTGGTGGGGAAGGAGTGAACCGCGCTCGTGTCGCGGCTCTGGTCGCGCTCGGACTCGGTGCCGCCGCGGCCGTCACGGCTTGCTCCTCGCCCGACCCTGCCGCCGTGGCCGCGGTGGGGTTCGACGGCAGCGCCTACATGGCCGTGCTCCGCATGTGCGACGAGGGCCGCTCGCTCACCTACGTGCAGTTCGCCGAGGGCGCCGACGGCGATCCCGCTCTCGCTTGGATCGGGCGCACCGTGGAGCCCATCACCTTCTTCCGGATCGACTCCGAGCCGCCCGACAACTGGGTGCTCGATGTCGACGGCGGGCTGGTCAGCGACGTTCCGTACAGCTTCACGGCCACGGCCGATGACCTCACGGTGGCCGGCCCGGAGGTCACGCTCGCCGAGCTCAACGACCTCGAGGCCGGCACCGTCATCGATGCGGCCGGCACCGCACAACCCGTCGACGACTTCCTCGAGCAGGCCTGCTCGCCATAGGAGCGCCCACCTCGGTGGAGCAGCGGTGGGCGAGCGTCCACCTCGGCGGAGCAGCGGTGGGTGGGCGGCCACTCGCGTGCTTGCCGTGGGCGCTGTCGCACCAGGCGCTCCGCGTGGTGGGCGCTGACTCACCGGCCCGTGCGGTTTGCGGGGCGTCGGGCCCGGGCGCCCGCGGCGCGGGTGCGGTGGGCGACGTCCCGCTGGTGTCGGCGCTGCTGTGCCACGATGACGCCATGGGTCTGCCGCGGAAGCTCCTGGGTGCCGACGAGGATGTCATCCTCCACATGCGCACGCACGGCAAGGACCTCGTCCTGCCCGTCCTCGGTCTGGTGCTGCTGGCCGCCATCACCTGGGTGAGCATGGCCTTCATGCCGGCGTCATGGACGCCGGTGGGCACGTGGGTCGTGGGCGCGATCGTTGCCGTGCTGTTCGTGATCATGGTGCTGGTGCCGTTCCTGCGCTGGCGCACCACGACCTACACGCTGACCGACCGCCGGGTGATCACCCGCCGGGGGATCATCAACAAGTCGGGTCACGACATCCCGCTCTCGCGCATCAACAACGTCACCTACGAGCGCAGCCTGCTGGACCGGGTCCTCGGCTGCGGCACGCTGCAGCTGACGACAGCGGCCGAGGCGCCGGTGACGCTCGACGACGTGCCCGACGTCGAGCGTGTCCACGTGGTGATGACCGAGCTGTTGTTCGGCGACGAGGCGGGTGCGGCCGCGAAGGCCGCCGAGGACGACTGAGCCTCACCACACTCGCCGCCCGTACGATCGTTGCCATGAGTGAATCGGGTCTGCAGCAGGCACGCGACAAGATGGCAGGGGCCGGGGTCAGCCCGGTCGCGATCGAGGTCTTCAGCCACTACTACCGGCAGCTGGAGGAAGGGGCCACGGGTCTCATCCCCGAGTCCACGATCGACCCGATGCTGGAGGTCCCGCAGCTGAGCGACGTCGAGATCTCCGACGCCGATGCCGCCGCCGCTCTCGATGCCACCGTGGTCATCAAGCTCAACGGCGGTCTCGGTACCTCGATGGGCATGGACAAGGCGAAGTCGCTGCTGCCGGTCCGCGACGGCAAGTCCTTCCTCGACCTGATCGTGCAGCAGGTGCGCAGCGCTCGCGCCGCCACCGGTGCGCGGCTGCCGCTGCTGTTCATGAACTCGTTCCGCACCCAGTCCGACACCCTCGCGGCGCTGGCCGCGTACCCCGACCTCGCCGTGGAGGGCGTCCCGCTCGATTTCCTCCAGAGCAAGGAACCCAAGCTCCGTGCGGACGACCTGACCCCGGTCGACTGGCCGGCCGACCCCGAGCTCGAGTGGTGCCCGCCGGGGCACGGCGACCTCTACCCGTCGCTGCTCGGCTCCGGCGTCCTGAAGGCGCTGCTGGACCAGGGCTTCACGTACGCCTCGGTCTCGAACGCCGACAACCTCGGCGCCGGCCCGAACGCCCAGATCGCCGGCTGGTTCGCCGCTTCGGGTGCACCCTACGCCGCCGAGGTGTGCACCCGCACGGCCAACGACCGCAAGGGCGGGCACCTGGCGATCCGCAAGTCCGACGGCCAGCTGATCCTGCGGGACACCGCGATGACGCCCGATGAGGACATGCACTTCTTCACGGACGAGCACGTGCACCCGTACTTCCACACCAACAACCTGTGGTTTGACCTGCGCGAGCTCGACCGGGTGCTGACCGAGCGCGACGGCGTGCTGGGACTGCCGCTGATCAAGAACGTCAAGACGGTCGATCCGGCAGACTCGACCTCCCCCGAGGTGATCCAGATCGAGTCGGCGATGGGCACCGCCGTCGAGGTGTTCGAAGGCGCGACGGCGATCGCCGTCGGGCGCGAGCGGTTCCTGCCGGTCAAGACCACCAACGAGCTGCTCCTGCTGCGCTCGGACGTCTACGACCTCGGCGACGACGGCCGGCTCACCCAGGCGTCCGCCATCCCGGCGATCGACCTCGACAGCGGCTACTTCAAGAAGATCGACGCCTTCGAGAAGCGGTTCGCGAGCGGCGCCCCGAGCCTGCGCGACGCGACCTCGCTGACCGTCAAGGGCGACTGGACCTTCGGCTCCGACGTGCGCGTGACCGGAGCCGCCACGCTCGCCGACACCGGGTCGCCCGAGCGCGTCGCCGACGGCAGCGAGCTCTCTGCCTGATGCCGCGAGCCGACGCACACCGCGGACCGTGACTCCGGTGCCATATCGGCACCTCGGTCACCCTCGCGGGTCCTCCGGCGTGACTCCAGTGCCGATGTGGCACTTCGGTCACGCAAGTCGATCAGATTCGCCGGAGCCTCGAGCTCATGGCTGCACGTCGAGCACCCACGGCTTGCCCGGCCGAGCCGGTTCATGGAGGTTCACGTCGAACGCGGCGCCGATCTCGTCGGCGACCGCGGGCACGTCCTTGCCGGTCGAGCCGGCCACGCACAGGTGCCGCGCGACCAGGCCCCGGGTGTGCTTGGCGAAGTGACTCGCGCCGGGCACGCGGATCTGCACCCATCGGTCGGCCAGCTCGGCCGTCGGGCGCCAGAGCGGCAGATAGCTGCTCGACCTGCCGTCGACGATCACACCGCGCCCGGCTGCCTCGGCGAGCGGCTCTGCCAGGTGCGGCCGCCAGTACGCCTCGAGGCCCGCGGGGCTCCGCAGGCCGTCGAGGCTCGCGCAGATCGGGAGCCTGTACGGCGGCAGCGGGTCGGCCATGCGGACGGCCCCGAACAGCGCTGAGGTCACCACCAGCCAGCGCCGGGCGCGTCGCCGTGCGGCGCCCTCCATCGACTCGAGATCCAGCGCGTCGTACAGCACGCCCGTGTACAGCCGCTCGGCCGGGAGGGTGCCGATCTCGCGGATCTGCACGTTCCGCGCGACCTCGTGCGCCGCACCCGCAGGGGCGGTCAGCCGTGCCACGGCGTCCGGCCGCGCGCTCGTGGTGGCGAGGGCGTCGAGCACGTGGGCGCGGGCGTCGGCGAGCTCGGGGAACGACAACCGGGTCAGGTCGACCGGCCGCCCTCTCCCACGCTGCGCCTTGCCCTCCGACGGGGGCAGCAGGATCAGCACCCGGTCAGCGTACGGCCGCTCAGACCGCCGTGAGCGCGGGCAGCACGTGGTGCTCCAGCAGCGGCGCGAGATCCGCCGGGCGGGGCCCGGTCGGGTCGAGCCAGCGCAGCTCCTCGATCTCCGCCGCCGGCTCGCCGACCGGCACGCTCCGGTGCTCGAACACCTCGGCGTGGACCTGGGTCGCGGCCTCGTTCGCCGCGTCGGCCAGGAACGTGCCGAGATGGCGCAGCGCGGCGGGCTCGAGGTCGATCAGCAGCTCCTCCTGCACCTCGCGCAGCGCGGTCTCGGCCGGGCTCTCGCCCGCCTCGGGCTTGCCGCCCGGCAGCATGAACCGCGCGGTCCCGCGCTTGCGAACGGTGAGCACGCGGCCCTGATGATCTCGGAGCACGACGGCGCTCACCCGGATGATCTCGTTGGTCACCTGCCCACCCCGTCAGTCGGCCGGCGGGTCGACGGCGTGGCGTCCGCGGCGGCGTGCTGCGGCCTCGTCGGCATGGATCCGGCTGATCCCGCGGACCGGTGTCGCCATCGGCGCGGGCACCGCAGGTCGACCGGCGGCTCGGCGGCCCACGGGCCGGCCGGCAGCCGCCTCCGAGACCTCGGTCACCGCCGCGGCCAGGCGTGCGCGGTTCGATCCGGTCAGGTGGGGCACCACCTGGCGCGCGAAGCGTTCGAGGCTCGCGTGCGTGTCCGCCCGATCCGCCCACCCGGCGACCTCGACCAGCATCGTCCCCGCACCCTCGCTCAGGTCGAGGACGCGCTCGAGATGTGCCACTGCCATCGCCGGGGTGCCCACGACACCGAGGCCGGCATCGTGCAGCCCGTCCACGAGCGCCTCCGAGTCGGATCCGGCGGGCACCACGCCAGGCAGCGAGGTGCGCGCGTACTCGGCCCAGCGCGCCATGCCGTACCGGACCTGCCGGCGCGCCTCGATCTCGGTCTCGGCGAGGTGCATCCGCGTCACCAGCGACCAGCGTGAGCGTGGAATCTTGCGACCCCGGCCACGCGCGGCCGCCTCGGCGCGCTCCCAGGTAAGCGCTATCGGGTTCTCACGGCCGAGACCCGTGGACTCGGCAGCAGCCGTGCTGATCAGCCCGAGCCCGAACTTCCCGGCGAGCTCCGGGCCGGCGGAGTCGCCGAGGGAGACGGCGCGAGCGTCGAGCTGCGCCCGCGGCAGCAGCTGCGGGCTGTGATCGCGCAGCACCCAGGGCGCGTGCCGCGGTGTCACCGACAGCCCTCGCTTCCCGCGGAGCAGATGCGAGACGGCCTCGACCGTCTCGGCGATCGTCGGCTCGGCGTCGGCGACGAGACCCACCGCAGCGGCGTCCACGGAGCTGACATCGGCGCTCAACCCGAGCAGGAACCGGCCGCGGGTCAGGTGATCGAGCTGCGCTGCGCCGTCGACCAGGTTCGCGGGGTGGCGACGCGCCGGGTCCATCACGGCGCCGAGCCGGATGTGCTGCGTGCGCGCCGCGGCGTGCGCGGCCAGCAGCATCGGGTCGGAGACGACCTGCCACCCGCCGCTGTGACGCTCGGTCCACCAGAGCTCGTCGAACCCGAGCTGGTCGGCATGCTCGGCGAGCGCGACCTCGTCCGCGAGCTGCAGCGCCGCCGAGTGGTCCGGGCGGTGCAGGCTGTGCGAGAGGACTCCGAATCGCAGCGGCTCGGTCATCGCGCGGCGTCCGGTCGCATCGTGCTGGGCATGCGAGGGCAAGGCTGTGCTGGCATTCGCTCACGTCTCGTCGAGGTCGAGTGTCGTCGGCGCTCCCCTGGCGCGCGGACGACGCGTGATGATCTTCTCCAGACCTGGGGTGACCGTCAAGGCACCCGGTGCCTCGCCCGGTACCGTCGTGCTGTGACCTTCTTCCCTGACGGCGAGACCGAGATCCCGAACCAGACCCCGGTGCCCGGGGTACGCGACGGGCAGGTGCCACCGGGCCGGCCGACGACCGATGGCCCGGTCGGGGCTGCGCGGCCGCGGACCGACAGCGCGCTCGCCAAGAAGTTCGTCCGGATGGCGATCATCAACGGCGTCGTGCTGGTGGCGGCGGTGCTGCTCGCGTACGTCTTCCCGGTCACCGAGGACCCCGCCGCGCAGACCGGCATCGTGGTGGGCGCGGCCATCCTCTGCTCGATCCATACGACGTTCGTGGTGATGTCTCACCAGCGCCGTCGGCAGGCACAAGGGTTGGCCACCGGCAGCGGGCAGGCCCCGCCTGCCGCCCCGCACGTCCGGGGCGTGGCCGACGCCCAGCCGTACGGCGCCGTCGACGCCGCTGCGCCGAGCGCGCCCATCGGTGGCTTCTCGCTCACGGTCGAGGACGTGTTCACGATCACCGGCCGCGGCATCGTGGTCACCGGTCGGGTGGCCTCGGGTCGGCTGCACGAGGGGCAGACCGTGGTGATCCAGCGCGGCGGCGTCGGGCAGGTCGAGGTCAAGGTCGTCGGCATCGAGATGTTTCGGCAGTTGGTCCAGACCGCCGAGGCCGGCGACAACGTCGGCCTGTTGCTGCGGCGCGTCACGCGTGACGACGTCCACCGCGGCGACGTCATCGCCGCCTAGCGGCTACTGCGCCGCCGGCTCGGCGGCGTGCTTGGCGCGCCGGCCACGGAGGCGCGCCGACCCGGTGACCTCGGCCTCGCCGTCCTCGGCCGGCTCCTGCTCGGCCTGCTCGCCGTCGCCCTCCACGGCGGAGCCGCGTCCGCGGCGTCGCTGGGTGGCGCGCTGGCCCATCGTGTAGATGACGGGCACGATCACGAGCGTCAGCAGGGTCGAGCTGATGAGACCACCGATCACGACGATCGCCAGGGGCTGCGAGATGAAGGCGCCACCGCCGGTCACACCGAGCGCCATCGGCAGCAGCGCGAAGATCGTCGCGGCGGCCGTCATCACGATCGGGCGGAGGCGCTTGCGTGCACCTTCGACCACGGCCTCCTCGAGATCTCGCCCCTGCGCGCGGTACTGGTTGATGAGGTCGATCAGCACGATGGCGTTGGAGACCACCACCCCGACCAGCATCAGTGCTCCGATCAGCGCCGGCACCCCCAGCGGGGTGTCGGTGACCAGCAGACCCACGAGCGCACCGGTCGCCGCGAACGGGACCGACACCAGCAGGATCAGTGGCTGCGCGAGCGAGTTGAAGGTCGCGACCAGCACGATGTAGATGATCGCGATCGCCAGCACGAGCGCGAGGCCCAGGTCGGAGAACGCGTCGGCCTGCTCGGCCGCCGCACCGGCGACGGTGACCTCGGTGCCAGGGGGCAGCTCGAGCGCCTCCATCTTCTCGTTGAGCTCGGTGCTCAGCGAGCCGAGGTCGTCGATGTTCGGGGTGACCGCGACCGTCACGGTACGGCGACCGTCGGTCCGGGTGATCGCCGAGGCGGTCTGCACCACCTCGACCGTGGCGATGTCGCTCAGCAGCACCGGTCCGGCCGAGCCGGTGATCGGCAGCGCCGCGAGCTCGTCGAGGTCGGCGGGCGACTCGGCGAAGCTGGCGATCACGGACACCTCGGCCCCGCCTGAGTCGATCGTGCCGATCTCGGCATCGGTCATCGCCCCGGCCACCGCGATCGACACCGCGGTCTCGGTCAGCCCGGCGGCCGCCGCGGCAGCGCGGTCGACCGTCACCTGGATGACCGGCTGGTCGGCGGCGAGCGAGGTGCTCAGCTCGGCGATGCCGTCCATGCCCTCGACCGAGTCGTAGACGATCTGCCCGGCCTCGGCGAGCGCGTCGATCTCGTCCGCCGTGATCACCAGGTCGATCGTGGTGGTGCCGAGGCCGGCATCCCCACCGGCGACGCTGATGCCGGTGACCCGACCGGTGACGAGGTCGGCGACGGCGTCGCGCACCTCCGCCTCGGCGCTCTCGCCGTCGGCCTCGGGATCGAGCGTGATCGCGAAGCTCGCCTGGTTGCCGCCACCGCCGAAGAAGGCGGCGAAGCCGCCCGCCGAGCCGACCGTGCTCTGCACGGTCTCGACGGCGTCGATCGCCATCAGGGCCTCCTCGACCTGCTGAGCGGCGCTGTCCTGAGCCTGCAGGGAGGTCCCGGGCTGGAAGTCCTGGGTGACCGTGAGCGTGTCCTGCCCCGAGCTGCCGAGGAAGTTGGTCTGCAGCAGCGGCGTGAGCGCGACCGTGCCACCGAGCACGGCCACGGCGACCACGAGCGCGACGACGGGCCGGCGCAGCGATGCCTTGAGCAGCGGCAGGTAGGAGCGCTGCCAGATACCGCGGCGCTCCTTGGCCTCGGCCTCCGCGCGAGCCTTCTCGGCGGCCTCGAGGTCGGTCGCGCCGTCGGGGGCCTTGATGAACCAGTAGGCGAGCACCGGGATGATCGTCAGGGCCACGAACAGCGACGCCAGCATGCCGATCGCCACCGTGACGGCGAACGGCCGGAACAGCTCGCCCACGAACCCGCCGACGAACGCGATCGGGGCGAACACGGCCACGGTGGCGATGGTCGCGGAGGTGATCGCGCCTGCGACCTCCTTGACGGCGAGCAGGATCGCGTCCTTGCGCGCCTCCCCGTACGAGAGGTGTCTCTTGATGTTCTCGATGACCACGATCGCGTCGTCGACCACGCGCCCGATCGAGATCGTCAGTGCCGCCAGCGTCAGCAGGTTGAGCGAGTAGCCCACGACCTCCATGACGATGAACGCCGTCAGCAGCGACAGCGGGATCGACACGGCCGAGACCAGCGTCGAGCGCAACGACAGCAGGAACAGCAGGATCACCACGATGGCGAAGACGAGCCCGAGCATGCCCTCGGTCGCGAGCCCCTCGATCGACTCGGTGATGAAAGGTGCCTGGTCGAACGTGATGGCCACCTCGACGCCCTGCGCGTCGAGCCGGTCACCGAGGTCCGCGATCACCTGCTGCACGGCCTCGGACACCTCGACGACGTTGCCGTCCGGGGTCTTCGTGATCGCGATCGACAGCGAGGGCTCGCCGTTGAGGCGCGACAGCGAGGTGGCGGCCGCCTCCTGGTCGACCACCTCGGCGACGTCGCCGAGCGTCACCGTCGAGCCGTCAGGCGCCGTGCCGAGCGGGATCGCGACCAGGTCCTCGACGCTCGTGATCGGGGTGCCGGTCTCGACGGTGAGGCTCTCCTCGCCATCGGTCAGGGTGCCGGCGGGGATCCGCAGCCCGAAGTCGTCGAGAACCTCCAGCACGTCCTGCGGCGTGAGACCGGTCGGGAGCAGTGCCGCCATGTCGACGTCGACCGCGATCTCCCTCACCGCCTGACCGCTGACCGTGACCGACCGCGCGCCATCGATGTCCTCGAGCTCGGGCACGATGATGTCCTCGACCACGCCGGCGAGCGTGTCGCCGTCGTCAGCGCCCCCGCCCGCCGCGACAGCGAGCTGGATGACCGGCAGGTCGTCGATCGACCCGGCGATCACCTGCGGATCGACGTCCTCGGGCAGCAGCTGGGAGGCGGTGTCCAGAGCCGAGCGCAGGTCCGCGAGCGCGGTCGGCATGTCGGTGCCGTACTGGAACATCACCGTCGTGGTCGAGACGTTGGTGGCCGACGTCGAGGTCATGTCCTCGATGCCGTCGACACCGGCGACGGCCTCCTCGAGCACGGTCGTCACGCGGTCCTCGACCACCTCGGGAGAGGCGCCCGGGTAGGTGCCGAAGACCACCGCGGCCGGGAAGCTGATCGGCGGGATCAGCTCCTGCCGCAGCGAGGTGAGGCTGACGATGCCGAGTGCCGCGATCGCGGCGGTGATCAGCGCCGTCAGGGCGCGGCGGCTGAGCGAGAAACGCGCGAGGTAGTGCACGGGCATGCTCCAGGGCGGGGGTGGACCAGGCGAAATTTAGGGTAACCCGAAGGATTGCTCGTGAGACCGGCGGGGTCAGGCCGATTCGGTGACATCGGTCACCGCGCGTCGCAGCACCGCCGCGGCCCGGGCGATCAGGGCGAGCTCGTCGTCGCTCAGGTGATCGAGGATGCCGGCGTCGATCTCCGTGGGGCCGAGCACCGCGTCGCGCCACGCGGCCACCCCGGTCGCGGTGGCGTGGACGACACGGGACCGGCCGTCGTCGGGATCCGGGCGGCGTTCGGCGAAGCCTGCCTTCTCGAGACCGTCGACCAGTCCCGTGACGCTCGCGGCGCTGACGCCGAGCGCCCGCGCGAGATCTCCTGCGGGCTGCGGGCCGTGCATCTCGAGCACCACGAGCGCGTGCAGGCGCGCGGCCGACAGATGGGTGTCGAGCAGCCGCTGCAGCCGGTGCTTGACCATCGTGGCCGCGATCGCCTCGTGGTTCTCGGCGATGGCGGCCAGCAGGTTGGCTCGGTCGGGTTCCGCCATGGGAGGGGGAGCACGTCAGCGTCCGCGGGCGCCGGCCTTGGCCGCGACCCCCGGCGGTACCACCTTGAGGAGTGCCACGATCGCCTTGTAGCGCTTCGAGGGCACGCTGATCGACCTGCCCCGGTCGATGTCGCGCAGCGACTCGGCGATGACGTCGGGGGCGGTCAGCCACATCCAGCCCGGGACGCCTTCCTTGCCCGCGGGCAGGCCGAGTCGCGCGTGGAACTCGGTATGGGTGTAGCCGGGGCAGACGGCGGTGGCGGTGACTCCGCGCGGACCGTACTCGCCGGTCATCCAGCGGCTGATCTCCACGAGCCACCGCTTGCACGCGGCGTAGGTGGAGCGTGGCAGGAACGCAGCGACCGATGCGACATTGACGATCCGGCCGTCACCACGGGCGAGCATGCCGCCCAGCGCGGCGTGCATGAGCCGCAGCGGCACCTCGTTGTGCAGCCGCAGGTGCCGCACCTCGTCGTCGACCGCGTTCCGCTCGAAACGCAGCCCCATCCCGAAGCCGGCGTTGTTGATCAGCATGTCGACCGGCTCGGCCTCGTTCGTCAGTCGCTCCTCGACGCGGGAAAGCTGCTCCGGGTCGAGCAGGTCGGCAGGGAGGACCTCGATCTCTACGCCCAGGCGTCCGAGCTCGGCGGCCAGCGCCGTCAAGGCCTGCTCGTTGCGCGCCACCAGCACCAGGTCGTCGCCCCGGGCCGCCAGCTGCCGGGCGTACTCGGCGCCCAGGCCCGTGCTCGCCCCGGTGATCAACGCTCGCGTCATGGGCTCACCCTAGAGGCGTGCCCGGTGCGGTGCCGGACCTGCGATCTCGTGCGGGAGATGTGGAGGTCGCCGGGGGATCCGGAGCGCTGTGGTCGTCTCAGGTGTCGTGGGCTCGACGGCGGTGGTTGGCTCGAGCCGTGACGTCACCGAGCAGGCGGAGGGCCGCCCTCGTCCTTGTGGTGGCGGTGCTCGTCGGGGCATCGGTGCAGCCGTTCCGGCAGCTGGCATGGACCGACGCCGTGGGAACCCTCGCGTACGCGGCTGCGGCCGTGGGCGTGGTCGCGCTGGTGCTTGCGCGCCGGGGTGCGCTGCTCCCGGGTGCGATCGGTACCGGGGCGGCGTGCGCCGTCGAGATCCTTCAGCTCACGGGTGTTCCGGCGGCGCTGGCGGAACGGCTCCCCCCGGTCGCGCTGCTGCTGGGCAGCAGCTTCGACCCGGTCGATCTGCTGTTGCTGATCGTCGGGGGTGCGGTCGCGACGCTCGCGTTGTCGACACCCGTCGGGTCTTCTTCCCGGCCCTGACCCCGCCTGGCGGCGGTCATCCCAGGGCAGTCAGCTTGCGTTCGAGGATGGCGCGGTCCTGGGCGTTCTCCGCTCGTTCGTGCGCGAGGAGGAAGGCATCCCGCGCCTCGTCGGTCCGGCCCAGCCGCGCCAGCAGCTCGCCCCGCACGCTGGGCAGCTGGTGCGAGGAAGTGAGCCGGCCGCCCGCGGCGACGGCGTCCACCTCGGCCAGCGCGGCGGCCGGGCCGCGCAGCATCGCCACCGCCACCGCTCGGTTGAGGTCCACCACAGGTGAGGGGGCGATCCTGCGCAGCACGTCGTAGAGCAGCACCACCCTTTCCCAGTCCGTCTCGCCGACCGAGGGCGCCACCGCATGGCACTCGGCGATCGCGGCCTGCACGCCGTAGGGGCCGAGCCCACGGCCGGTCCGCTGCGCGGTGGCGAGCGCGGCCCGACCGCGCCGGATCGCGCTGACGTCCCACCGCCGTCGGTCCTGGTCCTCCAGCAGCACCGGCAGACCGTCGCGGCCGATGCGGGCAGGGAACCGTGCGGCGGTCAGTTCCATCAGCGCGAGCAGGCCGTGCACCTCGGCCGCGTCCCCGGCGAGCCGGGTGAGCACGCGGGTCATCCGTAACGCCTCGCGGGCGAGATCGACCCGGATCCACTCATCGCCCGAGGATGCGCTGGCGCCCTCGGTGAACACGAGGTATAGCACGGTCAGCACGGGGCCTAGCCGCGCCGGCCGCTGCTCGTGCGGTGGCAGCTCGAACGGGACCCCGGCCGCCGTCAGCGTCTTCTTGGCGCGGGTGATCCTGGCCTGGGCGGTGGCCGTCGGGATGAGGAAGGCACGTGCGATCTCGTCGCTGGACAGGCCAGCGACGACTCGAAGCGTGAGCGCCACCTGCGCCTCGCGACCCAGCACCGGGTGGCAAGCGATGAAGATGAGGGCCAGCACGTCGTCGTCGATCCGGTCCGGGTCCCACAGGTCGTCCCGGCCGTCGTGCTCCGTTGCCGCGGTGCCGATGCCCGACGACATACCGCCCTCGCCCAGGTCGTGGGCGAGAGCGGCATAGCGGTGCTCGAGCGCGGCCCGACGGCGAAAGGCATCGATCGCTCGACGCCGCCCCACCGTGAGCAGCCAACCGGCAGGGTCGCGAGGTGTGCCCTCGCGCGGCCAGCCGACCAGCGCCTCGGCCAGGGCCTCCTGCGCCACGTCCTCGGCCAGCGCGAGGTCTCCGGTGTACCGGGCGAGCGCGCCGACGATCCTCGCCGACTCGATCCGCCACACCGCCTCGACGGCCTGTCGTGCCGGGTTGGAGGCTCGGGTCACAGCTGGCCCGTGGCCTCCCGCCACGCCCGCTCCTTGCGAATCCACTCGTTGTCGGCCGGGAACTCGTCGATGCTCGTCACCCGGCGGATCTCGGCCTTCATCCCTGGGCCGGCGAGCGGCGCCCGCTTGGCCCACTCCGCGGCCTCCTCCTTGGAGGCGACGTCGAGGATCCAGTAGCCGCCGAACAGCTCCTTGGCCTCGCCATAGGGGCCGTCGGTGACGACCGGTGTCTCGCCCGAGTAGTCGACCACGACGCCGTCGGCGGCGTCGTCCAGCCCCTCCGCGGCGACGAGCACCCCGGCGTCGATGAGCTCGCCGTTGAACCGGCCCATCGCGTCCATCACCTGCTCGAAGTCGATCTCGGCGAACGCCGCCTCGGCCTGCTCGTCGGCTCGCATGATCAGCATGAACTTCACAGTGATTCCCTCTCCGGAAATAGGGTCCCGGTCGGGACCCTCTCACGCACAGGTCGAACGGCATCGGCTCCGATCGACACGTTCCGGGAAATTCTTGCCGAGACCGCTCTCGTGCGTGGCGACACCGAGTCGTTGTCGGTGTCGGTGCCCGGTCGTAGGGTCGGACGATGGTTGACGATGCTCCGAAGCTGCACCTGGAGGCGCTCGTCGTGGACGCCCACGACCCGACGATGCTCGGCCGGTTCTGGTCCGGGTTGCTGCAGGCACCGATCGCCGAGCAGTCCGAGCAGGGCACCCGGCTGCGGTACCCGGGTCTGACCGACTTCTTCGTCGACTTCGTGCCGGTGCCCGATCGCGAGCCGCGCCCCCACCGCCTCCACCTCGATGTGTTCGGCGGCGAGCGCCGCGACGAGATGGTGGAGCAGGCGCTGGCCACCGGCGCCGCGCACGTGAACATCGGGCAGCACGATGTGCCGTGGGTCGTGCTCGTGGACCCCGAGGACTACGCGTTCTGCGTGATGCCCGAGCGTGAGTTCTACCGCAGCACCGGTCCGATCGGGGGGCTGCCGCTCGATGCCGATGACATCTCGGCGGCTACGGAGTTCTGGCTCGCAGCGTCCGACTGGGTGCCCGATGACCGCTACGAGCACACGCTGCGCCACCCCTCCGGCACGGGTCCGCTGCTGGCCTTCACAGAACCGGTCGAGCCGAAGCGGGGCAAGAACCCGATGCACCTCGACCTGCGCGTGCCGCCCGGCGGCGACAACGATGCCGCGCTCGCGGTGCTGCTCGACCTCGGCGCCCGCAAGCTCGACCACGACTGGGGCGAGCTGCCGTGGACCGTGCTCGTCGATCCCGGCAACAACGAGTTCTGCCTGCTGCCCTCGAGCCTCTGACGCGCCACCATGGAGACATGAGACGTGTCCGGGTGGTGATCCGTGGCCGGGTCCAAGGCGTGGGCTACCGGTTCTCGATGTGCGAGCGTGCGGACGAGGTGGGCGTGGCCGGTTGGGTGCGCAACCGCCGCGACGGCAGCGTCGAAGCTGAGATCGAGGGCACGGACGAGCAGGTCGCGGAGCTGCTCTCGTGGGCCGCGGAGGGACCGCCGATGGGACGCGTCGACGGCGTGAGCGTCACCGACGTCGAACCCACCGGCGAGCTGGGGTTCGAGGCGCGCGCCACGCTCTGATCCGACCCGGCGGCCGGTGGTGTGACCCAGATTCGTTGCCAGATGGGCGATCAGCGCTCGGAACGGTCGCGAACAGCGATCTGGACACGAATCTGTGTCACTGGACACGGCGTCGCGGCGCACCCGAGTCAGGTCGCGCTGACGTCGCCGTCGACATAGACCCAGCGGCCGGCGCGGCGCTCGAACCGGCTGAGCTCGTGCAGCCGTTGACCGGGAGCGGTCGCGACGAACTCCACGGTGCCGCGCTCGTCGTCGGGACCGCCGGCCACGGTCTGCACGATCACGAGCCCGGTCCACGTCGCGGCCGAGGCGACCGACGCCGGGCGCGTCCGTGGGTGCCAGGTCCGGAACACGTAGTCGTCGAGCCCGCGCACGTAGGCGCTGTAACGCGAGCGCATCAACGCCTCGGCGGTCGGCGCGGGTGCGCCGTCGTGGAACGGCTCGCAGCAGGCTGCATACGGCAGGCCGGTGCCGCACGGGCAGGCGCGGGGGTGGCTCACCCGCCCGAGTCTGCAGCACCTCAGGGTGAGCTGCCCCACCAGGCGAGGTGCGCCGTCGAGCCCTCGGTCATCCACAGGGCCGACGTGCCCATCGCCGGTGCGGCGGAAGGTGTGGATGAATAGGGCCCATGACGGCGACCGCGTACCTCACCGGCCTGGGCCGGTACCTGCCCGGTGCGCCGGTGCGCAACGACGACGTCGCGAGCCGGCTGGGTGGGGTGGACCGGCGCACCGAGCGGATCCGGCGCCGGATCCAGAACGCGAACGGGATCCAGCAGCGTTACTACGCGATGGACACCGAGGGCCGCACCACCGAGCTGAACGAGGAGCTCGCGGCGAAGGCGGTCACCGCTGCGCTGGCCGACCGGGGGCTCGAGGCGAGCGACCTCGGCATGCTCGCCACCGCCACCACGCAGGGCGACCTGCTGGTGCCCGGCTTCGCGTCGATGGTGCACGGGCGGCTCGGCGGCGGGCCGATGCAGGTGCTGACGGCGACCGGCGTGTGCGCCTCCAGCATTGCCGCGCTCGACGCCGCCGTCAGCAAGATCCGCCTGGGCGATCACGCACGCGCCGCCGTGGTCGGTTCGGAGCTGTCGAGCAGGTGGTTGCACCAGCGCCGCTTCGAGGGTGTCGAGGACCACCTGGACGCGCACTTCCTGCGCTGGATGCTCTCCGACGGCGCCGGCGCGGCGATCGTGGAGTTCCAGCCTCGGCCGGACCGGCCATCGCTGCGGGTCGACTGGGTGCGGCAGGTCTCGCTCGCGCACGAGCACGAGGTCTGCATGCGGGCCGGCCTCCACGGCAACGCCCTCGAGCCGGGCAAGACCTGGCAGGACTTCGACGACGTGGCCGGTGCCGAGCGGGCCGGGCTGCTGCAGATCCGCCAGGACACCTCGGTGCTGGGAGAGCTCGCGCAGGTCGGCCTCGCGCAGTTCGAGGAGCTCGTGGAGCTGGGTCTCGTCGACCTCAAGAAGCTCGACCACGTGATCTGCCACTACTCGACCAACGCCTTCCGCGACGTGGTCTTCGACGCGCTCGCCGCCCGGGTGCCGGGCTTCGACGCGAGCCGCTGGTTCTCGAACCTCGAGACCTGCGGCAACACCGGCGCGGCCAGCATCTACATCGCTCTCGACGAGGCCTGGCGAACGGGTCGGTTGCAGCCGGGGCAGACCGTGCTGCTGGCCGTCCCGGAGTCCGGCCGGTTCTCGTTCGGCTTCGCGCACCTGACCGTCGTGGCACCACGTCAACAAAGGAGTACGTCCGCATGACCAGCACCGCCCTGGGCTACGTCCCTCCGCAGCGCGACAGCCGACCGCTGCTCGACCGGCTCAGCGACGTCTGGGCCGACTTCGAGGCGCGGCTCGAACAGGTGCCGATCCTGCAGGCCCTCGCTGCGGGTGACGTCACGATCGAGGACTATCACCGGCTGCTGCACAACCTGCGTCAGCAGGTGGTGGACGGCTCGCTGTGGATCGCGCGCGCGGCGTCGAACTTCGACATGGACCACTTCGACCTGCGCTCGGCCGCCATCGGGCACGCGCTCGAGGAGCACCGCGACCACCTGCTGCTGCAGCGCGACTACCTCGCGATCGGTGGCCGCCTCGAGACGCTGCAGGCCGGGCGGAAGAACGTCGGGTCGCAGGCGCTGTCCGGGTACATGTTCACCGTGGCGAGCCAGCCGAACCCGGTTGCGTGCCTCGGGGCGATGTTCATCATCGAGGGTCTCGGAGCGCAGAAGGCGGGCGAGTGGGGCCGTCGCTTCGCCGAGGTGCTGGGGCTCGCCGACAACCAGGTCCACTTCATGATCTACCACGCCGAGGCCGACGTGGAGCACACCGGCACGATGGACACCTTCCTCACCTCGGACCGCATCGACGCCGACGCCGCCGACGCCATCGTCTCGTGCGCCAAGGTCGTGGCCCGGCTCTACGTCATGCAGCTGACCGAGCTGGACGAGATCTGAGCATGGCGCCCGGTGAGTTCGTCCGGTCCGACCCCTCGATGTGGGAGGCGATCTACGCCGACCCCTCGATCCCGCTGGACAAGTCGCTGATCACGATGATCATCGACGACCAGCGGCGCAGCTCGCGCCGGTGGCTCTACCCGTACGCGCGGTTCCTCTCCCGCGTGCTGGTGGGGGCGCTGTCGCTGGTCAAGCGGGTCGCGCCCGGGCGCTGGATGACGCTCGCCACGATGGACAAGCTGTGCCTGTGGTTCCTGCGCAGGTTCGTGGCAGCCGACGCCGTCGAGCTGCTGATCCGGCACTTCGTCGTCGAGACCAACCTCGTCAACTTCATCATCAACAACACCGAGGCGAAGATCGACCCGGTGACCCTGCGCCCGACGACCCTGCAGGGGCTGGGCGACAACGCCGTCGTCGAGCACGACGTCAACGTCTACGACCTGCTCATCGCCCTCGAGGGCGTGCGGGTCGATGCACCCGACCAGCTCGACTTCACCGGGATCGACGTACCGCCGCTGGATAGTGAACGACACAGGCGCAGGCTCCTGGCACTCGACATCCAGACGGCGCTGTGCCTCATGAACATCCCCTTCTGCGTCGCGCTGAGCCTCGAGGAGTTTCGCCGCGCGATCCACTCGCTGCGGTTCGACGACTCGTTCCTGGAGATCCTGGCCGCGGTCTGCGAGGACGACACCTTCAAGCACTGGAAGATGGGTGGCCTCAGCCTCTGGATGGACACCAACGTGGACGTCCCGCAGCTGGTCTACCGTCACGCGCTCGTGTGCGAGTACGCCCACGCACACCTGGCGAAGCTCGCACGCGAGCAGCGGATCGGCTGACGGCGCCCGGTCGCTGGTCGCGATCCGGGCGCCGTGCCGCTCCATCCGTCAGGGAATGACGACGGCGCGTCCCCTGATCGTCCCCGCATGAAGTTTCTCGTACGCGGCCGGGGTCTCCCCGAGCGTGTACGTCTCGGTGGCCACGTGCAGGACGCCCGTGCGTGCCAGCGCGACGAGCTCGGCGAGCTCGGTGCGGCCGCCCCAGTACGTGGTGCGGACGGTGGTGCCGTAGGGAACGCCGAGCCAGCCGAACCGTGCCTCGCCCGGGCCGACGCCCACGATCGTGACGTCGGAGTCGACCGCCACGACCTTGAGGGCCAGGTCCAGCGTGGCCTGCGCCGCGACGAAGTCGAGGACCAGATCGGCACCCTTCCCGCCGGTGACCTCGCGGATCGCCGCTTCCGCGGAAGCGTCCGAGAGGAACGCGTGGTGCGCGCCGACCTCGCGAGCGAGCTCGAGCTTGTCCTCGGAGACGTCGAGCGCCACGACCGTGGTGGCCGAGAGCGCCCGCAGCAGCTGGATGCCCACGTGCCCCAGCCCGCCGGCTCCGATCACCACGGTGACCGAGCCCGGCACCAGCTTCCGCAGCGACCGCTTGATCGCGTGGTAGGGCGTCAGTCCGGCATCGGTCAGCGGCACGGCCGTCACCGGGTCGAGATCCCCGATCGGCACCAGGTGCCGCGGCGAGTCGACGATCATGTACTCCGCCAACGCCCCAGGGGCACCGAGCCCGGGCGGTGCGATGCCGAGCTCAGCAGCACGGCTGCAGTAGTTCTCGAAGCCGTTCGCGCAGGACTCGCACATGCCGCAGCCCCACGGGCCGTAGACGATGACGTTCTCGCCGACCTCGACGCCCGTGGCCCCCTCCCCGAGCGCCACCACCGTTCCTGCACCTTCGTGGCCCAGAGTCAACGGCAGCCCGAACGTGTAGGCCTCGGCCGGCATCGACATCACGAAGTCGTCGGAGTGGCACAGGCCGGCGGCCGTGACCTTCAGCAGCACCTGACCAGGGCCGGGCTCGGGTGTGTCGATCTCGACGACCTCCGGAGCGCTACCGATCGTGCGGTACTGGACAGCCTTCATGGGGTGCCTCCCGTTCTCAGGTGGGTCCCGCCAGGCTATGGCTGAGAACGGCGGCAGATCAGGGACGGAGGTCCCGGAGGTCAGCCCTGATAGGGCTTGCCGAGCTTCGACGCCGACCGCTGGAACGCCTCGTGGGCAGCGCCCTCGAAGGTGAGCACCGGCCAGTGGCGCTCGTTCTTGCCTGCACCCATCGTGAGCGTCAGGTACGTGACCGGGATCCCCTCGGGCGTGTATGCGCGCAGCCGGCGTCGCAGCTCGTCGGCGCGGCGTGAGACCGGCAGCGGCAGATACACGCGCGGGTCGGTCGTGGCCAGCCGCTGGTGCGCGTTGTCCATGTCGCCCTGGATCACCCAGCTTCGGTGCTTGAGCGGCTGGCCGCTGGTGAGCTTCCACGTGCCGGTGCGGTTCGCGTGCACGAGGGCCCAGCTGCCGAGCACAGCGCCCAGGCCGGCCACGATGTAGCCGAGGTAGGGGCCAAGAGCTCGGGAGCGGCGGCCGCTCGCGTTCTCCTCACCGAACTCGTTGATGGCGTCGAGGTTGACGACGGCGACGATCGCGACCAGAACGAGGATCACACCGATCGCTGCGAACGCGGCGGTCTTCGCCGGGGAGAGCGCGAAGTCGAAGTGGTCGGGGTGCTGGGCCAGCGCAGCGTTGTCGGGGCGCACGGTCTCTCGGTTTCTCTTCTCCACGACGTTCGGACCCGCGCGAGTGTAGGGCGTCGATCCGCCCCGGCGGCGTCACCGGCCGTCGTCGACGTTCGCGAGTCCGGTCTGGAACGCGACCACCACGGCCTGCACGCGGTCCCTCGCCCCCAGCTTCGCGAGCACGTTCCCCACGTGGGTCTTGATCGTGGTCCCCGACAGCACGAGATGCTCGGCGATCTCGGCGTTCGACATCCCCTCGGCCATCAGCTGCAGCACCTCGACCTCGCGCGGGGTCAGGTCGGCGAGGCGGCTGCTCGGTGGCTCCGGTGCATCGCTGCGCGGCAGCTTGTCCGAGAGCAGCTCGAGCATGCGGCGTGTGGCCCGAGGCGCCACCACGGCGTCACCACGTGCGACCGTGCGGATCGCGTCCACGAGGGCAGCGGGTTCGGCGTTCTTCAGCAGGAACCCGCTCGCGCCGGCCCGGAGCGCACCGAAGGCGTACTCGTCCAGGTCGAAGGTGGTCAGTACCAGCACGCGGCTGCCGGGGTGTGCCGCGACGATCTGCTCGGTCGCCGTGATGCCGTCTCCGCCCGGCATCCGCACGTCCATGAGCACCACGTCCGGTCGGAGCGCCTTCACCTGCTCGACCGCCACCCGGCCATCAGCGGCCTCACCGACGACCTCGAGATCGGGCTCGGCCTGCAGCACCATCCGAAACCCCTTGCGCAGCAGCGCATGGTCGTCCACGAGCAGCACGGTTGTCGTCACGTGTGGTCTCCCTCGCGGGCGGCCGAGGTCGCGGGGGCCCGCACCGGCAGCGTCGCAGCCACCCGCCAGCCGCCGCCCGGCACCGGTCCGGCCTCGACCGTCCCACCCAGCAGCTCGGCTCGCTCCCGCATGCCCGTCAGCCCTCGGCCGGCCCCCAGCTGCCCGACGGCGGTCGTACCGCCGCCGCTGTTGGTCACCTCGATCGTCACGACCTCCCCCGAGTGCGCGACGGCGACCCTCACCTCGGCGGCACCGCGTGCGTGCCGCAGCACGTTCGTCAGCGCCTCGGCGAGGATGCGTCTGGTCGCGAGCGCGATCGCTGCTTCCGGCATCGCCGTCTCGAGACCGGTGGCGGTCACCGGCAGCCCGGCCAGCCGGAATCGAGACACCGTCGTGGCCAGGTCCTCGTCGTCACCGGTCGCGGCGGGTGCGTCGTCGAGCGCCAGCAGCACCCGCTTCATGTCTGCCAGCGCCGCCCGCCCGGTCTGGGACACCTCCTGCATCGCGACCTTCGCCTCGCCCGGCGATGTCGCGGCGACGGCACCCGCCCCGTCGGCGAGCGCGACCATCACCGAGACGCTGTGCGCGATGACGTCGTGGACCTCGCGCGCGATGTGCGTGCGCTCGGTGGCCCGGCTGAGCATCGCGCGCTGCTGCTCCTCGCGGCGCAGCGTGCGCTCGCGGTCGCGCTGGTTCTCCGCTCGCTGGCGGCGCAGGCGGGTATTGGTGCCGAGGGCGACGGCCAGCAGCAGCAAGGCAGCGATCGTGACCACCGCGGTCACCCTGACCGGGTCCGACGTCACCGGCGCGAGCTCGGTGCCCGTCCACTGCTCGGGGGTCAAGCCACCCGGTGGGCTCTGGAGGTGGCCCGGGCGCGTCTCCAGCCACCCCAGCCCCATGAGGTCGAGGTAGGTGATGCTCAGCAGGTTCCAGTGCGCCAGGCTGAGGACCGCCCACGTCACGACCGTCAGCGTCCAGGCGGTGATGCTGGTGCGGGAGGCGGCCACCGCATACATCGCCAGGGCGAGCCCGATCGTCGTCGCACCGCTGCCCGCGGTCAGCAGCAGCGAGACCAGCGCGAGCACGGCGAAAGCGAGAGCGATGGCCACGGGGAGGTGCCGGCGCCACCGGAGCATGAGGGTGCCCGCGACGGCGACGACGATCCCCACCACGGTGACCCGGTGCGCCATCGGGGATCCGGGCGGGTAGTTGTACCAGATGACCGCAGGAACGGCGAAGAGCGCGACCGTGAGCAGGGCGCAAATCGCGAAGGCCACGCAGACGGCGGCATCGGCGGCCCGCGGCCCGCGCCGCCACCAGCGCGGGGGCGTCATCGAGAGCTCAGACGTCACGACGGCGCACCACCAGCGCGGCGACCAAGAGGGCGGTGGCGGTCCACGCCACCAGGATGCCGTAGCCCTGCCAGGGACCCGGAAGCCATGCCGCGATCGACCGTTCCGTCGCGGCCAGCACCTCGGACGGCGTCGCCACCAGACGGCCGGCCCAGCCTGGCAGGAGGGACCGGAGCGTCTCCCCGGCGGTGACCCCCACCATGACGACCGCCTGCTCGAGCACCAGCACCAGGGTGATCAGCGTGACCATCGTGCTGGCCGGTCGGCGTACCGCCGTGCCGAGACCGAGGCCGAGCAGGCTGATCGTCACCAGGTACAGCAGCGCGCCCGCCAGCACCCGCGGCAGATCGCCATCGGCGTACGCGATCGAGATGCCCGGCCTGTCGGCGGCCATCGCGAGCGCGAGGGAGGTGACCGCGAGCGCCGCCGCTCCGGCGGTCACCGCCACCGCCGCCGTCGCCAGTGCCTTGGCGACCAGCACGGGCAGGCGCCGGGGAACCGCCAGGTACGTGGAGCGCGCGCTCCCGTCGGCGTGCTCGCCCGCGCTGATGGCCACCGAGACCATCAGCAGCGGCACCTGGGTGAGCGGCAACCCCACCGTGAGCAGGTACGCGAGGCCGCCCACGGGCGGTGCCTCGGCGTTGTAGCCGACCCATAGCCCGATCACGGCGTTGAAGCAGACGGCGGCGACGACCCCCCACAGCGTGGCGGGCAGCGTCCAGGTCTTGACCCACTCCGACCGCAGCACGCGCACCGGTCCGACACCGCGGCGGGACGGCATCCCGCGAACGGCGGCCTGGGTGGTCGCGACCTCAGACATCGGAGCGGCGCAGCCGGACGGCGGCGAGCGTGACAGCGAGCAACGCCCACAGGGCGAGCACGCCGAGGCTTGCCCACGGGCCCACCACGGTCTCGCCCATGGAGGCGACGAGGTCGAGGAAGTCGGGGAGTGCGGTGACCGTCACCAGGGCGTGCCCCGGCAGCCACTGAGCGAGCCCGTCAGCGCCCATGAGCGCGAGCTCGGACAGGCCGAGCCCGAACATCAGCGCGATGGCGATCACGGGTCGGCGCACGGCCATCCCCACGCCGAGCGCCAGCACCGCCAGCAGCGTCATCGCCGCCGCCCCGCCGCCGAGGATGCGCACGGAGTAGCCGTCGTCGACCGCGAGCGCGAGGTCCTGCCCGAGCGGGCTGATCCTGGCGAGCGCGACCGCGCCCGCGAGTGCGGCGATCGAGGTCACGGCCGCCGTCGCCGCCACCGTGATCACCTTGGCGAGCAGCGCGACCGTGCGGCGCGGAACCGCTGCGAGGGTGGTGGTCGCGCTGCCGGTCGAGAACTCGCCGGCGCCGGTGAGCACGCCGTGGACCAGCAGCGGGAGCTGGGCGAACAGCAGCCCGCCGCCGGCCAGGTACGCGAGGCTGTGGCCGTAGCCATCGGCGCCCACGAGGCTGTCGAAGCCGGTCATCGCGGCGAGCACCGCGGTCAGCGCGATGGTCGTCGCCACCGCCCATCGGGTCGATCGCAGACCCCACGACTTGGCCCACTCCGAGTGCACCACGCGGGCGAGCCCGACGCCGCGACGCGCCGGCAGCGCCACCGCCGCGGGCAGCAGCGCGGCGGTCATCGACCGCTCCCGGTCGTCGCGCCGGACCGGTACTCGACGGCTCCGGCGGTCAGGTCGAGGTAGGCCTCCTCGAGCGTGCCGGCCACGGTGCTCAGCTCGAGCACGGCGATGCCCAGCTCCGCCGCAGCAGCTCCCACGGCCTCGGCGGACAGACCGGAGATCTCGAGAACGTCGGTGCCCACCGCCCGCACGGTCGCGCCCACGCCCCTCGCCGCACCCGCCAACCGGGCGCTGTCTGTCGAACGGACGCGTACCACCCCGCTCCGGGCGCTGCGCGCCATCACGGTGTCGAGGTCGTCGTCGGCGAGCAGGCGACCCTGGCCGATCACCACGACGCGGTCAGCGCACTCGGCGAGCTCGTGCATGAGGTGCGAGGACAGGAACACGGTGCGGCCGTCGTCGGCCAGCTCCCGCAGCAGGTTCCGGATCCACATCACGCCGTCGGGGTCGAGCCCGTTCACGGGCTCGTCGAGGATGAGCGTCGGCGGGTCGCCGAGCAGGGCGGCGGCGATGCCGAGCCGCTGCGCCATGCCGAGCGAGTAGCCGCCCACTCGCCGCCGCGCGACCGATCCAAGACCGGCGAGCTCGATCACCTGCAGCACGCGCGCGCGGCCGATGCCGTGCGTGCGGGCCAGCGCCATGAGGTGTCCGTAGGCCGTGCGGCCGGGGTGCACCGAGCGTCCGTCGAGCATCACGCCGACCTCCTGCAGCGGCGCCCGCAGCTCGGCGTAGCGGCTCCCGTTGACGCGCGTCGAGCCGGCGCTCGGGCGCGCCAGGCCGACGATCATGCGCATGGTCGTGGACTTCCCCGCACCGTTGGGGCCCAGGAACCCCGTGACGGCGCCCGGCCGGACCGTGAAGGTCAAGCCGTCTACCGCCGTCGTCGACCCGTAGCGTTTGGTCAGGTCGGTCACCTCGATCATGCCCGTCTCCTCTGCTTCGCCCGGGCTGGTTCCCGCGGCACCGTCGACGCTAGGCACGGCGGCATGGCCTGCCCAGGTCCCGGACGACGAGATCGCTGGTCGCGCCGCTCCTCCTCCAGGAGGAGGCGGCGGGCCTGGAGGAGGACAGCAGAGGGCGCCAATGCGCCCCACCGGCGCGGTCGAGGTTGCGCTCCTCCACCCACCGATCTCGACCTCGTCGAGGGAACCGGGAACAATCTGCCCGCTCCCAGAGTTGAGCCCCATAGACTCAAGTCAGTTTGACAAGCCTGCCTCAGCGAGCAGACTTGAGCCCTCAAGACTCAACCAAACAAGGAGACACACTCATGGCACGAGCGGTCGGAATCGACCTGGGCACGACCAACTCCGTCGTCGCCGTCCTCGAGGGTGGCGAGCCCACCGTCATCGCGAACGCCGAGGGCGCACGGACCACGCCGTCCGTCGTCGCGTTCAGCAAGACCGGAGAGGTGCTGGTCGGCGAGATCGCCAAGCGCCAGGCTGTCACCAACGTGGACCGCACGATCTCCTCGGTCAAGCGTCACATGGGCACGGACTGGTCCGTGGACATCGACGACAAGGGCTACAGCGCCCCCGAGATCTCGGCACGCGTGCTCGGCAAGCTGAAGAAGGACGCCGAGTCCTACCTGGGTGAGCCGGTCACCGACGCGGTCATCACCGTGCCGGCGTACTTCAACGACGCCGAGCGTCAGGCCACCAAGGACGCCGGGCAGATCGCGGGCCTCAACGTGCTGCGGATCGTCAACGAGCCCACCGCCGCGGCCCTCGCCTACGGGCTGGAGAAGGGCAAGGAGGACGAGCTCATCCTGGTCTTCGACCTCGGTGGCGGCACCTTCGATGTCTCCCTGCTCGAGGTCGGCAAGGACGAGGACGACTTCTCCACCATCCAGGTGAAGGCCACCAACGGTGACAACCGGCTCGGTGGTGACGACTGGGACCAGCGCATCGTCGACTGGCTCGTCAAGCAGGTCAAGAACAAGAGCGGCGTCGACCTGTCCAAGGACAAGATCGCGCTGCAGCGCCTCCGCGAGGCGGCCGAGACGGCGAAGAAGGAGCTCTCCTCCGCGTCCTCGACCAACATCTCGCTGCAGTACCTGTCGATGAGCGAGAACGGTCCGATCCACCTGGACGAGAAGCTCTCGCGTGCGCAGTTCCAGGACATGACCAAGGATCTGCTCGAGCGCACCAAGGCCCCGTTCCAGAACGTCATCCGGGACGCCGGCATCTCCGTGAACGACATCGACCACGTGGTGCTCGTGGGTGGTTCCACCCGCATGCCCGCCGTGACCGAGGTCGTCACCGAGCTCACCGGTGGCAAGGAGCCCAACAAGGGTGTCAACCCGGACGAGGTCGTGGCGGTCGGTGCTGCGCTGCAGGCCGGCGTGATCAGGGGCGACCGCAAGGACGTCCTGCTGATCGACGTCACGCCCCTGTCGCTGGGCATCGAGACCAAGGGCGGCGTCATGACCAAGCTGATCGACCGCAACACGGCGATCCCGACCAAGCGGTCGGAGACCTTCTCGACGGCGGAGGACAACCAGCCCTCGGTGCTCATCCAGGTGTTCCAGGGCGAGCGCGACTTCGCGCAGGACAACAAGCCGCTCGGCACCTTCGAGCTCACCGGGATCGCACCGGCGCGCCGTGGCGTCCCGCAGATCGAGGTGACCTTCGACATCGACGCCAACGGCATCGTGCATGTGTCCGCCAAGGACAAGGGCACCGGGCAGGAGCAGTCGATGACGATCACCGGCGGCTCGGGCATCTCCAAGGAGGAGATCGACCGCATGGTCGCCGAGGCCGAGGCCCACGCGGCTGAGGACGCCAAGCGCCGCGAGGAGCAGGAGACGCGCAACAGCGCCGAGCAGTTCGTCTACTCCACCGAGCAGCTCCTGACCGACAACGCCGAGAAGCTCCCGGAGGACGTCACCAGCGAGGTACGCACCAAGATCGACGACCTGAAGGCCGCGCTCGAGGGCACCGACCTCGAGGCGATCGGGGCGGCGCAGACCGCGCTCGTGGAGGCCTCCTCCAAGATCGGTGACGCGCTCTATGCGCAGTCGGCGACCGACCCGACCGCAGGTGACGCCCCGGCCGGCGACCCCACGCAGGATGCCCCGGTCGAGGATGATGACGTGGTCGACGCCGAGATCGTGGACGACGAGGAGGAGCGCAAGTGACGCCAGGTCCACAGGACGCTGCCGAGCGCGAGGGCGAGCCTGTCGTCCGCGACAAGCGGCGGATCGACCCCGAGACGGGCGAGCTGCGAGAGCCGGAGGCGAGTCCCGCCGTCGAGCAGGAGCCCGCGCCGTCGGGGTCCGAGGGCACGGGGTCCGAAGGCACGGGGTCCGAAGGCACGGGGTCCGAGGGTGCATCGCAGGTCGACCAGCTCGGTGAGCTGACCGACCAGCTCGCCCGCGCCAAGGCCGACAACTACAACCTCGACCAGCGGTTCAACGCCTATGTGCGGCGGTCGCGGGGCGAGGTCACCGAGGCCCGCACGCGGGGGCACGAAGATGTGGTCGAGGCGCTGATCGGCGTCCTCGACGACATCGACCTCGCTCGGCGCCACGATGAGCTCAGCGGTCCGTTCGCCTCGATCGCCGAGAAGCTCGAGGGTGTCCTGGCGGGCACCTTCGAGATGGTGCGGTACGGCGAGGCCGGCGAGGAGTTCGACCCCGAGATCCACGAGGCGCTGATGCACAACCAGAGCGCGGACGTCACCACGGAGCAGGTGCAGCAGGTGCTGCAGCCCGGCTACAAGGTGCGCGACCGGGTGATCCGACCGGCCCGGGTGGCCGTCGTCGGACCGCAGTGAGGGTCACGAGAACGAACAGGGCAGGAGGTGCGGGATGAGCGGTCAGGACTGGCTGGAGAAGGACTTCTACGCGGCTCTCGGCGTTCCCAAGGACGCTGATGCGTCCGCCATCAAGAAGGCCTATCGCAAGCTCGCCCGCACCTACCACCCGGACCACAACGCCGGTGACGCCAAGGCTGAGGCGAAGTTCAAGGAGATCGGTGAGGCCTACGCGGTGCTCTCCGACACCGAGCAGCGCCAGCAGTACGACGCCTTGCGCGCCATGGCCGGAGGCGGACCCCGGTTCGCCTCCGGCCATGGCGGCGCCAGCGGCGGGTTCGAGGACCTGTTCGGCGGCATGTTCGGCGGTGGTGGTGGCGGTGGCGCACCGGGCGGGGCTCGCGTGCGCTACTCCTCCGGAGGTGGCGGCCCCGACATCGACGACCTCCTCGGTGGTCTGTTCGGTGGCGGTGGTGGTGGTTTCGGTCGCGGCGGCGCCGAGTACGGCCCGGTCAAGGGTCGCGATCTGGCCACCTCGGCCTCGCTGCCGTTCCGGCAGGCGGTCACGGGTGACACGGTCGGGCTCACGGTGGCCGGCAAGACCACCAAGGTGCGCATCCCGCCGGGTGTGAAGGATGGCCAGAAGATTCGCATCCCGGGCCGGGGCGAACCCGGCCCCGGCGGCGGTCCCGCGGGTGACCTCGTCGTCACCGTGACCGTGGAGCCGCACGAGGTGTTCGGGATCAGCGGCGACAACCTCACGCTCACCGTGCCGGTCTCGTTCACCGAGGCCGTGGACGGCGCGGTCATCTCCGTGCCCACGCTCGACGGCGACTCGGTGCGCCTGAAGGTGCCGGCCGGTACGTCGTCCGGCGCCCGCCTGCGGGTCAAGGGCAGGGGCGTGAAGACCAAGCGGGGCAGGGGAGACCTGATCGTCACGATCCAGGTCAGGGTGCCGCAGAACCTCTCGAAGGACGCGCGGGCTGCGCTCGACGCCTTCGCGGAGGCGACGGCGAACGAGGACCCGCGGGTGGGCCTCGCCGAGGCAGCCCGGAGCTGATCGCATGATGTCGCCTCGCTACGACCAGCCGACCTATCTCATCTCCGAGGCTGCGGCACGGGCGGACATGCACGCGCAGACCCTGCGCACCTACGACCGGCTGGGGCTGGTGGTGCCGACGCGCGCCGCCGGCCGCGGCCGGCGTTACTCCGAGCGCGACATCGACAAGCTCCGCGAGATCCAGCGGCTGTCGCAGGAGGAGGGCGTCAACCTGGCCGGCATCGCCCGGATCTTCGAGTTGGTCGAGGAGAACGAGCGGCTGCGCGACCGGCTCGAGCACCTCCTCGGCCTCACCGGGCATCGGCCGCGTGTCTTCACCGCCTCGCCCAGCGGCGACATCGTCGCCACCAAGCCGGGTACCCGGCTGCGCCGCACCACGGCCGCCGGCGCTCTCGTGGTCTGGCGCCCCTCACGGGACTGAGCGACTGCTGGAGCGCATCAGCGAGCCCCATGGGCAGGTGTGCACGTTCACGCTCGCGCCTGCCACGTCGCCGGTTCGGTAGCCTTCCGGCGATCCAACCTTGGGGGAGTGATGGCTGAGCACCGGCTCGGACCGCGCGTGCGGGAGCGAGGTATCTCATGAGCGACGGCAGCCCGAGCGGGGTCCTCATCGGGTTTCTCGTGCTGCTGGCGATCGGAGCCGGCGTGGGCATCTTCTTCGCCGTCAAGCGGCACAACTACGTCAAGGCGATCCGGGAGCGAGGCTGGGTCTTCGAGTCGCGGCCCCCGATCGAGGTCGCGAACGGGCTGATCGTGCCCCCGTTCGGTCTCGGGTTCCAGCGCGGCACGGACGAGCACATCGTGGGGCGCACCCGATCGGGCATCGACTTCCAGGTGTTCGAGTACCAGGCGGCCGGCGACGCGCGCGTGGTGTGCATGCCGCTGGGCATGCCGCTGCCGGAGCTCGTGGCCACGAGCCCGGGCCAGTCTCGCCAGGGTGTCGCTGCGCCGCACCGCAGCATGCTGCCCGGCGGCGGGCTGCTGGTCACGGCCGACCAGTCCTTCAGCGAGGCGTTCCTGTCCGTGGCGAACGGCCCGATGAGCGCCTTCGCCGCCCGGTTTCCCCTCAACCTCGCCGTCGACGGCGATCAGCTCACACAGGTCGGCGCCCCGAAGGACCCGGACGAGCTCGAGGCCTATCTCGAGGCGCTCGCCCCGGTCGCGGCGGCCGTGCAGCACGCAGGCCCGCAGCTCGAGCGGTTCCGCCAGCAGCCGCCCGAGATGCGGCTCGGGTTCTACCACCGGCCGTCCTGGTACTACCTGGCGAGCGATGACGGGCTGCTCTCGGTGGTGGCGCACACGGTCGGTGGCATGAACCACCGCACCAGCGACGTCGTGCACGGCGAGTTCTTCCCGGGCTCGTGGTTCGTGGCGTTCGTGCACCACTGGCAGACGCAGCGCACCGAGAGCTACACCGACTCCAACGGCCACACCCGCACCCGTACGGTCACCGACAACCACTCCGAGGTGATCCACGAGGTCACGCTCCCGTTCGGCTCGCCGGACCTGCAGGTCAGCGACGACAGCCGCTGGGGGCGGCTGTTCAAGGGTGCCTCGATCGACTTCGAGCTGGCCGCGTTCAACGACGCCTACGACGTGCACTCCTCGGTGCCGAAGTTCGCGCACGACGTGCTGCACCCGCGTCAGATCGAGTATCTGATGGCCGTCGGCACCATGCCGTTCACGCTCTCCCAGGGCAAGGTCCGGGTGCGGCCCGGGCGCCACTCCGCCGAAGCGATCGCCTTCGAGCTCGACGTGCTCGCCGGGTTCTTCGCGCGGTGGCCGACCTTCGTGTGGCAGGACCTCGGGGTCGACAAGCCTCCGATCACGCTCTCGCCCGACGGGCAGATCCAGGTGCTCGACCGCTGAGCTGTGACGCAGGCCACGGTGCGGGTCGCGTCATGACGGGGGAGCCGGAGCATCTCTGAGACATGATGCACACCTTGTTGACGTACCGCGACCCTGCGCAGAGGGTCGCGTCCTCGCTGCGCTGCGATGCCTGCGGTGATCCCGTTGTCGATATGGCCGCGCACGTGGCCGCGTGCCTGGAGCACGAGCTGCGGATGTTCGCGGTCGGCCGGCGCTCCAACTGATCCGCGCCGTCACGGCTCAGGTCGAGGACCGCACCAGCAGCCGATGACGCACCCGGGTGCGGTAGCCCTCCAACGGGACCGTCCCCTCGAACATCCCGAGCGCCATCCCGACGGCGGCCCGAGCCACCTCGGCCATGTCGAGGGCGAGCGTGGTCAGGGCAGGGTGGACCACGGTGCCGAGATCCAGCCCGTCGCACCCAGCGAGCCGTAGCTGGCCCGGCACCTCGACGCCGGACTCGTGCATCGCTCGCAGCACGCCGCAGGCCATCACGTCGTTGAAGGCCATGACCGCGTCCACACCCGGGTGCGCGGCGAGCAATGCTCGGGCTCCGCTCGCGCCCGACCCGAAGGTCGACAGCTCGCACGTCTGCCGCACGGCCGGGACGCCGCGGGTTGCCATGGCTCGCATGAAGCTCCGGCCGCGATCGGTGGCCACCGTGCCCGTCCCGACGTCGAGCAGGGCCGGCCGCCGCGCTCCCCGCTCGATGAGGTGGTCCGCCAGGTCCTCCATCGCGGCTGTCGCATCGAGCTCGACGCCGCCCCCGGGGGTGCTCGGGCCGGCGTCGACGTGGACGAACGGGACGCCGACGAGCGCGTCGTGCGGCGCGCCGTCGGCCGTGCGCGGGTACCCGATGAGCACGTCGGCCTGAGCCGCGAGGTCGGCGACCAGCGCCGCCTCGTCGGCTGCACCGGCCGTCTGCGCGAGCATGACGTTCCAGCCGCGCTCCGTCGCGCTCGAGACCACGGCCGAGGCCAGCTGGGGGTAGTAGGGGTTCGTGAGGTCGTCGACGACGAGCCCGATGGTGCGGCGGCTGTGCCCGACGAGCCCGCGTCCGTAGCGGGAGGGCCGGTAGGAGAGCTCCTTCGCCACCTCGAGCACGCGCTCCTTGGTCACGCGGCTGATGCCCGGCATGTCGTTCATCGCGCGCGTCACGGTCTGGCGCGACACGCCCGCCGCCTCGGCCACGTCGATGATCGTGGCCGGGCGGCCCCGGTGGGGCGGTCGGCTCACGGCGCGTCCGACTGCAGGTCGAGGTAGTCCACCTGCCCCGGGGTCAGGTCGAGCGCCACGGCCGCGAGCGAGGACCGGGTCTCGGCGATCGTGCGCGGCCCGATCAGCGGGAACGTGGGGAACGGCTGGTGGAGCACGAAGGCGAGCGCGATCGCCGTCGGGTGGACCCCGAGTGCTCCCGCGAGCTCACGCGCGCGCCGCAGCCGCTCGAAGTTGTCGTCGCTGTAGTAGCAGCGCGCGAGCTCGGCGTCGGACCGGTCCTGCGGGTCGGCGCGTGCGAAGAACCCACGAGCCTGCGAGGACCACGGCAGCAGCGGGGTGCCGGACCGGGTCAACCATGCCTTCGACGCGGGGTCGGTGGCGTGCATGCACCCCGCCCACGGCACGTCGTACGCCTCGGCGAGGCCGAAGTGGTTGCTCAGCACGCTGAAGCCCTGCCGCCCGTTCGCGTCGGCGTAGGCGTTGGCCTCCTCGAAACGCTCGATGGTCCAGTTCGAGCCGCCGAACACCCCGATCCGGCCGGCGCGGGCGTGCTCGTCGAGGACGTCGACGAACTCACCCACAGGGATCTCGGGGTTGTCCCGGTGCATCATGTAGACGTCCGCCCCCTCGATCCCCAGGCGCTCGAGCGAGGTCAGCAGCTGGCTGCTCAACGCGTCGGGGTTGCAGTGCGGGGTGTGCGCGCCCTTCGCGATCACGACCACCTCCTCGCGCACGCCTCTTGTGGCGAGCCACCGCCCGAGCAACGTCTCCATCCGCCCGCCGCCATAGATGAACGCGGTGTCGAAGGCGGTGCCTCCGGCCTGGGCGAAGTGGTCGAACATGGCGGCGGCGTGGGGGAGCGTGAGCTGGTTGTCGCAGCCCATCACGACGCGGGAGATGTCCTTGTCGACCCCGGGGATACGGCCGTAGCGCATCTGCTCGCGACCGAACCGCAGCGGGGCGCCGGAGACGGTCGGGATCGCCGCCTCGTCCCGCTCGAACGGGTACGCGAGCCGGATCTGGGAGCGCCACTCGTCCAGCACCCGCAGGGTGCCGAGCGAGTCATCGTGGCTCATCTGCGGCACCTCGCCGCGGCCGATCGCCTCGGCGAGGGCGTCGGCCTCGAGCGCGTAGGGCTGGTGCCCGTCCAGGGTCTCGGTGACCGGGTCCTGCCCGACGACGGCAAGCGTCAGCACGTTGTCCTCCGCCATGGTCCAGGGGTTCTGCAGGCGGATGTAGCCGGCCGAGCCATAGATGCTCAGCCCGACGTCGGCGAGCCGGACCCCGGTCCGCACGGTCGCCGTCGAGCCGCCGGGGAAGACGAGATCGGCGACCGCCCAGGTGTCCACGCCGTCCTCGACCGTGCCTGCCGCGTGGACCTCGACCGGGTCCACGAACGAGCGGCCCGCGGCGGCTCCCGCGATGGCGCGTGCGTAGGAGACCGGGTAGCCGCCGACGTCCAGGATGCCGCCGCCCGCGAGGTCCGGGTCGAAGAGACGGCCCTCGTTAGCACCCGTGGCGAACGCGAACGCGGCGTCGACGTGGCGCAGCTCGCCGATCGCGCCGGTAGCGACCAGCTCCAGGACCCGCGCCGTCTGCGGGTGGAACCGGTACATGTACGCCTCGAGCAGCACGTTCCCGCTGGTGGTGGCGGCGTCGACCATCGCCATCGCCTGGGCGTGGTTCGGCGCGAGCGGCTTCTCGCAGAGCACGTGCTTGCCGGCCGCGAGCGCCGCGATCGTGAGCGCGGCGTGGGTCGTGTGCACGGTCGAGATGTAGACCGCGTCCACCTCGGCGTCGGCCAGGATCTGCTCGTAGGTGCCGGTGCGCAGCTCGCCGTGCGTGCCCGCGAGCTCCTCGGCGAACGCGCGCGCCCTGGCGGCATCGGAGCTGCCGACGGCGACCAGCGTCCCGTACGTGCTGGCTGGCAGCTGGGTCGCGAACCGGCGGGCGATGTTGCCTGGACCGAGCACGGCCCATCGGACGGGGTTCACCATGGAGCACTCACCTTCGAGGGGGTCTGGGATCGCCGCGGACGACGTGTCCGTGGCCAGCTCGTGAACGTTCACGACCCGCTCAACGCTAGCGCCGGGACGCGTCCGAGCGCTACCTCACGCCGAGTTCGCCCCGCGAACGTGACGTCCTCGGAACCTGTCAACCTGTCTGGAGTCGGTCGTCGGTGGTGGGGTGGTTGATGGCGACTTGTGCCATCGGGGTGTGGATGACGGGTCGGGCTCGGAATCGTTCGGGGTGGGCCTGGTAGAGGTGTCCC
>NZ_WNXZ01000007.1 GCF_009733845.1 Pseudactinotalea terrae
TGTTCGGCGGGTGCCAGGCTGGTGGAGATGATCCCGATGAAGGGGCCGATCACCATCGCGCACGCGGCGCCCAGCACGATGGCCTTGATGATGGTCTCGACCCGGCCCGGGCGGGGCACCCCATCGATCAGTGTCCCCGACCCCGGCCTACGTCGTCGCCGCGGGGGTGGCGCGCCGGCGCCGGCGCCGGTGCCGGTGTGGCTGTGGCTGTGGCTGTGGGTGGTGTGGGTGGTGCTCATGCGCGGTAGACGCCTTCCTCGCCCAGGGCGTGGGCGATCTTGTTGGCGACCAGCACCAGCACCAGCCCGACCAGGCCCTTGACCAGGCCGACCGCGGCGCTGACGCCCCAGGCGCCGCCGATGACGCCGTTGTTGTAGACGTAGGTGTCCAGCACCTCTGAGACGTCCCGGCCTACGGCCTGCTGCTGCAGCAGCAGCTGCTCGAACCCCACAGAGAGGGAGTCGCCGAGCTTGAGGATCAGCAGCAGCACGATGATCGCCCGCATCCCGGGCAGGGTCACGTGCCAGGTCTGGCGCCACCGGGACGCACCATCCATCGCGGAGGCCTCATACAAGGACCGGTCGATCTGGGACAGCACCGCCAGGAACAAGATCGTGGCCCAGCCGGTGTCCTTCCAGATCACCTGCGAGGTGATCAACGCATAGAACGCCTCCGGGTTACCGATGATGTTCACGGCCTCGAACCCGTTCGCGCGCAGGAAGTTGTTGATCATCCCCGCACCCCCCAGCACCTGCTGGAACACCGCCACCACGATCACCCAGGACAGAAAGTGCGGCAGATACAGCACCGACTGCACCGCCTGCTTGACCTTGTTCGAGACCAGGCTGTTCAACAACAACGCCACCACGATCGGCGCCGGGAACACGAACACCGTCTGCAACAACGTGATGAACAACGTGTTCCGCAACGCCTGCAAGAACCGCGGATCACCATCAAAAAGAATCGAGAAGTTCTCCAACCCCACCCACAGGCTGCGATCAATCCCCAGATACGGCTGATAATCCTGGAACGCGATCACATTCCCACCCAGCGCCACATACTGGAACACGATCACCACAGCAATACCCGGCAACGCCAACAACAACACCGGATGATCACGCCGCAACCGAGCCCACCAACCCTGCCCCGGGCGGCGCGCCGGTCTGCGTGGGTCCCCGCCTCGCGGGGCGACCGGGGCGGTCACCTCCCGCTCGGACGTCGCCGTCACGGCTCGACCGCGCAGGGTCGAGACGCCGGTGCAACGTTCGAGCGCGTGCACATCCGTGTGGTGGCTTCGGGCATCTTCAGCTCCTTCTGACGAGTCCGCGGGAGCCACCTTGCGACACCGAGCCATGTTTGTCAAGGGCCTACGATTAATCCGTCGAAGTGTGCCTCGCTGGCAGCACAACGGCGTGCGGGCCGTCACCGGGGTCGCGATCCCGCGCCCGGCCGCCGCCGATGCCCTAGGTTCTGGCCATGAACCCGAGTGCGCAGCCGGGCAACGGCCTGGACGAGCAGGAGCGGCAGGGCAGGCGGTGGGCGATCGCGGCAGCGATCACCCAGCTGGCGAGCGCGTTCCTGTTCATCGGCGTGCAGTACTTCGGGCTCGAGTACGACATCCCTGTCGGCGGAGACCCGCACGGATACGCGCAGGTCTTCGGGTTCTTCCTCTCGTTCCTGCTGCTGATCCCCGGCATTGCCCTGCCCGGCATCGCGATCCCGCTGCTGCGCCGGTCCAGGCCCAGCGGTGCGGTGCTGCTCATCATCGCCGCGACCATGTGGGCGCTGCTCTTCGCGATCCTCGTGTCCGGCTACCCGGGCGGCATCACCGAGATGAACTGGGTGCGGGTGGTCACGATCGTGGTCAGCGCGTTCTGGCTGATCGTGTGCGCGTGGTCGGTCTGGGCCGGAGCCGCGGCCTACTCCCGTTTCGACCGACGCTGAGGGACACTGGGGCCATGTATCCACCAGGACCGCTCAATCTCGGCGAGGGCGAGGCGGGTCTCAGCTACGCCGGTGTCTACGCGGCGGCGGAGCGCGACCACGTGATCGCTGCGCTCGGCGAGATGCGCTTCACCGGGTACGTCGGGCCGCAGGAGGGCACCTGGGTGCTCTCGGTCGCAGGGAACCCGCTGGCGAAGGTGGCCGGCAAGAAGAGGCGGATCGACGACGTCGCTCGTGACCTTGCCGCGACCCTCGAGGTGGTGACGCTCGCCGCTGAGGTGAGCAAGGACGAGCGGCTCCGCCTCTGGGCGTTCGACGGCGACTCTCCCCTGCCGGTGTACGACTCCCAGCCGCCCGAGGACGATGGCGGAGCCGGCGGGATCGTGCTCGACGACTTCGGCAACCCGGTGATCGGCGAGGGCGCCTTCGTGGACACCGAGATGGTCGCCGTCTCGTTGCTCGCGGCCTTCGACGCCGACGACCCCGACGGCAAGCTCGCCGAGCTGCTGGAGGAGGACATCGGCGAGGACACCAACGAGTCCGAGCGGCTCACCGAGATCCTGCGGATCCTGGGGCTGCCCACGTGGATCGTGTCCTCGGACTCCCTGCCCAGGCGGGTGCCCGGCGGGCCGGACCGCGAGCAGGTGCTCAGGCTCGGCGCCGGGAAGCCGGGAGTGCAGGGCTGGTTCGCGGACGCGCTGAGGCGTCCCGTGCGGCCGCGACCGAAGAGGGATCTCTAGCGTCCCAGCCGAGCGATAGCGTGCGGACCATGACGACCGCTCCGCGACCGGCCGTGCGCGACGACGCACGTGGCATGAGCACGCGCACGGTCCGGACCGTGCAGCTGCAGCTCGGCGCGGTCATCCTGGTCACGGTCGGCGTGGTGGCGGCGGTCGATGCGATCACCAACCCGAACGCGCTCGTGCTGGGCCTCGCAGCCGCCGCGATCGCGACGGCGGCCGCCCTGCTGGTCCCGTGGCACCGTCTTCCCTTCTACGCGACAGCGCTCGTCCCGGCCATCGACATCGTGGCGATCGGGCTGCTGCGCGACAGCAGCCCCCCGGCGGGCTTCTCGCTGCTGTGGACGTTCCCGGTGATCTGGTCGGCGTGGGCGTACGGCCTGGTCGGGTCGATCAGCTCGGTGGCGGTGGTGTCGGTGGCGTACTGGCTGATGACAGCCTCGACCCCCACCGCTCAGTCGCTCGCCTTCCGGCTGATGTTCCCTGCCGTGCTCGCGATGCTGGCGGGGATCACACGCGTGAACGCGCGCCGCGCGCAGGCCCAGCGCGTGCTCCTGCAGCGCCAGGCGCTCGCACTGCGGAACGCTGCCGGTCGCGCGCACCGGCAGGAGAGCCTGGTCACGGAGGTGCTCGACAGCGTCGACTTCTCGGTCGTGGCGTTCACTCCCGACGGCTCGGTGCTGATCACCAACGATGCGGCGGCGCGACTGCAACGCACGCGGGACAGCTCAGGAGACGCCGTCTACGACGCCGACGGGTTCACCCCGCTCGAGCCCGCTGCCCGCGTCGAGGAGCGGGCCCGCCGTGGCGAGACCTTCTCGAACGTGCTGAGCTGGTACGGGGATCCCGGCTCCGACGACCGCCGCGCCCTTCAGGTCACGGCGCGACCTCTCACCGGCCCGGCCGGTGAAGGGGTGGGGCGCGTCGTCGTCGCGCGTGAGGTCACCGATGAGCAGCTCGCGCTGCGCGCCCGTGACGATCTGGTGGCCTCGGTGTCCCACGAGCTGCGCACGCCGCTCACCTCGATCGTGGGCTACCTGGACCTCGTCGAGGACGACCCCACCCTCAGCGCCAGCGCCCGCCACAACGTGCAGGTGGCCCAGCGCAACGCCGAGCGGCTGCTCGCGCTCGTCGCGGACGTGCTCGCCGTCTCCGCCGCCTCCCGCATGGGTATCGACATCCGGATCGAGCGGGAGGCCATCGACCTGGCCGAGGTGGTCGAGGCAGCGATCGAGGCAGCGGAGGTCCGCGCGCGCGAGCGGTCGATGACCATCGACAGCACCGCCGTCGAACCCTGTCCAGCGCGTGCCGACCCGCACCGCATCCGGCAGGTGGTCGACAACCTGATCGGGAACGCGGTCAAGTACGGCCGTGAGGGTGGGCGGATCGAGATCGGCTGCACCACCGACGACCACCATGCGTGGATCGTGGTGCGCGACGACGGACCGGGCATCACCAGCCACGACCAGGCCCGGCTGTTCGAGCGGTTCTTCCGGTCTCTGTCCGTGCGGAACACCTCGACGCACGGCAGCGGCCTGGGGCTCGCGATCAGCCGCGACATCGTGCGCGCGCACGGCGGCGACATCACGGTGACCAGCACGGTCGGAGCGGGCGCGACGTTCGTCGTCCGGCTCCCCCTCACATCCCCCGAGGAGTCGTCATGACCTGGCTGGACGCGCCCACCATGAGCGCCGCGACCGCCCTGGTGGTGACGGTGTGCGGCGTGCTCTACCTGCTCGACACGCTGTACCGCCGGGGCAACGCTGCCGCACACCTGTGGTCGGCGGCCTTCGTGGGCGGCATCCTTACCACGCTCTCCTACCTGGCCTGGAACCTCCTCGAGGAGGGCTGGGTCGCGAACGCCGTCGGCAACTGCTCGTTGGTGGCGACGATGGGCTTGTTGTGGCTGGGGTGCGCACGGTTCAACGGCCCGCTGGGCCGGATCCGTGGACCCGTGGTCGGGCTGGCAGCCACGCTCACCTTCCTGACGACGCTCATCCCTGGGCCGGACGGCGGCGACTGGGCGGGCGCCGAGGTCATGTTCGTCTCGATGGCGCTGCTGGCGGGGCTCGGGGCGCTGGAGGCCAGGCGAGGCGGGATCGCCCGCTTCCGCCCCGCGCTCTTCCTCTCGCTGACGTTCGGGGCAGCCAGCCTCTTCTACGCGGCCCGCACCGTGGTCGCGCTGACCACGGGCACCGCGAGCGCGCTCTTCACGGAGTGGTTCGGCACCGCCAGCGCATCGATCCTGACGATCGTGCTCACGGTGGTCGCGGTCGTCGCGATGACGATGCTTCGCGTGCAGTCGCAGGCGGAGAGCAGGGGTCGCAGCACACCCCTGGGCCTGCGCGAGGACGGCTTCCTCGACGTCCGCTCCTTCACGCACGCGTTGGCCAGCGTGATCGAACGGGCCAGGGCGACCAACCAGCAGGCCACGGTCCTGATGGTGCGACTGCATGGCGTGGAAGAGATCGGTGCCGCGTTCGGGGCCCGCCCCGCCCGCGACCTCACCACGCGCTGGCGCACGATCACGCTGCGCTTCATGCCTCTGGAGGCGTTCGCTGCGGACGACGACGGGGACGCGATCGTGGTCGCCCTCCCCGGCATGGCCGACGGCGAGGCGCTCAACCTGGGAAACCGGCTCTCGCAGCACCTCGCCAGCGAGCTGGCCGCAGTGGAGGGCGAGATCGTGCCGGTCATCGGGGTGGGGATCGCCACCGGCACGTGGAGCCGAGACGCAGCCGAGCTGGTCGCCGCGGCGCAGGCGGCAGCCGAGCAGTCGATCGACAACCTCGACGGCGGCGCCGTCCTCGACGCCGCGCCCGCACCGTCGGGTCAGGCCGTCATCCGGTAGCCGACGCCGCGGATCGTCTCGATCCAGCGGGGCCCGGCGGCGGACTCCCCGAGCTTGCGCCGCAGGTTCGCCACGTGCACCTCGATCGCGCGGGTGTCGTGCTCGGAGACGTAGGTGCCCATGTGCGCCTCGCCGCGCACGACGAGGGCGAGGTCCGCCTTGCTCACCACCCGGCGACCCGCGGCCATCAGCTCGGCGAGGATGTCGAACTCGCTGCGGGTCAGCTCGATGTCGACGTCGTCGCAGGTCACGATGCGCATCGCGACGTTGAGCCGCAGCCCGCGGTGCGTGAACCACTCCGAGGAGTCACCGCTCTCCTCGCGAGCGGGGGTGGGCGGGGGCGCCGACTCGGGTGAGCCGGCGACGCTACGCGGACGGCGGAGCATCGCCTCGATCCGGGCGCGCAGCTCGCGCGGCCGGAAGGGTTTGGTGAGGTAGTCGTCGGCTCCGGACTGCAGGCCCTGCAGGGTATCGATCTCGTCGTCACGCGCCGTCAGCATCACGATGTAGGTGGAGCTGATGGCGCGGATCCGCTTGGCGGTCTCGAACCCGTCGATACCGGGCATGCTGACGTCGAGGGTGGTGACGATCGGGCCGTGCTCGCGCACGAGCTCGACGCCCTCGAGCCCGGTCGCGGCGGCGTGCACCGTGAAGCCCGCCTGCTCCAGCACCACGCTGACGAGGCCGCGGATGTCCTCGTCGTCCTCGATGACGACGGCGATGTTCGCCTTGTCCATGTCCGCGCTCCCCGAGTCAAGGCGCTGGTGCACCGTTGTCACGCTCTCGGTGACGATATCGGAGAAGAGGTGCTTGAACGCCGGACCGGGGCCGGAACCGGGCACCTCAGCCCTGCCCGCAGGGCAGCCGCCAGCCAGGACCGGGGCTGTAGGAGGCGAAGATGAACTCGCGCGAGTGGCTGGCCGAGACCAGCTGGGTGTCGAGCGAGGTCCCGGTGATCGTGTATCGGGAGCCGCTGCCGGCGACCGTGGTCGCGTTGACCGACTGGAACGTGAGCGGGTGACCGGTGAGCGAGGTGCCGCAGACGAGCGTGGCGAAGTCGATCTCAGCGCGCCACGGCACGTAGAACTCGCTGGTCGAGGTGACCCGCACGCGGAAGGCCACGTAGTAGTCGCTCGACGGCGCGACGCTGACCTCGACCTTGTACAGCGACGGGTTCGGCTGCGGGGTCGGCACCTTGAGAGCGCAGAACTGCACGGTACGCGCGCCACCGGGCTGGAGCTGGCTCGCCCAGCCGTTGGAGCCGCCCACGGTCCAGTACCCGGTGGTCCGGTCGTAGCTGCGGGTCTCGATGTTGCTCAGCTGTACGGTTCCGGGCGCGGTCGGGTCCATCCCCCACATCGGGGCGAGCCTCGTGTTGAGCTGCACGGTCCAGTCCCCGAGAGGGCGGCGCGTGGTGTTGGTCACCGTGAAGGAGTGGCAGAAGGTCAGGGCGTTGGTCTGCGCACCTGTCCACGGCGTGGAGTAGCTGTAGGAGATCCCCGGGCTGACCGTCACCGGCACCAGGCCGTTGCCGCCGGTTCCCGGTGTGGGCGTGCCGCCCCCGTCGCCGGTGCCGCCGCCGTCGTCGGGGTTGGTCCCGCCGCCGCCGTCGCCCGGGATGGGTGTGGCCGCACGGGTCGCGTGCGACAGCAGCACGCTGGCTGCGCCGTCGGCGGACCCGATGCTCTGGGGCACGCTGATCGCGACGTCGAACGTCAGGTCGGTTGCGGTGGTCCAGCCCTCCCCGCTGACGTCGATCGTGGCCTGCGCGCCGCTGACGGTCGTGACCAGGGTGTCGGTGCTGCCGCTCGCCGTGAGCACGACGACGGCCCGGCCGCCCTGGAGCGCGGCCGGGTTCGGCACGTCGACGACGACGCTGGTCACGGTGCTGCCGGTGGTGGTGATGGTCAGTGCCGCGGTCTGCGCCACTGCGCCGGCGAATCCGGCGACGGAGCCGGTGAGGGCGCCGAGGTTGCTGACGAGCGTCTCGCCGTCGGCGCCCGTGACCGAGAGCGCCACCGAGGTCGCTGCGGTGAGCCGCGGCAGGGCGCCGCAGGCGGCCGTGAGGTCGGCACCGTCGAGCTCGATGGTGGCTGATGCCGCGCTGGTCTCGGTGGCGATCTCGCAGGTCGATGCGCCCGCGATGGTGACATCGACCGAGTCGCCGGCGAGGAAGCCGCGGGAGGGGTCGGCGGTGACGCCGAGCGCTCCCACCCGCCAACCGCCGTCGTGCCACTCCGGCGCCCAGTCGAGCGTGGCGCCGTCGAGCGTGTGCACCGAGGCAGCGGCTGCGCCGAGATCCTCGGTGCGCAGACCGCCGAGCCCGGCGGCCGAGGAGACGACGACCGAGGCCAGGGCGAGGCCGGCGAGGCCGGCGAGGCCCGCGATCAGCGGGCGGCGCAGGCGGCGAGGCTCACGCACGGTGGGCCGCCTCACGGGTGCGGTGGGGGGCGCCGTCCTCGTCGTCGTCGTCGGTGCGCGTGGACCACAGCAGCACGCTGACGATGGCGCCGATGACGGCTGCCAGAAGGATGGGGAGCACGGTCGGGCCGAGGTAGCGGCCCAGGCCGGGCACGGAGAAGATGGCGGTGCCGGTGATGTCGTTGGCGGTGAGCAACCACTGGTCGGCCGTCGGGTTGTTGTCGCCGAGGGTGGTGTAGACGAGCTCGCCGTCGACCTGCTCGGCGGTGACGACGCGGTGGATCACGTGGCCGCCCTCGCCGGGCTGGCCGTCGGGCACCGTGTAGGAGACGACGTCGCCGGGCTGGTAGTCGGCCTGGCGCCACGTGACCACGAGGTCGCCCGTGTAGTAGGTGGGCTCCATCGAGTGACCACTGACGATGGTCAGCCCGGTGAGGCCACCCCAGTGCGCCGGCCACATGAGCACGGCTGCGGCGATCACGAGGAGCCAGCCGAGGACCGAGACCACGCGGCGTGCCACGGGGCGGTCCGCCGTCGTGGGCTTGGTGTCCTGGGGGACGACGCAGGCACTGGACCCTGCCCTGTCCAGTGCCTGCGAGCTCATGGTGATCCGATCAGTGGTGGTGGGAATCAGGCCTGGTCGATGGCGGTGGACCCGCCGCCGGTGACGACGACGGAGACGCCCTCGACGTCGTGCGCGGCGATGTCGGGGAGGGTGGTGGTGAAGTCGACGGTGCCGCCGGTGGCGACGGTGCCCTCGACCTCGGCGGTGCCCTCGGCGAGCTGCAGGGTGAGCTGGACGTCGGCGCCCTGGGGGAGGGTCTCGGTCTCGTCGGTGGTGTCGATCGTGAAGCCGGAGACGATGTAGTAGCCGAGGTCGGCGTCGTAGGCGGTGTCCCACGTGACGTCGAGGCCGCCGGTGATCGGCGACTGCACGACGTTGCTGTTGGCGCCGAGCCACTGGGTGGTGAGGCCACCGAGCGATGCTGCGGAGGCGGCGACGGCGGTGGCGACCGCCACACCGGCCAGGACGGCGACGACGTTCTTCTTGCGGAGCTGCTTCATGATGTTCCCTCTCATGGCGGCCGGATCGCGGCCGGTTCTGTGTTGTCCCCCCGCTGCCCACAAGGTCGTGTCGCGGTGATGTGAGAGACGTTAGGAGCGGCTCCTCAACGGCCGCTCAAGGCATCGGCCGGGTCACCTCAGGATTGGCTCAAGATCCCGCACGGGGCGCGATGGCACCCCCGAAGACTTGAGTCGTTCACGTCTGCGACCTACCGTGGAGGGGTGATGTCGACGGCCCTGACCTCGGACGCGGACCTGCTGCGCGCCAGCGGGCTGCGAGCGACCAGCGGGCGGCTCGCCATCCTGAGCGCGCTGGCGAAGGCGCCGCACGCCGACGCGGAGTCGTTGCGGCGGCGCCTCGGTGCGGATGCGCCGAGCCTGCAGGCGGTGCACAACATCCTGGCCGACCTGCATGCTGCGGGGCTGGTGCGGCGGTTCGAGCCGGCGCGATCTGCGGCGCGGTACGAGCGGCGGGTCGATGACAACCACCACCACGCGGTGTGCTCGGCGTGCGGGAAGGTCGTGGACGTGGACTGTGCCGTCGGGGCGGCTCCGTGCCTGCACGGCCCCACGCCGCCGGGGTTCGCCGTCGCGGCCGCCGAGGTGATCTTCTGGGGTGTGTGCGACGACTGCGCCGCGGCCCCCAGGTAGGTTCGCCTCACCTTCCTGGCGCTCCTCGACGAACGCCTCTAAACTGGAGTCGTTCACGAAAAGAGCGACACCGGGTCGCCTCAGCGGCGACCGGAGAGGCAGAGACTGATGTCCACTCGCACAACCGCTTCCGAGAAGCTCCGTGGCTACCTGCAGCGCGTTCTCATCGACCTGATCGACCTGCACCTGCAGGGCAAGCAGGCGCACTGGAACGTGACCGGCCGCGGCTTCCGCAGCCTGCACCTGCAGCTCGATGAGCTGGTCGCCATCGCCCGTGAGGAGAGCGACGTCATCGCCGAGCGCATGCGTGCGCTCCAGGTTGTTCCCGACGGCCGCACCGAGACGATCGCCGCCACCAGCGACCTGACCGCCTACCCCGCCGACCTGGTCTCCGTGACCGACACGGTCGACAACATCGTGGAGCGCATCAACCAGACGGTCGCCGTGATCCGCGAGGTTCACTCCGACGTCGACGCCGAGGACCCGGCCACCGCCGATCTCCTCAACAACACCATCAGCCAGCTCGAGCAGCAGGCATGGATGATCGCCTCGCAGAACCTCGAGGTCTGATCCTCATCAGTCGATGGCCCGGCCCGCGTCACGCGGTGCCGGGCCTTCGGCGTTGGTGGGCGGCGGGAGTCCGGCATGGGCCGGGCCGCTCCGCCCGGAGTCGCCAGCGATGACCCGCGCGTTGCCTTCGCCCGCGTGCCGCCGCCGCAAGCAACAACGGTGCCCGAGCTGCGACTGGACTGCCTCGAGCGCGGTTGTGATGCGGATCCGACGTACAAGGTACGTCCAACTCGCATCACAGTGGCCTCCGGGCCGGTTGGCGCCCGTACGGCGCGGATCCGGTTCACGTGTCACGTCGAGCCGGCACCCGAGTGAGGTCAGGGGACGAGGTTGACGTCCATCGCGACGATCTCCACCGCTGGGGCGCTGCTGGTGGTGGTCGCGAACCCCGCGATCGGCAGCCACGGGCCGGCGCCGTTGATCTGAAGCTCACCCTGCCACGACGTCGTCAACGACACCTGAACGGACTCCGCCGCACTCGTATACACATGCGCCAACGTGTGATCCGGATACGGCCGCCCCGCATCAGTGGTCGACAACGGGGCACTGCCATCACCGAAGTCCCACGAGTAATGCACCGGCGTCGCCCGCACCGTCACCGGCACACCCAGAATCGTGGTGCTCAGGAGCTGCTGATCAGCATCGGTGTAGACGATGAAGTCCATGTTCACCAACGCCCAATCACCCTCAGGCTGATACGTGATCGCCGGGGCGGTCAACGGCAGCGTCCTGAACTCCGAGGACACCAACGCGACCAGCTCCGCAGTCGAGAGGTCACCCTCCTCCTCTTCGCATAACTCCGTCTCCTCGTTGAGGAGCTCACCCTCCTCATTCGCCGCCTGCCGCAACGAGCACTGAAACTCCGCCTCCTCATACGCCGCCCCCACAGCGTCCTGTGTCTCGGTCGATGTCGCCATCGGGGTGTCGTCGACGCGCGGCGCGAGGTGGTTGAGAACATCGCCGACGACATAGTGGTCGTCTTGGGACTCGGCGAATACGTCTTCGTCCTCGATTTCGTCCGCGTACGTCGGGATGATCGGGCCCATGACGAGCGCGATTGCTGCGCAGGCTGCGGCGAACAGGAACGTGCTCGATCGAGTCATTCCAAGTTCACCCCGAACACAACGAAACGACCGTCGACGAACTGGACGGCAACGACGCCGGCTCCTGAGGCCGCGTCGACGTTATCTACCGATCCGTCACTCCGGAAGATCCGCTGTGGCTCCTGGGCAAGAGGGAATCGGACGAGGTAACTCGGTTCCTGCTCCGTCGGGTAGTCCGCCGTTGCGTCGCTGACATCGAACACGATGGATCCACCTTCGACCCATCCGCCGGCGTCGTGGATCTCGGTGGCGTTCTCGATGGAACTGGCACAGAACTCGCACTCGGCGGCGCTCATCGCTTGGAACTGCGCCGTGTCCCCCGTCTGCCGCATGTAGGCGTACAGGTCCATGAAGTACCGCGCTGCGTGGATCGCACCCACGTGATCGTCGGTAGCAGCTTCCGGCGCCGGCGTCGGTGCCTCAACCTCGGGCGGCGTGGCCGTCTCGGCCGGCTCGGTCGTCTCCGTCGCCGGCTCCGTCGGAGCTTCGCTCGACGACGACTCCGTCGGCGGATCGGTCGGATCCTCGCCACCGTCGCACGCCGCCAGCAGCAGCCCCGCGCTCATTGCGAGCGCTGCTGCGGCCAGCCCGCCCCGTCGCCCCACGGTCCTCCCCTATCAGTCCGTGACCGAGAAACTACTTTGCCCACCCCCTCCGGCACAACGCCCCTGTGGACAACACCGCTTCCGCGGAAGCGCCGCAACGCCGATCTGGGTCGGTTCGAGCCACCTGGTGGCCCGAGCCGACCCCAAAGCCTCCGCCCGAGCTGGCCCGACCCAACTCCTCGCGTGCCACCGCCGGAATTGGGCTGTGACCGGCCGCGGCTGACTGCCTCGGGCGCTTGTGATGCGGATCCGACGCACCAGGTACGTCGAACGCGCATCACAGTGGCTCTGGGCACGAGGTTGGCGGCCATCACCAGTCACCACCGCCACGGCCAACGGCCTCCTTGACGTCATTGCGGTATGGACCCCATAGAAGAGGCGCGTCGAACCGGTACCCGAGTGAGGTCAGGGGACGAGGTTGACGTCCATCGCGACGATCTCCACCGCTGGGGCGCTGCTGGTGGTGGTCGCGAACCCCGCGATCGGCAGCCACGGGCCGGCGCCGTTGATCTGAAGCTCACCCTGCCACGACGTCGTCAACGACACCTGAACGGACTCCGCCGCACTCGTATACACATGCGCCAACGTGTGATCCGGATACGGCCGCCCCGCATCAGTGGTCGACAACGGGGCACTGCCATCACCGAAGTCCCACGAGTAATGCACCGGCGTCGCCCGCACCGTCACCGGCACACCCAGAATCGTGGTGCTCAGGAGCTGCTGATCAGCATCGGTGTAGACGATGAAGTCCATGTTCACCAACGCCCAATCACCCTCAGGCTGATACGTGATCGCCGGGGCGGTCAACGGCAGCGTCCTGAACTCCGAGGACACCAACGCGACCAGCTCCGCAGTCGAGAGGTCACCCTCCTCCTCTTCGCACAACTCCGTCTCCTCGTTGAGGAGCTCACCCTCCTCATTCGCCGCCTGCCGCAACGAGCACTGAAACTCCGCCTCCTCATACGCCGCAGCCACCGCGTTCTGCGTGGCAACCGACGTGGTGAGGTCGCTGTCGGGGATTCGCATGGAGAAGTCGGTCAACCCGACGGTGAACTCCTCATCGGCGGCGCCGGACTCGATCGTCTCTCCATCAATCGATAGTGCTGCGGCGGGCCCAGTCACCGCAGTAATGAGTAGTAGCAACAGACCAGCACCGGCGGCCCGCAACGTTGTGCGCATCACTCGACGTTCACCCCGAACACCACGAATCGGCCGTCTAGGAACTGCAACGCTACAACGGCGTCAGCAACGACTTCCTCAGTCTCGCCAGTGCTGCCGTCACCCCGGTGAATGACTTGCGGCTCCTGTGTGAGGCTGAAGCGAACCAGATAGTTCGGCTCCGCATCTGTCGGATAATCGGCCGCCGCCTCGAGGACATCGAACACGATGGCACCACCCTCGACCCACCCGCCAGCCTCGTGCAGCTCACTTGCGTAATCCACAGCCCCGGCGCAGAACTCGCATTCAGACGCGCTCATTGCCTCGAACTGCGCGCTGTCGCCGGTCGTGCGCATGTAGGCGTACAGGTCCATGAAGTACCGCGCTGCGTAGATCGCCCCGACGTGATCATCGACGGCCGCTTCCGGCGCCGGCGTCGGCGCCTCGACCTCGGGCGGCGTGGCCGTCTCGGGCGGCTCGGTCGTCTCCGTCGCCGGCTCCGTGGGCACTTCGCTCGACGACGGCTCCGTCGTCGGCGGATCGGTCGGATCCTCGCCACCGTCGCACGCCGACAGCAGCAGCCCCGCGCTGATTGCGAGCGCTGCTGCGGCCAGCCTGCCCCGTCGCCCCACGGTCCTCCCCTATCAGTCCGTGATCGAGAAACTACTTCGCCCACCCCCTCCGGCACAACGCCCCTGTGGACAACCACCGCTTCCGCGGAAGCGTGGCACTCTCCGATCGGGGGTCGATACGGACCACCTGAGCCCCAAACCGGCCCCCCACCGCCCGGAGCGATGCCCGAGCCTCTACTCCGAGCGACGCGCCGCCATCGACCGTGCCCGCGGCGCTACTGGACTGCCTCGAGCGCGGTTGTGATGCGGATCCGACGCACCAGGTACGTCCAACGCGCATCACAGTGGCCTGCGTGGCTGGCGGGCGGGCGAACATCACCGATCACGCCCGCCACCGCCTCCGGCTCGATCCCGACCACCTGATGGCCTACGTCCCCGAAAGCCTGCTCCCGGCGCAGGGCCAGAGCCCCACACGAGCAGCGAGCGCGAGCGCTTCCCCGGAAGCGCCCCGCTCGATCAGGCCACGCCCCGGCAGCGCCAGCGCTCAGCGCCGCAGCCCCACCATCAGGATCAGCCCCACGGTCAGGTGCTCGGCGAGCAGCACGACGAGCGCACCGGTCGTCGTCGCTCCCATCACGCCGATCAGCGAGGCCAGCAGGACCACCCCGCTCAGCACGAGCCAGACCACTCGCGCCCGGGCGGCGCTCCCGGTGAGCTTGCCGATCAGGGCTCGCACGCCCCAGCCGGCGAAGCCGATCACGAGGCCGGCCACCGCGACCGAGACGATCGTGACCTGCTGCATCGCCGCGCCGGTGTCAACGACCACGTCGCCCACGCCGGCCAGCATCCCGAGCGCCCACACCGCGAGCGCGCCCAGCGTCGCGACGAACGGCATCAGCCATCGGGGTGTGCGACGGCGTCCTGCCGCCTCCTTGTCGCTGGCCCTCACCTCGGTGGTGGTGGGCATGGCAGGGTTCGCATCCTTGATGCTCATCGGTGGCTCCTCTCGTCGTCGCGGCTCCTTGCCGCATCGAGAACTACGCTCCGCCGAACGCGCTGACGGCGGTACCGCCCTGCGTCGGCGGTCGCAGCGACGTTGGTCGCGCCAGGCACCGACTTTGGTCGGTGCCACCTCAGCGACCCGATGCCTACGGTGATCTCCATGACCTCGACCTGGGTGCCGCCGTGGGCGCAGCACTCGTCCGCCACCGGCGAGCCCTGGGAAGGGCTCCCGAAGGCGCAGCGTCGCCGTCTGCGCTGGGCGAGCGTGCCGCTCGGCGTCCTCAGCGCGATCGTCGTCTGGAGCACCTGGCGGGCCGGTGATGGTCTGCCAGCCCTCGATATCGCGGTCGCCGTTCTCGCGACAGCCGCCACGCCGCTGCTCTGGACCCGGCACCAGGTGCCCACCGCGATCGCGCTGGCGGCGCTCGCCGCACTCTCACCCGCGGCCACACCGGCTGCCACCGCGATGGCGGTCGTCGCCGGCCGGCTGCGCTCGCTCCGGATCGCCATCCCGGTCGCCGCTGCCGGCTTCCTCGGCCACGCGGTGCAGGGACTGTGGCGGCCGGCCCCGCACCCGTTCGGCTGGTGGCTGCTGGGCGTGGCGGCCGTCTACGGCGCGCTCGCCGGCTGGGGCGCATGGGCGCGCACCCGAACCGCGCTGCTCCGCTCGCTGCACGAGCGCGCGCTGAGGGCCGAGCAGGAGCAAGCCGCCCGCCTCCGCCGCGCCAAGCTCGACGAGCGGTCCCGCATCGCCCGCGAGATGCACGACTCCCTCGCCCACCACCTCACGCTCATCGCCACCACCGCGGGCGCGATCGAGTACCGCCCCGACGCCGACCCCGAAGCCACCCAGGCCGCCGCCGGCCGCGTCCGCACCTCAGCAGCCGACGCCCTCGTCGAGCTGCGCGGCATCCTCCGCATCCTCCGCACCGACGAGGACGAGCTGCGTCCCGCTGCCGGTCTCCCCGACATCGTCGCGCTCATCGAGCACGCGCGCGCCGGCGGCACCGAGGTCTCCTGGGAGCGAGCAGGCCAGGAGGACCCGCCAGCCGCCGTCGGGCTGGCCTCCTACCGCGTGGTCCAGGAGGCGCTGACCAACGCGCGCCGCCACGCGCCTGGAGCGCCCGTCGCGGTCACGCTCACCACCGCTCCCGGCCATCTCGATCTCACCGTGGTCAACGGGCCGAGCCAGGCGGAGGCGAACGACGACGGCGCAGGCACCGGGCTGGTCGGTCTCACCGAACGGGTCGAGCTGTTGGGCGGAACCCTCACCGCCGGGCGCCGGAACGGCGGATTCGCCGTCACCGCCTCGATACCGTGGCAGCCATGGGCCCGGTCCGCATCGTCATAGTCGACGACGACGCCCTCGTCCGCTCCGCCCTGCGCCTCATGCTCGACGGCGCGGACGGGATCGAGGTCGTCGCCGAGGCCGGGGACGGCGCCGAGGTGCCGGACGTGCTCGCGGCGCACCCGGCCGACGTCGTGCTCATGGACCTGCGCATGCCGCGCACCGATGGCATCGCCGCCACGCGCGAGATGAGACGACGGCGGGACTCGCCTGCCGTCGTCGTGCTCACCACGTTCGACACCCAGGCCGAGGTGGAGGGTGCACTGGCGGCCGGCGCTGCCGGATACCTGCTCAAGGACGCCCCGCCGCAACGCATCGCGGCGGCGGTGAAGGCGGCCGCGGCCGGCGAACCGGTGCTCGCGCCGCAGGTGGCACGCCAGCTGATGGACGCCGCCGCCGCCAGCGGCTCGGCGCGTGAGCGGGCACGGGCGGCCCTCGCGACGCTGACCCCGCGCGAGCGCGACGTGGCCGAGGGCATCGGTCGCGGCGAGAGCAACGCCCAGATCGGGCGCGAGCTGCACCTCAGCGTTCCGACCGTCAAGGCCTACGCATCCAGCGTGCTCGACAAGCTCGACCTCGACAGCCGCACCCAGGTGGCGCTGCTCGTGCAGCAGGCACGCTGACTGCGCACCACGGCGGCGGGCCGGTCGCGATGTCATGCGACGCCGCGGACCCAGCCGGCGCAGTTCTGGGTGTCGTCGAGGCAGACGCGGATCCACACGTTGTGGCCTTCGGCGATGTCACCGCTGCCATCTGGCGTGCCGAGGTTGAACTTGTCGTCGACAGCGTCTGCGTAGAACGTGTCGCGATCGAGCACCCGATCGCTCGTGTCCGTCACGAGGACGTCGGCGCGGGCGATGTGATAATCCCCGGTGCGATCGGTGAGATACAGCCACTCGCCCCGCGGTGCGACCATCGCACTGATCAGCCGCTCCGGTGCATCCACGAGCCAAAGCTGTGACGAGGCCCAGTAGCCACCTGCATCGTTCGTCGCTGGACCGCGTAGCGTCGATGAGCACGTCGACTCGTTGCACACCTTCGCCGCGATGGTGATCCCGTCGGGCGTGAACACCTCCCCGACCTCGGGAAGGTCATCGGGGTGTGGGGTCTCGTCGACCTGAGCGCTCGCCGGCACGACCGCCACCGCGAGCAGTGTCAGTGCTCCCGCGAGCGCCGTGATGACCTGTCGGATCTTCTTCCGTGTCGTATCCATGCCCCTACTGGAACAAGGACCACTTTCACCTGTCTTTCATCAGCCCGGGCTCAGTACCAGTAGCTCAGCACCGGCGCACTGACGGGTGCGAAAGCGAGGTCGAGCCAACGGGCAGTGCCCGGGCTCGCCTCGATCCGGCCGGCGGCGAGCAGCGTGGACGCGGTGACACCGCCGAGCAGCAACGAGCTGAGCTCGCTGATGCCGAGGGAGACCTGGTCATCGGCGCCTGCCGAGCCTGCGCCGTCGACCTTCTCGACCACCCCGGAACCTGCAGCGTCCACCTCGAGGCGCCAGGTGCCCTCGGCCATGCCGAGGGCGTCGGAGACCGAGAAGGTCACCGACCCCGGCACGCGATAGCGGCGCGCCTGCAGGCACCGGGCCACGTCGAGGATGCGCAGCCAGTGGTGGTCCCGCTCGGTCACGGTGAGCGCGCGCTGGTCGGCGATCATCCAGCGCAGCGGCTCGTCGAGCGCGCGGAGGCTGGTGGTGACCGTGCCGATCAGGTCGTGCTCGAGCACGTAGCGCCAGAGCGCGGCGTAGGCGTCGGTGCCGTCGGCGAGCGCAGCGACGACGTGGAGCGTGGAGCGCGTGAAGTCCGCCTCGTTCTCGCTCACCGTGTAGGCCAGGACGCCGCGCATCTCGCCCTGGGCGTCCGTGTACCGGACCGCGCGGACCTTCGGGTCGGGCTTGCCGGGCGTGAGACCGGCGAGCTCGACCCACAGCCGCGACCAGCCTTCGATGTCCCCCGGGCGGCTGCCGCGGGTGGCGGCGTTGAGGGTGTCGAGGTCGCGCTGCAGCGCCTCGCGCTCGATGTGGTCGAGGCGGCCATCGGGGCGCGGGCCGATCCAGCCGGCGCGGCGGGCGTCGATGTTCCAGCTCGCGGTGTGCGCCGCGACGCCGAACCCGTACCGCCCGTAGATCGTGGCCTCGGAGACCGTGAGGCCGGCGATCGGGACACCGGCCTCGTGCGCTGCGCGCAGCTCGCCCTCGAGGAGCGCACGTGCGATCCCTCGACGGCGGTGGGTCGAGGACACCGTGACCGCGCTGATCGACCACATGGGAAGGAACGAGTCGGCGTCGACGGTCACGTCCATGACCCACGCGTTCACCGTGCCCACGGGCACACCGGGCTCGGCGCCCTGCGGGTCGTGCACGCCCACCAGCCGGCTGCCGCCGAGCGAGTCCCGCCATCCCTGCGCCACCTCGGGCGTGGACCGCTCACCGAGGAAGCCGCGGCCCACGGCGTTGCGATAGCCGTCCAGCTCGTCGCCGTCGATCGGGACGATGCGGTACTCGAGGCCGCGGTCGGCCAGGGCCTGCTTCGATCGCGGGTCCAGCGGGACGTCGGGTGCGGAGGTTCGGGAGGGTGTGGCAGTCATGACGGCCACGCTACTGGGCAGGGCCCAGGGCGAGCGGTATGAAATACACCCCCTTCTCGTTCTCGACGAGCCTCGCCTCCAGTCGCTCGCCCTTGCGGACGAAATCATGGACCCTGACGTAGCCGCTCACGCCCGCGAGGCGGCGCACCGCGTAGGCCGGGATCAGGCCCTGCACCCCCTCCTCGTCGACGGCGAGCGCGTAGCGCGGTCCGGTGGTGCGCACCGTGATGGTTCGGGCCGGCGGCTCTGGCTCCGCGGTGTCCGGGCCGCCGAGGTCCTCGTCGCCCTCGGGGGTGACGGTGCTCTCCAGCTCGAAGGCGAGGTGGTCGGCGAGACGGTCCACCTCCGCGAGCAGGTTGGCCATCGTGGCACCGACCGCGCTGTGGAACGGCGAGGTCTTGATGGGGGCGCCGGGCTTGTAGAGATCCTCGTGCGTGAGCTCGCCCCAGGAGTCCTGCAGCATGGTCTTGATCTGCAGCTCCACGACCACCGGGGCGTGCCCCGGGACCGTCACCGCGAACTCCAGGTGCACGGCTCGGTACCCGGAGGTCTTCGGCTCGGACACGTAGTCCTTCATCCGTTGCAGCGCGATGCCGCTCGGGATCTCGACGGTGCCCAGCCGATCGGCCAGCAGGCGCTGGTCTCTGGTGGACTTGCAGAGGACCTTCATGCCGACGACGTCGCGCACCACCTCCTCGACCACCGCCTGGGCGGGCTGCCGCCCCGACGACGGCTCCAGCCTGCTCCGCAGCTTGTCGCCGGTCCTGCGCTGATCCTTGATGCGGTGGGGTGCCACGGTCATGCGGGAGACATCGGCACCGTCGAGCAGCTCGGCGCACTGCGCGGTCAGCCACGCACCCAAGGTGCTGGCAGCCAGGTCCCATGCTCGGCGTCGCTTCGCGTAGACGGCGTCGACGAGCTCACCGAGACCATCGGGCTCCTCGCCCGGGCCGCCGTCGTCAGTCATCGGGGCCCTGAGTCCAGCACCTCGCGCAGCTTCTCGGCGAACGCCGCCGGGTCGTTGTTCGGCGCCCAGTCGTTGACGGTGAAGCCGCCGTGGTCGCCGGGGAACACGACCGGGTCGACACCGAGCAGCGCGCCGAGCGCCTCGCCACCGCGGCGGGCCATCGAGCCGGCCCCCTCCGCACCGATGGCCGGCACGATCCGGACGCCGGTGGCCTTCAGCGCCTCCGCGTCGGGTAGGTAGGGCGGCATCGCCATGTTGTGGGCCAGCAGCGGGTCCTCGCGGAAGCCGTCATCCTCTGTGGGGAGGCCGAACTGGGCCGGGTCGGGCTCCGGGCGATCCAGGTACTCCTGGGTGAATTCCCCGGTGTGCATGACCAGCTGCATGAACTTCGCCATCGCCGGCCCGAAGCCCCGCTGCTGATAGGTCTCGACGATGTCCGCGCTCACCTGCCGGAGGACATCGGCATCCGGCAGCAGCAGTGTGAGCGGCGGCTCGTGCGCGACCAGCGTGCGCACATCGCCAGGGTGGGCGATCACCCAGGGCAGCGCCGCCTGCGCACCGCCGCTGGATCCGAACGCGTCGACAGGGCCGCGCCCGGCTGCCTCGACCACCCGGTGCAGGTCGTCGCCGTGGATCTCCACGCTGACCTCGCCACCCTCGGTGAGATGGCTGCGCTCCATCATGCGGGGGTCGTAGGTGATGACCACGCGGTCGTCGAGAAGCGAGACCAGCCGCTCGAAACCGGAGGCGCCCATCGGGGATCCGAAGACGAACAGCGGCGGGTGCTCGCTGAGCTGCTGCGGCTCGTGGATGTCATAGGTCAGCACCGCTCCGGGCACCTCGAGGGTGTGCGTGGTCGTGGGCATCGGATCCTCCGGTCGTCGGGCCACCACGGTATGCGGGGCCTCCGACACTCTCAACGGGTTCGAGGAGGCAACGCGCCGGCGCGCGCGTTCGAGGTGCTGCGGGACGAGCTGCACGAGCGAGCTACGACAGCACGTCCTTGGTGGTGAACCGCCCGTAGGCGAGCGCGCCGAAGAAGGCCACGTAGGCGCCCTGCAGCGCGGCGTTCTCGGTGAACGAGGTCCACACGATCGGGGTGCGCAGCAGGTCCGCGAACCCGAGCCAGTGGTGGGTGAACAGCCAGGGGTGCAGCCACGCCAGCTGGTCGAGCTGGCCCAGCACCTGCGCCACGATCGTGAGCACCGCGACCGCGGCCATGGCCCCCACGCCGGCGTCGGTGAGCGTGGAGATGAACTGCCCGATGGCGGCCAGCCCGATCATGCAGATCGTCACGTGGGCACCGACGAGCAAGGACCGCAGGACCGCATCCCCGACGCCGATCGTGTCGCCCGAGAGCAGGGTCGCCTCGCCGGTCCCGAACAGCGCGGCGCCGATCGCCCACCCCACCAGCAGCACCGTGCCGCTCGCCACCACGGCGAACACCACGGTGGTCAGGTACTTCACCACCAGCAGCCGCACCCGCCCGGCGGGCGCGACCAGCAGGTAGCGCAGCGTCCCGAGCGAGGCCTCGCCGGCGATCGTGTCGCCCGAGACCACCGCGATCGTCAGCGGCATGAACAGCGGCGTGGTCATCACGAGCGCCGTCACGGCCACGAACATCCCGTTGTTCGTCACCTGATCCAGGAACGGTGGCCCCTCGCCCGGGCCGGGCGGGTCCGAGGACAGCCGCACCACCACCGCCATGAGGATCGGGATCGAGGCCAGCGCCGCCAGCATCGCCCACGTGCGCCACCGGCGGAACAGCACCCGCAGCTCCGAGCCGAGCAGACGTTCACCGCGCAACGTCGAACCCCTCCCCGGTCAGGGCCACGAACCGGTCCTCGAGGCTCGGGCGCTCGACGTCGAAGCCGCGCACCCGCACGTCGGCACGCACGAGGGCGGCGACGACGTCCTCGGCGGCCGGCCCGTCGTCGGGCAGCGGCGCCACGACCTCCGCGTCGCCGGCACGATGCGCCGCGAGGTCGCTCGGACCCACCTCGAGACCGAGGTGAGCGAGCTCGCTCACGCAACGATCGCCGTCGGGAGTGATCACCCGGACCACGCGAGAACCGGTGCCACGGAGCTCGTCGAGGCTGCCCTGCGCCACGAGCGAGCCCACGTGCATCACGGCCGCGTGGGTGCAGATCTGCTCGACCTCGGCGAGCAGGTGGCTGGAGACGAACACCGTGGTGCCCTCGGCGGCGACGGCGCGGATGAGCGAGCGGACCTCGCGCGTGCCCTGCGGGTCGAGGCCGTTGGTGGGCTCGTCGAGCACGAGCAGGTCGCGGGGCTCGAGGAGGGCGGCGGCGATGCCGAGGCGCTGCTTCATGCCGAGGGAGTAGGCGCGTGCCTTCTTCTTCGCGGCGTGCGTGAGACCGACGCGTTCGAGCGCCCGGGCGACCCGCTCTGCTCGGGTGGCGGGGTCGGCGTGGCGGTCGGCGGCGTCGAAGCGGCGCAGATTGTCGGCGCCGGAGAGGAAAGGGTAGAACGCCGGGCCCTCGATGAGCGCGCCGACCCGGGGCAGGGCCTCGCGGAGCCGGGTGGGCACGTCGTGGCCGAGGAGGCGCGCGCTGCCGCTGGTCGCGGCGGCGAGGCCGAGCAGCACCCGGATGGTGGTGGTCTTGCCGGAGCCGTTGGGGCCGAGGAAGCCGAAGACGGCGCCGCGCGGCACGGCGAGGTCGATGCCGTTGACGGCGATCTGCTGCCCGAAGCGTTTGGTCAGTCCCGTGGTCGCGATCGCGAGATCGCCGGGTTCCGCCTCAGCGGTCTCGCTCACTCAGCGGCCGCGGCCTGGAGCCGCTCGAGCGGCACTGCCCCGACGAGCACGCGCCCGTCGTCGGTGATGAGGGCGTTGACGAGGTCGGTGCTGAGCAGGCGACCGCCGTCGACGGCGGTGGTCAGCTGCGCGAGCAGCGGCTCGCTGGCGATGTCGCCGGCCTCGAGCACGGCCACGGACTCCCAGCCCTCGCCGATCACGGTGGGCTGGGGCTTGTCGGTGGGCTCGCTGCCGTGGTCGCCGGTCGGCGGGGTGACCTCCTCGACCTCCGCGTCGGCCGGCGGGGTGAAGGTGAACAGGTCGGCGTCGGGGGCACCGAGGTCGAGCGAGGTGTAGGCGAGCTGGAAGGCGGGGGCGTCCTCGCCGCGGGCGGTCACGGTGACGCGCAGCGGCTGGCCGGTCTCGCCGTCGACGGCGATCGCGACCTCGCCCACGAGGGTGGCGTCGGTGCGCGGGGTCAGCACCAGGTCGTAAGCGGCGCGGCCGGCGACCTCGACGTCATCACGGACGCTGAGATCGGTGGTGGGGCCGGCGGCTTCGATGATGCGGTCGGCGACGGCGTCAGGGGTGAGCTGCTGCTGATCGGGCGCCGCGGCGTGGGCGCCCTCGGGGATGGTGGTGTGCGTGGCGGCGTTCTCGCTGGAGTCGTACGCCCAGACCTCCGTGCCGTTGACGATGAGGTCGCGCTCGCCGAAGGACTCGAAGACCTGCAGCCGCGCCTGGTGCTCCTCGCCCACGAACACGCGGCCGGAGTGGTCGCTGGTGAGGGCGTCGAGCGCGGCGGTGACGGCGGCCGCGTCGCCCTCGCCGGCGGGCAGGTCCACACCGCCGGGCAGCGACGGCAGGCCGAGGTCGGAGCTCTGCTCGAACTCGCCGGAGAAGGGCTGGTGCTCGCGGTCGGCGAGCAGCGTGAGGATCTCCTCGGGGGTGCGTTCCGGGAGCTCGTCGGCGCCGGCGGCCGAGGCGAGGGCCACCGACCCTGCGATGACGAGCGGGACCGCAGCGGCGGGTAGCCAGCGGGTCAGCGTGCGTGCCATGGAGATCACTCCCAGAGGTTGATGTGCCTGCCTCGACGGTACGTCGCGGTTCGCGGAATGACTACCCCTCTGGAGGGGGATCTGTTGTGGAGGTCTTGTCTGTCCACAGGTGGACGTTGTCCACAGAAAGTGCCGATCTGAGCCTCGGCCCGAGCGGGCGCCGTCGCGATCTCGGCAGCCTGGACCGATGGCTGACACAGACGAGGCGAGGTTCCCGTGGTGATCGCGATCGACGAAGGGCTCGGGGAGGGGTGCGACGCGCCGCGGCCGTCGCGTGGTGGGCGAACGAGGGACGCTGACCCGGGGGTCGCGGCGGCACGGGGCGAATGGGATTCAGTTGGTAGCCCGTTCCCATGAAGGCGACGATCGATTCTGGGGGCCGTCTCCTGCTGCCCAAGGCACTGCGAGACGCCCTGGCACTGACTCCCGGCGCCACGGTCGACATCTCTCCGTACGGCTCGGGTGTTCAGATCACACCCGGCGGACGCACGGCACAGCTTGAGCGAGATGCCGATGGCCGCCTGGTGGCCACGAGCGGGACCGTGGTCACGGACCAGGAGATGTTCGCGCTCATCGACGCGGGTCGTCGGTGAGCATCACGGCGGTCGACACGAGCGTCGCGGTTCCGCTGCTGATGTCATCGCACATCGCCCACGCGGCTGTGAGCGCACGGGCGAGGGATCGTCCGCTGGTGCTGAGCGGCCAGGCGCTCGCCGAGACGTCCTCGGTGCTCACCCGGCTCCCGGGGGATGCCCGGGTGGCCCCGGCGGACGCCGTGACCTTGATCGACGAGACCTTCGGTGACGCCGTGGTGCTCGATGAGATCCACCCGGCTCCGGAGCTCGGCGGGCTGATGGTGCATCTCTGGTGGGACTGATGTCCGCGGAACAGCCCCGTCGCCACCGGGGTCCGGTGCGACGTGCCACTGTGAGCGCATGAGACCGGACGCAGGAACCTACGACCTCGAGGACGTGCGGCGACGGATCATGCAGACACAGGGCGGGGCAGTGGACGAGAGCATCCCCGAGCTCGCGGCTGCGGACCCAGATCTGTGCGCGCTGGCACTGGCGCTCCCGGACGGGACGCTGCGCGCCAGCGCGCAGGCGGACGTGCCGTTCAGCGTGCAGTCGGCTGTCAAACCGTTCCTGTTCGCGATGGCCCTGCGCGACACGGACGGCGACGCCCTCGAGAGGGTCGGGATCGAACCGACCGGCGAGGCCTTCGACGCGATCAAGCTCGAGAGCGGCACCGGCCGCCCACCGAACCCGATGGTCAACGCTGGAGCGCTGCTCACGGCATCGCTCATCGACGGCGGGGACGTCGACGAACGTGACGATCGGATCCTCCGAGGCCTCTCGGCCTTCGCCGGGCGCCGGCTCGAGGTCGATGAGAGCGTGGCCCGCAACGAGCACCTGCTCGGCGACCGCAACCATGCGCTCGCCCACCTCATGCGGGCCGAGGGAACCCTTCACGTCAGCGCCGACGACGCTGTCGCCGTCTACGCCCGGGCGTGCGCCGTGCTGGTCGATGCGGAGGCGCTCGCGGTGATGGGGGCGACCCTCGCCTGCGGCGGGGTGAACCCGGTGACGCAGGAACGCGTCGTGTCACCGGCCGTGGCGCGCGACGTCGTCTCCGTGATGGCGACCTGCGGTGTGTACGACGGCTCCGGGCGATGGATGCGCGCGATCGGCATCCCGGCGAAGTCCAGCGTGTCAGGCGCGATCGTGCTCTCCGCCCCCGGGCGGCTCGGTGCCGCCGTCGTCAGCCCTCCCTTGGACGAGTACGGCACCAGCATGCGCGGAAAGGTCGCCTGCGACGCGCTGAGCATCGAGCTCGACCTGCACGCCTTCGGAACCGCGGCGCGCTGACGAGGTCGAGGCACACGAGGTGCCGACCGCACACGCCGCAGCTCCACGGCGCCGAAGCGGTGCGAATGCGGCAGGAACACTCAGCGCCAACCCTCGCCAGTCAGACGCCGTCGTCGCGTTCCGGACCAAGCGTGGCCGCCGCCTGGTTGAACAACCGCTGCAACGAGGCTCTCCATGCCGGGAGGTCCTCCGACAGCGTCGCCCACGTCAGACTGCGGTCGATCTCGTCGTACTGATGGATCAAGAAGTTGCGGTTGGCCACGGCAACAGCCCAGGTGACGCCGTCGGGTGCGAGTACGTCGAGCTTCGACAACCGGTTGGCGGCTTCCCCGAGCTTCATCATCAGCGAGTCACCCGCCTCTTGGAGCAGCTCGTCCTCAAGGTAGGCGGCGGGACCTCGCGCGATGACGTCATCGACGCGGTCCAACCAGCCCTCGATGTGAAGCAGCTCCTTAGCGGCCTTGCGCTCCATCACAGCACCACCGCATCCCGCTTGATGTCGTCATCGAGGCGGTCCTTGAGACCGCCCCATGAGATGAGATCGATCTCCCTCCCGAGGACCTGCTCCAGCAGAAGCTTGAACTCGACGAAGGCGAACGACGACGTCCCCTCGGGTGGGGCCACCAGCAGGTCGATGTCCGAGTCTTCACGCGCCTGACCACGCGCGACCGAACCGAATGCAGCGAGCTCGGTGTACCCCCGCTCAGCGGCCAGTGCCTTGAGGACCGGGGCCGCAGCCTCGAGCAGAAGCTCGGGGCGAACGTCCCGCAGCTGGTGGGAGAGCTTGAGCTGCTGACTGACGGCTGGCTGACTGACACCCAGTGCGTGAGCGATCGTGCGTTGACTCATCCCCGTGGCGATCATCGCGCGAAGCGCGATTGCACGACGGAGCCTCGCGACATCCTCATCTCGTCGAGCGCCTCGGTACTCCGCCAGCAGTGCCATAAGGCAATCTTATCAGCCGCTCGTCGGCCGACGGGTGCCGCAGCCAGTCGCACTGGAGCCTTGCTCACACCTCGACGGCGTGCGGCTCCTCGTGCGTGGTCACCCAGAACCGGGCGGCTGCGACGACCCCGATCACCAGCAGCACGGCGGTCAGCAGGAACGGCAACCGGCGGTCCATGCCGGAGAGCCAGCCGCTGATCCAGCCGAAGGGGGCGGTGACGAGCATGACCGCGGTGCGTTGGATGGCCATCACCCGGGAGCGCTCGTGGCGGTCCACGTGGAGCGCCACGAGCGACTCGGACAGCATGAACAGGATGCCGGCGCCGAAGGCGTCCAGGACCAGGCACAGACCCAGCAGCAGATAGGTGGAGAAGGAGGCTCCGCCGTCGGCCCCGGGAATGGCGACCAGCAGCAGCTGCCCAGCCAGGTACACCAGGAAGCCGATCAAGGTGGGGGCCCGCAGCTGGCGGCCGTGCGTGAGCAGCGGGATGAGGGTGAAGAAGAACAGCACCGAGAGCAGCGAGCGGGCCATCGGGAAGAACGGCAGCAAGGCGTCGGGCACGCCGAGGCGCTGGTTGATCACCACCTGCCAGAAGGTGGCGTTGACGAGGGTGACGGCGCCCACGAGGGCCGCGATCGCCAGCGAGAAGATCGTGCCCTTCGAGCGGATGATCAGCCCGAGCACGGTGCGGTACTCCCACAGCGACTTCCAGATGCTGACGCCGCGGGTCTGCTCCATCCGCACCACGCCGGTCGCCGTCTCGGTGGTGAAGCGGTACAGCAGCCAGATCTTGAGCGCCATGATGACGAACGCGTTGAGGTAGAGGATCCGCACCGCGAGCTCGAGCCCGAGGTTGGAGACCAGCAGCGCCGCGATCGGGGCGAACAGCGCCGAGAAGTCGCCCGCGACCTTGACGAGCGAGTAGACCTTGGGGATCTCGGCGCGGTCGACATCCTCCACGAGCAGGCAGTCCCAGGAGTTCTGGGTGACCTGCCACGCGCCGTTGATCACCGAGGCGATGAGGAACCACCAGAAGTTCTGCGCGAACGCCCACACGAGGCAGGGGATCGCCCAGGCGATGATGTCGAAGATCGCGGTGGTGCGCCGTCGGCCCAGCTTGTCGGTGATGACCCCGCTGAGGAGCCCGAAGACCACCTGAGAGAGCATCGAGATGGTCGCGAGCAGCCCGATCTGGGTGTCCCGGACGCCCAGGGCCAGCATGAACACCGACGCATACGGCAGCACCAGCATCATCGACAAGCCCCACATGGGCTCGGTGTAGACGGAGGCGCGACCGTTGCCCCGCAGGTTCAGCAGGGTGGCGATCATCGGGTTGCGAGTGCGCTGCACCGCAGGAGTCAAGCCCGTGGCGCGCGGATTGTCCACTTGGTCAGAGCGGCGCCTTCTGACCGGTGCGGCGGGTCCGGCGATCGCTCGTGCCCGACGCTTGACCGACCAGCGATACTCGACCCATGCCCAGGGGGACGGTCGCACTCGACGCGAGCATCTGCCGTCGCCCCTCGGCACGGGGCGTGGCATGAGAACTCTCACCGAGCTCACCACCCTCGCCGTCGACACCGCTTCCCTGTGGTGGCGCACCTTTCCGCGGCTGTTCCTGTGGTTCTGCCTCGGCTTCGGTGTCCACCACCTGGGGCAGCAGGCCTCCGCCCTGGTCGGCAGCGCCCACCAGCTCCTCGCCACGATGCTGTTCGTGCTCGGCGTGCTGGGCTGGCTGGCGTGCCTGGTCATGATGATCCACTCGGTGAAACCGGCCCTGTGGACCCCGCGCCACCTCGAGCCCGGTGTGGTCCACGACGGCGTCCCGCAAGCCCTCTTCACCAGCGAGCGCGGCATCAACGTGCTCGCCCTCGCGCTCGGCCCGTTCCTCGCCGTCTACTCGGTGTGGGGGCTGGTCGAGGACGAGGTCGCCGACCTGTTCTTCGCGAACATCAGCCGCGAGGGTCTCACCGACCCCGAGGGCTGGTCGATCAGCTTCGCCCCTGACCGCCTCGGCTTCTACGCCGCGCTCACGGTCGGCGCCTGGCTCATCGGCAAGCTCGTCACGCTGCTGAGCGTTCGACTGCGGGCGCGCGACGGCGTCGGGCTGGGGTTGCGGATCGTCGCGATCGTCGCTGACGGCACCGCCGTCTTCGGTCTCTTCGTCGCCCTGGGGATCGGCGCCGGCCAGATCCGGGAGTGGTGGCAGGGCCGGATGGTGTCGGTGTGGTTCGGTCAGACCTGGCGCGCCCTGCTCGACCGGCTCCCCGAGTGGCAGCTCTGGTTCGGCGCGACCCTGCCCGAGGCTCTGCGCGGCGCCGCTGCCTGGTTCTGGACCACTCTGCTCCCGGCGATCTCGGACCGGGTGCTGCTGCCGCTGATGTGGTTCGCGCTGGCCGCCACCGTGTTCGGATGGCGGGAGTTCCGTGGCCGCGACGTGGTGGCCGGCACCCGGCTGGAACCCGCCGCCGTTCGCCTCGACCACGCGACCGGGCGTGCCGGCGTCCAGGCCGGCGCGATCCCGACCCTGCTCGCGCTCGCCACCGACGACCTGCGCCGCAAGTACCTGCCGGTCGCGAACGCCCTGCGGGTGGTCTGGCACGCGGGCCCGCGCTTCATGGGTGTCTACCTGGTGCTCGCCACCGTGCTGTGGGCGGGTGAGGTGTGGGCGTCCGAGGGGCTGGTGCGCCTGGCCGGTCCTCAGCCCGACGACGTCTCGTTCGCGCTCGAGCCGTTCTACGACCTGCTGCTCGGCGGGGTGTTCCTCACCGCCTCGGTGGCCCTGTACGCCACCGGTGTCGACCGCGCGCTCGCGGAGGTCACCCGCACCCCGTGGCGCCCGGCCCGTTCGCCTCGAGCCTTCCCGACGGCGGAGCCTCCTCAGTCGGTCAGTCGCACCATGCCGCCCTCGTAGCCGAGCGAGAGGTCGACGTAGAGGGTGTCGACGGCGTCCGCCGGGACCACGAAGACGAAACCGACCGGGAGCGGCTCACCCGGGCGGATCGGGTCCTCGGAGGTGCCGCGGCACGAGTACGCCTCCGGGCCGGCCACGTCGCTGAGCAGGTCGGAGCGCCACCGCCGGCCGGCGGCGTCGTACGCCGTCGCCTCGCAGTAGTGGGTCTCGGGGTCGACCTCGTCGCTGAGGATCTCGGTCGTCACCACGACCTGCACGAGCGTCGCCCCCGCGGGCGCCTCGACCCACTCCTGCCCCTCGATGGTCGATGGCAACCGCGGCGCGGCCGTGAGGCTGTCGAAGCGATAGGAGGCACCGTCGATCTCGACGGTCTCGCCCAGGCCGATGACGGCGTCCGGCACCGGGTTGCGGGCGGTCCAGTGCAGGTACGCCTGCCAGCCCGCCACAGCGAGGGCGAACGCCAGCGCGGCGGCGAGCACGGCCCGAGACCGCAGCACCGCCGTCATGGCGTCACCTCCTGGCTGGGCGGGGCCAGCAGCACCGGTTCGGTGATCACGGGGGAGTCCTCGGTGAGGCCGAGGTCCACACGCACGGTGACGTCGTAGGTGAGGAACAGCGGCGTCCAGGGCTCCACCAGCAGCCGGGCGCCGGCGAGGCGGTCGGTGGGCACCTGGAACACGAAGGTGCCGGCCGCCGTGAAGCCGGGGTCCACGAAGGAGGGCTGCGCGGTGCTGAACTCCGGCCGCGGCCCGTAGCGGTGCCCGGTGGTGGTGAGCAGCCACACGTCGCCGCTGAACGAGACCGGTTCGCTGCGGGCGTCGGCGGTGAGCTCGACGACGAGGAAGCGGTGGTCGGTGGTGAGAGGCTCGGAGTACTCGTCGCGCTGCACCTGCTGGGTCACCTGCACTCGCCGCACCTGGGCGGCGAAGGTGGTCGAGACGCCGGTCTGGCCGATGCCGACATCGGCGTAGCTGACCGGGATCTCCTCCTCGTGGCCATCGGTGCCGATGGCGATCGCCGCCACGACGGCGAGGCAGCAGGCGAGCGAGAGCCACCCACGCCAGCGGCTCACTGCTCGACCCGATTGTCGGTGACGGGCAGGGTGACGACGGCGGCGACGTCGTCCACGCTCCAGTCCCACCCGAACAGGGGGTTGTCGGCCCACGTCTCGTCGCGGACCACCACCGCGACCGTGGCCGGCACCGCGGTGATCGGCGGCTGGGCGCCGTCATCGGGGCGTGGCGGCCAGGGGTGGTCGATCACGTAGGGGCGGGGGAGGTCGGGGTCGAGCTGGCTGCTCCACACGTCGCCGGCCTCGAAGCCGCTCTCGGGGGCGGGCCCTTCGGGGACGACCACGCTGACGATCCCGGAGGGAAGCCCGAACTGCGACTCCTCATCGGTGAGGGTGACGGTCATGTGCACCCGCAGCGTGGTGTCGGTGGGCGAGCCGGCTGCCGTGGTGTTGACCAGCTCGACCTCGTGCACGGTGAGCCGCCAGCGAGCCAGGGGGATCTCTGCGCCGGGATCGGCAGCCGGGCCTGCTTGTGCGTCGGCTTCGCGGAACCCGCCGGCCGCGGCGACCACCGCGACGAGGATCGCGACGGCCGCGAGCGGCAGGAACCACCGCGTCAGCAACTCCCGACGGCGCGGCCCCATGTGCTCACGGTAGTCACCGACGGGCGCTCACCACGCCATCACGACCTTGGTCCCAGGAACGCTGCAGCCGCCGTCTCGACAATGGAGGTACCAGCGAGAGGTGAGGGAGATGCGAATCCAGGGTGCGGTGCTCGTGGTCACCGGGGGTGGCAACGGGATCGGGCGAGCGGTGGTGCTCGAGCTGCTCCGCCGCGGCGCAAAGGTGGCGGCGGTCGACCTCCGCGAGGAGGGTCTGGCCGAGACGGCGGCGTTGGCCAGGGCAGGTGCCCGGCTGAGCACGCACGTGCTCGACGTGACTGATCGGGACGCCGTCGGGCAGCTGCCCGAGTTGGTGGCCGACGCGCACGGCACGATCGACGGCCTGGTCAACGTGGCCGGCGTGATCCAGAAGTTCGTCCCGTTCGCCGAGCTGGGCTACCCGGAGATGGAACGGGTGGTCTCCATCAACCTGTGGGGCGTGGTCAACACCTGCCACGCGTTCCTCCCGTGGCTGCTGGACCGGCCGCGCTCGAGCATCGTCAACGTCTCGAGCATGGGCGCCCTCGCACCGGTCCCCGGGCAGACGATGTACGGCGCCAGCAAGGCGGCCGTCAAGCTCTTCAGCGAGGGCCTGTACGCGGAGATGCAGGGAACGGAGGTCGCGGTCACGACCGTGTTCCCCGGTGGCGTCGCGACCGGCATCGCCGAGAACTCTGGAGCCGCCATCCCCGGCCAGGCCGAGCGTGCTGGTGAGATGGCCTCGAAGCTGACGACGGCGGCCTCCGCCGCCTCGCAGATCGCCGACGGCATCGAGAAGGGTGCTTTCCGCGTGGTGATCGGCAACGACGCCAGGATGCTGGACCGGCTGTCGCGGCTGGCGCCGCGTAAGGCCGTGGAGATGATCGCTTCGAAGATGAAGTCGTTGATGACCGTCTGACTCGCCCGGCCGGGTCACGCCATCCGCTCCCGTGCCGTTTACCCGACCGTGGGGGCGGCGAGCACCACGGCGGGCACCACAGCCTTGCCGCCGGCGGCCCCCGTGGTGCCGACCGGGCCGAGCTGGCCGCGCAGGCCGCGGATCGCGGGCACCGTGTACTCGAGTGAGACGTCGCCAGGTCCCGCGGGGATCGTCGTCGAGGCGCGAGAACCGCGGGTAAGCCCGAGCCGGCAGGTGAGCTCACTCGGGCGGTCGGCCAGAAGCGGCATCACGTGGGTGCCGTAACAGCGCGCGACCTCGACGCCGTCGAGCTCGGCGACGGGAGCGACGCCCAGGTTCGCGGGCATTCCTTGTCGTTGCAGCGTGATCGTGAGCGTGCGAGACATCGGCGTCAGTATGGCGGTGCGGTCGACGGCGGCCAACGCCACGTCGGGTCCGTCCGCCCTCCGCAACCGCGCCAGCCCGGTGAAGTGCCACAGCATCTGCCCGGGAGTCGGTCAGCACGAAACAGGCGGCTCCTGGTTCCGCGAGCGCGGTAGCGATCGGGTCGCGCTCGGGCAAGATCTGCACGTCGTGCGCCGACTGCGACCCGGTCGACCGCTGGGCCACACAGCCACTCAAGACCACATGGCGATCGTCCAGCTGTCACCTGGATGTTCGTTCTGATCCGCTCACAGCACGCGTGCCACGCGACGCCCTGGTCAGGTGGCGAAGGTTCGCTGCGACCGACTGATGAGCCTTGCGATGCCCTATCAGCCATGGTGGCCTGGAACCCGATCCAACCGAGGGAGGAATCGCGATGGATGCGTACGTGCTCGACCGGGCCGATGGTCGCGACGATGGTGAGCATTGGACCGAGAACTATCAGGAGCTGCCGGGTGGGCCAGGAATCTCGCTGATCCTCGAGTCGACGACGCAGGAGGGCGTCGGCCCACGCCTACATCTGCACCCGTACGCGGAGACGTTCGTCATCCGGCGCGGAGGTGCGCGATTCACGGTCGGAACCGATGACCTCGAGGCACACGCCGGGCAGATCGTGGTCGTGCCCGCCCAGACCCCGCACACCTTCCGCACGCTGCCCGGCGGCTACGAGGCGATCCACATCCACAGCAACGACCGGTTCGAGACCACCTGGCTGGAGTAGCCCAGGCAGGCCGGCCACGAGGCAGGCCATACTCTCGATCACAACGTCTCGGAGTAGATGAGGAAGTTGTCGACGTTCCGCTTCGAGATGATGACCTTCAGAGCTCGTTCCGCGCCGCTCACCTGGACCCCCTGGTGGAAGTCGTCCAGGATCACGTGGAAGTTCGCAGGGTTCACCTCGAGGATCCTCATGCTTCTGAAGCTCACGGCTTCCTTGAGCTTTGAGGAGTACGACAGATCGTTGTAGTCGGTCTTGAGCTGACCAAGAGAGCGTCGGAGCCGGTTCCAGGCGACGGTCACCTGGCCACCCGTGTCTCGCGCATGTGTGGTCGCGTGGTCGTAAATGACGTACCAGAACTTGCCGTACTCGTTCACGCAGCGTCGGATGGCGTCGGCGTCGTTGCCCGGTGACTCGCGCTTCACGATGTTGGACGTCTTCAGGTCGCCGTAGTGGGACACGTACGGACCGTCGGGGAAGACGAGGTCGGCGTCGAACCGACCGACACGCTTCTCCTTCTGGAAGCGGACAAGCGAATCGAGGCCATTCGCTCGAACGAAAGAGTCGAAGCGGTACTCGAGGTAGAAGCCCTGCCACTCGCTCTGGAACCTGTCGGGCCAGGACGCGGCGTGCATCTCGTTGACGGCGTCGAGCACATGCACCCATCCGTCCGTGAACAGCTCGGCGTTGAAGCGTCGGAACACCTCGACGCTTGGGTCTACCTGTGCGATCTCGCCGAGGAGGTGCGTCCGAAGGAGGTCTGATCGAACGGTCGTGAGCCGATTGCCGTTCGCGTCGACGCGCCAGAAGGTCCCGTCTACGTACGCCTGGTACAGATCGTTGGTCGATACGTGCGCCGCCGAGTTATTCGCCTTGCGTCGGATGTAGGTCGCGGGGTCGAAGTCGGCGAACAGGGTGGTCTCGCCGTACCGGTAGATGCCGATAAACCGCACCCTCAGCCCGTCACGCTGCGCTTGCTCGGCGACGTTCACCCACGCCCGACTGATCTGTATCCGCTTCTTGAAGATCGGGTGCGGGATCCCCAGATAGGTGATCTGGGCCTTCAGAATGATCTGGTCACGGAACCTGAGGACACGCTGCCCGGCGTAGGTGTCGACGGTCGCTCCGGGGACCGCGGCAGCCACTATCTCGTTCTTCTGCTTCTCGCTGAGAGTCAAGTCAGCGCCGCTGACGAGCACGCCTCCGGGACCGACTTGATCGACGACCACCGTCCCCAAGACTTGCTACCTCCAGGTCCGCTCGCCGAGCGCTCGCATACATGTGGAGATGATTATTCCCCGCACACCGGACGTAGGGAGACACCGTAGTCTCGGCGGCACTGCGCAGACCGGCTCCCGGACGGGGTGAGATCAGATGAAGTCAGCACGAGGAGACACAACAGCGCCGAGTGGGCCTCGATCGTGCGAGAGCTCGGAGATGGCCGAGATACGGACCTACCACGTCCCAACACACCCGGGCGCGTCGTCAGTTCAGGTCTCACGACGGATGTCGACAGCACGGCGAAAGGACACCGCCGCCGAGATGGCGCTGCGGCGGGAGCTCCATCGTCGCGGCCTTCGGTACCGCGTCACCGTCAAAGTTCCGGACCGGCCTCGCCGAACCATCGACATCGCCTTCACACGGCGCAAGGTCGCGGTTTTCGTCGATGGCTGCTTCTGGCACGGCTGCCCTGAGCACGGGACCGACCCGGCCAGCAACGCAGCGTGGTGGCAGACCAAGCTCGAGGCCAACAAGCTGCGAGACGCCGACACTACGCATCATCTCGAGTCGCTCGGGTGGAGAGTGGTGAGGGTGTGGGAGCACGAGGACCCGGTAGCGGCTGCCACGAACATAGGGCAAATCGTGCGCACGTTGGCAGGCTCACCGACCGACCTCCCGGCCGATGTCGGGGCCGTCAGGTAAGCTGCACGCATGTTCGAGCCGACTGACAACAACGAGACCGTGGACGCCCCCACGTTCACCTACGCGGACGCCTTCGCGGGCATCGGCGGTTTCGCCGCTGTCCTAGAACGCCTTGGCGGAGAGAGCGCCTACGTGGTCGAGTTCGATCGACACGCAGCGGCGGTCTACGAGCGCAACTGGGGTCACCGCGCCTATGGCGACATCACGGTCGATGCCACCGACCAGGGGTTCCGTCCTCTCGAGAAGCGCGACGGTCAGCAGCTGGGGGCTCCTCAGCCTGCACCCAGCATCGACGTGTTCACCGGCGGGTTCCCCTGTCAGCCGTTCAGCAAGTCCGGAGCCCAGCGAGGCATGGACGAGACACGCGGCACCCTGTTCTGGAACATCGAGAAGATCCTCCGTGAAACCCGCCCAACGCTCGTCGTGCTCGAGAATGTGAGGAACCTCGCCGGACCGCGCCATCTCCATGAGTGGCAGGTGATCATCGATCACCTGCGGCAACTTGGATACCAGGTCTCGTCTACTCCAGCAATCTTCTCGCCACACCAGATAAAGCCAGAGCACGGCGGCAAGCCTCAAGTTCGCGAGCGCGTCTACATCACAGCGACGCTCGTGCCCGAAGGCATGCCAAACGACGAGCTCGTCGAACCGGTGCGCTTGCCCGAGAGCATCCGGATGGACCGCGAGTGGGATCTGCGCATCGATCTTCCTCTTCAAGAGGAGCGTGTCCTCCCGGGTACACAGATCAGCGCCGATGAACATGTCTGGATCGACCATTGGGACGAGATGGTCACAGCAATCCGTGAGATGTTCGCGCGTGATGCTGACCGAGAGGGCGAGCCAGCGCGCGGAGTGCCCGGCCACCCGATCTGGGCCAACGTGTGGACCACCGACGATCGGAAACGCCGCAGCCTGATGGCTCCGGGGGGTGTGCCGGTGCCGTCCTGGAAGGCGGACTTCCTGAGAAAGAATTGGAATCTCTACGAAGCGCTCCTCGAACGCGGCGACGCGGCCTGGCTCCGGAAGTGGCTGCACAAGACGCGCACGTTCCCCGAGTCCCGGCAGAAGCTCGAGTGGCAGGCCCAAGACGCGCGTGGCATGTGGGACTGCGTGATCTCGTTGCGACCCTCAGGACTCCGTGTGAAGCGCATGACTCACCTGCCCGCGCTTGTCGCCATCACCCAGACACCGATTCTCGGCCCGCTCGGGAGGCGGCTTTCCGTGAGGGAAGCGGCTCGCTTGCAGGGCCTGGAAGATACCTTCACCTTTGGTGAGCAACGCGATGCGCTCAGCTACAAGCAGCTCGGCAACGGCGTCAACACGGGTGTCGTACTGAGTGTCCTTAAGGCACACGTCGAGCGGGATCGAGGACTGCTCGAGATGACCGAGGTCGGCCGCCGGCTGCTGAAGGTCGTCACTGGAGCCCGCGCCGTGCTCACCACCTCGGCCTGATCTACCCGATCTCCGGAAAGACCGACCGACAGATCGCTACCAGTTCGGCCGCCTTGGTCGCGTCGAGCTGGATGGACTGACTCACAGTTCCTTTGTCCTTCCGTTCGGGCGAGCCGTAGGTATCGATCTGCAAGACACGCAAGCCCTCGCGCGTCGCCACCCGCCATGTCGCGTCCGACACGGAATGGGGTCTGCCTCGGTCGAGGGGATCGAGGGCAGAGAGTGATTCGAGGTATGCCATGGGTTCTCTCTCATGTCTGGAACAACCGGAACACTTTGTCGGGACGGTTTCGAAGCACCCGCGGGTCCGTCCAGCGGAGACTCATACCTGCACCGTGGACCTGCTCAGCTAGCTCGCCCTGAGAAGAGTTGAGGCGGCCGGCGGCGCGCGACCACAACGGGTGCCCGACGGCCACGACGCGGGAATCCGTCTCGAGCGTCACCATGCCGCATCGCTCGTGGATGGCAACTGCGCCAGCCAGTTCCTCGATGGCTTCTCCGTAGGCGTCGATGAAAGCGGCTGCTCCCGACTCCGCGGTCGCTCGCCACCGCGCAAGGCGCACAGTCCCACCGCGCGCTGCATCGACCACGTCGAGCGCAAGGCGCCAGTCCAGCGCACCGTGCAGATGGCGGTTGTCCCATGAGCGCAAGCAGTCCGGGCACGAGCTGTCGCAGGCAGCATGCCCGCCCGCCTCCCACCGGGCTCCGACAACATGGGCAAGTGTCTCCAGCACCGGCTGGAGCCGACCGCGTGCGAGCTCGAGCGCGTAGCCCGCTCCGTTCTCGAGCGTGTCGGCTGCGTAGAGGGCCGCGGTGCGGACGCCGCCGACCTCGCGAGGTTGGAGGCCGACGACGAGCTCGGATGGATCGATGTCAAGCTCAGCTTGGCAACCGCGACGCAACGCCTCCGCGAAGGACAGCATCGCAGCGCGTCCTGACGCGCACTCGGCCGGGTCGGTCGGCACGACTCCTCCCACCAGGTCGGCATCGGAAACGAGCAGCAGGACCGCATCGGTGACCCTCACCTCACCGATCGCTGCCTCGCCGATGACGGGCATCTGGGTCGCGCTCGAGCCCTTGACCTGCACGATGACTGACTGATCGCTGTGTCGCTGAAGCTCATACAAGCGGCCGTTGTTGTCGTTGATCGTCAGCAGGCGTGCCTGGTCAAGACTCCACAGCTCCATCGCACCTATCTGCCCCGGAGCAGGTCCGAGCTCGAGCCAGCTCAGCACAGGGCGGGCAGCGGTGGCGGCGTCACGATCTTCGATGTGACCGTCACTGCGCTCGATATGCGTCCTGAATCCCAGTGGCTGGTACATCGTGACAGTGCGGACGGCATCACCGCACACCGGGCACTTCTGCCAGGTGTCGACGACGGTTGAGGCGGAGCACGAGTTGCAGCGCTGCACGGCCAGAGGGGTGCCGAGCGGGTCCATCGGTGCGCTCTTGCGCCCCTGTTGCCTGAAAGCGGCGAAACCGTTAGCCGTGTAGACCCATCCATCTCTGATCACTTGGGCCCCGGGGGCAAAGAGCGAGACTGCCTGACCAAGCGGACGGTCGCTGATCGGCTCGGGGCGCTTGCTGCCGTGCTCGGTGGAGTAGAGGTAGCGCACCTTGGTCGGAAAGCCGAACATGGGCAGGATTCCCGCGTTGGCAAGCCGTTCGCTCAGCGACCTGTCCGAGTGCACCTCCTCGTGCACTGCAGCATCCACAGCCGTGACGAGGTTGAAACGCGTCCACGTGATCGTCTCATCGACGTCAGCGGGGTCCAGCCCGGTCAATCGGGCGAGACGTCGGAGCGTGGTGTCGACCTCGGCCGATGACGACAACCAGCGAGCGACGCCGGTGCGGTATTGCACCCACTGCTCTACTCTCCCGAACGCGCCGTGGACGTTGTCACCGCGAGGCTCGGGCGGCTGCTCGAGCGAACTGAAGGCGCGCCGAAGCACTTCTGCAGCAGCGACGCGTTGGAAGATGCGTCGTCGACCGGTGTCCAGGAACGGCTGGGGTGGTAGGTCGCCCGTGATGCGATGCGCGTTGCTGAAGTAGTAGTCATCGTGGGAACGGTCGCGGCAGAGTGTCGCGGCGTAGGAGAAGGTCTGACCCGAGCGTCCGGCTCGTCCGACGCGTTGCTGGTAGTTGAACCTTTGTGGGGGCATGTTGCCCATCACCGTCGACCGGAGCGAGCCGATGTCGACGCCGACCTCCATCGTGGTGGTCACACTGAGGACGTCCAGCGGGGTGGCCCGGCGGTTCTCGGTCGGTTCCGGGAGAAGAGCGCCGCGGAACACACGCTGTCGACGCCGCTGCTCGTCCGGGGGCCGGGTCTGCCCGGTGAGCTCGGCGACAGCGAGCCGCTGGGGTTCTCGAGTTGCTAACCATGCGTAGTAGTCAGCCGTCCCGAGCTCCGACGCCGGTTCTACCTCGAGCTCTCCTGTGCACTTCTCCCGCGTGCAGATTCCCGCCGAGGCGTGGAGGTGACGCCGACCGCACAGCGTGCATACCCATACGGCGTCCTCCGAGGGTCGCACGTCCAGCGGAAGGTCGAGACGGTCGAGGTGAACCTGTCCATCAGTCAACAGTTTGTCGAGGCGGGTCTGGACGATGGTGACGAGCTCATCGGCCGCAACGCCCACGCGAGGCGCCGCTCGACCGAGGAAGTCCGTCAGTGCTCGCGGCCACGATGCCGTCGAGGCGCGAGCCTGTGGCAGCCACCGGCCGCTGCTCAGCAGGATCCGGAGGCTGGAGCAGACGGCTTCCACGATCTGCGGGCTGTCGTGCTCGACCGATCGAGGCACGAAATATGCCACGAGGGTCTCTTCTGCGTCACGACTGCTCTGCCCTAGCAGGACGTCGCCAAGGGACGAGGCAAGCCAGTGCAGGTAGCGCTTCTGGGCGTCGTGACGAACGGTCGGGTCCTCGAGCGGGCGCCACTCGCCTGTCACCGGAGGGTCGAACGCGGTGTACCACGGTGAGTCATCGGGCAGCTTGAGCAACGAGGCTCGCGGTCCACCCGGTGGGACACCCAGGGCTACCAGTCGGTCTCGGATACGTGTGACCAGTGACGGCCACGAGAGCTGCCGCGCCGCGGCTGCCTGTGCTTTTTCGAACTGCTCGATGAGGGCAACGTGCTCAGCTTGCGCCACACCCACGCTCTGCAGCGTGTAGGCCGTGGTGATCTCGTGGTTCTCGGCGGCCAGCTGTCCGTAGCGTGCCGCAAGATGCGGTTGAAGGTTGCCTGAGGAGCCAGCGCGGAGGATCGCAGCGACGTCCTCGCCGGGTTCGGTCAGCGTCTGCTGGACCTGCTGCCGCACAAGATCCGCATAGTGGGTCATCGCGAGCCCCATCGCCATCCGCGCAGCGTCATCACGTGAATCCGTGAAGATGATCGTCCTGCTGGACTCGGGGTCGTCTCCGAGCTCTCGGAAGATCTCGGAGACGAGCAGCTGGGCTGCCTGCGCCGCGCCTTGCGTGTGCGCGCGAATGGCTGAGGTGACGCGGCCCTTCTCAAAAGCTCGCTGCTGTCGAGTGTGCGCGCAACGTGGGCAATGAGATGGCAGGGCAGGGGGTGACCACTCTTTGTCCGGCCCCGTCCAGGTCATGACCGTGCCCGTCGGGTCGAACGGGCTGGGGGCCAGATAGCCGGTGGCAGGATCGAACGAGCCTCCAGCGAAGCCGAACTTCCACGTGCCCTGCCCGGGGCCGGTGTGCGTCCAGCTCACCCCCGCGCCGTCCCGGCGTGGGAGATACCAGCGGTACTCGCGCGTACTGCGCTCGTAGACGTACCTGCTCCGTTCGTCGTCACTCTCCCGTGGATCTACGCCGAGGAACACGCCGCCTGCCTCGTCGTGCTCGCTGAGGACGTGCCCGCCGAGGCTCGCGTCACCACAGTTGCCGCAGTAGAGGAGCTCGAGGACCCTTCCGCCGCAGGAGCAGCGGTGCATCGGCCTGGCGAACAACCGACCGAAGCCGCGTTCAGTCCTGGCTTGGGCATCGATCTCCGTGCAGAAAGGGCTTGAGCATGCCCACATCCCGCGCATCGTCCGGACGAAGTAGTGGGCTCGGAAGGGGATACCACCGCTTCGTTGGGGCGCTCCCGCGGCGAGCACGTCGAGCGCGGTTGAGACGAGCTTCGGATCCGGGTCGCCAAAAGCTCGCGCGGCGATCTCGGGCAGGCGCGTGGCACGGACGACACCGTCGTCTCCGCGGCACGCCGCAGCCAGGATCTCGTCAAGCGGCGCAGCCGCGTCCTGCAGGACGTCGCTCGTCGTGGGGAGCGGTTGCTCAACCGCCCGAGGGGATCCAGCGATCTGCTGGAAGGACTCCCGGGGCACACCGAAGAAGCGTTCGAGGTATTCGTCTGCGTCCGCGTTCAGTGACGCGCTGGTCCCGACGACCCTCAGCTGCCGGGACTCAGGTTCCAAGCCGAGTCGCATCAGCAGGTTCCTCAAGATCAGTGCGACCTCGGATCCCTGGGTGCCGCGGTAGAGGTGCAGCTCGTCGACCACGAGCGTGAACACATTGTCCGGGTCTGCTCGCAACCACGCCGCAGTCTGCTCGAAGATCGGCTGCTCACGCTCCCGCATGAGCATGATGTTGAGCATCGAGTAGTTGGTCACGAGGAGGTCCGGTGGCGTCTCCACCATGTCCCAGCGCGTCAGCAGCTCGACGCGCCGAGGATCTGAGAGAAAATCAGCGATCTCAGGGTTGGCGGCCGTGACCGAGTCGAACTCCGCGACGAGGTCTCGCAGCTGCTTTGCGATGGCTGCGACATCTTGGGGTAGATGTGCCTCCGGCCGCTTGGTGCCACCGATGGCTGCGGACGTGTAGCGGCCGAACCAGAGCGCAGGGCCCCCGAGGTCGGCGATCCGTCTCGCAGCCCGCCGAAGCCGCGACATCTGGTCCTCGACCAGCGCGTTGGTCGGGTAGAGGACCAGGGTGCGGACTGCAGCGTGGCGTCGTTCGTGCGCCCGGACCGGAACCCAGTGCCTGGGGTCGGCGTCCCACCACGGTGCCGCCGGTTCGTCAGCCTCTCGCCAGCCTCGCGCCTCTATCAGCAGCCGTGACAGCACTGGGAGCAGAAAGGACTCCGTCTTGCCGGATCCCGTTCCGGAGGTGATGACGGGGTTGCTCGGCCCCGCAGCACTGAGGGCAGTGCGGAGCGCATCTGCCTGGTGCTGCCTCAGCCGAACTTCAGAAGCGGCCCGACCGAACAGCCCGCCGATGAGCCATTCCGCCTCGTGAGCTGCGAGGCCCACCTCGGCACAGACAGCGCGGGCGTCGTCGGTCCCGTCGTACGGCAGCACGGGTTCCAGGAGCGGTGGGGGTACCAGCGGAGCATCCGCTGCGAGCAGACGCCGTCTCTCGAGCGTGATTGCGCTGTCCCGGAGGTAGAAGGCGGTATCGATGTAGCGCAGGAGCGTCTCGCGCAACCTGTCGCCGAGCAGCACAGGGTTGATCTCAGCAGTCATGTCAACGCTCAATTCGTCAGGAGGTACGTGAGTCGTGAGGCGACGCGCTCGGGGACGCTCATATAGACCATGTAGTTGCGGCGCCGTTCCGGCGCGCGGCCAGAGCAGAGGACGGCGGCCCTCTGATAGAGCCCCGGAAGGCTCGCCCCGAGGGGGACAGCCAGCTCCCGAGAGTCTCGGGACCACGCGATCAGAGGTCTGTTCGCCAGGTCGGCGGCGGCGGCGTGCTTGACGAGGTAGACGTCGCCGATCGCTGCGGTGCCGTCGTCGAGGTCTCCGTGGGTCCGGTAGAAGTACTCTGAAGCGAACCGCCCGACGCGATACGCGCCAACACCATCCATGCCTTCGCCGTCGACCCACGCAGCACGAGCAGGGTCGAACCACTGAGTCTCGAGCCACCCGTTCATGTGGCGACGTGGCAGGGCCGCGATGACGGTGCTCAACGGGGGAAGCGCGTCGACGAGCGCACCCGCGGCGTCGCCTGCGATGGCCACATCCTCGATCTCCAACCACTGAAGCAGAGCGTCGTCGCTCGCCGTCGTCGCCACCCGATCGGGTCCACGTCGCTGCTGCTCGACACTGTAGATGTGCCCGTGGTCCTCGGAGTTCTGAGCTGCGATGTCGCGCAGAACGGGTGGCCAGTAGCCCGTGAGGACTCGATCGGCGCCCGTGTCCACGACGGCGGTAGATGTGACCTCCCAGCTGATCTCAGAGAGATCTGTGGCAGCCCGCCTCAGCTCGATGTGGCCGAGCGAGTCGAGCGTCTGTACGAACTCCTTGTAGAAGACCCGGCTCGGGTCGATCTGTGCGGCAACCCGAGCAAGCAGGGACGCGTGGCCTCCACCGGTGTACTGGAGAGCGTCGAAGGCAGTGCTCCAGTCGTCACTCGGCTCTGTCACCGGGACAACCGGTGGAAGAGCTCGTACGTCGACCGTGTCGCTCGTGCTGGCACCCCGGCGGCGGTCGTAGTCGCGCTTGTTGCGCCAGTAGCTCGCCGGATAACGCCTTTCGAGCCCGCACCACTTGCACACGCCTGCCGAGCTGGCCACCTTGGGTCGGAAGGTCTTCGAGTCGATCGGTACCTGCTCGACGATCGTGTAATGAGCTCCCGTGTAGAAGCACGACTCGGCCTCCGGTCGGCGCAAGGCCACCTTTGCCTGGCGCTCTTTGTCCCGGACTGGCTTCCACCAGGGCTGAGCCGGTGGTGGTGACGACTCGGAGGGACGGCGAATGGGGGCGTCGTACTCGAGCTCCACTCCGTGCAGCCGAACAGCACCGGCGCCGCTGTCGGCTCCCATGACCGCCAGCGGGTCGGAGATGTCGTGCATGATCGATTCGACGCGGGCCCACTGAATGGCATCGGGGTTGTCGCTGCTGCGAAGCACGACAGACTTGCGGGCGGAGACCGTGCCGTCTGCCACCAGCTCGACCTGATAGTCGCCGTCTTCGAGATCGAGACCGTCAAGAGCCTGGATGACAGAGCCCGTCCCGTTGTCTGACCACTCCTCGAGCACCAAGGGTTCGTCGTCCTCACCGGGAGCTCCCAGGGAGACGAGGCGAACGGTGAAACCACTGCTGTCGCTGACGGCGCGAATCTCAGGGGCGCGCCAGGTGTGCCACCGATGGCGGAGAGCTCCGGGCAGGGCGAACCCACCAGCCAGCTTCAGCTGGCTGCTCGTGAGCGGCACCAATGCCCTGACGTCAAGGTGCAGCGACTCGGGACTTGCCGGTCGCCCGAAGACCTCGACATCTCGGACTAGGGTCCAACCCTGCGGGATGCCCGGCGTCTCCTTGTCGAGCTTCCACCCGGCTCGAGCGACCGCATCGAGCAGCGACGTGGTCGCTGCGAGAAGGCGATCAGCGACAAGAAGTACGACATCGTCGCCGAGCAGGACCTGCGGGACCTCGATCCACGCGCCGCTGAGCTCATCGCGTCGGAATACCACCAGCCCTCGCGGACGCCGCTCGAGCCGGCCGGCTGTCGCATCCTCGAGAGTGAGCACTCCTTCGAGCAGGTCGGCGGCGTCGATCAGGCCAGCATCCGCCAGGGTCGCAGCCCCGGGCATGCTGGGGACCAGCTTCACGTCGACCGGTGTGTCTCCGAGCAGCCTGCTGTCCCGGGTACGGCTCGCGTCGGCGACGAAGAACAGGGGTGAGAGGCGCGCTCGTCGCTTCGGGAACGACGTCAGCTGCAGAACAAGGCGTACGCGGCCGCGGTGAGCTGCACCATTCGCGTTCTCCTGCTCTGCTCCGTCCCACTCGGCGAGCAGGGTCGCCGCCACCTCGGCGATGCGCTCCTGCAATGCCGGCTTCTTCCACAGCTTGGCTAGATGGTTGGTCGCGGGGGATGGTGTCTGGCTGACCCACGAGCCGATCAGAGGCAACAGCTCGCCCGGCGGGAGCTCGGAGCGGGGGGCGAGAGCGAAGTCTGCGAAGAAGCGTTCCAGATTCCGTCTGTCTGCCTCACGCACCAGGGCCTGTGAGAGCGCGAGACCCACGTAACGCAGCCCCACCGAATAGGCGGTGGGAAGCCCTCGCCTGCCGCCGAGCGACTCGAGCCACAAGTTCAAGCTGGCCCAGAACGGCTCAGCAACTGCCCGGTAGCTCGAGGCCAGCCGCTCGCTGTCGCGCACGGCCAGGAGATCGCCCAGGCGACCGTAGTAGTTGTGCGCCGCCATTCCGTCGCCGGACGCCATCTTCTCCGCAGCGAGGCTGAACACCGACAAGAGCGCGATCAGGGGATTCGTCTCCACCCGTGTTCCCGCGCGCCATGCAGCAAGCCGTCTGTGATGGCGATCGAAGGCCGATGGACCACGACTCAAGAGCGTTGCCCGCACGACGTCGAGCAGTGCGGGCACGACGTCGTCCGCTGCTATGCCCGCCGAGATGGAAAGCCTGGCAACCACGTCGTCCTCGACGTCGAGGTAGACCGGAGTCGCCACCTCCACCTCGGGGAACAGGATCTCGGCGATCCAATCGTTCCATTCGTCATAGTCCGACCATTGAAGACTGTTCGACACCCGCGTCTCGTCCCCCGTTGGTCCAGATTAGGTTGATGCTGTGACCGTATCGAAGGGCTGTGACAACGGGCGTCGTACCTGGACACGATCCCATAACCATTAGCCTGGCCTGAGCAGCGATGCGGACGAAGAGGGCGGGACTGACAATGACGCATCTGGCCGAGCCATCTGTCGGTGACGAGCGCAGCGAGGTGTTGACGAGCCTTGCAGCGGGACTCGCCATGCTCTCGGCGACCGAGGTCACACCCACCGAGGTCGACGAGGTCGTGCCCTTCGACGCCGAGGACGTGACCTTCGACGCCGAGGCCACCTGGCTCGATCAGCTCGTGCTCGTGCAGGACTGGCTGCGACTCGATCATCGCCTGGATCCCTTCGCGAGCACGGCGACGCTGGCGACCCGATTGTTCGACGGCCTCGGAGCGAGGGACCACAGCGAGCTCTACGTGCTCGACGGCGACAGCCTGGTGCTCACGGATGCCGGCGTGGACCTTCTCCGGGCGCGCGTCGAGCGGGCGACTGCCCTTCGTGATTCCTTCCTGGCCTCCGTCGAGACAGGCTCGCGGTCGGCCGCGACGGCGGAGTGGTTGACCGCGTGGGACGACAGTCTCACCGCCACGGTGTCCGGTCGGATCCGCGCCAAAGCGGAGGTCTGGTCGATACACGACTTCGCATCGCGAGCGAAGTCTGGGCGACTCGACCTCAGCCCCTCGTATCAGCGGGGCGACGTCTGGCCGACTGCAGACGCACAACTCCTGATGGAGTCGATCCTCCGTGGGATCCCGTTGCCGTCGATCATCATCCTGCGGCCGCGGTCGGTCGCGGACGCACCGTTCGAGATCGTCGACGGCAAGCAGCGGCTGACCTCGATCCTCCGGTTCATCGGTGCGCATCCCACAGCGCTCGAGTCGGTCGAGGCAGCCAACAGACAGCACCCAGGATTCGATCTCCCGCATCTGTTCCGCACCAACTACCCGGCCTTCCGACGGGCATGGGCCGATGCGACCGGCGAGCGACTGACTACGACCCTGGAGCGGTCCTACTTCTTCCCGTACCGGCTCGCCTCTGGAGCCTCTGGACTGTCCGGCGAGCTGGCACCCTTCGCCGGGAAGTACTACCACGAGATCACCGATGAGTACGTGCACGTGGGTGGAGAGCAGGTGGCCGTCCGGGACGTGTTCGAGTCCACGACGGACTACAAGATTCCTGTGATCGAGTACACCGAGGCGACACCTCGACAGATTCACGAGGTCTTCAGTCTCTACAACAAGCAGGGCAAGCACCTGAATGCGGAGGAGATCCGCAACGCGGTGTACCACGAGCTCCATCTGATGCGCGCCCTGTCCGCCGCTTCCGGCGACGCCCCGAGCATCCGCAAAGCGGCTCCATTCCTAGCAGCCGTCGGGGGTGACGCCGCTGACATCAGCAAGTTCCTGCAAGACGCGGGCATCGCAAGCGCGCGCTACCGCCGCACCAAGGTCCTGTCATGGCTGATGTCGATGCTGGTGGTCGAGTCGCTGAACGAGCGCGGAGAGCCGCGCAGGCTCTCGACCGCCAGCCAGATCAACGCGATGCTCGACCGAGCACAGCACCCAGGCGACCCGCTGAACGACCCCGGAACCATCAACGAGCTCATCTCGCTCGTAGCTCTCGGCATGCGGGCGCACAGCGAGTCCGATGCCTGGGCGGACACGTTCAAGGACGGCAACCTGGGCAAGCGATGGCAAGACCTTCAGCTAGTGGCGAGCCTGACGGGCGTCTGCCTTGCGGGGGCGGCCCTTGGGCCGACTGTGGTGCCTGTTCTGACTGAGAATGCCGAGCGCATCAGGGCGGTGTCCGCGTCGGAGTGGAAACGACCCGCGAAGACGCAGACCTCCGTGCAGTGGGACTACCTCGGACGCGTGGCTGTGAAGATGCTCAAGTTGCTGAAGGTCGATCCGCAGCGGGCGCACGAGGCGGTTCATTCGCTGTCTGGTGCCTCGTCAGTTACGGCTTTAGTAAGAGCCGCGGTCGAGTCGGAGTAGGCCGCCTCGGGAGGGGCGCAAGCACTACCGCGCAGTTGGATAGCGTCTGCGATCGGGCCGTCAGTCAGCGGGCCGCCGTCCACGAATACTTCGCGTTCGTTCCAAGTTCGTCCGAACTCGACGGGCACCTGGCGGGATGTTGATTGATCGACTTCTCCGGCTCGCCGGCGTCGAAGTCCCAGGTGGCGGGCGCTCTACGAAACAATGGAGAGGAGAGCGCACATCGAAGGCTACGGATGGATCAAGGTGCTTGGGCACTCCACACCAGATGTCCCAGGAACCCGAAGCTTCAGTCCTCTGGTCGCGCAAAGCGGCCTCTGTGACCAGCGATTCTTGTTGAATCCTGGAACGGCTAAGTCAGGTGGCCTAAGCACTTTGGGCAGCCTGGATCTCAAGGTTTCGATAGAGTGCGTCCTTCATCGTACTCCAGCGCCCCCTCAAGAAGGAGCGGTATGCCTCCAACGTCAAGCCAGGCTCGCTAATATCGACATCCTCTGCTCTGCAGAGTAGAAGCCGGTCAAGAACGGCACGCTCCTCCTTTGACAATTGGTGGGCCGAAAGATACTCAGAAATAGTCTGCTCAGACTTTTCGCGATTGAGAATCTTGGTGAAAAGGGCAAGATTCGCGATACAGCTGATTGGCCAACCGGGCCCTTCGCTGGACACGATCACACGCTTCAATCGGGAGACCGGGTACAGATGCTCCAACTCAAACTGGTGCTTCTTGTCGTCCTTGAAAGATACGAGACCCGCATATACAAAGCGCAGCAGCAAACGATCGACTGCTCGAACATACTGCCTGCTGCGCTGCTCCCTCTCGAGCTGCTTTCCGAACCACGTATCGAGCGCGTTCTCCCACGTACGCCGCTCAATTGGGCGACTATAGTAGGGCGAAGGATCTATTGCTCTTCCATCGTCGTCCATTTCCCAGACCCGTGAGAATAGCGTCGAGTAGATCGGCCCGCGCCAAGTCTCCTCAATTGCGTCCATGAGGTAGTGCTGCGGAACCGCGAGCGCAAGCCGTTTCCAATCCGCCTCCCAGTTGGGTCGTTCTGACCAGTCGCCCCTCGTGTCCCACCGGCCGGCCGCAGTGCGCGCAATAATCGAAACGATCTGGAGTTCACCATGTGCAATATCTATGCCATCGGATGTATTGTTTAGTCGGAGCCCGACGAATGGTGCCAGCCATCTTTGAACTTCAGTCGCTGCGGCGGTGAGGCAGGCTTCCATCTCGGCCGGATCGATAATCCCATCCTCAGCCCGGGGCATGAACTCGGGCAGGAGAGCCATCCGCGATAATTGCTGACCCCGCACCACGCAACTGAGCGAAAACGCGGCCGGCTCCGTCTCCGCGGGATCGGACCGCTGGTTGAACAGCAGACTATGGCCACGGACCAGACACTTTCCGAATCCGAATAGGTACTCGAAGAGGTTGAAGTCTTGGATTGCGCGGCCAGAATCGAGATCGCTTATCGCGAATCCGCGGGATATGAGTGCGTCGTACTTGTCATTGATTGCGACGCGAACGTCAGTGGAATTGACCTGCGTCTGCGAGTTGCTCATCCATGTGGCTGCAAACACCTCGTACTTGTTGAGCTTGGTCCCCGACTGATTGATGCGTTCGAAGATTTCGGGCAATTCACCTTCGGGCCCCGCGTAGGTGACCACCGGTAGCGATACGGCGGTGATATCGACGGCAACCTTCAACTCGTCGAGCGCCTCCTCGATGAGGACATCGAGCTCCGCGGAACGCTTCGATGGCAATACATCGAGTGCGTCAAAGACGAACGCCGCAAGATTGTGCGGGGAGAAGCCTGCGGCGAATGTGAGTTTCTTCGTTGCGCGCATCCAATCCTGGATGGCGCGTTCGACGTGCAAGGAGTCGCGCTCGATGAGGTGGGCGATGCCGCTGATATGCGGTGCGCTTAGCAGTTTGCTCGATGCATATGTCAGCGGTTGTTCGCTATAGCCAATCAATGTGCTTGTCCGCTGAAGTCCGTCGACAACTTGGTATGTCTCGTGCTGACCACCGGGATTCGGACGCCGATAAAGAAGGATCGAGCCTATCGGATAGCCGCGATGTATTGAGTCGATGAGGTCAATTCTTTGTTGATCTTTCCATACCAGGCGGCGCTGGAACTTGGGGATTTCTACGCGCACCCCAGAATCTGCTATCGCCTGGACCGCCTGGACCAGTTTACCGATGGTCCAGATCGAACTGCCAGCCGTATCTTTCAGCATGATCTCTCCCTTGACACAACTCAACATTGCTAGCAAAGGCTAGCGGAACGGATGGGACTCAGGGGTACGTCGATCGTCCTGCGCGCGGCTCAATCGTCGTCGGGCTGGCCTGCAGGTTTCCGGCTCGCTCAAGGCATCACGATTGATCTCGTCCAGAGCCTTGGTGACGGTTTGGGACATCAGTGGTCAATGTTGGCGCGAGCCGGGCAACGGGCAGCACGGCGGCGAGCAGGCGGTCACCCAGCCAGACACTGACGCGGCGCGCTGCCAGTTCTACGGTGTCTTAATGGATGAGCAAATGGGTACCGTTGGGCACTCGGCATGGGAAGCATGTGCCTTCATCATGGCTACGATTCCAGTTTGGCAGTGGCCGCCCGGCAGGATATCCATCTGTGTGACTCGGTGTCGTGAGCGATCATCCCTTGCGGCGGGCGCGGGGCAGGGCGATGCCGCCCGCGCGATCGGAAACGATGACTCTGTAGGGGCCGCGCCCGGAGCAAGTAGCGGGGCCGCCGTGAGGCGACGCTCTGAGTCCTTGTGCCGGGGCTCCGGCAAGTGGTGTGTGCCCAGTCAGTCCCCGCGCTCTCCGGCCCCTATTCACGGTGCGGTGGCATCCGGCGGCCTGGGGACCCGTAGACGCCGTCGAGATGACGATCGCGTCGAGCACTTCCGCTGCGGTCTCACCGTCGAAGTTGTGCACCGCGGCTGTGTCGAGGGCGTCATGCCTCACGGATCGAGCGTGTGGTCTCGCGGAGCGGGTTCGCGACCTTTGCCTCAGACCCTTCGTTCGACGCCCGGACCGGGAGCCTCCCGTAGAGAATCGTCAGGGCCGAACGATGTGGCGCGGCACGTAGCGGTGAGTACTTCGCGGCCAGCGTTTCCAATCCCCTATTCTCGTGGGCTAGCGGTACCGACGGACTTCGCGTGCGACATGTCCCCCACCGCACGAGTAATCGTGCTGCCCGGGGAGACAGATGGCGTCGACGTACCGCCTGCAGGCGGCCGATCTGGTGCGGATGTTCGAGCCGCCCTCACCCGGGGAGGAGCAGCTCGCGCGGACACTCGCCTACTCGGGCGCCTCGCCGTCGGCCTCGGAACGGCAGTCGTGGCGGGCGTCGCTGCCCGTACTTGGCCGAGACCTGGTCGACGCCGACCTTGGCCACATCGAGGTTCTGCTTGAGCATCGCCTACCGCTGAGCTCGAAGCGGACCGATGCCGTTCTCGCGGGCGTGCACCCACGCACTGGCCATCCCTCGTACGTGGTGGTCGAACTCAAGCAATGGTCGAATGCGCACCGGTGGGAGGACGACGACATGCTCGTCGAGGTACCAGGCGCCGCCTACCGACCCGTACTGCACCCGTCGCTCCAGGTGGCTGGGTACGTCGGCTACCTCCGCGACTTCACCACGTCGATCGACGCCACCCACGCTTCGATTCAAGGCGTCGCCTACCTGCACAACGCGGCCGATACCGGCGTCGCCGAGCTGTGGTCCGTCCCGGCCGCACATCAAGCGCCGGTGTTCACCGGCCAGCGTCGCGGCGAGTTTGTCGATTTTCTGCGAGGCCAGTTCTCTGACGAACCTGGCCGCAGCGCGGCCGATGTCCTCCTCGGGTCCGCGATCCGCCCCTCGAAGCGCCTGCTCACAGTTGCGGCCGCCGAGATCCGCGAGCGCGAGAACTTCATCCTCCTCGACGAGCAGCGCGTCGCCTATCAACTCGTGCTGCACGAGGTCGAGGCGGCTCGACGCGAAGATCACAAGACCGCCGTCGTGATCTCGGGCGGACCGGGCTCGGGCAAGAGTGTCATCGCTCTCGCCCTCCTTGGTGAGCTCGCTCGAAGCGGGCGAGCCGCGCTCCATGCGACCGGCTCTCAGAGCTTCACGCAGACGCTGCGCAAGGTGGCGGGACACCGCTCCCGTGAGACGCAGTCGCTCTTCAAGTACTTCAACTCGTTCATGAACGCCGACCGCAACGGTCTCGACGTCCTTATCCTCGACGAGGCGCACCGTATCCGGGACAAGTCCGTCAACCGGTACACGTCCAAGGTGGTTCGCGAGCACGCGGGTCCGCAGATCGACGAGCTCCTCGACGCCGCCCGCGTGCCCGTGTTCCTCCTCGACGAGCATCAAGTGGTCCGCCCGGGTGAAGTCGGCTCCATCGACCTCATCGAGAGCCGTGCAGAAGAACGCGGGATCGACATCAGACACGTCGACCTCAACGCCCAGTTCCGCGCCGGCGGGAGTGAGGCCTACATCAGCTGGGTGCTCAGCCTTCTCGGCCTCGCTCCGGGTGGCCCACAGCCCTGGCGGGGTGACGAGCCCACCTACTCGCTCGACGCCGTCGACAGTCCCGAAGAGCTCGAGGCTCGCCTGCTCCTGCACCACGACGGCGGGGCGACTGCCCGTATGACCGCAGGCTATTGCTGGCGGTGGAGCGACCCGACGAAGGACGGGCAGCTCGTCCCTGACGTCACGATCGGTTCGTGGCAGCGCCCGTGGAACGTCAAGGGCGATCGGCGCGTGGGCGACGCGCCGCCGTCACAGCTCTGGGCAACCGAGTTGGGCGGCTTCGAGCAGGTCGGCTGTGTCTACACCGCGCAGGGATTCGAGTACGACTGGAACGGCGTGATCCTCGGCCCCGACCTCGTGTGGCGCACCGACCGATGGGTCGCCGTACGGGAGGCAAATCGAGATCCGGCGTTCCGATCCCGCTCGGCTGTGAGTGACGTGGAGTTCGACCGGCTCGTGCGGAACGTCTATAAGGTCCTCCTCACGCGCGGGATGCGCGGGACGCTGGTGTACTCAACCGATCCCGAGACTCAGGAACTGCTGAAGTCCCTGGTGCTAAGGCGGGGAACCGTGGCTCAAGTCACTGGCGGTACTCCGTTGGTTGGCAATCCCTCGGCTGCATACGTCGTTGGTGAACCGTCACGGCCGAAGGAGAAGGTCTCCACAGTCCGAGTGACGGGCCTGACGCCACAGTCAGTGCTCAGAGACTTCGTTCTGCTGGCACTCCGCGACCTAGGAGGGTCTGCGACGAAGGAGAAGGTCCTCGACCGGATCGACGAACGCTTTGGCGCCGGCTTGACGCGGGATGACCGCCGGCGGCAGCCCTCGAACAACGAGGTCAAGTGGGAGAACCAGGCCGCCTGGGAGCGCAACGCCATGGTCACGGACAAACTGATCGAGCCTTATGTCCGTGGCGTCACCACGCGCGGTGTCTGGACCCTCACACCACTCGGGCGGGTTGAGGCCGACCGGCTCGCAGACGGCGGATAACCCCGCCGCCACAAGTACGTCTGTTACTCCTGCATCTTGCTGTGGGGCGATGCACCTGGCCGTCGATGCGCCCGCAGTGGGGGAAACCGTCTTTCGTTGAGATCGATCTTTGCACCGGTGACCTGGAGTAGGTCGATCTGCGCGACATCGGCGAGGCGGGCCAGGTAGATGAGCACGTCAGCCATCTCCTGACTGACACGTTCGCGGAGGGCGGCGTCCTCGATGACAGCCGTTCGACTCGCCTCGCCGTCGAGCCACTGGAGCTCGGCTGCCAACTCGCCTGCTTCACCTGCAATCGCCATCGCAAGGTTCTTCGGGGTGTGGAACTGGTCCCAGTCACGAGCGGCGGCGAAGGCTCTCAGACGGTCGGTGAGTGCCTCGACGGTCCCAGTAGCGCTCTCGGCGCGCCGTGTGACGTCGGGGACGACGGTTGCACTTGCCGGTCGCCGTGGCGGATGGTGCGGTGCGGGCGGAGCGACGATGTAGCCGGTCTCGATATCACCAAAGGCCATCAGGGTTCCGGGGTCGTTGTCGAACAGCCAGGCGAGGTAGGCGCACACGACTGCGTCCACCTCGTCCTCGACTGAGTCCAGGTCCACCGGACGGGCACTGCGTGACACAACCGCTCGGATCTCCTGCCACCGTGCGTTCGTCTCGAGGGCGAGGATGTGCCATGTCTCCATGAGATCCAGGAGCCTGATCAGCTCGGACCTCCGCCCCTCGATTCGGCCCTTCTTGTACCGGACCACCCACTCAAGGCCGAGCAGGCCCACGAGCGCCGCGTGGGGGTACACCTCAACGCACACCGGACGGCCGGAGCTCGCCGGATCCACCTCCCAGCCGTGGCGCTCCGCAAGGAGCTCAGCGCGCGGGGGGTTCATGTACGCACGGGAACGGTTGCTCGCATGGCAGCTCGCGCCATAGCGGCCGTAGGCCACGCCGACCAGCCGTTCGCACTCGCGCATCCCGGTCTCGTTCGGAACGATCAACGGGGCGTCCACGGCAATGACTTGCGGCGCGCCGGCAAAGGTGCCTAGCCACGCGTCGATCTCGTCATCGGTACGTCCCGATCCAGATGCGATAAGGCGTCCGGCCGTGTCCACCACGGCCAGACCTGTACGCGCCCGGTCGCCCCAAGCGAGGTCGATGCCGACATAACTCATGACTTGCTTCCTCGATCCACCGCCTGGGCGTGCGTCCGCACTAGGTTCCCATGTATGCCGTCTCTCCTCGCCTGGCTCGACACGACTGAAGATGAGCAGCGCGTATCCCGCGAGCTGATGTCGCTCTTCGTCGAGCCCGAGGGCCGCGACGAGCTCGGGATCGGGCAGGTCCGTGACGCGTTTAGCGAGCTGCTCTTTCCCGGCACCACGACCCTGCTCACCCGAGCGCGGTACTACCTGCTGGTGCCGTGGTGCTATCGCGACGGTCGCGCCCGCGGCACCTCCGGTGAGGAGTGCTTCCGGATCGGCCAGCGGCAGGAGCGGGACCTCATCGGCGCCCTCCGCCACGAGCTCCAGCCGGGAGAGACCGGGCTGATCGGGGCCACGCTCGGCGCCAACGTCCGCAATCTGCCCTCCGTCTACTACTGGGGTGGCCTCATCCGCTTCGGGATCCTGGCCAGCGGCGTCGATGTGCACCATCTCGGCCGCCACCAGCCCGACACCTCGGAGGCGACCGAGCTCGCCGAGCGGGCGGTCACCGACTGGGATCCCACGCTCCCCAGTCCGCCTCCCCGACGCGAGGGGGAGGACGGGTTTCCCTGGCGGATGCCCGGCGGCTTCCGTCTCACGCCCGAGGAGTCGCAGTACCTCACCGAACGCATCGTCCGGAGCGTCCCCGACACCGCCCTCGCGGCACTCCTCCTCCGTGACGACCCGCTCCCCGACACGCGGTTCGCGTGGGACTTCCTCGACGACGGCGTGCCCCACCTTCGCCACGCCCGGCTGTTCTCCGCCGCGATTCACGGCGCGCAGATCCTCTACAACCTGCTCGTCGCCGAGCGATACGTCGCGACCCCGGACCTCGACCGCTACGACGTGGACATCCTGGACGAGTACCGCACCCTCCTTTACGACTGGGCGGACGAGCTTCCTGCGGCCGACCTCGCCACCTGGGACGTCCCCGAGATGTGGCGCACCGTCACCGGCGTCAACCCCCGCATCGCCCCCGCCACCAGGGCCTTCATCGACGCGTGGATCACCGCAGTCCGGACCGACCCACAGCAGGTGGCGGACGACCCCCGGCTCCGGAACGCCGTCGAGAACCGCGAGCGCCGCAAGGGCAAGCGGTCGCGCTTCGCCAACCGCAAGCTCCTCGCTAGCTGGCCCCGCGACTCGGGCATCGGCCGGCTCGACTTCCGCTGGTCCACCGTGAAGCGGATCGTCGACGACATCCACCAGGGCAGGACGATCGATGCTGCGGCCTGACGACCGGACGATCCTCCTCGACAGCTTGCGCCCGCCCGCCGGCTACGTGCTCGACGCCGCCGTCGCCACCACATTCACGCTCAGCCTGCCGGCCGCGGTGCTGCCGCCTCTGGCCTTCAGCGCGTTCGCGATGAGCTCCTCCGCACCGGACCCTGTCGCGCTGCTCCAGGCGATCCGTAGCGCCGCGGACAAGGTGGACATCTTCTGCCAGGCGGGCGCTGTCGCGATCCCGCCCGCGCCCTACGACCTGTTCGCGTTCCTCGAGCCGATGATCCATCAGGTGCGGCGGCCGCAACGCGGGCTGTTCCACCCCAAGGTCTGGGCCGCGCGCTTCACGGCCGATGACGCCGCACCCTGCTACCGCGTGCTCGTCCTCACCCGGAACCTCACCCACGACCGCACCTGGGACCTCGCCGTCCGCCTCGACTCCGCCGAGGTCGGCACCCGCCAGCCCGCCAACGACGGCCTCGCCTACCTCATCGCGAGCCTCCCCGACATGGCGCTCGCCCTCCCCCGGAGACGTGCCGACCGCGTGCGCCGGCTCGCACGCGATCTGCGAAGCGTGTCGTGGCAGCCCATCGACGGCGTCTCCGACCTCACGTTCCATCACCTGTACGACGGGGGGCCGGTGCCGTCGTTCATGGGCGGGCGGCACCTCGTGGTGTCGCCGTTCGTCGACGACAACGGTCTGCAGCTCCTGCGGTCGGCGCGGCGTGACACCGTCCTCGTGTCTCGCGAGGAGGAGCTCGACACCCTCAGCCCGGAGACACTCTCCGGCCTCGAGACCTATGTGCTCAGCTCGAGCCTCACCGAGGCCGACCCCGACACGGACGAACCGTCCACGCTCGGGAGCCTGCTCGGCCTGCACGCGAAGCTGGTCATCGACGAGGACCCAGCCACCCGGGGACGGCGCGGTCCTGTCTCGATGTACGTCGGCAGCGCCAACGCGACCTCAGCCGCATGGGTCGGCGGCAACGTCGAGCTCATGCTCCAGCTCGACGGCGCACGCCAGGACCTGGGCGTCGACGCGCTCCTCGACCCCAGGACCGGCTTCGGGGCTCTGCTCGAGAGCTATGCCACCACGGGCGGCGCCGAGCCCGATCCCGAGGACGAGGAGCTCCGTCAGCTGGAGAACCGCTTGCGCGCGATCGCCGAGATCCCGCACACGGTGACCGTCGCTCCCGACGAGCAGGGCACCCACACGCTGACGGTCACCGCAGCGCGCCCGTACCGACTCGAGAGCGGCTGGACCTGCATCGTCTACCCATTGACGCTTGCCCAGCGAGGCGGCGGCAGCCCGATCGACGACGCCACCTTCCACCACGTGGGGACGACGGAGGTCACTCCGTTCGTCTGCGTCTCGATCACCTCGGAGTCGGGCGCGAGCGCCGGAACGGTGCTGCTGGCCAAGCTCGTCGGCGACCCTCCCGACCGTCTCGACCTCACGCTCGCCGAGCAGCTCAGCACGCCCGAGAAGTTCCTCCGGTTCCTGCTCCTCGTGCTCTCGCTCGGCAACCCGCACCTTCTCGCACAGCTGCAACGGGCAGGCGCCCTCGCAGGTGACGTGACGACGTCGCTCGTGGACCTGGGGACCGGGCCGGGGATCCTCGAGCTGGTCTTGCGTGCTCTCGCGGAGCGGCCAGAGTCGCTCGACGACCTCGCGGCGGTCATCGAACGCCTGCACGATCGCCGCGGTCCCCACGGTGAGCCGATCCTGCCTCCGGGGTTCGAGGCGTTGTGGTCCGCCGTCGAGGAAGCGCGGCGAGCGCTCACCTCAGGAGGTGCTCGGTGAGGTACTCGGCCGAGCCGGTCCTGGATGGTCTGACAGCGTTCCAGCGGCGGACCGTCGACCACGTGATCGAGCAGCTCTACGGCGTCGGCGCGGACCGGCTCCTCGTGGCCGACGAGACCGGGCTGGGCAAATCGATGGTGGCGCGGGGTGTCATCGCTCGCGCCGTCCAGCACCTGCAGGACGTCGACAGCGTCGAGCGCATCGACGTGGTCTACGTCTGCTCCAACCTCGACCTCGCCAACCAGAACATCCGGCGCCTGCAGGTGACGGACGACGACGTCATCCCCTTCGCGAGCAGGCTCACCCTCCTCGGCAAACACTCCGCCGAGCTCTCGCGGCCGACGACGGACCACAAGCCGGTCAACCTCGTGTCGTTCACACCCGGGACGTCGTTCGACCCGAAGTCCAGCACCGGCTCTGCCGAGGAACGAGCGATGCTCTACCTGCTGCTGGAGCAGCTGCTGGAGCTGCGGCGGGCGCGCACGACCGCCGGGCTGCGCCTGCTCCAGGTCGGCGTACGGAGTTGGCGACGCTTCAAGGGCCGTGTCGACGACCTGACACGCGAGCTGCGCGACCACGGCATCGACCCGGCGATCGTCGCCACGTTCCAGACGCTGGCGAGCGAACGAGGCGAGCTCGCCAGCTTCGAGGAACTCGTGCAGCGCACGGTCGGGCACGACGCCGTGCCGGCGGACCTCCACGGGCCGAGCCGGGCGCTGGTCGGTGCGCTGCGCCGCACCCTCGCTGAGGCGAGTGTCGCCACCCTCGAACCCGACCTGGTGATCCTCGACGAGTTCCAGCGGTTCCGGCACCTGCTGAGCACAACGAACCCGGCCGGTGAGCTCGCGCACCACCTCTTCGACTGGCCGGACGCGAAGGTGCTGCTGCTCTCCGCCACGCCGTACAAGCCGTTCACGTACGCGGAGGAAGGTGCGGAGGAGAACCACGAGCGCAGCTTCCTCGAGGTGCTGGACTTCCTGACCACGGGTCGATCGGACGTCTCGACCGAGGCGGTGGCGGGCGAGCTGCGGGAGTACCGAGACGCCGTCGTACGTGGCCGACCTGCAGCCGACATCACGCAGCGCCTGCAGCGCTCCCTGCTCAGGGTGATGACGCGTGCGGAGCGCCCGCGCAACGAGCACGACGGGCTCCGGGAAGTGGTCGCCGGGGCGCTGCCCATCACCGCCGAGGACCTCGTGGGATACGCGCAGCTCCATCACGTGGCGCAGAGGGTGCGACAGGATCGCGACGGCGCCCTCGTCTCCGCCCCGTACTGGAAGAGCGCACCGTACTTCGCGACGTTCTGCGAGGGCTACCGGCTCGGGACGCGGCTCAAGGAGGCGCCGGCCGAGGCGGTCGATGCGTTCGGGCGGCTGCCGCAGGTGCGGCGCGACGACCTGGAGGGTTTCCGGCCGATCGATCCGGGCAACGCACGCATGCGCCATCTCGTTGACACCACGATCGGCGAGGGGTGGTGGCGACTTCTGTGGGTGCCGCCGTCGATGCCGTACCTCACGCCTGGTCGACCGTTCGTTGACGATGACGGTCAGCCGGTCTCGATGACCAAGCGGTTGGTGTTCTCGTCTTGGACGGCGACGCCGTCGGCGGTCGCGAGCCTGCTGTCCTATGAGGTCGAGCGATTGGCCGCTCAGGGCACCGACGGCAGTCCGTCGAACTACGCCGAGTACACGGCGGCGGCACGGCAGCGGCTACGCCTCCCCTTCTCTTACTCGGTGGCCGATGATCGGCCGTCCTCGATGGCGACGCTGCTGCTGTTCTGGCCGTTCCCCGGGTTGGCGGACATGGCCGATCCCCTGCGCCTGGTCGCCGAGGCCGGGGGCGAGCCGCTGACGCGGCGCCAGGCGTGGGAACGCGCGCGACCGGGTGTAGCTCGAGCCGTGGGTGGGTCCGAGGATGTCTCGGAGGACGCGTCGCCGCTGCTGGAGGCCGAAGGGGAGATGCGTCCCACGATCTGGCGCGCGGCCTTCGCGCGGGCCCAGGCGTGGCCGGAGCTCGCAGATCACGCGATCAGTGAGGTCCTGGTCCCGCTACGACGAAAGGCCGAGGACAGCGAGGACGACGACGCGCCGTCGGACCCGGTGGGTCTTGCCGCCCACATCGCGGCCGCACGCGAGGCGCGTCAGGGGGAGCGCCCTGAGCCGGATGCGGACGCCGTCGATCTGCTGACGTTGGTGGCGCTGCACGCGCCGGGCACCATCGCCTGGCGCGCGCTGGGGCGGCAGCTCGAGGGTGCTGACGTGAGCGACGCGGGCCACTTCCGTGCAGCCGCCGTGCTCGCCAACGGTCTGCGGTCCCTGTTCAACCGCCCGGATGTCACGAAGCTGATCGAACGCGTGACGGACCCCGGCCCGTACTGGCGACGCGTCCTGCAGTACACGGGACGCGGCAATCTTCAAGCGGTGCTCGACGAGTACATCCACCACCTGCGAGCGGATCAGTTCGCAGCACCGTTGACCGACGAGTCGCTCATGGAGCTGGCGACGACGGCCGCATCCGCCGTGAGCCTGCGGTCCTCGACGTACCGAGCTCTCGACCTCGCGGACGTGCACGGGCCGGGTCTGGCGTTCACGCCGAGGTTCGCGCTGCGCTACGGCGGCCGCAAGCAAGACGCCGAGGATGCACGGCAGCCGGAGGTGCGGCGGTCGTTCAACAGCCCGTTCTGGCCGTTCGTGCTGGCGTCGACATCGGTGGGGCAGGAGGGCATCGACTTCCACTGGTGGTGCCATGCGGTGTTCCACTGGAACATCCCGCCCAACCCGGTCGACTTCGAGCAGCGCGAAGGCCGGGTCGATCGATACCGCGGGCATGCGGTGCGGAGGAACGTCGCGGAGAACCATGCCCGCGAGGTCTTGCGAGCTCCTGGGACGGATCCGTGGGCGACGGCGTGGAGGCTAGCGGCGCATGACGAGGAAGGGTTCACGCCGTCGTGGGTGTATCCCGGCAGCGCACGCGTGGAACGGCACGTCGCGCCGTACCCGCTCTCGAGCGACGAGCCGCAGTACGACCGGGTGAAGGAAGACGTGGCGCTCTACAGGCTCACGTTCGGACAGCCTCGGCAGGAAGACATGCTCACGCTGCTGAAGGAACGTGGGCTGGGGGACGATCGCGCTTCAGCTGAAGCCCTGCGGGTGCGCTTGGTGCCATAGTCCGTGTGACGAGGTTCGAGCATGCGAGCGGTCGATGGGCTAGAGAGGGAGAGGCGAGCATGACGCCGCAGGACGTAGGGGAGGAAACAGTGGATCCCTCGCGCATCGAGATCGGTTCCACCACCGTTGGTGCCGTCATGGCGGATCTTGCCCGCCACCGTTCGGTGTTTCACAGCGAAGCGGATCTCCAGTTCAGCTTCGCGCAGACCGTCGAGAGGTTGTCGTACGGCCGGGTTCGGTGTCGGCTGGAGGCCCCGATCAGGGACCCAGAATCTGGACGGACTACCTACCTCGACCTCCTCTGTCTCGCCGAATCTGGCGACGTCGGGATCGAGTTCAAGTACTTCACCCGCTCGTGGACCGGATCGGCGCAGGGCGAGACGTACTCGCTGCGCAACCATGCCGCGAGCGACCTCGCCCGGCTCTACTTCGTCAGTGACGTGAGTCGATTGGAGGCCCTCACGGCGGCGCGCTCCTGCCAAGGCGTCGCCCTCATGATGAGCAACGAGCCTCGCCTCTGGCAGCCTCCGGGCCCGCGCGCGCGAGCTCGGAACGACCGGGCCTTCGGCATCCATGAGGGCGCATCACTCTCGGGAGAGCTTCGATGGGGGAACGGCTACGCAGCCAATACCCGGACACTGCGAGGCCGCTACGACGCCGTCTGGCGCGACTTCTCCGCACCCGACCCGGGAGTACCCGGTGGCACTTTGAGGTGGCTGGCACTCGCAGTGGGCCCTGCGGCGGGGGGTACTGCAACCTGACAGTGCGCAGCCCCGGACCGCCGTCGAGCACGATGAGCGCGACCGCTGCCTGCTTCCGCGACACTCGATCGAACACAGGGCGAGAGCGTCGCGAGTAGCCCACACTCAATGGCGTGGCGGACTGGCAGCCTCTCCGGGAGCTCTTGCAGGGCGTTTCCGGCTCCATCACGCTCGGGTGGCACGAACTCGACACGCTTGTCGGCGGTCTGCCGCCCTCGGCCTCGCGCTACCGGGAGTTCTGGTCTAGCGACAGGAGCACCTGGCGAGGCTTCAGAGTCAGCGACGTCGACGTAGGCGGCTCCGTCACGTTCACTCGCGGCGTCGGCGTTGATGGGCAGCTCCCGACCACCGTCTCCGAGCACCGCGAGTTGCCAGGCTCGAATCCGCGCAGGCTGGCAGCGAGCACGAGAGCGGATGTCGTGCTCGTCAGCTGCGCCAAGTCCAAGGCAGATCACGAGGCACCCGCGGCTGACCTCTACGTGTCGCCGTTGTTTCGGTTCACACGCGCGTACGCCGAGGCGACTGGCAGACCGTGGTTCATCTTGTCTGCGAAGCACGGGCTGGTCCGTCCCGACCAAGTGCTGCAGCCTTACGACCTCAACCTCGGCGACCTTGATCGAGGGTCGCAAGGAACGTGGGCACGACAGGTCTCCGACGACCTTGCGCTCGCCCTGGATGGACTGGCCGGCGCGGTGATCGAGATTCACGCCGGTGAGACATACACCCGCCACCTCCGAGCGCGCCTGCTCCGGGCCGGCGCCTTCGTCGGGGAACCACTCCACGGGCTCACGCTCGGCGAGCGGCTGGCGTGGTACTCCAACGCAGACCGGGAGAGTGTCGAGTCGGCCGCGGTCCCCGAAGGGCTGCTGCAACAGGACGAACTCGTTCGCCGGCTGACGAATCACGCTTACGCCCGCACCCCTGCGGAGGTTGTGGCAGGTGCGGATGCCGCACTCCTCCAGCCGGGGATGTATAGCTGGTGGGTAGACGCCGCCGGTGCGCGTGAGCTGAGCCAGGGACTGGGCCACGAGATAGCACCGGGACTGATCTACGCGGGCCTGGCAGGGGCGACAAGACGGCGGAGTCAACGTCGGTCGAGCAACACGCTGCGCGGGCGGCTCGTCGGAATGCACCTGGGAAGTAGGTACCGGTTCTCCACCTTCCGCTACAGCCTGGGTTCAGTGCTGGCCTGCGCCTGGGAAGCTGACGTGATCGATGAGCAAGGGCTGACGTCTTGGATGCACGACCATCTGCGTGTCGTGGCTGTTCCGGTCGCCGACCCTGACGCTCTTGAGGGTCTTGAGGACCGAGTCCTGGAGATGCTCGACCCGCCCTTGAACCTCAGCAAGGTCCGTTCAACACCTACACGTCGGAAACTCACGGAACTACGCCGCCGCCACAAACGCTGATCGTACGGCTCGCAAATTCGTTCACGATCGTGTGCGTCAGCCTACAGACCGCTGGACGAGGCCACGGCACCCCCCGTGCGGTCGCTGAGCGATGCCGTTTCGGATGCATTCGGCTGCTCAGGCTTCCAGCCGTTACGGCTTTCGCGACGAAGCGCGCCCAGCCTCATAGATGAATCCCAGTCGACTCACTAGCTCGCTGTGCTCTCGCTCCATGTACTTCGCAGCATCTATGGGTCGCACGTAGTCGACCAGCTTGGCGAAGAAGAGCAGTTCGAAGGCCATGGACTCGAACCAGTCGACGTCCTGGGTGAAACCGCTTAGTAGGCGAACACCTAGCGATTGACGAATTTGTTTCGCAAAGTCGTTCCCGCCGTCGAGCACCGCACATGAACCCAAGTGGAGGCACTTGGCTGTGAGGTCTACCCCTTGAAGCTCACCTCCAAGATCGACCATGGAGATCTTCTTCCGTCCGGTGTAGACCGCACCAGGCGACCCGTGCAGCGCCAGGTAGCCGATTCCGTAACTATCATGCTGCTTCTGTCCCCAGCGCCGGAGTGCCTTGACCAGATCCTCCGGACCATTGACTTGCTGTCGCGCGGCGTCCGCAACCTTGGCCGCCCTCATTGCGTCGAGGATCGGGCTGACCGACCGTACGTCCGTGACCCGAGCGGACCATTGGCCCTCCATTGCCCAGATCCCAGGCTTCCTCCGCCTTGCCATGACTCTCTCCTTCGCTAGCCCGAGCTTGCCGGCCTGCAGGCTATCCACTTGCTGGCTCAGGCGCTCCGCGATCGAGCAAGCCGTGGCGAACCGCCTGCCCAGTTGTCATGAGCACCAGCGTGTAGCTCGCCTCGATGTAGTCGTCATCTTCACGGTAGTGCGGAGATTCGAGATCCTCGGCCGCCTCCTCCAGGGTCTCCTGGGAGATGAAGTCCAGCAGTACGACGCGTTGCCCATTCAACGAACCGACGTAGGGCTCAATCGCTCCGCCGAGCTGGAGATCCGCGCGGAAGTTGCTGACCAGTTGCTCCTCGTCAGCTGTGAGCCAGTTGCCCGTAGCCTCGACACGATCTTCCCCATGGTCATACATCCTCGTCGTTGATGTCGACCGTCTCCCCTGCATCGACGTCACTTCCTGCATCCGTACCGTCCATCCAAATGACGACGTCGAGCACTCGAAGCAGCGAGAGGTTCTGGTCAAGTCCGGCTCGTCGGCGAAGGTCACGGAGACGCTCGGCGAGCGGCCGGTCGTCAAGCGCGGGGTGGGGCGCACTACCGAACTGCGCACAGAGGAACGCCCAGTAGCCAAGGGAGCCGTCCGCGCCGTACTCGCGACCTATGACAGAGTCATAGATCGGGAACAGGTGCGGTCGTTTGCGCGCAAGAAGTTTGCTAGTCCGGACCGGTCCGAAGCTCTGAGCTCGACGCATACGCTGCGGAGCGGCGGCGCCGGCTTTCCGCACCGAAGTCCATAAGCGCGACGCTGCTCCGTCGCGCTCGGTGAGCAAGGTGCGGCCCTCCTCGTTCTCGATCGTTGCGCTATGGGGTATCTGCCGCAGCAGGTCGCTGATCTCGTCGGCGAGTGGCCTCATGAGGATCTCCCGGGCCGCAAATCCGCCGACCGAGACGGACAGCATCGCTAGCGCAAGCAGATCATCGGCAGTGATGCGATCCGCGACCTCGGGCCGATCACCCCCACCGCCGAGCCGCTCGAAGCTCGCACCCGCGTAGTTGCCCTCTCGGAAGTAGGTGATTAGGTGCTGGACCGCTCTATCCTCGGATTCTGGCGTCAGGATCCTCGGAATGGTGCTACCCCACTGTTTGGTTTTCGCCATGCTCCATCCTGGCGGTCGATCAGCGCTGCGTCTTCCATTTACCCGGAAAGGTGCATCGGTACGGATGTCGGTCTTCGTGCGGCTGCCTCACTTGGTACGTGGGGGCGTCCTCCCGCGCGGACAGCCGCGACTGTGCACGCCCTGCTTCCACGATTGGATGCCATCGCCGGCGGGCCGACGATCGATGTGGTTAAGTTTCAGGTCCCCACGACAGGCCGTTCCTTGCGATCCGTACGTTCCTCCTCCGGATGAAGTGCATGCTCGCATCGCGATACGCGAGGTACTCCTCCGGAGTCCGCGGCAGCGGGTCCTGGCCGAACCGCGTGAAGGGAAGGTGGAAGCGCACGGCGGATCCGCCGTCGTCGGTCAGATCCTGCAGCAGGAAGAACTCGACGTAGCCGCGGAAGTCACCGAAGAGCTCGAAGAAGTCGCGATAGCGACTGAGCACCTCGCCGAGTGGCGTGTCTTCGTCTGCGAGGTAGAAGCGTCGGATGCACTCGAGCGTGAGGTCGAACCGATCACGGATGTCCGGATGGACGCCCCGCGCCATGTTGATCGTGTGGCGCCCGTCGACCTTGTTGCTGGGGAAGATCAGCATGCCGCCGATCGTGTAGCCGAGAGTCCTGAACTCCTCGACATCGCGCGGATCGACCTTGGCAATCAGGTCTGCGGTCGAGCGCCAGGTCGCATAGCTGTGCGTGATCGAGTCGCTGCTGAGGAAGAACTCGCCCGCCTCCGAGAGGTGGTACAGGTAGGCCCACGGCGTCGTGGTGTCGAGCGTGAAGACCCTGCCATCGGGCAGCGGCTTGCTCCACAACAGCTGGTGATAGCGCCGAAGCGTCGGGCTGCTCTGGTCCGGGTCGGCCGTCGTGGCGTCGCGCCGGAAGTCGTAGGCGGTGTCAATCGGCCCTGATGCCATAAGTCCTCCATGCCCAATCGCCATTCACTATGCAACACGTCCGGCCGCGCGGGGCCTACGCCAGCGTCATGTCGGTGCGGGCACCTACCGTCTGGCAGGTGCAAACACTAGTCCTGCGCGATGGATCAGTGATCGGGCCACCACCGCTTCAACTCGGCTCTGGGCTCGGCCCCGAGGTTGTGGATCCGGTCGCTCGCGCCCTCACTCAAGCGCTCTTCGACGGGGAGTCGCTGCTCGGCATCGTTCGGCTTGTCTCCGACGGCGAATGGGAGCTGCTCTGGGTCGCTTCGGAGCACCACCTCTCTCGTGTCGCCTTTGGTCCGACGCGTGAGGACGCCCGGATCGTCAGTGTCGGATACGAGCACCTGAGCGCTGGCATCGTTGACCTGACGCTGACCTCGGGGGAACGGATCCTCCTTGGTGAACCGGAAGATCCCACGGACTTCGAGGACCACCGCGGTGTTCAGCTCACCTACTTCATGCGCCTTCCGGCGGGCTCAGACGGCCACCGGGTCTTCGTCGATCCCGAACCGGTCGGCTCGTACCGCTGGGCACTCTCCCGAAACTGAACAACGCAGCGCGTCCCAGTGCGCCGACCTCAGCGTGGTTCGTCAGGTCGAGGTCGAAAGCGGCGGACACCGCGTTGCCCGCCAAGCCCCGCAATGCGCCGTACTTCTCACCGAGCCCGCCGACCTCGAATACTGGTGGCCGCCCGCGAAACCGGACCCCGACGCCACCCATTGGTGATTCGCCGAGCCAGCACCACAGGCGGGACCGAAGCAGGCTGGTGCAAGACCGACGGCAGGGCGGCTGCGGGAACGTCGGAGCGCGCTGCCATGATCAGGACATGGCCAACTGGCAACCACTGCGCGACCGGCTCGAGGGCGTCCAGGGCTCCATCACCCTCGGCTGGGACGAGATCGACCGACTGGTCGGTGGGCTACCGCCGTCGGCGTTCGAACACACAGCCTTCTGGGGTGGTTCTCGGCCCGCGTGGGCAGGATTCCGGACACGTGAAGTCCGCGTGGGGGGCGAGGTCACCTTTGTGCGCACGCCACCGACTCCCGGTGGCGCCACAACCGACGACCGCCGTAGCCCCGGTTCGTTCGCCGCTGCCAGTGAGATTCGCTGGGTGGGCACGCGCGAGGGCCAGGCCATATGGGCCGATGTCGCTCTCGCCGTGCTCATCGGCGTGGCGAGTCATTACGGCGGCGTCATCTCCTACTCGGATCTAGGAGAGCACGTTCAGGAGCGGTCAGGTCTTCGAACCCGAGTGCCCCTGCGCAACTGGATCGGCGGCATGCTGGCAGAGGTCGTCCATCGCTGCCACCGTGAAGGCCTACCGCCACTCACCTCGCTCGTTGTTCACAAGCATGACGGGCAGGTCGGTGTGGGCTATGACGAGGTCCTGACGGTGCAGGGAATCGCGCCAACAGATGATCAGCTCGAGCGCGAAACCTACGCCGCCGAGGGCCGGCTCGCCTGCTACCGCCGCTGGGCCAACGATGTGCCGGCCAACGCCACGGCCACTTTGACGGCGAAGTTCGAGCGCAGCGTGCAGTCGCGACGCCGCCGCTCGGCCACACCAGCACCTCCAGCTGTCTGCCCAACATGCTCGATCCAGCTACCCGCCTCCGGTGTGTGCGACGACTGCAGCTGACTGGCGGGGCGACAGTGGTGACGTTGCGGAAGCCGAGGCGGAGCCGCGGAGGTTCCGTTCGGCCGTAGATCGCCTTTGTCGGTCCCTTACTGGCTGAGACCACTGCGGCCAAGTATCGATGGTGCAGTCGCTGGAACATCGAGCGAAACCGACGTTCGGAGACTCTTCCCCTAGCGTTACTGACCAGCCGCATGCAGCGCTCGCATCCGCCGCCGAGCAGTACCTTTGGTCAACGCTTCATCCACCGCTCAGAGAGTCGACCATGGATTACGAGATCGAGCTGATCAGCGACGGAGGTCGGAGTTGTCGGTAACGCGGGCGACCCGGCCGACTTTGAGGCGTGGTACTCCGACTCCCTCTCGTCATCCCCGCAGCAGCGGGCCTGGGAGATTGCCCGGCGGCGCGTGGCTGCGCTGACAGAGGCCGATCCGCCGGCGTTCCCTGGTCTTGTTAACGGCGGTGCAACGCCGTTCGGGCATGAGGACAGCATCAGCGGGCCTCTGGAGTCCTTGACGGCGATCGCCGAGCGAATCGATCCCAAGACCGACGGATTCAGCCTCGAACGTGACGACGCCGCCATCGCGGCCACCTTTGGTGGTTTGTTCTCATGAGCGAAGCGATGATCGCCGACGAGGAGGAGGTGTACCGATGGTTCGCCGATGGCCGCGCATATCTGTTCATGGTCGATGCCTACGAGCGCCAGTACGGCCTGTCGGTGATGCCTTCGTTGTTCGGTGAGTATCGGCGTCGGCATGGTCTGACCCACGCTCAACCGGACCAGTGGCTCGAGGACGTAGGAATCGAGACGACCTAGAAGAACGCCGACGGGCCCGGGCGGGTGGGCCATCGAAGCGGCACGACCGATCAGGGCTAGCGCGATATGATGATGATATGAACACGGTGCTCGCGCTGCGTCGTGAGGCGGGGCTCACTCAGGATGAGCTGGCAGCCCGTTCCGGTGTCGCCCAGCCGAACATCGCGGCGTACGAGGCAGGGCGGAGGAAGCCGTCAGCAGCGATGCTCGCACGGCTGCGCCAGGCAGCCTCGCCCTTGCCGCGCGACGCTGTTGCTGCGAAACGTGAGGCTCTCGTTGCCCTCGCGGAGAAGTTCCACTTCGAGAACGTACGGATCTTCGGCTCGGTCCGTCATAGAGCGGACACCCCTCGAAGCGATGTGGACCTGCTGCTCCACGTGCCATCGGGGACCGGTCTGATGACGATCGCAGCATTTGCGCTTGAAGCCGAGGAGCTCCTTGGTGTGAAGGTCGACATCGTCACCGAGGGCGGACTGCGGACAGACCATCCGATCCTCCGTGATGCGGTTGCTCTGTGAGCGAGGACGCCGCAGCCGCCATCGCCGTTGGGCGCTCCTACGGAGCCAAGACGCTGGAAGCGCTCCACGAGATCGTGCGGATCACCGACCTGGGCATGCAGCTCGCATCACGCGGGCACGATTGGTACACCAACGACTCTGCGAACGTCCCCGGACTCGCGGCAGAGGCTCTCATCACCAAGCTCGGCGAGAACGTCAGCCGCGTCAGCGCACCCTTCGAGGCCGACCACCCCACGGTGCCGTGGAAGGTGATCAAGGACATGCGGAACCGTCTCACCCACTACTACGAGGCGACCGACTACGACGTCGTCTGGTCGACGATCGCCTCCGACTTTCCGACGATCAACGCCATGGTTCGCCGCTTGCTGGGAGCGTCGTCGGACGATCACACGGCGAGCTCCTGACCTCGGGGGCAGTCGCCCGCTGCAGCCATTGGCGCGCCGGTGCGCCAGGTCTAGGCTGGAGCGCGAGCCGCTGACATCCCTCCCGGAGGTGCTCATGACCGTGCAGGAAGCCAAGGACGTCGAGTTCCATCGACTGCACTCCTCCGGCACCTTCGTGATGCCGAACCCCTGGGACGCGGGCAGCGCGCGGGTGCTGCAGCAGCTGGGTTTCGTTGCACTGGCGACCACGAGCGCCGGCCTCGCATGGACGCTCGGCCGCGCGGACACCGGCGTGACCCGCGACCAGGCGCTCGAGCACCTCGAGACCGTGGCCGGCGCCGTCGAGGTCCCGGTGAACGCCGACTTCGAGGATGGCTACGCCGTCGAGCCCGACCAGGTCTACGACAACGTCCGCCTCGCGCTGGCGACCGGCATCGCCGGGATCTCCATCGAGGACTCCACCCGGGGCGCCGCCGAGCCGCTCCACGGGTTCGAGCTGGCCGTCGACCGGGTCCGGGCCGCCCGTCGCGCGATCGACGACAGCGGCACCGGCGTGGTGCTCACCGCGCGAACCGAGGGCTTCGTCGTCGGGCGCCCCGACCTGGACGAGACCACGCGGCGGATCCGCGCCTTCGTCGAGGCCGGGGCAGACTGCCTCTACGCACCCAGAATCGAGTCCGAGGACCAGATACAGGCGGTCGTGGCCGCGGCGTCACCGAAGCCGGTGAACCTGCTGATCAATGCGCCCTTCATGACCGTCGCGCGGGCCGCCGAGCTCGGGGTTCGGCGGATCAGCGTCGGAGGGACGCTGGCGCGTGCAGCCTGGCGCGGGATGCTCGACGCCGCTCGCGAGATCGGCGACCAGGGCACCTTCACCGCGTTCACCGGGCTGCCCGACGTCGACGGGCTGTTCCGGCAGTCCTGACTCATCTACCGTGCGAGCGGAACGAGAATGGTGCAGACCTGCCACCATGGCTCGATGTCGGACGACTCGAGCACCGCGCAGCAGCTCACCGAGTCCGGGCACCACATCGTCATCAACGGCCGCCGGTGGCGAGCCACGGACCCGTCAATCCCTGCCTCACTCCGCGACGAGCTCGTCTCAGCCCTGATGGCCGCACGCCGAGCGGTCCGGAGCGACGAGAGCGCGCGACCCGCCGTCCACGACGCGAAGGTGGCGCTCGGCGAGCGCGGCGAGCCCTGGTGGGAGCCGACCACGCCGGAGGGCCGGGTGGATTGCGTCCACCACGCCGACCTGACGGCCGGGAGTGGCTCATGACGCGGCCGTGGGGACGAGCGATACCCAACGCCGGATACCGTCGAGCTCCTGTCGGCGGCGCCCGGAGTACATGAAGCGTTGGGCTGAAGCCATCAGCACGAGCTCAAGGATCGATGCCGCAACCTGCCGCCACCACCAGGGTTTTCCACAAGCTGTCGTCGCGTCCGACTTATCCACAGATCCGCCCGACCTGGTAGCGCACCAGCGCGGCCGCACCCGACGCTCGTGGCGTGACAACACTTCACGACGACGTCGAGATCGATCGGACTCAACCTGGGTGGCTGCGCCGGGCCTGGCAGGTAGGCCTGGCGAGAAGGCAAGCGGAGCCGGGCGGCAACCGGTGCGGCATCGGCTTCCTCCTCCGCGGGAGCATCCCCGAGGTCCTCGAGCCGTACATCAGCACCAAGCCGTCGGCGTACGGGACACGCATCCTTCACTTCAACGACCTGGATAGTCCGGCCGCAGTCGCTCTGCTCGCCGCCCTCCCGAAGCCGGCGCTCAGGCAAGACTTGAGCGGCTACGCGCCACCTGCGTCCATCATGCTGAAGATCGTCGCTGACAACCCCGGCACCGTTCGCGCGGGCGGGTCGGTGATCGCTCCGGAACTACCCGGAGAAGCACTTCAGGTGCGGGAACTGACCATCCTTGACCCGGAGCTGCTCAACGGAGTGCCGGATGTCGAGCCCGCCGAGCTGCCCTCATGGATCGACGAACTCACAGCCGAGGACTACACGGAGTACCTCGAATGGCGTCGCAGCTGCCTCGAGCACGGGATCACGCGACAGGCATGGATCCGGGCGGTCGAGCGCTACGGCATCCGCGAGGAACGTCGCAGCCCCTACATGCGCCTGGTCACCGATGCCAAGACCAGCAGCCAAGGAGTGTGGTTCGCGTGGTGATCGACGACGGCGAAGACTGGCTTCTGGACATGTTCATGCCTCCTGAGCCGTTCCGGAGCGGAAATCTGACGCCGGAGCAGGCCGACGACTGGCAAACGCTGACCGGATACGACTCTCAGCGGCCCTACTACTCAAGCAACGGCGTCGATCGCGCCGACGCGCGGCGCCTCCTGCGCAACCTCTCGGACACGCAGCTGTCGGGGAGGTGGAACAGCTCACCTACGGTGGGGACGATCCTGCGCAGCATCATCAAGTACCCACAAGTGCGGGCAAACCAGTCGGCGTCACGGACCATTCCGAAGCCAGACGCGCACGCAGCCTTCAGCGGTGTCCTCATCGACGACCCCGAGCTGATCGCCTTCAGCCCCGATGTCAAGCTCGGTCCGCTCCCACCCGAGATCGGGGACCTGGAGCCCGAGCTTCGGCGCGAGTACTACCACCACCGCGCCGCCTGCATGAGCAGCAGCATCTACCGGCAGCGCTGGTTCGCCGCCCGCCACCGGTACGACCTCCGCGACGCCCTGTCCGTACCTGACGAGATCGACGTCGTCACCGGTCCGAACGGCACACCGGTGCTGCATCTGTGGTGGGACTGAGGTTGCCCCTGCAAGGCGGGGGCATCTCGCCAGAGATCACCCCGACCGGGGTGGAGCTGACCGTGAGCGCCATTGCGGTCGGACTTGAGAAAGGGTGGACCTGTCACGATGGCTCGATGTCGGACGATACGAGACGCGGGCAGCAGCGCACCGAGTCCGGGCATCACATCGTGATCAACGGCCGCCGGTGGCGAGCCACGGATCCGTCGATCCCCGCCGCACTCCGCGACGAGCTCGTCTCAGCGCTCATGACCGCACGCCGAGCGGTCCGGACCGACGAAGGCGCACGACCCGCCGTCCACGACGCGAAGGTGGCGCTCGGCGAGCGCGGCGAGCCTTGGTGGGAGCCGACCACGCCGGAAGGTCGGGTCGACCGGCTGCAACGAGCGGCACGCGCGTTGCTCCGGCATCGGGGTGGCGATGGCGCCGTCACCGTCGAGGAGCTGGCCACCCTCTCGTCGGGTTCCGGCATCGAGCTGGCGGATGCACAGCGGCCTGTCGACGACCTCGCGGCGCTGCCAGCGCGACCGCCGTTCGTTCGTCCGATCTGCCCGCTCAGCCCCGCTGATGCCGGCGGGGCTTGGTCAGGGGTACGCCCGACCGACCGCCTTGCGGAAGTACTCGTTCTGACCCAGGCCCGGGTGGGCGTCCAGCAGCTCCAGCGCCAGCTTGTCGAGGAACGCTTCGGCAGCGGCCAGCAGCTCGTCGTGCGGTACCGAGGCCGTGTCGTTGACGTATGACGCCGAGATCTCGACCCGGTCTCCGACCCGTCGGAAGCGGATGACATCTCCGTTCTCGGTGAACTCGAAGGTCTCCTCTCCGCCTCCAGGTGTCAACGCGGCCGCAATGGTGCGGAGGGCCAGCGCGAAGTCGAGCTGAGGTACCCACTCCCAGCCCGTGGTGCTGAAGTCGGTCTCACCCACCCGGAAGGTGAAGTCGCCGAGGAAGTAGTCGTAGTGAAGCTCCATCTGCGTGACCGTCGCCCAGTCGGGAGCGGGCGACGGGCCGACTTCGACGATCTTTGATGCCAGGCGGATGTCCATGGTGCAAGTCTCCAAGCTAAAAGGGGAAGGCGCTCCAGATCTCACCCGCGTCGTTGACGACGACCCGCAGCCGCGAGGTCGGACGCCCACCACTCACGCCGATGATCCTGCCCAGGTCGACCTCATAGATCGTCCCCAGTCGACTGTTCGTGTTCGGCCGGGTGGCGCCGTATTGCAGTGCTGCCGCGATCATGTTGTTCAGGTCTGTCAGGCTCGTGCCATCGGCAAACTTGCTGACCCTGGAGCTAGTTCCAGCGGTCGGCCAGTGCCTCGCGACGATGTGGTCAAGTCTGGCCTGAGTCAGCCGCGGCGCCGCATTCGCTGCGCCGTCGAAACGGCCCGCGATCCGCATCAGCGTCCCAGCGCTCCCGACCACAGGAACGACACCTGCCAGCGAGATCCCCGCGTTGATCCAGTCGTGCTCCCAGGCGTAGATCGCGGCGTTGATCGCGTCGGCTGGCTCACCAATGACCGGGATCAGACCGAGCAGGTCGAGCTCGTGGTGAGCGGGGTTCTCCTCATGGATCAGCACCTGCGGCAAGGCGGGAGCGTTGCCGCGGTGATCAGCCCACTCAGGCGAGGCCACCGCACTACCCGCTGACGCCGTCGGGACTCGCTCACCCTGAGCTCGCCGGCCGTGCAACCCGCGCAGGGTCTCTTCGCACGCCTCGGAAGCGTGCGTCAGATGCCGCATCAGCGTCGCGTGCTGCTGCAGGAGATCGTCGTTGGCGCGGACCGCCGCAGGATCGTCCCGCCAGTCCACCGCAAGCCCTGCCGAGCTGACGACGGCGCGGCCCACCTGCGAGCGCAGGGCCTCGTCCCGGAACTGCTGGGCGCGGCGCTCGAGGTCGGCGAGCCGAGGACCGAGGACGCTCAGCTCGTGAGCCAGGTGCTCCAGGGCGCGGGACCCGCGCGTGAGCCTGGTATCGACGTCGTCGGCTCTCGCGATCGCCGGGTGCACGAGCGCGTGCACCCGTTCCTGCTCGGGCGCCCGATACCCGACCTCGAGGCCACGCCACGCCTGCGCCACCTCGGCTGCGCCGGCTCCGACGCGTGAGCCGACGGCCCCCATCTCGGCAGCGGCGCGGTCAACGGCGCCCGCATCGATCTCGGTGGACCTGACCGAGAACAGGTTCGGATCGATGAGCCCGTCCGGTGACGTGCTCACGCTCGCAACACTCCTACGACCCGCGCGCCCGACGGCGACGCCGCCTGGGTGCGCAGCGCCATGTCCGCCTGTGCGCTGTCATAACCGACGCGGGCCGCTGCCACCGCGGTGGCGGCGGCGCTGATCTCGTCGGTCAGCCCGTGGACGTCGTCGGTGCACTCCTCGAGCAGCACACCCAGGGCCGCCGCAACACCAAGCACCGCAGGGATTCCACGAGCTACGTCTGCCTCGACGCCGCGCAGTCGTTCTCGCGTGGCCACCGTGCTGAGATCTGCGGTCAGTTCACCGGTCCGGGCCAGCACCCGATCGATCACCGCGCCGTGCAACCGCCATTCACCCACTGGCCTCCCCTTCCACGTGGGACCAGCGTGGTCGAGTGCGCTGGCCCGCCGCCACCGGGGGTCCGCAAGTTGTGGATACTCGTCGGCGTTGGCAGACCCACCGTCGGGATACGCGGAGTGGCTCAGTGAGCTGAAGAGTCGCGTCTACGCTGCCCAGCAGCGCTCAGCTCTGGCTGTGAACACCGAGAGGCTGGCGCTCTACTGGCAGATCGGAAGCGACATCCTGGCCCGGCAGCAAGCGCGGGGGTTGGGGCGCCAAGATCATCGATCGTCTCTCGCACGACCTACGCACCTCGTCTCCTGACCTCGGCGGATTCTCGCCACGGAACCTCAAGTACATGCGTGCCTTCGCGGCCGCCTGGCCCGACCGGGCGTCTGTGCAGCAGCCTGCTGCACAAGTCCCGTGGGGCCACCACTTGGTGCTGCTCGACAAGCTTCCGAGTGAGGATCAGCGCACCTGGTACGCCGGCGAAGGTCGGCGAGCACGGCTGGTCCCGCAACGTGCTCGTGAGGCAGATCGAGAGCCGCCTGCTCGAACGCACCGGCACTACCGTGACGAACTCCGAGAGCTCGCTACCGAACCCGACTCCGAGCTCGCTCATGAATCGCTCAAGGACCCGTTTCGCCTCGATTTCCTCGGCCTGGGGTCCGAAGCGCACGAGCGTGAGATCGAGGCTGCGCTGATCGAGCACGTCACCGACTTCCTGCTCGAGCTCGGTGTCCGGGTTCGCGTTCGCCGGCCGTCAGGTCCATGTGCAGGTGGGTGGCGCGAAGCACTCCAGACCGCACTGCCCACTATCGAGCAGATCGAGCGCGAGCTCGGCGGCGACGCTGCCGGCTGAAGCCCATCGTTGACAGCGCCGGCCCGGCGGTCACTTGATGCCCGTGGTCGCGATCCCCTTCACGAGGAACCGCTGCCCGAACAGGAAGATGAGGAACAGCGGCGCCAGCGAGATCAATGACATCGCGAACATCGGGCCCCAGTGGTTCTGTCCTGTCGCGTCGAGGAACGTGCGCAGCGCGACCGGCACCGTGTACATGTCCGGATGTGTCAGGAAGATCAGCTGGCTGAAGAAGTCGTTCCACGTCCAGATGAAGGTGAAGATCGCCGTGGTCGCCAGCGCCGGCACCGACAGCGGCAGCATGATCCTGAAGAAGATCCTCGGGTGTCCGGCACCGTCGATCCGTGCGGCCTCGTCGAGCTCGCGCGGGATGCCCCGGAAGAACTGCACCATGAGGAACACGAAGAACGCATCGGTCGCCAGCACCTTCGGCGCGATGAGCGGCAGGAACGTGTTGATCCACCCGATGTTCGAGAACAGGATGTACTGCGGCACGATGATCACGTGGATCGGCAGCATGATCGACATCAGCATGATGGCGAACCACAGGTTCTTGAACTTGAAGTTCAGTCGCGCGAAGCCGTAGGCCGCCAACGAGCACGACACCAGGTTGCCGATCACCGCACCCGCGACCACGATCAACGAGTTCGTGATGTACCAGCTGAACGGCCGCCGTAGGAAGTCCCATCCGAAGGCGTAGTTCTCGGTCGTGAACTCGCTCGCCAGCAGACCCGGCTCGCGGAAGATCAACGCCTCGGGCTTGAACGAGCTCGCCACCATCCACAGCAGCGGATAGAGCATCAGCAGGCCGCCGAGGACGAGCAGCACGTGCTTGCCGAAACGCCGCCACGATGCCCGGCGCCTCCCCGCCGCCCGGGCAGCATTCATGAGCACGATATCGGCGCGTGCGGCGTCAGTCATTGTAGAAGACCCAGTACTTCGACAGGAAGAAGTTCAGCGCCGTCATCACGGCCACGATGAGCAGCAGCACCCACGCCATCGCCGAGGCGTACCCCATATTGAGGTTCGTGAAGGCCTGGATGTACAGGTAGAGCGTGTAGAAGAGCGTCGAGTCGACCGGACCGCCGCTCCCGCCCGAGACGATGTAGGACTGCGTGAAGGTCTGGAACGCATTGATGACCTGCAGCACCAGGTTGAAGAAGATGATCGGGGTGAGCAGTGGCAGCGTGATCTTGAGCAGCTGCCGCCACCGCGAGGCACCATCGATCGAGGCGGCCTCGTAGTACATCTCCGGGATCTGCCGAAGGCCGGCGAGGAAGATCACCATCGGGGAGCCGAAGGTCCACACGTTGAGGATCATCAGGGTGCCGAGCGCGGTGTCCGGGTTGGATACCCATCCCTGTGTCTGGATGTGGAAGAACGGCTGGATGTCGTTGAACCACCACAGCACCTGGTTGACGAGTCCCTCAGTACCGAATATCTGGCGCCACAGGATCGCGATCGCGACCGAACCACCCAGCAGCGAAGGCAGGTAGTAGACCGAGCGGTACACGGCCAGTCCGCGCAGACCCCTGTCCAGCAGGAGCGCCAGGCCGAGCGCCGCCGCCAGCTGCAGCGGCACCGACACGAACACGTATGTGAAGGTGACCTGGAGCGCCTTCCGCAGCTGCGCGTCGGTCAGCAGCGCCTGGTAGTTCGCCAACCCCTCGAAGGTCGGCGACGAGAGCAGGTTGTAGTCGGTCAGCGACAGATAGAAGGACGCCGCCAGCGGGCCGGCCACGATGACGAGCAGCCCGATGAACCAGGGGCCGAGGAAGAAGAGTGCCGCCTTCCCGTCGTTGCGCTCGGCGGGGCTCTTCGAGGCCGGTGCGCCCCGACGCCGGAGGCGGCTCAGCTCGCTGAGGGCACTCATGTGTCGCCGTCACCACCCCCGGGCGCCCAGGCGCGCGCGACCTCCAGAGCGATCTCGTCACGGCGCTCGGGGCTCAGCGGATCGTCCTTGCTGTTGAAGCCCATCGACGCCGGGCCGATCCGGTCCGCCGGGATGTCGGCACGCCGCGGAGCCAGGCTGAAGTGCACATGCGAGACCCCCTCGGCGAACTGCATGACGTACGTCTTCAGCGCACCGAAGTGCTCGACGTGCAGCGCGCTGGCCCGCTGAATCAGCGGCCCGAGATCCGCAGCCTCCTCCGGCGTCATCTCGTGCAGCGACTCGATGTGACGCCGCGGCATCAGCAGGAACCACCCCGGGAGCGCGGAGCGATGCACCACCAACCGCCAACGGTCGGTGCGAACCGCACGCTCGCGCGGCGGTGCGTCCTCGACGTCCGCCACGCAGAATGCGCACTCGTCAGCCATCAGGCCCCACCCATCGCGGCCTTGCTCTCCGCGACGATCGCCGAAGCGGCATCGGAGACCGACATCTGGCCGTACGCCACCGCCGTGGAGTTGCGACCGATCGAGGCGTTGACCTCCTCCGAGCCTTCCGGCCGCACCGGGAACGGGCGCCGTGGATACTCCTGCTCGCGGGAGATCTGCTCGACGAACGCCCGCTGGCCGTCATCGAGGAGCGGCAGGATCGCGTCGCGCACGGCCGCTGAGGAGGGCGCACCCTGATTGAGCAGCGTGTGCTCGCCGGCCGCGGTGTCGTTGACGAGGAAGTTGATGAGTCCGGCAGCGATCTCGGGGTGCTGGGTGTTGGCGCCGGCGCAGATGAGGATCGGTGGGAAGAACCACCAGTCCTCGGTGCCGTCCGGCAGCACCGGCAGACTGGCGAGCGCGAGCTCGTTCTGGGTGACCGGCAGCACCTGCACATAGTGGTTCGTGCTCATCAGGGCCAGCGCGCACCGGTTCGTCGCGATCATGCTGCCCGCCACGCCGGCCGCGTCGTTCTCGAGCGACACATCCGGCGGCGTGAGCACACCGTCGCTACGCAGCTGGTGCCAGAACTCCAGCCACGAGCCGATCGTGTCCTCGGAGAAGCCGATGCCGCCCTCCGGCGTGAACACCTCCTCACCGGCCTGGCGGATGTAGGCCTCGAGGAACCGCTGGGTGGCGTTGTCCATCGTGGGGTCGTCCAGGCCCACGATGCCCTCGCGGACCCCGTGCGCCGCACGCGCGGCCTCCGCCAGGTCGTCCCAGGTGGTGATGGCCGTGCCGTCGATGCCGGCCTCCTGCAGCATCTCGACGTCGTAGAAGAGCGCCTGGCCCACGTAGTGCGTGGGGAGCGCGTAGACGCCCTCACCGACCGTGCCGTCGCCGATGGCGGCGTCACCGATCTGGTCGGTCTGGATGATGTCGCCCAGGTACGGGGTCAGGTCCAGCAGCGACCCGCTCTGCCCGTACCAGCCCACGTGCGTGTCCCGCATGAAGAACACGTCCGGCAGGTCGTTGGCCGCCGCGGTGGTGGCGAGCCGCTCGAGGTAGGGGCCGAGCTCGGCGAAGGACATGTCGAAGGTGACGTCCTCCTCGAGGGTCTCGGCAAACATCGCGGCTGCCTCCTCGTACAGCTGGGCCCGATCGGCGTTGCCCCACAGGGCGGTGCGCATGGTGATGGGGCCGCCCCCACCGCCGTCGTCACCGGTGCCGGTGCCGCCGCCGCCGCTGTTCGGTGCGGCGTCGCCGCGACCGCATGCCGCGAGCATCGCTGCCATCGCGCCTGCTCCGACGCCGGCGGTCAGGAACGTGCGCCGGCTCGGGGTGATCAGGTGTGTCGTCATCGTTGACTTTCCCTTCGTGAATGGTGCTCAGATGTGAAGCGGTGCTGGTCCCCCGACCTGTCGGTCCGGCCTCAGTAGCCGTGGACCTTGTCGACGATGTTTTGCAGCGGCTGCCCTGCCACGAAGCGGCGGAGGTTGTCGACGAAGATCTCCACCCCTCGTCGTGCCGTGCCCTGCGTGGTGGCGCCGTTGTGCGGGGTGATGATCGTGTTGGGCGCGGTCCAGAACGGGCTGTCGCTGGGCAGCGGCTCGACGCCGTGCGCATCGATGCCGGCCCCGGCGATCCAGCCTTCCTGCAGCGCCTGCAGCAGGGCGTCGTCGGCGGCGATGCCGCCGCGAGAGATGCAGATCCAGTAGGCACTCGACTTCATCGCCCGGAACACGTCGGCGGAGAACGCCCCGGCGGTGCCCGAGGTGTACGGTGCGGTCACCACCACGAAGTCGCACTCGGCCACGAACTCCGTGAGCTGGTCGGGGCTGTACATCTGGTCGATGCCAGGGACAGACGTCTCATGGTTGCGGCGGCACCCGAGCACGCGCATGTGGAAGGCCCTCGCCTTCAGAGCGAGGTCGCTGCCGGAATGCCCCACGCCGTAGATGCCGACTGTCTTGCCGTTCAGCTCACCGTGGGTGAACCGGTCCCAGGTCTGCGCCCGCTGGCTCGCCATCCACCGCGGCACGTCGCGGTTCAGCATCATCATCAGCAGCATCGAGTGCTCAGCCAACGGGATCGCCCCGTTGCCGACCGACGAGGTCAGCACCACGTCGCTGGCCACCATCTCGGGCGTCAGATCGTTGTTCGCTCCGGCCGCCCAGCTGTGCACCCAGCGCAGCCCGGGTGCGGCCGCGAGGTGCTCTCCCGAAACCGTGCCCGCGACGGCGACCGCGGCACCGAGCAGCTCAGCCGCATCCTTCATACTCGGGACGAAGCGCACCGGCACCTCACCCGCCGCCTCGGTGATCAGCTGGCGGTTCTCTTCGCTCTGCTGCCCGGTGACGAGGATCAGTCCTTGGGTCTCTTCGTTCGGCACTGCGTCTCCTTGTGTTTGTGTGATGGATGAGGCCCGACGGCGTCAGCCGGGATCCGTGGTCGCGCCTGCCCTGGCAGGTCGTGATCCCGGTGCCGCTGCCGCGCCGTTGCGGCCCAGGTCATGCAACGCATGTCGGGTCGCCTCTCGGACCCAGTGCGCGGCGGAGGGCCCGATCGCCTGCTGCGGTTCGGGCGCGGCGTTTTCCGCGGACGCCCAGGCACGGATGCCGATCTGCTGGAGCTGCTCGTTCGCCATCTCCACCCGGCCCGCCACCACGACCGCCGGCACGCCGGCCGCGACCGCACGCTCGATCACGCCGAGCGGCGCCTTGCCGCGCAGCGACTGCCGGTCGAACGAGCCTTCACCGGTGATGACCAGGTCCGCCCACGCCAGGTGGCCGGCCAGTCCGGTCAGCTCGGCGATGAAGTCGATGCCGCTCACGAACTCGGCTCCCAGGACGCCGTGAAGGCCACCCGCCGTGCCACCTGCGGCGCCGCCCCAGTCGAGGGCGGCGATGTCGCGTCCGGTGGCCCGGTCGATGGCCGCGGCGAGCGAGGCGAGCCCGCGCTCGAGCACCTCCTGAGTGGCCGGGCTCGCCCCCTTCTGCGTACTGAACATGGCGATCGCGCCCTCGGGGCCCAGCAGCGGGGCCGCGACATCGCAGATGACCGTAAGCGTGACGCTGCGCAGCCGTGGGTCGAGCGAGCCAAGGTCGACGTCGGCCAGGCGCACCAGGTCGGCGCCGCCGAGCTCCAGCGGTTGCCCCGCGGCATCGAGGAAGCGGGCACCGAGTGCGCGGAGCAGGCCGGTGCCGCCGTCCGTGCTCGCGGACCCGCCGACCCCGATCACGATTCGCGTCATGCCCCGGTCGAGTGCGGCGCGGACCAGCTGGCCGGTGCCGAAGGTGTGCGCAGTCCCGGCCGTGGTGTCCGAGGGCTCCAGCAGCTGAAGACCGCTGGCCGCGGAGAGCTCGATGACCGCCATCGAGCCGAGCACTGCCCAGCCCGCCGTCACGCTGTCACCCAGCGGGCCCTGCACGGTGGTCGTCACCGCTGTCGCTCCCGCACCCAGGGCCGCATCCACGGTGCCCTCGCCACCGTCGGCGACGACGACCTGCCGCACCTGCGCGCCTGGCGCCCAGTCGTGCACACCGGCACTCATGGCCTCGGCGGCCTCCTGCCCCGTGAGCGTGCCCTTGAACTTGTCGGGCGCCAGCAGCACCCGCGGTCCAGCGGGCACGGCCTCCGGCGTCGAGCTCGTCGCGGCGGACATCACTGCCCGACCAGGACCTCGAAGGAGCCGATCTCGGGGAGAGCGAACGAGCCATCGTCGTCCCGTTCGAGATCGACATCTGCCTTCAGCGCGCGAAGCGTCTGCACCTCGGTGCTCTGGATCCGCAACCGGCGCCCCGCTGGCACGGTGAGGGGATCGCTGAGGCCTTGGTGCCGGCGGCCGCTCACGTTGTTGAGATGAAGGACCAGCCCTGCGCGCGAGCGGCCCATGATCACCTCGATCTGAGCAGGCAGGTCGGTGTCGATGTCGATGTCATCGGCGAGCAGCATGCGCACCTGCGCCGCCATCTCTTCGGCGATCGCGCTGAGGCCGAGGTGCCGGTGCGCACGCCCGGGGGTCCAGAACATCGCTGCGCCGCGTCCGGCGCCGTGCTCGACGACGGCGCTCGCCGGCGTCTCCAGCGGCAGGTGCCCGTAGCACTTCTCGGGCGGGCCGTACGGCGCGCGGGACAGCACGGCACCGGATCGCCGGGCGCCCTCGCGCAGCGTGGTGACGTGCAGCGCCCCGAGGATGGGGAGCGCCGTGCTGCGGTCCTCGGGATCGGTGAGCACCACGGAGGACCAGGTGGTCTCCGGTGTGTCGAGCACCGCGAGCCGGGAGGCGGCGGGGCTCGCCGCGAGCTGGCTGGCCCCGGACGCGAAGCCGCTGCTGCCGGTGCCCAGGACCCGGCCGCCGCGCTCCACCCAGCGGTCGAGCGCCGTCGCGGCTGCCGGGTCGAGCGGTCCGAGATCGGGGAGGATCAGCACGCGGTAGCGCTCGAGCCCTCCGGAGTCCGCGATCTCACCGAGGCGGCCGAGGTCGAGGGCGTCGAACGGGATGTGGGCGGCGCTCAGCGTCTGCCACCACCCACGGAACTCGTCGGTGGCCTCCTGCTGGCCCGGCAGCGCCTCACCGTGGCGCCCGCCGGGCGGACTCACGAGCCCGGTGCGGGCCACCGGCGCGAGGTCGTGGTAGACCTCCTCGTGATCGCGGTGGAACCGGGTGACCTCCGACCCGGCCTCCAGTGACGCGTAGTCGAACTCTTCCGGGACGCCCATGATGTAGGTGGAGGGGATGGCCCCCGTGGCCATCGCCTGCAGCAGGTACTGGGCGAAGTGGTGCGGGTCTTCGGACACCAGCCGGTAGGGCATGTCGACGAATGCGACGGAGTTGACCAGTACCGGGACGTGGGGGCGGTAGGACCGTGCCAGACTCACGCGCTCCTGGGTCAGGGCAGGCCACAGCTCGCGGCCGATCGCGTTGTTGGCCTCGTGGAAGACCATGTCCGCAGTCACGCCCATGATCAGCGGGGCCTGCGGCCGGCGCTCGGCGATGAAGGCCCGCACCCGGGCGAGGAGCTCGTCGATCACGGCGCCCGCGTAGCCGCGCCACTGCTCGTACCCAGGACTGTCGGGACCGGCGGGCAGCTCGGCGCCCTCGAACGCCGCGGCGTACCCGGTGCGGCACGAGACGCAGTGGCACACGCCGCGGTACGCCTTGTCGTAGTCGATCTCGTTGAAGCTCATCCAGTTGAAGAAGAACCCGTCGACCTCGTAGCGAGCGAGCACCTCGTCCAGGACCTCGAAGATCTTGGTCTGGTAGTACCCGGCGCTCGGGCACACGCTGGTCAGACCCTGGTAGACCTGATGGCGACCGTCCGGTCCGACGAACAGCCACTCGGGGTGCTCCATCGCGACCCGGCGCGCGACCTTGGAGAAGTCCATCCGGGCGAGCACCCGCACGCCCCGCCGGCTCGCGGCCGCGGTGGCGTCACCGATGAGGTCGCCGCTGGGCCGGTCGGCCAGGCGCGGGTTCGGGCTCTGGTGGGTGAGCTCAGTGGGGTAGTTGGAGATGATCCCGCCCACGCCGAGCAGCCAGGTGTTGGCGCCGTAGTCGATGATCCGGTCGAGCACTCTCTCGACGTCGAGCCCGGCGTCGATCTCGCGGATGTTCGTCTGGAACATCCGGAACGGCTTCTGCCACCACATCTGCTCATCGGGTTCGGTGCCCGCGACGACCGTGGTCATCGGTCGGCTCCCGCTGCGTGCTCGCCGTTGAGGTCGAGCAGGAGCTGTAGCAGCGCCGAGTGGTCGAGGTCCTCGTAGCCGCGCCGCCGCGCGGCCCGCACGAGCGCCGTGACGGCCGCCGTCAGCGGGAGGGCGAGGCCCTGCTCCTTGCTGGCGTCGTCAACGATGCCGAGGTCCTTGTCGTGCAGCGCGATCCGGAAGCCGGGGGCGAACTCGCGATTCACCATCGCTGCGCGCTTGCGGGTGATCACCGTGCTACCGGCGAGCCCGCCGCCCAGCACGTCGAGCGCGGTCTCCGGCTCGACACCGTGGGCGTCGAGGAACACCAGCGCCTCGGCGAGCATCTGGATGTGCCCGGCGACCATGAGCTGGTTGGCCGCCTTCACCACCTGCCCGGACCCGGCCGGTCCGACCAGCTCGATGGTGGATCCCACGACGTCGAAGAGGGGCTTGGCGGCGTCGAACGCCTCCTGGTCGCCGCCGACCATGATCGACAGGACACCCTCGACGGCGCCGGCTTCACCACCACTGACCGGCGCGTCCAGGCACCGGACCTCGGCGGCGGCCGCGCTCTCGTGCACGGTCAGCGCCTCGGCCGGACTGATCGTGGAGTGGTCGATGAGCAGCGCGCCGGGAGCGAGGTGGCTGATCGCGCCGCCTTCGCCAAGCAGGACCTCGTGCACAACGGGACCATCCGGGAGCATCGTGATGAGGACATCGCAACCGCTGGCGGCTTCCGCGACCGAGCCGACAACCGTGCCGCCCGTCTCCGCTGCTCGAGCACGGGCTCGATCACTCGCTCCGTACACCCGCACGTCATTCCCCGCGGTGACCAGGTTGCGCACCATCGGCGCACCCATGATGCCTGGACCGATGAATCCGATGGCTGTCATAGACCTTGGGCTCCTTCGCCTTGTCGTATGTACGACCGTAGGGCACGAACCTATGAGCGTCAAGAACTCTTGTATGACATTCCGAAGCCGCTTAGCATCAGCACATGGCAGACCATGAGCTCCAGACCCGTTCGGTCGTGGACGCAGTCGAGGAAGAGCTGCGGAACCAGCTTCTCCGCGGCGAGGTCGATGCCGGTGACGGTGTGACCGAGGTGGGCGTTGCTGCGCGGTTCAAGATCGGCCGACCCACCGCCAAGGCCGCTCTCGATCGACTGGTTAACGACGGGATATTGACGCGGAACGGCCGTCGAGGCCTGATCGTGCGGGTGCTCTCTGCCCACGACATCGGTGAGCTGTACGAGTCTCGGATCGTCCTCGAGAGTCACGTGGCCAGCTCCCTGGCGACTCGCCGAGACGTCCCAGAGACGGCGACCCTCCAGAACGACCTCCTGCGCCTTGCGGCCACCCGCAACGACGCCAGCGTCGTCGTCGCCTCCGACGTCCAGCTTCACCACGCGCTAGTGCGCGCGCACGGCAACGAGCGGATCTCCAAGATGCACTCGACGCTCATGGCCGAGGCGCACCTGTGCATGGCCCGCGTGCAGGCACGTCAGCTACTTCGCGCCGAGCAGATCGCCGACGAGCACGCCACGATCCTCAGCGCGATCGCCGCCGGCGATCCCGAGTCAGCCAGGAATCTCACCCGGGCCCATCTTGAGCGAGCCCGTGACAAGCTCCTCGCCACGATGTTCAGCGAGCAGGCTCCTTGAGACGAGAGCGACTCCTCGTGCGACCTGCCCTTGCGACGCACTGCGGCCGGTAGCCGCCTGGAGCGGGCTTAGGTCTCGCGCCAGTACCGGGTGAACAGCGCTGGGTCGGGGTCGTACGCCCACACGGTCCCGGTCGCGCTCATGCCGCTTCTGACGACTGCGCGGTCGGCGAGGCTGTCCCGGATCCGTCGCTCGATCCCGTCAGGGTCGAAACGCGCCAGCACATCCTCACGGGCGGTGGTGACCGCCTCGGCGAAGCGCGGATCGTTTACCAGATCGTGCAGCTCATCAGGGTCGGTCGCCAGGTCGAACAGCTGCTCACCATGGCCGTGCACGTAGGTGTACTTGAGGTCGCCGTCGCGGCGCATCCAGCAGGGGGCGTAGACGCCCTCGGAGTGGTACTCCACGAACACCGGGGCCGGGCTGGCGGGCTCACCCGCAAGCTCGCTGAGCACGCTTCGCCCATCCGGCCGCACCGCTTCAGCCCCGACCATCTCGCACACCGTGGGCACCAGATCCACCAGGGACACCGGCGTCGAGGACGCGGTTCCCTTCGCCGCGACCGGTCCTCCGGCCACGATCAGGGGGATGCGGGCCGACCACTCGTAGAAGGTGCGCTTCTGCACCATGCCCCGCTCGCCCAGCATGTCACCGTGGTCGCTGGTGAAGATCACCACGGTGTCCTCGCCGTGGCCGGTCTCCTCGAGGACATCGAGCAGCTCGCCGAGCTTGTCGTCGATGTAGGTCACCAGGGCGTAGTACGCCCGGCGGGTACGGTGCACCTCCTCCGGGTCGGTGAGGTCGACGCCGTCGACACCGTGGAGAGTGTCCACCCACTCATCCATCGGGCTGCGCGGCAGGTCGTCGGACGCCGGTACGCGGACCGGGTCGATCGGCGCGTCCTCGTACATGTCCCAGTACCGCTGCGGCGCCAGGAACGGCTCGTGCGGGTGGTGATAGGAGGCCACCAGGAAGAACGGCGACCGCTCCGGCTCCGCCGTGGGGACCTGCAACGAGCCGCGTCGCGACGTCCGCCGCGAGCGCAGGTACTCCATCGCTCGGTAGTGCGTCTCCTCGTCGAACTGGAGCTGCTCGGTCCACTGCACCGGCCCTGCGGTCACATAGTCGATGGCGATCGGGGGGCCGTCCGGGTTGCCGGGATGGACGAACCGCCCGACGGCGTCACGATCGGGTGTCCACGCGAGCGTGCTGGGGAACATGTCGGTCGTCAGCCGCGCACCGAAACCGTGCACCTGGTCGGCGCCGACGAAGTGCATCTTCCCCGAGAGCGCCGAGTCGTAGCCGACCGTCGAGAGGTAGTGCGGCAACATCGGGATGTCCGAGGCGATCGGCGCTGCGTTGTCCCACGCCGAGTTCGTGGACGCGTGCCGCCCGGACAGCATCGAGCTGCGCGACGGCGAGCACACCGGCACCGGGCAGTACGCCGCATCGAACCGGACCCCGCGCGCGGCCAGCCGGTCCAGGTTGGGCGTGCGAACCACCGGGTGCCCGTAGGCACCCGTCAGCTCGGCGACGAGCTGGTCCGCCACGATCAGCAGGATGTTCGGTCGGTCGGTCACAGAGCTGCTCCGGTGAGGTCGATCGCGGTCATGATGTCGTTGAGCTGTACGGCGGCCGTGTGCACGCCGGTCGCGGCGACACCGTCGTTCGCGACGTCGCCGATGACCTCGACCACCAGAGGTGTGGTCGGCTTGCGCCCGAGCAGCTCGCGGGTGAACTCGACGACGTCGAACGGGCCGTCGAGCGGGAACGTACGGTCGCGGTAGCCCAGCAGGTCCTCGAGCGGCCGCCCGTTGGAGTTCGAGAGCTGGGCCGCCACGACCGGGACCGCATCCAGCAGCGCGAGGTCGGTGACCGCGTGCCCGGCGCGGAAGAAGTGGAAGGAGTCGAGCAGCACCCCGGCGACATCGCCGTCGAGGCTCGACACGACCGGGACGAGCTCCTCGAGTCGCCTCACCACGGGGTGGTGACCGATCGACTCGACCGCCAGCCGGAGGCCGTGCTGGCGGGCGATCGGCGTCGCGGCCAGCAGGCCTCGCCGTACCGACTCAGCGTCACCGCTCGGCTCCATGAACGGCATCACGAAGTAGGCCGCTCCGGCCTCGGCGGCCCGCCTCATCTCGAGCTCCAACGCCCGCCCGAGTGCGTCGTCCCACCGCCAGTGCCATGAGTGCAGGTCGCGCGTCGGGGACACGCCTAGCAGCCTGATCCCGCGCTCGCGGAGCTGCTGCGCCAGGCCAGCCTCCGAGGCCAGCAGCTCGCCGGTGATCTCGACGGCGTCGAGCGCCGCACCGGCGACCGCCTCGACCAGCTGGGCAGCGCTGGCGCCGGGGACGGTCTGAGAGTTCACCGCGAGCACGGGCCGCGGAGCAGGCAAGGGCGGGGTGGTGGCCTCAGTCATCGAGGACGTCGGCGAAGGTGGTGGTGTCGACGTAGTCGGCCGGCTCCAGGTCAGCCCCCTCGAGAGCACCGATCTGCTCGAACGTGGACTGCATCGTCTCGATCCAACCCAGCACCGTGCCGTCGGCGTAGAAGGTCGCCCACTCCTCGTTGCTGTACGCCTCGGTCTTGCCGTAGAGGTTGTGGCACTGCTCGGCGTCCATGTTCTCTTCGATCCGGGGGCAGAAGACGTCCAGCGCTGCCTCGGGGTCGGCCACGATGTCGGCGTTGGCACCCTGCCACGCGCGCACCATGCCCTGCACGAGATCCATGTGGTTGTCGTAGAAGTCGTTCGAGGCGACCCAGCCGCCCGAGATCGGGGCGTCGAGGTCCGCAGCGGTGGCCACCAGCACTGCCTCCGGCATGTTCTCCTCGACCTGGCTGTCGAAGGGCGCCCACAGCGAGGCGACCTCCACACCGCCGGTGACGAACGTGTTCGTCACCGCGGGCATCTCGAGATTGACCACCTCCACGTCGGCGCGGGTGAGGCCGGCCTTGTCGAGCGCGACCTGCAGCACCACATCCGAGGCGGTGCCCGAGGTGGTCGCGATCGTTGCCCCCGCGAGGTCGTCGATCGAGGTGATGCCGGACTCGGGCGAGGCCCAGATCTGGTGGATGTCGACCTGCTGGTTGTTCAGCACGATCACGTGGCCCTGCCCCTTCGCGGGAAAGTTCGCGACCACAGCACCCATCACACCGACGTCGAGGGAGCCTCCCGTGAGCGCCTGCGAGAGCGTGATCCCGGTCTGGAACGACGTGACCTCGAGCTCGATGCCCTGCTCCTCGAAGTAGCCGGCCTCGTCGGCCACGAACAGCTGGGCGATGTCGTGCGCGCCGGGGATGTACCCGACGCGGACCGTCGTCAGCCCCTCGCCGTCGGTGGCACCGCCACCTCCGTCCGCGCAGGCGACGAGCGTGGTGGCGAGCAGAGCGGCGGCAGTGGCCGTCGCCAGGCGCTTGAGAGACATGATCGGATCCTCCGTGGTGTGTGGGGTCAGCCGTCGGTGTGGAGCAGGTGCTCCACGTGCCGACGAAGGTCGATGAACTCGGTCGTGAGCTTCACGTCGTGGTGCCGCTCGGAACGCCAGGGCACCTCGACGATCTCGGTGATGCGCGCGGGGCGGGCGCCCATCACCACCACGCGGTCGGCGAGGTACAGCGCCTCCTCGACCTGGTGCGTCACGAACAGCACCGTGCGCCGCTCCTGTCGCGTGATGTCGAGGAGCGCCTCCTGCATGTGCTCGCGCGTCTGGGCGTCGAGGGCGGCGAAGGGTTCGTCCATCAGCAGGATCGCGGGGTCGACGGCGTACGCCCGGGCAATGGCGACGCGTTGGCGCATGCCGCCCGAGAGGGTCTTCGGCAGCGCATCGCGGAAGGCGATCAAGCCCATCAGCTCGAGGTAGCGATCCACGATCGCTCCGCGCTGCGAACGATCGCCGGACCACGTGCGCAGCTGCGTGCCGAAGCCGATGTTCTGCTCGACCGTCAGCCATGGGAAGACGGCGTACTCCTGGAAGACGACACAGCGCGACGGGCCTGGACCAGTGACCTGCTCCCCGTCGACCAGGATGCTGCCGGCATCGGGCGTGATGAAGCCGGCGACGGCGTTGAGCAGCGTGCTCTTGCCCGAGCCGCTGGGTCCGACGACAGCCACGAACTCGCCGTCGGCGACGTCCAGGTTGATCCCGTCCAGCACGTTGGTGCGCTTGGCACCCTTGCCGAACCCGACACTCAGGTCGATCACGCTGAGTCCGGTTGTCGAGATGGTGGTCATCGCTCGCCCCTGTCCTGCCAGCGAAGTACCCGTGCGGCGGCCACCCGGACCGCGAGGTCCATGACGAGCGCCGCGAGCCCGATCAGGATGATGCCGGCGTACATCCCTGGGACGTCGAGAAAGTTGGCGGAGTTCTGGATGGCGGCGCCCAGCCCGTCCTGGGCCGCGACGAGCTCGGCGGCGACCAGTGAGGACCACCCGATCCCGAGCGAGATCCGCGCTGCCGTGAAGATGTGCGGCGTCGACAGCGGCAGCACCACCCGCGTGAAGAGCTCGAGCTTGCCGGCGCCCAGGGTGCGGCCGGCTCGGATGTATTTCTCCTCGATCGCGCCGACACCCTCGTAGACCACGATCACCGTGGCGAAGAACGCTGCGTAGACGAGGATCACCTCGCGGGCGAGCTCGCCGATCCCGAAGTAGATGACGACCAGCGGCACCAACGCGATCGGTGGCAGCGCACGGAAGAAGTTGACGAGCGGGTTGAAGGTTGCTCGTGCGCGCGGGAACCAGCCGAGCACGAGCCCGAACGGGATGGCGACGGCCATACCGATGGTCACGCCGATCACCACACGGCGGCTGCTGACGAGCAGGTCCCGAAGGAGGTCACCGGAGACGAGGCCCTCGATCATGACGCTGCCGACCGTGCCCGGCGTGGGCAGTAGGCCTGGTCGCATCAGGCCCAGCGATGACGAGAGCTGCCAGCCAGCGAGAATGATCAAGAAGCCGAGGCCGCCGAGCAGCGTGTTCGCGACCCAGCGCCGGGCAGCGCGCCCTCGTTCCGATCGCGTGGCCGCCCGAGTGTCGGCGGCGACGGCCGGCTCCGCGCCAGGGCTCAGTTGCGTGGTCCGATCCTGCATGGTCTCCATTGGCCTCATCATTTGTAGGATCATTGGAATGCTTTGATCCCAACTAAAGCTCTCGCACACCATGCTGCAGTTCTGCTTTAGTTGTCAAGCCTTCGTGCTGGACAACGCGACGTGAGGCCATTAGGTTCTACCTATCCGTGCCGAGGGGAGAGATATGGGCACCAGCTCGCGCGTCGCCGTCGACCATGCGCATCAGCAGCTCGTGGGGCTGATCGAGCGACATCGGCAGGAGGGGGTGGACCGGCTCCCGACCGAGGCGGAGCTCAGCACTGAGCTGGGTGTCTCGCGCAACAGCCTGCGCGAGGCGCTTGCGCTGCTGGAGTCTCAGGGGGTTGTCTCACGGCGCCGCCGGGTCGGCACGCTCATCGTGCCCACCCCCGACCGTGCCGACAGGTCTCTGCTGGAGTACCCGATCGACTCGATCGTCTCCATTCCGGACTTCTTCTCCGGTGCCGGCCGACCGGTCGAGATCTCGTCGGTGACGGTCGTGCAGGAGCTGGCGGACGCCACGATCGCCGCGCAGCTGGATGTCGCTGAGGGCGACGACGTGTACCGCGTGCGCCGCGTCTACGTCTGGCCGGACGGTCCGGTCGCCGTGGGTGAGCACGCCATCCCGAAGGTTCTCCGCGGCCACGGCATCCACATCGAGGCGCTCACCGACGGCATCTCGACCTTCCTCGCCGACGTCGAGAACATCCAGGTGGACGTGGTCGAGCACACGGCCAGCGCCGTCGCCGCAGACGATGCCCTCGCTCGGGATCTGCACGTCCCCCGGGGGACCGCCATGCTCGTGGTCGACGCGACGCTGATGGCCGTGGAGGCCGACACGCGGCGCGCGGTGGCGATCGGACGGTTGGCGTTCGATCCCCGCAAGGTTGCTGTGCGAGCAACAGCGACCCCCAAGCGCTGACCCGAGCTCCGGTGACAGGAGCTCAGGTCGGAACGGCGCGCGCATATCGCTCCCAACACCCGCACGTGCTCGACCAGCTCGGGCGGTTCGGTCACGTGGAAGTCGATCCCGAGCATCCCGATCCACACCGCGACGATCTCGACGCTGTCGCCGCCGGTGACGAGCACGCTGCGCCGGTCGGCGAGCGCCTCCACGGTGCCGACGGCCGGGTTGATGCGCGCCAGCACCTACTCGGCGGGGGCGTCGATGGTGATGCGGGCGTGCACCGCCCAGCCGGTTCGCGCCACCTCGCGCACCACGAACTCGGTGAAAGTCGTCAGGGAACGGCGGGCGTGTCTTCCGCTAATCGGACAGCACCAAGGCGGCTATGGCGGCATGCCGTTAGTGAGCGGGCGTGGAGAACCGTGCAGCAATCTCACGGACTTGTATCGCGGCCCGCCGAACAACTTCGCTTCGGACGTTGTCCGGGCTTCCGTGCGTGAGCTTGTTTCGCAACTCGCGAATTTTGAGAAGCCGTGCATAGTCTGATTCTGGAATCAGCGCCCTTCTCCGGGCGTCCCGAAGTAGAAGCGAGAAGGGCGCCGGCTTGCGCTCGCCTGCGTTTTCTCCAAGAAGTTCCATCAGGGCGGTTTCGAGGTCAGCCCAGGCCTGGATGAAAGTTCCAATATCATCGGGGGAGGCGGCGTCAGAAAGGCGCTGCCGGTCTCTTGACTCGACGAGACGACTAGAATGTTGCCGCGCGCTCCTAGACGTCTCACGATACGCGTCGTACTGACGTCGGTCGCCGGAAAGCATGAGATCTGCTAGTTGCTCCGCGACCGGACGCCGCTCAAAGTCCCTCTCCAGTTGCTCTAGGTAGGGGGATACCGCTGTCGCACTAGCTAGGCCCTGCTGAATGAGAAAGGCGAAGAGAATATCGACGCGACCGAGCGCGGGTTCCGACACCTCGGCGCCAAACGCGCTTAGCCGTGATCTCAAAAATTCGGCGAGCTCAAAGTGGTTCCGAAAGGGCGATGACGCTGCAGTCAGTCGCTCGTCACCTGCGGATTGCAGTTGTTCCAATGCGATTTCACCGGCTAGAACGAGGCCGTTCAGTTGGTCCAGGAGTGCGTACTCAGACGCCGACAAATCGCCCTCAAGCGGTTTGTACACGAGATCGTGCTCAACCTCCGACCAGGCATGCATCAACACGGATGCGACCTGGATCTCGACAATTGCAGTTGCGTAACGGACGCCTGTGCCAGTCAGCGACTCTGAAGGGATATGGGCACGGAAGTGCCGCGCGCCGTACCCCACGAACCGCCGCTTCGTCGGCAAGACTCCAACACCCGTTGCGCTGTTCATGGGCACTGGAGTCGAGTGCTCCGGAAACTGCTTGACATGCACGACATCAAGCGTTGAGCGGATAATTTGTTCGACCTCCTCCATCTGGCCCGGAAAGTACAGGGCGACTCGGACTCCAGCAAGATCTGCAATGTCTTCACGAATCTCGGCGGACGTTTGATAGTATTTATGACGATTGCGTTGCTGCAACTTCTGGGACAACCGATCCACTGACTTTGCGCGGCTGCTGACAATTGCACGGAGACCCGAACTGTTCAGTGCGGCTTCAAGTGTGCTGCGCGCCATACCAGCGACTGCGTCCCAATAGTCATACTCTCGCTCGTACGCTGCGACGAACCGCTCGATGACGTCCACGACGCTCCTTTATCGTTGGTCGGGTCGCGATACGGCTAGCCTAGGGGTCGCTCTAGCTCCGTGTCGACAGGGCGTGGCGCAAGAGCTCCTATCCACGCGATCCGACAGTTTCGGGCTCGATCGCGGCCCTGGGGCTCGGCGAGAGAAACTCGTGTCGGCAGGCACGCTCAAGCGGCCGACGCTGGGGACCGTGGAACGTCATAGGACTGGTGAACTTGGCTCGTGCACTCCTACGAGGCAACCGACTACGACGTCGCGTGGTCAATCGTTGAGTCCGACTTGCCAGCCATCAACCGCCACTATCCACCTCCCGCTGGGCCAGTGACAACGCGCCAAACTTGCGTCGTCGCACGTGCGTACCGCCCCGCCAGCACCCGCACGTGCTCCACCAGCTCGGGCGGTTCGGTCACGTGGAAGTCGATCCCGAGCATCCCGATCCACACCGCGACGATCTCGACGCTGTCACCGCCGGTGACGAGCACGCCGCGCCCGTCGCCGAGCGCCTCCACGGTGCCGACGGCCGGGTTGATGCTCGCCAGCACCTCCTCGGCGGGGGCGTCGATGGTGGTGCGGGCGTGCACCGCCCAGCCGGTCCGCGCCACCTCGCGCACCACGAACTCGGTGAAGTCGCCAGGGAACGGCGCGGGTGTGAAGCGGCGGCCGCCCGGGGTGCGCAGCTGTAGCCAGTCCAGGTTGTCGGTGTCGTCCATGACGAGAACGCCGTGCTCGTCCGCTCACTCGTACGCCTATCGCGTACGTGCGGGTGCACCTGGTGGAGGCCGAGCCTCGCGTGCGCACCCACGAAGCTCACGGTGCTGCCACGGACAGGACCGCGCCACCGAGCGCCGCGTCCCTCAACCACGCAAACGCCGGCCGACAATGTCTGTCGACCGGCGCGTTGCAGTGAACGGTTCCGTGCGCGGACCGGGTCAGAGCGTCCCGGAGTCGGCGATGGTGACCGTCGCGCTGGTGCGGCCGCTCTGCGACCCGAGACCCTCGATCTTCGTGACCAGGTCCATGCTCTCCTGGTCGGCGACCTCGCCGAAGACCACGTGCTTGCCATCCAGCCAGGAGGTCACGATGGTCGTGATGAAGAACTGTGAGCCGTTGGAGTTCGGGCCGCTGTTCGCCATCGAGAGGAGACCGGGCTTGGTGTGCGCCAGCGTGAAGTTCTCGTCGTCGAACTTCGCGCCGTAGATGCTCTTGCCGCCGGTGCCGTCACCGCGGGTGAAGTCGCCGCCCTGCAGCATGAACTCAGGGATCACGCGGTGGAAGGAAGAACCCTTGTATCCGTAGCCCTGCTCACCCGTGGCCAGCTGGCGGAAGTTCTCGGCGGTCTTGGGGACCACGTCGTCGTAGAGGTCAAAGACGATCCGCCCGGCGGGCTCGTCGTCGATAGTGATGTCGAAGTACACCTTGCTCGTCATCGAACCATCCTGTCATCCGCCGGCGGTCCATGGACACCGTGGCTGCGTCGAACGGGTGGGGATCGTCGCTGGTCGGCTCGGGATCTGGGTCCTCTGGACTGCAGGCGCCCAGGGCCAGCACCATCCGCCGACAACACAGTGGTCTTCGTTCTCGCATCGTCACTGTCCCGCACCCAGCCGGGGCCACGTCGAGGACAGCGGTACTCACATCCCTGGGCAGATCCGTCGGCACGTGTTGCCGTCAATCGGGCGTTGGTCATCGGTCAGCGGACGCTGGCGCTCAACCGGTCCGCGACCCAACCTGCGGTGCGCGTTCTTCTTCGAGGTCGCCGCACTCGGGAGGGAGGCCGCGGGTGGAACAAAGTCCACGCTCGATGCCATCATCGGCGGTCTGGAAACGGTTGCAGCCTCATCGAGCGTGGAGAACGTTTCACTGCTCCCACCGTCCACCGCCACGTGCCGCACGGCATCGGGCGGACAGGCCCGGCGCCTTGCCCGTTGCGGTGCGATCCCGACGTACCAGGTACGTCGCGATCGCACCGTTGGGGTGTCCGGTGCGATCGCGCCTCCGCCCTCAGCTCGGCACAGCGTTCGCGTACCGGGCGGTGAGCACTTGTAGGTGCTCGACCAGCTCCGCCGGCTCGGTCACGTGGAAGTCGATCCCGAGCATCCCGATCCACACCGCGACGATCTCGACGCTGTCGCCGCCGGTGACGAGCACGCTGCGCCCGTCGGCGAGCGCCTCCACCGTGCCGACGGCCGGGTTGATGCGCGCCAGCACCTCCTCGGCCGGGGCGTCGATGGTGATGCGGGCGTGGACCGCCCAGCCGGTTCGCGCCACCTCGCGCACCACGAACTCGGTGAAGTCGCCAGGGAACGGCGCGGGCGTGAAGCGGCGACCACCCGGGGTGCGCAGCTGTAGCCAGTCCACCCGGTACGGCGCCCACTCACCGCTGCCGGGCTCGCGCGCCACGAGGAACCATCGCCGCTGCCAGGCGACCAGCCGGTACGGCTCCAGCTCCACCGGCTCGTCGCGGTAGAAGGCGCGCAGGCCGTGGTGGTCGCGGATCGCGTCGGCCACCGAGGCGAGCGCCTCCGAGTCGACCGGCGGGTCCTCGACGTTGGAGTCGGTGTTCTCCGGGCCGCTCGCGCTCGCGTCCCGAATCGATGCCAGACGACGGCGCAGCCGATCCGGGAGCACCTGCTCCAGCTTGGTCAGTGCTGAGTGGGCGGACTCCTCGAAGCCGGCGGTCGCCGTCGCGGTCCGGAGCCCGACGGCGACCGCCACCGCCTCCGCGTCGTCCAGCAGCAGCGGGGGCACCCGGGCGCCGGCACCCAGCCGGTAGCGGCCTCCGGGCCCGCGGACGCCGTCCACCGGGTAGCCGAGCTCGCGGAGGCGGGCGACATCGTTGCGGACCGTCCGGTCGGTCACGCCGAGCCGTTGTGCGAGCTCGGCGCCCGACCAGTCGGGGCGGGACTGCAGCAGCCCCAGCAGGGCGAGGAGACGGGCGGACGTGGAGCCCATGGCGGACCTCCCGAAGGTCGTGAGAACTCGCTCAGAGTAGCGGAAAGAAACGTTCCGGAACGGTGCATAACGTGAGGTCAACGAGCTGGAGATGACCCGGCTCACGACCACGGGAGCATGACATGACCACAGCGACACCCGCCGCCGGCCTCGAGATCCGCCCATTCGCCGTCGAGACCCCGCAGGCAGATCTGGACGACCTGCGGGGGCGGCTCGAGCGCACCCGGTTCGCGCCGGCCGCGCCCGGCGACTCCTGGGACTACGGCACCCCGCAGTCCTACCTGCGGGACATGGTGGAGAGGTGGAAGACCTTCGACTGGGCCGCCGTCGAGGGCCGACTGAACGGCTTCCCGAACTTCGTCACCGAGATCGAGGGTCAGCCGCTGCACTTCCTGCACGTGCGCTCGGCGCACGAGGATGCGACGCCGCTGCTGCTCGCCCACACCTACCCCGGCTCGGTGCTCGACTTCCTCGACATGATCGAGCCGCTCGTGGACCCGGTCGCGCACGGCGGCCGGGCGGAGGACGCGTTCGACGTCGTGATCCCCTCGATGCCCGGATTCGGGTTCTCGACGCCGCTGGTCGGGGAGGGGTGGACCATGGCGCGGGTCGCGCGGCTGTATGACACGTTGATGCGCGGGCTCGGCTACGACTCGTACGGCATCCACGGCAGCGACGCCGGCGCGTTGGTCGGCCGGGAGCTGGCGGTCCTCGACCCCGAGGGGTTCCGCGGCGCGCACGTGCTGCACCTGTTCTCCTTCCCCTCCGGGGCGCCGGGGGAGATGGACGACTTCGGCGAGAAGGAGTACGCGGCGCTCGGGCACATGCAGTGGTTCCAGTCGGTGGGCGGGTACAACGCGATGAACGCCTCGCGGCCGCAGACGGTCGCCGCCGGGCTGGCGGACTCGCCGGTCGCGACACTGGCCTACCACGAGCTGTTCGAGAGCTTCGGCAACGGCACCTCGCTGGTGAGCGCGGACCAGGTGCTCGCGCAGGCCACGCTGTACTGGCTGACCAACACCTACGCGACGGCGGCTCGCTACCACTATGCCGAGCAGCGCTCCGGCGCCGAGCCGGTGGTGAGCACGGGGCGGATCGGCGTCGCGGTGTTCAAGGACGACTTCCAGACCATCCGCAGCCTCGCCGAGCGCGACAACGCGCGGATCGAGCACTGGTCGGAGTTCGGTCGCGGTGGGCACTTCGCGGCGATGGAGGTGCCGGAAGACGTCGTGGCCGACCTGCGGGTGTTCTTCGGCTGAGCTCGGGACCCAAGGGCTCCGCCGGCAGCGATGCTGGTGGGGCCCTTGTCTCCTGTGTGGTGCATGTCGCCGTTTGACGGCTGGACGACGGCGGGCGAGCGCTTCCGGAGATGCGACGCTAGAGGCATGACGGATGGTGCGACGGCGGAGCGGTGGGTCAAGCCCACCGAGGCAACGAGGGAATGGGCGGCCGCCGCCGGCGAGGTCCTCACCGGCGTCGCCGAGCACTACCTGGGTGTCATCACCTACGCCGACCTCGCCGAGCAGGTCCAGTCCCGGACCGGGCTGCGCACCCGCGCGCCGTACCGCAGCTGGATCGGGAGCGTCCTCGCCGCGGTGGTGGCGAACTGCCGGGCGGAGGGGCTGCCGCCGCTGAGCTCCCTGGTGGTCTACCGGGCCGACAGCGACGCCGACGTCGAGGAGGGCACCGCCCTGGCGCGGTTCGCCTGCTACCGGCGGTTCGCCGTCGACGTCCCGGTCGAGGCGGTCGCTGAGGCCGATGCGCTGGCGCGGGCCAAGGAGGCCGCTGCGCAGGAGGCCAAGCCGGCGGCGCGGCCGCGGCGAGCTGCGGCAGCGCCGCGTGAGCGGAAGCCGAAGAAGCCCGACGAGCCCGAGCCCCAGATCTGCCCGACGTGCTTCATGCAGCTACCCACGTCTGGGATCTGCGACAACTGCAGCTGAGGGACGCTGCGCGAGTCCGTACTTTTGTACGTGACTCCGTACCTTTGTACGCGGCGGGGCCCTCGATCGTTGGTTGCCGGTCACGCGCAATCAAGGGAACCCGAGGCCGCCGCGCCCGCTGAAGGGCACAGACGTTCGACTCAGCCGGAGAGGACCTCCTCACCGAGCCAGCGGCGGTAGGTCCACACGACCTGGTGATCCACCGCTGCTGGGTGCCACTCCTTGATCTCGACAGTGACGTTGAGCAGGTCGCCCGTGAGGTCCTCGAACTGCTCCACGATCTCAGCGATCTCTGGGTAGTCATCCACGACCGGGTGATCGACGTAGAAATGCAAGGTGACATCGAGGCCGTCGTCGGTGGCGCCGGCGATCACGATTCGAGGAGAAAGCAGCCCCAATGACGCCTGCGTGAGCTGGCCTCGCACATAGTTGGACCAAGTGGGCAACTGGGCGACGTCGTCCGGAGGGGGAAACATCTTGGTCACTCTCCTCAGGGCGCGGCGCCGGGGGGACCCAGTTCGGGTTGTACGGTACAACGCTTGGTCGAGCCCACCCCTTGAGGAAGAAGAGGTTGGTCGGTTGGTCGATGAATCCGAGCTCTGGGTTGCGAATCCTGGCACCCCGTCGACCCTGACGACGACGTTCCCGGGCTTGATGCCGACAATCTCCGCACCGTCGTGGAACCCGGGCGGCGCGCTCACTCACGGCTCGCGCACGCGTCTCGAACACAGACTCAGATGCGTCGGACCTTCAACTGGTCGATCCGCCCATCACTCTCAGTCTCCAGAGATTCCTCGCCGAGCCAGCTGCGGTACGTCCAGCGGACATCTCGGTCGACCTTCGCTGGGTCCCACTGCTCCACCTTCACAGTGACGTCGAGCAGGTTGCCGGTCAGGTCGTCGAACTCCTCCATGATCTGAGCGATCTCGCGGTAGTCGTCCTGCAGCGGAGGCTCCACGTAGAAGGCGAGCGTCACCGTCATTCCGTCCGCCTTGAGCCCTGCGATCACAATGCGGGAAGTGATGTTGCCCAGCGAGGCTCGTGTGAGCTGTCCGTAGAGGTAGCTGAACCACACGGGCACCTCAGAGTGGTCATCCGGAGTGGGGAACATCGAGATCCAATCTGGCCTAGGTGCGCGGCGGCCGTGGCACCCAGTTGGGGTTGTACGGTACAGCGCTCGGAGAAGTCGTGCCCTTGATGAAGAACACGTCGGTCGCTTGGGCACGGTAGGCGCCACTGATGTTGAAGCCAGTGACTCCATCCACCCGGACGACAACGTCACCGTTCGATTTGAGGCCGAGCACCTCAGCGCTGCCGTCGTGGAAGGCATCGAGCACTGCTTGTGCCTCGCTCGGGTCCCGGAAGTACCCACCGTCGTCGTACTTGGGCGAGCCCTGCAGGTGCCGCGCCTGGCGCTGCGCGGAGATCGAAGTCGAGTACTCGGTCCGATCAATCTGGACCGGGGGAGCGTCGGCTGGTGACGTCCCGTGATGGACGACGTCGACACCCTCCGCACTGGGGGCTCCGTCGGCGTTGGTTCGTCGTCCCTCCCCGAACAACTCATCGCTGAGCGGCTGGTCGAGGACCACAGTGTTCGTATCCGCCGCATCGACCGCGTTCCCCGCCACACCACCCGCATGTGGCTCCACGACCGGGATGTCGTCCACGCGCCTGATCGCCGAGGCCAGCCCTGAGGTCACCCGGATGCTGCCGTAGGTCAGCGCACTCGCACCGGGAACGAGGAAGTCGCCGGCACCGGTGACGATCCGCAGCAGCCGGGCACCGAGGCTCCCGGTCCGCAGCGCACCTGCCGCAGCCCCACCCGACGGCGTGAACATCGACCCGATGTTCAGCGCGGACTCGGTGGCTGTCGCGATACCGTCCTCGCGCCAGCGCCACAGGCCGTCCTCACCGTTGAGGTGAGCGTGCACATCCACCCCGACCAGGTCGCCGCCCACGCTCGCCGTGACCACCCGACGCTCCTGCAGCCACTGCCGCTGGTCACCGGAGAGCTGACGGTCGATGACGCCGGCCAGCCCGGGGCTGGCCGCTGCGAGCGCACCCCACAGCCCCGTCACGCTCGACGACAGCCACGCGTCTCCCAAGGCGCCCGCCACCTCGCCGCGGTACCCCTCGCTGTACTCCTCCATCCGCATGTCGTAGCCGAGCAGCAGACCCGCAGCCCCGGCCGCGAGGTTGTAGCCGAACATGTAGCCGCCGTGCCCGATGGACTCGCCCCAGTGGCGGTCCTCGGCAACCGGCGTGCCCCACGGGTACTCCACACGCCGATCCATGAGCTGCTCAGCCTGGACGCCGACGACGTCATGCTCGTCGGTCGCCCACCTCACCAGGTCCATCAGCGCGTTGTGGCACTCCGCCGACGCCGTGGTGATCCGCTCCACGAGCTTCGCGTGCTCGAGCAGCAGGTCCTCGTTCCTCGCCACGGTGTCGGTGTCCTGGGACCACGGGATCGTGCCCCACGCGCTGTCCAGCGTGACCGTGAAGTCGGCACCTTCGGTGATCGGCGCCCAGACGCCGCCCGCCACCTCGTCACGGAAGCGCGCCGCCCGCCGCTCGAGGTCCACCAGCTGCGCCCGAAGCACCGCCCACGAGGCGGCGAGATCATCGAGGCGGTCAGCCGCCGTCGACAGATCGCCCTCGAGGCGCTCGGCACTCACGGCGACCGGGCGCATCAAGCCCCACACCTGCTCCTGCTGCGGCCCTTGATAGACCGGGCGCAGGCCGGACCAGGAATCGATGAGCCCGTCGGCCGACGCGCTGACACCCGAGCCCATCCGGCGCAGCGTCGTCGCCGCGCACGAGAGCCCGTCGACGTCCATCTCAGCCGATCGGAACGGGAACTGGCTGGGGTCGATGAGGCCGTCGTACCCGGCCGCTCCACCGCTCACACGGCACCTGCCGGGAGCTCCGACCCGTACCACCAGGTGAAGTCACCCGACCCGGCCGAGGCCAGCATGTGCGACTGGCACTGCGCCAGCATCTCGACCTGAGCGTTCTCGAAGCAGGCCGTCGCGGACTCCACGCCCACCAACCCCGCGCTCACGCGATTCCCCATCGAGGAGAGCCGCTCGCCCTGGGCGTTCAGGAGCGCGACGACGGCGCCGGTCACGTCGGCAGCGGCCGGACCCGCGGCGTCCAGGTCCTCGCTGATCGACTCCAGCCGGCGCGCCGACCACGCCTCGTTCATGCCCCCCAGATCATCCTCGACGGCGGTGAGCACCGCCGCGACCCCCTCCGGCTGCAGGTGCCACTTGCCCATCGCGTCCTCCCCAGTCACGTCCCCTTCGCGTCACACGGTGCCGCGCGCGGCGGGGTCGCCGCCAGCGGGGTGGGCGTGAGCTGTGGACAACTCGGAGAGGGGCCGCGACTGTGGACAGAGCGTGCGACCGGGCGGCGGCCAGTGGTAGGCCGCCCGGCGTCAGGGCGTTGCGCTGGCGGCGGTGCGTGCCTTGCGCGCCTGCACGAAGGACCGGATGCCGACGACGAGATAGACCACCAGCGCCACGAACATGATGACGCTGACGATGATCGCCGCGGGCCGCTCGGCGGTGCCGTCGAGGAGCGAGCCGATCTTCGCGACGTTCATGAGCGAGCCGAGCGCACCGAGCAGCGCGACAGCCATGGCGACGTGCACAGCGTGCCGACGCGCGGCCCCGCCACGGCGGGCGATCAGCCACGCGATCAGGAGCAGCACGCCGACGAACGCCGGGATCAGGGCGGTGACGCTGCTCATCGACGTCACGAGCCAGGCGATCACGCCGGTCGCCGTGAGCAGGCTCCCGATCGCGAGAGTGAGGGCAACCACGAGGGCGGTCCTTCCGAGAGACGACACAAGGAGCGGTCAACGTTTCAGGATGTCGAGCGACCTGACCCGGGACCAAGGTCCCGGGTTCGTCGGACCACGTGATGTTTTGATGCGCGAGCGTCGATGTTATGATGCACCCGTGCGAACGACCGTGAACATCGACGACGAGTTGCTTGCCCGCGCGAAGGTCCAGGCAGCGCGCACGCACCGCACGATCGGGTCGGTTCTGGAGGAGGCTTTGCGACGGATGCTCGACGAGAGTGCGGATCGGCCGGCCCCGGTGGCGCTGCCTGATTTCTCCTATCCGGGCGGACTGCGAGCAGGCGTCGATCTCTACGACAAGGAGTCGATGGCGCAGGTGCTCGGCGAGGCGAACCGCTGACGTGCTGTTCCTCGATGTCAACGTGCTCGTCGGAGCCCAGCGCAACGACAACTCCCCTCACAGCCGAACGATGCGCCGGTGGCTCGACGAGGCGCTCACGGGGCACCAGCGCATCGGGATCAGCGAGCTCGCCCTGAGCGTCATGGTGCGTATCGTCACGCACGCCCGGGTGTTCGAGCACCCCACGGCACCCAGCGAGGCCCTTGCCTTCGCCAACACGCTCCTGGCTGCTCACCCGGTAGGCGTCGTCCGCCCGGGCGCCCGCCACTGGTCGATCTTCGCCGACCTCGTCACCCAGCACCGGCTCCGCGGCAACGACGTCCCGGACGCCTACTACGCGGCCCTCGCGCTCGAGCACGGTGCCACGATGGTCACCGCCGACCGTGGTCTCGGACGGTTCGGCATCCCGATTCTCGACCCCACAACCGATGGGTCTTAGCCGGACCGTCAACACCGTGTGCCAGCGGCCGGTCCCGGCGGTCCCCACCGGCGTACCGTGATCACACCGCATCGATCGGAGGCACCACATGGGCGGCGAACTCGTGGTCGGCATCATCGCCGTCCTCATCGGCCTGATCGTGTGCCTGCGTGGCTACGTCGCGCTCCGGATCATCATCAGCCTGCTCGGCGCATGGATGGGCTTCATCTTCGGCGGCGCGCTCGTCGCCAGCGTGACCGGTGAGGGCTTCCTCGCCACCACCTTCACCTGGGTGGGCGCCATCGTCGGCGCGCTCCTGCTCGGCCTGCTCGCCTACGCCTTCTACCAGGTAGCGGTGCTGCTCGGCATGGGCGCCCTCGGCTTCACCATCGCCACCGCCGTGCTCGCCGCCCTCGGCGTGGACAACCGCGCCCTCATCTGGATCGTCGCCGGCGCCGCGGCGCTGCTCGCGATCGTGCTGGCGATCGTCACCGACCTCCCCGCCGGCATCCTCATCGTCCTCACCGCGCTCGCGGGTGCGAACATCGCCGTCACCGGTCTGCTCGTGCTGCTCGGGCAGCTCGATGTCGCCGATCTCGAGGCGGGCTATGTGCCCGACGGCGGTGTCCCGCTCTGGGCGGGGATCGTTGCCCTTGTGCTGGCGATCCTGGGGATCGTCGTGCAGTGGCGAGGAGTCGCCCGAGACAAGCGGATGCGGGCGGCCTGGGCCGCCTGACGCGGCGAGCGCCGTCGTCGACCCCCTTGACTTCGAGCGCACTCGAAGAGTGAGACTGCCCTATGCCGTACTCGATCTCCGACGTCGCCGAACGCACCAACCTCACCACCCACACGCTGCGCTACTACGAGCGCGACGACCTGCTGCTCGGACCAGTCGCCAGGGACGCCGGCGGGCGCCGCGTCTACGACGATCACGACGTCAGCTGGATCGTCATGCTCACCTGCCTGCGCGGCACGGGCATGCCGATCCGCGACATGCGCCGCTACGCCGAGCTGGTCCGCGCGGGCGAGGGCAACGAAGATGCCCGCCTCGCCCTCCTCGACGCGCACCGACGGCGCGTGATCGCCCAGCTCGCCGAGGTCACCGAGCATCTCGGCGCCGTCGAGGACAAGATCGCCCTCTACACCGAACGCCTGCAGATCAGCGCTTGACTTCGAGCGCGCTCGAAGGGTTTGACTGCCGGACATGAGCACTCACCCAGTCACCCTCGGCACCACCTCCGCCCTCACCGTCTCCTCGCTCGGCCTCGGCTGCATGGGGATGAGCGAGTTCTACGGCAGCCCCGACGAGCAGTCCGCGGTCGAGACCATCCACCGCGCCCTCGACCTCGGGGTCACCTTCCTCGACACCGCCGACATGTACGGACCCTTCACCAACGAGCAGCTCGTCGGCCGCGCGATCGCCGGCAGCAGCCAGGGTCGCGACGCCGTCCAGCTCGCCACCAAGTTCGGCAACGAGCGCCTCGCCGACGGCACCAGCCTCGGCGTCAACGGCCGCCCGGAATACGTGCGCGCCGCCGCCGACGCCTCGCTGCAGCGCCTCGGCGTCGATCACATCGACCTCTACTACCAGCACCGGGTCGACTTCACGGTCCCGATCGAGGAGACCGTCGGCGCCATGAGCGAGCTCATCGCGGCCGGCAAGGTGCGCCACCTCGGGCTGTCGGAGGCGAGCGCGGAGACCATCCGCCGCGCGCACGCCGTCCACCCCATCACCGCGCTGCAGACCGAGTACTCGCTCTTCACCCGCGACCTCGAGGACGAGGTCTGGCCCGTGCTCGCCGAGCTCGGCATCGGCCTGGTGCCGTACTCGCCGCTCGGTCGTGGCCTCCTCACGGGATCGATCAGCTCGACGGCGGAGCTCGCCGAGGGCGACTCCCGCACCGCTGGGTACTTCCCCCGGTTCCAGGGCTCGGCCCTCGAGGCCAACCTGGCGCTGGTCGCCACGGTCCGCGAGATCGCCGAGCGGCTCGGCTGCACGCCCGGCCAGCTCGCGCTCGCCTGGGTGCTCAGCCACTCGGGCTCCGACGGCGTGAGCGTGGTCCCGATCCCCGGAACCAAGCGGGTCCGATACCTGGAGGAGAACGTCGCGGCCACCGACGTGGTCCTGACTCCCGAGCTCCTGGCCGAGCTGGAGGCCGCGGTCCCGCGCGACGCCGTCGCCGGGGACCGCTACGGAGACATGTCCACGATCGACAGCTGACCCCGTCCCACCGCGCAGCTCGCCAGGCTCGCCCGCAGTGAGACCGCACACTGACGGTGAGAGCGCACATCGCACGGTGCGGTCTCGCCGTCGGTGTGCTGTTTCAGCACCGTCGTCGGGCTTGCGCGCGCTGGTGCCCGCCATCGTCGGTAGGATGCCGAATCAACCGGTTGAACGGGGGTAGACGGTGGGCCGGAGAGTAACGCTGCGGGATGTCGCTGCGGTGGCCGGCGTCTCGGTCTCGACGGCGTCGAAGGTGCTGAACGGGCGGGGCCACTTCACGGCGGCCACGCACACCAAGATCAACGACGCCGTCGAACGCCTGGGATTCCGACCCAATGCCCTTGCGCGCTCGTTCGCGACCGGGCGTAGTCAGCTCGTCGGCGTGCTGACCGAGTTCGCGCCGGGTGTGTTCACCAGTCCCGTGATGGTGGGAGCGAGCACGCACCTGGGCCACAACAACATGGCCACGCTGTTCGCCGACGCCTCCCGTGAACCCGCAGCCATGTCCGGGCTCGCCGAGAACCTCCGCGCCCGTCACGTCGACGGGCTGCTCGTCATCGGCGACGGCCTTCACACCCGGCTCAGCTCGGTGTCCGGTGGATTCGACGTCCCGGTCGTCTACGTCTTCGGCGAGTCGGTCGACCCGAACGACGTCTCGTTCGTGCCCGACAACGAGATGGTGGGCCGGATCGCCACCGAGCACCTGCTCGAGCTCGGCCGTACGAAGATCGCGCACATCGCGGTCCCTGACGACCTCGCCGGCGCGGCTCGGACCAAGGGCTGCGTCGACGCCCTCGAGAACGCCGGCCTCTCGCTCGCCGGCGGTCGGGCGTACCCAAGCATGTGGCGCCGCGCGGGCGGGATCGCCGCGACGACGGCGATGCTGGACTCGGGCGCGGACGTCGATGCCATCTTCTGCTCGAACGACCAGATCGCGTTCGGGGCCCTGGCCGCTCTCACCGCGGCGGGGCGCCGGGTGCCCGACGACGTCGCCCTCGTGGGCGTGGACAACTGGGAGGCGATGAGCGGCACCGGCCAGAACGTGCTGACCACGGTCGATCCTGACCTCCGCGGTCTCGGGCGTGCCGCCTCGGCCTACCTGCTCGACGCCCTCACCGGTCGCCACGAGCCCGGGCGGCACACCCACCCCTGCCGGATCCGGCTCGGCGAGTCCACGCTCGGGGTGCAGGCGGAGACACCCGCCTGAGCGCGCCTCACCAGTTCGTCATCGTGCCGTCGCGCAGCCGCGCCACCGGCAGGTAGCTCCGCCGGTACTCGTACCCGGCGGCCAGCGCTTCGTCGATATCGACGCCGAGGCCGGGCGCCTCGCCGGGGTCCAGCAGTCCGTCGCTGAAGGTGTACGCGTGCGGGAACACCTCGTCGGTCTGCGGCGTGTGCAGCGCCCGTTCCTGGATGCCGACGTTGTGCGCGGAGATCCCGAAGTGCAGCGCCGCGGCGAGCGTGATCGGTGACATGTCAGCCGCACCGTGACAGCCGGTCCGCACCTGGTACGGCTCGGCGAACGCGGCGATCTTCCGCAACCCCGTGATGCCGCCGCAGTGCACGGCGGCCACGCGGATGTAGTCGATCAGCTGCTCCCGGATCAGCACCTCGCACTCGCTGAGGTGATTGATCACCTCGCCGACGGCGAGTGGCGTGGTCGTGTGCTGCCGGACGGTGCGAAAAGCGGTCTGGATGTCTGCCTGCACCGCATCCTCCATCCAGAACAACCGGTAGGGCTCGAGGTCGCGTCCTAGCCTCGCCGCCTCGATCGGCGTCAGCCGGTGGTGCACGTCGTGCAGCAGGTGCACCTCCCCGCCCACGGCTTCGCGTGCCGCCTCGAACAGCATCGGCGCGATGCGCAGGTACGCCTCGGTGTCCCAGCTTTCCGAGTACGGCCGCTCGTGCGGCGTCCCAGGCTGCTCGGACAGATCGCGCTCCACGCCGTAGACGGTGCGCAACCCGGGGATGCCGCACTGCAGCCGCACCGCGCGATAGCCCGCCTCCAGCTTCGTGTGCAACATCTCGACGGCGTCCTCGATCGTGTCGCCGTGGGCGTGTGAGTAACACATCAACCCCTTACGGGACCGGCCCCCGAGGAGCTCGTACACCGGCACCCCGAGCGCTTTGCCCTTGATGTCCCAGAGGGCCATGTCAACCGCTGACTGCGCGGTCGTCTGCACCGGACCTCGGCGCCAGTAAGACCCACGGCCCAGGAGCTGCCAGGTGTCCTCGATCGCGAAGGCATCCCGCCCGGTCAGCATGGGAACCACGTACTCGCTCAGATATGTGGCAACGGCCAGCTCGCGACCGACAAGGGTCGCATCGCCGACGCCGTGGATCCCTTCGTCGGTCTCCACCTTGAGGGTCACGAAGTTCGCCCCCGGGCCGGTGACGATCACGCGCGCGTCGACGACCTTCATGCCAGCCGCCCCGGGTCGGCGACATCGCCCACCGTCGCCATCAGCTCCTCGAGCTGAGCGTGCAGCTGGTCCCGGATATCCCGGTAATCCGGGTCGTCGTATCGGCTGCGCAGCTCCTGCGGGTCCTCGACGAGGTCGAACAGCTCCCATCCCTCCGGGTAGCTGGCCTCGGAGGTGCCCGGGAGCCCGAAGCCCTGCGGCAGGTATCGGATCAGCTTGTGGGTGGCGGTGCGGATGCCGTAGTGAGCCCACACGCCGTGCTGCGCGTCGTCGTGCTCCCAGTAGCGGTAGTAGACGGCGTCTCGCCAGCCGCCCGGCATCTCGCCGTCGAGCAGCGGCACGATGCTCCGCCCCTGCACGCCGTCGGGAGGCTCCACACCTGCGAGGTCGCAGATGGTCTGGCAGAAGTCCACGTTGCTGACCAGCCCGGTCTGCACCGATCCCTCCTGGACCGCACGCGGGTAGGAGATGAGCAGCGGCATCCGCAGTGACTCCTCGTACATGAAGCGCTTGTCGTACCAGCCGTGGTCACCGAGGAAGAAGCCCTGGTCGGAGGTGTAGACGACGACCGTGTCCTCGCCGATACCCTCCTCCTGCAGCCGGTCCAGCAGCCGCCCGACCCCCTCGTCCACGGCTGCGACGCAGCGCAGGTAGTCCTGCATGTACCTGCGGTACCGCCACGACGCAGACTCACGGTCGCTCAACCCGGCGGGTTCCTCCTCCTTCAGATCCACGTGCCGCAGGTCGCGCGCCACCCGCATCCGGGCAGCCTCCGCCGCACCCGTCCGCCCCGAGTAGTCGTCCCAGAACGTCTCAGGCTCGGGGATCTCGACGTCGGAGTAGAGGTCCGCATGGCGCGCCGCCGGCACGAACGGCCGGTGGGGTGCCTTGTGGTGGACGAGCAGGCAGAACGGCCGGTCCGTGTCGCGGCGGTCCAGCCACTCGAGCGCCATGTCGGTGATGACGTCGGTGACGTACCCCTCGCGCGTCACCTCACCGCCCGGCTCGTGGAACACCGGGTCGTCGTACAGACCCTGCTCGTGCAGCACCGACCAGTCGTCGAAGCCCACCGGGTCGTGCCCGTCCCCGTGCCCCAGGTGCCACTTCCCGAACACCGCCGTCTGGTACCCGGCCTGCTGGAGCAGCGGTGGAAAGGTGGGCTGTGAGGAGTCGAACTCCGTGCTGAGCGTGCGCACCCCGTTGACGTGGTTGTACGTGCCGGTGAGGATCGACGCCCGGCTCGGCGCGCACAACGCATTGGCGCAGAAGCAGCTGTCGAACCGCATCCCGCCCGCGGCGATTCGGTCGATGCTCGGCGTGCTCGCGACGGCGCTGCCGTAGGCCCCGATCGCGTGTGCCGCGTGGTCGTCGGACATCACGAACACGATGTTGGGTCTGGTCGGGGTGCTCATCACGCTTCCTTCGCTGCTGACAGGTACGGGGTCATCCGCTCGGCGATGCGGGCGTAGCCGACCTCGCTCGGGTGGATCCGGTCGTGCATGACGCCCGGCTCGGTCGGGTCGAAGATCGCCGGGCCTGGCACGAGCTCGAGCTGGGTGGCGCCGTCGGCCCGCAGGATCTGCACCGACGGCTCGACGGCGTCGCGCACCTCGCCCAGGGTCAGGCCGTGCAGGTTGGTCTCGTCGGCTGAGCGCAGCGTGGGCAGCGGGCTGATCACCTGCACCGGCACGTCGGGGTGCCCGTCGCAGACCGTGGCCAGAAAGCCGAGGACCGCGGGCCGCAGGCTGCGCCTGGAGTGCGTCGCCGCGCCGTGCACGTTGATGCCGAGGCACAGCGTGACGAGGTCGGCGGCGTCGAAGCAGTCCCGGCGCGCGGGTGGCAGCCGCCACGGGGTGATGGTGCCGCCGAGGTCCACGACCTCGACGGCACCACGCCACGCGACCTCGCTGCGGAGGTCGAGCGATCTCACAGACGATCCACCAGCACCTCTGCTGCCAGCCAACCGCTCTGCTCATGCTTGATCTGGACATCGACGAGCACGGTGCGGGTGTAGACCTGCGCCTGCCCCTCGAGCGGGGTCGTCTCGACCCCTGGCCCGACCGGCACGGTCGCACCGTCCGTGCGGACCTGCCGCGGAGGTGTCGTCACGTTCAGGCGCTGGCCCTCGATCTCGAGCCGGGCCACCGTCGGTCGAGACTCGCCGGTGCTGTCCACGGTCACCGTCACCGTCACCTCAGCACCCTGCGTCGCGGAGGCCGGTGCGCTCACCTCGATCCGGGAACCGGCGCCGATGTCGCTGACATCGCCCTCGACGTAGATCGGCTCCTGGCCGATCGTGAGGTAGACCCGGCCGCCGTCAGGCGTGAGGGCCCGCGAGTCGCCGTCGATCCGTGTCGCCGTCACGTCGTCGGCCACGCTCAGCGTGACGTCCTGAGGACCGTCGGGCGACCAGAGCACCCGGACCTGCTCGCCGTCCGCCCGGGTGAACACATAGCTGCGGACGCCGTCGGGAGCCTCCTCCCGACCGCTCGCTGCCGCGCCGGAGAGCAGCCGCGTCATGGTGGCGTACGCGGTGAACGCCTCCTTCGGTGCGTTGCTGCCGAGCGGATCGCCCTCGTTGCGTAGCAGCCCCCAGTTCGCGCCCGGCCCGGCGGGCAGGGTGCGGTCGTTGCGAAGCGAGTACCAGTACATCCGGTCCACGCCCGCGGACAGCGCCAGCACGTGCGAGCGCACCAGGTAGTCGGCCTGGACCGCCTCGCTGACCCCGCGCGGGGCCTCGTAGGAGCCCCAGCCGATCTCCGTGAACCACAGCGGCTTCGACTCGCCGCCGTTGTGCTCGCGCACGAGCGCATCGAGGTCCGCGATCCTGGCCTCCAGGCCGACACCCTCGAAGTTCGGGTTGCCGTAACCCGACTCGGGCGACGCCGGGAACCCGTACGGGTGGACCGACACGGCGTCGAGGTAGTCGAGAGCGCCGTAGGAGAACAGCTCGTCGAGCCAGGCGTAGGGGATCGTCACCCCGGCGGGGCCCACGATCGTGGCCTCCGGGTGCGTCTCCTTGACCACCTCGTAGGTGACCTTGAGCATCTCGTAGTAGCAGCGCGCGTCGGCCTTGCACGGGCCCCGGTTCCAGGGCGCCTCCCTGCCGTTGTACTCGTTCCAGATCTCGACGGCGTCGACCTGGCCCTCGTAGCGCGTCAGCACCTCACGGGCGTAGGCGGCGTAGGCCGCGATGCCCTCCTCGGTGTACGGCGCAGCACCCACGCCCTGGGCGTCGACGTCGTACAGCTTGTTGCCGTAGGAGAGGATCACCAGCGTCGGGGCGTCCATCTCGGCCGTCGCCGCGATGTAGGTGTCGTACCATTCCGGCCCGCCCTCGTACCGAGCCTCCTCCGGCTCGAACTGGTTCCAGGCGATGGTGTCGCGCACGCCGCCGGTGCCACTCAGCTCCAGCGCGGCGTTGAGCTCCTGCCCGTAGCGGGAGGTCCCCATCGGGTCGTAGGTCTCGGTGACGGGGTTCCAGGTCGGTACGCTCCCGGGCGCCTCGGCGGGCAGACCGAACTTGGTGTTCAGGCCGAACCGCACGTCCCGGTCGCCGTCGAAGGAGGTCACGACGGCGAACGGCGTCGAGTCGCTCGCGCCCGCCTCGTCGGTGACGATCAGGGTGTACTGCCCGATCGGCAGCCCGGGCACGGTCAGCGGGCTCGCACCGGCCTCCAGCTCGCCCTCGGCGAGCGGCCGGCCCTGGTCGTCGATCACCAGCCAGGTCGCGGGCGCGCCGGTCGTCACGGCGAACGACGCCGTGGAGGTGTCGACGAAGATGCTGCCGAACGTGGTCTGGGCGATGTCGGGTGGGTCTGCGGCACTCGCGGGCGAGGCCGCGAGCAGCGGGACGGCGAGGGCAAGAGCGGCGGGGACCGCTGCGAGCCGGCCACGACGACGTGGCTTCAGCATGATCTTTCCTCTCCTCTTCTCCGGCGCCTCACGACCGGGTGGTCGCGGGCACGACGCCGGAGCGATCGTGGGTGCGCCAGCCGTGCTCGGCCGTGAAGCCCAGCAGGGACGCGGCGCGGTGGCAGTCGAGCACGGTCGAGAACCCCTCGAGCGGGGCACGCACGGGGACCTCGGGCAGGTAGCGGGCGAGCAGCTCCGGCGTCGGGATCTCGCTGACCGTGTCCGGGGCTGCCACGGTCACGACGTGCGCCCCCGAGGTCGACGCCTCGAGCGCGAGCCGGAACGCCCGCGCCGCATCGGCGGTGTGGAGCCAGCCCCACAGGTCGCCGCGCAGGGCGCCTGGATCCGCGGCGGCCTCCGCGAGCCTGCGGTCCAGTCGCTGCCCGTGGCCGACGAACGGGAGCCGGAGCGCGATCACGTCCATGCCCCAGCGCCGCTGCATCATGTGCGCGGTGGCCTCGTCGGTCACCTTCGACAGCGCGTAGGCGTCCTCGGCGTAGGTGGGGTGCGTCTCGTCGACCGGCACGAACTCCGGCCGCAGGTCCGCCCGCCCGAACGCGAACCCGAGCGCGGAGATGCTGGACGCGATCACGGCGCGCCGCAGGCCGGCACGGCCCGCTGCCTCGAGGACCGCGTACGTCGCCGCGGTGTTGTTGGGGAACACGCGGTCCTGCGGGCGCACCCCCGGCGAGGGCATCGCCGCCAGGTGCACGACGCCGACGTCGCCGCCGCCCGCGAGCCGGTGCGCGATCTCGCACGCCTGCGACACCACGGAGATGTCGGTGGCGTCGCCGAGCACGGTGGGCTGCGCCACCTCCTCCGTGGCCACCTCGTCCTCGGGCCGGAGCAGGCGAACCACGCGCCGGCCGCTGGCCTCGAGCTCGCCGACCACGACCCGGCCGAGCATCCCGGCCGCGCCGGTCACCACGACCGCGCTCACGTGTCGACCTCCTCGGGCGAGGTCCGGTCGGCGTGCACGTACGGGAAGCCGGCCGGCTGGGCGATCGGGCCGGACAGGATCGGGTCGTCGGTGCGCTGCATCCAGTCGTCGAGGAGCGCTCGCATCTGGCTCAGTACGTCGTGCAGCGCCGGGTCCTGGGCGAGGTTGCGCCGCTCGCCGGGGTCGAGCACGAGGTCGAACAGCTCCTCCTCGGCGACCGTGCGGTCACGCCACCCGGCCTCGACCCACACATCCTTGCTCGGGCTGTCGTCGGTGTTGGGCAGCACCGGTGACCTACGCTCCCCGAACCGTCTCGTGTACCGCCACCGGCGGGTCCGCGCCGAGCGCGCCGGCTCGTAGGCGACGTGATAGGTCATCTCGGCGAACACCGCCTCGTTGACCTCGGCGCCGTCGCGCAAAGCCGGGAGCACGCTGCGGCCCTGCACCCACGGCGGCACGTCGATGCCGATCAGCTCGCACAGCGTCGGAACCACGTCGATCTGGGAGACGAGCGCGTCGCACACCCTGCCGGGCGGCAGACCGGGACCTTGCAGCAGCATCATGACACCGGTGCCGAGATCGGTCAGCGTCGCCTTCATGCCGGGTAGCGCGACGCCGTGGTCGGTCGTGACCAGCACGATCGTGCTCTCCCGGAGACCGTGCGCGTCCAGCGCGTCGAGCACCCGCCCGAGCGCCGTGTCGAACGCCTCCGCCGCGGCGTGGAAGCTCGCCACGTCCGCTCGCACCTGGGGCGTGTCGGGGAGCGTCGGCGGCGGCGCGACGTAGCGGTCGTCGCGTGCGGGGTAGCCGAACGTAGCGCCGTCGGTGGGGAGGATATGCGTCTCGACGAAACCGACCGACAGGAAGAAGGGCTGCTCGTGGGTTCCTCCGAGGAAGTCGACGGCGGCGTCGGCGATGTGGTGGGCGAGCCGCCCGGAGGTGCGCAGGTGCTCGTGGTACCCGATCACGTCACCCTCGTCGGGGCCAGGCGCCACATGCTGCACACCGACCATCGCGGACCGGTAGCCGGCCTCGTGGAGCGGGTGCACCAGGTGCTGGCGGTAGTCCTTCAGACTCCAGCCCATGTGGGCCAGCCCGAGCATGCCTGCGGAGTGCGGGGCCTGCCCGGTGAGCAGACCGGCGCGACTCGGCGAGCACGTCGGAGCGGCGGAGAACGCCTGTCGGAAGAGCACCGACTCCTCCGCGAGCTGTTGCAGCCGTGGCGTTGGAACCGCGTGACCGTAGGGGCTGACCATGCGGCCGGTGTCATGGGTGTGCAGGTAGATGATGTTCGGGCGGTTCATGGCGCCGCCACCTTCCTCTCGGTGTAGGCGAGGCGACCCAGCACGGCGGCCGAGGCGGCCGCCCAGCCGTGCATCGGGACGACCGGATATCGCTCGACGGGCAGGTCGACACCGCCGCCGACGACGTCGTAGCGCTCCCAGAGCTCACCGGTCTCGGCGTGCACGCGCACCTGCAGGTCGGTGAAGTCACGTGCGATCTCGGTGGCCAGCTGGTGGTACCCGTACCGCTGCAGACCCTCGACGACGACCATCTGCATCGGCGGCCAGCCCGAGGGGTGGGCCCACTGCAGCACCGGGAGGTCCTGGTGCGGGCTCGGCGCAGACCGGTCCGTGAAGGTCAGCCCGCCGGCGCCGCGGAAGGCCGGCAGCGCCGCGACCAGCGCCTGCGCCTGCTCGGGTGAGGCGATGCCCGCCCACATCGTCCAGTACGCGGCGAGCGACCGGACCGGGATCTGGTGACCGGCCACGACGTCGTGCTCGAAGAAGAACAAGCTCTCGCCATCCCAGCACAGGCGCGTGATCGCCGCGGACCGGGCCTCGCGCACCGCGCGCCAGTGCTCTGCTGCCGGGGTGCTCCCGAGCCGCTCGTGCAGGTCGGCGATCACCTCGGCGGTCCTGGCGAGCGCGCAGTTGAGCACCAGCGGGACGCAGCGGCGGGCGTCACCGCCGAAGATCGGCGTGAAGTCGAGCCCGGTCTCGGCCTCGGAGGCGAGCTCGGCGCGCAGCCTGGGGTCGCCCAGGTCGACCGCACGGGTGAGACCGCTCGCGGTCACGTGGTGGTCGGCGCCCCAGTAGCCGTCGTGCTCACGCGCGAGCAGGGCGGCACCGCGGCCGATCAGGGTGGTGACCTCGGCGTCGTCCTCGTTGACGGCAGGATGCGCCAGGTAGGCCGCGATGCTGGCGGCCAGCACCGGCGGCTGTCCGCGCGTGAGGTAGTAGCTCCGGTTGCCGTTGAGCACCCGGCCGTACCGCTCGATCATGTGGAGCTGGTTCTGCAGGTGTCCGAGTACGAGATCGGTGCGGTCGTGCGCCAGCAACCCGAGATTGATGAAGTGGGTGTCCCAGCCGTACATCTCGGCGAAGTGCTCGGTGTGCGCGCCGCCTGCGGTCGTGTACGCACACGGCAACCAGAGCAGGGTCTCGTCGGCAGCGACCTCTGCGTCGCCGGCCCGGGCACGGTCGAGGTCCCAGAAGCCGCGGATCCGGTCGTCCAGCAGGTGCCACGGCGCCGTCATCCGACCGTCACCGCCCGGGGGCGCGCTGCGGGCTGGTCGTAGCGCGCCATCACCGCTGCGGCGCTCTCGGCGATCAGCGCTTCCGTCATCGCCAACCGACGCCGCAGGTGCCCCGGGTCGTCGAAGAGGTTGTGCTGCTCGTGCGGGTCGTTCACGAGGTCGAACAGCTCTCCGTATGCCTGGTCGCAGAAGATCGTCAGGCGCCACCCATCCGCAGTGATCAGGGTGCGAACCTGGTCTCGCTCCGGTGCGACGTAGGAGGTGTTCGTCTCCACGACCAACCGCTCTCGAGCGGTCGGATCGAGGAGCTCGGCCGTCCGCCGGGGCAGGGCCGAGCCCTCTCCGAGGCCCGCGTCGATGCCCGCTGCCTCCAGGATGGTCGGGCGCAGGTCGAGGTGGCTGGTCAGGGTCCCGACGACCGCTCCGACGGTGGTCTCAGCGCCTGCGACGATCATCGGGCACCGGATGGCCTTGTCGTAGTGCCACGGCCCCTTCATGAGCAGCCCGTGGTCGCCGATGAGGTCGCCGTGATCGGTCGTGAAGAGCACCAGGGTCTCCCGGCCCGACTCCTCGACGGCCTGCAGGATCCTGCCGATCTGGTCGTCGACGAACGCTGCGGACGCGTAGAAGGCGGCTCGCAGCCTGGCCCAGGTCTCGTCGTCGAAGGTGTCGAGCTCGAACTTCGAGTCCTGGAACGCGCCGTACTCCCACGCCGCCCCAGCGCGCGCCCACTCCTGCGGGACCGGCGCCGGCATCGCGCGCCAGTCGAACCGCGCCGCCCAGCTCGGCGGCGGGTCGTAGGGGTCGTGCGGGTCCACGAAGGAGACGTAGTGGAAGGCGGGCGTCGTCGGCGCGGCCTCGCAGGCGCGGATGTCCGCGATCGTGCGGTCCGCTATCCAGGTCGACTGGTGCACCTCCTCCGGGAGCGGCGAGGGGTGCGCGATCCGCCGGTGCGGCGGGCGCGTCAGCGGCTCCACGTGCCGTGCGCGGGCAGCGGCCCACTCCGGCCGGGCGTCCCGCCCGTCCGGAGGCAACGAGGCGAGGTACGGCGTCGGCCACGCCGTGGCGAAGGCGGCCTCGTAGTGCTGCGGGTGTTCGGCCGCCACCCAGTCCAGCCACGGGCCGTGCCGGGTGTCCTCGGTCACCTGGACGTCGTCGAAGCCCAGGTGGTCGAGGTCGCTCGGCGGGTAGTTCGTGTGCGGCGTGAAGTGGAACTTGCCCACGCCCGCGGTCCGGTAGCCGGCCTCGCGCAGCTCCTGGGTGAAGAACGGGATGTCTGCTCGTGGCTCGATGTCGTTGGCGACCACCCCGGTGACCGAGGGCGAGCGCCCGGTGAGCATCGCGTTGCGCGACGGGCCGCAGATGGGGGTCGGGGTGTAGTGCCGGTCGTACCGGACGCCCCGGGCGGCGAGCGCGTCGAGGTGCGGGGTGACGCCGTCGACGTCGCAGCCGTAGGCGCCCACGCTTGCGGCGCCCCATTGGTCGGCGAGGATCAGCAGGATGTCTGGTTGCTGGGTCATCCCTTGATCGACCCCGCGATGCCGTCCACGAAGTACTTCTGCAACCACAGGAACACCGCGATCACCGGCACGACCGCGATCACCGAGGCCGCGGCGAGCCCGCCCCAGTCGATCGAGTTCTCGCCGAAGAAGGCGTAGATCCCGACACCCAGCGTGCGCAGCTCCGGCGCACTGAGAGTGAACACCAGCGGGACGAGGAACGCGTTCCACGCGCCGATGAACGAGAAGATCGCCACGGTCGCGGTCACCGGGCGCGCCATCGGGAACATGACGGACCAGAACGTGCGCACGTAGCCGGCGCCGTCGACCGTGGCCGCCTCCTGCAGGTCCCGCGGGATCGAGGCGAAGTACCCGATGTACAGCAGGATCGGCATGATGTGGGCCGGCCCCGCCTCGGCGAGGATCACGGCCCAGAGCGAGTTGTTGATGCCGAGCGAGTCGATCAGCAGGAACACCGGGATGATCGTGAAGCCCTTGGGCAGGAACATCGTGACGATCAGCGTCCCGATGATGATCTTCTTCCCCGGCATGTTCCCGCGGCCCAGGGCGTAGCCCGCGAGCGCGGAGATCGCGATGGTGAGGATCACGACCGCGATCGTGACGATCACGGTGTTCGTGGTGTAGGTCTCGAACCTCGCCTGCTCCCACGCGCGCTCGAAGTTGCTGAAAGTCAGCTCGTCCGGGATCAGGCTGGCGCCGCCGAGCAGCGTCTCCGCCTGCGGCCGGATGCTCGAGACCATCGACCAGGCGTACGGGTAGACCCAGAGGAAGACCAGCGGCAGCAGGATCGCGTGGGTCACGGCTCGGCCGGCTCGACCCATCGAGCGCTGGCGGCGCAGGCCGCCACCGCGGCGGGGCGGCCGGGCCGCCGTCGGGGTGGTGTCAGCACTGGTGCGGGTGAGCGTCGCGGTCATCGCGCCGCCTCCAGCCCTGCGGCACGTCGCCGAGCGCGGCGCACCACGAGGATCTGGACGAGCGTGATGACCATGACCACCATCCCGAAGAGCAGGGCCGCCGCGGAGGCGAAGCCGAAGCGCGGTATGAACTGGGTGGGTGCGAACGCGTACCTGAAGATGTAGGTCTGCACGATGTCGCTGGCACCGTTCGGTCCGCCGGCGGTCATCGTCTGCACGATGTCGAAGGCATTGAAGCTGGTGATGAACGTCAGCAGCAGGATGATGGCCGCGAAAGGCGCGAGCAACGGCACCGTGATGGAGCGGAACATCCGCCACTTGCCGGCACCGTCGATCTTCGCCGCCTCGTAGAGCTCGGCCGGGATGGTCTGCAGCGCGGCGAGCCAGTAGATCATCGTGATGCCGAGGCCACGCCAGGTCTCGACGGCGATGACCGTCGCCAGGGCGGTCGTCGAGTCGCCGAGGAAGTTCACCGGGTCCAGCCCGAGCTGCGTCAGCACCACGTTGATGGGACCGCGGTTCGTGTCCAGCAGCACGGAGAAGACCAGTCCAACCACCGCCGTCGTGCTCACGACGGGGATGAAGATCAGCACCCGATAGACGTTGCGGCCGAACAGCCGCGGGTTGTTGAGCAGCAGCGCGAACAGCAGCGCCAGCGGCGCCTGCACGAACAAGGAGGCGGCAGCGAACCAGAACGTGTTGCCGAACGCGCGCCAGAAGGCGGGGTCACCCGCCGCTTCGCGGTAGTTGTCCAGACCGATGAAGTCCTCGAGCGGGCCGAAGCCGTCCCAGTCGAAGAACCCGTAGGCCCAGCTCGCCACGATCGGCCAGATGGTGAACATGACCAGCAGCACGACCATGGGCGCCACGAAGACGTAGTTCCACCGGTGCTTCTTGATCTGCGACCAGAGGCCGTCCTTGCCGCTCCGAGACGGTCCTGGGTCGCGCTGCTGCAGGGCCGCGTCCGGGTTCGCGATGACTGCCATGCGTCAGCCTGCGTACCCCTCGAGCGGGTCCCAGTCGGGGAACGCCAGATCGGCGCGGTCCACGTCGAGACCGTCGGCCTGGAGCTTCGTCACGGTCTCGTCGATGACCGTGTCGAAGGCCGCGTCGAACTCGGCCGCCGGGCCCGCGTAGTCCGCACCCTCGGTGATCGACCGGGTGTAGAGCTCCGTGGCGTTCGGGGTGGGGGCCGCACCGGTGGCAGCCGAGAGCAGCTGATCGGCGTCCAGGCCGTTCTCGAGCACGTTGGGCGCCGTGCGGATGGACTCGTCCATGATCTCCAGCAGCCGCTGGGTGTCCTCGGAGATCTCGACGCCGTCGAGCGCGTCCGTGAGCGCGGGGATCAGCGCCAGCGCCGAGTACGCGGCGCTCTGGAACTCGGGGGTGCTCATGAAGTCCATCAGGGCCCACGCAGCCTCGGGCGCCTGCGCCGTCTTGGCCATGCCCCAGTACGGCTGGTTCAGCCCGGTGACCCGCTGGTACCCACCGCGACCAGAGTCCGGGACCGGGATGATCGCCATGTCGAACTCGAGATCGGGGTTGGTCTCCCGGATCCGGGCCGCGTGAAAGTTGGCTCCCACGTACATGCCGAGGGTGCCGAGAGCGAACTCCTGGATCGGTCGCTGGGCGTCCCAAGACTCGAAGCCGGGCGTGATGTAGCCGTCGGCGTTGAGGCCACTGATCAGGTCGACGACGCTCACGTAGCTCTCGTGCGAAGCGCCTGCTGTGCCGTTGGTGTAGTTGATGGGTGCGATGCCGGCCATGCCGGGCCCGGCGACGTTCTGCATGGCGTCGACCGTCACCACGGTGTTCTGCCCGGAGATGCCGAAGCCGTACGCACCGTCGGCCGAGCCGGTGATCGCCGCTGCGGCCTCCCGCAGCTCGCCCCAGCTCGCAGGGGGCGCGTCGAACCCGGCGTCCGCGAGCAGCTGGCGGTTGCAGTAGAGGATCCGGAGCTGGGTGTAGCGCATCGACTCGAACGGCAGGCCGTAGACGTCCTCGCCGACGTACAGGCCGCTGATCGCAGGGTTGTCCCAGGTGCCGGGCTCGAAGGCGCGAGCCTTGAACTCGTCGGTGATGAACGGCGTCAGCGGCTGCAGCCAGTCGTTGCGGTAGGAGTTGACCATGTTCGTGGCCGGCGACGGTCCCGTGAGCCGGTACACGTCGGGCCCCTCACCCGAGGTGAACGCCAGGTTGATCGCGTTGGCGTACTCGGGCGGCGGGTAGAAGAGCAGCTCAACCTCGACATCGGGGTAGGACTGGTTGAAGATCCCAACCTGCTCGGTGAGGAACGCCTCGTAGTCCGGGTTCGGCGCCCCGAGAGCGAGCCGGACCGATCCCGCAGCTGACGACCCCGAGGTCGATCCGCCAGCCGTGGGCTCGTTGTCGGGACGTTCACGGCCGCACGCCGCCAGGGCAGTCGCGGTTGTCGCCGCCCCAAGCAGACCGAGCGCACGGCGGCGGGTGACTGGGTGGTTCTGGATCATGACTTCTCTCCTTCGAGACATCGACCGGCCCCAGTAGATCGCATCCCTAGGTCGAAAGTCAACCGGTTTCCTCCAACCCTGTGGCAGAGCCACACTCACTGCTCGTGAACGTTGTGAAAACAACGAAAGCGCTCCACGAAGTGCGCGCGCAACCGCTTAGCCGCGACTGCGCCACGATTCGTGTCGCGGGCCGCCGCCCGAGGCGCAGGGTCAGGGACTGTCAGCAGCGGCCTGCGGGTCTACGCCCAGCAGACGTCGCGGTTCTGCCGGACCGCTGCCTCGGCGACGTCGAGCAGCTGGACCAGCCGGTCGTCCGTGTCGGCGAGCGCGAGGGCGAGCAGCAGCGCCCCCTTGAACGCGGTGGCGTTCATGCTGCCGGTACTTGTATCGCGCTCTGCGGGCGAGACACCGATGGCCGCGAGGATGGCGGCTGCGCTGCTCGCGGGCATCGTGACCACGGTCGCGAGGTCGGGGTGCACGTAGGCCACCTCGCGAGCGGGACCTGCTGTGCGGCACCCGCTCTCGGTGCACGCGGCCCTGTGCACGACACTGATCAGGTTCGCCTCGCGATAGCTCACGGGGTTCCCGTTGAGGCGGCCCTCGGCTCCGCACACCAGGTGCCAGCCGGCCACATCCGCGTCCTGGGCGGCGAGGCTGAAGGCGACGCTCATGCTGGCCTCCCCGCTGCCGACGTGTCTCGGCCCAGGATACGACCGGGGCTCGTGTCGCGTCGGTGGCGAAAGCGTGGAACGATCGAGAGCGTCGCCAACGCTCCCACCACCCGACAGGTATGCGCTTCACGATCCAGGGCCGCTCGCACCACATCGACGCCGACCAGGTCCGCGCTGTGCTGACCGGCCGCCGACCCGAGCCGGTCCAGGCTCACTGGGTCGCCGTGCTCGGCCACCGCTGGCCGGTCAAGCAGGCTCTCGAGCTCTGTCTCGGCATCTATCGAGCCGAGTTCACCAGCGACACCGCTCGACGCATCTTCCAGCGGCTCGGCTTCGAGGTCTCACCCCCTCGGCAACGGCACGTGCCTCCGCTGCGGCATCCACCCGCGGCACCGACACAGCCGCAGGGCCTGGGCGCCGACACACCCGCCGACGACCCCGCCTACGCCGCGTGGCGGCAGATCGCGAACTTCCTCGTCAGCAGCTCCCCGACGCAAGCCATCCGCGACGTGCAGGAGGGCCTGCGCGGTGCCACCGGCGCCTCGCTCGGCGAGCTCCCCCCTGCCGACGTCGGCGAGGCGACGATCGGATGGACGGCGCTCCTGCACCAACGCGCTGATCGCGTGCACCTCCTCAACAACATCACCGCCGTCGTCCACATCGTGCGAACCGTGCTGGGACCGGACGAGAAGATCCTCGGTACGCCCAACATCTCGGGCAGACGGACCCACGGGGTGGACCTCGACACCACGCATCGGCACGCCCAGTTCGTGCTCGGCCGGCACTCGCCGGCCAACACGGTGCGACAACGGGCCGCTGCCGCCAGCCTCGTCCACCTCGTGCTGACGCCGCCGGTGACGAAGGTCAAGCAGCTCTGGGTCTCCGACCCCGCCCTGCTGACGTTCCTGCAGACCACGGACAAGACGATGCGGTGGGGGCTGTCACGGTCGGCGGAGGCGATCCGTGAGCGGTTCGAGGACACCCACGAGACCCTCGACCAGACGATCCGGTCGTTCCTGGCGCGCACCGACATCGAGCTGTGCGACATCGCCGACGTGCTCCCGCACCCTCAGTCGATCATCTAGACCGCGTAGGGCAACGGTTCGCCGAGGGGATGGCGCAACGGCCACCGCTCCTGGCCGAGGATCAGCTGCGACGCCCTCGCCGCGGTGCGGTGCAGCAGCACCGGAGCCATCAGGTTCACCGTCAGACCACCGTCGCCGGCCGGGTTCGCCACGACGAGCAGCTGCAGCTCCTCGGGTCGCTCCGCGCCCACGCGCGCACGATCCTGCGCCGACAGGCTCGGGGTGTAGTCGGCGAGATGCACCCCGGCGTCCACCAGGAACAGCCGCACCCCGGCACGCTCCAGCGAGGTGAGGGAGAGCAGCCCGTCAGCACCGTCGACCGGAGACAGGTCGAAGCTGACCAGGCCACCCAGACCCGGCATCGGCTCGACGAAGGTCACGGCGCTCATCGGATGAAGTCCATCAGAGAGCTCTGCAGAACGCGAGAGGTGACGCCGAGTGCCGACTGGTAGGCGACCTCCTGCGACTTGAGGTCGATGAGCATCCTCGCCAGGTCCACGTCCTCCACCTCGCTCAGGCTCCCCTCCAGTCGGCCCATCCGTTGCTCGCCCGCCACCTTCGCGGCCTCCAGCCTGTTGTACCTCACACCGACCTGGGACAGCTGACCCAGCATCGCTTCGCGGCGGTCGTCGATCGCGTTGATCGAGCCGGCGACGTCGGCGCCCGCGCGCAGGTCGGCTGCCAGCGTCTCCAGGACCGCGAACGCCGAGCCCGGCCCGGAACCGAACACCGCTGCGCCGTCGACATCGACGCGGATCTGCTCCCCGGGGCCGACGAGCCGCAGCACGCTGCTGCCAGGGATCCCCTGGGACACGCCGTCCTGATCGAACGCGATCCCGCCGTCGGAGGTGCCCGCGAACACCGAGCGCCCGTTGTAGGAGGCGTTCGCCTCCGTCAGCAACGCCTCGCGGATACCGTCGATCTCCTCGGCCAGCGCCTCGCGCGCCTGCGGGGATGCCGTCCCGGTCGCGCCTTGCAGCGCGAGGTCGCGCGCGCGCAGGAGCAGGTCCACCGAGGTCTGGACAGCGGAATCGGCGACCGTCAGCCAGCCCAGACCGTCCGTGGTGTTGCGTGCGTGCTGCTCGGACGCCCGGTGCTCGGACCGGAGTCGCAGCGAGTCGCCGGTGCCGACCGGGTCGTCGGAGGGCCGCAGGATGCGCGACTGCGTGGATGCCCGTTCCGTGAGGTCGTGCATGCGCTGCAGGTTCGACTGCAGGTTCGCACTCGCGGTGCGGGCCATCATCCCGCTGGTGACACGGCTGATCATGTCCTCACCGCCCGACGACGCCGGTGCGGTTGATCAGCACGTCCAGCATCTCGTCGATCGCGGTCATGACACGAGCGGCGCCCTCATAGGCGCGTTGGTAGGTCAGCATGGTCATCGTCTCCTCGTCCAGGTCGACACCCGCAGAGCTGAGCTGAAGGTCCTCGGCGCTCCGGGCGGACAAGCCCGCGAGCGCGGCCCGGTCGGCCGCGGTCCGTGCCGTCACGCCGGTGGTCGTCACGAACGAGGTCCAGCGGGCGGCGGGCGAGTCGGCCGCTGCACCGATGCTGCCGATCGCGTTCGCGACGGACCCGTCCAGGGCGCCGGCACCCGGTGCGCCGGTGGCCAGCCCACCCGCGGTGGCGAGCACCCGCAGTCCAGCCCCGGCAGAGACCCCCGGGGCAAGCTCGAAGAAGTTCCCTGCCGGCGTGCCCGAGGTGGTCACGCCGCCGCTGTGGACGGCGTTGACCGTGTCGGCCAGATCGGTCGCGATGGCGTCGTAGGTGGCGGCGGCCTCCGCGAGCGCACCGCCCGTTCCCGTCGGCTGGGCGGGAGCCAGCAACGACAGCTGGGCTGCGACCTCGCCGCCCCCGACACCGGCGGACCGACCGGGGCGGTGCGCCCACTCCACCCGCACCGGGTCGGTGCCGGCATCCTGCAGGCGTGCGCCACCGGCCACCTGGAGCGTGCTCGACGCGGTCCCCTGCACGAGCGGGTTGCCGCCGATGAGGACGTCGATGGTGCCGTCGTCGCGGTGGCGGACCTCCGCGCCGGTGAGAGCCGCCAGTGTGGCGGCGATGCCGGCACGCTGGTCGATCAGCTCGTTCACCGACCCACCTGCGGCCGCGCCGCTCCGGATCCGGGCATTGAGGTCGGCCACCTGGGCGGCGGCCGAGCCCACGTCGGCGACGAGTCCGTCGAGCTCCGCCCGAGCCTTCGCCCACTGGTCCACGACGTCCTGATGGCCGGTCGTGATCGCCGCCGCGACGGCATCGGCGCCCTCGAGGACGACGGCCTCGGCGGCCGGGTCGCGGGGGCGGTTCGCCAGGTCCTCCCAGCCCGCCCAGAACGCGTCGAGCTTGGCGGACAGACCACGCTCGCCCGGCTCGCGCAGTGACGTCTCGAGCGCCGTCAGGGCTGAGGAGCGGACCGCTGCGAAGCCATAGGAGGACGCCGTGGCGCGGACCCTGTTGTCGAGGTAGACATCCCCGAGCCGGGAGATGGCGTCCACGCTCACGCCGCGCCCGGGGGTCACCTGAGTCGTCGTGAACAGGCTCGCGCCCGCCGTCCCCGGCAGCGGCGACAGCTCCACGCGCTGCCGGGTGTACCCGGGGGTGTTGAGGTTGGCGATGTTCTGGCCGACGACGTCCAGGCCACGCCGTTGCGCGGCGACGCCGAGATAGGCGGTCTGCAGTCCAGCGAAGCTGCTCATCGGATCTCAGAGCTCCCTGTCGACGAGCTGGGCCGCCGGCGCACGGGGGGCGGTGGACGCGCCGCGGGCGTCGTAGGTGCCGCCCGAGGCGTCCAGGCCGGCCAGCGTCTCCTGCGTGGCGCGCAGACCTTCCCGCAAGAACGTCCCGTTCGCGTCCCGGACGGTCCGGATCTGGGTGGTCAGCGCCGTCAGCGCCTCCAGGTGCCCCCGGAGCACCTCGTCCCAGGGTGGCGGCGCGTGGGGGATGAGGTCCCGCAGAGTGGTCGCGTCGGCTGCGTCCCAGTCAGCCGCCACCTGCGCCGCCTGCACATCCCGCAGGAGCTCGACGTCGTATAGACGTGTGACTACCTCTTCAACCTCGCGTGTGGCATGTGAGAGCCACGCGGTGCGCCCTGAGGTCAGGAGGAGCTGCTCCTCGGTCAGCTTGAACACCAACAGCTCCAACAATTGTCGTTGGCGCCAGATGATGGTCGACAGCTCCTGCACTCCCATCGCTTTCCCACTCCCCATCCGGGTGTCCTCCCTGCTCACCTCACACTGTCGGCACGGTTCGCTCTTGTGTTAGGTCTAGGCGATCGTCTATACATTGCTCGAGCAGTGCATCGCTGGCCACATATCGTCTCGGGGGAGATAAACGTGGATCGTGCAACACGCAACGCCATCGTCGAGGAGAACCTCCCGTTGGTGGGCTACCTCGTCTCGGACGCCATCCGCAGAGCGACTCACCTCAGCCGTGAGGACCTGGTCTCCGTCGGGACGCTGGCTCTCATCTCCGCCGTCGAGGCGTTCAACCCCGACCTCGGGGTCCCGTTCGGCGCCTACGCACGCCAGCGGATCGTGGGAGCGCTGCTGGACGACATGCGAGCCTCCGACTGGGCCACCCGGGGCGTGCGCAGCCGGATCCGCCAGACCACCGCCGCACAGGACGCACTCGCCATGGATCTGGGCCGCACCCCGAGCCGCGCGGAGCTGGCCGCAGCGCTCGACGTCGACGCTGCCACGGTCGACGCCACGCTCGCCGAGGCGGCACGCAGCGTGCAGCCGCTCGACGACCTGCTGACCGACACCCTCGCCGATGGCTCGAGCTCCCCCCAGGAGCAGGTCCTGACCCGGGAGCAGTCCGAGTACGTCCGCGCGGGTGTCCGGCTGCTCCCGGAACGGATGCGTTACATCACCGAGCAGATCTACTTCCATGACCGCTCGGTCAACGACCTCGCCGCCGAGCTCGGGATCTCCCACTCCGCCGTCTCCCAGCAGCGTTCGGAGGCGGTCCAGATGCTCCGGCAGGCGATGGCGGTCCACTACGGCGACCAGCTCCCCACCGAGGCGCACGCCGCACCCGGGTCCGCGCGTCGGCGCGCATTCATGACCGAGTTCGCCGCGCTCACCGCCGGCGGGTTCACCCGCCCGGACACGGTGGTCGCAGCCTCCTGAGAGGGCACCTAACATCCGGGCCGTCGTCGCCGACAGGTACCGGTGAGCGGCCCACGGACGGGCCGTGACAGCACAAGCCCACTCACGGAGGAAAGATCATGGGTTTCGCCATCAACACGAACGTGTCGGCCAACAACACCTACCGGCAGCTCTCCATCACCCAGGACCAGCAGGCCAAGAGCCTGGAGAAGCTCTCCTCGGGCCTGCGCATCAACCGCGCGGGTGACGACGCGGCCGGCCTGTCGATCGCCGAGGGCCTCAAGGCCCAGGTGAACGGCTACAACGTCGCGGCGCGCAACGCGCAGGACGGCATCAGCGTCGCGCAGACGGCCGAGGGTGCTCTCGGCGAGGTGCAGTCGATCCTGCAGCGCATGCGTGACCTCGCGGTGCAGGGTGCGAACGACACCAACAACGCCGAGTCCCGCGCGGCGATCAAGGCCGAGGCCGACCAGCTCGGCAACGAGCTCTGGCGCATCCAGGAGTCGACCAACTTCAACGGCATCAACCTGCTCCAGGGCGGCACCGCGCTGAGCATCCAGGTCGGTGCGGACGGTGACGCCGCCCCGGGTGGCGCCAACACCATCAGCATCAACCTGGGGGATGTGGCCACCGCTGCGGGCACCCTCGCGTCCACCGACGGTGCCGACGGTGCCGCCGCGTTCGACGTGACGGATGCCACCACCGCAGCCACCACGATCGAGGCCATCGACACCGCACTGGTGGCGGTGTCCGAGCAGCGCTCCGACCTCGGCGCGGTGCAGAACCGCCTCGAGTACGCGGTGAAGAACATCAACGTCTCGATCGAGAACCTGACCGCGTCGGAGTCGCGCATCCGCGACGTCGACATGGCGGCGGAGATGGTGAAGTTCACCCGCTCGCAGGTGCTGTCGCAGGCGGGTACGGCCATGCTCGCCCAGGCCAACCAGTCCGGCCAGGGCGTGCTGCAGCTGCTGCGCTGATCGTGACGAGCGGCCGCCAGGCCGCACATCGTCACACCCGTCACGCCCGAGACCGGGCAGGGACCCACGGATCCCTCCCGGTCCCGGGCGTGACCCGCATCGATCACCGGAAGGAGCTCACGATGAGCTTCGGCATCGACGGCATCATCAGCGGCCTCGACACCACGTCACTGATCAACGCCCTCGTCAGCGCCGAGGGCGGCACCCAGCGGCAGCTGGTGGCGAAGCGGACCTCCGCCGAGAGCCTGATCGCCGCCTGGCAGTCGCTGAACAGCAAGGTGGCCGGGCTGACGAAGCAGGCGCAGGACCTCACCGGGTCCGCGCTCGAGCCACGGACCGCGACCGCGACCAGCACGGCCGTGACGGCTGTCGCCGCACCCGGTGCCGCCACCGGCGAGGTCAGCCTCACCGTCACCCGGCTCGCCCAGACCCAGTCCTCCGTCACCGCGGCGATGAGCGCCTGGCCCGCTGACCCACCGGTGCTGACCGTACGGGCCGCCGACGGCACCCTGACCGAGATCACCGCCGCCACCACCAGCCTCGACGACGTCCTGACGGCCGTGAACGAGGCCGACGCGGGCGTGGCCGCCTCGAAGATCGCCACCGGCACCGACCCCACGACCGGCGAACCGCTCTTCCGGCTGCAGCTCACCGCCGCCGACACCGGCGCGGCGGGTGCGTTCGACATCTTCACCGGGACCGCAGCCGAGGTGGCCGCGGGGACGGCCGCGGACCTCTTCACCCAGCCGGGCGCAGCACACGTGCGGACCGCGCAGGACGCCGCGGTGTCGCTGTGGGCCGGGACCGCGGCCGAGCAGCAGGTCACCTCCGCCACCAACACGTTCACCGACCTCATCACCGGTGTCGACATCACCGTCACCGCCACCGGTGACGAGCCGGTGACCGTCACCGTCGGCGACGACGCCGAGGCACTCGAGGAGTCCGCGAAGGGCCTGGTCGACTCCCTGTCGGCGATCTTCGCGGAGATCGCCGCCCGCTCCAGGTTGACGACGAGCACCGACGCGGAGGGCAAGACCGTGGTCAGTGGCGGCCTGTTCGCCGGCGACTCCGCATCACGTGACGTCTCGGCGCGGTTGATCGGTGCAGCCACGGCACCGGTCGAGGGCCGCTCACCGGCCGAGATCGGGATCGTCATCACCCGGTACGGCACGGTCGAGTTCGACGCCGAGAGGTTCCGGGAAGCGCTGGCTGCCGACCCGGGACACGTGTCCGCCACCCTCACCACCATCACCGGGCGCGTCGCCGCGGCCGGTGAGGTGATCTCCGACGCCCGCGACGGGACCCTGTCCCAGCGCATCACCGGCCATGAGCAGCAGGTCAAGGTCATCGGCACCCAGATCTCCGAGTGGGACAGCCGCCTGGAGACCAAGCGGACCACGCTGATGCGGCAGTTCACCGCCATGGAGGTCGCCCTCTCGAAGCTGCAGGCCCAGCAGTCGTACCTGACATCCCAGCTCGCCTCCCTTGCGGCACAGACGACGAGCTGACCCGGAAGGACCCGCACCCACCATGTCGACACTGACGAACGCCCGCGCCTCGTACCTGGCCGATCAGGTCATGTCCGCCTCCCCGCCGCGGCTGCTGACGATGCTGTACGACCGGTTGCTGCTCGACCTCGCGCGCGCCGCGAAGGCCCAGGCCGACCAGGACTGGCCAGCTGCCTCGGCGCAGCTCATCCACGCCCAGCAGATCGTGACCGAGCTCATGACCAGCCTCGACCTCGACGCCTGGGACGGCGCCCAGAACCTCCACGCGATCTACGCCTACGCACTCACCCAGCTCGTCGAGGCGAACACCGGCCGTGACCGTGCGATCACGTCCGCCCTCATCGAGATCCTGGAGCCGCTGCGGCAGACGTGGCACGAGGCCGCCCAGCTCGCCTCAGCAGGCGCCCCCGGATCGGCACCCACGGGCGCCCTCGGGATCGGCTGATGACCGACCCCGCGGGCCGCCACGACGCGTGGGTGAGGCTCCTCGACGACCTCGCCGCCGAGGCCTCCGGGCTGCGGGAGCAAGCCACCACCACCGACGCCGCGACGACGGTCGCGCCGTGGCAGGAGCCGGCGGCGCTCGGACCGCTGCCGGGCACCTTGGCGGCCCGGGCACAGGAGGTGCTCGCTGCGCAGGAGGACGCGATCACGGTCATCAGCGCCGCCATGGAGCGCGCCCGCCGCCACCACGACGCCGTGGCCGCCGTGCCTCGCCCGCACCCGGCAGGCCCGGTGTACATCGACCTGCGCGGCTGAGACCGTCTAGACAGCTGGCTCGGTTCGCTTACAGAAACCGCGGACCTGCCGACAGAGACTCTCGAGCACGGATCGCTCACGACGCAAGGCCACGGATGGGCTGACGACGACGCGAAGTGGACCTTGTCGTGCTCTCATCGGTGACCTCGCTGGCGATCGCCAGTGCACTCGACGGCCTGGCCGGGCGCCAGCGCGCCGTCGCCTCCAACATCGCCAACGTCAACACACCTGGCTATACCGCCCGCCGGGTCGCGTTCGAGGACGCCATCGTCCGCTCCGTGGCCACCGGCGATGGTCGCGCCACTGCGACCGAGTCCCGCTCGCTCGAGCCGACCCGGCTCGACGGCAACAACGTCAACCTCGACACCGAGACGATCTCCAGCATCGACACCGTGCTCCGGTTCCAGTTCGCGGCACGTGCCGCCGACGGGCCGTTCACCGCGCTCCGGACCGCGATGAGGACGAGCTGATGACCTTCGACGCGATCGGTGTCGCGGGCACGGGTCTGACCGTGCACCGCAAGTGGCTGGACGCCATCTCCGACAACATCGCCAACGTCAACACCGCCACCTCGACCGACGGCGAGGCGTTCCGTGCCCGGTACGTGATCGCCACCGAGGGCACCGATGGCGGCGTGTTCGTGCAGGGCGCGGCATGGGGCGACCCCGACGGTCGCCTGGTGCACGAGCCCGACCACCCGTTGGCCGACGAGGACGGGTACGTGCGCTATCCCGACGTCGACATGGGTGCGCAGATGTCCCAGCTCATCCTCGCCCAGCGTGGCTACCAGGCGAATGCTGCCGTGGTCGACCGCGCCAAGGACACCTACACCGCTGCCCTGCAGATCGGACGGAACTGATGCCCATCACCCCCATCGGCGGTGTGAGCGCCGTGACCGGCGCGAGCCCGACGGCCGCCGTCGCGAGCGCCCAGAGCACCGGCGAGTCGTTCGGTGCGTCACTGACCGGCGCCCTCGAGGAGCTGCAGGCGTTGCAGGGCACCTCCGACGACCTGGCGATCCGCGCCGTCACCGGTGACCTGACCGACATCCACCAGGCGACCCTGGCCGCCACCCGCGCCCAGGTGACCCTCGAGCTCGTCGCGACGCTGCGGAACAAGGGCGTCGACGCGTTCAACGAGATCATGAGGATGCAGGCCTGATGGCGGCGCGCCTCGGCTCGTGGTGGGGCCGGTTCAGCGAGTTCGTCGGCAGCTTCAGCCTGGCGCAGCGCACCCTCGCGCTCATCGGCGTCGCCGTGCTCGTGCTCGGGTCGGTGGCACTGTCGTCCTGGCTGGCGCGGCCCTCGTTCGCCCCGCTGTTCACCGGGCTGTCGGCAGCCGACGCCAACAGCATCGTCGACCAGCTCCGCACCAACGGGGTCGACTACGAGCTCACCGAAGGGGGCTCGACGGTGCTGGTGCCCGAAGCGGACGTCTACGATCAGCGGCTGCAGGCGGCCGCCTCGGGGCTGCCGTCGGCCACGACCAGCGGGTACTCCCTCCTGGACGACATGGGCGTGACCACGAGCGAGTTCCAGCAGCAGGTCACCTACCAGCGCGCGCTGGAGGGCGAGCTCGCCGCCACCATCAGCGCGATGTCCGGGGTACGGACCGCGTCCGTGCGGCTCGCGATCCCCGAGGAGACCGTGTTCGTCTCCGAGAAGGTGGCACCGACGGCGTCGGTCTTCATCGAGACCGAGAACGGGGTGTCGCTGTCGACCGACCAGGTCCAGGCCATCGTGCACCTGACCTCGGCAGCGATCGACGGCATGGCGCCGACCGGCGTGGCCGTCGTCGACGCCGGCGGCAACGTGCTGTCGGCGGTCGGGCAGGGGGCGGTGGGCACCCCGGACCAGCAGGCCACCGACTACGAGCAGCGGGTCGCCGCCCAGGTGCAGACGATGCTGGACCGGGTGCTCGGCCCGGGACACTCCACGGTGATCGTGAACGCGCAGGTCTCCACCGAGTCAGCCGAGCGTGTCGACGAGACGTTCGAGTCTCCCGAGGATGCGCCCGCGCACTCGTCCTCGACGACCACCGAGACCTACACGGGCGGCGGGGGTACGGCGGCCGGTGTGCTCGGCCCGGACAACATCGCCGTCCCCGACGAGGACCAGGAGGCCAGCGAGTACAGCTCGGAGACCGAGGTCCTCAACAACGCGGTCAACTCCTCGACCCAGACCACGGTGATCCCAGCCGGCTCGCTCACGCGGCAGTCGGTCTCTGTCGCCGTGGACGCCGCTGCCGCAGCCGGGCTGGACATGGGTGAGCTGACCACCCTCGTGGCGACCGCCGCCGGCGTCGACGCCGAGCGTGGCGACGTCGTCACGGTCAACGCCGTCCAGTTCGACACCTCCTCGGCCGAGGCCGCTCAGGAGGCGCTCGCGGCGGCAGCCGCGGCGGAGGAGGCCGCCCAGCAGGCCGAGCTCGTGCGCACCGCGCTCATCGTCGGCGCGGGCGTGCTGGTCGGCGTGCTCGGGCTCATCGTCTACGCCCGCCGCAATCGCCGTCAGGCCCGCGAAGAGCTTGATCTCGGTCCGGCTGTCATCGACAGCCTCGAGGACGACCCGGACCCCGAGCTCTCACCGGGCGAGAGCCTGCTGCAGCTCCCGCCACCGCCGTTCCTCGACTCCGCGCCGGAAGACCTCGATCGCAAGCGCACCGAGCTGGACGCGCTCGCCGTTCGTGAGCCCGACCGGATGACCGAGACGCTCCGTGGTCTGCTCAAGGAGCGGACACCGCTGTGACCGCCGCTGCCTCCCTGACCAAGGGACGCCTGACCGGCGTGCAGAAGGTCGCGCTGACCCTGATGCAGCTCGACAAGGAGAACGCCGCCGCCTTGCTGGCGAGGTTCACGGAGTCCGAAGCCGCCGAGATCACCGCTGCCATCCTGCAGATGCAGCGGGTCGACGCCGAGGTGGCCGACGACGCGATCTCCGAGGTCCACGACGCCGCCGTGACCGGCCGGTACCGCACCCGGGGTGGCAAGGATGTCGCGCTGGGGCTGCTCGAGGCATCGCTGGGATCCGAGCGCGCGGCCGGGGTGCTCTCCCGGGCCGAGACGACGATGGCGGGCCAGCAGTTCGACTTCCTGGATGCCGTCGAGAACCATCACATCGTCCAGATCCTCGAGGGGGAGCACCCGCAGACGGTCGCCCTGGTGCTGGCACACCTGCGGCCGGCGCGCGCCTCCCGCCTGCTGGCGGCTCTCCCGGAGCAGAGTCAGCCCGACATCGCTCGGCGGATCGCCACCACCCAGTCACCCTCGCCCGATGCGGTCGCGCTGGTCGCCGATGCGATCCAGCAGCGCAGCGGTGCCGCGCTGGCGGCCAAGGATCCCTCCGAGGTGGTGGGGGGTCTGCCGCCGCTGGTGGACATCATCAACCACAGCGACAAGCGCACCGAGACCTCGGTCCTCGAGGGCCTCGACCGGATCGACCCGGAGCTCGCCGAGCAGATCCGCGCCCAGCTGCTGACGTTCGTCGACGTCGTCTACGTCGACGACCTAGACCTGCAGCAGGTCCTGCGAGGCATCGACCCGACCGTGCTGGCGGTGGCGCTCAAGGGCGCCGCCCAGCCGGTGATCGACAAGGTCCGGCGCAACATCTCGGCGCGCAACGGCGAGGTGCTCGAGGAGGAGCTCGCCCGGTCGATCCGGCTGCGGACCTCCCAGGTCGAGGACGCGCGCGCCGAGATCGTCTCGCTGATGCGCGAGATGGAAGCGGCCGGGGAGCTCGTGGTGCATCGCGACGACGAGGACGGCTATGTCGAGTAGGGCGTTCGCCCCGGCGCTGCCGGTGATCGTCACCGGCGAAGCGGCTGCGGCCGCGGCCAACGCGACGCGACGGGGTCATGCAGCCGGCTACGCCGCCGGTCTGCGTGCGGCGTCCGAGAGCATCGCGGCGCAGCTGGCGCAGCACGACGCCGAGCACGCCCAGCTGCTGGAGCGCACCCGCGCCGAGGCGGCGCGCGCGCAGGCGGCGATGGCCGCGGCGGCGCGCGAGTTGCGAGCGCGCGAGGTCGGGGTCGTCGCCGATGCGCAGGACTGCCTCCTGGCGGCTGCGATCGACCTGGCCGAGGCGATCCTGGGGGTCGAGCTCACGGACGGACCGCTGTCGGCGCGGGCAGCGGTGACGCGCGCGCTGTCCACGGTCGGGGAGGCGTCGGTGCGGCTGATCCGCGTCAACCCGGCGGATCTCCGTCACCTGGACCTGGACACGACAGCCGGTGTGCAGGTCGTCGCCGACCAGGACGTGCCGGCAGGCGATGCCGTCGCCGAGCTCGACGACGGCTACCTCGACGCCGCGATCGGCAGCGCCCTGCACCGCGCGAGGGCGGCCCTCGAGAGCGGCGGGTCACGATGAGCACGACCACCGCGTTCCGCCCGCACCCGGAGCGGTTCGCCCGCGCCCTCCGGCTCGCCCGGCCCGAGCGCGTCGGCGTGGTCACCTCCGTCGTGGGGCTCGGCGTCGAGATCGCCGGGCTGAACGCCCCCGTCGGCGACCTCGTCACGGTCGGCGACGGGAACACCGCCGTCGACGTCGAGGTCATGGCGGCCACTGCCGGCGGGATCCGGTGCATGCCGTTGGCACCGACACCGGGGCTGCGGGCCGGTGCGCCCGCGCGCTCCCGGCATGCCGGGGTTCTCGTGCCCACAGGCAACGGCCTGCTCGGTCGCGTCCTCGACGGGATCGGCCGCCCGATCGACGGCGGTCCGCTGCCGCCGATCGCCGCTCGTGTGCCGATCGCGAACCGGCCGCCATCCGCCCTGGAACGGACCAGGATCAGCGAGCCGCTGCAGACGGGGGTGCGCGTCCTGGACACCCTGACCACCATCGGCCGCGGGCAACGGCTCGGCCTGTTCGCAGGCTCCGGCGTCGGCAAGTCCTCGCTGCTGTCGATGATCGCCCGAGGTACCGAGGCGCCCGTGTCGGTGATCGCGCTCGTGGGCGAGCGCGGCCGGGAGGTACGCGAGTTCCTCGAGGACGACCTGGGCGAGGCTGGTCTCGCGCGCTCCGTCGTCGTCGTCGCGACCGGTGACGAGCCGGCGCTGATGCGGCTGCGTGCGGCGTTCACGGCGACGCGCATCGCGGAGGCGTTCCGGGACGAGGGCGCCGACGTGGTGCTGATGATGGACTCACTGACCCGGGTGGCGATGGCTCAGCGTGAGATCGGGCTGTCGGTCGGTGAGCCGCCCGCGACCCGCGGCTACCCGCCGTCGACGTTCTCGCTGCTCGCCCAGCTGCTCGAGCGGGCCGGGACGGCGGCGCGCGGGTCGGTCACCGGCCTGTACACCGTGCTCGTCGAGGGCGACGACCACAACGAACCGGTCGCTGACGCGGCCCGGTCCATCCTCGACGGGCACGTCGTGCTGGATCGCAAGCTCGCAGTCGCCGGGCACTTCCCGGCGATCGATGCGCTCGGGTCGATCTCGCGGGTCGCGAACCGGGTGACCACGCCACAGCAGCTGGCGGTGGCGACGCTGCTGCGGCGGGCCCTGGCGGCACGCCACGCCGCTCAGGACCTCATCGACGTGGGCGCCTACAAGAGCGGCACCAACCCGCTGGTGGACGCCGCGCTCGAGCACGCGGATGCGATCACCACCTTCCTGACCCAGCCCATGGACGAGCAGGCATCCGCTCGCGAGTCCTGGGAGCTGCTGTCCGGCCTGAGCCAACGCCTCGGAGGCACCCCATGACCTCGTTCCCGCTCGCAGGACTGCTGCGGCTACGACACCTGGAAGAAGATCAGGCTGCCGCGAACCTCTCCCGCGCGCACTCACGCCGCCGCGAGCTCGCCGAGCGCGCGGACGCCGTCATGATGGACCTGACGGCGACCTCGCAGGCACCGGTGGGACGCAGCACCCTGCTCGCGCTCGCGGCCTCGCGAGCCTCGACCAGCGGGCTGCTCGGTGAGCTGGGCGCACTGCGCGACGTCGCCGATGCCGACCTGGACGCCGCGCAGGACGCGCACCGCGCGGCGAAGGCCGCGGCCACGTCCGTGGAGAAGCTCGAGGAGCGGCACGAGCTCCACGTCACCGGCGAGGCTCGACGGCGTGAGCAGCTCGTCCTCGACGAGTCCGCGACACGGGCCTGGTCGGTGCGTCACGAGGAGGCTGAGCGGTGAGCGTCGCGGCGATCACAGCGCGGATCGGGCAGATCGAGGCCGGCATCGCATCGCTGCAGTCGAGGTCCCTGCAGCACGTGGCCGCTCCCACGACGACGAGCACCAGCGGGAGCGGGGCGGTCGTCACCGCGGGCACCGATACGGCGACAACGTTCGCCTCGGCACTCACCGCAGCCAGCACCCCTGCAAGCGCCAGCAGCCTCGCGAGCGCCGTCAGCCCCGCCCCCAGCCCCGCGAGCCCCGGCACCGTGAGCGGCGGCAGCACCACGGGCGACGACGTCGTCACGGCCGCCAAGCGCTATCTCGGGGTGCCGTACGTCTGGGGTGGCGAGTCGCTGTCCGAGGGCGGGTTCGACTGCTCCGGCCTCGTGCAGCAGGTCTTCGGCGAGCTCGGCACCGACCTCCCGCGCACGGCGCGCCAGCAGATGACCGCCGGCGAACCGGTGGCCTCGCTGGCCGAGGCCCGCCCGGGCGACCTCATCGTCACCCGCGGTGGCGGCCACATCATGATCTACATCGGGAACGGCCAGGTGCTGCACGCACCGCGCCCCGGGGAGGACGTGCAGATCCGCGACCTGTTCGAGACCGATGCCGACATCACGGCCATCCGCCGCATCGTGCCCGCCGGCGGCAACGCCGATCTCGTCGCCGCCGCGGCGCGAACCGCGGTGACCGGAGCCTCCTCATGAGTATCCCGATGATGCTCCCAGCCGTGTCGGTGCCGACCCGCACCGCCGGCCAGGGGAGCGCCGGCGTGCCCGGATCCGCGGCGTTCGCATCGCTCCTGGAGACGCTGACCTCCCCGACCGGGCAGCCCGCCGCAGGCGACGGGCCGGTGGCCGATGACGGCGCGGCCGCGACGCCCCCGACGAGCCGCGAGGAAGACCCGACAGCTGTGCTGCTGCCTGCCCCGGAAGGGCTGCCGCGCATGGCTGGGCACCCGCTCGAGAGCGCGGCCGTCGCCGACCCCGGCGCTGCCGACCCCGCCGCGGAGGTGCCGGCCGCGGTGGCCACCGATGAGGTCGCCGACGGCCAGGGCGTCGACACAGCTGCTCTCGAGGCGGGCATCGACACGGCCGTCATCGGTCCTGCCCACGCGCCGGCTCGCGCAGGCAGCGAGCGGCCCGCAGCAGCGATGACCGCCGCCAGCCACGCTCCCACGCTTTCCCCGGCCGCCCTGCAACGCTCCGACGTCGAGGAGCGCGCTCCCGCCGCACACGGCACGGCCGCAGCACCCCTGGGCGGGATGGCGGCCCCAGCGTCCGCCCTCGGTCAAGCGGCACGAGCTCCGACGCCGGTCGACGAGACCGCCCAGCGCGTGCCGTCGACCCCCATCGCGGCGCTGACCGGCGACGGCCCCACGGCACCCAGCCAGCTGCAGCCCACGCCGGGCACCGCCGCAGCCGCTGCCCCGGCCGCGCCCGCACACCCGGCACCCGCAGCCCCGCTGGCTCGTCAGGTGGGCCCCGAGCTCACGGCGCTGCGCACCGCACCCGCCGGCGAGCACACCCTGACGCTCTCGATCACGCCGGACGAGCTGGGGCCGGTCACCGTGAAGGCGCACATCGGCAGCGACGGGATCCGCATCGAGCTGTTCGCGCCGGAGCTCGGCCGGGACGCCCTGCGTGCGATCCTCCCCGACCTTCGACGCGACCTCGCCGGCGGTGGCCTGCCCCACGCCACCCTCGATCTCGCGACCGACCAGCGCGAGCACGGGGGCGCGGGCGACCCGCGTGCGGGCCGGCGCCCGCACGACCAGCCGCCCGGCCGGGGCGGCACCGGCGACCGGTTCGCCGACGCCGGCGCCTCACCCCTGACCGGCCACGTGCCTGCCGGCGCGACCAGCCTCGACATCCTGCTCTGAGAGGACTCCAGCCATGCCCATCGACCCGATCGCCGGCGCGGACGCCGTCACCGGCGCCGGCGCCGTCACGCCACCCAAGCAGTCCCTGGACTCCGAGGTGTTCCTGCAGCTCCTCGTCACGCAGATGCGCAACCAGGACCCGTCGTCGCCCATGGACACGACGCAGATGATCTCCCAGACCACCCAGCTCGCGACGATGGAACAGCTCACCACGCTGACATCCCTGACCGAGGAGTCGTTCTCCCTGCAGATGCGCCAGGCCGCCGCCGAGCTCCTCGGCCGGCAGGTGACCTACACGGACGCCGACGGCCAGGAGCAGAGCGGCCTGGCCGAACGTGTCTCCTACGCCACCGCGGTACCGATGGTGACCATCGGTGCCGCCACCATCGCCCTCGACGCCGTCTCCGGCGTCACCACCACCCCCTGATCCCCAGAAAGGGACACTCTCATGCTGCGCTCACTCACCTCGGGCATCACCGGCCTGCGCGCCCACCAGCAGATGCTCGACGTCACCGGCAACAACATCGCGAACGTCAACACCACGGCGTTCAAGGCCGCCCAGACCCGGTTCCAGGACACCCTGTCCCAGCTGGTGGAGAACGCCAACAGCCCCCAGCAGCAGGCCGGTGGCACCAACCCCGCGCAGATCGGCCTGGGTGTGCAGGTCGCCGCGATCGCGACGAACTTCACCCAGGGAGCACCGCAGCCCACCGGGCGTGCCAGCGACATGATGATCAGCGGTGACGGATTCTTCGTGGTCCGCAGCGGCAACGAGACCCTGTACACGCGTGCCGGCGCCTTCGACTTCGACGCCCAGGGCAGGCTCGTCACCTCGGACGGCGCGTTCGTCCGGGGCTGGTCGGCTGTGAACGGCGTCGTGAACCCGAACGGGCCGCTGAGCGACCTCACGCTTCCCGTGGGGGCGCTCGCAGGTGCCGAGGCCACCACGAGCGTGATCCTGGGCGGAAACCTGCCCTCCGACGCCGAGGAGGGCGCGGAGGTCGTCCGCGACGTCGAGGTGTTCGACGACCTCGGCGTCGCCCGTCGCCTGACGCTGACCTTCACCCAGACGGCCGGTCAGTGGCTGGTCGAGGGCACCGACGGCGCCGCCACCGCCCCGGCGCAACCGCTCACCTTCACCGCAGGCGCGCTCACCGGCGGCGGGACGATGACCGTGGGTGGGGTGACGGTGGACCTCACGGCGTTGACCGGGTACGCGGACCTCAGCACGGTCGAGGTCACGGACTCGGACGGCCGCGCGGCCGGTGAGCTGGAGTCCTTCAGCCTCGCGCCGGACGGCACGCTCGTGGGTGCCTTCTCCAACGGCGTCAAGGAGCCGGTGGGCCGGATCGCGCTCGCGGGCTTCACCAACCCGGGCGGTCTGGAGAAGGCCGGCGGCTCCGGCTACCGGGCGTCCGCCAACTCGGGGGACGCCGTGCTCGGCGTCCCGGGCGACGGCGGGCTGGGCAGCCTGGTCGGCGGTGCGCTCGAGATGTCGAACGTGGACCTCTCGCAGGAGTTCACCAACCTCATCGTCGCCCAGCGCGGCTTCCAGGCGAACAGCCGCATCATCACGACCTCGGACCAAGTCCTCGACGAGCTGGTGAACCTCAAGCGCTGAGCAGGTGGCCGACCGCACCGCTGACCGGCTCTCCTGCCACCGAGAAGGTGGTTCTGCCCGGTTGCGGCCGTCGAGCAGGGGGTTCTGCCCGCTGACAAGCCTCTCAGCGGGCAGAACCCCCTGCTCGGCGCTGCTGAACACGGTGGTCGCACCGGGTCGCTGAGGTGGAACCGCCTTACACCGGGCGCGCGCCAGCCGACAGTGCCTGTCGAGGCAAACAGCAGACAGGACCGACGCATGATCCACCTCACGCGGCTGAACGCCACAGCATTCGTGATCAACCCGGATCTCGTAGAGCGCATCTACGCGAACCCGGACACGACGCTGACGATGGTCGACGGCACGACGTTCGTCGTCGCGGACTCCGTCGAGGAGGTCATCGAGCGCATCATCGACTTCCGTGCCGCCGTCGTCGCGCGTGCCCGGGATCTCCCGCCCACCGGTCCCGCACGCCTCGGACTGGTGACCGAACCTGGCGAGCCCGCCGCTCCCCGCGCCCTGCGCCCCCTCCCGAAGGACTCCTCGTGGACCCCGCATCCCTGATCGGCATCCTGCTGGCGTTCGGCGCGCTGTACGGGATGATCACCCTCGAGGGAACGCACCTGTCGGCGCTGCTGCTGCCGGCGCCGATCCTGCTGGTGCTGGGCGCCACCATCTTCGTCACCGTCGCCGGGGGCACCCTGCAGGATGCCAAGCGGGCGGTGCTGGGACTGGGGAAGGCGCTGAGGGGCAGGCCCACCCCGCCGCGGCGCACCATCGACTCCCTCGTGGATCTGGCGCACAAGGCGCGCGACCAAGGTCTGCTGTCGCTGGAGGCTGAGCTCGAGGACGTCGACGACCCGTTCTTGCGGGACGCGCTGCAGTCCATCGTCGACGGCGCCGACTCCGAGGACCTGCGCGTCACCCTGGAGGATCGCGTGGCGACCAAAGCCGCCCTGGACCGCCAGCAGGCCAAGTTCTACTCGGACATGGGCGGCTACGCGCCCACGATCGGCATCGTCGGCACCGTGGTGTCGCTGGTGCACGTGCTGGAGAACCTCGCCGACCCCGCCAGCCTCGGTCCTTCCATCGCTGCGGCCTTCGTGGCCACCCTCTGGGGTGTCATGACGGCCAACTTCATGTGGCTGCCGGTCGCCAACCGGCTCAAGCGGCTCTCCGGCCTGGAGGTGGACCAGATGAACCTCGTCATCGAGGGCGCGCTGGCGATGCAGTCCGGCTGCCAGCCACGGGTCCTCGACGAACGTCTCAGCGCCCTGGTGCCGGCCGAGAAGCCGAAGTCGGTCAAGGCGGCTGCATGAGCGCGCGGCGGGCCCGCTCCCGGAGCCGGAGCAGCCAGCACGGCGACGAGCACGCCGACGAACGCTGGTTGGTCTCGTACTCCGACATGATCACGGTCCTGATGGCGCTGTTCATCGTGATGTTCGCCATCTCGAGCGTCGACCAAGGCAAGTACGAAGAGCTGAGGAACGCGCTGCAGACCGGGTTCGGCACGGTCGACGAAGGCAAGATCGACACCGCCGCCGGGGTCGTCGTCGCCGCTGACGACGTCACCCAGGTGACGACGGGCGAGCCGACGAACCTGGAGCTCGCCGTGCTCGAGGTCGCCGAGCTGCGGACCCTGCAAGGGCAGATCGAGACCGCGCTGGAGGAGCACGGACTGCTGGAATCGGTCCGCGTCACCCTGAACGAGCGCGGCCTGACGATCGGGCTGGTGACCTCGGAGATGTTCTTCGAGCCGGTCGACGCCGAGCTGACCGAGCGTGCCGAGCAGGTCCTCGACGTCATCTCACCCTCCGTGGTGGCATCCCCGTTCGCGGTGTCGGTCGAAGGGCATGCCGATGCGATCACCCAGACCGCGCCCTTCCCGACGAACTGGGAGCTGTCCGCGGCGCGGGCCACGCAGGTCGTCCGGCACCTGATATCCAGTGGCGGGATCGCCCCGGAACGCATCCTCGCCATCGGGTACGGGTCGTCGCGCCCACTGGCCATGGGCACGGACGCCGATGCCTTGGCGATGAATCGGCGGGTGGACATCGTGGTGCTCTCCGACGCGCCGGACGCCGTGCGCGCGTTCATCCCGCACGTGCTCCAGTCCGAGCCCGACGTCTAGACAGCGGCCACTTACATCAGCCGACATCACGCCGATAGTGCGTGATGTGACCGCCACCATCGCCCATACGGACCTGGGCGCACGAGAAGCGGTGCCCTACGACTTCCGCCGGCCCACCGCCCTGGCGCGTGAGCAGTCCCGTGTCCTCGAGGTCGCGTTCGAGACGTTCGCTCGGCAGTGGGGTACCCAGCTCACCGCCAAGGTCCGGGTCCGCACCAGCGTCCAGCTGCGGGACGTCCGCCTGCTCACCTACGACGCCTACACCGCGGCGCTGCCGACGCTCACCACCATGGTGCTCGCCGAGCTTCCCGAGCAGGACGCCGGCGCCGTCGTGCAGTTCCCGGCGGCAGCCGCCCTCGCCTGGATCGGCCACATGCTCGGCTCCGCCCCCGAGAACGCGGACACTCCCGAACGAGAGCTCACGGGGATCGAGCAGACGCTCGTGCGCCGCCTCATGACCGACACCCTCATCGACCTGCAGTACTCGATGGGACCGACCCTGATGCCCTCGGCGCCGGTCGTGCAGGCGCTGCGGTTCAACGCCCAGTTCGCGCAGGCCGCCGGCCCAGCCGAGCAGATGATCGTCGCGAGCTTCACCGTGACCTATGGCGACCGGTCCTGCCCGGCGTCCCTCGCGCTGCCGGCGGACGCCGTGCTGCCGCTGCTCGGCGCGGACGGCGCGCTCGCGGCCGACGCCGGTACCGCCGACCGGATCACCTCGGCCGTGCTGGACGTCCCGGTCGACATCTCCGTGCGCCTCGCACCGCTCCCGGTCCTGCCGAGCGTGATCCTCGATCTTGCTGTGGGAGACACCATCCCGATCTCCCACGCCGCGACGCGTCCGCTGGACGTCGCCGTCGGCGACCAGGTCCTTGCCTCGGCAGCCCCCGGAACGGCTGGTTCCCGGCTCGCCTGCGTCATCGTCACCACCGAGGAGAAGCCATCATGACCGCCACCGCCACCGCCACGCTGATCCAGACCGCCGAAGCGGCGCTCGGGCTGCTGCCGGTCCGAGCGGCGGGCGTGCGCGAGCGCATGCCTGCGGACCCGGGCATCGACGGGACCAGCGCGTTCCTGGCCTCGTTCGTGGGGGCTCGCTCCGCCGACGTCGCGCTCGGGCTCCTCGCACCGCTGCCGACCGACGGCGCGGTCACGACGAGCGACATCCTGCGACCCGCCCTGGAGGCGGCGACCGGCGTCCTCGGCTCCGGGCTGCTGGGCGAGGTCACCGCAGGCGACGCGACCGGCCTTCTCACGGCGCCTGAGACCGTGGTCTACGACCTGCTCGATGCAGGTGGTGACGCCGTGGGCTGGTTCGCCATCTGTGTCCGACCCTCCGGAGGGCGTCGCGCGGCCGCAGGCGTGCCGCGCCTGTCCCGCATCTCCGACGTGGAGATGACGCTGACCGTAGAGATCGGCCGCACCCGGATGAGCGTGCGAGACGTGCTGAACCTGGAGCCCGGCGGCGTCATCGAGCTCGACAGGTCCGCCGGTGCGCCCGCGGACCTGCTGCTGAACGGCCGCCTGATCGCGCACGGTGAGGTCGTCGTGGTCGATCAGGACTACGCGATCCGGGTGACGCGGATCCTGGACATGAACGATGACGAGGACGACTGATGGATGGGCTGCTGCTCGGCCTGCGGGTGCTGCTGTCGCTCGCCTGCGTCCTGGGGCTGATGATGCTCGTGCATCGGCGCGTCAGCCGGGCCGGCGGCAAGCGCCGGTCGGCCGACCTGGCGGTCCTCGCCCGCCAGGGGGTCGGCGGCAAGGCGCAGATCGTGCTCCTGGAGGCCGCTGGGCAACGCTTCCTGCTCGGCGTCACCGAGCACCAGGTGAACGTGCTGCACACGAGCGAGGCCCCCGCCGTCGAGTTCGAGACCGCGCTGGCTGAAGCCGCCGGCAAGGACGAACCGGTCGATCTGCTCCCCTCCGCCTCGCCCCGCCACGAGGGGGCAGGCCCCTTGGCCGGCTCGCTGCTCGAGGTGGGCACCTGGAGGGCCGCGCTGCGCGCCGTCTCCGGTCGGAACGCATGATCCCAGCCCGGTCCACTCGCGGCGTCTGGATCCGTCGCGCGGTGCTGCTCCTGCTGGCGGTGCTGGCTGCCGCGGTGCTGCTGCTCGCGCTGACCTCCACCGGCGCGCACGCCGACACCACGGAGGGTCCCACCGACCCTGTCGTGCCCACCGACCCGGCGGCCCCGAGCGACCCTGCCGCCCCCGGCGTCTCGGTCTCGATCAACGGGCCCAACGACGCCCCCAACAACGCGATCGTCACGCTGCTGGCGGTCACAGCCCTGGCCGTCGCGCCGTCGCTGCTGCTGATGGTGACGTCCTTCACGAAGATCTTCGTCGTGCTGGCCCTGACCCGCAACGCGCTCGGCCTGACCACCGTGCCGCCGAACCAGGTGCTGGCCGGACTGGCGCTGTTCCTGTCGATCTTCATCATGGGGCCGGTGCTGGGCACCATCAACGACGTCGCGCTGCAACCGTTCCTCGCCGGCGAGGTCCCGCTCAGCGCGGCTGTCGAGCTCGGCTCGGGTCCGCTGCGCGAGTTCTTGCTCGCGCACACGCGCGAGGAGGACATCGCCCTGATGACCCGGGCGGCCGGTCTGGAGAACCCCGCCGAGGCTGCCCTGACACCGATGTCGACCCTGGTGCCGGCCTTCATGATCTCCGAGCTGCGGGCGGCGTTCGTGATCGGGTTCGTCATCTTCATCCCGTTCCTGATCATCGACCTCGTCACCTCCGCGGCGCTGATGAGCATGGGCATGATGATGCTGCCGCCGGTGATGGTGAGCCTGCCGTTCAAGATCCTGCTGTTCGTCCTGGTCGACGGCTGGGGGCTGATCATCACCGCCCTCGTGACCTCCTACCAGGGGACCTGACCGGTGGACACCACCGCCGTCCTCGACCTCGCCGTCTCCGGGCTGGTCCTCGCCGCGAAGCTGTGCCTGCCGATCCTGGTGACCGCGCTGGTGGTCGGTTTCGGGATCTCGCTGTTCCAGTCGATGACGCAGATCCAGGAGATCACGTTGTCGTTCGTGCCGAAGGCCGCCGCGGTGGCGGTGGCACTGCTGATCAGCGGGCACTGGATGGTGTCCGAGCTCATCACGTTCACGCACATGCTGTTCGCACGGCTCCCGGATCTCTTGAGCGGCGGCTGATGCCGCGTGGAGGTCTCGCTCGACCAGTCCTGGGTGGAGGCGGTGCTGCTGGCGTCGGTGCGGGTGGCGGCGTTCCTCTTCATCGCGCCGCCGTTCGCGCACACCGCCGTCCCCGCCCGGGTCAAGGCGATGCTCTCGGTCGGGCTGGGACTGGCCGTGGCACCCGTCGTCACCGCCGGCTACGCCACCTCCACCGATCTCGGCGGGTTCGTCCTCACACTCCTGGACCAGCTGTTCATCGGGGCCGCGCTGGGAGCGCTGGTGGCCGTGGTCTTCGCCGCCGTCCAGTCCGCGGGTGGGTTGATCGACCTGTTCGGCGGGTTCGCCATGGCGCAGGCGTTCGACCCGGGCATGCAGGTCTCCGGGGCCCAGTTCTCGCGTCTGTACCAGCTCACGGCCCTGGTGCTGCTGTTCGCCTCCGACGGCTACCAGCTGATCATCGCGGGCCTGACCCGGACGTTCGCCGTGCTGCCGCTGGGTGAGAGCCTGCCGGTCGTCGATCCCGCTGCGGCGCTGGTGGCCGGGGTGACCAGCATGTTCCTGGCGGCGCTGCAGATCGCCGGTCCGCTGCTCGTGGTGCTGTTTCTCGCCGATGTCGGGCTCGGTCTGCTCAATCGGGTCGCGCCCGCGCTGAACGCGTTCTCGCTGGGGTTCCCCCTGAAGATCCTGCTGACCGTCACGTTCGCCGCGACCGCGTTCCTGGCGCTGCCGCGGATCGTGGCGTCGCTGACCGATCAGGCCGCCACGATCCTGCTGGGGGTGGGCTGATGGGCGACAGCAGCAGCGAGGAGCGGTCCGAGCAGGCCACCGAAAGGCGGATGAAGAAGGTCCGCGAGGATGGCCAGCTCTCCCGATCGCAGGATCTCTCGGCCTGGTTGGGGATCGGAGCCGGGGCGCTCGCGCTGCCGCTCACGCTGCGCAACGGTTCCCAGGCCGCCCAGGACCAGCTCGTGACCGTGGAGCGCGTCATCAGCAGTCCTGAGCCGGGACTTGCGCTGGGCGCGCTCGAGAACGGGCTGACGTCGCTGATGGGCACCCTCGCACCGGTGCTGGTCGCGACCTGCGTGGCCGCGGTCGCGGGCACGGTGCTGCAGGGTCGGGTGCACCTGAAGAAGTTCAAGGTGTCCGCGGAGAGCCTCAACCTCGTGTCGGGGATGAAGCGGACCTTCGGGCCGCAGGCCCTGTGGAACGGCGCCAAGGCCGCCCTGAAGACGGCGGTCGTCGCGGCGGTGCTGGTGGCGGCGGTGCAGGCGCTGACCCCGATCCTGCTCTCCTCGGGGGGTTTGTCGGTCGCGGCGATGCTGTCCGCTGCCGGGGGTGGGGTCGCGTCCCTGCTGCAGTGGGCCGTGGTGGCCGGCCTCGGCCTCGCAGCGGTCGACGTGTTCGTCGTCGGCCGCCGCAACCGCAAGAAGACGCGCATGACGAAGAAGGAGGTGAAGGACGAGAACAAGACCAGCGAGGGCGATCCGCTGGTGAAGTCCCACCGCCGCGCTCGGCAGCTGGCGATGTCCCGCAACCGCATGATCGCTGCCATCAAGGACGCCGACGTCGTCCTCGTCAACCCCACGCATGTGGCGGTCGCCCTCAGGTACGAGCCAGGGCGATCCGCCCCCCGGGTGGTCGCGAAGGGTGCGGGGGCGATCGCCACCCGGATCCGTGAGCAAGCAGGAGACGACGGCGTCCCTCTGGTCGCTGACATCCCCCTCGCCCGGGCGCTGCACGCCGCGTGCGAGATCGGACAAGAGATCCCCGTCGAGCTGTACGACGCCGTCGCGAAGGTCCTCGCGTTCGTGATGGCGCTCGAGCGCCGCGGCGCCCGCACACCCGGCCGGACGTACACCGTGCCGACCGGTCCGACGGCGCCCCACCACCATCCCCGGACCGCCTAGGAGGCCGATGTGAACCGGAACTTCTCCCAGCTGCTCGTACCCATCGGCGTGGTGGCGATCATCATGCTGCTGGTCGTGCCCGTGCCGGCCGCCCTGCTGGACACGCTCTTCGTCGTCAACATCATCGGCGCGCTCGTGATCCTGCTGACCGCGATGTTCGCCAAGAAGCCCCTCGACTTCTCGGTGTTCCCCTCGCTGCTGCTGGTCGCGACGCTGCTGCGCCTCGGCCTGAACGTCGCCTCGACCCGGCTGGTCCTGCGTGACGGCTACGCCGGTGAGGTCATCGAGACCTTCGGTCACATCGTCGTCGGCGGGTCGATGATCATCGGTGCGGTGATCTTCCTGATCCTCGTCGTCATCCAGTTCGTCGTCATCACCAAGGGCGCGGAGCGGGTCGCGGAGGTCGGTGCCCGGTTCACCCTCGACGCGATGCCCGGCAAGCAGATGGCCATCGACGCCGATCTGAACGCGGGTCTGATCACCGATGAGGAGGCCCGTCGGCGCCGCGCCGACGTCGCCGCCGAGGCCGACTTCTACGGCGCGATGGACGGCGGGTCGAAGTTCGTCAAGGGTGACGCGATCGCGGGCGTGATCATCATCCTCATCAACCTCGTCGGCGGGTTCGCGATGGGGATGCTGCAGCGCGGCATGAGCGCGGGCGACGCACTGAGCACCTACTCGCTGCTGACCATCGGCGACGGCCTCGTCTCGCAGATCCCAGCGCTGCTGATGGCGGTGGCCACCGGTCTGATCGTCACCCGCTCCAACGCGGAGACGGACATGGGGAGCGCGGCCGGCGAACAGCTCGCCCAGTCCCGGGTCGCGCTCATGATCGCGGGCGGGACGGCGATCGCGATGGCGATCATCCCCGGCATGCCGAAGATCCCGTTCGTCCTCATCGGCGGGCTGCTGCTGCTGGCCTCGCAGCGCATCAAGGCGGGCGAGGCAGCCGCGGCGAAGGAGTCCGCGCGGGTCGCCGCGGCCGAGTCGCTGCCCATGGACGGCGACTCCCCGGAGGCGCTGATCGAGCAGATGCGGGTGCATGCCCTCGAGATCACGCTCGCCCCCGACGTCGTCGACCTGGTCGGTGACAGCGATGATCTGCTCGGTCGGGTCAAGGCGCTGCGCCGCAAGCTCGCGATGGAGCTGGGCATCGTGATCCCCCCGGTGCGCACCCGGGACAACATCGAGCTTCCCGCAGGGACCTACACGGTGCGGATCGCAGGCGTGGAGGCGGGCCGGGGCACCGCGCCGGCGGGCAAGGTGCTGGCATTGGGGGAGGACCTCGACGCCCTCCCCGGTGCAACGGTCGTCGAGCCCGTGTTCGGACTGGCCGGCAAGTGGATCCCGAGCGAGATGCGGCATGCCGCCGAGATGGCGGGCGCCACCGTGATCGATCGGGTGTCCGTCCTCGTCACCCACTTCTCCGCGATCGTGACGGACCAGGCCGACAGGTTGCTCACCCGCGAGGACGTGCGGGTACTGGTCGACGCCGTCAGGGCGGCCTCGCCTGCTGCCGTCGACGAGCTCATCCCCAACGTGCTGACGCTGGCGCAGGTGCAGCAGGTCCTGCAGGGGCTGCTCGCCGAGCGCGTCCCGATCAACGACCTCACCCGGATCCTTGAGTCCTTGAGCGTCCGGGCGAAGACCTCCACCGACATCGAAGGGCTCGTGGAGTCGGCCAGGCGAGGCATCGCACCCGCCGTGGTCGCCTCGCACGCCGACCAGGGCACGCTGCGGGTCGTCACGATCGACCCCGCTCTCGAGCAGGCGTTGCTGGAGGGCCTGCGGACCGCCGAGGGCACCTCCCAGCTGCTGCTGCCCCCGGCGCAGATCGACTCGGTGCTCACCGCGGTCACCGCACAGGTGACCGCGCTGCAGAACGAGGGCACCAGCGCCGTCCTGGTCTGCGCCCCGGCGCTGCGACCCGCGGTGACCAGGCTCATCGGCGCGCAGTCGGGTCGGATCGCCGTGCTCTCGTACGCGGAGGTGACCGCGGCCGACGTCGCCATCGAGACGGTGGGGGTGATCCGCGATGCCAAGGCGCTATCGGCTTGAGGGTGAGGACCTGGAGTCGTTGAAGGTGCTCGCCCGCGCGCGGTACCCCGAGGGGCGGATCGTGTCGGGGGATCGGGTGCGCACCGGTGGCATCGCCGGGTTCCTGGCCAGGGAGCACTACGAGCTGGTCGTCGAGGTGTCCGACCGCCGGGCCACCGTGCCGCAGGGGCCGCCGCCCGGCTCCGCGCCGACGGGCCTTGCCGCGCTGCTAGGGGCTGCCGAGGCGGCGGAGAACACCATGGCGGGAGCGTCTGCCCCGACCACCGTCTCCACGGAGTCACCGCGATTCGCCGATCTGCTCGACGCGATCACGGCAGGGACCGGGACCAGCGGAGACGACGCACCGGACCCGAGGGCTTCAGGCGTGCGGCCGCTCCACGGTGCCGGGGACCTGGTGATGGTCCTCGGCCCGCACGACGCGGCGCTCCGGGTCGTGCGGTCCATGGCCGACGCTGCCGGCGCCGCAGGTGCCGCGGTGCTCCTGGCGGGCACTCTCGACGACGGTGCGGCGCGGCCCCTGATGGAGGAGCGCAACCGCATCACCCAGGCACGCGCGCGAGGTGTCGAGCGGGGGCAGGTCACACTGGTCGCCTATGGGCTGGGCGTGTACGGGGACACGACGGCGGAGCACGCCGCCCGGGTGCAGGTGCTGGCTCCCGACCAGGTGTGGCTGGTGGTGGATGCGCGGATGAAGCCGCTGGATGTGGCGCGGTCGGTGCAGGAGATGCGGCGTCACGTGATGATCGATGCCATCGCGGTGGAGGCCGCGGCGATGACCAGCACACCGAGCACGGTGCACGACCTCGGGCTGCCCGTGGGCTGGATCGACGGCGAGGCAGCCAAGCACCAGCCCGCCTAGAAGCCTCTGCGTCTATACGCTGTAGGGTCGTTGTTGTGCTGGTACTGACACGCAAGGTGGGAGAGCGGATCGTCATCGGTGACGACATCACCCTCACGGTGCTCGAGGTCCGACCCGGCGGCGACATCCGCATCGGTGTCGACGCACCCTCTTCCGTGCGTGTCCATCGAGCCGAGGTCCTCGACGCGATCTCCGCCGCGAACACGGCGGCGGCCCAGGCGGGTGACGACACCGCTGCGATCCTCAGGGCCGCACTCGCGCCGCCGGCCCAGCAGCGAGAACAGGGTGGCGCGAGCGAGCCTCCTGCGACCGGGCCGAATCCCTAGCCTGATCGCCGCGGCGCCTTGTAGGTGACCGTGGCGCCGGGAGCGGAGGCGGCATAGGCCGTCAGCGCCTGCGAGACGACATCGGTGACGGTCACGCCCTCCATGTCGGCCTTGGCACGCACGAAGGCGAGCAGGCGTGGGGGTAGCCGGCAGGCCCACGGGACGAGCAGCTCATCGGTGCCAGGGAGGTGGTCGGGGATCTGGGCGTTCTTGCGGCCCTGAGCCACCTGGGCGCGAGCGATCCGGCGAGCGACCCCGAGCGCCTCCTCCGGTGTGATCGGCTCGCCGCCGTACCGCATCGGCAGCTGCTCCGACTCGCCCGGGAGCGTCACCTTCGTGCTCGTCATGTCACACCTCTCGGTCTGTGGGAGCCCGTGGCCCAACAGGCACGCTCGTCTTGACATGAGTCTACCTGTTGCGCGCGCCCAGGACCGGGCGGAGGACCGCCTGTGCCGGCCGGATCGTTGACAACGCTGGAAACGGGCGCGACCACGGACGCCGCCGCGGATCCTGACATCTACACGCCTGCGCTGACATGCGCTACTCTCCACGCGAAGGCCTGCCCGGCCTCATCAGCACCACGGTTCACACATCCTGCCGTGCCGCGATCGCGGTTCAGCAGGTGGGCGTCGTCGTCATCGGGGGGTGACAAGACGGCGCCTGCTGCCGCATCAACGACGACCTCCCCCGCCGCCCGGGAGAGGGCGCACGAATGCCGACTCGACGCGAACAGCTGCTGCGTGCGTATGCGCACATCGATGACGTCACCGAGGCCACGCTGCCCGACCCGCTCGCCGGGCAGCTCCAGCAACAGGCGCTCTACGACATGGCCGCGATCGAGCTCGAGCACGTAGCGGCGCGTCTGCCGGTGACCAGCCAGATCCCTTCGTGGGCCGCTGCCGTCGCGGACGAGCTGATCAGGCTCCGGGAGAAGCGGCCCGTGCTCGTCAGCCAGGCGATGCCGTGGTTCGCGACCTGGTTCGACAGCCCGCCGCAGAGCAGGAAGCCGTTCCTGACGGCCTTCGCCGAGCAGGTGGCGGCCATCTGGCGCACACGCAAGGCGTTGCGGTCGGCGCCACTCGGACTGTTCCTCAACGACTGCGTCGCGAGTGTGCTGCGGCGCCGCAGGGCGTTCTACTCGGTGTTCGTGGACGACACCCCAGCCGTGCTCAGCGCTCAAGCGGTCGCCACGCGCCTGCGGGTCGCGGTGCCGACGCTGGAGCCACTGACGATGGACCTGTTGTGGCACTGGCGTGACCAGGTGCAGCTCGAGGCGGCGCGCGCGGGCATCACCACCGTGCGCATGTTCCGGCTCGTGCACGTCAGCGGCTCCGCCGGGCAATGGGCCGCGACGGAGGGACAACGCCGGCTCGCCGAGGGAGACGACGGCCCCTTCACCCAGGCTCAGCAGTACCTGGTGTTTCATCCCCTGTCGCGATGGACGATGTCACGCTGGGACATCGCCAAGTCCGCGATGCGCCAACCGGGTTCCGCCCTGCTGCTCGAGGCAGACCTGCCCGTGCGCTCGCTCTGGGCCGGTGCGTCGGCCCAGCCGATCTCGTTCGTGGCGTCGCCGGTGCCGCCACGTCCGGCTGACCCGACCTTCCCGCTGGTCTCCACGCAGGAGACCTGGAGGCTGGTCGGGCTGGAAGCGCTCTGAGCCGCTCAGGCAGCCTCAGGCGCGTTCCACTGCAGCAGTGCCGCAGCGATGTCGCCACTCGGCTCGTCCATCTCGACAAGCTCAAGAGCGCTGAGACCGCCGGCGTGGATCGCGGCGACCATGGACTCGAGGAGCTCTCGCTCAAGGAGGTACTCCTCGACGACCGGGGTCATCACCGGCCCGCTCGGTGTGAGCGGTCGGTACGCCGGCGGGGCGACCGTGGCGATGGTGTCCTCGGCGGAGATGGTTGCGGTCATGTGGCTCCCCTGGTGTGCTCGCGACCGCCGTCGGCTGCGGGTCGTACCGGACGTCCCGCCCGCCGAGCCCCCATGTCGGGTGGGTGCTGGTGGTCGATGGTGGAACTCTGGCCTGCGGCCGGAGGGCCTCACAACCTCGCACAGTCCGTTCCGTGACCTTTCTGTTATCAAGGCGTCGACGACGGCGTGCCGGCGCCGGCGCCTCGCGCGATCGCTGGCAGTGGGACGCGCTGGTCAGCGCGCGTACCGCAGACCGTCCAGCAACAGCCCGATCATTCGGTCCGTGTAACCCTCGTCGAGGCCGTAGGCGTTCATGCTCAGCTGGGCGACGGCGCTGAGGAGCTCGGCGGCATCGACGTCGGAGCGGATCTCGCCGGCGGCCGCTGCGTTCTCGAGCAGCGTGCTGAGCGCGGCCACGAACCGGGTCCGGAAGTAGTCGGGCAGCTTCTCGTAGGCGCTGTCGCCGGAGTGCAGCGCGGCCGAGAGCCCACGCTTGGTAGCGAAGAAACCCTGCAGGCGCTCGAGCCAGCGGCTCAGTGCCGCCATCGGTGGGTGCTCCTCGATCAGCGCTGGGGCTGCGTCGGCACAGGCGTCGATCTCGTTGCGGAACACGGCAGCGACCAGATCGGCGCGCAGCGGGTAGTGGCGGTAGAGCGTCCCTGTCCCCACCCCGGCCTTGGCCGTGATCTCGCGTACGGGGGCGTCGACACCCGAGGTCGCGAACACCTCGGCCGCGGCCGTCAGCAGCGCGTCGACGTTGCGCTGCGCGTCGGCTCGCATGCGGCGATCGGTCCCGGTGGGTGCATCGGGAGCCCGCTCGGCGGACGTTCCTGACGTTGCCACTGACACACACCCCTTGCGTAATCGGAACCATGTTCCGTATAGTCCTACCCGGAACGTTGTTCCGGTAATCATGGTAGCGCTGATGCGTCGCAGTGTCAGCCTACGGAAGGACTCACACTCATGCCTCACCGTCAGCACCCCGTCGGCACCGGGTTCACCGCCTTCTCCACCGCCGCCGACGTCATGGCCGGCATCGACCTCACCGACATGAACGCCGTCGTCACCGGCGGCCATTCCGGCCTTGGACTCGTCACCACCCGCGCGCTCAGCGCGGCCGGCGCCTGGGTCACGGTCCTCGCTCGCGACCCCCAGCGGGCCAAGCGCGCGCTGCAAGGGATCAGGCGGGTGGAGGTCGAGCAGCTCGACCTCCTCGTGCCCGAGTCGATCGAGGCGTACACCGCCCGGTCCCTCCGAGAGGGTCGCCCCCTCGACATCCTCGTCAACAACGCCGGGCTGCCCTCCGCTGGCGGGCTCCAGCACGATGCCCGCGGCTACGAGGCTCAGCTCGCCGCCAACCACCTCGGTCACTTCCAGCTGACGCTCGGGCTGATGCCCGTGCTGCTCGCGGCCGGTCACGCCCGGGTGGTCACCACGAGCTCCGGCGCGCACCGGATGTCCGACATCCTGTGGGACGACCCGCACTTCCGGAGCGGCCACCACCACCCGGACCTCGCCTATTCGCAGTCGAAGACGGCGAACGTGCTGTTCACCGTCGAGCTCGACCGGCGGTGGGCCGATGCCGGCATCCGCGCCTATGCACCGCATCCAGGCATCATCGCGGCGACGGGGTTCAACCGGAGCGCCGGTGAGGATGCCCGCCGGGCCATGGGGCTCATCGACGAGCGGGGCGAGCCGATCATCGACCCGACGCGGGGCCTCAAGACCCCTGAGCAAGGAGCCGCCACGATTCTCGTGGCAGCGGCGCACCCGCTGCTCGCGAGCACCGGCGGCGTCTATCTCAACAACGGCGATGTAGCCCCGCTCGATCCCAGCTCCGGCCCGATCGACATGTCCAACCCACCGGCCGACGCCGCTCCGCACGCGATCGACCCCGACTCCGCGCGCCGGCTCTGGGAGCTCAGCGCGCGGCTCATCACCGCCTCGCGGCACGAGACCTTCTCGCTCGCCGTCTGACCTGCACGACCACCCTCGAAGGAGAACACCCCATGACCACCACCACCCTGTCCGCCCAGTCCGCCGGAACCTGGCAGCTCGGCGACCGCACGGTCAACCGCATCGGGTTCGGCGCGATGCGACTGACCGGCATGCCGTGGGACCCGGCCCCACGCAGCCGCGAGAGCGCCATCGCGGTGCTGCGCCGCGCCGTCGAGCTGGGCGTCAACCACATCGACACCGCAGCGTTCTACTTCCTCCCGACCCGCTCCTCCAACGAGCTCATCGCCACCGCATTGCAGCCGTACCCGGACGATCTGGTGATCGCCACCAAGGTCGGCGCGAGCCGGTCCCGCGCGGGCGAGTTCGAGTCCTATGCGCGCCCGGAGCAGCTCCGCGCCCAGGTCGAGCAGAACATTCGCGAGCTCGGGCGCGACCACATGGACGTCGTCAACCTCCGCTGGGGTTCCGGCCTCGGGAAGGAGGGCGGTTCGGTCGCCGAGCACGTCGGCGCGCTCGTCGAGCTCCGCGAGGCCGGCCTGCTCAGGCATATCGGCATCTCCAACGTGAACGCCGATCAGCTGCTCGAGGCGCTGGCGATCACCCCGATCGTCGAGGTCCAGAACCGGTACGGGCTCACCGAGCGCACGGACGACGACGTGCTGGCCATCACCGCCGAGCGCGGGATCGCGTTCGTGCCGTTCTTCGCGATGGGTGCGGCGATCGCCGGCGCGGTGCCGGGCGGCTCGGTCGACACCACCGGTGCGGACGTGGTCGCCCGGATCGCCGCGGCGCACGACGCCTCGCCGTCGCAGGTGCGGCTGGCCTGGACCCTGCACCGTGGGCCGCACGTGCTCGCGATCCCGGGGACCGGCAGCCTCGACCACCTCGAGGAGAACATCGCCGCCGGCTCGCTGCAGCTCTCCGAGGAAGAGCTCGCTCAGCTCGACGGCATCGCGGCCGGCTGACGGGCGCATGCTCGGGACAGATGCGGAGCTGGTGCACGGCACAGACCAGTTCCGCGTCTGTCCCTCACGGGTGGCTCAGACCCTCGGTACCCAGGGGTGGGGCCTCGGCGCTCTCACGTGGCGGCTCGCCGCGCGGCAGATCGAGGGCCTGGAGGAGGCTGGGAACGCGACGGACCAGCGCTGTCCACATCAGGTCGTGGTTGACCTTGTCATAGTGGTGCGCCACCAAGTTGCGCATCCTCATGATGGCGACCCAGTCGACATCGGCATGTGCGGCTCGGTAGTCCTCGCTGAGCCGCTCCACGACCGTCGCGATCTTGATCAGCACTCGCTCGCCGGCATTGCGCAGCAACGCACCGGCGGGGGTGTCGGCCACATAGGCAGCGCGCCCATGGTCGGTGATGTACCGCGCCTCTGCTGCGAAGCCGACCAGATCCTGCAGCCGACGCTCGGTGCGCTCGTCGGTCACAGCGGTACCGCCGTCAGGCGTGCGCTCTCGATCACGCGACCGTCGGACCCGGTCGACACCACATCCACCGGAATGGTCAGCATCTGAGAAAGCTCCTCTTCCAGCGCGAGCAGATCCAAGATGTCCCGGTCGGGGCCGAACTGGACCAACAGATCGAGGTCGGAGCCGGGACCGTCCGTCCCCAGCGCCGTCGAGCCCATCACCATCACGGAGAGGCCGCCGTGCCGGCGAACGGCTTGGGCGATGTCGTCCCGTCGCCGCCGCAGGGCCGCCGACGGTTGGAGTGCCAGTGCCTGCTCGATCGCAACCCGAAGCTGCGGCGTCGGAGCTCGACGACCCGCCTCGATCGCCGAGATCATCGGTTGTGTGACCCCGACGCGAGCGGCCAGCTCACGTTGTGACAGGTCGAGCAGCTCGCGTCGGTTTCGCACCCACTCGCCCAGGCCTCGGTTCATCGACCCAGGATATAACTGATGGGTTATCACGTGGAAGCGTCGTCCGTCCCGGATGCGTCGGTGCGGTTCCCGCAGGATCACTCGGCGGCCGATCGCCACCCCGCGCCTCGCTCAGCTCACCAACCCCCGGATCTCGTCAGCGGTGAGGTTCCAGGCTGAGCCGAGCCTGCAGCGCCGCCGTCGAGCACATTGGCGAACAACGTCCCCTTGCGGGCCGACAGACCGAGGACCTCGGCCTCGATGGTGTGGGCGGCGACGAGCCGGTAGACCATCACCGATCTCGTCTGGCCGATGCGGTGCGTGCGGCGATCGCTGGCGCGGTGCCGGGTGCGAACATTCACAGCTGCCGCCGTGCTGGCTCACCACGGCGCGACGCGTGCCGCGGTCCGGTCCTCGTGCCACATCTGCAGATCGAGCACGGCCGCGCACATGTCCGCCCGCAGCTGTGCATGCTCGGGGTCGTCCCACAGGTTGACGAGCTCACGCGGGTCGGCGTTGAGGTCGTACAGCTCACCGGTCTGGGCGGTACCGGTGTCCGGGTTGCCGTGCCAGACGACGACCTTGGCGTCGGAACGACGAAGCATCGTCGTCATCGCAGGCGGGTCGAACGCGTACCCAGAGTCGCGGTACTCCGACCAGGCGTAGCTGCGCCCGCCTCGATCACCGCGGGCGACCTCGGCGAGGTCGATCCCCTGATCCCGGGCGTAGGGCGCTTCCGCGGAAGCGCCTGTCGTGAGCAGCCCGGCCGTTCGGGCGTGATCACGATCCAGCCCCGCGCCGAGCGTCGGCGCACGATGCTGTCATGGACCAAGAAGTGCTGCCGGAATGACGGCGATCCCGTCCCCTCTCCGATAGGCGGCTTCGCCCGTGGTGATGACGGCGGCATCGAGCAGGTCGTCCCCGAGCCGCTCGCGAAGCCACAGCAGATTCCGGACGTCGCTCTCGCGCACGGTTCGAGCGAGCTTGACCTCGAGCGCGAGGATGCGCCCGTCGTCGCGCACCACGATCAGGTCCACCTCTCGCTGGCCACCCCGCATCCGCAGGTGTGCGAGCGAGGCGCTCGCAGCACCGGCGTACACCCTGACGCTCAGCGTCACCAATGACTCGAACAGCGCTCCGAGGAGCGTGCCGTCGCGTGGTGTCTCGCCGGCCGGCCACGGCGAGTCGACAAGCGCGCCAGCGCTGACGCCCAGCAAGCGAGCGGCGAGCGCTGGGTCGGCCAGGTGATGCTTGGGTGCCTGCGTGAGACTCGCGAGATGACGGCGGGGTCCTCCCCAGGCGGGCAGCTCGTCGAGGATCCACAGCCGCTCCAGGGTGTCGCGGTACCCGATCGTGGTGGTCTTCGCCGGCTTGTTCGCGAGACCTGGGGTCGCCGCGTCCAACAGTCCGCTGTATGCCGTGGTGCTCGACGTCGCAGCACCGAAGGCCCGCAGCCATGCGCGCAGGGCGGCAGGCCGCCGAACCACATGACCGAGCTCAGCAAACTCATGCTCCACGATCGCGTCGATGTAGCCGTCGAGGAGGTCGACCCGATCACGCGGCGCCCGATCGCGGATACCCGGGAAGCCGGACCGCACCACCTCGTCGGCATAGTCACCCAGGGTCACCGAGGCGGTGCCCTCGATCGCTGGCCGCCTGCCTGTCAGCAATGAGCCGAGCGAGACCGTCGGCGGGACGAGGGCGCGTTCAGCGATCGACATGGGGCGCATCCGAAGCCGGACGATGCGCCCGGCTCCTGTGTGGATGTCTGCCCGGGGCGTGGCCGACCCTGTGAGCACAAAGCTGCCGGATGGAGCGCCACCATCGACGGCCCGACGAACCAGATCCCACGCAGGCGGGTACTTCTGCCACTCATCGAGAAGAACCGGGGACTGCATCTTTCCCAGCCGCTGTGGATCCGCCCGGAGCAGCTCGATCTCCGCCTCGTCGTCGAGCAAGATCGACGACCGCGCGAGCCGCTGGGCCGATGCTGTCTTGCCGACAGCCTTGGCGCCGTCGACAGCGACGGCCGGCAGTCGCTCGAGCAGGTCAGCCAGCAGCGAGTCGGCCACTCTGGAGCGATATCCCACCACCGAACGCTACCAAGCGTAATAATCAAACGCTACCATTCGTACTCCTCAAACACTACCTTCGCGGGGCGAAGCACCTTGCCACCTGTCAGCTCACCAACCCCCGGATCTCGTCAGCGGTGAGGTTCCCGGCCGAGCCGGCCGCACCGCCGTCGAGCACATCGGCGAACAGCTTCGCCTTACGGGCCGACAGCCCGAGGACCTTGGCCTCGATGGTGTCGGCGGCGACGAGCCGGTACACCATCACCGATCTCGTCTGGCCGATGCGGTGGGTGCGATCGATGGCCTGGGCCTCGGCGGCGGGGTTCCACCACGGGTCGAGGAGCACCACGTAATCGGCCTCGGTGAGGTTGAGCCCGAACCCGCCGGCCTTGAGCGACACGAAGAAGGCGGGCGCATCACCGGCGCGGAACCGTTCGATCTCCGCCTCCCGGTGGCGGGTGCGGCCGTCGAGGTAGGCGGTGCCGACACCTGCCGCCTCCGCACGGTCGCGTGCCTTGGAGAGGAACCGGGTGAACTGGCTGAACACCAGCACCCGGTGCCCCTCCGCGGCCGCCTCGTTGAGCAGGTCGGTCAGCGCCTCCAGCTTCGCCGACGGCGGAGGCGAGCCTTCAGCGATGGCCGCACCATCGCCGTCGGGCGCCTCGTCCCAGTCGACCAGCTCGGCATCGAGGGCGAGCTGACGCAGCAGCGTCAGCGAGCGGAACACCTGGAACCGGTTCGCCTCCATGTCCTCGATGAGGCCCAGCACCTTCTGCCGTTCCCGCTGCAGACGCAGCTCGTACAGGCGGCGATGCTTGGGGTGCAGCTCGAGCTCGCGCACCTGCTCCTGCTTGGGTGGCAGCTCGGTAGCCACCTCCTCCTTGCGGCGGCGCAGCAGGAACGGCGCCAGCCGCCGCTGCAGGCGCGCGAGCTTCTTGGTGTCGTGGTCCTTCTCGATCGGGGCCCGGTAGAGATCGGCGAACTGCTTCTCGCCACCCAGCAGCCCCGGGCACACCAGCGCCGACAGCGCCCACAGCTCGGTGAGGTTGTTCTCCAGTGGGGTCCCGGTGATCGCCAGCTTGAAGGGTGCGGGCAGCAGCTTCGCGCTGCGGTACCCGCGAGCGCGGTGGTTCTTGATCATCTGCGCCTCGTCGAAGATCGCACCCGACCACGGCAGCGCCTGGTAGGCCTCCTCCTCCAGTCGCAGCAGCGTGTAGGAGGTCACCACCACGTGCGTGCCCGCGACCGCCTCCACCAGCGGCGTGCCCCGGCGGCGCTCGGTGGCGTCGATCGCCACCACCCGCAGCTCCGGTGCGAACCGGCGGCACTCGCGCACCCAGTTGCCCACCACGCTCGTGGGCGCGACCACCACGAACGGCGCCATCGCCGGGTTCTCCGCGCGCGCCGCCTCCATCATCGCGATCGCCTGCAGGGTCTTGCCCAGGCCCATGTCGTCGGCGAGGATCCCGCCGAGCGCGTGCGTGCGAAGGAAGTGCAGCCACGACAGCCCGGTCTGCTGGTAGTGCCGCAGCTCCGCGCGCACCCCCGCCGGCACCGGCAGCTGCTCCATCACCACCGAGTCGGTGAGCCCGCGCGCCGCCTGCAGCCACGCCTGCTCCTGGGCGTGCACGATCCCCAGGTCCACCAGCTCCTGCCACAGGTCCACCTGGTAGCGGCTGATCCGCAGCCCCTCGGCCAGCGGCTTGTCGCTGAGCGCGCGCGCCTCCTCGATGATGGCGCGCAGCCGATCGAACTCGGGTCCGGTGAGCGAGAAGTAGCGACCATCGGGAAGCACGAAGATCGGCTCACCCCGCGCCAGCGCCACGAACATGTCCCCGAACGGGACCTGCTCGCCGTCGACCTCGACCTTCACCCGCAGGTCGAACCAGTCGTTCTCGCCCGGCTCCGCCGCGATCGAGACCACCGGCCCGCTCGCCGTGGGGCTGTAGCTGGGCAGATCCTCACCCTCGACGACCCGCACCCCCTCGACCTCCCGCAGCCGCGGCAGCACCTCGGCGAGGAAGATCACGCCCTTCGTGCCGAGCAGCGTCCTGCTCCGGGGTTCTGTGCCCGACGGCGCAGCCTCGGCCAGGTGGGCGTGCTCCCCGACCGCGTCCCGCACCCGGGCGAGGATCTCCTGCTCGCGGACCTGGTCTCGCCGTCGACCCGGTGGGGTGCCGGTCCAGGCCCAGGTCAGGTGCACCTGGTCACGGTGGGCACGCAGGTCGAGCTCGAGCGCCAGCTGGGGCTCGGCGGGGATCTCGTAGCTGTGGTCGGGGGACTCCAGGGGTGCCAACGTGCGCAGCCCGGGCAGGTAGTCGCGCTCGAAGGCGTCGCGATCGTGCTCGCCGATGCTCACGGGTTCGTCGGCGGTCAGCAGGGTCCACAGCGGCTCCGCGACCGGGGAGTCGAGCCGGACCAGCGTGGTCTGCTCGTTGTCCAGGCCCGGGTTGCTGACCTGCGCGACGGCGATCGCGGGCGATCCGACGCGGTGCACGCTGGTCGGGTCCACCAGCTCGTCGCCGATCAGCAGCTCGGCCCGCACGTGCAGGTGCGCGTCGTGCTCCTCGACGACCACACGCGCGCGGGCCGTGACCTCCGAGAGCCGCACCGGGTGCTGCGCCTTGCCCGGGGAGATCATCTCGACGCCCGCCTCCCGCAGCTCGAGCAGCAGCTGCCACAGCCCGCGGGAGCCGACATCCGCGAGCGGCAGCCACTCGGGGGTGCCGTACATGTAGCTGCGGGAGAGCATGTCGTGCCGGCCGGCGAGCTCCTCGAGCAGGCCGATGACATGAGCCCCTGCCCGGTGCATCGAGAGCGCGTGCCACTCGGTGCTGCCCTTGATCCATCGGCCGCGCGCGCCCATGAGGGCGGGGCGTACGGCCAGGGAGGACTCCCGGTCGACGCCGTAGCTCCACCGGTCGCGTGCGGTCCGCCGTGGCACGACCACGCCCATGAACAGGGCGAGCCGAGCACCCTGCTCGGGTTCCGCCGTCGCCGGCACCACGGCGGACAGGGTCCGCTGCCACGCGGGCGTCTGGGGCGCTGGGGCGACCTCGGCTGGGATGCCCGCGAGCAGCACGGCGATCGTATGCTCGCAGCCGTCGCTGCCGTGCTCGGTGCAGAACTCGCCGAAGACCTCACCGTCGGTCTCGTCGAGGCGCACGGTGACCTCGACCGGATAGCCGCCATCGCGGATCACGCCCTCGACCTCGACCGTGTACCCGACCCGCACCACGCTGCCGACCGTGACCGCGCCACCCTGCACCAGCATGAGCGCGCGCGTAGCGGCCCGCGGCCCGAACTGGCGTGCGAGCGACACGAACCGGTCGGGGTGGAAGTCCATCGCCGTCATCCTCGCACCGGCCGGTGACAGCGAAGTCCGCGCCCCGCGGCGGCGGTCCAGCCCCGCCCGCGCGACCCGCCCACCCGGGCGCGGCCGTGCCCACGCACCGAGTTCGTTCCACATCGGCCAGTTCGGTTGGTGCTCCCGACGAACTCGCCGATGTGCAGCGAACTCGGGGGGAGCGGAGGGTGGACGGCGTTGCTAGCGTCGACCCGTGAGCACCGACGCCACCACCCCAGCCCTGCCGGTCACCGACGGTCCGTTCGTCCGCCCCGCTGCTAGCCACCCTGCCGAGCCGCGCTGGGGACACGCCGACGGCTTGCAGGTCGGGCTCGACCCGCTGCCCGGGCCGCGCGGGCTGCTGCGGATCTACACGCCCTACCTCGACCAGCCGCGCGAGCGGATGATGAACTTCATCGCCGTCGAGCCGATCCCGGCCGGCGAGACCGCGCGCGGGTTCTCCGAGCTCGAACTCTCCGCCCTCGACGGCGCGCGCGGCAAGCGGTTCTGGTCCGCCGACGAGCCCGCCGACCCCACACCGCGGCCGTCGACCGAACCTGCTCGGGGTGTCGTCGAGATGCTCGACGGCGTCGCTCACCTCCGCGTGTTCGTGCTCGTCGAGCCGTTCGACAACGGTGCCGAGGTATACCTGCGGCTCACTTTCCGCGCCGACAGGCCGCACGAGGTGGCGATCGCCGCCTACGCCCGCGAGCGCTCGGTGTCGCTCGAGCACCTGATCGTCACGGCGACCATGGGGAACTACGCCCGGCTCCGGGAGCTGCACCTCGCGGATCGCGTCGTCACGCCGGCGGAGCTGTGGCCGGACTTCACGGGACATGCGTTCGCCGCGCACGCCCGGTTCGGGCTCGGTGAGCTGACCCGAGAGGCGAGCGGCGCCGTCGTCGTCTCGGCTGCGCCCGACGAGGCCGACCCGGTCAACGTCGGCTACGCCGACGACGTCGTGCCGGGCTGGCACTTCCAGGGCGGCCGCGCTCGCCAGTACTGGCGGGCAGCCGATCCGGACCCAGCGATCGAGTGCCTCGTCAACGCGCGGGCCTCGTACTGGGCGAGCGAGTCGCCCATCCCCGGCGGTGCGGCGTACGAGAACATCGAGCTGGTGGAGCCGTTCCGGCAGGGCCGCGAGCTCGTCCTCGGCATCGACCCGCTGGACTGAGGCTCAGCCTGCGAACGGATCGAGCACCGGCACGCCCGCGGCGATGAAATGCGCGGTGTCGCGCGTCGCGACCGTGAGGTCGTTCGACCTCGCGATCGCGGCGACCATGGCGTCCATCTCCGGAAGCGTCTCGCCCCGGCGGCGCGCGTTGGCCCGCATCCCGGCGTAGGACGCGCTGGCGCGGTCATCAAAGCTCAGGATGCGGCGCGCGAACAACGGGACGACCTCGTCCTCGAACCGCTCGTGGAGAGTCTCGCGCCGCTTGCCTTCCGGCAACGCCCCGATCCCGAACCGGATCTCGGCGAGGAGGATCGTCGTGAGGTACAGCGTCTCCACGGCTTGGGCGTCCAACCAGGCGATCACACGTGGATCCGGCGTCGCTCGCAACGGCTCGGACACGACATTGGTGTCGAGGACGATCATCCGAGATCGATGGGCTCGGCGGCTGTGCCCGAGCGCTGGATGTCGAGATCGACTCCGTGCTCATTCGGTGCCAGTCCGGCCAGCACCGAGCCCAGCCGCACCCTCCCCGGAGGCACCACGGCGAGCTCCAGGATCGCTCGGACCTCGGCCTCGGTGCTGCGAGCGTTTGACGCCGCGCGCACCTTCAAGGCGCGGTGCGTCTCCTCGGACAGGTTCCTCACGACGATCGCCGGCATGGCCGCCTCCTGATATCACTCGTTACTCGACGATATCAGCACCATCGCGAGCAGTCGCGTGCGGATCGCTGGTTGCGCTTCACAATCAGTGAGGCGTACGGTGGTGACCACTTGTGGAGTGCAACTAGTCGAGGGGTGGTCTGGATGATCCGAGGTGTGCTCGCCCACTGCACCGTGACCGACCTATCCCGAGCCGAGGACTGGTACACCCGCCTCCTCGGCCGCGGGCCCGACGCACGCCCCATGACTGGGCTGCTCGAGTGGCACCTCGGTGAGGGCTTCGGCCTCCAGGTGTGGTCCGAGCCCGAGCGCGCGGGTGACTCCTGCGCCGTGCTCGACGACACGGATCTCGACGCGACGGCAGCGCAGCTCACAGCCGTCGGCATCGGCAACGACGGCCCTCAGCCCGGCGGTTCCGGGCGGATCGTTCAGCTCGCGGACTCGGACGGGAACCGCATCGTCCTGCTGGGGGACTGAGGCGCTCAGCCCACCTGGGTGATCAGTCCAGTCGGCCGGCTCTGTTCCGCACGAACTCGTCGAGGCCCCGACCGAGTTTCGCCGATCGCGCTCGACGCCACCCCGACCCGTGGGCAGTGCGCGTGTTTTCCACAGGTCTGTGGATGGGCCGAGCGGGCGGGGAGCCATCGTCATTAGCGTCCTGACAGCACCGGACGAAGGGGGACACGATGACGCGGTGGGAGCTCGATCCCGAGCGTGTGCGAGGGGCACTGCACCAGGTCGAGGACAAGCGAGCGGAGCTGGAGGACGCGCTGGCGGAGACCCGGGCGTCGGCACTGGTGCTCGACGTCTCGGGAGGCGGCTGGCCGGTGGCGGCCGTGCCGAGGGCGATCGACGGGCTGCTCGCCGACCAGGTCGAGCGGCTGACCCGGATCCGGCAGCACATCGACGCCGGCATCATCAGGACCGGGCTCGCCGTCGCGGCGTACGAGGTCGGCCACGAGGAGATGGCGTCGTCGCTGCAAGCCGCCGCCGTGGCGGCCGCGCAGTCCGGTGACCTGACCGCGTTCCAGCCGTACCTCGAGCCCTGACGTGGGGCTCGCTCCGGTCCTCGAGACCGCCGGCACCGACCGGCGGCTGGAGTGCGAGGACAGCGACGGCCTGATCGACCCGGCAGGGTTCGCCTGCCGCGCGTCGGCCCTGCAGCCTTCGCGGATCGAGATCGCGGCCGCCGACCTGAGCAAGCTCGGTCAGGCGGTGCGCTGGCAGGTGACCGGCATCGCCGCCGACTGGCACTCGATGCGCCCCTGGTACGTGGCGCCCGAGCAGGAGGCGCTGCTCGGTCTGATGGACGCGCCCGCCACCGATGCCCGCGAGATGGAGGAGAGCCTCGGCAACGCGAGGCGGATCCTCGAGGCCTACGCGAGCGAGCTGCAGGACATCCGGCACACCCTCGCCGAGCTGGAGTGGCGAGCGGAGGCGTTCCGGGCGCGCGTACGTGACGGCGTCATGGTTCCCGCCTCGGAAGCGCGGCGCCCTACGGTGCTGCAGTCCGCCGTCGGGCTCCTGCAGGGGTACGAGCCGGAGGTCCTGGTGCCCTGGTTCCAGGACACGAAGACGTGTGCGGAGAACGCGGCACTGCTGGCCGAGTACTGGCAGGTCATCGAGCGGCTGAGCACGGCTGCTGACGACGTCGAGAACGGCATCCGCGGCCTACTCACCGAGACCGCGCTCGTGGAGGACACCACCCCGATCCCCGCGGCGGTGTTCGACGCCTCCTACATCGAGATGCCGTGGGGGTGGCCGGTCGAGGAGGACAGGAACGTGCTGGAGTCGCTCGCCGACGGTGGCGGTCGGATCGGGCAGACCCTCCTCGACCTCCTCCCGCTGCTGAGCGCTGATCCGAAGACGGCGTCGCAGGCGTGGGGGGCCATGGCGGACCTGGCCGTGTCGGTGGTGGTGGCCGCCGCCTACCCCGAGTCGAGGTGGGCGCGCTACGGGCTCGACCGGGTCCCGTGGATGCACGATCGGTACCGAACCGCGGAGACGCTCGGCCTGGCGGTTGGCTACGACGCCGCCGCGGCCGACCACGGCGCCTCGCCCTGGCACGCCTGGGACGACGACGCGATCGCTACCGGCATCGAAGCCGGCTTCAACGTGGCGTCCATCTTCGTGCCGAGCGCGGGCATCTCTCGGTTCGCTGCCCTGTCGGCGCGCGCTGCCCGGGCGACACGGTGGACCGCGCTGGCGGCTGACGTCGCCGTCCCCGGCGGATCGTTCCTCGTCGCGGGGACCAGCCGCTTCGCGGGCAGTCTCGGCGATGCCGCCGGCATCACCAGTCACCTACGTGTCGGCGTCGCCCCGGTGAACCTCAGCGCCCTGATCGACGGCGCCGCCGACACCATCCGCCACCCGCCGGCCCTCGATCGACTCGTGGCGACGAGGGGGGTGCGCCCTGAGCTCCTCTCGCCCTGGCACCCCGGGCTGGTGTCGACGGTCGAGCCGCTGCAGCCCGACCTCGCCCGGGCGCAGACCTATGCCTCGGGCGATGTCCGACTGCCGGGCTGGGAGACGCCGTGGTCGCCTGAGAACACCTTCACCCCGGGCTCGGGCGGCGAGGGTTGGTACGCCGAGGCCCGGCGGGTGGAGAAGCCGGCGTTCCAGTACCAGATCCAGGTCTCCGGGATCCTCCCCGACGCCAACGGGATGCTGCCCGAGTACTACCGCACCACTCCCGACGGGCGGGAGATCAGCTATGACGGCATGGTCATGCGCGACGACATCCCCGTCCATCAGGAGATGAAGAACGGGTGGGACGACTTGGCGTTCCGTCCTGATTCCGCCAGGTCGAGAACCACGCTCGCGAAGTGGATCGCGCAGGCGCGGGACCAGCTCGACGCGCTCCCGCCTGACGGCGTCCTCGAGTGGCACTGCTCCAACCCCCACACGGCCGCCGCCGTCGAAGCAGCCTTTGCGGACCCCAGGCACGGACTCGCCGATGTCGTCGTTCTCTACACTCCGGGACTGTGATGGCTGAGCTCTCCACCTCCGCAGTCGCGTGGGATCGCGACCGCGTCGCCGTGCGTGCGATCTGGGTGCGCGCCAATGAGTCGGTCGAGTGGATCGCCGCTGCGACCGACACCTTCGTCAAAGGGCTCCGGGACCTCCTCGACGTGCCCGAGTGGATCGACGTCACGTCCAGTCCGTGGCCGGGCGAGGTTGACGCCCAGCAGCAGCACGTGCGCGAGAATCTCGTCGCCTACGAAGGGCGCGTCGCCGTCGGGAGTGGTTGCGACATCTCGCTGTACGGGGCCACGCCTCCGAGTCCGCAGCTGACCATTCACGCCGGTGCGATCACTCCCGGCAACCGGATCCCACTGCACTACGCGGGCCTCGGCTTCCACCCACAGTCCACGCCCCTATCGCGGCGCGAGGTCGTTGACGACCTGATCGCGCTCGCTGTGCGTGCCTGCCAGCCGGCGGTGGTCACGTTCACGACCACCGCGGTGAACAAGGAGTCGGGGCGAACCGGCTGGCAGGTGCCCGCCGGCTACCGCGTCTGGATCGGCCCCGAGGTGGGGGGCATCTCCACCACAGCCGACGGCGTCACGGCCCGGCCGCTCGAAGGCGGGACCCTGCTGTCGGCTCCGGACGACTGGGAGGCGAGCGCCGTCGCCGAAGCCATGAACGCAACCCTCGAAGCCAACCACCTGGACGAGATCCCGCACGGGGCAGCGTGAGCGGTAGGCGCCCGTGAGGGCGTGCCGCGGGTCGAGGCGACGATCGTCAGGCTCGCGCCGTGACTCGATCGCCAACTAGGCGATCCAGTCCCGCCGACCCGCGCTGTCGCGTGATCCGGGTGCCGACATGGCAATCGAGTCACGGGGCGGGGCAGGGGTCGGGCACCACGTGCAGCTTCGCCACTCCCCGCGGTGACCGGGCCGGACAGGGCGGCTGAGAGACTGGCGCACATGGTGGATGCGCGGCTGATCGGTGCGCTCACCGCCGCGTGGGGCCTGACCATCACGGGCCCGAGCGTGCAGGGCCCGTGCTCCACGCTGGTCCCGGTGGCGGGAGCTCACGGGGAGGCCGTGCTGAAGATCGAGCCGCCGGGCTCGCCGATCCGTGACGAGCTCCGTGCTCTGACGGCGTGGGGTGGCGAGGGCGCGGTCCGGCTGCTCGCCGCGGACCCCTCGAGATCGGCGCTGCTGCTGGAGCGGCTGGAGCCGCGTGACCTGGGCCCGCCGGTCGGCATGATCGATGCCTGCGAGGAGATCGGCCGCCTCGCGCGGACCCTCGACCGCCCGGCACCGAGCTGGCTCAAGGATCGTGCGAGCGACCGCCTGCGCGCGCTGGCGGACACGATCGACGCCATCCGCACGACCACGCACGCCCTGCCCCGCCGCCTGCTGGAACGCGGCCGATCGCTGGCGCTCGACCTGGCCGGTGAGCCCGACGTCGATGCGCGGCTCGTCCATGCCCAGCTCCACCAGCGCAACGTGCTCTGGCGCCCCGACCCGGGCGAGTGGGTGGCGATCTCACCCCACCCGGTCGCGGCCGAGCCGGCGTGGGTGGTCGCGCCGGTGCTGTGGCACCGCTGGGACGCCGTCGTCAGCGCCTACGACGTCCGCGCCCACCTCAACTTCCGCCTCGACCTGGTCAGCGACGCCGCCGGGATCGATACCGACCGAGCCCGCGTGGTGAGCGAGCTGCGGGTCCTGAGCAACGCCGTCGAGCAGGTGCAGCGGGGCGGTGCTGACCTGGCCGAGCAGCTCACGCGACACGTCACGATCATCAAGGCGCTGCAGCCGGCCTGAGGCTCACATCCTCGAGTAGCGCGCCCGCGCGAACGAGTACAGCCCGTACGCGGCCAGCCCGGCAGCCACGACCAGCAGCAGCACCACACCGAGCGGCTGGTCGCGTAGCGCCTTGAGGGCCGCGTCGAGCCCGGTGGGCTGGTTCGGGTCGGCCTGCACCGCGGCGGTGAGGAACAACCCGCCCATGACGGCGAGCGCGACGCCCTTGGCCACGTAGCCGACCACCCCGAGCACAGTCACCGCGCGGCTGATCTCGCGGTTGCCGGTGCCGCTCAGGTCCTCGCGGAACTTCCGCTTCGCGCCCTTGTACACGTGGTAGGCACCCACGCCCAGCACCACCAGCCCCACGACGCCCACCAGGATCCGCCCCGCCGGCGCGGCCATCAGGCTGCTGGTGGCCTCCGAGCTCGCCTCGCCGCCGGATCCCGAACCCGTGACGACCCGGAACGCCGTGACCGCGAGCCCGCCGTACACGAGCGCCTTGCCGACCGCCTTCACCCGATCGCCGAGCTGCTCGCGCTTGGAACCACGGTGCGGGACGACAGCCTCCACCAGCTGCCACAGGGCCAGCGCCGCAAACCCGGCCGCGCACACCCACAGCAGGATGTTGCCGCCACCCGTGGAACCGAGCTGCTCGAGAGCACCGGTCTGGTCGGCCTCGCCGGAGGACCCGAGCGCCACCCGGCCCGCGATCCAGGCGATCAGCAGGTGCACGACCCCGCTCCCCACGTACCCGACCCGCGCGACCCATTCGAAGGACCGGCTGCGACTCGCCCGCTCGGCCATGCCCTGCACGTCGTTGCTCATGTGCCGATCTCACCAGAGCGCGGCGGACTTGGCTGCCAAATGCGCGCCCTCCCGCGGCATAGCCTGGTGGGATGCCGATCGATCTCGACAGCCTTCGCGTGGAGGTCCTGCGCACCGAGGAGACCGACCCGAGCACGGAGCTCACCAGCGATCTCGGGGGCGGCATGGTCGTGCGGCTGGTGAGCGCCACGGAGGCAGGTCCGCAGGCGCTGGTGCGCTCCGCCGTCGACCTCCCGGCGGAGCGCCTGCTGACGATCGGGGTGGGCAGCACGGTCAGGGCGGAGCTCGACGGAATCGCGGTGCGTCCGCACAACGTGGGGGAGCACCGGTTCCTGGGCGCGGTGCTCGACGGCTCGCCGTACGTGTCCTCCATGCTGATCTCGCCCGGTGTGCACTTCGGGCTCGAGGGCGTGCAGGACCTGCTGGTCGCTGCGCCGCGGCGCTCGCTCACGATCTGCCGTCCGATGGAACGCAGCTTCCCCGAGCCGTGCGCCACCCTGGCCACCCTCGCCGCGAAGGTGTTCCGCGATGCGGCGGACCCCTGCACACCCGATGTGTTCTGGTGGCGCGCCGGCGTGCTGCATCGCATCGACGTGGACCATCAGGCGAAGTACGTGGGCGTGCCGCCCGCCGTCACCGGCTTCATCGAGACGTTGCCGAAGCAGATCTGAGCGCGGAGCGCCCGCCTACGAGAAGTGCACCCCGCCATTGAGGTCGAGCACGGTGCCGGTGGTGAACCCGGAGTCGAGGCGAGCGAAGTACTCGACCGCGGCGGCGACGTCGGCGGGGTAGCCCGGCCGCGTGACCGGGATGCTGGCGATCGTCTTCTCCTGATCGGCCTTGGGGGTGAAGGTCTCGTGGAACGGGGTGTCGAGGATCAGCCCCGGCGCGATCGAGTTGACGGTGATGCCTCGCCCGGCGACCTCCTTGGCGAGGGCGCGGGTGAAGCCGTCGAGCGCGGCCTTCGAGGTGGCATATGCGCCGGCACCCGCACCGCCGCCGTTCTCGCCCGCGAGCGAGGAGATGTTGACGACCCGGCCGCCCTCGCCCAGGTGCCGCAGCGCCGCCCGGCTCACGTAGAAGGCGGAGGACAGGTTGACCTTGAGCACGAGGTCCCAGTGCTCGTCGCTCATCTCGGCCAGCGGGTGCCGGGCGATGAGCCCACCCGCGTTGTTCACCACGATGTCGAGCCCGCCCAGGCGGGAGGCGAAGTCATCGACGACGGCGGTCACCGCGGCCGAGTCCGTCGCGTCCAGGTTCGCACCGATCACCTCGATGCCCTCGCCCGCGAGCGCAGCCACCGCCTCGTCGGCCGACCGGCTGTGCGTGGTGAGCGCCACCTGCGCACCCGCGGCGGCGAGGTGCTTGACCACCCCGAGGCCGATGCCGATACCACCGCCCGTCACGATCGCGCGGCGTCCGGCGAGGGTCTGCGGCTTCTCCATGGTGTCTCCTTCAGTCGAGGTCTGCTGAGCTGGCCTGCACGAGCAGGTCACCGCTCACGAACGTATCGCCAAGCCCGATGGTCGAGAACGGCGTGGTCAGATAGGGGGTCGCCACGACGCTCGCGCGGTACCCCTCGGTCACCGGCCCAGAAGGCGGGATCTCGACGGCGAAGCTCGCCTCGCGAGGGATCCTCCAGGTCCCCTGGGGCTCACCGTGCGCGGCGCGGTTCGCGGCCGCGAGGCTGCCGGCCGCGAGCGCACGCTCCTCACGCGCAGGGTCGCGCCGATGCACGCTCATCGCCCACTCGTCGGCGTGCACGACCACCCGCTGCAGTCCGTGCGCAGCAGCGAACACGGCCGCGGCGTGTGACGGGTCACCGGCACCCACCAGCCGGCCGAGCTCGCTCGCGTTCATCCCCACCGAGTCGACGTGGCCGCCCACGAGTGCCATCACGCGATCGAGCTCACCGGCGGTCGCGTACTCGGCGAGCTCCAGGTGCACGAGCCGGGCGCCGCCGGCCCGCCAGCCTGCCGCGGCCTCGGCCACTCGCGGGAGCGCTTCCTCGCGTGCTCGTCCGATGCCGTTGAGGCCGGACACCAGGCCCACGCCGCCGGTCACCAGCGAGGGCGACACCGCCAGGAAGCCCTCGTCGAGCTGCAGGCGCTTACGGACCAGCACCACGGTGATCCGGCTCGATCGCGTCACGGTGACACCGCCGCCGGAGGTACCGCGAGTCAGCTCCAGCACGTGGTTGGAAGGCACCACCGGGCCCGGCACCGGTGCGAGCTGCCTCACGGGTGCCGGCGCACCGTCGTCGATCACATGCACGTTGTCGGCGGTCGCACGCAGCTGCCGCTCGCTGCGGTTCGTCAGCGCCAGCAGGGGCGCCAGCCCGAGCGCCGACCAGCTCCAGCACGCCTGGATCGAGGTACCACCGCACTGCACCCGCTCCGGGGGCCCGACCAGCTGCTCCAGCAGCGGCTCGGCCGCCTCGTCGTCGATGAACAGCTCGCCGTCACGGCCCTCCAGCAACCACGACCGCAGCGTGGCCATCCCGGCGTCGAACGCCTCGGACCCGGCGTGGTCGCCGGTCAGCAGACGCTCGAGCGCACTGTCGGTCACCCGGTGCAGGGCATCGGTGGTCGCGCTGAACCCAGCCACGACCGGTCCGCATCCCTCCACGAGCGCCGCCCGTTGCTCGACGAGCCGTTCGTACCGCTCCCGCGCGTCGGTCATGTCGCCACCAAGCCGGCGACCAGGCCGCCGAGGAAGGTGTCGCCGAGCCCGATCGTGGTCGGCGCAGCGGTGGCAGGCCGCGGGATCGGCACGACGGCGATCATGTCGCCCACCAGCTCCTCGATGCGGCGCGTGACCTCGCTGACCGCGGGCTCGATCTCCAGCTCACCGACGGCGTCCCTGTCGGGCTCCCGCCAGTCGTCACCGTGGGCGAAGCGTGCAGTGGCGGTCAGCACCCCGGAGCGGAGCGCGTGCCGGAGGTCGGAGCCACCGCCGTAGGCGAGCGCCCAGTCGCGCGTGTGCATGACGAGGGTGGGGGTACCGATCAGCCCGTGCAGCGTGAGCACGGCCTCCGCGACCGCGCGGGCGTCGAGCAGGTCGAGGTCGTGGCCGAGGTAGAGCTGCGCCTCGTCCTCGTTCATCGACCACACGTCGATCGACCCGGCGAGGGTGGCAAGCACGACCTGCCGCTGCTCGTCGTGGTGGAAGCCGGCATCCTCGTAGACCACCAGCGCGCCCTGCCGCCGACCCGCCAGCGCATCGCGCACCTGGCCGGTCCGCGCCTGGATCACCTCCAGGTCCGGCATCGAGTTGAAGCCCGAGACCACGATCACCTCCGCCCGTGACACGGCGGCCCCGAAGTCCGGGTGCAGCCGGAGCTCGGCGTTCGGTGGGTCGTTCACGAGAATGAGCCGGTTCGGGCGCGGGGCCACCACCTCCGAGCCGTCGGTCAGCCGGATCCGCGCACCCTCGGCGTACTGCACGATCACGTGCGGGTCGGTCGAGTCCGCCTCCGCGCTGCAGATGAAGTCGACCGAGTCCGGCAGCAGCCTGCGCACGTCGTCGTCGATCGAGACCAGGTGCAGCAGCGAGGGGAGGCCGAGCCGGTCGAGCGCCACCGCTGCACGCACGCTCGACCCGCCCAGCGTCACCACGGTGTCGAAACGCTGCGAGAAGGCGAGCAGCGCCGTCGGGTCCGCGGCGAAGCGCTCCCCTCCATTCCCTGCGCGCATCTGCGAGAGCAGCGTGAGCAGGATGTCGCGCTCGCCGACCACAGCACCTGGCATGACGAGGTCGTCGATGCTGATCCCGTACGACTGGACCAGTCCCTCGATCACCTCCGCGTCCCACGAGATCTCGTAGTCCACGCATCCACCCATGCCGAGCACGATGTCGGCGCTCGCCGAGCTCATCGGTACAGCGAAGCCTTCCCCGCTGCGCCGAACAGGTCGATCTTCTGCGCGGCGACGACCTTCAGCGCCGCCTGGCAGGGCGGCTGGATGACGTTGGGCTCGCGATGTCCGGTGTCGGTGAGCACCTCGCGCATCTTCTGGAAGTACGCGACCTTGATGTCGGAGGAGATGTTGACCTTGTTGATGCCGCGCCGGCAGGCCTGACCGATCTCGTCATCCGGGTTGTTCGAACCGCCGTGCAGCACGAGCGGAGCCGCGACCGCGGCGTCGATCTCGTCGAGAAGGTCGAGCTTGAGCTCGGGCTTGAGGCTGGCGGGGTAGAGGCCGTGCCGGGTCCCGATCGCCACCGCGAGCGAGTCGACGCCGGTCTCCGCCACGAAGCGCACCGCGTCGTCGGGGACCGTGTAGATGATGTCGTCGGTGCCGGCCTCGGCGTAGCCGTCCGTCTTGCCGATCGTGCCGAGCTCCGCCTCGACCGAGACACCGACGGCGTGCGCGACCTCCGCCACGCGCCGCGAGAGCGCGACGTTCTCGTCGAACGGCAGCATCGAGGCGTCGATCATCACCGAGGTGAAGCCGTACTGGATCGCCGTCAGCGCTTGCTCGAACGTGGCTCCGTGATCCCAGTGGATCGCCGTGGGCACAGACGAGACCCGAGCCCGGTCGATGATCGCCGGCAGCAGGTACCTGCCGATGTGCGACACCTCGTCCGGGTGGATCGCGATGATGTGCGGCGACTCCTTCTCCTCGCAGATCTCGAAGACGGCGTTCATCATCGAGTAGTCACTGATGTTGAAGGCGGGGACGGCGAAGTTCGCCTCGGCGGCAACCTTCAGCACCTGGTCTCCGGACAGCAGCATGTGGTCTTCTCCTTCGTCGAGCCTGCGGGTTGTCAGCTGTAGTGATGCGTGGTGCCGGCCGACCCGAAGAGATCGATCTTGTGACGCACCAGGTCCTTGGCCGCATCCATCGCCGTGGGGACGATGAGACGTGGGTCGAGCAGCGAGGTGTTGGTCAGCACCTCGCGCATGCCGAGGTAGAAGGCACGCTTGACGTCGGAGGAGATGTTCACCTTGTTGATGCCGCGGGTGCAAGCATCGCGGATCTCCGCGTCGGGGTTGTCGGAGCCACCGTGCAGCACCAGCGGGATGTCCACCTCGATGTCGATGGCGTCGAGCAGGTCGAGCTTGATCTCGGGGACCAGGCTCTTCGGGTAGATCCCGTGCCGGGTGCCGATCGCGATGGCGAGCGAGTCGATCCCCGTGCGCTCGGCGAACTCCCTTGCCTCCTCCGGCTCCGTGTAGAGGATGTCGTCGGTGCCGCCCTCGTCGGCGCCCTCGGTCTTGCCGATCGTGCCGAGCTCGCCCTCGACCGAGACCCCGGCCGCGTGCGCGATCTCGACGACCCGCGATGTGATCTCGATGTTCTTCTCGAACGGCTGCAGCGAGGCGTCGATCATCACCGACGTGTAGCCGAGCCGGATGGCTCGGACGACCTCGGACAGGTCGTTGCCGTGGTCCCAGTGCAGCACCGTGGGCACGCTGCTGCGCGCCGCCCGTGACAGCACTGCCGGGATGTAGTCCTGGCCGATCCAGTTGCCCTCCTTCGGCCCGAGCGCGACGATGAGCGGCGACTTCAGCTCCTCGCACACCTCGAAGGCGGCCATGAGCATGCCGTAGTCGGACAGGTTGAGCGCCGGAACCGCGAAACCGTGCTCGTTGGCGGGCGCAAGGATCTCGGTCCCCGTGATGAGTGCCATGAAGGTCGTGCTGCCTCTCGTGTGGGTGAAGGGGTCGTTCTTCAGTTCTTGACGGAGCCCGATGTCATGCCGCCGATGAAGTAGCGCTGGAAGAAGATGAAGAGCAGGATCACCGGCAGCGACCCCAGCACGCTCATCGCCATCATCTGGTTCCAGTCGTAGGAGTGCTGGCCCATCAGCAGCTGGATGCCGATCGGGACCGTGCGCATGTCGTCGGTGCGGGTCAGGGTGAGCGCGAACAGGTACTCGTTCCACGCGATCATGAACGTGTACATGCCCACGGAGACCATGCCCGGGATCGCGATCGGGATCAGGATCCGCCAGAGCGCCCCGAACGAGGAGGTGCCGTCGACGCGTGCGGCCTCGTCGAGCTCGCGGGGCAAGGTGTTGAAGTACCCGGTCATCATGATGATCGCGTACGGGAGCGTGAACACCATGTAGGTGAGGATCAGGCCGGGGTAGGTGTTGTACAGCCCGAGCGCCACGACCAGCCCGAAGTAGGGGATCAGCAGCGTGATCGGCGGTACGGCCTGCACCGAGATCACCGCGATGTTGATGATGCTCTTGCCCGGGAAGTCGTACCGGCTGAAGGCGTAGGCCGCGTGCACGGCCACCAGCAGCGTCAGCCCGGCCACCGCCAGCGACACCACGTACGAGTTGAGGAAGAACCTCAGCTGGCGTGAGTCGTTGAGGATCGCCAGGTACGGCGCGAGCGAGGAGTTCTCGGTGATGAGCTGCGGTGGGTAGGCGAAGATCTCCGGGTTCGCCTTGAGCGAGGAGAAGACCATCCACAGCACCGGCGCACCGGCGAACAGGGCTCCCACGATCAGCCCGGCGAGTGTCAGCGCGACGGCGATGCGGCGCCGCCCCGCCGTGCTCAGCTGTCTGCGGGGGCGGCTCTGCTCGACAGCGGCCGATGTGCGGGTCACGGTGGTCGTGGTCATGATCAGTCCCTCGCTCGCTGGTGGCGGACGTAGGCGAACGCCAGCACCGCGGAGATCACAAGCACGACGACAGCACTGGCCGAGGCGGCCGAGAACATGTACTGCGAGAACGCCAGCTTGTAGGTGTAGGTGGACAGCAGCTCGGTCCGGTCGAGCGGACCGCCGCCGGTGGTCATCCAGATCAGGGTGAACTGGTGCGACGTCCAGATGAGGTCGAGCAACGTCATCGAGATGATGATCGGCCGCAGCTGCGGGATGGTGATCGAGAAGAAGGCGCGGATCGGTCCGGCGCCATCGACCGAAGCCGCCTCGTAGAGATCCGCCGAGATTCCCTGCAGCCCCGCCAGCAGGCTGATCATGAAGAACGGGTACCCGCACCAGATGTTGATCAGCACGACGGCGAACAGCGCCAGGTTCGGATCGGCCAGCCACTCGCGCGGTGCATCGATCAGGCCGGTGGAGACCAGCAGGTAGTTGAAGACGCCGTTGGGGTTGAGGATCAGCCGCCACAGCACCGCCACGATGGCGACGGTCAGCAGCCACGGCAGCACGAAGATCGTGCGGAAGATCGTCTTGACCCAGTGCGGCAGCAGCCGGGTGTTCAGCAGCATCGCGAACGCCAGACCGATGACCAGGTGCGCGGCGACCGAGGCGAGCACGAATACCGCGGTGTTCTTGAGCGCTGCGTGGAACTGGGCGTCCGCGAAGATCTCGAGGTAGTGCTCGAGCCCCACGAACTGCGGGCTCGCGTTGGTGATGACGTTGTTCTGCAGCGAGAACCAGACGACCATGCCGATCGGCAGGGCCATCAGGACCGCCATCAGCACGAGCGTCGGCGACAGGTAGGCGAGGGCCGACGCTGTCGACCTGCGCGCTCTGCTACTACTCACGGTGAGCCCTTTCTCACGGTGGAGGACCGAGGAGGCGGCGCGGAGCACCCGGGGAAGGCCCCGCGCCGCCGTGTCATCTAGAAGGAGCCTTCCCACTCCGTCTGGATGTTCCCCAGCGCCTCGTCGATCGGCTTGTCCTCGGCGAGCACCTGCTGCAGCTCCTCGTCGAAGACCCGCATCAGCTCGTCGGCGAGCGGCAGGCCCGTGAACTCACTGACGGGGTAGCCGGCCTGCCAGATGTTGAAGGCGTCCTCGAACAGCGGGTCGGACTCGGTGAAGTCAGGGGTCACGTTGGCGTTGCCCGGGAACCCGTTCGCAAGCGCGCTGAGCTGCCCGTTGGCACCCTCGCTCATGAGGAACTCGATGAGCTTCCAGGACTCCTCCGGGTGCTCGGTGTTGGCCGACATCCCGATGCCCCAGGAGGCGTAGCGCACCCCGGACTCACCGGTGTAGCCGTCCTGCACCGGCAGCGGCACCACCGAGAAGTCCAGCTCGGGGTTGTTCTCCCGGATCAGGTTGATGTGGGCGAGCGAGGACACCATCATCGCCACGCGCTCGTTGGTGAACTCCTCGACCTTGTCCTGCTCGGCCATCGTCAGGCCGCCGGGGGCGATCACGCCGGCGTCCCACATCTCCTTGATGAACTCGATCGTGGCGGTGACGTCCTCGTTGTTGACCGCGGGGCCGCCGTCCTCGGAGAGCATGGTCCCGCCCGAGGCCCAGGTCCACGGGAGGATGTCGATGTTGATGCCGTTGGGCTTCTCGAGGCCGAGCGCGGCCACGAAGCCCGAGGCACCGCTGCCGGAGTCGACGACCGCCTGCGCGGCGCTCTGGAACTCGCTCCAGGTCGTCGGGACCTCGACACCTGCCTGCTCGAGCAACGAGTTGTTGACGAACATCGGGTAGGCGAAGTTGACGACCGGGATCATGCGGGTCGCGCCGTCCACCTGCACCTGTGCCGCCAGCTGCGAGTCGTCGTAACCGGCGTCGGACATCGCTGCCGAGAGGTCAGCGATCGAGCCCTGGGTCGCGAAGTCGTGCACCCAGGCACCGTCGAGCCCGAGGACGTCGGGCATCGTGCCCGACGCGGAACCCGCGATGACCTGGTCCTTGATCGAGGCGTACGGGCCGGAGAGCAGCTCGACGTCGATGCCGGGGTTCTCCTCCTCGAACTGCTCGATCAGTGCTGCGAACTCCCCGTCTGGGAGCTCGGGCTCCCACCACTGCATGAACTCGATGGTGACGTCTCCGCCCTCCTCCGAGCCTCCTCCGCTGCCGCAGCCTGCGGCCAGGGCGACGACGCCGAGCGCCGCCACCATGACGTGGGTCTGCTTGCGCCAGCGGTCGTGCCGAACAGCGCTGTTCATTGCTCCTCCAAGTGTGCTGCAGGTCAGGGCAACCACTGCTGTGTGATGCCCGATCGTGCCGAAGCGGTGCGTGATACTTGCACGAAAATGCAGAAACATGCAAGAGTCGGCAGCGAAGTCGCGTCGGAGAGGCAGTTCTCGGCGCACATTGCCGGTACTTTCGGCATGTCAGGGGCACGACGTCGGGCAAGGGAGGCTGACCAGGTGAGCACGGAGGCCACGGATTCAGGCGGCGGCGAGCTGCCCGCGGTCAGACGGGACCGCATCATCGGGTTCGTCGAGACGGCCCGACAGGCGAGCGTGCACGAGATCGCCGAGCACTTCGACGTCTCGCCCGATACGGTGCGCCGCGACCTCACCGCCCTGCACAAGGAGGGTCAGCTGACCCGAACACGCGGCGGCGCCGTCGCGAACTCGCTCCTCAACAGCCCCGACCGCGAGCTGCGGATCCGTCAGATGCTGCAGGAGCAGGAGAAGTCACGGATCGGGGAGCTCGCCGCACCGCTGATCAGGAACGCAGCCGTGGTCGCGTTCAACGGCGGCACCACGACCCTCGCGGTCGCGCGCAACCTGACCGACCACCGCGAGCTGACTGTCGCGACCAACAACCTGAGCATCCCGTTCGAGATACCCGCCCACGCCGTCAACAACCTCTACGTGTTCGGTGGCGATGTCCGCTTCAGCTCGCAGGTGACGATCGGGTTCACGTCCTTCCCCGATGTCGAGGTGCCTGGGATGGTGCACTTCGACATCGCGATCATCGGTGTCGGCGGCGTCACCACCGAGGGCTACTCGGTGAGCAACCTCGGCGAGGCCTCGATGATGCGACAGATGATCCGTCGGTCCACCACGGTCGTCGTCGTCACCGACGCCACCAAGTTCAACCGGCACCAGTTCGCGCTCGTCGCTCCGCTCGACTCCGCGCAGCACCTGGTCACCGACTCACCACCCCCGCCGGACGTCCACGAAGCGCTGAGCTCGGCCGGCGTCCAGCTTCACTTCGACCCCGCCGAGGACGAGCCTGATGACTGAGCCCGCCGGCGGCGACCGACCCAACATCGTGCTGGTCATGACCGACCAGCAGCGGTACGACACGATCGCGGCGCTCGGCTACCCACACATGGTGACGCCCCATATCGACCGGCTCGTGCGGGAGGGCGTCGCCTTCGTGCAGGCCCACGTGACCGCTCCCTCCTGCACGCCGAGCCGAGCCAGCTTCTTCACGGGGCTCTACCCCTCCGGGTGCGGCGTGCTTCGCAACGACGAGTCGTGGCCGCGGACCTGGGTCGAGGACCTGGCGGCATCGGGCTACCGCTGCATCAACGTCGGGAAGATGCACACCTCGCCGTACGAGGAGGCCACCGGGTTCCACGAGCGTCACGTCGTCGAGAACAAAGACCGCGGCACCCCGAACGTGCCGTATCTCCTCGACAACTGGGACAAGGCGTTGCACGCCAGCGGTCTCGAGAAGCCCGATCGGCGCACGCTGCGCAACCGGCCCGACTACAACGAGCGGCTCGGTGCCTTCGAATGGACGCTGCCGGAACGGCTGCACGCGGACGTGTTCGTCGGCTCTGTCGCCACCTTCTGGCTCGACACCTACCCCGGCGACGAGCCGTTCTTCCTGCAGGTCGGCTTCCCCGGGCCGCACCCGCCCTACGACGCCCCGGCCCGGCTGCTCGAGGTCTACGCCGACGCGGACATCCCCGAGGTCAACCGCCACGAGAGCGAGTTCGCCGCGATGCCGCCGCAGGTGCAGTCCGTGCGGCGCGAGCACCTCGAGCACGACCACGACTCGATCGTCCACCTCGAGAACCCCACCGCGGAGCAGCTGCGCCGCCAACGCGTCCACTACTACGCGAACATCACCCTGATCGACGAGCAGATCGGCGAGCTGATCAGCGCGCTGGAGCGGCGGGGCGTGCTCGAGGACACCGTCATCATGGTCACCTCCGACCACGGCGACGCCCTGGGCGATCACGGCCTCTCGCAGAAGTGGACGATGTACGAGCCGGCGGTCCACGTGCCGGCGATCGTGCACGCGCCCGGGCGGGTACGCGCCGGCATCACGGTCCCCGATCTCATCTCGCACTTCGACCTCGGGGCCACGATCCTGGACCTCGCGGGCGTCGAGCAGCAACCGGGCGTCGCCGCCCGCTCGCTTCGCCCCGTGCTCCAGGGCGAGGAGTGGCAGGGGCGTGATGTCGTGTTCGCCCAGCAGGCACGGGACGGTATCCAGCGGGACTCCGAGATGATGACCATGGCCTTCGACGGACGTTGGAAGCTCGTCAGCTTCAGCGACTCACCCGACGACGGTCAGCTCTTCGACCTCGAGACCGATCCCCACGAGCGTCACGACCTCTGGGACGACCCCTCAGCGGCCGACCAGCGGACACGCCTGCTGGACCGCATCGCCACGTGGCACCGCGACGTGCTGTACAGCTCGCGGGACTGGTGGCGCGCCGTCAGCTGAGTGCGCCGCGACCTCAGTCCGACCGCGAGCGGTCACCGCCCTGAGCAGCCACCCACGCAGTCACCTCGTCGTTACCGAGCCGACCCCACAGCTCGGGGACGTCGGCGCCGAGCTGGCTGCGGAGCCACCCGCGGAACTCCGCCATGCCCGCCACGGCCTCGGGGTGCTGCGGCGGCTGCCCGAGCTCGTCGGGCGCGATCTGCTGGTAGCCGATGGCAGCCAGCCGAAGCAGGTCGAGAGGGCTCCCGATCAAGGAGGCTCCGCCGTCGGGCATGAAGGCGACCACCTTGGTGAGGCCGTCGTCGTCCAGCCACAGCGCGAACCGGGTGTCGAGCGAGGTGCCCGCGATCGGGAGGGTACGGGCGAGCACGGGGCTGCTCTCCTCGTACCGGTCGAGGAGCGTCAGGCCGTCGCTGAACACGATGGCCGGGCGTGCGTGCGGCGGACCGGGGGCCACGAGCCGGGTGCCGTCGTCGGTCGCCATCGCCCACCGCTTCGACTCCATGAAGGCCCAGGCGGCCTCCAGCTCGGCGGGGATCGTCATTCCTTCAGGTAGCCGTGCCTGAAGCGACTCGCCGATCCGGGTGGGCTCCGCGGGGGCGTCACCGGCGCGGTCGAGCCACGTGAGAGGGTCCTTGATGCCCGTCATCACACGCTCCAGGCGCACGCGGATGCGCCACGGGTTCGACATCTCGCCGTACCGGTAGCCGAGCTCGTCGCCCGCGACCTTCAGCATGCTGCCGATCCGCAGGGCGTCGGCGTCCACGACCGCTGCGTGCTCCGGGTCCATGAAGGTGCGGAGCAGGCTCCGCACGGTCGCGCGGGGGGTGCCGTCCCCGGTGCAGAACAGCACCGAGCGGGTGTCACGCCAACCGAAGCCCTCCTGCAGCACGGCGTGCAGCGACGCCAGCGATCCGCTCCCGAGGATGCGGAAGCGCCGCCACACACCCGGGTCGTGCTCGAAGGAGGCCACGAGATCCAGCCCGGCGTCCTCGCGCATCGTGAAGGGCAGCTCGACCGGCTCCCACGGGGCCAGGTCTTCGGGCGCACCCACAGCACCGGTCACGTCCGAGACCGCCTGCACCGTCGCATGGCGGAAGGGTTCCGGCGCCAGGTACGCGATCGAGCCCTGCGGGAGGGTCACCTCGTCGAGCACCCCGAACCTGATCATAGCCTGCAGCACCGTGATCACTTCGGCGGTGAAGGGCGCGAGCCTCTCGTCCTCCGGGCCGCTGAGCAGTCGCTCGACGAGATGCTCGACGAGCTCGGCCGACCCCTCCTCGGGGTCGTCCGCGTCGTCCGGGCCGGGGAGGAAGAGACTCTCGTCGGTCGCCCCGATCACCGCCATGAGCAGCGCCGTTGCGCGGGGTAGGTTGTCGAGCCCGTCCGCGGCGTCGGCGTCGACGATCTGCCACAGCCCTGCGCGGATGATTCCGCGCACGAGCGCGTTCACGAGGTCTGTCGACGGCGGTGGGCACCCACCTGCGTCGGTCACCACCTGCAGGGGTCTGAGCAGTCCGCCGTCGTCCACCCGGGCCAGACCTGCCTCGCCGAGCGAGCGCAGCCACAGCTCGAGCGCGACCGTGTCCTCGGCCACGCCCGCCAGAGCGGCCGCCGCGGAGCGGTCGAGCGCGCCCCGCTCGGCGAGCGCGTCCAAGGTCGCTCGCAGGGGTGCTACATAGGCGCGGTCGATCCCGGTGGCGAGCACGTCTGCCGGCGCGGGGCGCCGAGACCGACGGTCGGCGAGAACGCCGTCGACGACAGAGCCGAGCGTCGTCAGGCCGAGCGGACGCTGGGCAGCGATGTCGACCGCCTCCCAGCACTCCTGCACCGCGCGCTCGCTGCGGCGCCAGAGCTCGTGGGACCGGAGGAACAGCAGGTACCAGGGCAGCACGGCGAGCCGTTCGGTGTACTCCTCGGAAGGCGGGCCGTCGTCACGCGCCAGGTCGCGCGACAACCAGAGGATCAGCTCGCCGGTCGGGTCGTGCAAGTCAGCACCGCCGCGTTCCGCGCTGGCGAACAGGTCGGCGAGATGCCGGGCACCCGAGGCCGGGTCGAACGGCAGCTCCTCCTCGCTGGCAGCCAACCAGGCCTCGAACTGCGCGACCGTCCCGACGCTCGTGCGCTCATCGCTCATGCTTTCCCACTCCCCGCGTGCCGTTCCGTGCACCGTCCACCCTGTCGCATCCACCCGCCTCACGCGGCGCGCCACGATGGGTACCGCTGCCCGAGCAGCATGACAACGCCCCACCCGTCACGCCATGATCGTGCTCGACCAGGAGGGAGGGCCATGCGCTTTCAGCTCGCACTGCTGCGGATCCTCGGCATCCTCGGCGCGGCCGCGCTGCTGGGCCTGGCATCGGTCGCTCCCGCGCACGCCGTGGACCCGCCGTGGTCGCCCGCGGGGCTCGACCTCGGCGAGGAGGCGACGTTCGTGATGGACGGTGAAGCCCGTTGCTCCGAGGGTCGGCGCTGGTCGTGGTCGGACGAGAGCGACCAGATCGGGCTCATCCTGGTGCCGTGCGACAACCAGGTCGCGGCGCAGGCGGCGGCGCAGAGCCAGGTGCTGCTCACCGACGAGCACCCCGACGAGCGGGTCCTCGGCGTCGAGCACGTGAGCTGGTCGGAGCCCGAGCAGATAGCGCTGCGGGTGTGGGTGCAGGAGTCGACGATCGTGGTGCTCGCTGCTGCCGTGATCGACGGCGACGCCGCCGATGCGTTCACACTCGGCGGCCGGCACGCACCGGACCTCGCGGCGTCCCTGCCCGGTGACCCTGTGCCACCACAGGCCGACGGCGCCGGTGTGCAGGGCATGCTCGTCGCGGCCCCGCTGGCGATCTGGGTGCTGCTGGTGCTGCCCGCCCGTGGCCTGGTGGCGCTGCGCCGTCCGCGCTACGACGTCGCCGGCACCGAGCCGGGCTGGCTCGACATCACGCCCGCCGCGCACGGCCTCGCACGGCGCCGGCGTTGGCGTCGCGCGGGCTGGTGGGTGGCAGGTCTCTCGATCAGCCTCATCGTCTTCGGCGTCCTCAACACGATCATCGGGGAGATCGCCGACGGCGTCCCGCGTGCGCTGGTGGGGATCGCCGGCAGCGTCGGCGGCATCGCCATGATCCGGAAGAACGCGGCGCTCCCGGTCGAGCGAGCCGGCCGGCTGCCCACCACGCACGGAGCCCGGGCCTGGTGGGGCACGGCGCTGAGCGTGCTCGCCTACGCGCTCGCGCTCGGCGTCGTGCTCGCGACGGCGTTCGCCGCGGTGGCCAGCGTGATCCTGCCGCCGGCGGATCGCATCCCGACGGTCGCGGAGATCCTCGGCGCCGGATCCGCCGCCCCGCTGCTGCTCCTGGTGACGGTCAGCCTGCTGCTCCGGGACGCCATGGTGCTCGTGCTGCTGGGCGTGGTCGTGCTGCTCGCTGCGGTCGCCGGGATCGACGCGCTCGGGCGGCGGCTGCGCGCAGCGTCTCTGCGCGAGGTGCTCCTCGCCGACCCACGCCCGCCCGTGCTGTACCTGCGGTCCTTCGACGAGGACCGCCTCAGCCTGCCCGCGACGCTGCACCGGCGCGGCCTGATGGACACCCTCAATGTCATCCGGCGGCGGCGCTTCGAAGAGGCGATCGTGGTCCAGCTCCAGCGGTGCGGACCCGTCGTGGCCATCGCGCCACCGGGTGCGCGGCTGCCGCGTATCGGCGCCGCGCGGGCCTCCTACGGGCACGACGAGTGGCAGGACAAGGTGACCGAGCTCGCCCAGCGCGCCGCCGTCGTCGTGCTCTCGGCCACTCCCGACTCGGTCCGTGAGGGCTTCGGCTGGGAGATCGACCTGGTGGCGAACCACCTCGAGCACGGTCGCGTGATGGTGGTCGTGGGGCCGTGGCGTGGGCAGCTCGAGCGGCGCTGGGAGGCGTTCCGCAGCTACGTCGCGCGGCTGCCGTTCTTCGCGCCGCTCGCCACGGCGTCGTTGCCGGCGGGTCTGCTGGTCGCGGCGCACACGACCCGGTGGGGCTGGGCCTCGTGGGGCGCCACGCAGCGAACCGACGTCACGTACGCCGTGGCGATCGACCACGCCCTGCACGCGCTCGCCGAGGACATGACAGGCATCGATGCCGACCCCGACGCCGTCGACCCCTTGCTGGTCGAGGCGAGCGGTCAGTCCCCGGTCACGGCACCCGAACGGTGAGCCCGCCAGGTTCCACGGTCATGGTGAACGCCACCACGTCACCCATCTCGTCGCCGTCGAGCTCGAACGGCTCCGGCTCCGAGAGCCGCACCTCGAACCGCTTGCCCCGGCGGTAGCGGAGTGCGTCCAGCTGCTTGGGGCCGCGCTTGTTGAGCGGCAGGCTCGTCGAGTCCGGACGGCGCCGCATGAACGGGTGCTCCACCAGCACCCGGAAGAGCACGCTCAGCCAGCCCAGCGCACCATCGGGGCGCAGGGCGACCAGGTCGAGCACGCCGTCATCGAGCTCGGCATCGGGGAGCAGCACCACGTCGCCGGTGAGCGTGCCCACGTTGCCCACCATCACCGTGTGCACGGTGGTCTTGCGCGGCTTGGCCCCGTCGATCCGATACGCCACCTTGATGCGGTGGTCGCCCTTCAACGAGAGCCAGATCGCCCGCACGTAGGCGAGCCAGCCGGCCTTCTTCTTCAGCTCGGAATCGGTGTTGACGAGCATCTGCGCGTCCAGCCCCACCCCGCCCAGCACGAGGAACACGCGCTCCTCCTTGCTCGCGATGCCCTCACGCCGCAGGGTGGCAACCCCGAGATCGATCTTGCGCTCCTCGCCGGCGAACGCGGTGGCGACGGCGTCATCGACGTCATCGAGCACGAGCCCCAGGTTGCGTGCCAGCAGGTTCCCGGTGCCGCTCGGGATCAGCGCGAGGGCGACCCCGCTGCCGCGCAGCCCCTCAGCGACCGCCCGCACGGTGCCGTCGCCTCCGGCGACGAGCACGACCCCCACCCCTGCCTCGACGGCCTGCTTCGCCATCTCGACACCCGGATCCTCGGCGGTGGTCTCGATCCACAGGCTCGGCTCGTAGTCGGCGCGTTCCTGCGCAGCTTCCACGGCTGCCTCCAGCACCTCGCGCTCGACCTTGGTCGGGTTGTAGACGATCGCCGCGCGCCGAGGCGGAGGTGGAGTCCCGTGCTCGGCGACCTTCTCCGCCGTCTCGCCGGCGGTCGCGACCGCAGCCGCTCCCGGGTCGGTGTTCTGGATCGGTCCGGATGGATCCGGGATCTTCTCGCTCGCCACCCCCACATCGAACCCCATGGACGACGGCGGTCGCGCCAGTTTCGCTCCCGGCAGTGGTCGGGTGCGTGGCCGAGTGGGCGGGCGAGGCATCGGCTGGCCCCGACAAGCCGAGGTAGCGACCCACGCCGCGCTGACGGAACGCTCCCGACCGTTGTGATGTGGGTACGACGTACCTGACGCGTCCGATCCGCACCGCAACGGCCTCAGCGGTCCTCGGGTCGTTCCCGCCGTCGGAACCTCAGCGGTCCTGCGCGCAGCGGAACCCGACGTGGGACATCCCCGTGTCCTCCGTCTGCGGGGAGCGGGCGGCGGGGCGGAAGCGCAGGCAGTACTCGGGCGAGCAGAGGAACGAGCCGCCCTTGAGCACGCGGCGGGGTGCGCCGGCCGGTTCCGGGTTGAGCAGGCTCGGCCGGCCGGAGAGATCGAGGCTGGGCGCCGGGTGGTGGCCGGGGCGGTAGATGTCGGTGGTCCACTCCCAGGTGTTGCCGATCAGGTCGACGAGCCCGAAGTCGTTGGCCGGGAACGAGCCCACGGGCGAGGTGCCGCCGTAGCCCTGGTTGTCGTACGGGAAGCGACCGATCCAGGTGTTGGCCTGCGGGACGCCGTCGGGATAGGGGTCGGCGCCCCAGGCGAACATGCGGCCCTCGTGCCCGCCGCGGGCGGCGAGCTCGTGCTCGGCCTCGGTGGGAAGGCGCAGCCCGCGCCAGGCCGCGTAGGCGGTGGCATCCTCGAACGCGACGTGGACCACCGGGTGGTCGAGGAGCCCGTCGAGGTCGGAGTCGGGGCCGAACGGGCGGTTCCAGGCCGCGCCCGGCTGCCAGCGCCACCAGTGGCGCCAGTTGCCGAGGTCGACCGGGCCCTCGGTGGGCGTGAACACCATCGCCCCCGGGACGAGCGCAGCGGGGTCGGCCCCGGGGAAGTCCGCCGGGTCGAGCTCGCGCTCGGCCACCGTGACGTACCCGGTCGCGCTGACGAACTCGGCGTACTGCGCGTTCGTCACCGGGTGCCGGTCGATCGCGAACGGACCGACCTCACGCTGGTGCACGGGTCGCTCGTCGGGATAGAAGTCCTCGGACCCCATGAGGAAGGTGCCGCCGGACAGAGGGACGAGATCGTGTTCGCTCACACGACCATCATGCGCCACCACCGAGCGCGGTTGCTGGCGTGGGTCGGCGCGCGGCGAGCAGCTGGGTGGGCGTCTCGCCGGCGTGCCGGGCGACGTCGCGGGTGAAATGGCTCTGGTCGGCGTAGCCGTGCTCGGCAGCGATCGTGGCCAATGGTCGGCGGCCCAGCTCCGCCGTCGCACGCTCGAAGCGCACCACGCCGGCGAGCTCCTTGGGGCTCAGCCCTATGTGGTGGGTGAACGTCGTCGATACGTGGCGATGGCTCCAACCGGTCGCAGCCACGAGGTCCCTGATCCTTGACCTCCCACCGCTGCGAGCGATCGTGCCCGACATCCAGCTCACCCAGTCCGGAACCGGTCTCGCGTGGTCCAACCGGGAGATCAGCAGCCTCTCGACCAGCGCGAAGCGGTCCTGCCACTCCGCGGCGTCGTTCAGCCGGTCGGCGAGCCGGTCGCCCAGGGATGCCGAGACGTCGGCGGCATCGGTCACCCTGCGCGCGAGCTCCTTGCCCGGGATCGACAGGAGCTGCTGCACGCCGGTCGGCGTGAGGTAGATCTGGACGCAGCGCTGAATGCCGTCGAACGAGGTGTCGGCCACCCCGGTGGACAGTCCGGCGACGAACGAGCCGTACGTCTGCCCGGCGCCCACGCCATCGCTGAGGGTGTCGATCCGCAGCGGATCTCCGAACGCGAGCACCAGAGGGATCAGGGTGCCGGCCGGTTGTCGCCGGTGCACTGGCTCAACACTGCGCTCGGACATGCCCACCATGCCCGCGACCAGTCCGGCAAGCGGCGGCGCGACCCGGTGCCGCACGAGCTCGAGCGTGGGCCCAGCCTCCATCACCGCAGTGTCTCAGAGCAGCAAGGTCCAATTTGTTCAAGCCACGCGCCCACCGCCGGCACCACCATGGGTCCATGCGAAACCTGGTCGTGATCGAGTTCCTGAGCGTCGACGGCGTCATGCAGGGCCTGGGCTCACCCGAGGAAGACACCGATGGCGGTTTCGTTCACGGCGGCTGGGGTGCCCCCTATGCCGCGGCCGTCCACGACGCCGTGACCGCCGACGGGATGGACAGCACGGCGGCCTACCTGTTCGGCCGGCGCACCTACGAGAAGCTCGCGGCTTTCTGGCCGCAGCAGAGCGACGACAACCCGATGGCCCGGCAGCTGAACCAGTCACCGAAGTACGTCGTCACCCGCACGCTCACCGAGCTGGCGTGGCACGGGGCGGTCGTGCTCGATGGCGACCTCGGCACCGCTGTCACCGCGCTCAAGGCCGCCGGTGAGGGCGACATCGTGGCGCTGGGCAGCGGGGTTCTCGTGCACGAGCTGATGCAGCTCGGCCTGGTGGACGAGTTCCGACTCTTCATCCACCCGCTGCTGCTCGGCACGGGCAAGCGGTTGTTCCGGGGTCTGCCGGAGCCGCAGCGGTTGCGGCTGGAGTCGCAGACCGCCACGACCGCGGGCACCGTCGTCGTGCGCTATCGCTTGGAGTAGCGCGGTCCGATCAGGCCAGCCGCATGCTCGACCACCCGTGCCCGATCTGCTGCTGGGACTTCACCCAGGCCTTGGCATTCCCGCGGTAGAGGAACATCGCGCCGTTGGGGGCGATCGTCAGGTAGTCGTCCAGGCTGTCGGCGTCGAACCCCCCGACCGAGTACACGCGCAGTCCGGACCAACCGGTACCGACCTGCACCCGGGCGCCGGCGAAGCGGCCGGAACCGTTGCCGAGGTAGGCGAACATCCGCCCCGACCGGTCCACGCCGAGGATGTCGGGGCGGCCGTCGCGGTTGACGTCGCCCCCGGCGAGGACCTGGGTGAACACGCCCCACCCGTGGCCGATCTGGGTCCGGCCCGACTGGAAGCCGCCCTTGCCGTTGCCCTTGTACAGCCACATCTTGCCGCCGGCGTCGATGGCGACGAGGTCGCTGCGGCCGTCGCCATCGAAGTCGCCGGGGGAGAACACGTGGGTCATCGCGGACCAGCCGCTGCCGAACGAGAGCCGGGCTCCGAACGACCCGTTGCCCCTGCCCGGGTACAGGTGCAGCCGGCCGCTGGCGTCGATGCCGAAGATGTCCGCCCTGCCGTCGCCGTTGGCGTCGTTGGCAGCGAGGATCCGGAACGTCTTCCACCCGGACCCCACCTTGCGCGAGCTGGACCAGCCGCCCGAGCCGTTGCCCTGGTACAGCCGCAGCGCACCGGTGGCGTCCACCGCCAGGACATCGGAGAACGTGTCGCCCGTGTAGTCGTGGTGCAGCACGTGGCGGGGCACCGGCGCGGCGACCACCGGCCGCGGCGAGACCTGGGAGGCGGGCGCCCAGCCCTGGGTACCACTGGGCGTGGTGACCTGGATGAACGAGTTGGTCTTCACGCCGGCGCCGGGCGTGGTGAGCACGGTCCCGGAGCGGACCGTCGTGACGAGCTGCGCCGTCGACGACGGGGTCGTGCGCAGGGCGGTGGTACCCAGCGCCCAATAGCTGCAGGAGGTGGGTGTCTTGGACACGCTCACCGAGATCGCACCGTCGCGCAGGGAGATGCCGCGGGCTGCGAGCCAGGTGTCGGGGTTGAGCACGCTGCCGCCGGCCGCCTCGCCGTAGCGGCCCTGCCAGATCTCGAGGTGCAGGTGCGGCCCGGTGGAGACACCGGTGGAGGCGACCGTCGCGATCCGCTGCCCGGCGACGACCCGGTCGCCCGCACGCACGAACTCGGTGGCGTTGCGCGAGTGCGAGTAGGAGCTGGTGATGATCTTGCCGTCGATGACGTGCTCGATGACGATCCACTGACCGGCGGCCACGTTGGGCTTGGCGGTCTTCACCACACCGGCGGCGATGGCGTAGATCGGGGTGCCCAACGGGGCGGCCATGTCCTGGCCCATGTGCGCCAGGGAGGCGTTGATCGTCGGCGCGCACCGAGGACCCTGCGGCGAGGTCATGCGGTAGACCCCGGATGGCAGCGGCAGGGCGAGCACAGGCGCGGCCATGACCGTGAGCGACTGGGGCCCGACCTGGGTGGTGGTGACCTCGGTCCTGTCCGTCGGGAGGGCCTCATCGACGACGACGGCGCCCGGCTCGGTGGGCTCCTCGCCCTGCTCCGCGGGCTCGGTGGGCTCGGGCGCGGGCTCCGTGGTGGGCTCGGGCGCGGGATCCGTGGTGGGCGTGGACGACGGCGTGGGCGACGGCTCCGGCGTGGCCTCCTCGGTGACCTGCTCCTGCGTCGGAGGTTCCGACGGAGTGGCATCCGACGGCGCGCTCATGCCCGCGGTGATCAGCACCCCCACGAAAGCGGCTGCGGCCGCACGCGCGAAGAGGCGTTGGCCAGGGCGAGGTCGTGGCGGTGTCATGTCATCCCCCGATGTCATGTGGATCCCAGATATGGGCGTGTCGGATGTGCCGAATGTGCATAGTGTGCAGTATGTGACAGGTGTCTATCGACACACCTGCCCTGCGGGCATCTCCGGGACCCTGACTTGCCCGTGTCGGGAGCCCGCCTCGAGCCGACGGTGGCGACGGTCGGACGGGTCGGTCACCGGGTATCCGCAGGCGCGCGTCGACGTTGCATCGTTGCCAACCAACTAGATAGTTGCTACCTTCGGCGCGTGCCCGCATCCGGATCGACCAGGGACGGCCACGCGTCGAGAGAACGCCTCTTGAACGCTGCGACAGCGGAGTTTGCGCAGTACGGCCTCGCAGGGGCGCGCGTCGACCGGATCGCCGCCGCAGCAGGCGTGAACAAGGCGCAGTCGTACGCCTGGTTCGGCAACAAGGACAACCTGTTCGCGCTGGTCTTCGCCCGACACCTGGCCGCGATCGCCCAGCTCATCCCTCTCGACGGGTTCGACCTGCCCGACTACGTCGTGCGGCTGTACGACTTCTACCTCGAGGACCCCACGCACGTGCGGCTCGCGACCTGGATGCGCCTCGAACGGGTGCCAGCGGGCCTGCTCTCGGAGCAGATGAACGACCACCTGGGCCCGATGCTGGAGAGCATCGCGCTCGCACAGGCGCAGGGTGTGGTGACGGACCGGTACACCCCCCCTGAGGCGTATCAGCTCGCCATCGGCCTGAGCCTGACCTGGTCGCCCGCCAGCGTCCTGGTCGCGGCTGCGCCGGACGACGACGAGTCCGAGCATCAGCGGCGACGCGCGATCCTGCGAGAAACCGCGCAGCGCACCTTCGCGCCCTGACCCGATGCGAACCACACCGACCCCACGACGACGAATGGACCTCATGACCACGAGTCACCGCACATGCCCGGCCCGCCGTCCAGGCCGGCTGAGCTTGGGATGGCTTCGGCAACGGCCTACGCCGCCCTCTCATCCGACACACCGCTGCAGCCGATCACGATCACCCGTCGCGAGCTGCGCGACGACGATGTGGCCGTCACGATCACGCACTGCGGGGTGTGCCACTCCGACCTCGATGCCATCCGCGGGCACCGGGGTCCGACACCGCTCGTACCAGGGCACGAGTTCGTGGGGATCGTCACCGCGGTCGGTACGAGTGTCTCGCAGCTCGGACCGGGCGATCGGGTCGCCGTCGGAAACATCGTCGACAGCTGCGGCGCGTGCGACATGTGCCTGGCCGGCCAGGAGAACTACTGCCGGGAGTTCCCCACCCTCACCTACGGAGGCACGGACCGGCACGACCGCACAACCACTCAGGGTGGGTACGCCACCGAGTACGTCGTCAGGGAACGCTTCGCCTACGCGCTGCCCGACGGTCTCGACCCGGCCGGAGTGGCGCCCCTGATGTGCGCCGGCGTCACGGTGTGGGAGCCGCTCCGACGCTGGGGTGTCGGCGCGGGCACGGCGGTCGGCGTCGTCGGGCTCGGTGGGTTGGGACACCTCGCGGTGAAGTTCGCGGCGGCGCTCGGGGCGGAGGTCACCGTGTTCACGACGGCGGCGGCCAAGGCGAGCGAGGCGCTGCGGCTCGGCGCATCGCGCGCGGTGGTCAGCACACGATCCGACGAGCTTGCTGCCGAGCGCGGTGGTCAGGACTTCATCCTGGACACGGCGTCCGGCCAGCACGACCTGGACCCGTACCTCGACGCCCTCAGGCTCGACGGGACACTCTGCGTCGTCGGCATGAGCGGGCAGCCGAGGTTCGATCCTCTCGCCCTCCTCATCGGCCGGAAGAGCCTGGCCTCGGCGGGCAGCGGCGGGGTTCCCAGAACGCGCGAGATGCTCGACTTCTGCGCGGAGCGCGGGATCACCGCCGACGTCGAGGTCCTCCCGCTCACCGAGGTCAACACGGCACTCGAACGCCTTCGCCGGGGCGATGTCCGCTACCGGTTCACCCTCGCCGTGGAGCAGGCCGTGGCGGCCGTACCCCCTCGGTCGAATCCGAGTCCGGTGATGCGTCATCACCCAAACGGCCCGACGGGCCCGACGAGAGGATGACGAGATGACAACCTTCCTGGTGCTGATCTACGGCAACGAGCAGGCGTGGCACGCCATGTCCACCGAGGAGATGGCCGAGCTCGAAGCAGGCCACCGCGACCTGGTGGCGGCGGCGGGAGCGGGGATTCGCGCCTCCGGAGAGCTCGAAGGTTCCGATCGGGCGACGACCTTGCGCGCAGATGCGGCGGGACGGCCCGCCCGAACCGCGGGCCCCTTCGCGGAGTCCACGGAGATCATCGGCGGCTACTACGTGATCGAGGCCCGCGACATCGACGAGGTAGCCGGCTGGGCCGCGCGGCTTCACGAGGCGTCCGCCGGCCACGGAGGGGTGGAGATCCGTCAGCACCTGGAGCTGCGGTGAGCGCGGAGAGCGCGGGCTCGATGGAACCACGCCTCCCTACCTTGCTGGTGCAACGGCTGGATGCCGGCCGGGACCACGTGCTCCAGACGATCGAGGGGCTCGACGAACCAGAGCTCGACACGGTGGTCGCGCCCTCCGGCTGGACTGCGCGCTCGATGATCAGCCACCTGCTCTACGACGTCGAGATCTTCTGGCTCCAGGCCGTGCTGGCTGCCGATGAGGACGCAATCGCTCGTGTGCGCGATGGCTGGACGGCACCGTCGGTGCCGGGTCCGGAGCTCCGTGCCTCGTACCGTGACGCGGTCGCTCGCGGAAACCACGTGCTCGCGGAGGCGGACCTCGATGCGCCGCCGGCGTGGTGGCCGCCACCGGAGGTCTTCGGCGGTCCGCGGTTGAGCACCGGCTGGGAGATCCTCCTGCGCGTCCTGGAGGAGACCTCGGTGCATGCCGGGCACCTTGATATGGCCCGCGAACGGCTCGACGGCCGCCAGCACCTGGTCGTCACCTGATCCGAAGCGGAACGTCGTGGCCCTCGCGAAACCGCCCGCGTTGACACGGGACCCCGTTCGTAGCGATGCGCCAGGCTTCGCCGCGCCCGCACCGCGGCAGGGAACCAGTGGGCGGCACTGCCGGCGCGCCATAGGATCGCCGCAGTGATCATCTGCGTGACGGGACCGGCCGGCTCGGGGAAGTCAACGCTGGCGAAGCGGCTCGAGGAGCTGCAGCCGGGTGTTTTCGCCCGGGTGCCGGTCGACTACTTCTTCGTACCTCGGCCGCCGGCGGTCACGCTGGGGGCCTACCTAGCTGAACCCCTTCGTTACGACTGGGCGCTGCTCGACGCGGCGCTGCAGGCGACAGGTCCGCACCGATCGACGCCGGACTGCGACTTCGGTGACTTCAGCTGGCGGTCGGAGTCGGGCGGGTTGCCGATCGCGACGGCGCCGATCGCGGTACTCGACGGGATGCGGTCGCACCCGCGAACCGAACTGGTGATCATGCTGGAGCTAGACGGCCGCGAGCAACGGCGCCGCCTGATGGAACGCGACCACCGGTGGGGCACTCACCTTGCAGATCGAGGCAACCACCTCACCGCCACGTTCGAGCAGGGCGTGCGGGACCTGGTCCGAGACCCCGACCTACGGCTCAACGCCGCTGACCCGATCGAGCAGAACGCGGATCGGGTGATCGCCCTGCTCAACTCTTACTCGCCGGGGCGTGTGCGCTGAGCACGGGCGACGTGTTCTCGATCGCCAGCTCTCACGGACGGTCGGTTCGGGACCGTCGAGACGGCCCGGAGTGGTGGGCGGCGTAGCATCCCCGCCATGCTGCCCGTGGACAACCTGCTGGCGTTCGTGATCACCTCCGCAGTGATCATCGTCATCCCCGGCCCGAGTGTCCTGTTCGTGCTCGGCCGCTCGATCGCTCTGGGTCGACGAGCGGGCGTTCTGAGCGTCGTCGGCAACAGTCTCGGGACGATCCCTGCCGTGGTCGCAGTGGCCTTCGGCGTGGGGGCAATCGTGGCCGCCTCGGTCACCGCCTTCACCATCATCAAGCTGGCTGGGGCCGCCTACCTGATCTGGCTGGGCATCCAGGCCATCCGTCACCGGAGAGACCACACCCACGAGCTCACACCGCAGGCTTCGTCTACTGCCGCGCTGCTGAGCCAAGGCTTCATCGTGGGGTTGACGAACCCCAAGACCATCGCGTTCTTCGTCGCCGTCCTGCCGCAGTTCGTCGCATCTGCTGCTGGCCCCATCTGGGCGCAGCTCCTCCTGCTTGGCTTGACGTTCCAGGTGATGGCTCTCACCTGCGACAGCGTGTGGGCTCTGGCCGCCGGCACCGCGCGCAACTGGTTCGCCCGCTCCCCCCGACGCGTCACGACCCTGACTGCCACGGGCGGCACGATGATGATCGGGCTCGGCGGCACCCTGGCCCTCTCGGGTACCAGGCACGCCTAGAACGTCATTCCGGGCGTGGTCAGAGACGCTTCCGATGCCCACGCGGCCCGTGGGCCCCTGTCAGCGCATGAAGAGAGCATGGACATGAAGAAGGACCGGCAGAATCCCTCCGTCTCGTGGGGATTCCGCCGATCCTGTGCTGTGCGCAAGGGGGGAGTTGAACCCCCACGCCCTTTCGGGCACACGGACCTGAACCGTGCGCGTCTGCCTATTCCGCCACTTGCGCGTGGTGCTCGCGCTGCCCGATTTCTCGCGCAGTTGAGCGGGTAGCAGGGTAGCACGCGGACACCGCCCTCCTCACATCCGCACCCGGTGGGACGACGTCCACGCTCGACGTGCTCGCTGGGGCGATGCAACCGGTTGTCACGCCATCGAGCGTGAAGAACGGCCCAGCCGGCCTCAGCCCACGAGTGCTGGCACCTCGCCACCGGTCGCGCTCAGCGGCACGGCCCAGACGGCGATCGTGTACGGAGCCCACACGCAGGCGACGTCCGGATCGGCCTTCACCACCTCGAACCGCACCTCGCTGTCACCGACGATCACCACCCTGCTGCCCTCCCGGCAACGCGGGTAGCCGCCGATCACCAGGAAGCTCTCCTCCAGGTCGACTGCCTCCAGCGCGTCGAACGTCCCTTCGCCTGCTCCCGAGCCGTAGGCATCGACCCATTGCTGCAGCTCCTCCTCCGACCCGATCACGGCGCCCGCGACCGGCCGCACGTCGGCGACCCAGTCGGCGCTGCTCTCCGACCACTGGGAGACGTGCTCGATGGCCACGTCGTCGCCGGCCTGGCCGCACCCTGCGAGCAGCGCGACCAGCGCCGCCCCCACCATGCCCTTCACCAATGTCTTCATGCCGCGACTGTGTGCGCACGGCGCTCGCTGCGTCGTCGAACCTCTGGGCACACCTACCCACCTGGCGTAGCGTCGAACCATGAAGGTCGCCGAACAGCTCATCGCCCAGCTCCAGGCCGCAGGCGTCAAGAGGATCTACGGGATCGTCGGGGACAGCCTCAACCCGATCGTCGATGCCGTGCGCCGCACCGGCGGCTCCGCGAAGGGCGGCATCGACTGGATCCACACCCGCCACGAGGAGACCGCCGCGTTCGCCGCCGCCGCCGACGCCCAGCTCACCGGCGAGCTCGCCGTGTGCGCGGGCTCCTGCGGGCCCGGCAACCTCCACCTGATCAACGGTCTCTACGACGCCAACCGCACCGGCGCCCCCGTCCTGGCCATCGCCAGCCACATCCCCAGCGTTCAGATCGGCCAGGGCTACTTCCAGGAGACCCACCCCGACCGGCTCTTCACCGAGTGCTCGGTGTACTCCGAGATGGTCAGCACCACCGACCAGGCCCCCCGCGTGGTCAACGCCGCCATCACGCACGCGCTCGCCCGCAGCGGCGTCGCCGTGGTCACGCTCCCCGGCGACATCGCCGATGAGCGCTCGACGGCGGAGACCCCGCCGTACTGCCGGGTCCCCTCGGGTGTGCTGGTACCCCACGAGGACTCCCTGCGAGCGCTCGCCGACGCCATCAACGACGCCAAGAAGGTGGCCCTCTTCGTCGGTGAGGGGATCGCCGGGTCGCACGACGCCGTCGTCGAGCTGGCCGAGAAGATCAAGGCACCGATCGGGCACAGCCTGCGCGGCAAGGATCACATCCAGTACGACAACCCCTACGACGTCGGGATGACCGGCCTGCTCGGCTACGGCGCGGCGGCGGCCGGGCTCGAGGACGCCGATCTCGTGGTCCTCCTCGGCACCGACTTCCCGTACGACCAGTTCCTGCCCGACGTCCGAACCGCCCAGGTCGACTCCGACGCCGCCGTCATCGGGCGCCGCACCACCGTGGACGTGGCCGTGCACGCCGAGATCGCGCCGACGCTGAGCGCGCTGCTGCCGTTGGTCAAGGAGAAGAAGAACAGGCGCTTCCTCGACAAGATGCTCGACAAGCACGACAGGTTGATGAACGACGCCGTCGGCGCCTACACCAAGGACGTCGAGCACCTGCGACCGATCCACCCCGAGTACGCGGCCTCGGTGCTCGACCAGGTCGCCGCCGACGACGCGATCTTCACCGCCGACACCGGCATGAGCAACGTGTGGACCGCGCGCTACCTCAACCCCAACGGTCGACGGCGGCTGATCGGGTCCTTCAAGCACGGCAGCATGGCCAACGCGATGCCTCATGCGATCGGGGCCCAGTTCGCCTTCCCGGACCGCCAGGTGATCTCGGTCAGCGGCGACGGCGGGCTCTCGATGCTGCTGGGCGATCTGCTCACCGCGGTGACCTACGACCTGCCGCTCACGGTCGTCCTCTTCAACAACTCCACGCTCGGCATGGTCAAGCTGGAGATGCTCGTGGACAAGCTGCCCGACTTCGGCGTGGACGTGCCCAGCACCGACTACGCCGCGATCGCCGCCGCCATGGGGATGCACGCGCGCCGCGTGGAGGACCCGACCGAGCTCCACGACGCGTTCACCGACGCCCTCGCGCACCAGGGGCCGTCGCTGGTCGACGTCGTCACCGACCCCAACGCGTTGTCCATCCCGCCGAAGATCACCCGCGACCAGGTGTTCGGCTTCGCGACCGCGCTCAGCAAGATCGTGCTCAACGGCGGCGCCGGCGAGGCCGTGTCGATGGCCAGGTCGAACCTCCGCAACATCCCCCGCGGCTGAGGCCGCCGCCGAGCCCACTCGCCCCCGACTGCGTGAGATCGCACATCCACGGTGACCTCGCACCGTGCGGTGTGCGTTGTCACCGTCGATGTGCGGTCTCAGCCCCTCGGACGCCAGCTCGCTCCACAACCCACACCCCTTTCCCGCGCGCCGGACACGACTGGCCTGGATCCGCCGCATACCATGAGCGTGCACACGTGTGCCACGGGTTCGCGCGCACGACGGGAAGGGAGGGGCGCCGGCATGGGAGTTCTCGACAGGTTCGAGAAGGGGGTCGAGCGTGCCCTCAGCAACACCTTCTCCAAGGCGTTCAAGCCGGACCTGAAACCGGTCGACATCGCCTCGGCCATCCGCCGCGACATGGACGACCGCACCGCGGCCCTGTCGCGGGGCCGCACGGTCGTGCCGAACACGTTCACCGTGGAGCTCGGCGCCACCGAGTTCGACCAGATCCAGGACTGGGGTGCGGACGCGCTCGCCGACGAGATGGTCGCCGCCGCCGAGGACCACGCCCGCGAGCAGGGGTACGTGTTCGTGGGCCCGGTCGAGGTCTCCTTCGTCGAGACCGAGGAGCCCACCGGCGCCTTCCGGGTGCGCTCCTCGTCCCGCCGCGGCGCCGTGGCCCCCGCGACCGGCGGCGCCCCGAGCCGCCGCCACCCGATCCTCGACATCGACGGCCAGCGCTACCTCCTCACCGGCCCCGTGACCGTGATCGGCCGCGGCAGCGAGGCGGACATCATCGTCGACGACACCGGCGTCTCCCGCCGGCACCTCGAGATCCGCGTCACCCCCGACGGCGTCATCGCCTCGGACATGGGCTCGACCAACGGCACCTACGTCGAGGGCCACCGCGTGCCCGCCGCCACCCTCGTGGATGGCAACACCCTCACCATCGGCCGCACCCGCATCCTGTTCTGGACCGGCACAGACGAGGCCGAGTGAGGCAGCGACACGTGACTGGGGCGATCACGTGAGCGAGCTCGTCGTCACGCTGATCCGGTTGGGCTACCTCGTGCTGCTGTGGCTGCTGGTGCTCGCCGCGATCGGCGTGCTCCGCCGCGACATCTCCGGCACCCGGGTGCTCGCCCGCGGCTCCCTCACCGGCCGCTCGGCCCAGGCCAAGGCAGCGCCCGACGGCGGAGCTCCCCCCGGTCGGGGATCTCGCGGCAAGCGTGGGGCTCCCACGCGGCTCGTGGTCACCGCCGGGCCGCTGAACGGCACCACCCTGCGCCTGGGTGAGAACTCGATCCTGCTGGGCCGGGCGCCGTCGTCGACCCTCGTGCTCGACGACGACTACTCCTCCACGCGGCACGCCCGGATCTTCCCCTCCGAGGGCGGCTGGTACGTCGAGGACCTCGGCTCCACGAACGGCACCTGGCTGGGCACCGCTCAGGTGGAGGGCCCCACACCGGTCCCGGTCGGTACCCCGATCCGCGTGGGACAGACCGTCATCGAGCTCCGGCGGTAACCCGGCGATGTCAGTCTCCATCCACTACGCGGCCCGCTCCGACGTGGGGCTCACGCGAGAGAACAATCAGGACTCCGGGTACGCGGGCCCGCAGCTGCTGGTCGTCGCCGACGGGATGGGCGGCGCAGCGGCCGGCGACGTGGCCTCCTCGGTCGCGGTCGCGCACCTCGTGCCGCTCGACGGTGACGAGCACTCCTCCGACGAGCTCCTCGACCTGCTGCGGCGCGCCGTCTCCGACGCCCACGGCGACCTGCTCAACTACGCCCGCGAGCGACCGGCGAACGCGGGTCTCGGCACCACGGTGATCGCGCTGCTGCGCACCGGGGCCACCGCCGCGATGGTGCACATCGGTGACTCGCGCGCCTACCTGATGCGCGACGGCGAGATGCACCAGGTCACCCACGACCACACGTTCGTGCAGCATCTCGTGGACACCGGCCAGCTCACCTCCGAGGAGGCGGAGAACCACCCGCAGCGCTCGGTGCTGCTGCGGGTGCTGGGCGACTCCGGCGCCGAGGTCGAGCTCGACGAGTCGGTCCGTGAGCTCCGCGACGGCGACCGCTGGCTGCTGTGCTCCGACGGCCTGTCCTCCTACGTGTCGGCCGAGACGATCGCCGACGTGCTCGCCGAGGCCGCCGATCCGGGTCAGTGCGCCGACGATCTCGTGCAGCTCGCGCTGCGCGCCGGCGGCCAGGACAACATCACGGTGATCGTTGCCGACGTCGTGAAGGATGCGACCGACCCCGGCACGCTGCCCGAGAACACCCCGCAGGTGGTGGGCGCGGCCGCGGTCGACCGCAAGGCGCCCAGCCGCGGCGGTGACTCCCCGGCCGCCCGCGCCGCAGCGCTGACCGCCGCCGCTCGCAAGGACTCCCCCCGGCAGATGATCCGGGACACCTCCGACGACGAGGAGGAGCTCGACCTCGACGCCCCGCCGCGCCGTCGCCCGCTGTTCACCGTGCTCGCGATCCTCGTCGTGCTGCTGATGCTCGCGGGCCTCGGCACGCTCGGCTACCGCTGGACGCAGACCCAGTTCTACGTGGCCCCCGACGACGCCGGCACGGTGGCGATCTACCGAGGTGTACCGCAGCAGATCGGGCCGCTGGAGCTCTCGAGCGTGGCGGAGACCTCCGACATCGCGCTCGCGGACCTGCCGCCGTTCGTCCAGTCCCGGGTGGAGGCGGGCATCACCGCCTCGAGCCTGGATGATGCGCGGGCCACGGTCGCCGATCTCGAGGGCGAGCTGGAGCCCGACCCCACCGAGGAGCCGACCACCCCCGTATCCGACGAGACCACCGCACCCACGCCGTCGGACGGGTCCTCGGAACCGACGACCGAGGCGAGCGGCTGATGGCCACCGTCGCCCCCACCCGCCCCCGCGCCGGCCGCAACAGCGAGCTGGGCCTGCTCGCGATCGCGCTCGCCGTGGGTGTGGCGGCGTACGCGATCGTGGGACTCAATCTCGACGGCGCGATCCCGGGTGATCTCGTGCGTCACGTGGGCATCCTCATCGGCCTGACCGTGGTGCTGCACCTGGTGATGCGCTGGCGGGCGCCGAACGCCGACCCGGTGATGCTGCCGGTGGTCGCAGGCCTGAACGGGCTTGGGCTGGCGATGATCTTCCGGATCGATCAACCGCTGGCCGCGCGCGGCCTGACCTCCGGGTTCGCCGAGCGGCAGCTGATGTGGACGATCCTCGGCATCGTGCTGGCCATCGGGGTGCTGGTGCTGCTGCGCGACCACCGCACACTGCGCCGGTACCCGTTCCTGGCGATGGTGGCCGGCCTGCTGCTGCTGTGCCTGCCGATGGTGCCGTTCATCGGGCAGACCATCAACGGCGCGCGCCTGTGGATCAACGTGGCCGGGTTCTCGTTCCAGCCGGCCGAGGTGGCGAAGATCCTGCTGGCGATCTTCTTCGCGGGCTACTTCGTGAACCGGCGCGACGCGCTGACGCTCGCGGGCAACAAGCTGCTCGGGCTGAACCTGCCCCGGTTCGCTGACCTCGCGCCGATCGTGGTGGTCTGGCTCGTGAGTGTGGGCGTGCTGGTGCTCGAGCGGGACCTGGGCACCTCGCTGCTGTTCTTCGGCCTGTTCGTGGCGATGCTGTACGTGGCCACCGAGAAGGTCAGCTGGATCATCATCGGGCTGCTGCTGGTGGGAATCGGCGTGGTGTTCGCGTACTCGACGTTCGACTACGTGGCGGCCCGCTTCGACGTGTGGCTGAACGCCCTGGACTCCGAGATCTACAATCGCGACCCGGGCGGCTCCGGCCAGCTGGTGCGCGGCCTGTTCGGGCTCGCCGCCGGCGGCCTGATGGGCACCGGCCTGGGTCTGGGCCACCCGGACCTGGTGCCGTACGCGAACTCGGACTTCATCGTGGCGAGCCTGGGCGAGGAGCTGGGCCTGACCGGCCTGGTGGCGATCCTCATGCTCTACCTGGTGCTGGCGCAGCGCGGGCTGCGGGCGGCGATCGGGGTCCGCGACGGCTTCGGCAAGCTGCTGGCCTCGGGGTTCGCCTTCGTGATCGCCTTCCAGGTGTTCGTGGTGGTGGGCGGTGTCACGCGACTGATCCCGCTCACCGGCCTGACGATGCCCTTCATGGCTGCCGGCGGCTCCTCCTTGATCGCCAACTGGATCATCATCGCGATCCTGCTGCGCATCTCCGACGCCGCCCGCCGCCCCGCCCCCGCGGGCGCCGGCTCGGTGGTCGGCAACGAGACCGCCCTCATCGCCCTCGGTGACCTCGCCCCAGAACCCCCCTCTGCCTCGACCCCCACCACACCCCCGGCCCGCCAGTCCGCCTTCGGCTGGGACAACGACGACCCAGAACCAGACACGACCTCGCACTCCCAGACAGAGCTCATCGGCCACCGCGAAGAGCACCCCACCAACGCCGTCGGGCATGAATCAGACCGAGCCCAGGACACAGGTGACATCAGAGGCGATGTCGAGGTCCCGCGCGCGGGACTGGATGGGCCTGGCGGGACTGAGCGAGGGACGAGCGAAGGAGTGGTTGGTCCCGCGCGCGGGACCTCGACAGCGCCGGAACAAGACTCGGCCGAGGATGGATTCGGCGACGACGACAACCCGACCGAGGTGGTGAAGCGATGAACAGCCCGCTGCGTCGCCTCTCCATCGTCGTCCTCGCCATGTTCGTGCTCCTCATGGGCAACGCGAGCTGGGTCCAGTACGGCCAGGCGGGCGCGCTCAACGACGACCCGCGGAACGTGCGGACGATCTACCGCGAGTACGGGCAGGACCGAGGCCCGATCGTGGTGGCGGGCGAGGAGGTCGCGTTCTCGGAGCCGGTGAACGATCCGTTCGGGTTCCAGCGGATCTACGCGAACGGGCCGTTGTACGCGCCGGTCACGGGTCATTTCTCGGTGGTGTTCGCGAGCACAGGGATCGAGGACAAGAGCAACGCCGTGCTGAACGGCACGGACTCCTCGTTGTTGTTCCAGCGGATCCAGCAGCTGTTCACGGGTGGTAGCCAGCAGGGCGGCAGCGTCGAGGTGACGATCGACCCGGCGGCGCAGCAGGCGGCCTGGGACCTGTTGGGTGACCAGCGGGGTGCGGTCGTGGCCCTGGACCCGAGCACCGGGGCGATCCTGGCGCTGGTCAGCAAGCCGAGCTATGACCCGAACGCCCTCGCCGGGCACTCGACCTCCGAGGTGAACGATGCCTGGCAGGCGCTGCTGGCCGACGAGACGGACCCGCTGATCAACCGCACGATCACCGGTGACCTGTACGCGCCCGGATCGGTTTTCAAGCTGGTCGACACCGCGATGCTGCTGGAGTCGGGCGAGTTCACGCCGGACAGCGAGGTACCGGCGCCCACGGTGTACACCCCGCCGGGCACCAGCACCGGTATCAAGAACCCGGGTGGCGCGGTGTGCGGCAACGGCACCACGGCCACGCTGACCGAGGCGCTGCGGGTCTCGTGCAACACCCCGTTCGCGCAGCTCGCGGTGCAGCAGGGTGCGGAGGCCCTGCAGTCCCAGGCACAGGCGTTCGGTTTCGACCAAGACCTGACCATCCCGATGACGGTCACCCCCAGCACGCTCGGGTCGGACTTCGACAGCAATGACCCCGCGCTCGCCCAGACGGCGATCGGGCAGCGCAGCGTGCGGGTCACCCCGCTGCAGATGGCGATGGTCTCGGCGGCGATCGCGAACGACGGCGAGCTGATGCGCCCGTACCTGGTGGAGACCGAGCGGGGCCCGAACCTGGACGTCAGCAACCAGGCGGATCCGAGCGTGTTCGCACGGCCGATCTCGGCGTCGACGGCGTCGATGATGACCGAGATGATGGTCAACGTCGTCGAGAACGGCACGGGTTGGCCCGGGCAGGTCTCCGGCGTGTCGGTGGCCGGCAAGACGGGAACGGCGCAGTCTGGTGTCGAGGGGGTCGCACCGACCGCGTGGTTCACGGCGTTCGCGCCGGCCGACGACCCGCAGATCGCTATCGCAGTCGTGGTGGAGGAGGGCGGTGACCTCGGGAACGAGGCCACCGGCGCACAGGTGGCGGCACCGATCGCCGCGGGGGTCATCGAGGCGGTGCTGGGGCAATGACACCAGAGGTGGGGTTGGTACTCGGCGGGCGCTATGAGCTGATGGAGCGCATCGCCGTCGGAGGCATGGGCGAGGTCTGGCAGGCCGCCGACCTGCACCTCGACCGCAAGGTCGCGGCCAAGGTGCTGCGCGCGGAGTTCGCCGGCGACAGCTCGTTCCTGCAACGGATGCGGGCCGAGGCGCGCAACGGTGCGGGGCTCTCGCACATCAACGTGACGGCGATGTACGACTACGGCGAGCAGGATGGCACCGGCTACCTGATCATGGAGCTGGTCGAGGGTGAGCCGCTCTCGGAGCTGCTGGCCCGGGAACGCACGCTGGCCGTGGGGCAGCTGCTGCCGATCCTGGCGCAGACCGCGCGCGGGCTGCACGCCGCGCACGTGGCGGGCGTGATCCACCGTGACGTCAAGCCCTCCAACCTGCTCATCACCCGCGACGGCACGGTCAAGATCACCGACTTCGGCATCGCGCTCGGTGCCAACCAGGCCCCGATGACGGCGGCGGGGATGGTGATGGGCACGGCCCAGTACCTGCCGCCGGAGCAGGCGATGGGCAAGGCCGCCCAGGGCGTCGGCGACATCTATGCGCTCGGGGTCATTGCCTACGAGGCGCTCGTGGGTCGACGGCCGTTCACCGGATCCACGCAGGTGGACATCGCGTTCGCCCACGTCAACCAGCCGGTGCCGCCGATGCCGGAGAAGATCGACCCGCGGGTGCGGGAGGTCGTGATGTCGATGCTCGACAAGGACCCGGAGCGGCGCCCACGCAGCGGTGCCTCGCTGGGTCGGATCCTCGACGACCTCGTCCAGGTGCTGCGTGCGGAGAACACCGGCGGTCGCCTCGCGCCGCACCTCGCGGTCCGCGAGGACGTCGCGGCGCTCGCCACCCAGGCGATGCCGGAGGCGGTCGACCGGGATTCCGCGCAGCTCGCGCGCGAGGCCGCCCGCCCGGCCCCGAACGATGCCAGTCGCACAGTCGCGAGCGCAGCGGCGGTCGCTGCGGGCGGTGGTCCGGTCGGGGGTGCGCCGGCGCCGAGCGGCCGGCGCGCGCACGCCGGCCTGGTGCCGCCGATCGTCGGGTCCTCGGCGCTGAAGTTCGAGGAGGCGATGCCCGATCCCGGGCCGCAGCCCGACCCCGACCCTGTCGCTGAGCCGATCCCGGTGCCGACCCGTGCGGCCGACCCCGGCGAGATCGGGCGTGGCTCGACCGGCGCACCCGGCGCCGCGGGTGCAGCAGCCGGTGCCGCGCGCACCGTGGTGGAGAAGGCGGCCGGCGTGCGCAGGCCGGCGATGCCGGCGGCGCGGCCGGCGCCCACGGTGAGCGCCCGGGCAACGGGGGAGTACGCCGTCGAGACCCCCGATCGGGGGTTCGCACCTGACTGGGCGCCGCTGAGGGCGCAGGTACGCACCGCCGTCGAGACCCCCGCTCCCACCAGGCCGCGGAAGCGGCGGCACGACCGGATACCCGGTGTGTGGACCTGGCAGAACCTCGTGAAGGTGCTGGTCGTGGGGCTCATGCTGATCGTGCTCGTCGTCTGGCTGGGTACGCTGGCCCAAGCGGCAGCGCTGGCACCGGCGCTCAGCGCCGCCTGTGTGCTGGGACCGACCCGCACCAAGATCCGCAGAACACGCAAGAGGAGACCGACGAGTGGCTGACGGACCCTCCCGCGTGCTGGCCGGGCGTTATGAGGTCGGCGAGCTGATCGGGCGCGGCGGCATGGCCGAGGTGCACATCGGGCACGACAACCGGCTCGGCCGCACCGTGGCGATCAAGGTGCTGCGCAGCGACCTCGCGCGCGACCCCACGTTCCTGGCGCGGTTCCGCCGCGAGGCGCAGTCGGCGGCATCGCTCAACCACCCCGCGATCGTGTCGGTCTACGACACGGGCGAGGACACCGGCGTCGACGCGCAGGGCAACGAGACCCACGTGCCGTTCATCGTCATGGAGTACGTCGAGGGCCACACGGTCCGCGACCTTGTGCGTGACGGCGCGGCGCTCCCGATCGACGAGGCCGTGGAGATCACCGCGGGCGTGCTGTCGGCGCTCGAGTACAGCCACCGCGCGGGCATCGTGCACCGCGACATCAAGCCCGCGAACGTCATGCTCACGCCCACCGGCGACGTCAAGGTGATGGACTTCGGCATCGCGCGAGCGATGACGGATGCCTCGGGCGGGATGACGCAGACCCAGGCCGTGGTCGGCACGGCGCAGTACCTGTCGCCCGAACAGGCGCGCGGCGAGGTCGTGGACACGCGTTCCGACCTGTACTCCACCGGCTGCCTCCTGTACGAGCTGCTCACCGGGCGGCCGCCGTTCCAGGGCGACTCCGCGGTGAGCGTGGCGTACCAGCACGTGAGCGAGGCGGCCTCGGTTCCCTCGGCGATCGCGCCGGACGTGCCCGAGGAGCTCGACCGGATCGTCATGAAGGCCCTCGCCAAGGACCGGGAGGAGCGCTATGGCACCGCCGCGGAGTTCCGCTCCGACCTCGAGGCTGCCGCGGGCAACGGTGTGGTCTCCGCACCCCCGGTCGGTGCGACCACCGTGCTCGCCGGCGCCGGTGCTGGTGCTGCCACCCAGGTGTTCGGCGCTGCGGCACCACCGCCAGCCACCCGCGCCGAGGCCAAGGCTCTCGCCGAGGACGAGGAGGAGCCCAAGCGCAACAACGCGCTGATCTGGATCCTCTCGGTGATCGGCGTCATCGCGCTGGTCGCGATCATCTGGCTGCTCATCACCCGGAACCAGGGTGTGGAAGAACCCGAGACGCCGACGACGACGGCCGACACCATGGTGGAGATCCCCGCCCTCGAGCAGGGCATGACCGAGGACGAGGTCGTCGCTGCGCTCGAGGAAGCGGAGCTCGTCGCCGACATCCAGGACCCTGAGCCCAGCGACACCGTGGCGGAGGGCGGCTTCCTGCGCTCCGACCCGCAGTCGGGTGCGCGGGTGGACGTGAGCGTCGAGGCGAACAGGACCGTGCAGGTGTGGTTCTCGGCCGGGCCGGATGCGCTGCCGATCCCGGATGTCAGCGGCATGACGCAGGACGAGGCACGCCAGGCGCTCGTCGACGAGGGGTTCAACGCGGCGAACATCAGCGTCTCCACCGAGGACATCCCCGGCAGGCCCAGCAACGAGGCGGACCGCACCGATCCGGAGGCCGGGACCGAGGCAGCACCCGACGCGGCGATCACGATCATCGTGGGATCAGGGAACGTCGCGCTCCCGGACCTGCGGACGATGACGGTGGAGCAGCTCGAGCAGACCATGCAGGAGCTCGGCCTGCAGTACGACACCGGCCCGGCTCTGAACAGCAACGACTACGACGAGGGCACCGTGGCGGCGCAGACCCCCAGTCCGGGGCTCGTCGCGATCGACACCCGCGTCACGGTGCAGTTCTCGCTCGGCCCGACCGAGGAGCCCAGCACCGAAGAGCCGACGACCGAGGATCCGACCACGGAGGATCCGACGACCGACCCGACGACGGAGCCCGCCAACGGCAACGGCAACGACAACCCAGGTCCGCCGGAGAACCCCGGCAACTCCGGCAACCCCGGCGGCAGGAGCGACGACTGACCCCAGCGCGGTCTCCACTGGCGGGAGGGTCAGGTGGCGGGGGCGAGGGGGGCAAGGCCCTCGGAGCGCGCGACGGCGTCGGCGTCGCCGCACACCGCCAGCCAGTTCGCCAGGAGCCGGTGACCGCCCTCGGTGAGCACCGACTCGGGGTGGAACTGGACCCCGTGCAGGGGGAGCTCGCGGTGCTGCAGGCCCATGATGATGCCGTTGTCGGTGGTCGCCGTGACCTCGAGAACAGGGGGCACGGTGTCGGCGAGGAGCGCGAGGGAGTGATAGCGGGTAGCCGTAAACGGCGTGCGCAGCCCCTCGAACACGCCCACGCCCTCGTGCGCCACCTGCGAGGTCTTGCCGTGCATCAGCTCGGGTGAGTGGCCGACCGTGCCGCCGAACACCTCACCGAGGGCTTGGTGTCCCAGGCAGACGCCCAGCATCGGGGTCGCCGTCGCGGCGCACACCTCGATGATCGGGATGCTCGAGCCGGCCCCATCGGGAGTGCCGGGACCCGGAGAGATGAGGACGCCGTCGTACGCCCTGAGCCTGTCGGGGTCGGCCACGATCTCGGCGAGCAACGGATCGTCGTTGCGGACCACCTCGGTCTGCGCACCGAGCTCGTTGAGGTACCCGACGATCGTGTAGACGAAGCTGTCGTAGTTGTCGACGACGAGCACGCGTGTCACAGCACTCATGATCCGTCTCCCACCGTGTTCTGGTCCACCGGAAGCAGGGGGGCGACCGCCGGGAAGACGTACTCGAAGAGCGCCAGCACGACGGCGGCAGCGAGCACGAGCAGGATGAGCGCCCGCACCAGTGCCGGCCCGGGCAGGTGCCGCCAGATCCATCCGTACATCAGCTCGCCCCCGCCTCGATCATCTCTGCCGGGCGACCGTCCTCGCGGTCGATCCAGTGGTCGAGGACGCCGTGGATGATCCACCGCTCCCGCGTGGACCACAGCGGATGGCACGTGGTCAGCGTGATCGTCCGCTCGGTGGCCACCGCTCCAGGGTCACCGGGATCGGGTGCGATCACCTCGGTCTGGGTGGGGTAGACGACGTAGGACTCGGTGACCTTGTAGACGTACCAGGCCTGCGCCGTCTGCACGATCACGGAGTCGCCCACCTCCAGGGAGTCGACGCCGAAGAACGGCTTGGCGTGCGACTGCCGGTGGCCCGCGAGCGCGAAGTTCCCCACGGCGCCCGGCAGCTGGGTCTCGGGGTAGTGACCCACGTAGCCGGCATCGAGGACGTCTTCGCGGCCCACGCCCTCGGCGATCGGGAACTGCCAGTCCGGGCCCCAGGCCGGCACGAACATCGTCGCGAAGGTCTCACCCGCGGCCGGCACAGGCTCGGCGGGCGGCTCGCCCGTCTGCGGCGTGCCGGGCTGCTCCGGTGACTCCGGGAGGATCTCCTCGAAGGACTCGATGTGGCTCGTGGCTGCGCGCGCTCCGGTCACATCGGTCCAGAACACCTGCCACACCACGAACAGCGCGACGATCACGCCTGCCGTGATCAGCAGCTCGCCCAGCACCCCGACGGCGCGCAACCCGAGAGAGGTTCGCCTGCGCGCGTGAGTGGCGTGATTCCGCTCCGCCACCTCAGCCCGGGACACGCGCGTAGTCCATGCTGAGGTTGGAGTCGTCGGCTGGCATGTCCAGGGCGTCGTCCGTGCGGACCTCCCAGCCCAGGTTCAGCGCTTCCACGTACTGAAGGTAGGTCTGCACCGAGCGGCTGTCCATGAGGCCTGCTTGCAGCGCCTCGACGTCACCGATCGCAGCGATCTCGTACGGCGGTGAGTAGGTGGCACCGTCGATCAGGAGCACGTTGCCGACGCAGCGCACCGATGACGTCGTCGTCACCCGGTGGCCCTGCACCATCATCGCCTCCGCACCGCCGGCCCACAGCGCGTTCATCACGCCCTCGAGGTCCTGCTGGTGCACCACCAGATCGTCCAGGCTCGCCCATTCCGGCAGCCTCCCGGGCGTCGGCGCATCCCACAACGACACCGTCACCCCGGGTCCGGTCACGGCCGTGGCGCCGGCGGCGAACGTGATCGACTCGTCCACCTGCGCGGGGTCCCGCTGGTCCTCGAGAAGCTCCGCCACCTCCTCGCGCAGCGCCAGCACGTCGGCGTTGGTCTCCTTGAGCCGCTCGGACTCGGCGCGAACCCAGTCGCGCATGTTGTCGGGCTGCCGCTCGCCGCCGGAGCTGTCGGCCAGGCTCGCGCTGGTGCTGAACAGCAACCCCGCCAGCAGCCCCACCACGCCCAGACCCACCGATGCCTGGAACGTGTACCTGCTCAGCCGCCGTCGCCCACCGGTGGAGCCCTCAGGCCCGGCGGCGTGACGGTGCGACATCATGTCCGTCAGTGTAGGTGCCCCACGCCGGGCTACCATGGGCCGGTCCAGACGGCCCACGCCGTGACCGGACAGATCCGCCCCGAAGGAGTCCAGCTCGTGCCCGAGTCCGCGTCCCGGCGTCGCAAGAAGCCCGCCTACACGCCGCCGCCTGCCTCCTCCGCACCGAAGCTGAGCAAGCCGTGGTACGCGCCGGTGTGCGTCGCGCTGCTGATCGTCGGCCTCGTCTGGGTGGTCACCACCTACATCGCCGAGTGGGCGTTCCCGATCCCGGGCATCGGTGGCTGGAACCTCGCGATCGGGTTCACGGTGATGATGGTCGGCTTCATCATGCTCATGCGGTGGCGCTGAGAGCTCTCCCCCTCACGCGGCTCCCTCGCCCTTGGCGAGCTGGCGCCGCTCGTACTCCCGGCGGCTGTAGGTAGCCTCGACGACAGCCCGGTCCGAGTCGAAGTTGGAGCCGATGGCACCTCCCGCCGTTCCCAGCGAGGCGGCCAGCCAGGTGAGCCGGAGGTAGTCGGCGGCCGTCACGGGCCGTTCCAGCTGGCCCGCGAGGAACTCGGACGTGATGATCGTGAACGCGGCTCCCAGCAGCAGCAGGTAGAGCATCACGTACATCGCCGCGACGCTCAGCCCGACGGTGATGATCGTCGCGGCGTTGTCGAGCCAGCGGCTGCGCGGACCGTCCAGGTCGTGGTGACCGGTCCAGAGACCGTTGTAGATGATCAACCACGCCGACATGGCCGCGATCACCGCCAGGCTGATCAGCGCCAGCCGGGCCGGGTCGAGCGAGTCGGCCATCGTCCAGATGCTGGCGTAGAAGATGCCGAACGCCCCGGTGCCGACGCCCGCCGCGATGGTGCGCGACAGCGCGAACACGAGTCGGCCCGGCCGGTTGTTACGCACCAGGCCGGCCAGCAGCCGCATCCAACCCACCTTGCCGGACAGGGTCAGGTAGCGCACACCGGGTGCCGCATCCTTGGTGCTCGTGCCTCGGGCCGCGCGAGTGGCGCTCGCGTCGGCTGACCCACCGGCGAGGGAGGCGAGCAACGGGATCAGCAGCGCGCGGGTGCGGGCGGTGACGCCCCAGGCGCCGAGCGTGGGCAGGGACACGAGGATCGTGCGGTCGCTCGAGCTGAGCTCGGCCACGACCGGCTCGTCATCGTGACGGCGGGGAAGATCGGTGAGGTAGACGACGGCGTCCCACCCGTGCTGCTCCATGATGCCTGGTGCGGAGGAACTCAGGGGGATCTCGCCCGCCTCGGTGAGCGGGAGCGTCTCCCGGCTGGCATCGATCCGCCACTCGACCCCGGCGACCGCGCGCGCGAGGTTCGGACCCAGGTCCTCCACGAGATGTGCGGCAACCTGTTCCGGCAGCCCGGGGTCCGCGATCAGACCCACGGTCACAGCTCGAGACATCTGCACCTCTCCGGTTCCCGGACGCGGCCCGCACGATCAGGCTATCGATCGGAGTCCCGGGGACGCCCCGGACCGACAGCGCAAGCGTGCTCCCAGGGAGCGCGCGAACATCCACAGGGTTGTTCACACGTGTGGAATTACACCCGTGTAGTTCTCCACAACGTTGCCCACACCTGGGGACTGGCGCACGGCAGCACCACCCGAGCCAGGGAGAGGGAGGCGAGCCGAACAGCGGCGAGCGCCGTCGTCGTCCCGGGCTGTGCGTGAACGGGGTCCGAGAGCCGGACTAGACCATCCCGTAACGGATGACGGCGGCCAGGATCAGGGCGACGGCGATCGCGGAGACGCCTGCGATGGCACCCGTCTGCTGGAGCTTCTTGGGCAGGTAGGCGTACACGGCCGCGATGGCGGCGCCGGTGAGCAGGCCACCGAGGTGGGCCTGCCAGGAGATGTTCGGCACCAGGAACGTGATCACCAGGTTCATGCCGATGACGCTGAAGATCGAGGAGTTGCGCATCTTCAGTCGCAGCATCACGACCGCGACGGCGCCGAACAGCCCGAAGACCGCGCCCGAGGCACCCACCGCACCGCGCTCCCACAGCTCCAGCGGCGTCAGCAGCAGCACCGCGACCGAGCCGCCCAGCGCGCTGACCAGGTACAACGCCAGGAACCGGATCCGGCCGAGCGCCTGCTCGAGGAAGGGGCCGGTGAACCACAGCGCCACCATGTTGAACCCGAGGTGCACGATCCCGAAGCTCCCGGGCGCGTGCAGGAATGCCGTGGTGAGCATCCGCCACGGTTCGATGCGCCCGCTCGCCGGGCTGAACGTGAACGCCTGCCGCAGCGAGGAGTCCACCATGTCGATCAGGAACACCAGCACGCACAGCGCGATCATCGTGATCGTGACGACCGGCCTGGCGCCCGGCTGCACCTTCGCGCCGAACACGGTCGTGCGCGGGCGGACGTTCTTGGTGGCCTCGCGGACGCAGTCGACGCAGTGAACCCCGACCGCGGCCGGGCGCTGGCACTCCGGGCACGTGGGGCGTCCGCAGCGCTGACAGCTCACATAGCTGACCCGGTCAGGGTGCCGCGGGCAGACCGGTGCCCCCTGCTGGGGTGGCACCGGGGTCCCCGCGTTCCCGAAGGGCGACCCACCGGCCCACCCCTGGCCAGCAGCAGGCGGCGGGGTCCCGAACGGCGAGGAACCGCCGTCGGACCCGCCGGGCTGACCAGGGGGCGGCGCGGAGGGGTAGGACGTCATGGGGTCAGTCGACGATCTCGACCGAGTTGATCACCACGTCCTGCACGGGCGCGTCGCCGGGCGCCTCGCGCTCGTCGGTGATCTTGAACAGCTCCATCGCGCGCCGGTTGGGCCCGGTGGCGACACCACTGATCTGGTCGACGACGGCGGAGCTCGCCTGGTCCTTGACCTTGCCGAAGATCGTGTGCTTGCCCTGCAGGTGCGGGGTGGGGCCGACCGTGATGAAGAACTGCGAGCCGTTGGTGCCGCGGCCCATGCGCTTGCCCGCGTTGGCCATCGCGAGCACGTAGGGCTGACCGAAGCCGAGCTCGGGGTGGATCTCGTCGTCGAAGTTGTAGCCGGGACCGCCGGTGCCGGTGCCGAGCGGGTCGCCCGCCTGCACCATGAAACCGGGGATCACGCGGTGGAAGACGGTGCCGTCGTAGTACGGCTCGTTCTTCTCCTCGCCGCTGGCCGGGTCGGTCCAGGTGCGCTCGCCCTTGGCGAGCTCGACGAAGTTCTTGACTGTCTTCGGGGCATGGTTCGGGAGCAGCTCGATGACGATGTCGCCGGCGCTGGTGTGAAGGATCGCGTCCATGCCCCTCATCCTCGCACTGCTGCACCCGTGTGCGCGCCGCGCCTGGACGACATAGGCTGGGGCTTCATCACCCACCTGCGGATCGCGCAGGTGCTACAGCGTGGGGAGAGACATGGCTCGCAAGGACAAGATCTCCGCGGACCAGGTCCGCGACACCGCCCAGGATGCTGCGCACGAAGCCGGCAAGATCGCCAGGTCGCTCGCTGAGCAGGGCAAGGACTGGGCCAGCCCGAAGGTCGAGCACGCGATCGAGTGGGCAACGCCGCGGGTCGAGAGCGCCTGGAAGAAGGGCGTCGAGGCCGCTGCTCCCAAGGTGGCCGAGGCCGCTGAGAAGAGCCGTGGCGCAGTCGACGTCGCGCACGAGAAGATCGTCGACGAGGTCATCCCCCGGGTGATCGCCGCCATGGAGGAGGCCGCCAAGGCCGCCCGTACCGGCGCCGATGACCTGCACGTCAAGGCGGGCGCCGCGATCGCTGCTGCCGAGAAGGTCGCCAAAGAGCAGGAGAAGCAGGCCAAGGGCGGCAACAAGTTCGCCAAGACGCTCGGCTGGGTGCTCGTGGGCACCGCCGTGGCGGGCGCAGGCGTGCTGATCTGGCGCCGCACCCAGCCGGTCGACGACCCGTGGGCGGAGGAGTACTGGGACGACGCCGTCGCCCCGGCGCCGCACCAGGGTCCCTCGGCCGTCGACAAGGCGAAGCACGCCGCGTCCGACGTGGCCGCCTCGGTCTCCGGTGCTGCCGTCAAGGCCAAGGATGCTGCTGCTGAGGCCGCTGGCAAGGTCAAGGACGCGGCTGCTGAGGCCGTGGACAAGTCCAAGGACGCCGCCGGCGAGGCCAAGGACAAGACCAAGGACGCCGCCGGTGAGGCGAAGGCCGAGGTCAAGGACGCCGCCGAGGACGCGAAGAACGACTGAGGCTCAACCCTCACGAACGGCCCCCACCGCACGGTGAGGGGCCGTTCGTCGTCGGACACCGCCTCACGGTGACGGCGAGCAGGTCCGCACTCGGCTCGACACCCGGCGGTCTCACCGACCACCTCGTTCCCCGGCTGGTGGCGCAGCGTCCACCACCGGACCTGGCAGGTGGCGCAGCGTCCACCGAGCCGTCTGCTGTGGCCGCTGCGTGACCAGTGGCACCGGCCGAGTGGCCGCTGAGCCACCATCGATCCCGTGGTGTGGACCCTGAGCCACCGCCACCCCGCCGGGGGCAGCCGTGCCACTGCGCGGGCGGTGCGAGAATGACGGGCGTGTCTGCGCATGTGACCCCTCTTGCCGAGCAGCTCAGCACTGCACTCGGCCACGCGATCGCTGCTTCCTACCCCGATCACGCCGGGGCGGACCCGCTGATCCGACCGAGCGACCACGCGGACCTGCAGGCGAACGCGGCGCTCGCGCTCGCGAAGAAGGTCGGGACCTCGCCGCGGGAGGTGGCGAGCGCCGTCGTCGAGCAGATCAGCGAGAACGTGCTGATCGGCGAGGTCGAGATCTCGGGCCCCGGGTTCATCAACCTCACGCTCTCGGACGCCGCGTTGTGGTCACAGGTCGAGGCACGGCTCGCTGACGACCGGCTCGGGGTGCCCTCGACCGAGCTCGGGCGGCGCACCGTGGTCGACTACTCGGCGCCGAACATCGCCAAGGAGATGCACGTCGGGCACCTGCGCTCCACGATCATCGGTGACTCGCTCGTGCGCGTGCTCGAGTTCCTGGGCAGCCAGGTGATCCGCCAGAACCACCTCGGTGACTGGGGCACCCAGTTCGGCATGCTGATCACCTACATCGACGAGCACCCCGACGAGCCGTGGCGCCACGCGGACCTGGAGGGTGCGGCTGACCCCGCCTCGCCGGTCTCTGCGCTGGATGAGCTGTACAAGAAGGCCAGAGCTGAGTTCGACGGCGATCCGGGGTTCGCGCACCGTGCCCGCAGGCGTGTGGTCGCCCTGCAGGCAGGTGACGAGGACACGCTCCGGGTCTGGAAGGACATCGTCACGGAGTCGGAGTACGCCTTCGACACGATCTACGCCCGGCTGGGCGTGCAGATCTCCTCGGCCGACTCCGCCGGGGAGTCGACGTACAACGCCGTGCTGGCGTCGGTGGCCAAGGAGATGGCCGATGCAGGAGTCGCGGTCGAGAGTGACGGCGCGCTGGTGGTGCTGTCCGAGGAGATCATCGGCCGCGACGAGCAGCCGGCGGCCCTGATCATCCGCAAGTCCGACGGCGGCTACGGCTACGGCACCACCGACATGGCCACGATCCGGCACCGGATCAAGGATCTCAAGGCCGACCGGATCCTGTACGTGGTGGGCGCACCGCAGGCGATGCACTTCAAGCAGGTGTTCGAGGCTGCGCGCCGGATGGGCTGGCTGACCGACCAGATCGAGGCCGTGCACGTGCCGTTCGGCTCGGTGCTGGGCTCGGACGGGAAGATGTTCAAGACCCGCGCGGGCGGCACGGTCCGGTTGGCGGAGCTGCTGGACCAGGCCGTCGAGGCGGCTGAGAACGTCGTGCGCGAGGGCGCTGAGGGACGCGGCGAGCAGGTCGACGAGGCCGAGCTCACGCGGATCTCCGAGCAAGCCGGCATCGGCGCGATCAAGTACGCGGACCTCAGCAGCAACCGGGTCAAGGACTACGTCTTCGACCCCGAGCGGATGGTGGCGTTCACCGGGAACACGGGGGTGTACCTGCAGTACGCGCACACCCGGATGGCCTCGATCCTGCGCAAGGCGACCGACCGCGGACTGGCCACCCCCACGATGGTGCCGGGCGCCGTCGCGCAGGGACTGGAGCCCGCAGAGCGGGCGCTGACCTTGCAGCTCGACGCTTTCGGCGAGGTCCTGGTCGACGTCATCGACGGCTACGAGCCGCACAAGCTCGCGACCTACCTCTACGAGACGGCACGCGCGTTCACCGAGTTCTACGAGGCATGCCCGGTGCTGAGTGCCGAGGGGGTCGTGCGCGACCGGCGGCTGGCTCTCGTCGACCTGACACGGCGCACAGTGGCGCGGGCGCTGGACCTGTTGGGCATCGCCGCTCCCGAGCGGATGTAGGACGCGCGGTGCGGGCTGGTCCCCTCTCCAGCCCGCACCGCTCGTCTCCCCTCCGACCACCTCCGTGCGGTGGGGCAGGCCCGACCCCGCCCCACCCACCGAAGGTGTGGACTCGACCCAACCCCCCGGATGGGTACGTGTGAGAGACGCCGTGGCTCACGGATCATGACGCGCATCCGTGTGTGATGTATGTCACTCGGAGCGCTGCCGTACCATGTGCAGCAGTAGCCATGGTGTGGAGACACGCCGAGTCACAGGAACTGGGGGCCTTATGGCGGTGCCCGTCGGCATGCCCGACCACGCTCTGCTCACGCGTGCCCGGGATGGCGACGGCGAAGCCTTCGAGGCCCTGTACCGGCGGCACCATCGTGCGGCCACCCGTGCGGCGCACAGCTACTCCTCCCGCAGCCAGCTCGCCGAGGACGCGGTGCAGGAGGCGTTCATGCGCATCCTGCACGCGACCAAGGAGGGTGGCGGGCCGATCACGGAGTTCCGCGCCTACCTCGCCACCACGGTGCGGCACGTGATCGCCGGGTGGACGCGCGGTGAGCGCACGATCGCCACCGACGAGCTCGAGACGCTCGCGGGCGAGGACCTGCGCGACACCTCGAAGCCGGAGTCGCGGCTGCGCTGGCACCTGTTGACGAAGGCGTTCAAGTCGCTGCCGACCCGCTGGCAGGAGGCGCTGTGGCTCGGCGAGGTCGAGGGCATCTCGCCCGCCGAGCTGGCCGAGCGGTGGAACATGTCGGCGAACTCGGCGGCTGCACTGTCCTACCGGGCGCGCGAAGGACTGCGGACCGCCTGGCTGGACGCGCACGTCAACGAGGGCCTGGTGCCGGAGGACTGCCGGCCGTACGTGAGCGATCTCAGCCGCTACACGCAGGGCAAGCTGACCGACCGCCGCGAGACCCAGGTGCGCGGCCACCTCGACGACTGCGAGTACTGCCGCGCGGTGCTGCTCGAGGTCGACGCCGCGGCGTCCGAGCTGCGCGTGCTGCTCCTCCCGGTCGTGCTGTGGGGTGGGTTGGCGCTCGCAGGTACCGGGCTCTCGCTCGGTCCCGCCACGTGGGTGGCGAAGCAGCTCGGGGCCGTGGGCAGGCGTGGGCTGGCCTTCGGCGCGGCCTCGACGGCGGCTGTGGTGGTGGTCGCCGTGGTCGCCATGAACCCGGGGTCGGCTGAGCCGATCGGCAACGCCGACGACGGCCGGAGCCTCGTCGTGTCTCCGGTCGCGGGTGGCAGCTCGGGCGGGGGCACCGACTCCGCGTCCGACGGTGACGACGCCGATGAGGCGAGCGACCCCGCGGACTCCCCGACAGACAGTTCGACGACGACGCCGGGCGACGGGGCCGGCCTGCCAGGTTCGTCCGTTCCGGCCGGCGCGGGAGGGTCGGCGACCACGACCACCCCCATCGATCCGCCCTCGAAGGACCCGTCACCGACGGTCCCGGCGCCGACCGCGCCCCCGGTGACCGACCCGACCGACCCGGTCCCGACGGTGCCGCCGGTGACCGACCCGACCGACCCCACCGAGGAGCCTGAGCCGTCCGAGGAGCCGCCCGCAGCACCGGGAATGACCTATCTGGTGACCGAGGCCGGTCTCATCGAGCTGCACGGCACGGGCGAGCCGGGCGCGACGGTCACGGTGGCGGCCGCTGACACAGGCACCTCCGGCGGGACGACCGGCACACGATCGGTCGTTCCCCGCGCGCCGCTGGCGCTGCCTGGTGGCGAGGTCGCGACCACGACCGTCGCAGCCGACGGCACCTGGAGCGTGCAGCCCGACCTCGATGTGGTCGCCGGCCTCACGGTCGTGGCCATCCAGACGATCAACGAGCTCGAGTCGGCCCTCAGCGAGCCGGTCCCGCTCCCTGCCCGGCCTGCCCCGCCGACGATCACCGGGTACGCCACGACCGGCACCACCGTGGATCTGAGCGGTGCCGGTGCCGATCCCGGCGCGCGGGTCCGGATCGTCGGCATCGGGGGAGCCCCGCTCGCCCAGGTGACTGCCGACGACAACGGCGTCTGGGGTGCGCGCTTCGCCCTCAGCACCGAGATCGGCGGCACTGCGGCCGTCGCTATCCAGGTCGGGTCCCACGGGCTTGCGTCTACCGGGTCCGCGCCGATGACACTGCCCAACTACGTGCCGCCGATCCTGAACCCCATCCCGCTCGTGCCCTTGACGCTGGCGATCGAGAGCCAGGGCGATCTGATCGTGTTCAGTGGAACCGGTGAGCCGGGCGCTTCCGTGAGCCTGAGCGGTGAGGGCCTACAGGTTGACTCCGGTCTCGTGCATACCGACGGCTCCTGGCGGCTGGAAACCGCCGCCCTGCCGGAGCTGAGCGGTGTCGAGGTCGTCGCGACGCAGACCCTCGGGGACCGGACGTCGCAGAGCACTCCGCAGTCGATCCCACTGATCGACGATCCTGAGGTTCCGGTCCCGCCGGCCGCGCCGACGATCGGTGGGATCACCGTCGCCGGCATCGGGGTGGCGCTCGGGGGCGAGGCCGTGGACGGGGCGACCGTGGAGCTGCGGAACCCCGCGGGTGAGTCAGTCCTGGAGACCACGGCGGTCAACGGCGACTGGCTCTTCCTCCTCACGCTCATCCCCAGCGGCGTCGACGAGGTGTACGCGGTCCAGATCGTCAACGGCGTCGAGTCTCCCGCGAGCGAGTCGATCAACGTGGGATGGCTGATCGGTATCCACCTCGAAGCGTTTGAGTCAACGGCAGGCTAGGCGGTCCCGCAATATCGCGCACCTACGCGTGCGCCGCGACCTCGTCATGGTCGTCGTGCCCGGCGGGCTCGAGCTGGAACGTGGAGTGCTCGACGTCGAAGTGGCCGCGCAGGCAGCCCTGCATCGCGTCGAGCGCGGCGCAGAAGTTCTCAGGTGCGAGCACGGTGTCGTCGACGACGACGTGCGCCGTCAGCACCGGCACCCCGGAGGTGATGGTCCAGGCGTGCAGGTCATGGACGGCCACCACGCCCTCCACCCCTTCCAGGTGCGTGCGGACCTCAGCGAGCCGGAGGTCGTCCGGGGTGCCTTCGAGGAGGACCTTGGCGACCGATCGCAGCAACGCAAGAGCACGCGGCAGGATCAGCACGGCGATCGCGACCGAGGCGGCCGCGTCCGCGCGCTGCCAGCCGGTGGTGACGATCACGATCGCGGCGACGATGACCGCCACCGAGCCGATGAGGTCCCCGAGCACCTCGAGGTAGGCGCCACGCACGTTGATGCTCTCGCGCTGACCACCTCGCAGCAGCAGGAGCGCGACGAGGTTGGCGATCAGGCCCAGCGCACCGATCGCCAGCATGCCGGGCGCCGCCACCTCCGGTGGGTGCTGCCAGCGCTGGATCCCCTCGACGAGCACCAGCACCGCGACGACCGTGAGCAGGACGCCGTTCACGAGCGCCGCGAGCACCTCGGCGCGCTGCCAGCCGAACGTCCAGCGCTGGTCAGCAGGCCGCGCGGCGAGCCACGTGGCCGCGAGCGCGATCGCCAGCCCGGCCGCGTCGGTGAGCATGTGACCGGCGTCGGACAGCAGCGCCAGCGAGCCAGTCACCGCGGCGCCGATGACCTCGACCACCATCACGGTGCACGTGATCGCGAGTGCGGCGATCAGCCGGCCCCAGTGCCGCTGCCCGGCCGTCCCCCCGCCGTGGTCGTGGCCCATCCCCATGTCAGTCCTCGTGCCGGTGCACGACGGCGTGCAGACCCTCGTCGAGCAGCTCCTCGGCCCGATGCACGAGGGCGCCGAGCGAACCGGTGGTGAGCGAGTAGTACGTGGAGCGCCCGACCGCCCGGGGCGCGACCAGGCCGGCCTCGCGGAGGACCGCGAGGTGAGCCGACGTCGTCGACTGGGCGAGCCCCACCTCGGAGACGAGATCGACCACCCGGCGCTCGCCGTCGGACAGCGAATGGACGATCTGCAGCCGCACGGGCTCGGAGAGCGCGCGGAACACCGCAGCCACGGCCTCGTGGTCATGGCGGGAGGTGCGGCAGGTGCCATCGGCGCCGTCACGCAGGTCCGCCCCATTCATCGTCATAGAGCGATGATATCGCCCTATGACGTGGAATGCGAGGGCTCAGGCCGACGCGGTCTCCGGGAATCGCTTGGCGTTACGGGCGCGGGCCTTCTCACGCTCGACCTCGCGATCCTTGGGCGGCGCGGTGGTGACGAGATCGGCGAGCAGGTGCTCGGTGGCATGCGCGATCTCGGCCACCGCGCGGTCGAAGACCTCCTGGTTGGCCTGCGAGGGCTTGGTCATCCCGCTGATCTTGCGCACGTACTGCAGCGCGGCGTCCTGCACCTCCTGCGAGGTGGCATGGGGCTCGAAGTTGTGGAGGGGTCGGATGTTGCGGCACATGGCCCCAGGCTGACACGGAGCACCCACACCGGCAAGAGTCCGGGTGCACACAGGTCCGCCCGATTCCTCGACCGGACCTGTGTGCACCTCGGGCCGTCAGACCGTCCGGCGACGGCGGACCGCCAGCAGCGCGACGCCCAGGAGCATCAGGGCGAGGGCCGCGGCGAGGGGCTCGGCGCCCCGGTCGGTGCCGGTCTGGGCAAGCTGCGGCTGCAGCACAGTCCCGCTGCTCGCCACCTCGCCCTCGACCTCGGTCTCGGTCTCGTCCGGATCGGGCTGCTCGGTCGCAGTCGGGGGATCGGTCGGCTCGACCGTCGGGGGCGGATCGGTCGGCGTCGTGGGTGACGCCGTGTTCGTGAGCTGCACCGCCGTGACCTCGCCGGCGGCAATGGTCACCGAGTCGGTCGAGAACACCGCGCCCTCCCAGGTCAGGCCGGTGATCGTCGCGGGCTCGAGCTCGGTGAGCGTGAGCACCGCGCCCGCGGGCAGCTGCGGGCTCTCCACCACCGTGCCGTCGGCGGGCACGAGCAGCTCACCCGAGCCGGCCTCGTACCCCTGCCCGGCCGGGTAGGAGTAGGCCACCACGAAGGTGGTGTCGGCCGGGACCAGGGCTGCGCCGTCGCCCTCGATGGACTTGGCGACCGAGAAGGCGCCGGTGAGCAGGGTCGCCTCGTTGGTGAGCACAACGGCGGTGCGGGTCCCCGAGCCGAGGGTGAAGTCGTTCTGGGAGAACACCGGCGCGGCCCAGCTCACGTTCGCGGGTCCGGTCGGCACCGCCTCGGTCAGGTGCACGGTCGAGCCGCGGGGGAAGCTCGCGCTCGTCCAGGTCTGCCCGTCGGAGACCTCGAACGTGCCCTCATGGACGCTGCCGCCCGGCGTCGTCACGGTGTAGCGGCCGCTGAAGGTCATGCCAACCACGGCGTCAGCGGCACCGAGCACCTCCTTGGTGATCGTGAACGCTCCGACGTTGGTGCCCGAGCCGGTGCCGCCTCCACCCTTGTTGACCACCTTGGCGTGCACGGTCTTGGTGTTCTCGCCCGCGATCGTGATGTCGGCCTCGTTCGTGTACGTGGCCGAGGCGCCGCCGTCGGTGATGGCGGTGACGTAGTCGATCACGTAGAAGAAGCCCTGCTCGGTGGTCAGCGTGACGGTGCTGAGGTCGTCCGAGACCGAGTACCCGCTGGGGTCCATCGTCACGTACCGCCCAGGTCCCTCACGGCCGTTCCCGTCGATGACGAGCGTGTCGGTGTGGCGCACACGCACGCTGACGATCTCCTGCCCAGCGCCCACCCGGTCGGTGACCGTGAGCTGCTCGCCACCCGCCATTCCCTGCGCGGGTGCCTTCACGACCACCTGCCAGGAGGCGGTGTCCGTGGCGGTGTCGTAGCTGCCCCACTTGTAGCTGCCGCGGCCGGTGAACTCGCAGCTGTCCTTGCAGGTTCCCGAGGAGGGCGGGTTCACCGTGATGGTGGCCTCCACGCCGTGGACGTCGTAGGTGACCTCGGTGCTCTCGGACACCTCGGTGCGCACCTTCACCCAGAAGGAGAGGGCACCGCTGATGTCGAGCGGGTTCTCGGCGAGGTAGTCGGCGTCCAGGTCGCAGTAGACCTGCGCGGCGGTGACCGTGCACGCGCCCATCTCGATGCCGTCGCCGTCCAGCAGCGGGAACGAGTCCGCGTAGCCGCGCAACGGCTCGGGAAGGTCGATCACGAACCCGGCCGGCGCCGCCGGGTGGTCCGCGAGCGCCCACGTCAGGTCGAGCTGTGCCGTGCTGCCGGAGGTGACCTCCTCGAGCCTGAAGTCGACCGAGGTGATGGTCGCCTCGGTCGTGTATGGCGGGGCAGCCGTGGCCGCCCCCGCCCCGATGATCGCGCTGAGCAGCAGCGCAAGGAATCCGATCAGACCCACCGATCGACGGCGGGCGTGCGTGTGTGTCGTGCGCATGGTCCTCCAGGGCGGCCGCAGCGCAGCCACCCTCATCTGTCGCCCCGAACGGCGGAGCGGTTCCCCTACATGTCCGCGACTACCCCCTCAGGCAAACGCCGCGCGACCTCGTCACGCTAACCCGCTGACCAGGTGGTTCATCGGCCTCAGAGCCCTGACGCGAGGGCGATCCCGGGCTGCCCTTCTCGCCCTGAGAGGGTGAGCGGGGTGAGCACGCTCGACGGCGTCGCACCCGTGGGTGGGCAGTACTCACCAGGGATGTGGGTGAGGAATGTGGGTCGGCCCTGCCACGATGGTGCAGGGGACGCATGGCGTGCGCCCTGCCGAGTCGAGGGAGAAGCCGTGACCATGACGCCATCGCGCGCGATCGCCACCATCCGGACCGACGGGAACGCCCAGGTCGTCATCGACGGCGTGGCCAAGCGGGTGCTCGCCACCACGCTGCAGCAGACCCGTGCCGACGTGGTGGCCCACATCGCCGCGCACGCCCGCCAGCAGGGGCGCCCGATCCAGGTCGACACCTACGACCCCGAGGGCCGATTCGTGCTCACCGTGAACCCCGACGGATCGCTCGGTGAGATGACCAGCAACGACCTGCCCGAGGACACGATCCCGCCCGGCTCGGTCACCGCGGAGGAGGTGGTCGACGAGACCGCCAGCGCCTGGGGCCCGCCCGGCGCGGCACCGTCCACGCTCGAGGCCCCGACCCAGGTGCCGGCACCGGTGCCGGCGCCGGCCACCGGGCCGGCGAACGTCGCCTCATGGATGCGCACGGCAGCGAACGACCCGCAGGGTGCCCGGCCCGCCGAGACGCCGCCGCAGCCCGCCCCGTCACCCTTCGCCCCTGGGCCCACGCCCGGGCAGGAGCCGCAGCAGGACCGGCCGTCCCAGCAGCACGCACCTCAGCAGCAGGCGCCCCAGCAGATCCCGTCGCCCCAGCATCCGACTCCGACGCACCACGAGGCACCCCAGCTCTACGAAGCGCCCCAGCAGGGGTCCTCGCCCTGGACCCAGGGCCAACCGCCGCCCCAGCCCCAGCCGCAGCAGCCCCATTCCGGGTACCCCCAGGACCACGGTGCCGGTCAGGGTCAGCCGGGCTCCGCCGTCGGGCAGGAGCAGCCGCTCACCCGGCGGCAGCTGCGCGAGTCGTTCCTCAAGTCCGAGCAGGTCGAGGCCCCCGCGAGCAAGGGGTTGCGCGGCACGCTCGCGCGGGTGGGAATCCGGACGCAGCCGTCGGCGGCGGAGCGTGCCGAGCGCGACGACATCCACGCGGTCTCGCAGCACTGGCCCGGCGTCCGCACGATCGCCGTGGTGAACGGTAAAGGCGGAGCGAACAAGACCCCGACGACGGCGCTGCTCGCCGCAACGTTCGCCCGCTACTCCGGTGCCGCCACGATCGCGTGGGACAACAACGAGACTCGCGGCACGCTCGGGTGGCGCACCGAGCAGGGCAAGCACGAGGGCACGGTGCTCGACCTCATCCCGCGCACCGACGAGCTCCTGAACCCGAGCGCGCGGGCCGGCGACATCAGCCACTTCGTGCACCACCAGGCCGCGGACAAGTACGACGTGCTGCGGTCCAACCCGAACCTGCTCAGCTCCGAGCAGCGGATCAGCGGCTCCGACGTGGACTCGATCCACGACGTGCTCGGCCGCTACTACCGACTGATCCTCGTCGACTCGGGCAACGACGAGTCGGCCAGCCACTGGCTCCGGATGATCGAGAAGGCCGACCAGCTCGTGGTGCCGACGATCGCCAAGCCCGAGCACGCCGAGGCGGGTGCACTGCTGCTCGAAGCGCTGACCAAGCGCGGTGGCCGGTCGGCCGAGCTCGCACAGCGTGCCGTCGTCGTCGTCTCCCAGGCGCGTGAGAAGGACTCGAACCCCTCCGCGGCGGACATCGCGCGCGGGTTCGAGGGCTGGGTGTCCTCGGTGGTGACGATCCCGTTCGACCGCGCCATGGTGGAGAACGTGCTGCGGTTCGACGCCCTCGGTGCCGCTACCCAGCGGGCCTGGCTCCGCGCGGCCGCCGCGGTGGCGCGTCAGCTGTAGCGGTCACACTTTCACCGCGCCGGGCGTCTCCTTCATGGACCCGCCACCCGGGCGGGACCGGAAGGAGAACCTCATGCTCAGCACGCTCGAGCCACAGCTCGACGGATTCACCGGTTCGGTCATCACCCCCGACTCGCCCGACTACGAGGCCGCAGCCCGCACACCGCTGCTGCCCAGCACGCCCGCGCTCGTGCTCCGGCCGCGCGACGTGGCCGACGTGCAGCGGGCCGTGCGGGCTGCCGCCGCATCCGGGCTGGCTGTCGCGGTGCGCGGCGGCGGGCACTCGTTCGCCGGTCTGGGGACCGTGGACGAGGGGATCGTCATCGACCTGCGAGCGCTCGACTCGATCGAGGTGCTCGACGGCGATCGCGTGCGCATCGGAGGCGGCGCCACCTGGGGCGCGGTCGTCCAGGCACTCACCCCGCACGGGCTGGCGATCTCCTCGGGCGACACCGCCTCGGTGGGCGTCGGCGGGCTGACCCTCTCGGGCGGGATCGGCTGGATGGTGCGCTCGCACGGCCTGACGCTGGACCACCTGGTCTCGGCCGAGGTGGTCACGGCGGCCGGCGAGGTCGTCACGGCCTCCACCGTGAGCCACCCGGACCTGTTCTGGGCGCTGCGCGGTGGCGGCGGTGGTCTCGCCGTGGTGACCTCCTTCGAGCTCCAGGCCGAGAGGCTGTCCACCGTCACGTTCGGCACGTTGACCTTCCCCGCCACCGAGGCCGCGCAGGTCGTGACCGGCTGGGCGGAGCACCTGCGGACGGCTCCGCGCGAGCTGACCTCGGCGGTCAGGCTCGCGAACCCGTTCGCGGGCGGCGTGGATGCGCCGGTGGAGGTCACGGTGGCCGCCATCGGAGGGGACGCCGATTCCCTGATAGACCCGCTGCGCGCCCTCGGGACCCTGCAGTCCGACACCGTCACGGTGCAGCCGTACGGAGAGGTCCTCGAAGAGGGCCACGTGCTGCCGCCGGGGATCCGGCTCGCGGTGCGGAGCGGCTTCGTGCCGCCAGAATCGGTCGGTGACGCCGTGGCCGAGGTGGTGGCGATCGCTGTTGCGCCGCAGCCCGCAGCGATCGTGCTGAACAGCATCGGCGGTGCGGTGGCCGACGTCGGTCCCCACGACACCGCATTCGCCCACCGCCGCGCCGAGCTGATGGTGACCACGTTCTGCGGTGGCCCGGCACCCGCGTTCGACGGCATCCGCGCCGGGCTCGACGGCGTCTGGGCGCGGCTGGCACCACACACCGAGGGTGCGTACGCCAACTTCCTCGACGGCAGCTCGCCCGAGGCACGGGCGAGCGTCCATCCGGAAGGCACGCGCCGCCGTCTGGAAGAGATCCGCGCCGAGTACGACCCACAGGCACTGTTCGCGAGGAGGTCCGCGAGCTAGTGTCGTCGACGATGACCGGCAACGCATCGGGTGAGGGTCTCGCTGTCGAGTTCGACCGGCATCGGGCGTACCTGGCGGCCGTCGCCTATCGGATGCTCGGCTCGTACGCGGACGCCGAGGATGCGGTCCAGGAGACATGGCTGCGACTCGCGCGCACCGACGTGACCGACGTCGAGGACCTGCGGGCGTGGTTGACCCGTGTGGTCAGCCGGATCTGCCTGGACCAGCTGCGGGTACGCACCCGCCGCCCCGAGGACCCGCTCGACGCATTGCCCGACCTGGAGACGGCGATCCCCGGGCCGGCCTCACGCATCGAGACGGCCGAGCGCGTCAGTTATGCGCTGATGATCGTGCTCGATCAGCTCGAGCCCGACGAGCGCCTGGCGTACGTGCTTCACGATGTGTTCGGGATGCCGTTCGGCGAGGTCGCGGGGGTGGTGGACCGGACCCCGGCGACCGCGCGCAAGCTCGCGAGCCGCGCGCGGGAGCGGCTGCGTGGTGCGCAGCCCAGCGGTGACGCCACCCGGCGGCAGCAACGGGCGGTCGTGGACGCGTTCCTCGAGGCTGCCGGCACCGGGAACTTCGAGGGACTCATCGGCGTGCTGCACCCGGACGTGGAGTTCCGCGTGGACGAGGGCCCGGCGGGCATCCGGATCGTGCGCGGCGCCGAGCAGGTGGCCAACGGCGCCACACGATTCCGCCAGGGAGTGACCCGATACGAGTTCGAGGTGGTGGAGCTCGGGGACCGGCTCGGCGTGCTCAGCACGGACGACGGCGAGCCCGCGTCGCTGCTGCTCATCACGAGCGAGGGGGATCGCATCATCGCGATGGAGGCTCGGCGGCTCCGGTAGCCCGGTCGGGACCCCGACGAGGTCGAAGCCATCGGGGCTCTGCACCAGCCGGCTCAGCCGACCGCGACCGCGCGATCTCGCAACGCCCTGTCGCCCTCGTGCCAGAGCGGTGAGGCGAGGTAGCTGTCCAGGGCGAGCGCGGCCGAGGCGTGGGGCCAGTAGTCGGGGCGACGGCGGTCGTAGAAGCGGACCTTCGCCTCCCGCCCGACGAGCTCGCGGTAGCGCACGCGAATCATGTCGATGCAGCTCTCGATCTCCTCGGGTGTCCCCAACCTGCCGCGCACGGTGGTCTCGGTGGGCGCCACCAGGCTCATGATGAGCGGGACCACGCGGCCCAGCTCCTCGGCCCGGGCCTGGCGGAGCTGGCGCAGCCCCTCGGTGTCATCCTTGGGGTAGAGGTCCCGCTGCAACGACCCGGGGGGCAGCAGTCCCGAGTCGACGGCGCGCCGCAGCAGCGCATCGTCCGTGCACGTCGCCTTGACGCACCCGATCTGACCGCACTCGCACGGGAAGGTGGAACCCGGCACGATGAGGTGCGAGACGAGCCCTCCCGCGCCCGGACCGTCCCAGACCAGGTCGTCGCCTCGCATCAGGGCCACGCCCACGGACCGCCCGACGAGGACCGTGAGGACGTCGTCGCCACCCTGGGCCCACCAGTAGTGCTCGAGCGCCTGCGCGCGGACGTTCGGCTCGACGCGCACCGGGTGGGAGAGGTGCCCACGCAGGCCGGTGTAGAGGGCGTGCGGATCGACGTCGGCGACCAGCGGTGGGGGCTGACCGTGGTGCAGCTCGGCCCACGGCGTGGTCATGCCGATCCCGATGACTGCGGCGGACCCGACCTCCGCCACGATCTCCTCGACGAGCTCGGCGGCCTCCTCGATGCGTTCCCGCTGGGTCCCACCGCTCGCGGGCGCCGACCGCCAGGTGACGACATCTCCGCGCATCGTGTAAGCACCGCAGGAGGTGGACTCCGGGTGCAGGTGCCCGCCGACCACCAGGCGGCCGACGGCAGGGACGTCGAGCGGGGTCACCGGTCGCCCGGCGCCGCGCGGTGCCGAGGGTGGTACCTCCGTGAGTGCGCCGAGCTCGAGGAGCTCGGTCACGGTCTTGGTGATCGTGGTGAAGCTGACGCCGGTGACTGCGGCGAGCTCCTTGCGACCGAGCGGTCCCTGGCGCACGATCGTGCGCATGATCGCCGACGCCGTTGCGTTGCGCTGACGCACCATGAGTTCGGTTCGCTCTGTGCGAGAAGCCACCTGGCCAGCGTAGGCCAGCCGACCTCATGGGCGATCACTGGCGCCAATCGTGGCTCCATGGGTCCAGGGGGCACCCCGACACCGGGCGCTCGGGCGCGGTGCTGGAACGTTCCGTCCCGGCTAGGCCGTCGACGTGAGCAGTTGGAGCGCCGCGAAGGAGGGGCTACCGGGCTCGGCCATGTGGGTGAGGATGCGCTGACCATTGCCCTCGGCCAGGTGCAGCACCTCGTACCCGAGCTCGAGATCGCCGACCTCGGGGTGCCGGAAGCGCTTCGTCCCGCTGGTGCACAACCGGACGTCGTGTCCTGCCCACAACCGCGCGAACTCGGGGCTCTTGACGCTCAGTTCGCCGACGAGCTCGGCCAGGCGGCGGTCATCGGCGAACTGGGCGGCGACGAAGCGCAGGGACGCGACCGCGAGCGCTGCCTCCTCGGCCCAGTCGACGTGGAGATCCCGGGTGTGCTCGTCGAGGAACAGCAGCTTCACCAGGTTCGGGCGATCCTCGAGGTCCGCAGGTGCGTCGCGATCGACGTGCCCGGCCAGCAAGAGGTGTCCGGCGCGGTTCCAGGCGAGATGTCGTTGAAGCGGCCCAGCAGCACCGCGGCCACATCGCCCATCGAGTGCAGCAGTCGTTCCGCGCCGGGCTTGGCGAGCTCCAGCCTCGGCGTGGTGCGCAGCCGCCTGCTGGGCGCCGGGTGCGCCAGCGCGTACAGGTGCGCCCGTTCGTCGGCGTCGAGCTGCAGGGCGCGTGCCAGGGCGTCGATGATCGCGTCCGAGGCGTTCTGGGACTGCCCCTGCTCGAGGCGGGTCAGGTAGGTCACAGAAATCCCGGCCAGCTGTGCGAGCTCTTCGCGGCGCAGACCTGGGACGCGACGGCGCCCATAGCTGTTGACGCCGGCCTCGTCAGGACTGATGCGATCGCGGCGCGAGCGCAGGAACTCGCCCAGCTCGGTGACGGGGCCGTCGGTGTCGAGGGGCTGTGGGACTGGCACGCCCTCCATTGTCATGCACTCGGTCCGGCGGAGCCTGGCCCCGTCAGTGCTAGGCAACCCCAGCCCAGGTCGACCGGAGCCCTGGCTATCCGCGCGGCACGGCCAGAGCCTGGATCGCATGAGCACCATCGAGACCTCGACGCCGCCGCACCCGTCCGCGCACCCGGAACCGTTCAGCCCGGCGCAGAAGATCGCGGTCGCGGTCCTGCTCACCGCGAACTTCACCCTCGCTGTGGACTTCTCCATCCTCAACGTCGCGCTGCCCCACATCGGTGCCGAGCTCGGGTTCGTCACCGCCGCGCTGCAGTGGATCGTCACCGCCTTCGCCCTGTCCGCCGCCGGGTTCACCCTGTTCTTCGGGCGGGTCGCCGACCTCTTCGGGCGCAAGCGGCTGTTCCTGATCGGCATCGTGCTGCTCGGCCTCTCCTCCCTCGCGGGTGGCCTGGCCACCGATCCCACCCTGCTGATCGTCGCCCGCACCGGGCAGGGCATCGCGACGGCCATGGTCACCCCGGCGGCGCTCTCGCTCATGACGACGATGTTCCCCGAGGGGCCGGCGCGCTCCCGCGCGCTCGGTCTCAACGGGGCGCTCATGGCGGCCGGGTTCACGGCCGGCGCCGTGCTCGGCGGTGTGCTCACCGGCGCTGTGTCCTGGCGGTGGGCGTTCTTCATCAACGTGATCGTCGCCCTGGTCGTGCTCGTCACCGCCCCGTTCGTGCTGCGCGAGCCGTCCCGCGGGACACGCCCCAGGCTCGACGTGCCCGGCGCCATCACCATCACCCTGGCCCTGGTCGCGCTCGTGCTGGGCATCGAGGGTGCCGGGCACAACGGCTGGACCCATCCCGGGACCTGGGGACCGATCCTGGGCTCCCTGATCCTCGGCGCCGTGTTTCTCACGATCGAGACCCGCGTCAAGGAGCCGCTCGTGGCGCCGGATCTGCTGCGGCAGCGCAACATCGGGTGGGGCAACGCGGCCGGGCTGCTCGCGTTCGCGACCTTCACCTCGCTGGTGTTCCTGATCACCCTCTACCTGCAGCGGATCCTCGGGTACAGCGCGATCGCCGCCGGCCTGGTCCTCGCCGTGCTCGGCATCGGGACGGTCATCGGCGGGCTCGTCGCGCCGAAGGTCATCGGCCGGACCAGTGCACGAACCGCCGTCGTGGGAGGGCTCCTCGTGCAGGCGGCTGCGACGGCACCGCTCGCCCTGGTCGGTGACAGCCGCACCTGGTTGGTCCCGCTGCTGATCCTCACGTTCGTCGGCGGGATCGCCAACCTGGTCGCCATCGTCGGCTATGTCGTCGCCGCCACGACGGGTGTGCCCGCCGAGCGCCAGGGCCTCGCCACCGGCCTGGTGACCTTGAGCCAGCAGGTCGGCATCGCCCTGGGTACGCCGGTCATGTCCGCCATCGCTACCGGCATGCTGGTCACCTCGCTGCTGCCCGGGCTGCGGGTCGCGATCGGCGTCAATGCGGCCGTCGCCCTCGGCGCGGCGATCCTGGTCGCGACCTTACTGCGGCTGCCGAAGTCCGGCTGCGGCCCGCGAACGCGTCGTCGTCCCCGTCGCTAGAGACGGCGGGTCTCAAGGCGATGGTGGAGCCAGGGGGACTCGAACCCCCAACCCCCTGCTTGCAAAGCAGGTGCGCTACCAATTGCGCCATGGCCCCGCGTGTGAAGTTGTCGACCGGTCAGGGGAGCTGGTCGGTGACCTCGGTCCACAGGTCCCGCTGCTCGCGCTGATCCTCCAGCGCCCGCCAGATCATGGCCGCTGCGGCGACCAGGAGTGCGGTGACGGCAAGCTTCTTCATCTCACGCTCCTTCGCCGGGCGGGTCGTGGGCCTAGCTGGACTCGAACCAGCGACCTCTTCCTTATCAGGGAAGCGCTCTAACCGACTGAGCTATAGGCCCGAACATGCACACGCCCGAGGAACGGGGCGCCGGTCGAGGGTACCTCAGGCGCCTCGTTCCGCCCAAACCAGAACCGACGGCGGAGCGCCCCTTGTGAGAAGCGCCACTCTCAGTCGTCGGTGAGGGTGAGGTGCAGGCCGCCGACCATCGCCGCGACCAGGTTGTAGACGAAAGCACCGAGGGTGGCCAGCGCGGTCATCAGCACGATGTCCACGACCGCGACAACGGTTGCGACAGAGAGCACCCGCGAGAACTGGAGGTACTGGAGGAGCTCGCCGAACTGGTTCATCGCCTCGGCGGCCTCGATGACGCTCTCGATCTCGGCGAAGACCTCCATCTGGTTCAGCACCTGCCAGACGGTGGCCGTGGCCACCACGATGCCGATACCCACGGCGATCGAGAGCAGGAACGCCAGCTTCATCACCGACCAGGGGTCCACCCGGGACACCGCCAGCCGGACGCGGCGCGGACCCACCGGCTTCGCCTTGGGGGCCGGCTTCTCGCGCGAACCCGAACCGTTGTCCGACGAGGCGGGGCGCTCGGTCGTCGGTCTGCCGGCTTCGGCCGAGGAGCCTGTCACACGAGTGCTCCCGGTCGAGACGCGCTGCGGCGGACCACTCGGCTGCCTCTCCGATCGCGCCGGAGGCACGCTCGGCGGGACCGCGGGGGGCGGCCCTGCGGGGCTTCCCGAGGTCACGGTTCTTTCGCTCATCAGCGTCCTTCCGGCAGCTCGTCGTCAGTTGACGGTACGCCATTCTCCATCGACGCGCCGCTCTCGGCTGCCTCGGAGATGGCCTCCGACGGCGCGATCCCGGCCTCGGAAGGCCCCTCGCCAGCACCCTCGGGTGCCTCGGAAGCCTCCTGATCACCGTTGACGACCTGCTCCACGTTGCGAGCGATCGCGATGATCCGATCGCCGCCGTCGGGCTTGGCGAACGTCACACCCTGGGTGGTGCGGCCGGTGAGGTTGACCTCGTTCACGTGGGATCGGACGATCTTGCCCTTCTCCATGATCACGAGCACCTCGTCGGACTCCTGCGTGATCAGCGCACCGACGAGATCGCCGCGCGCCTCCACCAGGTTGGCCACCTTGATGCCCAGGCCGCCGCGGCCCTGCACCCGGTACTCGCTCACCTTCGTGCGCTTGGCGAAGCCGCCCTCGGTCACCACGAACAGGTCGGACCCGTCGGTCACCACGTCCATGCTGAGCAGGGCGTCCTCCTCGCGGAACTTCATGCCCGTGACACCCGAGGTGGCGCGACCCATAGGCCGCAGCGCCTCATCGGTCGCGGTGAACCGCAGCGACTGGCCCTTGCGGGAGACCAGCAGCAGGTCGTCGTCGGAGTTCACCAGCCGGGTGGCGACCAGCTCGTCAGGGATGTCGTCGACCTCGCGCAGGTTGATGGCGATGAGGCCACCGGTGCGGGCAGAGTTGTAGTCGCCGAGGCGGGTCTTCTTGACCAGGCCGCGGGCCGTGGCCAGGACCAGGTACTCCGCCTGGTCGTAGTCGCGGATCGCCAGCACCTGTGCGATCTTCTCGTCCGGCAGGAACGCCATCAGGTTCGCGACATGCTGACCCTTGGCGTCACGACCACCCTCGGGCAGCTCGTAGCCCTTGGCCCGGTACACGCGACCGAGGTTGGTGAAGAACAGCAGCCAGTGGTGCGTCGTCGTCGTGAAGAAGTGATCCACCACGTCGTCACCACGCAGCTGTGCACCACGCACACCCTTGCCACCACGACGCTGGGCCCGGTAGTTGTCCACCCGGGTGCGCTTGGCGTAGCCGCCGCGGGTGATCGTGACGACCACGTCCTCCTCGGGGATGAGGTCCTCGACGCTCATGTCGCCGTCGTAGGGCAGGATCGTGGTGCGGCGCTCGTCGCCGTACTTGTCGACGATCTCGGCGAGCTCGGCCCGGATCACCTCGCGCTGCTTGCTCGGCGAGGCGAGGATCGAGTTGTACTCGGCGATCTCCCGCTCGAGCGCGTCGTGCTCGTCCTGGATCTTCTGCCGCTCCAGGGCCGCCAGGCGGCGCAGCTGCATCTCGAGGATCGCGTCGGCCTGGTCGGTGTCGATGTCGAGAAGCTCCATCAACCCGGTGCGCGCCGCCTCGACCGTGGCGGACGCGCGGATCAGCGCGATCACCTCGTCGAGGGCGTCCAGAGCCTTCATCAGGCCCTTCAGGATGTGGATCCGCCGCTCGGCGCGAGCCTTCAACCACTCCGTGCGACGCACGATCACGTCGATCTGGTGGTCCACCCAGTGGCGGATGAAGGCGTCGAGGCTGAGCGTGCGCGGCACGTTGTCGACCAGCGCCAGCATGTTCGCGCTGAAGTTGTCCTGCAGCTGCGTGTGCTTGTACAGGTTGTTGAGGACGACCTTGGCGACAGCGTCCCGCTTGAGGATGATCACCAGGCGCTGGCCCGAGCGGCCCGAGGTCTCGTCGCGGATGTCGGCGATACCCGAGATGCGCCCGTCGCGCACGAGCTCGCCGATCTTGGCGGCCAGGTTGTCGGGGTTGACCTGGTACGGCAGCTGGCCGACCACGAGGCACTGCCGGCCCTGGATCTCCTCGACCTCCACGATGGCGCGCATCGTGATCGATCCGCGCCCGGTCCGGTAGGCATCCTCGATGCCACGTGTGCCCAGGATCAGCGCACCGGTCGGGAAGTCCGGGCCCTTGACCCGGCGCATCGCCTGCCCGAGCAGCTCCTCGGCGCTCGCATCGGGGTTGTCCAGGAACCAACCGACGGCCTCGGCGACCTCGCGCATGTTGTGCGGCGGGATGTTGGTGGCCATGCCGACGGCGATGCCGGCGCTGCCGTTGACCAGCAGGTTGGGGAACCGCGCGGGGAGCACGATCGGCTCCTGCGTGTGACCGTCGTAGTTGTCACCGAAGTCGACGGTGTTCTTGTCGATGTCCCGCACCATCTCGAGCGCGAGCGGGGCCATCTTGCACTCGGTGTACCGCGGGGCCGCGGCCGGGTCGTTCCCGGGCGAGCCGAAGTTGCCCTGCCCGAGCACCAGCGGGTATCGCATCGACCACGGCTGCACCAGCCGCACGAGGGCGTCGTAGATCGCGCCGTCACCGTGCGGGTGGTAGTGCCCCATGACGTCACCGACCACGCGTGCGCACTTGGCGAACGAGGAGTCGGGGCGATAGCCGCCGTCGAACATCGCGTAGAGGATGCGCCGGTGGACCGGCTTCAACCCGTCACGGATGTCAGGCAGGGCACGCCCCACGATCACGCTCATCGCGTAGTCGAGGTAGCTGCGCTGCATCTCCAGACGCAGGTCGACCTGCTCCACGCGGCCCCCGCTGGGCACAGGACTCTCGGTGATGATGTCGTCGTCGCTCACGTACTACCCCTCAGATGTCCAGGAAGCGCACGTCGCGTGCGTTGCGCTGGATGAACGTGCGGCGCTGCTCGACGTCCTCGCCCATGAGGATCGAGAACATCTCGTCGGCAGCTTCCGCGTCATCGATCGTGACCTGCTTCAGCGTGCGGGTGTCCGGGTCCATCGTGGTCTCCCACAGCTCGCGGAAGTCCATCTCGCCGAGACCCTTGTACCGCTGGATGCCGCCGCCATCCTTCTGGAGGCGCCACCCGCGCTCACGCCCTTCAGCGACCAGCGCATCACGCTCGCGGTCCGAGTACACGTACTGGTGCGGCGCGTTCGCCCACTTCAGCTTGAACAGGGGCGGCATCGCCAGGTACACGTGCCCGAACTTGATGAGATCCGTCATGTAGCGGAACAGCACCGTGAGCAGCAGCGTGCAGATGTGCTGCCCGTCGACATCCGCATCGGCCATCAGCACGATCTTGTGATAGCGCAGCTTGCTGATGTCGAAGTCTTCACCGATGCCGGTGCCGAACGCCGTGATCAGGGCCTGTACCTCGTTGTTCGAGAGCGCCTTGTCCAGCCGCACCCGCTCGACGTTGAGGATCTTGCCTCGGATCGGCAGGATCGCCTGCGTCTCGGGGTTGCGCCCCTGCACCGCGGAACCGCCGGCCGAGTCGCCCTCCACGATGAAGATCTCGCTGACAGAGGCATCGCGGCTCGAGCAGTCCCGCAGCTTGCCCGGCATGCCGCCGCTCTCCAGCACGCCCTTGCGGCGGGTGGCCTCGCGGGCCTTGCGTGCCGCCATCCGCGCGGCCGCCGCCTGCACGGACTTGCGGACCACGTCCCTCGCCTCGCTCGGGTGCGACTCGAGCCAGTCACCCAGCTGGTCGTTGACGATCTTCTGCGTGAAGGATCGCGCCTCGGTGTTGCCGAGCTTCGTCTTGGTCTGGCCCTCGAACTGGGGCTCACCGAGCTTGATGGAGATGACGGCGGTCAATCCTTCACGGATGTCCTCACCGGTGAGGTTCTCATCCTTCTCCTTCAACAAGCCCTTCTCCCGGGCGTACCGGTTGACCAGACCCGTCAGAGCGGAGCGGAACCCTTCCTCGTGGGTGCCGCCCTCCGTCGTCGAGATGGTGTTCGCGTAGGTGTGCACCGACTCCGAGTAGGCGTTGGTCCACTGCATCGCGATCTCGAGCGCGATCTTGCGCTCGGTGTCCTCGGCCGAGAAGTCGATGACGTCCGGGTGGACCGGGTCGATCTTCTTCGCCGAGTTGAGGTGCGTGACGTAGTCGACCAGGCCGCCGTCGTACCTGTAGGTGACCTTGCGCGAGTTCTCGACCCCGTCGGAGCCCGGGCCGGCCACGACGTCCTCGACATGCTTGCCGCGCTGGTCGTCGAGCGTGATCGTCAGACCCTTGTTGAGGAACGCGTACTGCTGGAACCGCGCACGCAAGGTCTCGAAGTCGTAGTCGGTCGTCTCGAAGATCGCGTCGTCGGCCCAGAACGTCTGGATGGTGCCCGTGACGTCGGTGGGCTCGCCCTTGATCAGCTCGGTGGCCGGCTGCCCGCCGTCCTCGAAGGTCATCGACCAGTGGTGGCCGTCGCGGCTGACCTCGGAGATCATCCGGCTCGACAGCGCGTTCACCACCGACATGCCCACGCCGTGCAGACCACCGGAGACCGCGTAGCCGCCGCCACCGAACTTGCCGCCGGCGTGGAGCACGGTCATCACGACCTCGAGGGTCGGCTTGTGCTCGGTGGGGTGCATCGCGACCGGGATGCCACGGCCGTTGTCGGACACGCGCACGCCGCCGTCGGCGAGCAGCTCCACACCGATCGTGTCGCAGTACCCCGCGAGCGCCTCGTCGACCGCGTTGTCCACGATCTCGTACACGAGGTGGTGCAGGCCACGCTCACCGGTGGAACCGATGTACATGCCCGGCCGCTTGCGGACGGCCTCCAGACCTTCCAGGACGGTGATGTTCCCCGCGTCGTAGGTGCTCCCGGGAGGGGTCGCTGGGGTCTCGGTCTCATCCACCGCGGTCTGGTCTGCCACTCGTCGGGCTCCTCGTCCTCGTCGTCACGGGGGTCGAGGACCCCCGTGGACACGCCGATCACCCTGTGGTGCAACGCGCCGCCCGAGCGTGTCCCAGGTGCTCCACGGCACCCCCACGACGGGCTCTGTGATTCTACCGTGATCAACCCGATAATTCGAATCGTCCACAGGGTTTTCCACACCCGCGTGTCCCGTGGCCGGGTGCTGCCCATGGTTGGTCCCGCCAGGTGCATCGACGTGACCGGATCTCACTCTCCCGCGCGTCCCAGGAGCCTCATCCGTAGGTGTCGCGCGGGCCACGCCCACGCACCGACCGGGGCCCCTTGCGCCAGCTCGGACCACCGGGCCCGAGCACCTGGATCGAGATGACGGCGCCCTCGCCGACCTCCTCCGCGAGCCGGCGCTCGAGCTGCGGGATCAGCAGCCGGATCTGGGTGGCCCACGCCGTCGAGTCGGCACGCACCACCAGCGCACCCTCGGTGAAGGTCTCGGGCACGCAGTGGTCCGCGATGTTGTCACCCACCACCTCGCGCCAGCGCCCCACCACGCCACCGACCTGCAGCGACCGGCCCCAGCCGAGCTGTGCGCTCAGCTGCTCCATCGTGTCGGCGACCGGCTGCGGGTCGCGTCCCGCACCGTGCACCACGCCGGGGGAGTGGTCGCCGAGCGGGCGGGTCCGGCGCCTGCCCGGCTGCTGCCCCGGCGTCAGCCCCCGTTTGCGGGCCGCGTCCCGTGCCCGCGCTAGCGCGAGCCGGGCCGCCTCGTCGGGGTCCGGTTCATCGTCGGACGGCGTGCGGTCCCTCGCGTCGTCAGGCTCGGTCGGCACGGGTCACCTTGCCGTCCGCGACGTCGAGGCGGACGCCGCTCAGTGCGCCCGGTACGTCCTCACCGACCGCAGCCGTGATCAGCACCTGCTCCGCGGGGGCGACCAGCTCGGCCAGCCGCTCACGGCGGCGGGAGTCGAGCTCGGCGAACACGTCGTCGAGGATCAGCACCGGTTCGCCGTCGCCGTCCCAGGAACCCTCGCCCTTGAGCAGCTCGTAGGAGGCCAATCGCAGCGCCAGCGCGAACGACCACGACTCGCCGTGGCTCGCGTACCCCTTGGCCGGCAGGCCACCAAGGATCAGCTCGACGTCGTCACGATGCGGCCCCACGAGGCTCACGCCACGTTCGATCTCGCGCGGGCGCAGCCGCGCCATCGCCTCGAGGAGCTTCTCCTCCACCAGCTCGGGCCTGGTGAGATCGTCCTCGCTGATCGGGTCCTCGTCGGTGCTCACGCTCGCGCGGTAGCTCAGCTCGGCGAGGCTCTGACCGCTGCTGACCTGCTCGTAGGCCGCCTGCACGTGCGGGCGCAGGTCTCGCAGCATCCGCACCCGGCCGGCAAGCAGCTGCGCACCGCTGGCGGCAGCCTTGGCGTCCCACACGTCGAGGGTGCGGATGTCGCCCTCGGAACCCGCGCGTCTGGCCGAGGCCGCGGTCTTGAGCAGCGCGTTGCGCTGCTTGACGACCCGTTCGTAGTCGCTGCGCACGCTCGCCATGCGCGGCCCGAGCAGCGTGAGGAGGTCGTCGCAGAACCGCCGCCGGCCGTCCGGGTCGCCCTTGACCAGCGCCAGGTCCTCCGGCGCGAACAGCACCGTGCGCAGGTGCCCGAGCAGCTCCCGCGGCCGGGTGGGGCTGCGGTTCAGCCGGGCGCGGTTGGCGCGGCCGGCCACGATCTCGAGCTCCAGCAGGCTCGGGCGGCCGCCGCGCTGCACCTTGGCCTGCACGATGGCCCGATCGGCACCGGCACGCACGAGCGCGGCGTCACCGGCGACCCTGTGCGAGCTGAAGGTGGCCAGGTAGGCGATCGACTCCACCAGGTTCGTCTTGCCCTGGCCGTTCGGGCCCACCAGCGCGGTGACGCCCGGCTCGAGCGAGATGACGACCTCGCGGTAGGAGCGGAAGTCGGTGAGAGCAAGGTCGGAGACGTACATGCTCAGGCCCGCTCCGCCGTCGGGCAGCGATGAAGGTCGAGGAACCTCATCCGTCGGCGGAGCGCTGGACGGCGTGGCCGCCGAACTGCTCGCGCAGCGCCGCGACCGCCTTCATCGCGGGGGAGTCCTCCTGGCGGCTGTCGAAGCGCGCGAACAACGAGGCCGCGATGACCGGCGCCGGTACGGCGAGCTCGATCGCCTCCTGCACGGTCCAGCGGCCCTCGCCCGAGTCGGCGACGTAGCCCTTGATCTCGGAGAGGTCGTCGTCCTCGTTGAGCGCCTTGACCAGCAGCTCCAGCAGCCAGGACCGCACCACGGTGCCGCGCTGCCAGGCCTGGAACACCTTGCTGACGTCGACCAGCAGGTCGTCGCGGGCGGCGAGGATCTCGTAACCCTCGGCGTAGGCCTGCATGATCCCGTACTCGATGCCGTTGTGGACCATCTTGGAGTAGTGGCCGGCGCCGACCGGGCCCGCGTGCACGAAGCCCTCCTCGCGGGGGCCCTCGGGGCGGAGCGCGTCGAAGACCGGCATCAGGTGCTCGATGACCGTCTCGGGGCCGCCGACCATGAGGCCGTAGCCGTTCTCCAGCCCCCAGACACCGCCCGAGACGCCGGCATCGACGTAGTGGATGCCCTTGGCCGCGAGCTCCTTGCCCCGGCGGAGGTCGTCGTTGAAGTTCGAGTTTCCGCCGTCGATGATGATGTCGCCCTCGGTGAGCCGACCGGCGACATCGGTGATCACATCCTCGGTGATCTGGCCCGCAGGCACCATGATCCACACGGCCTTGGGGCCGCCGTCGGGCAGGGCCGAGACGAGCTCGGCGACCGAGGCGACGTCGGAGATCTCAGCGTTCTGGTCGTACCCCGTGACCTCGAGGCCGGCAGCGCGCATGCGGTCCCGCATGTTGCCGCCCATCCGACCGAGTCCGATGATTCCGATGTGCATTGGTCATGCTCCTCGTGGTCGACGGCGGGATCTCAGGCGGGCTGCTCGCTCAGCTCGCGAAGCGGATCGGCTGGAGCAGGTAGCGGAAGGTCTCGGAGGAGTCGGGGCTGTCGCCGCCGCCATCCTCCTGACCGCTCATCACGGCCGGCTTGGTCGGGTGCGTGAACGACAGGCGCGTGTAGGGAGCGCCCAGCGCACCCAGGCCGTCGAGAAGGTACTGGGGGTTGAAGGCCGTGGTGATCTCCTCGCCCACGAGCGTGGACTCGAGGACCTCGGAGGCCTGCGCGTCATCGCCCTGACCGGCCTCGAGGACCACCTGGCCCTCGGTGAAGCTCAGCCGGATCGGGGTGTTGCGCTCGGCGACCAGGGCCACACGCTTGGCGGCCTCGATCAGCGCAGCCGACTCGGTCACGGTGTGCGTGGTGGTCTGCTCGGGGAACAGCCGGCGCACGGGCGGGTACTCGCCGTCGACCAGGAGGGAGGTGGTGTGGCGGCCGCCGGCCTCGAAGCCGATGATGTCGGCGCTCTCGGCGAGCGAGATCTCGATCGAGCCGGTCGAGGTGAGGGCGCGGGCGACGTCGGAGAGGGTGCGGGCGCGCACCAGAGCCTGGCGCTCGACGGTGGGTGAGCTCGGCCGCCACGTCATCTCGCGCATGGCGAGGCGGTAGCGATCGGTCGCCAGGAGCGTGAGCTTCTCACCGCTGATCTCGACCTTGACGCCGGTGAGCAGCGGCAGCGTCTCGTCACGGCCCGCGGCGATCGTGACCTGCCCGATCGCGGCCGCGAACTCCTCGGCGTCGACGGTGCCGGCCAGATCGGGCATCTCCGGGAGGCTCGGGTAGTCCTCGACCGGCATGGTCAGCAGCGTGAAGCGCGAGGAGCCGCAGGTGACGTTGACGCGGGTTCCCTCGAGGACGACATCGACCGGCTTGGCCGGCAGTGCGCGCGAGATCTCGGCGAGGAGACGACCGGAGACCAGCACCGAACCGGGTGAGTCGACCTCGGCTGCGACCTCGGACCGGGCCGAAACCTCGTAGTCGAAGGTCGAGAGGGTCAACGTGCCGTCGGGAGCCGCCTCGATCCGGACTCCGGCAAGTACCGGCGCCGGCGGGCGGGTCGGCAACGTGCGCGCAGTCCAGGTGACGGCCTCGGCAAGAACATCGCGCTCGACCCTGAACTTCACTGTGTCGACCTCTCGTTCGCGGTGGCACGGGACGTCCAGTCCCTGCCTTGGGACCCCTGAGCATAGTGCGGCGATGTGTCTGCTTGGTGCGGAGGAGCTGGCCGGGACTCACGGATCGGGCCAGGCAGGCCTTGTTGGTTGTTCACAGCCGGATCAATGGGTAAGTCCCATGTTCGTCATCGGTGGTGTGGAAGATGTGCGCAACCCACGTCCGTGCAGGTGAGAGCGCCCGGAGCCCTGTGGACCGACCTGGGCGCCGGCCTGTGTCGAACCCATGTCATTCGTGGACGAGCAGTTTTCCCACATCCGCTGTCCACGGATGTGGAGTGCTTCGTCCACGTCGAACTGCACGTTGTCCACGTTCATCCACAGGTCCATGCACATCTGTGTGTTTCGTGGCTCCCGGGGCTCGTGGCGTGCCTGTGACATAAGGAGTCGGCTGGGGCAGCAGCGCCGGGCGCGCGGGTGGCGCGGGTCGCGTTCGGGCTGGCGGCCGGGCTGGTGGCCGGGCTGGTGGCCGGGCTGGTGGCCGGAGCTCGCCGAGTTCGTCGCACATCGTCCAGTTCGTCGGGCACACCCGACGAACTGGACGGTACCCCTGACTGCCAGACTGCTTGTGAGTCAGTTGTCCTCGATTTGAGGAGCTGATTGTTGTGTCTGTTCGAAGGTTCCGTACTGCGGAGCAGAAGCGAGAGCTGGTCTATGAGTATGTCGGGCTTGGGT
>NZ_WNXZ01000008.1 GCF_009733845.1 Pseudactinotalea terrae
GGGACACCTCTACCAGGCCCACCCCGAACGATTCCGAGCCCGACCCGTCATCCACACCCCGATGGCACAAGTCGCCATCAACCACCCCACCACCGACGACCGACTCCAGACAGGTTGACAGGTTCCGAGACCGTCGAGTTCGGCGGGTGCTCCCCACGAACTCGCCGGTGGGCAACGAACTCGGCGGGGTGGGAGCGCGGGCGGCCCCCCGGCGGAGGTCGGGTGGGGCCCGGGGCGAGGGTGGGCCCCCGGCGGCTGGCTCCGTGGGCGGCGGTCGCGGGAGCGGGTGCGGATCTGTAACCTGTCCCCGTGATCGAATCGATTCATGGGTTGCACGGAGTGGGCTTCGGGGGCGACTACAACCCCGAGCAGTGGGACGACGACGTCCGCCTCGCCGACATCGACCTGATGCGTGAGGCGCGCGTCAGCGTGGTGAGCCTCGCCATCTTCGGCTGGGCCAGCATCGAGCCGCGCGAGGGCAGCTACGACTGGTCGTGGCTCGACACCACCATGGATCGCCTGCACGGGGCGGGTGTGCGCGTCTCGCTCGCGACGGCCACCGCCTCCCCGCCGCCGTGGCTGACCCGCAAGCACCCCGAGATCCTGCCCCGCACGGCCGATGGCAGCGTGCTCTCGCCGGGTGCCCGGCAGGCGTACTCGGTAAGCTCGCGGACCTGGCGGGACTACGCCGTCCGGATGGCCGTGGCCGTGGCGGAGCGCTACCGCGACCACCCGGCGCTCGCGTTGTGGCACGTGGACAACGAGATCGGCTGCCACGTGCCGCACGACTACTCCGACAGCGCCGCCGAGGCGTTCCGGTCCTGGCTGCAACGGCGCTACGGCGACATCGACACCCTCAACGCCGCCTGGGGCACCGCGTTCTGGTCGCAGCGCTACGGCGACTTCGCGGACGTGCTGCCGCCGCGGGCCGCACCCAGCCACTCCAACCCGACCCAGCAGCTCGACTTCGCGCGGTACTCCTCGGACGAGCTGCTGTCCTACTACGTCGAGCTCCGTGACGCGATCCGCCCGATCTCGCCCGGCGTGCCGATCACCACGAACTTCATGTGCACCAGCGCCACGAAGTGGATGGACTACCGGCGTTGGGCCGCCGAGGTCGACATCGTCGCGAACGACCACTACTCGATCGCCGCCGACGCCGACCGCGAGATCGAGCTCGCGCTGTCCGCCGACCTCACCCGTGGCGTGGCCGGCGGACGCCCGTGGCTGCTGATGGAGCACTCCTCCGGCGCGGTCAACTGGCAGCCGCGGAACCGGGCGAAGGGTCCGGGCGAGATGATGCGGAACTCGCTGGCGCACGTGGCGCGTGGCTCGGACGCCGTGATGTTCTTCCAGTGGCGTGCCTCCCAGGCCGGCGCGGAGAAGTTCCACTCGGCGCTCGTGCCGCACGCGGGCCGCGACAGCCAGATGTTCCGCGACGCCGTCGATCTCGGCGCGGCCGTGACCGCGCTGGCCCCGCTCACCGGGTCCGAGGTGCAGTCGCGCACCGCGCTGATCTGGGACTACGAGGCCTGGTGGGCCGTCGAGCTCGATGCGCACCCCAGCGCCGACGTCGAGTACATGGACCGGATGCGGGCGCTCCATGCCGCGCTCTGGCGCCGTGGCATCACGACCGACGTAGTGGGCTCCACCGACGACCTGCGCGGCTACGACCTCGTGATCGCCCCAACCCTGTACCTGGTCTCCGACGAGGGCGCCGCCAACATCGCCGCCGCCGCCGAGCGCGGCGCCACGGTCGCGATCACCTACTTCTCGGGGATCGTCGACCCCGACGACCACATCCGCCTCGGCGGCTACCCGGGTGCGTTCCGGGACCTGCTCGGTGTGCGTGTGGACGAGTTCTTCCCGCTTCTCGACGGCGAGATCACCACGCTCGACGACGGCACCTCCGCGGACCTGTGGAGCGAGCGGGTGGAGCTTGCCGGTGCCGAGCCGGTGCGGACCTTCACCGACGGCCCGATGGCCGGCCGGCCCGCCGTGACCCGGCGCCAGGTCGGCTCCGGTGCCGCCTGGTACGTCGCGACCCGGCAGGACGAGGCGGGGACCGCGGCGCTGGTGGACGCCCTGATCGCCGAGTCGGGTGTGCAGCCCACGCTCGACGCCCCGGCAGGCGTGGAGGCCGTGCGCCGGGTCGGGGAGCAGGGCAGCTTTGTGGTGGTCATCAATCACACCGAGGAGGCCGTCCCGATCGACCTGACCGGCACCGAGCTGCTCACGGGTGCGGCAACGGAGCCGGGGTACAAGGTCGAGGCCGGAGCCTGCGCCGTCATCCAGGAGGCCTGACCCGAGTACGTTCGGGGCAGCGCAGGACCAGCCGCGCCCGAGACGAGAACGCAGGAACTCAGATGGCCAGTCAGAACCGCCGTGCCGAGCGCGTGCAGGTGGTGACGACCAGGAATGCCACCTTCCAGCACTGGCAGACCCTGATCGGCAACCGCACCAAGCGCAACCGCGCCGGCGAGATGATCGTGCAGGGTGTCCGACCCATCGGCCTCACCCTGCAGTCGGAGCTCGAGGTGCGGGCGGTCCTGGTCACCCAGCGGAAGACTCGCTCGCAGTGGGCAGCGGACACCGTGGCCCAGCTCGCGGGCACGGGTGTCGTGCAGTACCTCGTGGCCGAGGAGCTCATGCTCGAGCTGGGCGAGAAGGACGAGGACGCCCCCGAGGTGCTGCTCGTCGTGGCCATCCCCGACGACGACCTCGCCCGGATCTCGACCCCGCAGGATGCGCTCCTCGTGGCCCTCGACCGCCCCGCGTCCCCCGGCAACATCGGCTCGATCATCCGCACGCTCGATGCGCTCGGCGGTCACGGGGTGCTGGTCACCGGTCATGCCGCCGACCCCTACGATCCGAAGGCGCTCCGCGCTTCCACGGGCTCGACGATCATGACGCCGACCGTGCGGCTGCCGACCGTGAAGCCGATCCTGTCGTGGGTCGATGACGTCCGTGCCCGTGGTGTCGACCTGCAGGTCGTGGGCACCGACGAGACGGGCACGCACGATGTCTGGGACGTCGACCTGGTCCGGCCCACGATCGTCGTCACCGGCAACGAGCACTCCGGCATGTCAGCCGCCTGGCGGGATGCCTGCGACGTCCTCGCCCGCATCCCGATGGCCGGGCACGCATCCTCGCTCAACGCCGCCAACGCCACGGCCGTGGTCCTCTACGAGGCGGTGCGGCAGCGGGCTGCCGCCGGGAGCCCGCCAGGCTGAGATCGCGCGGCATGTCGGTCGCTGGCGCTCGACTCGCACACATGTTCTACTGAGTGGGTGCGATGGGACGGACAACGACTGGACGCGGCCGACGGCGATGCGCTGCCCGGTCTCGAAGGGAGCCGTGGCCTCGTCCGGCGTTTCGACACCCCCGAGTTCCGCGGCATGGAGTTCCTCGAGGTCACCTCGCGCAGCGCCCTCAACAAGGTGCCAGGCAACGGCTTCATGGGTGGGGCGTCGACCGTCAACCCGTACCGGGGCTGCCAGCACGCCTGCGTCTACTGCCTGAGCCCAGACACGCCGGTCCTGATGGCGGATGGCCGGCACCGCCCGATCGGGGAGCTCGTCGTCGGGGACGAGATCATCGGGACCGAGCTCACGGGCCGAGATCGACGCTACGTCCGCACCGAGGTCAGAGCGACCTGGTCGACACGGAAGCGCGCCTTTCGCGTGACCCTCGCTGACGGCACGGAGATCGTGGCGAGTGCTGACCACCGCTTCCTCACCGCACGAGGGTGGAAGCACGTCATCGGCTCGATGAACGGACCGGACCAGCGGCCCTACCTGACGACCAACGACCGGCTGATGGGCAAACCGGTGGTCGAGGGTGTGGCTGTGACGTCCTTCAGCGACCTGAGGGTCACGGAGATCACTGATCTGAGCACCGAGCTCGACATGGTCGACATCACGACGGGAACAGGCGACTTCATCGCCAACGGTGTCATCAGCCACAACTGCTTCGCTCGCAACACCCACACCTATCTCGACCTCGATGCGGGTGCGGACTTCGACAGCCGCGTGGTGGTCAAGGTCAACGTCGCCGACGCGCTCGATGCCGAGCTGAGCCGCAAGCGGGAACGTCCCGAGCGGGTCATGCTCGGCACCAACACCGATCCGTACCAGCGAGCCGAGGGGCGGTACCGGTTGATGCCGGGCATCATCCGCACGCTGATGAAGCACGGCGTCGGCATCTCGATCCTCACCAAGGGATCCCTGCTGCGGCGCGACATCCCGTTGCTGGCCGAGGCCGCCGAGCACGTGCCGGTCGATCTCGCGATGTCGATCGCGGTCTTCGACGACGAGCTGCAGGCCTCCGTCGAGCCCGGCACACCCACCACGGCGGCACGGCTGGCGACGGTGCGCGCGATCCGTGACGCCGGGCTGTCCTGCACCGTGCTGATGATGCCGGTGCTGCCGTGGCTGACGGACTCCGAGGAACACCTGGACCGAGCGTTCGCTGCGCTGGCCGAAGCGGGGGCGACGGCGGTCCACACCACAGCACTCCATCTGCGCACGGGCGCTCGCGAGTGGTACCTCGCGTGGCTGCAGCGCGAGCACCCGCAGCTGGTCGGCCGCTACGAGGAGCTGTACGCCGGTGGCCCGAACGCCACGCGCGACTACCAGAGCTGGCTGCGCGAACGCGTCAGCACGGTGCGGCGAAGGCATCGGCTCGAGGTGCACCAGGAGCGCCGTCGTAGGCACACGCCGCCCCCGCCCGCCCCGGTGGATCCGACACCCGTGACGCTGTTCTGACAGACTCGCTCCTCGTGACCAGCGACGAGGTCGTCCAGCGACTCCGTGCCGCCGGATGCGTCTTCGCCGAGGACGAGGCCGCGCTCCTGCGTGAGGCCGCCACCTCGACGGCGGAGCTCACTGCGCTGCTGGAGCGCCGGGTCGCGGGGGAGCCGCTCGAGCACGTGCTCGGCTGGATCGAGCTCCGCGGTGAGCGGTACGCCGTCGGGCCCGGCGTGTTCGTACCCCGGCAGCGTTCGCGCGTGCTCGTCGACGCGGCGCTCGAGCTGCTGACCGGCGTGGTGGGGCCTGTGGTCCTCGAGCTCTGCTGCGGCGCCGGAGCGATCGGTGCGGCGATCGCCCGTGCGCGACCCGATGCCCAGGTGTGGGCGTCCGACCTCGACCCCGCCGCCGTCGAGATGGCCAGGCGCAACCTGCCGAGCGAGCGGGTGGTCGAGGGCGACCTGTTCGCCGGCCTGCCGCCGGCGCTGCAGGGATGCATCGACCTGATCGTGGCCAATGCGCCGTACGTGCCCACGGACGAGATCGTCATGATGCCGATCGAGGCTCGCGAGCACGAGCCGCGGCTCTCGCTCGACGGCGGTGCCGACGGCGTCGAGCTGCATCGTCGCATCGCCTCCGAGGGTGTGATCTGGCTCGCACCGGCTGGTGTCGTGGTGATCGAGACGAGCCGCCGACAGGTCGAGCTGACCCAGCGTGCGCTCGCGGAGAACGGCTTCACCACGAGCGTCAGACGTGACGAGCAGATCGATGGGACCGCCGTCGTCGGAACGTCCGATGGGGAGATATCCCCCCGTCTGGGTGACGGGACAGGCCGTGGCCTGAACTAGCGTCGGCGACCGTGACTATCACCAAGAACCGATTCCTGTACCTGGCTGCTGCGACCGCGCTCGGCCTGACCCTGGCCTCGTGCTCCGGCGACTCCGGTGCCGACGAGACCACCGACAGCGGCAACGAGGGCGGCGAGCAGACGACCTCCGAGCAGACCGACGCCGGCAGCGGCAACGAGGACGAGGGTGGCGACGCGGCGGCGGCCGGGCCCGAGTGCCTCATCGGCACCTGGGAGATGACCCCGGAGGCCATGGAGGAGCAGGTGCTCGCGCAGCTCGGCGGCGAGGGGGAGGTGAGCGTCGAGGGCACCTCGACGATGACCTTCGACGGCACGACCGCGACCACCGAGGTCAACAGCTCGAGCACGACCTCCGTCGAGGTCGAGGGCACCACGGTGGAGAGCGCCTCCACGACCGATGGCACCGCCGTGATCAACTACACCGCTGACGACCAGGCCATCACCTACACCGACGTCGTGTCGGCTGAAGGCACGGTCTCCGTGCAGATCGGCGACACCACGCAGGAGGCGGACTTCGCCGAGACCGCCGACCAGATGGGCGGCCAGTCGGTCACCTACACCTGCACCGACGCCGAGCTCACGCTGACCACCGAGCTGGCCGGTGTGGAGTTCAGCCAGACGCTCACGCGAGCCTGATCGATCAGGATCTGGAACGCACGAAGCCCCCGGCATCGCGCCGGGGGCTTCGTGCGTTCGTCAGCTGATGGTCAGACCTTGAGGTCGGCCAGCAGCGTTGCCTTGCTCTTGCTGTAGTAGCCGGGAACCTTGCGCTTCTTGGCCTCGTCGCGCAGCTGCGCGACGGTCCAGCTCGCGCTCGGAGCGCCCGCCGCGGTGGCTGCGCTCGCGCCGCGGGCGGCGCGCGGAGCGCTCGTGCGGCGGGTGGCCGGCTTGGCTGCAGGCTTCGCTGCGGAGCCGCCGGCCCCGACGGCGGAAGCCTTCGCGGACTTGGCGCCCCGCGAACGTGCTGCGGAACCACTCGCACCGACCGGTGCAGCCTTCGTGGCGCGCTTGGTGCGCGACGAACCAGCGGCGGAGCCGCCGGCGCCGACCGGTGCAGCCTGCGTCGCGGGTGCGGCAGCCGATGGACGCGCTGCGTCACCGCCGGCGCCGACGGCGGAAGCCTGGCTGCCGGTCTGCACGTCCTTGGCACGCGACTTCCACTTGTCCTTCTTCGCGGTGGCCTTCTTGACGTCCTTCTTGGCCTGCGACTCCGTCTTCTTCAGCTTGCGCTCGAGCTTCTTGACGGTGGCCTTCAGGTCCTTGCTGCCGGCCTTCTTGTCAGCCTTCTTGGACTTCGCCATGTGTGGCTCCCTTCGGGTTAGTTGACCCATCTTGCCGCATGAAGGGCAGAAGTGCATGGCGGCCTGCATGTCGAAGCCCCACCCGGTGCATCACTCGTGAAGGTTGCGTGCAGGTTCGAGTGCAAAAGGAGCGGTCAGCGACGCCGATCGGCGCCCGGGCGAGCCAGCGCCGACGTGACGTGCGCGGGCAGCGCGCCGGTCACCACGTCAGCGATCGTGGTCTCCTCGAGAACTTCACGAAGGGCGACACGCGTGGCGAGCCACACGTCGCGCAGCGGTGCCGAGGCGCCCGGATAGCTGATGTCCTCCGGCGGTGTCCCCCGGACATCGGCGAGCGGCCCCTCGACCGCACGGATGACGTCGGCGATCGAGACCGAGGCGGGGTCCCGCGCCAGGAGGTGGCCGCCGGCGGCACCCCGCCTGCTGCTCACCAGACCGGCGGTGCGCAGATCGGCGAGGATCTTGATGAGGAACGCGAGCGGGATCTCCTGGTCGGTCGCGATCGCATCGGCGGCGGTGGGCACGTCCGAGCGCCGCGATGCCAGCGCCACCATGGCCCGCACCGCATAGTCGACCTTCGCCGTGATCCGCACGCCCCGATTCTGCCGCACCGAGCGCATCTCACCATCTGAGCGCTCGACCGCAGCCCGAAGTAGAGTAATCAGGTCTGCTTAGTCTCGTCGTGTCCAGGCAGTCGAGCAGGAGCAGGCACATGGAACGCGTCATCATCTTCGCCCTGGTGGGTCTGGCGGCCCAGCTGGTCGACGGCTCGCTGGGAATGGCGTACGGCGTCACCTCGAGCACGCTGCTGCTCGCGGCCGGCATCGCACCGGCGGCTGCCTCGGCCTCGGTCCACCTCGCGGAGATCGGCACCACCGCGGTGTCGGGTTTCTCGCACTGGCGCTTCGGCAACGTCGACTGGCGCGTGGTGGCACGCATCGGGCTGCCGGGCGCCGTCGGTGCCTTCCTCGGTGCGACAGTGCTGACGAACCTCTCGACGGAGTCGGCCACCCCGTGGATGGCACTGGTCCTGCTGGCCCTCGGCGTCTACATCATCTTCCGCTTCACCTTCCGCAGGCCGCCGAAGGTGCAGCCGGGGACGCGGCCCCGCACCGTGCTGCTGGCACCGCTCGGTCTCGTCGCCGGCTTCGTCGATGCCACCGGTGGTGGCGGCTGGGGGCCCGTCGCGACGCCGACGTTGCTCGCGACCGGCAAGCTCGACCCGCGCCGCGTGATCGGCTCGGTCTCGGCCGCCGAGCTCGCTGTCACGGTCGCCGCCAGCATCGGCTTCATCACGGCGCTCGGCACGCAGGGCCTCGAGCCGTCGATCGTCATCGCGCTGCTCGCCGGCGGCGTCGTCGCCGCACCGTTCGCGGCCTACCTGGTCCGCAGGGTCTCGCTCCCGCTGCTGGGTGCGCTGGTCGGTGGGGTGATCCTCGTGACGAACACCCGCACGATCATCCGAGCCTTCGACGTCGAGCAGGTGTGGATGTACGCGGTGCTCGCGGTGATCTGGGCGGCGTTGATCGTCGTCGCGCTCGGCAAGAACAAGCAGCTCAAGGCCGAGAAGGCCGCCGAGGAAGCCGCCGAGCCGCAGTTCGAGGCGACCCCGGCGTGACCGACCTCAGCCTGCCAGCGTCCGCAGCGTCCTGACGGCCACCGACAGCGTCGCCAGCCCGGGGTCCTCGACGGCGTGCACGCTCGCGAGCGCGTCGAGGGCCCGGGTGGTCGAGGTGCCGCCCGCCTTCGCCCAGCTGGCGATCCGCTCCTTCGCCGAAGCCTCCGAGGAGGTGGCGGCGAGCACCGAACGGGTGAGCGCGATCAGCACCGACGACAGGTCGTCACGCATCGAGGCTCGCGCCATCGAGTCCCAGCGGTCGTCCTGCGGCAGGTCGTTGACCTGCTGCATGAGGAAGTTGAAGCCGATCTCCGGCGAGAGCGCGTAGTAGACCTTCGCAACCTCCTCCACCCTGGCCGGGTCGTCGCCTGCCGTCGCCACGATGTCGAGCAACGACAGCGACGCGAGCAGCGCCGCCCCGCGCTCGGCGAACTCCGCAGGGAAGCCCGCCTCCTGCAGCTCGGCGACCCTCGCGCGGTGACGCGCGGCGTCGTCGCCCTGCAGCAGCTCGCCCATCCGATAGGTCCAGGTCTGCACGTGGCCGGCGAACCGCTCGACCTCGGCGGCCACGTCCACCATGTCGGGCCGGTTCAGCACGAACCAGCGCGAGGCCCGGTCCAGCAGCCTGCGGAACGTCAGGTACAGATCGGTCTGCACCAGCGTGGGTGCCACGTTGTCGGTCTCCTCGACACCGCTCACGAAGCTGCGCAGCCCGTAGATCTCACGTGAGGTCACGTACGCGCGCGCGATCTGCTCGACCGAGCCGCCTGTCTCGTCGGCGGCGCGGAACGCGAACGTGATGCCCCCGCGGTTCACCATCGAGTTCACCACCGAGTTGACGATGATCTCGGTGCGCAGCGGGTGCGCGGCGAGCGCCTCGGGGAACCTCTCCCGGACCGCCTCGGGGAAGTACGCCGCGAGCGTGCGGGCGAACCAGGGCTCGTCGGCCAGCTCGGTGGCCGCCAGGTCCGCCTTGAGGGCGAGCTTCGCATAGGCCAGCACGACGGCGAACTCGGGCCGCGTCAGCCCCTCACCCGCCTCGATGCGCCGGGCGATCTCGGCGTCGCCAGGCAGGTGCTCCAGCTCACGGTCGAGATCGCCTCGTTCCTCGAGCCAGCTGATGAGCCGGCTGTGCACGGGCAGCATCACGGCGCTGTTGGCACGGCTGTTGCCCAGCAGCACGTTCTGCTCGTAGTTGTCCCGCAGCACCTGGGTGGCGACCTCGTCGGTCATCGAGGCCAGCAGCTCGTTGCGCTCGTCGAGCGTCAGCTCGCCCGAACGGACCGGATCCGCCAGCAGGATCTTGATGTTGACCTCTTTGTCGGAGGTCCCCACACCCGCGGAGTTGTCGATCGCGTCGGTGTTGATCTGCACCCCGGCCAGCGCGGCCTCGATGCGGCCGCGCTGCGTGGCGCCGAGGTTGCCGCCCTCACCGACCACCCGCACGCGCAGGTCACCACCGTTGACGCGGATCGCATCGTTCGCACGGTCGCCGACGTCGGCATCGGTTTCGGTGGACGCCTTCACATAGGTGCCGATGCCGCCGTTCCAGAGCAGGTCGACCGGCGCGAGCAGCACCCGGCGGATCAGCTCGGCCGGCGTGAGCTCCTGCACGTCGGCCTCGATCCCGAGCGCCTCGGCCACCTGCGGCGTGATCGCCACCGACTTCGCCGAGCGGGGGTGCACGCCGCCGCCCTCGCTGATCAGCGAGGTGTCGTAGTCGGCCCAGCTCGAGCCGGGCAGCTCGAAGAGCCGCTTGCGCTCGGCGAACCCGGTAGCGGCGTCGGGGTTCGGGTCCACGAACACATGCCGGTGGTCGAAGGCAGCCACCAGGCGGATGTGCTCGCTCAGCAGCATGCCGTTGCCGAACACGTCGCCGCTCATGTCGCCGATGCCGACGACGGTGAAATCCTCCTCCTGCGTGTTCACGCCCAGCTCGCGGAAGTGTCGTTTCACCGACTCCCACGCACCCCGCGCCGTGATGCCCATGCCCTTGTGGTCGTAGCCGGCCGAGCCGCCGGAGGCGAACGCGTCGTCCAGCCAGAAGCCGTACTCGCGGGAGATCCCGTTGGCGATGTCGGAGAAGCTGGCGGTTCCCTTGTCGGCGGCGACCACCAGGTAGGGGTCGTCGACGTCGTGCCGGACCACCCGCTCGGGCGGCACCACCTCGCCGCCCACCCGGTTGTCGGTCAGGTCGAGCAGCCCGCGGATGAAGGTGCGGTAGGCCTCCTTGCCGGCCTCGACCCACGCGCCCCGGTCGACGGTCGGGTCGGGCAGCTGCTTGCCCACGAAGCCGCCCTTCGACCCGGTGGGGACGATGACGGCGTTCTTCACCATCTGCGCCTTCACGAGCCCCAGCACCTCGGTACGGAAGTCCTCGCGTCGGTCGCTCCAGCGCAGCCCGCCGCGCGCTACCCTCCCGAACCGCAGGTGCACGCCCTCCACCGAGGGCGCGTAGACCCAGATCTCCGCCATCGGGTGCGGCTGCGGCAGGTTCGGCACCCGTCGGCAGTCGAGCTTCATCGACACGTACGGCTTGTGCGAGCCCTGTTCTTCTTCGGCGGTCTGGAAGAAGTTGGTCCGCAGGGTCGCGCGCACGATCCCGATGAATGATCTGAGTATCCGATCGGCGTCGAGGCTCGCGACGTCGTCGAGCGCGTGCAGCAGCTTCTCGACCTGCGCGGCGGCATCCTCCTCGCGCTCGGTCTGGCTCCCGGGCCGGTCGGGGTCGAAGCGCGTCTCGAAGAGCCGCACCACGCCCGCCGCCAGCCGGGGGTTGGCCACCAACGCCTCCTCGATGTACTCCATCGAGAACGCCGAGCCGATCTGGCGCAGATACCGGCCGATCGCCCGCAGCACCACGATCTGGCGCCAGCTCAGCTCGGCCGTCAGCACGAGCGAGTTGAGCGCGTCCGACTCGGCCGCCCCGCCCCAGATGGCAGTGAATGCCTCCTCGAAGGCCGCGCCGTCGACGTCCCAGATCTCGGGGCTGGCGCGCAGCCCGAAGTCGTAGATGTGCAGGTCACCCTGGTCAGGATCGTCGCCAAGCAAGCCGGTGGGGGTCGTGATCGAGTAGGGCCGCTCGTCGACCACCTCGACGCCGAGGTCGGTGAGCACCGGCAGCACCTTGGTCAGCGACAGCGGCTTGCTCGAGAACACCTTGAACCGCCGCCGGTCCGGGCCCTCGCCCGGCGCCAGATGGACCGACCCGCCCGATGTCGCCAGCTCGCCCAGGCGCGCGAGGTCGCCCACGGCGTCGGCCGGCGCGATGTCCTCCTTGTACGCCTCCGGGAAGCCGTACGTGGCGAGCAGCTCGTTGGCGTGGTCCTCGGCCTCCTCCTCCGCGCCCGCGTGCAGGGCATCCGCCAGCTCTTCGTCCCAGGTGCGGATCGCTGCCAGCACCCGGTCCTGGAGCACCGCGACGTCCACGTCCGGGACCGACTTCCCCGCACCGGAGCGCACCACGAAGTGCAGCTGCGCGAGCGGGGAGTCCGAGAGCCGGGTGGTGTAGTCGACATGCTCGGCGTGGAACGCCTCGCGGAGCATCGCCTCGATCCGGAGCCGCACCGCGGTCGTGTACCGGTCGCGCGGCACGAAGACCAGCGCCGAGGCGAACCGGCCGTACTCGTCCTTGCGCACGAACAGCTTCGGGCGGCGCCGCTCAGCGAGGTAGGCGACCTCCTGCACGGTCTCGGTGAGCCTGTCGATGTCGACGGCGAACAGCTCGTCGCGCGGGTAGGCCTCGAGGATCTGCGAGAGGTCCTTGCCCGAGTGGCTGCTCGCGGCGAACCCGGAGCGCCTGAGGACCTCCGCGGCCTTGGCGGAGGCGATGGGGAGCCGGAAGACCGACTCCGCGTACGCCGTCGAGGTGAACAGCCCGAGGAACCGCTTCTCGCCGGTGACCGCGCCGTCGGCGTCGAACGTGCGGATGCCGATGTAGTCGAGGTACACCGGGCGGTGCACAGTGCTGCGGGAGTTCGCCTTGGTGATCGTGAGCAGACGCGGCTCACGTGCGGTGCGCTGCGCCTCCGGGCGCAGCCGCGTGTACGCCCCGTCGGGCACGCGCAGGATGCCGAGACCGGAGCCCTCGACCGGCCGGAGCGCGAGCTCGGCCCGCCCCTCGACGTCGACCTCGTCGAGCAGGTACTCGCGGTACCCCACGAACGTGAAGTGGTCGTCGGCGAGCCACTCCAGGAACTCCTGGGTGGGCTGCACCGCGGCGGCGTCGACCGTCGTCGGGACCCCCGCGTCGAGATCACGCACGATCTGCTCGCACGCGGCCTTAATCGGCAGCCAGTCCTCCACGGCGGCACGGACGTCGTCGAGCACCTCACCGAGGTGCGTGGCCAGGGCGCTCTCGGCTGCGGCTGAGGACAGCCTGTCGACCTCGAGATGCATCCACGACTCGGTCACGCCGCTCGCCGTGGGCGGGCGCTCGTCGCTGACCTGCTCCAGGACGCCGTCCGCGGAGCGGTGGACCACGAGCAACGGGTGCACGATCAGGTGGACGGCGAGCCCGTCCTGCGCGACGCCAGCGGTCACCGAGTCCACGAGGAACGGCGAGTCGTCGGTGCAGATCTGCACCACGGTCCGTCTCGACGTCCAGCCGTTCTCCCGCAGCGAGGGGGAGAGCACGCGCACGAGCGTCTGGCCCGGCGCGCGCGTGGCTGCGAGGTCGCGCAGCGCCGCGACAGCTCCCACGAGGTCGCGCGGCTCGCGCTCGATCAGGTCCTCGGTCGCGACATGCTCGAGGACGCGCTCGACGAGCGGCTGCAGCGTCTCGTCGTCGGCAGCCGTGGCGAGCTCGGCAGTCGCGGCGAACACACGCTCGCGCATCGTGTCACCGACATCCTGGGCGGTTCCGGCGGTGGACACAGTCTGCTCCCTCGGACGACGGCGTACCTGGGCCCCGAGTCTAGGAGCGTGACGTGGTCGGTGGGTGGTGGTTGTCTGCGCCTCGGTACGAGCGTGCTCGCCTGGTGATCACCGCGCGGCCAGAGCGCCCGGTGGCGCGGTGGCGGGCGCCAGTGCCTACTCTGGTCCGTGTGATCGAGCTGGGTGTGGACACGTTCGGAGATGTCACCGTCGACGGCGAGGGCCGGGCGGTCCCGCACCATCAGGTGATCCGGGACGTCGTCGAGGAGGGCGTGCTCGCCGAGCAGGTCGGGCTCGACTTCTTCGGCGTCGGTGAGCATCATCGGGACGACTTCTCCGTGTCCGCTCCCGACGTCGTCCTCACCGCGGTCGCTGCTCGCACCGAGCGGATCCGGCTCGGCTCCTCGGTCACGGTGCTCTCCTCGGACGACCCGATCCGGGTGTTCCAGCGCTTCGCCACGCTCGACGCCGTCTCGAACGGTCGCGCCGAGGTCACCCTGGGCCGTGGTTCCTTCACCGAGTCGTTTCCCCTGTTCGGGTTCGACCTCGCCGACTACGAGACCCTGTTCGCCGACAAGCTCGACCTCTTCGCGGCGCTGCTGCGCGAAGGGCCGGTCACCTGGGCGGGCACCACGCGCCCACCGCTCGAGGGCGTCACCGTGCACCCGCAGACCGCGAGCGGTTCGCTGCGGACCTGGATCGGCGTGGGCGGCAGCCCCGAGTCGGTGGTGCGCGCGGCCAGCTACGGGCTGCCGCTCATGCTCGCGATCATCGGCGGGGACCCGGTGCGGTTCAAGCCGTTCGTCGAGCTCTTCGAGGATGCGCTCGCAGAGCATGGGCACGCGATGCTCCCGGTCGGGGTGCACGCCCCGGGTTACGTCGCCGCCACGGACGAGCAGGCCCGCGACGAGTACTACCCCCACTACGCCGCGATGGCCGACCGGATCGGCCGCCAGCGCGGCTGGCCACCGATGACACGCGCCCGCTTCGAGGCCGAGGCCGGCCCCGAGGGTGCGATGTTCGTCGGTTCGCCCGAGACCGTGACCGCCAAGATCGTGCGGGCGGCGACGGCGCTGGGCCTGTCCCGTTTCGACCTCAAGTACTCCGCCGGAACCCTGCCGCACCCCCTGATCGTCAGGTGCATCGAGCTGTACGGCAACGAGGTGGCACCGGCGGTGCGCGGCGCGCTGGCCTGAGTCCTACACCCCGCTCTTCTCGTCCATGATCCGCTGGATGGTCTCGGGGATCCGGGTCTCGAAGTCGAGCACGCGCGCCCAGGTGGGTGTGATGGTGATCTTCGCCATCCGGTCGTAGAACCCCGTCACCTCCTCCTCGAACGCGGGGTAGGCCTCCTCGCCCACGTACGGGCGGCTCGCGAGCAGGTACTCCTCCGGCACGCCGTCGACCATCTCGAGGCGCGCGGTGCCGCGTACCAGCAGCACGAGCGGCGGGAAGGTGGTGGTGTCGATCGTGAGCGCCACCGCCGGGTTCTGCTGCAACGCCGCGATCTTCGGAGCGCCCTCCGCGGTCGCCATCACGAAGTCGGCACCGTTGAAGTGGTACCCGATCGGGATCGCTCGCGGCGTCCCGTCGGTGGCGGTGTAGGCGAGCCGCGCCGGGATCGCCGTGTTGAGCAACCGCTGCGCGAACGGGTCGTCGTTGAGCAGCGACAGCACCGCCTCGCGCTTCATGAGCTCACCCAGCGGGCGAGGCTGGCAAGGGCCTCGTCCCAGCCGTCGTAGACGTTGCCGTCTCCAGGTGCGCCGTCGATACCCCGGAGGGTGAAGGACAGCCGGGTCCGATCGCCGTCGAGCGGTTCGAGCTCGAGCGTGATCCGCGGCGACTCCTCGACGCTGTCGGTCGGGTGGCCCCAGCTCATGACCAGACGGCGGGGCTCGTCGATCTCGACGTACTCGCCACCGGTCGGGAACCTCGCGCCGGTCTCGACGTTGATCATCGTGTAGCCGTACGTGCCGCCCACGCGCAGGTCGACGTGGACGCTCTCACGCGGCGTGCTCACGCCGTCGGGCAGCCAGTGGACCATCTGATCGGGGTCGACCCACGCGGACCAGACCCGGTCCGGGGTCGCGTCGAACTCACGGACGATCGTGAACTCCTTGTCGGTCATGCTTCCTTCTCCTCTCCGGGCGCCGTGCGGCGCAGGTGCTCATCGAGCCGGTCGAATCGTTGCTCCCAGGCCGCGCTGTGCATCGCGATCCACTCCGACGCCTCGCTCATGCCCTCCGGCCGGAGGTGGCAGGGGCGCAGCTGTGCCGAGGCGGAGCGCGTGATGAGTCCGGCCTCCTCGAGCACGGTGACGTGCTGCGAGACAGCCGGCCGGCTCATCCGATACGGCTCGGCGAGCTCGGTGACCGACAGCGGGCCGGCCTCCAGGCGGGTGAGGATGTCGCGCCGCGTCGGATCAGCGAGGGCGGCGAAGATCCGGCTCAGGCCATCCGCCGCGACCACCATGCGCACTCCTAGGTAAGCAACTTCTTACGTAAGAAGATGCTTACACAGCGCTGCGGTCGCCGTCAAGGGTCGGATCGGGAGGTTCCGGCTCGACGGCGAGATCGGCCACCTGAGAGCGTTCATCGGCCTTGACGGCGATCACGCCGATCAGGATGAGTACCCCGCCCACCAGCTGGACGGGCCGGGGGAGCTGGCCGAGCAGCGCCCAGGCGATGAGGATCGCGAACAGCACCTCGGTCAGGCCCACGAACGAGGCGACCTTCGAGCCGAGCGCGCGTGCGGCGCCGACCCCCGTGCTGTAGGCGATGGCGGTCGAGATCAGCCCGAGCGCGCCGACGAGCGCCCACCACGGCACCGCGTGCCCGGCGAGCGTGACGTCAGCGGTGGTGGCGCGCATGGGCAGGATGCCGATCGCTCCGACGAGACCGAGCGCGACCGCCCCGTCAGCAAGCCCGCCGCCGCGAGCGCGAGTGGCGGGATCGAGGTGCGGTCGTCGGCAGAGACGACGAAGTACGTCGCCAGCCCGATCGCGGCCACGAGCCCCCAGGCGACGCCGATCAGGTTGACGCTGGCGCCGCTGATCAGGTCGAGCACGCCGACGAGGCCGAGCAGCGCGACCGCGCCGCCGCCGATCGTCAGCGGGCGGGGCCGTTGCCCGTGGCGCAGCCACAGCCAGAGCACCACCAGCAGCACGCCGAGGTACTCGAGCAGCAGCGCCACCCCGACCGAGACGTGCTGCACGGCCTGGAAGTAGGCGAGCTGGGTGACCCCCACCGCGACCACCCCGAAGAGCAGGACCGTGCGCCAGCCGGTGAGCAGCAGCCGCCAGCGACCCCGCAGTGCCAGGCATGCCGGGACGGCCAGCAGCACCGCGGCGATCGTCGCCCGGGCGGTGACCGCTGCCGCCGGGGTCCAGCCCGCGTCCAGCAGCCCCTTGGCGAACGCCCCGGAGGTCCCGAACACGAGCGCTGAGACCAGCGCGAGCACCATGCCCGCGCCGGTGCGGCGGTCGGTGGCGCCGGGCGTGGCCCGCTCCGCCGAGCTCATGCCGTGGGACGCACGGCGGCGAGCACCTGGGGGTCGGTGCAGCCTCGTGCGAATCCCTCGATGCGGCGATCGATCTCGCGCTTGAGCACGCGGGCGCCGATCCGTTCGGCGAGCGGGGCGAGCCAGGCCGGCCGGCACCTGAAGCTGTACTTCCAGGTGGCGAGGGTGCCGCCGTCGGACGCCTTGAACCGCCACCCGCCGGCCAACGCGGCGAAGAACCACGGACCGGTCACCATGGTCATGCCCACGTTCGACGGCGGGGCGTAGGAGACGTACTCGCTCACCATCCGTATGCCCGAGGTGTGCTTCGTCATCGTGCGCACCCCCTTCGCGGGGCTCGTCGCGCCGTCGAGGAAATGCTGGTGCCGGATGAAGGGATCCCAGCGCAGCCGCGTGGGTCCGGTCGTCTGCGACACCGCGAAGGCCGTCGCCGGATCGACGGGGACGACGACGCTGGACTCGACGACGGGCATGGACACACGGTAGGTCAGGGGCGCTTCTACCAGTGCCGGCCGTGCTGAGATCGGCGGCTCAGACGACCTCGATCTGCGGCGCGTACAGGCGCATCACGGCCAGGGCGTTCTCGTGCGCCTCGAGAGTCGACCCCGCACAACCGGACGCGACCACGCGAACGCTCGCCCCGCCGTCGGCGGCCGCGAGAGCGGTCGAGATCACGCAGCAGTCGGTCGACACCCCGACCAGCGTGATCCGCGGCCCCGGTCCGGTGATCGCCTCGAGCTCGACGCCCCACTTGCCGAACGTGGGCCGGGTGAGCACGTGCGGCGCGGCGAGCGCCCGGGCGGAGGGGACGAGGTCGAACAGCGGGTCGTCGGCGGGCTTGTCGGCGAACGGCCAGGCCTGGAAGTAGTCGACCCAGGAGCCGATCCGCTCGGGGCCGGCCGCCGGCACCCAGCGGGTGGTGATGACGCGATCGCCGTGCTCGCGCGCGAGCTCCGCGACCACGGGCACGGTCGCGGCGAACATCGGCGAGCCCCAGGCGGAGGCTGGGTCGGCGAAGACGCGCTGGTGGTCGATCACCACCAGCCAGGGAGCCGCGCTCACGAGCCGGCCTCCTGACGGCGCACCGCGCCGCGCTGCAGCAGCAGGTAGCCGAGGAACCCGATGAGCAGCGCGAACAGCACGCCGAGGTTCGCCCACGCCCAGTCGCCGTCCCGGCCGCCGAGGCCCAGCGGGCCGAGCAGGTAGCCCTGCCAGTTGTTCCACGGTGCGGCGTCGGCGAAGTTGTTGATCACCAGGCCCCAGCCGATCACGGACGCGACCGCCATCAGCGCGATCGAGGTCCAGTTCCAGCTGCCGTAGCGGCCGCGGCGGTCGAACAGCGCCGTGTCGTCGTAGTCGCGGCGGCGCAGCAGGGTGTCCGCCATCGCGATCCCGGCCCACGCAGCGATCGGGACCCCGAGCGTGATGAGGAACGACTGGAACGGGCCGAGGAAGTCCTGCGCGAAGAACACCACCCAGATCGCGCCGACGGTGAGGATGGCGCCGTCGATCGCTGCGGCGACCGGGCGCTTGACCCGCAGGCCGAGGCTCAGCAGCGTCAGGCCCGAGGAGTAGATGCCGAGCACGGCACCGGAGACCAGGGCGAGCACGGCCGCCACCAGGAACGGCACCAGGAACCAGGTGGGCAGCAGCGTGGCGAGCGTGCCGATCGGGTCGGCGGAGATCCCGTCCATGAGGTCGGGCCGGGTGCCGATGAGCGCGAGCCCGTAGAGCACCAGCAGGATCGGGGCGATCGCGCCGCCGAAGGTGTTCCAGAAGACGATCGCACCGCCACTCGCGTCGCGGCGCTGGTAGCGCGACCAGTCGGCGGCGATATTGACCCAGCCGAGCCCGAAGCCGGTGAGCACCATGACGAGCGCGCCCACCATCGCCTGACCCGAGCCGGCCGGGATCGCAGCGGCGGTACCGAGGTCGATCTCGCCGATCGTCAGCACGATGTAGGCGAGCGTGACCGCGCCGGTGACCCAGGTGAGCACCGACTGCAGCTTCATGATCAGGTGGTACCCGGCGACCGAGGCGCCCACGATCAGCGCCGCGACCACGAGCATGGCCAGGACCTTGGTGGTGGTGCCGCCGCCCCACTCCAGCCGCGTGAAGATCGTGGCCGTGGCGAGCACCGCCATGATCGCGAGGAAGGTCTCCCACCCCATCGAGATCAGGTAGGAGAACACGCCGGGCACCTTCTGGCCCGCCACCCCGAACGAGGCGCGCGACAGGATCATCGTGGGCGCCGAGCCCCGTTTGCCGGCGAGGGCGATGATGCCGCACGCCAGGAAGCTCAGCGTGATCCCGATGACCGTGACGATCGCCGCCTGGCCGAAGCTGACGCCGAACCCGTACACGAACGAGGCGTAGCTGACGCCGAACACCGAGATGTTCGCGGCGAACCACGGCCAGAACAGGTCGCGCGGCTGCGCGGTCCGTTTGTCCGGCGTGACGATCTCGATGCCGGTGGTCTCGATGCGGGTGTCCTGCCCGACGGCGGCCGTGCCCTCGGGTGCAGACGTCGTGTCTGTCATGGCGGGAGCGTGGCACACACACGGTTCTGTTGGCGAGGGCTCACGGCCTAGGCCAGCTGATCCGGGTAGACGACGTCGATCTCGGTGATCTCGGCGGTGAAGTCCGAGCGGTTGTTCGTGATGAACCGATCCGCGCCGCCGGCGACAGCGGTGGCGAGGTGAATCGCGTCGGCCGCGCGCAGGCGATACGTCGCACCCAAGGAGGTCGCCAGCAAAGCGATCTGCTGATCCGCCGGATGCAGCTCGAGCCGTGACAGCATGCCTTGGAGCTTGACGTGCTGGGCAGCCTGCTGATCGCGCAGCGGCTTGCTGAGTACCTCAGGGAGCAACATCACCGAACCGATGCCCACACGCTGCCTCGGGTGGTCCAGCCTCTCGAACATCCGCTTGACGCCATGGCCGAGGTCGTGGCCCACAGCCGCGTAGATCAGGACGTCGGAGTCGAAGGCGTCGACCATCAGGGCCGACTGTCCCGGCCACGGCGGATGTCCGCGACCAGCTCCTCTGCGTACTCCGGATCGAGCGCTGCTGGATCCGACAGCGAGAGTGGCCGCCGCCGGGCTTCCTCCATCTCGACGCGGATCTTCTCTGCCATCGCGAACGCGAGATCGGCGCGTCCGCGCCGCCGGAGTACATCCGGGTGTACCACGACGGCGACTGGAGCTCCGTGCCGCGTGATCGTGATCTCTTCGCCCGCGGCCACCCGATCGAGCACGGCGGGCAGCTCCGCCCTCGCCTCGCTGACGCTCATCGTTGCCATCAGTCAATTGTACATCTATGTACATAGATGTACAAAGATCAGGGGTGGATCACGATCTTCATGACGTCCGGGTCGCCGTTGCGCCGCATCGCGGCATCGAGGTCGTCGAGCCCGACGGCGGCGGTCACCAGGTCCGCGACCCTCACCCGGCCCGAGCTCACCAGGGCGATCGCCGTCGGCCAGGTGTCGACGTACCGGATGTGGCCCCTGTCATGGCGGGAGCGTGGCACAACCCGACCCGTGTTGGCGAGTGGTCTTCGCCCCCGCGCCCTTGCGCAATCACACCTCTCCGGGCTCACCTCCGGCAATCCGGCGCGCGGTCGCGAGCAGCTCCTGACGCTCGGCCTGACCGACGTGGCGGCCGTCGACCACGACGGCGTGGATCGATCGGGTGTTCCGGATGTCGTCCAGCGGGTCGGCGTCCAGGATCACGAGATCGGCCACACGACCATGCTCGACCGTGCCCGCCTGCTGCTCGCGACCCAGGAACCTGGCCGGTTCCAGCGTGGCGCACTGCAGAGCACGCAGAGGGGTCAGACCGGCCGACACGAGCAGCTCGAGCTCGTCATGCAGGCTGAAGCCGGGGAACAGACCGGGGCCGACGGAGTCCGTGCCGGCGAGCAGCCGCACCCCGGCCTCGTCCATCGCAGCCACGGTCGCGAGCCGCCACCTGTTCAGGTCGCGATGCTGGTCGGCCTCTTCCTTCGATCGGCCGCCCCCGCAGTAGATGTGCGTACGGAGGAAGTCCCAGGAGTCGGGCGTGCCGGGGGCCATGTACTGCATGCGGGGGTCGTCTGCACGGATGGCCCCGGGACGGTCGATGAAGGCGTGCACCGCGAGCGTGGGCGTGTAGGCCACATCGGCGGCCACCATCCGTTCGAGGATCGATGTCGCCCTGGTGGAGCTGTGGCTCGCGAGGGCGTCCCACTCGATCCGGCTGACCTGCTGGATCCAGCTGCCGAGGTGGAACTGCGGAGTGGTCTGGATCCGCGCCATCGCCGCCTCGAGCCTGTCCACGTCCGACGACGCGGCCGGCCAGATCCCACCGAACATGTGCTCGAAGGACCGCTGGCCCGACTCGAGCTGCTCGAGGAACGGCATACGGTCGGACCGGTGGCCGGCCACGGCGATCCCTCGACGCTGGGACTCGGCGAGGATCGCGCGGTAGGCCTCAGGGCCGAGCCGGGAGTACACCTTGATGAAGTCCGCGCCGCCATCGATCGCCTGCGGCACGGCACGGCGGGCCTGCTCCGGCGAGCTGACGGTGACGACCGGGGACTCCGGGACGTCGGACCACAAGGCGGGTTCACCGTCGAGGAGCGGGCTCGCGATCGTCATCCGTGGTCCGAGCAGTCGGCCGGAGTCGATCATCCGGCGGATCCGGTGCAGGCCGGGCCTGCCCCACATCTCACGGACGGCGGTGACGCCGTTGGCGATGTAGAGGCTGGCGAAGTGCCGTGGGTCATCGGTCTCGGACTCGCTGTGCACGTGCATGTCGGTGAGACCGGGGATGACGTACTTGCCCCGGATGTCATGAACGGTGGCGCCGTGAGGAATCGGCACCTGGCTCGACGGACCCACTGCCGCGATCGTCCGGTCGATGACGACCAGGGTCTGGTCGGGTCGAGGTGGGGCACCCGTGGCATCGATCACGCTGGCGCCGACGTACGCCTGGGCCCTCGGAGACCGGACTGGGGAATGGCTCATTGCGTCACTGCTTCCCGACCCTCGGTGACCTGCTTGGTGGTGACCTTGCGGAGGGTGAACCCGGCACCGACGGCGGCTGCCGTGAGCACCACGGCGCCGACGACCGCCGAGACTGCGAACCCGTGCGTGTACGCGTCGAACGCCGCGTGGAGCAGCCGCTCGGCGATCTCGGGCGGCAGCTCCTGCGCGATCGCGACCGCTGCACCGATCGTGTCGGCGGCCTCCTCGGCGCCCAGCACCGGGTCGGCCGCCATCGTGCTCCGGTAGGCCGTGCCAGCGAGGGTGCCCAGGATGGCGATGCCGAGCGCGCCGCCGAACTCGCTGCTCGTCTCGGCGAGCGCCGAGGCGGCGCCGGCCTTCTCGGGCGGGGCAGTGGTGAGCACGAGCGAGGTGACCATCGTGGCGGTCATGCCGACACCGAGGGTCAGCACGCTGTAGGCGGCGACCAGGAGGCCGACAGGTGAGTCCGGGGTGACGAGGCTGACGAGGGCGAAACCGGTGGCGGCGACCAGCAGACCCAGCGTGACCAGCCGTGCGGGAGGGATTGTGCGTGCGAGGAGGGAGGCGATGGCGACGCCGATGAAGCTGCCCGCGACCGTGGGCAGCATCCAGAGCGCGGCCGCGACAGGGGCGAAGCCGAGCACGGTCTGCATGAACGTCACCGAGAGCAGGCCCATGCCCGCGGTGGCGAACACGACGATCGCGTTGGCGATGATCGACCCGCTGAACGCCGGGCGGGCGAACAGGCTGACGTCGATCATGGGGCTGGCCGTTGTGCGCTGCCGCACCACGAAGAGTCCGGACACGAGGATGCCGGCCGCGATCGCGGTGATGGAGGTACCGTCCGGGCCGTTCTCGGCGATCCCCTTGATCCCGTAGATGACGGCCAGGATCGCCGTCAGCGACAGCGCCGCCCCGATCAGGTCGAACCGTCCGGGCCTCGGGTCGCGGGACTCGCGGATGACGATCGGCGCCACCACCAGCAGCAGGAGCATCACCGGGAGGTTGATGAGGAACACCGATCCCCACCAGAAATGCTCCAGCAGCAGCCCGCCGACGATGGGCCCGACGGCGATCCCGCCGGTGAAGGCGCCGGTCCAGATGCCGACCGCGGTGCGGCGCTGGTTCTCGTCCAGAAACATCCCGCGGATGAGGGAGAGGGTCGACGGCGCGAGCGTCGCACCGCCCAGACCGAGGAGCGCGCGGGCGGCGATGAGTGTCTCGGGGCTGGACGCAAACGCTGCCAGCAGCGAGGCTGCGCTGAAGGCGACGGCGCCGATGAGCAGCAGCCTGCGCCGCCCGATCCGGTCGCCGACGCTGCCCATGGTGATGAGCAGGCCGGCCATCACGAAGCCGTAGATATCCATGATCCACAGGTGCTGACTGGCGGTCGGCGCCAGGTCGGCGCTGATCCACGGCGATGCCATGAACAGCACGGACAGGTCCATGGAGGCGAGCAGGGCAGGCAGGACCAGGACGGCCATGCCGACCCAGTCCCGCGTCGATGCGCGAGGAGCAGTGATCGAGTGCATGCCCGTCACTGTACACACGTCTAATACGCGTGTACAAGACGCGTGTATCAACATGAAGTAGCATCGGGGCATGGGCCAACGTCAAGACCTCCTCGCCGGAGCGAAGCGATGCATAGTCGAGAAGGGCTACTCGCGCACCACCGCCCGTGACATCACGGCGGCGTCCGGTGCGAACCTCGCCGCCATCGGCTATCACTTCGGATCGAAGGAGGCGCTGATGAACGCAGCTGTCCTCGACTCGTTCGAGGAGTGGGGAGCCGCGATCGAGGAGGTCGGTGTCGACGCCGGCGGCGACCCGCTCGATCGGTTCGAGCGGTTCCTCGCGGGCTTTCTCGAGGGCTCGGTCGAGCAACGTGCGACGCTCGTGGCCAGTGCCCAGGCGTTCGCCGAGGCCGAGTTCGTCCCCGAGGTCAGACGGCAGCTCGCCGATACCTACGAGAGAAGCCGCGAGAGCATCGGGGCGATGCTGCAGGGGGTGGAGACTGCCGAGGTCGACGAGAGCGGGCGTCGGCTCGGATCGCTGGTGCTGGCCATCATCACGGGCACCGCGCTGCAGTGGCTGATCGAGCCGGAGGCGACGCCCTCGGCCGCCGACTTCAGCCGCGCCCTGAGGTCCCTCGTCCTGACCGGCGACCGAGGGGGGTGCGAGTCGGGCGCGAGCTAGACCCTGACAACGATCTTCATGACGTCGGCATCGCCGTTGCGCCGCATCGCGGCGTCGAGGTCGTCGAGCCCGACGGCGGCGGTCACCAGGTCCGCGACCCTCACCCGGCCCGAGCTCACCAGGGCGATCGCCGTCGGCCAGGTGTCGACGTACCGGAACAGGCCCTCGAGGCGCAGCTCGCGGCTCTGCACCCGGAACAGGTCGAGCTCGATGCGGTCCGAGCCCATACCGACCATGACGGCCGTGCCGCCCGCACGCAGCGCCCGGATGCCGGCGTCGATGGCTCGTGGTGCACCCGAGGCGTCGACGAGCGCGTGGAAGTGCTCCTCGGGCACCGGCTCCACGGTCGGGTCGAGCACGGCGGTCGCGCCGTGCGCGAGCGCCACCGCGCGGCGGCTCCCGAGCGGGTCGGACACGACCACCTCGGTGGCGCCGAACGCGGCCGCGGCGGCCGCCGTCAGCACCCCGATCGGGCCGGCGCCGGTGACGAGCACGCGTGAGCCGGGCACCACGCCCGCCTTGCGGACGGCTGCGATGCCCACGCTGAGCGGCTCCAGGAGCGCGGCTTCGTCGTCGGACATGCCCTCGGGGAGCTCGAACGCGAAGTCGGCGGGGACGGCGATGTAGTCGGCGAACGCCCCGTGGACCGGGGGAGCGGAGGGGAACTCGACGTCGCGGCACAGGTTGTACTGCCCGCCGAGGCAGTAGCCGCAGCGGCGGCAGGGTCGCTGCGGGTCGACCGCGACGCGTTCGCCGATGCGCGCCGGGTCGACGCCCTGCCCGACGGCGGCGATCACACCCGCGACCTCGTGCCCGAGGATCAGCGGCTCGGTGACAACCAGGTCCCCGACGCGGCCGTGCTGCCAGAAGTGCACGTCGGAGCCGCACAGCCCGACCGATGTCGGCCGGACCAGCACCTCGAACGGACCGGGCTGCGGCGTGAGGGTCTCACGGATCTCGATCCGCTGCGGCCCGTCGAGGAACGCGGCTCGCATGGTCGGGGGGACGGGGGCTGAGGTGACCACCGCAGCAGCCTACGAGGGGCGGCGGCGGCGCGGCGCGAGCAGCCGAGGTGGTTCGCCGAGCAGGAAGTCGAGCAGGAGCGCGTGGCACAGGTCGGGTTTCTCCCAGAGCAGCCCGTGGGAGGTGCCCGGTACGACCGCGAGCTCTGCTCGGGGCAGCGCCCGGGCCGCGGCGGTGGCGTGCTCGATGGTGACCTCGTCGTCGTCGGCGATCATCACGAGGGTGCGAACCTCGACGGCGCTGAGCTCGTGCGTGGTCATCTGCGGTTCCCGGCGGTGCAGCTCGGCCAGCTTGCGGGCGAGGGTGGGGTAGTGCGCGGCACCCTCCGGTGAGACCTCGCCGTAGGACTCGGCCAGGACGGCTTGGGGCTCTGCATCGAGCTCCTCGAGCACGCCGTCCGCCCAGCCGTCGCGGTGGAACGGCGCCGCGACCATCGCGAACCGCTCGACCAGATCGGGGCGTCGAGCGGCGACCCGCAGCCCGACGACCCCGCCGTCGCTGTACCCGAGCAGCCGGACCTTGCCGCCCACGACCTCCTCGACGAGGGCGATCGTGTCCGCCGCGTCGGTCTCGAAGGACAGTGGCTGGTCGTCGTCGGCGACGTGGCCATGCCCGCGGCGCTCGGGAAGCAGCAGCCGGAAGTGGGCGCCCAGTGCCTCCAAGTCGGGCGCGAACGCCCGTGCATCGACGCCACCGGGATGCAGCAGCACCAGCGGGGCGGCCGCAGCATCGCCGAGGTCGGCGAACCAGAGGTCGTGCCCGCGCAGGCGGATCTGGGTGCCCTCGATCGTCATGCCGCGGGCCGCGTGGCTGTGGCGTGCCAGAGCCGGAGCGCGGCTCCGACCGCTTCCGGGCGCTCGTGCGGCAGCGCGTGACCGGCGTCGGCGACGACCACCGATGTCGCGTGCGGGTACGCGGCGAGCAGGCCGGTGTGCTGCCGGTATCCCACCCAGGCGTCCTGCCGGGCGGTCATGACGAGAACGGGGTTGGTGTACTCGGCCGCCAGGTCGAGCGTGTCGTCGGTCATCAGTCGCTCCACCGCCTGCTCGTCCCAGTGACCCAGCACGGGGGCGACGGCCTCGTGGAAGCGGGCAAGCGTGGCCGCCGTCTGGACCACGAAGTATCCGGTGTAGGCCTCGGCGAGCTCTGGCGGCAGCGAGGTGGCGGACCCGTCGTCGGCCACGACCACCGCGGGCTCCATGTGGTGGTCGGTCGAGACCATCGGGCACAGCAGCGCGAGCCCTCGGACCTGCACCGGGCGGCGGGCGGCCAGACCACGGGCCAGGTGCGCGCCGAAGGAGTGGCCGACCAGGGTGAACGGCTCGTCGCCGAGCACGGCGGTCACGAGCTCGTCGAGCGCGTCGAGGGCCGCCGTCGCCGACTCGATGCCAGTCGCGGTCGAGGAACCCATCCCCGGGAGGTCGGGGTACACCCGCCGGCAGTGCGCCAGCACCGGGTCGAGGAACCCGCGGATCTCCTGGTGCGCCGAGTACGCGCCGTGCAGCGCGAGCACCGGCGGCCCGGAGCCCACATCGGCATAGGCGAGGGTGGCGCCGGCGGTGGTCTGCACCGACGTCACCGGTCTGCCTGCCTCTCGGCGAGGTCCGGGTAGTGCACTCGATACCGCGCGTGCGTGGTCAGCGATGCCGGCCGCACCGCGATGGGCTCGAGATCGAGACGGCCCACGCCGTCGAGCAGTCGGATCCCCTTGCCGAGCACGACCGGCGAGATCTGCAGCGCGAGCTCGTCCACGAGGCCCGCGGCGAGGTAGGCGTTGGTGGTGGTCGGGCCACCGGCGATGTGGATGTCGCGGTCGCCGGCGACGTCACGGGCGCGGTCGAGAGCGGCGTGGATGCCGTCGGTGACGAAGTGGAAAGTGGTGCCGCCGTCCATCTCGATCGAGGGGTGCGGGTAGTGCGTGAGCACGAAGACCGGCGCGTGGTACGGCGGGTTCGGGCCCCACCAGCCGCGCCAGTCACGATCCCACTCACCGCGGACCGGGCCGAACATGTTGCGGCCCATGATGTAGGCCCCGGCGCCGAGGATCGCATCGATCTCGGCCTGGTTCTCCTCGGGGGTGTCAAACATCCAACGGTGCAGCGCACCCTCCGGGACGTCCCCGAAAGGCCGCTCCTCGGTCTGGTGCAGGCCCGTCCCGACGTTGTCCAGCGAGATGGACATGGTGGCGACAACGGTCATGACCGGGTTCCGTTCACGCGGTAGTGCATCCCCACCGTCCCGTTGCCGAAACGGTGCTGGTCGATCAGCTCGAGGTCGATGCGGTGACCGCCCGCGAACATCGGCGCGCCGCTGCCGATCACGGTCGGGACCAGGAAGGTCCAGACCTCGTCGACGAGACCGGCCGCGAAGGCCGCCCCCGCCAGCTCGGGACCGCCGATGCCCAGGTCCCGATCGCTGCTGGCCTTCAGCTCGGCGACCGCGTCGGGGTCGAAGGTCCGCTCGAGCCGGGTGCGCGGGAACGTGACCTCGGGCAGGGTCGAGGAGTAGACGACCTTGTCGGTCTCGCGCCACTGTCGGGCGAACTGTGCCTCGGCCGGGTCGGCGGTCTCGATGTCCATCGTGTCCCACGGCTCCATCAGCTCGTAGCTGCGGCGGCCGATGAGCAGGGTGCCGATGGTGGCGTGGACCTCGTTGACGAAGGTGTGCAGCTCCTCGTCGGGGAAGGCGAAGTCGAAGGAGCCGTCGGGCTCGGCGAAGTAGCCGTCGAGCGAGCCGGTCGCTGAGTAGATGAGCATTGTTCTCCTCGATTGCTGGTTGCGATCTGCAACCACTCCGACGCTACCGCGGAGTAGTTGTAGGATGCAACCGGTATGGCGGAGAAACGTTCAGGGTGCCCGATCAACCTCTCGCTCGAGGTGATCGGTGACAAGTGGTCCCTGCTGGTGATCCGTGACATGACGTTCGGGAACCGCCGCCACTTCCGCGAGCTTCTCACCAGCTCCGAGGAGGGCATCGCCTCCAACATCCTCGCCGACCGCCTGCAGCGGCTGGTCGAGGCCGGGCTCATCACCCGCGCACCCGACCCGAGCCACAAGCAGAAGGTCGTCTACAGCCTCGCCGAGCCCGGCATCCAGCTCGTGCCGGTGATGGCGGCGCTCGGCAGCTGGGGGCGGCGGCACCTGCCGGTCTCGCGCGAGCTCTCGATCCGCGCCGAGCTGCTCGAGCGCGGTGGTCCCGCGCTGTGGGAGGACTTCATGGACGAGCTCCGTGAGCTCCACCTCGGGAAGGCCAGGCCCGACGGCGCCCGGTCCGTTCTCGCCCACCTCACCGAGGCCTACCTCGCCGAGGTGGCCCGCGCCGAGAACTAGCTGCACCAGACTCGTGCCCAGATGGCCGGATCCCGCCCGGAACGGGTGAGATCGCGCATCTGGCCACGACTGTGGTGCAACCACGCCTCGCGCGACGCGCTGCGCGAGCACCCCGACCCGTGGTGAGGTGGGCGCATGAACGACAGCGCCGTCGTCGAGCTCACGATCGTGCTCGACGCCACCGACCCCGCCGGTCTCGCCGACTTCTGGGCGGCGGCGCTGCGCTATCGGCGCGCAGGCGCGGTCGGGCCGTTCGAGGTGCTGCTTCCCCCGGAGGGCGACTCCAGACCGACGCTGCTCCTGCAGCGGGTGGCGGAGGCCAAGCAGGGCAAGAACCGGATGCACCTCGACCTGCACGTCGCGGACCTGGACCTCGAGGTCGACCGGCTGGTCGCGCTCGGCGCCCAGCGACTGGGCGAGGAGACGCTCGGCGAGCTCCGCTGGGTCCGGATGTGCGACCCGGAGGGCAACGAGCTGGACCTCGTCCAGGGCTGAGCTGCGCCTCGCCGTGTCAGACGGCGTCGAGGCGTTCCCGGATCTCTGCCGGGAGATCGAGATCCGCCGCGCCCAGGAGGTCCTCGAGCTGGTCGAGCGAGCTCGGCCCGATCACGGGGAGCGCCGGCGCCTCGCCGCCCATCAGCCAGGCCAGCGCCACCTGCGACGGCGTCGCTCCCAGCTCCTGCGCGACCGCCCGCAGCTCGCGGATCCGCGCACGCGAACCGGCGCTGTCGCTGCCCCCGAAGAGCGGCTTGTCGTCCCGAGCCAGGGCGCCCTGCTCCAACGGCGAGTACGCGACGACCGTGACGTTCGTGCGGCCGTCCACGCCGCCCGCGGCCGCGTAGTCGAGGAGGTCGGCGTTCACCCAGTTCGTGCGCGGGGGCACCGGCGGCGGGTAGAGGTAGGAATGGCGTTGCTGCACGACGGCGTACGGCGCCACCCCTTGTCGCCTCGCCTCGGCGTGCGCCTCCGCGAGCCGCCAGGTGGCGACGTTCGAGATGCCGGACAGCTCCACGAGGCCCTCCGCCTGGAGCTTGCCGAAGGCGCCGACGGTCTCAGGGATCGGGGTGTCCCGGTCGTCCACGTGGCCGTAGAGGACATCGATCCGGTCGACGCCGAGGTGCCGGAGGCTCTCGCGGGCCTCACGGTCGACGACCTGCGCGCTCAGGCCCTGGTAGTTGTGCGGTGGCGTCGAGGACAGCGGCTTGCTCCGGTCCTTCTGTGCCGCGCCCAGCTTCGTGGCGATCGTGACCTGGTTGCGGGTGCCCCTGGCGGCGAGCCATCGGCCGATCACGTCCTCGCTCTCACGGCCGTGGCCGCCGACCCAGGCGTTGTAGTTGTTCGCCGTGTCGATGAAGGTGCCGCCGGCCTCGAGGAATCGGTCGAGGATCGCGAACGAGGTGGCCTCGTCGGTCCTGGTGCCGAAGTACATCGCGCCGAGCGCGAGCGTCGAGACCTCGAGAGCCCGCTCGCCCTCGCCGATGGTCGTGTAGCGCATGCCGTGCCTCCTCCTGTCGTGTGCCGCCACGCTAGGTCGATATCGGTCTGGGTGTACTGTCCAATCTCATGCTGGCAAGCCAGACCAATCTGGCGTGGCACACGCTCCTCGACCTCGAGGCCGACGGACCGCTGGTCACCCGGGTAGAGCAAGGGCTCCGCCGTGCCGTGAGGTCGGGAGAGGTGCCGGAGGGCACCATGCTGCCACCGAGCCGCCGGATGGCCGAGACCCTCGGCGTCTCACGATGGGTGGTCACCCAGGTCTACGAACAGCTCGTGGCGGAGGGCGTGCTGGAAGCACGGGTCGGAGCCGGCACCCGCGTGGCGCGGACACGGCCGCCGAGCAGCCCCGGCGGCGAGCGAGAGCTGGCGGGCCCCGTGCCACCACTTCCCAGGCGGCCCAGCTACGACCTCCGACCGGGCGTCGCCGACCTGCGGCACGTCCCGCGCGAGGCGTGGACACGCGCGATGCGTGACGCGCTCGCCAAGGCGACCAACGACGACTTCGCGACCGCACCGGCGGCCGGGCACCCGGCCACCCGCACGGCCGTGGCCGACCACCTCCGAGAGGCGCGGATGGTGGACGCCCCGGCCGCCGCCGTCGTCATCACACGCGGAGCCACCGATGCGATGGGCCGCGTCGGGGCCGCGCTGCGGGCAGCAGGGCACACGCACCTGCTCGTCGAGGATCCCTGCTGGCCGATGCTGCGCGACGTGGCCCAGCGGGCCGGGCTGACCCCGGTGCCGGTCCCGGTGGACGACGCCGGGATCGATGTCGGCGCCCTGGTGCGGTCGGCGGAAGCCACCGGTGCCCGCGCCGCCGTGGTCACGCCGGCGCACCAGTTCCCGCTCGGGGTGCCGCTGGCCGGGGAGCGGCGCGAGGCCCTGCTGGCGTGGGCGCGCGAGGCCGACGGCATCGTCATCGAGGACGACTACGACGCCGAGTTTCGCTACGACCGCCGGCCGGTCGCGGCGCTGCAACGGCTCGACCCGGGCCGGGTGCTGCTGCTCGGCTCGACGAGCAAGACGATGTCCCCGGCGTTCGGGATCGGCTGGATGGTGGCCCCGGCGAGCTGGCGCGAGTCGTTGACGGCGTCCGCCGGGGAGGCGCCGTCGGTCCTCGCCCAGCTCGCGATGACCGAGATGCTGACCTCCGGTGCGTACGACCGGCACCTGCGGGCGGCGCGGCTGCGCTACCGGCGGCGGCACGACACCGTCGTCGCAGCGATCGAGACGTGCCTGCCGACGGCGACGATGTCCGGCCTCGCCGCCGGCCTCCACCTCGTCCTGGAGCTCGGGCCCGAGTCGCCGGACGCAGCGGACGTGGTGCGCGCCGCGGCCGAGCTCGATGTGGGCATCACCGACATGCGGCGGTACGAGGCGGCGCCGTCGGCGTCCTCGCGGCGCCTCGTGCTCGGGTACGGCAACCTCGCCGACGGCCGCCTGCCCGACGCCGTGGCGCTGCTCGCGGCCTGCGCGCGAGCTCGTGGCTGAGCCCGGCGTCAGTCGTTCTGCGGGAACCCGAGGTTGAGACCGCCGTGGCTCGGGTCGAGCCAGCGGCTGGTGATGGTCTTGTCCCGCGTGAAGAACTCGACGCCGTGCGGACCGTATGCCTTGGCGTCACCGAACATCGACGCCTTCCAGCCGCCGAACGAGTGGTACGCGACCGGGACCGGGATCGGCACGTTGACCCCGACCATGCCCACCTCCACGTCACGCTGGAAGCGCCGGGCGGCACCGCCGTCGTTGGTGAAGATGGCCGTACCGTTGCCGTAGGGGACCGAGTTGATCAGCTCGACGCCCTCGGCGTAGGACCCGACCCGCACGACCGAGAGGACGGGCCCGAAGATCTCGTCGGTGTACACGGTCGAGGAGGTAGGCACGTTGTCGACCAGGCAGGGGCCGAGCCAGAACCCGTCGGCCTCGCCGTCGGCCCTCACACCGCGGCCGTCGACCACCACGGTGGCGCCGTCCTTGCTCGCCACGTCGAGGTAGCCCGCCACCTTGTCGCGGTGCTCACGTGTGATCAGGGGACCCATGTCGGCCTCGCCGCGGCCGTCGCCGGTGCGGAGCGTGGCCATCCGTTCGGTGATCTTCCCGATGAGGTCGTCGCCGACCGGATCCACGGCCACCAGCACCGAGATCGCCATGCAGCGCTCACCGGCGGAGCCGAAGCCGGCGTTGACGGCCGCGTCGGCGGCGAGGTCGAGGTCGGCGTCGGGCAGCACGAGCATGTGGTTCTTCGCACCACCGAGCGCCTGCACGCGCTTGCCCGCCCTGGTGGCGGTCTCGTACACGTGCCGCGCGATCGGCGTCGAGCCCACGAACGAGATCGCTGACACCTCGGGATGCTCCAGCAGCGCGTCCACGGCCTCCTTGTCGCCGTGCACCACGTTGAAGACGCCGTCCGGCAGCCCGGCCTCCTTCAGCAGCCCGGCCATCCAGCTCGCCGAGGTCGGGTCCTTCTCGCTGGGCTTGAGCACCACCGTGTTGCCGGCTGCGATCGCGATCGGGAAGAACCAGAGCGGCACCATCGCCGGGAAGTTGAAGGGGCTGATGATGCCCACCACCCCGAGCGGCTCCTTCACCGTGTAGACGTCGACGTCGGTGCTCGCGTTCAGCGAGTACGTGCCCTTGGTCAGGTGCGGCATGCCGCACGCGAACTCGACGACCTCCAGCCCGCGCGCGATCTCCCCAGCGGCATCGGACAGCACCTTCCCGTGCTCCGCCGTCAGGATCTCGGCCAGCTCGCTGCGGCGAGCGTTGAGAAGCTCACGGAACGCGAACAGCACCTGCTGCCGCTTCGCGATCGACGCGTTGCCCCAGCTCGTGAAGGCCTTCGCGGCGGCCTGCACCGCGCGGTCCACATCGCCCGCGGTGCCGAACCGCACCTGCTTGGCCACGATGCCCTTGGCCGGGTCGTAGACCGGCCCGCTCCGCGTCCCGGACCCCGCATCCGGGCCGCCGTCGATCCAGTGGTCGAGCATCTCGGTGCCAGTCATGTCAGAGCCTTCCGTCCATCAGGGTGAGGACCTCGTCATAGGTGGCGATCGCCTGCGCGACCTCGTCAGCGGTGACGACGCAGGGCGGCACCACGTGGATGCGGTTGTCGGCCGTAAAGGGCAGCAGGCCCCGCTCGAGCAGCGCGGCCTTGGCGAACGCGATCTCGGCTGCCGGCAGGGGTGCGCGGGTCTCGGCGTCGGCCACCAGCTCCAGCGCCCAGAACACCCCCAGCCCCCGGGCCTCGCCGATCACCGGGTGCCTGTCGGCGAGCTCGGCCAGCGCGGGGCCGAGCACGTCGGCGCCGATCTGCTTGGCGTTCGCCACGATGCCCTCGTGGGCCATCGCGTCGATCGACGCCACGATCGAGGCTGCCGCCAGCGGGTGCCCCGAGTAGGTGAGGCCACCGGGAAAGACCCGGTCGTCGAAGGTCTTCGTGATCTCCTCGGAGATGATCACGCCGCCGACCGGCACGTAGCCGGAGTTGACGCCCTTCGCGAACGTGATGAGGTCGGGGCGCACGTCGTAGTTGTCGAGCGCGAACCACTCGCCGGTGCGACCGAAGCCGGCCATCACCTCGTCGAGGATCAGCATGATCCCGTACTCGTCCGCGAGCGCACGGACACCCTCGAGGTAGCCGGGCGGCGGCGGGATGATGCCGGCGGTGCCGGGGATGGTCTCGAGAAGGATCGCGGCCACGTCGTCGGGACCCTCGACCTGGACGACGCGTCGCAGGTGGTGCAGCGCGCGCTCGGCCTCCTCCTCAGGGGTGGTGGCCCAGAACTCGGTGCGGTACAGGTAGGGACCGAACGCGTGGACGTGGCCGATCGCGTACTCGTTCGGCAGTCGCCGCCAGTCTCCGGTGGCGACCACCGCGCCACCGGTGTTGCCGTGGTAGCTGCGGTAGCGGGAGACGATCTTGCGCCGCCCGGTGTGCAGGCGGGCCATGCGCATCGCGTTCTCGACCGCGTCGGCACCACCGTTGGTGAAGAACACCTTGCTCATGCCCGACGGCGCCTGGGCCAGGATCCGCTTGGCCGCCTCGCCGCGGGTGAGGTTGGCTGTGGCCGGGCCGATCGTGGCGAGCGTGGCCGCCTGGTCCTGGATGGCCGCGACGACCGCAGGGTGCGCGTAGCCGATGTTGACGTTGACGAGCTGGCTGGAGAAGTCGAGGTAGCGCCGCCCGCTGTGGTCCCAGACGGTGCTGCCGCTACCACCAGCGATCGAGATCGGCTTGAGCGAGGCCTGTGCGGACCACGAGTGGAAGACATGGGTCTTGTCGAGCTCGAGCGCCAGGGCGTCGAGATCGTCCAGCCCTGTCTGGGGCACCTCAGTCATGCCAGCGACTCCTCTTTCTCCGGGGCGCGCCGAGAGACGGCGACACCACTGTCGTAGGTCCAGGATGCCCCACCGGCGAGAGGATGGGGGCCATGACGGCGTTCGCGGCTTTCGCGAGGACCGGCCCGGCCGTCACAGATCCGACCCCTGTCCGGTCAAGATCGTGACGGGACCCGAGTCGGCGAGAGGAGGCGGGTCGATGGGTGAGCTGGAGCGGGCGGCAGCCGAGTTCGAGCACGCACGACCACGGCTGTTCGGCATCGCCTACCGGATGCTCGGCAGCATCGCCGACGCCGAGGACGTCGTGCAGGAGGCGTGGATCAGGTGGCAGGGCGTCAACCGCGAGACCGTCCGGGAACCCGTCGCCTTCCTCACCACGATCACCACGCGGCTGTCGATCAACGCCCTGACGTCGGCGCGCGTGCGCCGCGAGACCTACATCGGCCCGTGGCTGCCCGAGCCGGTGAGCACCGAGGACGACCCGTCGCTCGGAGCCGAGAACACCGAGGCGCTGCAGTACGCGGTGCTGATCCTGCTGGAGCGGCTCAGCCCCGCCGAACGCGCCGCCTACGTGCTGCGGGAGGCGTTCGACTACCCCTACGACCGGATCGCGGAGATCGTGGAGAGCAGCACCGCCGCCGCCCGGCAGCTCGTCAGCCGGGCACGCAAGCACGTGGCGGCCGAGCGTCGCTCGAGCGTCGCGTTCGGGGCGCAGCGGCGGCTGCTGGAGACGTTCCTGGCGGCTGCTCGGGCCGGTGACACGGCTGCGCTCGAGCAGCTGTTCGCCGTCGACGTGGTCAGCCGCACCGATGGCAACGGCGTCAAGCTCGCCGCACGCAGGCCGATGAGCGGCAGGGCTCGGGTGGCGGCCTTCGTGGCCTCGTTCTCCAGCCACTTCTGGACCGGCAAGACGATCGACACGGTCGTGGTCAACGGTCAGCCGGGTGTGGCGCTGCGCGAGGCGGGCGTGATCACCACGTTGCTGACCATCAGCGCCTCGGCGAGCGGCATCGACCAGCTGATCTGGGTCATGAGTCCGGACAAGCTGGGCCATGTGGCGACGACGCCGCGGTGACCGGCTCGCCCGCGAGCTGCGGGTCGTGTGGGAGCAGCGTGACCCCACCGAGATCGCCACGATCCTGCATCGTGACGTCGAGCTGGTGGTCGACGGCGGTGCAGAGATCGGTGCGGGCGGTCGCCTCGTGCGGCGTGCGGGGGAAGTCGCGGCCGCCTTGGTCGAGCTACTGCCCCCGGATGGTGCGCTCGCCGTCGCCGGTGTGAACGGCTCGCCGGGGGTGGTGATGCGACGTGACGGACGGGTCGTGGGTGTGCTCTGCCTCGCGACGCGACGGCAGCGGATCGACCGGCTGTGGATGGTGACTGCGCCCGCCAAGCTGGGCCACTGGAACATCACCTGAGCGGCTGCTGTCACAGATCGAACCTCTGCGTTGTCAGGTCTGGTGAGCGCCGGGACCGGCGCACAGTCGAACGACATGAAGGACAGTGACATGAAGATCGTCGTCATCGGTGGCACCGGGCTGATCGGCTCCAAGGTCGTGGCCAAGCTGAGCGAGCACGGGCACGAGGCGGTCGCGGCTGCACCGGCCACGGGCGTCAACTCGATCACGGGCGAGGGCCTGGCCGAGGCCCTGGCGGGGGCAGACGTCGTCGTCGACGTCTCGAACTCACCGTCCTTCGAGCCGGCGGCCGTGCGGGACTTCTTCACGACGTCCACCACCAACCTGATCGTCGCTGAGCGTGAGGCCGGCGTGAAGCACCATGTGGCACTGACGATCGTGGGCACGAACCGGCCGCAGGAGATCGGGTACTTCGCGGGCAAGGCGGCGCAGGAGAAGCTTATCCGCGACTCCGGTCAGCACTACACCCTCGTGCACGCCACCCAGTTCTTCGAGTTCCTCGGCAGCATCGCCGACATCTCCACCGACGGCACCACGGTGCGGCTGCCCGGCGCGCTCGTGCAGCCGATGGCCGCCGAGGACGTGGCGACCGCGGTGGCGCGGGCTGCTGCTGGTGAGCCCCGAGGTGACGTCGAGGTGGCCGGGCCGGAGCAGCTCGGGCTCGACGAGCTCGTGCGCCGCGGGCTCGCCTTCCGCGGCGACCCGCGCCCCGTCGTGCGCGACGACGACGCGCATTACTACGGCGCGCGGGTCGCCGAGCGGACGCTGATCCCGGTCGAGGGCGCCGAGCTCTTCACCACCACCCTCGAGGAGTGGCTGCCCGCCAACCCGGCACCGAGCGCCTGAGGACCCCTCAGTTCCCACCCTCGGCGAGGGTGACGTCGATCGGCTGGAATCCGTCGCCCGTGGTGTCGACGTCGGAGCCGAGGTCGCTGATCGCCTGCTCGATGTAGTCGTTGGAGTAGGCGGTCTCCGGAGGTTCGGCCGTGATCAGGTGCTGGCCCTGCTCGTTGACGGCGGCGAGGGCGCCGGAGACCGTCTGCTCCCACGCGTCGGCATCGATGACACCGATGCCGTTGGCGGAGGGCCAGATCAGCTTGTTCGTCTCGTTCGCCATCCACAGCTCGTGGCTCGGGCCCCATGTGGACCCGGCGGCGATCGTGATCTCCGCGGCCGACTCGACGTTGTCGCGGGCGTACGCCCAGCCCTTGATCACGGCCTTCAGCAAGGAGACGGCGGTCGCCTCGTAGTCGGCGTCGTCGGCGAGGCGGCCCTGGTCGGCCCAGATCGCATCCTGCAGCATGCCGCCCGGGGTCTCCTGGTAGGAGATGACGTCGAACTCCTCGGGCGTGTAGAGCGCGCCCGTGGCGGGGTTCATCGTCTCGAGCACCTGCGCCCACTCGTTGTAGGTCATCGCCTGCGCCGCGTCGATGTCACCCTGCAGGAACGCGTTCATGTTGAAGTCCTGCGTGACGATCTCGACCGTGGTGGAGTCCAGGCCCTCGGCTGCCATCGCGGCGAAGATCTCCCACTCGTTGCCGAAGCCCCACGACCCGATGCGCTTGCCCTCGAAGTCGGCGACCGTGGTGATGCCGGAGTCCTTGAACGCCACCTGCAGCGTGCCCGAGCGCTGGAAGATCTGCCCGATGTTCGTGAGGTTCGCCCCCTGCTCGATCGAGCCGAGCACCTTCGGTACCCAGGCGATGCAGAAGTCGGCGTTGCCGCTGGCCAGGGCGTCCTGAGGCACGATGTCACCACCGGACGGGATGATCTCGACCTCGAGCCCCTCCTCCTCGAAGAAGCCCTGATCGGCGGCTGCGAAGTAGCCCGCGAACTGAGCCTGCGGCAGCCACTGCAGTTGCAGCTTCACCGGGGTGAGCTCGCCGCCCTCACCGCCTCCGCCACCGGTACCGCCACCGTTGCCGCCGCCGGTGTCGCTGCAGGCGGCGAGGAACGCAGCGAGGGTCATGCCGCCCGCGCCCGCGGCGAACGCGCGTCGTGTCATCTTCATGGTGGTGGTCCTTTCGGGGGTGGGTGAGGCATCACGGGGCAGAGGGGAGGCTTAGCGGGCACCGCCGGCGAGCAGCCGGTTGACGCCCCGCTCGAGGGCGACGGTCAGGAGGTACAGGCCGAGCCCGAGCAGGATCGAGGCCCCGACGTACGCCCACGCGCGTGCGTACGCGCTCGTCGCGGCCGATGTCGAGATGAAGGCGCCGAGGCCGCCGCGTGGCCCACCGAAGTACTCGGCCACCAGCGCGGAGATGACGGCGAGCGAGCTGGCCACCCGGAGGCCGGTCACCACGTACGGCGCGGCCGCCGGCAGTGTGAGGAGCCGGAAGGTCTGCGACCCGGAGGCGGCGTAGGCGCGCATGAGGTCGCGGTGCAGGGGCGTGGTCTGCCGGAGCCCGCGGAGGCTGTTGAGGAACACCGGCACGAACGAGGCGATCGCGGCGATCGTGCGGCGACCGATCTCGCTGTCCGCGCCGAACATCGAGTTCAGCACGGGCGCGAGCGCCACGATCGGGACCACGGCCAGCGCCGCGACCACGGGCACGAGCATCTGGTCGAACCAGCGGAACCGGGAGGCGAGGGCCGCCAGCAGCACCGCGAACGCCGCGCCGACGATCAGGCCCAGCACGGCGTTGCTTCCCGTGATCCATGTGGCCTCGGCGATGGGGCCGACGTTCGCCCGCCACTCCCCGACGATCTCGGCGGGGCTCGGCAGGAGGTACGCCGAGACCCCCACGACCCCGACGAGGAGCTGCCACACCCCCAGACCGAGGAGCCCCACGGCGATCGGCACCCCGATGCGAGAGGCCCTGTCCATGCGTGGGCGAGCTCCGCCGTCGAGCACTGACATCAGCGTGCCTCTCGCGCGGCGGCTGTCACAGGTGTGCCGTGGAGGGCTTCGCGCACCTCGGTGACCTTCTCGAAGAAGCCCGCCGTCTCGCGGAGCGCCTCGTCACGGTGGACGTCGCGGCCGATCCCGATGTCGACGACCCCCGTGATCCGCCCGGGCCGCGCCGACAGCACGACGACCCGGTCGGAGAGGAACACCGCCTCCGGGATCGAGTGCGTCACGAACACCACGGCGGCGCCGGACTCGCCGACGATCCGCGCGAGCTCGGCCTGCATCCGCTCGCGCGTCATCTCGTCGAGCGCCCCGAAGGGTTCGTCCATCAGCAGCAGGCGCGGCTGCTCGGCGAGCGACCGGGCGATCGCGACGCGCTGCTGCATGCCACCCGAGAGCTGGTCGGGGTAGCGGTCGATGAAGTCGGTGAGCCCGACCAGCTCGGCCAGCTCGGCGACCCGCTTCTCACGGTCCGGCCTCGCCACGCCGTGCAGCTCCAGCGGGACGCCGATGTTGGCTCCCACGGTGCGCCACGGCAGCAGCCCCGCCTGCTGGAACGCGATCCCGTAGTCCTGGTCACGGCGCGCTTGCGCGGGCGACTTGCCGAAGACCTCGAGCGTGCCCTCGGTCGGGGAGTCGAGGTCGGCGATCAGCCTCATCAGCGTGGACTTGCCGCAGCCGGAGGGACCGATCAGGGAGACGAACTCTCCTGCGGTGATCTCGAGGTCGACGCCGGTGAGTGCCTGCACCTCGCCGTCCCTGGTGTCGAAGGTCTTGCCGATCCCGGTCGCGACCACAGCTGCCTCGCTGCTCGTCTCCTCGGTCGTCGTGCTCATGCGGCTTCTCCACGTCGATAGGTCCTCAAGGCGAGTCCGATCAGGCCCACCAGTCCTGCCGCGACCAGTCCGAGCGCGATCGCGCCGAAGATCGGTGCCCATGCCTTGGCGGGATCCCCGGAGGCCTGACCGGCGAACGAGATGAGCTGGCGGCCGATGCCGTCGAGGTAGCCGGTGGACACCTCGGCGACGACCGTGCCCACCACCGCGCTCGCAGCCCCCAGCCGGAGGGCGGGCAGCAGGTAGGGAACAGCGGCCGGCAGCCGCACCGTGCGCAGCGTGGCCCAGCGGCTCGCGGCGTAGGTGTGCATCAGCTCCAGGTGGGTGCGCTGCGGCGACTGCAGCCCCTTGAGCATCCCGATCGCGACCGGGAAGAACGCCAGATAGCTCGCGATCACCGCGACCGAGAGCCACTGCGGCCACTGCCAGCCCAGGATCTCGATGCGGCTGCCCCAGCTGCGCACCACCGGCGCGAAGGCGATCAGCGGCACGGTCTGGCTGAGCACGATCCACGGCAGCAGCCCGCGTTCGACCACCTGGAAGAACTGCATCAGCAGCCCCAGCCCGACGCCCACCACGGTGCCCACCAGCCATCCGACCGCCGCGATGCCGAGCGAGAGCAGCGCTGCCTCGGCCACGGTCAGCCACAGCGGCGCGGCACCCGCCTGGCTGGTGGTCGGCTCGAGCAGCCGCGCGACCATCTCCCAGGTGTGCGGCATCGCGAGGTCGGTGGTGCGGGGCAGGACCCGGGTGCCAGCGATCACGACGCCGTTCTCGGGTGCGACCGCCTTGTACACCTCCCAGAGCACCGCGACGGAGATGATCCCGAGCAGGCCGAACGCCGTGGCTCGCAGCTGGGCACCACGGGTCCGCGCGCGCGGCCGCCCGGTCCGTAGCGATGCCTGCTCGGTGGTCACGCGCGTGCCTGCTGCGCCGTCATGCCTTCGCCGTCACGTGCTCACGCAGGTGCGGGATGATCGACTCGCCGTAGACCCGCATCGTCTCCTCCTTGTTGTCGTGCTGGAGGTAGACCGCGAACTGGTCCACGCCGATCGCCTTGAGGTCCTCGAGCTTGGCGATGTGCTGCTCGGGGGTGCCGAGGAGGCAGAACCGGTCGACGATGTCGTCGGGTACGAACTCGGCATGCGTGTTGCCGGACCGGCCGTGCTGGTTGTAGTCGTAGCCCTTGCGCCCCTGGATGTAGTCGGTGAGCGCCTGCGGGATGGGGTTGCCGGTGCCGCCGTCGGCGCCGTAACGGGCGACGATGTCCGCCACGTGGTTGCCCACCATGCCGCCGAACCACCGGCACTCGTCACGCATGTGCTGCAGCTGGTCCTCGGATCCCACGTACGCGGGGGCGGCCACGCAGAACGTGATGGCATCGGGGTCGCGGCCCACATCCTCGGCACTCTTGCGCACGGCCTCGATCATCCAGCGCGCGATGTCGACGTCGGCGAGCTGAAGGATGTAGCCGTCAGCGACCTCACCGGTGGTCTTCAGGGCGAGCGGGCCGTACGCGGCCATCCACACCTCGAGCTCCGACGTCCTGGCCCACGGGAACTGCAGCGTCGCGCCGTTGATCTCGACCGCCCGGCAGTTCGCCAGCTCGCGGATCACGTGCGTGGCGTCGCGGACCGCCTGCAAGTTGGCCGGTCTGCCGCCCAGCACCCGCACCGCCGAGTCGCCACGGCCGATACCGCACACGGTGCGGTTGCCGTACATCTCGTTGAGCGTGGCGAAGACGGACGCCGTCACGGTCGCGTCCCGCGTCGAGGGGTTGGTGACCATCGGTCCCACGATCACCCGCCTGGTCTCGGCGAGGATCGCGGAGTAGATGACGTACGGCTCCTGCCACAGCAGGTGCGAGTCGAACGTCCACACGTAGTCGAAGCCGTGCTCCTCGGCCTGCTTGGCCAGGCCCACGGTCCGCCACGCGGGCGGGTTGGTCTGCAGGACGACACCGAAATCCATCAGGTTGCTCCTCAGATCAGGTACTGGCTCAGGCCGCGCTTGAGGTAGCTGCCGTGGCCCGCACGGCCGTGGAACTGCCCGTCGCTGACCAGCACCGCCCCCCGCGAGATCACCACGTCGACGTGGCCGTCGATCTCGAAGCCCTCCCACGCGGAGTAGTCCATGTTCATGTGATGGGTCTTGCCATACCCGATCGAGGTGTGCCCCAACGGGTCGTAGACGACCACGTCGGCATCGGCGCCCGGCGCGATCACACCCTTGCGGCCGTACAGACCGAACATGCGGGCCGGCGTCGCGGACGTCAGCTCGACCCAACGCTCCAGGGTGATCTCACCGGTCACCACACCCTGGTACATCAGGTCCATCCGGTGCTCGATCGAGCCGATGCCGTTGGGGATGGCGCGGAAGTCGCCGGCGCCGAGCTCCTTCTGGTCCTTCATGCAGAACGGGCAGTGGTCGGTGGAGACCATCTGGAGATCGTTGGTCCGCAACCCCTGCCACATCGCGTGCTGGTGACCTTCCTCGCGGCTGCGCAACGGCGTCGAGCACACCCACTTGGCGCCCTCGAACTCACCCCACTCCTGGCTCCGCGCTCCCAGCTGGTCCTCCAGCGACAGGTACAGGTACTGGGGACAGGTCTCGCCGAAGACGTTCTTGCCGCGGTCGCGAGCGGCCGCGAGCTGCTCGACCGCCTGCTTGGCGGACACATGCACCACGTACAGCGGCGCCCCGGTGACGTCGGCGAGCATGATCGCCCGGTGCGTGGCCTCCTCCTCCATCTGCCAGGCGCGTGCGATGCCGTGGTAGTAGGGCGAGGTGTTGCCGGCGTTGTAGAGCTGCTCGGCGAGCACGTCGATCGCGGGGCCGTTCTCCGCGTGCATCATCGTCAGCAGGCCGAGGTCGGCGGCCTTCTGCATCGCCTTCAGGATCTGCGCGTCGTCGGAGTAGAACACCCCGGGATACGCCATGAAGAGCTTGTAGGACGTGATGCCCTCCTCGACGAGGAGCTCCATCGACTTGAGCGAGAGCTCGTCCACGCCGCCGATGATCTGATGGAAGCCGTAGTCGATGGCGCAGTTGCCGCCCGCCTTCTCGTGCCAGGCGGCCAGGCCGTCCTCGACGCGCTCCCCGTAGCGCTGCACGGCGAAGTCGATGATCGACGTGGTGCCACCCCAGGCGGCTGCGGTCGTGCCGGACTCGAAGGTGTCGGAGGCGTTCGTGCCGCCGAACGGCAGCTCCATGTGGGTGTGGGCGTCGATGCCGCCGGGGATGACGTACTTGCCGCTCGCGTCGACGACCTTGTCGACAGAGCCCGCCAGGTCGTGCCCGAGGACGGTGGAGCCGGGTGCCAGGACGGCGACGATCTTCTCGCCGTCGACCAGGACGTCGGCCTCGGTGCGGCCGGTCGCGGAGACAACGGTGCCGCCGGTGATCAGCAGGGTGCTCATCTGCTCTCCTTCCTCAGGCCTGGGCGATGCGCGCGTAGGAGTCGGGGCGGCGATCGCGGTAGAACTGCCAGTCGTCACGCATCTGCTGGACCATGTCCATGTCGAGGTCGCGGATCAGCAGCTCCTCGTGCTCGGCGCTGCCCCGCTCGCCGACGAAGTTCCCGCGCGGGTCGATGACCTGGCTGGTGCCGTAGAAGTTCACGGCCTCCTCGCCGTACTCGTTGTCCTCCAGACCCACCCGGTTCGGCTGCAGCACGAAGTAGCCGTTCGCGACCGCGGCGCACGGTCCCTCGACCTCCCACAGCCGGTTGGACAGCCCCGGCTTGGTCGCGTTCGGGTTGAAGACCATGTGCGCACCGTTCAGCCCGAGCTCGCGCCACCCCTCGGGGAAGTGACGGTCATAGCAGATGTAGACCCCGACCTTGCCGACGGCGGTCTCGAACACCGGGTACCCCTGGTTGCCCGGGCGGAAGTAGAACTTCTCCCAGAACTTCTCCAGGTGCGGGATGTGGTTCTTGCGATACGTGCCCAGGATCGAGCCGTCAGCGTCGACCACGACGGCGGTGTTGTAGTAGACCCCCGTCTGCGCCTCCTCGTAGATCGGCAGCACCGAGACCAGCCCCAGCTCCTTGGCGAGCGCGGCAAACCGCTGCACGATCGGCCCGTCGGCGGGCTCGGCGTAGCGGTAGTACTTCTGGTCCTGCGTGATCCCGAAGTAGGGCCCGTAGAACAGCTCCTGGAACGAGATCACCTGGGCGCCCTGCGCCGCTGCATCGCGAGCGAACTGCTCGTGCTTGTCCAGCATCGAGTCCTTGTCGCCGGTCCAGGTCGTCTGACTGATCGCGGCTCGCACGGTTGCCAACGGAAACCTCCAGTAGGTGGGTCGGAGATGTGATCCGCCCATCATGCTGGTGCCCGTAGATTTCGGGGCCGTTTCCACAGATGCGTGACCGAGGCGTGACCTTGGCGTGACCTCGGGTCCGACGGCGACCTCCAGCCCGTGCGAGTGCTGGCTGCCCGCCCCGGGAGTCCGGCCCGGCAGGCTGGCGCAGTCTGCCCCCTCCACCGGCCCCTACCCCGCGAGTTCGTCGCTGATCGGTGAGTTCGTCGGGTGCTCCCACCGAACTCGCCGGTCTGGACCGCACTCGGCGTCCGGTGCCGGGTCCTGAGGGGCGGGAGGGGTTGCGTCTCCACAGATGCACGCCGATGCACCGTCGTCCACAGCACCCCTCGCGGCCTCGGCGCGGCGGCGTTCTCGCGGGCGACCGTAGGGCATGGCTTCGCACCGCACGATTCCCCTGTACCTGACGTCGTCCTACGGCTTCGACGAGCTGCGACCCGTGCTCCGCAGGGGCGACATCGAACGACTCCGGTACGGAGCGTACGTACCACCCGTTCCGTCTGAGATGAAGCGGTGGCAGGTGGACGCGGCGCACCTCGAGGCACGGTCCAGAGCCGTGGCGAGCACGCTCTCCAGCTGGTTCGCGTTCACGCACGAGACCGCGGCGTTCATCCACGAATGGCCTGGCCCGGTCGCTTCGCACGTCCACATCGGGCAGCGGTTCCGGTCCGGCCCCGGCATGTCGGCCGACATCGTCCGACACTTCTGCCCCGACATCCCCGACGAGGACATCATCGACGTGAAAGGGCTGCCGGTGACCGGGCACGCACGCACAGCGGTCGACTGCGCGCTCGCATACCCACCGTGGATATCGCTCCCGATCGTCGACGCCGCGCTCCGCACCATGGCGAACGTGAGCAGATTCGAACGGGCCGAGTCGATCACGCGCCAGGAACAGTGCCGAGCGGAGCTGCTCGAGCGCCTCGCGCGGCGAGGTCCGGTGCGCCACGTCCGACGTGCTCGCGCCGTCATGGAGCACGCGAACGGGTTCGCCGAGTCAGGCCCGGAGTCGTGGCTCCGTTGGGTCTCGCTCGCCCACGGGTTCCCGATCCCCGAGCTGCAGCTCCCGGTGGGCACCGCACGCGGCATCCTCTACCCGGATCTCATGTGGCCGGATCTCGGACCGCTCATGGCCGAGTACGACGGCATGGACAAGTACGAGGACGACGACGACGACCGTGTGGGCGCTGCGATCGTCGCTCAGACCGACCGTGAGCAGCTGCTGAAGCAGGCCACGAGCGGCGATGTCGTGCGCTTCACGCGGCACGACAAGCGGGACGATCCCGACAAGGCGTTCCGGCGACTGCTTCGAGCGGTGCCGAAGGCCGTGCACCTGGAGCCGCGGCTGGAGCTGATGGATCGCCGAGTTCGCCTGTGACCGTCGGGTTCGTCGCGCAGGAGCCGCAGCCGAGGGCTAACCGTGCAGCGGTCGTACCGAGTCCCGCGGCACCGGTTCGCAGGGGAGGAGCCGATCCGAGTCCGGCAGGGGAGCGCCGTCGTCGAGGTGCGCGATGAGCGCGGACATGGCGGTGGCACCGATCTCATGGTGAGGCAGCGCGATCGTGGTGAGTCCGGGAAGGAGTCGCTGGGCGACGTTCTCGTCGTCGTCGTAACCGACGATCGAGACATCGCCGGGGACGTCCAGGCCGAGCCGCGCCGCCGCGAGATACGCACCGTTCGCCACCCGGTCGTTGGCACAGAGCAGGCCGGTGGGCCGCTGCGGCTGCGACAGTGCCTCCGTGGCGGCCCGGATCCCGTTGGAGATCTCCCACCCTGACCCACTGGTCACGACGCGAGGCGCCGGTGCCCCGACCGCCTCGAACGCGGCGGTGATGCCGGCGAGCCGCCGCGGCATCGCCACCAGGGGCGGGTCGCCGGCCAGCACCACGACATCCCGGTGACCGGCATCCAGCAGCAGCTGCGCAGCCCGGCGGCCGCCCTCGACCTCGTCGGCGATCACGCCCGGGATCACACCGCTGGGGTCGAAGCAGTTCGCCAGCATGGAGGGACGCTCACGCATCTGTGTCGGCGGGTCGTACGTCCGTAGCGACAGCGCGGCGAACATGAACGCATCGACCTCACGGTGCCGCAGCGCCTCGTACGCGGGGCCCTCACGGCTCGCATCTCCGTGGATGTCGACGGTGAGGAGCAGGTAGCCCGCCTCCATCGCGACATCGGTGGCGGCACGGATCAGCTGGCCACCGAACGCCGAGGACGCGATCTGGTCGGTGACCAGCCCGATCGTGTGCGTCCGCTGGTTCCGGAGGCTGCGGGCCACGCTGTGGGGGGTGTAGCCCAGCTCGGCGGCGGCATCGAGGATCAGCTGCCGCTTGTCGGGCGCGACCATGCCGGCGTCGTGCCCGTTCATCACCATCGACACGGCGCTCCGTGCGACCCCGGCGCGCGCGGCCACGTCCTTGGCGGTGGGCTTGCGACTCATGTGCTCGTTCTACAGCCCCAGCCCATGGATCTGCACATCGGTCAGGTCTCCGGCGAGCTCCCACCTCGATCCCGCCGTGGGGTACGCGCGCGTGGTGAAGCTCCCGCCGTTTGCCGTGAACACCTCGACGAGGCTGCCGTCCACGAGGACCCGGCTGACCGCCAGCTCGGCGGGCCAGCACGGCTCGCCGTCGAGCGTGAGCGCCACCGCCCGGGCCGGCTCGGCCACGATCTCGAAGGCGCCGGGCAGGTCGTCGGGATCGGCGCCGCCCACCCGCAGCCCGACCAGCTCGGCCGCGGGCCGGAGCACCACCCGGTCCTCGATCACGCCGAGCTCGCGCGGGTAGGTCAGCACGCCGTGCCACGGCGCCGTGGCGAACCGCTCGCTGCCGTGGTCCGTCTCCCAGGACCACCCCCAGAGCAGTACCCGGCCGTCGACGGCGAGTGCCTGGGGCGCGTAGAACGCGTCGCCCGAGTCGAGTCGGCCCGCTGCGCGGGGCGAGAACGACGGCGCGGCGTCGCCCTCGCGGGCAAGGTCACCCAGGATCCAGCGCACCGAGTCCAGGAGATGCCCGCCGTCGACGTGCCGCCACAGGCTGACGATCAGCACCCAGTCGGTTCCCACCTGCACCAGGCTGGGGCACTCCCAGATGTCGGCCCGGACCGTGTCGGCCACCACCGGGTGGTCGGCGCGCAGCAGCGTGCCGACCTCCTCCCAGCGGGTCAGGTCGTCGCAGGAGTAGAGCAGCACCTCGCCGACGCCGCCCGGCGCACCAGCACCCTGCACAGCCCATCGGTGGCCGTCGAAGGTGAAGATGAACGGGTCCCGCACGTCCGTCAGGGCGGGGTCGCGCGGGAGCCCCGCGACCGGCGGCTCGTCACGGGTGAAGACACGCGCAGCCCGGTCGGACCGCGCCAGCACGGTGCTGGGGCGACCTCCGCCGTCCACACCCGTGAAGACGGCGGTGGGGACGCCGTCGTCGTCGGTGAGGGTCCCCGACCAGCAGCCCTTCTCGTCCGGGCCGCCGGGGCGGGGCGCCAGCGCGATGGGCTCCGTCGTCCAGTGCAGCAGGTCCGAGGAGGACATGTGGCCCCAGTGGATGTCGGAGTGCACGGGCGCGTTCGGGTTGTGCTGGTAGTACACGTGCCAGGTGCCATCGATGCGCGAGCATCCGTTGGGGTCGTTGATCCAGCCGGACGGGGGCCGCCCGTGCAGGGTCGGAAAGGCGGGGTCGTTCACAGAATCTCCAGTCATTTGTTGCTGCCGGCGGTCAGGCCCTCACGCAACGGCTTGTTGCCGATGACGAACACCACCAGCGCCGGGATCATCGAGAGGACGACGCCCGCGAGGACCGTGGCGACGCTGCCGGTGCCCAGGTTGCCCTGGAGCGTCACGAGCCCGAGCGGGAGCGTGAAGTTCTGCTCGCTGATCAGCATGATCAGCGGGCGGAAGAACTCGTTCCAGTGATAGTTGAAGGCGAGGATGCCCACGATCGCCAGGCCGGGGGCGGCGAGCGGTGCGAACACCGAGAAGAACGTGCGGAACGGACCTGCGCCGTCGAGCGCTGCGGCCTCGCCGAGCTCGTGCGGGAGCCCGAGGAAGTACTGCCGCATGAGGAAGGTGCCGAACGCCGTCGGCAGCGCCGGGATGATCAGGGCCAGCAGGGTGTCCGCCAGGCCCATGCCACGGATCAGCAGGAACACCGGCACGATCGTCACCTGCATCGGGACCATCATGGTGGCGAGAACCAGGCCGAACAGCAGGCCCTTGCCACGGAACTCCATCTTGGCGAACACGTAACCCGCCATCGCCGCGGTGATCATCTGCCCGGCGGCGCACAGGCCGGTGACCAGGGCGCTGTTCCAGACCAGGAGCCACATGTCGACCTGCGTGAACACGTCGGCGTAGGCGCCCAGACCGAGCGACGGCTCGCCGCTGGCGGCATCGAGCGGTGTCAGCGAGGTCCACAGGGTCCACACGACAGGGCCGAGGGTGAGGAAGGCAGCGACCGCCATCACGACGATCTTGCCCGCGCTGCCGAGACCGCCACGCTCGCGGTTGCGTCGGATCGGTGGGGTGCTGACCCCAGGAAAGGTTGCAGTAGTCATGTCGGTTCCTCGGCTCAGCTGTAGAAGACGAAGCGGCGGGAGAGGCGGAACTGCAGCGCGGTCACGCCGATGATGATGAGCGTGAGCACGATGCCGATGGCCGACGCGCGACCGAACTCGAGCTGCTGGAAGGCGGACTCGAAGATCACCATCACGGCTGTCCGGGTCGCATCGCCGGGGCCACCGCGGGTGAGCACGTAGGGCTGGTCGAAGATCTGCAGCGCCGAGATGATCGCCATCACCGAGGCCACCAGCACGGTCGGCGACAGCAGCGGCAAGGTGATCGCGCGGAACTGCTTCCAGCCGGTGGCTCCATCGATCGAGGAGGCCTCGTACACATCGCGCGGGATCGAGGCGAGGCCACCCACGAAGAGCAGGAAGGTGAAGCCGAAGTTCTGCCACACGTACACGAGGATGACGACGGCGATCGCGCCCGCTGGCGTGGTCAGCCATCCCACCTCCGGCAGGTTGACCGCTGCCAGCACCTGGTTGACCAGCCCGAACTCGGCGTTGAACAGGTATGCCATCACGAGCGAGACCGAGGCGGCCGACAGGATCAGCGGGAAGAAGAACGCGGACCGGAAGAACGTGCGCAGCCAGGCCGGCATCCGGGACTGCACCAGCAGCGCAAGGAACAGCGCGACCGCCAGCTGCAGCGTCACCGCGATGATCACGAACCCGAAGGTGTTGAGGAACGAGACCCGCACGGTGGGGTCGGTTGCGAGCTCGGCGAAGTTGGCCAGACCCACGAACTGGGGCGAGGTGATGATGTCCCACCGGAAGAACGCGAGCAGGATCGAGCCGAGGATCGGGACCATCGTGAAGAGCCCGAGGCCCAGCAGCGTGGGCGCCAGGAACAGCCAGGTCAGCCACCGCGTGGCACGGCGGTCTGCGCGAGGCACGGATGTGGGTGCGGCCTTGGGAGCTTCGGCGACCGCAGGTGTGGGAGCAACGGTGGCGCTCATGCCGACCTCCTCAGGGCCAGGGCGAGGTCGCGCTGCAGGGTTCCGAGCGCGGATCGGACACCGGCGTCGGAGCCGGCTGTGACGGCACCGACGACGTTCTTGATCAGTGCCGTCTCGACGGCGGCCTGCTGCGGCGGTGCCGGAATGGGTCCGCTGGGCAGTGTGTCGAGGGTGTCGTAGAAGACCTTCCAGTGGGCGGGGCCGATCTCGCCGTAGAGGGACTCGTTGCACATCGAGCGCCGTACCGGGGTGGTGTTGGGCGTGGGGAACGCGAGCTGCATGCCCTCACGCGTGGTGCAGAACTTGATCCACTCCCACGCCTCGTCCTTGCGCTCCGACGTCGACATCATCGCGTAGCCCGCGGCGCCGAACTGGTGCCGCTGGCCCCGCCACTGCGGGAAGAAAGACACGTCGTAGTCGGTGGGGCTCATGCCGCCCTCGGCGAGGCCCTGGACCCAGAACCCGCCCGCGGGTGTCATGCCGATCTGACCCTGGGCGAACCTGGCCACCAGCTCGCCACCGCCGCCCTGGGCGGGGCTGGAGCCCAGTCCCTCGGCGACGATCGTTCGCAGGTAGTCGAAGCTCTCGAACACCCGGGGGTCGTCGGCGTTCGGCTCGAGCCAGCGATAGCCGCCCGAGCGGCCGCTCTCCCCGGGGTAGAAGGTGTCCCAGAGCCAGTCGCCCCCGGGCGCTGTGGTCTCGGCGAGGAAGCTGGTGTCGTTCACGTACAGCCACGGCACCACCCCGCCCCACAGCCGGTTCGTCCAGAAGAACGGGAGGAACGAGCCGGTGCTCGCCCCGCCCATCGCACGCGCGTAGCGCAGGAAGTCCTCGTGGTTCCAGTCGTCCGGCGGCCGCTCGAGCCCGGCGTTCTCCAAGGCGCTAGAGCTGTAGTACACGTTCGCGGCGTTGAAGTCGATCGGCAGCTGGTAGAGGCTGCCCTCGTACATGAAGGACTCGATCAGTGAGGGGTTGACGTCCTCGAAGTAGTCCTTGAGGTCGGCGGCGTCGCGCTTGACGAAGTCGTCGAGGGGGTGCGCGAGCCGGTCCGCGAACAGCTGTGCCCCCTCGGTGGCGACGACGACGACGTCTGGCGGTGTCCCAGCGGCCACGAGGGTGAGGATCTTCGCGAAGAAGTTGCCCCAGTCCTGGCCTTGGATCGGCATGATGCGGACGCCGATGTCGGGGTGCACCTCGTTGAAGGCGGCGACGAGGCTCGCGCGAGCAGCGGCATCCTGGGCGTTGCCGAGGATGGCGACGGTCAGCACGTCATCGCCTCGCCCCGGGATGTCCGAGGCGATGAGGCGTGGAGCCGAGAGCGCGGTTCCGACCGCCCCCAGGCCTGCAAGTCCGAGCACGGCTCGGCGGCTGAGATCCATCCGGTTGCTCCTCACATCGTTGTGGTGCGCGGGTCGCTGCCCGCCGGGCGACCTGAGGATCAGACACGTGTCAGGTCGAGGTGAACGCTAGCGTGACACGGCAACCAGACACGTGTCAAGAGGGGTGGCGACAGCGTCGTGTGCCGACCGTCCCGAGCCCGCCCTGCGCGCCGACCCCCTGCGCGCCGGCCCCGCCCTGCGCGCTGGCCCCGCCCTGCGCGCCGGCCCCGCCCTGCGCGCCGGCCCCGCCCAGTTCGTTGCAGACCGTCGAGTTCGTCGGGTGCACCCACCGAACTGGCCGATCTGGGACGAACTCGGCGGTCAGGGGCAGGCCGAGGGCAGGAGTGCGCGCACGGGGCAGGGGTCGGCTCGGGCCGGAGGCCGCCTCGGGGCTGGGTCAGCTCCGGGTGGGGCGGCGGACGCTGAGCACGGGGAACTCGACGAACTCCCCGACCTTCGCGAGCGGGAGGATCTGCCTGGGCCCGACGGGCATCCGGGAGAGTCCCTCCGCCGTCGAGATCGCGTGCGGGGCACCGAGGATCACCAGGTCGCCGCGTAGCCGCATCCGCCCGCCGCCGGCGGCGCGCAGGTTCTTGAGCCAGTCGACGTCGGACCCGTAGGTGAGCGCGACGGTCACGCTCTCGTCGTCGCGGAATGCCAGCAGCGTGGTGCGGTAGGTGCCTCCCGAGCGGCGCCCGACGTGCTCGATCTCAGCGAACGGCCCGAGCCCGACCAGGTGCCGCAGCGCGCGGTTGGTGACGTGCTTGTTGAGGAGGGCGAGTCGCCTCGGCAGCACCATCGTTCGATCGTGCCACGCAGCGCTCAGGAGCGGGAGCGAACCAGCTCCGTGAGCTCGCTGAGCTGCTGACGCAGCGCGCGAATCTCGCCATCGATGCTCGACGGCGCAGCCGCCGCGGGTGGCTCGGGCTCGGCCGGATCCCCGGTCGGTTCCGCCGCGGCGTCGGCGTCGCTGCGCAGGTGCTGCATCGCGTCGACGATCACGGCGATGAAGAGGTTCAGCACCGTGAAAGCGCTGAGCAGGATGTAGGGGACGAAGAAGACCGGTGCCCACGGGTGGACGTCGAGCATTCCGCGTGCGATCCCGCTCCAGTTGTCGAGCGTCATGATCTGGAAGAGGCTGAACAGGGAGGCGGAGAGGTTGCCGAACTCCTCCGGAAAGGTGTCCTTGAACAGCATCGTGGCCATGACGCCGCAGACGTAGAACAGCAGCAGCAGAAGTGCGCCGATCGACAGAATCCCCGGCACGGCCTTGACCAGCGCCTCGACGACTCGTCGCAGTTGCGGCACCATCGAGATCAGGCGCAGCACTCGCAGCACCCGGAGCGACCGGAGCACGCCGAAAGCCCCCGAACCGGGGATCAGGGCGATGCCCACGACGAGCAGGTCGAACACGTTCCAGCTCGTCCGGAAGAACGCCAGGCGGAATGCGTACAGCTTGATTCCGAGCTCGGCGACGAAGATCGCGAGGCAGATCTTGTCGAGCAGGTGGAGCGCGTCGCCGTACCGGCCCATCACGGCGTCGGAGGTCTCGAACCCGAGTGTCGCGGCGTTGAGAACGATGACGGCGATGATCACGTTCTGAACAGGCGGTGACTCGATCCAGCGGCCCATCGCTGCGCGGCCGAACCAGCGATGCGAGGTTGCCGGCTCGGCTTCAGGGGTTGCCTCGTCGATGGGCGCCGGTCTGTCGGTGCTCGTGGTCGTCATGTACGTCCGCAGCTGCTGGTAGGGGCAGGGCCGACGCAAGAGTGGTGGGTACCGCGCGACCTCGACAAGTGGCAGAACTGCCCGCTCGGGCCCGGGCGCGTTCGGTGCGAGGCTCGACGCCTGCATATCCGAAAGGCTGAGCAATTGAATAACGACGCCATTTCGAAAAGCGTATCGTGCACATTCTGCTAGTCGGTAGGTAAGCCTCTCCTTGCTATCTTTTCGCATCGAAGGCTCCTATTCTGGATAGCAATTGTTTGCCCCGGACCGGAGGAATGTCATGGCTACCCTTGCCGAGCTGCCCCAGGTGTCTGAGTGCACCGTGTCCGGCTGCTCCTACAACGACCACTCGAGCTGCCACGCGGGTGCGGTCACGATCGCGGGCGTCGGTGGCGACGCCCAGTGCGCCACCTTCATCCCGCTCAACGTCAAGGGTGGGCTCGACACGGTTCTCGCGAGCGTCGGCGCCTGTCAGCGCGCCAACTGCACGTACAACGAGAACCTCAGCTGCACCGCCACCGCGGTGCGCATCGGCGCCGGCAACGACCTCGCTGACTGCCTCACCTTCCAGCCCCGCTGATCCGCACTCTCGGGCCGGCACGGATCGTGACACGACCGTGCTGGCCCGAGTCGGTCCCGCGTGCCACGCTCGACGTGTGCGCGCGTGGCTGGTGGGCCTCCTCGGGGCCCTCGCCTGCGCGTGGGGACTCGCCCTGACCCTCGCCGCACCGCAGCCCGCCTTCGCCGGCTGCGAATCGCGATCCGTCGAGCAGATGCGCGACGACGCCGACGCCACTGCGATCGGCACCATCGTCGAGATCGATCGCTCCGGGAGCTGGTTCGGCCTGCAGTCCTCGGGCGAGCCCGTGACGTACTGGGTCGAGATCTCCGAGGTCTTCGACGGATCGGTCCAGGAGCTGATCGCCGTCGAGAGCGGCGGTGGCGGGCTCGACGGCGCAGCCGCGGGCCGCAGCTATCTGCTGTTCCTGCGCGGGCAGACGCCGACCTTCAGCAGCGATGTCTGCTCGAGCATCCCGTTGCCGATCCAGATGCCGGAGGCCGCCGAGGCGATCGCCGGCTGGGAGTCCTCGACGCCCGAGCCCGGCGGCGCTGAGCTGCCTCGCGCCGGCGTTCCGTGGGGGACGGTCGTGCTCGGCGTCGTGATTGCGGCGATGGCGGTGCTGCTCGTCCGTGACGTGCGGGTCCGCCGGCGGCGCGAGACGACATCGGGCGGCTGACGCCGACTCGGCGCGGGAGACACGTTCGCTGGCTGCTGCTCGCCGTTCTCGCGCAGGTCAGGGCCGCGGTGCCGCTACGGCTGGTGGCACGCCACCCTCGTGGAACGCGATCGCCCCGGGTGTCAGCGGCGCTGGTCCTCGGCGTCGGGTGGCTGGGGCTGCGCCGCCCGCTCCGGTAGCGCGAACGGCCGCGCGGAGACCACCGCGCTGACGGGGATCGGCCCGTACACGTGCGGGAACCGCTCGCTGCTCGGGTCGGCAGGATCCCCGGCCTCGACGACGACCTCCGCATCGAGCGCGCCGGGATCGATCTCCAGCAGGACCAGCGGCTCGGTGACGTCGGCGTAGAAGCGCCGAGCCACGCCGTCGACCTGGTGCGGGAACGCGGCGTGCACGAAGCCCTCCTGTGCGAGCGAACGCCCCCGCGTGGACACCTCGTAGACCCCGGCGACCTGCGCCGCCGCCCAGTCGGCGGCAAGCGCGAGGTGTGTCACGGGATCGACCGGCCGCGCGTTCACCGGGCCGCCTGCGCCGAGCCGGGCGGGCAGTGTGGCGCGAGGGTCGAGGTCACGGGGTTCGAGCACAGCAGCACGACCTGCGGCGAGCGGGCACGCCTCGCACGCTACCCCGCGGAATGCGTTTGCGGAGGCGGTGCGGCGGCTGCGACGCTCGCTCGATGAGCGTGATCAGCGATGTCTACCCGGTGCTCGGCCTACGGATCACCGCGGGTTCTCTCGAGCTGCGTGGCTTGACCGACGGCGATCTCGCCGCGCTCGGCGTCCTGGCCCAGGGTGGCGTGCACCCGCCCGAGCGGATGCCGTTCTACCACCCGTGGACCGATATGCCGGTCGAGCAGATCCCGCTCGGGATGGCGCAGTACCACTGGGGCGTGCGTGCTCGCTTCTCGCCCGCGGCCTGGTCGCTCGAGCTGGGTGTGTGGGTCGACGGCGAGCTCGTGGGCTGCCAGGGCTTCGGCACCAGCGACTACCTGGTGACCCGCACCGGCGAGACCGGGTCCTGGCTCGGGATCGAGCACCAGGGCAGCGGCATCGGCACCCGGATGCGGCAGGCGATGTGCGCGTTCGTGTTCGACCATCTCGACGCCGACGAGGTCACCTCGGGCGCATTCCTCGACAACCCGGCCTCGATCGCCGTCAGCCACAAGGTCGGCTACGCCGACAACGGGATCAGTCGCAAGAAGCGCCGCGACGGCGAGATGGCCGAGCACCTGGCGCTGCGGCTCACGCCGGAGACCTTCGTGCGCGGGGAGCCGATCGAGGTGGAGGGCGCGGCCGCGGTGCGCAGGCTCATCGGCCTCTGACCCGCTGACGCCTCGGGCGCGATGCGGCCGGGCGAGCGCGCGAGCTGAACCGCAGGTCACGGTTCGGAAACGTTTGCGTTAGAGTGGGACAACCTGGAAACGTTTACGGCTACCGTGCGTGCAGGTTGATGACGGCGCTCTCGAAGAAGAGGTGAGGCATGGCGCAGCGAGCAACGATCACGCAGGTCGCCCAGCGTGCGGGTGTCTCCGTGGCATCGGCGTCGCGCGCTCTCAACGGCTTGACCAGCGCCACCGCCACCGTCGAGGCGGTGCGCGCAGCCGCACGCGAGCTCGGGTACATCCCGGACGCGACGGCGCGCTCGCTCAAGCTGGGGCGCACGCTGCAGCTGGCCTACGCCGTCGCAGACATCGGCAACCCGGTCTACGTGGAGATGATGGGCGCGATCCAGGAGGTCGTCGCCGGCGCCGGCTACCGGCTGCTCGTCGCGAACACCGGTGACGCGGCCGGCACGGTCGACCTGGTGACCAGCCTCCAGCGTGGTTACGCCGACGGCATGGTGCTGTCACCGCTGCGGGTCACCGACGAGCTCGTGGAGGCGATCGCGCAGTCCCCGGTTCCCGTGGTGGTGCTCGGCCGGATGCCCGAGGCGGCCGCCGTGGACACCGTGGCGCCCGACTCGCCAGGCGGCGTCGCGCTCGCGGTCGCCCACCTGCGTGAGAGAGGTGCGCGGCGGATCGCGTTCGTCAACGGCCCCTTCGACACCACCCCGGGTCGCGTGCGCGGTACGGCCTTCACCGACGCCGCAGGCGCCGATGCGATCACGGTCGCCGCCACGGACTTCACGGCCGTAGCGGGGGAGGCGGTCGCGCACGAGCTGCTGAGCCGCCCCGACCGCCCCGATGCCGTGCTCGCCGCCAACGACCTGCTGGCGATCGGCGTGCTCCATGCCGCCGATCAGCTCGGGCTGCAGACCCCGGGCGACCTCGCCGTCGTCGGTGTCGACGACACCGACCTGGGCAAGCTGTTCCGCCCGTCGCTGACCAGCGTGAATCTCGGCGCCCCCGAGCGTGGCAGACGCGCCGCCGAGCTGCTGCTGGCGCGACTGCAGGACCCCGGTCGGAAGCCGCAACAGATCGTGGTGCCCGCCTCCCTCAGCGTGCGCCGCTCGAGCGATGGGAAGGGGAGCAGATGAACAGCGACGTTCACGCAGCGCCGCGAGGACCGGGGGGCCGGCGATGAGCGCGACGGTGGTGTCGCGGCCGGGCGTCAGCTCCCGAGCGCAGCGAAGGGAGGCGATCGCCCTCGTCGTGCCGGCGATGGCTCCGATCATCGTGTTCTCGGTGATCCCGCTGATGGCGGGGGTCTACCTCGGCTTCACCGACGCCACGCTGCGCCGCAACGACGTCGCCGACTTCATCGGGCTCGACAACTTCGTCCGGCTGATGGGGGACAGATTCTTCTGGGAGTCGTTCCGGATCGGCCTGGTCTGGGCGGTCGCCTGCTCCGTGCTCACGCTGCTGTGCGCGATGGGGCTGGCACTGCTGCTCAACACCGACCTGCGGCTGAAGTCGCTGACCCGCGTGCTGGCGCTGATCCCGTGGGCGATGCCACCGGTCGTCGTCGCGATCATGTGGCGGATGATCTACTCGCCCACGGCGGGTCCGCTCAACGCTGCGCTCGAGGCGGTCGGGCTGCCTGCGGTCAACTGGCTGGGCGACTTCTCGACGGCGCTGCCCGCGGTCATCGTGGTGGCTGTCTGGTCGGGCATGCCGCAGACGACCGTGCTGCTGCTCGCCGGCATGCAGCAGGTCCCCACCGAGCAGCTCGAGGCAGCGGCCGTCGACGGCGCGAACGCTGCCCGCAGGTTCTGGCACGTCACGCTGCCGGCGCTGCGGCCGGTCGTGCTCGCCTCGACCGCGCTGGACTTCATCTGGTCCTTCAACTCCTTCGGCCTCGTCTACGTGATGACCGAGGGCGGCCCGGGCGGCCGCACGATGCTGCCGATGCTCTTCACCTATCTGGAGGCGTTCAAGAACCGCAACATCGGATACGCCTCGGCGATGGGTGACGTGCTCGTCATCGCCGTGCTCCTCGTGCTCTCGGTGTACCTGATCCAGCAGTTCCGCAAGGGGAAGGCCGAGCGATGAATCAGCGCGCGTGGTTCGTCCGACCGCTGCAGTATCTGGCGCTGGTCGGCTACCTGTTCTTCCTCGGGTTCCCGCTGCTGTGGCTGGTCTCCGCCTCGTTCAAGTCCTCCCGCGAGCTCTACTCGCTCAACGTGACGCTGCTGCCCGTCGAGTGGACTTTCACCAACTTCGCGGACGCGCTCGAGCGGCAGAACCTCATCGGGTCGGCGAGCAACTCGTTCGTCGTGGCGATCACCACGATGGTGCTCACGGTGCTGGTCTCGATGCCCGCCGCCTACGCGCTCGCACGCTTCAAGGGCAGGCTGCGCGCCGTCGGGACAGGGTGGATCCTCCTCAGCCAGGTCTTCCCGACGATCCTGCTGATCCTGCCGTTGTTCCTCATCCTGCGGACCCTGCAGCTCAACGACACACTTTTCGGGCTGATCCTCGTCTACGTCACCTTCACGATGCCGTTCTCGCTGTGGATGCTGCAGGGCTACGTCTCCGCCATCCCGCGAGACCTGGAGGAGGCCGGCTCGATGGACGGCGCCAACAGGATCACCGTGCTGCGCGTGATCGTGTTCCCGCTGCTGCTGCCGGGCATCATCGCCACTGCGATGTTCACGTTCGTCGCAGCCTGGAACGAGTTCTTCCTCGCTCTCGTGCTCATCCAGTCACCCGAGCTCTCCACCCTCCCGCTGACCCTGCGCAACTTCATCGGGGTCGCCGGAGCGGTCGATCTCGGCCCTCTTGCTGCCGGCTCGGTGCTCGCGACGATCCCCTCGCTCGTCGTGTTCGCGATCCTGCAGAAGAAGCTCACCGGTGGGCTCCTCGCCGGCGCCGTCAAGGGCTGACGGCACACCCCAGAACCACAGAACACACTCGAAAGGAAAGCAAGATGAAGAAGCGCTTCGTGCTCGCGGCAGCAATGGCTGCTACTGCGGCACTCGCACTCACGGCCTGCCAGCAGGGCAGCGCCAGCGGAGGCGGCGACAACGACAACGACGGCGGTGGCGAGAGCGGTGGCGGCGAAGAGGTCGTCACGCTCGAGTTCCAGTCATTGTCCGACCAGCCGCTGGCCATGGAGGCCGTGCAGGGCATCGTCGACTCCTGGAACGCCGACAACCCGGACATCCAGGTCGAGCTCGTGCAGGCCGGCTGGGACGGCATCTACGACAAGCTGATCACGCAGTTCAACGGTGGTACTGCGCCCGACATCATCCACTACGAGGCCGGCAGCATCGCGCCGTTCGCGGTCGATGGCTACCTCGCCGATCTCACCGACCTCATCAACCCGGACTTCGCCTCCGACGTGAGCGAGGGCATCTGGGAGTCGGTCACGGTCAACGACCAGATCATCGCCTACCCGACGACGCTGCAGTCGTACATGGTGTTCGCGAACACCGACCTCCTCGAGGCGGCGGGCGTCGAGGTTCCCACCGGCGCGACGATGACGTGGGACGAGCTGCGTGAGATCGCGCAGGCCACCACCACCGATGGTCAGTACGGCCTCGGTTGGGGGCTGTCGAGCCCGACGGCGACGTTCATGAGCCTCGGTCTCGGCTTCGACGGCGGCTACTTCGAGGGCAGCGGCAGCGATGTCACGATCGATGTCGGCGAGGGCGAGCTCGCGGTGCCCGAGGCGATCCACCAGATGGCCTACGAGGACCTCTCGCTCGACCCGGTCTCCCTCACGCAGTCCGGCTCCGAGGTGCTGCCCTCCTGGTACGCCGGAGAGACCGCTCTGACCGTGCAGGGATCGTTCCGGGTCGCCAGCATCGGCACCGACGCTCCTGAGGGATTCAACTGGACGGTGCTGCCGCCTCTCGAGGGCTCGGTGAGCGCCGACCAGGCTGCCAACCCGCAGACCTACTCGGTGAACATCGACTCCGAGCACGTGGAGGAGTCGGCACAGTTCCTCGACTTCTTCACCTCGACGGAGAACCTCGCCGCGCTAGCCTACGCCGACGCGTTGGTGCCGGCCTCGGCCTCCGCGCGGGACGCGCTCGCCGAGCAGACCGCCGACGAGAACGGATGGGCCGCCGTGCTCGCCTCGGGTGACTCGCTCGTGGCTCCGCCGTTCCTGACGGTCGACGCCTACACGCAGTGGAAGGACACCGTCGCCACCCCGGCGTTCCAGCGGTTCCTCGCTGACGAGATCGACAGCGCGCAGCTGCAGGCCGACCTCACCGACGGCTGGGAGCAGGTCAACCGCTAGCCCTGACCCGGACGGCGGATCCTGGCCTGATCAGGCCAGGATCCGCCGTCAGGGGGGCGGTTTGGCAGCAGGTTCGACGCGAGATGAGATGAGATGACTGGCATGAGTGGCGCTGACAGACTGGCCGACGTGGTCTCGGGGGTGCTGGCCGGGGCTGCGGTCGGTGATGCGCTGGGTGGTGCGACCGAGGGCTGGACCCCGGAGCAGATCACCGAGCGCTGGGGCGGTCGGGTCACCGGTGTGGTGCCGCCGTATTACGAGAACTGGCGCACGGCACGGCCGATCGCGCCGTATCACAAGGGCGACGGGCACGTCACCGACGACACCTTGATGACCCACGCGCTCATCGAGGTCTACGCCGAGCGCCGCACCCACCTCGATGCCTTCAACGTGGCCTCGGACCTGGTCCCGAAGATGATCGGTGACCTGCGCTGGGTGCCCGAGCTCGAGGCCGAGGCGCTCATCCTGCAGCGCGTGTTCCTCGCCGAGAAGTGGCTGGTCGCGAAGCTCCACTACGGCCACGTGGACCCGCGCGAGGCCGGCGTGGGCAACATCGTCAACTGCGGCGCCACGATGTACATGGCGCCCGTGGGGCTCGTCAACGCGGGCGATCCCGAGGGCGCGTACCGGGAGGCCATCGACATGGCCGGCGCGCACCAGTCCTCCTACGGCCGCGAGGCCGCCGGCGTGTTCGCCGCCGCGGTCGCGGCCGCCGTCGCGCCGGGTGCGACGGTCGCCTCGGTGCTCGACGCCGTTCGCTCGCTCGCCCACGACGGCACCGCTGCTGCGATCGAGGCCGTGCTGACCGCCGTCGAGGAGACCGCCTCGGAGGACCTCGACGACGCCGGGATCGGTGCGGTCATCCGCGCCGCCGTCGCGCCGTACGACACCGTGGGCGACGCCTACCGTGCGCCCGCGATGGACGCTCGGCTGCCATCCCGCACCAAGTCGATCGAGGAGCTGCCGGCGGCGCTCGGGTTCGTGCTCGCCTACGACGGCGATCTGCGTGCGGCCGTGCTGGGCGCCGTCAACTACGGCCGCGACTCCGACTCCATCGCCACGATGGCCGGCGCGATCTGCGGTGGCCTGGGTGGCTCCGCCGCCGTGCCGCAGGAGTGGGTGAGCGCGATCGAGACGGCGAGCAGGCTCGACCTGGGCTCCGTCGCCGAGACGATGACCTCGGTCGTGCGGGACGTGCTCGCCGCCGACGCCGAGCGTGCGCGCACCCGGGCGAGCGTCATCGCCGCGCTGTCATGAGGCTGACCTGGGCACAGCCGGAGGACCTCGTCGCGGCCCAGCTGGTGGCGCTGACCGAGCAGGGCGCCGCCCCGGACGCCCTCGAGCCGGTCCGGCAGCGCTGGGTCGCCGCCGGTGGCTCCGACGTGCTGCAGCCCTCGGGCGCGAGCGCGGAGCCCGCGCCGCCCGCGCTGCGGGCCCTCGCACGCGACCTCCTCGACGAGCTCGCTGCGCTGCAGCCGACCGCCGCCGCTGAGCCGGACGAGTGGGACGCCATCGAGGCGCTGCTGCCGGCCGCTCCCGTGCTGCCGACCAGCACGACTCTGGACCGTGTCGCCGGCGCGTGGACCGGCCGCGCCGCCGGCTGCCTGCTGGGCAAGCCTGTCGAGAAGATCCCGCGGCGCGGGATCGAGGAGATCCTGCGCGCCACGGACCGGTGGCCGCTCGCCGACTGGTTCACCGCCGTCGGTCTGCCTGGCGAGGTGGCGGCCCGGTGGCCGTGGAACCGGCGCAGTGCCCCGACGTCGCTCGCCGAGAACATCGCCGGGATGCCGGAGGACGACGACCTCAACTTCCCGATGCTCGCGCTCGACCTCCTGGAGCAGCACGGCGAGGCGATCACCACCGACGACATCGCGCAGGGCTGGCTCGGGGCGCTGCCTGCCGGCCGGGTGTTCACCGCCGAGCGGGCGGCCTACCGGAACCTGCTCGACGCGCGGCCGGTCCCCGAGACCGCCACCCACCACAACCCGTTCCGCGAGTGGATCGGGGCGCTGATCCGCGCGGACGTCTTCGGCTGGGCCCACCCCGGCGAGGTACGCGCGGCGGCCCGTCTGGCCCACGTCGACGCCCGCCTCTCGCACACCCGCAACGGCATCTACGGCGAGATGTGGGCGGCCGCGCTGTGCGCTGCCTCGGTGGTGGCCGACGACGTCATGCAGGTTCTCGACGCCGGCTCGGCCGTGGTGCCCCCAGGGTCTCGGCTGGCGCGGGCCATCGCGCTCGGCCGCCAGCTCGGCACCTCGGGCCGCGACCAGGCCGACGCGCTCGACGTGCTGCACGCCGAGCTCGGGCACCTGCACTGGGTGCACACCCTCAACAACGCGGCGCTGATCGCCTACGCGCTCTCCTCCGGCGGCGGTGACTTCGGCGCCTCGGTCGCCACCGCCGTCGTGGGCGGCTGGGACACCGATTCTGCCGGTGCCACGGTCGGGTCGGTCGTCGGTGGGTTGCGCGGAGCGGCCGCGCTGCCGCAGCGTTGGGTGGAGCCGCTGCGCGGCACGATCGCGACCTCCCTGCCCGGCCCCGCCGTGCGCGAGATCGCCGACCTCGCCGAGCGGACCCTCGCCCTGTCGGGCGCCCGAACGCAGGAGTCGTCCAGATGAGCGTGGTGGTGGTCGGGAGCGCGAACCTCGACGTCGTCGCCCGGGTGCCCCGCATCCCCGGCCCCGGCGAGACGCTGCTCGCGACCTCGGTGGCGCGCGGCGCCGGCGGCAAGGGGGCGAACCAGGCGGTGGCGGCCGCCCGAGCGGGCGGCGCCCCCACGTGGTTCGTCGGTCGCCTCGGTGACGACGGCGACGCCGCCCTGCTACGGGCCTCGCTGACCGGCGCGGGCGTGGCGCTGGACGCGGTCGAGGTGTCACCCGCCCCGACCGGGACCGCCCTGATCTCCGTCTCCGACGACGGCGAGAACGCCATCGTCGTGGTCGGTGGTGCCAACGCCGACTTCACCGCGCTCTCGCCCGCGCAGCGGGACCGGATCGCCTCGGCGGCAGTGGTCGTCGCCCAGCTCGAGGTGCCGCTGCCGACCGTGCTCGCCGCGGCACAGGCCCGCGCCGCTGGCGCTCGTTTCGTGCTCAACGCCGCTCCCTCCGCACCCCTGCCGGACGAGCTGCTCGGCGAGGTCGACGTGTTGGTCGTCAACGAGCACGAGCTCGCCGACCTCGCACCGGATCTCGATCTCGAGGACGCGACCCAGCAGCTGCTCGGCCAGGTCGGTGCCGTGGTGGTGACGCTGGGCTCGCGCGGCTGCCTCGTCGTCGAGCAGGGCGGCACCACCGAGGTGCCGGCCCTGGCCGTCACGGCGCTCGACACCACTGGCGCGGGCGACACCTTCTGCGGCGTGCTCGCTGCCCGGCTCGCGGCCGGCGACACCCTCGTCGAGGCCGCGGCGTGGGGCTCGGTCGCGGGTGCGCTCGCCGTCCAGCGCCCGGGTGCGCAGGAGGCGGTGCCCACCGCGGACGAGGTGGCCGCAGCACGGCAGGAGCAGGCGTGACCGCCCCCGCCTCACCTCCGGTGGTGAGCTTCGACCCGTTGGTCCCGCGCCCGATCGATCTGCCGACGGCGGTGCCCGCCTCGGGTGATCTCGCTGAGCTGGACGAGGCGAAGATCTTCGCCGCCCCGCTCTCGCCCGCGGACCGGCCGGCGTGGCGGGCCCGGCTCGCGCAGTGGCGCGAGGAGGCACGCAGCCGACTCGGCTACCGGGGCGAGGCCTATGAGGCGCCCGGCGCGCAGTGGGCGCAGCGGTGCTTCACGGTGGCGCAGGTCTGGCTCTGGGACGAGCTGTTCTTCGACTTCGAGCAGCAGCGGTTCACGCCGGAGCGGTTCCTCGAGGACACCCGGCAGCGGTTCGGCGGGCTCGACGGCGTCGTGCTCTGGCACGCCTACCCGGTCATCGGGATCGACGACCGCAACCAGTGGGACTTCTATCGACAGGTCCCCGGTCTGGCCGACGTGGTGCGCTTCCTGCACGAGCAGGGCGTCGCGGTCTTCGTGGACTACAACCCCTGGGACGTCGGCACCCGTCGCGGTCGCGAGGACCGGGTCGAGCTCGCCGACCTCGTGCGCGAGCTCGGCGCCGACGGCGTCTTCCTCGACACCCTCAAGAAGGCCGACCCCGAGCTGGTCGCCGCGCTGCAGGAGGCCCGGCGCGGCTTCGTGCTCGAGGGCGAGTCCAAGCTGGCGCTGGAGCGGATCTCCGACCACGCCGCCTCCTGGGCGCAGTGGTTCGCCGACTCGGAGGTGCCGGGCGTGCTGCGTGCGCACTGGTTCGAGCGCCGCCACATGCAGCACCACATCCGCCGCTGGCACCGCGACCACTCCGAAGAGCTGGCCTCGGCCTGGCTCAACGGCGTCGGGATCATGGTGTGGGAGGTCGTGTTCGGGGTCTGGGTCGGCTGGTCGGCCCGCGACTCCGCGACGCTCCGGCGCATGCTGCCCGTGCAGCGCGGCTTCTCGGACGTGCTCCTGCACGGCGAGTGGACGCCGCTGGCCGATCTCGGCCCCGCCGCCGAGGACGCCCGGGTGTACGGGTCGCTCTTCTCGCACGAGGGCCTCGACCTGCTGCTGCTCGCCAACCGCGGCGACGCCGACGTCACGCCGCTCGGTCACGCCGGCGCCCTCTGGGGGCGGGAATGGGTGGCGCTGCACGACTCGGAGGTCGTGCCCGCCCAGGGCGTCGCGGCCTACGTCGCGCTCTCGCACGAGGCTTCCGACGACGGCGGCGCGCGCTGGTCGGAGCTCGTCGAGCGGGTGCGTGCCGAGCTGAGCGACGTCGCGCACGAGCGCGACGCAACCTTCCCGCACCGCCGGGCGGGGCGGTTGCCCGCCCCAGCCCCCACGGGGGCGAGGCGGGAGGATCTGGCGCGGGACGCCGTCGTCGTCCGATCGGGTGAGCACGTGCTCACGGTGCGGCACCGGGCACGCGAGACGGGCATGTACTTGGGCGCGCCGTACGTCGACGAGTGGAAGCCGCTGCCGCCGCGGCTGCACGACCAGCGCACGCTCGAGCGCGCGGTCACGCTGGCGCACGACGTGCGGGTGGCCACGCAGGAGGTGACGGTCAGCGAGATGGCGGAGTTCCTGGGCACCGACGAGCGAGGCGAGGGCCCGGCCACCGGAATGACGCTGACGCAGGCGCGTGCCTACGCGGCGTCGGTGGGTGGGCGGCTGCCGACCGAGGACGAGTGGCAGCTGGCCGCGGGGCTGCCGGGGTTCGACCGACTCGCTCCCGCGGTGTGGAACTGGACCGAGTCCGAGCACAGCGACGGCCGGACCCGGTTCGTCATGCTCAAGGGCGGCTCCGAGCACCGCAGCGAGGGGTCCGACTGGTACACCGACGGCGGGGTGCGGGCGCCGGACTTCAGCCTGAAGTTCCTGCTGCCCGGGCTGGGGGTGGACGCGTCGACCTCGATCGGCTTCCGTGTCTGCTGGGAGGAGAGCTGAGATGAGCGACGCCGCACTGGCAGGGCTGCGGGTGATCGACGCCTCGACGCTGTTCGCGGGGCCGCTGGCCGCGATGCACCTGGGTGACATGGGCGCCGAGGTCGTCAAGGTCGAGCACCCGCGACGGCCTGACCCCTCGCGCGGGCACGGGCCGAGCAAGGACGGCCAGAACCTGTGGTGGAAGACCCTCGGGCGCAACAAGCGGGCGGTCACGCTCGACCTGTCCAGCGGCGGCGGTCGGGAGGCGTTCCTGCGGCTGGTGGCGACCGCCGACGTGGTCATCGAGAACTTCCGGCCGGACACGTTGGAGCGGTGGGGCCTGGGCTACGACGACCTCAGCGCGGTGAACCCCGGGCTGGTGCTCGCCCGGGTCACGGGGTTCGGGCAGATCGGGCCGTACCGGCGGCGGCCGGGTTTCGGCACCCTCGCCGAGGCGATGAGCGGGTTCGCGGCGATGACCGGTGAGGCCGACGGCCCGCCCACGCTGCCGCCCTTCGGGCTCGCCGACGGCATCGCCTCGCTCGCGACCGCGTACGCGGTGATGGTGGCGCTGCACGCGCGCGAGCGGACCGGGCGCGGGCAAGTGGTGGACCTGGCGATCGTCGAGCCGATGATGGCGATGCTGGGCCCGCAGCTCACGCGCTGGGACCAGCTGGGCACGGTGCAGCCGCGGCAGGGCAACCGGTCGAGCAACAACGCACCACGCAACACCTACCGCACCGCGGACGGCCGCTGGGTGGCGGTGTCCACGAGCGCGCAGAGCATCGCCGAGCGGGTGATGCGGCTGGTCGGGCGGCCCGAGCTGATCGACGAGGAGTGGTTCGCCACCGGCTCCGGGCGCGCGGCGCACGCCGACGAGCTGGACGAGGCGGTGGGTGGCTGGATCGCCGCGCGAAGCCGCGACGAGGTCGTGGCCGCGTTCGAGGAGGCACAGGCGGCGGTGGCGCCGATCTACACGGCCGAGGACATCGCCGTCGACCCGCAGCTGCAGGCGCTGGGGACCATCCGACGCATGCAGGACCCGGATCTCGGCAAGATCGCCGTGCAGGGTCCGCTGTTCCGGCTCTCCGAGGCCGACCCGGTGCTCGCGTTCACCGGCCGGGGGCACGGTGCCGACACCGACGAGGTGCTCGCCGAGCTGGGGTACGACGACGCTGCGATCGCGCGCCTGCACGAGGACGGTGCGGCATGAGTGCACCAGAGTCGTGTCCAGATGCTCATGGCAACGTTCACATCGGCCGATTCGGCCATCTGGGCACGAGTTTGTTGCACCGGCCGGTGGGGACGCCATGAGCGGCACCGCGCCGGCACCCGTGCTGACGCTGCTCTACGTGCCCGCCGACCGGCCCGACCGGGTGGCGAAGGCACTGGCCAGCAGCGCCGACGTGGTGGTGGTCGACCTCGAGGACGCCGTGGCCGCCGGGCACAAGGACGCGGCGCGCGAGTCGATGCTCGAGGCGCTGGTCGGCGTGAGCCGGCCGGTCCAGGTGCGCGTCAACGCGGTCGGCTCGCGCTGGTTCGCCGCGGACGTGCAGGCCGTGCGCACGCTCGGCAGCAGCGTGGGGATCCGGGTGCCCAAGGTCTCCGACCCCGACGGGGTGCGGGCTCTCGCCGCGATCCGGCGGCCGCTGCACCTGCTGCTCGAGACCGCGCTCGGGCTCGAGCGGGCGTACGAGCTCGCGACGGCGACGCCAGCCGTCACGACCATCGGTCTCGGTGAGGCGGACCTGCGCTCCGAGCTGGGTGTCGCGTCCGAGCAGGGGCTCACGTGGGCGCGCTCGCGGCTGGTCGTCGCGGCGCGCGCGGCCGGCCTCCCGGCGCCCGCCATGAGCGTGTACCCCCACGTGCGGGACCTGGACGGGCTCGCCGCGAGCTGTGCGCTGGGCCGCTCGCTCGGCATGCTCGGGCGGGCCGCGATCCACCCCGCCCAGCTGCCCGTGATCGAGAAGGCGTTCACGCCGTCGCCGCAGCAGGTGGAGCGCGCCCGGGAGGTCGTCGACCGCGTGGGCGAGGCGACCGCTGACGGCGCCGGCACCGTGGTGCTCGAGGACGGCACGTTCCTCGACGTCGCCATGGTCGAGGCCGCCCGCCGCACCCTCGCCCTGGCCGATCGGGCCGCGGCGGCGGACTGACCAGGCTCGCCAGCCAGCCGACAGGGCGACGGGCAGCTCAGAGCGCGAAGGTGTCGGCGTACACGACGCGGGTGGTGCGGCGGGTCCGGAGCCGCTGGGGGCGCGCCGGGTCGGGGTCGACGTCGGCTTCCATCACCTCGAGCTCCTCGATCAGCACGCGGTACTCGCCGGTGCCGAGCTCGGGCGTGACGAGCGGCACCGGGACAGGCAGCTCGAGGCGGTCGGACCAGGTCACCTGCCAGATGTCGCCGGGATCCTGGCCGACGGCGGGCAGCCGCACCGCGGCGTGGTCGACCCACTCGATGTCGGACTCACCACGCTCCTGCACGGTCGCGACCAGCACGCGCGAGGGGAGCAGCAGGGCGTCGAGCGGCGAGATCGGGATGTCGACCATCGGGTTCTCCCGATCCCACTCGTAGCCATCGTCGGGCTGGGCGCGGTCCGCCCCTCGGTACAGCGCGGCGGCGCCGGTCACGGTGACGTGCACGTGGGTGGCGTCGGGGCGGCTCACCGTCGCCGTGCGCTCCGGCAGCGGCTGCACCCAGTCGGTCATGACGACGGGGGACAGCTCGCAGTCGGTGAGCGAGTCCGGCTGGAACCGCGCGACGGCGAGCCGCACGAACGGCCACAGCTGGTCGCGCGGGGTCATCGCGACGTCCACGAACCACTGCTCTCGCTCGGGGTGGTACTCCGCCTCGTAGCCCAGCAGCGCGGCCTGCGGCCGTCGTGCCACGTCGACCAGCGGCCGTGGCTGGGCGGAGACCACCGGCCCGCCCGGTCGCGGCGGCAGGTCGGCGTCGGTGCCGGGCTCGGCGACGAGGTCGGAGGCTGCGAAGAGCAGGTCGGTCGCGGTGAGCAGGGGCGGCAGCGCAGCCGCGGGCACCTGCGCCGTGGTCGCCAGACCCGGGTCGCTGCCCCAGCGGCTCGCCGCCGAGGCCGGCACCTCGTCGCCCAGCACGACGGCGAGCAGCTCACCGTCGCCGGAGGAGTACCAGGGCCGGTTCATCCAGATCCTGGCGCCGCTCCGGCGCACGTGCCGCCGCGCGAACGGCTGCTCCGGCTCGGTCGCCACCTCCCACAGGAGCAGCGGCACGGTCTCGGTGACCACCGGTGCCGCCGGCCGTGCCGACGACCTCACGGTGAGCTCGACCGGGTCCGAGCGGGACTCGGGGTCGTCCTCGCCGGCGAGATCGTCGGGTCCGAAGAACTCGGCGTACCGGGTCGACCCGATCAGCGTGTACGTCACCCGGCGGTGGTGAGTGTCGGGGAAGCTCTGGATCGCGCGGTGCAACGGCACGCCGGTCGCGGGGCTCGGGTCGTCCCACGGGAAGAGCAGGCCGTAGCGCTCCGCCTCGCCCACCTGCGACCGCACCGGCACGTCGCTGCGCTCGACCCGCACCGGTCCGGCCGTGGTGACGTCGTCCACCCACTCCGACCACGTGGCCGTGACGGCCAGCCGCGCGGTGCTCGCGCCGTGCAGCTCGGTGATCGCGAACAGCGCGGCCACCGTGGCTCCCTCCGGCCGGGCGAGCACCGCGAGGTCGTGCATGGCTGGGCGGCGTGCGGGTCGCGGCGTGGCATGGACCAGCCGCATCTCCTCGCTCGGCGTCAGCCACCAGGTCCAGCCCGAGATCGCCGCCTGGCGCAGCAGGGCCAGCAGCTCCTCGGCCCCGACCTGCTCCAGCAGCGCAGCTGTCGTGCGCCACAGCCCCAGCACCTGCAGGTCCTGCTCGCGCAGCGAGGAGGAGATCGCCACCCGCACCTGCTCACCCGCAGGAAGCGTGATGCGCACCAGGTTCACATCCTCGTCGACGCTCGCGCCCAGCTCGGCACCCGGCTCCAGCACCAGTCGTAGCGGCTCGACCCGCGGCCACTGCCCCCGGAACGGCACCACGACCGCCGAGAGCACCCGCGGCTCCGGCAGCGTGTGCGGGGCACCCGCGTCGAAGAACACCAGCGCCATCCCCGCGGCGAGCGGGTCCGGCAGGTACGGCAGCACGAGCTGGTCGACGTCGTGCACCACGTACTGACCCTCGCCCAGCGGGGTGTCGCGGTCCGCGGTGATCTGCTGCAGGGTGGCGGCGGTGTCCGGGTTCGCGCCCGGCCGGGACGCCAGCGAGATCCTGGGCTGCTGGATCGACTGCCCGGGGTTGTCGAGATCCGGCACCCACTCGTCGAGGAGGGTGCCGCGCTCGCGGAGCGCCCAGCCGTAGGCGGTGCGCTGCACATCGGGGTCGGTCGAGCCGATCGCGGCGTCGAAGCTGCCGTGCTGCTCGGCCTCCAGCTGTGAGGTCTTCGCCGGCACCACGTGCCGCTCGGAGGTCTCGCCCTCCCGGATCACGAGCCGCCCCAGCGACTCGCCGAGGCTCAGCTCGTGCCGCGCGACGAGCGTCGGGGCCGGCACCGGGGACCACCGCAGGAAGGGCACCGGGAACGTGTCGGTCGGCGCATACGTCTCGATGGGCGGCAGCACGCCGGGGAACAGGTCGGGTCGCACGTGCAGATCTGTCAGCTTCGGGATCGTGGTCTCGACGGCGTCCCGCAGCCTGTCGAAGTCGCTCACCATGGGCCGTGCCTGGGCGTCCTTGCTCACCAGGTCGGCGAGCCGGCGCTCGGCCCTCTTGATCTGGCTCGCGGGCATCACCAGCGAGTCGCCCGCGATCTCTCGCGCCGACTCGGCCAGCCGCGGCCGGAAGGTGGGCGCCGCCTTCGCGGCCGTCACCTCGTCGAAGAGCCCGGTCTCGGCGACCGTGGTGCGTCTGGGCACGCTCGTGGCCAGCGTCCTGCGCAGCGGAGAACCGAGCGAGGTGGCGCGGTGCCTGGCGAGCGCGGTGCGCCTCTTCCTGATCGAGACCGGGGTGGGTTCGCCCTCCTGCACCTCGTTGCCGGCCAGGTCCACGCCCTGCACCCGGAACGAGTAGCTCGTGCCGTACCGAAGCCGCGGCAGCGTGCCGGGCTCCACCCGGCTCCGGATCCGCCCGAGGGCCTCGCCGTCGGCCGGTACCGGAGGGTCGTCGAGGAGCTGCTCCTCGCCGTCCTCGCCGTGCACCACGATCTTGCCCGGGCGCGGCGCGGACAGGCTCCAGCCGTCCCATCCCGCGAACACCTCGTGCAGGTAGTACGGGTCGGCGTCGCCCGTGCCGGAACGGCTGAGCGAGGTGAGCGGCAGGAAGCCGGAATCGGGGACGTTCTCCAGGACCGCGGTGCGGTCCGGCGTCAGCACGTCGATCAGGCGGCGGTGGACCGAGTGCCACGGCCCCTCGGTGCCCTCCCGGACCTGGAGCCGCACCCCGCGGACGATCTGGTCGTAGCCGAGCGACAACGGCGTGCTCGTGGCGGACAGTCCCTCGGCGGTCTGCACCCGGTCGCGCGAGGCATCGACGCGGTCGAGCCGGGCGAGCGAGAACCCGCTGGCGCGCAGCGCGGTCGGTGCGCCGTTGGCCTTGTCGCCGTTCAGCTCGGCGGCGATCTCGGCGATCGCGTTGCGCAGGTTCTGCTCGGTGGCCAGGCCGGTGGCGTCGGGGTCCAACGACAGCACCTGGTAGCGATCGGGGTCGCCCAGCTTCAGGCGACCGCCGTTCCACTCGGCGCTCGCGGTCGCCCGCCAGCTTCCCTCGACCAGCTGGCACCGGGTGCGCGGCGGCTCGAGCGCCTCGAACGCACCCTCGTCCTCGGCGCCGGGCACGAACGTCACGCTCACCCAGGTCGCCTTCGCCAGCACCGGGAGGTGCTCAGCCGCGACCGTCAGGTCGACCGCCAGCCCCAGCGCCCGCAGCAGCGCCGGCGTGCTGCCGGCCCCCGCGGCGAGCTGGTGGAAGTCCGGCTCCGGGTTCTCCACGGGCGGCGTCGTGGCGCCCTCGACCGGCCGCGGCTCGTAGCCGACCTGGGCCTCGGGCCGCTGGTAGTAGCGGCGGGCCGCGTGCAGGTCGACCATCGTGCCCAGCATCCCGGTCGGGCGGTCGCCGCTGGCCACCCGGTCGTCGAGCCACTCGGTGAGCCGGCGCTCGTCCTCGGCGCGGGTCTCGAGCAGCACCTCGATCGCGTTCACGTACGGCGCGTCGGTCCCGTCGCGATCGATTCGCCGCCCGGTCAGCGTGGCCATCGCGTCGACCTGCGCCTTCGTGTACCTGGGCTGCTGCGGTTTCGACTCGAGCATCTCCAGGATCCTGCGGGCACCGCCGTGCACCTCGGTCATCGTGCGCAGCACCATCCGGTTGACGGGGTTGTCGGCCCGAGGTCGCGACACCGGCGAGGTGAGCATGGTCGCCAGGTGCAGGTAGCCGGCCGTCTCGTCCATGGCGTTCGCGGGGTACGACTTCCACTCCGCTCCGCTGACCACCGGCTTCGGGAACCCCCGCACGAGCGTGGTGGGCGGCAGCAACGCCGACCACACCGCCTGGTCCGGCGCGGACACCAGGGTCGCCGGCACCGGCTCGGACAGCGTGGAGGCGCTGACCAGCCAGCTGCCACGCGCGAGGGTCTTGACCCAGGTCTCGACCGCGGGGAAGTCACCGAGCGTCGCGTCGGCGTCGGGCTCGAGCTTGTGGGTGACGAACGCGCTCAGGTGGAACGCGGCCCCCTCGGCCAGGTCGTACGGCAACGCCGTCGTCATGATGGTGCTTCTCATGCTGAGACCCCCGCGAAGGCAGCGCAGTACTCGGACCACGCCGGGCTGGAACCATCCGGCTCGGGCGGCATGATGTCGATGAGCGTCGGGTCACCCTTCGAGCCGGCGAGCTTGCGCTCGCAGCTGACCTCGACCGAGGCCGAGAAGAACAGCACCTCGACCTCGACGATCACGCTCGCCCGCCCGATCAGGTTGCCGGTCGGGAAGTCGTAGGTCAGCGACAGCTCGAGCGTGATCGACGCCGAGATCAGGCCGAGGACGTCCACCTCGCCGCGGATCCGGAAGTAGGCGGTCAACGACCCGGCGTCACCCTCGAGCCGCAGGTAGACGCCCACCGTGATCGAGACCGAGCCGGAGGCGACACCCAGGTTGATCGACAGCGACGCCCCCGCCTCGAGCCCCATCTCGAGCTCGACCAGGCCCTTGGGCGAGGCGCGCAGCCCGACCCAGCCGCCGCCACCGATGCACATCACCGTGAGCCGGAACGGGGAATCCTTGCGGCAGAAGTAGAAGCCGACCGTCACGGCGTCGCCGAGGAACGGCACCCGGGCGTCGGCACCCAGGCTGATGTTCTCGAGCGAGAACACCCCGACGGAGACGTTCGGCAGCGCCAGGTCGAAGCCGGCGGTGACACCCTCGGTCGAGACGTCCACGTACGGCGGGTCGGCGAAGCCGTCGAAGGGGATGATCTCGCGGAGCTTGTCGATGAACCCGAGCACGCCGAGGAACTCCATGCCGTCGAAGACGACGTCGACCTCGGGCTTGGTGCCGGTCCCCACCCGGAACCCGATCCGCGAGAAGTTCATCCGCATCATCGGCTCGCCGGGCATCAGCTGGAGTGCGAACTGCCGCAGCTCGGCGCTGATGTCCGCGCTCGGGGAGCCCGAGGCGCTCGCGCGCACCTCGACGCCGAGGCTGAGGCCGCGCTTGTCGTCGGCGATGAAGACCGGGTCGCTGGTGCCGGGGAACGCCCAGTCGGCGATCGCCGGTCGCCACTCGTAGCGGGCTGTCACCGAGCCCGACGGCGAGAGCAGGTTCTCCGCGAAGTCGGCGATGGTGGTGAGCAGGTCGGTCTGGTCGAGGAGCGGCTGCAGTGCCAGCGCCGGCTTCTCGATCGCCGCCCGCACCGAGGCCGGCAGCATCGGGTGCTTCACTGCCTGGAGGACCGCTGTGAGCGCGTTGAGCACGGCGAGCGCCTTGGCGAGGACGTCGGCGGCGCTCTCGGGGTGGCCGATCAGGTCCTCGATCGCATCGAGGAGGGCGGTGATCGCCGCGACCGCCGGGGCTGCTGCCGCCTCGAGCTCGTCGATCGCGGCCTGCACCTGGGCGCGGGCGCCCTCGTGCGCGGCCGTGGCCAGGTCCTGCGCGAGGCGCGTCAGACCGCCGTCGAGCGCATCCTGCAGCCGCTCGACCTCGGATGCGATCGAGGTGACCGCGTCCAGCGCCTCGGTCACGAACTCCGGGGCGTTCTCGAGGTCGACCCCGAGCGCGTCGAGGATCTCGACCAGCGAGAACAGCCCGAACAGCTTCGGCAGCGCCCCGTCCAGGAAGGTGGCCGGATCGAACTCGCCCTGGCTCAGCCCCTGGGGTGAGGTGCCGTCGTCGCCGACCGCGCCGAGCGTGCGCGAGAGCCCGCGCACGGCGAAGTTCGGCTCGATGAAGCCGCCGGAGCGGTCGCTGCCGTCGCTGAAGCTGATCGGGGCCGTGCCGGCGAGCCCGAGGAACAGCTGAGCGGGGTTGCCGGCCCCGAAGCCGTGGTCGAGGTAGGCCTGCGTGAACGAGAGGTCGACCTTCGGGGACGCCGGTGCGAGATGCCTCATGGCGGGCACCACGGCCTCGGCGTTGGTCATGAACGGGCGCGAGCGGACCTCGGCGCGGTCGATCTCGGCGTCGAACCTCAGGGTGGCGATCTCGAACGCGGTGTCGCCCTGCGCGGCCGGCTCCGCGAGCGCGATGCCGGCGCCGTCCGCAGGGATGTCGGCGACCGGCTGGTAGGTGTCCCGGATGGTCTGGTCCGTGACCCCGACGTCGAGGGCGTTGCTCGGCACGAACACCAGCGGTGCGCTGAGCGAGACCGGGTCGCCGGCAGCGTCGTCGGCGTCGATGTCCCATCTGAACGGGGCGCCGGCGCGGGTGGGCACGAACACGGTCGAGACCGTCACGGCGTCCGCAGGGATGCCGGCCGGGCGGTCGAGGTCCGGCGTGGTGGTGGGCGAGAGCGTCACGCGGCGCAACGGCGTGTCCCGGCCGTCATAGGTGCGCGTCCGCTCCCGCAGCACGATGAAGTACCGCTGCCGCAGGTAGGCGGTCGCCGGGCCGGCCGGATCGATCTTGCGCTCGGTCACCGTGACCCACACCGCCCGGTGCCCGAACGGGAACAGGAACCCCGGCTGCGTCACCCGCACGTAGGTGTCGCGGCCCATGGCGGCCTGGTGAGTGTAGGACTCGAGGTCCATGAACCAGCCGGGCTCGGCGGGGTACTCGTTCCAGGTCTCGGCCCACGACCCGCGCCAGTCGATCCACGCCCCCAGGGAGGACAGCGACAGCCGGTGCACCTGCAGCGGCAGCGGTGTGACGCCCTCATCGCTCGCGCCCGACTGCCGCACGACCGTGCGTCTGATCATCGGGTCGATGGAGCTGAGGAACCCCTCGCCCGGCAGGTGCTCGTTGAGGTCGCGCGCCCACACGGCGCGCACGATGCGCTGCCCCGGCGCCTCGTCGTGGCCGAGGAAAGCACCGTCGTCGTCGGTCACGCGGGTGGTCAGGTCTGTGTGCCAGAGCTGGGTGCGGGCGGGGTCCGACGGCGCACGGACCGGCTGGGAGGGGTGGCGGAACGCCCCGAACCGGGCGCTGGGGGAGACGATCAGCCGGTACGGCGCCTCGATCGCGGTCTCCTTCTCGCCCGGGACGCGGGGTTGCCCCTTCCGGAGCAGACCCGGCTTGACGATGATCTGGTCACCGGGTTCGAAGGCTGTGACGACGACGCCCCGCAGGCGTGCCGCGAGCCGCACGTGGCGCGCTGCCCGCGCCGCGCGGAGCACGGTGGTGACCGTGCCCGCTCGCCGGGCGACGATCACGTCGGTGTCAGCGATCAGGTCCTCGATCGGGATCGCGCGTCCGGGTGCCGGCGCTGCCGCAGGCTTCGCGAGGGCCGTGGTCCGCAGCGGCAGGCTCGGGATCAGCTCGAGCAGACCCTCGATGCTGAGCGGCAGGCTCGTGCTGGGCGGCAGGTCGAACGCGAGCCGGCTCGCCTCGGCGATCCGCAGCTCGGCGACCGGCGGCGGGCTCGGCAGCGGGACCGACTCGGGATAGGCCTCCTCCTGGACGTGCTGCGGGGGAAGCGTGAGGACGAGGACGCCACCGTCGGCGTCGGTGCGCAGGTGTCGTACGCCGTCGACGGTCCTGAGCGTCGCGCCGTACAGCGTCACCGACAGGTCGACGAAGTCGTCGGTGCGCAGCAGCCGGAGCCGGGTGGCCGGCGCGGGCACGCGTGGATCACGCCGCTTCGGGGGCACCGCGGCTCCTTTGTCGTTGGTGTCGGGCCAGACGGACGCGACCAACGTAGGGCGGCCGGCCTCGCCGCGGCATCGGGGGAAACCCTCAAAACCGCCCGGGCGGGCCTTCCGCTCTCTACCGTTGGTGCTGTGCCGACGACGGGCGTATCACGGGCGACCTGAGCCGGCTCCTCCCCGGTGACCCCGATGTCTCGCGGAAGGGTGCGCGCATGCGTGTGCTCCTGATGGGCCGCTCGCCGTTCCTCGTGCGCGGGCTGCGCGCCGAGCTGGTCGATCGCGGCGTGGCCGTGGTGGCGACGGTGCGCACGCTCGGCGAGCTGAGCGCGGCGCTCGCCGCGGGCGGCGCCGATGCTGTGCTGGCCTGCCTCGCCGGTGCGGTCTCGGACGCGCGCGGCGGAGCGGTCGCGATCACCTCGGTGCTGTCCGAGCACCCGCGCACGGCGCTGCTCGCGCTCACGCCGCTGCCGCCGCCGTCCCGGCTCTGGCAGGTGGCGAATCCCGCCTGGGATGCCGTGGCTCTCGAGAGCGCGGACACCGACACCGTGATGGCCGCGCTCGAGCGCCTGACCACGGCGCCGGCGGCGCGCCGCCTCACCCGCGCCGACCTCACGCTCACGGGTGGCGAGCAGCGCGTGCTCGACCTGCTCGCCGTCGGGCTCTCGAACGAGGCCATCGCCCAGCAGCTGTGCGTGAGCCCGAAGACGGTGGAGGCCCACATCTCACGGTCGTTCAGCAAGCTCGGCCTCGTCAGCGACGACCACAGCACCAACCGGCGTGTGCTCGCCGCCCTGCGCTGGGCCGGCGTGTGAGGCTCAGGTCTGGCTGGCGGACCACCAGAGGAGCCCGAAGCTACCGACGACGACCAGGGCGTAGAACAGCGTCATCAGGTACCCGAGGATCAGCCCCGCGACAGCGAGCCCGGTGCCGCGCTCGCCGGTGCGCTTGATCTGCGACAGCGCCAGGTGGCCGGCGATGACCGCGAGCACCGCGGTCGCGCACAGGCCGAGCACGAGCGAGGCGATCGCCCAGGGGTTCCACGACTCCTGCGGGTTGAGCCCGGTGTACTGGGCGTTCGGCGAGCCGTAGGCGGGGGCGTTGCGCGCGGGCGACAGGTACGGGCTCACCGGCGCGGGGGCGCCGACCGGGGGCACCGGGGCGTCCTCGGTGCCGGGGCTCCCGTAGGGGTCGTTGCCCTGCTGGCTCACCGTGTCTCCTCCTGTGTCGGTGCCTCCATCGTGCCACCCGTGGTGGGTCAGGCGCGTCAGGTGACGGCGAGCGCCTGCTCGATCTCGAACGCGTGCCGCTCCCACGTCTGCCACCAGCGGTCGGCGCCCTCCGGGAGCTCGCCCGGCGGCACCTCGGCGAGCAGGTCGCGCAGCTCGGTCTTCAGCGCGCGGACGTCGTCGTCGGACGCGGTGCCGTGCGCGAACGCGGCCTCCTCGGTCTCCCACGCCCGCCGCCGGGTGCGGATGATCTCGTCGGTCAGGTGCTGTCGCTGCGCATCGGCGCCCGTGACCACGTCCCGCGCGCGCAGGAACCCGTAGTCGACGGCGATCGAGATCAGCCCGGGGTCGATCGTCACGAGGTCGTGGACGTCGACGGTCGGCGCGATCACGGTGGCGCCGTGCGCACGTGCGTAGGCGATCTCGTCGCGCTGCAGCTCGTCGGACATGATGCCGCTCGTGCTGCGCATGATGATCGTGAAGATGTCCGCAGCCGCGAACGACTGCTGCGTCCGGACCCCGGAGGGCGAGGCGACCACCGCGTAGCACTCGGACACGCCGAGGTGGTCGAGCGCTACCTCGGTGGGCAGGTTCTCGCGGACCCCGCCGTCGACGTAGTACTCACCGGCCAGCGGCACCGGCGGGAACACCCCCGGGATCGCGCAGGAGGCCCGAATCGCTTCGACCACGTCCACCTCGCCCAGCTCGGGCACGGGGCGGTCCTGCCTGTCGGTGAAGGTGCCGGTGTTGGTGACGTACCGCAGCTCACCGCTCTCGAGCCCGACCAGCGCGATCCGCAGCGTCACGGGCGAGGCCGCGAGCCGCTCCGGGTCGAACACGTGCGGCTCCAGCAGCCGGTCCACGATCGGGCCCGGCATGAACGCCGCGCGCTCCTGCGTGGGCCCGTTGACGATCAGCTGGAGGTCGGCGCTGGAGCGCCCGGCCTCCCAGAGGGTGCCGAGCGCCTCCAGGGCCGTGCTCGGCTTCCACGCCGTGCTCTGCTCCTCCGCGCCCTCGTGGCTGGTGCGCTGCCGCAGCGCGAGCACCTTGCGCCACGTCGGCATGTGCGCCCGCAGCCGTGCGAACCACGGGTACTCCGTGAACATGTCGCTGCTCGAGGTCATCCCGAGCCAGATGCGCTCGAGCTGGGAGAGGGCGTCGCGCTGACCGGCGTGCTCGCCGTGCTGCGCCAGCACGCTGGCCAGGATCGAGCCGGCCGAGGTGCCCGCGATCACCGACGGCGTGATCCCGACCTCGTCGTAGAGATAGCGCAGTGCGCCGATCTGGAACGACGACCGAGCCCCGCCCCCGCTGAGCACGAGCCCCAGGCGAGGGTCGGTGGGAGGGTGCGGGACGCCGTCGGGCTCCCGCTTCCGCGGCAGGAAGGGGGCCTGCCGGAGCCAGCGCGCGAGCTCGTCCACGACTCAGACGTACGGGTTGCTGCCGGGCCCCGACGACGGCCGCGCGCCGGACTGCTCACCGCCAGCCGGGTAGGTGCTCGGGGGAGCGCCCGGCCTGCTGGGGTCGAGGTAGGCGGCGCCGCTGCGTCCCATGACGACCGCGGCGCACAGGAAATAGAGCCCGAGCAGGAGCAGCACGGTGTTCACCAGGGCGATCCCACCGCTGATGACGGAGATGCCCATCACCCCGCGGTCCCACATCATGCTGTGCAGCACCGGGGCGATCAGGACGGCCTGCCAGATCAGCGAGAGCACGGCGCCGGCGACGATGAGAGCGAGCCCGAGCCACATCTTGCCCTTCGCGGGTCCCGCCTTCGGTGCCATCACAGCGCCGATGACCAGGGCTCCGACGATCGGGATCAGGTTGAAGATCAAGGCGTACATGTGGCCCCCTAGACAAACGGTAGGAGCCCAGCCTAACGACTGGCGACGCGTGGACCCGTGGTGGTGATGGCGCGCAGCACCGCCGCCGTCGAGAGCGCCACGACGGCGGCGAGGCCGGCGGCGCCCAGGCTGACGAGGTAGCCGGTGTGGGCGTCGTGCAGGTCGATGACGCGACCTGCGATCGAGCTCCCGACGGCGAAGCCCAGCCCGATCGCCGTTCCCACCCAGGTCAGGCCCTCGGTCAGCCGGTTGGGGGGCACGAGCTGCTGCACGAGGGCGTTGCCGGTGATGATCGTGGGAGCGATCGCGAACCCGGTCACGAACCCAACAGCGGCGAGCGCCCACAACGTGTCCACGAGCGCGAACAGGCCGAGGCCCATCGTGAGCGGCACGACACCGATGACGAACCTCTTCCACGCCGGCATCGTGAACTCGCGCGCGCCGTAGAGCAGGCCGGAGAACAGCGACCCGAGCGCCACGACGCCGAGCACGATGCCCGCCACGCCGGGCACGCCCGCAGCCTCCGCGACCGCCACGGTGGACACGTCGACCGACCCGAAGATCGTGCCGATCGAGATGAACACGACGACGATGATGACCATCCCCCAGGAGCGCATCACCGAGCCCCGCTGGCCCACCTCGGGGCGGCCCGAGGCCGGTGGCTCGGTGGCCCGCTGCGCCAGGAACCAGAACCCGCCCGCCCCGGCCGCGACGATCGCGATCAGCAGGCCGGCGACCGGAGAGATCGCGGCCGCGAGCGTGGTCGAGAGCACGGGACCGACGACGAACACCAGCTCGTCGAGCGCGGACTCCAGCGAGTAGGCGGTGTGGAGCTCGCGCGCGTTCTCGACCACGCGGTTCCAGCGCGAGCGCACCAGCGCACCCATCGAGCCGACGGTCAGGCCGGCGAGCGCAGCGGTGGGGTAGAGCAGCCAGGAGGGTCCGTGCAGCATCGCGGCGACGGCGAGCCCGACGAGGCCTGTCATCGCGACCAGCAGCGACGGGCGCATCACACGCGCCTGCCCGTGCGAGTCGACCAGCTTCGAGATCTGGGGTGCGCCGACCGCCTGCGCGACCGTGTAGACCGCGGCGACCTGGCCGGCGAGCGCGTAGGAGTGGTAGACCGCCTCCACGAGCAGCACGATGGAGATCGTCACCATCGACATCGGGAGCCGGGCCAGCACGCCTGATCCCGAGAACCCCCAGGCACCAGGCGCGCTGAGGATCTTCCGATAGGGGGCGAACACTGCAAGATTCTGTCACCTCGCCGCAGCCGAGGATGCCCATGGAGTGGCCGCGCTGACGTTGCCTTCGTCACCTGCTCGCAGGGTCACTACGCTGACGGCGTGGGCATCGTGGGCAGTGCGTTGGACCGGGTTCTCCGCCTTCGTGCTGCGCGGTCGGCCGGTCGCGCCGCCTGGCGGGTGCACCTGCTGGTGCCGACCCGCGCGGACGTGCTGGTCGATTCCAGCCGCCAGGTCGCCCAGCTCTACGCCGACCGCGGCCACCACGAGGACGCGGCTGCGGTGCTCCGCTCGGCCGAGGCGCAGGCGAAGGGCGCCGAGGCGCGCATCGAGCTCGCCACCGCGCGGGCGCTCGCGGAGCTCGAGGCCGGCGTGGTCCCGGAGGACCTGGACCGCGTCGTCGAGGACGCGCTGACCGAGGCGGACCGCTATCTCGACGGCGGTGAGGTGGGCCCGAGCGCCGCTCGGCTCGCCGGTGCGCTCGCCGTCTGCTACCACCCGGCCCGGCACTTCGGCACCGCGCCCTCCCCGTTGCTCTCCGACCACCGCACCTTCTTCGAGCCGTTCGAGCGGTCCTCGGCCTTCGAAGCGCTGCTCGAGGACCCGCGGCCGCGCCCCCGGCCCCACCGTGAGGCCCGCACCGAGCGGCTGCTCGTGCTCGGCTACGACAACCGCCACTTCATCGAGCCGCTGGCCGCCGAGCTCCGGGCCGCAGGGGTCGAGGTCCGCGTGCTGGATCTCGCTGCCGACGCCGGCGTGCGGCCGCTGCTGTCGCTGCGGGCGCTTGTCGAGGCCCGGCTGCGGTACGGGCTCGACGGGACCCGGCCACCGCTGCCGGAGCACCTCGCCGAGGACGTGGCATGGGCCGAGGTCATCTTCGTCGAGTGGGGGCACCGCGCCCAGGTCTGGGCCTCGCTGGTGCGGGGCATCGAGGCGCCGATGGTGACCCGGTTGCACCGGTACGAGGTGGCCACCCCGATGCCGCTGCTGACCGTGTGGAGCTCGGTGGAACGGGCCGTGTTCGTGGCCCCGACCATCCGCGCCGTGGTGGAGGCGACCGCACCGGCGATCACGCGGGCAGGCACTGAGGTGCACGTGGTGCCCAACCGGCTCGAGCTCGCGCGGTGCGAGCGCGAGAAGCTGCCCGGGGCCGAGTACACGCTCGCGCTGGTCGGGTGGAACAAAGCGGTCAAGGACCCGGCCTGGGCCCTCGACGTGCTCGCGGCGCTGCGCGTCACCGACGACAGGTGGCGGCTGCTGCTGGTCGGTGAGCAGAAGCCTGCTGACAGCCTCGAGGAGAGCTTCGAGTACCACGAGGACCTCACGCGCCGGATCGTGAAGCTGCGGGACGCCGTCGAGGTCACGGGGTTCACCGACGATGTGCCGGCGCTGCTGCAGCAGGTCGGGGTGATCCTGTCGACCAGCCGGTTCGAGGGCACCCACGAGGCCCTGCTCGAGGGCGTGGCGAGCGGTGCGCTGCCGGTGGTGCGGAACTGGCCTGCGCTGCGCTCGTGGGGCGGGCCGGCCTCGTTCTACCCGCCGGAGTGGGTGGTCGACAGCCCGCAGGCCGCCGCCGCCCGGATCCTGGCCGCCAAGCCGAGCCCGCCGACGAGCTCGGCGGCCCGGTCGGCGCAGCGGTGGGTGCTGGAGACGATGGACTGGGACGTGGTCCGGCCGACCTTCGACGCCGTGCTCCTCGACCCGTGAGCGTCGACCTCCGCAGCGACAACACCGCTGGGGCCGCGCCGTACGTGCTGGAGGCGCTCGCGGCGGCCGGCACCGGTACGGCAGCCTCGTACGGCGACGACGAGATCACCGCGCGGCTGCAGCAGCGGGTGAGCGAGGTCTTCGAGCGCGAGGCGTTCGTGTTCCCGGTCGTGTCCGGGACCGCCGCGAACGCGCTCGGGATCTCGGCGCTGTGCCCGCCGTGGGGAGCGGTCGTGTGCCACGAGGGTGCGCACATCCTCGTCAACGAGGCGGCGGCGACCTCGATGTTCAGCGGCGGCGCCGCCCTGCTCGGGCTGGCAGGTGTCGGGTCACGGCTCACGCCGGAGGCGCTGACGGCGTGCTTCGAGCGCACCGGCTGGGACGACCCGCACCACTCGCAGCCGGCCGTGCTGAGCGTGACCCAGGCGACCGAGATGGGCGAGGTGTACGAGCCGGAGCAGATCGGCGCGCTGGCAACGCTGGCCGCCGCGCGTGGGCTACGCGTCCATCTCGACGGCGCCCGGCTGGCCAACGCCCTCGCGGCGCTCGGGTGCGTGCCCGCCGACCTGACCTGGCGTGCCGGTGTCGAGATGGTCAGCCTCGGCGCCACCAAGAACGGCACCATGACCGCCGACGCGATCGTGGTGTTCGACCCCGCGGTCGCCCAGGAGCTGCGGTTTCGGCTCAAGCGTGCCGGGCACGTGGCCTCGAAGGGCCGGTTCCAGTCCGCGCAGCTCGACGCCTATCTGACCGAGGACCGCTGGCTCCGCTCCGCGAGCCGCGCGAACGCGGCCATGGCCCGGCTGCTGGCCGGGCTCGCCGAGCTCGGGTATCACCCCGTGGTGCCGGCGCGTGCGAACCTCGCCTTCGTCGCCGTCCCTGACGAGGTCTCCGCCCGCTGGGCGCAGGCGGGCGTGCAGTTCTACGTGATCGAGCCCGGCGTCGTCCGCCTCGTCACCAGCTGGGCCACCACCGACGCCGACATCACCACCGCCCTCCACCACTTCGAGACGCCCAGCTCAGGCCGCTCCCTCACTGAGTGCGCACATCGACGGTGAGAGCGCACGGTGCGCAGTGCGCACTCACCGTGCATGTGCGCTCTCAGCGTGCGCTGCGCCTCGGCACCGCCGCTACGCCGAGGCGACGGCGGCGTTGACCTCCTCGATCGTGCCCGCTGCGGCGTCGGCAGCGGTCATGTTCCCGAAGCGGACCTCGGTGAGGTAGCGCGTGAACACGTCCTGCGCGGTGCTGGAGCCGGTCGGCTGCACCGCTGGGGTCGAGCTGATCTCGGTGAGCACCTCGGCGATGAAGTCGGCGACGTAGACGTCGGTCTCGGTGAGCTTGTCCTGCATCGTTGCCACCATGTCGGGGTTCGACGGGACGCCACGGTTGAGCAGCTGGATCGCGTTCGCGCTCTCGTCGTTGACGAGGAAGTCCACGAGGGCGGCAGCGGCTTCCGGCGCCTCCGAGCGTGCGGAGATCGACCAGAACATCGACGCCTTGCCGAACAGCCCGTTCTCGGTCGCCTCGCCCGCCAGCGACGGCGGCCGCAGCATCACGACGTCCTCCACACCGCTGGCCTCACGGTAGTTGCCGAGCTGGTTGGTCCACGCCCAGCTCATCGCCGTCCGGCCGGTCGCGAACGCCTGCTGCTCGAGCGAGAGCGTGCTGTCCTCCTGCGAGGCCGAGGCGCCGAGCGTGCCACCCGAGGTCTGCAGGTCGAGGAGCCACTGGAACCACTGGGCCAGCACGTCGGCGCTGACCGCCATGCCCTCGTCGTTCCAGAGGTCCTCACCGTTCTGCCTTGCCCAGATCGTCAGGTCGGCGTAGGAGCCACCGTTGGTGAGGCCGACGACGTCCGGCAGCGCCTCGGGGAACGCCGCCGCAAGCTCGGCGGCGTCGTCCCAGGTCCACGTCTTGTCATCAGGGATCTCCAGGCCGGCGGACTCGAACAGCTGCGGGTTCGCCAGCACCACCCAGGCGTTCTGCCCGGTCGAGAGGGCGTAGAGCGTGCCGTCGAGGCGGCCGGAGTCGAGATCCGCGGCGGCCACGTTGGAGAGGTCGATCGGCAGCTGCTCGAGATCGGCGAGGACACCACGGCCGCCGTACTCGGCGAGATACTTGCCGTCCATGTTGATGACGTCCGGCTCGTCGTTCGCGGCGACCTGCGTGGCCAGCCGATCCCAGTACCCGCTCCACTCGGCGGGCTCGGAAGCGACGCCGATCTCGGTGTTCGCCGCCATGAAGAGGTCGACCATCTCCTGGGTGAACTCCTGGTAGAAGGTCGGGCCCCACCAGGTGAAGCGGATGGCCGCGGCCGAGCCGCCGCTGGTACCGCCGCTGGTGGAGCCGCCAGCGCCGGTACCGGTTCCACCGCGCCCGCAGGCTGCGAGGCCACCGGTGATTCCGAGCGCTCCGGCCACGGTGAGGAGCGTGCGTCGAGTGATTTGCGGGTTCATGATGGTTCCTTATCGGCGGCGGTGACGACTGAGGTCTGGCCTCAAGATACCGCCAGCCGCCGCCGAATGGAACCGCTTACACGAGACCGTTCGTCAGGACGCCGTGGCGACGCCTGCGTTCACCTCGTCGATCGCGGCTGACGCCGCCGCGGCCGGGGTGAGGCTCCCGAACCGGACCTCGGACAGGTACCGGGTGAACACGTCCGCTGCGGAGCTGGCGCCCATCGGCTGGACCGCGGGAGCCGACTCGATCTCCTGCAGCACCTCGCCCATGAAGTCGACGACGTACGCGTCGGTCTCCGTGAGGTCGGCCTCCAGGCGCGCGACGACCTCGGGGTTCGAGGGGACGCCGCGATCGAGCATCTGCAGCACGTTCGCGCCCGGGTCGTTGACGAGGAAGTCCACGAGCTTCGCCGCGCTCTCCTGCACGTCCGACCGTGACGAGATCGCCCAGAACATCGACGCCTTGCCGAACAGCCCGTTCTCCGCGGCGCTCCCCGCAAGCGACGGCGGCCGCAGCATCACGACGTCATCCTGGCCGGAGGCGTCGCGGATGCTCCCGAGCTGGTTGGTCCAGGCCCACATCATGCCGACCTTGCCGACGCTGAACGCCTGCTGCTCGAGCGAGAGCGTGCCCTCCTCCTCCATCGCGGTGGCGCCGAGGCCGGCGCCGGAGGTCTGCAGGTCGAGGTAGAGCTGGAACCAGGACTCGAGGGTCTCCGGGCCCATCGCCACGCCGTCGGCACTCCACAGGTCCTCGCCGTGCTGGCGCGCCCAGATGGTCATGTCCGCGTACGAGCCGTTGCCGGCGACCCCGACGGCGTCGGCGTCCGAGTCGGTGATCGCCTGCGCCAGAGCCTTGAAGTCGTCCCACGTCCAGGTCTTGTCGTCGGGCATCTCCACGCCCGCGGCCTCGAGCACGGTGGGGCTCGCCATGATGACCCAGGCGTTCTGACCGGTGGAGAGCGCGTAGAGGGTGCCGTCGAGCCGCCCCGAGTCCAGGTCGCTCGGGGCGATGGCGGACAGGTCGATCGGCAGCTGCTCCAGGTCGGCGAGCACGCCGCGGCCGGCGTACTCGGCGACGTACTTGCCGTCCATGTTGATCACGTCGGGCTCGTCGCTCGCGGCCACCTGGGTGGCCAGCCGGTCCCAGTACCCGCTCCACTCACCGGGCTCCTGCTCGACCGTGATCTCGGGGTTGGCCGCCATGAAGGCCGCCACGGCCTCGCCCGTGTACTCGAAGCGGAACTCCGATCCCCAGAAGGTGATCCGAACGGTGTCCGCGGAGCCGCTGCCGCCGCCCGCGCCCCCACCTGTCGTCGGTTCGTCGGCGCCTCCGCCACCTCCCCGGCTGCAGGAGGCCAGGAAGCCCGTCAGTGCGAGCCCGCCTCCGATCGTCAGGAGGGTGCGGCGATTCATGGTGCTGTTCATGAGGGGTTTCCTTCTCGACGGCGTCGGCGATCGGTGTTCCGCCCCGCGCCGGCATCGGCCCGGGGTCACGAAGATACCTGGAAAGACCGCGTCTGGAAACCGGTTACTGGGTCACGGTTCCGTCATCGCAGCGCGTCGGCGACCACCTCCCGCGCTGCCTCCTGCACCTGCGCGAGGTGCTCGGGCGAGACGAACGACTCGGCGTAGATCTTGTAGACGTCCTCGGTTCCCGAGGGCCGCGCGGCGAACCATGCGTCGGCAGTCGTGACCTTGAGCCCGCCGATCTTGGCGCCGTTGCCGGGGGCCTCCACGAGGCGCTCGGAAATCGGTTGCCCGGCGAGCTCGGTCGCCGTCACGGCCTCCGGCGTCAACGACCCGAGCCTCGCTTTCTGCTCCCGGTCCGCGGGGGCGTCGACCCGTGCGTACCAGCTCTGCCCGTGCGCCAGCACCTGCTCCTCGTGCAGCTGGCTCGGGCTCCGCCCGGTGACGGCGACGATCTCGCTCGCGAGCAGCGCGAGGAGGATGCCGTCCTTGTCGGTCGTCCACACCGATCCGTCGGTGCGCAGGAAGGACGCACCCGCGCTCTCCTCACCGCCGAAGCCCACGCCGCCGTCGAGCAGCCCGGGCACGAACCACTTGAACCCGACCGGGACCTCGAGGAGCGTCCGCCCCATCCCGGCGGCCACGCGGTCGATCAGCGCCGAGCTCACGAGCGTCTTGCCGACGCCGGCGCTCGCGGACCACTGCGGCCGGTGCGTGAACAGGTACTCGATCGCCACGGCGAGGTAGTGGTTGGGGTTCATCAGCCCCCCGTCGGGTGTGACGATCCCGTGCCGGTCGGCGTCGGCGTCGTTGCCGGTGGCCACGTCGTAGGGCGCCGCCCCGGCGCCGCCTTCCATGATGGTCCGCAGCGAGGCCATCGCGTTCGGGCTGGAGCAGTCCATCCGGATCTTGCCGTCGCCGTCGAGCGTCATGAACGACCACTGCGGGTCGACCTTCGGGTTGACCACGGTCAGGTCGAGCCCGTACCGCTCGCCGATCTCGCCCCAGTACTCGACCGCGGCGCCGCCGAGTGGGTCCGCTCCGATGCGCACACCGGCGTCGCGGATCGCGTCCATGTCGAGGACCGAGTCGAGATCGTCGACGTAGGTGAGCAGGTAGTCGTGCTTGTGGACGGTCTCGGCCCTCATGGCGTCGGTCGAGCGGGGCACGTCCGCCACGCCGGAGGCCAGCAGCTCGTTCGCACGCCTCGCGATCCAGCCGGTGGCGTCGGAGTCGGCGGGACCGCCGTGGGGCGGGTTGTACTTGAAGCCGCCGTCGCGGGGCGGGTTGTGCGACGGTGTGACCACGATCCCGTCGGCAAGGCCCGGTCCGTGCGTGCGGACGCCCTCGCTGCTGCCTGCGCCGTTGTGCCGCAGGATCGAGTGCGAGACCGCGGGCGTGGGGGTGTATCCGTCGCGCGCGTCGACCCGCACGTCGATGCCCGCGGCCGCGAGCACCTCGAGCGCCGTCGTCGTGGCCGGGGCGGACAGGGCGTGCGTGTCGCGGCCGATGTAGAGCGGCCCGTCGGTGCCCTGTTTGCGGCGGTACTCCACGATCGCGGCCGTGATCGCGACGATGTGGTCCTCGTTGAAGGCTCCGTCGAGGGACGAGCCGCGGTGGCCGGAGGTGCCGAAGGTCACCTGCTGGTCCGGGTCCCCGATGTCGGGCGCGCGGTCGTAGTACGCGCTCACCACCTCGTCGACGTCGATCAGGTCCTGTGGCTGGGCCGGCTGTCCTGCGCGCTCGTGCATGCAGCGATCTTCGCATCGCACCAGCGCGATTGGCGAGGGCCGGCTGGGTTAAGGTCGGGCGCGGCATCGAGGCAACCAAGGAGCGGGCATGGCCAAGCGCAAGAAGACCACCGACCCGAAGGTCGCGGAGCGGCGCGCTGCCCGCAAGGCGGCGCAGCAGGCGCTGGCCAGCGGCGCGGCAGGGGAGGCAGTCGTCGCGCCGTCGAGGACGTTCCACGGGCTCCCGAGCGAGCCCGACTGGGTGGCCATGCGCGAGGTCGTCCCGGCCGCGAGCGCGACCGCGCGGACGACGGCGGAGCACGGCGCCGTCGACGTCCTCGTCGTCACCCTCCTGCCGCGGCTCTGGCCCGCGATGAAGCGGTCCGACGGCGTGGTGCTGGTCGCGCTGCAGACGGCCAGCTCCTCGGAGGATCCCTCGCGCGACGTCGCGGCGGCGCTGCTGCAGGTTCTCGACGCCGAGCCCGGCAGCGCGCTCGAGCACATCGACCTGCCGGAGTCCGGCCCGCGCCTGCAGGACGTGCTCGATCTCGACGTGCCGTTCGAGGTCACGGTGCACGACACCTTCGCCTACACGGTCCCCGAGGACGGCAGCGCTCCCGATGAGGCCGCCGCCGCCCTCGAGGAGGCTGCCGGTGGCATCGTGCCCACGGTGCGGCTGACCGGCGTCGACGCCGCGTACTGGTGCCGCATGGGTGAGCGCGAGTTCCTGCGCTGGGCGCGTCCGGAGGATCCGGAGCAGCTGCTCGACGCGCTGGCTCGGCTGCACGCCGATCGCGCCTCGGCGCTCGACGACGGTTCGCGATTCGTGGGGGCCTTCCGTTCGTGCGGGATCCTCGTGCCCGTGTGGGAGCTCGCTGACGGCACCGAGGCCGCGGACATCGAGGGCCCGGTGGCCGCCTTCGCGCCGAAGCTGGACGAGGCGATCGCCTCGACCGAGCCGCTGACGCCCGAGCAGCGACGCGCACGCGCCGGACTCGTCTCACGACAGGTCAGTCTTCGCTGACCACCTGCCCCATGACACTAGGGTGGAACCGTGGAGGGGCCAGACGGGCACAGAGCTGAGGAGACCGCAGCCCAACCGCTGACGGTCATCCGCCGGCGCCGTCCTGAGGGCGGTGCCGCCGGGCGGCCGCCGGTCGATCAGCGGGTCGCCGCGGTCATCCCTGCCAAGGACGAGAGCGAGCGGATCGCCGACACGGTCCGCGCCGCACGAGCCATCCCTCACGTGGACCTCGTGCTGGTCGTCGACGACGGCAGCGAGGACGACACCGGCGCCAAGGCGCGGGCCGCCGGCGCCGTCGTCGTGCGGCACGCCATCAACCGCGGCAAGGCCTCGGCGATGGAGACAGGCGCCGCCGTCGTCGCGATGCGCGACGAGGAGGAGGGCCTGCCTCGCATGCTGCTGTTCCTTGACGCCGACCTCGGCCTGACCGCTGTCAACGCTGCGCCGCTGGTGCCCCCGGTGTGGGCGGAGCGTGCGGACATGTCGATCGCGACGCTCCCGAAGCAGGCGGGAGCAGGTGGGCGCGGCATCGTGACCGGATTCGCCCGCCGCTCGATCCAGCGGTTCACCGGCTGGGCGCCCGCGCAGCCGCTCTCCGGCCAGCGCTGCCTGAGCAGGGCGGCCTTCGAGGCGGCCCTGCCGCTCGCGCGCGGGTGGGGTGTCGAGACCGCGATGACGATCGACGTGCTGCTCAAGGGGTTCGCCGTGGTCGAGGTCCCCTGCGACCTGCGACACCGCCCCTCCGGCAACGACCTGGCGGGGCAGCTGCACCGCGCGGCACAGCTGCGCGACGTGATGGCCGCCGTGGCCGCCCGCCGGTTGCGCCGGTACCCGGACCTGCCGGTGGTCATGGACGAGCCGGACGTCCCCGAGGGCGACGATCCCGAGGCGCTCGACGACGAGGGCGAGTCCTACCGCGGGGCCTGAGCCCCGTCGTCGTCCATCGCCTGGGCATCGGACTCGCCACCCCGCGCGAGCATCCACGTCGCGCACGAGGCGAGCAGCAGCGGCACCGCGACGGCGACGCCGATCGCCGGGATCGCGATTCCGGAGTCGTTCACGGCGAACCCGATGCCCGCGCACACGGCGAGCGCCACCAGGCCGGGCCCGAGCATCGGTGCCTGCTTGGCCATCGCGGAGATCGGGGCGCCGTTGGACAGCCATGCGTACTCGCCGCCGCCGGGGGAGGAGATCGTCTCCTTGACCGGGCGGATCAGCACCAGCACCACGAGCAGCACGCCGCAGATCGCCAGGATCGTCAGCGGGCGGTTGCCGAGCAGGATCGTGAGGTTCTGATCGAGCTTGCGGCCAATGACCTCCCAGAAGTCGCCGTCGAGCACGTCGGCGAAGAACCGGCCCAGGTGCGTGCGGGCGGCGGGGGGCCGCAGCCAGTCGAGGAACGCGATCGCCATCGTGACCACGCCTGCCCCCAGCACCACGAGCACGACCTTCTTGATCGTGAGCCGGACCCCCAGGGCCAGCAGCGTGAGCAGCCCGAAGGCCACCAGCATCGCGGGCGGCCCGCCGAAGTCCGCGCCCCAGAAGGGGGCGCCGTCGATCACGATCGCCGCGAGCCCGATCAGCGCGATCACCAGGGCGGCCGCTCGTCGTCGGCCCCTGCGCACCAAGGAGTTCGCCACCGCGGTCACGAGCAGCAGCAGCGATGAGCTGAACAGCGCGAACGAGGTGTTGTTCATCCCGTAGAAGCGGCCGGCCACAAGGGTCGGGATGCCCATGATCGCCGAGACCTGGAGCTGCGCGCCGGTGATCACGTCGACCGCGAGCACGATCGCGGTGACCCCGGCGACGACGGCGGCCGGGCCGAGCAGGGCGCGCCGCCAGGGCCCGAGCAGCGCGAGGGCGACGATCGCGGCGTCGATCACGGCGATGCCGGCGAGCAGTGCCAGCAGCGGGGGTTCGACACGCCACCACGGGAGCAGATTCGTGAGGAAGGACGAGACCGGGATGCCCGCGACGGCGAGCGAGATCACGCGCATCGTGCGCAGCACCGGCACCCGGCGGTCTGCGACCGAGCGCGCCAGCCGTGGGCGGCGCAGCCCCAGGGTGACGACGGCGTACAGGGCGAGGTTGATCAGCACGAGGCTGAGGAAGAAGCCAGGGATCAAGGGACGCTGGGCCGCGGCGTGCTGCTGGCGGTCCGTGGCGGCGGCGACCAGGGCGTCCGGATCGGCCGGGCTGAGCGTCATCGGCGCGCCGATCGAGCTCGTGCCATCGGAGTCGACGCCGAGCAGGTCGAGCAGGGTGGCGTGCTGGTCGGTGGCGAGCAGGTAGCCGGGCTGGCGGGTGCTCGGGCTGCTGATCTGGGCAGGCTCCTCGACGCCGATGGCGGCGAAGAAGCGCAGGCCGGCCGGGCCGCCGTCGTCGGAGATGCCGGAGATCAGCACGAGCGGGTCGCGACCGCTCGCGCCGGCGCCGGCGAGCACGGCGCCCAGCTGCTCGGCGACCTCGGCCGCGGCCTCCTCGCGTGTGCTGGTCCCGCTGGTGGTGTCGTCCCCGACCTCACCCAGGTCGACGGCGACGAGGTCGCTGGTCTCCAACGCCGCACCCACGTCCTCGGTCAGCGACGAGGGGACGAAGGGCCGGTAGTCGCCGATCGTGCCCTCGCTCGTGGCGAGCGCGACGGCGGCGCCGCCGCCGATGGCCGTGGTGCCGATCCCGGCGTCCGCGAGCACATCGCCCAGCAGCCCGGGCTCGGAACCGAATGCGGCGTCGTCCGCGCGCTGGAGGTAGAGCTCCCAGTCCGGCACCGCGCTGCCCTCGGCGGGGGGGCCGATCGGCGCGCAGCCGCCTTCGAGCAGCTCCCCGCTGGCGCGGTTGCCCGCCGAGATGGCGAGCCAGCCGTCCACGGGGCAGGCCTCGGCGCGGGTGCTGCGGACCACGAGCGACCCGGCTGCCAGCTCGTCGGACCAGCCGCCGAGGAAACCGCCCATCGCCTCGGCGTCCGACCAGCTCAGTCCCGGAGCCCCGACCAGCACCACCGGCCGGTCCACCTCGGCCGCGGCGGGCGCGGCCGGGATCACGACCGCCAGCGCGGTCAGCAGCACCCCCGCCAGCACGGCGACGGTCAGGCGCGCGGGCGCAACGAGAGCAGTCATCGCCACGAGCGTATGGCTCAGATGTGTGCACGGTCTGCACCACCGGCGAGAATCCGGCCAAGATCGCGGGAGGATGTGCCCATGTCCTTGCGATACGCCTTCCTCGGTCCCACCGGCACCTTCACCGAGGCCGCGCTGCGATCGGTGGCCGGCGCCGATGACGTGGCCGTGGCCCAGACCGATGTGCCGACAGCGCTCGCAGCCGTGCGCGGCGGTGACGTGGACCGTGCCGTGGTGCCGATCGAGAACTCGGTCGAGGGCGGGGTCTCGGCCACGCTCGACGCGCTCGCCTCCGGGCAGCCGCTCGTGATCGTGGGCGAGGCGCTCGTGCGGATCGAGTTCGTGCTCGCGGCGGCCGCGGGCACCGCGTTGGCCGACGTCAGGCACGTCTCGACCCACCCGCACGCGTGGGCGCAGACCCGCAAGTGGATCTCGGCGAACCTCCCGGGGGTCGTGCACGTGCCCGCGACCTCCACCGCCGCCGCGGCGGCCCTGCTCGCCGAGCCGGGTGATCACGGGTTCGAGGCGGCCGTCATCGCCCCGCACACCGCCGAGCAGTACGGCCTGAAGGTGCTGGCGGCAGGTATCGAGGACAACGCGAACGCGGTCACGCGGTTCGTCGTCGTCTCCTCGCCCGGTCCGGTGCCGGAGCGCACCGGGAGCGACAAGACCACGCTGATGGTCCATCTGCCCGACAACGAGGCCGGCGCGCTGCTCACGATGCTGGAGCAGTTCGCGGTGCGCGGTGTCAACCTCTCGCGGATCGAGTCCCGACCGATCGGCGACTCGCTCGGCCGCTACGGGTTCTCGATCGACGTCGAGGGCCATATCGACGACGAACGCGTGGCCGCCGCGCTCGTGGGGCTCCACCGTGTGTGCCCGATGGTCCGCTTCCTCGGCTCGTACCCGAGGGTCGACGGCGGTGGTTCGGCCGTGCGCCGCGGCTTCACCGACGAGGACTTCCGCCTCGGCCGTGACTGGGTCGCGGCCCTGCGCGACGGCGTCCACCCCGACTGAGGTCGCCTCAGCGGGTGCGCACCACGAGGCTGCCTGGTTCCACCCGGACCTGGAGGGCGACGGCCCTGCCGATGAGGTCGCCGTCGACCTGGATCGGCTCGGGCTCGTCCCAGTGCACGGTGAGCTCGCGGCCACGCCAGAACTCGATCGACCCGGGCTGACCGGGGAGGTCGCGGCGCACGCCCACCCCCTGCATCACGACCTTGCCGAACAGCGAGGCCCAGCCGAGCAGCCCGCCGCGGGCGTCGAGGGCGGCGACGTCGAGCCAGCCGTCGTCGATCTCGGCGTCGGGCAGCAGCACCATCCCGCCGGGCAGCCGCCCGCAGTTCGCGAACACCAGGCTGCGCAGCTTGAGCTGCACCGGCGGCTGGTCGTCGACCTGCAGCGCCAGCCGCAGCCGCCGCCCGTGCAGGTGCCGCACGCCGGCCACGAAGTAGGCGAGCCACCCCATCCGCGCCTTCAGCTGCTCGTCGGCGCCGGCCACCATCGCGGCGTCGAACCCGACGCCGCCGGCCACGAGGAAGGCGTGCTCCTCGTCCGGCTCGTCCGGCTCGGCACGCTCGGCCCGGATCCAGCCGAGGTCGATCGGGTGGTCGGTGCCGGTCAGCGCGGTCTGCAGCAGCGCCCGGGTCCCGCGCTCCATCGGCAGGTCGAGGTTGCGCGCGAGGAGGTTGCCGGTCCCGAGCGGCAGCAGCCCCATCGGCCGCCCGGTGCCGGCGAGGGTGCTCGCGACCGCCCGCACCGTGCCGTCGCCGCCTGCCGCGATCACCACCGAGGCGCCGGCCTCGAGCGCGTGCCTGGCCTGCCCCTGCCCGGGGTCCGCGATCGTGGTCTCGAGCCAGAGCGGCTCGGGCAGCCCTGCCTCGGCCGACAGCTCGCGCAGCAGGTCGCGCAGCGCGTCCGGCTTCGCCAGCTTGGTCGGGTTGACGACGATCGCCGCAGGTCCCGACGGCGGCCGGTCGCCCTGGTCGCGAACCTCTCGTGGCGGGAGCACGGGAGACCTGCTCGGCCCCGCGGTCAGCCGCTTGTACACGAGCAGGCCGACCACCACCGCCACCACGGCGAGCAGCAGCGCCGCCACGCTGACGACCTGCTCCCATGTCACACCGGTGACGGTACCGCCCCGCCCGCCCGCTGCCCCGCCCCGCCGGCACTCGCCCGGCCGCGCCGTCCCTGCCGCCACTCGCCCGGCCCTTTCCCGCCGAGTTCGCTGGTGATCGTCGAGTTCGTTGCGTGCACCAGCCGAACTGGGCGTGGTGGAACGAACTCGGTGGCCTTGCGCCCACCAGCCTTCGGCCATCCGCCGCGGCACTCCACAGCGCCCGGCCCCGCACGCCGCACCGGCCCCACTCCTCCTGCCGATCCCAGTCCCCCGCCCCTTCCCGCCGAGTTCGCTGGTGATCGTCGAGTTCGCTGGGTGCACCAGCCGAACTGGACGTTGTGGAACGAACTCGGCGTGTGGGCTGGGCGATGAACGCGGGGCGGGTACGGGGGCGGGCGCGGGGGTACGGCAGGCCGAGCGGACCTGGTTACGCTCGGAGGGTGATCGACCTCAAGGCACTGCGTGATGACCCGGACACCGCACGCGCCAGCCAGGTGGCGAGGGGCGCCGACCCGGCCCTCGTGGACCAGCTGCTGGGCGCTGACGAACGGCGTCGGTCCCTGCTCAGCTCGTTCGAGCAGCAGCGTGCCGAGCAGAAGGAGCTGTCCCGGTCGATCGGCAAGGCGGCGCCCGAGGAGCGCGAGGCGGTGCTGGGCCGCGCGAAGCAGCTGTCCGAGCAGGTCAAGGATGCGGAGGCGCAGGCCGACCATGCCGCTGCCGAGCTCGATCGGCTGCTGTGGGCGATGCCGAACATCATCATCGACGGCGTCCCGGCCGGTGGTGAGGAGGACTTCGTCGAGCTGAAGCGGGTGGGCACCCCGCGCGACTTCGCGGCCGAGGGCATCGAGGTCCAGGACCACCTGGCGATCGGGGAGCGGCTGCGCGCGATCGACGTCGAGCGCGGCGCGAAGGTGGGCGGGTCCCGCTTCTACTTCCTCACCGGCATCGGGATGCTGCTCGAGCAGGCGATGCTGCAGTGGAGCCTGAACCGGCTGGTCGACGGCGGCTTCACGCCGATGACCACCCCCACCCTGGTGCGCCCCGAGATCATGGCCGGCACCGGGTTCCTCGGCGCCCACGCCGATGAGATCTACCACCTGGAGGCCGACGACCTGTATCTCGTGGGCACCTCCGAGGTGGCGCTCGCGGGCTACCACAGCGGCGAGATCGTCGACCTGACCCAGGGGCCGATCCGGTACGCCGGCTTCTCGGCCTGCTACCGGCGCGAGGCGGGATCGCACGGCAAGGACGTGCGCGGCATCATCCGCACGCACCAGTTCCACAAGATCGAGATGTTCGTCTACGCCCCGATCGAGCAGGCCGAGGCCGAGCACGAGCGGTTGCTCGCGTTCGAGGAGGAGTCGCTCGCGGCCCTCGAGCTGCCGTACCGGGTGATCGACGTGGCCGCAGGCGACCTCGGCAGCTCCGCTGCGCGCAAGTTCGACTGCGAGGCCTGGCTGCCGAGCCAGGAGCGCTGGCTGGAGCTGACCTCGACCTCGAACTGCACCACGTTCCAGGCGCGCCGCCTCGGCGTCCGTGAGCGCACCGCCGAGGGGGCCAACCGACCCGCCGCCACCCTCAACGGGACCGGCGTGACCACGCGGTGGCTGGTGGCGTTCCTCGAGAACCACCAGCAGGCGGACGGCACCGTGCACGTGCCCGAGGCGCTACGGCCCTACCTCGGCGGGCGCGAGATCCTCGAGGCGATGGCGTGAGCGCGGCGCCCACCTTCGGCCGCGAGCACGTCGCCGGCCTCACGCTCGGGCCCGACCTGCTGATCGGTCTCGACATCGACGGCACCATCCTCGGGCTCGACGACTCCCTCTCGCGGCGGGTCCAGCGCTCGATCTCCCGGGTGGTGGAGTCCGGCGCTCGGCTGGTGCTCGCGACCGGCCGCTCTCTCATCGCGGTGCTTCCTGTGGTCGAGCGCCTCGGCCTGCAGAAGGGATTCGCGGTCTGCTCCAACGGCGCGGTCACGATCGCCTTCGACGAGCGCGGTCACGAGATGGTCGACGTCATCACCTTCGACCCCGGCCCGGCGCTGCGCCTGCTGCGCGAGCACGCGCCCGACGTGATCTTCGCCGTCGAGGACCTCGGCCGCGGCTTCAAGGTCACCCGCCCGTTCCCCGAGGGCGAGCTGACCGGCACCCAGGAGGTCGTCTCCTTCGAGGACCTCGTGGCCGCCCCGGCCACCCGCGTCACCCTCCGGGCGCCCGAGTGGTCCTCGCAGGAGTTCCATGACCTCGTCGACAAGAGCGGCCTGCACGGCGTGAGCTACGCCGTCGGGTGGTCCGCCTGGCTCGACATGACCCCCGAGGGGGTCTCCAAGGCCTCCGCGCTCGAGGCGGTGCGACAGCGATACCACGTGCCCGCGCATCGCACGCTCGTGGTCGGCGACGGGCAGAACGACATCGAGATGTTCCGGTGGGCGGGCGTGTCGGTGGCGATGGACGGCGCGGACGAGACCACCAAGGCGGCCGCGACCGCCGTCACCGGGCCCGTCGAGCTCGACGGCCTGGTCAGCGTGCTGGACGCCGTGCCAAGCACGTAGCCGCTAGGAGGCGCTGCTGGAGCTGCTCTCCTTGATGCCCACGCGCTTGCCGGCGTGCAGGTGCACGGGTGCCCGCTCGGCGCCCTTCCGCTTGATCTGCCGGTTGCGGTAGATCAGGTTGAGCACCTCGACGGCGATCGCGAACCCGATCGGGCCGTAGATCAGCGCCTTGTCGACGTGGTAGCCGAAGCCCTCGCCGACCAGCGTGGCGCCGATGAGGATGAGGAAGCTCAGCGCGAGCATCTTCACCGTGGGGTGCCGGTTCACGAACTCGGCGATCTGACCCGCGACGACCATCATGAGACCGATCGACAGGACCACCGCCGCGATCATGATCACCAGGTTGTCGGTCATGCCGACGGCGGTGATGACAGAGTCCAGCGAGAAGACGGCATCGATGAGGATGATCTGGATGATCACCCTGCCGAACGTCGTCGAGCCCTTGTTCTCGTCCTTGTTCTCGTCCTCGCCCTCGAGCTTGTGGTGGATCTCGGTGGTGGCCTTGTAGATGAGGAACAGACCACCGGCGAGCAGGATCAGGTCACGCCCGGAGAACTCCAGCGCGTCGACGCCACCGATCGAGATGATCGGATCGGTGAGTCCCACGATCCACGTGGCGAAGAACAGCAGCACGATCCGCAGCGCCATCGCCAGGGCGAGACCGATGATGCGCGCGCGCTGCTGCTGGCTCTTGGGCAGGCGGTTCGTCAGGATCGAGATGAAGACGACGTTGTCCACGCCGAGGATCAGCTCGAGGACGAAGAGCGTCAGGAACGCGATGATGAGCTCGGGACCGAAGGGCATGAACCGACACTCTACGAGGGTGTGGGCCTGCGCGACGACCTGGTCCATGGGCAGGTCTGCTTGACCGGTGGGGCACAATCTGGTCATGCCCGTCGGGATCGACGACGTCGCCCGCGCGGCTGGAGTCTCCACAGCAACCGTGTCCCGCGCCCTGCGCGGGCTACCGGACGTGCGCGAGTCCACCCGGCTGCGTGTGGAGCAGGCCGCCGTGCAGCTCGGCTACGCGCCGACGCCCTCGGCGGTGTCGCTGGCATCGGGGCGCACCCGCACGATCGGGCTGCTGACGCCGTGGGTGTCCCGCTGGTTCCACTCCAACGTGATCGAGGGCGCCTGCCAGGCGCTGCGCGTGGCCGGGTTCGACGCGCTGCTGTACTCGTTCCAGCTCGACGACGACGCCGCGCGCGAGCCGATCAACCTGGACGTGCTGCGCCGCCGAGTCGATGGGCTGCTCGTGGTCGGGATGACGATGACGCCCACCGAGGTGCACCTGCTGGAGACGCTCGGGGTGCCGCTGGTCTACGTCGGGTCCGGACCGCCGGACCAGGTGCGCGTGCACGTCGACGACACCGTGACGGCGCGCCGCGCCACCGAGCACCTGCTGGCGCTCGGACACACCCGTATCGGACACATCGGCGGCTATCGCACGCAGCCGACGGCGTGGGCCACCGAGATCTGCCGCGCCCAGGGGTACCGTGACGCGCTCCGCGCGGCCGGCGTGCCTGAGGACCCGGCCCTGGTGTCCTACGGACGGTTCGAGCGTGCCGGGGGCCGATCCGGCGCCGTCGAGATCTTCGATCGGGTGGACGACGTGACGGCGGTCGTCGCGGACTCGGACGAGATGGCCTTCGGCGTGCTCGACGTGCTGCGCGAGCGTGGGGTGCGGGTGCCCGAGGACGTGTCGGTGATCGGCATCGACGGGCATGAGCTGGGCGACCTCATCGGCCTGACGACGCTCGCGCAGGACGCCCACGAGCTGGGGGCGACGGCGGTGGGCCTGGTGCTGGAGATGATCACCGGGACACCGGTGGTGCGCGACGTCGTGTGCGCCACCGAGCTCCTCGAGCGAGGGTCCACGAGGCCCATCTGAGGTGCGTGAGGCACCGGCGGCTCGCGCGATTAGTGATCGGATCGTTATCACCAGATCCGCGATACGGCTTGCGCACCCCCGACCGTAAGCGCTTACAGTGACTTTGCTCGCGCCGACTGGCGGGTGAACACGTATGTGACTGAGGAGGCATCAGTGAGGATGACGACCACGCGCCGGCGCGCAGGCGCCGTGCTTGCCGGGGGAGCAGCGCTCGCGCTCGTCCTGACCGCTTGCGATGGCGGCGGGGACCTCGACGGCGGCGGCGGGGGCGGTGGCGGCGGCAACGCCGACGGCGACTGCAGCGCCTATGAGGAGTACGGCACCTTCGAGGGTGCCACCGTGACGATCTCGAGCACGATCTCCGACCCGGCCGAGGCCGACGCCCTCGAGGAGTCCTGGGCTGACTTCGCCTCATGCACCGGGATCACGATCCAGCACAACGGCACCAACGAGTTCGAGTCGCAGATCTACGTGCAGGTCGAGGGCGGCAACGCGCCGAACCTGGCGATCTTCCCGCAGCCCGGTCTGCTCTCGCGGATGGTGGCAGACGGTTACGTGCAGCCCGCCGCCGATGACGTGGCGGCCACCGCGGGCGAGGGCCTCAGCGAGGACTGGCTGACCTACGGCACCATCGACGACACGCTCTACGGCGTGCCGATCATGGGCTCGGTCAAGTCGTTCGTCTGGTACTCGCCGACCGCGTTCTCCGAGAGCGGCTACGAGATCCCCACCACGTGGGACGAGCTGATGGCTCTGACCGACCAGATCGCGACCGATCACGGCTCCGACACCGTCAAGCCCTGGTGCTTCGGTATCGAGTCCGGCGGCGCCACCGGCTGGCCGGCCACCGACTTCGTCGAGGACATGGTGCTGCGCACCGCTGGTCCGGATGTCTACGACCAGTGGGTCAACCACGAGATCCCGTTCAACGACCCGCAGATCGTCGAGGCGCTCGAGGCCGCAGGCTCGATCCTGCAGGACCCGGAGCGTGTCAACGGCGGCATCGGTGACCCGCGCTCGATCGCGACCACCGCATGGGCGGACGCCGGTCTTCAGGTGCTGGAGAACAACTGCTTCCTGTTCCGGGCGGCGTCGTTCTTCGAGGCGCAGCTGCCGGAGGGCACGAACGTGGCCCCCGATGGCGACATCTACGCCTTCTACCTGCCGTCCCAGACGGCCGAGGACCAGCCGCTGCTGGTCGCCGGTGACTACCTGGCGGCGTTCGACGACGAGGAGGCCACGGTTGCCGTGCACAACTTCATGTCCTCGGGCGAGTGGGCGGACACCCGTGTCAGCCTCGGCGGTGTGACCAGCCCGAACCAGGGCGTCGACCCGGCGAACGCATCCTCCGACATGCTGCGGCAGACGCTGGAGCTGATGCAGGACGAGAACGCGGTCGCGCGCTTCGACGGCTCGGACCTGATGCCGTCCTCGGTCGGCGCCGGCTCGTTCTGGACCGCGATGACCAACTGGGTCGACGGTCAGCAGAGCTCCGAGGAGGCGCTCACCGCCGTCGAGAACTCCTGGCCCTGATCCACTGGCTCGACGGCCGGGGTGCGGCACGATGTGTCGCACCCCGGCCTGTGCCGTGGGTACCTGAGAGGAAGAGCTCGTGGGTTTCCTGCTGAACACCCGGGTCGGCCAGCTCGTGCTGGCCGTGATCCTGTTCTGCGCGATCGTGGCGGTGCTGCTGCTCATCGCGAAGGGCGCCGACAGTCTGCGTGAGCGTGCGAGGCGACCCGCCGTCGTCGCGGTCTTCGCCGGCCCGGCGCTGCTGCTGCTGGCGGCCGGCCTGATCTACCCGTTCATCCGGACGCTGTGGATGTCCTTCATGGACAACCGCTCCGAGAACTACGTCGGGTTCGCCAACTACGTGACGGCGCTGACCGAGCCCTCGAACCTCGTGGGCTTCCGGAACACGTTCCTGTGGGTAATCCTCACGCCGCTGCTGTCGACGACGATCGGGCTCGTCTACGCGGTCCTCATCGACAAGTCGCGGCTCGAGAAAGTGGCCAAGGCGCTGCTGTTCCTGCCGATGGCGATCTCCTTCGTGGGCGCCGGGATCATCTGGAAGTTCGTGTACGACTACAAGGGCGCCGGCCAGGACCAGATCGGCGTCATCAACGCGCTCCTGACCTGGGTCGGGCTGGAACCGGTGCGGTTCCTGCAGGACTCCTGGATGAACACGATCTTCCTCATCCTCGTGCTCGTCTGGATCGAGGCCGGGTTCGCGATGGTGATCCTGTCCGCCTCGATCAAGGCCGTTCCGGAGGACATCATCGAGGCTGCGCGGCTCGACGGCGCCAGTGCCTGGCAGCTCTTCTGGAGCATCACGATCCCGAGCATCCGGCCCTCGCTGGTCGTGGTGCTGACGACGATCTCGATCGCCACCCTCAAGATCTTCGACATCACCCGCACCATGACCGGTGCCAAGTTCGACACGCAGGTGCTGGCGAACCTCATGTACGACGAGTCGTTCGTGTTCGGCAACAACGGGCTCGGCTCCGCGATGGCGGTGTTCATCTTCGTGCTGGTGGTGCCGCTGGTGATGTTCAACATCCGACAGATGGCCAAGAACCGGGAGGTGCGGGGATGACCGCCGCCGTCACCGAGACCGACGCCTCGCTCGCGGACGCCTCGAAGGCGATGGGCGGCGGACCGCGCCGCAGCGCCGCCTCGACGGCGCGCGGTCTGCTGGGCAACCGCATCGGCAGCGCGATCGCGATCGTCATCGCGGTGCTGTGGACCGTTCCGACGTTCGGGCTGTTCCTCAGCTCGCTGCGCCCGGAGTCGGACATCAAGCGCACCGGCTGGTGGACCTTCTTCAGCAACCCGGTGCTGACGCTCGAGAACTACGAGCAGGTGCTCGGCGGCTCGACCTCGACCAACCTGTCGCAGTACTTCATGAACTCGCTGGTGATCTGCATCCCGGCGACGCTGCTGCCGTTGGCGTTGGCCATCATGGCGGCCTACGCGTTCTCCGTGCTGGAGTGGCGCGGCCGCGACCTGGTCTTCGTGGCTGTCTTCACGCTGCAGATCGTGCCGCTGCAGATGGCGCTGATCCCGCTGCTGCGGATCTTCAACGACACAGGTGCGGGCAGTGTGCTGCTGTTCCTGCCGCTCTGGCTGGCGCACACGATCTTCGCGCTGCCGCTGGCGATCTTCCTGCTGCACAACTTCATGTCCGAGGTGCCGCGGGACCTGATCGAGGCGGCGCGCATCGATGGTGCCGGCCACGTCACGGTGTTCCTGCGCATCATGCTGCCGCTGATGCTGCCGGCGATCGCGAGCTTCGCGATCTTCCAGTTCCTGTGGGTGTGGAACGACCTGCTGGTCGGTCTCACGTTCTCGGGCGGCAGCCGGATCATCCAGCCGCTCACCGCAGCGCTGGCTGCGCTGACGGGCGACCGTGGTCAGGACTGGCACCTGCTGACGGCGGGCGCGTTCATCTCGATCATCATCCCGCTGATCGTGTTCTTCTCGCTGCAGCGCTACTTCGTGCGTGGCCTGCTGGCCGGGTCGGTCAAGGGCTGACCCGCACGCGTCAGAGGTAGTGCCCGGTCCCGGGCTGGCTCTGCTGGGGGTTCTGCTGACCCGGCCCGGGCTGGCCGGGCAGGCTGACGCCCGGCGGCAGCGCGCGGCGCATCTCGACCAGCTGGTTCTGCGCGGCCATCTGCTGCGCGACCAGCGCGGTCTGGATGCCGTGGAACAGACCCTCGAGCCAGCCGACCAGCTGCGCCTGCGCGATTCGCAGCTCAGCATCCGAGGGCGGCGTGCCGTCATCGGCGAACGGCAGCGTGATGCGGTGCAGCTCGGCCACCAGCTCGGGCGAGAGCCCGCTCTCCAGCTCGCTCAGCGAGCGCTCGTGCACCTCGGCCATGCGCTCGCGTGCGGCATCGTCGAGCGGTGCTGAGCGCACCTCCTCGAGGAGCTGCTTGATCATCATGCCGAGACGCATCACCTTGGCGGGCTCCTCGACGGCGGCCGTGGGATCGTCCTTGGAGTCGTGGATCCCGATGCGCTCCGAGGATGCGACGACGACGCGCTCGCCCTGCTCCTCGCCCTCGGGCTGCTCGATGCTCGCCTCTGTGCCCGGCTCGTTCGGCTCGGGCTGGGTGGTCTCGTTGCTCGGCTCCGTCATGCCCCCATCTTGCCAACTGGCTCGGACACCTGCGTGACCCTAGGCTCAACCCCATGAGATGGCTGGGCAACCCTGCGCACACCCGCTGGTTGGAGCGAGAGACCGATGAGCTGCTGGCGTTCGCCTCCGGCTCGGTGATCGAGGAGGGTTTCGGCTACCTCGACTCCGACGGCGAGCTCGTGCCCGCGGAGGGCGCCCACCTGTGGATCACGTGCCGGATGGTGCACGCGTTCTCGCTGGGCACCATGCTGGGCCGGCCCGGTGCGGCGTCGATGGTCGACCACGGGCTCGCCGCCCTCGCAGGCCCGCTCGCCGACCGTGAGCACGGCGGCTGGTTCGCCCAGGTGGGACCGGACGGTCCGATCGATGACACCAAGGCCGCCTACGCGCACTCCTTCGTGGTGCTGGCCACCTCGAGCGCCGCCGCCGCGGGCCGCCCCGGCGCCCGCGAGGCGCTCGACGAGGCGCTCGCCGTCCAGCTCAAGCACTTCTGGGACGAGAAGGCCGGCATGGTCGTCGAGTCCTTCGACGCCGCGTTCGGAGAGTGCGAGCCGTATCGCGGGGTCAACGCGAACATGCACACGGTCGAGGCGTACCTCGCGGCCGCCGACGTCACCGGTGACGACGCCTGGCTCGACCGTGCGCTGCGGATCACGCAGCGGGTGGTGGGCGAGCTCGCCCCCGCGTACTCGTGGCGGATCCCGGAGCACTTCGACCCGCAGTGGCAGCCGCTGCTGGACTTCAACGCCGACAACCCGGCCGACAAGTTCCGGCCCGCCGGCGCCACCATCGGGCACTGGTTCGAGTGGTCGCGGCTCGCCCTGCACGTGGTCGAGGCGCTGCAGGCGCGCGGGCGCACCGCGCCGCCCGAGCTGGCCAGCGGTGCCCGGTCGCTGTTCGAGGCCGGTGTCGAGGAGGGCTGGGCGGTCGACGGCGACGACGGGTTCGTCTACACCGTCACCTTCGAGGGGGTTCCGCTCGTGCGCGAGCGGATGAACTGGGTGGTCACCGAGGCGATCGGGGCTGCGGCAGCGCTGCACCGGCACACCGGTGAGGAGCAGTTCGACGCCTGGTACCAGCTGTGGTGGGAGTACGCCGCCCAGCACCTCATCGACGAGGAGAGGGGCTCGTGGGTGCACGAGCTCTCGCCGTCGAACGGCCCGAGCTCCACCGTGTGGGAGGGGAAGCCGGACATCTACCACTCGATCCAGGCGACCCTCATCCCGCGGCTCCCGCTCACGCCGAGCCTCGCGAGCGCGCTCGCGCAGGGGCTGCTGGACAGCTGAGGCTCCCTCGGCTGCCTCATGCCAGCCAGCTGAGGCGTGGGGTGGGTGCCGCGGCTGACACAATGGTGGTAGTCGCGGTGATGACCGTCATCTGGTCGACCAGCCGCAGCCGAGAGACGGAGATGAGCATCGCGAGCAACGATCCTGCTACCACAGTCGCCATCGTCGGAGCCGGGATCGGCGGGTTGGTCCTGGCTCACGGGCTGAGGCAGCGCGGGTTCGACGTCACGGTGCTGGAGCGGGAGACCGATCTTCGGCGGACGGTCGGCCACGGGCTCCAGCTGGACGCGGTCGCCATGGAGGCGCTCCAGGAGATGATGCCGGCAGCGTGGATGCGCCGGCTGTACGCACTGGCCCAAGGCGTCTGGGTGGAGACCGGCTATGCGGTACGGGACCAGACAGGCAGGCTGCTGGCCGGCAGCCGTGACGTGGAGACACCCGAGGGCGTCATGACCGATCGGCTCACGCTGCGACTGATGCTCGCCGATGATCTCGATGAGGTGCTGCGGCCGGGTGTGGAGGTGACCGGGTACTGTCGGCGGCCCAGTGGCAAGGTCTCGATCTCGCTGTCAGGCAGCGAGGAGATCGAGGCCGATCTGCTCGTCGCTGCCGACGGCGTCGGGTCCAGCATCGCGACACAGCTCGCCGGCCACCCCACCTCGGAGTCGAGTGCCCTCGTCGGCTTCGCGGGCCGCACCCCGGTGCGAGAGCTCTCTCCAGCGGCGCTGGAGATGTACGGTTCCGGAGCGCTCATCGCGGTCGGCCCGGGTGGCTGCGGGCTGTACAGCGGGCGTCACGAGAGCCTCGATCAACACCTGGTCTCGAGCTTCACGCCCGAGCCGTTGCACGCCGAGGCCACGATCGTCTGGGGCGCCGTCATGCTCGAGTGGGCGCGGACCGCGCCGCTGTCCGAGCTCTACGGCGAGGAGCTGCGGACCGCCCTCGCCCGCGAGCTGCACTCACGGGAGTGGTCGCCGCAGCTCGTCGAGGTGGTCGAACGTGCTGAGACGGCGAGCGTGACCGGGTTCCCGTTCCACGTCTCACCCAGCTACCCGGCCGGCATCGCCCCGTGGCAGCCGAGCACCGTGACGGCACTCGGTGACGCCGTGCACGCGATGCCGCCCACGGGAGGTATGGGTGCCAGCACCGCGATCCGCGACGCGCACGTGCTCTGGAAGGAGATGGTGAGTGTGCAGGCGGGAGAGCAGTCGGTCGTCGGCGCGGTCGCGGCCTACGAGTCTGCGATGCGGCAGTATGCGGCTGCCGTGGTCGCCGCGGCGCGCAGGCCGGCCGCCTGGGTGATCAGTGCCGCGGGCACCGGTGGTCCGCTGCTGCCCTTCCCGCGCGAGCGGAGCCTGGCGGCAGCCGCCGTCTCGTGGGCCCAGCGTGCCAGGCCTGTACCGGCGCTGGTCTGAGTCTCGAACGAGCGGGCGGCGCCCAGCGCAGCGAGCGGCCGGTAGGATCGGCAGCGGTGCACGACCAACGATCTGGAGGTTGCTGCATGCTGCCCGAAAGTCCCTTGATCGCATCGGTGCGGGACCTGGGCACCCAGTTCCTCGACAACGACGTGGACATCACCGGCCAGGACGCGGTGACGTCCGTGGACCTCGGTAACGGCACCACGTTCTGGATCTTCGGCGACACGATCGAGGGGCCGTTCGACTCGATCCGCGGCTTCGAGCTCACCGAGGTGCTCTCGAACACCGGTGCGATCGTGCCGAAGCAGGACCTGTCGCAGGGCGTGCGCGAGTTCCGGTACCTGACCGAGCCCGACGGCGCCCGCGCCCGACAGCTCATCGGCTTCATCCCGCCCGAGCGCAAGGAGACGCAGCGGCTGTGGGCGATCCACGGCGCGCAGGTGGGGGAGTCGCTGTACCTCTACTACCACCGCATCACGATGGACCCCGAGGTCGATGTGTTCGAGAGCTTCGTGCTCGACGGCATGGGCGTGGCCAAGGCCGGCCCGGACCACCACTTCGAGCGCCTGCACGCCCCCGACGGCAGCTACGAGTGGTGGAAGGGCGACCAGCCCGGGTTCGGGGTGTGGGTGCAGCCGGTGGGCGAGTACCTCTACCTGTGGGGTGCGATCCAGCCGGCGTCGAAGTCGGCGGGCGACATGTACCTCGCGCGGGTGCGGCCCGAGCACATCGAGGACCTGGCGGCGTACGAGTACCTGGTCGCGGCGCCCACGCCGGAGCACCCGGACGTGCAGCCGCGCTGGGCCGCGGAGTTCGCGCCCACGGCGTGCCTGTTCTCCGACGTGCCGAACGAGATGTCCTCCTCGTGGAACGACTACCTCGGTTGCTACATCTCGCTGACGACGTTCCAGCGGGAGAACATGCTCGTGATCCGCACGGCGCCGGAGATGACCGGGCCGTGGAGCGAGCCGCAGGTGGTGTACCGGCCGGAGAAGACGCTGCCGGACTCGCTGTTCAACGCGGGCAAGGAGCACCCCGAGTTCGCGCGCGAGGGCGGCAAGGTCACGTACATGACCTTCATCGACTCCTCGGTGTACGTGCCGCACCTGATCGAGATCACGTTCGCCTGACCGCGGATGTGGAACAGATCTGGCGCCAGATCTGCCGGTGCACGCTCGCATGGCCGCCGGAGGTTATCTGGCGTCAGGTTTCTTCCATGCGTCGGCGGTCAGGGGATGAGCAGCAGCTTCCCGAAGACCTCGCCGTCGGCGAGCCGGCGGTGGGCCTCGGCGGCCTCGGCCAGCGGCATCCGGTCGTGGACGACCACGCGCACCTCGCCGCGGTCGAGGTAGCGCCAGGCGCGTTCGCACAGGTCGGCCATGATCGCGGCCTTGTCCTCCTGCGGACGACGGCGCAGCCCCGTGCCGTGGATGCTGAGCCACCGCGAGAGCACGGGGGAGAGGTCGATCTCGCCGGTGGTGCCCTTCTGCATGCCGATCACCACGAGGTGCCCGTGCGGCGCTAGCGCCGCGAGGTTCTGCTGCAGGTACTTCGCGCCGACGACGTCGAGGATCACGTCCACGCCCCGGTCGCCCGTGGCCTCGTGCACCCGGGCGACGAAGTCCTCGCTGCGGTGGTCGATCGCGTAGGCGCCGAGCGCGTGGCAGCGCTCGACGCGCTCGGGCCCGCCCGCGGTGGTGAAGACCACGGCGCCGGTCGCGCGCAGGACTTGGATCGCCGTCGTGCCCACGCCGCCCGAGCCGCCGTGCACGAGCACGGTGCGGCCGGTGTTGTCGGTGGCCGAGAGGCCGGCGACGCCGATGAGATTCGACCACAGCGTCGCCATCGCCTCGGGCAGCCCGGCAGCATCGACGAGGCTCACGCCGTCGGGCACGCGCAGCACGCAGTCCGCCCAGGCGAGGGCGTGGGAGGCGTAACCACCGCCGTCGAGGAGGGCGCACACCTCGTCGCCGACCTGCCAGCGCGTGACGCCCTCACCGAGCGCGACCACGCGGCCGGAGGCCTCGAGGCCCGGGTGCTCGGGGGCGCCGGGCGGCGGCGGGTGGTGGCCCTGGAGCTGCAGGAGATCGGCTCGGTTGACCCCGGCGGCCGCGACCTCGATGAGGACCTGGCCGGGACCGGGCTCGGGCGTGGGCAGGTCGGCCGGCTCCAGGCCGCCCTCCGGCGTGATCACCATCGCGCGCATGAGCACGAGCGTACGTGGGCCACAATGGTTCCCGCCCGGTCTCGGCCGGGTGCTGGAGGGTTGACAGAGCGGCCGAATGTGACGGTCTTGAAAACCGTTGTGCGAAAGCACCAAGGGTTCGAATCCCTTACCCTCCGCCAGGCATCGTGCGGGACCCGGCAGGGAGGTGTCGATGCAGTGCGAGGTTGCGGGTGGTGCGGCCTGGGGCGAGCCGTCCTCGACCGTGACCAGCCTCGCGTTCGTCATCGCCGGGATCGCGCTGTGGCTGACCCGCAGCCGCAGGCCCGACGGCGGTGCTCGCCCTGGGGTACAGGCCGCCGTCGCGGTGCTGGCCGTGCTGATCGGCGTGGGGTCGGTCGTGCAGCACGGCCCCTCGCCGTGGTGGAACCCCGTGGTGCACGACCCGCCGTTGATGGCGTTGCTGGCGCTGGTCGCTGCCGACGGCGTTGCCGACCTCACGCGGCGGCAGCTGCGGGCGCGGTGGTGGGTGGTGCCGGGCGCGGTGTGCGCGGCGCTGGCGCTCTGGCGGCCGGGCTGGTCGGCCGCTGCGCAGGGTGCGGTGGCCGCCGCTGCGGTCGGTATCACGCTGCTCCCTGGCGGCGGCCTGCGCTGCGCCGACACCTGCTGCCAGGGCTGGTGCTGCTGGGGCTCGGTGGCGCGATCGGGACGATGAGCCGGCCCGGCTGGCCCTGGTGCGCGCCGGACTCGTGGCTGCAGGGGCACGCGGTGTGGCACGTGCTGGCGGCGCTCGCGATCGTGGTGCTGGCGCCTGCGCTGGGTGCCCGGTCCAACAGGTGAGCAGCACGCGCTCGTTGTTCGCCGTGCGGCTGACGGTCCTCGCGCACGTCTCGCTCGGCTGCGGCACACGCTGGTGCGGCCGGACCGGTTGCTGCCGTTCTCCCGTTGGTGATCGATCGCCGACGGCGGCGCTGACGCGGGTATCGACAGCCGGGTGCCCACGATCTGAGACAACTCTGGTGCTCGCGCGACTGCTGCGAGCGAGCGGGTGAGGCTGGTTCCGGCGGCCGGGCGGGTCCGCACCGACGGGCTGCGTCAGCGGCCCTCTGACCGGTGCGATGACCTCCTGTCGTGGCCGCCGTCACGTACGAACATCGAGGAGCTCACCCATGCCTGCACGCCGCACCATCGTCCTGACCGCCAGCGCCGTCGGGGTGGCGATGCTGATGTCGGCGTGCGCGGGCGCTGGGGAGGGCGACGCCGAGCTGGGCACCGAGGAGAACCCCGTGCAGCTGGGGGTTGTCGGCGCGAGCGAGCCCTATTGGGAGACCTACGAGGCGGCCGTCGAGGACGCCGGGATCGCGATCGACATCGTGGACTTCACCGACTACAACCAGCCGAACCCCGCGCTGTCGGAGGGGGAGCTGGACGTCAACCAGTTCCAGCACATCATCTTCCTCGCCGACTACAACGTGAACGCGGGCGACGACCTGGTGCCGATCGGCTCGACCGCGATCTACCCGCTCGGGCTCTACTCCACCCAGTACGAGAGCGTCGAGGACATCCCGGACGGCGCCGAGGTGGCCGTGCCGAACGACGAGACCAACCAGGCGCGTGGGCTGCTGATCCTGCAGCAGGCCGGGCTGATCACGCTGGCCGACGGCGGCAGCCCGTTCTCCACGGTGGCCGACGTCGACGAGGCGGCCTCGCGTGTGACGGTGACGGCGCTGGACGCGGCGATCACGGCGTCGTCGCTGCCGGATGTGGCGGCCGCCATCATCAACAACGACTTCATCACCGACGCCGGCCTCACGCCCGAGGACGCGATCGCACAGGATGATCCCGCTGACGAGTCGGCGTTTCCGTACATCAACATCTTCGCCACCACGCAGGACAACGCCGACGACGACGTCCTCGCCCAGCTCGTGGAGATCTACCAGAGCACGCCCGAGGTGCAGGAGGGGGTGCTCGAGGCCGCAGGTGGTGCGGCGGTGCTGACCCAGACCGCCGTCGAGGACCTGCAGACCAGCCTCGAGGAGGTCCAGGCCGACATCGAGGCGCAGTAGCCCGTGCCGCACATCAGCCTCCGAGAGGTCGTCAAGACATTCCCCGCCCGCCGTCGCGGGGAGCGTGCGGTGACCGCCGTCGACGGCGTCAGTCTCGAGGTCGAACGCGGCCAGATCTACGGGATCGTCGGCTACTCGGGCGCGGGCAAGTCCACGCTGGTGCGGCTGATCAACGGCCTCGAGCCGGTGACCAGCGGGTCGGTGCTGATCGACGACGTCGACGTCACCACCCTGAGCGCGCGGGCGCTGCGTGAGCTGCGGCTCGGCATCGGGATGATCTTCCAGCGGTTCAACCTGCTGCGCTCGCGCACGGTCGCGAGCAACGTGGCGTACCCGCTCGAGGTCGCGGGGGTGCCGCGCGCCGAGCGGGCCGCCAAGGTCGAGCGGCTGCTGGCCTTCGTGGGCCTGGCCGACCACGCCGGCGCCTACCCGGAGCAGCTCTCCGGCGGGCAGCAGCAGCGGGTCGGGATCGCGCGGGCACTCGCGGGCGACCCGAGCATCCTGCTGGCCGACGAGGCGACCTCCGCGCTCGACCCCGAGACCACCGACGAGGTGCTCGACCTGCTCGCCCGCGTCAACGCCGAGCTCGGGGTCACGATCGTGGTGATCACGCACGAGATGGAGGTCGTGACCCGGCTGGCGCACCGCGTGGCGGTGATGGAGGGCGGGCGCGTGGTGGAGGAGGGGCCGACCTATGACGTGTTCACCGCGCCGCGCACCGAGACGGCCAAGCGGTTCGTGCGCACCGTGGTGCGGGCGCTGCCCGAGGGGGACGAGCTCGCGGCCCTGCGCGCCAAGCACGACGGCCGGTTCTTCACGATCTCGTTCACCGACGCCGCGGCGTCGGAGGCGAGCGTGTTCGGGGCGCTCGCGCGGAACGGCGTGGACTTCAACCTGGTGCACGGCGGCGTCGACGACATCCAGGGGCGCGTCTACGGGCTGCTCACGATCGCGGTTCGAGGCGAGGAGGCTGCCATCGAGGCGGCCATCGCCGAGGCCGGACCGGGTGTGAGCATCGCGGAGGCCGTGGCATGAACGAGATCCGCGAGAATCTGCCCGACCTGCTCGAGCAGACGGCGATCATGCTGCAGATTGTCGGGCTCGGCATGCTGTTCGGCGGGCTGGCCGGGCTCGTGGTGGGCACGGCGCTCTACGTCACGCGGCGGGGCGGGATCCTGGCGCAGCCGGTGGTGTGGTGGGTGCTGAACGCGCTGGTCAACCTGGTGCGGCCGATCCCGTTCATCATCCTCATCGCGGCGTTGCAGCCGTTGGCGAGGGTCGTCGTCGGCAAGGGCATCGGCAACGAGGCGGCCACCTTCGCGATCGCGATCGCAGCCACGTTCGGCATCGCGCGCATCATCGAGCAGAACCTGGTCTCGGTCGATCCCGGCATGATCGAGGCGGCGCGCGCGATGGGGGCGGGGCCGTGGCGGATCATCCGCACCGTGATCCTGCCGGAGGCGCTGGGGCCGGTGATCCTGGGCATCACGTTCGCGGTGATCGCGGTGGTCGACATGTCGGCGGTCGCCGGCCTGGTGGGTGGCGAGGGCCTGGGCAACTGGGCGATCACCTACGGCTACCGCCAGTACAACGAGATCGTCACGTGGATGGCGCTCGTGGTGATCATCATCATCGTGCAGCTGGTGCAGGCGCTCGGGAACATGCTCGCGCGCAAGGTGATGCGCCACTAGCTCACGCGCTGGGCACGAGCACCTCGACGGCGTTCACCACGCCCCGCTCGGCGCGCGCCTCCTCGCCCGCTTCCCGGGCGCGGCGGACCAGATCGGGGTCGGTGAGGGCACGGAGCCGTTCGGTGAGGCGCTCGGCCGTGAGCTTGTCGAGCCCGATCGGCGCCGGGCCGAGCCCTTCCTCTCGGATGCGGCGGCCGAAGTAGGGCTGGTCGGCGATGTGCGGGACGGCGAGCTGAGGGACTCCCGCGAGCAGGGCGGCGTGCGTGGTGCCGGCACCACCGTGGTGGACGATGCCGGCCATGCGGGGGAACAACCAGGCGTGCGGCACGTCGGCCACGCCGAGGGCGTCGTCGCCGTCCGGACCCACCAGGTCCGTACCGGCCAGCACCAGCCGCACCCCGGCCGCGCGCGCGGCGGCGGTCGCGACCTCGCGGATCCGCTCGGGCTGCACCACCGACATGCTGCCGAACCCTAGGTACAGAGGCGGCGCACCGCCGTCGAGGAAGCTCTGGAGGTCGGCCGGCGGCTGCCAGGCCTCGGGGGCGGGCAGGGTCCAGGGCCCGGTCATGGTGACGGTGCGGGGCCAGTCGCGCGGCGTGGGGACCAGGATGGGGCTGGCGCCCAGCGCGGCGGTCACGGTCTCGAGGGCTCGGACGAAGCCCTTCGGCCCGGTCTCCGGCATGCCGAGCCGGCTCCGGACCAGCCGCCCCGCCTGGGTGACCGAGCGGGACAGCATCCACCGGGCCACCTTCGTGCGGGTCAGGTTCGCCGGGCGCACGTGGGGCAGCTGCGCGGTGAGGCCGGCTCGGCCATCCGCGGTGGGGTGGAAGGGGCACAGCAGCGCCGTGGTGTGCGGGACGCTGTCGTGCTGCGCGAGCGAGGCGACCGAGTCGAGCGTGAGGATGCCGCTGATGAACAGGTCGGCCGTGCCGGAGAGGCTGAGGATCCCCTCGGCGAGCGGCGCGGCGGTCTCCGCGTACACCTGGCGCATGTGCCTGAGCTCGCGGAACGGCCGCCCGGCCGAGTCGGCGATCCAGGCGCGGCCCGCGCTGGTTTGCATCTGGCTGGCGATCGAGATGTCGAACGGCGCGAACCGCAGCCCGTGGGAGGTGACGAGCGGGCCTGAGTCCACCGACGCCGCCACCGTGACCTCGTGGCCCGCCGCCGCGATGCCCTGGGCGAGCGCGACGATGGGCTGGACGTCGCCTCGCGAGCCCCCGCCCACCAGTGTGATGCGCATGGATGAACCGTAGATCACACCCCGTTCGACGGCGGTGGACTCGCTCGCTTTGGACCTGTGCCGTGCGTTGGGTAACCTAGGGCCCGATCTGGAGACGTCGCATAGTCAGGTCTAGTGCGCATCCCTGCTAAGGATGTGAGGGTGTAAGCCCTCCGTGGGTTCAAATCCCACCGTCTCCGCAGCGAGGCCCCGGTTCCCCTTGTGGAACCGGGGTTTTTCGTTGATATGATGCGGTTTACGGGTGGTCGTCTAGATGTGCAGGAGAGGGCAGAAGAGCGCACCCTGTGGCAGTTTGTGGCAGTAAAACTGCCACGCAGCTGACACGAAGATCCGCGGAAGTCGAGGGGCTGGTGCACCGATGGCGCGAGCAGCGACGTTGCCTCGCGGAATCAGTCTGCACGGTGATCGCTACCGCGTCAGGCTGACGGTCGACGGCGAGATCCACTCGCTGGGTGTCTATGACACGCTCACCGACGCCAAGGCGGCGCTCGCGATTGCGAAGGCGGAGAAGGTGCGTGGCACGTTCGTCGCGCCTGCGCAGCTGCGGGCGGAGCGTCGAGCAGAGGCCGAGCGGATCGAGCGCGAGTCGGTGACGCTCGATCGGTGGGCTGAACAGTGGCTGGAGCATCTGCGCGAGCAGGGCGGCGCGGAGTCCTCGATCGTGACGCACCGGTCGGTGCTGCGGGCGCACGTGCTGCCGGTGCTCGGGCAGGCGCGGCTGGTGGATATCGCGCCGGTGGACGTCGATGAGCTGATCGCGGGTGTGCGGGCCCGGCCCGCCAAGCGCAACCCACGGGCGAAGGCGAACGGGGTAGCGCCGAACGTGTTGCGGACACTGCGTGCCTGTCTCAACGTGGCGGTCAAGCGCGGGCTGCTCCCGGTCTCGCCGGTTCGAGCCGAAGCGCCGGCGCGGCGGGTGCGGCCGGTCGACCCCGACGGCGACGTCGCGACGCCGGAGGAGATCGAGGCGATGGCCCAGGCGATGCCTGAGCACATGCGAATCGCGGTCCCGCTGGCGGCGTGGTGCTCGCTGCGCCTGGGCGAGGTGCTGGGACTGCAGCGCGGCGACTTCGTCCACCTCGACGACCCTGATCGCGCGCTGCTGCAGGTCAGGCGGCAGGTCAACTCGAAGGCACCTGGCGCACCTTTGACACCGCCGAAGGCCGACAGCGTGCGGAGCATCGCGATCCCGTCGTTCATGCTCGAGGCTCTCGTGGAGCACCTCGGCGAGCACGTCGGAGCGGGGCGCGACGCGCCCGTGCTCGCCCACCCCAGGCGCAAGCTCGAGCGGATCTCGCAGACGACGTTCGACCGCCACTGGCGCGCCGCCCGCGCCGCGGCCAGCCGCCCGACATTCCGCTTCCACGACCTCCGCCACACCGGCCTGACCATGTACGCCCAGCAGGGCGCCACCCTCGCCGAGCTCCTCCACCGCGGCGGCCACACCGACGTCTCAGTCGCGCTGCGGTACCAGCACGCCACGGCAGAGCGGGACCGGGCACTGACGAAGCGGCTGGCGGCAGCGCTGGGATAAGCCGCATCCGATCCGGACCATGAGCCGGTGACCCATGACGTGGCTGCTGCACTCCCGGCGCCCAGTTCTACGACCGACCCCTGAACTGGGACCGGAATCAGCAGCCACGTGCATCGGGGCAGCAGGGAGCGCGGAGTCAGTCCCGCCACAGCCAGCGGAGTGCGTCAGGGAGCAGGACGCCACCATGGTTCGCGCTGTGCCCGCCGTCGCCGACCACAAGCCTGTGGTCGTAGCCCGCCTCCGCCAGTGCAGCAGCGACTCGAAGGTTCTCGGCGTACCAGTTGTGCTCGGGGCGGTCGTGCCCGAGATCTCGCCGAGCGGCCTGCATGAAGACGCGCAGCCCTTTCGGAGGTTCGGTCCGCAACAGGTCAGGGTAGGGATTGCCGCCTGGCATCTGCGCAAAGCTGGACACGAATGCGATCACTCGGCGGAAGCGATCTGGCCGCGTCCACGCCGCGGTGAACGCGGCGTTGCCGCCGCTGCTCCCGCCGCAGATCCCCCACCGCTGGGGATCGTCGCTGATCGACGCGTGGTCAGCGACCAGCGGCATCACCTCCTCGGCGAGGTAGCAGGCGTAGGTGTCGTCGAACGCGTCGTACTCGATGTTGCGGTTCTTGCGAGCACCTGGGTCGGCTTCACCGGTACGCAGACCAGGATCGACAAAGACCCCGACTACCGGCGGGATGGCGCCAGCATGAGTGAGATTGTCGAGCACGATGCCCCCGCGGACGGCACCACTCGGGTCGAGGTACCACCAGCCGTCCAGGAAGACCATGACGCGATTTGACACGGGCCCGGTGCATGCGGCCGGCACATGCACCCACACCGTCCGCCCGGTGGCGGGGTACCTGCTGCTGCCTACCCCATCCAACACGATCGTTCTGCCGTGCGGTACGTCGTCGCGCACGATCGACTCGGGGCCGAAGGCATAACGAACGCCATCCACGTCCGGCGGGAGCGGCTGGAAGGGGACCTCGCTCACGACGTGATCCCCAGGACGAGATCGGTCATCGCGGAGTCGACCGGCCGCCCCTGCGCGAGTGCCCAATGCGTTCGGCTCGCATGCGTCAATCCCAGCGCGACGCGGTAGCCATGCCCGACGACGTCCCGTGAGTACGCGCCGTCGAGCCCGCTGATGTAATCGTCGAGATGGTCGGCACCCGTGCTGAGGGTGAGTGAGGCGAGGTCGGCGCCGATCGGCCCAACTCCGAAGGTCGCCCAGTCGATCGCGAACGTCGTGTCCTCGCCGACGGCATACAGGTTGCCCGCGGAATAGTCGCCGTGCACCACCGTGACGGGAAGCTCCTCCAGCTCCTCCAGCAACTCGTGGCGACGATCCCAGAGCGCGATCAGCCGCGGATCCGCGTCGAGGCCGGTCCAGTCGAGGCGCGTGACAGCAATACGTTGGGCGAGTTGGTGCCGAGCCAGCCACGGCTCGTCGGGCACCGGAGCGCGCGCCTGCCACTGTCCCAGGCGCTCTGCGGCGACTTCCGCTTGTTCTGGCTCGCCGGTGTAGATCGTGTCGCCGTCGACGTCAAGAAGTCTGGGCGCGGCAAGGCCGGGGCCTGCTGGGAGGAGACCACTCGCGTTCGCCAACGCTTCACGCCGCCAGTACGCCCAGTGGTCCGGAACCCGCGACGCCTCGGCATGCCTGCCGCTGGTGAGGGGCTGGAGCCGCTTGCGCACCACGTGGCGCTGCACATACTCACCGCTCGGGGTTCGCATCCGCAGGCTGAGCCGATCGACGCTGGCCGTCGCGGCCCCGGTGCTCGCGCCCATTGGAGACACCTGAAGGTCGATGACCGTCGAACCACTCAGGCTCAAGCCCCTGAGGAGTCCGGCGGGAACAAGCTCGGGTGGCATGATCCCAACCCTGTCAGGGCACCGCCACGCCGTCGACCTGAAACAATGTTCACCGCTGCCCGTGGGCGCGGTCGTCGGTAGAATGGCATGAGCGGACCGATCCGGGAGGTGACCACGATGAAGCGCAAGGACATCACGCGCGAGGCGATTCGTCGTTCCTCCGTGCGAGCCGCAGCCGCGTCCGTCGCCATCGAGAACCGGACCGTGCCGGTCGGATACGTGCGCACCGAGCGGGTCGAGCGTCTGCTCGCGGCCCGCAAACAGACCACCAGATGACTCTGACTCCGGGATACGGCGAGACGCCGGTCGAACCGGAGGACCTCGACGCCCTGACGACGGCCGCTCGTGCTGAGCTCGGCGATGTCCCGACGAAGGCCGAGCTGTACGACTACGAGCAGGCGATCCTCATCGAGGTGCGCGACGCACTCATCGAGCAGATCATCGACGGCTTGCTCGGTCTCGACGATCTGCTGGCCGATCATTTTCTCCGCGACCTCCACGGCAGGCTTTTCGGAGACATCTGGACGTGGGCTGGCCGCTTCCGCACCAGGGAACTCAACCTCGGAGTGGCACCCGAGCAGATCGCCGTCGAACTGCGCTCCGGACTCGACACGATCCGCTGGCGCTGGGATCACACGGCGGACTGGACGGCGCGCGTCCTCGGCATCGCGGTCCACGCCGAGACCGTGCGGATCCATCCATTCGTAGACGGCAACGGACGCGCTACCCGGCTCCTGGCCGATCTCGTGTTCTTCGCCGCACAACCCGAGGACGCCCCGATCGAGGAGTACGACTGGGTGATCGACAAGGCCGAGTACATCCGTCTGCTTCGCGAGCATCAGGTGACCCGCGACCCGGCGCCGCTGGCGGCGTTCATCCAGGTCCGGCCCTTCGGCTGAGGGGGCTTCGCGAGCGTCCGGGCTCGACGAGTGGTCGAGTGAGATGGTGGCACCTCCGACGAGGCCGAGCGGTCAGCGCACTGCTCCTGCGCCTCAGCGGCTCAATATCGACGTGTTCGTCCGCGAACACGTTGATATCGCTTAGATGTCTAGCCCAGACCCGGCCCCGCACCGTCGCCAAGGATGCCCAAGTGCTGATGCATCGGGCCGAGCGGATCGATGAAGCCTTGCTGCAGCTCTTCGAGGCTGCGCTCCGTCTGCTCCAAGGCTTGCTCCCGTTCGATCTCCCGCAGTCGGTCATGTTCCGCGCCTCCGGGCGCGTCGTTGAGGGCGTCGAGCGCGGTGAGCGCGGCTTCCGCGGCCGCCCTCGCGCGGCCCATTGGGCTGTCCGTGGGCACCGGCTTCCCGAGGGGTGAGTCGGCATCCACGCTGTAGCGGTCGCGGTAGGCGACGATCTCGCGCACATGGTGATCCCAGACGAGGCGCTCCGGTGACTCGATGTCCGGCGCCGCGGGTAGCGCCGCAGCCCACACAGGCGGGTGCTCGGCGGTTCGTCGCGTGAGCTCGTCGAGGCGATCGCTGATCCGCTGCGCTTGTGCGCGCAGCCAGTCGGCCACCGCCGGATCCTCCGTAGGAGGCTGATGCCCGACGGCGTCCCTGCCGTTGGCATGCCCGCTCCCGTCGGGCGGTGGTGGCGTGATCCAGACCGGGAGCCCGTCACGTCTGCCCGCGAGCACGGGTTCGTCCAGCTGCCAGGCGAGCAACGCCGCGGGGGAGCGTGCTCCAGCGAGGCCGTCGAGGTGCGCGACCAGGAGCTCCGCCAGGTCGGCACCCGTCCGTTGGTGCCGATAGAGCAGGCCGGCCAGGTGCGGCCAGGCGTCGTCACTGACTACCCGCTCGGCGTGCTCCGGCGGGTAGACCGCACGGACCACGTCGCCCATCCGCCCCACCGCCGCAGGGTCGAGCGCGGTGGCGTAGGCGTCCTCGTAGGCGGGCACGAGCGCGGCCAGAGACGCCGCCGCGTCGCGCTCGGCGACCGCCGTCGTCAACGCAGCCGCCTCGGAGTCACCACGCCCGAGCACCGCCTCCAAGACCGAGCGCGCCGCGGCGTCAGGCCGCGGCTGGTGGTGCAGCGAGACGTCGAGCAGCTCCTCGGTGACGACGTAAAGATGGTTGCTCTCCCGCCCACGGGTGATGCCGGTGTAGAGGTGCTCACGCTCCATCGAGTCGTCGACGAGCACTCGGGCGACGTCGACGGTCATGCCCTGGCAGCGGTGCACGGTGGTGGCGTACCCGAGCTGGACGTGCTCGCCCACGTACGCGGCCGGCAGCACGGTGCGGGTGCGGTGCTCGCGGTGCCGCACGTCGAGTGCGCCGTCGCCGTGGATCCCGGTGACGGTCCAGAGGTCGCCGTTCTTGACGTAGTCGGTGCTGCCGTGCCGCAGCAGCCGGTCGTTCTGCCGGGTCACGACGATGTCGCCGACCCCGGCGGTGGTGCCGTCGGCGAGCCGGACGCCGTCGTCGGCCACCTCCTGGGCGACCACACGATGAAGGCGAGCGCGCTCGTTGAGGTAGGCGACGTCGTCGTTCGTGGCGGCGACCATGATCGAGGTGCGGCCCTGGGCGAGGTCCTCGGTCCAGGCGGCGTGCAAGTCCTCGAGCGCGGCTTCGCGGATGCCGGAGTGGACGCGGCCGTGGTCGACGTAGAAGTCGAGGCCGGCGCTGCGGCCGTTGCGGACGAGAAGGCCGGCGGCGTCCTAGCCAGGGGTGGTGAAGCGGTGGACGTCGCGGAGCTCGGCGGCACCGACGGTGTCTGCGATGAGCCGCAGCGCGCCCCCGGCTCCGACGGCGCCGAGCTGCCTGGGGTCGCCGAGCAGCCGGATTGAGGCGCCCGCGCGCTGGGCGATGTGGAGCACGCGCTGCAGCTCGACCGTGCCGGCCATCCCGGCCTCGTCGACCAGCAGCACGGTGCGCTCGTCGACCTGCAGGTGTTCCGGGACTGTGCCGCGGTCGTGGCTGGCGATGAACCGGTGCAGGGTCTCGGCGGGCACGCTGAGGTCGTCGCCGAGCACCTGCGCCGCGACGGCCGAGGGGCCGAGCGCGACGACCTTCCCACCCGCGCCGCCGACGGCCGCGGCGAGGGCGCGCATCGCCGTCGTCTTGCCCGCGCCAGCCGGCCCGATGCCGACGGCGAGCTGCTCGCCATTGCACGCGAACCGCCGCGCCATCGCGATCTGGTGGGCGTCCATGCGGCGCCGGGAGTCGATCTGGACGTCGGCGACGGCAGCCTCGAAGCCGCCCGCCGGCACGATCAAGCTGCCACGGGCCTCGGCGGCGCGGAGGAGGTCGGCCTCGGCGTCGAGCACCTGCTGGGAGGTGTAGGTCGTGGTCCCGTGCTGCGAGTAGATGGACGCCCCGTCGGCGCGCGCCAGTGCTGCCGGGACGGGCAAGGGATCGGTCGGCGTGAGCCGCAGCGATGCCCGCAGGGTCGCGGTGGCGACGGCCTGCGCGGCGTCGGTGGCCGACCACGTCCCGTCCTGCACGGCGGGGAGGGTGCGGACCACGCGCGTGGCCTCGGCGAGCACGTGGAACACGGTCCAGGTGGCGCGGCGCTCGCCGAGCAGCACAAGCACCCGGTCGACGGCGTCGCGTGTGATCGCGCGGTCGTCGAGCAGCAGGGTGGGCTGGGTCGGTGGGCGATGTAGGGCGGCGGCGAGGCGTTGCTGCATGGCGTCGGTCGAGCCGAGCAGCTCGACGGCGCGGGCTCGCCAGTCGCGGACGCGTTCGGTGAGCGGCCGGCCGGGTTCCTTGGCGGTGCGGGTCGCGAGGGTGGCGGCCTGCGCGAGCTGGTACTGCTCGCTGCGGGGCGGCTCGTGGCCGTGCTTGGCGCGGTACGCGGCGACCATCTGCTCGTAGGACGTGGCGATCGCTGCGCGGCGCTGGGAGAACAGGGTGACGAGGTCGGATCCGATGCCGTCGATCTCGCGCACGGGGACCTTGCGGTCGGGTCGCGTGGTGGCGACGAACCGCACCCCAAGGCGCTGCACGAGCTGCTCCTCGACGAGCGCGTTATACCGCTCGGAGGCGGCGACCTTGAGGCGGAACAGCACGCGCGCGTCAAGGCTGCGCCACTGGCCGTCGACGCCGAGCACCTTCGAGGAGACGGCCACGTGGGTGTGCAGGTTCGGGTCGCCGGCGCGTGAGTCGAGGTGGTCGAACGCGGCCGCGGTGAGCCCTCGGGTGTTGATCTGCTTCAGCCCGCCGCGCCCGGTTCGGGTGACGGCAGCCTCCTGCTCGATCCAAGCGCGCGTGCGCTGCCACGCCTGCGCGTGTGCCTGGCTGACCTGCTCGCGCACGTCGTCATCGGCCAGCGCCCACAGCACCGACACCGACTTGACAGGCGTGAAGACGAGGTCGAAACCGGACACGCCCTCGCGCTCAACTGCCGGTCGCTGCGCGAGGTAGCGGGCGACTTCCGGCTCCGATGGCTCGGCGCCGTCGAGGCTCTGACGCACCACCTCGGTGGCCACCTGCCACCGGATCCGCTCCCGCTCAGCACCGGCCCGCGGCGCACGGTCGTGCTCAGTCGCGAAGGCCGCGAACGCGTCCTCGAGGGCCACCAGGAAGGGGTTGTCGTCCGGCTCCCGACGGCGCAGGAAGGGTCGGCCGAGCATCGTCGCCTCGTCGTTGGGGTGCGCGCCGAACGCGAACAGGCTGCGCATCTGTTCGGCGTCGACGAGCCCCTCGATCTGCATCGCCCGGGTGCCGCTGCCGACCCACCTCCCGGGCGGGTTCCCGTGCGCGTTGTAATAGTCGGTCAGGGACAGCCCGCGGCGCACCACGTCGCCGCTCGCGACCTGGCGAGTCAGGTACTCGTACCCGTTCCCGGCGTGCAGTGGATGGAGCGTCATCATGCCTACTCCACGCACGCTCGCGCGACGAGGCACCGATATCGATACGGGGCCACTCACCTGTGGTGCACCAGGTGTGCGCCTCTCCACGCGTCGATGTGCGCCGTCTGTCGGTCGTGTCGTACTGGCGCGGATGAATTCGGCGAGACCGGATCGATCGCGTCGTAGAGATCCGCTCAGGGTTCCGTCACCTGGTGGTGGAGCGAGCGCTTCCGTCGCGACTACCAGGTCCGTCCGTGCTGACGAATGAACTCAGACGTGTCGTCGCTTGCCTCGCGTGCGCGCGCCACGTCGCCGTCGAAGGCGGCGAGAAAAGGCCACTCATCGTCGATCTCAGTTGCGATCTGCGTCGCGAGCCCGTCACCACTTCGGTCGAATCGGTCATTCAGAATGAACTCGCCCATCCATGGCACGTGGCGGCTGGGTTCGCGGGCCCTATCGACCGCGACGTACGATGCGAGACACTCCAAACGGTCACATGCTGCGTTGTATGACTCGTCGTCTGGGATCAGCGACCTGACCGGCTCCCGGCCGTCCAGTCGCAACAGGTGGCTGGCGGGGTAGATCCACTTGGTCGGCTCACCCCACCGCGGCATCTTGTTGAGCCAGTCGTGTTCGAGTAGCCAGACCGGCCGCAGCACGTCGGCGACCGGCCGCGGTGTGCGGTCGTTGACCCATGGGCGCCAGGTCGGCTCCGTGAGGAGTCGGGCTAGGAAGTCCTCACGGTCGGCGGTGATGGCCGCGACTCCGCCGACCCATACGGCCAGCAGCGCCGGGTAGTGACGGTAAGACTCCAGGCCGTCCGTGTAGGTGCCTCCGGGCTGATCGCGGGCCGACAGCAGCCGACTGACGGTACGAAACCAGAGCCGATCGTGGGTCCCGTCGTCATGGAACACTCCGGTCGCCAGCAGATGCAGCAGCGCGTCACTCTCAGTCCGCATCGACGCCAGCCGGTTGTCGTAGTCGGCGGCCGTGAAGCCGGGGAGGTAGTTTGGGAACAGGTCGGTGTCCGCGACGTGGCCAACGACCCGGTCCGCCTCGCTCTGGAGCAGGTCCGTCACCTCGATTCGTCGCACCGGGTCATGCAGGACGCGCTTCAGCCGAGCGACGGCCATGTCCCGGGTCAAGCGCGGAGCAGCGAGGTTGTCCAAGGCTTCCAGGCGGGCCATGAGGCCTGCAAATAAGTCGTCGGCAGTCACACTCTCGACGAGAGCTCCGTCGTGCTGCGCGATCAGGCGCGCAGCCTGCTCCGAAGGTGTTAAGTAGGCGCCCCAGAACAGTGGATAACGGCGGGTTGCACGGCGCTCCAACGCGGCGACGAGAGCGTGGTCCCAGTCGGCTGACCAGCCGGACACGATCAGCCCGTACTCGTCGAAGATTCTGTCCAGCAGGGCGTCGTAAGGCCCAGGGTAGGTCGACAGTTCATCGACCGTATTGCGCTGTTCCAAGTCGAGGTAATCGCCATGCAGCTTCACGATGGTGACCCTCGAGTGAGCCAACGGAGTAGCCGCCCGAACCTGCTCCGGCCGGTGCACCACTTGGGGCGAGACACCGACATCCTCTAGCGCTCGTTCCATGAGCCGGTCGAAGTTGGTCGTGAGGATCACCCGCACCGACCCGCGCGCCACCAACTCAGCGACCGCGCGATGTGCCACGGTCGGGGTCTTCGCTCCCTCCTCGCGGTCCTCCTCCGAGGGCTCAAAGTAGCCCGCTAGGAGAGCCTGGCGAGCGGCCGACGTGCGTGCCAGCGCGCCAAGGAGATTCGAGTAGCCCAGTGGCTTCCCGTCGCCGTGCTCGGCCCACCACGCGTCCGGGTCGGTGGTGGCCGCCTCGACCGCGGCATCGTCATCGGGGCTGGTGGCGACAGCAGCGCGGCGTATCAGGTCAACCACGACTTGCCAGCCTGTGGGGATGGCCGCCGCCGTGGAAACACCCGAACCGAGCAGCAGCGCGTATACGCCAGGACATGCGTGCACTCCGGTTGCCAGCGCAGTCATCGGATCAAGCCCACGCCCCGGTGTTACCGGCGGTCCAGCTGGCCCCGCTCTTGTCGTCGCTCCTTCGCCATCCACGTCTCGATTCTCGCGCACCGCGCTGGCAGTTGCGCATCATCACCCGCAGCCGATGCAAGCGTGGCGCCAGCACAGCCGCCGACGACGCTGGGTTCGAGCCGAGTGCAGACGGCGAGCAGCGCGGCGCGGCCCAACCCAAGTCTGCACACAGGCGCGCTCGGATTCGAAACAGGTGAGTCGGACCGGGGCGGCCAGCAGGTTCGCGCCTGAGGCACGCAGCGTCGGCAGGCGGCACTGAACAGGGACAGGTCATCGCTGTCCGCGTTGCCATTCGACTCTCGACAGAACCAGTCCATCGCAGGCTCGCTTTGCTAGGGTGCGCGCACTTGCCACGGGCTCGGCGAGGCGCGCCTGGTCGACATCGCGCACTCCGACACCGACGAGCTGATCGCGAGCGTGCGAGCGCGGCCGCCGAAGCGGAACCCGAAGGCCAGGGCGAACGAGGTGGCCTCGAACGTGCTGCGGACGCCGCGGGCGTGCCCGAACGTGCGGTCAGACGAGGGTGTTCTCGATGTCGCTTGTACTGTCGAAGGCGCTGGCTCGCCGCGTGCTGCCGGCGGGATCCCGAGGGCGGAGTGGCGACGCCGGCGGATATCGAGGCGATGACGCAGCCGACGCCGGAACATCTGTGGATCGCGACCCCGATGGCGCCGTGGTGCTCGCTGCGGCTGTGGGAGGTGCTGGGACGCAGCGCGGCGACTTGCAGACCTGGCCATGGCTTGGGAAGCCGCTAATCCGCTCACCGTCGCGCCAGGGTTCGAGATGATGGCGAGATGCTGTTCGCTCTGGAGGCTAGTCGGTTCGTCGTCGCTCAAGGCGCCTCCTACGATCTCGACGAGGACGGGCTGCATACTGCTGCCATCTGGTGGGGGTCGGCGCCCGGTCGCGTCGCCCTATCGGATATCGATGGCACCGAGTCGTTCGTCCTGCTGGGTGAGCCCGGCATCGGCAAGACCACCTCGATTCGGCGATTTGTCGGCGAGGGTCCCACCGTGACCTACATCCACCTCGACGAGGTAGGTGATGTGGGGCGCTTGCACGAGCTCATGGCGCCGTGCCTGAGCCGAGCAGGCACCGAGATGCACACGGTTGTCCTGGACGGCTTCGACGAATGCCCACTCCCGGGCAAGGCCCTCGCGCGACACGTCACCGCGGTTGTGAGCGGGGTCCAGGACCTGCGGATCATCGTCAGTTCTCGATCGGCCGACTGGTACGAGCCGTTCGGAGACAGTCTTGGCGCCGCGCTCGGCGGCTGCGCCACCTACGAGCTCCTGCCACTTACGATCGGCGACATCAAGGCAATCGCGGAAGAGCGCGGCTGCGACGGCGAAGCCTTCATCCAAGCGGTCCGTGAGACTGCCGTTGGCCCGCTCGCCGGTCTTCCTCTTACCCTGGACCTGCTCCTGCGAAGCTACATCCGCGACCAGGGCCTTCCGCAACGGCCACATGAGCTCTACGAGCAGGGACTGCGTGCCCTCGCCGAGGACCCCGACAGCGGTCGCGGTCGCGACTACTCACCTTCGGCTACCTGGGAGGAGCGGCTGGCGGTCGCTGCACGCATCGCGGCCGTCATGGTGCTGGGTGGCCATGGTTCCGTCTGCTTGCGGGGCGATCCAGGCCCTCAGTCCGTCTCGGTAGGGGCATTGGTCGGCGGCGTTGAACCCCTGCCGAGCGGGCAGGTCGCAGTTAGTAGTGACCTCGTGGAGGCTTCCCTGTCGACAGCACTGTTCACTGGTCGAGGTCCCGGCAGACTGGGACTCCGACATGCAAGCCTGAGCGGTTACCTCTGCGCCCGATACCTGAACGCACACGAACTCACCGAGCACCAGATGCGTTCGCTCGTGACACGCACCAGCACGCTCGGCAGGACGAGCATCCCGACGCGTCTCCGGGAGATGGCCGCCTGGCTCGCCGCGATCGACCCCGCTCGACACGGCTGGATCGTCGCCGTGGACCCCGAAGCCGTTTCCGCGCACGCCACCTTGGTGACCGACGAAGGCCTTCGGGCTGTGCTAGTCGACTTCCTCCTCGACCATCCGGACATCGAGCGACGTGCCGTGCGCCGACGCTGGCACCTGCGTCACGACGGGCTGCCAACCCAGCTCCACGGACCGTTGACCCAACCACTGCTTCAGTACACCGGGCCCCACCTGGGACACCCGATCGCGCGTCGCGCCCACACAGCGCTCGAGATTGCCCGCGCATCGAGACTGGTCGAGGCCGTCCCCGATATCCAAGCGCTTATCGAGACCGCCGGCCTGAATCCGGTACTCCGCGCAAGCGCCGCGTACGTACTCCAGGACATCGACCCCCGTACAGCGCAGCGGACCCTGAAACAGGTCCTCCCCGAGCTCGTCGCATCCCCCGACCACGACCCAGACGATGAGCTGCTGGGCGTAGCCCTCGACACGTGCTGGCCGGGCGAACTCACCGCACGCGAACTCGTCGCCGCGCTCAAGAAACCGAGCCGCGACAACCTCGTGGGGTCGTACGCCATGTTTCTCACCCGGCTGGCGGAGAGGCCGACCGACCGCCAGGTACTCGACCTCGTGAGGGAAATCCACTCCCTCAACTCGGCGTCGCCGGTGACGCACGAGCAGCCGAACACCTCGAAGGCGCCAACCGACTAATGGGACTCGACACCGGATCCCGCAGGTCCCGGAGGCTCGCAACGGCCTTACTCGCACGCCTGCTGGACTCCGATGAACTGCCCGAAGCGCTCCCGGAGGCGGGATGGCTCCTCGCCCAGTGCATCAGGCTCCACGAGCCTCTTCAACTACCGAGCCGCTTCCTCCCCGCCGCACCCAGCGACCACGACGAGACACGCGACCTCCGTCGGTCGCTCCTCATCGAGGCAATGCGCCACATCCCCGAACGGGAGGCGCCCCTGCTCAACTGGCGCTGGCAAGCCGCAACAGGCTCACGGCGGAACGGGCTACTCGGCCACAACGACTTCCAATGGCTACTCGAACTCGACCAGTCCAAGCTCCCGCGGGACGCGACCGCGGCCCTGATCACGGCCGTCTTCGACCCCGACGATCCAGCACACGTTGAAGTTGCGTGGGAACACCGAGACCACATTCTGTTCGAGACGACCGTGGGCCGGTGGTTCGCCGCCGTCGAGTTCGGGAGCGAGCGCGCAGAGCAGTTGCAAGATCACTACCGACTCGCGACCGAATCCACTGCCTGGCCAGAAGCAGCAAGCCACGTACGGGAGCTTCGTGACGTCTGGCAACGGTGCATGACCGGCGACCACGCACTCATTCCGCACCTTTACCTACTGCTATGGACCGAGCCGGAGACGGGCGCCTGGGACTTTCCTGCAGGTGACCCGTCGACGTGGCCAGGGTCCGGAACCATCGACCTCAACGTGGACCGACTGCTTCGGGAGTCTGTCGCGTTCCTACACTCATACGACCCGTCCGCGGAATCGTGGACCCGCACCGTCGGCACGACCTCGCGCACAGCTCTCGCCGGTTACGTGGCACTTCGCGAGATCCTCCGACACAATGCCAGTGGCGGCGACGTCCCGTCGCCCAACGTGGCCGCCCTCCGGAGCTGGGCCGTAGTCGTCGTCCGTTGCCCCTATGTCGGCCTTCCGGAGAACGACGAACTGCACGCCAAGCTTGAGGACCAGCTAGCCAGCCGAGCCCGTACAGAGTATGTAGCGGCCTATGCGCAGTGGTTCAAGCTCGCCGCCCAGTCCGGAGAGCCCGCACCCAGCCTGGGCCGCATTGCCGGCATGGCGCTCGGCGAGAGCGACAACGAACTCTTCGAGTTCTGGCCCGTGCTCGCGAGGATCGTTGACGAGTCCGCACGGCTCTGCGCGAGGGAGGCCGACGACAGCGAAGCGGCAGGTCGCCTCGCCTCCGGCGCCGCGGCACTTCGCTCGCTTACTTGCTTCCTCGCGGGCACCGGCCGTCTGCTGGCCGACAGCTGGAAAACAGTCGGCGCTCCAGGGGCGGAGGCGCAGACCCGAGCAATCGTGGCCGTCGCTGAGCTTAGTGTGGGCATTGCGTCGTGGACCGAGGTGTTTGATCTCATTCGCTCCGATCAGTCCTTCGGTCAGGCGCTGGCAGCCGAAGCGTCGCTGGCCCCCGGGTCGAGTGGTTGGATGAGTCGCCTCACAGAGGCCGAGGTCGCGGAAGTCGCGTCGTGGCTCCTCAGCAGCTGGGGAGCGGGACCGGTCAACATTGAGCGACCCTCGCCCGACGACCGAGTCAGAAACTGGCGCGACGGCGTCCTGAATGAGCTTGCCGGCAGATCGTCCGCGACAGCACTCACCGCGCTCGATCGATTCCGCACGCTCTACCCCGAGTCCTACCGGTTGCAGGAGTTGTTCGACGAGACCGAGGCGCGGCACCGGGACGAAGCCTGGCGGGGGCCCACACCTAACGAGCTCGCGCGCCTCGTTCAGGACAAGCGTCTCGGCTTCGTGACCGATGAAGACAGCCTGTATCGCCTCGTCATCGACATCGTTGAGCGACTCGGTGAGCGTCTCCAACGTGTCGGTCAGCTCCTGTGGAACGAGAGCCGGCCCCAGTCGCAGCCCGCAGTTGGAACGACTGCCCCGAAGGTGTGGTCACCCAAGTTCGAGGCCGCCTTGTCGGACTTCCTCGAAGACCATCTGCGCAGCGAACTCGCCAGCGCGCTCGTCGTCAACCGCGAGGTTCTCGTCCGACCGACAACCAGCAAAGGTCACGGGCTGGCTGTCGATGTCCTGGTCTCTGGTGCGACGGGGCTCCCTTCGGAACACACGATGGCTGTACCCATCGAGGTAAAGGGAAACTGGAACCGCGGCCTGATTGAGGATCTCCAAGCGCAACTCGTCGAGGACTATCTCCCGGCGCTCGGCTCGCACCGTGGCATCTATTTGTGCGCCTGGTTCGCACCTGACGAGTGGACCGACCACGACAATCGCCGACCATTCGCAGCAAGTCGCGATAGATACCAGGTTGAAGTCGAACTAGCGGAGCGAGCAGCATCAGCATCGGTCGGCGGGGTCGAGATTGCAGCACCTGTCCTGGACGTTCCTCGCCCGACGCCGACGAAGAGGAAGTCTCGTGACCAACGACAACACTGACCACGACAGCCGCGGCGGATTGGTGGCCGCGGTTATGACGCCCAGCATTGCCCGGCGCTCGCCGAGCTGCTTCACCGCGGCGGCCACGCCGACGTCTACGTCGGGAGCCCGAGCGCATGATGCCCGGATCCCGAGCGGCAGGTCTGTCGGGCAGTGACGCCGGACCAGCTCCTGACGCGGGTCCCGCGCGCGCCGACGTTCGTCCTAAGATGTGGGGCGATCCTCACTAGGCTGTGGAAATGGGACACGATACGACGCGGTTGATACCTCGGCCGATGTACGTCGTCCGCGCGAAGGGCGCGAGGCGGATTATTCTGGCGAACGCGGACAGGATCAGCGAAGTGTTCGACAAGGCATCGACGCCAACGCCGGGATCGCTTTGTGCCATCGTCGGGCAAGACGACGAAGAACTCGGCCCTGGTGAATATCTGATCGCACTGGCGGTCACGAAGGGCGTGGCAGGGGTAGCAAGCGGAACGCTCCGCGCGATGCTGTCGCCGATCCTCCGTCTGTCCGCAGCCGACGAACTTGAGACCCTTCGAGCTGACGGCGTACCGATCCCGATACCGCCCTACTTCTACGCCGATCGTCTTGAACCCGCCACAGCTGAAGGTCTTCTGGGCCACCTTAGGAATGGTGACCCAGTGGTCGGTCCGTGGCTGGACTCGATATTGGCCGACCGGAGAGTGTTCAATGACAGGGTTCAGCAATCAAGGGCGGAGGCGCGAGATGCCGTTCAGCTTGCCTCGCAAGTGGCGGGCTTTCAACTTCCGGCAGACGCCTTCACAGACTCCCCCGTTGCCAGGGAGAACGAGACCCTTCTCGACACGGTCCTCAATGCGGGCTATGAGAGAGACCTAGAGGAGGAACTCCTCCCCCTCGACCTTCAGCGTTTCGACGGAAAACTGTCCGTCCGCCAGCGAGGGGCAAGCTTGGCAGTCTTTGAGGATCCAGCGAGCGACCAAAGGCTTTTAGTAATGTCAGTCAACAAGAAGCCACTCGAAGAAGAGCTCGGCGTGGACCTCCTCTACTGGGATGAGCTCCATGACGCATTCACTTTCCTCCAGTACAAGCGTCTGGAACGAATCGAAAGTCCCGCAAGTGATGGTGGGCCTGAGTGGGCCTACCGCCGGAAGGCCGAACTAAAGAAGCAACTCGCACTCATGCCAAAGGGGCGCGGACTGCCCAAGACTGCCGCAGACTGGCGTGCCTTCGACACGCCATTTTGGTTCAAGTTTGTTCGCGGGGACGCTGCGCGCAAGCTTGACGGCAAGGTGTTGAAAGGAATGTACGTGCCAGCGGACTGGCTGCGCCTCGCAATAGACGACTCAGCGTTGCAGGCGGGACCGCGGGGCGGGTTCCGCCTGACTTTCAGCAACACCAAGTATCTCGGCAGAAGTAGCTTTATTCAACTCCTATCTCGTGCATTTATCGGCACCGCCGGCGCGAGATCTAAGTCCTTCCAGAAGGTAATGGAGAATCTCGGAACGAACCGCGAACTCATCATTGCCATCAGGTCCGAATGGCAGCAACCCACAATAGAAGATCTACCCGGCGCCGAAGTTCCTAGCGCGGCACCCTTCTAGGCCAGGGCTCAGCTCCAAGCCATGCGTAGGCCACTCGCTCGCGGGCGAAGGGCCGCGATCTGAGGAGCCTCCGCGAGCCGATCGGCGGTCGACGCCTGCTTGCCAAGTCACGTTCGGGGTCGCCGCGTTCGAACCGTCCGGACGGCGTTCTGTCCAGGACCCAGCGCTGGTGCTGGACGCCTTCCACGTGGTCACCTTGGGCACCAAGGGCGTGGACGCGGTCCGCCGCCGCGTCAGCAGCAGAGCACCGGGCACCGAGGCCGCAACGGCGACCCGCTCTTCGGGATCCAGACCATCCTGCGCGCCGGCGCGGAGAACCCCACTGAACGGCAGGTCGAACGGTTCGTCGAGGACATCAGCGCCGACGACCGCCGCGAAGAGGTACTGGGCCCGCCGCTGCGCCCAGGACCTGCCCGATTCCCGAGATCCCCGCCTGGGCAAGTCGCTACGTCGATGGAGGCGTTCCTGGCACACTTCAGCACCGGCCGATCATCTAACGGCGGCACCGAAGCCATGAACGGCATCATCGAGCCCCACCGACGACTCGCACGCGCCTTCCGCAACCGCGACAACCATCGCCTCCGCATGATCCTCGTCGCTGGAGGTCCTAACCCGGATCCCCACCGAATGTCCGAAGAGCCCGTTCGACGGATTGCCGATTCTCCCTGCGTGATGAGGGCCCAGAACCTCGGCATATCTTCACGCCCTGCAACCTGACCGTGCAGGTATGAGCGGCTGGCCGCTGTCGGGGTCAGGGGGCTCTTTACGGGAGATCGCTCCCGACCCTGGTCTCACCGGGTGTCGTCCCGCGTCGACGGAGTAGTCATTCGGTTGCTCCTCGGGCGGGACGTGGTGAGCCAGAGATGTCTGCGGCGTGTTTCATAGCCCGAGAAATCCCGTGGCCGCCGTGGCTATCGCACTGCCGAGCGCGTTGGCACCCACTGCAGTTCCGGTCTCAGCGAGCCAGGAACGAACGCGCGGCCATCGCCCGGCCGCGCTTGCATCGCACTCGTCTTGCGCGATTGCGGCCGCTAGGGCGCGCTGATCCTCGACAGCCAACCCGGCTGCCGCGAGGTACCTGATTAATCCCGCGGTATCGTCACGGCTTGGCGCAACTGCACCGACAGTCTGCGTGGCGTTCTTGCCCGCGACGGCCACATTCCCTTGTCCATAGAAGTAGTTGTTGATCGCGATGACCGCGTCCGCCTTCTGTTCCACTGGCGCGCTCGACTCGCCAGCACCTGGGGCGACCTTTTCGATGGCGAGCGCCAGGTCGAGCACCCTGTTTCGAACCACCTCGCACACTCGCGCTGTGACGCTCTGGTCGACCACGACCTTTACCTGCGCAAGCGCGAAGTCCTCACGGAGGCCGGTCGTTGCCTCGCCGGACTGGATGAGCATGCCGTACAGCTGCATTCCACCGTCGGGCCAACCAAAACTCGCAGGCGTGTCGCGAACAGCCCAAGCCTCGATATTGGCGATCGGCTCCCGGAACCATCGATTGAAGAGCGGACCGTCGCGATACTCCTCCGGGAGGTTAAAGGGCTCAATGATGACGTTCCTTATTTCCGCGCCCATGATGCCCATGTAGTGCCCGTACACCGGAGCGCGGTGCGGTCCTCGGTAGGGCGGCAGCTCCACACCGTCGCCGTAGCCGTTTAGTTCGTGCTCCACCCACTCGGCGAGTGGTGCCGCTTCCGTCCTTGCGGCGAGCACCTTCATCTGCCGGAGAAGGACGGCGAGTGGAGCGCTCCCGCTCGCGCCTCGAACGATGTCGTCCAGAAGTGTCACCACGCCAGTATCCGGCAGCCGCCGCCTCGCGCACAGTTGCGCGCTCTCCAGCGCGTGGCACGGGAGGCTGTCCCTGCCGGGTCTGGACCACCTCCACTTGCGCGGAGCGCAGAGCATGGCGACGCAGAGTCAGAGTCGTCGGTCCCCCGAGGATTCGATGCATTCGACCAAGAAAGGGATCCGCGCCCAAGGGCCGATGGGCTTCACGCCGGTCACCCTGGGACGCCGATGCGGCAGACCGCGCATGGAACTGGCTACGTGGTGGCAGAAGTGATCACTGCTGCGCGGGGTCTCGGTGCTTCGGAGTGGAGACTTGCCACGAGGCTGACACGTAAGTTTGTTGACGCGCAAAAGGCCAGGTCAGAGTGACACGGCCGAGACTCCCACCGTCTCCGCAGTTGTGATGTCGCAAGACATCCCGGACGCCCGAACCCACGGATCGTGGGTTCGGGCGTTCGTCATTTGGGGGGTTGTGGCTGGTAGTCGCGGTCGGGGTTGATGGTGAGTTCGCGCAGGATCTCGCCGGTGCTCGCGTTGATGACGCGGACGTGGAGGTCTTGGGCCAGGAGCAGGACGCGGGTTCCCTTGTGGGTTCGGCCGATGCCGATGTGGTGCAGGCGGCCGTTGACGCGCAGGGTCACGGTGCCGCCGGTATCGACGATGTCCTCGCGGACGCGTTCGTGTGTCGTGGCGGGGGTGGTGGCCTCGGGGGCGGCTTTGGGAAGGGTGTCGTAGAGAGCTGCGGGCACGGCCTGATGGGGCAGCGAGCGGTGTCCGCGTTCGTGGTTGTAGATCTGGGCGAACCTGTCCAGCAGGGCCTGCAGCTGCTCGATGGTCTGGGGTTGGTCGGGCTGGGCGCGGAGCCAGTTCTTGAGGGTTTGTTGGAAGCGTTCCACTTTGCCTTGGGTCTGGGGGTGGCCGCCGCGGCCGTTGATCTGACGGATGTGCCAGGTCGCGAGGAGGGCTTCGAAGCCGTTGCGGCCGGGGTGGCCACTGAACCGGGTGGTGAAGACCATGCCGTTGTCGGTCAACGTCGAGGCGGGGCGTCCGTGCAGGTCACAGGCTCTCTGGAAGGTGGTGATCACGATCGGGGTGGACCACCCGGGGGTGGGCGCTCAGGCTGATCGCGTAGCGGGTGCAGTCATCGATGAAGCACAAGATCTCGGCGTCGGTGCCGTCGGTGAGGCGGTAGTGGGTGAAGTCGGCCTGCCAGCACTGGTTCGGCAGCTCGGCGGCGAAGCGGATCTAGGAGGATTTCGGGCGCTTCTTCGGTTCCGGGGTCACGAGCCCTTGCCGGACCAGGATGCGGTGCACGCTGGCCCGGGAGATCTCGATGCCGTGGGTGTGGTGCAGGTGCCAGCGGATCGAGTCTGCTCCGGCGTCCAGGCCCTGCCCGGTCAGCCGGGCCCGGATTGTGACCACCAGCTCGACCCGGGCGGGTGTGGTCGCGGTCGGGCTGCTATGCGGACGGCGTGAGCGGGCCTCGAAAGCAGCATCGCCCTCAGCGCGGTAGCGCGCCAGCAGCTCATAGATCCAGGACCGCGAGACGCCGTAATCACGCGCGACCTGCGCGACGCTGCGTCCCTGAACCGTCACGGCAGTGATGACCAGACGTGCTTTCGACATGCCCAGACGGTGGCGCCCCGTCCGCGATCACCTGAGACATCTGTCCGGGATGTCTTGAGACATGTGTCCGGGATGTCCTGAACCAGCACACCACCGTCTCCGCAGTTGTTCTGAGTCGCGACATCGTTGATACGGTGTCACGGCTCAGGACTCGGTGTGGTCAGCGGGCGAGTCGCCCGTGGAACCCAGGACGCACCAGAGCCTCCATCAGACCCAGGGCGATCCAGTCGCTGACCAGGCCTGCTGCTGGCCTTGTCTCGAGTGGGGGTAGTCCGGCGGCCAGGACAACGCATGCCCATTCGGGCGGCGGTCGTCTGCTGCCTGCTCAGGTGAGTTCCGGAGGGAGAGGCCGGTGGGAAGCACAGCCCCAGAGGACGAGGCCGAGGAGGCCGATCGATGCAGCCAGGGCGAACGGTGCTTCCAGCCCTAAGACGGACCCTGCCGCTCCGCCGGCCAGCGCGCCGATGGCACCGGCTCCGAGGATGACCATCCGCGATGCGGCGATCACGCGGCCGAGGAGATCGTCCGGTGTCAACCGGTGGCGGAGCGACACAGTCGCGACGTTGAAGGTTCCGAACCCGGCGCTGGTGACCAGCACGACGGCCGCAGCGACCCACCTCGACGATGCAACGAGAAAGAGCGCCGGGGTAACTGCGGCGGCAGCGATCGCCCCGACGATCACGATGCGGTATCGGAACCGTCGGATGAGTTGCTCAGCGAGGAGCGATCCGAGCAGTCCGCCTGCCGCGCCGACCGCGAGCAGCGCGCCGAATCCGGTGGGTCCAAGCCCAAGACGGTCCTTGGCGTAGATGACGAAGATCGCGAACCAGGCGCTGTCCGCCAGAGCCACCAGAGCCCCGACCAGGACGAGCGCACGCAGGGTGTGGTGCCTGACCAGCCAACGCAGACCCCTGACGACTCCTGCGCCGGCGCTCGCTGCCGAGGGTGAAGGTGCAGCTCGCACGCTGAGGATCGGCAGACCGAGAACCAGCAGGATCGCGAACACCGACGCGGCGCTGTTGGCGAGAAACGGCAGCATTGCACCCGCGGCGAACAGCACCCCACCGATCAAAGGGCCGACGAACTCATTCGCGACCACCTCGCCCGCCACCAACCGGCCGTTCGCACGCTCCAAGAGAGTGGTCGGCACCAGACGCGGGACGACGCTCTGAGCGGTGATATCCCTCACCGTTTCCCCCACTCCCAGGAAGAAGGCGCTGACAGCGAGTATCCCGATACTGGCCACGTCGAAGGTGAACGCGACGACCAGCGCGCCGAGCACAGCGACCCTGAGTGCGTCGGCCCCCACAAGCAGACGGCGCGCGTTGTAGCGGTCCGCCCATGCTCCGGCGACCAGTCCGGTGACTAGCCACGGAAGCGCTGCTGCAGCCGCCACAGCGGCGACCAGCAACGCATCGTCCGTGAGAGATGCCGCCACCAACGGGAACGCCGCCACACGGATCCCGTCGCCGAGATTGACCGCTACGGTCGCCGTCCAGAAGCGCCAGTACTTCCGTCTCAACGTCATTCCCACTGCCGCCTTCGATCTCCTAGGCACTCGATCGTCGAGTGCTCGCTGCGAGGTGTGCCGGCTCCGGCGCGAGCTCTGCATCCGACTCGCGCCACATGCGTTTCCACGCTGGGCCGCACACGCGGAACCGTCTCAGCGTTCCGCGTGTGCGGCGATGATCTAGGCGGGCACCTTGTCGAGGAATCCGAGAACCTGTTGGATTCGACCCTGCTCATCGCTGATGACGACGTCGAATCCGATCACAAGCGGCTCGGCCCCCGCGGGGCCAAGGCCCCAGTGAAAACGGGTGAGGCCGTGATGTGCGTCGGGTTCGCCCACGAGCGTGAACACGAACCCCGGGAACTGCTCTCGCACGGCGTCGATCGTGGCCGAGATCTGGTCGCGCCCCGCGACGTCGGCCATAGGGTCCGTGTACGTGGCGGCTTCCGTCCAATGCTCGGTGAGGAGACCGGCCCGGGTGGTCGCGTCGGCGGCGTTCCAGGTCTGCAGGTACGTCTCGGCGATGGTGGTCATATCGAGGCCTTTCGGTATCGGCCGCAGCGGAGCCGCCGCGGATGTGCAATGTTGGACACGGAGGGGTAGTCGCGTCGATTACCTCGGAGGTCATGGGTCACAACAAGGCTGTTGGCTAGGGTCGCGAGTCATGACCGTGATCCACGCTGGCGACGTCGGGGCACTGTTGCGCGGCTGGCGCGAGCGGAGACGGCTGAGCCAGCTCGAGCTCTCAGCACGCGCGAACGTCTCGACCCGCCACCTCAGCTTCGTCGAGACCGGCAGGTCGAAGCCGACCCGAGAAATGATCGATCGGCTCTCGACGCACCTCGACATACCGCTGCGCGAGCGCAACCAGTTGCTCCTGACCGCCGGGTTCGCGGCAGCGCATCCAGAGCACGCGATGAACGCACCGGAGCTCCGTTCCGTGAGCTCGGCCTTGCGTCAGATTCTCGACGCCCATTCGCCGTACCCAGCGCTGGTGCTCGACCGCTGGTGGGACATCGTGGACCGCAACGCCGCGACCGATGTGCTGCTCGAAGGGTGCGCACCCCACCTGCTCGAGCCTCCGGTCAACGCCGTACGGGTGTCGCTGCACCCGGAGGGGCTCGCGCCCCAGATCCGCAACCTCGGCCAATGGCGGACCCACCTGATCGGTCAGGTCCGCGCTCGCGCCGAACGCACCGGCGACCCCCGCCTACTTTGCCTGGCTGAGGAGGCCGCGGCCTACCCTGGCGATGACGTCGGACGACCGGCGGTCACGGATGTCGTCATCGCGCTCGAGCTCGATCTCGCGGGCGAGAACCTGCGCTTCTTCAGCGTATCCGCAGCCGTCGAGTCGGCACTCGACGTCACCATCGACGAACTGCGTATCGAGTCGTTCTACCCCGCCGACGACACCACGGCACGTACCCTGCGGTCCTGAGCGCGCGAGCGAAAGCAGCGCGGATGCTGGCAGGCATATCTCGAACTGACCGCAGACGAAACGTCGATCACCATGTGCGGTCACTGCAGGAGCGCGTGTGGTGTCGTGGCCCCTCCGCCCGCTTGGTATCTCACTGGCGGGCTGCGACCGGGGAGACTCCTGTGCCGCGAATCGGTGGGTCGGCGGCATCCAAGCGGTCTGGATGGCCGAGGCGTCAAGCGGATGCTGTCGACCGTCGTGGCACGACCTCGGGGGCGACGACCCACGGCGGACTCTCCTGGCCGGTCGCTACCGTACTCATGAGGGCAGCGAACGCACCGCGACCCAGGGCGTCGAAATCGGCAGATCCCGGCCGAGCTCGATGAGTCGGCCATGCTTGACGGCGCACCGAACCGGCGGCTGTTCTTCCAGATCATCCTGCCGCTGTCCAAGCCCGCTCTCGCCGCCCTGTTCATCCTCGACTTCGTGGCGACCTGGAACGAGTTCGGTATCGCGCTGGTGCTCCTGCAGCGGCAGGAGTCATGGACGATCCCGTTGGCCGTGCAGGGGTTCCAGTCGCAGTTCACCACGTCGTACGGTCCGATCAACGCCTTCACGTTGATGTCCGTCATCCCCGTGCTGGTCGTCTACCTGATGTTCCAGCGCTACTTCGTCCAAGGCGCCTTCGCCGGCGCTGTGAAAGGCTGATCCGGTTGACTACCACCCCACAGCATCCCCCGACCGCGGTGTGCACGCTCCCTCAGGGTGCGACCGCCTACCGGCGTGCCGAGATCACCCTGGGCGGGGTGGCGGTCCGCGAGCCGTTCCGCGTGACGCTGCACGCCGAGATCGAGGGACCGCACGGGCTCGTGCGGGTGCCGGGCTTCTACGACGGCGGCGGCGTGTTCCGGGTGCGCTACCTGCCCGAGTCCGCCGGACGCTACGCGTTCCGCACCTTCAGCTCTGTGGCCGCGCTCGACGGTCACAAGGGAGCGTTCGAGGTAGGCCCGGCGGCGGCCACCGATCATGGCCCGGTCCGCACGGACGGCGGGTTTCACTTCCGGCACGCCGACGGCACCACCCACCACCCGATCGGGACCACCGCCTACGCGTGGACGCACCAGCCCGACGCTTTGCAGCGCGACACACTCGAGTCCCTGCGGTCGGCCCCCTTCACCAAGATCCGGATGTGCCTGTTCCCCAAGCACTACCAGTTCAACCACAACGAGCCGGACCGGCTGCCGTTCGAGCGGGACGAGCACGGCACCATCGACTTCGGCAGGTTCGACGTCAGCTACTGGCAGCAGCTCGAGCGCCGGCTCGACCAGCTGGATGAGATCGGCGTGCAGGCCGATCTCATCCTGTTCCACCCTTACGACCGCTGGGGCATGGCCTCGATGGACGCCGACGTCGACGACGCCTACCTCAGCTATGCGGCCGCGCGGCTGTCCGCCTTCCCGCACGTGTGGTGGTCCCTCGCCAACGAGTTCGACCTCATGAAGGCGAAGTCCCCTGACGACTGGGAGCGATTCGCTGCCATCCTGCAGCGCGACGACCCCACCGGGCACCTGATGTCGATCCACAACTGCCTGGAGACCTACGACCACGACCGTCCGTGGGTCACACACGTCAGCATCCAGCGCATCGACCTGTACAAGACCGCCGAGATGGTGACCGAGTGGCGGGAACGCTGGAGCAAGCCGGTCGTCGTCGACGAGTGCGGCTACGAGGGCGACATCGATCAGGGATGGGGCAACCTCACCGGCGAGGAGCTGATCCGCCGCACCTGGGAAGGGACCGTGCGCGGAGGGTACGTCGGCCACGGCGAGACCTACCTCGCCGAGAACGAGGTCCTCTGGTGGTCCAAGGGCGGCGAGCTGAAAGGCACCAGCCCCGACAGGTTCGCCTTCCTGCGGCAGGTCCTGGAGGATGCCCCAGGGCCGCTCGAGCCGGTCCCGGGCGACTGGGACGCGCCGCGCGCCGGGATCGAGGGCCAGTACTACCTCAGCTACTACGGGTTCAACCGCCCTCGGTTCCGGACGTTCTCGCTCGACCCGGCGGTGGCCTACCTTGTCGATGTCATCGACACCTGGGGGATGACCGTGGAGACCCTGCCAGAGCCGCAACGGGGCACGTTTCGGGTAGACCTGCCTGGTCGGCCCTACATGGCGGTCCGTCTGCGAGCGCAGTAGTACCTCAGCAGGTCGGACTGCGACGATGCGACGCAGGGGCGGTGAACTTGCGCTGCCGCGACGTCCTCAGGAGTTGTCCTCGGGCGCTGCCGTCGATACGTCAGCGCCGCTCGGCCACGCATGCGGTGGCGTGTAGCCCGCTGGTGGCCAAGCTGCGCCGTCCGTCGTCCAAGGTGGCGGTGCGGTTCCCGGCTGCGCTGGCCAGCCCGGCGGTGATGTGCCAGCGGTCGTCGGCTCCGGGGATGTCGCGGGTCCAGGGTGCTGGATCATCGAGCTGGGAGCCGAGAAACCGACCGGCGGCGCGACCCACGCACCGCTGGCGCCGGCAGGCGCCGGCCGCCGTCGGGCTCGCACGATCAGCAACACCGCTCCTGTGATGGCGGCGAGGATGATGACCATCACGGCACCGCCAAGCCAGGGCGCGATCGCGGCGCGGTCGATCGCCGTCACGGCTGCAGCATCGGCCTCGTCGAGATCCCCGTCGGCGAGGGATGCTCGCGAGTCGGCCGCTGACGCATCCACGGACAGCAGCAGCTGGCCCAGCTCGCCCAACAGATTGCCGTCGTCCGCTGCTGCCTCCGACGCCAGGCCGACGTTGCCCACCACCTCGACGGCCTGCGGCAGGAGCGTCTCCAGCGTGACGTAGTCGTTCGCGGAGTCGACCTCCTCGTAGCTCTGTCGCACACTGGCCGGCTCCGGAAGGCCAGCCTGTTCGGCTGCGATCTGCACGGCGCCGGCGCTGCTCGCGAGGGCGTCGGGAGAGAGCGTCGCGCCCACCGATCCCAGTGCGGTGCTGATCGACGTCGCTTCCTCGAAGGTCCACTCGGTCATCGCCGTCCGCAGGCCTAGCGGCGGAAGCCAGTCGCCGTCGGCCTCGTCGATCGCGACGTACGACTCGCGTGCTGGCTCCCGCGCGTCGAGCAGAGCCTGCTGATCGGGATCGACCACCCAGGTGCGGTACACGTCGGCGCCGGAGACGCCGGCACGGGCCTCCACCAAGTCCAAGAAGCGCCGCCAGTCCGTGCGTCGGCTCTCGACGTCGTCGCCATCGGGCCCGGAGTAGGCGCTCTCACCCGCGTAGGCGGCGCCGATCACATCGGCCAGCGCCTCGTCGTCGAGCTCACCCATCAGCGCGAACATCGCCGTGTAAGAGGCGGCGTAACCATAGGTGTCGACCTCGTGGTCGCCGTTGCTGATGTCGACCTCGTCCCACGCCGTCAGCGCGAGGGCGTCGGGTTCGTCGCGATCCGGGGCCTTGAGGGACGTCTGAGCGCCAGAGGTCTCGGCAGCCACGCGTTGCCCGACGAACTCGCTCAGGCCCTCATACAGCCAGCGACCCTCGAAGGTGGAATGGTTCAGCCACGCGTGGCTGAGCTCGTGCATCAGCACGGCCGCGTCGAGGTCCTCGGGAACGACGATCTCACCTCGGCCGGGGTCGAACCATGCGTAGCCGAGGATCCCGGGCGAGACGTCCTCGCGGATGACCTCGACCCCGCCCGGCCAGGGTTGGCCGATGGTCTCCTCGAGCATCGGCAGCCCGGTCGTCACCTGCTCGGCGACGAAGTCGCTCCACTCGACGTCGCCCGGAAAGCTGCTCAGCGTCAGGGTCATCTCGCCCACGGTCACGTCGCTCGTGTCGGCACGTTCTGGGTCGCGGACCGAGACGTAGGCCGATGTCCCGTACTCGTCCTGGCTCTCCGTCGAGCGGTGCGTGCGGAACGCGCCGTCGTCGGACGACGTGAAGCCGTCCCAGGTGGAGTCGAACGTCATTGCCGTCGGGGTGACGATCTCGATCGTGACCTGACCCCTGTCGCCGGCGGCGACGACAGCGAACGTCGCGTAGCCAGGACCCACGCGGGTGTAGCTTTCCGACCGGATCGCATCGCCGGGGATCGTGTAGGACCAGACGACCTCCCGCTCCTGGCCGTACATGAGAGCGCTGAAGCTCACGAGGGCGATCGAGGTCGCCGGATCCTCCGTCGACTCGAGCGACACCGGCAGGGTGGCCCCCCGGCTGGAGGCGACGACGTCATCGGCACCCGCCGGCACCGGGACGCCGTAGGAGTCCCAGAAGTAGTAGTAGCCGCCGCTGTCGGGCTTGTTGTTCACCAGCGTGGCCGTCACGGTGACCTCGACGGGCCCGTCGCCGTCGAGCTCATACCGAGTGTGGGTGGTCTCCGAGAGTCCGTCATCGGGGCTCGCGGACGCTGCCGGGATCATGGCGAGGGAGCCGACGCCGCTGATGCCGAGCGCGACCAGCACCGCACTCAGGCGGAGCCACCGGGCCGGGGCGGTAGGCCGGTCCTTGCCCGACCGCGACCTGACAGCGCCCGCTCGGTTGCGTCTCATCCCCGCACGACCTTTCCCCCTGAGCCGAGCCCTCAGCCTCGACGGTGACCTCCGCCGGCGTCATCACCGTCGTTGCACGCACTTTATCCAGGCACGCGACGCGGACGGGACCTTCGTCGCCGACAGGCGCCGCGCGGACTCTCCGACGCGGCCGAGCGAGTGCTGAGCGGTGCGCGCAGCCACGCCTCAGCGTGGAGACCCCGCACGGGCGCGCCGTCGCCACAGCGGCCCCACCTCGGCGATCTCCGCCGGCGTGGCGCTGCGGAAGGAGCCTGCTACGTCGGTGCTGATGTCGCGGCGCCCTTGTCCCTGCGTGGCGACCAGGCTCGCGATGATCGAGACGGCGATGATGGTCGCGACGACGGCCAGGCTCACCGGGGTCGGGATGTAGTAGATCTCCAGGAGCATCATCTTGATACCGACCCACACGAGGACCGCCGCGAGTCCGATCTTCAGATAGACGAAGCGGTGCATGAGGTCGGCGAGCAGGAAGTACATCGCCCGCAGCCCCAGGATCGCGAACGCGTTGGCCGTGAAGACCAGGAACGGCTCGCTGGTGACGGCGAAGATCGCCGGGATCGAGTCGACCGCGAAGATGATGTCGGTGACCTCGACCAGGACCAGCACCGCCAGCAGCGGGGTGGCCACCACGACGCCGGCCTTCCGGATGAGGAGACGCTGGCCGTGGTAGGCGTTGGTCATCGGAACCAGCCGGCGGAACAGCGACAGGACCCGTGAGCGTTCCGGGTGGACGTGCTCGTTGCGGGAGACGAACATGCGGATGCCGGTGAGGATGAGGAACGCGGCGAACACGTACAGGATCCACGAGAAGTTCTCGATCAGGGCGGCGCCAGCGGCGATGAACAGGCCACGGAAGACCAGGGCGCCGAGGACTCCGAGGAACAGCACCCGGTGCTGCAGCTCGCGAGGCACGGCGAAGGCGGCGAAGATGATCGCCCACACGAACACGTTGTCGACGGCGAGGGATTTCTCGATGAGGTAACCGGCGAAGTACTGCTGGCCGTACTCGGCTCCCCAGACCCTCCACACGAGCACACCGAACCCGACCCCCAGCACCACCCATACCGCCGACCACGCAGCCGCTTCACGCACACCGATCACGTGCGCCCTGCGATGCGCGAAGAGGTCGACGGCGAGCATCAGCAGGATCACCGCGAGCACGGCGAACCACACCCACAACGGGACAGACATCACGAACCTCCACGGCCTCGTGAAGGTCTCATCAGCGTTGTCGCCCACCACACCGGGTGCCGCCACGGCACCGTACTGACGATGTGATGCGAGGATTACTCCCCTTCGTGCGGCAAGTGAAACACACGCCAGGACGACCATCAATAGGGTGTCACCAACTGCGGCTGCCACACTGGGCCGATGAGCCGCACACGTGTCCTCCTGACCGGCGCCACCGGCTACATCGCCGGCCAGCTGCTGCCGGTGCTGCGCGAGCGATATGACCTGACGATGATCGACGTCCGCGACACCGACCGGGACGGGCGGCCGGTCGAGGGAGTGCAGCTGGTCGACCTGCTGGCCGAGGACGACGCCGTGCTACGCCGGCTGTGCGAGGGCGTCGACGTGATCGTGCACGCCGGGTACGCACCTCCGGAAGGCGCTCCGAGCTACGCCGCCGAGCGACGCAATCTCGACATGACGGCCCGCGTGTTCGAGGCTGCCCAGCAGGCCGGGGTGGGGCGGGTCGTGGTCACCAGCACCAACCAGGCCTCCAAGTGGTACGAGCAGCCATGGAAGGCCGGCCGGATCGACCGGGTCGACCCCTACGACTACCCGCGGCCCGACACGTTGTACGGCTGGGCCAAGGCCGCCTACGAGTCGCTCGGGTTCCTCTACGCCAGCGGCGGCGCCGGTCCGGTGGTGGAGAACGTCCACGTGCGAATCGTCTGCCCCCGCCCGATCCGTGCGGAGGACTTCGCCGATCGTCCGACCGTGGACTACCTGCGCGACATCACCGGCTGGGTCTCCGAGCGCGACCTTCAGCAGCTCTACGTCCGCTCGATCGAGGCGTCCTCGATCGACGACGAGCACGGGGTCCCGTTCCAGATCTTCTACGGCGTCTCGGGCAACGCCCGCACCTTCTGGTCGATCGCCAACGCGCGTCGGGTCATCGGCTACGAACCTCAGGACGACTCCGAGATCGAGTTCGCCGACGAGATCGCCGCCCGGACCCACCAGAGCTGAGACGTCGTGACGTCCCCCGCCCGCCGCGCCGTCCAGACGGTGCAGGACGCCGTCCGCAGCCAGCTCTGGCCCCTGCCCATCCTCGGCGTCGCCCTGGCTGTCGCCCTGGGCATCCTGGTGCCGTTGCTGGACGTGACCGCCGACGACCAGCTGCCGGCGGCGCTCGACGCCCTCATCTTCAACGGCGACCCGGGAGCCGCGCGAACGGTCCTGAGCGCGGTGGCGAGCTCACTGATCACGGTCACCTCGCTGACCTTCTCCCTGACCGTGGTGACGCTGCAGCTGGCGAGCAGTCAGTTCTCCCCGCGACTGCTACGCACCTTCACCCAGGACCTCTTCGTCCAGGCCACCCTCTCCATCTTCCTGGCCACCTTCACCTTCTCGCTGACCGTGCTCAGATCGGTTCGCTCCGCCGAGGAGGGCGGTACCGCGTTCGTTCCCCGCCTCGCCGTGACGATGGCGTTCTTGCTCGCGCTCACCAGCGTGGTCTCCCTGGTCCTTTTCCTGGCCCATCTCGCCCGACAGATCCGGGTCGAGACGATGCTGCTGCAGGTCCACGACGATGCCGTCGGAACCATGAAGACCAACTTGATCCGCCGCCATGACCCCGACGCGGCGCGACCGGTGCCCGAGCAGCCGACCACCGCCACCGTGCTGCTGGCGTCCGGGTCCGGATTCTTGACCAGCCTCGACCAGGAGAAGCTGGTCAAGACCGCCACCGATACCGACACCATCGTGTCCATCGATCGCGACCCCGGCAGCTTCGTCGTCCAGGGCACCCCGCTCGGCCACATCTGGCCTCGAGACAACAGACCGCTGGATCCGGAGGACATCGATCGGCTCCGCGACCGCGTGACGGCTGCGGTCCACCTCGGCCCGGAACGTACAGCCGCCCAAGACGTCGCGTACGGCCTGCGACAGATCACCGACATCGTCAACAGAGCACTCTCGCCCGGCATCAACGACCCCACCACCGCCATCCACGGTCTCGGACAAACCGCGTCCCTGCTGGCCAAGCTGACGGCCTACCACCTTGGGCCGCTGGTTGTCGACGACCCCGACGGCGACCCGCGGGTACTCCTCCACCGCCCTGGGTTCCCAGAGCTTCTTGAGCTCGCCATCGCGCAGCCCCGCGCCTACGGCAAGTCCGATCCCCAGGTGCTCGGACGGCTCTACCAGCTCCTGGCCGACCTCACCTGGCACGTCCACGACGATCAGCGCGGGCCCGTCCTCGACCACATCCGACGACTCGACGAGACCGTCGCCGACCAAGACTTCGACGAGGCCGAGAAGCAGCAGCTTGCCGAGCTCAGCCGGAGCGTCCGGCAGGGCCTGAGCGAGCACAAGCAGCGTGCCGAGCTTAGGCAGGGCGGCCGCTAGGCCTGCGCGACCCGTGATCCCACCGAATGTCCCAGAGCGACTCATCCACTGCTCTTGACACCTCCTATGGACCGATTCAGGATGGGTGGGCGACGCACAGCGAAGGGGCTGACCGATCCGGACGGACCCCCGATCTGCGGACGAAGGGGTCAGGATGTCGACGGCGAAGCAGGTGCACCGCTGGACGGTGAGCCGAGCGCTCCTGCTGGTGATCTCTCTCCTCGCCAGCATGATCGTCACGAGTGCCACCGCCACCGGGCAGGGGCCACCGCCGTCGGGATGTCTGGACCTGACGGGCGACACCGGCTCCACGACGCCGGTGGACGACCCTGTGCACGACCCCGCCATCTTCACGGACCCCTCCGAGCAGACCTACTACGTCGCCTCGACAGGGGTCCAGCAGACCGCTGACGACCCCGGCGGCATCTTCCTGCGACGTTCTACAGGTTCCCTCGAGGGACCCTGGGAGTCGTTGGGCGCGTTGCCGGTGCCTGAGTGGACGCTCGCGTACGGGCCCAACCACCTCTGGGCGCCGGACGTCGTCCGCGTCGGCGACACGTTCTGGCTGTACTACGGGGTCTCCCAGCTCGGGACGCAGAACTCGGCGATCGGTGCGATGTCGACGACGACGCCCGGCGACCTCGGCAGCTGGCAGGACCACGGGCCGGTGCTCATGTCGCAGCCCGGCGACCCCTACAACGCGATCGACCCGTACGTGTTCAAGGATCGGGGCACCTGGTACCTCGCCTTCGGATCGTGGTGGGAGGGCATCCACCTCGTCGAGCTGGAGGACATGACGTCGGTCTCCGGTGAGCCGGTGCAGCTGGCGGAGGTGACCGGAGCCCCGTCGCTGGAGGCGCCCACCATCATCTACCGCCAGGGCCACTACTACCTGTTCACCTCACGCGGCTTCATCGTCAGCGACAGCTACCACGTCCAGGTCGGCCGCTCCCGCGACCTCACCGGCCCGTACCTCGATCGCGACGGCGTGCCGCTGCTCGACGGCGGCGGAACCGCCGTGCTCGAGCCCGACGGTGGGGCCGGCGGCCAGGACATCCTCGAGGACCGCGGGCGCTACTACATGGTCAACCACTACTACGAGTGGGATCCGCTGCAGATCCGCATGCAGATCTGCGAGCTGCAGTGGGATGACGGCTGGCCGAACGTCCCCGAGGACTGAGACGCCCCCACCGCTAGGAACCGAAGCGGCTCACGAGTCGGTCCAGCGCGGTGTCGACGTCGGGATCGACCACGCGGCGGCGCTCGTCGGCGTCGTACCAGGCAAGGACCTCGGCGGCGCCCTGCCAGTACCGGGTGCCGGCGGTGTACTCGGGCACCAGCGCCTTGACCTTGCTGTTGTCGAAGACCACCGAGTGCACCTTGTCCCCGACCAGCCCGTCGAGCTCGCCCGGCAGCTCTGCGCCGATGGCCCGCCCCGTCACCGGGATGAGCTCCGGCTCGCCGGCGCCGGCGGCGCGGGCCAGGATCCGGGTGATCTGAGCCCAGGTGAGCACCTCGTCGGAGGTGATGTGGAAGCTGTCTCCCACCGCGCGGCGGTCGCCGAGGAGGCCGACGAACGCGACGGCGAAGTCGCGCGCGTGGGTCAGCGTCCACAGCGAGGTGCCGTCACCGATCACCGGCACGGGGACGCCGCGACGCATCCGGTCGATCGCCGTCCAGCCTCCCGGGATCGGGATGCTGCGCTCGTCGTAGGTGTGGCTGGGCCGCACGATCGTCACCGGGAAGTCGCGCTCGCGCCACGCCCGCACCAGCACCTCTTCGCTGGCGATCTTGTTGCGCGAGTACTGCCAGAACGGGTTCTTCAGCGGCGTGGACTCGGTGATCGGCAGGTGCTCCACCGGCTTGGCGTACGCCGACGCCGAGGAGATGTAGACGTACTGGCCGACCGCGCCGTCGAAGATCTCGACATCGGCTGCCGCCTGCTCGGGCGAGAACGACCGGAAGTTCACCACGACGTCCCACTCGTGGCCAGCGACGGCGGCGCGGATGGAGTCCGGGTCCCCGGCATCGCCGATCAGCGACCGGGCGCCCTCGATCGGAGGCCGGGCGTCCGGGCTGTCGGAGGACGCCGAGATGCCCCGGTTCAGGAGCGTGAGGTCGTGCCCCCGTTCGATCGCCAGGCGGCTCGACGCCGCGCTGATCGTGCCATTGCCACCGATGAAGAGGACTCGCAAGGCTGCCATGACCGCCACCCTAGCCAGCCCATGGACCGGCATCGTGCTGGACAGGTACGCCACCGACGTTCCCTCGAGGCTCCCAGGAATTATCTCGGCCGCGGTGTCGTATCGAGCCGGCCGCGTTCGTGGAAGGTGTGAAGCCGCGCCCAGCAGAGGGTGCGAGCACGAGAGGCGGGATCACCATGAGCACGACCCTGACGGTCGACTTCTTCAGCAGCGTGGACGGCTACGGCTCGGCCGAGGGGTGGCCGGGCTACTGGGGCAAGGAGGGCCCGGAGATCGTCGAGGACCGAGTCCACACCTTCCAGCAGGACCAGGTGCTGGTCTTCGGCGCGACGACGTTCCGCGAGTTCTCCCAGTTCGTCACGATGTACGACGAGCCGTACTACGACCGGCTCAACGAGCTGCCGAAGCTCGTGTTCTCCAGCACGCTCGACCCGGAGAACCCCGGGTGGCAGAACACCACCGTCCTCAACGAGGACGCCGTCGCCGCGATCGACCGGCTCAAGCGCACGACCGACGTCCCGATGCGAGCCCACGGCAGCATCTCGCTGAACCGCGCCCTGCTCGCCGCAGGCCTCGTCGACCGGCTCGAGATCATGATGTTCCCGGCCGTGACAGGACGCGCCGGGCAGGCGCCGCTGCTCCACGGCGGCGCGGAGCTCGATCTCGACCTCGTCGAGTGCACCGTGCTCGACGGGCGCACCGTGAAGCTGGTCTACGCTCCGCACCTCCACGGCGAGATCCCCGAGGGCGTGGGCCCACGGCTTCGGCAGGAGAGGTAGAAGCTGAGGTCAGTGCACCTGCGATGTCTCCTTCGGCAGCCGGTCGGCGAGGTCGGCGCCCCACGACCGTGCACGGTCGAGCTCATCGGGGAGCAACGGGCCCTCGTACCCTCGACGTAGAAGCTCTCGGGCTCGACGAGGAGCGTGGCGCCGTGTCTGCGGAGCAACTTGGCGGCCTTCTTGCTGGCGGCGCCTGGCAGGTTCGGGTGGCGTACGTGGGTGTCGAAGGCCGCCACCGGCGACTGGATCTCAGCCGCCGCCTCGATCCACTCCCGCAACCCTGAGTCGCTGGCGTGACCGCCGCGCCGGGCGGCGTCCTCGCGCGTCTGCGGCCGGCTCAGCCCGAATGCGTGCGTCGGGGCGCCGACGACGAGCAGCTGCGTGTCCAGGGTGTCGGCCTGGGGTGCCGCGTCGACGTCGAGGACCGTGACATCGACGCCGGCACGCGTCGCCGCGCCTGCGGCGACCGCTTCAGCGACGGCCTTGGTGTTCCCCCAGGCGGACTCGTAGACGATGGTGACATCCATGGTCGGTGTGCTCCTCTCGTGCATGGGTACCAGCACCGTGGTGGTGCTGCCGTCATCCCTGATCAGCGCGGTCCCCGGTAGCCGCCTCACCTGCGCGGCCTGGTAGAGATCTCCGGCGGAGCCGGCCACGTTCAGGGCACTGAGGACGTACAGGGTGAGGAATGCGTCGCTGGGCGCCACCGTGAACGCTGCGAGGAGTACCATGCCCCAGAGGGCGAGCGGTCCTAGCGCGGCGACCACGAAGGCGCGGCGGCTGACGAACGCCTGGTTGCCGGTGGTCAGGTAGGGCAGCCGCACCGCGTAGTGGGAGCGTGCGCCCGAGAGCGCGGTGATGAGCAGGCCGTGCGTCGCCTCGTGCAGCCACATGTACGTCACGCATGCGACGAGCGTGACGGCGAGAATCGTCACGGTGCTCCACCCGCTCTCCAGCGGCAGATCGAGCAGGACGGCCGCGGCGACGAAGCCAGCGGCGATCGACGCGAAGATGACCTGCACCCGCCCCGCGGCGCGCCGGTCCTCCTTGAGGTCGAGCGTCATGTGGTGTCGGTAGCCCGGTGGCTCTATGAGCAGGGGCGTGCGGGAGGCGGTCACCTGGATTCCTTCGGTTGCTCCCACTCTCCTCCGCAGGCGGGCAGGCACAAGTGACCAACGTCCCGCGACATCCCGCCGGGGTCGTCCCCGATCGCACGCCCATCCGGCGCGGGCGGCGCTCCGACGTCACGCCATGTCGATGAAGCGCTCCGCGAGCTCGGAGGGACCGATGACGATGACCGTGTCGTCCCAGTTGAGGATGGTCTGTCCGGTCGCGTGCGCCCAGGTGCCGTCCGCGCGGAGCACGGCCGCGATGTTGAGGTCGTGCTTCTTGCGCATCCCGACCTCCTCCAGCGGCCGGCCGACCACCGACGGCGGAGCCTTCGCCGTCACGGCGGCGAACCCGCCGCCCAGGTCCTGGTAGTCGGCGATCGAGCCGCGCAGCAGGTGCGCGACCCGGCGACCCATGTCCGCCTCGGGATACACCACGTTGCGCACACCGAGCTGCGTGAGGATCTGGCCGTGAGCCTCGCTGATGGCCTTCGCCCAGAGGTGCTCGATCTCGAAGCGCAGCAGCCACGACGTCACCAGGATCGAGGCCTCGATGTCGGAGCCGATGGCCACGACGGCGTGCGTGAAGTCGGGCACCGAGAGCTGTTCCAGCACCTCGCGCTTGGTCGCGTCGGCACGCACCACCTGCGTGAGGGTCTCGCTCATCGTCTGCACGATCTCGGGGTCGGTGTCGATCCCCAGCACCTCGACGCCGGCCTGGGCGAGCTCGTTCGCGAGTGCGCTGCCGAACCTCCCGAGCCCGACGACGACGACCGAGTCGCCGTCGCTGAGTGCGATCGATCCATGCTTGGGGCGGGGGATGCTAGCCAATGAGAGGCCTCTCCTTCGGGAGCTCGATCATCGCAGCTCGGGCGCGCAGCGCCAGCGCGGAGGCCAGCGCCAACGGCCCGAGTCGTCCGATGAACATCATGACGACGAGCAGCAGCTGCGCGGTGGGCGGCAGCAGGTGGGTGATGCCGGTGGACAGGCCGACCGTCGCGAACGCGGAGATCGACTCGAACAGGATCTGGTCCAGGCTGAACGGGGTCCCCACGAGCAGGAGCCACGTGCAGGCCAGCACTGCGGCCACGGCGAGCAGCGCCACCGTGGTCGCCTCCCGGTGCACCGACCGCCCGATCCTGCGGCCGAGGATGTTGACGGCGGTGCCGCCGCGCACCTCGGTGACGATGATGAAGAGCAGGACGGCGAACGTCGTGATCTTGAGTCCTCCTGCGGTTCCCGCGGGCCCACCCCCGATGAACATCAGCACGTCGTGCGTGAACCACGTCTGCGTGTGCATCGCGGCGATGTCGAGCGTGTTGAAGCCCGCAGTCCGTGCCGAGACCGCGGCGAACCCGCCGGCGAGCAGCTTCTGGCCCACCGAGAGCGGGCCGAGCGTGTCGGGATTGGTCCACTCCTGCGCGGTGATCGTCACGGTGCCGACGACGAGAAGCACCACGGTCCCGATCACGACCAGCTTGGTGTGCATCGACCAACGCCGCGGGAACCGGACCTGCCGCCGGAGCTCGAACAGCACGGGGAAGCCGAGTCCGCCGATGACGATCGCGGTCATGATCGGCACGCACACCCACGGGTCGCTCACGAAGCCCATCAGGCTGTCCGAGAACAGCGCGAAGCCGGCGTTGTTGAAGGCTGACACGGCGTGGAAGACCCCGAACCAGGCGGCCTCGCCCATGCCGGCGTCGTCGCCGACGATGCGCCGGGCGGTCAGGATGAGCGCGACGGCCGCCTCCACCCCGAAGCTCACCTTGGCGACCCCGAGCAGCACGCTCTTCATGTCGGCGACGCCGAGCGTGCGCACGGACGCGCTCGCGACGAGCCGCGACCGCAGTCCGAGGCGCCGCGCCAGCAGGATCGACAGCAGGGACGCGAAGGTCATGATGCCGAGGCCCCCGAACTGGATCAGCACGAGGATGACGACCTCGCCGAACGCGCTCCAGTACGTCGGGGTGTCGACGACGACCAGGCCGGTGACGCACACGGCTGAGGTGGCCGTGAACAGTGCCACCACCGCCGGTGCACCGCCGGCGGCGTTGAGCGGGGCCGGCAAGGCCCCGGCCGGCGGGGCGTCGACGACCGCGATCGGCAGCATCAGCAGCAGCGTGCCGATGGCGATCGCGGCGGCGAAGCCGGCCACCAGCACCTGACCCGGGCGCTGCAGGATCCGGGTACGCGAGCGGACCAACGACGGTCGCCGACGGCTACTCACGGGGGGTGACACTACGCCTTGGCTCGCCGACGTGCTGATGACCCGACGTGGCGGGACCTACGACGACCTGGTGTTCCCGGCCACCCTTGCCGTCAACGGAGGCGTAGCTGTCCCCAGCGGTGGACGGTGAGGACAGCGAAGCCCGCCCCGGTCACCACCGCGAGCAGCACCTGGGCGGCGTTCGGGGTGAGGGGACCCGTGCCAGCCAGACCGGCCCAGGCGCCAGCGACGGCGAACGGGAACCATGCTCCGACCGTGAAGATGGCGATCTGCGAGAGGGCCAGGAGTGCGACGGCGAGCCCGACGGCGCCCAGCACGCCCTTGCTGGCAGTCGCTGCCCACGCGCACGGGGTGGCGAGCAGACCCGTGAGCGCCAGCACGGCGGCGAGCTTGAGCGCGGCCGCCCAGTCGGCGCTGGGGTAGTGCATGGCCAGCCCGGCGACCAGGTAGGCCGCGACGCAGATCGCGGTCGTCACCGACACCACCGCTGCGTACACGGCCAGCTTCGCCGTCGCGATCTGCCTGAGCGAGGTCGGGATCGCGAACATGGACCCGATGGTGCGGTCGGTGAACTCGCGGCCGAACGACCAGCCCAGGTAGGTGCCGAAGGCGAGCAGCCCGCCCGCCGCGCCGATCACGCCCATCAGGGTCGCGAGGTCGGCCCAGGGGTCCCCACGTGTGAACGGCTCCAGCTGCGCCGCGGCCACGGCGCTCTCGTTCCGGGCCGCGAGGAGCAACGCGACGCTGATGGACGCAGGTCCGATCGCCACGGCGGCGGTGATGACCCACGTGGCGGTGCCACGCATGGCCTTCACGGCCTCGACCCACAGTGCGGGAGTCATGACGCTCGGGTGGTGTCGGCGTGCACGAGGGCGAAGAACGCTCGCTCGATGTCTGCACCTTCGGGATCGATCGAACCGATCACTCGGCCCTGGTTGAGCACCGTGATGGTGTCGCCCGTGCGAGCGATCTCGTCGAGATGGTGGCTGGAGACCAGGAACCCCACCCCGCGCGCCGCGCGCTCGCGGATCGCTCGGCGCAGCAGCAGCACCCCGGCCGGGTCGAGAAAGGCTGTCGGCTCGTCGAGCACGACGAGCTCCGGGTCGTGCAGCAGTGCGGCAGCGATCCGGGTCCGTTGGCGGTTGCCCGATGACAGCGCGCGCACGCGTCGGCGGGCCAGGTCGGTGATGTCCATCTCCGCCATCAGCTCGCGAGCGGCCATACGCGCGCGGTGCGGCGCCAGGCCGTGCAGCCGACCCGCGATGAGCAGGTTCTGCGCCACGGTGAGCTCGGGGTAGCTCTCCGCACCCTCGACGGCGTGGCCCACCCTCGCCCACTCGGCCGGCCCCGCGTCCTGCACGGGCGTCCCGAGCACCCGGACCTGACCTGCCTGAGCGTCGATCATCCGCAGGACCAGCCGCATGAGGGTGGACTTGCCGGCCCCGTTCAGCCCGACGATCGCGTGCACCTGCCCGGGCTGGACCGAGAGATCGATCGGACCCACACCCGCGCCGTTGCGGTACCGCTGCAGCACGCCCGCCAGGGTGAGCACGGGGGTGTGGTCAACGGTCATCGCTCGTCTCCGGCCATTCGCCGTCGGTGCCGATCGTCCGGTCGTCCGCGTCGGGCAGGCCGTCCTCGTTCATGTCGGCCTTGCGCACCTTGTGCGCGTCCCAACGCAGGCTCACGGCCGCCAGCGTCGCCGCCACGGCGGTGCCCGCCAGCACGCCCAGCGTCGCTGCATCGGTGTGCCCCGAGTCAGGGAACGAGAGCTCGGCGATCAGCAGCGAGACCGTGAACCCGATTCCGGTGAGGAGCGCCACCGGGAGCAGATCGCGGATCCCCAGGGCGTCCGCCAAGCGCAGCGGCGTGAGCTTCGTGACCGCCGCAGTGACCCCCAGCACCCCGACGATCTTGCCCAGCACCAAGGCGATCGCGATCGCGGGCAGCACGGGCTCGGACAGGAGCGCGGCGATGCCCTCGCCGTCCACGAGGTTGACGCCGGCCGAGAACAGGGCGAAGACCGGCAGCGCGATCACCGACGAGATCGGCCGGACGGTGTGCTCGTACTGCAGCGCCCGGGAGGTGTCCTCGCCGTGCAGCGGCCGGGCGGCGACACACATGCCGAGCAGCACCCCGGCGATGGTCGCGTGCACCCCGGAGGCGTGCATGAGCGCCCACGCGATCAGTGCCAGCGGAAGCAGCAGCCACCAGCGAGCCCAGCGGGCACGCGCCACCAGGGCGAAAGCACCGATCACGGCGAGCGCCGCCAGCAACGGTCCCCACGAGATGGAATCGGTGTAGAAGACCGCGATCACGGTGATGGCGAGCAGATCGTCTACCACCGCCAGTGTCAGCAAGAAGACACGCAACGCGACCGGGAGTCCGCGCCCGAAGATCGCCAGCACCCCGAGGGCGAAGGCGATGTCGGTCGCCGTCGGGATCGCCCAGCCGCCCAGTGCGCTCGGGTCGCCGAGCAGCAGCACCACGGCGACGAAGATCCCGGCCGGGAGCGCCATGCCGCCCACGGCCGCGAGCACCGGCACGGCCGCCTCCTTGGGGCGGCGCAGGCTGCCCGTGACGAACTCCTGCTTCAGCTCGACGCCGACCACGAAGAAGAAGATCGCCAGCAGACCGTCGGCAGCCCATCCCGACAGGGACAGGTCCAGATGCCACGCCGCGGGCCCCACGGTGATCTCGGAGAGAGCGGCGTAGCCGCCGCGCCACGGCGAGTTCGACCACAGCAGCGCGATCGCCGCGGCCGCGAGCAGCAACGCACCGGCGGTGGTCTCCCGTGAGGCCCAGCGTGCGAGACGCGCGGGCAGGTCGGAGCGGACGTGATCAGGCATCGGGGACTCCCTGGCTGGCGTACCCGCTCGGCGGGGTCGCCGAAGGGTGCTGCCGACCAGGCTTCCCGGCTCTCCTCGACCAGTCTAGGTCGGATCGAGGAGCCAGGTGGACACGCGCGAGCCCAGTGGTGCCTACCCCGTGCCGAGGACGTCGCGGCGCCTGAACGCGGTGATCCCGGCGGCTGCAAGGCCCGCAGCGACCAGCGTCAGCACGACGAGGCCGACGACCGAGACCGGTTCGAGCGGGTACCCGCCGACGTGCTCGAACGGTGACGGCCACAGTGCGGCGTCAGGCAGATCGAGGAGCGGCGCGAAGAAGCCCACGATCATCCCGTACACGACGAGCGCCCACACGGCGGCGAGCGCCCGTGGCGCCGCGCCGTACAGCAGCGCCGCCAGCGCCAGCACCACCCACACGGCAGGCGCGAAGCTGACCGTGGCCAGGACCATGTCGGCGACCAGCCCGGCCTCGCCGACGCTGATCGCGGCTCCGACGCCGGTGGCCAGTCCGGAGGCGAGCAGCAGCACCAGGCTGCCGATCGCCGTCACGAGCAGGTGGCTGCCGAGCCACCCCGCCCGGCTGACGGCGGTGCCGAGCACCGGCTCGGCACGCCCGCTGGTCTCCTCGGTGCGGATCGTCTGCGCGGCCAGCACCGCGTACACGGCCACGGTGATCCCGAAGGTGAGGGCCAGGACCGTGAGGAAGCCGTTGCCGATGTCCTCGGTGCCGCCCATGACCACCAGCAGCTCCTCGGGGGCGTCCTCGAAGACGTCCAGTGCCGGACCGGTGAAGGCCCCGTACGCACCGCCTGCGACGACGAGCGCCAGCGCCCAGCCCACGATCTGGGCGCGGTGCAACCGCCACGCGAGCGCGAGCGGGCTGCGCAGCCACGGCGCCGCTCGAGCGGGCCCGGGGCGTGGCGGCACCAGCCCCGCCGCGAGATCACGGCGAGACGACAGCGCGTAACCAAGTGTCGCCGTCGCGACGGCGAACGCGACGGAGATCCCGAGCGGCCACCACCGGTCCAGGACGTAGGGAGCGGTCTGCTGAGCCCAGCCGATCGGAGACAACCAGGACAGGGCGTTGCCGTGCTCGGAGGTCATGTCGCCGAGCGCCCGCAGCGCGAACGCCCCACCGAGCGCACCCCCCGCCGCGCCGGCGGCGGCTCGGGGGTACTCCGAGAGCTGGACCGTGGTCGCCGCGACGCCGGCGAAGGACATGCCCATAGCGCCGGCGCTGACGGCGAACAGCCACGAGCCGGTGGTCGCGAAACCCTGCCCGGTCATCAAGGCGCCGACCAGCACGACCACGACGACGTTCATGGCTGCGGTCATCACCAGAGCGGCGGTCAGCTGGGCGTGCCGACCGACCACGTTGGAGCGAACGAGCTCGGATCGGCCGGCGTGCTCCTCCGTGCGGGTGTGCCGCACCACGGTGAGCAGGCTCATCAGCCCGGCTCCGAGCAGCACGTACACCCCGTAGAGGCCGGCGAGCAGGTGCTCCAGGCGCGGGTCGTCCATGCCGTACCCGGGTCCGCCGAAGAGAGCACCCATCGGGCCCTGCAGCAGTGGTGCCACCGCCCGGATATCCGCCGGGGTGGCGTAGATCTGTGGCAGCGCGGTCACGAAGTAGGACATGAACGCCGCGAGGCCCAGCGTCCACGCCGGGAAGCGGACGCGGTCGCGGCGGAGCATGAACCGCAGCAACGTGCCCGTGCCGGTCAGCGGGCCCGTACCCGCGCTGGTCCGCCGGGTGGGCGTGGCGACGGCGGCGGTCATCGCGCCCCCTGCGCGCTGTGGGCGAGCTCGTCGCCGTAGTGCCGCAGCAGCAGCTGCTCGAGGGTCGGCGGGTGGGCGGTCAGGCCCTGGACGTCGAGCTCGGCCAGCGCCTTGACGACCTCGCGAACGTGAGCGCCGTCGACCTCGAAAGTGACCTGAGCGCCATCGACCTGCACGTTGTGCACGCCCGCGAGCCCGCCGAGTCGATCGGTCGGGCGATCGGTGAGAATCGTGATCGACGTGCGCGTCAGGTGGCGCAGCTCGGTGAGCGACCCGCTCTCCACGATCCGCCCCTGGCGGATGATCGAGATGCGGTCGGCGAGCACCTCGACCTGCGCGAGGATGTGGCTGGAGAGCAGCACGGTGCGGCCGGCGTCCTTGGCCTCGCGGATGCAGGCCTGGAACGCTGCCTCCATGAGCGGGTCGAGGCCGGCTGTCGGCTCGTCGAGCAGCAGCACGTCGACGTCGCTAGCCAGGGCGGCCACGAGAGCCACCTTCTGCCGATTGCCCTTGGAGTAGGTCCGGCCCTTCTTCGTCGGGTCCAGGTCGAAGCGCTCGCACAGCTCGTCCCGGCGGGCGGAGTCGCTGCCGCCGCGCAGCCGGCTGAGCAGGTCGATGGCCTCCCCTCCGGAGAGATTCGGCCAGAGCTCGACGTCGCCCGGTACGTAGGCGAGCCGGCGGTGCAGCTCGACCGCATCGGCCCAGGGGTCGGCGCCCAGCAGGCGCACGGTCCCGCCGTCGGAGCGCAGCAGCCCGAGCAGGATCCGGATCGTCGTGGACTTCCCGGCGCCGTTGGGGCCGAGGAAGCCGTGCACCTCGCCTGCGCCGACCTGGAGGTCGAGGCCGTCGAGCGCGGTGACCGAGCCGTAGGACTTGCGGAGGTCATGAATATCGATGGCGGGCACGTCAGTGCGCCGCACAGGTGCGGACATGTGATTCCTTCGAGAGTGGGGAGTGGTCGGATCCGGATCAGGCCGAGGCGGCCTGCTCCTGACCCGGCGGGTCGCCCACGTACAGCAGGTAGGAATCGAGCATCCTGCGATCGCTCAGGAAGCCTTGCGTGTAGAGCTCCAGCGCCGGCAGCGCCATGGCGTCGAGGTGCGTGCGCAGGCACGAGGCGAGCTCCTCGGCGTCCTGAGGCGCGTCGAGCGAGAGCCGCAGCGCGAGGTGGCCGAGGGAGATCTCGGTGAGGTAGCGGACCCGGGCGCGCTCGTCTCGGCTCGGCAGCACCGTTCCGGCGGCGACCGCGTCAGCCATGTAATCCAGGGCGTCCTCGACCATGTGGTCGATGAACTCCCGCGCGTGCTCGCCCCCGGCCTGCACGCTGCGAGCGACGTAGGCCAGGTAGGGCACGAACTCGTCCAGCATGGCGAACCGGCTGATCATCGTGGCACCCGCGCTGCTCACCATCGTGTCCCGCTTGGCCGTGCGGATCACCCCGAACACGTGGTCATCGCAGGCGCGGCGCAGCCCGTCTTTCGACCCGAACAGCTGCACGATGCGGCCCGCGGTCAGCCCCGCCTCGGCGGCCACGGCACGCAGCGGTGCATCGAGGCCCTGCTGACCGAAGACCGCGATCGCAGCCTCGCGCACGCGACTGCGCGTGTTGAGATCAGCCCGGCCTACACGCATGTATAGGATCCTACACGCCCGTTTAGTCCGGTGCCGAGAGGTCGCCTGTGGCCAGGAGCGTCGGGTGACGATGTCGGGGCGATCTCGGTCCACCTCGTGGCCTCGATGCACCCCGAAGCGACCGAGCCGGACAGTTCGCGTTCCCTAGTCGAGCGCCCGGGTGCGGAAGTGCGTGGGCGAGAGCCCGCGGACCCGTTTGAAGGCGACGCTGAGCGCGAAGGCGTTGGCGTAGCCGACCTGGTGGGCGATCGACTCCAGGGTCCGGTCGGAGCTGCGCAGGAGGTCGGCGGCCAGCGCGATCCGCCAGCCGGTGAGGTAGCTCATCGGGGGTTCGCCGACCGAGCCGGCGAATCGCCTCGCGAGGGCGGCCCGCGAGCAGCCGACCTTGGCTGCCAGCGTCGCGACGGTCCAGGGGTGGGCGGGGTCGTCGTGCAGCAGCCGGAGGGCGGGGCCGGCCACGGGGTCGCTGTGCGCGCCGTACCACCCCGGGGTCCGTGCCTCGGAGCGTTCGAACCACGCCCGCAGCGTGGCGACCAGCGCGATGTCGAGCAGTCGATCCAGCACCACCTGCTGACCGGGGCCGTCGCGCCCGACCTCCGCGGCCAGCAGCTCCATCACCGGACCCTGTGCCTCGGCTGCCGGCACGAGCAGCACGGTCGGCAGCGCGTCCAGGAGCTTGCCCGTCACCTCGCTGGTGACCTGATACGTCCCGCTGGCAACGATCGCGGAGCCGTCCATGCTCCGCCCGGCCGTGCGCGGGCCGAGCCTGAGCATGTCCGTGACGTCGGCTCCGTCCGTGGTGGTCAGCCTGTTGTCGGCGTGCACCACGAGGTCGGGGACCGCGCCTGGTTCATGCGCCACCGTGTACGGCGCGGGCCCCTTGACGATCGCCACGTCGCCGCGGTCCATGTGGACCGGCTCGCCGTCGTCCGGGACCACCCATGCCTCGCCCTGGAGCACGGTCGCGAACGCGAGCGCCGCGCCGTCGGCGATACGCAGCCCCCATGGCGGGTCCAGCACCGCCTGGCAGAACGCCGCGGTGCGCGCGCGGACGCCGTCGAGGAGATCGGCGAGCGGGTCCACCCCGGAAGCGTAGACGCACAGACATGAGATCGCACCGTTCAGACATGGATCGGCTCATCGGGAGCGCCTGTACTGGAGCACACGAACGCTGATGAACGAGAGGACGAACGATGTACACGATCACTGGAGTCACCGGTCACGTCGGGGGAGCGACCGCCTCGAGGCTGCTCGAGCGAGGCGCGCCCGTGCGGGCCGTCGTGAGGTCGGCCGAGAAGGGCAAGCCCTGGGCGGCGCGCGGGGCGGACACCGCGGTCGCCGACCTGCTCGAACCGCTGGCGCTGGCCGATGCGTTCCGCGGCAGCGACGGCGTCTTCGTCCTGCTGCCCACCCTCCCCAGCGCGTCGGACGCCGAGCACCGCCGCATGGCCGAGTCGATCGCCGCTGCGGTCGCGGCCAGCGGTGCCCCGCACGTCGTCGCGCTCTCGTCGCTGGGTGCCGATCTCGCCGAGGGCACCGGGCCGATCCGCTGGCTGCACCACCTCGAGAACCAGCTCCGCGACTCCGGCGCGGTGGTCACCGCGCTGCGCGCCTGCCACTTCCAGGAGAAGGTCGAGACCGTGCTGGACGCCGTCCTCGGTGCCGGGATCTACCCGGTCTTCGGCGACACCGCGGCCGAGCCGGCGCCGATGATCGCCACCCACGACATCGGTGAGATCGCAGCCGAGCGGCTGCTCGCCCCGCCGTCGAGCAACGAGGTGATCGACCTCGAGGGACCGCACCACAGCGAGCAGGACGTCGCGAACCTGCTCGCCGAGCTGCTCGGGCGCTCGGTGCCGGTGGTCACGATCCCCCGCGAGGGGTGGGTCGGCTCGATGGTCGAGGCCGGGCTGCCCGATCAGCTCGCCCACGAGCTCGCGGGCCTGTACGACGCCGATCGGCGTGGGCTGCTGCAGTACCGCAGCGCGCAGCGACTCACCGGCCGCACCACCCTGAGGACGACGCTGCGGCGGGTGCTCGCGGCCGTTCCCGTGCCGTGACGCAGGGGCACCTCGGCGTGCGTGGCGCCGGCGTCGAGGTGCCCCTCGAGGAGTCGCGAGCGCCGAGGTCGGGGTTGCCGGTGCGCCGATGGTGGGGCCGCCAAGGTGACGAGCACGCCCGATGTGCGAGACGGTACGACCATGAGAGCGCGTGGGCGGATGGCGGTGAGCGCACCGGAACGGGCGGCGTTCCCCGCGAACGTGCTCGAGCGCATCGACCGGCTGCTGCACCGCATCGGCGTCCGGTTGCTGTCGCAGAGCTGGATCCGTGTGCTCGTGTGGCTCTCGATGATCGCCGTGCTGATCATCAACGCCTCGACCATGCCGTCGCTGTACGACGCGGTGGTCGCGATCGCGATCGTGGTCGCCGTGCTGCACGCCGCAACGCTCGTGTGGGCGTTGGGCAGACCGTGGTTCGCGGTCGTGGCGGCCACGGTGGCGGTGGCGGCCACCACTCTCCTCACAGCGGTGGGGCACGGCGAGCTGCCCTGGCCGATGCCGGTGATCACGATCGTGACGTGCGCTCTGATGGTGTTCATCCTGGCTGTGCGGGAGAAGTGGCTGCTGCCGGTCGCGGGGGCGGTGCTCCCGGTGCTGGCGGGCACGCTGGTCGGGCTGCCGTGGCACAACGGTGGCTGGGGCCGGTTCGCGACCAACGTGATCACCGCGTTCTCGGTCTGCGCGCTCGTGGTGATCTTCGGGATCCTCATCCACCAGTGGCAGCAGAGCCGCGCCGAGCTGCTCGAGCAGCAGGAGATCGCGGCCACCGCCCAGGAGCGGCGGCTGCTGATGGAGGAGCGCAACCGGATCGCCCGGGAGCTCCACGACGTGGTGGCGCACGGGTTGTCCGTCATCTCCATCCAGGCCTCCACGCTGCAGTACCGGATCGAGGACGTCCCCGCCGAGGTGATCGCCGAGCTCGACGACATCACCGACTCCGCGCGCAGCGCACTGGTCGAGATGCGCGGTCTGCTGGCCGTGCTGAGGCAGGAGGACAGCGAGAACCTGCTCGCGCCGCAACCGACGTTGAGCTTTCTCCCCACCCTCATCGAGAGCACGCGCCGAGGCGCGGAGTCGGTGCGGCTGCACGTCGCTGGCGAGCTCGACGACCCGCACGTCTCCGAGGCCACCTCGCTCAGCGCCTACCGGATCGTGCAGGAGGCGCTGAGCAACGCCCTGCGACACGCGCCCGGGAGCGACATCGAGGTCAGCATCACGATCACCCTGCAGCACGTGATCGTGGAGGTCGTGAACTCGGCGCCGACCGCACCGATACGCGTGACCGAGGGCCACGGCTTCGGTCTGCGCGGCATGCACGAACGCGCCGGGTTCGTGCGGGGCACCCTGACCGCCGAGCCCACCCCAGACGGCGGCTTCCTCGTGCATGCGGTGCTGCCGTGCCGGCAGGCGGAAGAGGGAAGGACCCCCCAGCCCGAGCCCGACGACGAGAGCCTGGCTCCGCCGTCGGGCAGCGAGGGCTGAGTTCGGTCCAGGGGTCGAAAGGTGAGATCCTCGCTCCGAGACCTCCATCAGAACGGAACGCACGTGGACGAGACCCGGGTAGCGATCGTCGACGACCAGGCGATGGTGCGAGCCGGGTTCGGTGCGCTGCTCAACGCCCAGGAGGGCATCACCGTGGTGGGGGACGCCTCCGACGGCGCCGAGGCCGTGGATCTCGTCATCCGCACCAGACCCGACGTGGTGCTGATGGACATCCGCATGCCCGAGGTCGACGGCATCGAGGCGACCAGGCGGATCGCGGCGCTGCCCGACCTCGAGCCGCGCATCATCATCCTCACCACGTTCGATCTCGACTCCTACGTGTTCGAGGCCCTGCGGGCGGGTGCGAGCGGCTTCCTCCTCAAGGACGCGCCCGCCGCGGACCTCATCCACGCGGTTCGCGTGGTGGCCGGCGGGGACGCGCTGCTCAGCCCCTCGATCACGCGCTCGGTCATATCGGAATTCGTGTCGCAGCCGGCGCGCGCGCATGCGGACGCCGCCCGCTTCAGCGACCTGACGGACCGTGAGCTGGCGGTCGCGAAGCTGGTGGCGCGGGGGCTGTCGAACGCCGAGATCGCGGCCGAGCTGGTGCTCGCCGAGCAGACGGTGAAGACGCACGTCAGCCGCGTGCTGATGAAGCTCGGGCTGCGGGACCGGACTCAGATCGTCGTGGCTGCCTACGAGAGCGGACTGATCACCGTCGGCTCCTGAGGGTCCGCATCACTCTCGCGTACTACTCGAGGTCGAACCGTGCGGGTGACGACAGGGCGCCATCGGCAGACGACCATGGTTTTATGACGATGGTCTTGGAAGCGCCGGAAGAGCGCACGAGCGCGGCACCGGCGCCGGCACCGGCGCCGCGCGTGCGCAAGGAGCGGAACACGCGGCACCTCAGCGACTTCACCGATCTGACGAAGCGGGTCAAGGCCGAGGGGCTGATGGCTCGCTCGCACGCCTGGTACATCTCGCGGATGGTCGCCTACCCGCTCATGCTGGCCGGCCTGACAGTGGGCTCGATCCTGATCGGCGACAGCTGGTGGCAGCTGGGCATGGCCTTCCTGCTCGCGGTGCTGATGACGCAGATCGCCTTCCTCGGCCACGACGCCGCGCACCGTCAGATCTTCGCCTCCGGAAAGCTGAACGAGTGGACCGCGCTCGTCGTGATCAACCTGTTCGTCGGCATGGGCCTCGGTTGGTGGCAGGTCAAGCACAGCAAGCACCACGCCACGCCGAACCAGGCCGGCCGCGACCCCGACGTGCGCCGTGGCACCGTCGCCTACACGCCGGAAGACGCCCGCGACCGCCCGACGGCGTTCCAGCGCTGGCTCTCCAGCTACCAGGGCGTGTGGTTCTTCCCGATCATGACCCTGGCCGGGCTGCAGCTGCACGTGGCCGGGTTCCAGCGGCTGCTGAGCCGCGAGCCCGTGGACCGCCGCTGGACCGAGATCGCGTTCATCGTCATCCGCCAGGCGACGCTGATCGGCTTCGCATTCCTCGTGATGTCCTGGCCGATCGCCCTCGCGTTCATCGCCGTCGAGGTGCTGGTGTTCGGGTTCTACCTGGGGATGTCCTTCGCCCCCAACCACATCGGGATGCCGATGGTGCCCAAGGAGGTCCGCATCGACTTCCTCCGCCGCCAGGTGCTCATGAGCCGAAACATCAGCGGTGGCCGGTTCGTCGACACCCTGCTGGGTGGCCTCAACTACCAGATCGAGCACCACCTGTTCCCCTCGATGTCGCGCCCCAACCTCCGCAAGGTCGCCCCCATGGTCCGGGAGCACTGCGAGAAGCTCGGGATCAACTATCACGAGACGTCGCTCGGCCGGTCGTACGTGGAGGTCGCGCGGTACATCAACCGCGTGGGCCGCGGGAACATCGACGTGTGGGCGTGCCCGCTGGCCGGGTCGCTGCGCGCCGGCGGGATCTGAGCGCTTCCTGCTGCCGCGTCAGCGGAGCAGGCTCAGTACCTGGGACGACTCCAGGGTGTGCTCCGGCGCGAACGCGGCACTGCTCATGTAGCTGAGCAGGGACCGGCGGAACTGGCTCGCCGCGGGCCGCTCGGCCCCGGGCTCGAGGTTGAGCGAGGAGACCACGATCCGGCCGTTGCCGAGCCGGGCCTCGAGGAGAGCGCCCAACGGGCGCGCCTCGAACCAGGTATCGATCGGCTGCACCAGCGGCCGCAGGCCCTCGGGCAGGCCGTCGGTCAGCATCGCCTTCGCCCCCTGCACGAGCTCCCACCACTGCCAGTTCGTGGTGCCGTCGGTCGGGAAGCCGGCGAAGACCGGGTGACCCGGGTCATGCAGCAGCCCGAGCGTGTGCGGCGCCTGCCCGTGCGTCCACGCCGTGTTCCAGAACACCGTGGTGAAGCCGAGGGCGACATCGTTGCCGATGTCCGCAGGCCGGACCTGGAGCAGCACGTCGGCACCGGCCTCGGCTCGCTCGATCGCCTCACGTGGGTCGTCGGTGACGTGGATCGAGTGCTCGACGGCGGTGCTCGGGTCGGTCTCCTCGGGCATCACCCAGATGTCCCAGTCGTTCTCGAAGCGCTGCCCCTCGGGGGTCTGCACCGCGAGCGCGAGCGAGTACTGGGCGGGGGCGGTGTCTTCGCCTTCGCCTGCCGGCACCGGCAGCGTCGTGGTGCCCCAGCGGTTGTGGTTGCCGATCTCGATGGCGGCGTCGGTCACGAGGACACCGCTGCTGACCTCGGCACCCGAGGGGTCCCTGAGCGACCATGCGATGTCGGCGCGGATGGGCTCGGCGCCGAAGTGCGCGACCTGGGCCTCGAGCTCGATGCCGCCGGTCGCTGCCAGGACCCGGCGCGGCAGCCGCGCCAGCGGCACGGTCGGCCCGCAGAAGCGAGCGAACTCCGCGGGTGAGCAGTAGGCCTTCGACCGCCAGAACGGGTCGACCACCCCCACGAGCGCGGTCCCCTGGCCGGGGAAGTCGCTGAGCCCCAGCAGGTGGAACCCGCCGAAGCCCTCGGTCCGCAGCGCGGACTCGATCTCCTCCTTGTAGCAGAGCACCTGCAGCCGCCCGGAGGCGCGCAGAAAGTCCTCGGCCTGGTCCGCCATCCCGTTCTGCGCCAGGAAGTCCGCGAAGATGCCGAAGTTGCGGGGCTGCATCAGCCCCGTGTAGCTGTCGACCTCGCCGAAGTCGGGGTACACGCACCACTGGCCGATCTCGTGGCTGATCACGGGCCGGTCCGACCGGACCACCCGGTCTGCGTAGTCGGTGCAGGTCTCGGGGGCGGTGCCGTTGAGGCGCGAGGACAGGCCCTCGCCCCAGCGGTGCGCGCGCGGCTCGAAGTCGTTGTCGAAGTCGTTCACCTCGAGCACCGGCCAGCCGGCGCCCGAGGTGTAGAGCCGGCGCCCGTCGTACGCGCGCCAGCGCTGCAGCCACGCGGTGAGGAACTCGGCGTCACGCCCGCCCGGCTCGTTGCCGTGCGCCATCATGATGAACGAGGGGTGGTTGCCGAAGGTGTCGAGGATCCTGCCGGTCTCGGTGTGCACGAAGTCGTCGACCGGCCGGGCCTCGCCCAGCCCGGCGCCCTGGTTGGCCCACACCGGCCCCTCGATCTGGAAGTAGAAGCCGGCCTCGTCCGCGGCGCGGAAGGCCGCCTCCGGCGGGCACCAGGAGTGGAAGCGCAGCAGGTTGAGCCCGTGCTCGCGGCAGACATCGATGATCCGGCGCCAGGAGGCGACGTCGGTGGGCGGGTATCCCGTGAGCGGGAAGACGCACGACTCCAGGGTGCCGCGGATGAAGCTCTTGCGGCCGTTGATCAGCAGGTGCCGGCCGTCGGTGCCGATGTCGCGCAGCCCGAAGACGGTGGTGGTGCGGTCGCGGTGCTCGCGACCGTCCACGGTGGTGACGATCTCGACCTCGAGCTCGTACAGGTGGGGCGAGAACTCGTCCCAGGTGCGGGCGGCGGGTCCGAGGGGCACCTCGACGTCGACGTGCCCGCCGGCCGCCGTCAGCCCGCGGGCGTCGAGGTGCTCGCCGTAGTCCTCGTCGAAGGCGACGACGACCGGGTCGGTGCCCGCGCCGTCGTCGCCGAGGCCGCGGGCGTGCACCCGCACGCTGCCGACGCCCGCCCCGGCGGGCCCCGCCGCCAGGTCGATCTTCGCCGTGACGAGGCGCCGCGCGTGGTCCGGGAAGACCCGGACCCGGCTGATCCGGACCGCCGGCACCGCTGCCAGCGTGAGGCTCCCGACGACGCCGTTCCAGTTCCCCTGCGTGTGGTCGGTGACGCTGTGGGCGTTGGGGCCGACGTCGACGACCATCCGGTTGTCCACCCGGAGCGTGATCAGGTGGCGGCCCGGGGTGAGACGACCGAGGTCGTGGGTGTGCGGTGTCGTGAGGCTTTGCCCCTGGCCCACCCGCCGCTCGTCCACCCAGACGGTCGACTCCCAGTGGACGCGCTCGAGGTGGAGCACCACCGAACGGTCCGACCAGTCCGCCGGGACGTCGATCTCCCGTTGGTACCACGCCGCACCCCGGTAGTAGACCCGGGGCTGCAGCCAGAACGGGATCGAGATGTTGCCCGGCTCCCGGTACGGGGCGTAGCGGTCGTCCTCGACCAGCGAGCGGTCGGCGACGCTGCCCGTCCACGGGGTGTCGAGCGTGATCTCGTCGCCGATGCCCTGCTCCTGGATCGAGCCGGGAAGGCTGACGGCGTGCTCGGCGGCGAGCGGGCTGCGGAACCACTGCTCGAGCTCGCCCACGCCCTGCGGGTCCAGGCGGCACGCCCAGGTGCCCGCGAGGTCGAGCTCCCAGTGGTCGGTGACGGCGTCGGTGCGGTCGGTGACAGTCATGGGGACACTTCCTCAGATCGACATGCTGGTCGATCCGACGTTATGGCCCGATCGGCCAGCAAGGGGATAGGTGATTCCGCCGCAACACATGGACGAAACCGTGGTTGGCTGCCACTCCCCGGCCGAACAGGTCCTTCTGCCCGCTCCACCTTGCCGAACAGGACCTTCTGCCCGGAAAGACCGCCCATACCGCGCAGAACCGCCTGTTCGGCGGGGGCGGGCGGGGAGAACCCCCTGTTCGGCGGGGGCGGGCGGGGATACGCGGGGTGTGGGTCAGGTGTTGGCGCGCTCGCGAAACTCGCTCGGGCTGCAGTCGTGGACGCCGCGGAACTGGCGCGAGAAGTAGAACGGGTCGTCGTAGCCGACCGTGCGGGCGACCTCGGCGACCGGCATCGCGGTCGTCACCAGCAGCTCGCTGGCCCGTGCGATCCGCAGGCGCTTGACGTACTCGATCACCCCGCCACCGGTGGCCTTGCGGAACAGCGCGGCGAAGTGGGAGGTGCTCAGCCCGACCTGGGCTGCCAGCTCGCCCACCCGTACCGGTGCATCGAGGTGCTCGCGCAGGTAGTTCTGGGCGGCGCGCACCGGTTCCGTCCGGTTCTGGCTCCCGGCCGCCTGGTCCGCCACGAGCTGAGCCAGCACCGACCATGCGGCGCCGGCGGCGCGCAGCAGCTGCGGCGTCGTCTCGTCCACCTCCATCGCCGTCAGGGCCCGCTCCAGCTCGCCCACCACGTGCAACGGCTCGTGCATGTCCACCACCGCGGCGTGACCCTCCGGCGTCACGACCCGCTCGAGCTCCACGACGTCCGCCCCTTGGATGTGCATCCACGAGATCGTCCATGGGTCGTTGTCGTCGCTCCAGTAGCGGTGCGGTGTGCGGGCCGGGACCACCAGCGCCTGTCCCGGCCCCACCTCGACCACACGCTCACCCGTGCGGCAGGCGCCGCGGCCGGAGGAGACCACGATGATGATGGTGCCGTGGGCCCCGTGCGGCCTCGTGGCTCCGTGATGCAGGGCATGCGGATAGTGGCCGGCGTCGGTCACGAGCAGCCGACGGGTCATCCCGGCGGCCAGCGCGGCGCGGACCACATCGGGCGGCAGCACCCGCAACCGCTGCCCGGGGAAGCCCTCACGAATCCGCATGGGCGCGACAGTAGCGGTTTCCAGCCGGAGTCGGATCATCGAATCGTCTAGGCAGGACCGTTGTTCTCTGCATTCTCGACCCGCGTCCGCGCTCCGTACGGTGGGGCGCATGCTCGATGTGGAGGCCATGGAAACGCCAGCGGCGGAGCTCTCGCTCCCACCCCGGCCCGCCCACCTCGCCGACCTGCCGGTCGCGATCTGGGAGGAGCCGATGACGCTGCCCACCTACGAGCCGCTCGCTCCCGAGCACTACCCCTCCTACCTCGACCGCCGCGTCTACCAGGGCTCCTCAGGACGCATCTACCCGCTGCCGTTCCATCACCGGATCGCCACCGAGCCGACGCCGCGCACCTGGCGCGCGGTCCACCTCGAGAACGCCTGGCTCCGCCTCGTCGTGCTGCCCGAGCTCGGCGGGCGGCTGCACGCCGCGCGCGACCTGACCTCCGGCGTCGACCTCGTCTACTGCAATCCGGTGATCAAGCCCGCCCTCGTGGGCCTCGCGGGCCCGTGGGTCGCAGGCGGCATCGAGCTCAACTGGCCGCAGCACCACCGGCCCGCCACCTATCTGCCCTCCGACCACCACCTCGAGACCGAGCCCGACGGCTCAGCGGTCGTCTGGTGCTCCGACCACGACCCGTTCGCTCGCATGAAGGGCATGCACGGCTTCCGGCTGCGCCCGGACTCCAGCGCGATCGAGCTGTCCGTGCGGCTGTACAACCGCACCGAGCTCACCCAGTCGTTCCTGTGGTGGGCGAACGTGGCCGCGCGGGTGGACGAGGACTACCAGTCCTTCTTCCCGCACGACGTCACCCACGTCGCCGACCACGCCCGCCGCGCGGTCACCGCGTTCCCCGCAGCCGACCGCCCCTACTACGGCATCGACTACCCCGCCCGCGCGGGCGACATCCGGCACGCCTCCGACGGCACCGAGGTCGCCGGCGACCGCCTCGACTGGTACCGCAACATCCCCGTGCCCACCTCCTACATGGCGCTCGGCTCCGGCGAGGACTTCTTCGGCGGCTACGACCACGCCACCGGCGTCGGCTTCGTGCACGTGGCCGATCACCAGATCGCCGTCGGCAAGAAGCAGTGGACCTGGGGCAACGCGCCCTTCGGGCACGCCTGGGATGCCAACCTCTCCGACGACGGTGCCCACTACATCGAGCTCATGGCCGGTGTCTTCACCGACAACCAGCCCGACTTCGCCTACCTCGCCCCCGGCGAGACGAAGGTCTTCACGCAGCGCTGGTACCCGATCCGGGCGCTCGGCCCCGTCGACCGCGCCACCCCCGACGCCGCGGTCTCGTTGCGCCGGCTCGACGGCGTCGCCCACGTGGGCGTGATCGTCACCCGACCGCTCGCGGACGTGCGCATCGAGGTGAGCGCCGACGGCGAGATCCTCGTCGCGGAGTCCGCTCGCCTCGATCCCGCCCAGCCCTATCAGGCCGACCACGCCGTGCCCGCGGTGGCCGGGCCGCTCACGGTGCGCGTGGCGCACGAGGGCCGCACGCTGGTCAGCTGGACCGAGCCCGCACCCCGCGGGCCGGTACCCGACCCGGCACCCGCCGAGGAGCCCCCGCTGCCGCACGAGGTCGAGGCGGTCGAGGAGCTCGCGATGATCGCCACGCACCTCGAGCTGTACCGGCACGCCACCCGCTCACCCGAGCCGTACTGGCACGAGGCGCTGGCGCGCGACCCCGAGCACGTCGACAGCCTGCTCGGCCTCGCTCGCCGCGCGTTCGTCGCAGGTGACGCCGCGTCCGCCGACCAGCTGCTGGTGCGCGCGACCGCCCGGCTGACCCGGCGGCACGCCAACCCGCGCGACACCCGCGGGCTGTACCTGCACGGCCTGGTCCGAGAGGCGCTCGGCGACGATGCCGGCGCCTACGACTTGTTCGGGCGGGCCTCGTGGATGCGCCTGTGGCGGGCGCCCGCCGGCTACCGGATGGCCCGCATCGACGCCCGCCACGGCCGTCACGCCGATGCGCTGCACCGGCTCGAGGACGTGCTCCGCGTCGAGCCTGAGCACCTGCAGGCGCGCGCGCTCGCGGTGATCGCACATCGCCGGCTCGGGCACCCCGCGCAAGCCGCCGCCGGGCTGGCCGCAGCCCGCGCGCTCGACCCGCTCGACGCCACGCTGGCCGTGCTGGCGGGCGAGCCGCCGAGCGACGACGCGCAGACCTGCCTCGACGCCGCGATCGAGCTCGCGGAGCTGGGCGAGCCCGACCTCGCGCTGAGCTCCCTCGACCACGCCGAGGCCCGGGACCGCGAGCGCCCGCTCGGGCAGACCGCTGCGGCACCCCTGATCGCCTACCACCGCGCCCGCACGCTCGAGCGAGCCGGGCTGGCGGTCGAGGCCCGGGCCGAGCGCACGCGCGCCGCCACCCTCGACCCGACCGACTGCTACCCGGCGCGCCTCGCCGACGCCACGGCGCTCCGCGAGGCGATCGACGCCGAACCGGCCGACCACCGGGCCCGGGCGCTGCTGGGCCACTGGCACTACGCCGTCGGGCGGCATGCGGATGCCGCCCGGCTGTGGGAGGCGAGCGCGAAGATCGACGCGAGCGACGCCGTCGTGCAGCGCAACCTGGGACTGTTCACCGCGAACGACGCCGGTGACCCGGCGGCCGCCGTCGCGCACTACGAGGCTGCGATCGCGAACCGACCCGACGACGCCCGGCTCCTGTACGAGCGCGACCAGCTCGCGGCTCTGCTCGGGGAGTCGCCCGCGCAGCGGCTGGCCCGGCTCGAGGCACGGCCGCACCTGGTCGCCGATCGGGTCGACCTCACGGTCGAGTACCTGCACCTGCTCGTCAGCGAGGGCCGCGCGGCCGATGCGCTGCCGATCCTCCAGGGCCGCTGGTTCCAGGCCTGGGAGGGCGGCGAGGGGCAGGTCCTGTCAGCCTGGGAACGCACGCACACCCAGCTCGGCGCGGACGCGCTGGCGGCCGGTGACGCCGGGGCCGGCGTGGCGCACGTGCAGGCGGCGCTCGCTCCGCCGGCGAACCTCGGCGAGGCGCGACACCCGCTCGCGAGCACCGCGGCGCTGCAGCTGCAGCTCGGTGACGCGCTCGCGGCAGCCGGCCGACCCGAGGACGCCCACGGGGCCTGGGCTGACGCCGCCGGCCAGCGCGGCGACTTCCTCGGCATGAGCACGGCTGAGCACAGCGAGACGACGTTCTGGTCGGTGCTGGCGCTGCGCCGGCTGGGCTCCGACGCCGCGGCCGACGCCCTCGCCGCCGAGCTGCGGTCCTTCCGGGACCGGTACGCCGCGACGGCGCCGAGCGTCGACTACTTCGCCACCTCGTTGCCGGACCTGCTGCTGTTCAGCGGTGATCCGGTGGCGGCGCGGGACCGACGGGTCGCGGTCTTCGACGCCCAGCTCGCGCTGCTGGCCGGCGCGAAGGACACCGCCCAGCAGCTGCTCGAACGACCCGAGCTGCTGGCTGAGCGGCATGCCGCCGACCTGCGGCATGCCCTGCGTACCCGTACGAAGGACTGAACCGCCGACGGCTCACCGGGCTGCCGGCACCCACCGACCGCGCCAACGACGGCGCAAAGGAAGGACGATCATGACCAGCACGACGATCACCCGCCGGGCGCTGCTGCTCGGCGGCGCATCCCTGGGCGCTGCGGGCCTGCTCACCAGCTGCGTCGGCTCCGGAGGCGGTGGCGGCGGTGGTGACGACACCGGCGGCGACGGCGGGGGAGCAGGCGGCGGCGCCGTGGTGCTGCAGTCCTCGGTCCAGGACACCGACCCCAAGGCGGCGCTGGAGGCGGTGGTCGGCGCCTACGAGGACGCCGACGTGACGCTGAACTCGGTGGCCACCGAGCAGTTCCGCGCCCAGCTCACCAACTACCTGCGCTCCAACGACCCGCCCGAGGTGCTCACCTGGTACGCGGGCTCGGTGGCCCGCTCCTATGCGAGCGAGGGCCTGCTGCTCGACGTCTCGAGCCTGTGGGAGGGCGACGGCGCGTGCGCCGGGTTCTCCGACGCGCTGCGCAGCCTCTCGAGCGACGCCGAGGGCAAGCAGATCTTCGTGCCCACCAGCTACTACTGGTGGTCGGTCTTCTACAAGAAGTCCGCGTTCGAGTCCTGGGGCGTGGAGCCGCCCACCACCTGGGACGAGTTCCACGCGCTCTGCGAGAACCTGCTCGGCCAGGGCGTCGCCCCGCTCGCCAACGGGATCGGTTCCACCCCGTGGATGTCCTCGGGCTGGTTCGACTACCTCAACCTGCGGATCAACGGCGCGCAGTACCACCGTGAGCTGCTGGCCGGTGAGCACGCCTTCAACGACCCCGAGGTCGTCACCGTGATGGAGGAGTACAAGCGCCTGATCCCGTACTTCGACCCGAACATGGCCTCGTACTCGGCGCAGGAGGGCGCCACGCCGTTCGCGCAGGACCAGGCCGGCATGTACCTCATCGGTGCGTTCGTCTCCCAGTACCTGCCCGAGGACCAGCGCGACGACCTCGACTTCTTCTCGGTCCCGGTCATCGACGAGGCGATCCCCACCGCGGAGGAGGCACCCACCGACGGCTACTTCGCCGCGGCCAACTCCGACAACCCCGAGGGCGCGCTCGCGCTGCTGGACTACCTGGCCTCGCCCGAGCAGCAGCAGGAGTACATCGAGCTGTCGAAGTCGGCGAACCTGCCGACCTCGCCCGACGTGGACACCTCGCAGTTCAGCCCGCTGGTGCAGAAGGGCGTCGAGCTCCTCAACAGCACCGAGGAGATCACCCAGTTCTTCAACCGCGACTCCTCCGACGCGCTGCAGGCCACTGCGGACACCGCGCTCACCCAGTTCCTCGCCGACCCCGACTCGATGACCTCGATCCTCGACGAGTGGCAGCGAGCGGCTGAGGGCGTCTGGGGCTCGTGACCGCGCCCGCCGCAGCACCTGCCCGGCCCAGCCGTGCCGGGCAGGCTGTGCGCGCGCTGCGGCGGGTGCCGCTGCTGGTGTGGATCTTCCTGCTGATCCCGCTGGTGGTCGAGCTCTTCTGGGTGTTCTGGCCCGCCGCGAACTCGTTCTCGTTGTCGCTGACGAGGTGGGACGGCATCACGCCCGCCGAACCGGTGGGGCTCGGCAACTTCGCCGACCTCTGGGACGACCCGATCTTCACCAGGGCGCTCCAGAACAACGTGATCTGGGCGATCGGATTCGGCGGCCTCTCGGTCGCCGGCGGCCTGGGCCTGGCGGTCGCGCTCAACAAGCCCGGCCCGCTGGTGGGCCTGTACCGCAGCGCGATCTACCTGCCGATGGTGGTCTCGCTCGCGGTGACCGGTCTGTTCTGGCGGGTGATGTACGCCCCCGAGGGCCCGATCAACGCGGCCCTCGGCGTGGTGGGACTGGACGCGCTGCGGAACCAGTGGCTCGCGGATCCCGACCTCGCGCTGTACGCGGTGCTGATCGCCGCCGTCTGGCGCCAGTGCGGCTACATCATGGTGCTGTACCTGGCCGGTCTGAAGAGCTGCGACGCCTCACTCGAGGAAGCGGCAGCCGTGGACGGCGCGAGCGCCTGGCAGCGGTTCTGGAAGATCGTGATGCCGCAGCTGAAGGGCGTCAACATGGTGGTCTTCGCCGTCACGGTGATCGACTCGCTGCGCACCTTCGACATCGTCTGGGCGATGACCCGGGGCGGCCCGTACAACATGACGCAGCTGCTGAGCACCTACATGTTCCAGCAGGCCTTCACCTTGGGGAACCTCGGCTACGCCTCGGCGATCGCGGTCGTCATCTTCGTGCTCGCGATCGGCTTCATCATCACCTACCTGGCCCGCCAGGCCCGCGCGGAGGAGGACTGAGATGACGGCTTCAGCTACCGGCACCCGCCCGCTGATGCGCAAGCCCAAGCCCGCCCGGTCGCCGTGGCTGCACGTGGGCATGATCCCGCTGACGCTGCTGTGGCTCAGCCCGATCGTGTTCGTGGTGTTCGTGGCGATCCGCCCCTTCGACGATCTCGCCGCGCGCGGGCTCGGCGCGCTCCCGATCTCCTTCTCGTGGGAGGGATTCTCGACGGCGTTCGAGGGCGGCGGGCTGATGCGCGCCCTGGGCAACAGCATCATCGTGACAGCCGTCGGCGTGGTGCTGTCACTGGCCCTGAGCGCGTGCGCCGCGTACGCGCTGTCACGGTTCGCGATCCCTGGCCGCAAGACCATCCTGCTGGCGATGCTCGCCGGCAACCTGCTGCCTCCGCAGATCCTGCTGGTCCCGGTCTCGGCTATCACCGAGTCGGTGGGGATCTACGACACCCTCACCGCGCTGATCGTGGTGCAGGTGGGCTTCGGCATCGGCTTCTACACCTTCGTGCTGCACGGCTTCATGCGAGGCCTGCCCAACGAGGTGTTCGAGGCCGCGCGCATCGATGGCGCGGGCGCGGGAAGGATCTTCTGGAAGATCGTGCTGCCGCTCTCGCGCCCCTCGCTCGCGGCGCTCGCAGCCCTGGCCACCACCTGGATCTTCAACGACCTGATCTGGGCGATGACCGTGCTGCGCACCGAGGCGAGGTTCCCGATCACGGCCGCCCTGCTCAACCTCATGGGCGGCTACTCGAGCGCCTGGAACGTCATCGCCGCCGGATCGCTCGTGGCCGCGATCCCGACGGCGATCGTGTTCTTCGCGTTCCAGAAGCAGTTCGTCTCCGGTCTGCTGGTCGGGTCCAACAAGTGAGCACCTGGACGCTGCCGACCGCCTCCGGCAGCTACGTGGTGGGTCTGGCCCCCGGCGATCAGGGCCTCGTGCTGCACCACTGGGGCGGGCCGGTGCAGGCGGAGCCGCCCGCGCCGTCGCTGCCGCGGCGGGCGGCCTCGTTCGTGCGTGACCTCGACCTGCTCCCGATGGAGGCGACGGCGCTCGGCACCCGTGATGTGCACGCCGCCGAGATCGTGGCCCGCCGTGCCGACGGTGTGCGCGGGCTGCGGCTCTCGCTCGCCGGCGAGATCGAGCACGGCGTCGAGGACGACGGCGGGACCCGGCTCGTGTGCCCGCTCGCCGACCCGGTCGCGCAGATCGAGGTCGACCTGCACCTGCGCAGCCACCCGTCCCACGACGTCATCACCAAGTGGGCGACGATCCGGAACCGCTCGCCGCACGCCGTCGAGCTCCTCCGGGGCTGGGGTGGCGCCTTCGAGGCGCCGACCGGGGCGGGAGCCGAGATCGAGGTGCGCACCGGCGCCTGGTCGCGCGAGACCACGCCCTCGCTGGTGGACCTGACCGCGGGCACGCTGAGCGTCGGCAGCCGCCAGGGCATCACCTCGCACACGGCCGCGCCGGCCGTGACCGCCCGGCCCCGCGGCGTGCCCGACGGCGACGCCTGGTCCGTCGCGCTCGCGTGGTCGGGCTCGTGGCGGCTCGCCGTGGACGTGGTGCCGTTCGTGGGTTCGGTGCGGATCGCGGGTGGCCCGGACGACGAGTCCGGCATCCTCACCCTCGCGCCGGGGACCTCGCTCACCACGCCGGTGCTGGCGGGGCTGTGGGCGCACGGCGACGGGGACGCCGTCGCGAACGCCTGGCACACGTACCAGCGCACGCTCGCCCGCTCGAGCGGGCCCGAGCACCGCCCGGTCGTCTACAACTCGTGGTACGCCACCACCTTCGACGTCACGCTCGAGCACCAGCGTGAGCTCGCGGAGGTCGCCGCTGGGCTGGGCGTCGAGGTTTTCGTGGTCGACGACGGCTGGTTCCGCGGCCGCACCAGCGACCGCTCCGGGCTCGGCGACTGGGAGCCCGACCCGGCGAAGCTCCCCGAGGGGCTCGCGCCGCTCGCCGGGGCGGTCGCCGAGCGCGGCATGCGGTTCGGGCTCTGGGTGGAGCCCGAGGCGGTCAACCCGGACAGCGACCTGTACCGCGAGCACCCGGACTGGGTGCACCACGTGGATGGCCGGCCGCTGCGCACCCTGCGTCACCAGTACGTGCTCGACCTCGGCCGGCCCGACGTCGAGGCCTGGGTCATCGGCATGCTGTGCCGCGTTCTCGGCAGTGCCGACATCACGTACCTGAAGTGGGACATGAACCGCGCGATCGCCGACGGCGGGCAGACCGAGCCGGGCGGCGACGACTGGGCCTGGCGGCACACGCATGCCTACTACCGCGTGATGGAGATGCTCCGCGCGGAGTTCCCGCAGGTCACGGTCGAGGCCTGCGCGGGCGGTGGCGGCCGGATCGACCTCGCCGTGCTCGAGCGCTCCGACGTGGTGTGGCCCAGCGACGAGACCGGGCCTCGCGACCGGCTCGCGATCCAGCACGGGTTCCTCGGGATCTACCCCGCCTGGACGATGAGCTCCTGGGTCACCGACGAGCCGGACATCCTCGATGGCGAGCCGGCGAGCCTGGACTTCAGATTCGTGGTCGCGGCCGCGGGGGTGCTCGGCATCGGCTCGGACCTCCTCGCCTGGGACGAGCGCACCCGCGCCTGCGCGGCCGACCACGTGGCGCGGTATCGCCGCATCCGGGATGTGGTGCACGGCGGCCGGCTGCGCCGCCACGGATCGCCCGACGGCGCCGCCTACGCCCTGCAGTACGCGCTCGGTGAGCGGGTGGTCGTGCTGGCATGGCGCCGCAGCGGCGGCGCGCTCGCCGTGCCGGTCGCCGGTGCGGACCCGGCCGGCCGCTATCGGGTCCTGTGGGGGTCGGGGGAGGTCGAGGAGCGCACCGGGGACGAGCTGCTGGCCGGGCTCCCGGTGCCGTGGAGCTGGGACGACTGCGACATCGCCGAGCTGGTGCGTCTGTGACCGACCTCCGGGCGCAGACCGATCTCGCGCTCGGGGGCCGCTGGACCTCGTTGCGCGCAGGGGAGCGGGAGTGGCTCTGGCGCAACCCGGCGGTGTCGTTGGCGGAGCGCGCGGCCGCACGGCACGGTGCGGCCTTCGTGGACGCGGGCGGTGGCGAGGAGTGCCTGCCCTCGGTGAACGGTGACCCGGCGCGGGGCCACGACCACGGCGACGTGTGGTGCCGGGCGTGGGTGGGCGAGCCCGGCGACGCCGCCGTGCGGACCGACGCCGGCCTCACGCTGCGCCGCCGGCTGACCCACGAGCGCGGCGTGGTCCGCGCCGACTACGAGATCAGCGGCCGGCCGGGCGGGCGGCTCCTGCACGCGGTGCATCTCCTGCTCGATGTCTCGCCGGATGCGACCCTCGAGGTCGCCGGGTCACCGGCGGTCACGCGGCAGGACCACCCGGAGCCGGGCGCGGTGACGCGCAGCAGCTGGCCGGATGCCGCGGGCGTGCGGCTCGACCGCCTCGGTCCCGACGACGGGACGGCGACCGGCGCGGTCGTGGCGAGCGACGCCGTCGAGGTCCATGACGGCGACCACACGCTCAGGCTCAGCTGGGGCGCCGAGCCGGGCACCCCGACGTCGTTCATCCTCTGGCGCAACCTCCGCGGCTGGCCCGCGCGTGACCCCTACCGGTCGATCGGCATCGAGCCCATGATCGGGGCGACCACCACGCTCGAGGGCGCCAGCGCGGACGATGTCGCGCACCTCGGCCCGAACGGCACGCTGCGCTGGTGGCTGGAGATCAGCGGCTGAGCCGCTTGTCGAGCAGACACCGAGGTCATGGGGCCGTGTCGCTGCGAGGGGCAGCCTCTGCTCGCCGACGGCGATGAGGTGACCCAGTAAGATGAGGGACTCATCCGCCCCCCTGTGTCCGGAAGACAGAGTTCGATGCCTGCGAATCGCGAAGGAGGCGGGCCGCAAGACGGCCCGCACCATAGACCCGACGCCCGGTGCGCCATGTGCCCGGGCACGAGGAAGTGGATACGCCGGTGGCGTGGCTGACGCTCGCGCTGGGCATCATCGTCATCGCGGTCATCATCACCGCGAACGGGCTCTTCGTCGCCCAGGAGTTCGCGTACATGTCGGTCGACCGCAGCCGGCTGCGGGCCGCCGCAGCCGAGGGTGACAAGAGCGCCGAGCGGGCGCTGACGATTACCGGCCGGACCTCCTTCATGCTGTCCGGCGCCCAGCTGGGTATCACGGTGACCGGTCTGCTGCTGGGGTTCGTGGCCGAGCCCCTCGTGGGCGAGGCACTCGGTGAGATCCTCGGCGGGGTGGGCGTGCCCACCGGGGTCAGCGTCGGCGTCGCAACCGTGCTCGCTCTGGCGGTCTCGACGATCGTCCAGATGGTCTTCGCCGAGCTCTACCCCAAGAACCTCGCGATCGCGATACCGGAGAAGATGGCCAGGGTGCTGGCACGCCCGACAGCGATCTACCTGACGATGTTCGGCTGGTTGATCGTGGTCTTCGACCACGCGGCGAACCTCGTGCTGAGGCTGGTGCGCGTCGAGCCCGTGCACGATGTCGACTCCAGCGCCACGGCGCGCGACCTCGAACGGATCGTCGCGGACTCCCGCGAGGCCGGCAACCTGCCACCGGAGCTGTCAGCGGTCCTCGACCGGATCCTGGACTTCCCGCGTCAGGACGTCGAGCACGCCATGATCCCCCACTCCCGCGTTGATGTCGTCGGTCCCGATGCCACCGTCGAGGAGGTCCGCACCCTGATGGCTGGGGGACATACCCGGTACCCGGTCGTCGACGAGCACGAGGAAGCCCTCGGCGTCGTTCAGCTCGTCGACGTGCTCGGCACCACGCTGCCGGCGACTGCACCCATCTCGGCACTGATGCGCGAACCGCTCGTGCTCCCCACGCTGATGGCGCTGCCCGATGCTCTCAGCGAGCTGATCAAGACCAAGAACGAGCTCGCCTGCGTCATCGACGAGTACGGCGGGTTCGCGGGCGTGCTCACCCTGGAGGACCTCGCCGAGGAGATCGTCGGACCGATAGCCGACGAGCACGACGACGCCGATCGCGAGGTGCTGATCCACGACACCGACGCGACCTGGACGATCGACGGCGACGTGCACGTCGACGAGGTGCGTCGTGCCATCGGGCGTGAGCTGCCCAGCGGCGACTACGAGACGATCGCAGGGCTGGTCATCGGCCACCGGGGCGAGCTGCCGGCCGAGGGCGAGATCGTCACGGTCGAGCTGCCGCCCGTGCCCGGCGACGTCGTCGGCGACGAGCCGGCCACCCGCTACGCGGACATCGAGATCCTCGCCGTCGAGCGACACGTGCCCGCCCGGATCCGGATCACCCTGCGGGAGCTCGCGACGGATGAGCCGGCCCCGGCGCCGGATGAGGCCGAAGGGGAGCGCTCGTGAACCCCGTCCTCGTCATCGCCGTGACCGTCGCGCTGATCGCGCTGAGCGCGTTCTTCGTCGTCATCGAGTTCGCGCTGCTCGGCGCCCGCCCGCACCGGCTGGAGGAGAAGGCGCAGACCAGCCGATCTGCGCGGGCCGCGCTGCGGGGCGTCAACGAGCTCACGGTGATGCTGGCAGGTGCACAGCTCGGCATCACCGCCTGCACGTTCGCGCTCGGGGCGATCACCAAACCTGCGCTCGACTACGCACTGTCCGACATCTTCGAGGCGTGGGGCATGCCGGACTGGACGGCCGACACGGTGGCCTTCGGTCTCGCGCTGCTGGTGGTCACGTTCCTTCACCTGGTCATCGGTGAGATGGCACCCAAATCCTGGGCGATCGCGCACCCCGAGCTGGCGGCCACGGTGATCGGGATCCCGGCGCGAGCGTTCGTCACGGTCTTCCGGCCGCTGCTGACGTGGATGAACGACATCGCCGGTGCGCTCGTGCGCCGCAGCGGGTTCGAGCCCGTGGACCGCGCGGCCGTCGGCGGGCACGACGCCACCTCGATCCGACAGCTCGTGGAGCATTCCGCCCAGGTCGGTGTGCTCGAGCAGGAGGTCCATTCCCAGCTCGACTCCGCGCTGGAGCTGCAGACGCTGCAGGTGGGCGAGCTGGTCCGTACCGACGAGCCGATCACGCGGGTCCCGGAGACGGCGACCGTCGGTGAGCTGCAGGAGAAGGCCTGTGCGACCGGTCACCTGCGGGTCCTGGTGGACCGGGCCGACGGTGCGCCGGCGATCGCCCACGTGCGGGACACCCTGCTCATGGAACCCGGCACCCCGGTCGCCCCGTACACCCGTGAGGCATTCGTGCTCGACGCCGCGGTCCCGGTGCACGAGGCGCTCGCTCGCATGCGCGCCGACCGCCAGCAGCTCGCCGTGGTCACCAGTGGTCCCCGGATGGTCGGCGTCGTCTCGATCGCCGACATCCTCGGCCGGGTGCTGCCCCAGGACACCCTGCGGCTCTAGGCGCCGTTCTGCTGGTGACCGGAGATCAGCGGTTGAGCCGCTTCTCGAGCGCCACCTCGAGATCCTCGGGCAGGTAGCGGAAGGTCGCGGTGGCGTAGTCGAGGAAGACATCCTCCTCGAGGAGATCCTGCTCGAACGCGGGATGCAGGTCGTAGCCGACGACGCTCGCCTCGCTCAGCGTCACCACGAGGTAGTCGCTGGTCTCGCCCTCGACGGTCCGGCGTACCGAGATCACGGCCTCGCTGAAGCGCTGCGTCCGTGCCAACGCCTGCTTGAGCAGGGGCGACGCCCTGTCGTAGTGCTTGGCGACGCGGAACGGCTCGAGCTCGACCCGCCCGGCCGCGGCTCCGGGCATGCCCCGCCGCCCGGTGGTGGCTGCCGCAGCCATGCCGAACTCAACCTCGTGGATCTCGATCTCGTCCTCGTGGCCGTCGCGCTGGCTCTCGCCGGGCACGTCGTCGATCTTGAGAAAACCGTCAATCGCCATGGTGCGCTCCTCGCTGAGCAGTCCCGACCTTCACAGTATGGGGGCAAAGCGGTGGTGGCGGCAGCGCACTCGGGGCGCCGTCGGCACCGAGCACCACGTCGCCGACCTGCTCGCTGAGATGCTCGACGGCCGTGGCAGGTGACAGGTCAGGACGGCGACGCCGCCCGGAGACCGGCGAGCGCGCCAGCGAGGGCAGGCTTCGCCTCGAGCTGCTCGTCGAGCAGCAACGGTGCACCGTAGGCGTCACGCCACGACCGGCCGTCGTGGAAGCCCCACAGGCTCACCGAGAAGAGAACGTCGGCACGCTCACGGAAGGCCCGGAAGGCGGCCTCGTAGTAGTGGCCCTGCTCGGCGAGCGCGGACGGGGTGACCGGCATCCCTGTGGGGACGTCCATCTCCGTCACGGCCTGCTGCACGGGCATCGCGGCGAAACGGTCGAGCGCGGCAGCCAACGACTCGACCGGGACGTCGAGCGAGACGTGCATCTGGTGCCCGACGCCGTCGACCGGGACGCCGCGCTCGAGCAGCCGGGAGACCAGCGCGTGGTACCGGTCCTGCTTGTCGGCGGTCTCGGTGTCGAACTCGTTGATGAACAGCGCTACCGGCCTGCCGGTGGCGGCGGGACCGGCGTGACGGTCGTTGAAGGCCTCGTCCGCGTAGGTGAAGGCGAGGTCGATGAACTCTTCCCCCAGCACGCGGTACCACTCGCTGCGCCGCATGCCGTCGGCGAAGCCGGTTCCCTTGTCGATCACCTCGTTGACGACGTCCCATGCCACCAACGGGTTGCCGTTCCCGAACTCGCCCCACCCATCCGCCAGGTACTCGGCGACGGCGTGGATGTGGTTGCGGAGCCGATCGCGAAGGATCTGCTGGTCGGCGGCACCGTCCGTCAGCGGCGTGCCGTCCTCGTGGGTGAAGAACCACGCCGGCGTCTGGTTGTGCCACACGAGCACATGCCCGTACACCCGCAGGCCCTTGGCCTGCGCGTAGCTCATGAGCGCGTCGATCTGCGGATCCGGGGCGAAGGTGCCGTCGTCGTCGTACCAGGCCTCGGGCTTCATGTGGTTCTCGGCCGTGAGCTGCGTGAAGTGGTGAGCCAGTGCCTGCCCGGCGGCGCCGGTGGTCTCACGCTGGTCGATCGCAGCACCGAGCGGGAACGGTGCTGCGTCCACGAGCCGAGCCTGCTGGTCGAGGGAGGAGGGCACAGGTGTCCGATCGTCGAAGGGTCGTTGGCGCAGAGCGACCCAGCGACGGCGCACCGGGCCTGTGGTTCTCGAATCTACGGACAGCGGAGCGACGACGGCAAGACGCTCGCCCTCTGGCGCCCCGTGGGCGGCTGGTGGTCGGCAGGCCCTTCTCCATCGATCACGTCCGATCACCGATGTGAGCGATACCTATCAGGAGGAGGGTCCCGGTGGGCTGGTCGATCGACGGACCTGCAGCCGCACCGTCAGGTCGACGTGCGTGTGGTTCGAGCGCTTGCCCGACGCCAGGTCGAGCGCGAGGTCCACGGCCTGCGCGGTCATCTCCGCAAGAGGCTGGGCGACGCTGGTGAGCTCAGGACTGACCCAGTCGCACACGGGCAACCCGTCATAGCCGACCACCGAGAGATCGCCGGGGATCGCAAGTCCGAGGCTGACCGCTGCGCGGTAGACACCGAGAGCCTGAAGGTCGCTGCTGGCAAAGATCGCCGAGGGGCGGGGCTCCAGGCTCAGCAGTCTGAGCGCTTGCTCGTAGCCGCCTTCGACGCTCATGGGTGCGGAACCGAACAGCGTCGGGTCGATGGGAACGCCGCTCGTCCCCATCACATCTTTGAAGCCGGCCACCCGGGCCCGGCAGGCCAGCTGCTCGGTGGGCCCGCCGATGACACCGATCCGCTCATGGCCGAGGTCGATCAGGTGTCGCGCGGCCGTGCGGCCACCCTGGAAGTTCGAGGACCCCACCGATGGCAGCTCCTCGATCTCGTCCGCAGCGGGGTCGATCAGGACGCACGGGATCCCGCGGGCGCGCAGCCGCCGCTGACGCTGGGGAGACAGGGTCGTGAAGACCAGCAGAGCAGCGGCAGGGCTGCGCGTGATCGCCGACTCGAGCCAGGAATCGGCATGCTCGTTGTGCTCGCCGAGCTCGAACAGCGACACCACCGCCCCGTGTCCGCGCGCGGCGGTCTCGACGCCTCGGACGATCTCCGTGGCCCAGGGCCCGACGATCAGCGGCAGGGCGAGGTCGATCCCCAGGATTCGCGGTGTCTCGGCTCCGGTCGATGGTCGCCGGCGGCGTACGTAGCCCGCTCTCAGCAGCAGCTGCTCGACGCGCTCTCGGGTCGCCGGGGCGACGTCGGGGCGGCCGTTGAGTACCTTGGACACGGTGGGTTGCGAGACGCCCGCCTCGGCCGCGATCGCTGCGAGCGTGGTCTGGGTGTCGCTCATGGAACCCTTCGATGTTCGTGCCGGTGATCGTAGCGTCGCCTGACTCCCGCCGCCCGCCCCGGCTGGTCCTTGCGACATCTGGCGCCGTCCGACAGCAGTGTCGCCGAGCTCGAGAACTGGACCACGATCGGTCTGTCGCCTGGTCGAGATTCGAAACGCTACCGCAACTGTCGGTCAGGCGATAGTGTTCAAGAACCGGATCATTAAGCCGCTCAAGGCAGATGCAGCGCGACCCACACCCCGGCCGTTCGCGCCGCACGTACCCGAACTAGTTCCGCATATTCGATCATCGACGATGACAGATCGATCTGCCACGACGTCCAGCGGGGCCTGGACACGGTGAGGATCCGCGGTGCGCTGAAGCTGGAGGTCTGTGGTGGTTGTTACCGAGATTCCCTACGGCGGTGTCTACTACCGGGTATCGGCCCCCCCGCGCGCGGACTGGGAGCGGGACTACCGCGACGCGGGTGCCGATGGTGCCACCGCATTCCGGCACTGGGTGCTGTGGTCTGCCGTCGAGCGCCGCCCCGGGGCCGACACCTGGGACGCCTACGATGCCCAGCTGGACCTGGCAGCGCGCAACGGGATGGCGACGATCCTCGCGGAGATGCTGTCATCGGCTCCGGACTGGGCCTACCTCGAGCACCCCGAGGCGCGGATGCAGACGCGGGACGGCCGTCGGCTCGACAGCAGCCAGAGCGGTGGCACCAGCACCGCGGGATGGCCGGGCCTGTGCCTGGACCATCCAACCGGGCGCGAGCTGGGCGAGGCGTTCCTCACCCGGATGGCGACGCGCTACCGGGGGCATCCGGGGCTCGGCGGCTACGACGTCTGGAACGAGTGCGCGACCTACACCGACGAGCACTGCTACTGCCCGGCGACCACAGCGCGCTTCCAGGAGTGGCTGCGGCGTCGGTACGGCGCGGTCGAGGCGCTCGAAGAGTCCTGGTCGAGGTTCGGGTTGCGCGACTTCAGCGATGTCCGCGCGCCACGGGTCCGAGGTGCCTACCCCGAGGTGATCGACTGGTTCGAGTTTCGCGTCGACCATCATCAGGAGCTCTTGCGTTGGCGCATCGAGACGATCAGGGCCGCGGACCCCGATGCTCGGATCACGGCCCACGGTCTCGGTCGGATGACGTCGGTCGCCGCGATGCAGGCCGCTGACGACTGGCGTAGCGCGGCACAGGTCGACTCGTTCGGCTTCACCTGGGTCGCTGCTCGACACGACTCCAGCTCGTGGCGGCACTACCAGGCAGCCGATCTCACCCGATCCGCGGCTGCCGGCAAGCCGTTCTGGCACAGCGAGGCTCAAGGCGGACCGCTCTGGTTGCAGCCCCAGGTGCTGGGCCGGCCGGCCTCGGACGGCCGGACGCCCAGCGCCGGTCAGGTCAGGCTGTGGTTGCTGCAGAGCCTGGCCGCCGGGGCGCGCGGCGTGTTCTACCCGCGATGGCGGTCACTGCTCTCCGGGCCCCTGTTCGGTGCGTTCTCGCCATACCGCCCAGATGGCACGGGCACCGATAGGTCCACTGCTGCGAGCGCCGTGATGCGCTGGTTCACAGCACCCGAGCAGGCTGAGCTGAGGCGTGCGGCACCCGTGCGCGGTGACGTCGCGCTGGTGTTCCTCGCTGAGGCGCAGCGGTTCGACCACGCACAGCTCGGCACCGACGGCCACTACGAGGCTGCTGCCGACGCGGCGTACCAAGGCCTGTTCGAGGCGGGCTTCCAACCCGACTGGATCACCCTCGACACGCTCGATCAGCATGCGGTCGCATACCTGCCCTATCCCGTCGCCCTCAGCGCCGACTCGATCGCTCGGTTGGATCGGTGGGTCAGGCACGGCGGCACCCTCATCAGCGAGTCTGCGCCCGGCTACTTCGACGCGCAGGGCCGAGTACGGCACGACGCCCTCGGAGGGGCGTTGCTGCCGCTGTTCGGCGTGACCGAGCTGACGACCGAGTTCATGCCCGATCTGTGGGCCGAGATCACCATGCGCGGGGCGGTCGGCGGCACAGGTGCGGCGATGCGGCAGGCCTACCAGCCGGTCGACGCCGACGTGCTGGCGCGGTACACGGAAGGCTCAGCTGCTCTCACGGAGCGTGCTGTCGGAGCGGGTCGGGCCGTGCTGATCGGATCCAGCCTGCCCCTCGGCGAGCGTCAGGCTGGCCGGTCCGCCGCCGCACCGCTGGCAGGCTTGTTGGGTCGCCTCGGCGTCGCCCCGGCAACGATCTGCAGCGATGCCCTCGTGACTGCGCGCCTGCACACGACCGGTTCGGCTCGGTTCCTGTGGCTGACGAACGCCACCGACCAGCCACGCCGGGTCGTCGTCGGAGGTCGTCATGGCCCGTCGAGCAGCGCGGTCGGCGTGCTTCGGGGAGCCGAGGGTGCCGCGCTCGAGGTGACCCGCTCCGAGCTGACATGCACGGTGCCGGCGAGCGACGCCGTCGTGATCTCGCTCGGCCCCTAGGAGGGCACGAGCGATCAGCGACGCGCTCGACCGGGCGCGTTCATCCCATCATTCAGGAGAGTCCGATGGAGCCATGGTGGCACCGACCGTTCCGCGTCTACCAGTCCAACATCCGTGAGGTCGATGCTGTCCTCGACGTACCCGCGACGATCGAGTTCATCACGTCCATCGGCGCGAACACCTGGTTGCTCAACGCAGCCGGTATCGCCGCCTTCTACCCATCCGATCTCGAGCACCAGTACCGGAGCCCCTGGCTGGCGCAGCGACCCAGCGGCGACCTGATCGGTGACGCCGTGACCGCTGCCCACGCGGCGGGGATCAACGTCGTGGCCCGGCTGGACATGTCGAAGATGATGGCGGAGCTGGCCGACCAGCACCCCGACTGGCAGTACCGCGACAGAGAGGGCAACACCCCGCTCTTCAACGGGCTACGAACGATGTGCCCAAGCTCGCCGTACCAGCAGGAGCAGCTGCACGTCGTGCTCGATGAGCTGCTCGACCGATACCGCCTCGACGGGATCTTCCTGAACTGGTTCCACTTCACCGAGTGGGACTACGCGATGCACCCCTACGGCGTGTGTCACTGCGACAACTGCAAGCGGCGGTTCGCCGAGTACTCCGGTGGCAAGGACCTGCCGACCGAGCGCGACTTCAACGATCCGCTGTACCGGGAGTACAAGGCGTTCAACGCCGAGACGATGGACCAGATCTCATCGGCGATCCGCCGCACCATCTCCAGACGAGACTGGCCGATCGCTCTGGTGGCCAGGCAGGACTCCGACATCGCGTGGAGCGAGTCGGGCGGCAACAGCGTGTTCTCCACGGACTCGGTCTGGATGCACCAGTCCGGCGACGACGTCCTGGAGTTCCAGACCAGTGACGATCGGGAGATCTGGCACCACAAGGGCATCTTCGTTGACATGAGGTGGCGATTCGAGATCGACCAGCAGGGGCTCAGCGGTCCCTCGTCGGTTCAGGCCATCGCTCATGGCGGCAACCTCTGCACCTACCAGAACGGCATCCCGACGACGATCCCCGAGGGGTCGTTCGAAGGGATGGCGCAGGTGATGAGGTTCCACGCCGCGCACGAGGAGCACTACGCGGGGATCCACCCGGCCGGTCGGGTCGCCGTGGCGCACGCCAGCGCCACGCAGACGTTCCTCGGTGGCGACTGGCTGACGAAGGGCGCGGGGCTGGGCCGCGTGCGCGACGAGACCCGTGGAGTCACGGCAGCCCTGCGACGCGCTCACATCCCGTTCGTGGTGCTGCCGCAGCCGAACATCGCTCGCCTGGGGACCGAGGGCCTGCGGCGACGCTATGACCTGCTCGTGCTGCCCAACGCCGCCATCCTCAGCGACGAGGAGGCGGCCATCATCGACGCCTTCGTCGCCGAGGGCGGCAACCTCGTGGCGACCGGTGACACCGGGCTTCGCACGCCCGATGGCACGGAGGTCGACGAGTTCCGTCTTGTCAGCCTTGGCGCGCACCGCGTGTCGCGCAGGCGGGAGACCGAGGAGGAGCTGCGAGGCGCCTACCTGCGGGTGCTCGACGTCGAGGGCCGAGAGGCGATCGCGCCTCGGGACCTCCTCCTGCTCTACCGACGGTTCCTGCAGACCGAGCTCAGGCCGGGAGCGGTCAGCGGGTTGAGCTTCATCCCGCCCGCACCGTTCGGGCCGCCCGAGAAGATCTACTGGTCCGCTGAGCACGAGACCGCCATCAGTGGCTTGGTGTGGTACCAGCACGGTGCCGGAACGACGGCGTACTTCCCGTGGCCGATCGGATGGCTGTCCTACGACATGAATCTCCCCGGTCATGCTGAGGCCATCGTGGGTGCGGTGCGCGCGCTGTCGCCGGCGCAGGTCGTGACGGACGCGACGCCGCACGTCGAGATCGTGATCGCCGATCAGGCAGCTACCGGGCGCCGACTGATGCACCTGATCAACTACTCGGGCCGGCTGTCGGGGAAGGCGTTCACCGATCATCTCCCGATCCACGACATCACCGTGTCAGTCCCCGATGACGCGACCGCGGTGCACTCGCTGACGACCGGGGAGGCTCTGGCGATGGAGATGGTTGATGGGTGGTCCCGGGTCACGGTGCCCACGCTCGAGCTGTTCGAGGCGCTCGTGGTCGAACGTTCGTGACCCTGGTCTCGAATATTCGCGCTCACGGCCGACGGCAGTCTCGAAATTTCGTAGGGCGGAAGTATCACCTGGCAGGCGGCAATGATAGCGAGATGTCATCGCAATCGGTGAGAAATTGCCGACATTGCCAAGGTCTGAGATTGAGCGTTGACACAGCGTGGCATCGGGTCTAGCCTCCCGATTACCGCATACTTTCGAGCAAGTATCGCAAGTTTCTGAGCAACGAGGCAGGGAAACATGTCACAGGCGACATCGGCGAACCCACCGAGGCAGGTGAGATCGGACAGGGTGCACCAGCGGCCGCAGCGGAGGCTGAGCGCCCGGATCCTGAGCGCCAGGTGGATGTACGTGTTCCTGCTACCGGGGTTCGTGTTCTTCGTCGTGTTCCGGTACGTACCCCTGCTCGGGACGATCATCGCCTGGCAGGACTACTCGCCGTTCCTGGGGATCACGGGCAGCCCGTTCGTCGCCTGGGACAACTTCGTTGCCCTGTTGTCGGATCCTGAGGTCGCGACCGCGACACGCAACACGCTGGTCCTGAGCCTGCTGCAGCTGGTCTTCGCCTTCCCTGCTCCGATCGCGCTCTCTCTCCTGCTCAACAGCCTCCTCTCCGAGGGCGTGAAGCGCAGCGTGCAGGCCATCGTCTACCTGCCGCACTTCATCAGCTGGGTCGTGGTCATCTCCGTGTGGCAGCAGGTCTTCGGGGGTGCCGGGATGTTCACCGGTGTGGTCGAGTCGCTCGGTGGTGACCCGATCAACCTGATGTCCGACCCCCAGCTGTTCCCGGCCATGGTGACGGCCCAGGTGATCTGGAAGGAGATCGGCTGGGGCACCATCATCTTCTTCGCCGCGATCAGCATGATCCCCACCGAGCAGTACGAGTCGGCAGTCGTCGATGGAGCCGGGCCGTGGCGTCGCATGTGGCACATCACGCTCCCCGGCATCGTGCCGGTGATCGTGCTGCTGCTCATCCTGCGACTCGGGACCGTGCTGACGGTCGGCTTCGAGCAGCTGCTCCTTCAACAACCCGCCGTCGGCGCTGACGCCGCACAGGTGCTGGACACCTTCTCCTACTTCCGCGGCATCGTCGGTGGCGACTGGGGGCTGGCCACAGCAGCCGGACTCGTCAAGGGCGCCATCGGCACCGCGCTCGTCATCGCCGCCAACAAGTTCTGCAAGCGGTTCGCCGGACACGGAGCATTCTGATGGCCACTGCGCGCCCAGCCTGGATGGAGAAGCCGAAGCCGGCTGTCACGCTGCTCAAGGGTGTCGTCATCGGGCTCATCGTTCTCGTGATGCTGTACCCGTTCTGGTACGTCATCGTGGCAAGCCTGTCGACGGCACAAGGATTGCGCCAGCACACGGGATTCCTGCTCGCACCTGCCGAGTTCACGCTCGATGCCTACCGTGCCGTGCTCTCCGGAGACATCGTCACACAGTCGCTGCTGGTCAGCGTCTTCGTGACCGTGGTCGGCACGTTGCTCGCCGTCGTGCTCACGGTGCTCACGGCCTATGGGCTGACGCGCACGCGTGATGTGCCCGGGTCGCGGGCGCTGCTGTACCTGATCCTCTTCACGATGCTGTTCACCGCTGGCATCATCCCGAACTACCTGCTGATCAAGGGCGTCGGGCTGCTCGACAGCCTGGGTGCGCTGATCCTGCCCGGGGCCATCAGCGCCTTCAACCTCGTGGTCGTGCGGAACTTCTTCATGGAGCTTCCCGGCGAGCTGCTCGACTCCGCACGGGTGGACGGCGCAGGGGAGTGGCGCATCTTGTCCCAGATCGTGGTGCCGCTGTCCAAGTCGATCATTGCCGTGATCGCACTCTTCTACGGAGTGTCCTACTGGAACGAGTTCTTCAACGCGCTGCTGTATCTGCAGACACCGCAGAAGTGGCCGGTGCAACTTGTCCTGAACCAGTACGTGGTGCAGGCATCCCCGCTCGAGCAGATCTCGTTCGGCAGCCGGATGGACTCCCAGACGGCGCCCCGGACGATCCAGATGGCGATCGTGATCGTGGCAACCCTTCCGATCCTCGTCGTCTATCCATTCCTCCAGAAGTACTTCACCAAGGGTGTGCTCACGGGCGCGATCAAGGGCTGATCGAGCTCGCACCCTTCTACACAAGGAGATCAGATGTCTGTGCAACCTTCGCGCAGTGAAAGGCCAGGAGGGCGGCGGCTGTCCGCAACCCTGAGCCGCCGCACGCTGCTCACGGTCGGGGTCGGAGTCGTCAGCGCCGGAGCCCTCGCTGCGTGCCGCAGCGCTACCCCGGGCGATGCCGGGGGTGGCGGTGGCGGCGGCGAGCCACCCGCGACGCTCACGCTGCCGACCTTCGTGGCACCGCCCGAGGTCGAAGGAGCCACCGTCTCCTCGGTGGAGGGGGTGCCGGTCGCGTACTCCACGTTCGGCAGCCCGTACAGGTCCGTCACCGAGCCGCCTGGCTCCGGTGGGGAGGTCACGACCTTCCAGCCGCTGTTCCGGCCGCCGCCACCGCCGCTCGACGAGAACCCGTGGTGGCAGCAGCTCAACGAGCGGCTCGGCGTCACGATCAACGCGTTGCTCGCTCCCAGCGACAGCTACGCCGACAAGCTCTCGACCACCATCGCGGGCGGTGACATCCCCGACCTGACGGTGGTCTCCGAGAACATGGCTCCGGGCGCGATCAAGCTGGTCAAGCAGGGCGCCTTCCTCGATCTCACCGACGTCATCGGTGGCGACGCGATCAAGGAGTACCCGAACCTCGCCGCGATCCCCACCCGCGCGTGGAAGGACGCGGCAGTGGAGAACCGGATCTACGGCGTGCCGATGCCGATCGCAGACGGCGTCACGATGTACCGACAGGACTGGGCCGAGGCGATCGGGTTCCCCGACCCGCCGACCGATGCCGACGAGGTCAAGGAGCTGCTGGTCGCCTTCAGCGAGAACTCACCACCCGGACAGGATGGTGTGAAGGGTTACGGGTTCAGCTCCTTCGATCAGGGCGTCGACTACTGCCAGCAGCTGTTCCACGTACCCAACAACTGGGCTGTGAGCGATGACGGACAGTTCACGCACAAGGTCGAGACCGAGGAGTACGAGCAGGCGCTCGTCTACGGGCGCGAGCTCTGGGAGGCCGGCGTCTGGCATCCGGATGCTCCCACCCACACAGGCGAGGAGTACGAGGACATCTGGCTCGGTGGTCGAGGCGGTTGCTTCACCCTCAATGTGGCCAACATCTACAACCTGTTCTACGTCGAGGGCACCAAGCCTTTCGACCCGGTCGCCTTCGATGGCGGTGATCCGACGATCTGGCAGGCGCCGTCGATCTTCGCGTTTACTGCGATCTCCAGCCAGGTGACCGACGAGGAGCGGCTCAAGGAGCTGCTCGGCGTCCTGAACTGGTGGGCGGCGCCGTTCGGCAGCGAGGAGTACCTCCACATCGCATACGGCCTCGAGGGGCGGCAGTTCAACTTCGAGGACGGGGAGCCGATCGCCATCGACGACCCGGATGCCCAGACGGAGCGCAACCTCTACTGGATGGTGCAGCAGTTCGAGCAGGCGCTCTACGTACCGGGTCACCCCGACCGGGCAGCGGAGGCTCAGAAGCAGCTCGAGCACAAGTACACCTATGCGGTCACCGATCCGTCCCGAGGCCTGTACTCCGACGAGAAGGTGTCCAAGGCCGCCTCGCTCGCCCAGCTCATCGACGACTACCAGGTCGGCATCATCACCGGCAGGCGGGACATCAGCGAGCTCGACGATCTACGCAGTCGGTGGGCCACCGGCGGCGGCGACACGATCAAGACCGAGCTCGGCGAGTCGTACGCCGTGGCCAACAGCTGATCGCCCGTGGGCGAGCGCTCCGCACTCGTGGAGCGCTCGCCCCGCCCACCTGCCTGAAACCTCAACCAGAGAGATCCGATGTCGTCACCGTGCATCACCTCCAGTCACCCAGACCTGCCCGCGCCGTTGTGGGCCGCTGACCTCCTCACTGAGCGGTTGCGAGCACGCGGCGGTGGTAGCGGCACCGGCACCGACGCCCTGGTCCGGATCGTTCCTCCCGCCGATGCCGGTGCGGCTGGCCTCGCTGGGCGCTGGCGGGAGAGGCACGGCCGAGACCTCGACGGCGTCGAGGGCGCCTATGCGATGGGTGCCGCCGGCGACGGCGCTGTGCAGATCGCGGCGGGTGACGAGCAGGGGTACACCTACGCTCTCCTCGAGCTGTGCGAGATCGTCGAGCACGCTGACGAACCGCTCGTCGCGCTCCGCACGATCGCTGAACAGCTGGAGCGGCCGCGGAACCCCGTACGCGCGATCACGCGGGCGTTCACGACCGAGACCGTCGATCGCGACTGGTTCCACGACCGCGACTTCTGGGACGAGTACCTGACCGAGCTGGCGTCGTCGCGGATCAACCAGTTCAGCCTGGCGCTCGGCGCTGGCAACGACTACCTCATCGATCGTCGCGTCGAGGACAACTACCTGTACTTCCCGTACCCCTTCCTGCTCGCGGTCGGCGGCTACGACGTCAGCGTCGACGGACTCGCCGAGCAGGAACGCCAGATGAACCTGGCGACCCTGCAGCACATCGGGCGCGTAGCGACGCGTCGCGGCATCGCGTTCGGGCTGGGCCTCTGGAACCACTCCTACCGCTTCGACCCCGATGCCGACACCGAACGGTGGCCGGTGCGGGGTCTCGACGGCGACAACCACGCCGAGTACTGCCGCGACGCCCTGCGCGAGCTGCTGCGCCAGTGCCCGGACATCGTGCGGCTCACTCTGCGCAGTCACTTCGAGGGCGGCGTCCCCGAGCCGACGCACGAGTTCTGGCGAGTCGTGCTCAGCTGCCTCCCCGACATCGATCGGAGCGTCGAGCTCGACCTGCATCTGAAGGGAGTCGGTGAACCGCTGCGCGAGATCGTCACCGAGCTCGAGGTACCGGTCCGGCTGTCGTCGAAGTACTGGGCCGAGCACCAGTCGCTGCCCTATCACCAGTCCTCGATCCGTGACAACGAACGGCTCGGTGGCCGCCGCGCGCGGGAGCTGGATCAGAAGGCGAGCGGCATCGAGCGCGCAAGCCTGCCGCCCAAACCGACGACGCAGCGGTGGCTGCCTGGCACCGGTCACCCGAACAAGGGCACGAGCGGTACCGAAGAGACCTCCAAGCGCAGCTTCACGAGGTACTCCTACGGCGACTACGGCTACGACGGTCGCGAGTGGCCGCTGGTGCACCGGGTGTGGCCGGGTACGCAGCGGGTTCTCCTGTGGGGAGACCCGACGATGGCTGCGGCGTACGGGCGGCATGCCAGCTTCGCGGGCGCCGACGGCGTCGAGTGGTTCGAGCCGCTCTCCTTCCTCGGCAAGAAGAACAGTGCTGTCGCAGGTGCCCCGAACGGGCCGCGCCGCAACCGCGACATCTACACGGACCCGCAGCTGCAGGCGGCGGTCGGCGACTGGCGAAAGTTCCGCTACACCTACCGGCTGCTGGGCCGCGCGGGCTACGACCCGGACACCGCCGTCGAGGTGCTGACCCGCACTCAGCGGGCCGCGCTCGGCCCGGCCGCGGAGCCCGCACTGCGCGCGCTCGCGCTCGGTTCCAGGGTGCTGCCGCTGACCGTGGCCACGCATGCACCCTCGACCGCGTGCAACGTCTACTGGCCGGAGATCGTCACACCGGTGCCGGTGGCCGGTCGGGTGAGCCAGCCAGAGAACCCGTTCGCGGGTCAGGGCTGGCCCACCAGCTCCGATTTCGACATGATCCCGCCCTACTCGTTCGGCAATGTCAGCGCGCTCGATCCGGAGCTGTTCTCCAACGCCGTCGAGCTGGCGGAGGAGATCCGAGCCGGGAGTCCCAGTGGGCGCGAGAACCCACTCGCAGTCGCGGCGCGGATGGACCGGATGGCCGACGCCATTTTCGCGGCGGTCGACGAGGCCGTTGCGCTTGCCGGTGACGACTGGACACCCGAGCTGGTCGTTGCGCTCGCGGACTCGCGGATCCTCGCGAACCTGGCCCGGTACTACGCCGCAGCCCAGCGGACCGCGGTCGGCTACGAGCTGCGGGACCACGGTGCTGCGATGCTCGAGTGGGCGATCGAGCAGCAGCGCACCGCGATCACTGCCTGGGAGGAGATCTGCGCAGCCGCTGACGAGGTCGGTTACGTCGACGACCTACCGTTCGGCCAGACCGAGTACTCGCGCGGGTCATGGTCCTGGCGTCGGCCGTTCCTGGCGGCCGACCTTGCTTCGCTCGAGCAGGCGCTCGGTGAGGCGAGCGGCGGTGGTCCCGCCGGCGGCGCGGACCCGGAGGAACTGGTACGTCAGTGGACGCCCGTCTCGGCACCGCGCGGCGAGCACCTCGCACCCGAGCGCCTGATCGAGGGCGAGGCCACGCGCATCGAGTGGCGCAGCGACGACCCGAGGGTCACCGGCGTGACCTTGCGTTGGCGTCCCGTCAACCAAGCCCTGGCCTACTCGAGCATCGATCTGACGCGGGAGGGCGACGCCTGGGTGGGTCAGATCCCGGCCCAGGTGCCGGGTGACCCGTATCCGCTTCAGTACCACTTCCGGGTGCACGGCGACGATGCGGCGTGGGCGTGGCCGGGACTGGACGAGGACCTCGCGAACCAGCCCTACGTCGTCGTGCATCACGACCCGGCGATCAGCTGGGGGAGAGGCGATCGGTGATCATCAACGAGGTCACGCCGGTGCTGTCAGGGCATCGGGTGCTCGTCAAGATCGGGACCGACGACGGTCTGGTCGGGTGGGGGGAGGGGTCAGGGTTCCTGCCCCACGCCGTGCTCGGCCTCGTCGAGGAGCTGCGCCCCTACCTGCTCGGCGAGGACGCCAGCCGGATCAACTTCCTCTGGCAGGAGGTGTTCCGGCGCCCCTTCGTGCGTGGCGGCCCGATCACGGGGTCTGCGGTGGCGGCGATCGACCTGGCGTTGTGGGACCTCAAGGGTCGCGCGCTGGATGCACCGGTCTACCAGCTGCTCGGCGGTGCGGCACGGGATCGCGTGCGGGTGTACGGCCACGTGCACGCCGACACCGCGGAGGAGATCGCGGCGAAGGCGCGGGTGATGGCCGAGCGTGGCATCCAGGTGATCCGATACCGCGGCTTCATCGACACCGACAAGCAGGGTGTGCATGATCATGCGGCCGGGGTGCGGCAGCAGATCGAGTTCACGGAGGCGATCCGGGATGCGGTCGGTCCCGACGTCGATCTGATCCTGGAGTGTCACGGCCGCTACGACCCGGCCTGGGCGGTGAAGCTGATCAAGGCGGTGGAGCGCTTCGAGCCGTTGTTCGTCGAGGACCCGATCCGTCACGAGCACCCGGACGGCTACAGGCAGCTGCGCGCTGCCTCGTCGGTGCCGCTGGCAACCGGTGAGCGTGGTCACAGCAAGTGGGAGCTCCGCGAGCTGATCGAGAACCGGCTCGTCGACTACCTCCGGCCGGACGTCTGCTGGGCCGGCGGGATCACCGAGATGATGAAGATCGCCTCGTTCGCCGAGACATATCTGATCAACATGGTGCCGCACAACATCCAGGGGCCCTTGGGCAGTGCCGCGACCTTGCACGCCTCGATGGCGATCCCGAACCTGACGGTGATGGAGGCTGCGCTGTATGCGGGTCGGGAGGTTGTCGAGGGTGACATCCATCCGTGGCCCACGGTGCTGGATGGTCACGCCCTGCCCCCGGCAGGCCCGGGTCTGGGCGTCACGGTCGACGAGGGCGCGCTGCCAGGGCCGCTGCCACCACGGGGCGGCCACCCGCGGCTGCGCGCACTCGACGGCAGTGCCCGCGACTGGTAGCTGCTCCGACGGGTGAGTGCGGGCGGCGGGTAGCGTCAGCGCGTGCGCCGGTTCGTGGATCCCTTCATCGTCGGCCTGCTCGCGATGCTCGCGATCGGGCTGCTGGTCCCGATCCCGGCGGAGATCCGGGCCGCGTTGGACCTCTGCAGCGACATCGCGATCTTCGTGCTGTTCCTGCTGTACGGCGCGCGGCTGGCCACCAGGGACGTGCTCGCGGGGCTGCGGCACGTGAAGCTGCAGGGCTCCGCGCTGGTCGCCACGTTCGTGCTGTTCCCGCTGCTCGGGCTGGCCGCCGCCACCCTCGCGGAGCCGCTGCTGGGGGAGAACCTCGCGCGCGGCGTGCTGTACCTGAGCCTGCTGCCCTCCACCGTGCAGTCGTCGGTGGCGCTGGTGGGGGTGGCGCGAGGGAACGTCGCGGGCGCGATCACCTCCGCGACGATCTCGAACCTCCTCGGCATGCTGCTGACGCCGGTGCTCGTGCTCGCGCTGATGCACACCAGCGGGAGCGCCGGCGGTGGCGGGATCCGCTCGGTGCTGCTGCTCCTGCTGCTGCCGTTCGTGGTCGGCCAGCTCGCGCAGCCGTTGATCGGCGGCTACCTGCGCTCGAAGAACGTGCTCACCACGTTCTGGGACCGCGGCACCGTGCTGCTGGTGGTCCTCGTGGCGGTCTCGACGGCGACGGCGTCCGGCGTCTGGTCGACCGTCTCACCCGGAACGCTGGCCGCAGTGGTGGTGATCAGCGCCGTCATCCTCGCGATCGTGCTCGCCGCGACCTGGTGGGGCGGGCGCGCGCTCGGCCTGCAGATCGAGGACCGCATCGTGCTGCTCATGTGCGGGTCGCAGAAGTCGCTCGCCACCGGGCTGCCGATGCTCGCGGCGCTGTTCCCCGCGGTGCTGGCCGGCCCGATCGCCGTGCCGGTGATCGTGTTCCACCAGCTCCAGCTGATCGCGAGCAGCGTGCTCGCACGCCGGCTCTCGCGCCGACAGGCGTAACCAGCAGGTGCCTCAGCGCGTGCCCGACCAGGCGCTCGAACGGAGCTGGGTGGGTGTCTGACCCGTGGCCTGCTTGATCTTGCGGGCGAAGTGGAAGCTCGAGGCGAAACCTGCTCGCTCCGCGACCCGGGTGACGGACAGCCCGCTGCTCGTCAGCAGCTCGACGCCGAGCGTGATCCTTCGGTCCCACAGGTACTTGATAGGTGTGGTGCCCATGTGCTCGCGGAACAGCCGGATGAGGTAGGGACCCGTGACGTGAGCCGACCCCGCGATGTCGGCGAGGTCGATGTCGCTGCCGAGGTTGTCGTGGATGTAAAGCCGTGCAGCCTCGATGGGCTGAGGGAGCGCGGCCGGATAGTTCTCGAACTCCGCCACGAATCGCCAGAGAAGCGCGGTGGCCAGCGCGTCGACCAGCGCGCCATGAGCCGTGAGCCGGGTCTGCTCGCTGACCACGGCCTCACGGGAGATGTAGGTCAGGGCCGCCGAGAGCCGACGTGTCGGGCGCAGCGACTCCAGCCACGTGCGCATGTCGTCGCTCAGGTCCACCGGGGTACCACGCACCAGCGTCTGCCGGGTCGTGTCCGCCTCGCCGAAGCTGATCACCTCGTCGTGCCCAGGTAGCAGGAGACACATCTGACCGGCCGGGACGGGATACGGGTCGCGCCGATCGATCGTCACGCTCATCGCCCCCGCGTGGATGAGGAGCATCTGGATCTCGGTCTGGGCGCGCGGTCCGACAGTGGTGCCCGGTTCGTGCTCCACGGTGCGCGCGACGCAGTCGACCAGGCGTAAGCCGCGTCTCGCGATGTCAATCCTGGACACAGGGCGGTGCGGTGTGGCCATACCGGCATGTAACCACGAGCGGCCACGATGGTCCGCATGAGGAACACCCACGCAAAGGTGCTGGTCGTCGGCGGAGGGCTCGGTGGCGTCGCTGCTGCGTTGACCGCAGCCCGACGCGGCCTCCACGTCGTCATGTCCGAGCCGACCCGCTGGATCGGTGGTGTGCTGACGTCGCAGGCCGTGCCTCCGGACGAGCATCGGTGGATCGAGCAGTTCGGTTGCACCGCCACCTATCGGCAGCTGCGCACCGCCATCCGGGACTACTACCGGCAGCACTACCCGCTGACGGAGACCGCGCGCGCGGATCGCCGCCTGAACCCCGGGGCGGCCAAGGTGTCCGACCTCTGCCACGAACCGCGGGTGACGCTGGCGGTCCTCGAGGCGCTCCTGGCGCCGCATCGTGCAGCCGGCCGCGTCGAGCTACTGCTGGAGCATGCGCCGGTCGCCGCCGACGCCGACCGGGACGCCGTCCAGGCCGTGACGCTGGAGCACCTGCCGAGCGGTGATCTCCTGACCGTCACCGCCGACTGGGTGATCGATGCGACCGAGACCGGCGACCTGCTGCCGCTGGCTCAGGTCGAGCACGTCACCGGCGCCGAGTCGGCGCACGACACGGGTGAGCCGCACGCGCCCGCCACGGCAGCGCCGTCGAACATGCAGCCCGTCAGCGTGTGCTTCGCGATCGACCATCGGCCGGGCGAGGACCACCGGATCGACAAGCCGGCGCGGTACCAGCACGTGCAGGAGGCGCGTATCGAGCACTGGCCGGGCAGCCAGCTCTCGTTCGTGGCGCCGCACCCGAAGCTGCTCACGCCGGTGCAGCACTTCTTCGAGCCGAACCCCGCGGGCGACCCGAGCGAGATTCGCCCCGACTACGCCGACGAGCGCGTCGGGACCATGGACAGGAACCTCTGGACGTTCCGCCGGATCGCGGCCCGCGGCAACTTCCAGCCGGGTGCCTACCCCTCGGACATCACGTTGGTGAACTGGCCCCAGATCGACTACTGGGAGGGGCCGGTCATCGATGTCCCGGATGCCGATCGGCACGTCGAACAGGCGCGGCAGCTGTCGTTGTCCTTCCTGTACTGGCTGCAGAACGAGGCGCCGCGCCCGGATGGCGGCACGGGGTGGCCAGGCCTGCGGCTGCGCGGCGACCTCATCGGTGACAGCCCCGACGGACTGGCGTTGGCGCCGTACATCCGCGAGTCGCGGCGCATCCTGGCCGAGCACACCGTCACCGAGCAGGAGATCGCGCTGGAGGTGCGTGGCGACCGCGGTGCGCTCGCCCACCGCGACTCTGTCGGTGTGGGCATGTACCGGATCGACCTGCACCCCTCGACCGGCGCAGATCCGTACATCGACATCCCGTGCCTGCCCTTCCAGGTGCCGCTCGGCGCGCTGCTACCCGTGCGGGTACGCAACCTGCTCCCGGCCGCCAAGAACATCGGCACCACGCACATCACCAACGGCGCGTACCGCATGCCGTTGGTGGAGTGGAACGTCGGGGAGGTCGACGGGCATCTGATCGCGTTCTGCGAGCAGCGCGGCTGCACACCCTCGCAGGTCCGGTCCAGGGACGACCTGCTCACCGACTTCCAGGCCGAGCTGAGCGCGGCGGGGGTCGAGCTCGCTTGGCCGCGAGTGGCCGGCTACTGACCAACGCATCAATGACAGACACACCCCCGTCGAAGGAGACGAACATGTCCGCACGCATACGCACGACTGTGGCAACCGCGGCACTGACGGCCGCCACGCTCACGCTGGCCGCCTGCGCTGGTGGCGAGCCGGAGGGCGACCCTGGCGGCGAGACGGTGATCACGTGCGCCACATGCCAGGAGTCGCCCACCGATCCGTTCCTGCAGTACAACTTCGAGGCTGCGACCCGGTTCAACGAGGAGTACGCCGGCCAGTACCGCATCGAGATGCTCAACAACGCCAACGCCGGCTCGAGCGAGGACCGGTTGCAGTATTACCAGCGCCTCGCGCTCGCCGACGACCTGCCGGACCTGTTCCAGCTCAACTCGGCCGAGATCGCGGCACTGTCGGAGACCGGCACGCTCCACGACTTCACCACGGAGCTCGATGCGGAACCCGACTGGGCCGACAGCTTCCAGACCGGTGCGTTCGACGCCCTCACGGGCGCCGAGGGGCAGGTGTGGGCCATCCCGCAGCAACGCGACCCGATCGGTACCTACTGGAACACCGAGGCGTGGGGGTCGGTCGGGTTCGAGACGTTCCCCACGACGTGGGACGACTTCGAGGTGGGAGCCGAGGCGCTCGCGCAGCAAGGCAAGCTCGCGCTCGCGCTCGACGGCGACTGGGCCACGATGCTGACCTGGACCAACCTGATCGGGACGCAGCCCGGCGGCGTGGACTTCCTCAAGGGCGAGATCGGTGAGGGCGGCGACTGGAGCGGCAACCCTGCGGTCGTCGCCGCCACCGAGCGGCTGCGCGGATGGCACACCGCCGGCTACGTCAACTCCGACGCTTTCAGCGGAGAGTTCTCCAACGCTGCCGCCGCGTACCTGTCGACCGACGCAGCAGCGGTGCCGAACGGTCCGTGGTTCGTGGCGACCAATCTCCAGACCGACGCCGCGGCCCCAGGCCTGTACGACAGCACGGGATACGCGCTCTCACCGGGCTGGGACGCCGGCCAGGGTGTCATCGTCGTCTCGGGTGCCGGCTGGGTGTCCGGCGCCACCGACGAGGCGAGCCTCGAGGCCGTCGGCGCGTTCATGCGCTTCGTGACCACCGCCGAAGAGGCGCTGACGCAGGCAGCCGAGACGGGTGCCAATCCCGCGGTCGTCGTGCCGGGGGCGGAGCTGGCGTCCGCCGACCTGGAGCCGCTGTCAGCGGGCCTCGTGATCGCGGCCGCCGAGGCCGAGTTCACCTACCCGCACGTGCGGGTGTTCGGTCCTGCAGGTTTCGGGCCCGCCTGGAAGAACCTGTGGCCCGCCTACGTCAACGGCGAGATGGACACCAGCACGTTCCTGTCGCGACTGTCGGCCGATGCCACCGCAGGAGCCTGATGATGGCACGGCCTGCCGCGCGCCCGAACCGGGCGAGAGCCGTGCCCACGACCGCGCCGCGGATTCCGCGTGGCATGCGGGGTCCTGTCCTGATCTCGCTGCTGCCTGCCGCGGTCCTGTTCAGCGTCTTCTTCGCCGTCCCGTTGGTCGTCCTCGTCGGCACGGCGTTCACCGACTGGTCAGGGACACAGATGGCCTTCGTGGGGGTCGACAACTTCGCCCGGCTGGGGGCCGACCCGGTGTTCGCCAAGGTCGCCACCAACACGGTCTTCTATCTGGCGGCGTCGGTCCTCGTGCAGGTGCCGCTCGGCGTCGCCGTCGGCATCGTGCTCGCGATGAAGGTGCCCGGCTGGCGGGCGCTGCGCACGGTGCTGTTCATCCCGTTCGTCATCTCCGGCGCCGCCTACGCGCTGATCTTCTCGATGTTCTACAACCCACGGTTCGGCCTGCTGAACAACCTGATCGCACCTCTCGGGCTGCCGCAGCGCGACTGGCTGTACGAGACCGGCACGGCACGCTGGGCGATCGCCGGCACCTTTGTGTTCATCCTCGGCTTCGTCATCGTGGTCACGATGGCTGAGATCACCTCGATCCCCGCCGAGCTCTACGAGGCCGCCGAGGTCGACGGTGCGACCGGGTGGCAGCAGCAGACGCGGATCACCTTGCCGCTGCTCCGCAACGCCATCGGGACCTGTGTGCTCATTCGACTGCTCGCCGACATCGGGATGTTCGACCTCGTGTTCATCCTCACGGCGGGCGGTCCCGACGACGCGACCGCGACGCTGGCCCTGTACGCCTACCGTGCCTACCTGCACGGTGAGTGGGGCCACGCGAACGCTGTCGGCCTGGTCATCCTGCTGCTCGGGGGCGCGCTCATCGTCACGGTGCGGCGCGTGTTCCGGATCGGAGAGCGAGACCGATGACTGCGACCACACTGCGTCCGGCTACCCGGTCGACCAGCACGGTCACACCGGGCCGGTCGGTGCGGCGCACCCGGCCGATCTGGGCAACCGTGGTGGTGTATGCCTTCCTGGCGGCCGTGACCCTCGCATCGCTGCTCCCCACCGTGTGGGTGATGTCGTCCGCCTTCAAGACCGCCTCGCAGATCAACTCCGGGTCCGGGCTGTTGCCCTCCCCGTGGACCCTGCAGGGCTTCGTCGACGCCTTCACGCAGATCCACCTGCACGCCTACATCGGCAACACGGTGCTCTACGCCGTCGGTGGCACGACCGGTGCCCTCATCACGGCGTTCCTCGCGGCCTACCCGCTGGCCCGCTACTCCTTCCGTGGCCGCAATGCGCTGGTCGCGACCTTCTCGCTGGCTCTGGCCATCCCGCTCGTCGGCCTGGCCACGCCCCTGTTCTTCGTCGTCCGCTCGCTCGAGATGTTCGACTCCCGCCTCGGGCTGGTGATCTTCTACTCGGCCCTGGAGTTCCCGTTCACGTTCATCGTGCTCCGGTCGTTCCTGCTGTCGCTGCCCGGCGAGATCGAGGAGGCGGCGATCATGGACGGCGCCGGCTACCTCGCGATCATCCGACGCATCGTCGTGCCGTTGGCGAGACCCGCGATCGCCACCGTGTGCGTGGTCGCCTTCGTCAAGATCTGGAACGAGTTCTTCTTCGCCAACCTCTTGACCGTCTCCGCGGACAACCACAACGTGCAGCTCGCACTCGCCGGCTTCAAGAGCCAGTTCGGATTCAACATCACCGGAGCGCTGGCCGGCGCGACGATGGTGATGCTCGTGCCCATCGGCCTGTTCCTGATCCTGCAGCGGCAGGTGATCGCCGGACTCACGGCTGGCGCGGTCAAGTAGCGGCCGGCCCGCTGTCCTCGCCGCCGACCACCCGGCTCACCGCCGCAGGCGGTTCGTCGGCGTGCTGCTGCACGTCGATGCGGTTGCCGCCGCAGCTCACGCAGCTGACGTAGCGCACCACGCCGGTCGAGGTCCGGTGACTGGAGCGGGTCTGCCAGGCGTGCTCGTGCGTCGCGGTCGCAGTCTCGGTCGGTCTGGTCTCGGTCGGTTCGAGGAGCGTCATACCCTCCACCATGCTGTAATGGTCCTATGCATCTCAACCCTTACGGCGAGTACGCGGTGCTCCTCGCTCAATCACTGGCGAACGACTGGCCCGCGGATGCCGCGGACATCGTGGAGCGGACCCGGGAGTTCGGCATGACGATGTCCTTCTCGGTCGGCCCCGGCGCGCACGCCGGGATGCGTGAGGTGATCGACCACTGGCTCACCGTGGTGGATGCGAGCGATCCAGCCGAGCGGGCCGCCATCCTCAACGACCAGATGGCCGCAGTCGCCGCCTACCCGCGGTTGACCGATCACGACGGCGAGGGCTGGCACCTGCACTACCGCGACCAGAACCGCGCGCTGCCGGCGGCGCTCGCCGCCGTCATCAGCGTCGGCACGGCGCTGCACCTGACCACGCGGGGCATGCACCGCCTGGGCAGGTGCGCGGCAGGTGAGGAGCCCGGGGACCCGTGCACCGCCGTCGTGGTGGACATCACACGCAACGGCACGCAGCGATACTGCTCGGTCAGGTGCGCGAACCGGGCCGCGGTGCGGCGGCACCGGGCGCGCTCGCGATGACCGCTCAGCAGCGCGGCGGCTGCTCACACCGCCGGCAGCATCAGCCCGAGCGCGGCTGCGGCCGCCGACAGCACGGCCAGGACCAGCGGGAACGCATAGGACTCCTCGCGGCGAGCGTGCGTGACGACGCCACCGATCATCAGCGCCGCCAGCGCGCACGCCGCGACGGGGCTGAGCAGCGGCGCGATCCCGAGCAGCACCGGGAGGATCAGGCCGACGGCGCCGACCACCTCCGCAGCGCCGATCAGCTTGATCTGTGCGGATGTGAAGTCCTCGACGTAGTGCAGCCCGGCGGCGGCGAGCGCAGCTCTGGGTCGGGCCAGCTTGGTCAGCCCGGCCGCCAGGTACAGGGCCGCGAGCGACCCGGCCAGCGCCAGGTAGGCGATCCACATGAGCGAGGCCTCCCCCCGTCGGCGGCGCACCCCGCGCCGCCCGGGACAGTCTTCAGGCGGCGACCGGGGCGTGGACATCCGCCGATCGGTGGATCCTGCTCGGTCTTCGCCGAGCGGCTTCCTAGCTGCTCTTGCGGATCGCCCTGACCCCGACGGCGAGCCCGACCAGCGCGACCAGCAGCGCGGCCAGCCACCCCCACAGCACCTCGCTCGAGCCGAACGAGCCACCCAGCAGTGCCCGCTGTGCCTCGACCACGTGGCTGACCGGGTTGAACGAGGCCACGGCACGCATCCACCCCGGGCCGCCGTCGAGCGGCAGCAGCACGCCCGAGAGGATGAGCAGCGGGAAGATCAGGCTCTGCTGCACACCCCAGAACAGCCACTCGTGCTCCTTGGTGGCGAGCGCGAGCGAGTAGCTCAGCGCGCCCAGTCCGATCCCGAAGACCGCGAGCAGGCCGAGCCCGGCGAGCAGCCCCAGCGGGTGCGCGCGGAACCCGAAGATCATCGCGATCCCCACGATCACCAGCGCCTGCACCACGATCGGCGCGACCTCCTTCAGCGCCCGGCCGATCAGCAGTGCGGGCCGTGACAGCGGCGCCACGAGCGTGCGCTCGTGGGAGCCGGTCATCATCTCGTACTGCAGGTTCGAGCCGGTCGCGCCGGTGCCGAACAGCACGATCATCACGAGCACGCCCGGCACGAACCAGGCGAGCGTGGTTGCCAGGTCCTGACCGGACTGGGCCACCAGCAGCGGCCCGAACAGCCCGAGGAAAACCAACGGCTGCAGCAGGCTGAAGATCAGCGAGAACGGGTCTCGGACCATCGGCTTCAGCTCACGGAGCAGCACGTTCCAGGTGTCCCGGGCGAGCTGCGGGCGGACGGTCCTCGCCTCGAGTGCGGCGGTCATCGGGTGCTCCCTTCGAGCGTGCGGGTCTCGTCGTTGGATGTCTCTGGTGAGTCGGGCTCGGTCTTGTCCGCGTCGCGCAGGGTGCGGCCGGTGAGCGCCAGGAAGACGTCGTCGAGCGTGGGCGGCACCGCCGTCGCCGTCGTGACCCTGATGCCCTCGTGGTCGAGCTCGCGCAGCAGGCGCGGCAGCAGCGCCGAGCCCTGAGGTGCCGTGAAGGCGAGGGTGCGGTCGTCGCGTCGTTCCGCGCCGGCGCCCGCGAGGCGCTCGACGGCGGAGCTCGCGCGGGCGAGGTGCGTCGCCTCGTCGAGAGTGAGCGTGATGGCGTCGCCGGCCAGGTTGGCCTTGAGGGTGGCGGCGGTGTCGTCGGCGATGACCCGGCCGCTGTCCATCACCATCACGCGCTCGGCGTACCGATCGGCCTCCTCGAGGTAGTGGGTGGTGAGGAAGACCGTGGTGCCGTAGCGGGCGCGCAGCGCGACGATGTGCTCCCACAGGTTGGCGCGGCTCTGCGGGTCGAGCCCGGTGGATGGTTCATCGAGGAACAGCACCGCGGGTGCGTGGACGAGCCCGAGCGCGATATCGAGGCGACGCTTCTGGCCGCCCGAGAGCTGCTGGACGGTGCGCGAGGCGAAGGACTCCAGCTCGAGCGAGGAGATCAGCTCGTCGGTCCGTTGGGTGCGTTCCCGGCGACCCATGCCGTAGAACGCTCCTTGGCTGAGGAGCTCGTCACGGACGCGCTGGGAGAAGCTGCCCGAGCTGCCCTGGCCCACGTAGCCGATGCGCGAGCGCACACCGGAAGGGTCGCGCTCGATGTCGTAGCCGGCCACGCTGGCGCCGCCCGAGGTCGGTGGGATGAGCGTGGTGAGCATGCGCAGGCTCGTCGACTTGCCCGCGCCGTTGGGACCGAGGAACGCGACGAGCTCGCCACGGCGGACGTCGATGCTGAGGTCGGTGACGGCGGTGACCTCGGTCTTCTTGACGGTGAATCGCTTGGTGAGGCTCTGGGTGGAGATGACGGTGTCGGAAGGCATGCCATCGACGGTAGAACCCGATGCGGACAGCTATAGTCCTCAATTCGAGGAAGATGGATGCATGGCCGACACCACCGAGCGGATCCTCGCGCTGCTCAACCTCCTGCAGACCCACCGGCACTGGGCCGGGCGCGAGCTCGCGGCCCGGCTCGCGGTCACCGAGCGCACCGTGCGCCGCGACATCGACCGCCTTCGGGGCCTCGGCTACCGCGTGACGTCCGCGCCGGGCGTGGAGGGCGGGTACCGGCTGGCGCCGGGCAACGCGCTGCCGCCGCTGCTCCTCAACGACGACGAGGCGGTCACGATCGGGATCGGGCTGCGACTGGCCGCGACCCAACGACTCGTGGACGGCCCCCACACCACCCTCTCGGCCCTGGCCAAGATCGAGCAGGTGCTGCCGCCACAGCTGCGCGCGCGGGTCAACGCGCTGGCGGCAGCGATCCGGCCCACGGCTGTGGACCGCGGCTCCGTGGTCTCGGGCCCGGTGCTGGGCGAGCTCGCGCTGGCGTGCCGCGACCGGGAGCGGCTGCGCTTCACGTACGTGTCCGCCGCCGGCGAGCAGACCGAGCGCCGGGTCGAGCCGCACGTGCTGGCACCTGCGGACCGCCACTGGTACCTGCTGGCCTGGGACCTCGACCGGGACGACTGGCGCACCTTCCGCGTCGACCGGCTGAGCGAGGTGGCGCACACGCACATGCGGTTCGAGCCGCGCCCGATCACGCCGGAAGAGGCCGACGAGCTCATCTTCGTCTCGACCAGCGGCGTGCGCACGAAGGTGCAGGCCGACATCGTCATCGAGATGTCGTTGCACGAGATGACGCAGTGGTTCGGGAACTGGTCGCGCGGTGCTTCCGAGGACGCCGATGGCCGCACACGGTGGCCTGCCGGGGGCAACGACGTCCGCGAGATGATGTACGCGATGTCCTGGGTGCCGCCCGGCGTCGGCTACCAGACCGATCTGGCCGAGCCACACCGGTCCGAGCTCCGGGAGATCCTGGAACGGATGGTCCGCGCACTCGGCGACCCACCGCCGTCGGGCGAGGGGGCCTGAGAGGATGCCGGACGGCCCGGGCCCCCTCCGGACCCGGGCCGTTCACCCTCCGTGCGTGATGCGGCCGGCTCATGCCAGCACGGTGCGCACCACCCCCTTGCTCGCCCAGGAGCCGGCGAGCACGAGTGCGCACGCGCCGACCACGCTGAGCAGGTACTGGATGACGACCACGGGCTGGGTGACGAGCCCGACCCCGAGTGCCGGAACCAGGAAGAGCGAGGCGGCTGCGGTCGCGAGCAGCACCGCGGCGATCAGCGGGATGCCGACCTCGAGGAGGCGTGCCTTGTCCATCACGCGGATGTCGGTGCCGGCGAGGTGCAGCGCCCGGTACTCGGTGCGCTGGTCGATGATGCGGCCGGCCTGCATGACGCCCGTCGAGGTGGCTGCCACGACGGCGGCGATCACCAGCGTGAGCTGGCCGCCGGTGCCGATGTCGATCATGATCGTGTCGGTGCCGCTGGCCCCGAACATCGCGGCGGCGGCCGCCATGCTGGCGATGAAGGTGGCCAGGGCGACCCCGCCGACGCTGCGCCACGCGGTCTTGGGGGCGTCGATGATGCGGCGCGCCGCCACCAGCGAGGCCGCGGTCTTGGCTCGCTTCGCGGCCCGCTTGCCGATCACGCCCATCAGCCACGGGCCGATGATGTTGACGACCGCGAGACCGCCGAACAGGAACAGGATCAGCACGATCAGGGGCGCCTGACCCGTGTTCCACAGCACCACGAACCCGATGCCGACAGCCACGATCGGGACCACGCGCGTCCAGTGCAGCCCTGGCGGTGCCTGCCGTGCGGCCACCCCGAGCGGGGTGATCGCGACGCGGCGCAGGCTCGCGGCAGCTGACACCAGCGCCACCAGCACCACCGTGATCACCGCGAGCGGCAGCACCCACCACGGCAGCACGAGCTCGGCGTAGCTGAAGGGTCGCTGCTGGAACGTCACCGGCAGCACCAGCGGGATCAGCCCGAAGTACGCGGCGGCACCGATCACGGCACCGGTCGCGGCCTGCAGGGTCGAGTCGAGCAGGGCGAGCGTGGAGACCTGGGAGGTCGTCGCACCGGCGAGCCGCATCGCCGCGAGGCGCTCGTCGCGCCGGGCGACCGCGAGCCGGGAGGCAGCGCCGCCGAGGGTGACCAGCGGGATGAGCAGCAGGCCCGCGGCGGTGCCCGCGAGCATCACGTACATCGAGGCGTCGTAGTCGTCGACCGCGGCGTTCGCCGCCCGCTCGGCGAAGGCCTGGAAGCCACCGAGGACGAGCAGCGCGACCGCCGTGGTGACCGCGAACGCCACCACCGCGAGCACGCCGGACAGGCGCTGCGGGTCGGTGCGGCCGGCGTCACGCTTGCGCAGCAGCAACCACATACGAAGGGAGGTGACCATCACGCACCGACCTGGAGGTTCGGGACCTGACCCATCGCGGAGGTGGGAGAAGCAGCCGGGTGGGCACCGCCGTCGGGCTGGACGATGAGCCCGTCCCGCATCCGGATGGTGCGGGAGCACCAGGCGGCGACCTGCTCGTCGTGGGTGACGACGACGAGGCTCGCCCCGGTCTGGGTGGTCGCCTCGCGCAGCACGCGCAGGACCTCCTGGCCGGTCTGCTGGTCGAGGGCACCGGTGGGCTCGTCGGCGAAGATCACGCCGGGGGAGCAGGTGAGCGCGCGGGCGATGGCGACGCGCTGCGCCTGCCCGCCGGACAGCTCGCCGGGGCGGCGGTCCTCCATGCCGCCCAGGCCCAGGTAGCCGAGCCACTCACGGGCGGCGGCGACCGCCTGGTGCCGTGGCACGCCGCCGAGCAGCAGCGGGAGGGCAGCGTTCTCGTCGGCGGGAAGCTCGGGGAGGAGCTGACCGGACTGGAACACGAAGCCGAAGTCCTGGCGGCGCAGGGCGGTGCGCTCGCGCTCCGACATGCTGCCGAGGTCGCGGCCGTTCCACATCACCTGTCCGCTGGTGGGCGGCAGGATGCCGGCGAGGCAGTGCAGCAGCGTGGTCTTGCCCGAGCCCGAGGGGCCCATGATCGCGACCGACTCACCGGCGGCGATCGTGAGGTCGACGCCGGCCAGCGCCACCGCGCCGGCGGCCGGGATCGCCGAGCCGGGGGTGGGTTGCAGGCTGCCCCCCGGGGGCATCGCCACCCGGGGGGTGGGGCCGGTGCCGGGGCGCGCGTTCGGTGCGCCGTAGATCTTGGTCAGCCCGTGGGCTGTGAGCGGAGAGCGTGTCGTCATACCCAGAAGGTTGCCGGTGACGGCGCCCCTCCCGCGTCCGTCGGCAGGCCTCTTCTCACGCGGTCGGGAAAGCCCCTGGTCGGGCAGCCGTGTCCACCTGGAGTCGTACCCCTGCGCCCCCGAGCGCCCTCGCGCCCGCCTTCCGCTCGCCGAGTTCGTTCCTGACCGTCGAGCTCGGTGGGTGCACCAGGCGAACTGGGCGTTCTGCAGCGAACTCGGCGGTCTTGTGGTGCGAGCGCGTGGTCGAAGGAGCCCAGGGTCGGCGGAGTGGGTGGTTAGACGGCGGGGTGGCCGGGGTGTGCCGTCGGGGATTGCGTGGCCGGGTCCCGGCATCGGCGTTGAACGCCCTGCGCCCGCCTCCCGCCCGCCGAGTTCGCTCCGGAACGTCGAGTTCGGTGGGTGTGCCAGGCGAACTCGGCGTTCCCGGAACCTGTCAACCTGTCTGGAGTCGGTCGTCGGTGGTGGGGTGGTTGATGGCGACTTGTGCCATCGGGGTGTGGATGACGGGTCGGGCTCGGAATCGTTCGGGGTGGGCCTGGTAGAGGTGTCCC
>NZ_WNXZ01000009.1 GCF_009733845.1 Pseudactinotalea terrae
GCGGGCGATCAGACGGGCGTAGAGGTCGCGGGTGCGGGGCCGCAGCTGCGGCGCGCGCTGACGCTGCCACGCGGTCAGGTACTCGGCCAGGGTGACCTCTGCGCGCTCGGGTGGTGCCCACTGGCCGCGCAGCAGGTCGGCACGGATGCCGACCAGCCACCGGTCAGCCTCGCCGCGGGTGTCGAACGTGACCGGCGCCGACCGCAGCCGGCCATCCGCGCCGACATACCGGGCACGCCACCGACCCGACCGCAACCGCTCCACAGCACCAAACTCACGACGGCCGGCGCGGCGGCTCATCGGGTGGCCTCGGCGGCGTGTGCGGCCGCTTCGTCGCGTGCGACCTCGGCGAGCAGGCGCGCAGTGCCGCGCAGCAGCAGCCCGCGCCAGGTCGGCGTCAGGTGAGCCGCTGCCGTGATGCTGTACGCCCAGTGACCCCACACCGCGGGCACGTCGGCGGCGTCCTCGGGGCGCAGCTCGTCGGCGAGGTCGGCCATCGCCGGATCGACGGCAGCCGCCAGGCGCCAGGGTGCGCCGTCGAGTGCGGCAGGCAACGCCGCGGCATGCTCGAGGGCGCCGGCGCGCAGCAGGTGCCCGCGCTCGGCGTCGCTCAGGTGCGCAGCCAGCGCCAGCGCGAGCGCCCATGCGTGCCAGTGTCGTGGCAGGTCGGGCGGCGCCGCTAGTGCCAGGTCGGCGAACCGTGCGGCCAGGGTGCCGCTCATCGTGGGCCGCCGCGGAAGGTCGCTAGTCCGGCTTGGCTCGACCAGCGCGGCCGGCGGGTGAGCGCCAACGCTTCGGCGATCAGCCCGCCCAGGCAGTCGGGGCAGATCAGCGGGCCGGCGTCGAGGTCGTGTTGGGTCCGGGTGCTGTAGGGGTCCCAACCGCGGCGGCGGGCGCCATCGCGGTCAGTGCCAGCCGGGCGGCCGCAGCTGCCGCAAACCGGCTCGGGGGTTGTGCGCGGGCTCGAGGTCGGAGCCATTGAGGGTCACCGCTATTCCACGTTGTTCCACGCGGCCACGGTGTGCGGGTCTCAGGCGGGGAGTTTCGGGGTGCTGATTGTGCCTCTGACCTGCGGTAACGCTTGGAGCGGGTGACGAGAATCGAACTCGCACCATCTGCTTGGAAGGCAGAGGCTCTACCATTGAGCTACACCCGCGGTGCTGCCGACGAGAATACAGGCAGGAGCGGGTGGTTCTGTGCGACGCCGATGGTGTCGCGCCGGGCGACGGGATGTGGCGCAGGTTGGTAGCGCGTCCGCTTTGGGAGCGGAAGGTCGCAGGTTCAAATCCTGTCATCCCGACCATGTGATGTCTCAGGACATCGGAATGGCCCGAACCCACCGATCGTGGGTTCGGGGTCGTGTGAGCGATGCCCCTCGTGCGGCGCGCCGACGAAGGTCGTGCCGGGATTCTGCTCGTTCCCGGACGTCGAACGTCCCCGATCCGGCCTACGTTGGAGTATGTCCGACTTCACGATCAGGGCGCTGACCTCGGAGACGTTCGACGACTTCGCGGACCTGGTTGTGCGAACTGGTGGCATGTTCGCGGGCTGCTGGTGAACGAAGTTCCATCCCGACTGCGCGGAGAAGTGGCAGAGCGCCGAGGGGAACCGGGCGCTCAAGCAACGGCTGGTGGCCGAAGGGCTCGCCCATGCAGCGCTGGTCTACGACAGCGATCGGGCTGTCGCCTGGGCGCAGTACGGGTCACCCGAAGAGCTGCCCGCGATCCATCACCGCAAGGAGTACCTGGCCACCGCCGAGCGGCTGCCCGACTACCGGGTCACGTGCATCCTGGTCGAGCGCAGCCGTCGTGGTCAGGGCCTCGCAGCGAGGGCCCTGCGGGGGGCCATGGAGCTGATCGCGCGCGCCGGGGGCGGCCTGGTCGAGGGCTATCCGCACGACACCGGTGGGGTGCGGAAGAAGAACTCGTCGTTCCTCTACAACGGCACCCGCACCATGTACGAGCGCGAGGGCTTCCGCTACGACCGGCCCAAGGGGTCGGGCAACTGTGTGATGGTGCATGAGGTCGCCCCGAGCACGCACGGTTGACGCATCCCGGTGGCCGACGTGCCCCCGGTTCGCTGAGCGTCTTTGGCGGGGGAGCCGGTGCCGTAGCATTGGGCGTCGCTGTCGTGCGCCGTGTCGTTGGCGCGCTCAGCCGATCGAGCCCGCTCGACGCCGGTGCTGTCGCCAAGGCGAGCGCCCGTCGAGACCCAGAGAAAACGTTCAGGAGTGCATGCCGTGAAGAGCGCCGTCGAGACCGTCGACGAGACCCGGGTCAAGCTGACCGTCGAGGTCCCGATGGACGACCTCAAGCCGCAGGTCGACCAGGCCTACTCGGAGATCGCCCAGCAGGTCACGATCCCCGGCTTCCGCAAGGGCAAGGTGCCGCCACGCATCATCGACCAGCGGGTGGGCAAGGCCGCCGTGCTCGAGCAGGCGATCAACTCCGCCATGCCCGACCTGTACCGCCAGGCCGTCACCGAGGCCGACCTCAAGCCGATCGGGCAGCCGAAGATCGATGTCACCTCGATCCCGGGCCTCACCGATGACGCCGCGGATGAGCTGGTCTTCACCGCTGAGCTCGACGTGCGCCCCGAGGTCGAGCTGCCCGACCTGTCCGAGGTGACCATCACCGTCGACGACGCCGAGGTCAGCGACGAGGACATCGAGGAGAGCCTCACCGAGCTGCGTCAGCGCTTCGCCAGCCTGGTGGGCGTCGAGCGCGCCGTCGCCGACGGCGACTTCGTCAGCCTCGACCTGGTCGCCAAGATCGGCGACGAGGAGATCGACACCGCCGAGGGCGTCTCCTACCAGGTCGGCTCGGGCAACATGCTGCCCGGGATCGACGAGGCGCTGATCGGGCTGTCCGCCGGTGAGTCCGCCACGTTCAACGCCCCGCTGGCCGGTGGCGAGCACGCGGGCGAGGAGGCCACTGTCACGGTGACCGCCACCGCCGTCAAGGAGCAGGAGCTCCCCGAGGTCGACGACGACTTCGCCCAGATGGCATCCGAGGTCGACACGATCGAGGAGCTGCGCGAGAACCTCCGCACCCAGGTCGCCGACGCCAAGTCGAACAACCGCGCCGTGCAGGCCCGGGACCTGCTGCTCGAGCACCTGCTCGAGAAGGTCGAGTTCCCGCTGCCGCAGGGCGTCATCGAGGACGAGATCCACCGCCACCTCGAGGGTGAGGGTCGGCTCGAGGACGACGAGCACCGCGAGGAGGTGCGCGAGCAGGCCACCGACGCGCTGCGCCGTCAGCTCCTGCTCGACACCCTGGCCGAGAAGCTCAAGGTGCAGGTCGAGCAGGGCGAGATGATCGAGTTCATGCTGCGCACCGCGCAGGAGTACCGGATGGACCCGAACGAGTTCATCCAGAGCGCCTCGCAGAACAACCAGATCCCGCTGTACGCGGCCGAGCTCGCGCGCAACAAGTCGCTGGCTGTCGCGCTGCGCGAGGTGAGCGTCGTCGACAACGCCGGCAACGCCGTCGACCTGGCCGACTACATCGGCTCGGACGAGGAGGACGCCGCGAACGCGGCAGCCGCCGACGAGGCCGCCGTCGAGGCGCCCGAGGTCGAGATCGTCGAGGCCGACGTCGAGGCCGAGGAGCCGGCAGCGGAGTCCGCCGAGGGCGAGACCAAGTCCTGACACCTCCCGCCGGGGCCCGGTGTGCGCTGCGAGCGAAACCGGGCCCTGCGGAGGCATGGCGGGGAGTGCTGCGGCGTTAACCTCGCATGCAACGGCCACCAATGGCAGTGCCAAGCGACAGCCTCAACCGAGCAGAAATGGCGGCAGACGTGAGTCAGCACTCGATCGACCTCCCGCAGGCGGCGGGCCCGGACAGCAGGGGCCTGACACTCGGGGACAGCATCTACAACCGGCTCCTGCAGGAGCGCATCATCTGGCTCGGGTCGGAGGTGCGTGACGACAACGCGAACCAGATCTGTGCGCAGATGATGCTGCTGGCCGCCGAGGACAGCGAGAAGGACATCTGGCTGTACGTCAACAGCCCCGGCGGCTCGGTGACCGCCGGCATGGCGATCTACGACACGATGCAGTTCATCGAGCCCGACGTGGCCACGGTCGCGATGGGCATGGCGGCATCGATGGGTCAGTTCCTGCTGGCCTCGGGCGCGAAGGGCAAGCGCTACGCCACGCCCCACGCCCGCGTGATGATGCACCAGCCTTCGGGCGGCATCGGCGGCACCACCACCGACATCAAGATCAACGCCGAGCTCATCCTGCACATGAAGCGCGTGATGGCCGAGCTCACAGCGGAGCAGACGGGCAAGACGGTCGAGGAGATCAACCGTGACGCCGACCGCGACCGCTGGTTCACCGCCCAGGAGGCGCTGGAGTACGGGTTCGTCGACCACGTCGTCGCGCACTCCTCCGCTGTCCGCGGTGGCGGCGGGACGAGCGACTGAGCGGGCCGGCGAGGACAGGAAGAGAACAGACGTGAACATGAGCTACGGCACCCCCGGCGGAACCGCGCCGCAGAGTCCGTCGTCGCGCTACATCCTCCCGCAGTTCGAGGAGCGCACGGCGTACGGCTTCAAGCGCCAGGACCCCTACACCAAGCTCTTCGAGGACCGCATCATCTTCCTCGGGGTGCAGGTCGACGATGCGTCGGCCGACGACATCATGGCCCAGCTGCTGGTCCTGGAGAGCCAGGACCCGGACGGCCTGATCACGCTGTACATCAATAGCCCCGGTGGATCGTTCACCGCGATGACGGCGATTTACGACACGATGCAGTACATCAAGCCGCAGATCCAGACGGTCTGCCTCGGGCAGGCCGCCTCGGCCGCGGCTGTGCTGCTCGCCGCCGGCTCGCCCGGCAAGCGGCTCGCGCTGCCCAACGCCCGCGTGCTGATCCATCAGCCCGCCATGGAGGGTGGCTACGCGCAGGCGTCGGACATCGAGATCCACGCGAACGAGATGATCCGCATGCGCGAGTGGCTCGAGAACACGCTCGCCGCCCACTCGGGCAAGGACGTCGACGAGGTCCGCCAGGACATCGAGCGCGACAAGATCCTCTCCGCCGCGCAGGCCAAGGACTACGGCCTCGTGGACCAGGTGCTCGAGAGCCGCAAGGCTGTCGAGCTCACCGCGGGCTGAGAACTGAGTACGCACGGGGCTCCGCACCGGCCGACAAGGTCGGGCGGGGCCCTGTGTCGTTCCGACACGCGGTCGTCAATCTCGCGTGCGTCGGTGGGTGAACATAGTGTGCAATGGTGCTGAGAGCCTGATGCTCGAGAGCACGTGAGATCACACCGCGCCAACCAACCACCGGCGCGGGTACGACACCGCAAGCACCACCCCAGAACTGAGACGAGCAGGAGGTACCCATGGCCCGGGTAGGAGAAGGCGCTGACCTGCTCAAGTGCTCGTTCTGTGGCAAGAGCCAGAAGCAGGTCAAGAAGTTGATCGCCGGTCCCGGCGTCTATATCTGCGACGAGTGCATCGAGCTCTGCAACGAGATCATCGAGGAGGAGCTTGCCGAGGCGAGTGAGCTCGGCCTGGTCGAGCTTCCCAAGCCGCGGGAGATCTTCGACTTCCTCGAGTCCTACATCGTGGGTCAGGAGCCGGCCAAGCGGTCGCTCGCCGTCGCGGTCTACAACCACTACAAGCGTGTCCAGGCGAGCGAGAGCGGCGCGAACGCGGCCTCGCCGTTCGGCGGTGGCGAGAACGACGACGTCGAGCTGGCGAAGTCGAACATCCTGTTGATCGGTCCGACGGGGTGCGGGAAGACGTACTTCGCGCAGACCTTGGCGAAGCTGTTGAACGTGCCGTTCGCGATCGCTGATGCGACGGCGCTGACCGAGGCTGGGTATGTGGGTGAGGATGTGGAGAACATCCTGCTCAAGCTTCTTCAGGCGGCTGACTTCGATGTGAAGAAGGCTGAGACCGGGATCATCTACATCGATGAGATCGACAAGATCGCTCGCAAGAGCGAGAACCCCTCGATCACGCGGGATGTCTCGGGTGAGGGTGTGCAGCAGGCGTTGCTGAAGATCCTCGAGGGTACGACGGCCTCGGTGCCGCCGCAGGGTGGCCGTAAGCACCCGCATCAGGAGTTCATCACGATCGACACGACGAAGGTGTTGTTCATCGTGGCGGGGGCGTTTGCCGGTCTTGAGGAGATCGTGGCGGGTCGGCGGGGTCGTAAGGGCATCGGGTTCGGTGCGCCGTTGCACTCGGCTGATGATGTGGACGGGATCGCTGATGTGATGCCGGAGGATCTGTTGAAGTTCGGGTTGATCCCGGAGTTCATCGGTCGTCTCCCGGTGCTGACCACGGTGTCGCCGTTGGACAAGGAGGCGCTGGCGAAGATCCTGACCGAGCCGAAGAATGCGTTGATCAAGCAGTATCAGCGGATGTTCGAGCTGGACAACGTGGAGCTGGAGTTCACGCCGGACGCGGTGGAGGCGGTGGCTGAGCAGGCGATCCTGCGGGGGACCGGTGCTCGTGCGTTGCGGGCGATCCTGGAGGAGGTGCTGCAGTCGGTGATGTTCGATGTGCCCTCCCGTGATGACGTGGCCCGGGTGGTCATCACCCGTGAGGTCGTGCTCGAGAACGTCAACCCCACCCTCGTGCCGCGCGAAGCGCCACGCAGCAAGCGCACCCCTCGGGAGAAGAGTGCCTGACCAACCGCCTGCGGAGCTCGTCCGGCTTCGCGGCAGCATCGACAACATCGACGCAGCCCTGGTTCACCTGCTCGCCGAGCGCTTCAAGTGCACCCAGGAGGTCGGGCGGTTCAAGGCCGAGCACGGCCTGCCGCCGTCAGATCTTGGTCGTGAGGCGAAGCAGATCGCACGGCTGCGCACCCTCGCCGAGGAGGCAGGGCTCGACCCCGTGTTCGCGGAGAAGTTCCTGGCGTTCATCGTCGCCGAGGTGATCCGGCACCACGAGGACATCGCAGCCCAGGGCTGACCTCACACCCGTGCCCGTTCCGCCGTGCGCAAACCCTTACGGCCAGGTAACTGACATCGCCACTGCATGAAACAGCGCGTCCCTAGCGTCGGTCGACATACCGCCGATCCTCTGGGGAGCGCACATGTCGACGACCGAAGCAGACCGGACCGCCACGTCCACGCAGACGCCCCGGCGGTTCGGCCGCCGCTGGATCGACCACTGGGATCCTGAGGACGAGGTGTTCTGGTCCTCGACCGGTCGCCGCGTCGCGCGGCGGAACCTGTCGGTCTCCATCTTCGCCGAGTTCCTCGGGTTCGCGGTGTGGGCGCTGTGGTCGATCGTCGTCCCGCAGCTGGCCGGCGCCGGGTTCGCGCTCACGGTCGACCAGCAGTTCTGGCTGATCGCGGTCCCCAGCCTGGTCGGCGCCACCTTGCGCATCCCGTACACGCTCGCGGTCCCGCTGCTGGGTGGCCGCAACTGGACGATCATCTCGGCATTGCTGCTGCTGATCCCCACGGCGGCGCTCGTGGTCGTGGTGCAGCAGCCCGCCACCCCGTTCCCGCTGCTGCTGGCGGTGGCGGCCCTCGCGGGCCTCGGAGGCGGCAACTTCGCCTCCTCCATGGCGAACATCACCTTCTTCTTCCCGCAGCGCGAGAAGGGGCGTGCGCTGGGGCTCAACGCCGCGGGCGGCAACGTCGGCACCGCCGCCGTGCAGCTGGCCGTGCCGCTCGTGATCGCCACCGGTGCCGGCATCGCGCTCGAGCGCGCCGGGCTGGTCGTCATCCCGTTGGCGCTCCTGGCCGCGGTCCTGGCCTGGCGTCTCATGGACAACCTCAGTACCGCGCGGACCGACCCGCGCACCTTCACGGCTGCGACGAGGAACCGGCACACCTGGATCATCTCGTTCCTCTACATCGGTACCTTCGGCTCCTTCATCGGCTACTCCGGGGTGTTCCCCACCCTGCTGGCGACCACTTTCCCGGAGGTGACGCTGACGATCGCGTTCCTCGGTGCCCTGGTGGGATCGGTGGCGCGCCCGCTCGGCGGGGTGCTGGCGGACAGGCTCGGCGGCGCCCGGGTCACGGTCGCCTCCTTCCTGGTGATGGGGCTGGGCGCCGTCGGGGCGATCACCGCGCTCCAGCGCACGGAGTTCGGGCTGTTCTTCGGTTCCTTCCTGCTGCTGTTCGTCGCCACCGGCATCGGCAACGGCTCGACCTACCGGATGATCCCCGCGGTCTTCGCGGCGGGCGCGCACGAAGGCATGAGCGAGGTCGAGGCCGAGGGTGATGTGGCCGAGCGCCGCCTCCGGGCTCAGCGCGCAGCCGCGGGCTGCATCGGGATCGCCGGCGCGATCGGTGCGTTCGGCGGCTTCCTGATCCCTCGCGGGTTCGCCCTCTCCACGCAGCTGACAGGCTCCCTCGTGGCCGCGCTCGTCATCTTCGTCGGTTGCTACCTGCTGATGGCGGCGGTCACCTGGATCGTGTACCTGCGCCGCGGCACGGCGCTCTCCGCGGCCACGATCTGATGTCGGCCCTCACCGCGCACCGCGCCGCGAGTCACTGCCCCTACTGCGCACTGCAGTGCGGCATGACGATCAGCGCGGAACCGGGTCAGGCGATCGCCGTCGAACCTCGTGCGTTCCCGACCAACCGTGGCGGCATGTGCCAGAAGGGCTGGACCAGCCCCGCCGTGCTCACCGCCCCGGACCGGCTGACGACGCCCCTGCTGCGCGGGCCCTCCGGTGAGCTCGAACCCGTGAGCTGGGATATCGCCCTCGACCACGTGGCCGACACCCTGCGGCGGCTGCAGGTCGATCACGGGCGCGACGCAGTCGCCGTGTTCGGTGGTGGCGGCCTCACCAACGAGAAGGCGTACGCGCTCGGCAAGTTCGCGCGGGCCGTGCTGCGCACGTCCCGGATCGACTACAACGGTCGCTTCTGCATGTCGAGCGCCGCCGCGGCCGCGAACGCCTCCCTCGGCCTCGACCGCGGCCTGCCGTTCCCGCTCGCCGATCTCGGCCGGGCCGACGCCGTGCTGCTGCTGGGCTCGAACCTCGCCGAGACCATGCCGCCGGCGGTGCAGCACCTCGCGGAGGTCCGCGACCGGGGCGGTCTCGTGGTCGTCGACCCGCGGCGCAGCGCGACCGCCGCCCTCACGGGCGAGCTGACGCCAGGGGTCGACGGCGGCGGCCGCGGGAGCCAGGGGGTGCACCTGCAGCCGGTGCCAGGCACGGATCTCGCGGTCCTTCTCGGGCTGCTGCACGTCGTGCTCATGGAGGGCTTGGCCGACGCGGGCTACCTCGCCGCGCGCACGACCGGCCTGCAGGACCTGCGCCGGTCGGTCGTGGCGTGGTGGCCGGAGCGGGTCGCCGCCATCTCCGGCGTCCCTGCCAACGCGCTGCGCCGGACCGCGCAACTCCTCGCGGCGGCGGCACCCTCGCACGGCGGTCGCGGCGTCTACGTGCTCACCGGGCGTGGGGTGGAGCAGTCGGTGCAGGGGACGGCGACCGTCACCGCCGCGATCAACCTCGCCCTGGTGCTCGGGCTCGTCGGGCGCACCGGCAGTGGCTACGGCGCGATCACCGGACAGGGGAACGGGCAGGGGGGCCGCGAGCACGGGCAGAAGTCGGACCAGCTGCCCGGCTACCGCTCGATCACCGACTCGACGGCGCGGGCGCACGTGGCGGCCGTGTGGGGCATCGAACCGGACGACCTGCCCGGTCCAGGCGTGCCCGCCGTCCAGCTGCTGCGCGAGCTCGGAACCCCGCACGGTGCCCGCGCGCTGCTCGTGCACGGCTCGAACCTGCTGGTCAGTGCCCCGGATGCGACCGCGGTGGCGGAACGGCTGCGCTCGCTCGACCTGCTGGTCGTGTGCGACGTGGTGCCGTCGGAGACCGCCCGGATCGCCGACGTCGTGCTGCCGGTCACCCAGTGGGCCGAGGAGGAGGGCACCATGACCTCGCTCGAGGGGCGGGTGATCCGCCGTCGCCAGGCGCTCGCACCGCCCGACGGCGTCCGGTCCGAGCTCTGGATCTTGGCTCAGCTCGCCGAGCGGCTGGGTTCGCCGGTCCACTTCGACACCGAACCCGCGGACGTGTTCGCCGAGCTCGCACGCGCGAGCGCGGGCGGCCGAGCCGACTACTCGGGTCTCAGCCACGCCAGGCTCGACGCGGACGAGAACGCTGCCGGGCCCGGCTTCTTCTGGCCGGTCCCGGCGACCGACCACCCGGGCACGCCGCGGATGTTCCTCGACGGTTTTCCGACGGCGGACGGCCGGGCGAGGCTGATCGCCGTCGAGCACCTCGGACCGGACGACCAGGTCCGCAGCGACGCCCCGATCCACCTCGTCACCGGCCGGGTGCTGCAGCACTACCAGTCGGGAGCGCAGACGCGCCGGGTCGACGAGCTCAACGCGGCGGTGGCGGAGCCGTACGTCGAGCTGCACCCGGTGCTGGGGTTCCGCCTCGGGGTGCCCGACGGCGCGCTGGTCCGGATCACCTCGGCCCGAGGCTGGGTCGAGGCAGGCGCGCGGTGGACCGACCGGATCCGCCCGGACACGGTGTTCATGCCGTTCCACTTCGCGGGAGTCGGCAGCGTCAACCGCGTCACCAACGATGCGACCGACCCGATCTCGGGCATGCCGGAGTTCAAGGTGTGCGCCGTCGAGCTGAGCGCGGTGGGTGAGGAGGCGGTCGCATGACCCGGCTGGTCGTGATCGGCAACGGGATGGTCGGGTCCCGCTTCGTCGAGGAGATCGTGGCCCGTGACGTCGATGGCCGCTTCGACATCACGGTGCTCGGTGCCGAGCCGTACCGCCCGTACAACCGCGTGCTGCTGAGCGAGGTGGTGGCGGGCAAGGTCGACATGCTCGGTCTCGAGCTCCCGCAGGCGGACGAGCGCGCGAGCGTGCACCTCGGCACCGAGGTCGTCGCGATCGATCGGGCCCAGAGGGTCGTGCAGACCGAGTCCAGCAGCACGCCGTACGACCTGCTGGTGCTCGCCACCGGCGCGGCGGCGCGGATCCCGGAGGTACCCGGGCTCGACGGCGACCTGCCGGCCGGGGTGCATCCGTTGCGGACACTGGACGACGCCCGCGAGATCGTCGCCGCCACGGCGAACGCGAGCCGCGCCGTGGTCGTCGGTGGCGGAGTCCTCGGCGTGGAGGTCACGTGCGGGCTGGTGGGTCGCGGCCTCGAGGTGACGCTGGTGCACGGCGGCGCCGGCGTGATGGACCGCCAGCTCGCGCCTGGCGCCGGGCTGGTCGCCGAGGCGTCACTCGCCCGGCTGGGGGTGCGTTGCTGGACCCGGGCGCGCACGCTCGGTATCAGCACGCGCAACGGCCGGGTGGCGTCGGTCGCGGTGCAGGGGTGTCCGCCGGCTGGCACTGCCTCGGACACCGCGGCAGCCGCCGATCTCGAGGCCGACCTCGTGGTGCTCGCGATAGGGACCGCACCCGCGTGCTCGGTGGCCGCGGCGGCGGGGCTCGCGACCGGGCGCGGGATCCGCGTGGGCGCCGACCTCGGCACGGCTGACCCCGCGATCTACGCGATCGGCGACTGCGCGGAGCCGCCCGAGGGTGCGAGCGGGCTGATCGCGCAGGGGTGGGCGCAGGCCCGGCAGCTGGCGACGCAGCTCACCGGTTCCGAGTCCGACCCGGCTCGACAGGTGCGGACGCGGCCGAGCGTGGCGGTGCGGCTCGGCTCCGTGATCGCCGCGCGTGAGATGCGGGGTGCGGCATCTGCGGTCCCCGCCGTGTCCGGCACCGATGTGGTCAAGCTCAAGGCGCACGGCCTCGACGTCGTCGCGATGGGCGTGTGCGGGGGCAGCCCGCCCGCACCCGACCACCGCGTGCTCCGGCTCGACGACGCAGCGTCCGGTCGGCACGTCGAGGTGGTGGTGGCGCAGGGACAGCTCGTGGGCGCGACGTGTGTCGGGTCACCCGACCTCGCAGCCGATCTTGTCGCGACGTACACGCGGCGGACCCCGGTGCCGGGCGATCCGTCGATGCTGTTCCTGCGACCGGTGGTGCCGTCGCCCGCGGTGGCGGCGGGACCGGAGCAGATGCCCGCGCGCGCCACGGTGTGCACGTGCAACTCGGTCTCCAAGGGCGATATCGCGGACAGCTTCCACGCGGGAGCACGGAGCGTGGCGGAGGTCGCGCGGGCCACCAGGGCCACCACGGGCTGCGGCAGCTGCACGGCCAGGGTCTGCGGCCTGCTCGACTGGCTGGGAGCGAACGAGAAGGAGAACGCCGATGTCACGGTGGGCTGATCAGGAAGAACGTGTCGAACGGGTCGGGCGTCCGGTAGGTGGACGCCCGGGGGAGGGTTCGCCCGAGATCGCGACGCCACGTCACCATGGACGCATGACCTCCCCGCTGCTCGTCGGCCTGCCGCTCGCCGGCCGTGACGTGCTCGTCACCGGTGGCGGTCCCGCGGCGGCGGCGCACGCGGGCGATCTGCGGCAGGCGGGGGCGCTCGTGCGGGTGGTGGCGCCGCACGTGTGCGAGGACCTCCACGAGCTCGTGGTCCGGGACGCCGCGACCGTCACGCTCGACGAGCGCGAGCCCCGCGAGTCCGATCTCGACGGCGTGTGGCTGGTCGTCGCCGCTGACGGTGGTTCGACCGACCGTGCCCGCGTGCAGGGCTGGGCCGAGGCGCGTCGCATCTGGTGCGTCGTCGACGACGACGCCACCGCCGCCCAGATCCACGACGCCGGCTCCCTCCTCGCCCACGGTGACCTCGATCTCCGCCGCCCTACCGGCACGCTCGGCGCCGTCACGCTCGTCGGTGGTGGGCCCGGCGCCCCTGAGCTGATCACGGTGGCCGGCCGCCGCGCCCTCGCGGAGGCGGACGTGATCGTCACCGACCGCCTCGGCCCGCGTAGCGTGCTCACGAACGTGCGGCCTGGTGTCGAGATCATCGACGTCGGCAAGACCCCGGGGCACCACCCGGTGCCGCAGCACGAGATCAACCGGATCCTGGTGGAGCAGGCTCAGCTCGGCCGCCGCGTGGTCCGGCTCAAGGGCGGCGACCCGTTCCTGCTCGGTCGGGGCGGCGAGGAGGTGCTCGCCTGCCAAGAGGCCGGGGTGCCGGTCGATGTGGTCCCCGGCATCAGCAGCGCGTTCGCGGTGCCGGCGCTGGCGGGGATCCCGGTCACGCAGCGCGGTCTCGTCGCCGCGGTGCACGTGACGAGCGGCCACGAGCCGCTGGCCGACGCCGCCCTGGCCTCTGTTCGCGAGGAGTCGGCCACCCTCGTCGTCCTCATGGGGGTGGGGAACCTCGGTCACATCGTCGAGCAGCTCCGCGGTGCCGGCGCCGATCCGAGCACGCCGGTCGCCGTCGTGGAGCGGGGGAGCACCCCGGAGCAGCGCCTCACCCGCGCCACTCTGGCCGACATCGTCGCCGTCGCTGCAGAAGTCCGGGTGCGCGCTCCCGCCGTCATCGTGATCGGCGCCGTCGCGGCCTCGTAGCTCTCTCGCCGCGCCGTCGGCCATGACACCTGCTGTCGCGCGATACTCACGGCAGCAGGGAGTCGTAGGACGCGGCACGGAACGGAAGGCGAACCTCATGTCGATCGAGCAGCCACCCAGCACCACGGCCACCGGCGCAATCTCGAACCCGGCCTGCCCGATCTGTCAGAAGCACCGCGGTGACGGACCCTTGGTCGGACCGGTGATCCACTCGGACACGCTGATCGAGGTAACCCATCGAGCCGACGGACCGCTGGGGTATGTGTTCATCGAGACGAAGCGGCACGTTGCGTCACTCGGTCAGCTGACCGAGGACGAGGCCAGGGTGATCGGTCAGGCTCGGACCCGCTTGGCCCGCGGGCTGCGGACCGAGCTCGGCGTCGAGCATGTGCACGCCTTGGTGGCAGGGCTCGGCATATCCCACTTCCACGAGCACCTGTTTGCCCGGCACGTCGGAACACCCCAGGACCATCCCTGGTGGCAGCAGTGGGACGGCGGGGTTCGTGGTGACGTCGCGGACTTCGCCGCTCGACTCCGTACGTACGTGGACGGCGTCGACCGGCCGGAGTGAAGGTTGCCATCGCGCCGCGCGAGCGGATCGGGGCGCGGCCGGTAGCCTCGCCGGATGCACGCAGGAACGCGCGGCGACGGCCGTCTGGAGTTCCGCCTGCCCGACCCCGAGCGGAGCTACAGCCGGGTCCGCCTCGACGCCGGTCTCGGCACCACAGGTGACCGCCCCGACCTGACCTGGGCCGACGGCGCCTGGTCGGTCACGGTCGACCTCCCGCCGCTGCACCGCATCGAGTACGGCTTCGAGGTCACCGGCACGATCACCGACCCGGCCAACCCGGCGCTGGTCGACACGGGCTTCGGTAACCGGTCCGTGGTCGAGCTGCCCGGGTACCGCGCCCCCGCCTGGGTGGCACGCGAGGTTCCTTCGGGCACGACGACGGCGGTCGCCGCCGACGTCGAGGGTGTGACCGCCGCGCTGTGGTCACCCGACGGGCTCGGGGACGATGCGCTCGCACCGCTGCTCGTGGTGCACGACGGACCCGACTACGCCGAGCGCGGCGAGCTCACGCGGTACCTCGGCGTCCTCGCAGAGGAGGGGGCGGCGCCACCGACGCGTGCGCTGCTGCTCACCGCCGATCCTCGGGAGCTGCACTACGCCGCGTCGGAGGCTTACGCGGACACGCTCGTGACGGAGCTCATCCCCAGCGCGAGGCACCGCTGGCCGACCACCGCGACGATCGCCGTCGGCGCCAGTCTCGGTGCGATCGCGGCGCTGCACGCGCAGTGGCGCCACCCCGGCACGTTCGACGCGCTGCTGCTGCAGTCGGGCTCCTTCTTCACGCCGCAGACCGATCCGCAGGAGTCCGGCTTCGCGCGGTGGCCCGAGCTGACGGGCTTCGTCACCGAGCTGCATACGCAAGCCGCCGCGGGCGAGCTGCCGCCGATCGCGCTCACGTGCGGCAGCCACGAGGAGAACGCGCTCAACAACCGGCTGCTCGCGCAGCGGCTGCGGGAGGTCGGCGTCGCGGTGACCTACACCGAGGTGCCCGACCTGCACAACTTCACCTGCTGGCGCGACGGTCTCGACCCGGCGTTGCGCAACCTGCTCGCGGCGGCGGGCTGACATGCGCCGCGAGCACTTCGAGATCGAGGCGCCGGACCTGCCGCACCCCGGTGCGCTGCTGCGGTTCGGTCACGCCGGTCGCCCGGTGCTCGCCTTCCCCACCGAGCTCGGGCGTGCCTGGGAGTGGGAGGACGAGGGGATGGTCGGCGCGATCGCGCCGCTGATCGAGGAGGGCCAGGTGATGCTGTTCTGCGTCGACACCTACGACGCCTTCACCTGGTCCGACCGGGGGAGCGCTGCCGAGGAGCGCGCACGCCGCTACCGCGCCTACGAGAGCTGGCTCGTGCACCACGTGGTGCCGCGCGTCCACGAGCACGCACCCGCCGACCTCATCGCCGTGGGCGCCAGCCTCGGCGCGTACCACGCGTTGCAGCTGGCGATCACGAGAGCCGACATCGCGCCACGGGTGCTGGCGCTCTCGGGAAGCTACGACCCCTCCTTGTGGCATGCGTGGGGCGAGCACGGCGAGCACCTGCACTGGACGAATCCCAGCAGGTACCTCGACTCGTTCGACGCCGACCACCTGGAGTGGTTGCGCTCGCGGCTGTTCGTGCAGCTCGTCGTCGGCCAGGGGGAGTGGGAGACCTGGCCCACGGGTGCACTGCCCGGCACCCGCCAGATCGCGGCCAAGCTGGCCGAGGTGGGCATCCCGCACGATCTCGACGTGTGGGGGCACGACGTCGCGCACCACTGGCACTGGTGGCGGCTGCAGCTCGCTCATCAGCTGCCGGCGCTGCTGAACCGATAGCGTTCGACGAGGATCGGAGGAATCGATGGCTGACATCTCGAGGCACCTGGTCGGGCTGCTGCTCGGCGCGGAGCAGGACTGGCCGCGCGCGTTCGAGGAGATCCTGCGGCGGGTCGGTGACATCCACACCGCTGATGGCACCACGCACACCTTCAGCAGCGACCGCCTGCGCATCGCGCCCTTCGACCTCATGGACCCGGTGCGGCCGGGCCTGGTGATCGACCGGCTCGCGCACTGGTACTACCACCCCCGTGAGTGGCTGAAGAAGGCCGCGCTCATCGACGGGACCTATCTGCTGAACTCGCCCTTCACGTTCCAGTCGATGGAGAAGCACAGCGCGTACTGCGCGATGCTGCGGCTCGGGCTGAAGGTTCCGCGCACGGTGCTGGTGCCCTACAAGAATCCTGTCGACAACGACCGGTGGGCCTTCACCTCGCAGACCTACAACGACCCCTTCGACCTCGACGCCATCGCGGAGGACCTCGGTTACCCGCTCTACATGAAGCCCTTCGACGGCGGGGCCTGGCGCGGTGTCTCCCGGATCGAGAACGCCGAGCAGCTTCATGCCGCGTACGACGACTCGGGGCAGATGCTCATGCATCTGCAGGCCACGGTCGACTACGACCACTTCGCCCGGGCGCTCTCGATCGGCCCCGAGACGATGGTGATGGACTTCCGGCCCGAGCTGCCGATGCATGAGCGGTACCAGGTCAACCACGGTTTCCTGTCGCCGTCGACCGGCGCCGAGGTGGTCACGGTCAGCAGGGTGGTCAACGCGTTCTTCGGATGGGAGTTCAACTCCGCCGAGATGCTGGTCGCCGGGACCGAGGTGTACCCGATCGACTATGCCAACGCCTGCCCGGATGTGGCGCTGACGTCCCTTCACTACTACTTCCCCTGGGCGATCACGGCGCTGGTGCGCTGGAGCGTGTACTGCCTCGTGACCGAGCGCCGCGTGAAGGCGGACCTCAGCATGGAGTCCTACTTCGACGTCGCCGACGACGCCTCGCTCGGCTACGACGAGAAGATGGAGCGGTACCGGCGCCTCGCCGACGGCCACTTCGAGACCGATCGCTACTGGGACTGGTGCGCCGAGTACCTTCCCGACCTCGAGGCGCGCGTGCTGGACTGGGTGGACTCCGCCGACTTCGACGCCATGCTGGTCGAGACGGTGCGCACCACCTATCCGGCGCAGGAGCACGAGAGGTTCGTGGCCCACTTCCGCGGACTGGTGCAGATGTGGGTGCGCGAGCGCCGCTGAGCTCACCCCACGACCGCGGAGACCCCGAGGTACGCGATCGTCCCGATCACGATCGCCCACGCGCCGACGGCGATGATGCCCCACGTCAGCACGGTGCGCTTGGGTGCGCCGAAGCCGACCATCGCGGCCGCGGTCACGTGCGAGGGAAGCAGCAGCGGGCCGAGGAAGCTGACGCCTGGGACGCCGTAGCGGTTGAACACCCGACGCATCCGGGCGCGCTTGGCATCAGGTGCGGGATCGTCGTCGCGCTCGATCACGGTGACGCCTCCGGTGGGCGTGCTGCCCGAGCGGCGCGCCGCGACGCCTGAGCGAACAGCCGAGGTGGCGTTCACCACGACGGCGAGAGCGAGCGCGTTGCCGGCGAGTGCGGCCGCGATCGCGACCACCGGGTGCAACCCTGCCGCGATGCCGAGCACAGCGGCGCCCTCGGCCTCGACGTACGGGATGACAGCGGCGAGCATGACGCCCAACCAGCGCAGGAACGGCGGCAGCGAAGCGGTGAAGTCTTGGAGGGAGATGAGGAGATCAGCCATGACCACGAGCCTGCCCGCCGGGGGTGCTTCTCGGTAGTGCCGTTCTTCACCTGTCCGTGCGTGCCGTTCACGGGTGGGACCTGACAGATGTCACGGGGTGACGGCTGCCCCGAGCACCGTCCAGGTCGCGGCCTCGACCTGGCGTGGATGGCCGGGATGGAAACCCAGCTCGGCCCGCCCGACGTCGATCGTGAACGTCGCCTTGGTCTGCGGCCGGTCTCCGAGCGCGCGGCGCGGGTCCGGGTCCACGCAGATCGAGCCGGGCTGCTCGGAGGCGAGCGCGGTCACCCTCGCCAGCGGCTCGCGGATCTCGACGGCGGCCGCTCGCCCCTGCAGGAAGTCGAGACGTTCGCGCGTGGTGCTGAAGGCCGTGGCGGGCGTCTCGCCGGCCGCGAGTGCGGGGTCGAGGAAGTGGTTGGTGTGCAGCAGCGGCTCGCCTGGGGTGGCCCGGATCGCCGCCCACCCCGCCGGGCTCAGCTCGACGCACGCCGCGGCCGGCTCGGCCGTCATCACGGTGAGCACGGTCGAGGCACCGAGCGGCACGCCGTCCACGATCTCCAGTGCCTCCTGCAGGGTGCCCGCCCGGTCGAGGATCATGCGCGTCAGCACGTGCACGGGCACGCCGGTGCGCGACCCGTCGCTGCTGTGCTGAAGGATGTTGAAGTGCACGCCCAGGCCGCGGCTGCTGACCCCGATCTTCGCGACCTGGCCGAACTCACCGAACATGACGACCCGAGCATCGCCCGGGGCCGGCTGCGACCGCACGAGCGTCTCGTGCGCCATCTGGCTGTACCAGTCCCAGGTCTGCACGGTGCGAGGTGCGCCGCCATCGGCTGGCAGGAACACCGACGTCGAGCACTCCTCGGTGATCACCGACGCACGGGCGAGGATCTCGGTGCGGGCATTCAGTGCCATGGCCTGCCAGGGCTCGATGCCCGCACCGGTCGCGACGCCGTCGATCTCGGCGAGGATCTCGGGGGCGTGCTCGGCGACCACCTCGCGGGAGTCCTTCGAGAGATCCTGCACGACGGCCGGGGTCACGCCGCGCCCGGCGAAGAGCGCCTCGTACTCGGCCAGCGTGGCACGCACCTCGTCGCGCCAGCGGGTCCCGAGCTCCTCGCCGCGTGCGGCGGGGTCGGTCTCGTCGGTGCGCCAGGTGTGGATCATCTGGTTGCTACTCCTTGAGGAAGATCTCGATGACGGGGACCACGACCTCCGGCCTGCGGGCGGGCAGGTGCAGGGTCACGGCATCCTGCGGTGCGTCCGGTGTCAGGCTCCCATGCGGCTCGTCGTTGGCCGTGGCCTCCTCGAACCGAACCTCCGAGGCGTCGTGCAGGAACTGGACGTAGGACACCTTGCCCGCCAGCCCGCTCAGGTGCACGTGGTTCATGGGCCAGGAGAACAGGTGCAGGTAGAGCCGGTCGCCGCGCAGCGTGTAGCGGGCGTCGGCCGGGGGAGTGAACGGCGCGGGACCGGCTCCGCGGAACGAGCGCTCGTGGTGGGAGGTCCACGCGGCGATGCCGGCCAGGGTCCGTTGCGCGACCGGGTCGAGGTCGCCGCGCCCGGTGGGGCCGACGTTGAGCAGCAGGTTGCCGCCCTTCGAGACACCGTCCACCAGCATCCGCACGAGGAGCTCGGGTGACTTGTGGTCGTGGTTGTCGCGGTCGTAGCCCCAGGAGCCGTTGATGGTCTGGCACGCCTCCCAGAGGATCTCGCGGCCGGACTCGTCGGTCACGGGGCCGGTCGGCTGGTACTGCTCGGGCGTGGTGAGGTCACCGGGGATACCGAGCCGGTCGTTGACGATGATGCCCGGCTGCAGCTCGCGCGTGAGGGCCAGCAGCGCCTGCGAGTCCCAGTCGTCGGGGCCCTTGCCGGGCAGGCCGTCGCGGCCGTGCGGATAGCTGAAGTCGTAGAACAGGTAGTCGACCTGTCCGTACCGGGTGAGCAGCTCGCGGACCTGGCCGTGCAGGTAGGTGCGGTAGCGGTCCCAGTCCCGGTCGGCGTTGAGCGCCTCGAGGTCGTCCCCGCGCCGGGGGTGGACGCCGTCGACCACGAAGTCGGGGTGGTGCCAGTCGATCAGCGAGTGGTAGAAGCCCACTCGCAGACCCTCGGCGCGGACCGCCTCGACGAACTCGGCGACGGCGTCGCGACCGAACGGCGTGTTGACGCTCGTGTAGTCGGTGAGGTCGGAGTCCCAGAGGCAGAAGCCGTCGTGGTGCTTGGTCGTCAGCACCACGTAGGTCATGCCGGCGGCCTTCGCGGCCCGCGCCCACGCGGCCGGGTCGTACAGGTCGGCCTCGAAGCGCTCGGTGTACCGCTCGTAGTCGGCGATGCTCATGCGCTCGTTGGTCATCACCCACTCGTGGCGCGCCGCGAGGGAGTACAGCCCCCAGTGGACGAACATCCCGAAACGGTCATGGCTGAACCAGGCGTGGGGCCCCTGGGTGGCGTCGTCGCTGCTCATCGAGGGCGAGCCAACACGGCGCGGCTCCTTCGTGCAACTTCAACCCGTAGGCTGGACGCTGATCGAGGAGGTTCGGATGGGCGAGAAGCGGCCTGGAGGTTCCACCGGCGGTGCCGTTGCCTGGTTCGCGCTCTCGGTGGTGATCACGGTGATCAACTTCCGTTCGGCCAGCCACGGAAGCTGGCTGGGCCTGGTGCTCGGCGCCTTCTCGCTGTTCGTCGCACTCCGCTACGGCAAGCTGCTGCTGGAGCGCTGGCGCGCCCTCAAGCCCCGGCAGCGCAGCGAGCACCTCTGACGCGCTGCGCGCCGCCGCACGGGTAGCCGCAGCGGCGGCGCTGCGCGGTGGCTCAGTCGCCCTCGGTGAGGACGAGGTCGCCCTCGGCGCGGCGCTCGTCGGCCACGACGAACGTCAGCTCGCCGTCGATCTTGCTCACCGCGCGCAGGTCCTCGAGGACTGCGGGCAGGAGCGCCACCTCGGCCTCGGGCGCGTGCACGACGGCGGCGGCGAACCGGGTCTTCTGGCTCACCTTGGCCTCGCTCTTGACCTTGCGCAGCGCCGCCAGCGCGGCGCCGGCTGCGGCGAGGAGGAACGGGTCGCCGTCGCCGGCTGCCTCGCGCAGCGGCTCCGCGACCGGCCAGGCAGCGCGGTGCACCGAGCCCTCGCGCCACCAGGACCAGACCTCTTCGGTCGCGAACGGCAGCACCGGGGCCAGCAGCCGCAGCACGACGTCGAGCACGAGACCGAGCGTGGTGCGCGCCGAGGTGATGCTGGCCGGGTTCAGCCCGGCCTCCTCGCGGCCGTAGGCGCGGTCCTTGACGAGCTCGAGGTAGTCGTCGCAGAACGTCCAGAAGAACGTCTCGGTGACCTCGAGCGCGCGGGTGTGGTCGTAGCTCTCGAGCGCGGCGGTGGCCTCCTCGACCACGGTCGCGAGCGCAGCGAGCACGGCGCGGTCGACCGCCTCGGTGACGGCAGCGCCGTCGAGCGAGATCGGCTCGTCGCCGCCGAAGGTGAGCGCGAACTTGCTCGCGTTGAGGACCTTGATCGCGAGGCGGCGCCCGATCTTCATCTGGGTGGGGCGCTGCGGGTCGAACGCAGCGTCGGTGCCCAGGCGTGCCGAGGCGGCCCAGTAGCGCACGGCGTCGGAGCCGTGCTCCTCCAGCAGGCCCATCGGGGTCACGACGTTGCCCTTGGACTTGCTCATCTTCTTGCGATCGGGGTCGAGGATCCAGCCGGAGATCGCGGCATCGGTCCACGGCAGCGAGCCGTGCTCGAGGTGGCTGCGCAGCACCGTGGCGAACAGCCAGGTGCGGATGATGTCCTGGCCCTGCGGGCGCAGGTCCATCGGGAAGATCCGGTCGAACAGGTCCTCGTCCTCCAGCCAGCCCGAGACGATCTGCGGGGTGAGCGAGCTGGTGGCCCAGGTGTCCATGATGTCGGCGTCGCCGATGAAGCCACCGGGCACGCCGCGCTGGTCCTCGCTGTAGCCGGCGGGGGCGTGAGAGCTCGGGTCGATCGGCAGCTCGTCCTCGGTGGGCTGGATCGGGTCGCCGTAGTCGGGCTCACCGAACTCGTCCAATCGGTACCAGAGCGGGATCGGCACGCCGAAGAAGCGCTGGCGGCTGATCAGCCAGTCGCCGTTGAGGCCGTTGACCCAGTTGGCGTAGCGCACGCCCATGAAGTCGGGGTGGAAGCCGAGCTCGTCGCCGCGGGCGAGCAGCTCGCTGCGCAGGTTGCGGCCCGGTGCCTCGCGGCCACCGTTGCGGATGTACCACTGGCGGCTGGTGACGATCTCGAGGGGCTTGTCGCCCTTCTCGAAGAAGTTGGCCTTGCGCTGCGTGGGCTTGGGCTCGGCGAGCAGGTCGCCGCTCGCCATCAGGGCGTCGACGACGGCGGCACGCGCCGAGAAGGTCGTCTTGCCCGCGAGCTCGGCGTAGGTCGCGCGGCCCGAGTCGGTGGTGAGCCAGTCCGGGGTGTCGGCCAGGATGCGGCCATCGCGGCCGACCACCGAGCGGGTGGGCAGGTTGAGCTCACGCCACCACGTGACGTCGGTGAGGTCACCGAACGTGCAGCACATCGCGATGCCGGAGCCCTTGTCCTGCTCCGCGTCCGGGTGCGGCAGGACCGGGATCTCGACGCCGAAGACCGGCGAGGTCACGGTTGTACCGAACAGCGCCTGGTAGCGCTCGTCGTCGGGGTGCGCGATCAGCGCCACACAGGCGGGGAGGAGCTCGGGGCGGGTGGTCTCGATGACCACGCTTCCGCCGTCGGGCGTGTGGAAGGCGACCTCGTGGAAGTGACCCGGGTAGTCGCGGGCCTCGAGCTCGGCCTGCGCGACAGCGGTCTGGAACGTGACGTCCCAGAGGCCTGGGGCGTCGGCCTGGTAGGCCTCGCCGCGGGCGAGGTTGCGCAGGAACGCGACCTGGGCGACCTTCTGGGCGCGCGTGCCGATGGTCTGGTAGGTCTGCGACCAGTCCACGGACAGGCCGAGGTAGCGCCAGAGCTCCTCGAACTGCTTCTCGTCCTCAGCTGTCAGGCGTTCGCACAGCTCGATGAAGTTGCGACGCGAGATCGGCACCTGGTCGGCGGGCTTGATGGCCTTGCCGGTCTCGGTCACGCCGCCCTCGAACGGGGGCGTGAAGCCCTCGACGTACGGCAGGCTCGGATCGCAGCGCACGCCGTAGTAGTTCTGCACGCGGCGCTCGGTGGGCAGGCCGTTGTCGTCCCAGCCCATCGGGTAGAAGACCTCGCGGCCGCGCATGCGCTGGAAGCGGGCGACGATGTCGGTGTGCGTGTACGAGAACACGTGGCCGACGTGCAGGGAGCCGCTGACCGTGGGCGGCGGGGTGTCGATCGAGTAGATGTCCTCGCGCGGGCGGGTGCGGTCGAAGGCGTAGGTGCCCTGGTCGGACCAGGTCTGGCCCCACTGCCCCTCGAGGCCCTCGAGCGCGACCTTGTCCGGGACCTGCGCCTGGCGGGTGGAGGTCGGCTGGCTCGGCGTCGTGCTGGTCATGATCGCTTCGTCTCTCCGGTATCGGCGGGCCGGTTCGCCCGCGGTGCGGCTGGGGCAGGGGTGTCCTGCGGTTCGCGAGCGCGGCCGATGGCCAGAGCGCTCAGACGAGAGGTACGTGTACTCGTACCGATACCTCGACGCGCGTCAGAACCACCTGAGGGCGGGACGAGAACATCGAGGTCACGGGGCCAGGGTACCCCGCAGTCGTCCCGCCGACCAGCGAGGCGAGCCGGGTTCCGGGGACGATGCCCACGCTCGATGACGTGGCGGGGGTCACGGTCGCGGCTGAGCCGTCGGCGTGCAGCCTGTATGCGTCCGATCGGAGCCGTTCAGGAGGTCTGCAGGCGGTACAGCCCGGAGGTGGCGGTGACGGCGAGCGTGGTGCCGCCCGGGCCGCCGAACGCCAGGTTGGCGGTGCGCTCCGGGATGCGGACCGTGCCGAGCCGCTCGGCGGGCCGGTCGGACGCCGCGGGCGGCGCGAAGACCTGGACGCCGGAGGCGCAGGAGGACCAGACACGCCCCTCGGGATCCACGCGGACCCCGTCGGGCGGACCGGGGTCGAGGACCGCGAAGGTGACGGGCGCGCGCAGGCTCGTCCCGCCGTCGAGCACCTCGAAGGCGAGGATGTGGCCGACCTCGGAGTCGGCCAGGTAGAGCACCGACTCGTCGGGGGAGAAGGCCAAGCCGTTGGGGCCGGGGTGTGGCGGGGTCATGGCGGTGACGCTGCCATCGGGGTCGAGGCGGTAGAGGCGGGCGCCGTCCATCTCGACGGTTCCGCCATAGCCCTCCTCGGGCTTGTCGATGCCGTAGCGGGGGTCGGTGAACCAGATCGCTCCGCGGCTGTCCACGACGAGGTCGTTGGGGGAGTTGAAGCGGCGGCCCTCGTGGCGGTCGGCGAGGACGTGCCAGGCGCCGTCGTGCTCGCGGCGGACCACGGCGCGCTCGCCGTGACTGGCGGCCACGAGGCGACCCTCGCGGTCGATCGTGTGCCCGTTCTGGTGGTGCGAGGGCTCGAGGAGGATCCCGGCGCCCTGCTCCGGTGTCCAGACGAGCAGGCGGTTGCCGACGACGTCGCTCCACACGATCTCGTTCTCACCGGTCCAGGCGGGGCCCTCGAACCAGGTGCCGCCTGTGGCGAGCAGGTCGAGCGTGGCGCCCTCGGGGAAGAGGGCGGTGAACTCGGGCTCGTGACCGGGGGCAGGGTCCAACTCGAGGGGAGTGCTGGCCAGGACGGGGGTCGACGTCGGTTCCACGGGATCAGGCTATTGCCGCGCGGCCGGGTGGTGGGCCACCGTGTGGAACGCTGGTGGTGTGCAGATGCGGTACGTGCTGGGTGCGCCAGGCGTCGGCAAGACCACGGCGCTGCCGTTGCTCCGGGAGCGGCTGCCCGGATGGGTGGTCCTCGACTGGGACTGGTTGATGCCGGCGGTCGAGCGGCTCAGCGGGCGGTCGGTCAGTCAGCATCAGGAGCTCTGGGCCCCGTACACCGAGCTGGTGCGCTCGGTGGTCGTCAGCCTCGGGTCGGTCCCGGTGCTGCTCACGACCGTGTGCACGCCGGCGGAGCTCGACCACGCCGCAGCGCGGTGGCCCGAGGGGCAGTGGCTTCTCCTCGACTGCGACGACGAGGAGCGGGGCCGTCGGTTGCGCGACCGAGGCGAGGCGACGGGCGGTGTGGCGCAGGCGCTGAAGGATGCGGCGGAGTACCGCTCGCTGGGACTGGCCCGCGTCGACACGAGCGGTCGCCCGGTCGCGGACGTCGTCGAGGCCATCGCGCAATGGGCGACCGCCTCGACGTCCTGACCCCGCCGCTGGCAGCAGCCGGATATCCCCGTCTCCTGGTGTGGTGACGGGGTCCGGGGCGGGTGGTTCAGAAGGGTGGTGGGTCGTGGTGGTCGAGAGCGTTCGGGCTCTCGGCCGGGCATGCGGGGTCGGCCGTGTCGGCGGGGTTGAGGGCTTCGAGCCCGGCGATGGTGTCCCAGCCGGGGATGCCGCGGCGGCGGGCCCGAGTAGCTGCGGTTCCTTGGGGCAGGTGCGCGTCAGCCTCGTCGCCACCGTCACTGTCGGCACCGTCGGCACCGTCGTCGGGTCGGTAGCGGGTGCGGTGTCTGGTGAGGTAGTCGATGGTGCCGTCGCGGTTGCGGCGGATGCGGAGCCCGTGGGGGGTGCGCCACAGGACTGCTCCGTTGGTCAGGATCAGGTAGCGGAACCCGTGGTGGGTCTTGAGGTTGTGGTGGTGCTGGCACAGCAGCCGCAGGTTCGTGGTCTCGGTGCGGCCGCCGGCGTCGGGGTTGGCGTGGTCGTAGGGTTCTACGTGGTCGTCCTGGCAGTACAGGGCCTTGGCCCGGCAGCCGGGGAAGATGCAGGTGCCATCACGCAGCCGGATCTGTTCCTTGATGCGGCCCGGTATCTCGTAGGAGTCGGCCTGCTGGTAGCCGTTCAGGTCCAGCACCGGCCGCACCGTGAGCCGGGTGTCGGGATCGGCGCACCAGGACCGGATCGTCTCCGCGGTGATCGCGGCGGCCGTGTTCTCCACCCGCCCCACCCACACCGGCACCCGCCACCGGTCCTCGTTGGTGCCGCACGCACCGCCCGGTGTGCCCTGGGTGGCATCGTCGCCTGCCGTGCTGTTGCCGCGGCTGATCATGTCGTAGATGGCGGCATCGGTCAGGTGCACGTAGAGCATGACCTGCCGCTTGGGACGCACCCGAGCACCGCCAGCCCCGCGGCGGCTGACCTGACGTGTCTCACCGGCGTGGTCGCCGTGGTCGCCATCGAGGTCACGGTCGTGGCTGCTGTCGTCGTCGAGGTGGTGGTCGGCGCCAGTGACGGGTTGGCCTTGGAAGGTCAGGTGCTCGCGGGCCAGCTCGCCCAGGGCACGGGCGCGGCGCACCGGCAACGGCTCCGACGAACCCCACGCGGCCAGCTGTGCGGCGCTGTGTGAGAGCGCCGCATCCAGATCCAACGCATCGGGCAGGTCCACCCAGCCGCTGACCTCGGTCAACCCCGCCAGCGTGGTCTCACCCAGCCGGATCTGCACATCACGCTGCTCGGCCCGCTGCGCGGCGACCTGCTCGGCCAGCTCGGCGTCATGACGAGCCATCGCGGTCGCGACCAACCCCTCCAGCTGGGCACCGGTGACCCGGTCCGCCACCGGGCCGATCTCCCGGTCCACGAACGCCGCTGCGAGCTTGGACAACGGCCGGGTGGCCTGCGCGACCCGGCGCGCCCGCCACGGCGTCACCTCACCGGCCACCACCCGCGCCCACAGCGTCGGCAACCGGAACGCCAGCTCCAACGCCTCCGCCAGCAACCGCTGCGCGCCCTGCGTGCTCATCCCCAACGCGATGCCCAGCTCCGCCACCGCCGCCCGATCCACATCCGGCACCCCCTCCGCCGTCAGCTCCAGCGCCACCGGCGCCGATCCCTGCGACGTGGCCGCATACCAGGTGGCTGCCTCCCGACCGAACAACGGCGGATTCAACACCGCCCAGTCCACCGCATCCACCAGCACCTGCACCTCGGCAGCAACCGCCCGCGCCCGCGCCGCCCGCGCCGACCCCAGCACCTCATCAGCATCCCGCACCACCGCAGCAGCAGCCGCAGCGGTGCGAGGAACAGTGGCAGTCGTGGTCATGAATCAAACCTATGTTCGACCACTGACATCCGGATACGACCGCACCCGAACTCTCTTGACACCCACGTCGCAGCGGCAGCGGCGGTCTGAAGGCTGGCAGTGGTGGTCACAGATCAAACCTATGTTCGACCACCGACATTCCAGCCACGACCGCGCCTCAGCGCGCCCGGCAGCTCAGCCGCGTCAGGGTCCACGGCAAACACACGAGGGTGCATGATCATGGATCAATCCCATGCTCGACCACCGACACCTGTGTCGGAGTGCACGGATGCACGCTGAACGGCCGGCTACCGCTGGGAATCGGTGGCGTGAGGCGGGTCGCGCGGGCGTGGCCCATCAAGAAGGGCCAGGTGCGCAGCGCCGGGCGGCTGAGTTCCGTACGGCGAGACCAGGGCAGGTTCCGCGGCGCTGCCGTCGTAGTCCGGCCCTTCCACTACGGCAGTCGTCGATCTGCGCCTGTGAGGGGTGGTCCATCGCCTGACCCAGCGTGGAGCCGCTTGACGGAGGCGGGGGTCGCGCCGAGTGGCCGGCGGGGAGGGCAACCGGCCGGGTGGGAACGTCCAGGTCGACAGCGACGAGGAGGCGCGCAGCACCTTCGCACGCATGACCCAGCTGCTCGCCCCCCTCTCGGAGTCTTGTGCCAGCTCGTGGCAGAGGCGACGGCGACCGAGGTTCCCGCGCTCCGGCACGGCTGGCTGACGGTTCCCGGCACTGCCGCCCCCGACGTCGACCCCCAGTTCTTCTTCGGCTCCGCCATCCTGGTGGCGCCCGTGGTCACCGAAGGAGCGAGCCGCATCGAGGTGACCTTGCCGCCCGATCCGATCGGCATCCCCGGCAGCATTCGTCGAGGTCTCGAACCGTGGGAGTCCACGCCGGTGCGACCGCAGCGTGACCGGCTTGCCCATCTGGCACAGAAGTCAACGCTCGGTCCCGGCAGCGTTGACCACATTGCCCAAACGGCACGATGGTCACGGTTGACCTGCGGCACGAACGCCGTGCAAGCACAGGCGACCGCCGCCAAGGTGAGCCGGCGAGATCGCCCCCACTGCCGTCCCCAGCCCCGCGACAGGGCTGAGGGCGCCGGCTCAGGCCCGTTTGTCGGAAGGAAGTCGACGGCGTTCCCACGACCCGAGGATGTGCTCGTGCATCGCGACGCGCGCGGCCTCGCGGTCACGGGCCGAGATCGCATCGACGATCCGCTGGTGCTCGCCGAGCGTGATCTCGAAGGCGCGCTCGGGGTCGACGCCGGTGTAGCGGTCGCTGCTCACGGCGTGGGCGATGAGGAAGCGAGCGATGTTCTCCGCGAGGTCGTTCCCGGACAGCTCCATGACCTCGATGTGGAAGTCGACATCGGCCTGGCGGAAGGCGGTGGAGTCGTGCACCCGTTCGTTCATCGCCTCGAGGCGCCGGTGCAGCCGGGCGCGGCCATCCTCGTCCACGCTTCCCGCGGCGCCGGCAGCCATGGCCGCCTCGAGCGCGGCGCGAACGATGCTGAGATCCTCGAGCACGCCGAGCGTGCTGTCGTGGCGGATCATGGCGCTCAGCACCAGCGGGTCGAGCACGTTCCAGCTCGTGAAGGGCGTGACGTGGGTACCGCGGCCTTGCACCACGGTGACCATGCCCTTCTCCTGCAGTCGTTTCATCGACTCGCGGATCACGGTCCGGCTCACCCCGAACTCGGCGCTGAGCGGCGCCTCGGGCGGTAGCAGGTCGCCGGGGGAGTACTCACCTGTGACGATCGACTGGACGAGCTCGTTCAGCACCGTGGTGCCGATCCGGTCGATCGGGCGGCGGGTCCGGGCGGATGTTCCGCCCTCCGCTGGTTGGGACATGAGTGCCAATCTATTCAGTCAGCAGCGGAGAGCCGTGGTTCGACACCCGCAAAGAACAGACATATGATGTATGTTCATCCATGATGGTCTCACTTTCGAGGGCGACATGAGGATCACTGGATACCGCACACTGCGCACGGTCCATGACTGGGGGCGACCCGTTGGCGACGTCAACGGCTACATCGCCTCCGGCCTGACAGACGTGCCCGTCGTCATCCTCGAGACCGACGAGGGTATCGAGGGCATCGGGATGGGCTCGCACGCCGACCTCGACCGGCTCTTCCCCGCGCTCGAGGGTCGCGACCCGCGAGCGGTGTCGACCCTGTACGACGCGATGCTCGCCCGCGTGTTCAAGTCCTCCCACGGCGGCGCGACGTTCGGCGGCGTCGGCACGTTCGACACGGCGCTGTGGGACATCAAGGCGAAGGCCGCCGGCGAGCCCTTGTGGCGGCTGCTCGGCGCCGGTGACCGGTTCGTGCACGGGTACGCCTCGGGCCTCGACGCCGCACTCACCGACGACCAGCTCACCACGCTGTACCGCCGCTTCGCCGAGCGTGGCTTCACCGCCGCCAAGCTGAAGGGTGGCCGCAACGTGGCCACCGACCTGCGGCGGTTCGGCATCGTCACCGAGCTGCTGTCGGTCAACGACACCGCGCCCGCGCTGATGCTCGATGCGAACGAGTCGTGGAACCTCAAGCAGGCGGTCCGCTACGTGACGGCGCTCGAGGAAAAGGTCGATCTCACCTGGATCGAGGAGCCGCTGCGCCGCTGGGACGCGCAGGGCCACGCGCGGCTGAGCGCGGCGATCAGGGCCGCCGTGGCGACCGGCGAGAACCTCACCGGGCTCGAGATGTACCGTCCCCTCCTCGACGCGGGCGGTGCCGACATCGTGCAGGCCGGCGCTGTCTGGGGAATCACCCACTTCCTGCGGGTCGCCGTCACCGCCCACAGCCGGGACCTGCCCGTCAGCCCGGTCGGGCTGACGGCGAACCACGCGGTCACGGCAGCGGCCGCCGCCGTGCCGAACCACCTCTCCGCCGAGGTGCAGGACCTCGGGTCCCCGTTCGGGCTCACGCTCGATCAGGAGTTCGCCGACGGCGGTGTGGTGCTGGGCGACCGCCCCGGCGTGGGAATCGCTGTCGACGAGGTCGCGATCGACGGCGCGCAGGCCTCGGGCACCTGGCAGGAACCCGCGGGGCCGCACGTGCGCTCACCGCGCAGCGGCCTCCGCCTGGTCGATCACGGTCACTGGGAGGACTGAGATGGAGATCCGGCCGGGCCTGCACCGCATCCAGGCGCCGCTCGGGGAGCGGTTCATCGCGATGTACCTGCTCACCGGGCCGGAAGGTGCGCTGCTCTTCGACACCGGCGTGGCCGAGTCGGTCCGGAGCACGCTGCTGCCCTACCTGAGCGGCATCGGGTTCGATCCCGCCGACCTGCGCTGGGTGATCAGCTCGCACTGCGACTTCGACCACACGGGCGGGAACGCGGCTCTGCGCGAGGTCGCGCCGAACGTCCAGCTGCTTGCCGGCCGCGCCGACGTGCCGATGACCGAGGACGTCGAGCTGCTCATCAGCGGCCGCTACGGCGAGTTCGCCGAGCGCGACGGTTTCGACGACCCGCCCGAGACCACCGCCGAGGTGCGGCGCGCCACCGGGCTGGTGGGCGTCGATCGTGCGCTCGACGGCGGTGAGCGGCTCGATCTGGGCGGCGGCCGCGTCGTCGAGGTGCTCGCCGCCCCGGGGCATTCGCCCGGTCACCTCGCGCTCTGGGACCCCAGCAACCGGGCCCTCGTGATCTCCGACGCCGTCCTCGGGGAGACCGTCCCGTTCGCCGACGGCGCACCGGCCTTCCCGCCGACCTATCGGGACACGCCTGCCTACGTCGAGACGATCCGCCGGCTCGGCTCTTACGACGCCGAGCTGCTCCTCACCGCGCACTACCCGGTGTACGAGGGTGACGACGTGGCCGCGTTCCTCGATGCCTCGCTCGCCTATACCGAGCTGATCGACCGCGTGATCACCAAGGAGCTGGAGCAGGGGCAGGAGCTCACCTCGCTCGAGCTGATCCGCGGCATCACCGCCGACCTCGGGCCGTGGGGTCCGGGCGCCGCGGAGTACCTGATCTTCCCGGTCACGGGCAACCTCGAGCGCCTGGTCGCCCAGGGCAAGGTCGTCGAGGGCGAACGCGACGGGACGCGCACCTGGCGGTGGCTCGCATGAGCCGCGTCCGGCTCGGCGCCATCGGTGCCGGTTGGTGGGCGACCAGCAACCACTTCCCGCTGTTCGCGGCGCACGACGACGTCGAGCTCGTGGGCGTGTGCAGCAAGGGCCCCGGGCTCGAGGCGATCCGCGACCAGTTCGGCTTCACCTTCGCCACCGAGGACAGCGACGAGCTCCTCGCCGCCGACATCGACGCCGTCGTGATCTCCACGCCGCACGACCTGCACCACCCGCTCGCCGCGCAGGCGCTGGAGCGCGGCCTGCACGTGCTGTGCGAGAAGCCGATGACCCTGCGCGCCGACGAGGCGTGGGACCTCGCCACGCGCGCCGAGAGGGCAGGCACGGTGTTCCTGGTGCCGTACGGCTGGAACTACAAACCCTTCACCGTCGCAGCGAGGCGGATGCTCGAGGCGGGCGGCGTCGGTCAGATCCAGTACGCGATGTGCCACATGGCCTCGCCCACCCGTGGCCTGTTCGGCAGCGACCCGACGCACATGCTCGAGCGCTGGAGCTCGGAGGTGGCGCCCGACCCCACCACGTGGTCCAGCCCCGCTCGCGGCGGCGGCTACGCGCACGGTCAGGTGACGCACTCCTCGGCGCTGCTGTTCTGGCTGACAGGTCTGCGCGCCGCCTCGGTGGCGGGCCGGGTCAGCACGGCGGGCGCGCCCGTGGACCTGTTCGACGCCGGCGTCATCCGCTTCGAGGGCGGTGCCCTCGGCACGCTCTCGGGAGCCGCGACCCTCGCCGACGGCGACAGTTACCAGGTGGACATCCGCCTCTTCGGCACCGAGGGCGTGCTGATGCTCGACGTCGAGCGGGAGCGGGTCACGCTCAGCCGCTACGACGGCACGCGCCAGGAGGTCGAGATCGCACCCGGCGAGGGCGAGTACGAGTGTCTTGTCCCGCCGTCGCGCTTCATCGACCTCATCACCGGTGCCAGCACCGAGAACAACTCCGACGCAGAAGTCGCCGCGCGATCGGTCGAGCTGATCGACGCGTTGCTGCGCTCATCGGCGGCTGGCGGCGTCGACACACCCGTGCACTGAGACCCCACTCGAAGGAACCCATGTCTGCCACGTCCACCCGCGGAGTCCTCGAGGGCTACCGCGTCATCGACTGCACGATCGCGATGGCCGGTCCGTTCGCGGCCCAGCGCCTCGGCGACCTGGGCGCGGATGTCGTCAAGGTCGAGCCGACCGCAGGGGAGTGGCAGCGCTTCGCCGCAGCAGGCGGCGCGAAGGGGAACCAGATCAACGTCTCGTTCCTCTCGCTCAACCGCAACAAGCGCTCGCTCGCCGTAGACCTCAAGTCCGACGGCGGTCGCCACCTCGTCCGTGAGCTCATCGCCGGTGCCGATGTGTTCCTGCAGAACTACCGGCCCGGTGTCGCCGCCCGGCTCGGCCTCGACTACGAGACCCTCTCGGCCATCAACCCCTCGCTGGTCTACGTCTCGATCTCCGGCTACGGCGAGGACGGCCCCTACCGCGATCGTCCCGGCCAGGACCTGATCCTGCAGGCGATGAGCGGCGCGATGCTCTCGGCAGGTCGCGCCGGCGAGCCGCCGACGCCGGCGGGTCAGTACCTCGCCGACGCCGTCACGGCCTCCACGGCCTTCGAGGGGGTGCTGGCCGCGCTGCTGCACCGCGAGCGCACCGGCGAGGGGCAGCTCGTCACGGTCAACATGCTGGATGCGCTCACCACCCTGCAGATGCAGGAGCTCAGCGTCTACACGGTCGGCGGTGTGCCGCAGCAGCGCAGCGCCGAGCCCCACGCGCACGTCTACATCCGCGCGCCGTACGGGGTCTTCGCCACGAGCGATGGCTACCTCGCGCTCGCTTTCGCCGACCTCGAGAAGCTGGGTCAGCTGTTCGGCGATCCTTCACTTCTCGGCCTCGACGCCGAGGAGCACGGCTGGAGCCACCGCGACGAGCTGTACGCCACGGTGGCCCGTCACCTGGCGGGCCGTACCACGCAGCAGTGGCTCGACGTGCTGCTCCCCGCCGGCATGTGGGTCGGTCCGGTCTACGGCTACTCCGAGCTCGTCAACGACCCGCAGATCCTTCACAACGGCACCTTCGTGGAGTACGACCACCCCACCGAGGGGCACGTGAAGACTCCGGGCTTCCCGTACCGGTTCTCGAAGACCCCGCCGCGTGTCGATCGGGGCGCCCCGCTGGTCGGCGAGCACACCCGGGAGATCCTCGCCGAGCTCGGGATCGACGACGACCGTGCGCAGGCGCTGCTGGACTCCGGCGCGATCGCCGAGTCGGGCGTGCCCGTCTCCCCATGACCGAGTTCCGCGGGCTCACCTGGGACCACCCGCGCGGTCGGACCGCCCTCGAGGCCGCGTCCGTGCGCATGGGTGGCGGCGACACGCTGCGCTGGGAGGTGCAGCCGCTCGAAGGGTTCGAGTCCGCACCGATCGAGCAGCTCGCGCAGCGCTACGACCTGCTCGTGCTCGACCACCCGCATCTCGGCGATGCCATCGCCGGCGGCAGCCTGCAACCGATCGACGCCCTGTTCGACGCCACGCAGGTCCGGGCCTGGCAGGATGCCGCCGTCGGCCCCAGCATCGCGTCGTACCTGATGGACGCGCACCTCTGGGCCCTGCCGCTGGACGCCGCCACCCAGGTCTGCGCCCGGCGCACCGATCTGGTCCCCGAGGCGCCCACCACCTGGGAGGACGTCGAGGCGCTGGCCGAGCGCGGTCTCGTGGCGCTCAGCCTCGCCGGGCCGCACGCCTTCCTCTCGCTGTGCTCGATCGCGGTCTCCTGCGGCGACGACCCCGGGAGCGCTCCTGGGCACCTCTTCGACCGCCCGACGGCGGAGCGCGCCCTGGAGCTGCTGGCTCGCCTCGCGCTGCGGGTACCCGAGCGCACCACCTCGCTCAACCCGATCGGGCTGCTGGAGCGGATGCGCGACCGTGGTGACATCGGGCTCGTCCCGCTGATCTACGGGTATGTCAACTACTCCTCGCCGAGCCTGGCCTTCGGCCCGGCCCCCGCGAGCGAGCACCGGATCGGCTCCACGATCGGCGGCACCGGCATCGCCGTGACGGCCCGGTGCGAGCCCACCCCTGCGCTGCTGCAGCACCTCGCCTGGCTGCTCGATGCCAGCACTCAGCGCACCTTCATCCCGCAGCACGACGGCCAGCCCGCCTCACGGGCGGCGTGGACCGACCCCGAGGTGGACGCCGCCGCGCACGGCTTCTACTCCGCGACCCTCGCCACGATCGAGACCTCGTGGGTGCGGCCGCGCATCCCGGGATACATCCCGTTCCAGTCGACCGCGTCCGCGATCGTGCGCGCCGCCGCTCTTGGCGCCCGCTCGCCCGCGGGCGCCCTCGACGAGATCGAGGAACGCTTCGCCACCCTCCGAGAGGACCATCCGTGACCATCACCTCCGAGACCGACCTCGTCGCCGTTCACACCGAGGGGGCCGTGATCACCGTGCGGCTCAACCGCCCGGAGAAGCTCAACGCCGTCACGCAGACGATGAGCGAGGAGCTCGTGCGGATCGTGCGCGCCATCAACGAGGATCCGGCGATCCGTGCGGTGGTCTACACCGGCACCGGGCGCGCCTTCAGCGCCGGAAGCGACATCGCGACCCTCGATGCGTACGCGACGCCCTGGGAGTTCCGGAACCGGCGCGACTACTGCGACGCCCTCCGAGAGCTCCGCAAGCCGGTGATCGCCGCCGTCAACGGCTACGCCTTCGGGGGAGGGCTCGAGGCGAGCCTGACGTGCGACATCCGGATCGCCGCCGAGAACGCGAGCTTCGCCGCGCCCGAGATCAAGCTCGGCTGGATCGGTGGCGGTGGCATGTCGGCCCTGCTCGCAAGCTCGATCGGCGCGAGCAACGCGGCGCTGATGCTGATGACCGGTGACCCGATCGACGCACGGCGTGCGCTCGCGTGGGGCCTGGTGAGCGAGGTCGTGCCGGCCGAGGAGCTGCTGCCCCGCGCCCAGGAGCTCGCGGCGGTGATCGCGGCACGCCCGCCGATCGCCGCCGAGACCGCCAAGGCGAACCTGCGCGCAGCGGCCAACCTGCCGCAGGAGCAGGCGATCAGCTACGAGCGGGAGATGCAGGCGATCACGTTCGCGACCGAGGACGCGGCCGAGGGGCGTGCGGCGTTCGCCGAGCGGCGAGACGGCATCTTCCACGGTCGCTGACTGCTGCGACGCTAGAGCGATCACCTGAGACGAGGAGCCTCGATGACCGACACCTGGACCGGATCCGCTACCGACACCCTTCCCGCCGACGCCGCTGACGCCCTGCTCGTGGGGCGCGCCTGGCTGCCCGAGGTCGAGGGACCCGCGGTCGTCGTGCTGCGCGACGGGGTGCTCCATGACCTGTCGGCGACTTTCCGCACCATGCGGGACCTCACCGAGTCCACCGACCCGCTGGGCGCCGTGCGTGCCGCGGCCGGCCCCGCCGTCGGAAGCCTCGAGGACCTCTGGGCGAACACGGACCCGGACACCCGGCGCCAGGATCGGCCGTGGCTGCTCTCGCCGATCGATCTCCAGGTCGTGAAGGCGGCGGGCGTGACCTTCCCGGTCTCCATGCTCGAGCGGATGATCGAGGAGCGGGCGCGCGGCGAGGCCGACACCGCCGAGGGCATCCGCGCGACGGTGCTGGACGCGATCGGCGGCGACCTGGCCGATCTGGTCCCCGGCTCGCCCGAGGCCACCAGGCTCAAGGAGGTCCTGATCGCTGCCGGGCTCTGGAGCCAGTACCTCGAGGTCGGGATCGGCCCGGATGCCGAGATCTTCACCAAGGCTCCGGTGCTGGCGACGATGGGGTCGGGCGTCGACGTGGGTGTGCTCGCCGAGTCGCGCTGGAATAACCCGGAGCCCGAGGTCGTGCTGGTGGTCTCGGCCCGCGGCGCGATCGTGGGCGCGACCCTCGGCAACGACGTCAACCTGCGTGACATCGAGGGCCGGTCCGCGCTGCTGCTCGGCCGTGCGAAGGACAACAACGCCTCCGCCTCGCTCGGCACGTTCATCCGGCTCTTCGACGAGCGGTTCGGTCTCGACGACGTCCGCGCCGAGACCGTGACGCTCTCGGTCCACGGCGCGGACGGCTTCGAGCTGCAGGCGAGCTCCCACATGGAGCAGATCAGCCGCGACCCCGCGGACCTCGCACGGCAGGCCGGCGGCGCGCACCACGCATACCCGGACGGTTTCGTTCTCTACCTCGGGACGATGTTCGCCCCGACCGACGACCGGGGGGAGCCCGGCCTCGGCTTCACCCACCACGTCGGCGATGTCGTCAGCATCTCCTCGCCGCGGCTGGGCGCGCTCGTCAATCGCGTGCAGCACTGCGAGTCGCTGGCGCCATGGAGCTTCGGGATCGGGGATCTGATCGAGCATCTGACACGCCGACGTCCGTAGCCCGTCACACGTTGACGTAAGACGTGAGACATAGTACCTTTGCTCAGAGTTCGCGAGGTTCGACCACGACGATGTGAGCAGGGCAGGCATGCAGGCCGAAGACTGGGCAGACGAAGGACCGGGATGGCACCGGGCCGACGCCATCGTCGGGCGCGTCAACGCCCCCGTCTTCCCGGATCGCGACGTCGCCGTCGAGGAGCTCGGCGCGGTCGGTGACGGACAGTCGGACTGCACGGAGGCGATCGCCGCGGCGATCCGCGCCGTGCACGAGGCCGGCGGCGGCCGCGTGGTGCTGGCTCGCGGCGAGTACCTGACCGGCCCGATCGTGCTGCGCAGCGGGGTCAACCTTCACGTCGCCGCCGGCGCCAGGGTCCGCTTCGTCACCGAGCCGGAGCGCTACCTGCCCGCCGTCCTGACCCGCTTCCAGGGCGTCGAGATCATGGGCTACTCGCCCCTGATCTACGCGCTCGATGCGGAGAACGTGGCCGTGACCGGCGAGGGAGTGCTCGACGGCGGTGCGTCCAACGAGAACTGGTGGCCCTGGTCCGGACTCGCCGAGTATGGCTGGCGAGAAGGGATCCGCACCCAGGAGCAGGACTGGCAGGTGCTGGTCGAGGACGTGCGCCGAGGGGTGCCCGTCGAGCAGCGCGTCGTGGCGCCCCGCTCGCACTTCCGGCCCAGCATGATCGAGTTCTACCGGTGCCGGAACGTCTGGGTGCAGGGCGTCACCGTGCTGCGGTCGCCGATGTGGGAGATCCACCCGGTGCTGTGCACCAACGTGCTGGTCGAGGACGTGCACATCGACACCTACGGCCCGAACAACGACGGCGTCGACCCGGAGTGCTGCACCGACGTGGTGATCCGACGGAGCCGGTTCGACGTCGGAGACGACGCGATCGCCATCAAGTCCGGCCGCGAGGACGACGGTGAGCGGGTCGGGGTGCCCACCCGCAACGTGGTGATCGAGGACTGCGTGATGACCACTCGGTATGGCGCCTTCACGATCGGCAGCGAGCTGACCGGGGGCGTGAGCGACGTCTACGTGCGGCGCTGCACGATCGGGTCGCCGGAGCTCTACTACGGCCTCTACATCAAGTCGAACGCCGCGCGCGGCGGGTATGTGACCAACGTCTACGTCGACGGCGTCGAGGCGAGCGAGCTCAAGAAGGAGTTCCTCAGCCTCAACCTTCACCGTGGTGAAGGGTTGAACGGCCCGCGGATCCCGGTGGTCCGCAACATCCAGATCACGAACGTGCGGGTGGGCAAGGCCAAGCGCGCCCTGCACGTCGCCGGCTTCACCCACAGTCCGATCACGGACCTTGGTATCGAGGACTGCGTCTTCGGCTCGATGGCCGAGGAGAACGCCATCACTGACGTCGTCGGCATGGTGCTGACGAACGTGACGACCACATGAGTCGGCTCAAAGGAGAGGAAACGAGATGACGACGAACACGGGCGCGACGCCGCGCACGATCGACCGCCGTTCGCTGCTGCGCTACGGCGCGTTCGGGGCAGGATCACTGGCGGCATCCACGATGATCGCGAGCTGCTCGGACGGCGGGGGTACCACGCAGGACCCCTCGAGCCCGAGCGGTGTCGAGGGCGTGGAGCAGGTGCAGCTGGGCGAGGAGGTCGCCGACATCCTCTACCCCGAGGGCTACGTCGGGCCCCGCGCGCGCGTCGTGGAGCCCTTCCACGACGGCTCCAAGACGTTCAAGATCGGCGTCAAGCTCAGCAGCGACACCATCGGCGACTGGAACACGAACGAGTTCTCGGCCTGGATGGAGGAGCGGACCGGGGTGAAGGTGGAGTACCAGGTGGTGCTCAACAGCGACGACGACCTCACCCGTGTGAACGCCTCGATCGCCTCCGGCGACATGCCGGACGCCTACCTGGCCATCCCGTTCACCAACGACCAGCTCTCGCTTTACGGCAGCCAGGGCGTGTTCCAGCCGCTCGAGGACCTCATCGAGACCTACGCACCCGAGATGCGTCAGCTGATGGAGGACTACCCCGACTGGGGCCCCTCGATCACCGCGCTCGACGGTCACAAGTACCAGCTGAGCGCGCCGAACGACTGCTACCACTGCCGGGTCAGCCCCTCGCGTGCCTTCATCAACAGCGAGTACCTCGAGAAGGTCGGCGCCGACATGCCGACGACCACCGAGGAGCTGCGTGAGGTGCTGCGCCTCTTCAAGGAGCAGGACCCCTCGGGCACCGGCGAGATGATCCCGTTCTCGGGTGGCGGTGACAACGACTTCATCGACAACTACATCATGAACTCGTTCCTGTACAACCCGGGCTCCACGGGTGAGGGCGGTGGCTGGCTGCGCGTGGACGGCGGCAAGGTCGACTTCGTCGCCAACAAGGACGAGTGGCGCGAGGGGCTGCGCTACCTGCGCACGCTGTTCGACGACGGCACGCTGACCCGCAACGCGTTCACGATGACCTCCGACGAGCTGCTCCGCGCAGGCAACCAGGGCCGGCTCGGCTTCGTGCGGTCCTACTACTGGGGCTTCTTCGCCGACATCGAGGACTCCGAGGACGCGCTGTGGAAGAAGTACGTCTCGGTGCCGCCGCTCGCCGGCCCGGAGGGTGTGCAGTACGCGAACTGGAACTTCCAGACCGACCGCAGCCGCCCCTTCGTCATCACGAGCAACTGTGAGAACCCCGAGGTGCTGGTCCAGTGGGCGAGCACGATGCTCGAGCTCGAGGGCACGATCCGCGGCACGAACGGCAACGAGGACAACTGGTCCTACGCCGACGAGGGCGAGCCCGGCATCAATGGCGAGCAGGCCGTGTGGAAGCGCAAGCAGTGGCCGGCCCCGCCCGGGACCAGCTGGGACGTATACTCGCTGCTGTACAACGCCAACGACTTCCGTCTCGGCCAGTACTCCGACCCGGCGAACCCCGACCTCGAGCGTGCGCTGTTCGAGGCGACCGAGCCGTACGAGGAGTTCCAGCCGCCGCAGGACTTCCAGCTGCCGCCGCTGATCTTCGACGCCTCGCAGGCCTCCACGCGGGCCGACATCGCTGCGACGCTGGAGGGCTACGTCCGCCAGAGCATGGCCGAGTTCGCCGTGGCCGAGCGCGACATCAACGACGACGCCGCATGGGAGGAGTACACCTCGGCGTTCGAGGCGATCGGGCTACCGGCCTACATCGACCTGCACCAGCAGGCGTTTGACGCTCGACCGGCGTGAGAGCTCTCGTACGCCGATCACGGCGGCAAGCACTGACACGAGGCGACCTCGTGTTCATGGTGACCACCTACATCCTCCTGGTGGGGTTCACCCTGTCGGTGCTGTACCCGCTGATCTTCGTGCTGAGCGCGTCCGTCTCCAGCGGGGACGCGCTCAGCTCGGGGGAGGTGCGGCTCTGGCCGGTCGGGTTCAACGGTGGCGCCTACCAGGCCATCTTGGACTCGCCGCAGCTGGTCCGGGGCTTCCTCAACTCGGTGCTCTACACGGTCGGTGGTGCCACGATCGGGACCGGCTTGACACTGTTGGCCGGGTACGCCATGTCCCGCGACGACCTGCCGTTCCGGCGGTGGGTGATGTTCTTCTTCCTCATCCCGACCCTGTTCAGCGCGGGCATCATCCCGACGTACATGATCGTCAACTCGCTCGGGCTGCTGGACTCCGTCTGGGCCGTGCTGCTGCCGGGTGCGATGAACGTCTTCAACATGATCATCACGATGACGTTCTACCGGATGAGCGTGCCCAAGGAGATGCTTGAGGCCACGCAGGTCGACGGCGCCACCGACTTCACGTTCTTCTTCAAGATCGCACTGCCGCTGAGCAAGCCGATCATTGCGGTGAACCTGCTTTTCTACGGCATCGCCCAGTGGAACAGCTGGTTCAACGCGCTGCTGTACCTCTCGAACGCCGACCTGTTTCCCCTTCAGCTGGTGCTGCGGGAGATCCTCACCCAGAGCGAGGTGAACCCCGCAGACATCGGCGGCAACGTCGCCGAGCTGCTGCGCCGCAAGGAGCTGTTCGACAAGTTGAAGTACGCCCTGATCGTGGTGGCCATGATCCCTCCGATGATCGCCTATCCCTTCGTCCAGAAGCACTTCGTCAAGGGTGCGCTGATCGGATCGCTCAAATGACCGCCGTCGACATGCGTCCCGCTCCCGGGGCGACCGAGAAAGTGATCACACCCCCGCTCAACCCGCGACCGTCGCTGAAGCGGCGGCTGGCGAAGTCGTGGCGGCTGTACGTGCTGCTGGCACCGCCGGCCATCTACACGCTCGTGTTCCTGTGGGGGCCGCTGTGGGGGCTGCAGATCGCGTTCAAGGACTTCAGCGTCGCGCTCGGCATCACGGGCAGCCCCTGGGCCGGCTTGAAGTACCTCGAGCAGTTCGTGACGTCGTTCCAGTTCTGGACCGTCATCAAGAACTCCGTGATCCTCAACGTCTACGAGCTGATCGCGCTGTTCCCGCTGCCGATCATTCTCGCGCTGCTGCTCAACGCGGTCCGCAGCAGCCGGTTCCGCAAGTCGGTCCAGCTGATCACCTACGCACCGCACTTCATCTCGACCGTCGTCGTGGTCGGCATCATCATCATGCTGTTCTCGCCCGACAGCGGCATCGTCAACCAGGCGATCGTCGCGCTCGGCGGTGAAGCGGTCGACTTCCTCGGTGTCGACATGTTCCGGCACACCTACGTGTGGTCCGGTGCCTGGCAGACCCTCGGCTACTCGGCGATCATCTATCTCGCTGCCCTTGCCGGGATCGACCCCGAGCTCCACGAGGCCGCCAAGGTCGACGGAGCCTCCATCGTCCGACGCATCTGGCACATCGATGTCCCCGGCATCATGCCCGTGATGATCACGTTGCTGATCCTCAACATGGGGTCGATGCTGTCGGTCGGGTTCGAAAAGGTCCTGCTGATGCAGAACGCGCTCAACCTGTCGGTGTCGGAGGTGATCGACACCTACTCCTACCGGGTGGCCTTCGCCTCGTCGATCCCGCAGTACTCCTACGCCTCGGCGATCGGGTTGTTCAAGTCCGTGATCGCCCTCGGGATGTTGCTGCTGGCGAACTGGCTCGCGCGCCGGGTCTCGAACCAGAGCCTCTTCTAGGGCGAGCTGCGCCCCGCTCGAACCACCGAACCGCGGCCCTGCTCGTGAGGGGACAGGGCCGCGGTCGGTCTCAGCCGGGGCCGGTGAGCAGGTCGAGAGCCCGCGGGAGCACGCTCTCCAGGTCGGCCGGCGTGCTGTAGGCGTGCTGTGACAGCCGCCAGAAGGCGCGGTCGTCGTGGTTCGTGAAGGTGGCTTCGATGTTCGCCGCGAGGAAGCGTGCACGCAGGGTGGCCGGGTCCTCGGTCAGGCCCGCGGGCAGCGCGATCAGGCGGATCGGGTCCACGGGCATGCCCACCTCGACCGTGGGGTCGACGTCGAAGCGGTCGGCCAGGGCGGTCGTGATGACGTCGACAGCGTGGTCCGCCATCATCGCGGCGTGCGCGCGGATGTGTTCCCAGCCCAGCTCGTCCTCGAGGTGCTGCAACGACACCGGGGCGGCCAACCAGGCCGTGTAGTCGTCGCTGCCCTGCCAGTCGAACCGGCGCGGGAAGGGGTCCGGCGCGCCCCAGGAGTCGATCAGCGGCCACAGGCGATCCGCGATGTCCGGGTGCGGGACCAGCGCGGCAGTGCCCCGCGGTGCGGCACCGAACTTGTGGAGGTTTCCCACCCACACGTCCGCGTTCGCCTCGCGCACGGGGTCGCTGAGCAGCAGCGGCGCGTGCGCGGCATCGACCACGGAGACGATCCCGCGCCCGCGCGCGCGGGCGCAGATGGGCCCGACCGGTAGTCGTCGCGCGGTTCCCGAGGTGATCTGGTCCAGCACGATCATCGTCGTGCGGTCGGTCACTACCGACCAGATCGCCTCGACCGCAGCATCGGCGTCCGCCTCGAGCGGGACTGTGGCCACCCGTACCTGGGCGCCGGCCTCGCGTGCGGCCCGATCCACTCCCATGCGCACGGCTCCGTAGGCGTGGTCGGTGACCACCACCTCCGAGCCCGCCGGCAGCGGCAGCGATCGCAGCGCCGTGCTCACCCCCGCGCTGGCGTTGGGCACGAACGCGAGATCGTCGCCCTCGACGCCCAGGAACGGCGCCACCAACGACCTCGCCTGCGCCAGCCGCTCGGGCGCTCGGGCCATGAACCCTGCGGTCCGCGCCTCCATCTCCTGCACGAGGCCGAGCCGATGACGGCTCGCCGCCAGCGGCACCCGGCCGTACGACCCATGGTTGAGGTGCACGAGACCGGAGCTCGGCCACAGCTCCGCCGCCGGCCGGCCGTCCCGGGTCAGCAGCGGCTCAGGCATGGGAGGGGGCGGGCCCGATCAGGGCGACGACGCCCGCGAACCGTCCGGTCACACCGTCGCGCCGGTACGAGAAGTAGCGCTCGTCCTCGTACGTGCAGTCGTCGACCCGCGAGATCCGCTGCACTCCTGCAGCCTTCAGCTGGCTGAGGACGCCCGCTGCGATATCGATCGACGGCGTGCCCCAGGACGTCTCGCCCGCCGTGCCCGGCACAGCCGTCTCGACCTCGGTTCGCAGCTGTTCGGGCACCTCGTAGCAACGACCGCAGATGCTGGGGCCGATCGCTGCTCGGATCGACGGCACGCGTGCGCCGTGCGCCACCATCGCCGCCACCACGTTCGGCACCACGCCACCCACGAGACCGCCACGGCCCGCATGTGCTGTCGCCACGACGCCCGCCCGCGCATCGGCCAGCAGCACCGGCACGCAGTCGGCCACCATCACGCCGATGCCCACACCGGGTGTCGTGCTGAGCAGCGCATCCGCCTTGCGCTTCATGTTCGGCCGGTACCGGTCCACGTGGGCGACATCAGCCCCGTGCACCTGGGTCGTCATCGTGATCGGTGCGCGCAGCCAGCCACCCAGCACCTGCCGGTTCGCGTAGGCACGGTCCCAGTCGTCTCCGACGTGATACCCGAGGTTCAAGGAGGTGTGCGGCCCGAGGGAGCTGCCCCCGGACCGGTTCGAGAAGCCGGCGCTGACACCCGGACCGAGATCGACGCCGAGCACGTCCAGACCGCCACCTGCGTTCACCCGCTCATCCTCAGCGCCTCGGCCACCCAGAAGTTCAGCTCGTCGGGATCGGCGATCGTGGCGGCATCGACCACCAGCCAGTGCGGACCCATCGACCGGCCGGCCATCTCACCGATCGTCACGCCGGACCGCGTCAGCAGGCTCGCCGAGCGCTCGTCGGCCACCCGCACCAGCAGGTCGCCGGACCTCCCGGCGGACAGGGCCAGTCGTCCCGCGACCATGAAGGCCACCCCGCCGAACATCGTCTTCTCGACGACCTCGGCACCGGGCCGGGCAGCAGCCAGTGCCTCCCGCACGTCGTCGACCAGCACGTCCCTCACCCCGCGTCCGAGAACTTGGCGATCGTGGCCTCTGCCCGACGCACCTTGGGCGTCTCGACACCGCGGAGGCAGTCGGTGAGGAACCCATAACGGTCGGCGACCTCCCGAGCGGCGGCGTCGCCGTCGGCAGGGTCCTTGTGCTCGCGCCACCAGTCCGCGACGTCACCCCATCCCGGTGCGGCCAACGAGCCACCGACCTGCGTGACCGCCAACGCTGAGCACAGCGCCGCGAACGCGAGCCGCTTCTTGAGCGGCCAGCCCCGGAGGGTCCCGAGCACGACCGCTGCGGCGAACACGTCACCCGCACCGGTCGTGTCGATCACGGGCACTGGCACGGCCGGGACGTCCGCTCGCTCGCCCGTGGTCGTGTCGATGCCGCTCACGCCGTCGCGCCCGCGGGTCACGATCGCCAGTGGCACCCGCTCGGACAGGGCGACCAGCGCCTCGTCCACGGACGAGGTGCGGGTGTACCCCATGGCCTCCACCGCGTTCGGGATGAACGCGTGGCAGCCGCGGATCTCGTCGAGGATCCGACCGTCCCACTGCTGGTCGGGATCCCAGCCGGCGGTCGCGAACACCAGTGCGCCGGCGGCAGCCGCGTGCCGCCACCACGTCTCGGCCCGCACCGCCTCGTCACCGACGTCCACCAGGACCGCGCGGGTCCGTGGCAGCTCGGCCAGCATCTCGCCGGCGGAGGTGGGCCAGGCGTGGCCGTGCGTGACGAAGGCTCGGTCGTCCTCGTAGCTGAGCGCCACGGTCACGGGCGTGTGCTCGCCGTGGTGGCGCTGCGAGTAGCGCAGGTCCACGCGCTCCTGGTCCCGCAGCACGCCCCACAGCCACTCGGCGTACACGTCGTCCCCGAACCCCGAGGCCAGCGCCGTGCGCAACCCCAGCCGGGAAGCCGCGACGGCGAGGTTCGCGATCCCACCCGGGCACGAGCCCATGCCCTCGGTCCACACCTCCTGGCCGGGTCGGGGCTCGTGCGGCAACCCCGTGAACACGATGTCGAAGAACACCGTGCCCGCGAGCAGCAGATCGAGCTCGGGTTCCTCGGCCATGGACCGAGTCTGCCATCTCGCCGCGCCCCGCTCACGGGTAGCGTGGCCGGTGTGCAGCTGACGATTCTTGGTGGTGGCGGTTTCCGGGTCCCGCTCGTGATCGACTCGGTGGCGGGCTCCCGAGATCGGGTCGACATCGACGAGATCGTGCTCCACGACCTGGACCTCGGTCGCCTGCAGGTCATCGCGGCCGTCGCCGCGGCGCAGCTGGGCGGGCGGACCGACGCACCCAGGGTGCGGATCGAGACCGACCTGCGCACCGCCGTCGAGAGCGCTGATGTCATCTTCTCCGCGATGCGCGTGGGCGGCACCCAGGGCCGCGTACGCGACGAGCAGGTGGCGCGCGATCTCGGGCTCCTCGGGCAGGAGACGATCGGCCCCGGTGGCCTCGCGTACGCGTTGCGCACCGTGCCGGTGGTCGACGGCGTCGCTCGGCTCGTGGCCGAGGTCGCGCCGCAGGCGTGGGTGGTCTCCTTCACCAACCCCGCGGGCTTGGTCACCGAGGCCATGCGCACCCACCTCGGCGATCGCGTGATCGGGATCTGCGACACCCCGATCGGGCTGCTGCGCAGTGCCGCCCGCGCGCTCCGGCTCCCGCAGCGCGAGGTGACCGGTGATTACCTCGGGCTCAACCACCTGGGCTGGCTCCGGTCGCTGGACCACCAGGGCGCCGACCACCTGCCGAGCCTGCTGGCCGATCGCGACCTGCTGCTGCGGCTCGACGAGGCCGCGCTCTACGACGTCGAGTGGCTGCAGGCCGTGCGCTGCCTGCCGGGGGAGTACCTGCACTACTACGAGCAGGGTGCCGCGCGCGAGCAGACCGGCCCGGGCCGTGCGGAGTTCCTCGCCGCCCAGCAGGCTGCCTTCTTCGACGCGGGCTCCTCGGGCGACCCGGCGCAGCGCTGGAAGGCCACGCTCGCCGAGCGTGAGAACACCTATATGGCCGACGCCCGCACCCGCGAGCACACCGACCTGAGCGGCGGTCAGCGGGAGGGCGGCGGCTACCACGAGGTCGCCGTCGACCTGATGGCGGCGCTGCTCACGGGAACGCCCGCCTGGATGATCCTCAACCTCGCCAACGACGGCGTGATCCCGGCGCTCCCCGACGATGCCGTCATCGAGGTGTCTGCTCACGTCGACGACAGCGGGGCTCGGCCTGCTGGCCCGCACGCCCCGCTGACGCTGGAGCAGCTCGGGCTGGTGACCTCGGTGAAGGCCAGCGAACGGCTCGTGATCGAGGCCGCCAGGACCGGGTCTCGTGAGCTCGCCTGGCGGGCGTTCGCCGAGCACCCCCTGGTGCGGTCGCCCGACCTCGGACGCACGCTGCTCGACGGCTACCTCGCCGCCGAGCCGCTGCTGCGTGAGGTCCTGGACGCCTGACGCCGGTCCCGCCCGGGAGCTACGGGAGGTGGCGGACGTGCTGGCGGACAGCGGCACGCACGCCCTCGGGAAGCTGCGACCAGTCCTGCGTGGTGTCGAGGTCGACGGCCGAGCCCGGTCGGTCGACGACGGCGGCCGTCATCCCGACCCGTCGTGCCTCGTCGAGGTGCGAGGCGAGCGAGTCGGTCCCGAACCGGAAGGCGAAGCGTGCGCCGTCCGCGCCACCGGGAAGCAGGAGGAGGTTGGTGCCTGACCTGTTGCGATCGGTCGCGACCACGACCTGCTCGCCCGGGGCCAGCAGCGCCGCCACGTCCTGCGCGGTGAGGGCCGGCAGGTCGGCGTGGGCCACCAGGACTCGATGCGGGGGGACGTCGAGGCGCGCGGGTGCGGCCGCGAGCACCTCGCGCGCGTGCTCCAGGGCCGGGTTGAGGCCGGGGCGGTCCGCCGGCTGCTCGATCACCTCGATCCGCGGCCCCAGCCGATCCAGCCCGGTCAGCGCCTCACGGGCGAACGTCGGGTCTGCCGTGACCACGAGGACCCGCTCGATCCCGTCGGTGGTCAGCAGGGTCCGCACGACATGCCGGGCGAGCACGCGCACCAGCTGCCGCCGCGAGTCGGGATCGAGCACGGCCGCCAGTCGGGACTTGCCCGAGACGCCGTCGCGGAGCGGGACGACGGCGACCGCGCGGTCCTGCCCGGGCTCCGCGCCGGTCATACCAGCGTCAGCAGCTCGCGTGCGAGCCGCTCGCGGCCGGCCGGTCCACCCATCACCGTGTCGGTGACGTGAACCCTGAGGCCCAGGCCCGCCACCTGGTCGGCGAGGTCGCCGTCGCGCTCGTCGATCACCATGACGTCCACCAGGTCGGCGTAGAGCCGTGCCACGCCCAGAGCCGAGACCTCGTGGCCCAGCGACTCCAGGATCTCGGCCGCCGGGCCCTTGATCGCCCGCCCGCCGATGATCGGGCTGACGGCCGCCCGTAGCCCCGGAGCGGCGGTGAGAGCCGCACGGACCCCTGCCACGGCCAGCAGCGGCTCGATCGACAGGAACGGGTTCGAGGGTGCCACCACGACCAGGTCGGCCGTCAGGGCGTCGAGCACGCCCGGGGCCGGGCGGGCGCCCTCGGCTCCGTCGAGGTGCAGACCGAGAACGGTATCCGTGTGCTGCCGCTCCACGAAGTACTCCTGGAACCCGAGCCGGCCGGCCGGCGTGTCCACCAGGGTCGCGAGCCGGTCATCGGTCACGGGTAGCACCCGGGCGCGCACCCCCATCGCCTCGGCGAGATGGGCGGTGACTGCGGACAGCGGTTCGCCCCTGCGCAGCCGTGCCGTGCGCACGATGTGCGTGGCGAGGTCGCGATCACCGAGCGTGAACCAGGTGTCCTCGCCGAGCTCGCGCAGGGCCGTCAGAGTCGCGTACGTCTCGTCGCGCAGACCCCAGCCGCGCTCCTCGTCGCCGCGCCCGGCGAGCGTGTAGACGACGGTGTCGACATCGGGCGAGACGGCCAGGCCATGGAGCTCGACGTCGTCGCCGACGTTGACGACGACGGTCAGCAGCCCGGTCGTCGCCGAGCCTGGCGCCAACGCGAGGTCGAGGCCGTGGGCGAGCCTCGCACCGCCGACCCCGCCGGCGAGGAGAGTGACATGCACCCGCCGAGTTTAGGGGCCGTCGTCCTGCACCTCGAGAACCCCGGCTCGGACGTCCTGGGCGGGCCACGCTCAGGCTCTCTCACCACCCGCCGCGGTGCACGACCTCCTCGAGCGGCCTGCGCTCGCGACGACCGGCCGAGCCGGCGGCCCCGCCCTCGGCGGGGTGCCCGACGGCGACGACGCCGGTGATCTCCAGCTCGCTCGGGATCCCGAGCTCGGTGCGGACCGCCGCGCAGCGCTGGGGCGGCACGCCGAAGAAACAGGCGCCCAGGCCCTCGTCGACGGCGGTCTGCAGCATGAGCAAGGCGGCCATCCCGACGTCGATGTGCCAGTACGGCGCCGACCAGCGCGCCTCGTCGTCGCCATGGAACCCCTTGTCGTCCTCGGCGTAACGACGCAGGTACGCGGCCCTGGACGCGAGAGCGAGGATCAGCACGGGGGCGGTGCGCATCCCGTCGAGCCATGCCGACATGTCGCGGTCGGAGGAGACCGGGGTGGAGGCCGCCCAGAACCGGTCCCGGTCGTGCGCGGACTCCAGCACCACGAACGCCCAGCCCTGGCTGAAACCGGCGCTGGGTGCACGCACGGCGTTGCGCACGATCCGATCGAGCGCCGCGGCGGAGACCGCCTCGCCGGTGAACCTGCGATGCATCCGGCGCTTCCGGACCACATCCTGGAACTCCATGGGTACCTCGCTGTCGAGCTTGTCGTCGGTGAGAGTCTGGCGCAGGTGGTGGGAGACCGGCGACGGGCCTGGAAGGATCGAGGCGTGGTGAACACCGGGAGGGCCGAGCGCGCCGCCGCGACCATCGGGTATGCGGCCATGCTCGCGCAGTTCGACCCGCGTGAGGTGCTCGACTACTGCGTGCATGCCGAGCAGCACGGGTTCTCGGGCGTGATGGCCGCCGATCACTTCCAGCCGTGGCTGCCGCAGCAGGGGCAGGCGGCCTTCGTGTGGAACGTGCTGACCGCGGCGGGCGAGCGCACCACGGGCGACCTCGGCACCGGTGTGACGGCACCGACCTTCCGGTACCACCCGGCCGTCGTGGCCCAGGCGAGCGCGACGCTCGCCACGATGTACCCGGGCAGGCACTGGCTCGGCGTCGGCTCCGGCGAGGCGATCAACGAGCACGTGGTCGCGCCGTACTGGCCGGAGGCGCCCGAGCGCATCAATCGCATGTTCGAGGCCGTCGACATCATCCACAAGCTGTTCAGCAGCAGCCTGGCGGGCAAGGACCACAAGCACGCGGGCGACTTCTACAGGCTCGAGTCGACGCGGCTGTGGACGATGCCGGAGCAGGCGCCGGAGATCCTGGTCGCCACGGCGGGCCCGGTGACGGCGCGCCGTGCTGGTCGCAGCGCGGACGGCCTCATCACCATGGGCGCCCCGATCGACAAGCTCGCCGCGCTGCTCGCGAGGTTCGCCGCCGGCGCGCGCGAGGCTGGCAAGGACGCCGCCACGATGCCGAAGGTGCTGCAGCTGCACCTGTCGTGGGCGCCCACCGACGAGCAGGCGATGGCGAACGCGATCCAGGAGTGGCCGAACGGCGGCATGCGGTTCCCGAAGGCGGACATCCGCAGCCCGTTCGAGCTCGCTCAGATCGCCAAGATGGTGCGTCCCGAGGACTTCGAGGGCCGCATGGTGATCTCCGCCGACACCGACAAGCACCGCGCCGACATCCAGCGCTACCTCGACCTCGGCTTCGACCGCGTCTACCTGCACAACGTCGGCCGCAACCAGCGCGAGTGGATCGAGACCTTCGGCCGCGACGTGCTTCCCGCCCTCACCACCTAGGAGCTCGAATTGCTGCTCGCCCAGGCGCCCGAGGGGCTGCCTCAGATCACGTCGGGGACCGACCTCGCTGCCGTCCTGACACCCCTGCTGGCGGGGCTGGTGTGGCCCGATGGGTCGACGGGTATCACGGGCGAGGACGTGGTGGTCATCGCCAGCAAGATCGTCGCCAAGGCGGAGGGCCGGCTCGTGCGTGCCGAGGACCGGGAGTCGCTCATCGACGCCGAGTCGGTCCGGGAGGTGGCGCGGCGCGAGAACCCGGACGGCACGGTGCTGCGCATCGTGGAGACGCACCACGGGCTGGTGCTCGCGGCGGCGGGAATCGACGCGAGCAACGTCCCCGCGGGCACGGTGCTGCTGCTGCCGGAGGACCCCGACGAGTCGGCACGCCGGATCCGTCGTGGCCTGAACGTACGCCTCGGCGTGCGGCCGGGTGTGATCGTCACCGACACCGTGGGTCGGCCGTGGCGCCGCGGCATCGCCGACATCGCGATCGGTGTCGCAGGCCTTCACCCGATCGCGGACCTGCGTGGGGTGAGCGACTCGCACGGCCGCGAGCTCCAGGTGACCACGGTCGCGATCGCCGACGAGATCGCCGCAGCCGCCGACCTGGTCAAGGGCAAGGTCGCGGGGCGACCGGTCGCCGTCGTGCGTGGCTCGGGTGCGCGGATCGTTCCCGACGACGGCCCGGGCGCTCGCGCCGTCGTCAGGAGTCCCGAGGAGGACATGTTCCGTACCGGGACGTGACCCGGCGGCTCGAGGTCAGTGCGCGCCGCCCTCCCAGACCTCGCCGCACGGACCGCCGCCGGTGGCCTCGTCGATCGTGACGTCGGCACCCGTGACGGGGTCGACCAGCGGCAGGTAGAAGCGCGAGATCTCGACACTGGCCTGCGGCACGAAGTGAAGGATCAGCGAGCGGCGGAACCGGTCGGCCGAGGTGTTCGGCAGGGACCCGTGGACCATGCTGCCGTGGAAGAACAGCACGTCGCCGGCCGTCATCTCGGTCTGCACGGCCTCCATGCCCTCGGGCGGCCGCACGAGGCCGCTGGTGAAGGACTCCTCGGCGTCGGCCTCCTCGGGGCAGACGACCTCCATCGTGTGAGATCCCGGCACCACGGAGAGGGCACCGTTCTCGGCGTCGCAGTCATCGACCGCGATCCACGCGGCCACGCAGGTCTCGGGATGGGCGCGCAGGAAGTAGTTGTCCTGGTGCATCGCCTGGCCGCGGGCGGTCGGCGGCTTGAAGTAGAACATCGACTGCGCGCCGTACACAGGGCCGACGAGGTCGGTGAGGGTGCCGACGATGCGCGGGTCGCTGAGGTACCTCCGGGCGAGCTGTCCGATCGCCAGGTCGGGGCGACGGTGCGGCTGCATGAAGCGGGGGTAGCGGGCGAGGACGTCGTTCTCGTCGACCTCCCCGATCGCGCCGACGGCGGTGCGATCCCGCTCGACCTGCTCCATGTACGCCTGACGGATGGTCGCGATCTCCGCCGCGTCGAGCAGAGCTTCGACCTGGACGACGCCGTCGCGCTCGTACTGCTCGCGGCGGGTGGTGGGGGCTGTGACGAGGGTTGTCATGCGCCCAGCCTGGCGTGTGCGGCGGTCCGACGCTATGGACGGTCGCGTCACGAACATGGACAATCTGACTCGTGGCAGTGGCGCGGCGCGACGATGCGGGTCCGGTGATCGACGGTGTGCTGCCCGGTCGGATGGCAGTCGGGCCCGGCTTCGACACCGTGCGCCCCCGCGGGGTCCCCGAATGGGTCATCCTGCACACCGTCGGAGGGTGCGGACGGTTGCGGCCCGCGACCTCGCTGGACTGGCTCCAGCTGCCTGCCCGTTCGATCGTGGCCTACCGGCCGCACGTGCCGCAGGAGTACGCCGCGGCACCGAGCCCCGGCGGCTGGGACGTGCAGTGGGCCCACCTGCAGCCGCGCACCGACTGGCTCCCGTTGCTCGAGTGGGCGCCGTGCGCGCCGGGGATCGGTCGGCTCGACCTGTCCCCGGTGATAGCGGAGCGGGTCGAGGCGGCGATGACGCGGGCGATCGCCCACCACCGGACCGGTCTCGCGCAGGCGCGCGCGCTCACGCTCAACGCGATCGAGGAGGCACTGCTGTGGGCGGGATCCGAGCGCTCTCGCAGCGGCCGGACGGACGCCGCGGTGCTCGCGGTGCTGGAGCACGTGGGCGCGCACATCGCGGAGCCCCACACGCTGGACTCGCTCGCGGCCGTGGCCGGGATCTCGCCGTCGCAGCTCGGCAGGACGCTCAAGGCGGCGACGGGGATGTCGGTGATGGCCGCCGTCGAACGGGTGCGGATGGACGCGGCCCGCGAGCTGCTGGACCACACCGACCTGACGGCGGCCCAGGTCGCCACCCGGGTGGGCTACCCCGATCCGCTCTACTTCTCGAGGCGCTTCCGCCGGGACAGCGGGCTGTCACCGCGAGCATGGCGGCGGCGCGCCGAGCCGTCGTCGCAGCCATAGGCGAGGATGGTCGTCCGACCGAACGGCAGCCGCGCCCTCGGCCACGAGATCGGAGCACCATGAGAGTCGTCGTCATCGGCGGGAGCGGTCACATCGGCACCTTCCTCGTCCCGCGCCTCGTCCGGGCCGGTCACGAGGTCATCAACATCAGTCGCGGGACCCGCGTTGCGTATCTGCCGGCACCGGAGTGGGACCAGGTGCGCCAGGTCGTCGCGGACCGGGCGCAGCACGACGCGGCGGGCACCTGGGGCGAGGTGGTGACCGCGCTCGAGCCCGACGTCGTCGTCGATCTGGTCTGCTTCACGCTGACCTCCGCGACGGCGCTTGTCGAGGCGCTGCGCGGCAAGGTCGACCACCTGCTCCACTGCGGCTCGATCTGGCGGCATGGCCCGAGCCGTACGCTCCCGATCGCGGAGGGCTCCGACTCGACCGAGCCGCCGGTCGGTCAGTACGGCATCGAGAAGGACCGCATCGCGCGGATGCTCAAGGACGAGACCGCCGCGGGCGGTCTGGTCACCACCTCGCTGCATCCGGGGCACATCGTGGGTCCGGGCTGGCACCCGATCGGCCCGCTCGGGAACCTCGACCCAGGCGTGTGGACGCGGCTGTCGCAGGGCGGGGTGATCGAGGTGCCGGGCAGCGGCACCGAGGCGATGCACCACGTGCACGCCGACGATGTCGCCCAGGCCTTCGAGCGCGCGATCGAGCGGCGCGACGCGGTGGCGGGCGAGGACCTGAGCGTCGTCGCGCCCACCGCCCTGACTGTGCGCGGCTACATCGCGATCGCCGCGGGATGGTTCGGGCAGCAGGCGACCGCCTCCGGCGTGGGCTGGGACCGGTTCGCCGAGCTGACCACGCCCGAGCACGCCGAGGTGAGCTGGGACCATCTGCACCGCAACCATGTGATGTCGATCGACAAGGCCCGCACCCTGCTGGGGTACGCGCCGCGATACCAGCCCGAGGCCGCCGTGCTCGAGTCGGTCCGGTGGCTGATCGAGAACGGTGAGCTCGACGTCGTGCGGCCGCTGGTGGCCTGACCGGGCAGCAGTCCGCGCGAGAGGATGGTCCCGTGCGGATGCTGATGCGGGACAAGGCTGCGGTCGAGGCGGGGCAGATCACCCTGACGTTCCGGCGGTGGAAGCGGCCGCAGGTGCTCCCGGGCCGGCTGTACCGGACCGTGGTGGGAAGGCTGGCTGTCGATGCCGTCGACACGGTGCCCGCGCGGTCGATCACGCGCGCCGACGCGGTCCGCGCCGGCTACCCGAGCGCGGCGGCGCTGCTGCGTGAGCTGCCGGGCGAGCCGGGGCTGCCGATCTACCGCGTCGAGTTCCACCTGTACGACGGCCCGGACGAGCGCGACGACCTGGCCCAGGCCGCCGACCTCTCGCCCACGGACGTCGAGATGATCACAGCACGGTTGGACCGGTTGGACCGGGCGTCGGCGATCGGGCCGTGGACCCGGCAGACGCTCGAGCTGATCGCAGCGCACCCGGAGCGGCGCGCGCCCGATCTCGCGGCGATGGTCGGGCGCGAGCGGGACCCGTTCAAGCTCGACGTCCGCAAGCTGAAGAACCTCGGCCTGACGATCAGCTTCCCCGTGGGCTACCGCGTCTCGCCGCGAGGGCAGGCCTGGCTGACGGCGACGCAGGGGAGCCGGTGACCGCCGTCGAGGTCACCGAGGGTGTCCTGGTCACGACCAGCGCGATCGACGTGACGACCTCGACCATCGTGGTGCGGGGGAGAGAGGTGCTGCTCGTGGACCCGGCGTGGGTGCCGAGCGAGCTGGTGGCGCTCGCCGACCTGCTGCACGCGCGCGGGCTGACCGTGGCCGCCGGGTTCAGCACGCACGCGCACCACGACCACCTGCTGTGGCACCCGCGGTTCGGCGATGCGCCGCGCTGGGCGTCCCCGCGGACCGCCGAGCTCGCCGTCAGCGAGCGCGCAGGCCTGCTCGAGAACATGGGGAAAGGCTGGCCGGACGGTCTGCTGGCGCTGTTCGCTCGGGTCGAGGCCCTCGACGCCGGCCGGTTGCCGGAGCCGTGGGGCGAGGTCGAGCTGGTGGTCCATGACGGCCACGCGCCTGGGCACACCGCGCTCTGGTACCCCGACCGTGGCGTGCTGCTGGCCGGAGACATGCTCTCCGACATCGAGCTCCCGCTCCCGTTCGGGCCCGACGACCTGCCCGCGTACCTGGCCGGCCTGGACGCGCTCGCTCCCTACGTCGCGCGTGCCCAGCTGCTCGTGCCGGGGCACGGCCACCCGACCACCGATCCGCTCGCCCGCCTCGACGCCGACCGTCGCTACCTCGCCGACGTGATCAGCCGCGGCGAGTCGGACGACCCGCGCATCGGCAAACCCGGCATGGCCGAGAACCACGCCCACCTCCAGCGGATGGTTCGAGAGACGCTCTAGCGTGTTCTGCGCACGTGCGTCGTACGTGTGGAGAACACGACAGCGCACAGTGCACCACCCGGCGCGTCGAGCAGGGCAGTCAGGCAGTGCTGGAGGGCTCCGGTCCAGCCGCGGTGGTGCAGGAGGTCGGCGATCCACGAGGCCGTCCGGCACGAGCGTGTGAACACGAGCCCATATGTGACGCGGGCGGTGGGCCGCCGTGGTGGCGAGCTCGGCAAGGTCGCGGGCGTCGTCGTCGTCGCTAGCCTGTAGCGAGCTGTGAAACGCGAGACCCTCGAGCTCGGCGACCAAGGAGTACCGCGGGTAGCGCACGTCCTGTTCGGTCGACCTGCCCCAGCACCGAGCAGATGCCGTCGCGGACTTCGGTGAGCATGCTCTGGAGCACCTTCCGCCCGCTGACGCGGCGCCGATCGCTGAGGGCGGCGAGCACGCGTTCGACCGTCGTCTCGCGGGACTGCAGCACACGAGCAAGCGCCGCGAACGCTCACGCCAAGGGGCTGACCACCAGGGCGCGGCCGTGCGACCCGGTGACCCACTCGCCGCGCACGCGCCAGACGTCGGCGAGCAGGGCGGGGGAGAGCACGTCGGCCGGGTCGCCCACCGCGGCCACCTCGCCGGAACGGAGCACCACGACCTCGTCGCAGGTCTGCGCCGCCTGGGCGAGGTCGTGCAGGGCCACGAGCACCGCCACACCCGTGTCGGCGACCTCGCGGAGCAGCCGCACCATGTCGAGCTGGGCGGCCAGGTCCAGGTGGTTCGTGGGCTCGTCGAGCAGCAGCACCCGCGGTTGCTGCGCGAGCGCCCGGGCGAGCTGCACCCGCTGGCGTTCACCGCCGGAGAGGGTGTCGAAGGAGCGGTCGGCGAGCTCGGTCACGCCGGCACGCTCGATGGCGTCGGCCGCCACCGGGTCGTCGTCGACGGCACTCGCGAAGCGGCGCTCGTGCGGGATCCGGCCCAGTGCCACCACGTCGCGGACCAGCAGCGGCACCTCGGCGTGCGCATCCTGCTCCACGAGCGCGATCCGCCTCGCCCGGTCCCGCCGGCGCATGCCGGCGAGATCGAGCGACATCCCGTCCTCGGTCACGGCGAGCGTGCCCGCGCTCGCCGGCAGCGCGCCCACGACCACGCGCAGCATGGTCGACTTGCCCGAACCGTTGGGCCCGAGCAGCCCGGTCACGGTGCCGGCACGTAGGTGCAACGAGGCGCCTCGGAGCAGGTCGATGCCCTCGACCCGGTAGCCGAGCCCCTGGGCGGTCAGGTCGACGGCGGTCATCGTGGTCTCGGTCATCCGTCACCCCGCCGGCGGCTGCGCAGCAGCAGGAAGGCGAACACGGGCGCACCGAGCAGCGCGGTCAGCACGCCGACCGGGACCTCGAGCGGGGTGAACACCGTGCGTGCCACCGTGTCCGCCCACAGCAGGAAGATGCCGCCTACCGCGGCGCTGGTGCGCGCGACAGCCGTGTTCCCCGAGCGCGTCGGGCCGAGCAGCAGCCGCACCACGTGCGGCACCGTGAGACCGACGAAGCCGATCGAGCCGCTCACGCTCACCATCGCGCCGGTCAGCAGCGCGCTCAGCACCAGCAGCAGCCACCGGGTGCGTGGCACGTTCACGCCGAGCGCGGTCGCGGCGGTGTCACCGAACGCGAACGCATCGAGGGTGCGCCCGAACCCGAGCAGCACGCCACCGATCACCACGAGAGCGACCAGCGCGATCAGCACCGAGCTCCAGCTCGCAGCGCCGAAGGTTCCCATCAGCCAGCCCAGGATGTCGCGGTAGGAGTCGCCCTGCGCCGTCGAGAAGATGATGAACGAGACCCCGGCGGCCGCAGCCTGCCCGACCGCCACCCCCGCCAGGACCGCACGCGTCGCGGTGAGCCGCCCCCCGATGCCGGCCAGGGCGAGCGTGGCGAGCAGCGCCAGCACCGCGCCCACGAACGCGGCCACGGGCAGCGGCACCGCCACGCCGAGGATCAGCACCGCGACCGCGCCGAGCGCGGCGCCCGAGGAGATCCCCAGCAGGTAGGGGTCGGCGAGCGGATTGCGGGTCGCGCCCTGGAGCACCACGCCGCACAGCGCGAGACCGGCGCCCACCAGCACCGCGGTGACGGCGCGCGGGGCGCGACCCTGCCAGATGATCCCGTCGCGCACCAGCGAGAGCGGGTTCTCAGCGACCGTGACCGGAAGCCCGCGCTCGGCGAGCCACGCCGTGACGTGGTGCCACGCCGAGCCGAGCACGTCGAGGGGCGTGATCGGCGCGGGTCCGGTCACCGAGGCCGGGCCGATGACGATCGCCACCAGGATCGAGAGCACGAGCACCACGAGCCCGATGCCGAGCCACGGCACCTGGGGACGACGACGCGCGGCGGGCTGCGCCGTCGTCCTCGCGACCTCCAGGCGAGCGGTCATCCCAGCTCGCTCAGCTGCTCGGTCAGGGTCGCGACCGCCTCGACGTTGCGGATCCCGGCCTCCGTGGCGGCGAAGTCGATCACCAGGTAGCGGCCCTGCTGCACGGCCGGCAGCGCGGCGGTCACCGGGTTGCCCTCGAGCAGCTCGATCTTGTGCTCGGCGCTGTTCCACAGGGAGTTGACCAGGACGATCACATCGGGTTCGGCGGCCGCGATGCTCTCCCATCCCATCGACGCCCACGAGGAGTCGATCCCTGCCGCGATGTTGGTGAGCCCGGCCGCCTCCATGATCATCTGCGGCGCGCCGATGCCGGCCCCCACGAACGGGGTGTCGGAGCCGGACGAGTACCAGACCGTGGTCAGCCCGTCCTCCGACGGGGTCACCGCGTCGAGCGCCTCCTGCTGCTGGGTGACGAGGGCGGCCGCGGCCTCGGGCTCACCGAGGATGTCGCCGGCCTCGAGGATGTGGCTGAACACCGCGTCGAAGGTGAGCGGGTCTGGCCGATAGCCCTCACCCTGGCAGGCGGCCGGTGCCACGTAGGTCGCGACGCCGAGCTCGGCCAGCTCTGCGCGGTCGCCGATCGCGTCGGGTGCGAAGCTGGACTCCCAGCCCGCGAAGACCAGGTCGGGTTCCGCGCCGAGCACGATCTCCGACGACGGAGCGTTCTCTGCGAGGACCGGCACCTCTTCGCCGGCCTCGGCGAGGTCGGCCGGGAACGGGCCGTCGAGGAACGCGGTGCCGATCAGGCGGTCGCCGGCACCGAGCGCCAGCACCAGCTCGGTGGTGGAGGACTTGACGGTGACGATCCGCTGCGGGGCAGACTCGAACGTCACCTCGGTGCCGCAGTTGTCCACCGTGACGGGGTAGGCGGCACCGGGCGGCTCGGCGGGGTCGGTGGCACCAGGAGTCTCGGTGGGACGGGGGTCAGCGGTGCCGGCCGAGCAGGCGGTCAGCAGGAGGGCGAGAGCGGCACCGAGGGTGCCGACGCGGCGAAGAGACAAGAGAGATGCTCCAGGGGCCAGTCGGGCAGGGCGACGTGACCGGCCGCTGCGGCCGGGGACGCCCGGCCAGATCGAGCCGGGAGCGCCGAGGCAGATCGGCCTCGGAGTCCACACACCATCCTAGAACACCTCGGCAGGCACGCCCTTAGCCGTAGCCGAGCCCAGGAGCGAGGAGACCCTCGAGACTGACCGTGCTCTCGCCGTCGGGCGTGGTCAGCAGGAGATCGTCGTCGATCTCGACCTCGCCCGGGAACCAGACCGACCACCAGCCGTCGGCGACGGCGGCGTCGGCGCTCACCCCGTCGGTGGTGGTCACGCGCACACCGGTGACCTCCTCGCTCGCGACGCCCATCACGGTGGTGACCGGGCCCTCGCCGGGGTCGGGGTCCCAGGGCACGCCCGGCACGACGACCAGCGCCGGCGCCTCGCCGAGGTCGAGCGCACCCTCGACACCGGACTCGGCAGCCTGAGTCACTACGAAGAGCTCCTCGCCGGCGGTGCTGATGAGGCACTCCATGAACACGTTGTCGCCGACCAGCACCACGAACGTGTACTCACCACGCCGCTCGGCGAGCACGGGCTCGACCGGGATGGGGGGCGGACCGCCCGCCTCCTCGGGGCAGATGGCCCCGGCTGTCTCGGCCGGCACGAGAGTCGGCTGAGCCACCCAGGTCGCGTAGGCCTGACCGCCGCCCTGGGTGAGCGTCAGCACGAGAGCGAGCACAAGGACCGCCGACAGCGCGGCAGCACCGACCGCCAGCCGGCGCACCGGACGCGACGGGCGCCGCGGGACCAGGTGGGCGACGTCATCCTTCCGAGCACCCTGTGCGCTCGCCCTGATGCGGGCGAGCATCGCCTCGCCGTCGATCTCCGGTGCGCCGGCAGCAGGGTCCAGACCACGGACCGCATCGAGCAACGGCCTCCTCATCGAGCACCCCCCGCACTGCGCTCGAGCAGGTGGAGCAACCGCCGCCTGGCGCGGAACAGTCGGACCGCGTAGGCCGAGGTGGTCACACCCAGGACCTGCGCGGCCTCAGCGTTGCTCAGGTCGTCCCACGCCACGAGTGCTATCACCTCCTGCTCGGTCTCGGACAGCTGGTTCCACGCGTGGGCGAGCTCAGCGCGAGTGGCGATCGCATCGTCGAACGAGTCGACGCGATCGGTCGCCTCCTCCGCGACGCGAACGTGGAGCGCACGCTGTCGTGCCTCCGCTCGATAGGCGTTCCGGATGACGTTGCGTGCTACCCCGAACAACCACGCTCGCTCTTCCCCTGGAATGTCCCGCAACCTTCGCCACGCGACGACGAACGTCTCCGCCAGCACGTCCTCCACCGCGTCGAGGGGGACCCTCCGACGGATGAAGGCGGCCAGATCGCGGTGGTGGCGCCAGTACAGCGCCTCGAACCGCTCCCGGCCGGCCTTCATCCGTCGTCCCGTCCCGCCTCACCTGTGTAGATGTCCGGTCCCTCCACCTGATTACATGTGACGTAGGTCACGTCACGCAGAAGGGTGTACCCACCGTGGTGTATCAATGTCGAATGGTCCAGTCGAACACGCGGCGCGCCGCAGCCGGGATCGTCGCGCTTGCTCTGCTGGGGGCGGCGATGGTGCCGGCCGCCGCAGACACCATCGCCACCGACGAGCTCTCCGACGACGCGTGGTACGCGTTGGCCGACGATGCCGCCGACGAGATCGAGGCTACCGACTGGGCAGCGGTTTCTGCCGCTGATGGCTGCGTGTTGGTCGACGTCACGGTGCGCGAGGTCGTCGACCCGCGGGCCAATGTCGAGGCCGGGGCGCCAGAGGACCTCGTGGTCCCCGTCGTCGAGCGTGAGGAGGTCTGCCCCACGAGCACGACGACGCTCACGTCCGAGCTGGCCTTCGATGGGGGCATGCGCACCAACGTGGCCGTGGGCAGCGACTGCAACGGCACCTCGGGTCCCGGCACGATCTGCATCTCTCGCTCGGGCAGCTACGTCGCCACCAGCTGGCAGTACAACGGCTCCGGCACGGTCAGCGCCTACCTGCGGCTGTACGACATCTCGACCGGTGCGAGCGGCTGCCCCACCGGCAGCACGTTGGCCTCGAGCTCGACGTCGAGCTACAGCTCGGGCACCCGCCGCAGCCTGACGGTGTACTCGCCTTCCTACGACGGCTACTCCTCCTACGTGTGGCGCCACGTCGGCCTGGGGCACTACACGGCCTGGGGCTCGGCGTGCGGGATCTTCTGAGCCGCTGACGCACCACGGCAGGGTGCCGTCATGACATCCTTGCCGCAGCGGGAGACCCCCGCGCGAAGGAGCGTCGATGACGACGAGGACCACGCTCAGCACCGCCGTCGATCCGGCGAGCGAGACGTACAGGACCAACGACGAGAGTCAGCGTGCCCTCGTGGCGGAGCTACGAGAACGGTTGGCGCGGGCCGCCCTGGGTGGGCCTGAGCGCTCGCGCGAGCGGCACCTCGCGCGCGGCAAGCTGCTGCCCCGGGAGCGCGTGGATGCGCTTCTCGACGAGGGCAGCCCGTTCCTGGAGATCGCCCCGCTGGCCGCCGAGGACATGTACGACGGCGAGTGCCCGGCCGCCGGCGTGGTGGCCGGCATCGGGCGCGTGTGCGGCCGCGAGGTGCTGATCGTCTGCAACGACGCCACGGTCAAGGGCGGCGCCTACTACCCGCTGACCGTCAAGAAGCACCTGCGCGCCCAGCAGATCGCCGCGGAGAACAGGCTGCCGTGCCTGTACCTGGTGGACTCCGGCGGCGCGAACCTCGAGATGCAGGACGAGGTGTTCCCCGACGCACAGCACTTCGGGCGGATCTTCTTCAACCAGGCGCAGATGAGCGCGGCCGGGATCCCGCAGCTCGCGGCGGTGCTCGGATCGTGCACCGCCGGTGGCGCCTACGTACCGGCGATGGCCGACGAGTCGGTGATCGTGGCCGGGCAGGGCACGATCTTCCTGGGCGGGCCGCCGCTGGTGAAGGCGGCGATCGGAGAGGTGGTCAGCGCGGAGGAGCTCGGCGGGGGTGACGTGCACGCCCGGGTGAGCGGCGTCGTCGACCATCTCGCCGACTCCGACGAGCACGCGCTCGCGATGCTGCGTGACATGGTGAGCACGCTGCCGCCGCCGGCCGAGCCGGCCTGGCACGTGCGCGAGGCACGGGATCCCGCGGTCGATCCCGCCGACCTGTACGGCGCTGTCCCCGTCGACGTCAACCAGCCGTACGACGCGCGCGAGGTCATCGCGCGGATCGTGGACGGCAGCGAGCTGGTCGAGTTCAAGCCCGAGTACGGCACCACGCTCGTGACCGGGTTCGCGCACATCCACGGCCACCCGGTGGGCATCGTGGCGAACAACGGTGTGCTGTTCAGTGCCAGCGCGCTCAAGGGCGCGCACTTCATCGAGCTGTGCGACCAGCGGGGCATCCCGTTGCTGTTCCTGCAGAACGTCTCGGGGTTCATGGTCGGTACCGATGCGGAGGCCGGCGGCATCGCGAAGGACGGCGCGAAGATGGTGACCGCTGTCGCGACGACCCGGGTGCCGAAGCTCACGGTGGTGGTCGGTGGCTCGTTCGGCGCCGGCAACTACTCGATGTGCGGGCGCGCCTACTCGCCGCGGTTCCTGTGGATGTGGCCGGGTGCGCGGATCTCGGTGATGGGTGGCCGGCAGGCCGCCTCCGTGCTCTCGACCGTGCGGCGCGACCAGCTCGAGGCCAGGGGCGAGGAGTGGGCGCCGCAGGAGGAGGAGGCGTTCGCGGCCCCGATCCGCGAGCGCTACGAGAGCCAGGGCAGCCCGTACTACGCGACCGCGCGGCTCTGGGATGACGGTGTCATCGACCCCGCCGACACCCGCACCGTGCTGGGCCTCGCGCTCGACGTCGTCTCCCGTACCCCGCTCCCGGAGCCCCGCTTCGGGCTGTTCAGGATGTGAGGGCCGTGAGCATGGAGGGGCCCTTCGAGCGTGTCCTCGTCGCGAACCGCGGCGAGATCGCGGTGCGTGTCATTCGCGCCGTGCGGGAGCTGGGTGGCACGGCTGTCGCCGTGTTCACCGGTGCCGACGGCGGTGCTCGCCACGTGCGTGAGGCCGACCTCGCGTACCAGGTCCCCACCTATCTGGACGCAGACGCGATCGTGGCCGTCGCGGTGCGCGCCGGTGCGCAGGCGCTGCACCCCGGGTACGGCTTCCTGTCCGAGAGCCCCGTGCTTGCGGCAGCCTGCGCAGCGGCTGGGATCGTGTGGGTCGGCCCCGACGAGCGCGCGCTCACGCTCATGGGCGACAAGATCGGCGCGAAGGCCCACGTCGCCGCCCTCGGCGTCCCTGTCGTCCCCGGCGTGTCCGACCTACCCGCCCCCCGTTCGACGGACGTGAACGACAGAAACCCGGCGCTCGCGGCTCGGGCGGGCGAGGTCGGCTTCCCGCTGATCGTCAAGCCGAGCGCGGGCGGTGGCGGCAAGGGCATGCAAGTCGTGCACGAGGAGGCCGAGCTGCCAGAGGCGCTCGCGGCCGCCCGCCGGGTCGCCGCGGCGGCGTTCGGTGACGACACGCTGCTGCTGGAGCGCCTCGTCGTGGCGCCGCGGCACATCGAGGCGCAGGTGCTGGGGGACCGGCACGGTCGGATCGAGGTGCTCGGGCTGCGGGAGTGCTCGCTGCAGCGCCGGCACCAGAAAGAGATCGAGGAGGCACCGGCGCCCTACCCCCACGGCGCCGTGCGTGAGGCGATCGCGGCCGCCGCGGCGCAGGTGGCGGCCAGTGTGGGCTACGTGGGCGCCGGCACGGTCGAGTTCCTCGTCTCGGGCGTGGACCCGCAGCAGTGGTACTTCCTCGAGATGAACACGCGGCTGCAGGTGGAGCACCCCGTGACCGAGGAGGTCACGGGCGTCGACCTGGTGGTGGCCCAGCTCCGGGTCGCTGCCGGGGAGCCGATCTCGATCGGGGAGATCGGTGAAGCGGGGCACGCGATCGAGGCACGTGTGTACGCCGAGCGTCCCGAGCGCGGCTTCGTCCCCAGCACCGGGCGGTTGCTGCAGGTCGCCGAGCCGGTCGGCGTGCGCGTGGACTCGGGCGTCAGCACCGGATCGGTCGTCACCGCGCACTACGACCCGATGCTCCTCAAGGTCATCGCCCACGGCACCACGCGTGCCGAGGCGATCCAGCGGCTCGACGCGGCGCTCGCCACCACGGTGGTGCTCGGCGTCCACACGAACATCGCCTACCTCCGCTCGGTGCTGAAGTCGCCCGAGGTCCTCGACGCGACCGCCGACACCGCTTTCCTCGACACCCTCGAGCCGCCGGCGCCGACCGAGCCGGACGCAGGTGTGCTCGCAGCCGCCGCGTGGGCGCTGCGACCGATGCCCGACGGCGGTTCCTCGCCCTGGGCGTCGCGCTCCGGCTGGCGACTGGGGCAGCATCGCGCACCGACGGTCTCGCTGCTCGTGGGCGAGCATGTCCACGACACCCCGATCCCGGCGCAGGCACCGACCGGCGTGCGCTGCGCCGTCGAGCAGGCGACGGCCTGGCTGTGGCACGACGGCGAGTCCTGGCAGATCCGACAGCAGACGCGGGAGGAGGCTGTCGAGCGGTCACGCAGGGAGCGAGCCGGGGCAGCGCCAGACCCGCAGGTCCGTACGCCGATGCCCGGCACCGTCGTCGCGATCCCGGCCACCGACGGTGCGCCGATCGAGGTCGGCGAGGTGGTCGCCGTCGTCGAGGCGATGAAGATGGAGAACCCCGTCACGGCGCCGGTCGCCGGTAAACTCGTGCTTGCCGTCAGGCGCGGCGAGACGGTCACAGCAGACCAGCTGCTCGCCACCATTCACACCCACACGCACGGTGGCTCCGCCCCCGTGGCCCCCGCTGGGGCTCCGCCCCAGACCCCGAGCACATCCCAGACGATCCACAAGATCAGGGATGAACCATGATCCACAAGATCGGACGAAGGAGTCATCGATGGAGTACGGCTTCACCCCCGCACAGCTCACGCTGGTAGAGCAGGTCAAGGAGTTCGCTGACACGGTCGTCGCGCCGGCCTCCTACGACTACGACACCAAGCAGGCGCTGCCCTACGGAATCATCCGCCAGATGGGCGAGATGGGCCTGTTCGCGCTGCCGTTCCCCGCGGAGTACGGCGGGTCGACAGCCGCTGGCGACTACACCGCGTTCTGTCTCGCGGTCGAGCAGATCGGCCGGGTCGACCAGAGCCTGGGCGTCACGCTCGAGGCTGCGATCGGGCTCGGCGCCATGCCGATCCTCCGGTTCGGGTCGCAGCAGCAGAAGGATGCCTGGCTGCCGATGCTCGCCGCGGGTGAGGCGCTCGGCGCCTTCGGGCTCACCGAGGCCGGCGCGGGTTCGGACGCCGGCGCCACCGAGACCACCGCGGTGCTCGACGGCGACGAGTGGGTCATCAACGGCACCAAGCAGTTCATCACCAACTCGGGCACCGAGATCACGCGGCTGCTGACCGTCACGGCTGTGACCGGCGAGGTCACGAAGGATGACGGCAGCACCGGCCCTGAGCTGACGGCGTTCCTGGTGCCGGTGCCGAGCGAGGGGCTGGAGGTGGGCCCCTCGTACGACAAGATCGGCTGGCACACCTCGGACACACACCCCCTGACGCTCACCGACGTGCGGGTACCGCGTCAGAACATGCTGGGGGAGCGCGGCCGCGGCTTCGCGTACGCAGTCGCGTGCCTGGACGAGGGGCGGATCGCGTTCGCGGCGCTCGCGACCGGCGCCGCGCAGGGCTGCCTCGAGGAGGCGATCCGGTACAGCAGGGAGCGGGTGGTGTTCGGGCAGCCGATCTCCTCCAGCCAGCACATCGCCTTCACGATCGCGCGGATGGCTGCCAAGGTCCACACCGCGCGGCTCGCGTGGGTCGAGGCCGCCCGGTTGATGGCAGCGGGGGAGCCCTTCAAGAAGCAGGCGTCGATGGCGAAGCTGGTGGCGAGCGAGGCCGCGGTGGCGTGCGCGCACGATGCGTCGCAGATCTTCGGTGGCTACGGCTTCCTCAACTCCAACGTCGTCGCGAGGCACTACCGGGACAGCAAGGTCCTCGAGGTCGGCGAGGGCACCACCGAGGTGCAGCTGATGGTCATCGCCCGGGCGCTCGGGCTGTCCGGCGGGGGCTTGTGATCTCGTGAGGTGGCGTGCGGGATGATCGAGGTGGAGGGCTGATGGAACACGTGCAGCAGCGAGGGTTCTACCTCGACGAGATCGGCGAGGGCGTCGTCTACCGGCACGCGCCGGGCCGCACGATGACCGAGGCCGACAACGTGCTGTTCTCGACGTTGTCGATGAACCCGCAGGGGTTGCACCTCGACGCGGCCTACAGCGCGTCGCAGCCGTTCGGGCAGCGGCTGATGAACTCGATGTTCACCCTGGCCACCCTCGTGGGCCTGTCCGTGGGTCACCTCACGCAGGGCACGATCGTGGCCAACCTGGGCTTCGAGGAGGTGAGGTTCCCCGCGCCGCTGTTCCACGGTGACACCCTGTACGCGCACACCGTGCTGACGGCGAAGCGGCCCTCCCGGTCGCGGCGCGGGCAAGGGGTGGCGACCTTCGAGCACACGGGCCGGAACCAGGACGACGTGGTGGTCGCCGTGGCCACGCGTACCGTGCTGATGTGGCTCAGCGAGGCCGATCATCTCGCGCACCAGGCGGGGGCGTAGGTGGCCTCGGCCGCGTTCGACCTGGGGCCGGCGCTGCTGTTCTGCCCTGCCGACCGACCGGACCGCTACCGGAAGGCGGCCGAGAGGGCCGACGCCGTGATCCTCGACCTGGAGGATGCGGTCGCACCCACCGACAAGCCCGGTGCGCGGGCGGCGCTGACCGCGCACCTCCTCGATCCTGCGCGGACGATCGTCAGGGTCAACAGCGTGCTCTCGGGCGAGCTCGAGGCCGACCTGCTCGCGCTCGCTGACACCCCGTACCGGACCGTGATGCTGGCCAAGACCGAGTCGGCCTCGGACGTCGGGGCGCTCGTACAGCACGACGTCCTCGCCCTGGTGGAGACCGCCCTGGGCGTGGTGAACGCTGCCGAGATCGCCGCCGCCGACGGCGTGGTCGGGCTGATGTGGGGTGCGGAGGACCTGGTGGCCTCGCTCGGGGGGACCTCGAGCCGGTGGCCCGACGGCCGCTATCGGCACGTCGCCGCGCATGCCCGCTCCAGCGTGCTGCTGGCTGCGGGTGCGCACGGCAGGGCCGCGATCGATGCGGTGCACACGGACCTCGACGACCCGGTCGGGCTGCGAATCGAGGCCGAGGATGCCGTGGCGAGCGGCTTCACCGCCACGGCGTGCCTGCACCCCGACCAGGTCGAGGTGATCCGCAGCGCCTACCGCCCCGGTGCTGACCGGATCGTGTGGGCGGAGGCCGTGCTCACGGCGGCGAGGTCCGAGCCCGGTGCGTTCCGGTTCGAGGGCCAGATGATCGACGAGCCGGTGCTCGCGCTCGCGCGCCGCGTGCTGGCACGGTCGTCCTGAGGCCGCGGCCGACGTCGCACCACTCGCAGACCTGACGGCCCTCCTCCGTGTCCGGTATCACCCGGGACCTGTGCGGCTCTTCTCCTGCAGGCGAGGACCAGCCTCGCTCTGTGAGAGGAGCGCACGATGGCAACGCTGCCAGTGTTCAGCGTGCACGCGGGCCGCGAGACCGATGTCGACGTCGATCGGTTGACTCGAGACGTGCTCGGTGGTCGCGATCTGACCGCGGAGTCCCGAGGCCCCGCGACCACCATCCGTGGACCTGAGGTGCATCTGGACGTCGACCGCGGGCGCGGGGGCGTGTGGGCCGGCGATCTGAGCCGGCTGTGGGACCCGAGCCCGACCAAGATCCCCGGCGTCGGCGCGGTGGCGGAGATCGCGACGGAGGCGATGGAGCGGGTCCACCTGATCCCCGAGCTCGGCCGGCAGTTCCGGCTCACCAAGGGCGAGGTCCGGCAGGCCACGACCGTGACCGAGCGCGCCGGCAAGCGCAGTACCCGCAAGGGTGAGTCGACGTTCGGGAGGGACGTCGTCGTGGACATCTCGGACCGTGACGACATCGTGGGCGACTCGATCCCGATGTTCGGCGGCGGCGGCCGGTTCCGGGCCACGGTCGGCGAGGGTGGACAGGTCGTCGGTGCCCACGGGGTGTGGCGCGATGCCGACGCCGTGGACGAGCGACCGCTGCTGACGCAGGCACAGGCACTCCAGCGGGCTGGGATCAGCACGCGCCGCAAGGACGTCAAGATCACGGGCAGCACGCTCGGGTACTACAGCGCCCCGGCCTTCAGCGGGCAGGAGCTGATGTTCCCGGTGTACGCCGTCACCGCCGATGTGTTGGACGGCGACCGTTGGGTGCCGAGCCGGGTGCGACTGATCCCGGCGACCGACGTGGGGGAGATCGGTGTCCCGGAGCACGAGACCCCACCGCGGGCCGAGGCGAAGGACTTCACCGACCTGAGGCATCTCGTGGTGCCGGGACAGGTGCTGCCCAGCACGCTGACGGTGAGCACAGCCGTGCTCGAGCGCAACGGCGTGCGTGCCTCTGACCTGCTCACCCGCGGGCCGAGCGGCAACGTGTTCGTGAAGCCGCAGCTCGACCTCTCGCTCTACCCCCTCATCTGGGAGGCATTGCGGCCGCGGTCCTTCGGAGCCTCGTGGATCGGGGAGATGGGCGGGCTGGGCGGCAGCCAGGCCAACGCGCAGGGCTTCGTCGACGAGATGACGGCGGAAGGCTGGTCGCGGCGCTTCAACTGGGGCAACGAGGCTGCCTGGAAGTCGGACTGGCTCTCGAACGACGACAACTACGTGGACGACGTCGACATCGTGTTCTACACCGGTCACGCCAGCCCGGACGGGTGGATGCTCGCCAGCGGCGGCAGCAGCGACTGGCTGCACAGCTCCGATGTGGGTCCGTGGCAGGGCAGCCCGTCGGACCACTGGGGCCAGGAGAACCTCGAGTGGGCGATCGTGGCAGCGTGCGGACCGTTGGAGGACGACGCCATCAACGGCGGCGGGAGCGTGTTCTCGCGGTGGAGCGGAGCCTTCGACGGCCTGCACATGTTGCTGGGCTACGCCGCGGTCACCTACGACAACACCGAGGAGGGGCGCCGGTTCGCCTCCTACGCGCGGTCGGGGATGACGCTGAAGCAGGCATGGTTCCGGACAGCGCAGGAGATCCAGCCCGCGACCAACGGATACGGCGACCCCTACGGTCCCGACGTGTACGCCGGTGCGATGTACCTGGGCAGCGCCTCCGGGTCGACCGGCGGTGACCACCTCTGGGGTCACGGGTCTGTCGGTCCGGACATCCGCGGTACCTCGTCGACGTACCGTGCATGCCACTGGTCTCCCTGCTGAGCGATCAGGCCCGGATGGCGCGCAGGAACCTGCGCGCCATCCGCAGCTGCAGTGCGCGTGTGATCGGGCGGCCGAGCCGGGCGTACCAGGCCATGGGCTTGGAGAAGGCCGTGACGTGAAGCCGCACCAGTGCCTGGTCGTCGATCGTGACGACCAGCTCCTCGCGCCCCGACTGCGGGTGTCCCGGCAGGGTCCCGTACGCCAGCCCCCGGCGGTCCGGCTCGTCGATGATCGCGACCACCCTCGAGAAGCCCGTGAACCGCAGGATGGCCACGGGGATCCGCACCCGCAGGACCGAGCCGGGCTCCGCCGTCGGGCTGGAGGCGGCGACACCGATGCCGGACCGGAGGAAGACCTCGTGGCCGAGCACCCGCTCGCTCGCCTGCTCGAACGCTGCGCGGCCGCGCCCGATGACGGCGGACATCTCGTAGCCCCAGTAGCCGGGCGGGCGGACGCGCTCGCTCGCCGGGTACGACAGCTCCAGCCCACGCAGGCGCGCCGACTCGACCTCGTCGAGGGAGTCGGCAGGGGCGAGCGCACGCAGGTACCGCTCGGTCGCGAGGTCCTGCAGCCACCGGGTCACCGGCCCGCCGAGACGGGCGTACCAGCTCACCGGCCTGCTGAAGGCAGCGATCTCGAGGCGAACCGTGCCCGCCCCGTCGATCGTCACCACGAACGACTCCTGACCCGATTCCGGGTGACCCGGCAGCGTGCCGTAGCTGAAACCGGCGCGATCGGGTTGATCGATGACCTCCACCACGCGGCAGTACGCCTGGATGCGCAGGGGTCCGACGGGGATGCGCAGCCGCGCCACGGTTCCCATCTCGACGCGGGGCTCCGAGGCCGCCACGGCGTAGCCCGAGCGCAGCTGGACCTGCCAGCCGAGCACCGCCTCCACAGCCGCGGTGAACGACTGCCTGCCGTGCCCGATCACTGCCGACCGGGAGAAGGTGAGGTACCCGACGGGCGTGCCGCCGACCACGGGGTAGGTGACCGCCGAACCACGCAGCCGCTCCGACTCGGCCGCGCTGAGCCGGGTGAGCCGCACGCGCTACGCGCCCAGCCGTTCCGGGCGGATCTTCGCCCACTCGAGAGCGGTGCGGATGGCGTCGGCGATCGAGAGCTCGGCCTTCCATCCGAGCTTCTCCAGCGCGAGGCCGGAGGTGGTGTAGCAGCCGATCACGTCACCGGGGCGGGGCGGGCCCTCGACCACGTTGAGGTTGCCCTCGCCCACCACCTCGGTGAAGGCGGCGACCAGCTCGCGCACGGTCGATCCCGTCCCGGTGCCGATGTTGATGACCGTGTACGGCTCCTCGGGAGTGCACACCGCGTCGAAGTGCTCGAGCGCCGCCACGTGCGCCTTGGCGAGATCCCACACGTGGATGTAGTCGCGGATCGCGGAGCCGTCGCGGGTGGCCCAGTCCACCCCGGTGATCGTGAACACGTCGCCGTAGGTGTAGGCGTCGACGAGCTTTCCCAGCGCGTGCGATGGCTTCGGGTTCTGGAGCCCGGTGCGCAGGTCGGGGTCGCCCCCGACCGGGTTGAAGTAGCGCAGCGAGAGCGTGCGGAGGTCGGTCGCCGCCGCCACGTCGGCCATGATCCGCTCGCAGAGCATCTTCGACGCCGCGTACGGGCTCTGCGGGTTGAGCGCCGAGGTCTCGTTCACCGTGAGGTCGGGCTCCGGCTCGTAGATCGAGGCCGACGAGCTGAACAGCAGCCGGGTGCAGCCCGCGCGCCGCAGCGAGTCGAGCAGCTCGATCGTCTTGGACACGTTGTTGCGGTAGTACCCGATCGGGTCCGCGACCGACTCCGGCACCACGATCTTGGCCGCGCAGTGCACGGTCGCCTCGATGTCCGGGTGCTCGGCGAAGATCCGAGCGACGAGGGCGTGATCGGCGATATCACCCTCGTACAGGGTGGTGCCCTCGGTGAACTCGCGCCGCCCGGTCGAGAGGTCGTCGAGCACGACGACGTCCCACCCCTTGTCCTGGCACGCCAGCCCGATCGTGCTTCCGATGTAACCGGCCCCGCCGGTGATGAGAACCTTCATGCCGCCTCTTTCTCTCTCGCAGCTGTCAGCCTAGGACTACGCGAGAATGTGCGCATGACGCGCTCGCCTGTCGGCACCCTGCTGGGCATGCGCCCGCACGCGGTGGACAGCGAGGCGCTGCGTCGCACGGTCGGCGGCCGCCTCGTGGTGATCACCGGGGCCTCCCGCGGGATCGGGCGGGCCGTGGCACTGCGGTGCGCGGCCGCCGGTGCGCACGTGCTGCTGCTCGCGCGGGATGCGGCGGCGCTCGCGAGCGTGGCCGGCGAGGTCCGCTCGGCAGGTGGCGAGGCCACCGTGCACGCGGTCGACCTGCGCGACCTCGAGGCCGCGACAGCTGCGGGGGAGCGAATCGTCGCCGAGCACGGCGCACCCGCGCTGCTGGTCTCGAACGCCGGCCACAGCATCCACCGCGATCTCGTGAGCTACGCCGATCGTCTCCACGACGTCACCCGCCTGGCCGGGGTCAACCTGCTCGGCCCCGTTGCGCTCGCGCTGCCGATCCTCGTGGCGATGCGACGGGCCCGGCAGGGACAGCTGATCTCGGTCGGCACGGTCGGGATGGCGCTGCCCGGACCTGGCTGGTCGGTCTACACCGCCACGAAGGCCGGGTTCGACGCCTGGTTGCGGTCGGTCTCGCCCGAGCTGGCAGCCGACGGCGTGGCCGTGACCTCGATCCACCTCCCGCTCACCCGGACCGCCATGAGTGCACCGACCTACGCGCGCACACGCCTGCCGGCGCTGTCCGCCGACGACGCCGCGACCTGGGTCTGTCGGGCCGCGCTCACCCGTGCTCGGGTCATCAGCCCGTGGTGGGGTCGTCTCGGCGCGGTGGCCACGGCAGCGTTCCCGAGCACGGCCGACCGGCTGGCCGAGGCGATCTGGCGGCGGTCGTGAGCGGCGCGCACACACCCGCCTGGCACGCGGTCCCCGATGCGGTCGAGGTGGCCGGCCAGTGGCGGCCCGCCGACATCCGCGGCTTGCCCGCGACGCTCCGCTACGGCGCAAGCCTGTCCGGTGTCGCGCTCGCTGCCGCGCGCGGGCGGCCGCGCAAGGAGCTCCTGGTCGACGACCTGGGACCGTTGTTCGGATCCGCTCTCGAGGCGGCCGTGGACAGCGTCGCGGCCGCCGTGGCTGCTGCGGTGCGGCAGGGTGCAGGCAAGGAGATCGGCGTCTGCGCAGCCAGCCACCGCGGGCTGCTGGCCGGCGTCACCGCGATCGGCGCGCTCGGCCTGGACTGCGCGCTGGTGCCGGCATCGGCGGGCAGCGAGGTGCTGGCAGCCGCCCTCGCGGACGTCGACGTCGTTCTGGTCGACGACACCACCGTGGCAGCGGTCCGCGCGGCGGCGCCTCATGCACGCGCCTTCGATGTGATCGCGCTGGCTCAGCGCTCGCCGGGCCGGTCGCTGCGTTCGGTGCCGCGGCCTCGCAAGACCGGCTCGCTGCGGCTGCTCACCTCCGGCACCACCGGCACCCCGAAGACGACCGAGCGCGGCAGCGCCGCCTTCGGGCAGCTGGCGACGCTGCTCAGCCTGATGCGTGCCCTCGACCTGCGCCGCGACGAGCCGGTCGTGGTCGCCCCGCCCCTCTCGCACGGTCATGGGCTCTTGGTGCTCACCGCGGCCCTGGTGGTCGGCGCACCCGCCGCGCTGGGCCAGGGCCGCGACGGCGCTGGTCTGATCGAGCTCATCCACAGCCACGCCGCCGGCGTGCTCGCGGTGGTGCCCGCCCAGCTGGCGATGGTGCTCGACGCGCTCGAGGCCGAGGAGGCTGCGGGGGCGCCAGGATCGGGGCTCGGATCGCTGCGGCGCATCGCGACCGGGTCCGCGCCGCTGAGTGCCGAGCTCGCCGAACGTACCCACCGGCTGCTGGGGGAGCAGCTGGTGGACTTCTACGGATCCAGCGAGGCGGGCACCGCCACGATCGCCACGCCCGAGGACCTGCGGGACGCGCCCGGCACGGTCGGCCGCCCTGCTGCGGGCGTCCGGATCGAGATCGTCGACGGCGAAGGGACGCCCCTCCCGGCGGGCGAGGTCGGTCAGGTGCGCATCACCTCGCCATGGCGCGCGACATCCGTCACCGAGCAGGAGGTCGAGGTCGGCGATCTCGGTCACCTCGACGAGAGCGGCCGGCTGTTCGTGCACGGCCGCTCCGACGGTGTCGTGGTCGTCGGCGGCCACAACGTCTCGATCATGCGTGTCCACGACTGGTTCGTCGCACAGCCCGGGGTGAGCACCGCCGTCGTGCAGGTGCTGCCGCACCCCGAGCTCGGGCACGAGCTCAGCGTCGAGGTGACGGGAGAGGCAGATCCTGCCGACCTGGCAGCCCGGGCGCTCGAGGAGCTCGGCTCGGCGGCGGCGCCGCGGCGCGTCGAGCGGGTCTGAGGCAGCACCAGGGGGCGCGCGCACCCCGGACGTGGACGCCGGCTGCCGCACCTGCCCCGGATCCGGCAGAGTGAGCCCCATGAGATACGTGATCATCGGTGCGGGTGCGATCGGCTCCGGCGTGGGCGGGCTGCTCGCCGACGCAGGTGCCCAGGTGCTGCTGGTGGCTCGGGGCGACCACCTCGCGACCATGCGTGAGGGTGGACTCACCGTGCGGATGCCCGACGGCGTGATCACCTGTCGACCGGAGGTCGCCGCGGAGCCGGCGGAGGTCGAGCTCCGGAGCGACGACGTGCTCGTCCTCACGACCAAGACCCACCAGGCGGCAGCCGCCCTGGCCGCATGGGCGGACGCGCCTGTGCACGATGCGGGCGAGGTGATCGGCACGGCGGGGGAGCGGTTGCCGCTGCTCACCGCGCTGAACGGCGTCGCCTCCGAGGAGATCGCGCTGCGGTGGTTCGCACGGGTCCACGGGGTCTGCGTGTGGATGCCCGCGGTTCTTGCTCAGCCCGGCGAGGTGATCGTCCGCTGCGCGCCGGTGCGAGCCGTCCTGCACACGGCGCGCTACCCCGCGTCGTTGGCCGACGACGGCGATGCCGCCTTCCTCGGTGAGCTTGCCGAGGAGTGGCGCCGGGCGGGCATCGAGGTCCCGACCCCCGAGGACGTCATGCCCTGGAAGTACCGCAAGCTCCTGAGCAACCTCGGCAATGCCGTGCAGGCGATCCTCGGCGACGGCCACAAGGGCGAGGACGTCGCCGAGGCGGCGCGTGCCGAGGCGCGCGAGCTGTACGCAGCGGCAGGCATCGAGATCAACTCCGAGGACTCCGAGCGAAACTCCCGGAACCAGCTCACCGTGGCGCCCGTTCCCGGCGCGCCCGAGCGGATGGGTGGCTCGACCTGGCAGTCGTTGCAGCGTGGCACCGGCTCGGCCGAGACCGACTATCTCAACGGTGAGATCGTTGCGATCGCCCACCGCCTCGGGCGTTCCGCACCGGTCAACTCGGCCCTCGCCACCCTCGTGCGGGCGGCGGCCGTCAGCGGGACGAAGCCGGGAGCGATGACGGCCGACGAGCTCCGCCGCGCGGTGTCACCGGGCTGACGCCGGAGTTCCATGTGAACAGAAACGAAAGGTCATGACCTGGTGGCAAGTGGCTGCAACTTGCCGCTGTACCGTTTCAAATCCGGAGGTTGCCACCTAGCATGACGGCGGGTCCCCGACGCGAGCAGGGACCGTCTCTCGACAAAGACGCGAAAGGCTCCACGATGGGCACCTCACGACGACAGTTCTTGACCCTCGCTTCCATGGGCGCGGTCGGTGCAGGCCTCGGCCTCGCAGGCTGCAGCCGCGGTGGCGACGACGGCGGCGGCAACGGTGCCGGCGGTGGTGACGCGGGCGGCGGTGGTGGTGACGGCACCGCCCTGACCTTCACCTGGTGGGGCAACCCCGTTCGCAACGAGAACACCTCTGCGCTGCTCTCGGCCTACCAGGAGGCGAACCCCGAGGTCTCCATCGAGGAGCAGCCGGGCGAGTGGGCGAGCTACTGGGACCGGTTGGCGACCCAGACCGCCGGCGGCACGGCTCCCGATGTGATCCAGATGGACATGGCGTACATCAGCGAGTACGGCGCGCGCGGCGCCCTCCTCGACCTCGCCGAGCACGGCATCGACGTCTCGAAGTTCGTCGAGGGCACGGCCGACTCCGGCGACTTGGAGGGCCAGACCTTCGGCGTCAACGCGGGTATCAACACGCCCACGGTGATGGTCCGCAAGGACATCCTGGACGAGCTCGGCATCGAGATGCCCGACGACACCACGTGGACGTGGGACGACTGGCTGGCGCTGGGTACCGAGATCTCGGAGGCATCCGGAGGCGAGGTCGTGGGCACCTCGACCTTTATCTCCAACGACGCGATGTTCAGCGGCTGGTTGCGGCAGCAGGGCAAGGAGCTGTTCGTCTCGGGCAACCAGCCAGGCTTCGCTGTCGAGGACGTGGTGACCTGGCTGGAGTTCCACCAGCAGTTCGCGGACGCCGGAGCGATCCCCACGGCGTCGGAGATCACCGAGGACTCCAGCGTGGCCTTCGACCAGGGCGCCTTCATCGTGGGCAACACCGCGATGAACGTGTACTGGTCGAACCAGCTGCAGGCCGTGGCCGAGGCCTCAGGCGGGGACATCGCGATGCTGCGGTTCCCGAGCATCGACGGTGACGCGACGACACGCAAGGCCTGGTACAAGGCCTCGATGCTGTGGTCGGTGTCGGCGACGACGGAGAACCCTGAAGCCGCCGTCGAGCTGATCAACTGGATCGTCAACTCGCCCGACGCCGGCGCGATCGAGCTCGCCGAGCGCGGGATCCCCGCCAACACCGAGGTGGCCGAGTCGATCTCGGCGGATCTGTCGGAGAACCAGCAGCGGGTGCTGCAGTTCATCAACGACATCGTTCCCGAGCTGGGCGACACCCCGATCGCGCCCCCGCCCGGCGGTGGTCAGTTCGGCACCCTGCTGTTCCGCTATGCGACCGACATGCTGTTCGGGAACATCGACGCCGCCGGCGCGGCTCAGGGGTTCTACGACGAGCTCGTCGCGTCGCTCGGTGGCTGATTCATGAGTGCGATCTCCGAGCTCTCGAAGCTGAAGACACGGCGGGCGCGGACGCCGGAGGAGCGGGCTGCGGCTCGCAAGGAGGCGGGTCGGGACAACAAGGCCGGCTACCTGTTCCTGCTGCCGTGGCTCGTGGGCCTGTTCGCCTTCACGTTGGGCCCGATGCTGGCGTCGTTGTACCTGTCGCTGACCGACTACAACCTCATCCAGACACCGGAGTTCATCGGGCTGGACAACTATGCGCGGATGCTGGAGGACGCTCGGCTGCACAAGTCGTTGCAGGTGACCTTCACCTATGTGGTGGTCGGTGTGCCCGCGCAGCTGGCGTTGGCGCTGGCGATCGCGTTGCTGCTAGACAAGGGCATGCGGGGGTTGGCGTTCTACCGGTCGGTGTTCTATCTGCCCTCGATGCTGGGCGGGTCGGTCGCCATCGCGCTGTTGTGGCGGCAGATCTTCGGCACCGGGGGCCTGGTGAACCAGGTCCTGCAGCTGCTCGGGATCGACGCCACGACCGGCTACGTGTCCGATCCGGACTACGCGTTGTGGACGCTGATCCTGCTGCACGTGTGGACGTTCGGATCCCCGATGGTGATCTTCCTGGCGGGGCTGCGACAGATCCCGGGGATGTACTACGAGGCGGCGGCGCTGGACGGGGCGAACAAGCGCAAGCAGTTCGTGAGGATCACGTTGCCGCTGCTGTCGCCGATCATCTTCTTCAACCTGGTGCTGCAGCTCATCGGGGCGTTCCAGTCCTTCACGCAGGCATTCATCGTCTCCAACGGCACCGGCGGGCCATCTGACTCGACGTTGTTCTACACGTTGTATCTCTACGACCGGGGATGGGCGAATTTCCAGATGGGATACGCCTCGGCGATGGCCTGGCTGTTGCTGGTCATCATCGGCATCTTCACCGCCGTGAACTTCTTCGCTGCCAAGTACTGGGTCTTCTACGATGACTGAGCCGACGACGACGGAACGGGCCACCGAGCCGATGACTGAGGATGCTGCGGACGAGCCGATGAGAGCGCCTGGCGCGAGTCGGTCGGGTTCGGTGGGCCGTTCATTGCTCAAGCATGTGCTGCTGATCGCCGCGAGCCTGGCGATGATCTACCCGTTGGTGTGGATGCTCGTGTCTTCGCTGCGGCCCACCGAGGTGATCTTCCGGACCCCGGGGTTGTGGTTGAACGAGCTGTACGTGGACAACTACATCTACGGCTGGACCGCGCTTGCGCGGCCGTTCGACTGGTACATCGTCAACTCCGGGATCGTGGTGCTGGGTGCGATCGCGGGAAACCTGATCGCGTGCTCGCTGGCGGCGTACGCGTTCGCCCGGTTGCGGTTCCGGCTCAAGACGCTGTGGTTCGCGATCATGCTGATGACGATCATGCTGCCCTACCACGTGGTCGTGGTGCCGCAGTACATCCTGTTCAACAACCTGGACATGGTGAACACGTTCCTGCCGTTGGTGCTGCCCAAGTTCTTGGCCACCGATGCGTTCTTCGTGTTCTTGATGGTGCAGTTCATCCGCGGGATCCCCACCGAGCTCGACGAGGCCGCCCGCATCGATGGTGCGGGCCACGTCCGCATCTTCGGGCAGGTGCTGATCCCGCTGATGATCCCGGCGCTGGCCACCACCGCGATCTTCACCTTCATCTGGACCTGGAGCGACTTCTTCACCTCGCTGATCTACCTGACCAGCCCAGACATGTACACGGTCCCGATCGCATTGCGGTCGTTCCTGGACGCCACCTCCGGCAGCAACTGGGGCGCCATGTTCGCGATGTCCATCGTCTCCCTCGTGCCCATGTTCCTGGCCTTCCTCTTCGGCCAGAAGTACCTCGTCAAGGGCATCGCCACCACCGGCGGTAAGTAGCCCGGAACGGGCGAGCCTGACACGCGCTGCCCCGGTACAGGTTGCGGAACCCGCCGTGGTGGTGGGTTCCGCAACGCTGCCGTCCGCGATGCGTTGCGGGGCTGGCCGTTGTGGTCGCTTCCACAACGGCGGCGCGTCCTCGGCGTTGCCATACGCGGCGTTGCGATCACTTCCGCAACATCCGGGTGAACGCAGAAGCGCCGCGTGAGGACTGCTCCTCACGCGGCGCTTCTTCGTGCGCGCTCAGACCGGCTGCGCTGCCTTCACCAGCAGCTCGTCCAGGACCGCGCCCTCGGCGGCCGGGAGCTCGATCCCGAGCAGCGCGGCGAACGTGGGGGCCTCGTCGAGCATGCTGCGACGGCCGGCATCGGCGCCGGGGGTGAACCCCGGCCCGGTGCCGATGAACACCGGCTGGCCACCGTGCCGCGGCGCGTGCCCGTGGTTGCCGATGTACGGCGGGAAGTCGTCGTCGCCCTTGCGCACGATCGGCCGACGACCCAGGACCATGCCCACGATGACGCCTGGCTCGGACTCCACCACGTAGTCGAACGGGCCGTCGAGCCCGTAGTCGCGCAGCGACTCCTGCGAGGTCCAGAACTTCTCGATCCGGTACTCCTGGTTCTCCTCGATCTCCGCGAGCAGGGCCGCCACCTCGGCGCGACGCTCCGGGGTGATGTCATCGGCGAGGAACAGCTGACCCGAGAACCCGGCACCGAGGCAGAACACGTCGTAGTCCACCAGCCTGCCCTCGCCGTCGGTGCGCAGGAACCCGCGCTCAGCGAAGATCGAGTTGAGGTTGGTGTGCTGCTCGGTGTCGAGATGCCCGTGGTCGGAGACCAGCACGATGTTGGTCGACTCCAGGTCGCCGTTGTCGGTGAGCGCCTGCAGGAAGGTGCCCAGCGTGGCGTCCACCTCCCGCAGCGCCTGCTCGACGTGCGGGCCGTAGCTGCCACCCGCATGGCGAGCGGAGTCCACCTCCACCAGGTGCACGAACATCACATCGGGACGCTCGTGGCGCAGGATCTGCTCCGAGACGTGGTTGACGAACGGGAAGTAGTTGCGCTTCGGTCCCTCGATCACCTTGTCCAGGTTCGGCAGGATGTAGCGCTCGAGGCTCGCCTCGTTCGTCGTCTTCCGGTACTGGTCCTCCAGACCGTCGAAGACCTGCGGGCTGGCGATCTCCGGCACCAGCCAGTCGACGTCGCGCTCGTTGCCTGTCACCGGCCACTGCACGGCGGCGACGCTCAGCCCCGCGGCCTTCGCGGCCTCGAAGATGGTCGGCACGCGGATCATCTCCGCGTTCCAGAACCACTCAGACCTATCACCGTTCCCGGGCTGGAACTGCAGGTTGTTGAAGATCCCGCTCCGTGCCGGCGGGCAACCGGTGGTCTGTGCCGTGTGGTTCGGGTACGTCACCGAGGGGTAGATCCCCTCGATCTCGGCGACAGCCGCTCGCTCAAGGATCTGAGCGAATGCCGGCAGCGTCGCGGCGAACGGGATGTCGTCGGTGTGCATCGCGTCGACGGACACCACCAACAGCTTGTGAGGTGTGCTCACGGTCCCCTGCTCTCTCTCGGGTGGGGTGTCGGTCAGGAGACGCCGAGGGCCTCGAGGTCCTCGCGGTTGTCCTCGAGAAGCTCTTCGTAGCTGGCGCGCAGGGTGTCGATCGTCGTCTGGACGTCGGCGTTGTCACCGGCGATCGAGGCGAAGGCCTGGCTCAGTGCAGCGGTGCCGGACTGGAACCAGTTCACCGGTGCCACCGTCTTGGCGTTCGGGAGCTGCTCGATCGCGACCGTGAAGTTGGAGTTGCTGGCGTGCAGCTCGACGACCGCGGGCTCCTCGACGGCGGCCTGCACGATCGGGACGTAGCCCGAGTCGATGTGCCACTGGCCGGACATCTCCGGGCTCGCGAGGAACTTGAGGAGAGCCGCGGTGGCGTCCTGGCGCTCCTGCGACTCGGTACGGACCAGCGAGAAGCCCGAACCACCCGTCGGCACCGTCGGCGGCTGGTTGACCTCGCCGGGCATGAAGGCGGCACCGAGCTCGAAGTCGACAGCCTCGGTCAGGCCACGCATCGACGCGGTCGAGCCGTGCACGGCTGCGACCAGCCCGGTCTGGAAGTCGGTGTGCCCCGCCTGCGCGAGGTAGGCGTTGCCGTCGGTGTGCACCCACTCCTTGGCGAAGGTCATCAGCTCCTTGACCTTGGCCTCGTCGGGCATCACGTCGAAACCCTCGGACCACACGCCGTCGAACGCCCACAGCCACGAGTTGGCGAACCATGCGTCCCCGGACCCGTAGGCGAACGTCTTCACGGCCTGGCCCGAGCTCTGGACCGAGGCGATCTCAGGACCGAACTCCCGCAGCTGCGACCAGGTGTACTGGGTGTCGACGGGGAGCCCGAGGTCCTTGAAGAGCGTCTTGTTGTAGTAGAAGAGCGGGTTCGACCGCGCGAACGGGACCACGTAGGTCTCGTCGCCCGCCTTGCCCTCGCCGACGTAGCTCTGCAGGTAGATGTCGAGGTTCCACTCGTCGTCGAAGTGCTGGTCGAGCGGAGCGAGGGCGTTGGCGAAGTAGAACTGGATCCACTGCATCTCCGGGAAGCACACCATGTCGGGCACCGCCTTCGCCTGGAGCGCCGCGGTGAACGCCGTGTTGAGGTCGTCGTAGCCGCCGACGGACTCGATCGCGGCGTAGATGTCGCTCTGGGAGTCGTTGAACTGGGTGAACAGCTTCGACACGCCCTCGAACAGCCCGCCGGTCCAGGGGGCCCAGAACAGGATGTTGGTGCGGCCCTGGTACTGCGAGGGGATCTCGGCGAGCGCCGCTTGCCTCATGTCGGAGCGGATGTTGCTGCCCGCAACGTCGTTGCCGCTGCCGGCGTCGCTCGTCGGCACGGTGCAGGCCGCCAGCGCGGCGGCCCCTGCACCCATGCCCATCATGGTGAGCAGGCGGCGGCGGGAAAGAATGAGAGAAGACATGCGGGTCGTGCTCCTTGGGTAGGGGTGTGAGGCGGGATGGGGTCTGGGGCGCTGCCCCAGCGGTGAGCACGGGGGCGGAGCCCCCGTGTGGGTCAGCCCTTGAGGGCGCCCGAGACGATGCCGCCGATGATGCGGCGCTGGGCAAGGAAGAAGAGGATGAGCATCGGGGCCGCGACGATCACGGTGCCGGCCATCACGGGCCCCCAGGAGTCGTAGCCCTCCTGGCTGCGCAGGAACATCAGCCCGATCGGGAGCGTGCGCATGTCCGCGGTCGATGTGACGATCAGTGGCCACACGAAGTCGTTCCACTTGCCGATCATCACGATCAGCGTGGCCGTGAGGATCATCGGCTGGCAGATGGGCGCGACGACGTTCCACATCCGGCGGATGTGGCCCGCGCCGTCGATCTTCGCGGCGTCGACCAGCTCACCAGGCACCTGGCGCATCTGCTGGAAGAGCAGGAACATCGCGAATGCTGAGCCGATGCCCGGCAGGATCAGTCCCTGGTAGGTGTTGAGCCAGCCCAGGCCCGCCACGGTGATGTAGTTGACGAGCAGCGTGATGTGCCCGGGGAGCATCAGCGAGCCGACCATGATCGCGAAGATCACCATCTTGCCGCGGAAGCGCACGAACGCGAACGCATAGGCAGAGAGCAGGGCCACTCCGATCTCCAGCGCGGTGCCGACCACCGTGGTGATGATCGAGTTCCGCAGGAACGCACCGAACGGGGCCGAGGTCCACGCGTCCGCGAAGTTGCTCCACTCGAGCGAGCTCGGGATCCAGGTGAGGGGGAAGGTGTAGATCTCCCCTTCGGGCTTGAGGGAGGAGCTGAACAGCCAGTAGATCGGGATGGCGAAGACCGCGAACACGAACCCCATGAGGATGTAGAGGGCGATGGTCATCGGGCGCGAGCGCCGTGCTGCGGGCCGGCGGTCCCGGGCCGGGCGTAGGCCGAGTGACTCCTGCCGGGGCTCGGTCGCGGTGCTGTCGTCGGCCGCGGGGATGTCGGCGGTGACCGGTCGGGGCGAGGTGAGGGTCATGAGTAGTGGACCTGCTTCGATGCGTACCGGGTCTGGACGAGGGTCACGACGAGCAGCAGCGCGAACATCACCGTGGCGGTGGCTGCGGACGTGCCGATGTCGAACTCCACGAACGCCTGGTCGTAGATCAGCCAAGGGAGCGTGGTGCTCGAGGTGCCGGGGCCGCCGTTGGTGAGGGTCGCGATGATGTCGAAGGTCTGCGCGGCGGCGATGATGCCCGTGACGGTCAGGAAGAACGTGATCGGGCTGAGCAGCGGCAGCGTCATGGAGCGGAACAGCTTCCAGCCCGTGGCGCCGTCGAGTGCGGCTGCTTCGAAGATGTCCTTGGGCAGGTCGAGGATCGCCGCGTAGTAGATGATCGCGACGAATCCCAGGCGCTGCCACGCGTAGGCGATCACGATCGCCCAGAGCGAGAAGTCGGAGGTCGTGGTCCACTTCGGTGAGTCCGCCCCGAACATCTCGAAGAACCAGCGGCTCAAGCCGTAGTTCGGGTCGAAGAGGAACAGCCAGAGCACACCGACCGCGGCGCCGGGGAGCATGTGCGGCGCGAACGCGATCGTGCGGACCAGGCCCGACATGCGGAGCCGTTGTGCGAGCAGGCCACCGATCGCCAGGCCGCCGATCATGGTGCCGGCCACGGTGAACAGCACGAAGATCGCGGTGTTCCGCAGCGCCTCCATCAGCAGCGAGCCCGGCTGGAACAGGTCGAGGTAGTTCTCGAGCCCCACGAGCACCGGGGCCGGCTGCACGAAGTCCCAGTCGGTGAAGCTGAGAACCAGGTTGTAGAGCGTGGGGTAGTAGCCGAACACGATGATCGCCGCCAGGTTCGGGACGATGAGTGCCCAGAACAGGAGGCCCTCGCGGAGGACGAACCTGGTGTGCGCCGCCGACTTTCGTCGGGCTGGCGTGCGAGCGAGCGCAGTCATTCCTGCTTGCCCCCGGTGGGTTGTGGTGGAGTGGAGCGGCCAGGGACCAGGCAAGTGCGCTCCGGTGGACGCGAGTCGACACGGACATGACGGCCAGGGGGCGAAGTGGCGAAGTACGCGTGACGAGCGTGCCGACCGGCCGCGGCGTATCATGGCCGCACAGGCATCGACCCGGCTATCACCGGTGAGCCTCCGGAAGAACCGCGTCGCAGCATCATCGTGGCGCTCAGTAGAACCGGACGGGGCAGGCCCGTGACAGCCGCAGCGGAGTGGTCACGCCACCTGGAACCACGGGTGAGCGGGGCAAGCGAGGTGGTACCGCGGTTCGCTCTCGGGCGGATCGTCCTCGCCGAGGCAGACCTACCACCCAGCCCCCAGAGGACCACGATGGCTACGAGCCAGAGCTCCAACAGCTACCCCCGCCACCGCGATGCCAGCCCGGCCATACCGCCGTCGGAGGACGGTGTCGTCAGCTCTCCGGACCTGCCGAGCCTCGAGACCGGCGTGCTCGACTACTGGAAGGCCGACAACACCTTCCAGGCCTCGATCGACGGCCGGTCAGCGGGGGAGAACGGCTCCAACGAGTTCGTCTTCTACGACGGCCCGCCCTACGCCAACGGCCTGCCGCACTACGGGCATCTGCTGACGGGGTACGTCAAGGACGTGGTGCCGCGCTTCCAGACGATGCTGGGGCGCCGCGTCGAGCGTCGGTTCGGGTGGGACACGCACGGCCTGCCGGTCGAGCTCGAGACCGAGCGGCTGCTGGGCATCACGGACAAGTCCGAGATCGACGAGATGGGGATCGAGGCCTTCAACAAGGAGTGCCGCCAGTCGGTCTCCCGCTACACCCAGGAGTGGGAGGACTACGTCACCCGGCAGGCCCGGTGGGTCGACTTCGAGAACGACTACCGCACGCTCGAGCCCTGGTACATGGAGTCGGTGATCTGGGCCTTCAAGCAGCTCTACGACAAGGGGCTGGCCTACCAGGGCTACCGCGTGCTGCCCTACTGCTGGCGCGACCAGACACCACTGTCCAACCACGAGCTGCGCATGGACGACGACGTCTACCAGATGCGTCAGGACCCGGCGGTGACCGTCGGGCTGCGGCTGTCCACCGGTGAGCTCGCACTCGTGTGGACCACCACCCCCTGGACGCTCCCGAGCAACCTGGCGATCGTCGTCGGGCGTGACATCGACTACGTGGTGGTGTCCTCGGACGCGACCGGCACGACCGAGCGTTATGTGCTGGCCGCGGAGCGGCTGCAGGCATACGCCCGCGAGCTGAAGAACGAAGGCGTCGACGATGTCGAGGAGCAGGTGGTCGAGCGCCTCAAGGGCGCCGACCTGCTCGAGCGCAGCTACACGCCGCCGTTCTCCTACTACCTCGGTCGCGAGAACGCGTTCCGGGTTGTCGAGGCCGACTTCGTCACCACGAGCGACGGTACCGGGCTCGTGCACACCGCCGGCGCCTTCGGCGAGGACGACAAGGTCGTGACCGACCGCGAGGGCATCGAGGCCGTGATGCCGGTCGGCGCGGACGGCAAGTTCACCGAGCCGGTGGTCGACTACGCCGGGGATCTGGTGTTCGACGCGAACCCCAAGGTGATCGCCGACCTGAAGGCGGCGACCCGCGGCGAGGCCGCGGGATCCGTCACGCCCGGCACCGTGCTGCTGCGCCAGGAGACCTACGACCACTCCTACCCGCACTGCTGGCGGTGCCGGAACCCGCTGATCTACAAGGGCGTCGAGTCGTGGTTCATCCGCGTCACCGACTTCAAGGATCGGATGGTCGCTCTCAACCAGGAGATCACCTGGGTGCCCGAGCACATCAAGGATGGTCAGTTCGGTACGTGGCTGCAGAACGCGCGCGACTGGTCGGTCTCGCGGAACCGCTACTGGGGCACCCCGATCCCGGTGTGGATGAGCGACGACCCGGAGTACCCGCGCATCGACGTGTACGGGAGCTTCGCCGAGCTCGAGGAGGCCTTCGGGGTGCCGGTCACCGACCTGCACCGGCCCTTCATCGACGAGCTGACCCGGCCCAACCCGGATGATCCGACCGGTCGCTCCACCATGCGACGGATCCCCGACATCCTCGACGTCTGGTTCGACTCCGGGTCGATGCCGTTCGCGCAGGTGCACTACCCGTTCGAGAACCAGGACTGGTTCGAGCACCACTATCCGGGTGACTTCATCGTGGAGTACATCGGGCAGACGCGCGGCTGGTTCTACACGATGCACGTGCTCGCGACCGCGTTGTTCGACCGGCAGGCGTTCCAGACCGCCATCAGCCACGGGATCGTGCTGGGCGACGACGGCCGCAAGGCCAGCAAGTCGCTGCGCAACTTCCCGGACCCGCAGGAGATGTGGGCCAGGTACGGCTCCGACGCGGTCCGGCTGTCGCTGATGGGCTCACCCGTGCTGCGGGGCGGCAACCTCATCGTGGCCGAGGAGTCGATCCGCGAGCAGGTTCGCGGGGCGCTCCTGCCCTTGTGGAACACGTGGTACTTCTTCTCGCTGTACGCCAACACCGTGGCCGACGGCGCTGGGTATGTCGCGAAGGCACCGGCAGCAGACGGCGTGGCCGGGCTCGATGTGCTCGACCGGTACGTGCTCGCCAAGACGCGTGCCTTCGCCGACGCCGCGAAGGCCGACCTCGAGGTCTACGACATCCCGGGCGCGGTGCAGAAGCTGAAGGATCACCTCGACGTCGTCACCAACTGGTACGTGCGGAACTCGCGGATGCGCTTCTGGGCCGAGGACACCCACGCGTACGACACGCTGTTCACGGTGCTGGAGGTGACGTGCCGGGTGGCGGCACCGCTCGCACCGATGGTGACCGAGGAGGTCTGGCGCGGGCTGACGGGGGAGCGGTCGGTGCACCTGACCGACTGGCCCGAAGCCGCGAACGCTGAGAGCACTGTTGACGCGACAGCTTCTGCGCTCGTGGCCGACGACGCGCTCGTGGTGGCCATGGACGCCGTGCGCGAGGTCGTCAGCGTGGCGCACGGGCTGCGCAAGTCCAACAAGCTGCGCGTGCGCCAGCCGCTGCGCTCGCTGGTGGTGGCCGTGCCGGACCCGGAGGCGCTCGCGCCGTTCGAGAACCTGATCGCGGAGGAGGTCAATCTCAAGGAGGTCCGGCTGGTCAGCGAGGCCGCCACGCCTGCGGCGGAGTACGGGCTCGTGACCACGCTGCAGGTCAACGCCCGGGCAGCAGGGCCGCGGCTCGGCAAGGACGTGCAGAAGGTTATCCAGGCCGCCCGCGCGGGCGGCTGGGAGGATCGCGACGGCGTCGTGGTCGCCGGAGGGATCACGCTGCAGGAGGGCGAGTACGCGCTGGTCACCAAGGTCGAGGACCGTCTCGGTGACTCGATCGCGGCTGCGGTGCTGCCCGGTGGTGGGTTCCTGGTGCTCGATCTCGAGCTGGACGACGAGCTCCTCGGTGATGGTTACGCCCGCGACGTGATCCGCCAGGTGCAGGATGCACGCAAGGCGGCGGGGCTGCACGTCGCTGACCGGATCACGTTGCGGCTCGCGGTGCCCGCACCATGGGCGCAGGCGGTGGCCGACCGCGCCCAGCTGATCGGCGAGGAGACGCTCGCGGTCGACGTCGGCGTGGAGTCGGCGCCGGTCCGCGACGAGGACGGCGCCGAGGGCGTCGGCATCGAGCTGGCCAAGGTCGAGCAGCCATGACCAAGAGGAACGAGGACCGGTCCGCGCTCGAGCGGGAGGCCGACGAGGTGTACCGCTCGATCCTCGCGCGTGCTCCCGAGCACCGCATCGAGCCGACGATCGCGCGCGTCGCGTCGCTGCTGGACCTGCTGGGCGACCCGCAGCGCAGCTTCCGAGCGATCCACCTCACCGGCACGAACGGCAAGACCTCGACCGCGCGGATGATCGAGAGGTTGCTGCGCGAGACGGGGCTCCGGACCGGCCGGTTCACCTCGCCGCACCTGCACAACGTGCGGGAGCGGATCGCGATCGACGGCGAGTCGATCAGCGCGGCGCAGTTCGTGGCCACGTGGCGCGACATCGAGCCGTACGTCGCGATGGTCGACGCCGAGCTCGAGTCGTCCGGTCAGGCGCGGCTGAACTTCTTCGAGGTGCTGACCGCCCTCGGGTTCGCGGCGTTCGCCGACGCGCCCGTGGAGGTCGCGGTGGTCGAGGTCGGCATGGGCGGGGAGTGGGACTCGACGAACACGCTCGACGCCGAGGTCGCCGTCTTCGCCCCGATCTCCCGGGACCACGAGCGCTGGCTCGGGCACAGCCTCGCCGAGATCGCCGAGGTGAAGTCCGGGATCATCAAGGCCACCGACCCGGCACAGGTCGTCGTGACCGCGTCGCAACCCGAGGAGGCGGCCGAGGTGATCGCGCGCGCCGCACGGGAGCGAGGCGCGCGCGTGGTGGCCGAGGGCTTCGACATCGAGGTCGCGAACCGGGTGGTCGCGGTGGGCGGCCAGCTGATCGACCTGCGGGGCACCGGCGGGCTCTACACCGAGATTTTTCTGCCGCTGCACGGCCGGCACCAGGCGCACAACGCGCTGCTCGCACTGACCGCCGTCGAGCAGTTCTTCGGCGGTGGTGCGCTGGACGCGTCGGTCGTCGAGGCAGGGTTCGCCGACGTCACCTCGCCCGCGCGCCTGGAGGTGGTGCGGCGCAGCCCGACCGTGCTGGTGGACGCCGCCCACAACCCCGGCGGTGCCGAGGCGCTGGTCGACGCCCTCGACGAGGTGTTCGCGTTCTCGCGCCTGGTCGGCGTGATCGGCGTGATGGCGGACAAGGACGCCGAGGCCATCCTGGCCGTGCTCGAACCGGTGCTGCCCGAGATCGTGGTGACCCAGGCGAGTCTCGACCGTGCCATGCCTGCTGATGAGCTCGCCGAGGTGGCCCGCGACGTCTTCGGTGAGGACCGCGTGCACGTGCAGCCCTCGCTGCCCGACGCGATCTCCCTGGCCGCCGACCTCGCCGAGCAGGGGGACGACGACCGCATCGGCTCCGGCACCGGCGTCATCGTGGCCGGCTCGGTCATCCTGGCTGCCGAGGCCCGGGCGGTGTTCGGCCGGGACAAGCCCGACGCTCGCTGACGCTCTCCGAGTGTGGCCCGACGGCTGCCCTCGGGAACGACGATCTCGGCGTGACGGAGGATCGGCTGGCTGATCCACGGACCCGGCGGGGGCGACGCGCTACTTGATGCCGGTCGTGGCGATGCCCTTCACCAGCCACCGCTGCCCGACGAGGAACGCGACGAACAGCGGGATCAGCGAGACGACCGACATGGCGAACATCGCGCCGTAGTTGGAGCTCGACTGCGCGTCGATGAATCCCTTGAGCGCTACAGACACCGTGAAGTTCTCGCGCGTGCGCAGGTAGATCAACGGTCCGAAGAAGTCGCCCCAGGTCCAGATGAAGGTGAAGATCGTGGTCGTGGCGAGTGCGGGCACCATCAGCGGCAGCGTGATACCGGCGTAGATGCGGACGTGGCCGGCGCCGTCGATGCGTGCAGCCTCGAACACCTCGCGGGGCAGCCCGCGGATGAACTGCACCATGAGGAACACGAAGAACGAGTCGAGGGCCAGGAACTTCGGGACGACCAGCGGCAGGAAGGTCTCGAGCCAGCCGAGCTCGCGGAAGATGATGAACTGCGGCACCAGCACGACGTGGAACGGCAGCATGATCGTTCCGAGCATGACGGCGAAGTAGAGGTTGCGACCGGCGAACCGGAGCCGGGCGAAGGCGTACGCCGCCAACGAGCACGACACCAGGTTGCCCAGGATGGCGCCGAGGGACAGGATCGCCGAGTTCATGAGGAACCGACTGAACGGGAGCTGCTGCGAGGTCCAGCCGTGCGTGTAGTTGTCCAGCGTGAGGTCGGTGGTGAAGATGCTGAGGTCGCTGAAGATCGTGGCGTTCGGCTTGAACGAGGACACCGTCAGCCAGATCAGCGGGTAGATCATCAGCAGCGAGAGCGCGATGAGACACACATGCTTGATCACGGAGCGGAGCTGAGACGACATCATGCCGCAGCCCCCTGTCGCTCACGGCGCTGGCGTCTGGGCGGCGCCCCCGAGTCCTCTTCGTAGAACACCCAGAACTTGGACAGCCAGAAGTTGAAGGCCGTGAACCCCGCGATGATCAGCAGCAGGAACCACGCCATCGCCGAGGCGTAGCCCATCTCGAGCTCGGTGAAGGCCTGCTGGTACAGGTACAGGGTGAAGAACATCGTCGAGTCCGAGGGGCCGCCGGTGCCGCCCGAGACGATGTACGCCTGCGTGAACGACTGGAACGCGAAGATGATCTGCAGCACCAGGTTGAAGAAGATGATCGGCGTCAGCAGCGGGAACGTGATCGAGAAGAAGCGCCGTGCCTTGCCGGCGCCGTCGACCTGCGCGGCCTCGTAGTACATCTCCGGGATCTGCCGCAGCCCCGCCAGGAAGATGATCATCGGGGATCCGAACGTCCACACGTGCAGGATGATGATCGTGATCAGCGCGTAGTCCGGGTGCGAGATCCAGCCCGGCCCCTCGATGCCGAACAGCGCGAGGAAGGCGTTGACGATGCCCTCCTTGCCGAAGACCTGCCGCCACAAGATCGAGATCGCCACCGAACCGCCCAGCAGGCTGGGCAGGTAGAAGATCGATCGGTAGAACGCCAGTCCGCGCATCCCGCGGTCGAGCAGGAGCGCGACCGCCAGCGCCAGCGCGAGCTGCAGCGGCACCGACACGAGCACGTAGACGAGCGTGACGCGCAGCGAGTTCAGGAGGCGTTCGTCCTCCATCATCCGGACGATGTTGTCAAGCCCGGCCCAGGTGGGCGGCTGCAGCAGGTTGTAGTCGGTGAACGACAGCAGCAGCGAGGCGATCATCGGCCCGATCGTGAAGACGAGGACGCCGATGAACCACGGGAGCAGGAAGAGATGGCCGGCGAGGTTGTCGGGGTTCCTGGCCTTCCCACCGCGCTTGCGCTGGCGCGCCAGCTGGCGCAACTCGCCGATGCTGCTCACGAGACCTCCATGTCGTCGCTCGCACCCACGTGAGTGCAAACGCATTCTCGAACGTAGGCCAGTATCACCATGGATTGTCGCCTTCGTCAACAAATACGCAGTAGGCGCGTAATCACGCGGTTTCGTCGAGAGCGTGCCGTACCCGGTGCGCTGCCAGTCGGCACCGTTGACACCCTCGTCTTGCGCTGTTACGTTCCGCTGCAAGCGGTTTCTGAGAATCCGCTTTCACGCGGGCGTGACGATCGCCCACGACGATCGAAGAGAGACAGCAATGACGCGTTCTTCACATCGCTCGATGCGGTCGGCCGTCGTCGCAGGTGCGGCGGCCCTGGCACTGGCGGCCTGCTCCGGCGGCGACGGCGGCGCAGGCAACGGCGGGACCGGCGGCGGCGAGGTCGACACCGAGCAGCCCGTCGAGCTTCACATCGCCTGGTGGGGCAACGACGGCCGTGCGGCGATCATGGCCGAGGCCATCGATCTGTTCGAGGCCGAACACCCCAACATCACCGTCGTCGAGGAGCCGGTGGGCGCTCCCGACGACCTCTTCAACCGGCTCGCGACCGACTTCGCCTCCGGCACGGCACCGGACGTGTTCGCGCTCGGCGGCGCCAAGCCGCAGGAGTACGGGGCGGCCGGAGCGCTGCTCGATCTCGCGACGGTGAGCGAGCAGCTGCCCACCGACGGCTACCCCGATTTCACGCTCACCAACGCCACGGTCGACGACACCCTCTACGGGCTCCCCACCGGCGGCAACGCGATCGGGGTGCTCATCAACCCCACGATCTTCGAGCAGGCGGGCGTCGCACTCCCGGAGGCCGACTGGACCTGGGAGGAGTTCATCGACATCGCCAACGAGATCTCGGCGAACGCCGGCGAGGGCGTCGTCGGTCTCGACCTGCGCCTGCAGGACATCTTGGGCACCTACGTGGCCCAGTACACCGAGACCGGCATCTACGACTGGGATGGCCAGCTCGCCGTCGACGCCGCCACGATCCAGCAGTGGTACGACCTGGAGGCCGGACTGGTCGAGGCGGGTGGCCTGCCTGACCCCTCGGTGATCGTGGAGCACTGGAACGTGACGCCAGACCTGAGTCTCTTCGGCACCGGTCGTGCGGCGATGACCTTCAGCTACAGCAACCAGATCGCGGCCTACCAGGCGGGTACGGGTGCCGACGTCGAGATCCTCACCCCGCCGACCTCCACCGGAGTCTCGGGGCTGGCGGTGCTGCCGTCGCAGTTCTGGGCGATCGCCTCAGGCTCGGAGCACCCGGCCGAAGCGGCCCTGCTCGTCGACTGGCTGCTCAACCAGCCTGCGGCGGCCGAGATCATCCTGTCCGACCGCGGGTTGCCGTTCAACCCGGACACCCTCTCGGTGGTCGAGCCGCTGCTCGCTCCCGCTGACGCGCAGGCGGCCGCGTACCTCACCGAGGTTCTCGAGATCGGCGTGGTGGCACCTCCGCAGCCCGCCGGTGGTGCGATCCTCAACGAGCTGTCGCAGCGGATCGAGTCAGAGATCCTGTTCGACCGGGTGACCTCGGCCGAGGGTGCGCAGCAGTGGATCGACGAGTTGTCTGCCGCGCTGGAGGGCTAACGAGTGAGATCTCTGGAGCAGGCCCTCACGGGCCTGCGCGAGACCACCGCCGACGTCGCGCTCGTGACGGTCGGCGGTGGTCTGCAGCGACGGTGGGAGCAGGCGCTGGCCGAGCTGGGCGACTGCATCAGGCCGGGTCACGACGGCGAGCCGGTGCTGCACGAGGGGGGCGGCTACGACGGCACGTGGCTCGAGAGCACCGCCACGATCGAGGCCGAGGTGCTCGACCGGTTCGCCCCGGACATCACCCGGGCCACCCACCTGCAGCTCGCCCGCCACCAGCGCGAGGACGGGCTGCTGCCCTACAAGGTGACCGCCGCCGGCCCCGCCTTCAGCCAGATCCAGATGGTCACGCCGCTGGCCCGGTGCGTCTGGCACCACTACCTGCGCGAGGGCGACGGCGAGTACCTGGCCACGATGTTCCGTGCGATGGCAGCACACGATGCCTGGCTCGCCCGGCACCGGGACACCCGGGGGACCGGCGGCGTCGAGGTGTTCTGCACCTTCGACACCGGCCACGACCTGTCGCCCCGGTTCTGGGGCGTCCCCGACCGCTGCCTGCACGGTGACGCCGCCCGGTACGACGGCGACGTCCCCGGGCTGCCGTTCGTCGCACCCGACCTCACGGCGAACGCCGCCTGCCAGCGGCACCATCTCGGGCTGATCGCGGCCGAGCTCGGGGAGGACGCCGAGCCCTGGGTCGAGCGGGCCGCCGCCAGCCGGGCTGCGCTCGTCGAGCAGTGCTTCGACCCCGAGGCCGGCACCTTCTACGACCGCACGGCGGACGGCGAGCTGCTGCGGCTGGACTCCGACGTGCTGCTGCGCGTGCTCGCCTGCGAGGTCGTCGACGCCGACCTTGCCGCCGCCGCGGTCGACCGGTACCTGATGAACCGACGCCGGTTCCGCGCCGCGGCCGGGCTGACCTCGATCGCGATGGACGACCCGCGGTTCGACGCCGACTACCACCGCAACTCGTGGGCCGGCCCGGTCAACATGCTGACGATGCTGCGCGCACCGCACGCGTTTGAGCAGCACGGTCACCATGCCGAGCTCCTCGAGATCGAGCGCGACCTGCTCGCCGCGATGGCCGAGCACGAGGCGTTCCCGCAGTGCGTCGACCCCTTCTCGGGCCGCCCGGGCTTCGCCGACGGCTACGCGCCCGCGATGCTGTGGCTGCTCGATGCGCTCGAACGCACCTGCGGCGTCCTTCCCCGGCCCGACGGCGAGATCTGGTTGTCGGGGATGCCCCCCACGCGCCTCGCCCGGGGTGAGCAGCCGCTGGCGACCGGGCACGCCCGGTCGGTCGCGGGTGTGCGCTACGAGATCGTCGGTGACGACGAGCGGGTCGAGATCCATCGCGACCACGAGCTCTGGCTCACGTTCCCGCGCGGCTGGCGCATCGCCGTCGACCGGCAGGGCGAGGTGAGCGCGGTCACCGGGCTCAGCCCTCGAGGAGTCCGCGGGCGGCTGGTCGGTGCCGGCCACGACGTGGATCTGCTCGTGCAGGCGAACGAGCGCATCACGCTCGGAATCTAGGATGTCGCAGCGCCCGCCGGGCGAGCACACGGACCGAGGGGAGGATGGCTGATGGTCATGAGACGACCAGGCGCGACCACGATCGCGGAGGTGGCCGAGCGGTCCGGTGTATCGGCGTCGACCGTGTCGCGCGTGATGAACGGGCGGTTCGCCGGCGACCCCGCCATCGCCGAGCGCGTACGGGTGGCGGCCGCCGAGCTTCGGTACTCCCCGAACCACCTCGCCCGCAGCTTCGCGATGGGCCAGACCAGCGCGATCGCCTTCCTCGTGCCCGATCTCGCCAATCCGTCCTCGCAGGCCGTGCTCGCCTCGCTCAGCTCCGCGGCGGCTGCCGACGGCTACCGCGTGCTGGTTGCCGACTCCGCCGAGTCCGCGGAGGACGAGCCGCTGCTCGCCGCCGACATCCGCCGCCGCAGCGATGCGCTCGTGCTGTGCGCGCCACGCATGTCCGAGACGGAGCTGATCCGGTGCGCGGAGTCGTTGGCGCCCGTGGTGCTGCTCAACCGTGCATGCCCGGGCCTGCCTGCACCGACCCTCTCAGTCGACTCGCGTGCCGGGTTCGTCAGCCTCACGCGGCACCTGTACGGGCTCGGCCACCGCAGGATCGCGTACGTCGAGGGCCCCGAGGGCGTGGCGAACCGCAACCGCATCAACGGGATCGGTGACTTCCGTGCCGGCGTCGAGGATCTCGATCTGGTCCGGGTGCCGGGCGGCGGCACGAGCGAGGACGGCCTCGCCGCCGTCGACGCCGTGATCGCGTCCGGGGTGACGGCGGTGCTCGCCTTCAACGACCTGGTCGCCGTGGGTCTCGTGCACGGGCTGCAGGAGCGCGGCGTCAGCGTCCCGGGGCAGGTCTCGGTCACCGGCTTCGACGACATCCCGTTCGCGCGGTTCATGTCGCCCTCGCTCACCACGGAGTCGGTTCCGCACCAGATGCTGGGGCAGCTCGGGTGGGCGAGGATGTCCTCGCTGCTGCGGGACGAGAGCCCCGACCACGACCTGGTGTTCCAGCCGCGGTTGGAGCTGCGGCGCTCGACGGCGGCGCCGAGCCAGACCTAGCTCGACTCGCGCACCACCAGCCGGTGCGGCACGATCAGGTGCCGACCTTCACCCTGGTAGCCACCGATCCGCTCGTGCACCAGCCGCACCGCGACCCGGGCGAGCTCGCGCTTGTCGGGGGAGACACTGCTGAGCTGTGGCTGCGACCATCGGGCGGGCTGGGTGTCGTCCCATCCGACGACGGCGACATCTTCCGGCACGCGCAGCCCGGCGCGGCGAAGCGCGTGAAGGGCGCCGACGGCGAAGCGGTCCTCGCGGCACATGACGGCGTCGATCTTCAGCCCCTCGGCCAGCGCGGCGCTCAGCCCCACGTCGCTGGCCTCGACCGAGTAGCCCTCGCACATGAGGACAGGACGATCGGACCGAGGGATCCCGACGCCGTCGAGTCCCTCGTGATATCCCTGCAGCCGCGGCGCGGTCGCGTCGCTGACCTCGTCGATCACGGTGCCGAGGAACGCGATGCGCCGACGGCCTCTGGCCGCGAAGTGGTCGATCACCTCGCGGGCAGCGGTGACGTTGTCGATCATCACGTGGTCGGCGGCTGCGGGCGGGTTCTCGCCGAAGAGCACGAGCGGGACGTCGCGCGGCAGCGAGGCGATCTCGGCGTTGGTCATCCGGACCGGGTGGAACAGGATCCCGTCCACGACACCGTTCTCGCGGTCGCCGATCGCCGCACGCTCGGCGTCGGCGGAGAGCATCGTCTGCTCCATCAGCACCCGGTAGCCGAGCTCCGGGGCCACCTCGGCCACGTGCCGGGCGAGCTCGGAGTAGTACGGCTGGTCCATCTCCGGCAGCGCGAGCGCGAGCATCCCGGTGCGGCCCGTGACGAGCCGCCGCGCCGTGAGGTTGGGGCGGTAGCCGAGCTTGTCGATGGCCTGCTGCACCCGCGCGCGGAGGGCGGCGCTGACGTGGGGATGGCCGTGCACCACGTTCGACACGGTCTTCATCGAGACGCCGGCGTGCGCGGCGACATCGACCAGCCGCACCTGTGCGTTCGAGCGCGATGACGCCATCGGCTCCCCTCCGTCTTGTCCGGATGGTACCCATCGGCGCGTTTCCTTGTGAGACCAATTACAGCGCTGTACGGTCAAGACGCCGGGTGCTCGCACGCGGTCACCGGGAGGAACTCGGCGGGAGAGGCATCACGAGGGAGTGATCATCGATGGTGGATCGCACCAGAGGCCTGACAAGACGCCAGCTGCTGACCACAGGCGTGGGCGCGTTCGGCGCGGCTGCGGTCGGCGCGCCGCTGCTGGCCGGATGCTCGCCGGGAGGTGGGGTCGCCGACCGCGAGAACCTTGACTTCTGGCACCTGCTCAGCGGTGGCGACGGCATCAAGATGTCGGATCTGATCGACTCCGCGAACGCCGCCAGCGACGTCTACTCGGTCAAGCCGACCGTGCTCGCCTGGGGCGCTCCGTACTACACCAAGCTGGCCATGGCCTCAGCCGGTGGCCGAGCGCCCGATCTCGGGATCATGCACGCGTCGCGGCTACCCGGGTACGCGCCCGGCGGGCTGCTCGACCCGTGGGACCTGGACATGCTGGCGGAGGTCGGCGTCACCGAGGACAAGTTCCCCGGCCCGATCTGGGAGAAGGGTTTCAGCGAGGACTCGTTGTACTCGATCGCCCTCGACGCGCACCCGTTCATCATGATGTACAACACCGACATCTGCGATCAGGCGGGCGTGCTCGGCAGCGACGGCCAGCTCGCCGAGATCACCTCCCCCGAGGACTTCCTCGAGGTGGCCGCCGCGATCCAGGGGGTCACCGGCGTGCACGCGCTCTCCTACGGCTACCTCGGTGACGGCGCCCAGATGTGGCGGCTCTGGTACTGCCTGTATCTGCAGCAAGGGGCCGAGCTCGTGCTCACCGGTGAGGCCGCGGAGTACGACCTCGACGCGGCGGTCACTGCGCTGGAGTTCATGCAGACCCTCCTGGACGACACCATCTGCGCCCGCGGCGCGGACTACGCCAACGCGGTCGCCGAGTTCGCCAGCGGGACCGACAGCGGGCTGTTCTTCACCGGCGTGTGGGAGCTCCCGACGATGCTCGGGGCCGAGATCGCTCTCGACGCGCAGACCATCCCCAACCTGTACGGCACCGACGCCGCGTACGGCGACTCTCACTCCTTCGTCCTCCCGCACCAGGACAACCCGGATCCGGACGCACGACGGGCGACCTATCAGTTCGTCGCCGATCTCCTCGGTTCCTCGTTCCGCTGGGCCGAAGCCGGGCACATTCCCGCCTTCCTCCCGATCACCGAGAGTCCCGAGTACGAGGACCTGCTGCCGCAGGCGCACTACGCCAACGCCGCCGACATCCTCAACTACGACCCGGAGGCCTGGTTCAGCGGTTCGGGCAGCAACTTCCAGGAGTACTTCGCCGAGTACGTGCAAGGTGTGCTGCTCAGCGGTGAGGACGCCGCGAGCGGGTTCGAGGCGTTCATGGGACGTGTCGACGCGCTGATCAGGCAGCCGAACCCGGTCGCGGGTTGAGGAGGACGAGATGACCACAGCACCACAGACAGCCCCCGAGACCGGTTTGGCCGCCACCGGCCCCAGCAGCGGGCGCGCGCGCTCGATGCGGTCCGGGGACCGCATCGCAGGCTGGGCATTCGTCGCACCGTTCCTCGTGTTCTTCATCGCCTTCCTGATCTGGCCGATGATCCACGGGCTCTACCTGAGCTTCACCGAGATCTCTCTCACCGGCGCCGGTGGGAGCTTCATCGGCTTCGACAACTATGCCGAGGCCTTCGCCGATGGCGACGTCTGGCGCTCGCTGGGCAACACCGCATGGTTCACGCTGCTGTCCACGGTGCCGCTCGTGGTCATCGCGCTCGTGATGGCCGTGCTGGTGGAGCAGGGGCTGCCGGGCCAGTGGCTGTGGCGGCTCTCGTTCTTCATGCCGTTCTTGCTGGCGTCCACGGTCGTCAGCCAGATCTGGGTGTGGATCTTCAACCCGCAGCTCGGGATCGCGAACGCGGTCCTCGAGATGTTCGGGCTCGAGGGTGTTGCCTGGTTGCAGGAGCCGGAGACCGCGATGCTCGGCGTGGTCATCGCCACCGTCTGGTGGACGATCGGCTTCAACTTCCTGCTCTACCTCGCGGCGCTCCAGAACATCCCGCCGCAGCAGTACGAAGCGGCGGCGATCGATGGCGCCGGCCGGTTCCGGCAGTTCTGGTCGATCACGATGCCGCAGCTGCTGCCGACCACGCTCCTCATCGTCATGCTGCAGGTGCTCGCCTCGCTCAAGCTCTTCGATCAGGTGTACCAGATGACCGGGGGCGGGCCAGGAGGTGCGACGCGGTCGATCCTGCAGTACGTCTACGAGGTCGGCTTCACCGGTTACCGGTTCGGGTACTCGGCCGCGATCTCCTACGTGTTCTTCGCGATCATCATCATCGTCTCGCTCGTCCAGTTCCGCTTCACGAGAAGGAGTGACTCATGAGCGCCGCCGTCGCCCCGGTCCAGCGCGCCGTCGGTCCCAGGGGGCGCGGGCCGGACAGGAAGACCGGTCCGGGCCGGATCGTCGCCTTCGTCATCCTGATCCTGATGGCGATCGGGTGGCTGCTGCCGTTCCTCTGGGCCGTCAACACGGCGTTGAAGACCGAGCAGGATGCCGCGACGTCGACGAGCTGGATCCCCGAGAACGGCTTCACGCTGGAGTCGTTCGGCGATGTGCTTGCGGTCGGCAACGTACCGATCTGGGCATGGAACTCGTTGCTGACGTCGGTGATCATCACGGCGATCACGGTGGCGATCTCCGCGCTCGCGGCCTACGCGTTCGCCCGCATCGACTTCGGTGGCCGCACGTGGCTCTACGCCGTGGTGATCGCCTCGATCGTGGTGCCGGGCCAGGTGCTGATCATCCCGCTGTACTACGAGATGCTCGCGCTGCGCCTCGTCGACACCTACTGGGGGCTGATCCTGCCGCAGGTGATCGCACCGGCGATGGTGTTCATCCTCAAGAAGTTCTTCGACCAGGTCCCGATCGAGCTCGAGGACGCCGCACGGATCGACGGTGCGGGCCGACCTCGGATCTTCTGGTCGGTGGTGCTGCCGCTCTCGCGCCCGATCCTGGCCTCGGTGGCGATCTTCGTGTTCATCGGCGCGTGGAACAACTTCCTGTGGCCGTTCCTCATCATGAACGACACCTCGCTGATGACCCTGCCGGTCGGCCTGCAGACCGTGATCAGCGCCTACGGCATCGTCTACTCGCAGGTGATGGCCCAGGCGGTGCTCGCAGCGCTCCCGTTGATCCTGGTCTTCCTGGTGTTCCAGCGTCAGATCATCAAGGGCGTCGCCACCTCCGGTTTCGGCGGGCAGTAGCCCGCACGGCTCCCCACCCGATGCCGCGGCGGTCGGGTGGGGGAGTGCTGCCCATGCCCGGATACTCGCGCGATCGCCGATGACCCCCACTAGCCTGTGCGCCATGTCCGTGCCGCCTCAGCCCAGCTCAGCGACGCCGTCGAAGGCGAGGCCCACGACCGACGGCGGTGCCAAGTTCGGCGCCGTCCCGATCGCGGCCTTCGCCACGATGGCCGTGGTGACGATCGCGGGCATCGTCACCTACGTGCTCACGAAGACCGCCACGGTCGTCGCCACCTGCGGTGGTGACCCGATGGCTCCCAACCAGGTGTGTGACTCCGTCAAGAACGGTGTCACGGTCGGGACCGACACCTATGCCGAGGTCCTCGCAGCGGCGCACCGCGCCAACCAGGTGGGGCAGTGGACCGGCGTCGCGCTGGTCGTGATCGGGGTGGCGTTCGCCGTGATGACATTCCTCAAGTGGCGCCAGGACATCGCGACCAAGGCACAGGTGACCGACGAGCTCGGCGCCCCGATCAGCTCGCACAGCCGCACCACGAGCTCCTCGTTCTTCGGGATCATCTTCGGTGCTGGCTTCATCGCTCTCGCCGGCTACTTCCTGCTGACCGGGATGACGAAGGACTCGTGGGGCTACTACCTCGGCACCGCCGCGTTCGGCCTGCTGGGGTTGCTGTTCCTGTATCTCGCGGTGCCCAAGAACGGCCAGCTGCTGCAGACCTTCGACGGTGGCGTGCGCGTGATCGCGAACGACAAGCAGCACACCTGGGCCTGGACCGACGTCAACTACGTCATCACGCCCGCCAAGGGCGCCGCCAACCACGGCATCGGCGGACCGGGGCTGAAGCAGCTGCCGATCACCGGGCTGCAGGGCGCGAACGAGCTTCAGGCACTCGTGCAGCGCAAGAGCGTCGAGGCGAAGTTCCGGCCGGCGGTCGATGCGGTCAACCGGGGCGAGACCGTCGCGTTCGGGCCACTGGGCGTCAGCCGCGAAGGCATCAGCCACGGCCGCAAGCTGCTGCCGTGGAGCGAGTACGGCGGGATCGCGCTGCACCAGGGCAACGTCGGCGTCATCCGGACCCCGAAGGGTCGTTTCGCCGGGCTCTCCCTCGGTGTCGTGCCGAACTACGCGCTGTTCGTCCACCTGGTCGACGCCGTCAGCAAGTCGCAGCCGCAGCGCCCGACCGCCTGACTGTGACCGGCGTCACGCCGACCTTCGTCTCGCGGCTACCCAAACGACACCCGCACGCACCAGCGCCGCGCGATCCTTGGGACAGGGCGGAGCACCGCCCGTCAGCACGAGCGAAGGAGCCGGCCGTGAAGAAGCTGATCAACGACCCCAACGACGTCGTCCCAGAGAGCGTCGAGGGTTTCGTCCTCGCCCACTCGGACATCATCGTCGGCAGCGACGACCCGGAGACGCTCTTCGTCTCCCGCGCCGGCGGTGCGGTCTCGGGCAAGGTCGGGCTCGTGAGCGGTGGCGGCAGCGGGCACGAGCCGCTGCACGGGGGTTTCGTGGGTGTCGGGATGCTCGACGCCGCCGTGCCTGGCCCCGTGTTCACCTCACCCACGCCGGACCCGATCCTCGCGGCCACCAAGGCAGCCGATGGTGGCGCCGGCGTGCTCCACATCGTCAAGAACTACACGGGCGACGTGCTCAACTTCGAGACCGCGGCCGAGCTCGCCGATGCCGAGGACATCCCGGTCAAGGCCATCGTCGTCAACGACGACGTCGCCGTCGAGGACTCCCTCTACACGGCGGGCCGACGCGGCGTCGGCGGCACGGTGCTGCTCGAGAAGATCGCGGGAGCCGCCGCCGAGCGTGGCGACGACCTCGACGCGGTCCTGGCTGTCGCCACCAAGGTCAACGACAACGTGCGGTCGATGGGCGTGGCGCTCACGGCGTGCACCGTGCCGCACGCGGGCAAGCCGAGCTTCGACCTGCCCGAGGGCGAGATCGAGATCGGCATCGGCATCCACGGCGAGCCGGGGCGCAGGCGGATCAAGGCCGCACCCGCTGACGAGATCACCGACCTGCTGCTCGACCCGATCCTCGAGGATCTCGGTCTCGCAGGCGGCGACGATGTGCTGCTCTTCGTCAACGGCATGGGCGGCACCCCGAGCTCGGAGCTCTACATCGTGTACCGCCACGCGCGCGCACGGCTCGAGGCGCTGGGCACGAACGTGACCCGCTCGCTCGTCGGCAACTACATCACCTCGCTCGAGATGCAGGGCGCCTCGATCACGGTGCTCCGCCTCGATGACGAGACCACCGAGCTCTGGGACGCGCCGGTCCACACCCCGGCGCTGCGGTGGGGCCTGTGATGACGACGGTCGGCGTCGACTGGGCGCTCGACTGGGTACGGTGCAGCGCCGCGGTGGTGACCGAGCACCGTGAGGAGCTGATCGATCTCGACCGTGCGATCGGCGATGGTGACCACGGCGAGAACATGCACCGTGGTTACCGCATCTTGCTGGAGAAGCTCGACGGCTTCGAGGCCGCGACCGTCGGTGATGTGCTCAAGCTGGTGGCGACCACACTGATGTCGAAGGTGGGTGGGGCTGCGGGACCGCTCTACGGCACCGCCTTCCTCCGCGGTGCCAAGGCTGCGGACAGCGCTGATCTGGACGCGGCGGGGGTGGCGGCTGTGCTCGCGGCGGGCGTCGAAGGCGTCGTTGCCCGCGGCAAGGCCGAGGTCGGAGACAAGACGATGGTCGACGCCTGGCACCCCGCAGCAGCAGCCGCGCAGGAGGTCGCGGACTCGGGCGGCAGCGCGGGCGAGGCCCTGCGTGCGGCTGCTGACGCCGCACGCGCGGGCGCGGAGTCGACCGAGCCGTTGGTCGCCCGCAAGGGCCGCGCGTCCTACCTGGGGGAGCGGGCCATCGGGCACCGTGACCCGGGCGCGCAATCCTCCGCGCTGCTGCTGGAGGCTGCGGCTGCGGCGGCTGGCGCCTGATGGCGACGGCGTTGGTGCTGGTCAGCCACTCGGCCAAGCTCGCAGCAGGGCTCGCTGAGGTGGCGGGTCAGATGGCTCCTGACGTCACGATCGTCGCCGCAGGCGGCACCGACGACGGCGCGATCGGTACGAGCTTCGACCTCGTGGAGCAGGCGGTCGCGCAGGCGTTGGAGGGCGGCGCGGACGGCGTGGCGATCCTGACCGATCTGGGGTCCGCGACGCTCACGGCCGAGTCGGTCCTGGACATGCTCGACGACGAGCGAGTGCGGTTGGTCGAGGCCCCGTTCGTCGAGGCCGCCGTTTCCGCCGCGGTGGCGGCCCAGGGCGGTGGTGACCTCGAGGCGGTCAGTGCTGCGGCGCGCACCGCCGTGGACGCGTTCACGGGATCCGGCGACAGGTCGGCCGACGAGCCGACTCCCGCCGTCGAGGCACCGACGAGCGGCGCAGCCGCTCAGACCCGCAGCCTCGTGCTCAAGAACTCGCTGGGGCTGCATGCGCGGCCGGCCGCCGTCGTCGCTCGCAAGGCATCGGAGTTCGATGCCGAGGTGACGATCAACGGTGTCGATGCGGCCAGTGTGCTCGCGCTGATGGCGCTCGGGCTCACGGGTGGCGCCGAGGTGGAGCTCAGCGCGTCAGGTGCGCAGGCCGAGGAGGCGCTCGAGGCGCTGACGGCGGAGATCGAGTCGGGATTCGGCGAAGTCTGAGCGCCGCGTCAGACGGTATGGCAGGCAAGGGAGCACAGAACATGCACCCATCGACCTGGACGAGGTCTGCCACAGCGTCCTGATACGCAGCCGTATCCTGATCGCGTGACGACGAGTGGTTCTGCAGCACCGGCCAGGAAGAAGCCTCGATCGGCGCGCGGCATGTTCTGCTCCGCCGTGCTGACCTTCGAGATCTTCGTGGTCGTGTTCGCCGCGCTCGTGGCGTTCGGGTTGCGGGAGCCGGGCACGAGCGTGGGCCCGATCTGGGCGGTCGCCGGCGTTGGGGCGCTGCTGTGCCTGGTCGCGGCCGCGCTGGTGCGACGCACGGCAGGCCTCTGGTTGGGCTCGCTGGTGCAGGTGCTGCTGATCGCGTCCGGTGCGGTGCTGCCCACGATGTACATCGTGGGCGTGGTGTTCGCGGCGCTGTGGGTCGCGGCGATCGTGCTGGGCCGCCGGATCGACACCGAGCGTGCCGAGCGGACCGCTCTCGAAGATAAGTTGAGCGCATGACCGACGCACCTGCGCCCGAGCGCACTCTCGTCCTTGTCAAGCCCGACGGCGTCAAGCGCCACCTCACCGGTGAGATTCTCCGCCGCATCGAGGCCAAGGGGTACTCGGTGGTGGCGCTGGAGCTGCGCACCGCCGATGCCGATCTCCTCGCCGGCCACTACGCCGAGCACGTGGGCAAGCCGTTCTACGACGCCCTGGTGGAGTTCATGAGCTCCGGGCCCGTGGTCGCTGCCGTGCTCGAGGGCCACCGGGTGATCGAGGGCTTCCGCTCGCTCGCCGGTGCCACCGACCCGACCGTGGCCGGTCCCGGCACCATCCGCGGCGACCTCGCCCGCGACTGGGGGCTGAAGGTGCTGCAGAACCTCGTGCACGGTTCTGACTCGCCCTCCTCGGCCGCCCGCGAGATCGGCCTCTGGTTCCCCCGCATCGCCTGAGCGATTGCGGGATCATGGAGTTCTCGAGCATCGAGGAGGAAACCATGTCACTCCCGAACGACGACTGGCGCGAGGCCGAGCCCGACGAGCTCGACCCAGCGAACCCGCTGCTCGCGGATCAGGGCGAGGAGCGCGGTGAGGACTACCACCCGGCCATCGCCCGCCCCGACCTCGAGGACAGGGCCGCCGAGGCCGACGTCGTCGAGCAGGGGTACGAGGTCGCCGTCGACGACTCGGACGACGATCCCGACGTCGACTGAGCCGCCGCCCCGCAACGATCTCGTGAGGCCGAGGGAGCCGGACGTCAGGTGCGAGGGAGGCGGAACAGGAACGGGTCCGGTCGCCACGACGCCACCGTGGCGGGAGCGATCCGGCGGGTGATCTTCCGGAACACCCGGTCCTCGTCGGCGATCTCGTCGGAGTAGACGCGAACGACCCAGTCTCCGGTGTCCGTGATGGCTGCCTCCCTCTTCCGCTCAGCGATGAGGACCTGATCGGCATCACGCCCGCGGGCGTCGTCCCGGTACTTGACCTCGCCGTCGAACTCGATGTGCAGCCAGCGACCCGACGACCGACCCTTCCTGGGCCACGAGGGCGGGTGCCGGCGGTGCGCGGCGGGGTACCGCGGGCGCCATGGTGTGGTGATGGCCGGAACTGGGCGTGGCGCCGTCTAGGCTAACCGGGTGCACCTGAAGACGTTGACGCTGCGCGGCTTCAAGTCGTTCGCGTCCGCGACGACGCTGCACCTCGAGCCCGGGATCACCTGCGTGGTGGGACCGAACGGATCGGGGAAGTCGAACGTCGTCGACGCGCTCGCCTGGGTGATGGGCGAGCAGGGTGCCAAGACGCTGCGCGGCGGCGCGATGGCCGACGTAATCTTCGCCGGCACCTCCTCCCGCCCGCCGCTGGGCCGCGCCGAGGTGTCGCTGACGATCGACAACACCGACGGCGCGCTGCCGATCGACTACACCGAGGTCACGATCTCGCGCACGCTGTTCCGCAACGGCGGCAGCGAGTACGCGATCAACGGCACCTCCTGCCGGCTCCTCGACATCCAGGACCTCCTGAGCGACACCGGCATGGGTCGCGAGATGCACGTGATCGTGGGCCAGGGTCGCCTCGACACCGTGCTCCAGGCCAGTCCCGAGGAACGGCGTCACTTCATCGAGGAGGCCGCCGGCGTCCTCAAGCACCGCAAGCGCAAGGAGAAGGCGCTCCGCAAGCTCGAGGCCATGGCCGGCAACCTCGCGCGCGTCACCGACCTGACCGGCGAGATCCGCCGTCAGCTCGGACCGCTGGCACGGCAGGCCGAGGTTGCGCGCCGCGCGCAGGTGGTCCAGGTCGACCTCCGTGACGCCAAGGCCCGCCTGCTGGCCGACGACCTCGTGCAGCTGACGGCGACCCTCGCCCAGGAGCAGGCCGACGAGACGGCGCTGCGCACCCGCCGAGGCGAGGTCGAGACCGCTCAGGAGCAGGCCCGTGCCCGGCTCACCGAGCTCGAGGCCGCCGCCGCGAAGGCCGCGCCGGCGCTCAGCGAGGCCTCCGACACCTTCTACCGCCTCTCGAGCCTGCGCGAGCGCCTCCGCGGCACCGCGAGCCTTGCCGCCGAACGCTGCCGGCTGCTGGGCGCACCGACCGCTGAGAACGAGGGCGGCCGTGACCCGGACGCCCTCGACGACCAGGCCAAGCGCGCTCGCGGCGAGGAGGCCGATCTCGCCCAGGAGGCCGAGCGGGCGCAGGCGGACCTGCAGGCCGCCGTCGTCGAGCGTCAACATCACGAGGAGGCCGCACGCGAGGCCGAGAAGGCGCTCGCAGCCGTGCACCGTGGCGTGGCCGATCGCCGGGAAGGGCTCGCACGCCTCACCGGCCAGGTCGCGGCACGGCGCAGCCGCCTCGAGGGTACCGAGTCCGAGCTCACCCGGCTCCGGGCCGATCTCGACGCCGCCATCGAGCGCGCCCGCACCGCGCAGTCCGACTTCTCGGCGCTCGAGCAGCAGGTCGTCGGCTCGCAAGAGGGCGAGGAAGGGCTCGACGCCGCTCACGAGGAGGCGCTCGAGAAGCAGGAGGCCGCCGACGCGGAGGTGAACCGCCTCGTCGAGGCCGAGCGCGCAGCCGACGGCGATCGTGCCACCTGGACGGCCCGCCGGGACGCGCTCACGCTCTCCCTCGCTCGCAAGGACGCGACCGGTGCGCTGCTCGAGGCCGAGGAGCTGCCCGGCATCTCCGCGACGCTCGCCGATCATGTCCGCGTCGAGCCGGGGTACGAGACCGCCCTCGCCGCTGCGCTCGGCACGCACGCCGATGCCGCGCTCGCGAGCGGCGTCGGCGACGCCGTGGACGCCCTTCGTTTCGTCCGTGCCCACGAGGCGGGTCAGGCCCGCCTGGTCATCGCCTCGGAAGGTGAGGTCGACGGCGGGCCCGGGGACCCGCCGTCGGGCGCTGCCTGGGCGGTGGGGCTGGTCAGTGGCGATCCCAGCGTGACGGGCACGCTCGCGCGGCTGCTGGCCGGCGTCGTGGTGGTCGAGGACCTCGCCGCGGCCCGGGCTGCGGTGGCCGAGGCCGACGTCGTCGCGGTCACCCGCGAGGGTGACGTGCTCTCCAGGACCGAGGTGCGTGGGGGCAGCTCCGGCGGGCCCAGCGTGCTCGAGCTGCACGCCGCGCACGACGAGGCCGAGACCGAGCTCGCGGCGGCCACCGCTCGCGGGGAGCAGGCGCGGTTCGCTCTCGGTCCCGCGCGCGAGGCCCAGGCGGCCGCGCGCCAGGAGGTCGAGCGGACGCTGTCCGCGCTGCACGCCTCGGACGCCGAGCTGGCGGCCGTCGCCGAGCGGCTGGGCCAGCTCGGTTCCGCCACGCGCGCCACGAACGCCGAGATCGAACGCATCAAGCCTGCCATCGAGGCAGCCGAGAAGGAGCGCGAGACCTACGGCGCGGAGCTGAGCGAGCTCGTCGAACGGCTCGAGATCGCCCAGCGGGAGCCCGAGCAGGCCGAGGGCGACCTCGAGGGTGCGACCGCCGCGCGGGAGGCGACCGCTGCTGCCGCTACCCAGGCGAGACAGACCGAGACCGATGCCCGGTTGGTGCTGCGCACCGTCGAGGAGCGGGTCCGCCACGTGCGCGGCCGCGCCGAGTCGCTCGAGCGTGCCGCCGCGGCCGAGCGCCACGCCCGCAAGGTCGCGCAGGAGCGCGCCGAGCGTCGTGCGCGGCAGGCGGAGATCGCCGACCGGGTACGGGCCGGTGCGGAGCGTGCGCTCGCCTCGCTCGACACCTCGCTCTCGTTGGCGCACCGTCACCGCGAACGTGCGGAGGCCGAGCGCAGCAGCCGCGACACCGAGATCGCCGAGGTCCGCACGCTGCTCGACGGGCTGGGCAAGGAGCACGCCGAGCTCACCGACGTGGTGCACAAGGACGAGGTCGCACGAGCCCAGCAGCAGCTGCGGATCGAGCAGCTGCAGCAGCGCTCGATCGAGGAGCTCGGTACCGATCCCGAGGTGCTCGTCGAGGAGTTCGGGCCGCACCAGCTGGTGCCGCACGTGCCGCAGCCCGGCGACGACCCGGACGTGCCGCTGCCCGAGCCCCGGCCCTACGTGCGCGAGGAGCAGCAGAAGCGCCTCCGCTCCGCCGAGCGCGCGCTCAACCAGCTGGGCAGGGTCAACCCGCTCGCGCTCGAGGAGCACGCGGCGCTCGAGGAGCGGCACCGCTTCCTCACCGAGCAGCTCGCCGACCTCAAGAAGTCCCGCGCCGACCTCGAGGAGATCATCCGGGAGATCGACGAACGGGTGGAGAAGGTGTTCACCGAGGCGTACGCCGACACTGCCCGAGAGTTCGAGGGCGTCTTCAGCCGGCTGTTCCCCGGCGGCGAGGGTCGGCTGCTGCTGACCAACCCGGACGACATGCTCACCACCGGCATCGAGGTCGAGGCCCGACCGCCCGGCAAGAAGGTCAAGCGACTCTCGCTGCTGTCCGGTGGCGAGCGCTCCCTCACCGCGGTCGCGCTGCTCGTCGCGATCTTCAAGGCGCGCCCCAGCCCGTTCTACGTGATGGACGAGGTCGAGGCGGCCCTCGACGACGTCAACCTCGGCCGCCTGCTCGACATCTTCCGCGAGCTCCAGGAGGACTCGCAGCTGATCGTCGTCACCCACCAGAAGCGCACCATGGAGATCGGGGACGCCCTCTACGGCGTCACCATGCGTGGCGACGGCGTCACGACGGTAATCAGCCAGCGGCTGCAGGAAGCGGTCTGACGCCGTTGGCACGGCTCGGCTACTACGTCGATGTCGATGTCGACGATCGGGCGGGTGTCGTCGCCGTCGTGGGTGCCCTCATCGATGTCGTCGAGGCTGCCGTGAAGGTTGCCTGGGTCGATGCCTACTCCGACTATCGCCGATCGCTTCCCCAGCAGGTTGCTGGCGCGGAGGAGCTGCTGCGCACTCGCGGTGCGATGCGCCGACGCAGTGATCCGGGGATGGCGATCGAGATCAAACCAGGGGATGGCGAGGGTTGGCACCTGCTCCGCACCTATGGGGCGTGGTCGATCCACATGGAACTCGAGTTGAACGGGCCTGGTCGTCCCACGGCGACGTGTCACGACTGCGGGTTGTCGATCACCGCCGATCTGACGGAGGCCGAGGCGGCGTGCCTGGCAGCAAAGCTCCCGGCGGGCGCCACGCTCCACCGACTGGCGGCACCACCTCCACACCGCCAAGGCGGCCACTGGCTCGGTCGAGTCAGTGGCGGGGAGGACTGATCAGCGGCCCGGGTGACGATTGCGTGAAGACTCGGCGAGCCCCAGGTGTTTCCCAGGTACGCGGGTGATACTCGACTGCTGTGAACCCCTTGATCGTGTCAGGAATCGCCGTGGTGCTGGCCCTCGTGGTCGTCGCGGTGCTGGTTCGCCGCCACATCCCCGACTCCGGCCTCGGGCGGTGGCTGCGGGACTCGTTCGGATCCGTGAAGGCCGGCGAGGAGATCCGGTCGATGCGGGAGGAGTCCGCTCGGCTCGCCGAGCCGGCCGCCGAGACCGGTGACATCCGGGTCAGCCAGATCCTCGACCTCGCCGAGCCGGGCAACGCCTACCACCGGCCGGTCGATCTCCGCGAGGTCGTCAGCGGCCGCTCCAAGCGCTGACGCACCTGCGCTGACCCGCTTCCGCGCCCCTGAGCCTCCTCGAATCGCGAAGGGCGTGGGGGCCGGGGACTGCTGGGCCTGCGGCACACTGGTGTCGTGGAAACGCCAGACATCATCATCGCCGCTGTCGCGGCCGTCGTGGTCCTCGCCGGCGGCGGGTTCGCGCTGTTCCGAGGCCGATCGCGTGGCGGTTCGGCGCCGACGCTCAAGGAGCCGCCGGTCCGTCCGGGCGGGGCGAGCGAGGCGGGGGAGCCCGACGACGGCGGGGTCACCACCCAGGAACGGCCCACCGAGGGTGAGGCACAGGACCAGGCCGGCTCCGCCGTCGTCGAGGAGACACCGGCGCAGCCGGTCCTCGAGAAGCCCGAGTCTGCGGCGGGGCGGCTCGTCCGGCTGCGCGAACGGCTCTCCCGGTCGGGTGCGCTCGGGCGCACGATTCTGGGGTTGCTCTCGCGCGACAAGCTGAGCACCGCCGACTGGGAGGAGATCGAGGAGTCGCTGCTGATGGCGGACCTCGGCACCGGACCCACGGACGAGCTGCTCGAGGCGCTGCGCACCCGCACCCAGGTGGAGGGCACCTCCGAGCCGGGCGCCGCGCGTGAGCTTCTTCGCTCCGAGCTGCTCAAGCTCGTGGACCCGGACATGGACCGCCGCATCGCGGCCAGCCCGGTGCTGGGCGACGACGGCCAGCCGCACCCCGCCACGATCCTCATGGTCGGCGTCAACGGCACCGGGAAGACCACGACGGTCGGCAAGCTCGCACGGTTGCTCGTGGCCGAGGACAAGGACGTCGTGCTCGGCGCCGCCGACACCTTTCGCGCCGCTGCCGCGGATCAGCTCGCCACCTGGGGCGAGCGCGTGGGTGTGCCCGTGGTCCGCTCCGACCGCGACGGCGCCGACCCGGCCGCCGTCGCCTTCGACGCGGTCAAGGCGGGGCGCGAGAACGGTGCCGACGTGGTGATCGTCGACACCGCCGGCCGGCTCCAGAACAAGGCCGGTCTCATGGACGAGCTGGGCAAGATCAAGCGCGTCATCGCCAAGCAGGCGCCCGTGCAGGAGGTGCTGCTGGTGCTCGACGCCACCACGGGTCAGAACGGCATGCGGCAGGCGCAGGTGTTCGCCGAGGTCGTCGACGTCACCGGGATCGTGCTGACCAAGCTCGACGGAACCGCCAAGGGCGGGATCGTCGTCGCCGTCCAGCGTGAGCTCGGGGTCCCGGTGAAGCTGGTCGGGCTGGGGGAGGGTCCCGACGACCTCGCGCCGTTCGACGCTGCCTCGTTCGTGGACGCCATCGTCTCGTGATGTGGACAATCCGCTAAGTACGAAACACACCGTTCACGCGGTGGCGGATTCCGTCACACGCCAGTAACAGCGGCGGCGCCCGAGAGAAATCCGCCTGCTCGACGCTTTTCCTATCCCGGCCCCCTCCACCGCGTCGGGTTCGAAAGGCGGATTGATGGAAGAGGTAGTCCTCAACTTCGGGTCCACAGCATGGATGCTCGTCAGTGCATCTCTCGTGCTGCTGATGACCCCTGGGCTGGCGTTGTTCTACGGCGGGATGAGTCGTGGCAAGTCCGTCCTCAACATGATGATGATGAGTTTCGGCGCCCTCGCCGTGGTCGGTGTCATCTACGTTCTCTGGGGCTGGTCGATGTCCTACGGCGAGTCCGTCGGTGGCATCGTCGGAAACCCGTTCGATCAGTTCGGTCTGGCCGGCACGATCTACGACGAGGCCGGTGAGTTCGCGCTCGACGGCTTCGGGGTCCCCCTGATCGTCGGGGTCGGATTCCAGGCGACGTTCGCGATCATCACGGTCGCGCTGATCTCCGGCGCGATCGCCGATCGCGTCAAGTTCTCCACCTGGATGGTGTTCGCCGGGATCTGGGCGACGCTCTGCTACTTCCCGATGGCGCACATGGTCTGGGCGTTGCCCGCCGGTCTGCTCTCGATCGACGGCCCGCTCGCAACAGCGATCGGGACCAATCCGATCGACTTCGCCGGCGGCACGGTCGTCCACATCAACGCCGGCATGGCTGGTCTGGTGCTCGCCCTCGTCGTCGGCAAGCGCAAGGGCTTCGGCAAGGAGCCGATGAAGCCCAACAGCCTGCCGCTCGTGATGCTGGGCGCTGCCCTGCTGTGGTTCGGATGGTTCGGGTTCAACGGCGGTTCGGCCTTCGAGGCCAACGGCCTGGCGGGCTTGGCCTGGGTCAACACGACCGTCGCCACCTGCGCTGCCGTGCTCGGATGGCTCGTCGCCGAGAAGATCAGGAACGGCAAGGCGACCTCGCTGGGCGCTGCGTCGGGCGTCGTCGCTGGGCTGGTGGCGATCACTCCGGCTGCTGGCGCGCTGTCACCCGTGACCTCGATCATCCTCGGGGCCATCGCCGGTGCGGCCTGTGCCCTCGCGGTGAGCCTCAAGTACAAGCTGGGCTTCGACGACTCCCTGGACGTCGTCGGCGTGCACCTCGTCGCAGGCCTCATCGGCACCGTGGCGATCGGCTTCCTGGCCACCGACACCGGTCTGTTCTTCGGTGGTGGGGCTGGTCAGCTCGTCGTCCAGGTGATCATCGCGCTCGTTGCGGTTGTCTTCACCGGGATCGTCACCACGGTGATCGCTCTCGCGCTCAAGGCGACCATGGGGTGGCGCATCCCGGAAGAGGATGAGGTCACCGGTATCGACCAGACCGTTCACGCCGAGCGCGCCTACGAGGGGATCGCGTCATGAAGCTCATCACCGCAGTGATCCAGCCCCACAAGCTGGACGAGGTCAAGGCCGCTCTGGAAGCGGCCGGAGTCCGGGGCCTCACGGTCTCCGAGGCCAGCGGCTACGGTCGCCAGAAGGGTCACACCGAGGTCTACCGCGGTGCGGAGTACACGGTCGACCTGGTGCCGAAGGTCCGCGTGGAGGTGCTCGTCGAGGACGAGGACGCGACCACCCTCACCGGGGTGCTCGTCAGCGCCGCCCAGACCGGCAAGATCGGCGACGGCAAGGTGTGGGTCAGCTCGGTCGACCAGGTGATCCGCGTCCGTACCGGGGCCTCCGGACCCGATGCCCTCTGAGTCTGACGCGCCGACCACGAAGGCCCCGCGACAGCCGCTGCGGGGCCTTCGTGCCGCTCGGCTGGAGCTCTCGCGGTCGAGGGGCGAGATCTCCGACGGCGTCGCGCGCCGGCTCGCGCTGGCTCATCTGGTCGACACGGCCCTTCTCGAGCTCTGGGACGAGGCGGCCGGGAAGTCCGGTGTCGACGTCGGCTCCGGGGTGGCGCTCGCGGCGGTCGGCTCGCACGGCCGGCGCGACGCCGGGCCGACGTCCGATCTCGATCTGATGCTCGTCCATGACGGGCAGACCCACAGCAGCGAGGACATCGCCTCGCTCGCGAACGCGCTCTGGTACCCGATCTGGGATGCCGGGCTCGATCTCGACCACTCAGTGCGGACGTTGGCCCAGTGCCGCGGCGTGGCATCGGCGGATCTGCCTGCCGCCGTCGGGCTCCTCGACGTCAGGCTCGTGGCCGGCGACGAGACCGTGCTGCACCGGGCGCGCTCGGCCGTGCTCGCGGACTGGCGCTCCGCCGCCCGCCGCCGCCTGCCCGAGCTGCTGACCTCCACCAAGGTGCGGGCCGAGCGGCACGGCGAGCTCGCGTACCTGATCGAGCCAGACCTGAAGGAAGCGCGGGGAGGGATCAGGGACGCCGTCGTGCTGTGGGCGCTCACGGCCACCTGGCTGACCGACCGGCCGCACGGCACGGTCGATCGTGCCTACGCGCACCTGCTCGACGTGCGGGACGCTCTGGCAGCGGCGACCGGCCGCCACACGAACCGGCTGCTGCGTGTGCACCAGCGCGAGGTCGCCGAGGCGATGGGTCAGGACGATCCCGATGACCTGCTGGCCTCGATCGCCGAGTCCGCCCGCACGATCTCGCACGCGCTCGACACCACGGTCCGGCACGCCCGGCAGGCACTGCGCCGCCCCTCGCTGTCGCTACGGCCCGCCTTGGTGCGGGGCCGCCGGACGGCTCCGCGGCTGCGGTCGGTCGCGGACAACCTCGTGGAGCACGACGGCGAGCTGGTGCTGGGGATCGATGCCCGGCCGGAGGCCGACCCCGAGCTCGCGCTGCGCGCCGCCGCGGCGGCCGCCCGGACGCGGCTGCCGCTGTCGCCGGTGACGATCGCGTCGCTGCAGCGCACTCCGGAGCTCCCGGTGCCCTGGAGCGCGACCGCCCGCGATCACCTGCTGACCTTGATGCGCAGCGGCGAGGCCCAGGTGCCGATCTGGGAGGCACTCGACCTGGCCGGCGTGGTGACGCGGTGGCTGCCGGAGTGGGCGGCGGTGCGGAACCGACCGCAGCACTCACCCGTGCACATCTACACGGTCGACCGGCACCTCGTGCAGACGGTCGCGAACGTGCACGAAGCGCCCCGCTCGTTGGTGCTGCGGGACGTGCTGCTGTGGGCAGCGCTGCTGCACGACATCGGCAAGATCGCCGGCGCGGAGAACCACTCCGAGGTTGGCGTTGAACGTGCGCGCCCGCTCCTGGAACGGGTGGGACTCACGCATGAGGAGCAGCACGACGTGCTGCTGCTCATCCAGCACCACCTCCTGCTGGCCGAGACCGCCACGAGCGAGGACCCGCATGACCCGGCGGTCCTCGAACGTGTCGCCGTGCTGCTCGAGCGTCGCCCCGACCTGGTGCGCGCGCTGCGCCACCTCACGGAGGCCGACGCGAAGGCCGCCGGGCCGAAGGCCTGGACGGCCTGGCGTGCCCGCCTCGTCGACACGCTCACGCGCAACGTGCTCGACCATCTCGGAGCGAGCCGCTGAGCTGCCGATTGAGCCGGTGCCCCCGCGCTGAGTGCGCACATCGACGGTCAGTGCGCACCGGGCACCGTGCGCACTCACCGCCGATGTGCGCACTCGCGGTGCGGGGCCGATGCTGCCGCCCCAGTTATCCTGGCTGGCAGACCATCGACGACAAGGACCGCCTGCGTGTTCGCTTCACTCTCCGATCGCCTGACAGCGACGTTCAAGAACCTGCGCGGCAAGGGTCGCCTGTCCGAGGCTGACGTCGACAAGACGGTCTCGGAGATCCGCCGGGCCCTGCTCGACGCCGACGTCGCCGTCCCCGCCGTCCGCGCCTTCACCACCGCGGTGCGGGAGCGCGCGAGCTCGGCCGAGGTGTCCGAGGCACTGAACCCGTCGCAGCAGGTCCTCAAGATCGTCAACGAGCAGCTGATCGAGATCCTCGGCGGCGAGGCTCGCGAGCTGTTCTTCGCCAAGCGCCCGCCGACGGTCATCATGCTCGCCGGCCTGCAGGGTGCCGGTAAGACCACGCTCGCAGGCAAGCTCGGCAAGTGGCTGCGCGAGCAGGGGCACACCCCGCTGCTCGTCGCGTCCGACCTGCAGCGCCCGAACGCGGTCACCCAGCTCCAGGTGGTCGGCGGCCAGGCGGGCGTGCCCGTGTGGGCGCCCGAGCCCGGCAACGGCGTCGGCAACCCGGTGCAGGTGGCGCGCTCCGGCGTCGAGCACGCGCGTGAGCAGTATTACGACGTGGTCGTGGTCGACACCGCCGGCCGTCTCGGTGTCGACGCCGAGATGATGCAGCAGGCGCGCGACATCCGCGACGCCACGCAGCCCGACGAGATCCTCTTCGTCGTCGACGCGATGATCGGTCAGGACGCGGTCACCACGGCCGAGGCGTTCCGCGACGGCGTCGGCTTCACCGGCGTGGTGCTGTCCAAGCTCGACGGCGATGCTCGCGGTGGTGCGGCCCTCTCGATCCGGACCGTGACCGGTCAGCCGGTGCTCTTCGCCTCCACCGGCGAGAAGCTCACCGACTTCGAGCGCTTCCACCCCGACCGGATGGCCTCGCGCATCCTCGACATGGGTGACCTCCTCACCCTGATCGAGCAGGCCGAGAAGGCGTTCGACGAGAAGCAGGCCGCCGAGATGGGCCGCAAGCTCTCCGGCGAGGACGACTTCACGCTGCAGGACTTCATGGACTACATGCGCCAGCTCAAGCAGCTGGGCTCCATGAAGAAGATGCTCGGGATGATCCCCGGCATGGGCCAGATGCGCGAGCAGCTGGAGAACTTCGACGAGCGCGAGGTCGACCGCGTCGAGGCGATGATCAACTCGATGACCCCGGCCGAGCGCGCCAACCCGAAGATCATCAACGGCTCGCGCCGCTCCCGCATCGCCCGCGGCTCCGGGTCCACCGTCAGCGACATCAACGGGCTGCTCGAGCGGTTCGACCAGGCGAAGACCATGATGCGGTCGATGGCTCGCGGCGGCGGCCGCGGCGTGCCGGGGATGGGTGGCATGCCTGGCATGGGCGGCCTGCCCGGCGGCGGCAAGAAGAGCAAGGGCCGCATGGCACCGCCGAAGCGCACCAAGAAGGGCAAGTCCGGCAACCCCGCCAAGCGGGCGCAGCAGGAGCGCGAGGCCGCCGAGCGCGCCGCGACGGCGAGCCAGGGCCAGCCGGGCTCGGCGTTCGGGCTGCAGCAGGATGCCGACCAGATCGACCCCAGCTCGCTGCAGCTTCCCGCCGGCTTCGACAAGATGTTCGGCCGCTGAGGCGCACACCACCTTCCAGCGGGTCCCGCCGTGTCGTCCCGCACGGCCACCTCGTGGCAGAATGGCCCGCTGAACCCGCTCGTCCCGGCCCTCTCACCGGTGCCAGCGTGTCCACCGGGCCCTGCAGCCGCCGAGTCCCAACCGGCGCAGCGCGCGGGCCCAACCCATCTGAACCCCAGGAGTGAGCCAGAACGTGGCTGTCAAGATTCGTCTCAAGCGCTTCGGCAAGACCCATGCGCCCTACTACCGTGTCGTCGTCGCCGACTCGCGCACCAAGCGCGATGGTCGAGTGATCGAGGAGATCGGCAAGTACCACCCCACCGAGGAGCCCTCGCTCATCGACATCGATGGCGAGCGTGCGAAGTACTGGCTCGGTGTCGGCGCCCAGCCGACCGAGCAGGTCCTCGCGCTCCTCAAGGTCACCGGTGACTGGCAGACCTTCAAGGGTCTGCCCGGCGCCGAGGGCACCCTCAAGACCGCTGCGCCCAAGACCGCTGCCGCTGACGCCGTGGCGGCCGCCGAGGCCGAGGCCGAGCTCAAGAAGGCCGCCGCCTCGGAGGCGAAGGCCGCTGCCGAGGCCGAGGCGAAGGCCGAGGCTGCTGCCGCGGCAGCGCCGGCTGAGGCCGAGGCCCCCGCCGAGGACACCGAGGCTGCAGCCGAGGCTCCCGCCGAGGACGAGAACGCCTGATGCTGGCTGACGCGCTCGAGCACCTCGTGCGGGGCATCGTGGACAACCCCGACGACGTCGAGGTCAGCACCCGCACGCTCCGGCGTGGCGAGCTGCTGGAGGTCCGCGTGAACCCGTCCGACCTCGGGCGCGTCATCGGCCGCAACGGCCGTACCGCACGCGCGCTCCGCACCGTGATCGACGCGCTCTCGCGCTCCGGTCCGGTGCGGGTCGACGTCGTGGACACCGACCGCCGCTGACGCGATGACCGAACCCGCCCAGGTCCGGGTGGCCACGCTCGGCGCGGCCCATGGCCTGAAGGGCGATGTGCGGCTCCGGCTGCACACCGACAACCCTGCTGCCCGGCTCGTCCCGGGGGCCCGGTTCACGACCGACCCCTGGGAGGCCGGCCCGCTGGAGCTGGTCGCCGTCGTCGAGCACAGCGGCTCCACCTACGCCCGGTTCGCCGGGCACACCGACCGCACCGCAGCGGAAGCCCTTCGCGGGATCGTGCTCCTCGCCGATCCGGAGGACGAAGAGGACGCCTGGTACCCAGAGCAGCTCGCGGGCCTGGAGGCTCGTCGACCCGACGGCACGGTGATCGGCACCGTGACGGGCGTCCAGCACCTGCCTGCGCACGATGTGCTGCTCCTGAGAGAGCCCGACGGCGCACGCACCCTGATCCCGTTCGTCACCGCGATCGTCCCGACCGTGGACGTCCCGGGCGGGTTCGTCGTCGTCGACCCACCGGCCGGCCTGCTGGCGGCGGACGCCGACGCAGCCGAGGAGTGACGTGAGCGCGCGGATCGACGTCGTCTCGATCTTCCCGGACTACCTCGCGCCGCTCGAGCTCTCGCTGGTCGGCAAGGCACGGCAGCGCGGGATCGTCGACATCGCCGTGCACGACCTGCGCGACTGGACCACGGATCGCCACCGCACGGTCGACGACACCCCGTTCGGGGGTGGCGCCGGTATGGTCATGCGCCCCGATGTCTGGGGTGACGCCCTCGACGAGGTGCTCCAGGCGGGTCCAGACGGCGGAGCCGCCCCGGGCGGTCGGGTGCTGCTGGTCCCCACCCCGGCCGGGCAACCGTTCACGCAGCGCACCGCCGAGGAGCTCGCCGGGGTGCTCGCCGACGGCGGCCAGGTCGCGATCGCCTGCGGCCGGTACGAAGGCATCGACTCCCGGATCACCGAGCACTACGCCGCCCGCCACGACGTGCAGGTGCGGGAGGTCTCGATCGGCGACTACGTGCTCAACGGTGGCGAGGTCGCCGCTCTCGTGGTGATCGAGGCGGTCGTCCGGCTGCTGCCTGGCGTTCTCGGCAACGCGGCCTCGGTGATCGAGGAGTCCCACGGCACCGACGGCCTGCTCGAGCACCCCAGCTACACCCAACCACCCACGTGGCGCGATCTCGAGGTGCCCGAGATCCTGCGCTCAGGCGACCATGGGCGGATCGCGCGCTGGCGCCGCGAGCGTGCGGTCGAGCGGACCGCCCAGGTGCGCCCCGACCTGCTCGCCACCCACCCCGTGACCGTGCGCGCTGCCCGCAGGGGCGATGCCGAGGTGCTCGCCGAGCTGGCAGCCGCGACCTTCCGCCTCGCGTGCCCACCGGACATGTCCGAGGAGGACATGGCCGCGTACGTGCAGGAGCACCTGACGCTCGAACGGTTCCGTGGCTATCTCAAGGACGGGCGCAGGTGGCTGCTCGTCGCCGAGGTGGTGGGCGCCGTCGTCGGCTACACCATGAGCATCATGGGGGAGCCGACCGACCCCGAGATCGCGGCAGCGGTCCCCACCCGACCCACCGCCGAGCTCAGCAAGTTCTACGTGCGCGCCGCCCTGCACCGCAGCGGCGCGGCGTCGGCACTGATGGAAGCCACGCTGGCGATGGCGCGTGAGCGCGGGCTGCCTGGCATCTGGCTCGGCGTCAACGGCCAGAACGAGCGTGCCAGACGGTTCTACGGCAAGCACGGCTTCGAGCGGGTCGGCGGGCGCACGTTCACGGTCGGCAGCCGGCGCGAGAGCGACGACGTGATGTACCGCACGCTCTGAGCGTCTCGATCACGAGCAGGTCCGGCCGTGTGGCAGACTTGCCCGGTCATCCGAGCGCTTGCCAGCTCTGCCACAGGGGAGCGGCACGAACGCGCATCGGAGCAAACCTCAGACTCGGCGGCCGCTAGCTCGGCCGCCCGATATTCGCGGGTGACCTGTGGCAGTCGTGGGAAGGCACATCATGCAGAAGCTGGACGCTGTCGACGCCGCCTCGTTGCGGGAGGTCCCGGAGTTTCGCGCCGGAGACACCCTCAAGGTCGGCGTGAACATCATCGAAGGTAGCCGCAGCCGTATCCAGGTGTTCCAGGGCGTCGTGATCGGCCGTTCGGGCCACGGCGTGCGTGAGACCTTCACGATCCGCAAGGTGTCGTTCGGCGTGGGTGTCGAGCGGACCTTCCCGCTGCACTCGCCCACGGTCGACCACATCGAGGTCGTGACCCGTGGTGCCGTGCGGCGCGCCAAGCTGTACTACCTGCGTGGTCGCAGCGGCAAGGCCGCCAAGATCCGCGAGCGCCGCGAGACCACGCCCGCCAGCTGAGGTGAGCGATCGCGCGGTCGGTGAGGACGCCGAAGACGTCGAGCACGTCGACGTCGAGAGCTCCGACGACCGCGAGCCCACCGACGGTGAGCAGAGCTCCGAGGAACGCGACGACGGGCCGGCCAAGCGCCGGAACCCCGTCGTCGCGTTCCTGCGTGAGGTCGTCATCGTGCTGGTCTCGGCGCTGGCGATCTCGCTCGTCCTCAAGACCTTCCTGATCCAGCCGTTCTTCATCCCGAGCGTCTCGATGGAGACGACCCTGGATGTCGGCGACAGGATCGTCGTCAACAAGCTCGCCCCCGGGCCCTTCGACATCGAGCGCGGTGACGTGGTCGTGTTCCTCGACCCGGGTGAGTGGCTCGCCGGTGAGCCGGTTCCTGAGCTCAGCCCGGTGGAGCGCGCGTTGACCTGGGTGGGGCTGCTGCCCGAGAACGCGGGGCAGCACCTCGTGAAGCGGGTCATCGGCGTGCCGGGCGACCACGTCGTCTGCTGCGACGACAGCGGCCGGTTGCTGGTCAACGGCGTGCCCATCGAGGAGCCGTACGTGATCGACGGCGCCGTCCCGAGCCAGAAGCCGTTCGACGTCGAGGTGCCCGAGGGGCACCTGTGGGTGATGGGCGACAACCGGCCGCAGTCGGCCGACTCGCGGTACCACCTCGACGGCCCGAGCGGCGGTTTCGTGCCAATCGAGAACGTCGTGGGTAGGGTGTTCGTGATCCTGTGGCCGTTCGAGCACATCACGTGGCTCCAGCGGCCCGACGACACCTTCCGCAACGTTCCGGACTCGTGAGCCTTGGTTAGTAAGCCCCCGTCCCGTCGGCTGGAGCGCGAGCTGCTCGCGAGCGGTCACCGGTTCGTCGCGGGCATGGACGAGGTCGGCCGCGGTGCGCTCGCGGGCCCGGTCAGCGTCGGGGTCGTGGTGGTCGACGAGACCACCGGGCGCACCCCCGCGCGGCTGCGGGACTCGAAGCTTCTCCGGCCGGCTGCCCGGGAGCGGCTCTGCGGGCCGATCAGGCGCTGGGCGGTGGCGAGCGCCGTCGGGCACTCCTCACCCGAGGAGATCGACCGCTACGGGATCATCGCCGCGCTCCGGATGGCGGGGACCCGCGCGCTCACGGCCGTGAGCGCGGCCGGAGTGCTACCGGACGTCGTCGTGCTCGACGGCAACCACGACTGGCTGACCCACCCGCCGCACCTGCCCCCGCTCCCGGTTCTCGCGCCCTCGTTGCCCGTGATCACGCGGATCAAGGGCGACCTCACCGTGACGGCGATCGCCGCGGCCAGCGTGCTGGCCAAGACCGAGCGCGACGCGATGATGATCGAGCTGGACCAGCAGCAGCCCGCGTACGGCTGGGCGGGCAACAAGGGCTACTCCGCTCCCGAGCACGCCGCCGCGTTGCGTGAGCTCGGGCCCTGCGAGCTGCACCGCAGGAGCTGGTCGCTGCCGCAGTCCGAGGACTACCTCACCGAGGCCTTCGAGCTCGATCTCGACGGCGGAGCCGCGGTCGGGGCGGAAGGGGCATGATGGTCCTGTGAGTGCTGAGGACCTCGAGAACTACGAGACCGACGCCGAGCTCGCCCTCTATCGGGAGTATCGGGACGTCGTCGGGCTGTTCTCCTACGTGGTGGAGACCGAGCGACGCTTCTACCTGGCGAACCAGGTGGACCTGCAGGTGCGTTCGGCCGGTGGCGAGGTGTTCTTCGAGCTGACGCTGAACGATGCGTGGGTGTGGGACGTGTACCGGTCCGCCCGTTTCGTCAAGACCGTGCGCGTCGTGACGTTCAAGGATGTCAACGTCGAGGAGCTCGCCAAGGCCGAGCTGGAGATGCCGCAGTAGCTCAGCGCAGCGGCAGGTGGGCGCCGTTGCGGCGTGCCACCTCCTGGATCGCCCACGCGATCGCGCCGGCCACGATGCCGATCACGGCGCCCGTGGCCAGGCTGCTGAGACCGGACGCACCACGCAGGAGGATCTCCTCGGTGGCGGGGGACCAGGCGCCCGCGAGGCTGCCCGCGAGCCGAGGCGGTGACCCCGCCCAGGTCGTCGACCAGGCGAGGTTGTGCACGGTGCCCACCACCAGGCCGTAACCGACCCCGGTGGCCACGAGCGTGCTGAACGCGCGGCGCGAGGCGAGCACGGCGACGACGACCCAGACGACCAGCGGGCCGAGCGAGAGCACGCTGTTCGCCGGGGAACCGGGAGCGACGGCGCTCAAGTCGTGCGCGATCACCCGCGGGAGCGCCAGTGCGACGAGCGCGACGACGGCAGCCAGAGGGACCCCGAGCTTGGACGGGGCATGCGGCGGCGGGGCCACGTCCCGGTCCTGTGAGAGCGCTGTCGACGTCATGCTTCGACGCTACGAGGGGGAGTCCTCGCCCGCCATGCGGGGGTCCGCCGAGATCGGCGGGGGACAACCCCCAAGCCGTCGGCATGCCGCGGCCGGCGGAGACCCGCACGTGCTGGCGCCGTTGCGGAAGCCCACCTGTGGTCGATTCCGCCACGGGGAGTGACTGGTGCCGTTGCGCGGGCCGACGCGTGGTCGCTTTCGCAACGCCGAGCGGCGCGGGACAAGCGTGCAGCGTGTCCCTATCCACAGGTGCGCGCAGATGCGCCGTCGTCCACAGCACCCCTGCCGGTCCCGAGCGCGGGTGGGGTGGGGTTCGCGATGGTTCCGGGTGGAGGTGGTCGCATGGCTGCGAAGGACAGGGTGGGTCGCACGGGGGAGGAGCTCGCGCGGAGCTGGCTGGAGCGCAATGGGATGGAGATCCTCGACGCGAACTGGCGGTGCCCGGTGGGTGAGCTCGACATCGTGGCGCTCGATGGCGACGAGCTCGCTTTCGTCGAGGTCAAGACGAGGACGTCGACGGCGTTCGGTCATCCGGCCGAGTCGATCACCCGGGCGAAGCTCGCCCGGTTGCGGCGGTTGGCCGGCTCGTGGCTGGAGGCGCACGAGGTGCATGCCTCGGGGATGCGGATCGATGTGGTGGCGATCCTGCAGCGCCGTGGGGAGCCGCCGTTGATCGAGCACGTGCCGGGGGTGGGGTGATGGGTCTGGGTCGCACCTTCGGGGTGTCGCTGGTCGGGCTCGAGGGCAACGTGGTGGAGGTGGAGGCACAGCTGGCGTCGGGGCTGCCGTCGTTCCGGATCGTGGGGCTGCCGGACACCTCGCTCGGCGAGGCACGTGAGCGGGTGCGGGCGGCGGTCTCCTCCTGCGGTCTGGCGTGGCCGATGCGCCGGGTCACCGTGGGTATTAACGTCTACGCCACGACACGCCGTGCACGCGACACGTGCTCGGCTGCTGCGCTCGCTCGCTCGCTCGCTCGCGCTGCTGCTCGCCGCCATGTCGTGCCCTGGGGGTGGACCCTCCCCCAGCTCCTCGCCGTCGGACCGGTCCGCATAGCGCGTGCCTTCGGCCGACACCTGAAACATCCCTAGGCGTCGGACGTGTCGGCGTCCTCTCCGGGCTGCGAGTTCGCCGTGGTAGGCGGTTCGTCGGCAGCCACTAGGTCGTGCCTGATTCCGGAGAGTGGCTCAACCGTTGCCGCCTCACTCCAGAGGCTCTCGATCTGCTCCGCCAGGGCAGCAGACGCCCTCTGGGGGAGCGGGACCACGACGCTGAGATGCCGCCCAACCCCCGTCAAGGAAGTTCCAAGTAGCGTCACCAAGCCGGCGGCATCAATCGCGCCGCGATCGTGAAGTGCGTCGTCATCGCAGATACGAACTTCAATCTGCCGGTCCGGATTCGCAGCTAGGGCTGCGCCGAGGTAATGGGGTAACAGTTGTTGCTGCTCTTTGCGCTCGCGCCCCGGTCGCGCGGTCCGAAGCAATACGCGAGTGATCGACGTGGATGTAGCGAGCCAGTTGAGCATGTCGTGCTTGAAGAACGGATCGAAGAGCATGCCTTCGCGGGCGGCCGCCACCGCGGCAGTGACGGTCACGGTCGCCATCGGATCGTCTGGTGCGAGCACTGTGACGGTGTCCGGCTGTGCTTCGCTCCACTGATCTACAGTGTCGGGATCAGCGAGCAGTGCCCTGCCGTAACGCGTGATGACCAGTCCGCCCTTGAGGCGTTTCACCAGCCCGAGCTGCCATAGGTAGTTCGACACTCCCTCGCCAGGCTCGGTCCTTACCCAGCGGCCCATGGAGCGGAAGTACTCGAGACTGTTCATGTCGACTTCGCGCGCTGCGCGGGGTGATGGAGTGCTGGCGAAGAGGTCTAGAAACTCCGCTGGCAGCCTCTCCCCACCGTTATTGATCTGTCGCAGGTAACGCAGGGCGCGTAGTACGTGGGTCTCGATCGGGCTGTCGTCCATCGCAGTATCCTGCCCGAGCGGGCGGCGTACCGCATCGGACGCTCCACTGCCGATTACGGGTATCGCAACGCATCCTGGCGCCGTGGCGGATCACCAGCAGCCGGTGGATTCACTTCGTATCCTTGCTCCCGCAAGGCGCGAGCTGCGACGTCGGGTCCGTCGTACGCCGCGGCAGCGATCTGTCCGAGCCGCCAAGCCTCACGGGAATCCGCCAACACCCGTTCCCAGCCATCTTCCCGGTCGATGCCGTACTCCTCGATCAGCATCTGGAGTACGTCCTCCAGGATTGGGCGGAACCTGTCTCCGCCCACCGGGAAGTGGATGTCGTCTTGGCGTGGCACAGCCCCACGATCGAACTCCTGCTTACGCCGTCGTGCGCGCCGGGACGCATCGCCCGCCTCGTACTGCAGTGCTCCCATGTCTCCCGTCGCGCTCTCGTGAATCTGGACATGTGCGGCGGGCAGCCGACGAAGGTGGTTTTCCGGCTCGTAGTCGTACCGGACAAGCGGTCGAGGGTTCTCACCGTAGAGCAGTCGAATCTTGGAGCGCCTGATGCGCAGATACTGCCGCGTGCTGTTCCATTCGCAGTAGTACACGGCCTCCAGTGTTAGCCAGGGCTGGCCGTCGCAGCAGAGCGAGAGGCCGCGGTCAGGTTGTTGCGACACCGTCAGGTTGCTACGTACCTGCTGGACGCGAAACGGTGAGCATCCTTGGCCGAGTGCACCTTGCACGGTCGCCGTGAGCTCGGTCGCGAACCTCTGTGCCGCTTCCTCGAGAGTCGCGGTCACGCGCCGGTGAGCAGGAAGGTCAACCTCTCGTACTCCAGCGCGAGTGCACGCGTGTCTGCGTCGAGCTCGTAGCGAGCAGCCCGGCCAAGCAGGTCGTCCGCTGACATCTGGACACTGTCGAGAATCTCAGCCCGCCGGGATTCTGCCTCAGATTCGGTGAGTCGTTCGATAGTGACCATGATCGTCCCTTCGTTGCCTGTGAACCGATACTCGTGCATTCGTTCGGATCTCGTCAGCGTGTCGCACGGTGTGTCGCTCAGTTTCGTCGTGAGTGGATCTTCTCCCGTACCACCGACATCGCTCCTGCGCCTCGATCGCTCCACGCATCGGCGCACATCTGTTCGACTAGGTGGGTGACGGGCGAGGGACGCAATTCAGACAAGGTGCCGATGCACTCGCGAGCCATCTCGCTGCCGCCGTCGGCAATCGGGCAGCCCGTGCGGCCGCTCGAGCCACCCGTGCCGGTGCGCGTGTGGATCGTGCGCGCGCGCCACGGCTGGGTGCGGCTGGAAGGTGTCGCGACGGCGTACACACCAGTGGCCGGCCACGTGCGATACGTCGACGAGCACGGCGCTGAGGACGTCGCGTGGGTGTGGGCGGGCGCGCTCGAGCGACGTCGACGACCTTCAGGTCGCTAGGGTGCCGCCATGGGGAGCGATGCAGCGAGCACGGCGAAGGCGGCGAGACGAGAGGCGGAGCGGTTAACCGCCACGGGGGATCCGTCTGAGGCACGCCGAGTCCTGGCCAACGCGATCCGGGATCTTCGCGAACTCAAGCGGCAGATCAACGAGCGGCAGCGAGAAATCCGAGCTGAGGCGAGTGCCGCGAGGCAGCGGAACTCCGGGTCTGGCCAGGTGGTTGGCGCGTTCATGGGCAGCAAGGCTCGTGGCGCGATGGCCCGGAGCCGCGCTGCTGCCGGGCGTGCGATCGCTGAGAAGCAAGCCAAGATGATGCGTCCGCTGGATGCGCAGAAGGCTGAGATCGACGGCCTGGTCGCCGATCTCGACCGGCAGCGCGCCAGGATCGCCGATGGTGCAGCGAGAGCAAAGGCGAAGCCCGCACCGGCGCAAGTCACTACATCGCCCCCCAGGACGCCGCCGCCGCCCCAAACTCCTCCGCAGTGGTCAGCCGATCCGATGGGACGACATCAGCATCGCTACTGGGACGGGTCACGGTGGACTGAGCATGTCTCTGACAACGGTGTTACGGCGATCGACCCCTTCTAGTGCCGCTCAGGCTTACCATCCGGGCATGGACGACAGAGACACCTGGTGGAGCCACCAGCGCCCCGCTGTGCGCAGCGTGCTCGGCCTTCTCCTGGTTGTCGTGATCGCTCTTGTGGCGATGGGGATCGTGCAGAGCACTGTCTAGTACGTGGCGGCTTCACCACCACCCCTCTGCACGGCCGAGCGTGTCGAGGTCGACACTACGGCGTAGCCATTCGGGGTTGAACTCGCCGGTGACCAACGCGAGTCGGATCTCACGCTCGGCGTCGGGGCGGAGCTCGGCAGGGTGGGAGGCCGCCCACGCCGCTGCTGTCTCCTCGGTCAGCTGCGTGGCAGCGGAAGCAGCGTCTCGGGCAGGGCGGCTCGGCGTGCGCGTATCAGTACCCCTCAAGTAACTCGGATTGGACGTCTGCCCACGCCTTGGCCGCGTTGGCAGGCACCGTCCTGTGGCCGGCGAGCTTCTGCTGCCACCACGCGAACACGATCTCCTCGGCCGCCACCCGCAACGGCCCGGCCGGGTGAGCGTCTGCCCACGCGAGCAGCGTCGGCAGCGTCAACGCCTCGACCGGCTCGGGCAGATAGCGGAGCAGTGGCAGCGCGGTCACGATCCCACCGCCCCGCGGATGCCATAGCTGCCGCGGGCGCCGCCGCGGCGCGGTGGTTGGCTGAGGTCGCCCTCATCGCCGGACGGCAACCGCAGGCTCGCCGGCAGCCGGATGAGCGTGATGCCCTGCTGGCGCGCCTCCACGAACAACGGTTGCGCGACCTGGTCACCGCGGGCGTTGGCGACAGTCAGTGACGCGTTCTGCGCCGCTTCGGCGAGTTGGTCGAGCCGGTCGGTCACCCGGCGCGCCTCGATGAGCACCAGCCGCTCATGCTCGTCGAGCTCGTAGTCCGTGAGTACGGCCCGCCACAGCGCCGCCCTCCCGCCGCGAGCCCCTTGGGCGCGGCGGGTGCCCTGGTGGTCATGACGCTTCCGCCGGCGGCGCGGCGATGGACTCACGGTGCCGAACCCAGGCCGGCCATTCGGGGCGGCCGCTACCGGGCGGCAGCGCCGCGTTGAGGAAACGCTCTTCGGGCATGGTCCATCCCCGCGTGTAGTCCGTGGGCGAGAACGGCACCTCGTCGGCGCGCTCGGTGTAGTACAGCTCGGCGGAGATCGTCGATGGCAGACCCATGCGGGCATCCGCCCGCGCGGCCTCAAACATCTCAGCGCGGGCGCTGTAGGACGCCCCACGGGTGATCGCGGGACGTCCGAGATTGGCACCGGTGAGGCGGTCGCGATGGATCTCGAGCTCGTCGAGCGCGCGCTGCAGCGACTCCGGGAGCGACTGACCGACCGCTACCTCATCCTCGAGCCGTACTCCCTGGGCTGCCTTGCGATTGCGCAGCGCCGCCGCGACGGTGACCATCGCTGAGATCTCGCGCTGGGCGGCCGCAACGGCCGTCACCGCCTTGTCGTGACGCTCGGGGAGCTTGGACTCCTCGGTGTCGAGCCAGCTCGCCACGGCGGGTCCGTGGGCGGTCTCGTAGGCCGCGCGAGCCTTCCGGGCGACCGCGAGCTTGGCCTCCACGACGCCTGCGGCGAGGATCTTCGCTCGTCGAGCGATGGCAGCTTGCCGACCTTCGGCGCTTCGCCCTTGGCGACGGCTTCGGCGACTCGCCGGATCGCCGCCCGCTCGGCGTTCGCGTGGCCGCTGTCGACCGACATGGCATCGACGATCGCCTCGTCGACGTCGTCGACAGCGCTGAGCGCCGTGTGCGCGAGCTCCTGCAGCTCGGTGATAGGGCTGTCGGGGTCGTGCCACGACGCAACGAACCCACGGCCGTGGCGGCCAATTGGGTGGGAATCGTTGGGGGCCAACCCCCGGGTGCCGGTGCGTGACGTGCGCACGGGCAGGTTGTCCACAGGTGCGCGCAGATGCGCCGTCGTCCACAGCACCCCTGCCGGTCCCGAGCGCGGGTGGGGTGGGGTTCGCGATGGTTCCGGGTGGAGGTGGTCGCATGGCTGCGAAGGACAGGGTGGGTCGCACGGGGGAGGAGCTCGCGCGGAGCTGGCTGGAGCGCAATGGGATGGAGATCCTCGACGCGAACTGGCGGTGCCCGGTGGGTGAGCTCGACATCGTGGCGCTCGATGGCGACGAGCTCGCTTTCGTCGAGGTCAAGACGAGGACGTCGACGGCGTTCGGTCATCCGGCCGAGTCGATCACCCGGGCGAAGCTCGCCCGGTTGCGGCGGTTGGCCGGCTCGTGGCTGGAGGCGCACGAGGTGCATGCCTCGGGGATGCGGATCGATGTGGTGGCGATCCTGCAGCGCCGTGGGGAGCCGCCGTTGATCGAGCACGTGCCGGGGGTGGGGTGATGGGTCTGGGTCGCACCTTCGGGGTGTCGCTGGTCGGGCTCGAGGGCAACGTGGTGGAGGTGGAGGCACAGCTGGCGTCGGGGCTGCCGTCGTTCCGGATCGTGGGGCTGCCGGACACCTCGCTCGGCGAGGCACGTGAGCGGGTGCGGGCGGCGGTCTCCTCCTGCGGTCTGGCGTGGCCGATGCGCCGGGTCACCGTGGGT